>NZ_CP066342.1:0-77217 GCF_016267665.1 Curtobacterium sp. YC1 | reverse complement strand
CGCCGGACCGACGGCGGGCGCGACGGCGGTCACGGCGGTGACCAGGGCCATCATCTGCCCGCGGCGGGAGGGTGCGACGAGTCCGATCGACGTCGTCATCAGCAGCGGGACCAAGACGGCCGTGCCCACGGCCTGGACGATGCGGCCGGTGAGCAGGAGTTCGAAGCCGGGTGCGATGGCGGCGATCGCGGTGCCGAGGGTGAACATGCCCACGCTGGCGATGAAGATCGTCCGGAGCGGGAATCGCGCCATGACGTACCCGGTGGTCGGGATGATGACCGCGAGGGTGAGGGCGTAGCCCGTCGTGAGCCACTGCCCGGTCGTCGCGGTGATGTCGAGGTCGTCCATCACCTGTGGGAGCGCGACTCCCATGACCATCTCGGACAGGAACGCCACGAACGCCGAGAACACCAGAACCGAGATCGTCAGGACTTCGCCGGGCGAGAGCCGCTTGCCTTCTGCGGGGATCCCTGCGTCGGGCACGACCTCGATGGAGTCGGTGTCGGGGGTGAAATGGACGTCAGTGGTCATGGCTAGTGGCTCCGAGAGGCTCATGCGGATGAACAGCTCCGGCAGCGTCCTGCGCGGATCACCAGAGCGGAGCACTGCGCCATCGAAGGGCTCTCACCACAGTCTCAACGTTCTCACTAGTGAGAAGGTCAAGCCTAGTGCTGAATCAGGGCATCGCCCCCCACTTCACAGACGCGAGAGCTTCAGCTCGCCAGGCTGGTCGGCGACCCGAGGCCGGCGACCTCGAGGGCCCCTAGATAGCTCGTGAGGGCGTCACGATTCTGAGCGAGGAAGTCGATCTTTTCGGTCATCCGGTCGCGCTCGATCTCGAGCAGCTCGTAGAGGGCAGGGTCTGCGTTCTGGACGACGATCGTCTGCGGCTGGCCGAGGCACGGGAGGATGCCCGTCACGATTCGTGTGGGAATACCAGCGTCGATCAGGCCCTTGATCTTCCCGACGCGGTCGATGAGGTAGTCGTCGTACTCCCGGTAGCCGTTGTCGAGCCGCCGCGGGGTGATCAGGCCCTGCTCCTCGTAGTAGCGGAGCATCCGGGACGGAACGCCGGTCCTCTTGGACAGTTCACCGATGCGCATCTGTTCTCTCCACGGGCTTGACCTTCACACTAATGGCAAGGTTGATCATAGTGAGATGCCTGTCGAAAATGTAGAGCGCCTGACCATCGGGATCATCGGTGCGGGTTCCATCGGCTCCACCCTCGCCCGCCGCCTCGCCCGTCACGGGCACGACGTGTCCATCGCGAACTCGCGCGGCCCCGAGACGATCGACGAGGCTGCGCTCCGCACCGGCGCCCGCGCCGTGTCCGCGGCTGAGGTCGCGCAAGGCGTCGACGTCCTGATCGTCTCTGTGCCGATGAACCGCAACGCCGACATCGCCGAGCACGTCCGGTCCGCCCCCGAGGGTGCGGTCGTCATCGACACGTCGAACTACTACCCGATGCGTGACGGCTCGGTCCGCGACTTCGAGGAGGGCGTGCCCGAGAGCGTGTGGCTGTCGGAGCTGTTCGGGCGTCCCGTCGCGAAGGCTTGGAACGCCATCACGTCGCAGTCGTTCGACGCGAAGGCCACCGAGCCCGGCGACCCCGCCCGGGTCGCCATTCCCGTGGCCGCCGACCGCGACGCGGACCGTGCCGTGGCCATGCGGCTCGTCGAGCAGACCGGGTTCGACGCCGTCGACGCGGGCGTCCTCGCCGAGTCATGGCGTCAGCAGCCAGGGTCGCCCGTCTACTGCACCGACCGCACGGCAGCGGAGATGCCGGACTGGCTGGCGGCTGCCGAGAAGGAGCGCGTGCCGAAGCGTCGTGACCTCGCGATGGAGGTCATCGGTGACTACGTCCGGGCGGGCGGCAGCGTGACCGGGCCGTTCCTCGTGGCGGTCAACCGCGCCTCCTACAGCTGACCCACCGCACCGAAGCCACTCCCGACACCCCAGCCCGGCAGAGCACCACAGCTCCGCCGATCACCACAGCTCGACCGAGCAGCACAACACCCAGGACGGAACACGCGTGACCAGCCCAGACCTCCCCGTCGCGACCAACACCTCGCGCCGCGACACGACGGCCGGCGGCACGTCGCCGCAGAAGAAGCACTCCTGGGCAGGGGTCGTCTCGCTGAGCGTCGGCATCTTCGCCCTCGTCACGGCGGAGTTCCTCCCCGCGAGTTTGCTGTCGCGGATCGCTAGCGACCTCGGCGTCACCGAGGGCGTCGCCGGCCAGTCCGTCAGCGTCACGGCGATCATCGCTGCAATCGCTGGGCTGACCATCCCGGTGGTGCTCGGCCGGGTCGACCGCCGCCACCTGATGATCGCGCTCTCGGTCGTGGCCGTCCTGTCGAACGTGCTCGTCGCGCTGGCACCGAGCTACCCGGTGCTGCTCGTGGCCCGTGTGCTGCTCGGCCTTACGATCGGTGGATTCTGGTCGCTCGCGATCTCCATGACCGCCCGGCTCGTCCCCGCCTCGAAGCTCGGACTAGGGCTGACCATCGTCAACGTCGGCGTGTCGCTCGCCACCGTCGCAGCGGTCCCCGCGGGGACACTGCTCGGCGAGCTCTGGGGCTGGCGCGCCGTGTTCTACCTCGCCGCCGGGGTCGGGATCATCGCGGCCGTCCTGCAGGTCGTCGCCCTGCCCTCGATGCGCAGCACCGCCTCCGCCGGGTTCCGCCCCCTGTTCCAGACGCTGCGATCCCGCCTCATCCTGCTGTGCCTTGCCGCGATGGCGCTCATGGGAGCCGGCCACTTCGCCGGCTTCACCTACATCAGGCCCGCCGCGACCGAGATCGGGGGCCTGGCCCCCGCGCAGCTCGCCCTGCTCCTCCTCGCCTACGGGGTCGGGATCGTCGGGGGCAACCTGGTCGCCGGCCCGCTGGCTGACCGGTCACTCCGGCTCGCCGCCTTCGTGTTCCCCCTGGTGCTTGGCCTCGCCATGATCGCCTTCGCAACCCTCGACGCCGGCGCCGTGCTCCTCTTCGTCGCCGCCGTCCTCTGGGGAGCCGGGTTCGGCGCCCTGCCCACCGTCATCTCCACCTGGCTCGCCCGAGCCGAGCCTGACCGACTCGAAAGCGTCGGCGGACTCCAGACCGCTGTCTTCCAGGTCGCGATCGCCCTCGGCGCGTTCATCGGCGGATTCCTCGTCGACGGCGCCGGCGTCCAGACGGCCCTCGTCGTCGGCGGCGCCTCGGCACTGGCCGGAGCCGTCCTCATCGTCCTCGTCAAGCCACGACCGTTGGCCTGAGCCGATGACCGACGAACGAACACGCACCGACACAGGCGCGACGACACCGCATACGATCCTGGCGCTGGGCCTGACCGACGGGTACGGCAACCTCCACGGTGCCTGGCGTGCAGCGAACGTCGACCCCGGGAACTACGCCGACATCGACGCCAGCATCCGCTACGCCCAGGCAGCGGAACGCGGCCTGTTCACGTTCCTGTTCACCCCGGACTTCCCCGCCGTCCGCGGCGACCTCGAACAGTCAACGGTCAGCAACGTCCTCGACCCGATCGTGTCGCTGACAGCGATCGCCCGTGGCACCGAACGGATCGGGTTCGTCGCGACGGGGTCGACGACGTTCCAGGAGCCGTTCAACCTGGCCCGGCAGTTCAAAGCGCTCGACGTGATCAGCCACGGTCGTGCCGGCTGGAACGCCGTGACGACCAGTGACGCGGGCGTCGCGGCGAATTACGGTCGCCCGGTCAGCGAGCGTGCGGAGCGCTATGCGCGGGCGCATGAGGCGATCCAGATCACTCAGGCGCTCTGGGGCAGCTGGGAGGCGGACGCCTGGGTCAAGGACCAGCCAGGGAACCGCTTCATCGACTCGTCGAAGCTGCAGCCGATCAACCTGCAGGGTGAGTACGTCGCCTCACGTGGGCCGCTGGCCATCCCGCCGTCCGAGCAGGGTCAGCCCGTCGTGTTCACCTCCGGCGGCCCCAGCCCACACCTGCTGTCGGTCGCCGGCCGGTACGCCAGCGGGTTCATCGCCGAGGTCTGGACCATCGAGGAAGCCCGCGCCCAGCGGGAGCTCGTCCGGAACGCCGCCCGCGAGGCTGGACGGGACCCCGACGAGATCAAGTACTTCGCCGGGCTCATGACCACCGTCGCCCCCACGGTCCGCGCAGGCCTCGACCGTCGCATCGCCCTCGCCGGCGAGGTCATCGAGGCGCGGCTGCCGCACCTCGGCGCCATGATCGGACTCGACCTGCATCCCGACCGCATCGACGAACCGCTGTCGGAGAGCGAGCTCGCTGCCGCCCGGCCGTCCCCGGCCGATCCGCGCTCCGGGATCGCCCTCGACGTCGCCCGCCAGGGCTGGTCACCCCGGGACGTCCTGGCACACGGGGTCATCGACTTCCACCCCACCGTCGTCGGCCCGGGGCGCCTGCACGCCGACCACATCCAGGAGTGGGTGGAGGCCGGTGCGGTCGACGGCTTCTGGGTCTCGCCCGACGTCTACGAAGACGGCGTCGACGCCTTCGTCGACGAGGTCGTTCCCCTCTTGCAGGACCGCGGCCTGTACCCGAACGCCTACCCGGGCGCCACGCTGCGGGAGAACCTCGGCGTCCCCGCCCAGTACGGCCTCGACCCCCGAACTCACACGACCCACCAGAAGGACTGACCCATGGAAAACACCACCGCGACGCCCGCGAAGCCCGTCGTGCTCGTCATCGGCACCACCGGCACGGTCGGGCAGTACATGCTCGCCGACTTCGACCGGGAGCCCGGTGACGTCCAGGTGCGTTGGGCTGCCCGGCGTCCCGAACAGGTGGAGGAGCTGCGCACCGCCGGACGCGACGCGGTGCGCCTCGACCTCGATGACCCGAGCACCTTCGCTCACGCCCTGCACGGCGTGGACCGCGTCTTCCTCCTCACCGGCTACACCGTCGCCATGCTCACCCAGAGCAAGACCCTCGTCGACGCCGCCGTCAAGGCAGGCGTCAGCCACATCGTGCACCAGGGGATCTTCGCCAACTGGGACACCACCGACCCGCACTTCGTCTGGCACCAGATGATCGAGAAGTACATCGAGGCCAGCGGCCTCGCCTGGACGCACGTGCACCCCAACGTCTTCATGGACGGCTTCGCGTCGATGATCGCCGCCGGCGACGGCACCTTCTCGATCTACTGGGGTGACCGTCGCGTCGGCTGGATCGCCGCGAAGGACATCGCCGCCGTCACTGCCACCGTCCTGCGACAGGGACCTGCCCGGCACGCCGGCAAGGACTACTGGCTCTCCACCGAGGTCGCCACCGGCCCCGAGGCCGCAGCGATCTTCTCCGACGCCGTCGGTCGGGAGATCCGCTGCGACGTGCGGACACCGGACGAGTTCAAGGCCTCCCTCGAGAGCCGCACCCCGCCGATCGAGTCCTGGTACGCCGAGGGCGGCGTGGAGTTCACCCGGCAGGTGCTTGACGGACGGATGGGCTACATCGGCACGGTCCGCGACGACGTCGAGTTCATCACTGGCCGCCCCTCGACAAGCCTGCGCGAGTGGGCGCTCGAGAACCGGGACGCGATCCTCGCCGACGCACCTGCAGGCGACTGACCGGGCGTCGCCCGAACGACGAACGACCCTCGCCCAGAAGGAGAAGTCAGATGAGATCGTGGCGCGCTGCCGCTTTTGGCATCCCCAGTGACGTCCTGGGGCTGCTGGATACCGACGTGCCGGTTCCCGGTCCTGGTGAGGCGCTCCTCCGAGTCCTGGCTGCGAACATCGGTCTCCCCGACCGCATGATGCTCGAGGGTCGCTACTTCATGGTGCCCGAGCCTCCAGTGACTCCCGGACAAGAAGTGGTCGGCATCGTCGAGGTCGCCGGGGAGGGCTACCCCTATCCGGTGGGCGCCCGCGTCATCGGGATCACGAACTTCGCCACAGGATCGGGCGGTCTCGCCGAATACTGCCTGTCCCCAGCTCCAGGAGCCGTCTTCGCCCCTGAGGGCATGGGCGACGTGGAGGCCGCCGCGTTCCTCGGTACCTTCCACGTCGCGCACGTGGGACTCGTCGACCGCGCACGTGCGGCGGCGGGGGAGACGGTGCTGGTGCTGGGCGGATCCGGCGGCACCGGGTCGACGGCGATCCAGCTCGCCAAGGCCCTGGGGCTGCGCGTGATCGCGACAGTGCGCGATCCCGCCAAGACCGACTTCTGCCTCGCGCAGGGCGCGGACCACGTCATCAACACGCAGGCTGAGCCGCTCGCGAAACGGGTCCGGGCGCTCACGGGCGGCAAGGGTGCCGACATCGCCTACGACACGGTCGGCACACCGCTGAGGCAGCAGGCGCTCGAGTCCATCGCCACCGGGGGACGGTTCGTGCTGGTCGGCTTCGCCGGCGGGACGTCCTTCTCACCCATCGACCCGTTGGAGCTCCTCGGGCGTGGGATATCGGTCTCTGGTGCTTCGCACATAGGACGGACCGTGGCGGAGCGCGACGCTGCCATCGCGACATTGGGCATGCTCTCTGATCAGGGGCGCATCCACATGCCCATCGACCAGGTCGTCGACTTCGCCGACGTCCCCGGTGCCCTGGATCGTCTCGGCGGATCCGTGTCGGGGAAGCTCATCGCCCACATCGCGGACGCGTGAGCGCGCAGCAGGACCAGTGACTGTCGGCGAGTCGGCCTCCGGTCTGGAGGCTGCCGCCACCGGTCCCTTGCGTCCCGCCGGCGGACCAGCCACCGCCCGCGCCGACCCGTGACCCGCATGAAGAACGACTATCGCCGAGACACGGCGACACCCTGAAAGGAACCACCCATGCCGATCTGTTCACCCCCCTCACCGCCGGTGACCTCTCCCTCGCCAATCGCATCGTCATGGCGCCCCTGACCCGGACCCGCACCGGTGCCGACGGCGTCCCCACCGACCTCGTCGCCGAGCACTACGCCCAGCGCGCCAGCGTCGGCCTCATCATCAGCGAGGGCACCTTCCCGAGCCAGGCCGGCAAAGGCTTCGACGGTCAGCCCGGCCTCGTCACCCCCGAACAGCTCGCCGGCTGGACGAAGGTCACCGACGCCGTCCACGCGGGGGGAGGCCTCATCGTCGCCCAGGTCATGCACGCAGGACGCGCCACCCACTCACAGATCACCGGGTTCCCGGTGGAGGCGCCCAGCGCGTTGGCCATCGATGGCGAGACCCGCGCAGGCGGCACGAAGGTCGCCTACCCCGTCCCTCGTGAACTGAGCATCGATGAGCTACCCGATGTCGTCGAGGACTTCGTCCGCGGTTCACAGAACGCCGTCGACGCCGGCTTCGACGGCGTCGAGCTGCACGCCGCGAACGGCTACCTGCTGCACGAGTTCCTCGGCGCCACCTCGAACGTCCGCACCGACGCCTACGGCGGATCGCCGGAGAACCGCATCCGCTTCGTCGTCGAGGTGGCCGAGGCCGTCGTCGCCCAGATCGGAGCAGGTCGTGTCGGTATCCGCATATCGCCCGAGCGCGACATCCAGGGCCTCATCGAGGACGACCCCGCGGACGTGGAGGCGGTCTACGGCGCCCTGATGGACGCCTTGGCACCGCTCGGCCTGGCCTTCGTCAGCATCCTGCACCCCGAACCCGCCGGCACCCTGGTCCAGGGGCTCCGGTCACGCTTCGGCGGCCCCTTCCTCGTCAACACCGGGTTCGCCAAGGCGACCACCCGCGACGAGGCCGTGGCCATGATGGCGGACGACGTCGGCGACGCGGTCGTCGTGGGCCGCGCCCTCATCGCGAACCCCGACCTCGTCCGTCGCTGGCGCGAGGAGCTCGGGCAGAACGAGCTCAACTTCTCGACCCTCTACGCCGACGGAGCGACCGGATACACCGACTACCCCGCGTACGCAGAGGAAGACGGTGTGGCCGGGCAGGTCAGCTGGCCGGCATCGCGGTGAGGGGCGGCTCGTCCGCTCAGAGCTGCTGATCGCCGAGCAGCGGGGCGAACGCTGAGCACACCTGCTCGAGTCGTTCGTCGAGACGGCGCAAGAGGCCGTCGCGATCGTCACCGGTGTTCTGCCAGTGGCGCAGCGCCGCCACGAAGACGCCGTGGCACGCACCCGTGACGGCCATGGGGATCGCGTCGTCGGCGTCCGAGGCGGCAACCTTCCTCAGGTGGACGGCCAGCGCCTCCTTCCACTTCTCCCAGTGCTCGTACGCACCGGGGCTGAGGGACGGATGGGAGCGTGCAGCTCTCATCTGTTCATTGATCGCGGGCGAGCCGCCGGGTGTGTCTCGGGAGTTCACCGAACTCGTCCCGGTATGTGCCTGCGAACCGTCCGAGGTGTGCGAAGCCGGCGTTCCGTGCGATCTCGGCGATGCTTTGGTCCGATTCGGACTGCAGCTGCTCGCGGGCGAGGAGGAGGCGGATGCGTCGCAGGTATGCCAGTGGCGTGGTTCCGTGGTGGCGGTTGAACGCGGCCTGAACGCCGCGGACGCTTAGCCCGGCGGCTTCGGCGACGTCGGTGATGGTGACCTGCTCCGTCGCGTGCTCGAGCAGGAATGCCTCAGCGCGGGCGAATCGTGAATTCGCGGGGGTCTGCTGGGCAGCCTGTTCCACGGGCCAGTGTGGGATCGCGGTCAGCAGGCCGCTGGCGGCGAACCGGGTGAGTTCCTGTTCCCGCTCTACTGGCACCTCATCGGGGCCGGTGAGGACTTCGGCTGCGACGGTGCGGACCATCAACCACCAGGCCGCCAGCGTGGGGCCTTCGGGGACGTGTCGGGGGTGGAACTCCAGCGGGCCCGGCGCCCAGCCGCCGCGCTCAGCAGCGACTGCTTCCACCGTCTCGCGGTCGATGCGGATGACGTCCTTCTGGAACGCCTCGAATCGAACAGGCTGTGGCCCGTTCCGGTACAGCACCGGTCCGCCGATCGCGACAGGGTGACCATCGACGTGCCCTCGACCGGACTTCAACCACACCAGCGTCATCGCGCTACCCGGCTCGATCGTGCCGCTGACCACCCCAGTGCAGGTGGTGGACTCGAGCGACAGCAGACGGGTCCCGCGCACCCGCTCCTCGAACACGAACCCAGCGCCGTCCGGATCCACATCGACACCGTGGCTGACGTGGGTGCGAGCGATCGCGTCCGCAGCGACGGAAGGATCGGTGGTTTCGACGACCTGCCGGGTGCGACGCATCGATTCAGACACGGGTTCATCATCGGCGGCACCGGACCGGCCCGTACGTCAGTTCCGAAATCGGATAGTGCCTCAATGGTGACCCGACGCTCCGGCTCCCCGATTCGGCCGGTGTCCCTGTGCGTCCGCGCAGGCGATGCGAGGAGCGTTCAAGTGGGTGCTGGACCGTTCGGGTCGGAACGGCACCCGGATGGACCCAGCGCAGTACTCGGGTCCTGGCGGGTCGGGATCGAGACGAACCATCTCTCCCGGCTCGTTCCTGTGCTGCCGTGTGGTCTTAGTTGGCCGCGTTCGGGTCTCGGAGGAACGCCTCGTACGTCTCAGCGTCGTCCCGCTGGGCGGAGGGATCGGGGACGACGTAGAGCACGTGGGTTTCGGTGCCGACGACCTCGCGGAGCCGGGCTACTGCCTCGGTAGCGGTGCTGGCTTCGACACCTGCAAGGGCCGGCTCACTGTCATCGTCGGGGACGTAGCCCGCGTTCCACTGCACCCGTTGATTCTCCAGGCCCGGCCGCCGGGCAGCAATTCGAGCAGGTTCGGACGCACGACGGCGCAGCAGCCGAGACGGTGCGGAGGCAATCGCGCTCCGGCCCGAGCGCTAGGGCGACTCTCCAGGGCCGGAGCGTCGACGCTCACTGCGAGCCTTGGTCACGACCAATCGGGTGACTCGCTCATGCGAACGTACGGATCCGGTTTGGGGACAAACTCAGCTTCGGTCGGTTGCAGGGGCTCGAGGTCGGCCGGCTACTGCGAGGGGTCCGGGACACTGACGTTGCGGTCTTCGTGGACGGGCCGTGCTGGCCCGGCAGCGAGAGCGAGGTCCTGGAGATGCTGCCGGAACTCTTCGTGGTCATCGTCGAGCTCTAGCTCATCTTCCGGCGCGGGGCTGATGGTGATCTGACTCGCGGGCCCGATCAGGAGCGTTTCCGTGGCGCGTTGGCCGTCCTCGTCGAAGGTGGGGACATTGATGGTGTCGGTCCTGCCGTTCGACCCCAGGACCGCGGCGTATTCGATCACCGCATCCGCGACCCCGTCGGCGACCATCGTCGCTTGCCCGTTGTAGTGGATGAACTTCATTCGACCACTCAACGGCGAACCCGATGAAGGCTCGGTCAGGTGGTGGAGATCTGGAGCGCATCGATGATGTCGCTCCGGGGTTCCGGGGGCGGTGCAGGGGCCGGTCGCGTCGCTATCGCGCGGGTCCGGATCTCCCTGGTTACAGATAGGTGTGGGCCGTTCCGGATGGAATCGGAACGGCCCACTGTCCGAGTCACCACTTCGGGGTTGACGAGCAGCAGCTCGTCGGTGATTCGCCCGTTCAGGGATGGGCGGTCATCACGCTCGGGGGTTAGTTCGAGCGTCCGTTGACGTCGCGGTGGTCGTCGTCGTTCCAGTCGGGCTTGCGCACGCCGGCCTTGGCGATGCCGCGGCTGACGATGTAGGCAGCCGTCACGATCGCGACGTACAGCCACGCGTGGTCTGCACCGAAGCGCTGTCCGTCGTCGCCGTCATCGGTCACTGCCGCCGCGACGAGGATCGCGATCGACACGACCAGCCAGACGTAGAACTCGGTGGTCTTGAGCGCGGACTTGGTCTCGTTCCAGGTGGCACGGACGACTGAGTCGCGTCGTGCGGGGCTTCCTGCCGTGTTCGACATGGTGACTCCTTCTGATCTCCGCCACCGAAGATCGGTGACGCCATGACCAGCACACTTGTCTCACTCAGCTGATTACTCACTCAGTTTGGGTTCCCAGGTGAACCGGGGAGCATGGTGCGAAGCAACGAGCATCGGGAGGTGATGAACGATGGGTACCGACAGTCACACTCAGAGCGCGTCCAATCTGTTCTCCTCTCAGCCGCGCAGCGCTGAGGGTGCTGCCGCCATCGCGAGCCTGCAAGCGCTCAGCGATAGCGTCCACGACGCGGACGAGCAAGCGCTCCGAGCGCTCCGGATACTGCCCATCGATGCACTCGCCCTGCGCCACCTCGTCCTCGCGTATCGTGACGGCCGCACGGTCAACCCCACGGAGCTCGCGCGGGCGTTGCGGATCTCCACTGCTGGGATCACGAAGCTCATCGACCGGCTCGTGCGAGACGGGCGCGCGGAACGGCAGCCGAACCCGAAGGACCGCCGCGGCATCATCATCACCGCCACCGACAGCGCCGAACAGGATCTCGCACGCGCTTACGGACACCTCCACACCCCGCTGATCGCGACCATCGACGCCCTCAGCGACGAAGAAGCGTCCACCGTCCGACGCTTCGCGTCCCGCCTCGCCGAAGCCATCCGTCAAGACATCCAGGCGCCGGGCGTTGTCTCCGCTACCTGACGGAAACCACCCGCATATCTTCAGACCGCGTTCACGCCATCCGGTCAGCACGGCACCGGTGAAGCGGTAGCCGATCGGCTATCGGGGCATTCTGGCAGGGGTTGAGCACCGACGTGCGGTGAGCGTTCTCCGGTCAAACATGCGGTAGTCGTCAACGAGCGGTGGATTGCGTGGCCGCATGAAGAACCTGGTTTAGGCAACCAGCGCGTGATGACCGCTGACGTGACGCCGACGCGGTCCTCGCGTACTCCGTCGCACTCGCGCAGAACAGCACCACTGACGTCGTCGACGTGCCGCCGTTCGATGCGAACGGGATCGCGACCAGCAGGGTGCTCGTGCTCGGACCCGCGATCGCGGTGATGACCGACCTGCCCCTGGCGACGAGCTCGAACCCGATCACAGCTGACCGTGACCTCATCATTCCAGCAGTGACCGGACGCTCGCGGGTGTTTCCGACCAGCTAGTGCCCTGCAAGGGTGCCGCACCTGCCGAGCGTTCCTGCCGTCGTCCTCATGAGTAGAACCGTGGTGATCACGCGGCCAGGCGTCTGACGGTACCGTGCTGAGACTGGTTGCAGGCAGTGGGTTCAGAGCAGCTGTTCGCACGTCCACCCAAGGCATCGGCGAACGGGGGAGCAGCATGGACGCGGACCGGCAGCGCCTCATCGCGCTTGCGGAACGAGCACTCGCCGCCGAGCAGGATGTGATCCCCGACAGCGTCGTCTACGAGTGGGGCGACTACTACGGCGGCTGGCAGCAGCCCCTTATCGTGCACTACGCCGTCACCACTCCCGCCGGCCCAGAGCACCGACATCAGCACCTGATCTAACGCCCGGCTGTCCCTCGTGTGACCCGCGTCGGCGGGATCAGTCTGAACGTCGGCGCTGCTAGCGGCGTACGCGCTCCGGGGCGTCGTCGCGGAAGAAGTCGCTGCCGTTGTCGGAGAAGCTGACCTGGCCCTCGCGGCGCCACTGCTTCCGCGCGCGCTTGAAGGTGGTGATGCGTGCCGCTTCGACGTTGTCGTCGCTGGTGTAGGTGCTCATGGCTGATCTCCCTGTAACTGCACGTGGTTCCCATACCCCCTGTTCGAGGGTAGCGATACGGCCCGTGCTTGGTTGCAGTCACCTCGACACAAAATGTCCGGTTTCGGAAGTTGAACCAGCACATTGTGAATAGGGGCGGGTTGCCCGCAACATCAGATGGTGACCCAAGCGATGCGCTGCACCAAATGGGTGATCCAGAGCACTGGTCCCTCAGTAGCTGCAGATGCGATCACGCACCCATGTGACGCACGGCGTCGACGTGGATCCGGCTGGTGCGGTGTTCTGGTTCGAGGAGCGAGTGCGTAGCCCACGGTTGTTGTCGCTGGAACTGCACGAGCACGATGAATTCTGATCGTCATCGGAGTACGGAAAGAAACAGTTCCGGCGACCAAGGTCTGGGGCAGCTTGCCGGAACGGTACGGGTGCTTCGGAGCCGTGGCAACCTCGTGCATAGATCCGTCAATCACCTGCGGTTCTTGTCCTTTTGAAGGAGTACCGTGCAAAGTTAGTTGCTTGCCCGGACCTCTGCACTGCGCTCTGAGCAGAGAGGCATGCCCATTACGAATCATCCAATCGCCGAACCGGCGGACACCATCAAGCCGGGCCCGGCCGATGAACGATGACGAGGCCTTCATCACCGCAATCGCCGCGCTGCACGGCGCCAGCGAAACGGACGACGTGTGCGCGCCGTTCCTGACGGTCCTGCCCGTCACCGGTGTGGGGATCACCACGCTCGGCGATCCGTTCGGGTCGGAGATCGTCTCTGCCAGCGATCCGAGCGCTGAACGCTTCGAGGAACTCCAGATCGATCTGGGCGAGGGACCCTCTTGGGAGGCCATGCGGACCGGCCGGCCGGTTCTCGTACCCGACGTGCAGACGACAACATCGGAGGTGTGGCCGGTTGCCTCGATGGCGATGCGCGAAGCCGACCTTGCGGCGGTGTTCGCGTTCCCGATGCGGATCGGCGCACTTCCCGTCGGGTCGGTTGACCTCTACGGCCAGCACGCCGGCGCGCTCCCAGGACACCTCGTGCAGGACGCGGCCGCGCTGACGGACGCCATCACCCGCCAGGTGCTGCGACGAGCGCTGACCCGCGCCGACGCCGACGCTGAGGAGGAGCATCACGACGTCAACGTGCACTCCCGCCGCGAGGTCTACCAAGCGTCGGGCGTCCTCGCCGCGCAGATCGGGGTCGGCGCCGACGACGCGCTGCTGCTGCTGCGGGCATACGCCTTCGCTGACGGCCTGAGCGTGCGCGCTCTGGCGAACGAGGTCCTCGCCCGCACGGTGGACTTCACCGACCGCAACGACTCTGCCCGCTAGGGAAGGAAGCAGCCATGGCACGAACCAGAGAACAGCAACTCGTCGAGGCGTTCGTCACGCTGACCGACACGCTCGTCGTCGACTACGACCTCATCGATCTTCTGCAGTCCTTGGTCGACAACGCGACCGAGCTGTTCGACGCGTCCGCGGCAGGGATCCTGCTCGCCAACCAGGGGCAGGAGCTCGAGGTCATTGCCTCCACGAGCGAACGCAGCAGCTTCATTGGTCTGCTGCAACTCGAGACCGGCGAGGGGCCCTGCGTGGAAGCGTTCACGACGGGCCAGACGGTGTCCGTCGAGAGCCCCGCAGAGATGCGGCAGCGGTGGCCACGCTTCGCGGATGCGTCCGAGCAGCAGGGCTACGCCTCCGTGCACTCCGTCCCGCTGCGCCTACGCGAGACCACCATCGGCTCCATGAACCTGTTCCGCGAAACCGGCGGGGCATTGAACGCTGAGGATGCCGTCGCCGTGCGGGCGCTGACCGATGTCGCGACGATCAGCATTCTGCAGCACCGCACCGTCGAGCACGCTGACCTCGTGCAGACGCAGTTGCAGCATGCGCTCGAGAGCCGCATTGCCATTGAACAGGCCAAGGGGTTCTTGTCCCACACGCACCAGGTCGACATGGACACCGCGTTCAAGATCCTCCGCTCCTACGCACGCTCCCACCAGATACGCATCGCCGATGTTGCCCGCGACGTCGTCAACCACGTCATCGCCATCCCCGCCGACGCCGTGCACGCTTCCGGCCCACCAGAGGAAACCGGCGATCGGTCGCACCGATGAGCCGAGGACCGGATCTGCAATCCCGAGCTGTGCGGTTCTCGATGTCCGGCCACGGCGCGGACGCCGCGGCCAGGGCCGTCGATCGTCTCTACGCCGGTCAGGGTGTGTACTGCCGCCCGGTGACCGAGAGCGTCTGGTTCAAGTTCGTCGGTATCGGCGACGCTCAACTCAGCATGCGTCGCCTCCAACTCGACGGATACCTCCGGGGCAACATCGCCACCGACCAGGCAACCGTCGTCCAGTGGCTTTCCCGAGGCCGAGGACGGACCAGCCTCGGCGCTGCCGAGACGCCGATGGAACTCGGATCAGCACCGACGGTGCTCCCGATCGGCCGCCGGTTCCAGATCGAGTACGAGAACGTCGACCAGCGCCTCGTCCATGTGCACGAAGACCTCCTCCGCGACATCGGTGCCGAGCAGCAAACGGGCGACATGTCCCTGGCCGCTCACGTGAACGTCCCGGCGGACACGGCCGGCACCATCCGGTGGCGTGCCAGCGTCACCAGGGCAGTCGCTGCGTTCCGAGCGGACGGACCGGCGTCACCGTCGTGGCAGGAGGCCAAGCGGGACGTCGCCCGCACGCTCCTCGGCCTCTACCCCCTGCCTGAAGAGCCCGACCCGGCGGGCTCAGCCGTCTACGGCGATGCTCGGTTGCAATCCGCCCTCGACTACCTCCACAACCGGGTTCCCGAGCGCGTCACCGTGGCCGACGTCGCAGCAGCCGCTGGCGTCAGCGTCCGGGGACTCCAAGAACGATTCCAACAGCACCTCCAGCGAACTCCGATGCAGTACGAACGCGAGCTCCGCCTCGACCTCGTGCACGCGCAACTCCAAGCACCCAACCCGGCGGGCGTCACGGTTGGGGATGTCGCCCATCAGTGCGGATTTGGGCACCTGGGCCGCTTCTCCGCCGCGTACACGGAACGGTTCGGCCAGTACCCGCACAAGACACTCCGCGACCACCGCCGGCAGTGAAGCAGCCCTCCCCGAACCACGTCCCAACGTTCCGCTAGGGTCGCCCATCGGGTGCTGCCTGGTTCGTCTAGGTCGGCCCGGTAGGGGATGGTTTACTGCGACTTCGTTCGCGGCTTGAAGCGAGGAACGGCAAGCGCCGCCGCGACTGCGACTCCTATGGTCGCCACGACCGCTGCACCGGCAACGTCGGTCGAGCTCCCGACGATGAGGCCTGCCCAACTCGTTCCGAGAGCAGCGCCACCGACAGCAGCCACGACGATCAGGCCGTACGCGCTGGCGATCATCCGCTGTGGTACGACGTCGTCGAGCGCTGCGGATAGGAGGATCGTCACCGGGCTCGACAGTGCCCCGGCGACGAACACCAAGACAGCGACAAGAGCGAGCTGGTCAGTAACGAGCGCCAACGCCGCGTACCCGATCGCGGTCAACGCCACAGCAGTGATGAGTTGCGCCCGCCGACTGCCCAGCACGGGTCGCGCGCCGAAGACAAGTGCACCAACTGCTTCTCCAAGCGCCAGGGCCGCCAACACCGGTCCCGCCAATCCTTGCCTCCCGACCGCGTGTGCGACCGCCGGCACGATCACGGTCAGCGATCCCGTCGCCATGCTCACCAGCCCGCCGATCGCGAGGATCCGGCCGAAAGCCGCTACCCCGGCCGGCGGAAGTGAGGAACGGGATCGGGAGCGGGGCAAGGGCCCGGTCCTGTCCGTCGAGAACGCCAGCAGAAATCCCGCGGCCGCGATCACCGCCGCGACGATCACGAAGCTCAGACATCGAGTCGCCGACGTTGCGAGGAGGCCAGCCGCCACTGGCCCGAGCGCGAGTCCTGCCTGGAACGCGACCGAGAGTAGCGCGTAGGCACCGGAGCGTTCCTCGGGCCCCGAGAACGAGCGCGGGATCGATGCTCGAAGCGCTGCAGCCAGAGCCGGAAACGACACCCCGGCTCCAGCAAGGAGGACCGGCTGCGCCACCGACCCCGGCGCCGCTGCGACCACGAGCATGAGGACGCAGCTAACACCCGCGCTGGTGCCCACGACCCAACGCGCAGGAATCCGAGCCATCAACGCCCCCTGGATCGGGACGCCCACCGCATTCGCCAGACCGAAAACGCCCGCGGCAAAGGCCCCGGCAACCAGGGACTCGCCGGAGGACAGGACCAGCGACAGGGGGATCATCCCGAGTGCGACGGCCGAGAGGGCGACCGATCCGACGCCGGCCGCGAAGGGACGGTCAGCCAGGAGACGCCGATAGACAACAGCCATGTGAGCTCCACAAACGGAGCCCACCCACCCGGGAGACACACTCCCCATGCGCCGACGGAAGCGCCGGCTGCGCCGATCGTACGCATACGAAGCCGGTCGTGTCGACGTCCCGATAGCCGGTGGTGCACCGCTACACGACAGTTGTCGCCTTCGACGGCCTCCGTTGCCTACTTCCGCCTGACCGGGGGTATTGCCGTATGCCTGTCCCGCAAAAATGCCCGGTGAAGGGGCGCCAAACGCTACACAGCGGCGACGTCGCTGGCAGCCCCATCTGTGGTGGCGGGGGAGAGGGGTGTCGCGAGCATCCGGTAGAGGGTGGTGCGGTCGATGCCGAGCCCGCGGGCGACGGTGGTCTTGGGGACGCCGGTGCTGATGAGTCGGCGTGCTTCGGCGATCTGGTCGTCGGTAAGCTTCCGCGACCGGCCCTTGTACTTACCGGCGGCTTTGGCGATGCGGATGCCCTCACGTTGACGTTCGCGGATGAGGGTGCGTTCGAATTCGGCGAAGGCGCCGAGGAGGTTGAGCATGAGCCGGCCGATGGCGTCGTCGGTGTCGCGGCTGTAGGTCTGCTGTTCCTTCACGAACTCGACCGAGGCGCCCTTGGCGGTGATCTCGTCGACGATGTCGCGCAGGTCGCCGAGGGAGCGGGCGAGCCGGTCCATTGATGCGACGCGGACGGTGTCGCCGTCGCGCACGTAGCCGATGCAGTCGAGCAGCGCAGTTCGATCGGTGCGGGAGCCGCCGGAGATCTTCTCCTCGAACACGCGGTCGACGTCGCCGATGGCCTCGAGCTGGCGGTCGAGGTTCTGATCGATCGAGCTGACCCGAACGTAGGCGACGGTCTGCGTCTTTTGTTGCACCACCCCTAGACCCTCGCACACTCCTGTAGCAAAAGATCGAAACGGCACCCTAGAACTACGCCGATCGACGACCCAAGTCAGTGTGGTGCTGGGGTATACCCAAAAACCACACAAATCGCAGGCGTCCGCGCGCGAGCTGAGCTAGTGTCAGAGTCCGCGGCCTTGTCTGCCGATATGACCAGTTGAACGACCGGGAGAGCCATGGCCGATACGCCGAAGCGGCCGCGTACCCACGCGTTGGAGACGAAGTCCAAACGCCTTTTTGATTCCATTCTTCCAGACGAATGGATTGTCACTGAACCGGGTGACGATTATGGAGTTGACCGTCTCGTGGAGATATTCAAAGACGGCACGACGACTGGATTGCAGTTCAACGTTCAATTGAAGGCTACCGACACCGACGGGGCGGCAAGAACGCGTTGGTCGATCAAGCGGGCAACATTGAACTACTGGGAGACGCTTGCTACGCCAACACTGATTGTTATTGCCCACGCCCCGACTGAGACACTGCGTTATCAATGGTCGCATCTTGCTCCCCAGGATGCAAAAAACACAAAGTCCCTTTCCGTCGCCGTAGAGCGCTTGCTCGACGATTCGGTCGCCGTCGAGCTCTCCGATGAAGTGAGGGCTTTCTATTTAGCCAGGGAGTTATGGCGCCACCTCCCGATTCCGATTGTTTTGGACGGCACCGTTCTAAACGGGCAAGACGCGCGTCCGATAAAGCGAGAAATTCGCCGATTCGTGCAAAAAATCCCATCACTGGCAGTGGTTACTGACAGTGGTGAGCAGATTCCAAGGGCGACGGTGGTGTTCCGCGACGAGAGAGTCGATGTCGGAATCAGCGGGACTTTCCCCCGTCCGCTCAGTTGGAGCGTTATCGACGTAGAGATGGACCGTTGCAATCTAGCCGCCGACATCCTTGCAGCAGTTGGAGTGGGGGCCGGTATCCTTGGGGCTGCGAACCTGGCCGCAGCACTGCTGAAGATTGCAGCACCTCTTTCGGGCATGTTGGCCGAAACGGCGGCGCTTCCCGATGTCGTTCGACTGCTTGCACAGTCCGGTGACGCCGAGTCTATTTTGGCCTTGATCCGCCGCACCGCATGTGTCGAGAATCACCCAAGTGGCTACAATGTCCTCATTGCCGTGATGCTCGCTCTTCAAAGTGACGAACACGAAGAGATCCGCGCCTCCGTCGGGTGGTCCCTCCGCGATGCCGCGAGAGCCTGGACGCAGCCCGCACGGTCGCTTTACAACGCGGCAGGCCTGCTGGCGCCGGTCGACCCTAGCGAGGCCATCAAGTTGTACGAAGCGGCCGCCTCTGCAGATGAAGCGTATCTAGGGCGCGGCTACTGGTGGTGGGAGAAAGGCCGGGCTCACTGGGAAGCGCACGACGTTATCAACGCGGAAGCCTGTTACCGCAAGGCGCTCTCGCTTGGTGAAGGGCGGGCGGTGGGGCCCCTGTCCGACGTGCTTTTGCGGACCGGGCGGTTTGAGGAAGCCATGAAATGTATCAGTTCCGGTGATATCTGGACCGAGCCAGGTCATGCGCAATGGCGTCTTACCGTCTTGACGCTCGAATACCTCGTGGACGGGCTTGGCATTGCCGACCAGGATCCCAGTACGTGGTCTCCCGTTGGCTTCGTGCCCGTACCTGGTAGCGACCTCCACGAGCGTGCGCGGGCTTTCCTCCAGGACAATGCTATCGATGGGTGGGCGCACGCTGCGATTGCGACAAGTGGTCCTGGTGACCTCAGAACCTCCGCGTCGATCGCTGCGGCTATCTGCTTACCCAGCAACCCATCGTTCTGGTTGCGCGTTGTTGAGGATGCAATGACCGACAAATCACTGACGAGCGAGGAGCGGGCGGGTATCGCCCAGGATGCGCTGCACTGCGCGTGGGTCTATCACGGCGATGAGTTCAAAGAAGCTCTGGAAGATGACCCGCTGGTACCTGAGCAGCTGAAAGGGTCGTTACTGAGCGCTTTTGATGCGACTCGGCCCGGTGAGCCCGCTCCGGAAATTAGGATTTGGGACGATGACACCGGGCAGCAGCTGTTTGGAGCGCGGGCGTTCCCTGGTGGATCTAAAGCATGAAGGCCCTAGTAGCGTGAGCCGCCGTCGTCCGCGGCGTGTAGTGCCCGTGGGGGCGGTTCGATGACATAAGCGTGCCGTATCGGCGGCAACGAGAACAGCCGGCCACCTCGAGGGATGGCCGGCTGTTCTGTGTGGGGGGAGTGGCGTCGTCAGTGTGCGGCGTCGTAGGCGTCACGGACGGCCTGGCTGATGCGGCCGCGGGAGGAGACCTCGTGGCCGTTCGCGTTTGCCCACTCGCGGATCTTCGAGAGCTCTTCGGAGTTGCCGCGCTTCGGGCTGCTGCCGGCACCGGCGCGTCCGGGGCGCCCGCTGACCTTGCGGGCGGCGGCGACGTAGTCGGAAAACGCTTCGCGGAGCGCGTCAGCGTTGTCGTCGGTGAGGTCGATTTCGTAGTGGGCGCCGTCAAAGCCGAACGTGACGGTGCGGCCCTTGCCGTCTTCAATGGTGTCGCCGGTGAGGTCGTCGACGAGGTGCGTGGTGACTTTCTGCGCCATGGTGGAGGTCGCCTTTCGCTCGGGGAACACACCCACCCTGGCATAGCTGATGCCGTAGAACGCTTTGTTCATTCTTCTGCAGATCGCTTCGTCGGGCAGACTGAGTGGTGATGTCTGATTCGTCGCCAGCCGTATCCGGGTACGCCGCCGCTCTTGCCGAGCTGAAGCAGCAAGTGCGTGCAGCCCGGTTCGCGGCGCAGCGCCGCGTGAACACGGAACTCATCCGTCTGTACTGGGGGATCGGTGCGACCATCCTGCAGCGCCAAGGCGATGAGGGGTGGGGGAGCAACGTGATCGGCCGGCTCGCGACGGATCTGCGGGCTGAGTTCCCAGAGATGAAGGGCTTCTCCCCGCGGAACCTCGCATACATGCGGGCGTTCGCGGCAGCCTGGCCGGATGAGCGGATTCTGCAACAGGCTGTTGCACAACTGCCGTGGGGTCACATCACCGTCCTCCTCGACCGGCTCGATGACCACGAGCTCCGGAACTGGTACGCCGGTCAGGCGGCCGAACACGGGTGGTCGCGGAACGTTCTCGAGCACCAGATCCGCTCCGCAGCACACACTCGGCTGCAGGCGGCGCCGACGAACTTCGCCGAGGTGCTCCCTCCGGGGGATTCGGATCTGGCGCAGCAGATCACAAAGGACCCGTACGTGCTGGACTTCCTCGCCCTCGACGGTGACGCGAAGGAACGCCACCTCGAGCAGGCGCTCGTCGACCGGATCATCGACACCCTCCGGGAGCTCGGAGAGGGCTTCGCGTTCGTCGGCCGGCAGGTGCACTTCGACGTCGACGGAGACGACTTCTACGTCGACCTGCTCTTCTTCCACGTCGAGCAGCTCCGGTACGTGGTGATCGAACTCAAGACCGGGAGGTTCAAGCCGGAGTACCTCGGTCAGCTCGGCTTCTACGTCGCACTCGTCGACGACAAGCTCCGCCGACCTCAGCACGCCGACACTGTTGGCCTGCTGCTGGTCGCGGACAAGAACGACGCCGTCGTCCGGTACTCCCTCGCCGGCCAGCAGACCCCGGTCGGTGTTGCCAGCTACGACCTGCTGCCACCCGGGGTCCGGGCAGCGCTGCCGTCGGAGAGGGACCTTGCTGCCGCCCTCGCGGCGGAAGTCGACCCGGAGCACCCGTAGCAGGAGCGCCGATGCGGACCCGGCTCTCGCGCGCGTTGTGATTCATACGCGGGTAACCGGAGCGGCTGGTGTCTACGCGGCTCGGCTTGGCAAGCTGCTGCCAGAACCGAGTATCTGATGGTGGCGGTCTTGAGTGCATCGGTTGCGCGGCCTGCTCATCCGGCGCTCGAATGCGGGATGGGTTGTCCTACGGGTTCCGGAGGGATGTTGCCGAAGGGGTAGAGCTGGCGGATGGCGGCGAGCATGTCGGGGCCTGGTTGGACTCCGAGTTCTTCCTCGAGGGCGCGGCGGAAGCGGTGGTAGCGGCGGAGCGCATTGGAAGGGTCACCGCGGCGCGCGTGGATCTCGATGATGAGACGGTTCGCGCTTTCTGACCAAGGCTGAGCCTGGACAGCGGACAGAGCATACGGAAGCGCTTCTGCGGTGCGTCCGGCGGCGATCAGACGTTCGGCTGCGACCTCGAGGGCTTGCGTTTGGAGGAGCTGCAGCCGTTCTCGAACATCAGTCAGCCATTCCTCGTCCCACCCGGGGAGCAGTTGCTTCCCGATGGAGGCGGGCGGGGTACTGACCGCGGAATTGGCGGTTCCGTAGATGGTCTCGTTGATCCAGAGCAGGGTGTCGTCGAGATCCAGGGTGACCGTGTCGGGGAGTGAGAGGACTTCTCCGCTGAGATGGAGGAACCGGTCGTCAGCTGTCGCCATTCGGGAGAGGGCTGCCCGCAGGTTGGCTGATGACCGGCTGGTGTCGGCATCTGGCCACAACAACGCTCCGGCGTGCGATCGGGAGAGTGGGCCGATGAGTGCGGCGGCGGCGAGGACGCGTTCGGCGCTGTGCGGCAGCGGCTGCAGGTGGCCGTCACGCCGCGCTTGGAACGGGCCAATCACCCGTATTTGTCGTTCCACCGGTCTCGCGGGGAGCTCCTTAGAGGCAGGCTGTCGCTGCTCTTTTGCGCTGTCCCCTTGGCGCCGCGGCTGCCCCATGTTGCTGAGGCTATCGAGGTTCGTGAGGTTTGGTCGGACTGCTCGTCACGATGCGGTCACGCTCAGAAGACATCACCGTCACGGGGTCGTCGCACACCACCTCCATGCATGCGTCATCACCGTGTGCCTTTTGTCATGCTGCGCGGCGTTTTGCCGTCGTTGGGCCGTGACTGAAGCGATGGGTTTGGTGCGGGTGTTGGGGTTTCCTGATGCCGTCTCCAACCGGAGGCGCTCACCCAACGATGGGAATATTGATGTCCGTCTCAATCGAGCAGGCTGTCGCAGCTGTCGCCGCCCTTCCCCGCCTCCAGCCCCCCGTCCGGCCTGGTGGCCTCGCCGCGTTGGACGACCCCGCCGCCCCTGCGCTCGCGCCGGCTCCGCAGCCCAGCGGCAGCGCTGCGACGGTCGGCAACTCGCTGGTGTCCTTCACCTCCGAGGTCTCCCCGACGCATGCCACGGAGCTGCAGTACGCGGTCGGCTTTGCCCAGTTGCACGCCGTGCAGACGGGCGGTTTCGACCCGCTCAAAGACCCGCTGGACTACTTCAAGTACGTCCAGAACATGCTGACCAACATCGGTTTCGTCGGCCAGGGATACGCCTTCTCCGATTTCTCCCTGGCGACCGCGACCGTGCAGCTGGATCAGGTTGTTCTCCAGGTCCTCGGGGGGCTTCTCACCGCGGACGCCCTGGCGGTCGCGACGTCCGCGGTCAAGGCGCTCGAAGACTCCGCAGACAGCGGGGGAGCGCCGTGGACCATTTTCTCCAGCCACTCGCAGAGCACCAACCAGGGCACCTTCTCGCTCGGGACCGCGAACGAAACAAACGGCCAGGTCGCGCTTAAGATCTCCGCCTTCCAGATGACAGGGGCGGAAGAGACCGACAAGTTCCTGTGGGCGAGCTACTCCTCCACCAGCCTCAGCATCCAGTACGCCGACACCACGCTTACTCTGAACGACAACCTCTGGAACAGCCCGGGCGTGGGCGACACCGTCACCAGCCAGATGCAGGCCCTCTCCGCCGGGTACATCGCCGGCCTGCCGCCTCTGAAGCCGGCATGAGCGGCGCCACCGGGACCCCGTCGGGAACCCCCCTCGAGGGGGTCCCGGTGGCGACCGGCTACCTGATCGACAACACCGTCTTCTACCTGGATCCGGACCAGCCGACGCAGACGCAGACGCCGGAGACCGTTTCTGGTGTCACCGACGCGATCATCGACTGCCTCCTGTATGCCGGCAACCCGGTCCCCACTCCCGCGACCCTCCCCACCTGGTTCCCCAACTACGTCAACGTGATGAACCAACTCGGCTGGACCGCCACCGCGACCACCACCGTCACAGCGCCCCTCCTGAGCGCTGCAGAGGCATCAGCGAAGGGCATGGGAGTGCCCTGGCAGAGCATCCGGAACCGATTCGAGTCGACCACGAGCTCGTCCGTGATCTCAGCCCTCGGCGGGCTGGTCAACAAGCTGGCCGCGTTGAGTGGGGCTGGCCTGCAGCACTGGGATGCGCACAGTCTCGCCGGCACTGGCGGGATCGCGGTCATCGCGGTCGCCGAGATAACCGGCCCGACCTGCCAGATCAGCCTCGTCGCCGCGTCCCTGACCTACCCACACAGTGCCCACCCCGCCCGCCTCTCGGGCTATCCCAGCCGTCCGGCAACGATCGAGGGCAGCAGCCTCACCATCGACAGCGTCACCGTGCAGATGAACCTCGACCAGCTGCTCCAGTTGACGGGAAAACTCGACGCACTCGTCGCCGCCGTTCGGCCGGCGGTCATCACCCTGACCACCTGAACGAACCACTTCGACAGACCACCACCGCCCCCTTGCACAGAAGGACACACCATGGGAATCGCAATCGACTTCCTCATCAAGCACGTTCGTCCCATCGACGACGGAACCGAGCTCCTCTGCGGCCCAGAAGTACGAGCCGGCCTACGGGCCTACGGTATGACGGCCGCGGAAGTGACCGCCCTCTTCACCGGCTGGCGGGCAACAGCGAAACTCTCCAGCACTGATCCCCACCAAGACATCGAATTCGCGCGGACCGCATGGACCGTCGCTGAAGCGCGATGGGGTGAGCTCTACCCGACCAACAAGTCCACCATCGTGTTCCTCAACGCTCCGCTGCTCAAGGAACTCTCCTACCAGTCGTCACAACACCCGGGGCAGAACTTCACGTTCGACCCACATGAGATGCTCCCGGTGGCCGTAACGATCACGAAGGCAAGTAGCACCTACCAGATCGTGAAGGGCGCTTCCGGGTTCCAGGCCGCTGCCGACGCTGCCGGCCTCTGCATCCACTTCGAACGCCTGCTCCCGTAGACCGTTCCCCTCCGGCGTTGTCACCGTCGGGTCATTTCCGGCCGCCCTGCTGTGTCTCACAGAGGGCCCCGTCACCGCACACATCACCGGGCGGGTCTATAGCGACACCGTGATATTTGGATACGGCGGGTGCAGGTGCTAACGGCGAGAGTGCGGTAGCCGATCGGCTATCGAGACGGCCGATGCTCAGGAGAAGGTAGGCCCGACTGCGGCGATCACCGTTGCGAAACCGATGCCGAGTCGTGACCACTTATGTTGTTGAGTGGATGCACAGGGTTGTGTCAATGTGTTCCGCAGTAGCACGGATGGGGGGGTACCAGATGGCCGAGGGCGATTCGACGAGGCGGACGCGTCCGCTCGTCATCATGGCGGCCATCGCGGTGGTGCTGGCTCTAATTCTGTTCGTCCCGTTGCCGCTTACCGCGACGAACTCGGGCGCTTGCGCCGAAGGCACATCAGAGTGTCGCGACGGGGGCACTGTGGACATGGCGGGTTCGACCACCCTGTACGAGCTACTGGTCAAATCCCTCTTTTGACAGTAGGAGAACCAGTAGTGAAGAAGATGCTCGCGGCCGCGGCCGCCGTAGGAAGCCTGGTGCTCATGGGGGCGATGACACCGATCGCTGCTTCCGCCGCCACCGAACCGTGTGACGCGCCGGCGGTCGTCTCACTCGACAACCTCGATGCAGTCTCTGGGGACTGCTCGTACCCGGACAGCAAGGTCCAGCTCGCCGACGGCAGGAAGTTCCCGATCCCGGATGTCGACAAGTCCGTCACTCTCTCGGCCGTGACCGCTGATGGATTCCCGGAGCAGCCGGAGGTGACTGTTGCACGGGCGGCCAACGGCGACCTCGCCGTTGAGGTCGGAGAGGACCTGTCAGGTACTCCGACGGCGACGACCTACCTTGAGAACGTAACGGGCCACGCCCCAACTGGCGCGCCGACGATGAGCATTGCCGCCGCCAGCACCAAGTGCTCGAACACCAACTACAAGACGTACGGCTTTAATTGGAATGATTCTTACGGTGGAAGTACAACTCGTCTGGTCAGCCCTCGGGTACCCCTCTTGAACTTGCCCGGTTGAGGATCGGCTATCGAGACACCGTCCCAATGAGCCGGCTATGGACGGGCTATGGATTTTGTGGTGGGCTGCCGGTGAGCACCCGTCCGGGTGCACCAAAGGGGAAAGCAATGATGCGAACTCTCAAGCGGTTCCTCGCAGCTGGGGCTGCGACCGCCTTCGTGGTGGCGGGCCTGACACTTGGTGGGGCTACTTCGGCCTCCGCTGCGGGCAGCTGTAGCTACTTCGGCAAGCAGGCCGGCGAGCTGGTGGGAACATGCACCGGCACCGTCGTCTTCCACTGGACGTGCAACACCGACGCGTTCAACACCTGGAACAAGAAGACGATGAAGTACGGGTCGACGGCCAGTACGAAGCGCATCGTGGGCTGCAACCTCGGAGGCGTCAACGACTACTACGTCTCCAGCTGAGACAAGAGCCGTGCGCTGGCTGCTGAGGGCACACCGCCGTGCCCTCAGCAGTCATGCTGCAGCCCGCGCGATCCTCGCGCGCAGCCGTGTGAGGAGACATCGCGAGAGCGAGCCAGTCGCAGGACGGTGTGGGAAGACGTCTGGGTAACGGTCGGCTGTCGAATCGGCCTCTCGACCTGCGTCGATCCGATCCGCAGCCTGGAACGGCGCCCCACGAGGACACATGCCGAGCGAGCAGCGCCCGACGGCAACGAGGGGACGTACCGGCTTCTCGCGTTGCACGAGGGTCATCGCATTCCCTTGAGCGAGGTGCGAGGGCTCCGAGTGAGCATGCTGTTGAGCTGAACGATGGCTGGTGTTCGTGGGGTGCCATCGTGTGTGAGTGCGGATGGCAAGAAGAGAGTCACGGCGGTCATGGGTGACCGGCCTTCCGTGAGGCTTTGTACGCCTCATCGCTGCCGGACCGTCTCGCTGTGTCAGCGCTCCGCATACCGCGGAGACCATCATGACGACGAGACCGCAAATGCGGTCCGATCCCTCCACCCTACGACGGTGAGTATGGCTGATCAGGAACAGTCCCCAGAACGCGTCTCAGCCGGCCATTGGCCCGTGGCTTGCGCAAACTAAGGACTGATATCCGGGATACAGTGCTGGCATGCCTGTTCCGAAGTCTCCGGCCAGCCAAGGTCCTCGCCGTCTCCTCCGTGACGTCGTCTACGAGCAGATGCTTGAGGCGATCGAGAACGGCACGCTCGAGGCGGGGGAGCGGCTGAGCGATGAGGAGCTCACGAGTTGGCTCGGTGTCTCGCGTACTCCGGTGCGGGAAGCGATCGCCCGGCTCGAGTCCGAGGGTCTCGTGGAGATGGCCGCGAACCGGTACACCCGGGTTGCCAGCCTCTCGGGCCCCGCGCACGACCAGGCCGCCATGCTCCTCGCTGCGCTGCACGCGTGGGCGATCGAGCACGCTGGCGAAGCGACCGCTGATGCGCGGAAGACCGCGGCCGCTGCCGCGAGCAAGCTCACCGCCGGCGTCGACGCGCACGACGTCGACGCGTACCGGGGCCTGCAGGACACTGTCGCGGCGCTCATCGCTGGGTTCGACAACCCGCTCTACACGGCGACAGAAGCCGCGGTGCGTGGTCGGGTGAAGTTCCACGCCCCTGCTGCTGACGCGACCATCGACTGGGACGCGGCAGCTACAACGGCTGGCGCCCTCGCGAAGATCTAACCGCCGGCGCCCGGCATCGGGCGCGCGCATCCCGGACTCTCGCTGATGCTGTCGCGTCCCCCGGGTTACGGTCACGCGCAGGGGTCTCACCAGCTCCTGCGCGGGCCGGAGTTGAGACGAAGCTCCTCCGGCCTGTCCACACAGCCCAGTGGGCTCGTGAAGGCGGTGCGGCAAGCGATCGGTTACCGGGCTGGTTGTGCCGCGTTGGGGGAGAAGGTTTGCGGTCTATCCGCTTTGCTTCGCCGGGCATGGTGAGGCCCCCGTCGGCTTGCCGACGGGGGCCTCACGGTTGGTCAGAAGATCTGACCGAGGTTGACCTGGACGGTCTCGTCGAGCCCTGCGACGGAGCCGGGTCCCTGCTTCGGGGTGTACAGCTGCTTGCCGTTGTACTTCCATCCGCCACGGGCGGTGTACTTGCCCATGTGGAACTTGTTCGAGTGCGTGCCACCGTTCGGGAACTTGTACGTGCCCGCGCTGCCGTAGAAGCAGTTGTTGGTGTACGGGGTGGCCGCTGCCGCCCAGTAGGCGTCGCCTGACTTGCAGACGTTGCGCTCAGAGATCTTGGTCTGCATGCCGCCATTGCCGACGGGCGCGACCGAGATGACTTCACCCGTCTTCGCGCTCACTGTGGTCTGCACCGGGTTGGTGGCGACGTAGTCCAGCAGGGCTTCCTCGCTCTGCAGCTTCGGCAGCCCCTGCACCTTGATCCCATCAAGGCTGTACGGGGTGGCGCTCCCGGTCGGAGCGGCGTTCGCGGCAGTAGCCCCGCCGATCCCCAGGCCAGCGGCGAGGACGACGCCCATCGATGCAGCGAGTACGCGTGCGCTTCTGGTTCGCATAAGTTCTTCCCTCCAAGAGGGGATGGTTCCCCCCTGGAATCACTTTAGGGTGAGCGACCGTCATCCGGGGTCGACACGTCGGAGGACCGCCCGACCGTGATCGGTAGCCGATCGGCTATCGAGACAAGCACTGTGCCACTTTGGGTCGTCGAATCGCGGTGGGAGCAGAGCACCGACGTTTAAGGTGACGGTATGTCGCTCTTCAGTATCTGGCCGGCGTTCGGCTTCTCGGCGAACCCCTATAGCCAGGACACGCTCGGTGCCGACGAGACGGGCGACCAGTTGCTCGTCGGGCGGGACGGCGAGTCCTACGAGCTGCAGCGCCTGATCGGCACAGAGGGCTCGTTCCCCACACTCGAGGGTCCCATCGGTGTTGGCAAGAGCAGTCTGCTCGAGGTGACGGCATACCGCATGCGAAAGGCTTGCCTCGCTGCGAAGCAGGGGGAGCTCTACATCCCGGCAGTTGCTCGGTTTCAGCCCGCGTCTGACCTTGACGCTCTGGAAGCGGAGATCTACCGGGTGATCGCTCAGACACTGATCCGATACGCCTCCGATTTCGAGGACGCTGGCCTGTTTCGCCCCAACGTCACAGAGCTGAACAAGTGGCTAAATGCCTCCAAGTACAGCAGCTGGCAAGGGGGCGGAGGAGCATTTGGGTTCGAGGCCTCTTCGGGGGGAGGGGAGGAAGGGAACACCGGCGAGGGGTACACCAAGTCGGGTTTCCCAACAGCGATCCGCAACCTGCTCACCAGCGCCTTTGGCGAGCAGCGCGGTGGCATCGTGTGCATCCTTGACAACCTCGAGCTCGTCGAAACCGTCGGCGCCGCCCGCACGACGCTCGACCGCCTACGAGACCGAGTGTTTAACCTCCCGAACGTGCGATGGGTGCTGACCGGCTCACGAGGCATCGTCTCGCGAGCTCGGACGGAGCGACTCAGCGGCATCTTCCAAGCACCGATGCGACTGAAGCCGCTCGAGGATGCATCAACCGTTGAGGCCATCCAGCGGCGGATCACAGTTTTCGGTAGCGACGCGTCCCACCCGCCTGTCACGCCGAATGGCTTCACGTTCCTTTACGCGGCGTTGAACTCGAACCTCCGAGAGGCTCTGTCGACCTCGCAGGAGTTCGCGCAGTGGGTTCACCAGGAGTACGTCGTGAAGGGCGCGGCGATCCCAGACTCCTCCGAGCTTGACCAGCTCCTCGAAGTGTGGCTCTTCGAGCGAGCAAACAGTGCCTACGAAGACGCCAGCCGTGTGCAGCCCCGCAACTGGCGGTTCTTCTCGGACCTCTGCGACGCAGGTGGCCGCGCGAATGCCTCTGACTGGCTTTCCTTCGACTTCACGACGCAGCAGCAGTACGGATCCGCCGTGACTCAACTTGCGGACGCAAACCTGGTCGTTCGTGAAACTGACCCGGAAGACGCCACGCGCAAGGTCTACGTCGTGACCGCTCTCGGACGCCTCGTGTACTTCTTCCGCTCACGCTTCCAGCAGGTCCCTAGCTGAACGTCCGTCGACGAATTGGCTACCGAGACGCTGTGCGGGAACGGCTCAACGTCAGATCCAGGCTCCATAGAGGTGCGGCACCTGTCCTCGGACGAACCGATCGACGTCGGCGAGGACGATCTCGGGGTAACGCTTCGAATCGATTGCCATAGCCAAGTGGCCGACGACGTCATTCCAAGCAGGCGGGCGGAGCTGCAACCGGTCACACTCTGCGCGCACGCCGGCCATGTAGGACACCCCGGAGAATAGGGTGAGGTCAGGGTCGATGGGCCATGTGTAGGCGAGGATCCTGCCCCATCGGTGGCCGGGGTCGAACGGCTCGTCATCGTCTGGGTTGAAGAGTCGTGCTGCGCGGATGCCTTCGTACTCACTGGCGGTCTCGACGAGGATCCGCAGTCCATCGCGGGGCGCTGCGTAGTCGGTGTCCATGCGGCCACCGTAGTTCGGGGGACCGGCAGAGGGCACGCGGGTACGCGCTACGCGCGGCGCCCTGTCTCCGCTGCGCTGCGCAGGCCATCGGACGGGTCATGGTCAGGTGGTCGACGTCGACTGGTTTGCTCGAGGTGGCCGGCTGGTGAAGAGGGCAGCTGAGGCACGGGTACGCTCCGCGGCGTGACAGATGAGCTCGAGGCGTTGCAGTGGCTCACCGTCGACGAGCTCGCGGCTGCACGCCGGCGTGCGATCAAGCAGCTGAACCTCCTCAACAGTTCCGCGGCCGACTTTGGGGAGTCCGAGGCTGCGCTGCAGCGCACCCTCGCGCTGATCGGACTGGTGCAGGATGAGCGTCGCCGGCAGTGACCGCCGGCGTCAGGCGTCGACGGTGATGCCGAGGCTGATCCACCCGTCGGGGACCGACTGCAGGTACGCCGCCAGGGCGGCGTCGTAGTTCGGCCCGGATGCTTCGTGCGGTCGGATCTCGGTCGACCGGGCAACGGCGCGGACGGTGATGTTCCCGGCCGCGGTCGAGCTCAGCGTGTTCGTCTGCACGACGTCGTACCCGCTGAGCTCTAGGCCGTCGACGGCGCGGGCCCGGGCGGTGCTCTGGTCGTCTGCGTGCCCGTCAGCGGTGATGGTGTTCGTGGAGCTGATGGTGCCGCGGACGGTGGTCATGGATCCATCCTCGCAGCGCGATCCGACACCTGCGGTGTCGGCGGCCGCGGTCATCATCGGTGGCATGCCCGAACACCGGTGGGCGCCACCGAGCCACCCCGATCCGCCCGAGGACCAGCCGCTCGGCATCGCCGCCCCGCCGGCGCCGGATCGAGTGTCCGGCTACCCGGCGGTGTGGGTGCGGGTCGAGTTCACCCGGTCTGGCCTACAGACGTGCCCCGGCTTCGTTGAGCAGGCGGACGGCGACGTCGTCTACGTGCAGCTCGTGCACATGGGCTTCGTGCACCACGTGTGGCTGCCCATCGACCGGATCAAGAAGCGTGCTCTGAAACCGCAGGGGTGCCCCTGATGGCCCAACGTCGGCGTGGCCGCTGGGTGCCCGAGGAAGCCGTGTCGCTGCCCGCAGACGCCCGTGGCGGCCCCGTGGGCGACGTCAGGCCGCCGGCGCCCGTGCACGCGTGGATCCGCACCTACCGCGGTGTCGATCGCCGCGTGGAAGCGAAGGCAATCGCCGCGACCAGTGAGGCCGTCCTGGTCGAGTGGGGGAGTGGCCAGGCCGCGACCGCGGCATGGGTGTGGCGGGCCGCTGTGAAGCACCGCACGGAGATCTCAGCGACGTCATAGCCGGCCGAGTTGTTGGTGTCGGCGGTCACGCGTACCGTGAAGGTCTGCGCCCGGACCATTCCCCCCAGTGGCTTCGGGCGCCCGCAGCTCGAGCAGCCCCCCCAATTCGCTCGAGCTGCAGCCGGCCCCGGTCTGTTCCCCCCAACAGGCCGGGGCCGCTTCACGTTGCCGGCCTCTGCGCGCCGGCGAGTTCCTCGAGCACGCAGGATCTCAGCGGACCGCCGGCGGCGGCCTGTTCTGGTCTGAGCGGGCCGCCTTCGGCGGGCTGATCTTGTCTGAAGGGAGCCGGCAAGCCGGCCAGTGCTAGTCGAACCCAAGGGGGTTCGTTGTTTGCCCGGGAAGCCTTCGGCGATTGTACGGACGAGGTTCCGGGCCGCAAGCCGTCGCCACCGCCGCACGCGAGAACTTTCGACCGGCGCCGTCGTGCTCATCTCCTTCGTCAATGGACGGCGCCGGTCGAAACTTCTCGGAGCGTCGCCGCTTTGGGCTTGCACCCCGGCTCCTCGTCCTATCGGCACTACGTGCCTTCCCGGGCAAACAACGAAAGGGAGAGGAAGAAGGAAATGAAGTTGATGGGTATTCGAGCGACCGCAGATGGTGCGGTTGAAGGCGTCGTCGTGAACGCGGCGCAGTCCACTCTGCAGGGCACGCGGGAGCAGATCGGGTGCCGCCTGGTGGACGTGGTCCGCCTCGACGGCCGGATCGATGCGTGGATCGATGACGAGGGCAAGTACGCGGGAGAGCGCAACGACCTCGCCACCGTGGCGGCGGTTGCTCTCGGGCGTTCCCGGGCGGCGGCTCCGCTGTACGGGACGGTCCTGTTCCTGACCTACGACGAAGCCGGGGCTACCCGGTCGCTGTCGCCGGATCAGTACACCGCCGTCATGCGCGCCTTCCAGAAGGCGCGCGCGGCGCTCACCCGGGCGGAAGCGCTGACCGCAGTGTTCCGCCAGTAGTACCACCCAGCAGTCCCACCCACACAAAACAGACCGGGTGCGGAATTCCTGACAACTCGTAATTGCCAGGACCCGCACCCGGTCACTACCGGAAAGCGTAGCAAACGAAATGACTATGACCGAGAACATCACCGTCACCCACTTGACCGACCAGCCCCAGCCTGACGCACCGACCATCGAGGCTGCACCGGCCGCGGCCGGGGTGGCCCTGGTGGAGGTTCCCGTGGCCGACGTGGTGATCGAGGACAACGTCCGCACCGCGGCCGACCTCGACCCCGCGTTCCTGGCCTCCGTGAAGCGTCACGGGGTGCTGCTGCCGACCATCGGCTACCGGAACACCGACGGGGCCGTGGTGGTCCGTGACGGCCAGATGCGCGTCCTCGCCGCCCGCGAGGCCGGGACCACCGTCCCGGTGTTCGTCACGGCCCGAGGGGACAGCAAGGCCGCGCGGATCGCGGAGCAGTTGGTCGCCAACGAGCGCCGCACCGCCCTGACGGACGGCGACCGCCTGGCGGCGTACCGCCAGTTGGAAATCGAGGGCCTGTCGGTCACCGCGATCGCCCGCGAGACAGGCACGAAGCGTGACGCCGTGAAGCAGACCCTGACCGTCGCGAAGTCGGACGTGGCGGCCACGGCCGTCGCGTCCGGGCAGGCGACGTTCACCCAGGCGCTGCTGCTGGCCGAGTTCGACGGCGACGACGAAGCGGTCACCGAACTGACGGAGTGGATTGCAGAAGGCTACGACGATGACGAACTGGCCCACGTTGCTGCGCGCCTCCGCCGTGACCGGGAGCGTGCCGCCGCGGTGGACGCGCTCACCGCGGAACTGACCGCAGCGGGCAAGCGGGTTGTGACCGATGACGACGACTACGCGCCGCTGTCCCGGTTCACCAACGCCAGTGACGACGTGATCGCCTACGACGACCGAACCCCGATCACCGAGGACGAGCACGCCGAGTGCCCCGGCGCGGCGTACGAGGTGCGACAGTACGGCGAGGTCGTCGCCGTTCCCGTGTGCGCGACACCGAACGCCCACACGCTCCGCGTCGGGCGCATCGGCGTCCCGACGTCGGCCCCGGCTGAGCCGACGTCCGACGCGGACGCCGAAGCCGAGGCCGAGGAACGCAAGGCCGCACGTCGGCTCCTGGTTGCCAACAACAAGGCTTGGGACGCGGCCGACGACGTGCGCCGCGAGTGGATCGCGGGCCTGTTGCAGCGGAAGAACGCGCCGAAGGACGCCGCCCGGTTCCTGGCTGTCGCGCTCACGCGCCACGCCAACACCCGGTACGCCTCCGGCGTGGTGAGCGCCCGCGGTCTGCTCGGCATCGAGTCGAGCGGGTGGGACGGCGACACGCTCTCCCAGTGGGTCGAGCAGCACCCCACGAAGGGACTGCACATGGCCCTCGCGGTGGTGTTCGCCGGGTTCGAGAACACGGCGAACCGTGAGTGGTGGCGCACCCCGGATGCCGACTCCCGCGGCTACCTGGGCCAGTTGGCCGCGTGGGGCTACCCGCTCAGCCAGGTCGAGAAGATCGCCGCAGGCATCCAGCCCGAGCCGACCGACCAGGATGCGGCTGCCGAGTAGGTGAACCGGCGTGGGGGCCGCAACCAGCGGCCCCCACGCCCACCCGGCACCGGTTCGTGTCCCACCACGGCCCGAACATGTCCCATCGGACCGTCCTGGAGTCCGTGGGCCGTGCGACGGCTGCGCCGCCGCGGCAAGGGGCTCCGCCCCCTCCCCGACCCCGGCGCTGCTCGACGGAGCTCGCAGCGCGGCGGCGCCGCAGAGCGGCGCCGCGATCAAGAGCGCTCAGGGGGAGACGAGATCCCCCGTGGTTGACGTCATCGCACGCGGGCGGGTGATCCAGGCGAGCTGATGCTCGTCGCAGAACCGGCCCGGCAGCTCGTCGCCCGTGTCGAGGTCGACCGGTTCCCATGCTTCCGGTTCCGCCGGATCGGTGCACCCGTCGACGTCGCAGGCCACCAGGTCCGCGGGCTGCACCCAGAACGAGTGCAGCACCTCGATCGTCCGAACAACGCCGGCGTCGACGTCGGCGGGCTCGGAGGCCGGGGGAGTGGTGTCGTTCTGCTCGAGCAGGACGTCGATCGGGTTGCCCTGGTTCCTGGGCCGGCCCTTCCGGGCGCCGCGGCGAGATCTCATGCCCCGGATGCTGCCAGCAGCATCCGGCCACGCCCTACCGGACCCGCCGGAGCCAGGTGCGTCCAGAGCTTCCGGCCGGAGGCCGGGAGTCGCTTCACTCCGGGTGGAACCGGCTCCGCCGGCGCTGTGGGGCCTTCGGCCCTGTTTTTTCGCCGTGATGCCTGCGGCATTCTCGGTCGCTAAAGCTCCCTCGTAGCAACCTCCAGACGTCCCGCAAGCCGCTGCGCGGCCGGCTCCTCCGAGATTCTCGGCACGCGGTCGCTGCGCTCCCTTATTTCGCGCCGAGATTCTCTCCCCCTCCGCCCTTCGGGTTGCACGACGCCCTCCGGTCGCTTGGCGGTGAAACCGCCATCACGGCAAAAAAACGAGAGGGAGAGGAAGAACAAATGCAGCACATCGACACGCTCACCACGTTCGTCCCGGTCGTCGGGGAGGACGAGAAGCAGCGGCAGTTGCGGAAGCTCGGCGAGCGGGAAGACGACATAAAGGGCCGCACGCGGATGGGTTACGTGCTCATCAGCTCGGCAACGATCCCGGGGCTGCAGTTCACGACCTTCGTCGACACCTTCGTCCGCACCGACGAGTGACCAGACGCGGGAGGGGACGAACCGTAATCGCCCCCTCCCGCTTTACCCATCATCACCGATCGCACCCACCGAAGGGCACCCCATGACCAGCACCATCATCTCGACCAAGGACGTCGCCGCGCTGCTCCGCAAGGAGCTCCGCAGCCGGTTCCCGGGCGTGAAGTTCTCCGTCCGCTGCGCGACCGGCACGGCGTCCGCGTGGATCAACGTCTCCTACGACGACGGCCCCACCCATCAGCAGGTGCAGGCCATCACGGGCCGGTTCGAGGGCCGTTCGTTCAACGGCCAGACCGACAGCTACGACGACAACGGCTCGACCCTGGTTGCGGGATCCGCCGACGAGCTGCCGACCGAGGTCCGCTACTCCTGTGACGGCATCATCATCACCCGCAACTACACCGCCACGGGCCACCTGGCTGCACAGCGCGTGATCCGCGAGGACAGCAACATGCGGCACCTGGTCCTCTGCGACGAGCACGGCGCCCTCAACGATCGCCACCGTGACCTCACCGACGGTCAGGCGGCGGAGTTCAACGCCGGCGGCCGCGCCTGGCCGTACCCGAACCTGTCGGCCTGGGAAACGGTCCGGTTCGTTCTCGAACGCGTCGATCTCACCCCCACCCCGGCCCGCCAGTAGCCGGACGGGCCGCGCCGCCGATAGCGACGGCGACGCGGCCCCCTTACCCACAGGGTGCAACCGCCGACCAAGCGGGCACCCGGCCACGAAGCCTAGAGAGGAACGCCCCGCATGCACATCACCTACGAACGCCCCGCCACCATCGGCGAGCAGATCGACCCGGAAGCACCCGCCGCGGACCTCGACCCGACCGGCGCCGAGTGCGCAGCGACGACGTACGACGTCGGCGGCCTCGAATGGCACTGCACCCGCCGCCCGAACCACACCGACGACGAACACCGCGCCGCATTCGACGTCCACGGCGGCGGACCCACCGGCGCAGTCGCGTTCGCCTGGCAGTACGAGTGGGGCGGGGCCGGGCACGGCCCGTCCTCCACCGAACCCATGACCACGGTCACCGTCACCGTCTCGTTCCCGTCGACGGCATGGACGAACGAGCAGCTGCCCGACGCGATCGCCGACGAGATCCGCTCCGTGTTCTGGGAGTGCGACCACGACGACGTCACCGTGGCCACCACCGCGACGAGCACCCAGCACCCCGTCACGGGCTGAGCCGCGGACGGCGGCGGCTGTCTCCGACATGGTGAAAAGCGCCGGGACGACACCGTTTAGGAATGCGCGACCTGCTATTGCTATCGGGTGACGGTAATAGCAGCACGGCGTTAATGCTCCTGGGGATTCTCAGCCCTGCCGTTGTTATGGATGCCCCAGCCGTACGTTCGTAAACGTCATGCTCTGGTGCCAAACAATGCAGGTGCATAGGTTGTCAACAGGTGTGCCGACCTGCAGAAAAGGGTCAAAGAATGTGCGGAAAAGGGTACCTATTTAGGGCCGCGCGTTATAGGATAGAAGCATGCAACGGGGGAGGGCCCCCACCGCATCACAATCTTCTGGAAGGTGATTTCGATGAGCGTCACGGTTTACACCAAGTCTGGTTTCTGCGGCATGTGCATGGCCACCGAGCGTGCCCTCGACTCCGCCGGCATCGAGTACACCGAGGTGGTCCTCGACGACGTCGACCAGGCGCAGATCGAGGAGTGGAAGACCACCCTCGGCATGAACGCGCCGATCGTCGTTACCGACACGGAGACCGGCTCGTGGAGCGGGTTCCGCCCCGACAAGATCGGCGAACTCGCCTCGAGCGCGGCCGCGTGATGACGATGACCCTCGAGCGTCCGACCACCGTCCGCCCCGACGCCGTGCAGCAGCCCACCCGCGACGCCGTCGACGAGCTCTACGCCGGCGACACTGTGGCCGCGTTCCGCGCCATCGACGCCGCCACCGCGGACCCAACCGAGCACGTCCACGAGTGGGAACTCAGCGACGAGCAGCGGCAGGTGTGGGAGGCCGGCTACATGGTCGGGTTCCAGATGGCCGCCCCGGCGCTCATGGCCGAGGTCCTCGAGCTGCGGTCCCGCCTCGAGCAGGCCGAGCACGACGCAGACCGGTACTACGCCGAGATGTGCCGCCGACCCGCCCCCGCCGAGCCGGACCGCCCCACGTTCGCGGAGATCTCCCGGACCCGCGGCGAAGACGACCGCGCCGCCCGCCACGAAGCGACGATGGACCGCATGTTCCCCCAGTACGCCGGCGCCCGCGCGTGATCGGGGACACTGGACCGATGACCACAGCAGCGAGCTTCACGTCGACTGTGGGAGGAGCTGGGTTCGAGGTGCCCGTCTGGGTGTTCCTCGTCGCCTCGGTGCTGCTTGTGCTCGGCGGTGTCGCCGCGCTCCTCGCCCGCCGAGCGGACGAGGAAGGGCGTGCACTACGCGCCCCGGTCCCTGCCACGGCAACAGTCTTGTTCGTCGTGGCCGCCGTGGTGTTCCTCCCACCGTTCGCGGTGCTGGTGCAGGCGTTCTTATGAGCACCGGGCAATCGCGGGTTGACGACGTCGTGGCGCTGCTGCGATGAGGGCGGGTTGGAGGGTGTTCGAGGAGATTACGACGAGCACTCCCACGGAAGACAGACCATGACGGGCCAACGGCGATTCCAGTTCGCACGCGACGCAGGGACTCCTGCACGCAGCGGTGAGCCACTTGTCGATGCGTTCTCAGCGCCGGCGAACCTCGACGAGCTCGCAGCGCCGCCAGCGGACCGAGGCAACGCGGAGATCCCGATGGGGGAGTTCACCGCGAGGGAGTGGGCAATCTTCCGTCAGGGGCAACGGTGGGGGTACGAGTCTCGGCAAGCCGAGGTCGACGCCGCGTGGAACGCGTATAACGCTGCGGACTTCGACGCCGACCGGTACTACCGGGCTGCATATGACCACGACAACCACGACTGCGCCATCCATGCGAACAAGGGCCGTTACCAGGGCGCCGCGACCCGACTCCTGCACTGGGACGAACCAGACGACGTCTAACGGGTGCCCGTCTCATTCCACAGCGCCGTGGAGCTGCTGTGGGCGGGGCAGAGGTCAACGAATCCACGTCGCCGGCCCTCAGCGCTGTTCGCGGGTAACCAGGACTGCTCACGGGCGATGAGTCGGAGCCCTTCGATGTCTTCGCCGTCGTAGGCCGGCACGAGCGTCGCGGTGCACCCGGGGTGGTCGCACCTCATGATCACGGTCGGATTCACGGTCACGGCTGCAGTCTCCCGTACCGCTCGGGCGTCACAGCCACTCCCACGCGGTGACGTGGCCACCGGGTGCGCCGGCGTCTTCTGCGAACCTCTCCGGAGCGTTCCACCGAGCGGGTCGCGTAGAGGGCTTCCGCGTTGGTCGCGGAGCCGAACTCGGCGTACGCGTTCGCTGCGAGCTCGACGGCGCTTGCGGCGCTGCCGGGGTCGTGTTCGAGGTGGTCGATTGCGTCGTTGACGTGGTCCCGCACGCCATCGGCATACCCGTCGAGGTCGGCCGTCTCGACGACTCCGGAAGCGAGGTCGTCTTGCGTTGCTGCTGAGTTGCGCAGCCCGAACTCGACGCCGCGGACGGCCTGGTCGTGGAACCGGTCGGTGTCGGCTGCCGCGGCGATCTCGCCGAGGGGCGCCGCGGCTGCGACGCCGGCATCTTCGTGTGCTGCGGTGAACAGGTTCACCGCCCGTTCTGCAACCGCGGGCGAGGTGCGCTGCCATTCGCCGTACGCCTCAGCTGCGACCCGGACGGTCGTTGTCGGTGATGCGTTCTTCACGGTCAGGTTGTGCATCGCGTCGTCGAGCGCGGCTGCGCGCTCGACCGCGGCCGCGGTGACCTGATCCTCCGATGTCCTGCCTGCGGCGAGGTCGTCGCGGGTGCGTTCGGTGGCGCTCCGGCCGAGGTCCACGCTTGAGCGTGCGAGGTCGGCGAGCGAGGACGCCTGTTCGGCCGCCCGGTCGTCCTGCGCGGGCGTGGTGATGGGTGTGCGGTTCTGTCGACGGAACCGGGCAAGGAATCCGGTGCGGGGTTGCGGGTCCGACATGGTGCTCCTCCTTCGTCTGTGGTCCGACCGCTACGCGGCGGCCTGGTCTGCTTCTGGATCGGATGTGTCCGCGGCTTCTGCTCGAGGGATCTCGCGCGCCGGGGTGGTTGCCGCGCTGCCGCTGGAGTTGCGTCGCCGGGTGGTGCTGGTGCGCTTCTTCGCCGGCTTCGGCGACGCCGTCGGCAGTCCGAAGCTGGCGAGCTCGGCTTCGTTCCATCCCGCGTCGACGGCGAGAGCGACGGCGGTGTCGAGGTCTGAGCGGAGCTGCGCGAGCTGCGCTTCGGCGTCGGCCACTGCGTCGGCTGCGGTGACGGTGTCGCGGAGCGCTGCGAGGCGCTGCTGGTGCGCTTCTTCAGCGCGGCGGGTGATTTCGTCGAGGTTGTATCTGGTTGCCATGCATCCAGTGAAAGACGGGCTCACGCGCGCAAGGTCACACACTTTCGACGTGCGCCGAACATCGGACTCGCGATGCTCGTGCCGTCCCTGCTGAAACCCGGCCGTGCTGCGCACGTGAAGGCGCTAGGCGCCGTGCTGGTGCGGAGCAAGCTATACATTTACGTTCCGTAAGTGGCTTGATCTGCTTCCGTTCCGGAGGCAGATGCGGCAGGCTGGGCCTACCGGTCCCCGCTTGGGGCGGGTTCGTTGCACTGGGCTGGAGGGCGTTGATGGCAGAGGCAGTGCCTTCGGCTCGGGCGCGTTCCAGGCGCCGGCGAGCGAACACCAGTGCTGGTCCGCGGAACATCCCGCACAAGGTGATGGTGAACGCGGAGGAAGAGGCGGCGCTGGTCGGTCGGGCGCATGCTGCCGGCGGGATCACGATTCCGCGGTTGCTGCTGGAGAGTGCGTTGGCCGAGCCGTCGGGCACGTCGTCGACCGAGCGCCGCGATCGCGTCGCTGACTTGTTGACCATCCGGCGGCTGCTGTCGGCGAACTCGAACAACCTCAATCAGATCGCGCGCCTGGCCAACGCCGGTGAGGGCATCGCGGGCGAGCTGCCGCACACGCTGCGTGCGATCCGGACGTTGTGCGATCGGATCGACCGGATCCTTGTTGAGGAGTACGCCCGATGATGCCGAACATCACCCGCGGTGATCGTGCGTCCGGGCTGCTGGCGTACCTGGTGGGGCAGTCGACGCGGGAGGCGCATCACCACTCCAACGCGCACACCAACCCGCACGTCGTGGCTGGCCACGACGCGATCGTGCACGATGCGCCGGCTGGCGAGCTCACGATGGACGACGCGCTCGACATCGCGAACCAGCTGGACATGCCGCGTCGCATCTACGGGACGCGGGTGACGGTACCGGTGAAGGAGTGGGACGCCGCCGCCGGCAAGAAGGTGAAGGTCGGCGAACGAGACGCACACGTGTGGCACGCGTCGCTGTCGATCAAGGCCGGCGAGGGTCCACTGTCAGATGCGAAGTGGGGTGACATCGCGCGCGACTTCGTCGACGGGATGGGCTTCACCGATCCCGACGGTGCCGGTTCGTGCCGGTGGGTTGCGATCCGGCATGGCGAGTCCGCCGGCGGGAACGATCACATCCACATCGCGGTGACGCTGGTGCGTGAGGATGGTGAGAAGGCTCGCGTGCACGATGACTTCCGTCGTGCGCAGCGACTCACGAACGAGCTGGAGCACAAGTACGGCCTGACGGTGCTTGCCTCCCGTGAGCAGGACAAGTCCACGCTGCGGGGTGTGACGCCTGCAGAGCTTGAGCGCGCACGTCGCGACGGTGACCGCGTCACGCAGCGTGACGAGCTGCGCCGTCGGCTGCGTTCCTCGCTGGCGGTCGCGACCGACGAGGTGTCTTTCATCGACCAGTGCCGCCAGCACCGCGTGCTGGTGCGTCCGCGGTTCGATAAGGACAACCGCGACCGTGTCGTGGGCTACTCGGCAGCGATCGTCCCCGAAGTCATCGACGGCGTTCGGCAGGCGCCGATCTGGTTCGCCGGGTCGAAGCTCGACCGGAATCTGGGTCTGGGGCAACTGCGCGAACAGTGGCAGTCTGACCCTCGAACGGAAGGGGACGCCGTGGTGTTCTGGAAACGGCGCGGACGCGTCGAGAAGCAGCTCGAAGACATGCCGTCGTCGCTCGGTAAGCGGCCCACGTCGGACGAGATCCGGCAGCTGAACGAGAAGTACGGCGAGACGGTGCTGCCGGACTTCTCGGGAGCACCGCAGGCTGCGTCGATGTCGCCGGCGGAAGCGTCAGCGTTCTACGCGCGTCTGTCGATGCTGACGGAGCGCGCCGTGCACGGGCCGCTGGCGGAGACGTCGAACGAGTTGGCGCAGGAGGCGCAGCCGCCGCGGCGGGGCCGTCGCGGGCAGCCGAGGGTGCAGCGCGGTGACGCCGCCTACTCCGCCAGGCTCGCGAACCGGGCGACGTCGACGAGCTCGAGAACCGGGTGGACGGCAGTGTTCCGACAGGCATCCCGCACCGCGGGTGCTGTCGCCGTCGCACGCCGCGAGCGTGCAGCCCTCGTCGAGGCGCAGCGCCTTGCCGCGTCCACGACGGAAGCGAACGCCGCATGGGAGCGGTGGGCGCAGTCGATGGGCTGGAACGACGCGGTCCGGCAGGGGCCGGCGCCGGTTCAGCCGCAGTCGCAGACGCGTGCACCGCGTCGCGGCCGAGGCACCGATCGTGGCCAGGGTCGCTAAGACCAGTAACACCGAACAGCAGGGGAAGGGTGAGTAGTTATGTCGGAAGAGGAGATCGGTCAGGAAGTCGATCGAGTGATCCGAGCGGCCTCGATGGCCCTCGGACAACTTCGCGAGCACGCGTCGCGGAAGCAGGCCGAACGGGACGCAGCGACCCGTACGCAGTACGACGAGCAGCGGCGCCTCCTGCAGCAGCGAATGGGCGAGCTGCACGAGGCCGTGCGCAGCCCCGACTTCTGGGCAGCCGCGAACGGTGAGCGTGTTGCCAACACCGTCGACGTCATCGTCGCTGCCGGCCCGGACGCCCCGCACGGGCAGAACATGTACGACACCATCCGCGGCAACCTCGAGCGCCGCTACGGGATTGACCTGGACGAGCTCCGCACGACTCACGCCGGCGACGCAAGCGGACGGCGGCGGGCGCTGATCGACGCGGTCGACGATGCCGTTGCAGCGCGGAAGCAGTCTGCCGACGCAGACGCCGGCACCGCCGATGACCTCGCCTCGGAAGCAGCCGTCGTCGCCAGTCCGGAGAAGCACGCGGATCTCGTTGACGGCAGCGAGCAGGCGCTCACGTCGGCGGACGTCGAGTCACAGGACGCGAACGCGCTGCAGGCAGGTGCGGACGCCACGGCGACCGCGGCGATCCCTACCGACCAGTCAGCCGCATCCACCGCCGCGCAGGCGCCCGGTGGAGCGCCTGCGGCGCCGGACACGCCTGCCAGCGCTGCGATGGCAACTTCGGGCGTCACGGGGTCGCTCACGGCCACGCAGCAGGCGCGCGCGACGGTGGATGCCAGCTACCCGATGACCGTCCGGGAGTCGCTGGCGTCGGCCGCGGGCACCGGCCAGGTGAAGCCGCAGAGGACGGCGGCAACGCCACGCAACCGCCAGCGCGAAGCCGCCCGGGTCCGCTGACGAGAAACCCTCGACAGCGCCGCCCCGCCATCGAAGTTTCCCGGCCGGAGACTTCCGTCGGCTTCCGGTGGTTGTGGGCGGTACTAAACAAATTCCTTACGAAGGTGCGGAGTCATGACCGATGTCGGGGGTGTGGCGACGATTGTGCTCGGGATCGCCACTCTGATTCTGTCGATCCTGACTGCCGTCGGGGCAGCGCGCGCGAACAGCGAGCGTCGCCCGGCGCAGCGCGCTGACGATGCCGTGCAGCTACTCCGCCAGCTAGACGCGGTTGATGAACTCGATGGCGAACCGAAGGCGCTCAACGTGGGAGAGGGCCTCACAACGGTTCGTCGGGAGCTCATCGGCGTGGTGCGACAAAATGCTGCCGTGTACGCAATGCGTCAGCGGGAGTCGATCTGGGGATCGTTCGTCCGCACGATGCTGTTCGTGGAGGGCTTGTTCGTGACCGTCTTCGGCGGATACCTTCCCCTGCTGTACCCGGGAGAAGAGCAGAGCGTGACCCTCTCCATCGTCTTCCTCATCAGCGGAGTCGTGCTGGCGTTCTCTGGGACGGTCCTCGGGTACCGTCATCAGCGCTTCCGGGCCGCGCGCCGACTTGCGGGGACTGACCCACCGACTTTCTTGGCCCAGGTACAGGATCTGCGCCGAATCGTCCGGAATCGACGTGCCGTGCGCCGCAGTCGCGTCCGTCCCTAGGTAAGCCCCCTCGTCAAGACGATGCCGTGGATGGCGGCCTGTACGCCGAAGAGATCCGCGGCAATCGCCGCATAGGAAGGTGCGGACACGCCTGTCCAGGGGGACGATGTGCCGCAGCGGAACCCTTGGCTGATCTCCGCGAGCTAACGCACCGCCCGGCACCGCTCCCACCCCCGGCGACGGCATCCCGCTACTCGGGTTCGTCGTCGCGGTCGAAGCGGCTGAGGTATGTCCGGACGGAGCGGAACGTGTCGACGCCGACGAGGATCCCCTCGCCCAGCGAACCGAGGCTCGTCAGCATCCAGCCGGCGCCGGCGGCGACTCCCACGCCGACCGCCAACGGCGTCCGCGCGGCGCCGGCCCACAGCTCGAGGTAGCTGCGCAAGCCAGCGAAGCTGAGGGTCTGATCGACCAGGTCATCCGAGACACCTAACTGGTCCTGCGCCGCCGGGAGGCTCGCCTCGAGTTCGCGGCGAACCGGCTCGGGGGCGGCGTCATATGCGGCCTTGAAGTCATCAGCAGCTGCCCGGACACGGGCGTAGTCCACGCCCAATGGGCCTGTTGTTACCAATGCGTCCGCGAGGTTCTCGGTCGCCTGCAGCAGGCTCGGTGACTTCGCGACCGGTGCGTACATGGTGCCGAGACCGTCGAGGCGTGTCGCACTCCGGCCCTGGTACCCGGCAACCGCGACATCGAGCGAGGGCGCCACGATGCTGTCAAACCGGAGCTGCCGAAGAGTCTGCTGCTGCACCGCGTACGCGGTAATGGCCGGTTGCATGAGCCGGATCGTGCGCTGCAGCTCCGCGCCGTAGTTCAGGTCGAACTGCCGTACGCTCTGGAACGCAGGAGCGATCGCCTGCGCAGCCGAACGGTTCATCTGCGCGATGGCCTGCGCCGCGGGTGCGGCATCCCGGATGATCTGCAACGTCGGTGCGAGCTGCTGGACCATCTGCTCGCGCCACGCCGCTGCCTGCGCTGCGTAGGGCTGTACGGCAGTAATCGCGGACTGGATGGACCGCATCGTCTGTGTGATCGACACCTGCTGCAGGTTCGGGACCGTCGCTGCAGTTACCGCTGCCGTCAGCGCAGCTGTGCTCTCCTGCACAGCATCGAGGGCTTCAGCTCCCGCCGCTGACGCGCTCTCGGCTTCTGACTCGTTCTCGCTGTCGTCCGGCTCTGCTTGGTTCGACACGTCGGTCATTCGGTGGTCCTTCCCCGTCTGTGGTGCGCTCACTCGTACCGGGATATCAGTGTGCCGGTCGAGGCGCAGCCGCTGGCCCACGTTCGCCGCGAGCGTGATGAGTAACATGACGAGCGTCTACTCAAGCCGATAATGTATCTTATGTCAGATTCACTGGAGTGCCTTCGGCTAGATGAGTGACGTGCAGCCCGCGGCCTTCGTGCTTATGGCCCCGCGGTGCGCACGCGTGCCTTCGATGGCTGCAGAAACGCCACCTCGAGGATGCGGCCGCCCGCCCGCGCCCCAGGTTGTGCCCTGCCCGGCGCTCGGGCTTGGTCGACTCCCTCCCGGCTTGGATCCGCTTGCGATCGCATTTGTGTGGACTATGTCGAGATGCGGACGCTTTTTCGATGCATGGTCTGCGGTCCCGAAGAATCGTTGAAGTGCGCCAGGTAATACGAAACCTAGGTGGAGCCGCCGCGCGGCGCGCACATGGTCTACGAAAAGACGAGACGACCGGCCCCCGGTCCGACCCGGGCGCGAATGACTCAGTCACCCGCCGCCATGCGGCTACAACGGAGTCGTGACTCTGAGAATGACGAGTGACAATCCTGTCAAAGCAGCCACCGCGCCGATCGCGGCGAGAGGGAACCAAAGGCCGATAAGGCCTCTCCGATGGCGACGAAGACCCAAAACTGCGCCAACGGCAACCACGGCAATGCCGCCAAAGAAGGACAGCCCCATGCTGCTGAACCAGGGCCCGTCGCCGCAACCTGTGCGCGGACCGGCCCAGCAGAGCCCGTAGGCGTAGAGATTCTCATTGAACACGTATCCGGCGGAGAAGAGCACTCCAACTACTCCCACCGCGAAGAGAATCCAAATAACAAATGAGTCCGCGCGGGAAAATCGCCCTTCTTGTATTCTCCGAGAATCACGTGACTTCATCCGAATTGCCTCAACCATTTCTCCATCTTTTTTGCTGTGGCGGCATTCTGATAGGAGTTATGCACGTCTAGGGAGACCCCGGGCCCCTGGCAGAAAATATCGTCTTTATAACACCAGGATCGCACCTGCTGCACCCTCTTCCCCTTATTGTTTTTAGCGGTAAGCTTATTCACGGAGTAGTGCCAAGAACTGAGCTTGCCATAGAAGGGGCCGTTTCCGGGGGCATCTACCTTTTCGTTAGGGTAGTACGTCGGGTCGCCCCCAAGTACTCCTCCCCAGAATTCCAACTTCGCAGTCTTTGAAAGTTTCCCCTTGGCCGCCGGCGGCGGTGCCGTCGGTGTTGGCGGTGTAGTAGCCCTGCACGTCGAGGATCAGGCGCGCGGCTGTCTCGGTCGACACCTGGATGGTCCCGTCCGCGCTCACGGCGACGATGGCGGTGTTGGAGACGTACTCGCCAGCGTTGGCGTTGTAGATCAGCATCGTCGTGCGCGACGTGTCAGCGTCCGGACGGCCGAACAGCGTGCCGGCAGACGGAGTGCTGCTGACGGTCGCGTTGAGCGACACGGCGCCCACGGTGCCGTCGTCGGGGATCCCGGCGACGCCGGCGATCTTGATCGTCCGGTACTTACCGGCCTCCATCGGCGTGCCAAACCCGCCGGTACCGACCTTGGTGTCTAGGACACGGCCGGACGCGGGTACGAACACGCCGCCGGTACCGGTGTCGTTGATCGCCTGCGCCGGCGTGGCGACGAGTAATGATCCAACAAGTGCGAGCGCGCCGAGCGTGGCAGCAGCAAGGCTGCGCCTCCTCACACGCGGAGCGTGCAGAAATATGCGCACGAACCCCCCAGTTCCAAAGTGACCGCACCAATTGCTCTCAGCTTCTGGAGCATATGAGGATTCGGGACACGTTCTTCCCCTACACGTTTGGGGGTAGACAGGAAACCCCTGATGAGGACGGGTAGTACCGCGATGGGCTTAATGTATCTTCAGGTAAAGAACCTCTAGAAATCCCGGCGGCCTGAGTGTCCGATCGTCTGTCGAATGAACTTCGCAGCGTCGGCGTCAGCACCGGAACGCCATCCAACCTCTGAGTATCGAGGCTCGGGCTCCTGCGTCGCGAGTGTCCTGACGACGAGTGTCGATGGTCGCGGTTACTCGTCGTCAGGGCGCTGCGCTGGGAACATCTCGGGTACGTCGGCCTGTGAGCTCTTGTATTTATCGGCTGCGAGTCGCCAGAAGGGACCGTCCTCGCCGGTGATGACGTCCATGAGTGGATCGAATGTGTCCTTCCAGAACGCGGCCATCGCCGTCATTCCTGCTTGGTCCGGGAGACGGTCCCACTCCCATGCCCGCCACATGGCTTCGAACCGGTCGAGCACTTCCGGGTAGTCGAACCAGTTCTCCGCCCACAGGTACTGCTTCGGGTTCCGGCGGAACATCGGTCGCACGAACCCGTCGACGAACTCGTACACGTTCTCGTACACCGGCTCGATCGCCAGGCTCGGCGTCGCGTCGGCTGCTTCGGGCTCGTTCTCGTCGAATCCCTCCATGAGTGCACCTACTTCCTGCTCGTGACGCTCGCGCCGGCGTTCCGACGGACGGGCTTGCCCTGCTTGGCAGCGCGGGCTTCGTAGTAGTCCTGGGATGCCTTCGCGTCGGCTGCGTAGGGCCGCTGCGAGATGTGGTCGAGCTGCAGCAACACCGGCGGTGTCTGCGACGCGAGCATGACCGCGCGGCCCTTGGGCATCGCGGTCAGGTCGGCCTTGTCGAGGATCCGCTCGCGATGGAGGGACCTGGTTGTCGACGTCCCGCCGATCTGGGTGCTGCGGGACGTGGAGACCACGTCGTAGTCACCGATCGACGTCGACACGAACTCCAGGAAGTCCTCCGACAGACCAGAGCCCACGACGCGCACGTTCGCGGCTGACCAGAGTTTGCCCATCCCGGTCTCCCCGAATGCCTCGACGCCCTGCTGGCGGGACTGGAAGAACGCGGACATGATGATGCCGCGGGAGCCGTAGTGCGAGTACACGTCGGGGAGCTCGCGCCACCGGCAGACGTTCGCGACCTCGTCGAGGACCGCCATCAGCGGTGTGGTCAAGCGTCCACCGACCTGCCGGGAGCCCACTCGCTCGGCCGCCTCGAGCAGCGCCATCGTCAGTGCGCCGGTGATCGCTCGAGCGGACCCGCCGCCCTCCTTCGAGATCAGGTAGATGGTGTCGGTCGACGTCACGAATGCTTCGGTGTTGAGGTGTGGCCGGTCGGTGCCGTTGTCGGTGATCCACCGGGCCACGCTGCGCATCCCGAGCACGCCGATCCACGGGCGCAGGGTGCCGTAGACGCCGTCGCGTTGCTTCGGTGTGAGCCCCTGCGTGCTCCCGAGTGCTTCCCCGAGGTGGGCTTCCCCGTGCTCGATCAGGAGCAGCGCGGGATCGTCCTCGTCGTCGGGGTTGTTCGCCCACTTGAACACGTCCGTGATCGGCCGCTCATCGAGAGCAGCAGCGAGCAGCAGCCGGGACAGCGTCTCCTTGCCGGCGGACTCGAAGTAGGCGTCCTGCTTCGCACCGGCCGACGTCGACGAGGTGATGAAGATGTCCGCCAGCTTCTCCGCGGTCTGGATGTCCCGCACGAACGTGAGCGGGTTCCACCACCACGAGGGCGCTTCGCCGATGATGTCCTGCACGTCGTGCACCCACACCACGCCGGTCTCGGACCGAGGTCCGCGGGTGATGTCGACGATGTCCCGCTTGTTGCTCGTCGCGATCACGGGCCCGCGGGTTTCGAGGATCTGCGGAACACACACGCAGCTCGTCTTTCCCGCTCGCGGTCCCATGAGCCAGATCTGCACCCACTCCCACGACGCGTACAGCTTCTCCTTCGTGTTCACGTGCGTGCCGAGCGTGACGCCGATCCCGGCGCCGGTCGCGCGGAGTCGTTCACTGTCGACGGTCGCGGCCGCCTCGTAGAACTCGATCGCCTCGTCCCGGCCCGCCATGTACTGTGCCTTTCCGTCGATCCGGGTGCCCTGCTTGGTGAACCCGCGGAACATCCACACGCTGTAGCCGACGATGCCGGCGCCGGCGCCAAGAAGGATCCCGGTCACGAGCACCTGCGGCACCGTCACGTCGAGATCCCCGCCGAGGTACCCGGTCAGCACCTGCGACGGTCCGTGGTTCGGCATCGCCTGAACCGACGGGTTCACCAGCGATCCCGCCCACGCGATCAGCCCGAGACCGACCGTCCCGCCGGCGGCGCAGGCAAGCCCGATGGTCGGCCCCATCTCGTTGCCCGGCTGCGGGCGCCGGTTCGGTTGCCGCGTGCTGACGCTCATGCTGCCGCTCCCACCGTGTCGTAGCCGGCCTCGTGGTCGTCTCTCCAGCTGCCGTTGGTGTCGTTCGTGCCCATCTCCCGGGCGGTGAGGTGCAGCTTGAACGGGGTTCCGGGCCTCTTGCCGATCTTCAGTAGGAACTTCCCACGGCCGGGCGGTTCCGCGGTGACCCCGTCGGGGCCGGTGTCCGAGCCCTCGCCGGACCAGTCGGTGATCATGCCCCGTTCCCGCTTGGTCATGCTGAACACGGTGGCGAGGTTGCCCATCTCCCCTTCGGACAACCCACCGAGGAACACCATCGCGGACCGGCTGACGAACCCCCACGCGATCTTCGTCAGCTCGTCGGTGGAGAGCCGCAGATCGTCCATCGTGTGGGTGATCATCGCCTGCCCGATGCCCCGCTGACGGTTCAGCCGAGTGAGGGAGTCGAGGTAGTAGACGATCGCGTTCGAGGCCCGCAGCGCCAACCACAGCTCGTCCATGACGAGGAAGTAGTGCTGCGAACGGCGCAGGCCCGCTTCGGAGAGGTGCTTCTGCGCGGACACCAGTGCGGAGCCGTAGTTCCAGCACACGGACTGCACCGCGCCCAGGAGCTCCACTTCAGACTCGGGGATCGCAGACAGGTCGAACGAGAACGCCTGCCCCATCTCCACCCGCTCGGTGGTGGGGCGAGCGAACATGCCTCCGAACGTGCCGGTGCCCGTGAGGGTGCCGAGGGTGTCGAGGAGTGCTTCCGTGCGGTCCCGGTACCGTTCCTCGACACCGCGGTCCTGCACGATCTCGGACAGGCGCTCTGGCCGCGACCGGATGAGCGCGGCAACGTCCTCGATCAGCGGCGCCGTCTCAGTGAAACGGTCATCGAGCATCGCGAGCGCTGCGGCGATGACGTTCGACTCATGGTTCTCCAGTCGACCGTTCCGGGCGATCGAGAGCAGCCCCATGAACGTCGTCATCCGACGGCCACGCATCTCCTCGAGCGCCTCGTCACGACGCTTGATCGCCTGCGCACGGGCTGCAGGGTCTTCGATGCCTTCGCCGATCTGCCGGAGCTCGGCCATGATGTCGACGAAGTCGAGCGGGTTGACGGCGGACTGGCCGCGGCCGAGCCGGATCACCTGGCCGGCGAGCTCCTTGATGAGGCCGGAGTACTCGCCCTTGGTGTCGGAGAGCACCATCGGCAGCACACCCCATGCGCGCAGCACCGTGATGATCCGCTTCGTCAGGGCGCTCTTGCCCAGGTGGGGGCGACCGATGATGAAGCAGGACGGGTTGTTGATCCGCTTGGTGAGGAACCACGAGATCGGATCCGCGCACACTGTGGAGTTGTTGAGTAGGTGCCGCCCGAGCGGGACACCGACAATCGGCGCACCCGCACCGAGCGCGAACGGCCACAGTCCGCAGACGTGCACGCTCGTGCCGAACCCTTCCGGCTGCGGTTCGATGTGGTTCACCCGGCCGGCGCCCGGCACGATCCAACCCTTCGGGCCGGGGGTGGCGGACGTGGATTGTTGGTCCTTGGCCTCACCGATGAACCGGTCGCGCAGCGATCGCTTCTCGGAGGCGACACCGGTGACGCTTGCTGACATGCGGCGCACCTGCCGGTCCAGCCGGCGTGCCTCGCGGCGCGTCAGCTGCATTCCGTCCTGCAGGTCCTGTTCTGTCGCTCGGAGGCCGAGCGCGGTACGTGTGGGCATTAGATCCACTCCTGAATGAACTGGCCGAGCGGGGCGTGGGCCATCGGTACGACGCCCAGTGGGAGACCTGCCTGGAATGCGACGGCCTGGTTACCCAGCGCCTCTCGCATCCGCAGCCGGCCGGCACGGGAGGTCAGCCCCGGGATGACCTTGTCGAGCCGGGCGAACTCGGCAGTGTTGATGGTGGTCGCAGTCACGAGCAGCCCGAACAGGAGCAGGCCGGCGCCGTCCTGCAGCTCCTCCTCGCTCTGCCGGGCGGCACGGAGCCGGCGCCGCTGCGCCGCGGTGGACTTGGCGCTGTTGACCATCTCCGCGTTGCTGCCTTCCTTGCCGACGGCGTCGACGGCGTCCTTGTCCCACACCGGCCGGTACAGCAGCGTCACCCGCTTGCGGAGGACGCCCGAGACGGGGCGGAGGACCGCGCCGAGCGAGCTCGAGCGGAACGTGCCCGTCGGGGGCACGTGCATCTCCCACGTCTTCGACACGGCACGGTCGTGGTAGTACCGGTCGATGTGTTCCCGCTGGAACACCGGCCCGGCATCCGCCCACGTCAGGCCGGTACCGCCGTCTGCGCGTGCCTGTTCAATCGCCGGCGCCACGATCGGGTCGTACGCGGCTCGAGCGTGATCGACGATGTCCTGCGCGGTGCAGGCACGAACGCCGCTACCGGCGCCGGTCGAACCCAGGTCGACCATCAGGATCGGAAGACGAGCACTGATCTCCGCCGCCATCGCCTGCAGGCCCTGGTCGGAACCCTCCTTGTCGAAGCCACGGCCGCTGAAGGTGATCGCGATGCGCGTCGACACCATCGGGGTGTTCGCGCGGATTTCCTCCGGCAACGACTTTGCGATGTCGCGGGCGTAGTCGGATGCGGTCTCATCGAGTTTGCCGTTCACCATCCGCTCGAGGCGCTGGCCGGTCTCCTCGGAGGTCTCGACGCTGACGGACGCACCGACGATGTCGCCGCTCTCGCCGAGCGCCGCCAGCCACGCACCCCAGTGGGCCACCATCGAGTCCACCCGTTCTGCGTCGACGAGGGCGTCGCCGTCGGGGAACACCTCGAGCACCACGGTGTAGTGCTTCACTCCTCGGAGCCGGATGAGGCCGAACCGATGACCGTAGCTGTCGACGTGCTCGCTGAGCTCGCTCGGCGCGAGTAGCCCGGGCAGCCGGGTACGGCCATCGGGCGCCCGACCCGCAGGGCCCTGGACGAGGACGGTGTCGCCGCGGCGTTCGCGGCTGCGGAAGAACATGCGGATGACGCCTCTCTGGTAGATCGTGCGGTCGCTCTTGTCCTTGAACACCGACGCAATCACCACGGCGATCGCGAGCAGGGCGAGGACGCCGGCGGCGATGTACTGGGTGACGATCGTCGCGATCATCACCATGAACAGCAGGAACCCGGCGATGCCGAGAACGCCCAACGACAGACCCCAGAACCCCTGCTTTCCGGGCGGGGTGATGTTGCCGTACGTCGGCGCCTGGTAGCTCTGGTCGCTCATTGGTCTTCTCCTTCCACGGCGCCGTTCACTGCGCCTGCCGCCCCGTTCGCTCCCTTTGCGATCGAGGCCAAATCCGGACCGCCGCCACTCGGCGAACCGTCTTTCCCAGCCGAGCCGGAGGGGCCGGCGACACCGGCGGAGCCGTTCGACGTCGATGCCCCCTGGCCTCCGCCAGCGGTCCCGCCTTGCGCCGGCTGGGAGCCGCCGCCGGTGCCGGCGGCCGGCTGGCTGCCGGAACCTGCCGATGCGGCAGAGCTGCTTCCAGCGGCTGCACCGCCACCACTCGAAGAACCCGCGGAACCAGCAGCTGCAGCGGGTGAAGGGGTCGCCCCGGCGGCCGCAGCGGAGCCCGCAGAGCCCGCGGAACCGGCCGCGCCAGCGGCACCAGATGCGGCGCCCCCTGCCGCGGCCGCGCCGCCGGCCGCGGCAGAGCCACCAAGGGTCACGATCGCGGCGCCGGTCGCCGCAGCGCCCGCGAGGATCGCGCCGCCGGAGAACATCCCGGACACACCCTGGGCCGCCATCGGAACGATCGCTTTGATGATCGCTGGGAGTGCAAGACCCGCCAGCGCGAGCGTCGTGACTCCTTGTGTCGTCGTCATCAGCGCAGAACCGGCCGTGCTGAGGTCCTTGACCGGCTCACCCTGCAGTGAGAGCAACCCGAATGCGTAGATGACGGCGGCGACCGGCTTGTAGAGCAGGAACGCCCACAGCCACCCCTGCACTTTCCGATATGCCTGGTCGCCCATTTCGCTCTCGGATGCAGCTGCCAGCGAGGGCAGGAACACGAAGATCAGGGAGATGACCACCGTGCGCAGGATCATCAACATGAGGTTGGCGATCGCGCCGACGAAGCCGAACAGCGCCATCATCATGCCCGGCCCGATCCCAGGCTGCATGATCAGCTGCACCGACAGCACTTGGGACAGGTCGAGATCCTGCCCCGTGACTTTGTTGACGATCCACGGTGAGAAGTCATCGCTCGCCTTGATCAGCGTCGTCACAAGTGCCGCGGAGACACCCTGCACAAGGACCAGGTGCACGACCATCTTCAGCCCGCGGCCGCCGGAGCGGATCTGCCTCGTGAAGCCGATCCTCCCGAGCGCGAAGAGGAGCCCGATGACGGCGAAACCAGCTGTGAACCAGTGGAGGTTGTTCTGCAAGGTGTCGATGACGGTGTTGTCCTGGACCGTCGGTGACGGTGCGTTGAGCCAGAACGTGTTCATCACCTTGAGGAAGTCGAGGCCCGCTTCCGCGAGGCTCTTCACCCACTGGGTGATCTGGTCATCGGCCGCGTTCTGCAGCTTGCAGCCGACCTGCCAGAAATGGCACTTGTCAGCCACTACCGATCGCCTCCCCCGTCGTCCATTGACCACGTGGTGAACGCCTGCGGGTTGGTCACTTCTGCCACGGTCAGGTCGCTCGTGCCGAGGTCCGCTTTCCAGTTCTGCGCGCTGGTGTCCCACACCAGCGCGACGGTCCACGCTCCGACTGTGCTGCCCTGCTGCGCAGAGATCCGCACGGTCACGGCGTCCTCATCGGTGCCGATGAACTGGAAGCCGGAGAACTGTGCGACGTCGCCGCCCGTCTGGGTGTGCAGGTCCGGGTCCTCGCCCGCGATCCACGCATCGCGGGCGGTGTTGTCGACGGCGGCTTCCTTCGCGAAGGCGGCGTAGTCCCCACCGGAGACACCATCGATGAAGTTCGCCGCAGCGAACAACGCGCCGGCCGGCGAGTGCGCGAAGCAGCCCCACTTGGAGCCGTTCGCGACTGGCCCGTACGTCTTCGACGTCGGGACGAGCACGTACCCGTCCGGTACCCACTCCGCCTTGGGCCCCTCCGTCGGAATAGAGGTGTCCTTCACCGGCACCTTGCACGTGTCGCTGGGGGGTTCGCCGGTCCCGCCGGCGACGGGTGCGCTCGAGGGCGCCCTGTCGCCGGCGGACGCCGACTCCGTCGTTGTTGCCGGCGCTGTCTCTCGGGTCTGGCGCGGCAGGAACAGCGCGACGACGAGGCCGATGATGACGAGGAGCACGAAGCCGGCGGCGATGAACCACCAGGGGGTGAACGGGCTGGAGTTGCCGCCCGCGGTCTCCGGAACGGTGTTGTCATCCTTCTGAGCCATGCCGGTCACCCAGCCAGGGCGCCGATGAGGCCGCCGACCGCTGCCGTGGATCCGGCGGCGATCATCGAGATGATGATGCCCTGCAGGTGTTCAGGGGTCTCACCACGGCGGCGCTGGTTGCCGAGGTAGCCGAGGCCGAACAGCACGCCGATGACGCAGGCGCCGGCCACGCCCCATGCGATCCAGCGGATGACGGTGCTGATCCCGTCGACGCCCGGGGGCTGTTCCCCGGAGGTGTCGAAGTTCGCGGCGAGGACGGTGAGGGTGTACAGGACGTTCATGCGGATGCTCCTTCGGTGATGCGCTCCGCCTGGCGGCGGACGTCGCGGATGATGTCTCGGACCCGGCGTGGGAGCGAGGGCAGGGCAGGTGCGGCAAGCCGCCACGTCTCCTGCCAGGGCACATGCCACCCGTGGGGTGTCATGCGCAGCGCACGCCGTGCAGCGGTCTGCTGCGCGGTGGCGAGTTTCGGGGCGTCGTCGACGAGGACGACGCCGATCAGCTGACCGCCGGGGAGGGCTTCGCTCGTCCACTGGCCAGCGAGCCGGGTGACCTCATCGAGGCCGGCGTAGTGGGTGCGAGCGACAGCGACCACCGGGATAGTCGGGGCCGGTCGCTGCCATCCGGCGAACACCGGCCACTGCGTCCCGGCGTCCAGCACCGATCCGTCGCCGGCTTCGGTGAGAAGCCGCACCAGCGTCGACGTGCCGGCGCCCCCGTGGAGTCCGACGACGACCAGGTCTGGCGCCGACGTGATCTCCACGAACGGCCGCTGAGTGCTGTCGGCTGCGATCGGCACCTGTTCCCCGGTCGGGATGGCTGGCCCGCGCAACGAGAGGGCGTCGGCGTCGACGCCGAACAGGGCGTCGGGTTCTCCGCCCAGCGCCTCGTCGACGGGCGCGACGGCCTCGCCGGTGGCTTGCACGAATCGGTTGACCATCGCGCTACGCCACGTTCTCGGTCGATGCGCCGGCGTCGATGGTGCCGGGGTCGGCGAGGAGGTCGGGCAGGTCCGTCGCGGGCTGGTCGCGGTTGTCGATCCACCACCGGGCCCGGTCGATGCGGGCTGCGGGCTCGAGCACGGTCGCCTGGAAGTCGGCGTCATCGAGGGTGCCGGCTTCGACGAGCTCCGCGTAGGCGTTTCGGATCATCCGGTGCCGGACCTGCAGCGCCCACGCTGCTTGCTTCTCGGTGCCGATCAGTGCCGGCGGCAGTCCGTCGCGTTCAGCGACCTCGGTGGCCTCCGCGAGCTCCTTCGCTTCGCGAGCTGCCCGGTCGCCGCTGTCGGTGCCCTGCTGCTTCTTGAAGCAGCGGGAGCACACCAGGTGCTCCCCGTACCAGCGTGCGCTACGAGCTCGCTCGCCCGCAGGCTTGTCGGACAGGTCCCGGTCCTCGGTGTGCCCGCACTTGTACGCCACGGGAAGGTGTGTTGCTGCACTCATCGTTCGTTCCTTTCGATTCGGTTGGTCAGCGGGGCAGCCGGACCGTTGCGGACCAGTCGCACACGGTCAGGACGTCGCCGTCCGCGATGTCTGTTGGCATCCCGGGCCGGAGCACGGCGCTGGAGATCCCCGGCCGGGTGAGGGTGGTGCCGTTACCGGAGTGCAGGTCCGTGACGGTCGGTTCCGACCCGACCCACTCGATCCGCAGGTGTGTCTTCGACAGCGACAGGCTCGGGTCCTCGAGTACCTGCAGCGCCGCGGAGTCCTCCAGTGACGCTCGGAGGGGGTGGCGGCCGCAGATCGCCGTTCCGGTGACGACGACCGGTTCGCTGCCATCCACCTCGAGCAGCACCACCTGCCGCGGCGGCGCCGGCGTCCGTAGCACGGTCGACCACGCGCTGTCGTCGACGGCTGGTGCCATCGGTTCGTCGGCGACCTGGTCGGCCTCGATCGGCTCGTCGCTGCCAAGCCACGGCTCGGCAGGGACCTGGGGAGCGGCGCCGTGCTCTCCGACGCGGACGGTGCCGTCCGGGTCGACGAGGATGCTCAGCTCCCCCCACGCCTCAACTGGCGGGTCCATCGCCGGGTCGAGGACACCAGCAAGCACCGGGCGCCCGACGCGGCGTGACTGGCCCAGGAGAGCGAGGATCGCGGCGTCGCGTGCGGCGCCAGGTGTTGCCGCCTGCAGGGCACTCTCGGTGCCGTCGATGGTCACCGACCCGCTGCCGGTGGTGCTGATCGTGACCCGGGGGTCGGGAAGGGTTCTCATTCGGACGCTCCAGTGTTCGGGGCCTTGTAGAGGTAGGTGGCGGTGACCTTCGTCGCGACGACGAAGGCGCCGTCGGCGTTCACGACTGCAGGCAGGACCGGTGTCCCGCTCGTTGTGCCGGTGCCGGTGAGTGCGCCGGGGAACGGCTCGCCGCGCAGGGTGTCCTTGCTGGTCAGGGCGGCCGCGACGGGTGCCGACTGCGCGGTGCCGTACACGGCGGTGTCGCTGACGACGTCGGGTGTGAAGTCGTCCGTGGCCGCAACGTGCACGCGGTCGTCGAACAGCTGCACGACGACGTCGCCGACGGCGACCGTGCGGCCGCTGACGGTGTGCAGCACGTCGGCCGAGGACGGCACAGCGGACGGGTCGATGGGAGCTGCGCCGACCACTCGGTTGCGCTGCAGGTCGATGACGGCGACGCGGCCGTTCCCGCCGGAACGGTCCGCCTTCCAGACTGCGAGCAGGTGCGCGTCATCGATCCCGTACACCTGCGACGCCGCGCCCTTTGCACGCGGCGGCCGCGGGAGCTCCTTCTTCGTCCGGGTGTTGTCCCGATCGATGCGCCACCATGCGTCGCCGTCGGACGCGATCACCGCGGTGTTCGTCGCGAGCACGGGCGTCGCGCCCACGGGCACGTCGACCTGGTGCAGCTTCCCCTTCGCGGTGATCGTCGCTGCGGTCTGGTCGCCGAGGTCGATCAGCGGTGTCGACCCGTCGAATGTGACGTCAGATCCGGTCGGCAGCGCGACCTCTTGTGCTTTCGCGGCGGTGCCGGCGGGACCGTTGAGGATCCAGGCGGTGACGGCCGTGCTGCTCGAGGTGGCGAGCACAGTGCTGCCGTCGATTGTCGTGGGGTGGAGGTCCGCTGACCCCGAGGGGGTGCCCTTGCCGCGCCAGACGGTGCGACCGGTGCGAGTGTCGATGCCGAGGAGGTTCTTCCCGCCGGCGGCGGTCACGACGACCTCGTGCGGTCCCGTGGCCACGGCCGCACTCCGGTCGTCGACGAGCCGCGCCCACGCCGCCGACTGCGCGTATCCCTCGGGGACCGGCACCGGGATGTTCGCCCCCTGACGCGGCGCGGACCAGGGCGTGGCCACGGGCTCCGGCTGGTGGGTCAACTTGAAGGTCAGTGCTCCCGCGAGGGCGATCGCCACGACGGCTCCGCCGGCTATGGCAGCCGTGAGCGTCTTCCGGGTCAGCAGGTGGCGCTTCTCGGGGGCTTCGACCTCCTCATCAACCGGGTAGGCGTGCCCGTCGGCCGTGACGATGAGTCGGTGTTCCTCGCCGACGTCTGAGCCCTCTTCCGGGGTGTCGATCGCGCGCACTCGGACTGCGGGCAGCCCATCGTCTGCGGCGAGCTTCGCGACTGCTTCGACGCCGGCTGCGTGCCAGTTCTCGCCCGGCTCTACGCCGACAGCGCGGCCGTTGACCACGATGCGGTTCTCCTCATCACGGTGGAGCGTGATGACGGGGAACGGGGGCACTGTGGTCGGGTCGAACATGTCGGGTTCGATGCTCTGGTCGCTCATGCGTTCTTCACTCCCTGGAACTCCCAGTGCCATGCCTCGTGCGGGCCGACCCCGCCGGGTTCTGCCCATGCCGGGTGGACCCATCCGTAGGTGCCGGCGTGCTTCTTCAGCCAGGCGTAGGTGGCGTCGTCGTAGGCGATCGTGTGGTGTGACTGCGTGCCGAAGTCGACCGCGAGCGCCCACCCGTGGTTGGACGTTCCCGGGGTCGCTGCGTTGCCGCCGTACTGCTGTTTGGCCTCCTCCTGCCGCGCGAAGCTGCGGTAGGCGTCGTTCAGGGGCAGCTCGTAGCCGAACTCATCCTTGAACGCGGCGCTCATCTTGATCAGGGCCTGCGCGGCGTCCGGTCGCAGGTACATCGACCCGATCCAGGACTGGTCCTTGGTCCACGGGATGATCTGCAGCTGGCTCTGCGGGATCTTGCCGTTGTCGTACCCGCCCCACTTGCCCGGCTTGGTGCCGTTCGCTGGGGCGTAGTTGCCTGCAGCGTCCTTGACGCACGCGGCGGTGGTCGTGGCCACCTCGACGCCGGCGAGAGCGTTGACGACCTTCGTCGCGGCCGCGACGTACTTCGTGTAGTAGTCGGGATCGGAGTTGATCTGCACCTTGTTCGCGGCGCGGGAGGGCGTCATCTGCTCCCATCCGGGGATGGTCTGCAGCTTCTTGAAGAAGTTCGTCGCGCTGGTCTTCGGGTTCATGCGGTCCTCGTAGGACCCCCACGCCCCGTTGGCGCGCTGCTGGAACAGGCCACGGCTGTCCGGGCCTGCCGCGTCGCCGCGGTCCAGCACCCGGAGCCCCGACTCGCCCATCGCCGTCATGACGCCGACCAGCTGCGCCTTGCTGTCGAGGTGCAGCGCCGTCGCGGCGTTCATGATCGCGGCCGCGTTCGTCAGCTGCTCCTTGCCGTAGCCCTCGATCGGCTTCTCCGGGATCGATCCCTTCGCAACCGTCTGGGCGACGCTGCTGCTCGAGACGGTGCAGTCATCGCCGCCACCGAGGAGCGTCACGACCCCAACGGGCAGCAGGAGCACCAGGGCCAGGCCGACGGCAACGATGCCACCGGCTCCGCCGCCCTGCTCGCTCACCGGGACACCACCATCCACTGGTCCCGATTGAAGGACTGCTCGTCCCCGTCAACCTCAAGTCGCAGGACCTCCGGGGTCGACCCGAGGTACACACCAACACGCGTGTCGTACACCCAGCCATCAGCCGTGTGCCGCCAACGCAGCAGCGTTACCGGACGCCCGCGGTTCAGGTGCGGTGCTGCCACGCCGCGAGGGTCGTGGCGGCGCTGACGGTCTGCTGTCATCGCCCCGGTCATCGCGGCGCCTCGCTCTCGGATCCCCCGGTCGACGTCCATCCCTGTCGACGTAGCTCCCGAACGATCTGTCGGACCCGCGTCGGGCTCAGTCCGGCGTAGAACGCCGTGTCATCCCCGCCGTGGATCACCGCTGCCTCGGCGATCGCCTCATCCCGGATCGCCCGTGCCCGGCGGTACGCACGAGTCGCCTCCGTCACTTGCTGGAGCTGGGGACCCGTCAGGCGCTCGCGCGTCATCCCTGCCCCCACGAAGCACGAAGACAGTCCGCGGCCACGTTCGGAGCAGCAAACTGCTTTCGCCGTCGGGAGCCCGTGTGCTGAACCATCGCGATCCCCTCTCGGCGCTTGCTGCCCCATCTCGTCGGCCCGCCCCTCCTCCGGGGGTAGAACTTCCGTCTCAGTATGCCCTATTTAGAGCCGTGCGTGTTGCTGCGTGCTCTTTTTGAGGCTTCTAGAGTTCCCTCAGTACGCCAATAGGGTCATCGCGTGGGCAGACAGGGCAGCGGCGAACCGAACGAGTTCTCGAGGGCGTTCGTCGATGCGGTCGATGACCTGCGGATCCAGCGCGGGATCACGACGCCAGCTCTGATCGCGCAGGCTGGATTCAGCCGCGGCTACTACTACAAGCGCACCCGCGGCGAGACCTCGTTCAACACGAACGACGTGCAGACGATCGCGGAAGCGCTCGGCGTCTCAGTGGGCGAGCTCTTGGAGCCGGCCATCACCGAGATGGAGCGGCTGCACGCTCCCCGGGACGAGCGCCTGGAGCCCGCACTGCTCGGCTACCGGCTGCGGAAGCTTGTCGCCCTCCACGTCGCTCGCACCCCTGCTCCCCCGGTTGACCGTGCGGTGCGCGCTGCGCTGGCGAAGCGCGGACGGCTCCTGGCTGGCGCCGACTGGGAACATCTCCTCGCCGGCGAGCCCACCGACGTGACCAGTGACGACCTCCGGGCGATCGCGGACTTCTTCGATGTGCCCTCGGAATACCTGCTGCGGGTCGCACTCCCCGGTGTCGTCGATCTCGTCGACGCGCGGCTGGAAGTGGAGATTGCCTTGGCAGAGACTGGTGTGGGGATCGCCGCGCGCTCGGTCAACGCAGCATCGCCGGCCGAGCTCCTGGCGATTGCCGAAGCGATCCGCGCCGCGGCGCCGAACGAGCGGGGAGGTACTGAATGAAGAAGATCCGAACGCAACGACTCACCACCCAGCTTGCTGAGGACGCCATCGCCAGGCTGTCCCTGCCCGCTGACCCGCTCACCTTTGAGACGCTGCGAACGGCCGTGGCCACCTGGCTCGGTAAGCCGCTCATCATCGACCCGCTGAACTCACTCCCTCCGCGTGACCACCCCGCGAGCGTGACGGGCTTGTACCTCGACACTGCGGACGCCGGACGGGTGTACTTCCACCCGGACGATCCCCGCCTCTACCAGCTGTTCGTAATCCTGCATGAGTTCATGCATATTGCCGCCGGACACGGAGGGTGCCACGTGCCCGTCGAAGTGATGGAGCGGGGCTATGCCGGCGTGACCGCGGAGATCACCGCGGCGCGCGCACGCGTTCCCGTGCGGACCTCGTTCGATGACGCGGGCGCTGTCGACGTCGAGGAGCTCGTGGCGGAGCGTGGAGCGATGCTGCTGCTCGAACGCCTCCAGAAGTCCACGCTGTCTGCAAGCGAGGAAGCCTTCGCGTGATCCCAGCTGCGTTCTGGGCTGCCGTTGGACTCCTGCTCCTCCGCGTCAATGCGATCGGTAACGCAGCGCGACGTCCGGCGTTCCTCGCTGCAGCGCTGGCCGTCGTCGGGATTGCCACGGTGGGCGTCGTCTGGCCCGTCGAGCACATCGATGCGCTCTTGGGTGACGTCAACGCGATCGATCTGATTCAGGTACTCGCGGCAACTGCAGCGTTCTGGTTCCTGCGGGACGCCACACGCGCTCACGCTGGCTCGGAATCCCGATCGCGCCTGCCCATCCTGATCGCCGTGCTCATCGCGGAGACGGTCACCTTCAGCGCGATCCCCGATCACAAGGGGGAACCGACGACCTACATCCACGAGCACCTGCAATACCCGGCAGCGTGGGTCCACATCGTCATCTACATGGTCGCGATGGGCTGGTTCGCCGCTGACTCCATCGGCGTGCTTCTGCCCCAGCCCCGCGGTGTGAACATCCTGTTCATCATCGGCTTTGCGCTCGTGGTGCTCGCGATCATCGCCGAGCTCGTCGACGTCACCAGAGTGTTCATTGACGGACAGCAAACCCCCTTCTCGCGGGCGATGCTCGTCGTGTTCAACAGCCTCTTCTACCCCGGCATCGTCGCCATTGGTGTCGCACACGGATGGCGGACCCTGCGCCGGCTCATCACTGTCCTCGGGTGGCGGTTGATCTCGCTCCGCCTGCTCGTCATGTCCGCCCGCGACCAGAGCGACGGCAGGCTGTCGTTGCGCCTCCGAGGCAGCGCTGAAGTTGTGGCCGCGCAGCGGTACATCGAGCTCCGCGACAAGATCGTCGCCGGCCGCCTCGAGGTCACAGAACAAGAGCAGCGCTACTTACAACGCGTTGACGAACGGCTCGCGAAGGGAGTCACCGCATGGGCGCTATCGGTGTAGTAGCAGGGGCAGCCACCCTGACGGCCATCGCGGCCGCGACCGCCGCGGGCGTTGTGGTCGCGAAGAAGGCGATTCACCCACGCCCGAAGCGAACCGTCGCCGTCGTCGCCGTCGACTCCGCCAGCATCACCGTCCCCTCGGATGAGCAGACACGCTGCCCTGGTGAGTACCGCGTGTACTTCCACGACGGCCAGCACAGCATCCTCGTCGGCGACGTGCTCGACGACGACGGCCGTCACGTCCGCCGGACCATCCTGGGCGACCCCGCGATCGTCCCGGCAGTGAAGGACACGCTCGTCTGGAGCGGATACCTCCTCGACACACCAGCAGCCGTGTCGTCCTCCTTTGAGGAGGTTGCGATCACCACCGACGGCGACACCCGGAAGGCGTGGTACTTCCCCGTCGACGGCGCCACCACCTGGGCCATCCACGTGCACGGGATCCACTCGGGCCGGCAAGCCATCCTCCGCGCTGTACCCGACACCCTCTCTGCAGGCATGAGCTCCCTCGTCATCGGATACCGCGGCGACGTCGAAGACGGCCGCGGCCTGCCCGCGACGTTCGGCACAGACGAGTGGCACGACTTGGACGCGGCGATGTGTTACGCCGTAGACCACGGAGCCGAGCGTCTCGTGCTCGTCGGATGGTCGATGGGCGCGACAATCGCTCTCCACGCGGCCGCGCGCTCCACCCTCCGCAACCGAATCGACGCCATGATCCTGGTCTGCCCAGCCCTCGACTGGTTCGCGGCCCTGCGCGCCGGCGCATCCAAGGCAGGCTTCCCGGGGTTCCTCGGATCGCTGGGCGCCCTCACGCTCACGATCCCGGGTCTCGCCCGCTTCGCCGGCCTCCGAAAAGCCATCCCCATGCGCTGGATGCGTCCCACACCACCAGATGAGCTGCCGATCCTCCTCATCCACAGCTCCGGCGACCGCGACGTCCCCCTCGAGGTCTCCAGGCGATTCGCGGCCACGCCTGGCGCGGCAGCCACCCTCATGGAGATCGCGCCCTGCCCGCACGGCATGGAACTTAACCGCGAGCCTCAGCTGTTCCACGGCTCGATCGCCCGCTTCCTCTCCCAGAACGCGGCTCTATCCACGGCATCTACGGTGCACAAATAGGGTACCTTGGTGGTACTTAGCGCTTCGGACAGGCTGCAACATTCAGCACCATGGAGTCGTGCTCGCCAGTCGCTCAAGTCGTCTACCCCGCAAGGAGAAGGAACATCCATGCAGTCTCGCGACACGCCGTCTCAGGCGACCGCGCGCATGCATGTTCCCGCCAAGGTGTGACTATGAGCGACTTTGGACGACGCGCTAGTCGAGCGCAGAACGCCCCTACGGTCCTTCTGCAGGGCCGTGTGCTTCCTGAGACCCGCCAGGCGTTCAAGGACGCCGCTGAAGAGAGCGGCGTCTCAGTCGCCTACTACCTTGACGCGCTAGCGCGCTCGCTCGTCGCCGAAAACGGCGCGATGCCGCTCGTCGAGGACCCCCGTCGGCTTAACCGAGTGGAGTTGCCGATCCCAGCCGCTTAACGACAAAACCCCCGCCAGAGGCGGGGGTTCGGGGCTAGGCCCCAAGTCATGTTTCTCACTGCCTGCTACGTCGCCAAACAGATCAGGTCGTGAGCTTCCGATAGAAGAAGCCCGGTTGGAGCCGGGAGCCTTCGTCGTACCGCCACCCCGAGAGGAGGAGGTGTCGCCATCATAACGCACGTTGCTGCGCCCGGTACAGATCAATCTGCCCGCGTGTCCTCACCGGATAGCGCCTGGGATCTCACGCGCTCGATCGCGCCTCGTCGGTACGTGAACCGCATGATCGCGGAGGCGGACGGGACGATTCGGTCGAACAGCTACCCGTCGAAGTTCCCGACTGCAGGGCACACTTCCCCGTCGACGCCGTGGACGATCGATCTCACCGACCTTGACGGCCGGTTCTGGTTCGCCGCGTTCGACCTTGACGCGAAGACTCCGGAGGACTTCGACCAGGCGGCTGAGGATCTCGGCGTGCTGGTGCGGATCCTCCGCGACGCGCAGGTGCCGCACGTGGTGTGCCGCTCGAGCCCCACAGGCGGGTTCCACGTCTGGGTGCCCCTTGCAGGCGTCGACAAGGCCACGATGGTGCAGCTCGCCGGCGCCGCACGCGCTGTCCTGCCGTCTCTTGACCACGGGCTGCTCTGCAACGACCGCACGGGCGCCGTCCGTCCACCGCTGACCCCGCACGCACGAGGTGGCGCGTCCGAGGTGATGGCCGGCGCCGACGACGTCGACGTGCTCCGCACCCCGACCGTCACCGCCAGCGACCTGCTCCGGGTCACGGCTGCGTTCCGTGCGCTCCGCCCGGCCGTGGATCCCGCGGACTCCTCCCCCACCGGTCCCGTCGACGCCCACCACCGGGTGCACCGGTCCCTGCCTGCGTGGGGCGAGGCGCACATGGCCACGGTCGCTGGCGGCCGCGACCCGTCCCGCACCGGCTACCTGTGCCTGCTCGCGGCCGCGGTGTCCGGGTGGACCCTCGCCGACGTTCAGCACGCCGCGAAGACCGCACCCGGAATGGAGCACTACCGGACCCGGAACCGCCCTGCAGGCGGCCGGGAGCCCCGTACCGCGGCCGAGGCTGCCGCGCGCCTCGAGCGGCAGTGGGCGAAGGCGCAGGAGCGGGCCGTGTTGTACCGGTACGCGCCCGAGGAACGTCAACAACGCGACCTCATCCAGCTGACCGGCATCGTCGACGTCGTCGAGGCCATGCTGCAGGCGTTCACCGCCTCCCCCGGCCGCTGGACCCGCACTGAGGCGGACCTGCACGACAGCACCGTCCTGACCTACCTCGCCTGGGTCTCCTTGCGCTCCGGCTCTCGCGACGTCGGCGCTGCACTCCGGTCCGTGGCGATCGCCACCGGGATCCCCTCGAGCACCGTCGACCGCTCACTCCGCCGCCTCCACGCTGCCGGATGGATCACCCGCCGGCGCCAGGCCGACGGCCCCAACGCCGCCGTCTGGCGACTAACAGACCGGTTCTCCACACCTTCCGTACACGTCGGGCCACTTCACGATGTGACCGCCCGCCCCCCGGCCGAGCTCTTCGACGTGAGAGTCACCGTTCTGGAAGCTCTGGAAGACCGACTCGATGCCGGACGGCACGACGTCTTCACCCGCGCAGGGTTGGGGCCCACTGCTCGCCGTGTCTACGAGAGCCTGACCACCGACGAGCACGCACCCGAGGTCGTCGCTGACCGGGCAGGACTCCCCCGTGGTCGCGCACGAGCAGCCCTCACACGCATGCGCCGCTGGACACTCGCGATCGCCACACCCACCGGCTGGCGCCGACGACTCCAGGACTTCCGAACCCACGTGGCCAAGCAGCTCGGCGTCGACGGGATCCTCCGGCGCCGAGAACAGCAGTACGCCGATGAACGGGACCTTTGGGCGTGGTGGCAGAACCACCTCATCCGCAAAGCCGGCCGACGCGGCCGCGACCGTACCCCCACCACCCAGGTCGTCATGTTCCGATTCGTCGACGACCACGGCGGTCCCGAGGCGTATCCGGCGTACCCGTGCTCGAGCGACGGCCGTGCCGACCATCAAGCTGCGATGAGGTTCGTGCGTGGTGGGGCGTTGCAGGAGCTTCGTGATCTTGAGCTAGCCGCTTAGGAGTAGTTGCAAGTTGCTAACTACTACTTCGTAGTTGAAAACTTACAGGTATTAACCTATGCTAGGCGTACTTCAAAATTTCGAACTACGAGTTGGTAGTTACCAGGTTTGAACTGCTAACTTGTTGCTCGGAGTTCAGAACTCTCAACTACGAACTTGCAACTGCGAGTTGGAGGACCAGATGCGTATCGTCACCGTGCTCAACCAGAAGGGCGGCGTCGGGAAGAGCACCGTCGTCATGAACCTCGCGGCCGTCGCGGCCAAGCACTCTCGAGTGCTTGTCGTCGATCTCGACCCCTCGCAGCGCACGCTCACCGACTGGGCCGAGACCGCCGATGAGCAGGGGATCTCGCTGCCCTTTGACTTCACGGATGAGAACGACCCTGAGGTACTCCGTCAGCTCCGAGCCGCGGACAGCTGGGACACGATCTTCGTGGACACGCCTGGCAATCTTGAGCCGTCAGCGGCCGAACGAATCGGTATCGTCCTCGACTCAACCGACTTCGCAGTCCTGCCGCTTGAACCGCAGCCAGCGAGCATCCGCCCGCTGCTCCGTACGATCAAGTCGCTCGTAGAACCGCGGAGCATTCCCTACCGAGCCGTCATCAGCCGTGTTGGTCGCAACGAGGCGTCCTACTCGCGGAAGGACGAGACGCTGAAGGCGCTCGACTCCGCTGGGATCCCGCACCTCAACACATGGATCCGTGAGTACATCGCGCACTCCGACGCTCAGGGCACCGGCGAGGTCGTCAGCAACTACGCGTCGACACGTAACACCAGCCTCGCCGTCGATGACTTCATGTCAGCCGCCCTCGAGCTGACCACGATTTGGGCCAACGAAGGGAAGTAGTCATGGCGCGTGCGAACCTCGCCGGCATCATCGGCAAGCAGGTAGAGACCGTTCCGGTGCCGGATACGAAGGCGCCCACGAAGCCAGCGGCGCAGTCGACGACGGCGTCCTCGACGCCCGATTCGGACGTGCCAAAGTGGCTCACGTTCGAGCCGAAGCCCACGCGCCAGCGCCGCGATCAACTCGACTGGATTGAGGCCAAGCGCAAGGAGCTCAATGCGCTCCGCGGGCGAGCAGGGGAGCGGCTGACCGACAACACGTTGATCCGCGTCGCCATCGATCTTCTGATCGTGAACGGCGAGCGACTGCAGGGCACCACCGAGGCCGAGCTGCGCGCTTCGCTGGGTATCAACGACGACGCGCTGCCCAAGTGAGTTTGAAGCCTCAAACTTCTAACTTCTAACTTCAAAGCTAGAGTGTGGCGGCGCCTCGGTCGCCTATGAGCTGTTGGATTTCGCTGCACTGCGGCTGTCGGAGTTGCGTTCGTCCTTCAACCCGGCCGTCGCCGCTGGAATGCCGAGAGGTCTTGTGTATCCGGCTTCCAGTCAGCCGGTCGCGACTCGAACTCGGTCAGGGATAGGGGGCTGAGGTCGTCGCCTTGCACAAAGGCCATCAACGCTTTCTCCCGCATGAACACCGCTTCGCGCGCAGGTGTTGTGGACACCCCGCTGTGCGCGGCGACCGCCACCAGCAGTACCCGTGCCGACGCGAGCACCGCGAACGTTGGCGCGCCGAACCGCTCCACTTCGCTCGACAGCTTCTCGTCCGTGAGTCCGTCCAACACGCTCGGTAGGAACCACGCCTTTGAGTGAGTGCCGCCGCTTCCCATGTTCCAGTGGTGCGCGTCGGCTTTGAGGTAGCGCTTGGCGGCGTCGGTGGCGTTGAACATGACGTTCTCGCGGTGGCCGTCGTAAGCGAGCGACGGTGTGGACCCCTTGTGGAGCGGCGTGAGCTCGACGCCGTACCTCACGAGCATGGCGCGGAAGCCTTCGACGCCCTCGTGAATCTCGGCGGCACGGTGACCGATGATCGAACGTGGGAATGCCGCGGAGTTGCGTTCTGACCCTTCGAAGGCATCGAGCTGCCGGGCGAGGATTCGGAGCATGGTGCGCGCCGGGGCGGCGTCGGCATCATGGACGTAGCAAAGCGTCAGAACGGCCTCGATTAGCGCGCGCTGGAGTGTCACGAGCGACGTCGACGCCACGCCGGCTTCCATGACGAGCTGCATCGCATGCGCGTGCTCGTCGATCGCGGTCAGGAGACGTGTGGCGTCTTCCAGCGACTCGTCGGCCATGAGCCGGAAGAATCCCGCGGTATCTGGGTCGTCGATGCCGGCGACCCAGTGGATGAGCCGGCCACGGCCGGACGAGTCCTCGCCTTCGTCGCGACGCTCCACGGCTTCGACAATGGCCGCGGCGACGTCTTCTCGAGTGCGTTTGAGTAGCCGGGCACAGTAGGCCGCTGGCGTAACTGCGCTCATCGATTAAGCCTCGACGCGGGGGAGCGTGAGGTCGGGAGCCTCGGCGACCGGGTGCCGGTCGAGCGCTCGGTACACAGTTGCCCGGCCGATGCCGAACAACTCGACGAGCTCAGCGATCGAGTGGTCGCCGGCGCGGTGCAGCGCGACGAGGTGACGTTCCTGCGCGGGGGAGAGCTTCGGCTTTCGACCCTTGAGCTTGCCGCGGACCTTCGCGGTGGCCATGCCCTCTCGGGTCCGGGCCCGGATCAGGTCAGATTCGAACTCAGCGACCATGCCGAGCACGTTGAACAACAGCCGGCCCACGGGGTCGGTCGGGTCGTACACCGACCCGCCGAGGTTCAGGCGGACGCCACGTCGGGTCAGCTCGTCGGCGATGTCGGTCGCGTCCCTCAGCGATCGTGCGAGCCGGTCAAGCTTTGTCACGACGAGTGTGTCTCCTGGACGGCAGGCCGCCAGCGCTGATTTCAGGCCCGGGCGATCGCGCTTCGTTCCCGTCATGCCCTTGTCGGTGAACACGCGTTCCGCCGGTACGCCGAGCGCCACCAGGGCGTCGGTTTGCGCGGTGAGGTCCTGGCCGTCGGTCGAGACGCGGGCGTAGCCGAGTGTCCATCCGGTTTCCATGCTTGGAGTCTCGCATAGGGCACCGTCACCGGAACCTATTTCGGACGACCTATCTGAGACGCACTGTTGCCAGAGGTTCCGCGGGCCCGACATCGAGCGCGAACCGTCTCGGTAGCCGACCGGCTATCGGACACTGGAGGGCTCTGTTCCGGTTGACGGACCGGGTTGTCGTAGGCTGAGCGAACGGTAGGTGCCCAGACCCAGCACTCCGCAACGATCGTTGCTGGATGGAAGCTGGTCTGGAGGCTTGATGAGTTCGTTCACGACGTTCACGGGCGCTTGTTGGGCGCTGTCGCACGCAACAGCTCCAGACGCAGACCTGACGGGTCCGTTCCTCGGCATGTTGGGTGTCTCGGGCGCTGCGGTGTCGACTCTGGGGAGACCGTTCGGCTCCGAAACGGTGTCCGCATCCGGACCAGAGGTCGTTCGGCTCTGTGAGATGCAGATGGACCTCGGCGAGGGGCCTTCTTGGCAAGCGATCGCGGACCACGAGCCGGTTCTTGCACCTGACCTGGCCCAGGGTTCGAATGCGTCGTGGCCCTTGGCGTGGCAGGCCCTCCGCGATGAAGGCGTGGCGGCCGTGTTCGCATTCCCCCTCGTCGCTGCTGGCCTCGACGTCGGAGCGCTCGCCTTGTACTCCGACACTGTGCGTGCTCTGTCGAATCAGCAGGTTCGTGAGGTGACGGCGCTGTCCATGATCCTGGCGCGACAGGTGGTGCGCCGATCAACCATCGCGGCCGAGCACGTCGGAGAGGATGATTCCCCCTGGGAGGGTGCCTACTCGCGACGAGAGGTGTACCAGGCGACGGGCATGGTCTTGGCGCAGATGGGCATCTCCGCAGATGACGCTCTTGTCGTGCTCCAAGGCCACGCATTCGCTACCAATCGACCCGTCCGGGACGTCGCTGCCGACGTCATCGCCCGAACACTCGATTTCACCAGCAGCACCGATCAAGGGAACTGAGGAACCATGTCCACCACACGAGAAACGCTCCTCGTTCAGACGTTCGTGACACTCGCGGACTCCATGGTCGCCGACTACGACGTCATCGACCTGCTGCAGAACCTGGTCGATCAGGCGACCGAGCTGTTCGACGCGTCCGCGTCCGGCATCATCCTCGGCCCCGACGCGGAGCACCTCGAGGTGATCGTGTCCACCAGTGAGGAAAGCCGGCTCGTCGGGCTGATGCAGATCCGCGCCGCCGAGGGTCCCTGTGTGGAGGCGGTCAGCTCCGGACAGGTGGTGTCCGTCGTCGACATGGCAGAGATGCGCAACCGGTGGCCCGAATTCGCGGCGGAAGTCGCCGCGACGGACTACCTGTCCGTGCACGCCATCCCGCTCCGCCTCCGAGGGGAGACGATCGGGTCCCTGAACTTGTTCCGCGACCACGAAGGTGCCCTCAACGAGGAAGACGCTGTCGCAGCGCAAGCCCTCTCCGACGTGGCCACGATCAGTGTCCTCCAGGAGCGTGCGATCCGGGACAGCGCGGTCATCCGAGACCAGCTCCAACGAGCGCTCAACAGTCGCGTGGTGATCGAGCAAGCGAAGGGCGTACTCGCGCACACCCACCAGCTCGACATGGACGCCGCGTTCCGGCTCCTTCGTCAGCACGCCCGCTCGACCCGGGCACCCATCTCGGTGGTCGCCGCGGGCGTCGTCGACCGCAGCACCCAGATACCGGTGACCCAACCGGCCAAGACCGCCTCCTGAAACAGCCCGCAATCGCCTCCAGCATCGACCAACTGCCGAAAACACTGCATGCTCCTCGGCGGCCTCCTGCCGACCGAAGGGGCCGCTCACGGTATCGAGCTCACCGCGTACAACTGACCCGTAGTCGATCGGTTAGCGGACAGCACTCAAGTCGGCGGAGCGGCGTCTGGACCCAAGGCGGTCACTGTCCCGATGAATCGGGACGGCTGCTCGTCATCGAGGTCATGGGAGTGCGCTCGGAAACCGGAATCAGCCCGGACGCTCCTTCATCCGTCCTGAACCACACCGCGGGAACTGGCTCGCGTCCCTCCTCAGCCGCCAGCACCAACGCGATCGGCTACCGAAACGCGACCGTAGGCTGGGTCAGGCGCGGTCTCCACGCGAGTTGAGCGTGCTGACCACGAGGAATCGGACGTCCTCGGAACCGGGGTTCGTGAACTGGTGCCCAACACCAGGGGCAACTTCCATGCCTGTTCCAGCCTCGAGCTTCACGTCGCCGTGATCGGTCCGCATCACCGCGGTCCCGTGCAGGACGTAGAAGAACTGGCGAGCGTTGACGTGGGCATGCCACTCCTCCTGACCACCCGGCGGGACGCGCTCCTCGATGACGGAGAGGTCCTGCCCATCGAGAAGCCGCCAACGATACGGTGACTCAAATGACTGTCTGCACGCGTGGGTCCCTGCGTCGTGTGATTAGTCAGGTGCTTGCCGTCGCGGTGTCGGGCCTGATCTTGAGCGGTTGCGCCCAGGCGTCGACCACCGTCGCGGTTGCACCGAGCAAGACGGCAGAACCGAGTGCAGCTGCGTCAACTGACGAAGCACCGGTCCTTGCAGCGCCGTCGTCGAGCGCCCGACCGACGACGACCATGGAGAGCGCGTTGGCGGCGTTGGAGCAGGCCGAGCAGGCAACCGTCAGCACCTGCGTGATGAGTGGCGCGACTGGCGCAGTCTCGACCTACGAGAGCGAAAGCGAGATGCCCGCGGACGCTCTTCTCGCAGCGATCCTTCCCGCGATCGCTACCCGCAATGACCCGAGTGGGACGGTGCCGCCGGTCGCGCAGGATCGCTCTGGTGTCGACGCACAGATCCGCCGACTCGGTGGTGACAGCAGCGTTGCCGCTGCTCTCGCTGCTCTGAACGACCGCGTGACAACCACGCGCACGACGACTGCCCGGCAGGCCTGCAGCGATATCAACGCTGCGCTCCTGGGTGATCTCCTCGACGAGCGCGCGAACAGCACGTACCGAGAAGTGCTCCTCTCAGAAGCCGGCCGTGAGATTGCCAGATCCTTCCGCGCATCGGTGCCGGATGGATGGACCACCGCGGGGACCGTTCTCGTGAACGGATCGACCGCAGGAGCAGTAGCGGTACTCGGCGGCGTCCACTGGTCGACGGTGATAACGATCTTTGTCACCGGCGCCGCTGACCCGCTCGACGTCATCGCCCGCGCGACCCAGATCGCCCTCACCGCCTGATCCTGCGTCCCGCAAGTGGTGCCGCCCACGGTCCGATAGCCGATCGGCTATCGAGACAGCCGGTGGCGGTGAAGAACCAACCGTGCGCCGAACGCTGCTCGTACCTACGCTCGGGAACGTGGCCGGCGACTACGCATCTTGGGGCAACTGCCCGACCTGTGTTGAGCGCCGACCGTTCAAGCAACTGGACCTGCGCGACGGTCAGGGCCGCGTGGTCATGGAGTGCAGGGGATGCGGCCAGAAGGTCGCCCTGCGGCCGCCCGCTATCAAAGCCGGGACCTAACGAGCGGCCGGTCACCGACCGGCTATCGGACACGATGCAACACGGGGTGGTCCGTAGATTTTCGTCCTGTGAGGTCGCGCGTTGTGCTGCGTAATGTTGGCCGGGCTGCTCCGCGGACCCTAGCCGCGAGAGCCCGAATCCCTGTTCTCGGGCTGGCTGACCGTTCGTGTCGAACCCGACGGCGTCGTAGCGCGAGGGCGTCCGTTCAGTACCCGACGGAGCACCGGACGCCCTCGCACCACAACCGGTCAGGAGTTCGTGTCATTCGCGGCACGCAGCGTCTCGCCGGGCAGTTCTCCGAACGCTTCGCGGTAGGCGCCGGCGAATCGGCCGAGGTGGACGATGCCGACGGCGCGGGCGACGTCGGAGACGGAGGTTGCTGCGCCGGATTCGAGTTGTTGCCGTGCCATCAGGAGGCGGACGGCACGGAGGTAGCCCAACGGACTCGTCTGGTGCGCACGTTGGAAGGCGCTCTGCAGGCCGCGGACGCTCATCCCGGCGGCTGCGGCGATGTCGTCCACCGTGATCGGGGTGGCGATGCTGTCGAGCATGAACGCTTCGGCTTTGCCGACGTTCGACTCGGGAGGCTGCTCGGATCGACGTCCGACGGGCCAGTGCGGGATCGCCGTGAGCAGTCCCTCGGCGGCCATCGCAGCGAGGTTTCGTTCCCGGTCGAGGGAGACCTCCCCGGTGGTGCTGAGGATCTCGGACGCGATGGTGCGGACCATCAGCCACCATGCGGCGAGGGGCGCGCCGTCGGGGACGTGGTTCGGTTTGAACTCCAACGGTCCGGGCTCCCACCCGCCGCGTTCGGCGGCGACGGTCTCGACGATTCCCTGGTCGATGCGCATGACGTCCTTCTGGAACCGGTCCCACTGCACCTGCTGCTGGCCGTCGTAGAGCACCGGCCGGCCGATGGGAAGCTGCTGACCGGCGACGACCGCGCGGCCTGCCTTCAGCCACACGATGATCACCGCGGATGTCGAGTCGATCTCGCCGCGGATCGTGCCGGTGGAGCTCGTGGACTCCAACGTCAGGAGCGGGGTGCCGGTGAGGGTCTCCTCGAAGGAGAAGTCGGCGCTGCCGGTGACGTCGAGGCCGCGGACGTGGAAGGTGTGCAGGATCGCATGCCGCGCGACCGCGGTATCGCGGGTGCGGGTGACGAGTCGGGAACGGACGATCGTTTCCGCTTCCGTGTTGGTTTCGTCGTTCGGGGTGTGGTCGTTCATCGTGCGTCGTTCTGTCAGGCGCGGCGGAGGGTGTCGCGCGGGTATTCCCCGTGCTGTTCGGCGTAGGCGGCGGAAAATCGGCCGGCGTGCGCGAAGCCCCAGTGCTTCGCGACGTCGCCGATGTTGGTGGTGGCCGGGTCTCCGGCGAGAAGGGCGTCGCGGACCCGGTCGAGCCGCACTCGCCGGATGTAGGCGTTCGGGCTGACCGCGAATAGCCGTCGGAACGCGTGCTGCAGCGCCCGCAGGCTGAGGTTCGCGACCTGGGCGACGTCGTCGCTGGTGATCGGCAGGTGTGCGTGTTCGTGGATGTACTCGACCGCGAGGCGGATATGGCTGTTCTTGGGCAGCAGCAGCTCGTCCGGCAGCGCTGCGGACGCCACCGGGTACAGCTCCAGCAGCGCGAGGGCGCCGAGCCTGCCCATTTCGGCCTGCAGCAGTGGAGAGGAGTGTCGGTCCATGACGGTGTGGGAGATCAGCTGCACGCTGCTGCGCCACACCTGCAGTGCCCGGTCGTCGGGACGAATCGTGTGGTCCAGCTGCAGGTTCCCGGCTTCGATGCCTCGTTCACCGGCGACGGTTTCGAGCGCGGTTCGGTCGATCTGCACGAGGCGTTGGTCGTAGTCGTCGTACGAGAACGCGGCACCTTCCTGGGGCCAGAGTTGCGGCCGGCCGTGCGCCATCTCGATCGCGGCGCTGTCGGTGGTGATGGTGCCGCGGCCCTTGTTCGTCCATTGGACCACGAAGTCGTCGGACGGCGTCATGACACCGTCGAGGTGCCCATCGAACCGGATCGTTCGGAGCGTCATCGCCTCGTCGCCGACGGCCGTGTAGCGGAACGAGAATGGCTGCCGGGTCTGGTCGGCGCTCCACTGCTGTCCTGCGTACGCCTCAGCGAGGAAGTCGCGAGCGACATCGAGGTCGGTGCTCTGCGTTTCTTCCTGCACTCGGGTCGGCCGGGAGTCGTTCATGGGATCGGCAGCAGCATGCCCGACCACCTGCCTGTATTCGGGTCAGTATCCACGGAACGTCACGATCAGTGCGCGGCGTCGTTTCTCCGCCGCTCCGCACCGTTTCCAGTGACGCTCGTAGCCCGCTTGTCCGCCCGATGACACGCAGCCGACGCTTCCACATCCGGGAATCGACACAACCGCCAGTCCGGCTCGCAGCCCGGTGCGTGCGCCTTCTACGGTCGGATCATCGCCTGGCGCCGCTCCGGCGCCAGCAGACGAGGACGACACCATGACCACGATCACCGCCACGGACTTCCAGGTCGCACCCCGCACCGCACACGACGCCGTGTTTCTGCGCCGCGCCCTGTCCTCGCACCGCAGCCCGTTCAGCGAGGTCCGTGATGCCCGTCGGCAGCACATGCTCCAGGTCGCCGCGGTCAGCACTGGGATCCTTTCCGTCACCGTCGCCGCGTCCGCCGCGATCGTCCTTACCCTCTCCGCATGAGTGCCGCAACGCTCACGTACGACGACGTGATGACCCAGCCGATCGACATGACCACGCTCCTCGCCGAACAGGACCGCATCCATGAGTAACCGCCACATCCTCGCCGAGCTCCGCCTCAACCCGACCGAGTGGCACCGCCGCGGCATGACCGCCCCGAACGAGATCGACCAGCTCGTCACCGAACGCCTCGGGCACCGCTACACCAACAACAGCCTGAACACCGCAGAACCGTCCTACGCGGACTTCTTCGTCGCCGCCTGACCCTGGCAGCGCTCACCCGGCACCCCGGTCACCACCCCGACCGGTAGCCTCAACACCGACACCACCAGGTCTATGACGCTTCTCACCCTCACCCCCAGCAGCCGCGAGACGACCGCGCAACGCGCCGCGTCCGGCGCCGCGGACGCGCTCTTCACCGAGCATGGCGTCATCCCGGTTACCCTCGAGCAGGTCGCCGAACGCGCAGGGCTGCCCCTCGCCGAGCTGCTGGATGCCTACCCGACGAAGCAGGCGCTGGTCGTCGCGGTTCTGCAGCGGTGGCACGGGGCATGGCGACGCGCGCTCGACCACATCACCACCGTGTCGGACGACCCACGTGACGAGGTTCTCGGGATCTTCGGATACCTCGAGGAGTGCTTCGAGGACGAAGGCTGGCGCGGCTGCGCGTTCATCAACGGCCACGCCGAACTCGGCCGGCAAGACCCCGACGTCGCAGCCTTGGCCCGCGAGCACTTCCTCGATGTCGAACGCCACCTCACGCTCGTCTGCGAGCGAGGTGGCATGCCCACGCACGTCGCGCAGGGCTTGTCGCTGCTGATCGAGGGCGCCCGGGTCGAGTCCGCCGTGCAGCGCTCCGCGCAGCCAGCCCGCTCAGCTCGCCTCACCGCGGCCATGCTCATGTCGGTGTACGAGTCCCGTCCCGCCTTCTAACGCCCATCGAAGCACCGGAGCCGTCCGGCAAGCCATCCGCTACCGGTCGTCCTTTGACTTGCGGAGTCCGAAACGCCACAACCAGATCCCAGCTCCGAACCACAGGACTCCCAGCGCGGTATTGAGCAGCACCAGCAGCAGGTCGACGTCGGAACGCGTGAGACGCACGATCGACGTCGAGATGAAGACGACCCCGAAGAAGAGGGCGATCGACCCGAGCACCTTTGCGCTCGCTACGTCCATGCGGCGAACTTACCGCTTCGGGTCGTTGCAGTAGACGATCCCTCACAGGGCATGAGGTACCTGCCGGTCAGTCGTACGCCCCGCGCGTCTCACATAGGTTGGTTCGGCGATCGTCTCAGTAAGGGGCGCCCTTTCTAGGGTGCGTGTTCAGCCAGAAACGATTGTTTGCGGGAGCGCTTGGCGCTGATGCCGCAGTGGCCACCTCGAAGGTGTCCCGTATCGAAACCGGAGTTTCGAGAGAGTGGTTTCAGACCGAAGTTTCGGCCGAGGTCGTAATCAGCGCCGGGGTACCGGGTCGTTCGTGCCGGAGCTGGCTTCATGGAGTTCCGGGTTACGCCGGTGTGGCGATCACGTCGCTGCGCTTCTGTTCATTCAGTGACTTCTTTGTGCCGGGGGAGGAACAGGGCGAGCACGAGGGCGATGACGGCTAGGACGGCGCCAACGGTGAACGCGGCGCGGGCGCCGACGGCGATGTCGGCGGGGTCGGTGCCGCCGGCGGTCGCGCTGAGGACTCCGATGAGTGCGGCGAGGCCGGCAGCACCGCCGAGCTGTTGGATGGTGTTGAGCGCGGCGCTGCCGTGTCCGGTGAGGTGGCTCGGGAGCGAGCCGAGCGACATGGTGAAGATCGCGACCCAGGCGAAAGCCTGTCCGGCGGAGATGATGACGAAGGTGGCCAGGATCACCCACACGGAGGTGTCCTCCGTGAAGGTCGTCATGAACCACCACCCCGCCGTGAGGACGGCGATCCCGGGGATCGCGAGGCCGCGGGCGCCGAGGCGGTCGTAGTACCGCCCGACCAGGACGGAGACGATGCCGATGGTCGCGCCGCCGGGCACCATGAGCAGCCCTGTCTCGAGCGAGCCGAGCCCGAGGGATTGCTGGAGCATGAGGGGGAGGACGGTGACAAGGCTGAAGGCGCCCATGACGAGGAACACGAACACGATGACGGGCCGGGCGAAGGAGGCGTGAGTGAAGATCCGCATGTCGAGAACGGCGGCCCCACGGCGTTGGAGCCGGAGCTGGCGCCACACGAAGGCGGCAATGCCGAGCACACCCAGCGGGAGCGCGACCCAGGTCGCTGCCGAGTTGTGCCCGCCGCCCTCGCCAGCACTGGCCAGGCCGTAGACCAGGGCACCGAACCCGACCACGGAGAGCGCGAGCGACAGGGCGTCGAAGCTGACGCGTCGAGGTGTGGTGAGGTTCGGCATCTTGATCGCCCCGATGAGGAGGCCGAGGACCGACAGGGGCAAGATGATGATGAACAGCCACCGCCAGCTCAGCTGTGACATCACCAGGCCCGAGAAC
>NZ_CP066341.1:0-3301309 GCF_016267665.1 Curtobacterium sp. YC1 | reverse complement strand
GTCGCGCTCGTCTCCAGGGTCGTGTCGTGCGTTCGCTGCCGGGCGAGGGTGCGCCCTGCGGGGTCGGACATGGTGTGGCGTCCTGGGCGACCGCACTCGGACCGGGTCGTCGCCGGCGGTTCGTCGGTGGCTCCTGGGGCTTCGTCGTCGCTCCGTCGCCGCGGAGGTTCCCACAGGGTTGTCCACAGTCTTGTCCACGATGGCTCCGTGTCCTCCGACAGGAGTACTTCCCTGTCGTACCGGGCCGGAGAGCCGATCGATCCCCCCACTGTAAAGGACCGGACGCGACCGCACCGAACGGAAGTTCTCCCCAATGTGGAGAATCGCCTCGGGCGACCGCCACCGGTGGTCGGGGCCACCGGGCGGTCAGGCGGGGTTTGACCTGCCCGTCCCCGTCACGTACCGTTAACCAGTTGACTGCGGCCGTTCGGTCGCGCCCATCTGCGCCGTTCGACACCCGGACGGCTACACGTACGTGACGGCTCGCCGCGAGCAGCCGTGTGGAGAACATCATGAGCAAGCGCACCTTCCAGCCGAACAACCGTCGTCGCGCCAAGAAGCACGGCTTCCGCCTCCGCATGCGGACGCGTGCCGGCCGCGCCATCCTGTCGGCGCGTCGCGCCAAGGGCCGCACCGAGCTCTCGGCCTGATCAGCCTCTTCCGCCTGATCCGGTCCTCGGTCTGACCCCGGCGTCGCAGTGTTGGCCAGCGCCAACCGCATCGTCCGCGGGGACGACTACCGGAACGTCGTGCGTCGTGGTCGCAAGAGCGCCACGGCGCACGTCGTCGTGTCCGTGGTCCGTCAGCCGGCGGACCACCGCGGCCCGACGCGGTTCGGCTTCATCGTCGCGAAGACGGTGGGCAACGCCGTGACCCGGAACCTGATCAGACGGCGGTGCAAGGCGATCGCCCACGACCTGCTCGTCGGAGCCCCCGAGGGGTTCGACGTGGTGGTCCGCGTACTGCCAGCCGCATCGCAGGCCGGATGGCCTACCCTGCTCGAAGACGTCACGCGCTCCTTCGCGCGCGGGGTGGAGAAGGCAGCATGAACCGCACTCTGTGGACCCGGCTGGCCTGGGTCGTCGCGTTGCTCCCACGCAACGCGTGCGTCGTCGTGCTCCGGGCCTACCGTGCGGTGATCTCCCCGCTGTACGGCAACGTCTGCCGCTACCACCCGTCGTGCTCCCGGTACGCCCTCGAAGCGATCCAGCAGTACGGCGTCGTACGCGGGACCGCCAAGGGCGCCTGGCGCATCGCCCGCTGCAACCCCTGGGCTGCAGGTGGCATCGACGACGTGCAGGAACGCCGTCGCCCCTTCGTCGTCAACCGGTTCGGGTTCGTCCTCGCGCCGATCCCGCAGCAGCCGCACCCCGCGGTCGGAACGGCCCGGCCGGTCCTGCTCCCCCAGCGCACTCGAAAGGCGTAGCCGTCCCCATGGTGATCATCAACACGATCCTCTGGCCACTCAAATGGGTGGTCTCGGCCATCCTCGTCGGCTTCCACTGGATCTTCGAGACCATCGGCATGGACCCCGGCGCGGGCGTGACGTGGGTCCTCTCGATCATCTTCCTGACGTTCGTGGTCCGTGCCGCGCTCATCCCGATCTTCGTGCGGCAGATCAAGTCGCAGCGCCGCATGCTCGAGGTCGCGCCGCAGCTCAAGAAGATCCAGGACAAGTACAAGGGCAAGAAGGACCAGTTCTCGCGTGAGGCCATGAGCCGCGAGACCATGGCGCTCTACAAGGAGACCGGGACCAACCCGCTGAGCTCCTGCCTGCCGCTGCTGCTGCAGATGCCGATCTTCTTCTCGCTGTACTCCGTGCTGCACGAGGCACAGATCAACCAGAAGGGCATCGGTCTGCTCACGAACGACCTCGCGGCGTCGTTCGGCAACGCGGCCCTGTTCGGGGCACCGCTGCACGAGACCTTCACGAACGCCTCCGGGTGGGAGGTCCGCGTCATCGCGGGCGTCATGATCGTCGTGATGACCGCCTCGCAGTTCATCACGCAGCTGCAGCTCGTCGCGAAGAACATGTCGCCGGAGACCAAGGAGTCTCCGATGTACCGCCAGCAGAAGATGATGCTGTACATCCTCCCGCTGGTCTTCATCATCTCGGGCCTGAGCTTCCCCCTCGGCGTCATGTTCTACTGGCTCGCCTCGAACGTCTGGACGATGGCGCAGCAGTACTTCGTCATCCGCAGCATGCCGACCCCCGGCTCCGAGGCAGCGCTCGCGCGTGAGGCGCGCCTGGCGAAGAAGGCCCAGCGTCGCGGAACCGCGACCCCGGTGCTCGCCGAGGCCGGTGCCGGTGCCGGTGCGGCGGAGATCGAGGCCGTGCGCGTGACCACCCAGCGTCAGCAGCCGGTCGGCAAGCAGCGCTCGAAGAAGAACGGGAAGAAGTAAGTGACCGAGCAGGACACCGCCGCGGCCGTCGACACCACCGAGGCCGAGGACGCCCGCGACGAAGCGGACATCGCTGCGGACTACATCGAGGAACTCCTCGACATCTGCGACCTCGACGGCGACCTGGAGATCGAGGAGCGCGGCGGCCGCGTGTACCTGTCGGTCACGGACGACGGCGAGGCGCTTCGCGTGCTGTCCAAGCCGGACACCGTGACGGCGCTGCAGGAGCTCACCCGCATCGCCGTGCAGGCGGAGACCGGCGAGTTCAGCCGACTCATCCTGGACGTCGGCGGGTCGCGGGACGCCCGCGCCGAGGAGCTGCAGCGCCTGGTCGACACGGCCGTGGAGCGCATCGAGGCTGGCTCGGCGACCGCGGCACTCCCCCCGATGTCGTCGTACGAGCGCAAGCTGGTGCACGACCTGGTGGCCGAGAAGGGCTTCCACTCCGAGTCCGAGGGCGAGGGTCGGGACCGCCACACGGTCGTCACCCGATGACGGACGCACCCGTCCCCACCGAGGAGGCGCCGGCGCTCGAGGTCGAGCCCGCCGCCGCGATCACGCTCTTCGGCGACCGCATCGACCTCGCACGTTCGTTCACGAACGAGCTCGCTCGCCGAGGCGAGGAGCTGGGCTTGATCGGCCCGCTTGAGCTCCCCCGGCTGTGGACGCGACACATCCTCAATTCCGCTCTGCTGGCACCCCTCCTGGAGGCCCGTGGCCGCGTTGCCGACGTCGGCTCCGGAGCCGGCCTCCCCGGCCTCGTGCTCGCGATCGCCCGTCCGGACGTCGAGTTCTCGCTCATCGAACCGATGGAGCGCCGGACCGACTGGCTCCGGAGCGAGGCCGACCGCCTCGGGCTCGAGAACGTCACCGTGGTCCGCGGCCGAGCTGAGGACGTCGCGGACGACATCGTTGCCGACCAGGTCACAGCACGGGCGGTGAGTGCGCTCTCGAAGCTCATCCCGCTCACGGTGCCGCTCGCGCGGTCCGGCGGGCAGCTCATCCTCATGAAGGGTGCGCGGGTCGACGAGGAGATCGAGAAGGCGCGGAAGGTGATCCTCCGGAAGCGCCTCGCTGATGTCGAGGTACTCGAGCTCGGGGACGGTGTGGTCACCGAGACCACGCGGGTCTTCCGGGCTACAGTTGACTGACGCTGCGGCGCGGGTCGGTTCATCCGGCCGCCAGTGGCCCCGCGTTCCACGTGAAACACTGAACCGGGGAAGAGGCACTCGTTGAGTTCATCGACCAACTACGACGCATCGACGCCACTCGCCCGAGAGATCGCCGACCTGAACCGTCGTCGACGGGCGATCGCAACACAGCAGTTCCCGCTGCCCTCCGAGACCCGGATCATCACCGTCTCGAACCAGAAGGGCGGCGTCGGCAAGACGACGACGACGGTCAACCTCGCCGCGGGGCTCGCCCACGGCGGTGCGCGCGTGCTGGTGATCGACCTCGACCCGCAGGGGAACGCTTCGACTGCGCTCGGTGTGGATCACCAGGCCGAGGTTGCAAGCATCTACGACGTCATCGTCGACGAGGCTCCGATGGCGGACACCGTGCAGGCCTCCCCCGAGTCGGACACCCTGTGGTGCGTGCCGGCGACCATCCACCTGGCCGGGGCCGAGATCGAGTTGGTCTCCCTGGTCGCTCGTGAGCAGCGGCTGCGGACCGCCCTCGAGATGTACCTGCAGTCGCTCGACGAGCCGTACCACTACGTCTTCATCGACTGCCCGCCGTCTCTCGGACTCCTCACAATCAACGCGTTCGTCGCCGCGCAAGAGGTCCTCATCCCGATCCAGTGCGAGTACTACGCGCTCGAAGGGCTGAGCCAGCTACTGCGGAACATCGAACTCATCGAGCGGCACCTCAACCCGAAGCTCCGGGTCTCCACGATCCTGCTCACGATGTACGACAGCCGCACGAACCTGTCGAACCAGGTGGCGAACGACGTCCGGGAGCACTTCGGCAGCCAGGTCCTGCAGGCGATGATCCCCCGATCCGTCCGCGTCAGCGAGGCCCCGAGCTACGGGCAGAGCGTCGTGGCGTACGACGTGAACTCCACCGGGTCGCTCTCCTACCTGGAAGCGGCCGCCGAGATCGCAGCACGAGGAGCGAAGCACTGATGGCACCCAAGCGAACCGGCCTCGGCCGCGGTATCGGCGCACTCATCCCGACCGCGACGGAGCAGCAGGACCGTCCGGTCGACGTCTTCTTCCCCACCGGTGGATCGCCGGCATCGCCGTCCGCGGCACCGACGGCCGATGAACTGGTGGCCGTGCCGGGTGCGCGTCTCGCCAACCTCAACCCGCTCGACGTCGTGCCGAACGCGCAGCAGCCCCGCAAGGAGTTCCGCGAAGAGGAGCTCCAGGAACTCGTGCACTCGATCCGCGAGATCGGTGTGCTCCAGCCCATCGTCGTCCGCCCGATCGCGGGCGCCACCGGGACGGAGCCGCAGTACGAGCTCATCATGGGTGAGCGGCGTCTGCGTGCGACGAAGGAACTCGGGCTGAGCACGATCCCGGCGATCGTCAAGGACACACCGGACGACGCCATGCTCCGGGACGCGCTCCTCGAGAACCTGCACCGCGCGCAGCTCAACCCGCTGGAAGAGGCGTCGGCGTACCAACAGCTCCTCGCCGACTTCGGGATCACCCAGGAGCAGCTCGGGCAGCGGATCGGCCGCTCGCGCCCGCAGATCACGAACACCATCCGTCTGCTGCGGCTCCCCTCCCCCGTGCAGCGTCGAGTCGCTGCAGGTGTGCTGTCTGCCGGGCACGCTCGTGCCATCCTCGCCGCTCCGGATGCCGAGGCGATGGAGTACCTCGCTGAGAAGATCGTGAACGAGGACCTGTCCGTCCGTGCGGCGGAGGCCATCGCTCAGCAGCTGTCGTCGAAGACCCCGCCGAAGCAGGTCACGCAGCCGAACAAGCGGCAGGCGCACTTCGACGACCTGGCCGAGCGGATCGGCGACCGGCTCAACACCCGGGTCAAGATCGCCGTCGGTGCGCGCAAGAGCTCGGTGACGATTGACTTCGCGAACGGCGACGACCTGAACCGGATCCTCGGAGAGCTGGGCATCAGCGACGTCTCGAGCTGAGGCGTCGGCGCGACGTCTCAGCGATCCCGCCGCCTTCGCCGCTCTCGCCGCTCTCGCCGCGGGCGGTGTTCCACGTGAAACGCTTCCCCGTGCGCAGGCCAGGCGATCGTGCTGCACGGGCCCCGAGGCTGTGCCGCGCTGTCCCTGTCGACAGGTGCCGGCGAAACGTCTTGGATGATGTCTGCGCCGCGATGGATTGGGCGCATGCACCGTTGAGGAGTTTTGATCGCGTCGATTGGTGCGCGACGGCAGGCGCACGGCCGGTTTGCGCTCCAACCCGGAGCGCCGCTCGGCTCTGTGGTGCCACGCAGCGCCTGAGTGGGCTCCTGGGCGGTGCGGACGCTCCGCGGGGGCCTCGTGCCCGCTCGGCGGGATTTCGGGCGGCACAGCGCCGCTGAGCGCAGAGACCATCCGAGCGATGGATGCGTGTTCCACGTGGAACACGAGCGCGGACCGCGGGTGCGCTTCTCGGCACGCTGGACGATGCCGCGCCAAGCCCTCGCGCTGTGTCGGTGTTCCACGTGGAACACCGTTGGGTCAGGAGTGGTGGTCGCGGATGGCCTGCTCGGCCAGCTCGGCGTACGTCCAACCGAGGTCGAAGCCCGACGCGGAGAGCGCCTGCGGCAGGAGCGACGTCTCCGTGAGCCCGGGGAGGACGTTCGCCTCGAGGAACCATGGGGTGCCGGCGGCGTCGATGATCAGGTCGACACGGGACAGGTGGCGCAGACCCAGCGCGCGGTGCGCTGCCACCGCTGCCTCGGCGGCTGCCGCGGCGTGTTCCTCGGGCAGGCGAGCTGGCGTGTAGAAGGTGGTCTCCCCCGCGTTGTACCGGGCCTCGAACCCGTAGATGCCGTTGCGAGGGACGATCTCCACCGCGGACAGTGCCGCGGGACCGTCGCCGGTGTCGATGATGCCGATCGCGACCTCGGTGCCGCGGATGAGCTGCTCGATCACGACGTCGTCGCAGTAGGTGTAGGCCGCCACCATCGCGCGGGGCAGGTCGTGCACGTCGTCGACGAGCGTGACTCCCTGGGCGCTGCCGCCCCGAGCGGGCTTCACCGCGAGCGGCACCGGGTGCTCGGCGGCGATGGCCTCGAGCACCCCGACGGCACCGAGCTCGCGGAACACGTCGTGGGACAGCGTCACCGACCTCGGCGTCCGGACGCCGGCGCGGGCGACCAGCGCCGAAGCCGTGGGCTTGTCCCATGCCAGCCGAGCCGACGTGGAACGCGAGCCGACGAACGGGATGTCCAGAGCCTCCAGGACGCCCCGCAGGGCTCCGTCCTCACCGGAGGCGCCGTGCAGGGCCGGCCACACGACGTCCGGGCGCTCCTTGCCGAGTGCAGGCAGGAGCATGGCGTCGGCGTCACGGAGGTCGACCTGCCAGCCGTAGCCGGTCAGCGAGTCGGCGACCCGTCGGCCCGAGCGGAGGGACACGTCCCGCTCGTGGGAGATCCCTCCCGCGACGACGACGACGTGACGACGGGTGAGCTCGGCCATGCGGGGATCCTCCGGTGTGCAGGTACGGTGCTGCGCGGCCCGCGCAGCGGAAAAGCGCTGGTCAGGAGATGTTCGGCGGCGGCGCGCTGACCGAGGAGGACTCGGTGACGGCGGTGGGGCGGGTCGCCGGGCCGAAGGTCTCGATGAGTTCCAGCTCGTCGTTGACCACGTTCGCGAGTCGCTTGACGCCGATCCGGATCTGCTCCGGCGTCGGGTAGCAGAACGACAGCCGGATGTTCCCGCCACCGCGACCGTCGGCGTAGAAGGCCGTGCCCGGGGTGTAGGCGACGAGCTCCTTGACGGCGCGCGGCAGCATGCCCTTCGAGTCGAGGGACTCCGGCAGCGTGAGCCAGACGAAGAACCCGCCGTTCGGCTTCGTCCACGACAGGTCCGGCAGGAACTCCCCGAGCGCGGACAGCATCGCGTCGCGGCGCTCGGCGTAGATGCCGCGGAACGTGTCGACCTGGCCCTTCCAGTCGGCGGCGTCCAGGTAGTTGTTGACGACGTACTGACCGAACGAGTTCGGGGCGAGGACCGCCGACTCGTTCGCCAGGACCAGCTTCTCGCGGATGGCGTGGGGTGCCAGCGCCCAGCCGACGCGGAACCCCGGCGCGAGCGTCTTCGAGAAGGAGCCGAGGTACACCACGCCCTCCTCGTCGATGGAGCGGATCGCCTGCGGCGCCGGCTCGTCGAACCAGAGGAGCCCGTACGGGTTGTCCTCGAGCACCAGGATGTTGTTGGAGCGGCAGATGTCGAGCACCTCGATGCGGCGCTCCCGGCTCATCGTGACGCCGGCCGGGTTGTGGAAGTTCGGGATCGTGTAGAGGAACTTCATCCGCTTGCCTTGGGCACGCAGGTTCGCGATCGCCTCGCGCAGCGCGTCGGGGACGAGCCCGTGCTCGTCGGTCGCGACGTGCACCGTCTCCGCCTGGTACGAGCGGAACACACCGATGGCGCCGACGTAGGACGGCGACTCGGCCAGCACCACGTCACCCGGGTCGATGAAGAGCCGCGTGACGAGGTCGAGGGCGTGCTGCGAGCCGGTCGTCACGACGACGTCCTCGGCGCTCGCGCGGATGCCCTCCAGGCTCATGACGTCCACGATGTGCTCACGGAGCGACCGCAGGCCCTGTCCCCCGCCGTACTGCAGCGCCATGGCGGCGTCCTCGTGCATGACACGGTCCAGAGAGCCCGTGACGAGCTCTCTGGGGAGCGCGGACACGAACGGCATCCCGCCGGCCAGGGAGACCACCTCGGGGCGCGAGGCGACGGCGAACAGGGCTCGGACCTCGGAGGCGCTCAGCCCGGCGGTGCGCTGGGCGTAGGAGTCGTACCAGGGGTCGAGGCTGTTGCCGTTCGTCATCGAGTGCTCCGTTCAGTGGGACATTCCCGCCACACTACGACATCGACCTCGGGAACCACGGCTCCGCGACGGGGCCGATCGCGAACGCGTGGCCCGGAACGACGACGGCCCCGCTCTCCGTGGAGAGCGGGGCCGTTCGTGTGGGAGACCTACGCGAGGAACTCGGCGAGGTCGGCCTCGAGCGCGGGCTTCGGCTTGGCGCCGATGACGGTCTTGACGACCTCGCCGCCCTTGAAGACCTTCATCGCCGGGATCGACGTGATCTGGTAGTTCATGGCCGACTGAGGGTTGTCGTCGACGTTGAGCTTGACGATCTCGATCTTGCCGGCGTGCTCTTCGGCGATCTGGTCGAGGATCGGCGAGACCGCGCGGCACGGGCCACACCACTCAGCCCAGAAGTCGACCAGGATCGTCTTGTCGGACTTGAGGACCTCGTCCGAGAAGGTGGCGTCGGTGACAGCCTTGGCGTTGGACATGTGTGCTCCTTCGAGAAGTCGTTCAGGGGGTACAACGGCGAGGCCGTCGTGGTATTCCGTGGGTCAGGCGTGCGCCGAGGTGACGTCGAGGATGGCGGGCTCGGTCGGGCCGACACCCTCTGCCTCGTCGGTCAGCGAGTCCTCGAGCTCGGCGAGGTACTTCTCGGCGTCGAGCGCCGCGACCGTGCCGGAGCCGGCCGCCGTGATGGCCTGGCGGTAGGTCGGGTCGATGACGTCGCCCGCGGCGAAGACACCGGGCAGGTTGGTCTTCGACGAGCGGCCCTGCACCGCGATGGTGCCCTCGGGCGCGATGTCGATCTGACCGTGGATCAGGTGCGTGCGCGGGTCGTTGCCGATCGCGATGAACAGGCCGTCGAGCGCGAGCTCCGACTCCTCACCCGTGACCGTGTCCCGCAGGCTGACACCCTCGACCGCGGAGTCACCCGTGATGCCGGTGACCTCCTTGTTCCACGCGAACTCGATCTTCGGGTCGTTCATCGCGCGGTCCTGCATGATCTTCGACGCACGCAGGCTGTCCTTGCGGTGGATGACCGTCACCTTGTCGGCGAAGCGGGTGAGGAACGTCGCCTCCTCCATCGCGGAGTCGCCACCGCCGACGACGGCGATGTTCTTCTGGCGGAAGAAGAACCCGTCGCAGGTCGCGCACCACGAGACGCCGTGACCGGACAGGCGCTCTTCGTCGGCGAGGCCGAGGTGCCGGTAGGCCGAACCCGTCGCGTAGATGACCGCGAGGGCTTCGTAGGTCTCGCCGGAGCCGACGGTGACCTTCTTGATCTTGCCCGTCAGGTCGACCGAGACGGCGTCGTCGTACAGGACCTCGGCGCCGAACTTCTCGGCCTGCTCCTGCATCTTGATCATGAGGTCGGGGCCCTGGATGCCCTCGGGGAAGCCGGGGAAGTTCTCGACCTCGGTCGTCTTGGTGAGTTCACCGCCCGTCTCGACGCTGGATGCGACGATGAGCGGCTTGAGCTCCGCGCGCGCGGCGTAGATGCCGGCGGTGAACCCGGCCGGGCCGGAACCGATGATGATGAGCTGGCGCATGCCTGAGTGCCCTTCCGTTGCGTCTGACCGGGTCAACCCATCGTAGCGACGCGGCATTCCACGCGGCCCGTGCGTGCGGTGATCGGCGTCGTTCAGCGGCCGAGCTTGTTCCGGAGCAGGGTGACCGCGTTGCCGATCTCGCCGTTCTTCGCGACGACGAGCGCCCCGAAGTACACCAGGGCCATCACCGCGCCGGTCAGGACGATGGTGATGAGGGCACCCGTGCGGTCGGACATCGCGAACCCGGCCTCGGAGAACGCCCCGAAGAAGTTGACGACGAGGAGCCCGGCGACGCCGGCGATCAGCGCGGCGATGACGAACTGCACGTGGGACCGCGTGACGACCGGACCCTCGATGCTGCCGAGCTTCCGACGCACGAGGACGAGCGCCACGATCGTCTGGGCAGTCCCGGCGATCGTCGTGCACGCCGCGACACCGATGCCGATCACCGAGGTCGGGAAGGTCGACACGGCGAGGGCACCGACCACGAACAGCACCGACTGGACGCACTGCATCAGGAACGGCGTGCGGTGGTCGTGCATGGCCCAGAACACCCGCTGGATCACGAACAGCATGCTGAACAGCACGAGCCCCGGCATGTACGCGACGAGGACGGCGCCGACCTGCAGCGCGCTCTCGAACGTGCCCTCGTACAGGCGACCGAACGGCACCGCGACGACGACCAGGGCGACGGAGGCGAAGACCGTGAAGAGCCCGATGATGCGGAGCGACAGCGAGAGGTTGCGGCGTACTGCGTCCAGGTCACCACGTTCGGCGTCATGACTCATGCGCGTGAAGTAGGCCGTGGCGATCGAGACCGCGATGATCGAGTGCGGGAGCATGAAGATGAGCCACGCGTTGCCGAGCACGGCGTTGCCGGGCCCGTCGTCCTGCCCCTTCCACGCCACGGCCGACTGCACGACCCCCGCGAGCTGCGTCACGAGGATCATCGCGAAGAGCCAGCCGGCCGCCGTGCCCGTCGACTTCAGACCGACACCGCGCCACCGGAAGTCCGGTCGGAACGTCAGTCCGGCGCGCTTCCAGAAGAAGGGCAGGAACGCCGCCTGGGCGAACACCCCGAGCGAGGCGCTGCCGGCGAGCAGGGCGATCTTCGCCGGTGTCCACTCGTCGAGCTGGCTGCCGCTGCCGCCGTACAAGGCGATGAAGACCACGAGCCCGGCGATCGCGATGACGTTGTTGAGCAACGGCGCCCACGTGAACGGCCCGAACACCTGCTTGGCGTTGAGGACCTCGCCGAGCAGGGAGTACATCGCATAGAAGAGGATCTGCGGCAGGCACCAGAAGGCGAAGGCGACCGCGAGGTCGGTGGCTGCCGGACCGGCGTCCGACGAGGAGGACGTGTAGAAGCGCACGAGCAGCGGCGCGATCGCCGTCGCGACGACCGCGATGACGATGAACACCGAGCCACCGAGCGTCACGATCTTGTTGACGTAGGACTGCCCGCCGTCGGTCCCGTTCTTCATCGCGCGGACGATCTGCGGGATGAGCACCGCAGACAGCAGACCCCCGGCGATCAGCGCGTAGATGTTGTTCGGCAGCTGGTTGGCGACCGCGAAGGCGTTCGCCGAGGGGCTCGCGTTCTGCCCGATCGCGTAGGCGAGCACGAAGGTCTTCGCGAAGCCGAGGATGCGGCTCACCATCGTGCCCGCGGCGAGCATCGCGCTCGCGCGGCCCAGGTTGCGCTCGGCGCCCTGCTCGGCGTCGACGTCGGGCTGGGGCTGGCTGCTGCTGATGGTCGGCTCCTCGGGGTCACGGTCGTCCGCGACGGTGTTGCGTGCGGTGTCGGACGGGAGGCGCGGTTCGGCCCCGGCACGAGCGATGGCGTCCTGCAGGGGGTCGCCGCCCGGTGCTGCGACCGCGGCCGAGGCCGGGCTCGCGTCGCTCAGACCCGCTCCGACGCCGGCGACACCGGCTGCGCCGGTGCCGGACCCGGCCACGTCCGGGACGGTGGAGGCGGCGGCGGGGTGATCCGAGCCTCCAGGCCGCTCTGTGGGCGCCGGGGTGCCTCCGACCGTGGGCTGGACCGCCAGGGGGCGGTTCGGGTCCTCGTCGTCGTCGTCGACCTCGCCGTTGCGACGTCGGGCGCGCTTGCGGATGCTGCGGAAGATGCCGAAGCCGAAGATGCCGATCAGGGCGATCGCCGCGGCCGCCGTGATCAGCGTCTCCCACTGCGCCTGCACGTTGAGCTCGACCGTCGCGGGGTCGGAGATCGTGACGCCGGTCGGGCTCGACAGCGACATGGTGAGCTGGACCGTGCCGTTCGCCACCGACTGCACGGGGACGGTCGTGCGGGTGGAGGAGTCGGGCTGGATCTCGACGACGATGTCGTTCCGGACGACCCGGAGCGCGGAGTTGGACGGTCGCACCGACAGGCGCACGGTGACCGGGTGGGCGGAGCTGTTCCGGATGGAGACCGGCAGGGCGGACTGGTCGCCGAGCAGGGTCAGGCTGCTCGAGTCGACGATGCCGACCTCGGTCGTGCTCTTCGCCCATGCGGCGGTGCGCGCCTCGATGGCGGACCCGAGCCCCTGCGGGTCGTCACGCCAGGCGTTCGACGCGAGTGCCAGCAGGCGGAGTCGAGCCGGAGCGGTGATCTCGGCGGGTGTGTCGAGGACGGTGGCGAAGGCCGCGAGCCCCTGCTCCCCCCGCACCAGGCGGCGGAGGTCGTCGATGCGGGCCTTCCCGGTGGAGGCACTGCTGAGCGTGAGCGAGCCGGCGACCGCGTCCGAGGCGACGGAGAGGTCGGCGGGGGCGACCCACGCCGTGTTCTCGAGGGCGTCGAGGGCCTGGCCGAGGCGGGTCGAGTCGGACGGCCACTCCCGCCCGAGCGTCAGCAGGATCGGCCCGGCGGCGGACTCGGTGGGGACGGCCGTGGCGAGGGTCGCGGTGAGCTCGGACATCGACGACGCGTACGTCTGGCGGTCGCCGGCGGTCGCGGCGGTGCGGAGGAGCGACGACATCGACTGGTCGGACACGAGCACGTGCTCGTCGCCGATCTTCTCGGACGCGGCGATGGTGGTGTCCGGTCCGGCCGAGGTGTTGCCGCTCGACACGATCGTTGTCTCGGTCCCCGCGCGTGCCAGTGCCGGCAGGTCGGCAGAGGACACCGTTCCCTCGGTCGGCCAGGCGATGGACTCCATCGAGTACGGGAAGTCGAGCAGCGACTCGGTGGTCGGCAGGGTCTCCTGCGGTTCGTCGGTGCCGTCGTCCGGGGTCTCGCCCGGCGCGGCACTCGGGGTCGGCGACGTGGTCTGTCCCGGGGTGGCGGTCGGGGTCGGCGCCGGGGTCTCGGCGCCGGGGAAGTCCTCGGGATCGACGGACTGGTCGAGCGAGATCGGCGACAGGATGCCGTCCGCGCCCGCCTGCCGCAGGCCGGTGACGTCGGCGTCGGCGTAGGGCAGCGCGAAGGTCTCGTTGCGGAGCGACTCGAGGCGCTGCAGCCAGGCCGTCGCGCTCGACGGCGCGTTGTCGCCCAGGATCCGGATCGACGCGATGATCCGGGGGTCGACGGCGACGGCGACGTTGTGGTCCTCGGCGGCACGCAGCTGCTGCGTGAGGGTGCCGTCGATCGACGTCGCGGCGGCCAGCACCGCGGGCGTGAGGACGCCGTCGGTCGACCTCGGCACGGTGACGGGCATGGCCACGGAGACGCTCACCGGTGCCTGCACGAAGTCGGGGTACCAGGTGATGGCGGAGCGGTCGACGGCGAACGCGTCCCCCGCCGTGTACTCCGCGGCGATGCGTCGGGCACCGAACGTGGAGTACCCGCCGAGTGCGACGTTGCCCGAGACGATCTCGACCGAGTCGATGGTCACCGAACGGTGCGCCGGGATCGCCGGGATGTCCACCGAGTCCATCAGGGCACCGAGGTAACCGGTTGTGGTGGTGTCGCTGAGCCAGCTCGCCAGGACGGCTCGTGTGCTCACCGAACGGAAGATGTCGAACTCGGCCGTGCCCGCGGGCAGGTCGGCGTCGGTGTCGTTCGTGACCGTCACCGACAGGGTGAGGTCCTGGTCGCGCTGCACGACCCCGCGGTTCGCCGGGGCGATGGCGATGGTCGCCTTGCCCTCGTCGGCGGCGGCCGGAGCGGCGGCGTGCGTCTTCGGCACGGAGACCGTGGCGGCCGAGGCGTGGTCGGTGGTGACGGGCGCGACGACCAGGCCGAGCGCGACGAGGGTCGACGCGGCTGCGGCGAGCGTGGTGCGGAGCATCTGCATACGAGGAGCGGGCCACGGGGTCGGTTCGGGCCGAGCACGAGTGTATGAGGCACTGCCATGAACAGGTCCCGTGCGCGCGGGGTTCGTGGAGAACTCGGGGCCTCGATCTGGGAGGATGAGCACCGTCATGCAGTCCGTTGCCCAGGCCGTCGAACGACTCGACGCACTCGCCGCCACCGAGCCCGTCGCCCTCCTCGCTCGGGCCTTCGCCGACGCCGGACACGAACTCGCCCTCGTCGGCGGACCCGTCCGTGACGCGTTCCTCGGCCGGCCCGTGACCGATCTCGACTTCACCACCGACGCCCGTCCCGACGCGATCCTGCGGATCGTGGACCCGATGGCGAGCGCCACCTGGGACGTCGGCCGACAGTTCGGCACCATCGCCGCGCGGATCGCCGGCGAACAGGTCGAGATCACCACGTACCGCAGCGACGTCTACGACGGTGAGACCCGCAAGCCCGAGGTCGCGTTCGGCGACACCATCGAGGACGACCTGCTCCGCCGTGACTTCACGGTGAACGCCATGGCCCTGCGGCTGCCGGCCCGCGAGCTCGTGGACGTGCACGGCGGTGTCGAGGACCTGCTGGCCGCCCGCCTGCGCACCCCGCAGGCTGCGCTCGTGTCCTTCCGGGACGACCCGCTGCGGATGATGCGAGCGGCACGGTTCACGTCGCAGCTCGGGTTCACGGTCGACGACGACGTGCGGGCCGCGATGCAGGAGCTCGCCGGGTCGATCGACATCGTGTCGGCCGAGCGGGTGCGCGACGAACTCGTCAAGCTGCTGAACACGAGCGACCCGGTGCCCGGCATCCGGCTGCTCGTCGACACCGGGCTGGCCGAGCGGTTCCTGCCGGAGCTGCCCGAGATGCGCCTGGAGATCGACGAGCACCACCACCACAAGGACGTCTACGAGCACTCGCTCACCGTGCTCGAGCAGGCCATCGGGTACGAGGCCGAGCGGCACGCCGGCGATCCCCCGGACACCGTGCTCCGACTCGCGGCACTGCTGCACGACATCGGCAAGCCGGCGACCCGCAAGCTCGAACCGGGCGGCGCCGTCAGCTTCCACCACCACGACCTGGTCGGCTCGAAGCTGGCGAAGAAGCGGCTCCGTGCCCTGCGGTTCGACAACGACACGATCGCCGCGGTGTCCCGCCTGATCGAGCTGCACCTGCGGTTCTTCGGGTACACCGAGGGCGCCTGGACCGACTCGGCCGTCCGCCGCTACGTCCGCGACGCCGGGGACCAGCTCGAGCGACTCCACGAGCTCACCCGCTCCGACGTGACCACGCGGAACCGGCGGAAGGCCGACCGCTTGGCGTTCGCGTACGACGACCTGGAGGACCGCATCCGGGTGCTGTCCGAGCAGGAGGAACTCGACTCGATCCGGCCGGACCTGACCGGCGACGACATCATGCGGATCCTCGACATCCCACCGGGGCGTGCCGTGGGCGAGGCCTACCGGTTCCTGCTCGAGGCGCGGATGGACGAAGGACCCCTCGGGTCCGACGAGGCCGAGGCGCGCCTGCGCGCCTGGTGGAGCGCCCGAGGCGACACCAGCGCCTGATACGCGACCGCCTGACGGGCGCGACCGCTCTCCACAGGCCGGTGGCGCGCCTCCAGGCAGTCCGGTAGGCTACCCAGGTTGCCCCTCGCGCACCTGCGTTGACGGGGCACATGCATCAACCCTCCTGCCCCGGGAACTGCCCGGGGCCGCTGAGACCAGAGGAGGTGGGTTCCGCATGCACCAGTACGAACTGATGGCGATCCTCGACCCCGAGATCGACGAGCGCACCGTCGCTCCCAGCCTGGACAAGTTCCTCGCCGTGATCCGCAACGCGGGTGGCACCGTGGACAACGTGGACGTCTGGGGCCGTCGCCGCCTGGCCTACGAGATCGCCAAGAAGTCCGAGGGCATCTACGCCGTCGTCGACTTCACGTCGACCCCCGAGGCCGCCAACGAGCTGGACCGTCAGCTCGGGCTCTCCGAGGCCGTGCTCCGCACGAAGGTCCTCCGCGCCGAAGAGGGCATCGCGCAGGTCGCCGCCCAGAAGCAGCGCGACGAGGCACGTGCGGCCCGCAAGGCCGCCAACGCGTCCGCAACCGCGACCGCGAGCGCCGAGTAACCCGTGGCCGGCGAAACCGTCATCACGGTGGTGGGCAACCTCACCGCGGACCCCGAGCTGCGCTACACGCAGAACGGGCTCGCCGTGGCGAACTTCACCATCGCGTCGACCCCTCGCACGTTCGACCGTCAGGCGAACGAGTGGAAGGACGGCGACGCGCTGTTCCTCCGCGCGAGTGTGTGGCGCGAGTTCGCCGAGCACGTGGCGGGGTCGCTGACGAAGGGCTCGCGCGTCATCGCGCAGGGTCGTCTGCGTCAGCGTTCCTACCAGGACCGTGAGGGTCAGCAGCGCACGAGCATCGAGCTCGAGGTCGACGAGATCGGCCCGTCGCTCCGGTACGCCACCGCACAGATCACCCGCGCAGCGGGTGGCAGTGGCGGCGGCGGTCGTGGCCAGGTCGGCGGAGGCAACTCCGGCGGCGGTGGCAACGGCGGCTGGAACGGCGGCGGCAACAACAACGGTGGCGGTCAGTCCGACGCGCCGTGGTCCCCGCAGGGTGGCCAGCAGGGTGGCGGCAACGCACAGTCGAACGACGTGTGGAGCACCCCCGGCGGCAACTTCGACGACGAGACCCCGTTCTGATCGGAGCACGCAGCGCCGCCTGACAGCGGCAACTGCGAGTTCCGTTCTGATCCTCAGCGTCCCGACGGACACACAACTCTTCTTCTAAGGAAAAACCACAATGGCTGGAAAGAGCACCGGCGATCGCCGGAAGCCTCGCGGCAAGGGCGGCAAGAACGCCGCTCCCGCGAAGTCGATCAAGGTCGGCGTCATCGACTACAAGGACGTCGCGACCCTTCGCAAGTTCATCTCGGAGCGTGGAAAGATCCGCGCCCGTCGCATCACCGGCGTCTCCGTCCAGGAGCAGCGCCTCATCGCCCGTGCCGTGAAGAACGCCCGTGAGATGGCGCTCCTCCCCTACGCCGGCTCCGGCCGCTGATCGGAGGTCGACACATGTCGAAGCTCATCCTCACCCACGAGGTCTCCGGCCTCGGTTCCGCCGGTGACGTCGTCGACGTCAAGAACGGCTACGCCCGCAACTACCTCATCCCCCAGGGCTTCGCTGTCGCGTGGTCCAAGGGCGGCGAGAAGCAGGTCGAGTCGATCCGTGCCGCGCGTACCGCGCGCGAGCTCGCCACCATCGAAGAGGCACAGGACCTCAAGATGAAGCTCGAGAACGCCACCATCCAGCTGTCGGTCAAGGCCGGCAAGGACGGTCGTCTGTTCGGCTCCGTGCGTCCGGCGGACGTCGCTGACGCCGTCCAGGCGCAGGGCGTCGGCTCGCTCGACAAGCGCAAGGTCGAGGTCCCCGCGACCATCAAGACCGTCGGTGACCACGAGGCCACCGTGCGTCTGCGCGAGGACATCACTGCCGTGATCTCGCTCAAGGTCGTCGCTGCCAAGTAGCACTGACGTTCCGCTCCACGACGGGCGGGTCTCCTCCGGGAGGCCCGCCCGTCGTTGCGTGTGTGGGGTACTGCGGGCGGGGTCGGGTCGGCTGGAGTCGGGTCGGCTCGGGTCGCTTCGTGAGCAGGAATGGTCGGCTCGCGGGGCCGGACCCGACATCTTCTGCTCACGATGCGTCGGACTGGAGGCGCGGCTCGGCTTGGGCTGGCTGGTTACCGCTCTGCCGCACCCTCGGCTTGCTGGGAGCGACCCGAGAACGCTCCCCACAGGGGAGGCGCTTGTCAAGTCGTTTTACACAGTGGAAACGTGTCAAATCGGAACCTTCAACGCGCACTTGAAGCCCACTTTTCCACACACCGTCTGAAACTCGAAACCCCAGGTCAGGCGGTCGAAACTGTGTTCCCATGGCTTGTTATCCCCAACCCAGTCCACAGTTCTCCACACTGCGGTTCGGCGTGTTCCGCAGCCTCTCCACAGAGTTATCCACAGGGGCATTTGTTGGGGATAACTCTGAGGCCGTAGCTTGGCCCAGCGACTCGGGGATGTCGGTTGCCGGGGGTAAGAACGGGGTGCGGACCCGGGTCGGTGGGCGTCGTCCCGCAGGGTTTGGTCCGCGTCGTCAACAGAGGAGAGCGTGTGTCGATCGCACATCTTGAGCCCGCACCGCAGGACTACGCGGAGCGCGGCACGGAACGGACCCCGCCGCACGACATGCTCGCCGAGCAGTCGACCATCGGCGGCATGCTCCTGTCGAAGGACGCCGTCGCAGACGTCATCGAGACGGCTCGGGGCGTGGACTTCTACGTGCCCAAGCACGAGGTCATCTTCGACGCCATCCTGTCGCTCTACTCGCACGGTGAGCCGACCGACGTCATCGCCGTCACCGACGAGCTGACGAAGACCGGTCTGCTGTCACGAGCCGGCGGCGCCGAGTACCTGCACAGCGTCACGAGCATGGTGCCCACGGCCGCGAACGCCGGGTACTACGCCGGGATCGTGGCCGAGAAGGCCGTGCTCCGTCGCCTGGTCGACGCCGGTACCCGCATCGTGCAGATGGGCTACGCCAGCGAGGGTGAGGTCACCGACCTCGTCAACAGCGCCCAGGCCGAGGTCTACAACGTGGCCGGCGGCGTGCAGACCGAGGACTACGTCCCCCTGACCGACGCCATCTCCGCCGCCCTCGACGAGATCGAGGCCGCCAAGGGCCGCGACGGCCAGATGACGGGGGTGCCCACCGGGTTCGCGCAGCTCGACGGCCTGACGAACGGCTTCCACCCCGGACAGCTCATCATCGTCGCCGCCCGACCGGCACTCGGGAAGTCGACGCTCGCGCTCGACCTGTGCCGCGCCGCCGCCATCAAGCACGACCAGACCGCCGCGTTCTTCTCGCTCGAGATGGGTCGCGCCGAGATCGCGATGCGTCTGCTGTCCGCCGAGACCAGCGTCCCGCTGCAGAACATGCGCAAGGGCACCGTCGACTCCCGCGACTGGACCACCATCGCGCAGACCCGCGGTCGCATCAACGACGCCCCGTTCTTCATCGATGACTCCCCCAACATGACGCTCGTCGAGATCCGGGCCAAGTGCCGACGTCTCAAGCAGCAGCACAACCTGAAGCTCGTGGTCATCGACTACCTGCAGCTGATGACCTCGGGCAAGAAGGTCGAGAGCCGCCAGCAGGAGGTCTCTGAGTTCTCGCGTGCGCTCAAGCTGATGGCCAAGGAACTCCAAGTGCCGGTCATCGCGCTGTCGCAGCTGAACCGTGGGCCCGAGCAGCGTGCCGACAAGAAGCCCCAGATCTCCGACCTGCGTGAGTCCGGATCGATCGAGCAGGACGCCGACATGGTGATCCTGCTGCACCGCGAGTCGGCGTACGAGAAGGACAACCCGCGTCAGGGTGAGGCGGACCTGATCGTGGCGAAGCACCGTAACGGGCCGACGGACACCATCACCGTGGCGTTCCACGGGATGTTCTCTCGGTTCGTGGACATGCCGCAGTAAGAGGCGTGTCGTCCGCCAGCTGACTTGTCCGACTGCCACGCACCGTGTCTGCAAGACGGACGTGGACACGCTGTTCGGCAGTACCGACGGGCCACGTCGACCAGGGGTCCACCGGAGGACCCGCTATCGGACACCTTCGTGGGTGGGATCTCCGGTTTCGGTCGCCGCCAGCGGTGTGGCGGTGAAGCGTGACAAGAGCGTCGCGAGCGCCGCGCGATCAGCCTCGGACCAGGTGCTCGTGTGGTCGGCGATCACGGTCTCCAAGCGGCGGCGAGCTTCGTCGATGGCTGTGCGGCCCCGCGGTGTGAGCGTGAGAAGGGCTTGGCGTCGGTCGCGCGGGCTGGGCTGCTGGGCGACGAGGCCGGCTTGGATCAGTTCTGAGGCCCGTCGGCTCACGACGGAGCGGTCGAGGCCGAGGTCTGGAGCCAGAGACGCTGCCGAGCGTGGTTCGCCGGATCGCGCGAGCGAGCTGAGGATCGGGTAGTTCGCCTCGGTGAGCCCCGGAGCCACGCCGAGCGTGACGCTTCCGTAGAGCCCGCTGCGGAACCCGCGGGTGAGGATCACGCCGAGGGCGTTCGCGATCGTTGCTGCTGCGTCCATGCCTCGAGCATACGTGTGCAAGTCGCACACATCCCTGCTACCGTCCGTCTGTGCAAGTTGCACGGAATGGAGATGCACCATGGCCGACATCGCGGCAGCGCTGAAAGCGCTCCTCAACGACCGAGACAGTTCCGTCGATGAGACGATCGGGCGGTACTTCGCCGACGACTACCGGCAGAAGACTGACGGCATGTGGAGCGATCGTGCGCAGTTCGAGGACCACATCACCCACTTGCGAGGAATCGTGGCGCATGCCGAGGTGCGAGTCCTCGACGAGCTCGTCCAGGGCACGGCCTACGCGGACCGACATGAAGTTCATGCCACGAAGGTGGACGGGACGCTCGTCGTGCAGGAGGTCTACCTCTTCGCCACCCTTGCAGATGATGGACGGTTCTCGGAGGTGCACGAGGTGACCTCCCTGCTTCGCGGAAGCGAAGCCGACCGGAGCATGGGAACGGCCTCGTAAACCCGACCGCCCAACTCGGTGACGGACGGCCGAGCCGCCGGCAGGATCGGCCGTTCGTCCTCTTGGGAGGCCATCGGCTGTTGAGGCGACGAGAGGGGCGGGGCAGTCAGATCATGCGGCGCATCATACGTTCGGCGATGCGGAAGTCCGCGTCGACAAACCACCCGGTTGCCTTGCGGATGCACGATTCCCGGTACTCCCGCTGCGGCGGAGTCGACACCGCTAGGAATGTGCGGCGGTGGCCGATGCTGCGCCGGCACTGCAGGCTCAGCAAGACCGATGAAGAGCGCGAGCAGTCGGCAAATCCGCGCTGCGCCTACAGGAGGCCCGTGAGCACCCCGCCGTCTGCTCGGACGGCTGCACCGTTCGTCACGGACGCCACGGGGCTCGCGAGGTACGTCACGAGCGCCGCGATCTCGGCCGGCGCGATGAACCGTTCGAGCAGAGTGGTCTGGTTCTCGCCGATGATCGCACGCTGCACCGTCTCGACGGGCAACGACCTGGCCGCCGCGATCGCGTCGACCGTCGACGCGACGCCGTCCGAGTACGTCGGCCCGCCGAGCACGGTGTTGACCGTGACGGCGGTGCCGCGCGTCCGCTTGGCAAGGCCGTTGCCGAGGGCGATCATCGCTGCCTTCGTCACGCCGTAGTGCACCATGTTCGCCGGCACGTTGACGCCGGACTCACTGCTGATGAAGACGATGCGGCCCCAGCCTCGTTCGAGCATCCCACCCAGGAGGTGTCGCGACAGCCGGACACCGCTCATCACATTCACCGCGAAGTACCGTTCCCAGTCCTCGTCCGCCACGGACTCGAAGTCGGCGAGGCCGAACAGCCCGACGTTGTTGACCAGGACGTCCACCTGGCCGAGGTCCTCGAGCAGTCTGGTGACGGCGTCAGGGGCGGCGAAGTCCGCCACGATCCCCGTGGGGGCGGAACCGGGGTGCTCACGCCCGAGGCGTTCGACGGCGTCGTCGACCCGGGCGCGATCCCGGCCGTTCACGATCACCCGCGCGCCCTCGGCTGCGAGTGCGGAGGCGATCGCGTACCCGATGCCCTGCGTCGATCCACTGATGAACGCCGTCTTGTCCCGGAGCTGCAGGTCCACGGTTCCTCCTCGGTCTTCTCACGCCGGACGACGCAATGACTTGCTTGAGCAAGCACTGTACGGCCGGTCGCTTGCCTGAGCAAGTCACGTCCGGCTACCTTGGGGACATGGCGAGACCGACGATCACCGAGGAGCAACTCGAGGTCTGGGCAGCCGTGGCGACGCTGCTCGAACGGTTGCCAGCTGCCCTCGACGCGCAGCTGCAGCGGGACAGCGGGCTCTCCCACTTCGAACACGGCGTGCTCACCGCACTCGACACCGCTCCGGACCGGACGCTACGGATGAGTACCCTTGCCGGGTACGCGAGTTCGACACTGTCGCGGCTGTCCCGAGCGGTCACGCGACTCGAGCGGAGGGGATGGGTCCGCCGTGTCGTCGACCCGGCTGACGGCCGATTCACGCTCGCGGTGCTGACCGGCGACGGACACGAGAAGGTCGCAGGATCGACGCCCGCACACCAGGCCCTGGTCCGGCGGTTGGTCTTCGACACCATCAGTGCCGAGCAGGCGCACCAGCTCGGCGACATCGCGCGCGTCATCGCGGTCGCGGTCGACACTGCACCGACGTGGCAGCCGCCGTCAGCGAGCGACACGTGAGCCGCACCTTCCGCTGCCCTCGAAGGAGAACGATGGACCTGTCGATCGTTCGCCGCAACCAGTCTCGGTGAAGGATCGGCTCCACACGAACTCCAGCCGATCAGGGCCGACGCACGGGCAGTGAGATGTGGCAATCCGGTAGCCGATCGCTGACGAGAACCGTGGCCAGCACCGCGGGCGCCCACACTTGGCCCGGCTCGAACGGGCTGCCTCCCTCTCCCAGACTCGGCCGGGCCCTGTGGGCGGGTGACCGGCTAGGGCAAGCCACAGGAATCGTACTGTGGCGCTCGGTTGCTCTGCATCAGTATCCGACAGCCGACCGGCTACCGAACGCGCGATCATCGATCAGCCGTCAAACCCATCGCCGTGCTCGTAGTCGACCGGTGGCAGGACTACCCCGGCCCGTCGCTCGCCGCCGCGAGCAGCGGCACCACGACGTCGCCGACGGGCGTCGGGATGCCGTACCGACGCCCCAAGCGCCCGATGACACCGTTGCGCGCCTCCCACTCCAGAGGCCTCCCGTCCTCGCGGTCGCTGAGCATGGAGGTGCCCATGTCGGACGGGAAGGCACGGAACTTCTCGAGGAGGCGTTCCGGTTCGTCGTCGGCGAGGTCTGCTCCGTCGGCTCGGGCGACGGCGAGGCATTCGCGGAGGTAGGCCAGTGCGACTCCCCCGACGTCACCGCGGTGGAACATCCCCGCTCGTCGCCCCGTGAGGGCCATGAGCCCGGCCACCGCGTTCTGCAGCAGCTTCTGCCAGGCGAGCGTCCGGAAGTCCTCAGCGATCTCGAGCGCGCAACCCGTGTGCTGCAGCAGATCCCTGATCCGGTCTGCTCCGTCGGTACGGGGAACGGTGAGCCGCGGTGTCCCGCGGAGTCGCACCATGCCGTCCGGGCGGCGCTCTGCGGGGAACCAGACGATCGCCGGCACGACGGTCGATCGCGGGACGAGCGGCGCGACGGTCTCGATCTGCTCGATGCCGTTCTGCAGCACGCAGACCACGGTCGACGGCTCACAGAGTGCGGTGAGCCAGGGTTCGGCCGCGGCGGTCTGTGTCGCCTTCACCGCGAGGAACACGACGTCTGCGGCCGCGGTGCTGCGCGTCGGGTCGGTGAGGACGGGCCCGGGGACCGTCACCGCACCCCGATCCGTGTCGAGTTGCAGGCTCCCGCGTGGGGAGCGGCCCGCGATCGTCACGGCGATGTGGCGTTCGTGCAGGAGCGCGGCGATCGTGGTCCCGATGGCGCCCGGGCCGATGACGGCCACGCTCGGAGCCTCCACCACGGTCACCACGGGGACGGCCTAGGCGGGGCCGGATCCGATCCGGTCAGCGCTGGCGACCTGTCGCGGGAGCTCATCGGCTAGCGGATCGGTGCGGCGTCGCGGGAGCGTGCGCCGGAGTGGTCTCGCGCCCGGGAGGGCCAGCGGAAGCGGTCCGACAGCGCTGCGAGCGTGGGCTGCCTGCGTGCGAGTGTGAAGCACCCGTAGCCGACCAGACCGCCGACGATGTTGCTCAGCCAGTCGTTGACGTCGGCGATGTGGCCACCCGCGGCGAGGCCTGCGGCCAGGAACTGGACCACCTCGATGCCGAGGCTCGCTCCTGCCGTGATCGCGAGGACGCGCCACCAGGTCGGCCGGGCGAGGAGGAGCGGGACGAGGATGCCGAGCGGGAGGAAGACGAGGGCGTTGGTCACGGCGTCGCGTACCTCGTAGCCGACGACCGGGACCAGGTTCAGCGGGAGCGGCTGTGGTTCGTCGGACCCGGGCGAGTCGAGGTAGATCGGGAACACCGTGTTCGCGAGGATGCCGCCGGCGTAGACCGCCAGGGCCGCGGCCACGCTCGCGCGCGGCAGGGTGACACCGTGGCGTGCGTGCAGGATGCACAGCAGCACGAGGAAGAAGGCAGCACTCAGCGGGATCACCACGGGCAGCATCGGTACCTGGTCGAACATCGGTCACGGCCTCCTGGAGTGGCACGTCGTGAGGTAGCTCAGGAACGACGCCTGCAGCCCCGTCACGTGGGTCTCGTGCAGCATTGCACGTGAGATGTCCTGTCCTCGTCCCTTGTGGTCCAGCTCGTCGAGGATCGAGAGCACGTTCCGTGCCATGCCGCGGTAGATCGGGAGGTCGCCGAGGACCTCGACCTCGTTCAGCGTCACGTGGAGCCGCGGTGCCGGCCCGTCCGGAGTGTGCTGCGGGAGGGCATCGACCATCGCGAACATCTGACTGTCCGGGATCGTGACCCCGGGAGTGCCGGCGCCGAACGTCGCGAACGGAGCGGCGGAACGCAACCAGGCGTAGAGCGCGAAGAGGCCGCCGTACGAGTAGCCGAACAGGCCGTGTCCGGTGTCGCTGACCCGGTACTGCGACCGCAGTCGTGAATGGAGCTCGGCGGTCAGGAAGTCCAGGAAGACGTCGGCGTGCGTGTCCTCGAGTTCCTCGAGGTACGCGTCGGCCTGTTCGTCGGTCATCCTGCCTGCTCGCCGGGCCGCCGTCACCGTCGCGACCATCTCGTCGCTGACACGCTCGCCGGGCGGGACGAGGTCGCGGTTGCGGACCTGTGCCCAGTCGGCGGCTTCCGCGCCGGCGTACCCGACAGTCACCTGGATGTACGGAGCAACCGACAAGAACGGGTCCGACTGGGTGACGATCAGCGGAGCGGTCAGGCCGACGGCCCAGTTGCCGTCCACGACGTAGATCAGCGGCAGGGGATCCGTGGACTCCGCGTACCCGGGCGGTGTCGTCACCCAGACGGCGTAGCGGTGCCCCGACTGCGCCGTCACCTCGAAGTACTCCGTGTCCGGCAGACAGCCGTGCAGGATCCCGCTCATCGACCCTCGTCCTCCCTCGATCCGAACCGTCGGTCGGCCCTTGCGTCGAACTCACCACTGGTGAGTTCGACGTCTGCGATGATACTCACCACTGGTGAACTGGTCGGAGGAGGTGGCATGAGAGCACCGGCTGGGCAGGGGAAGCAGCGCCTCCTGGACGCCCTGTTCGACGAGTTCGGAGCCGGTGGACCGAACCCGAACCTGTCGATCCGGTACATCGCCGAGCGCCTCGACGTGCACCACACGTTGCTGACCTACCACTTCGGCTCCCGGGCAGGCCTGTTGGCCGCCATCCTGGCGGAGGCGCGTGCCCGCGACAACGCCGCGATCGCCGCCATCGACCCGGAGATCGGGTTCGGTCCCCTGTGTCGGGCCGTCTGGCGCCGCTACTCCAGCGCGGAGCACGACGATCGAGCTCGCGCGTTCTTCCACGTGGTCGGCCTCGCGGTTCACGAGGGCGAGGCCTTCCCTGATCTCGGGGCCGCCACCGACGGGCTGACGGGCATCCTCGAGGCGGCAGCGATCCGTGACGGGTACGCACCGACGGACGCCAGGCAGCAGAGCCTGATCGCCATCGCCGGCCTGCGCGGCCTGCTGCTGCAAGGGCTCGTCGACGCGGACGCCGACGTCGATGCAGCCGCAGAACGGTTCATCGCCTCCCTGGCACCGGAGTCGCACCCTCCGCCCGGTCGGTGGTCGGCGTGCTGAACAGGTTGACGACGTTGCCGTCGGGGTCACGGACCAGTGCGGAGCGGTTGCCCCAGGGCATCGTGGTCGGTTCGAGGACGACGTCCTCGCGCTCGGGCTCGAGCCTGGCGAGAGCGGCATCGACGTCAGCGACCTCGAACTCGATGAACACGGACCGGTTCGTCGCGGGAGCGAGCGCGCCGCCCAGCATCGTGACGGTCGCGGTGCTGGCGATCGCGAGGTTCGCGCCGGGGCCGCTGAACTGCGCGAAGACCGGGGCGGGGCGCTCGGCCTGCCGGCCGGTGACCCGCTCGTAGAACGCGACGAGACCGTCGAGGTCGTCGGTGACGATGCGGATGGATGCGAACGACATGGGCTTCCTCCAGGAGTGCTGTGCAGGTGGGAGCATCAGCATCACCGGTCGTCGCGACACCGTCCTGTCGGTGTTTCGCGAAGACGTCGGCTGCTGATCAGTCGTCGACGACGGACCGGAGTCGTCCGTACTGGATCGCGAGGTCCTCGGCGCGGAGCGTGCGCACCGGAGGCCGTTCGTCGGTGACGCTGACCGAGAGCATCCGATCTCCGCGGAAGGCCCGCACCTCCTGTCGGAGCCGGCACCAGGCGATCAGGTACCACTGCCCTCCCTTCTCGATCGACCCCAACGGTTCGACGTCGCGACTGGACTCCGCGCCGCCGGCATCCTGGTAGCGCAGCTGCACGACACGGTCCGCACGCAGCGCCTCGGCGAACTCGACCGGTGCGGTCGTGTGCTCTTCACTCTCCAGGAAGTGCACCCGGGATGCGAAGGCGCTGGCACGTGCGGCGTCCCGGTCCGGCATGACCGCGAGCACCTTCCGGGCGGCGGTCTGGGCAGACTGGCGGAACGGGCTGTGGCGGAGCGCGCCGAGCCCGATCAGCACCGCGAGGGCTTCATCCAGCGTGAACCCCGCCGGGCCGAGCGTCGCTGAGGCGTCGATGACGTACCCACCGGTCCGGCCGGGTTCCGCCCAGATCGGCAGACCCGACTGCTGCAACGCGGCGAGATCCCGCTCGATGGTCCGCACGGACACCTCGAAGCGTTCCGCGAGACGACGGGCGCTCCGCGGGCGCGGGGACACGGCTCGCAGTTCCTCCACGAGACCGTAGAGACGATCGGTCCGGTTCACCGACCCATCATCCGACACGTCGCCTCCCCCGCGTCGAGCGGGAGCAGCGGACGGGCGGTCCGCCACACCGGATCGCTGCGTCCGCAGCGACCCTGACGGGAGGCCCGGTGCAGGTGGGTCGACCGGCTCACCGGCACCGCGCCTCCAGTCCGCTGCTCAGCGCGGGCCCGCGGGACGGCCGGCGGTCCCGGCCAGGGCGGCGGCGGCACCGCTGCCGACCGCTGCCATACTGACGACGTGACGATGGTGCAGCCCGTCATCGGGCGTGAGCGGGAGCGCGCGGCCCTGCGGGATGCGGTCCGCGACGTCGCCAGCGGTGGTTCCGCGTTGGTGATCGACGGCGAAGCGGGCATCGGGAAGTCGTCGCTGGTCGCCGATCTGCTCGAGTACGCGAAGACCCGTGACGTTCGAGCGATCACGACGACCGGCACCCTGGCGGAGTCGGCGGAGCCGTACGCCGCGCTCCACATGCTCCTGTACCCGTTGCGGGGCGGCATCGTGGACCTGCCGGCGCCGCAGCGACGTGCCCTGGACGTCGCGTTCGGTGTCGCGACGGGCATCCAGCCCTCGCCGCTGCTCGCCGGCCTCGCCGCGCTGACACTGCTCTCCGACGCCGCCGCCGGACGTCCGCTCCTGGTCGTCGCCGAGGACCTGCACTGGATGGACGCCTCGTCCGAGTGGGCGATCCGCATGATGGCCCGTCGTGTCGGCGAGGACCCGGTCGTCATCGTCATGACGACGCGGGACACCGACATGGTCGAGACGCCGGGGATCCGACGCCTGCACCTCGGTCCGCTCGACGAGTCGGCTGCCGACGAACTGCTCGACGGCATCTCCGGAGCGCCCACGGGGCAGGCCCGACGCGACCTCGTGCTCCGGGCCGAGGGCAACCCGCTGGCGCTGCACGAGCTCGGGCGGTCGGCTGCCGTGGTGGACCGCATCCGGGAACGCCCCGTCGTGGGCCGGGTCGAGCAGGAGTTCGCCGCGCGGTACACGGAGCTGGACCAGTCCGTCCGGTTGGCGATCCTCGCCGTGGCGCTGTCCGGCGGCACCAGTGCCGAGGAGGCCGCCCGGGTCGCCGCGCGTGCCATCGGCCGGTTCCCGTCGCCGGACTGGACGGAGCAGGCCTCGGCGTCGTCGCTCCTGGAGTGGGTCCCACCGCGTGCCATCCGGTTCCGGCACCCGCTCGTGCAGTCCGCCGTCCTGCTCGTGACGTCGCCGTCGGAACGCACGGCGGTGCTGCGGTCGCTCGTGCTCGAGCACCAGGACGACCCGGCGCGGACGATCTGGTGGCGCGCCGAGCTCGCCACCGGGCACGACGACCCCCTGGCGGACGAGATCGTCGCGCTCGGCGACGGACGCACCGCCATGTCCGACCCGTTCGTCGCGAGCCGGGCGTACGAGCGTGCGGCCGAGCTGACGTCGGACGTGGCGAGACGGGTGGAGCGGCGCATCGTGGCGGCAGAGCTCGCCGGACTGTCCGGCAGGACGTCCGAAGCGGCCCTGCTGGTGCAGCGCGCCCGCGACGAGGCACCGCGCGGTCTGCTCGCGGCTCGGGCGGCGTGGGTCGCCGAGACGCTGCCCACCGGTCGGACCGGCCTGGCCGTCGGCGACCTCGGACCGGCGCTCCACGCGGTGTCCGACATGCAGGCGGCCGGCGGCATCGAGCACGCCACCGACGCACTGCTGCACCTCGCCGCGATCGCGTGGGACCACACCGCCGAAGCGGACCCGGGCGACCCGATGCTCGTCGTCGTCGAGGCCCTCTCGCTGCCCGAGGACGACCCGCGGGCGCTCCTGCTCGCAGCCCGGACCGAGCCGGTGGCGCGCGGTGACCGGGTGCGGGATCTGGCACTGGCGGCGGCGCCGGCGGCGCACGACGAAGCGTCGGCGTGGCTCCTCGGCTACGCGCTGAACCTGGTGGGCGACATCGACACCGCCCGGGTCCTGCTCGATCGTGCCCTCGCGAGCATGCGGGCGCGCGGTGAGCTGCGGACGTTCCCGCAGGCGCTCATGGGGACCTCGATGACCACGTACCTGTCCGGCGACGTCGCCAGGGCACGGGTCCTGGCGGAACAGGCCGCGTCGCTCGGCCGGGACCTCGGCGACGCGGGGTTCTCCGCAGCGGCCCGGTGTGGACTCGCGTGGTTCGACGCGCTCGAGGGCGAGTACCCCGACGCCGAGCGGATCGCCGGCGGGACCGAGGCCGGCGCGCAGGTGCTCCGCTCGAGTGCGATGCGGGCGACGCTCCTCGGCGCGACGGGGTCGGCGCACCTGCTGGCCGGCCGGGCAGCGGACGCGCTCGAGCCCCTCCGACGGCTGTTCGACCCCGACGACGACGCCTACAACCCGTCCTTCGCCGTGCTGACCTCGCACGACTACGTCGACGCAGCCCTGGAGTCCGGCAACCGAACGGCCGCCGAGCAGCGGCTGGCGGACCTCGAGCAGCTCCACGCGCGCTGGCACGCCCCCATGGTGCGCGCCGCCCTCGACCACGCGCGGACCGCGCTGCTCCCGGACGACGAGCTCGAGGCGGCGTGGGCGACCCTGCAGCACGAGCGGTGGCCGATCCCGTACCTGCAGGCCCGAGCGCTGTTGCGACTCGGTCGCCGCCTGCGTCGGGGGAACCGCAGCGCCACCGCACGCGCCGTCCTGCACGCCGCCCTGGACCTGTTCGAGTCGATGCCGGCGCCGACCTGGGAAGAGCGGACGCGCGACGCCCTCCGTGCCACGGGCGAGCGCATGCCGACCGACGGGCAGCGGAGCATCGAGCTGCTCACCCCGCAGGAGTTGCGCGTCTGCACGCTCGCGGCCCAGGGACTGAGCAACCGGGCCATCGGTGAGCACCTGTTCGTCTCGCCCAGGACGGTGGGCGCCCACCTGTACGCGGCGTTCCAGAAGCTCGGGGTCTCGAGCAGGCAGCAGCTGCCGGCGGTCCTCGCGCCCGCGTCCGGCGGGGTCACGGCGCCGACTGCGTCACGCGCCCGGCCGACCCACGCGACCGACTGACGCGGCCGACTCAGTCACCCGACCGTCGATCTCGGTCACGGTGACCGATGTGCACCACCGGCCCCTCGCCCTAGCGTCTCGGACGGGAGCACACGCTCCCGCCACCGCCCCGGGTCCGGCACCAGCCGTGCACCAGGAAGGACCGCGCCGTGACCGCGTCACCCACCATCGTCCTCGTGCACGGAGCCTTCGCCGACGCCGGCATCTGGGCGCCCGTCACCCGGCTCCTGCTCGACCAGGGCCACACGGTGCTCGTCCCGCCCGTGTTCAACCGGAGCCTGTCCGGTGACGCGGCCTGGATCCGGTCGTTCGTCGAGCAGATCGACGAACCGGTCCTGCTCGTCGGGCACTCCTACGGCGGTGCGGTCATCACCGTCGCCGGCGTCGCCGAGAACGTCGTCGGCCTCGTCTTCGTCGCCGCGTACGCACTCGAAGCCGGCGAGAGCCTCGGTGCCCTGCAGGGCGGTTTCCCCGACAGTGACCTCGCCGCCAACCTGGTCTACGCGCCGTACCCCGTCGACGGGGCCGAGCCCGGCACCGACGTCTCCGTGGCCGTCGACGCCTTCCCCGCCGTCTTCGCGGCCGGCCTCGACCGCCGGCAGGCCGAGGTCCTCGCAGTCTCGCAGCGTCCGCTGTCCGCCGCCGCGTTCGGCGAGACCGCGTCCGTCGCGGCGTGGAGGACCAGGCCGTCCTGGGGCATCGTCGCCGGTGCCGACCACACCATCAACCCGGACGTCGAACGCTTCGGCTACCACCGCGCCGGCGTCCGCAGGGTGCTCGAGATCGACGGGCCGCACCTGGTGATGCAGACGCACCCCACCGAGGTCGCGGCGTTCATCACCGACGCCGTCGCCGAACTCGGCTGACCCTCCACGACCACCACGACCACCCCGACCGACAACACGCACAGGAGAACACCCATGGGTTACGTGACCACCGACGACGGTGCAGAGATCTACTTCAAGGACTGGGGCGACGCCGACGCGCAGCCGATCGTCTTCCACCACGGCTGGCCGTTGTCGTCCGACGACTGGGACGCGCAGATGCTGTTCTTCCTGGCCGAGGGCTTCCGCGTCGTCGCGAGCGACCGACGCGGCCACGGCCGCTCGTCGCAGATCGCCACGGGCCACGACATGGACCACTACGCGAGCGACGTGTCCGCGGTCGTCGAGCACCTCGACCTGCACGACGCGATCCACATCGGTCACTCGACCGGTGGTGGCCAGGTCGCCCGGTACGTCGCCCGGTACGGCCAGCCCCAGGGCCGGGTCGCCAAGGCCGTCCTGGTGGCCGCCGTGCCGCCGCTGATGCTGAAGACCGACGCGAACCCCGAGGGCACCGACATCTCGGTCTTCGACGGCTTCCGCCAGGCGCTCGCCGCCAACCGCGCGGAGTTCTTCCAGGCCGTCGCCTCCGGCCCGTTCTACGGCTTCAACCGTGACGGTGTGACGCCGTCGGAGCCGGTCATCGCCAACTGGTGGCGTCAGGGCATGACGGGCAGCGCCGTCGCGCACCACGAGGGCATCAAGGCGTTCTCGGAGACGGACCAGACCGAGGACCTGCGCGCCATCACCGTCCCCGTCCTCGTCCTGCAGGGCGACGACGACCAGGTCGTGCCCTACCAGGACGCCGCCCTCAAGCAGGCCGATCTGCTCAGCGACTCGACCCTCAAGATCTACGAGGGCTACCCGCACGGCATGCTGACGACCCACGCGGACGTCCTCAACGCCGACATCCTCGCGTTCATCCGCAGCTGACGTCGCTGACGCTGCGTCCGCAGCGACCCTGACAGGAGGCGCGGTGCAGGTGGGTCGATCGACTCACCGGCACCGCGCCTCCCGTCTTCTGCTGTTCATGCGGCCCTCGGCACGGTCGCCAGGGCGCGGCCGTGGCGGGCCGCCTGGTCCTCGGCGCGGACGCGCAGCTCGTCGGCGAGCTCCGTGAACTGGTCGAGAGCGGGGTTCACCCCGACGAGCGTGAACTCGCGGGTCACGACGTCGAGGTCGAGCTGCCAGACGTCCTCGAGGATGCGCCGCATCCAGGCCGTGGCGTGGTCCCAGCCCTCCCGGGGCGTGCCGGCGGAGTAGTTGCCGCCCTGCACCGTGACCAGGACGGCTGGCTTGCCCGCGGTGGCGGGTGCGGCGCCGGCTGCCATGCGCGGGTCGGTCAGCACGAGGTCGACGTACGACTTGAAGTGCTGCGAGACGCCGAAGTTGTAGAGCGGCACGGCGAACAGCAGCGCGTCCGCACTGGTGAGCTCGTCGGTCAGTTCGCTCGCCAGGGTGACCGCGGCGACCTGGGCCGGCGTGCGCTCGGACTCGGGCGTCACGGACGCTGCGACGGCGTCGGCCCAGGCGGTGGCGGGCACCGGATCGGTGCCGACGTGGCGGCGGGTCACCGGAGCGTCGGCGTGCGCAGCGCTCCACTCGGTCTCGACGATGTCGCCGAGCGCGCGGCTGGCGGAGCCCTCGGTGCGGATGCTGGCGTCCAGGCGGAACAGGGTCATGGCACTCCTTCGATCGTCCCGGGCCAGGAACCCGGGGTACGGTTACGATCGGTAACCCTGCCCGCCGGGGTCCCGTTACCGCAAACGACCCCCTGTTACCCGGCAGTGACCACGGGAGCCCTCATGACGGACCGGACAGCACTGCAGCAGTTGCAGGCCAGGCTCGACCAGTCGATGCCCACGATGGCCGAGCTCTGCACGAGCGAGGAGCCGGAACTCTTCCGGTCGCTGCTGGCGCGGATGGGCGACAAGTGGACCCTGCTGGTGATCGGCGTGCTCGGCGACGAACGGCGGCGGTTCACCGAGCTCTCCGAGGTCATCCCCGGCATCTCGCGCCGGATGCTGACCGTGACCCTGCGTGCACTCGAGCGCGACGGACTCGTGTCGCGCACGGTCCACGCCGAAGTGCCGCCCCGTGTCGAGTACGAGCTCACCGCGCTCGGGTGGTCGCTCCAGTCCGTGGCCCTGGCCCTGGCCGACTGGGTGCGGGAACACCAGGAGGTGATCGTCGGCAACCGGCAGGAGTTCGACGGCGACGTCGGCGATCGATGACGACGACGCCCCGGCGGGGCTGACGGTGCGACCAGGACGTCAGCAGTGATGTCCGCCGCGCTCGGTGCTCACGAACGGCCGTGCGCGGGTCGCGCGTGCTCCGGAGGGTCGCCGACCTCCCGCACCGTGTGCCCGGCGCACGGCTGCGCAGTGACGCTCGCACGTTCGATGCGGGTCACCGCGAACCAGCGGATCGCATCCCGGAGCCGGCACCACGCGACGAGGTACCACTGTCCGTCGGTGGAGGCGAACAGGACGGGTTCGACGTCGCGGACCGTTCGGGCGCCGGCGGCGGAGCGGTACCGGACACGGAGCACCCGCTGCGCTGCCATGCCTTCCTCGAGCGCGGACTGCACAGCGCGCGTCGGGCCACGGACGGCGTTCACCCACACGCGGCCAGCGAGCTCGACCGCACGCTCTCTCGTGATCGGATCGAGGACGTCGAGGATCGTCTGCACACCGGTCGCTGCCTGGTCGGAGTACGGGGCGTCGGGTGCGGCGGCGACGGCCGCCAGCAACGCGGTCGCCTGCGACGGCGACAACGTCACCGGCGCGAGCGTGTTCCCCGCGACGAGTCCGAACCCACCGCCCGGGCCCGGCCGGGACCAGACCGCCGCGCCGCTGTTCGCCAGCGCGGCGAGGTCGCGCTTGACCGTACGCGTCGACACGGAGAACTCGCGGGCCAGTCGCTCGGCGGTGTACCCACGAGCGCCTCCACGCCGCAGCATCTCCGACATCGCGTGCAGACGCTCGGTGCGTTTCATCGAAGCCGTCGAGAGATCATGACGGAGATGGTGACACACAGCTGTCAACGCCGGCCAGCACGCTGATCACATGACAACGCTTCCTCCGCACAAGACGCCCCTCGTCCTCATCGCCGGTCACTGGCTCGGTTCGTGGGCATGGGACGCCGTCACCCAGGAGTTGGACGCAGCAGGATGGCGACCGGCACCGATGACCCTGCCGGGACTCGACCCCGAGGATCCGGACCGCACCACGAGGTCCCTCGCCGACCAGGTCGCTGCGATCGAGCGGCTCAGCGAGCATCTCGGGGTGTCCCGGACCGAGCCGGCGGTGATCGTCGCCCACAGCGGTGCGAACGCCCCGGTGAGCGTCTTCATCGATCGCCATCCGGATCTCGTCCGTCGCGTCGTCTGGGTCGACTCCGGGCCGATGGCGTCCGGGTCGGCGTTCGCGGCTGACCTCCCGGACGGGGTCGTGGAGCTGCCGCTGCCGCCGTTCGACCAGCTCGCCGGGCAAGCCAGCATCGAGGGCCTGAGCGACGCGGACCTGGAGCGGTTCCGGGATCGAGCCGTGACGCAGCCGGCCTCCCTCCTCCGCGATCCCGTCGTGCTGCACGACGAGGCACGCAGGCGTGTGCCGACGACGTTGGTGTGCTGCTCGTTCCCGAGCGCGCAGGTCATGGAACTCGCTCGTGGAGGGCATCCGATGTTCGCGCCGGTCGCCGAGCTGGAACGAGTCGACGTCGTCGACCTGCCGACGGGTCACTGGCCGATGTGGAGCCGTCCCGGGGACCTGGCGCGGGTGATCGCAGACGCGGCCGCACGTCAGTAGGTCGTGCAGTGGCGGCGTGTGGGACCCGAGGTCGGAGATGCCGGGCCTCGGCCCTGGGAAGGCTCGGCTCGACGATCGTGCCGAGCAGCCTCGAGACTCGGGCCAGCCGTCACTTCCCGGTCGTGTGTTCCACGTCTGCTGTGCTCGCGGCACGGAACGCATCCGCCATGCGCCCGGTGAACTCGATGAAGATCTCCGCGCTCTCGCGGGGCAGCGAGGAGTGGAGTACTGCCCGGTACGCGGACCGGAGCGTGCCCACGATGGCGAAACCGTCTGCGGACAGCTCGATCCGCACGCTCCGCCGGTCATCAGGGTTGCGGACCCGATCGAGGAGCCCTCGCTTGGTCAGCCGGTCCAGGAGGGCCGTCACGGCACCGGTCCCCATCTCGAGGTAGGTCCCGAGTTCCTTCGGGGTGCGGTCCACGTCGGCCGCGCCCAGGAACTTCAGCGCGCGGAGGTCCACCGGGTTCAGGTCGTGCGCGACCGCGAGGTGCTGGATCAGGTGCGCGTGCTCCACCTGGGCGGCGTAGAACGCCGCGACCGCGTCGTCGAGCAGCCGGTCGTCGAGGGCGCCGATCTCGTGGCTCACCGCAGGCATGCCCCCATCCTAGCGGTCTGAACGATATCCGTTCTGCACGAAATTCGGTTGACTCGAAATTCGAGGTGTAGGGTCTCTAGTAGATCGATTTTCGAGTCATCCGAGATTGGAACCCCCCTTTGCGCATCCCGAGCCGCACCCTCTCCCGCGTCGCCACCTTCGCCGTCATCCCTGTGGCACTCGTCGCCGCCGGTGTGGCGGTGTCCACCGCGTCGTACTCGGCGTTCTCCGCGACCACCAGCGACAACGCCAACAACTGGTCCATGGGCTCCGTGGCGCTCAGCAACGATGCGACCAACGGCGCGCTGTTCTCCGCGTCGAACCTCAAGCCCGGCGCCACCGGCACCAACTGCATCGCGGTGACCTCGAGCGGGTCGCTCCCGAGCGCGGTGAAGCTCTACGCCACGGACGTGCACCAGACCAACGCGCTGGCCTCGTACGTGACGCTGCAGGTCAAGCAGGGCACCGGTGGTGGGTACGGCACCTGCAGCGGCTTCACCCCGTCCTCCGGCGCCGAAGGAACCCTCTACAACGACTCGCTCGCCACGTTCGCGACCACCCGCACGAACTACGCCACCGGCATCGGCACCTGGAAGCCCACCGGCGACAAGGCCGACAGCCGGACCTACCAGATCACCTACACCGTCTCCCCCGACGCCCCCGCGTCGCTGATGGGCGCCACGGCGAGCCTCGGCTTCACCTGGGAAGCCCAGAACTCCTGACCCCGGTAGGAGGAGTCGACCATGCGCTCGACACCATGGGTCCGGTTCACCACGGTGATCGCCGCTCGAGGAGCCCTCGCCGCGGTGTTCGGCATGCTCTTCTGGGCGGTCGCCCCGATGCTGCTCGGTTGGCAGAGCACCACCGTGATGACCGGGTCCATGGAACCCTCGCTCCGAGTCGGTGACGTCGTCGTCTCGATGCCCGTCGACGAACACCAGCTCCGCAAGGGGCAGGTGCTGCTCTTCCACGACCCCGACCACGCCGGCGTCCTGCGCATGCACCGCTTCGACACGCTCAACCACGACGGGACACTGACCACCAAGGGCGACGCGAACCCTGCCCCTGACTCCACCCCGATCACGCGGGCCGCGGTCACCGGCGTCGGGTACCTCCGCGTCCCCCTCATCGGCACACCCAGCGTCTGGGTGTCCCAGCACGACACCGGTGCGCTCGTCCTGCTCGCCGGTGCCCTCCTCGCCGTCACCACGCTCGCGGTCCTCCCCGCCACCCGCGACCGCACGTCACCGCTGTCGACGCAACGCGGAGCACGACACCGGGCACGACACCGTGTCGAACAGCGTCGGCCGGGCGCTTCCGTCGCCATGGTCGTCACGCTGACCTGCGTCATCGGCGCGCTCGCCCTCCCCGCCCCGGCCGCCGCTGCCGGCTTCGCGACGACAGCTCCGACGTCGGCGAGCACGTTGACCGCAGCGACGGCAACACCGGTCACCGGCATGACGTGCACCTCGAACAGCGACGGCTCCGTCACCGTCGGATGGAACTACACCGGCGCCGACCCTGACCGGTTCACCGTCCTCGTCGACGGGCGGGCTGCTGCGACGCAGCCCGCACGATCCCGAGCCGCCACGCTGAGTTCGTGGAACCTGTTCACCTGGCGCTCCTCGACCGTCAGCGTCCGGACCGACCTCACCGGCACGTGGACCGCGACGGCGGCCAGCACCGTCCGCATCGTGACCGTCCGGTTCCTCGGCATCGGCCGCTCCAGCTGCGACGTGTGACCCACCGGACGGGAGGCACGGTGCCAGCTGGCACCGTGCCTCCCGTCCGGTGTGCGGTCGGAGACCGCTCCTCCTCGCGTCGGACCCGCCGTCCCCAACGTCACTCGGCGGGATGACGCAGGGTGTCCCGGCCTCGCGAGAAGGTGTGGTGTGTCTGCTCTGAAGCGTCGTCATGTGGTCCTCGGTGTGGCGGTCACGGTCGTGGCCGTCGTCGTCGGAGGCGGCGTCGTGGTGTCGGACCGGCTCGGCATCGAGATCGTCCCGCCGTCACCGCAGCGGTACGCCGAGCGGGCGGTCGACCGGATGGGGGCGGGCATCCGGAGTTCCCCGGAACAGCTCGCCACGGTCCGGCAGCGCGTCGCTGATGCGGTTCGCGAGGCGGAGGAGTACGGCGACACCTACGACGCCCTCCGCGGAGCCACCACGGACCTCGGCGGAGGACACAGCGCGTTCCTCACCCCTGCGGAAGCCGAGAAGACCTTCGGTCGCTCGGAGAGCGGCTCGACGGCAGAGGACCCGACCGTGCGCACCAGCAAGGGTGTGACCACCGTCGTCGTCCCCACGCTCGTGAGCGGGGACCAGGAGGTCACGGATCGATGGGTCAGGGTCATCAGCCGGGGTCTCGACCGCGCTCGGGAGGACACCGACGTCGGGTGGATCGTCGATCTGCGCGACAACCACGGCGGGAACATCTGGCCGATGCTCGCCGCCCTGTCACCCCTCCTGACCGACGGTCGGGTGATGACGTTCGAGTACGCCGACCGATCGGACGACGTCTCGATCGACGGCGACCGCGCGATGTTGCGCGGCACAGTGCAGGCCGACGCGCCGGGTTCGATGCCGAAGTCGGACCTGCCGGTGGCGGTGCTGGTGAACGGGATGACCGGCAGCTCCGCCGAAGGAGTGGCGATCAGCTTCACGGGGCAGCGGAACGTCCGGACCTTCGGCGAGCCGACCTACGGCTACAGCACGGCGAACCAACCGATCCGCCTGTACGACGGTGCGGTGGTGAACCTCACGGTCGCCGTCGACGCCGACCGCACCGGGCAACGGTACGGCGATCCGCTCGTCCCCGACGTGGGGTCGGCGCCTGAGCAGGTCGCTGCGACGGCCGAGGTGTGGCTCCGGAGACGGTGAACAGGACGTCGACGACGGTTGGCCAGCTCCTCTGCCGGGGCCGCCACCAGGTCACCTCGCCCGTGCGGACGCCGGGGTCGCCGACAGCAACGTGAGCGCCTGCGCCGTCGCGGAGCCCGGCGGGCAGCTGTAGACGACGAGCTGCAGACCCGGTGACCCCTGGACGGCGAAGGTGTGGGCGTCGAACTCCAGGCGCCCCACGGCGTCGTGCACGAAGCGCTTCGCCGTGACCGTCTTGCGGAGCACCCGTTGGGCGCTCCACCGCTCGTCGAACGCGGCACTCGTCCCGCGCATGGTCGCGATGACGTCCTGGAGGCGCGGGTCGCCCCCGAACTCCGCGGTCGCCGCGCGCAGACTGGCGACGGTCGCGTCGGCCGCCCTGGCCCAGTCCGCGTGGAACCGTTCCGCCGCCGGGTCGGCGAACATCATCCGGACCAGGTTGTCGAAGCGTCCGAAGGGTGCGTAGACGGCACGGGCGAGCGCGTTGGCGGCGAGGACGTCGTGTGCCGGGTCGATCACGAACGCCGGGTGCGCGGACCACGAGTCGAGGAGCTGGCCGAGTGCGGGGGTGGCGGACGTCGCCGGCCGGGCGCCCCGCGGTGGTGCGACGAGCCCGGCCAGGGTGAACAGGTGCTCGCGCTCGTCGCCGTCGAGCTCGAGCCCGTCGGCGATCCCCTGCAGCACCGCGGTACCGGGGCTGACCTCCCGTCCCTGCTCGAGCCGCGTGTAGTAGTCGACGCTCAGCCCGCCGAGCACGGCGACCTCTTCTCGTCGCAGGCCGGCCACGCGGCGGAGCCCACCGGCGGGCAACCCGAGCGTCTCCGGGGACAGTCGGGAGCGGACGGCGCGCAGGTAGGCGCCGAGGGTCAGGTCGGGGGCGGACGGGGTCACGTGCCCAGGGTAGGCGTGGCCCAGGGCGCCTCCCTGGTCCTGGCGCACCCCGGAACGACGCGGCACGGGAAGGATCCCCGGCGGCGCCGAGGCTGACGGCATGAACGACGACGCAACCACCACCACCCCGTCCGCATCACACCCCTCCCACCCCTACGTCGGCCTGTGGGTCACGGCCGACGGCCGGGTCCGGCACGAACTGCGGGCTGACGGCCGCTACGTCGAGGCCCGAGGCGACCGCGAGGCGGCCTACGTCGGGCGCTACGAGGTCAGCGGCAACCACGTCGAGTACCGCGACGACACCGGTTTCACCGCGGACGGCGATTTCCTCGACGACGTCCTGCACCACGGCGGCATGGTCCTGCACCGACGGAAGGTCGTCCTGGTCACGGGTGCCTCAAGCGGCATCGGTCGGGCCACGGCGGTGCGCCTCGCCGCAGCCGGACACCCGGTCGTGCTGGGTGCGCGACGGACCGACCGGCTCGACGCCCTCGTGACCGAGATCGAGGCCGCGGGTGGGACGGCGCTCGCGGTGTCCCTCGACGTCACCGACCTCGCCTCGACCCGGGCGTTCGCGGCGGCCGCCCTCGACCGCTTCGGCCGCATCGACGTGCTCGTCGCCAACGCCGGCGTCATGCCGCTCTCGCCGCTGTCCTCGGGGCTCGTCGACGAGTGGGACCGGATGCTCGACGTCAACGTGCGCGGCCTGCTGTACAGCATCGCCGCGACGCTGCCCACCATGCTCGCGCAGGGCACCGGCCACGTGGTGACCATGGCGTCGATCGGCGCCTACGAGGTCACGCCGACGGCAGCCGTCTACTGCGGGACGAAGTACGCGGCCCGGGCGATCACGGACGGCCTGCGGCAGGAGTCGCCGCGCGGCCTCCGGGTGACGACCGTCTCGCCGGGTGTCACGGAGTCGGAGCTGGCGTCGACGATCACCGACGAGACGGCAGCCGCCGCGATGGTCGAGTACCGCGCCGAGGCGATCCCGGCGGACGCGATCGCCCGGGCCGTCGACTACGCGGTGGCGGAACGACCGGACGTCGACGTCAACGAAATCGTCGTGCGGCCCGCAGCCCAGCGCTGACCCGGAGCCTGTCCTGCTCCGGCACTGCTCGGTGTCGTCGCGGACGGGTGTGGCACGCTCCGGAGATGACGATCAACATCACGGCGTTCCTGGCGGACAGCGCCGAGTCGGTGAACGGGAAGCTCTACGTCCTCGGCGCGGGCTGGGACACGCTCGCGGTGACCCAGGTCCCCGCGGTCCAGCAACGGGTGGCCGTCGGCGTGCTGGTGCAGGTGGGGTGGAACGACACCGGGGTGGAGCACGACGTGACCCTCCGCCTGGAGACCGAGGACGGTGAGCCCGTCCCGCTGGCACGGCACGCCGCAGGCATGCCGGAGGGGACGGCGGTCGCGGCGATCGGTCACCGGTTCACCACAGGGCGGAGCACGTTGCTGCGCGCGGGCGACGACCAGACACACCCGGTCACCTTCACGATCAACGACCTGCTGCTCGAGCGGGTCGGCGGCTACTCGTGGGTCATCGAGGTCGACGGGGAGATCGCGCACCGACTGGCGATGCGCGTGGTGCAGCACACGTCGTGACGAGGCCCCGGCCCCGTACCGGTTGTGCAGCTCGAGGTTCCGCACTTGACTGGGCGTGACAGGCAGGGGATCGGTCCATGAGCGACGAGCAGCGCGAGCACCACGAGCACGACGACGGAACCGAGCAGCCGCGCGTCGTCGCGGTGAGCAGGGACGACGAGCACCGGTTCAGCAAGCCGGTGGTCGACGAGGTGACCCTGGTGGCGGGGTGGGGCATCGAGGGTGACGCGCACGCCGGCACCACGGTGCAGCACCGCTCCCGCGTGGCCCGCGATCCGTCGCAGCCGAACCTGCGCCAGGTGCACCTGCTCCACGCCGAGCTCTTCGACGAGGTCGCCGACGCCGGGTTCGCGGTCGACTCCGGCCAGATGGGCGAGAACGTCACCACGCGCGGCATCGACCTGCTCGGGCTGCCCACCGACGCCGTCCTGCACCTCGGCGACGGCGCGTCGGTGCGGGTCACCGGACTGCGGAACCCGTGTCAGCAGATCAACGGCTTCGAACCGGGGCTGCTGCGGGCCGTGCTCGGCCGCGCCGAGGACGGCACGGTCGAGCGCAAGGGCGGGGTGATGGCCGTCGTGCTGAGCGGCGGCACCGTCCGGCCCGGCGATCGCATCCGGGTCGAGCTCCCCGACGGCGAGCGACGACCGCTCCAGCCCGTCTGATGACCCAGCCCACGCGACGCGTCCTGGTGCTCGGCGGGACCGGTTGGCTCGGACGGGCGATCGTCGACGACCTGCTCGCCGACGGGGCCGATGTCACCTGCCTGGCCAGGGGGTTGTCGGGCGACGTGCCCGAGGGAGCGCGCCTGATCCGTGCGGACCGGCTGCTGCCCGGCGCCCTCGACCAGGTGAGCGGCACCTGGGACGACGTGATCGAGCTCGCCCACGCCCCCGAGCTCGTCGTCCCGGCACTCGACGCGCTCGCCGACCGTGCCGCGCACTGGACGCTGGTCTCCACGGTCTCGGTCTACGCACGGAACGACGAGCCGGGCGCCGACGAGTCCGCGCTGCTCGTGGAACCGTCCGACCCCACCGAGTACGCTGACGCGAAGGTGCTCGCCGAACGGACCACCCGGTCGCGCGTCGGCTCCCGCCTGCTCGTCGCCCGGCCCGGGCTCATCGCCGGCCCCGGTGACCCGAGCGACCGCTTCGGGTACTGGCCGGCACGCTTCGACCGTGGTGGCCCGGTCCTGGTGCCGACCACCGCCGGGCGTTCGGTGCAGGTCATCGACGTCGCCGACCTCGCCGCGTGGCTGGTCCGGGCAGGGCGTGACCGGCTGGTCGGCACCGTCAACGCCGTCGGGCCGGCCGTGTCGACGGCGGAGTTCTTCGAGGCCGTCCGTGCCGTCACCGACCACGACGACGAGCTCGTCGCGGTGGAGGACGACGTCCTGCTCGCGCACGACGTCCGCTACTGGGCGGGACCTCGTTCGCTCCCGCTGTGGATCCCGGTGTCGGACGCCGGGTTCGCGCAGCGGTCGACGGCGGCGTTCGTCGGGGCGGGTGGCAGGACCCGACCACTCCGTGACACCGTCGTCCGGGTGCTCGAGGACGAGCGGGCGCGGGGGACGGACCGCGGACGACGTGCGGGCCTCACCCCGGCAGAGGAGCGCGCCGTCCTCGTCGCTGTCCGGTAGTCGGCCAGCCAACCCGGTCGAGCAGCCGCCCGGTCATCCGCTCAGTCGGTCGACGCTGCCGCCGCCTGCTCGTACAGGCTGGTCGCCAGGTCGTTGAGCAGCTCGTGCAGTTCCCCGCCGTGCGCACCGTCGACGGCACGCAGCATCGCCGCGTACCGCTGCCGGTAGTCCGCCACGACCTCGTCACCCGGGGCCAGCAGGCGCAGCAGTGACCCCCGGCGGTCCGCGGGGTTCGGGGCGCGCTCGAGCAACCCGGCCGCGCTCATCCGGTCGACCATGTTGGTGACCGCACCCGACGTCAGCCCGAGGTACCCGGCGACCTCGGTGGGGGTGGAGTACCCGGTGTCGCTGATGAGCACGAGGGCCCGCAGGGCGTTCTCGTGCACGCCGGCCCGCGCACTGAGCTGGCTCACGAGGCTGGCGTTCGCGCGCACGACGGCCGTGAACGCCGCCATCAGGTCGGTCGCGTCGTCGTGTCCTGCTGGTGCCACGAGGCTCTTCTTCCGTGTCGGTATCAAGGGGGACAAGTGCGTCCCCCGTACTGGGGCAAGTATACGAGTGGCAAACTTGGTGAACCGGTGACTATCTTAGTCATTGAAGCAACCCGGCCCGAACCGGTTGCTCCGACCGACGACCACCACCGAACGAAGAGGTACCCCGTGTCCACCAAGCTCCGCACCTCCGCACTGAAGCGGATCCGCTTCGCCCCCGTGGCGCTCCTCGCGGGTATCTTCGCCGCCGTCCTCCTCTCCCTGTCGCTCACCGGCACCCTCTCCGGGTTCGCCGCGAGCATCACGAACAGCAGCAACACCGCCGGCAGCGGCACGCTGATCATGCAGGAGCAGAACGCCGGCGCGACCGTCACGTGCCTCAGCACCGACGGCGGCTCGGTCTCGACCAACTCGGCGACCTGCTCGACGATCAACAAGTTCGGCGGCAGCACCACGATGACCCCGGGCAACACGGTCAACACGGCGATCTCGATCAAGAACACCGGCACCGCGAACGCCAGCACCTTCACGCTGAACCCCGGCGCCACCTGCACCCAGTCGGCGAACGGCACCGCCAACGGCACCGCGACAGACCTGTGCGCCAAGATGAACCTCGTCATCACCTCGGGCTCGACCACGGTCTTCAGCGGCACCCTCGCCAGCTTCAAGGGCGCTCCGGCCTCGGCCTTCACGATGCCCCAGGCCCCGGCCGCCGGCGCCACCGTGCCCTTCAACTTCGCGGTGACGCTCGACTCCTCCGCCGGCAACTCCTACCAGGGCCTCGCCGCCTCGGTCCCGATGACCTGGACCTTCACGGCCTGATCCCGCCCGGGCCGAGCGACACGGCTCGGCCCGGACCCCATCCCCCACTCCCCCCAGACCGGCGACGCTCGACCGACCCCCCTCCGGCCGAGCGTCGCCACCCCCGTACGACCCACACCGATCCACCCCGAACGACGGAGCAGCAGATGAGCCAGACGGCAGTGGTCCCGCTCAGCGGCACGCTCGACCGCCCGGCCCTCCGTGGGCGTCCGGTCTCCCACGCCGAGTCCGTCCTCGCCTGGTCGGTCGCCCTGGTCGCCGCGCTGCTGCTCACCGCCGCCTTCCTGTTCCTCTCCGCCGGGGGCCGCTGGTTCGTCGTCGAGACGCCCTCGATGGGCGTGGCCGCCCCGGTCGGCACCCTCGTCCTCGACCTGCCCGTCGACGTCGCCACCCTCGAGGTCGGTGACATCGTCACCTTCGAGACCGCCGCCAACCCGGACGTCGTCTACACCCACCGCATCGTCTCGATCGACGCCGACGGCGGCCTGCACACCCGCGGCGACATCAACGGCGCCACCGACCCGTGGACCCTCACCCAGGACGACGTGATCGGCGCCCCCGCCCTGCTGGTGCCGCACATCGGCTGGCTCTTCCGCGCCGCACCGATCCTGCTCATCGGCACGCTGATCATCCTGACCCTGACCAGCGCGTTCACCGACCGGGTGACGCGGACCTGCCTGCGCATCGCGGGTGGCGCCCTCACCACCGCCTACGCGGGCTTCGTCCTCAAGCCCTTCGTCAACGTCACGACCATCACGAACACGTCGAGCCCGGACGGCGTCGAGGCGACCGTCGTCTCGTCCGGCATCTTCCCCGTGCGCGTGGACGCCGTCGGCGGCAACACGGTGCACCTGGTGGACGGCCAGGTCGGCTCGGTCGTGATCCACGAACTCTCCGAGAACGGGCACTACCAGCTGATGTCGAACATCGACCTCGACCCGGTCGGCTGGATCGCCCTCATCGCGCTCTGCGCGGTCCCGCTCGTGGCGTGCCTGGTCGTCGGCCGCGTCGAGGCGGTGCGTCCCTCGTGATCCGCCGACTGCGTGACGGCCGCGTCGTCGCCCTCCTGCTCGTGCTGGCCCTGGCCGTCGTCGTCCTGCTCAACCAGTTCGCGCCGACCCGCTCCGCCTTCGCTGCCCGCGTGACGAACACCACGAACAGCGCCGCGACCGCGCCGTACTTCACCTGCACGGGCGCCGTCGGCGCCGACGCCGCGAACGCCCTGTTCGCCTACCGCCTGACCGAGGCATCGGGCGCCAGGACCGCCACCGACTGGTCGGGACGCGGTGCGAACGGCACCTACCAGGGCACCATGACGGCCGCCACGCCGAACCCGAACGCCTGCCCGCGCGACGCCGGCAGCGCCTACGTGCTGAACGGGTCGACGAGCTTCGTCTCCACGCCCCGCTCCTACGCCAATCCGACGACCTTCAGCGAGGAGGTCTGGTTCCGCACCACCGTCGCCGGCGGCATGCTCGTGGGGTTCGGCAGCAGCCAGACCGGTGCGTCGGGTCAGCACGACCGGAAGCTCTACCTCACCACCACGGGGCAGCTCGCCTTCGGTTCCTACAACGGCACCACGCAGGTCCTCACCTCGCCGAAGGCCGTCAACGACGGCGCGTGGCACCACGCCGTGTCGACGATGTCGCCCACCAACGGGATGCGCCTGTACGTGGACGGCACCCTCGTCGCCTCGAACGCCGCCTTCAAGAGCCCCGAGAACTTCACCGGGTACTTCCGGATCGGCTACGACGTGGTCAGCGGGTGGCCGGGTGCGACGAGCAACCCGTACTTCACCGGTTCGATGCGCTACGCCGCCGTCTACGGCACCGAGCTGACGGCCAGCCAGGTGGCCGCGCACGCGGCCGCCGGGTCCTGACGCACCAGACCGTCGGACGGGAGGCCCGTGGCCGCGCCCGCCCCGGGCCTCCCGTCCGTCCCCTGGACGGGTCGAGCACGCGGGCCGGGACGGCGGACCGGGCCCACCAACCCGCGGATTCGGGGCGACGAATCCCCCTGATCAGGCCTTTTCGTCCTCCGCGGCGTGCCAGGATCGTCAGGTCCCGAGACGTCGGCGTCTCCTCCTGACCGTCTCGAAAGGCGCCGCCCCATGTCGTTCTGGGCCCTGTTCCTCATCGCCCTCGGTGTCTCCGCCGACGCGTTCGCCGTCGCCCTCGGCAAGGGCCTGCACATGAAGCGCTTCGACGTGCGGCACGCGCTCGTCATCGCCGTCACGTTCGGCGTGTTCCAGGCGTTGATGCCCCTGCTCGGGTGGCTGCTCGGCTCGGCGTTCGCGCAGTACATCGCCGCGTTCGACCACTGGATCGCGTTCGGCTTGCTCGCCCTGATCGGCGGGAAGATGCTCTGGGAGGCGTTCTCGGCGCACGAGGACACCGAGCAGGACACCGACCGGCTGCCCGTCCGGCAACTGCTCGTCCTCGCGGTCGCGACGAGCATCGACGCCCTGGCCGTCGGCGTCACGTTGGCGTTCCTGCCGGTGTCGATCGGCGGCGCGGTGCTGCTCATCGGCATCACCACCGCGGTGCTGTCGTTCGTCGGGGTCGTCGTCGGGCGCCGGGTTGGTGCCCGGTTCGGCAAGCCGGCCGAGATCGCCGGTGGGGTGGTCCTCATCCTGATCGGCGTCAACATCGTGCTCGAGCACACCGGCGTCATCGGCTGACGCCCCGCAACGACCGGAGGCCCGTGGCGATCGCCACGGGCCTCCGATGCGTTGCGGACGGGGGTCAGTACCCGCCGGTGGTGCTCGCGGGGGCGTTCGCCACGACCGCGATCAGGAAGATCACCCAGATGATGCCGAACACGATGGAGAGCGCGCTGATGATGACGCCGGCCAGGGCCAGGCCGCGGCCACGCTCCCCCGTCTTCTTGATCTGCGAGAGCGCGATGATCGAGACCACGAGGCCGGCGATGTTCACCACGAAGGCGAGGATGAAGCCGACGATCGCCATCACGTTGAAGCGGTCGGATGCCTGCTGCGCGCCGTAGGGCTGGCCAGCGGCGTAGGGGTTCGGGTTCTGCTGGTGGTGCTGGGGCGTGCCGTCGGTCATGGCGCCGCGTCCTCTCTGGTCGGGGATGTCTGCACAGGAAACGTACAGGATGGAAGGGTCGCGCGGTCACCCGTGATGGGATCGTCTGACGGCGACGGCCTGACGGCCATCCCGACAGGACGGCACCGATCAGATGTCGAGGACCCCGTCCACCGCGTGCGACCGGTCGGGGATGTGCCCGCTGTCGATGTCCTCGTCCAGGTGCACGCCGACGTACTGCCAGTCCTGCACGTGCCCGGCGTCGTCGAACACCCGGTAGCGGCGGCGGAGCCGCAGGTACGGGACGGCGCTGTGCTCGAACGACACCACGACCTCGGTGTCCGGCCACTCGCCCTCGACGATGACCTCGACGGCGCGGTACGCGCTCGCTGACCGCCGGGGTTCGGGGTGGTCGCGGGTCCACAGGACGCCGGGCCGGTCGAGGGCCTCGAACACTGCCACGAGGTCCGCGACCGCCCGCTGCCGTGCGGCGTCGTCCAGGTCGTGGAGCGGCCACTGCGCGCCTTCGACACTGCTAAGGTCGAACCGCTCCGTCCACGGAGCGAGGGCTGCTTCCAGACGCTCCTGTTCGTCTTCCCACGATGTCTCGTCCTCGTCGCCCGCGGCACGGGACGGCAGGTCGGTCGTGGTCACGGTGGCGGGCATGCCCGCAGCGAGGTCGAGGTCCACCTCGCGGGAGTCGTAGACGACGTTCCAACCGCCCGTCGGGTGGGGTTCCTGTCGTGGGCCACTCGGTGCGTACCGGATGGTGAGCACGGTGCCGGTACGGCGGACGTCCTCGACCAGGTGGTCGACGGCGATCGTCGTCCGGCTGCCGTCGGTCCGGACGAGCACGAGCTCGGTCGGCGGGGTCGGCAGGGGCGGCGCGGGATCGGCCGGTGGTCCCGACGGGCGACCGAAGTCGTCCTCGTCCTCGTCGGCGTCGGATCCGGCACTCCAGAAGTACCGGGGACCATCGTCGTCACCGTCCTCGTCCAGCAGCTCGGGGTCGTCGTCCTCCGGCTCCTCGCCCGCTGCCAGCGTCGCCGCCCACTCCTCCGGCGACGGCCAGAACGGCTCCGACGGCGCCCACGGCAGGGTGCCCGGGTCGACGCCGTCGAGCGGGTCGTCCGAGTCCCCGTCGTCGTCCTCCGGATCCTCGAGGCCCTCGTCCTCACCCATCCACATCGACGCGTCACGCGGGTCGCCGATCCACAGCCCCTCGACGTCCGCCCCGAGCACGCGTCGATCACCGAGGTCGACGGCACACGTCACCCCGGTCGGCGTGACGTGCACGGCGGTCCGGGACATCTCGTCGAGGTCGTCGCCCATGTCCTCACGCGTCCCGTAGACCACCCATGCGCCCTCGTCGGTCGCGAGGACCCCGACCTCGTCGACCGCGCCGTCCGGCAGCGGGGCGTCCGGCCACGTCACCCACCGCACATGGTCACCCGTGACGACCGCCGCGACCGGCCGCGTGGCGTCCGGAACGATCGTCGCGTCGCCGACGTCGACGGCGTCGACCGGCTCCAGGAAGCTGCTCATGCAGTGACCGTACCGCCGCCCTCTGGCCGGCCCGTGACCAGCCGGGAGGCCCGTGGCGGGCCCGCACCGCGCCTCCCGTCCGGTGCCGGTGCACCTGCCGGACCCGCGTCCGCCACCCGGCGCATGATGGGCGGATGGCACGCATCCTCGTCACCGGATCCACCGACGGCCTCGGGCGGGGAACCGCCGACTCGCTGCTCCGCAGCGGGCACGACGTCGTCGTCCACGCGCGCAACCGGGCCCGCGCCGAGGCGGTCGCCGACCTGGTGGAGCGCGGCGTCGAACTCGTCGTCGCCGACCTGGCGGACCGCGACGCCGTGATCGCCACCGCCCGAGAACTCGACGCCGGCACCCCGCTCGACGCCGTCGTGCACAACGCCGGGGTGATCTCGGGCCGCTCCCTGGTGCCGGTCAACGTCGTGGCGCCGTACCTGTTCACCGCGTTGCTGCGCTCGCCGGAGCGGCACGTGTACCTGAGCAGCGGGATGCACCGGGGCGGCCGCCCGCGCCTGGACACCGTCGACTGGACCGGCGCTTCCGAGACGAACTCGTACTCCGACACGAAGCTGTTCGTGACGGCGCTCGCCGCCGAGGTGCCGCTCCGACGCCCGGGCGTGCTGAGCAACGCCGTCGACCCGGGCTGGGTGGCGACCAAGATGGGCGGGGCCGGCGCTCCGGACGACTTCGAGCTGGGACACCGCACGCAGGAGACGCTCGCGACCGACCCTGATCAAACCGTGACGGGTGGTTACTGGTTCCACGGAGAGCGACAGGAACCGCACCCGGCGGTCGCCGACCAGCGGTTCCGCACCGACCTGCTCGACGCGCTCGCCGAGGCCACCGGCATCACGCTCTGAGTCGCTGACGGAACCGCCGCGACCGGTCGGGTGCTCCTGCGAAGGCGTTCGTCGCGCCCGGACGAGGATGGCGTCGAGACGATGAACGGAGGACCCGGTGACCCTCGGCCTGCACAACGGATCGAGCGGGTGGCAGCGCGTGCGACGGCACGGCCTGCTCCTCGCGAACGTCGCTGTCTTCGTCGTGTGCTTCGTCGGCATGGTGTTCGCCGGGTGGCGGGTGTCCGCGGCGGACGCCCTCCAGCACGGCGAGGCGGCCGTGTCGCTCTGGGGCTTCCTGACGAGCGGTGACTTCGCCGAGGCCACCTTCGAGAACTGGGAGAGCGAGTTCCTGCAGATGGGCGCGTACATCGTGTTCACGGTGTTCCTGTTCCAGAAGGGGTCGAGCGAGTCCGAGCCCCTGGACGAACAGAGCCCGCAGGACGAGGACCCCCGCGAGCACGCCGACGACCCGAAGGCCCCGTGGCCGGTGCGCCGGGGCGGGATCGTGCTCGTGATGTACGAGAACTCCCTGCTGATCCTGTTCGCGGTGCTCTTCCTCGGCAGTGTCGTCGGGCACGTGATCGGTGGCGCTGCGGCCTACAACGAGGAGCAACTCGAGCACGGCGACCGCGTGGTCTCGGCGTGGGGCTACCTGGGCACGAGCCAGTTCTGGTTCGAGTCGATGCAGAACTGGCAGTCGGAGTTCCTGGTCATCTCGGTGATGGTCATCGCCACCGTGTCCCTGCGGCAACGAGGGTCGAGCCAGTCGAAGCCCGTGGCGGCACCGACGGAACAGACCCGCGCCTGAGCGGACCCGGCTGACGACGATCGCGGGGTTTCCCCACCGACCACGGGGGGCAGCACCGGTGTGCGGGCGGACCCCCGCGGCGAGGCTGGTGTCGGGCAATAAGCTCGTCACCGACACGAAGAGGTCCGCATGTACACCGCCGTCGCCACCACGGGCGAACCCACCACCGTCCCCCGGTTCCGACCCCTCCGCGCCGTCGTCGACGGCAGCACCTGGCGGGCCTTCGCGTTCCACGCCGCGCACCTGCCGATCGCGATCGGTGCGCTGGCCTGGTTCGTCATCGTGCTCTCGGTCGGGATCCCGGTGTCGCTCACCTGGGTCGGGTTGGTGGTGGCAGCGTTCCTGCTGAGCGGGTCGCACTGGTTCGCCGCGCTCACGCGCCGGATGTCGGCGTCGCTGCTCGGGCAGACCGTCGTCGCGCCAGCTCGGCCCCGTCGCGGATCGTCGGCGCTCGGCAGCGCCTTCGCACGGCTGGCAGACGGCCCCACGTGGCGGGCGTTCGCGTACCTGCTGGTCGGGTTCGTGCTGACCACGATCACGTTCACCGCCTCGACCACGGTGCTGCTGACCGGCGTCGGGGCGGTGACGCACGTCACCTGGGGGCACTTCCTGCCGGCGCAGGAGGGCGTGGACGGTGAGCTCCACCGCGGCGTGCAGTTCCTCGGTGTCTTCGTCGACACCCCGCCGCTGCAGCTCGCGTTCGCCGTGCTCGGTCTGCTCATCGTGCTGTTCCTCTGGCCCGCCGTGAACCACGGCCTCGCCGCGCTGCAGCGTGTCGTGATCCGCGCCCTGCTCGGTGCGACCGCCCGCGACCTGCGTCTGCGCCAGGTGACGGCCTCGCGCGACGCCGCCGTGCTCGACGCCGACACCACCCTGCGGCGCATCGAGCGCGAGCTGCACGACGGCACCCAGGCGCGACTCGTCGGGCTGGCGATGACCCTCGGCGATGCCCGGGACCGCCTGCAGACCGGCGCCGACACCGAGACGGTCACCGCCCTGGTCGACCGGGCGCACGCCTCGACGAAGGAGGCCCTGGTCGAGCTCCGTGCCCTGGCCAGCGGCATCCACCCGCCCGTGCTCGACGCGGGGCTCGAGGCCGCGCTGACCTCGGCGTGCGCACGGACCCCGTTCCCGGTCGCGCTGTCGGTCGACCTGCCGGTGCGGCCGTCCCGGGTCGTCGAGGGCATCGCCTACTTCGGGGTGCTCGAACTGCTGACGAACGTCGCCAAGCACGCGTCGGCCACCACGACCGCGGTGCGGGTCGGCATGCTCGGCGACGACCTGCTCGTCGAGGTCGAGGACGACGGCCTCGGTGGCGCGCACGTCGCCCTCGGCACGCCGGACGGCCACGGCACCGGGCTGGCCGGTGTGCTCGAGCGCCTGCGCGCCGTCGACGGCGACCTGCAGGTGGAGAGCCCGGTCGGCGGGCCCACCCGGGTCCGCATGCGCGTGCCGAGCGGGGCCACGCGGTGAGGATCGTCGTCGCCGACGACAACACGATCGTGCGCGAGGGGTTGACGTCGCTGCTCCGCGGTCGCGGGCACGAGGTCGTACCGGTGTCGGACGGCGACGCCGCCGTGGTCGCGGCGGCGAGCGGCGAGGTGGACGTCGTGGTGATGGACATCCGCATGCCGCCCACCCACACCGACGAGGGCGTGCGGGCCGCCGTCCGGGTCAAGGCCGCCCGGCCCGCGGTGGGGGTGCTCCTGTTCTCGCAGTACGCCGAGGCACAGTGGGCCCGCGCCCTGCTCGACGTCGCGACGGTGGGCGTCGGCTACCTGCTCAAGGACCGGGTCGCCGAGGTCGGCACGTTCATCGACTCGCTGCACCAGGTCGCCGCCGGCAACGTCGTGCTCGACCCCGAGGTCGCGGCCGCGCTGGTGCAGGCGCCGCGCACCGTCGCCGGTCCGCTCGACCAGCTCACCGCCCGCGAGACGGACGTGCTGCGGCTGATGGCCGAAGGACGGTCGAACGCCGCGATCGCGGAGACGCTGTTCCTGTCCGGGGGCACGGTCGAGAAGCACGTCACCGCCGTGTTCACGAAGCTCGGGCTCGAGGCGACGCCGAACGAGAACCGCCGGGTGCTCGCGGTCCTGCGGTTCCTGGCGGGCTGACCCGGGCCCTGGACGGTCCCGAGGCGGACGGGAGGCCCGTGGCGGGCCGCCGGTGCGCCTCCCGTCCGTCCCCGCGTGCGTCTCAGGCCGCGACCGGCTCCGCCGGTCGGTCGCGGAGCGCCGGGCAGTGCTCGGCCGTGGGGTGCTCGGTGATCGCGATGACCTCGTCCAGTCGCCCGCGAACCGCCTGGAGTTCGGCGAGCTGCGCCGTGATCCGGTCGCGCTCGGCGAGCAGCAGGGCGAACGACTCCGGCGTCGATTCGCCACGGTCGACGCACGGCAGCAGCTGCACGATGGTGCGGCTGGCCAGCCCCGCGGCGAACAGCTGCTGCACGAGCTGCACCCGCTCGACGGCCGCTGCGGTGTAGACGCGCTGTCCACTCGCGGTGCGGTCGGCCGCGAGCATCCCCTGTTCCTCGTAGTACCGCAGCGAGCGGACGCTGACACCCGTCTCCGCCGCGAGGTCGCCGATGCGCACGTCGTGCTCCGATCCGGGGCTTGCCCCTGACATCCATGTGAGGTCCTACCGTAGCCGAGCCGCCGCGGGAGACGCCCGCACGGCAGGAGGAGACACCATGGACATCGCCGGATCGGTCGCACTCGTGACGGGCTCGAACCGCGGTATCGGACGCCGCTTCGCCCTGGAGCTGCTCGAGCGCGGGGCCACCAAGGTCTACGCCACCGCCCGCCGCCCGGAGCTCGTCGACCTGGAGGGCGTCGTGACCCTGCCCCTCGACATCACCGACCAGGCGTCCGTCGACGCCGCGGCCGCGGCCGCCGGTGACGTCACCCTGCTCGTGAACAACGCGGGCGTCTCGTCACAGGGCTCGCTGCTCACCGACGACCTGGCCAGCGCCAGGCGCGCCGTCGACACGCACCTGTGGGGCACCCTGGCGATGATCCGCGCCTTCGCCCCGGTCATCGAGCGCAACGGCGGCGGCGCGGTCGTCAACGTGCTCTCGGCGCTCTCGTGGTTCGCCGCCCCCGGAGCCGGCGGGTACGCGGCGGCGAAGGCCGCGGAGTGGAACATGACGAACGCCGTGCGTCCGGAGCTCCTCGCCCGCGGGATCAGCGTGCAGGGCCTGCACCTGGGCGCGGCCGACACCGACATGATGGCCGGCTACGACGGCCCGATGCTCGACCCCGCCGACGTCGCACGCGCCGCGCTGGACGGCGTCGAGCGCGGCGTGAGCGAGGTGCTGGCGGACGACTGGAGCCGGCTGGTCAAGGACTCGCTGGCCCACGAGCCGGAGTGGCTCGCCGCCCGGCTCGGCTGATCCCGCCCCGACCTGGGGGTGTGTCCCGACAGCGCAGGCCTGGACCGGGTGGGTGGTCATCGGTCAGCATGGACCCGGATCAGGAACGGCCGGCACCGCGCCCGCCGCTGGAAGGGAACCATGCGTGCTGTCAGGAACGCGCTCACCGTCGTCGGGGTCGTCACGATCGTCGCCGGCCTCACCGTCACGGCCGCTCCGGCGCAGGCGGCGACCGCGGGAGTCGGCACCAGCTGCGCTCCCGGGACGCTGTCGGTGCAGGCGCTGGCGAGCGGGTGCACCACCACGTCCGGGACCGTCGTCACGCCCGACGGACGGACCTTCGCGATCCCCGCACCGGGTGAGAGCGTGATGGCGAGCAGCAGCTCGGCCCCGGGTGCGCGCGAGCTGCCCGACGTCGTCGTGGCGAACAACGGGTCGGCGGGCGTCGCGGTGCGCGTCGACGAGGAGTGGAGCGGGTCGGCTCCGGCGGTGGAGCAGGAGCGTGCGGAGCACAGCGCTCCGGCGACGTCGGGTGCGGCAGCGTCGGCTGCTTCGTCCGCTGCAGCCGCCGCGCCGGCGGCCACCACCGCCGCCAGCACGAAGTGCACGAGCGCGGCGTGGGAGCCGACCGGCTACCGCTGGGCGAGCACCGTCAAGTGGTACTACAACGAGTCCGGCCAGAAGTCGACGTACGCCAAGAAGGCCCTGCGCAAGGGGGCGAACGCCTGGACGGGCACGATCTCGGCGTGCGACCGCACCGTGACGTCGACGGCGAGCAACACCTACCTGCGCCTCGCGACGCAGAAGCCGAACCTGACCGACCAGGGCGGCTGCTCGCGGAACAACGGCTACAACGTGATGGGGTGGGGCAAGCTGCCGAGCGGCGTGCTCGGCGTGACCTGCGTCTGGTTCGACGGCAACGGCACCGCCCGTGAGGCCGACCAGCGCTACGCCACCGGCTTCCGGTGGAGCTCGACGGAGACCTGCTCCGGCTCCCGGTTCGACACCCAGGTCGTGGCGACGCACGAGTGGGGCCACCTGTACGGCCTCGACCACGTGCAGACCGGGACCGGCCAGGTCATGGAGCCGTCCGGCGGGTACTGCCAGCTCAGCTCGCGCACGCTCGGCCGTGGCGACATGACGGGCATCGACTCGCTCTACTGACCCGGCGCACGCAACAGGCCCGGCCCCTCCGGAACGAGGGACCGGGCCTGTGCTGTCTGCGGGTTGTCGGTGGGCCGTCAGGAGGCGTCGGCGCGCAGGAAGTCCGCGACGGGCGTCGAGCCCCCGTTGAACCGGAACGTGTTGCCCGCGGTGCCCGGGGTCTCGACCACGTCGGCGACCACGTGTGCGACGTCACCGCGGGACACCTCGGCCGCCGAACCGTCCCAGTCCACGGAACCCGTCGGGTCGTCGTCGGTCAGGGTGCTCGGGGCGACGATCGTCCACTGCAGTCCGGAGTCGCGGAGCACGGCGTCGGCGATCATCTTCGACTGCGCGTACGCGAAGAAGTCCTGGTCCTGCGGCACCCCGTGGTCGAGCTGCGAGCCCGCCCACGACACCATCACGTACCGGTCCACACCGGCCTGCTGCGCCCCCTGCACCGAGAGCACCGCGGCGTCGCGGTCGATGGCCCAGGTGCGGTCGGCGGAACCGCCACCGGCACCGGCCGACCACACCACCGCGTCGTGCCCGCGCACCAGGTCGGCGAAGTCGGAAAGGGACTGCTGCTGGATGTCCGCCACGCGGGGTTCGCCGCCGTGGGCGCGGACCTCGTCGGACTGGTCGGCGTCCCGGATGACCGAGGTGACCGAGTGGCCGCGGTCGCTGAGGATGCGGGTTGCCAGGAGTGCGACCTTGCCGTGGCCGCCGAAGACGATGACGTTGCTCATGCGCCGGACGGTACTCGCGGCGGCTCGGTACCCGGGGCACGCGGCGTGGCGGCTCGGGGCGCGCGGCGCGGCGGGCCTGGCGCGCACTGCGTGGTGGCCCCGGGCGGCGGCGCGGTTCCTCGGTGTCCCCGCGGCTCGCGTGCGTACGGTCGGGGTCACCACGACAGGAGACACGATGAGCACGAACAACGAGCAGCACACCCTGGTCCGCACCCTGGCACTCGGCATCCTGAGCGGCGGCCGCAGCGCCACCCCGCTCGCCGTCCTGGCACTCAACCACGACCGGTCCGCGCTGAAGGGCTCGTGGCAGCAGTGGAAGGTCTTCGCCACCCCGCTCGGTCGCGGCCTGCTCGTCGCGTCCGCCGTCGGGGAGCTCATCGGCGACAAGCTGCCGAAGACCCCGAACCGCATCTCGCCCACCGGTCTGATCGGCCGTGTCGCCTCCGGTGCGCTGGCCGGTGCCGCCCTCGGCACCACCGGCAAGCGTGACCTGCGCATCGAGGGCGCGATCCTCGGCGGCGTCGGCGCGATCGTCGGCAGCTTCGTCGGCTGGGCCGCGCGCAAGGCCGTCGGCGCCACCGGGCTGCCCGACCCCGTCGTGGCGCTCGCCGAGGACGCGGCCACCGTGGCCGGCTCGGTGAAGGTCATCACCGGCGACTGAGCCGCAGGCGTTCTGCCCACGAGCGTTTCGTGAGCAGGGATGGTCGGGTCGGTCCGCCGCACCCGACCATTCCTGCTCACCATCTGCGGGGCCGGGCCTACGGTGGCCCCATGCACATCGTCGTCATCGGAGCCACCGGCCACATCGGGACCTTCCTCGTCCCCCGTCTCGTCCGTGCCGGACACCGGGTCACGGCCCTCAGCCGCGGCACGAGCACGCCGTACGCAGACGCCCCCGAGTGGCAGCAGGTCGAGCGGGTGGCCGCCGATCGCGAGCAGGAGGACCGCAACGGTACCTTCGGCGACCGCATCGCCGCACTCGGAGCCGACGCCGTCGTCGACCTCGTCTGCTTCACCGTCGACTCCGCGCGCTCCCTCGTCGAGGCACTCCGCGGCAGCGGCACGCACCTGGTGCACTGCGGTTCGATCTGGCGAGCGGGAGCCTCGCACGTGCTCCCGATCACGGAGGAGAACGCGACCCCGCCGACGGGCGAGTACGGCGTGCAGAAGGACGCCATCGCCCGGATGCTCCAGGATGAAACCGCGTCAGGGGGTTTGTCCACGACCTCGCTGCACCCCGGCCACATCAGCGGTCCGGGCTGGATCCCGATCGGTCCGCTCGGCAACCTCGACACCTCGGTGCTGACCAGGCTGTCCGCCGGCGGAACCGTCGAGGTCCCCGGGCTCGGAGCCGAGTCGATGGCCCACGTGCACGCCGACGACGTCGCACAGGCGTTCCAGCTCGCGGTCGAACAGCGCGAGGCGGCGGCTGGCGAGGACTTCTTCATCACGGCCGCGACGGCGCTCACCGCGCGCGGGTACGCCCACCTGGCAGCGTCGTGGTCCGGCCAGGAGGCCCGGCTCGACTCCGTCACGTGGGACCGGTTCCGCGAGACCACGGCCCCGGAACACGCGGACGCCAGCTGGGAGCACCTGTCGCGCAGCCAGGTGTTCAGCACCGAGAAGGCGGCTCGACTGCTCGGCTACGCGCCCGCGTTCACCGCCGAGGAGACCGTGCTGGACGCCGTGCGCTGGCTCGTCGAGCACGGAGAACTCGAACCACCGAACCCACTCGTCGTCTGACACCGCCGCGGTCAGCGCGGCGCAGATCCGACCACGAGCCCGCGGTCCCGGTGCACGACCCAGACCGTCGCAGCGAACCCGGTCAGCACCGCAGCACCGACCGTGACCGCCGTCCAACCACCGGCGTTCCACAGCACCGACGCCAGCGCCGAGCCGATCGCGCCGCCGACGAAGTTCGCGGTGACGAAGGCCGTGTTGAGCCGGCTCCGCGCCGCCGGGTCGACCGAGAAGAGCCGGGTCTGGTTGAGCACGTTCGCCGCCTGCACCGCGACGTCGAGCAGGAGCACGGCGAGCAGCACCACGACGATCGATCGCGCACCGATGCCGGCCACGACCAGGGACACGAGCAGGAGCACGATCGCTCCCCCGGTGACCGGCACCGACAGGCCGCGGTCGTGCAGTCGTCCCACCCGCTGCGCCGCCACGGCGCCCGCGAGCCCCACCAGACCGACCAGCCCGATGCCGCTGGTGGAGAAGTCGTAGGGGGCGCTGCTCAGCAGGAACGTCAGCGCGGTCCAGAACATCGTGAACACGGCGAACACCGACGAGCTGATCACCAGCGTGACCCGCACGGTCCGGTGGGTCCGGACGGCGCGGAACACCGACAGGACGAGCTGCGGGTAGGGCACCCTGTCGCGGGCTCTGAGCTCCGGGACGGCCCGCCGCAGCAGCAGGGCGAGGACGACCGCGACGACGGCGGCGAGCACGAAGATCGCACGCCACCCGAACGTGTCAGCGACCACGCCGCTGATCGTCCGCGACACCAGGATGCCGGTGAGCACCCCGGACGCGATCGTGCCGACCACGCGTCCGCGCTGTGCGGGGTCGGCGAGGTCCCCGGCCAGCGGGATGAGGAGCTGCCCGGCGACCGTGGTGAGCCCGACCAGTGCCAGGGCGACCAGGAGCGTCGTGAACGTCGGGGCGATCGCGGCGAGCACCAGCGCGACGGCGGAGGCGACGAGCACCCACGGGATGAGCCGTCGGCGATCGAGGACGTCCCCGAGCGGCACGACGAGCAGGATGCCGAGGGCGTAGCCGACCTGGGTCAGCGTGACGAGCAGCCCGGCGAGCGACGCCGACGTGCCGAGCGACGAAGCGATGTCGTCGAGCAGCGGTTGCGACCAGTACAGGTTGCCGACCGCCGCTCCCCCGGCGACGGCGAACAACAGGGTCCTGCCGGTCGACATCTCGTGATGCGTGGTCATGCGTCGGTCGCTCCTCCGTCCGGGACGTCCAGCTTCTGCCGTCGCCGGAAGAGCGCACCCAGGTGCCACGGACCTGGGACGAGCCGCACGGCCGCCTCGGCTCGGACGCGTTCCTCGAGCTCGCGGTCACGGGTGAGCTCGTGGATCTCCTGCTCCGCACGCAGCCGGAACCGCAGGCGCTGCAGGAGACCGAGCGGTGCCGCGGAGGCGGCGTTCCGCAGGGACTCGGTGTCGTTCATGCGCTGATCACTCACTTCGTTCTCGTGACTGTGGACACCCGGCACGGCGCGTGACGCGAGTGGTGACGGCCGGGAGGCGCGGTGCGGGCCCGCCCCGCGCCTCCCGGCCGTCGAGCGGTCGCGACCACCTGCGTCAGGCGAGCTGGCGCGCCCGCTCCGCGATGCCCTCGGTCGCCGCCCACGAGGCCAGTACCCGCAGGGCGTCCGCGGTCGGGCTGCCCGGCGTCGCCGGGTAGATGGTGAGCGCGAGCCCTGGGTCCTCGGCGAGTTCGAGCGTCTGGAAGTGCAGTTCGAGCGGCCCGACGACGCGGTGCCGGAACGACTTCACGCCGGCGTAGTGGCGCCGGACGTCGTGCGCCGCCCAGAGGTCGCGGAAGTCGTCGCTCCGCATCGACAGCTCGCCGATCAGCGCCGCGAGGTCCTTGTCGTTCGGCGTGCGGCCCGCTTCGCGGCGCAGGATCGCCACGTTGATCCGCGCTGCCCGCTGCCAGTCCTGGTAGAAGTCCCGCGCCCGCGGGTCGAGGAAGATGAAGCGCGAGAAGTTCATCGGCCGTGCCGGCGCCGTGACCATGTCCGAGTGCATCGCGAAGCCGAGCGCGTTCGCGGCGACGATGTCCTGCCGGGTGTTGATGATGATCGCCGGGGCGTCCGTGACGACGTCGAGCAGGTACTGCAGCTCGGGTCGGACCGCCGCGACGGGCACGACGCGACCGGCCCGGCGCGGCGTCTCGTTCTGGTGCCGCGACAGGTCGCGCAGGTGCTCCTGCTCGGCGGGGTCGAGCTGCAGGGCCCGGCCGATGGCGTCGAGCACGCTGTCCGAGACCCCCTGCAGGTTGCCGCGCTCGAGCCGCGTGTAGTAGTCGATGCTGACGCCGGCCAGGCGCGCGACCTCTTCACGACGCAGCCCGGTGACGCGGCGCCGCGTGCCGAAGGTCTCGACGCCGGCCTGCTCGGGGGTGATGCGGGCGCGACGGCTGGAGAGGAAGTCGCGCGCTTCGTCGCGGTGGTTCATGCCGTCACCGTACGGCGCGGCGTCCGGCGGGAGCGAGGGGCTGTGGGAACCCCTCTCACGTGCGGGTGATCGGCACCGAGACGATCCGGTCGTCGCCCTCCGCCGGGGTCCCGCGGCCGTCGGTGTTGTTCGTCACGAACCACAGGGTGTCCGACGGGCCCTCGAGCACCGTGCGGATGCGACCGAAGTCGCCGGCGAAGTACTCGGTCGCCGTGTCGGGTTCGTCGGCGGGGACCGCGCGGAGGACCCGGCCCTGCAGGTTCGCGATGAAGACCGTGTCGTCGACGACGGTGAGCCCGCTCGGGGACGCCTCGTCGGTGGACCACTGCTGCACGGGGTCGACGAAGCCCTGGTCCTCGCCGCCGGTGCCCTCGACCTCGGGCCAGCCGTAGTTCGACCCGGGCTCGATGACGTTGAGCTCGTCGTGCGCGTCCTCACCGAACTCCGACGCGAACATCGTGCCGTCCGACGACCACCCCATGCCCTGCACGTTGCGGTGCCCGAGGCTCCACACCGGCGACCCCTCGATCGGGTTGTCCTCGGGGACCTCGCCGTCCGGGGTGAGCCGCAGGATCTTGCCCGCGAGCGATCCCTCGTCCTGCGCGTCCGTGCTCGCGCCGGCGTCCCCGACGCTCGCGTAGAGCATGTCGTCGGGACCGAACGCGATCCGGCCGCCGTCGTGGAACGTGTTCTTCGGCAGCCCGTCGATGATCGTCGTCGCGTCGCCGAGCGCCCACGACCCGGCGCTCCCGGTCAGCTCGTACCGCTGGATCCGGTTGCCGTCGTCGGCCGTGGAGTACACGAACAGGTCGTCGTCGTGCAGCGCGAGCCCGAGCAGCCCGCCCTCGCCGCCGTGGCTGACGCCGTCGACGGTGCCGACCTGGCGGGTGGTGCCGTCGGACCGCAGCTCGAGCACCCGGGCCGAGTCGCGCTCGCTGACCAGCGCGTCGCCGTCGTCACCCGTCAGGACCACCGACCATGGGGCCTCCAGGCCGGTGACCACGTCGCTGGTGTCACCGTCGAGCCCTACCTGACCGGCCGACAGGTCGGCGGGGGCGGTCGCGCGCGCCGACGGCGAGCCGCCCCGGTCGGATCCGTCCTGCTCCGTTCCGCCACCGCTCGAGCAGCCGGTGAGGGCCAGGGCGGCGACGGCGGCGATGCCGGCCGCCGACCAGAGGCGGCGGCTGCGGGGCGTTCCGGCGGGTGTGTCCACGATGATCCTCCCGGGTCGTGGGTCGATCACACTCGCTGTGTTCGGGAAACGCCTGAGGGACCGCGGTGCCCGGCTTGGTTCAGTGGGCGACGGTCGGCACCACGTCGTCCCGGAAGGACCAGCACATGACCACCATCGCCATCGTCGGGGCCGGCAAGGGCCTCGGCCTCGCCGTCGCCGAGCGCTTCGCCCGTGAGGGCTTCGCCGTCGCCCTCATCTCCCGCAACCAGGACCGCCTGGACGGCCTCGCGGCAGAGCTGCGCGAGCGCGGCCACACCGCCGCCGGGTTCGCCGCGAACGTGCGCGACGGGGACTCCCTGCGCGCCGCACTCGAACGCGCCACCGAGCAGCTCGGCCCCATCGAGGTGCTGCAGTACAGCCCGCTCCCCGCCAAGGAGTACATGCGTCCCGTGCTCGAGACCACGGCGGAGGACCTGGTCGGTCCGATCGAGTTCTCGGTCTACGGCTCGGTCAACGCCGTCCGCCAGGTGCTCCCCGGCATGCGCGCGATCGGCCACGGCACGATCCTGTTCGTCAACGGCGGCAGCGCGGTCCGTCCGGGCGCTCGCGTCACCGGAACGTCCGTCGCCTTCGCCGGCGAGAGCGCCTACGCCCAGCTGCTCCACGATGCCGTCCGTGACGAGGACGTGCACGTCGGCCAGCTCATCATCCCGTTCGGCATCGACGACGGACAGCCCGAGCACTCCGGGGAGTCCATCGCCGACCGCCTGTGGACGATCCACACCGAGCGCGGCGACTTCCGCACGTACGCGGAGCCGCTGCCCGAGCTCGCGTGAGCGGCACCGAGTGAGCAGAACGTGACGGGTCCGGAGACGCGACCCGTCGCCTTCTGCTCACTCCGTGACGGACTGGAGGCCCGGGGCGGCGCTGCCACAACCGCGGAAGGATGTGTCTGCGGATGGAGTCGCGACGACGATCCGCCGTGCTGCTCGATGATCCCGTTAGCGTCGGTCCGTGGAACCACAGTCCTTCGACGGTGCAGCCTGGGCAGCCCTGATGCTGCTCATGCCGACGTCGGTGCTGTTCGTCGCCGCGGCACTGCGGCGACTCGGACTCCCGCGGTGGACGTGGTCGCTGTACCTGCTCGGCGTAGCGGGAGGACTCGTGCTCCTGCACTCCGCCGGTCACACCCGGTACGAAGTACCGGAAATCGGATCCGGACTGAACTGGTGGGACTTCGGGCAGTTCGTCGGGCTCGGCCTCGGGCGGATCGGAGTCGGCGCCAACGCCGTCGTGGTGACGGCGTGGATGCTGCGCCGTCCTCGGCTGCACGACGACCAGCTCGACCGATGTGGGACTCGCCTGGTCGTCACGTCGTACCTGGCCATGGCGGTCGCATCGGCACTACCAGCGACGTGGTGGGCCGTCGGTCTCGGGATCGTGCCGCTCCTGATCGAACTGCCGATCGTGGTGGTGAGTTGGGCCTGCCTGGCCCTGGCGCTGGTCCTGGGAAGTCGCCGGATCCCGGGGACACCAGGGGCCGACCGGTCCTCCGATTCCACGTGGCCCGTCGACGCGATCGTGGTCGCCTGGCTCGTGGGGGCGCTGGCCGTCGGGCCGCTGTTCGCCGGGAGCGGTTTGCCGGTCACTTCGTGAGCAGAAGACGTCGAGTCCGAGCAGGCGACTCGACATCTTCTGCTCACGAAGCGCAGCGCACGAGGTGCCGTGCAACGCGCCGCGCGCGTCAGTGCGCCCGTCGCACCGCCACGCGCCGCCGACCCCTCGAGGTCAGCCACGCCCCGGCCGTCACCACGAGGGGCAGGCCGATCGCGAGCAGCGCCAGCACCGGCCAGTCCGGCACGAACGGCAGGTGGTTCACCGCATCCGGGCCCTGGGCGAACCGCAGGGTCAGGGCGCGGATGGGCAGCAGGCCGAGCAGCGTCCCGATCACCGAGCCGACCGTCGCCAGGATCGCCGCCTGCCAGGTGGACACCCCGCGTCGGAGTCGCGGGGCGGCACCGATCGCGTCGAGCACCTCGTCGTCCCGCCGCCCGTCGGACCGCGCGAGACCGATCGCCACCGTCGTCGCACCGATCGTCACGGCGGCAGCCAGGGCCAGCACGATCGCCCGGACCAGCGCGCCGTGGTCGACCGGACCGGTCTCGTAGATGAACGACGGGCCGCCCCACCGGTCACGGTCGTCGCCGCCGAAGCTCTGCCACGCCGAGCTCAGCTCGTCCCACTGGGCCGGCTGGATGTCGTGGGGCAGCGTCGTGACGAGCATGCCGTCCACCGCGGGCACGTCGTAGCGCTCGGCGGTGGCCTTCGTCATGAACACGCCGACCTGGATCCGCGGGGTCTGGACGTCGAGCACGGCCGGGATCGTCACGCTCGTGTCTGGCCGGGTCCGCTCGGTGATGGTCGGGCTCTCCCACGTGCGGTCGTGGAAGGTGTCGATGCGGACCGTGCCGTCGTGGGCGTACTCGGGCCACAGCGAGATCGCCCGGCCGCCCTCCAACGCGTCCCGGACGGCTGCGGACGGCCGGTGCCCGGTGAGCACGGCGTAGTCGTCCACCGTGCCCGTCCAGACGTGCGGGGTCGAGGTGTAGGTCGGGTCCAGGTAGGTCGAGCACGTCGTGGTGTCGTTCGTCGGGCAGTCGTACGGCGTCCAACGGTGCGCCACCGTGATGGTCGAGGGGGTGTCATCGAGCGAGTCGTTCGTGACGCCGAGCACCCGGATGCGGTCCTGGTCGAACACGCCGGCGACGACCTTCGCCGCGTGCGCGGTGAGTGCGTCGTCGTGCTGCCCGGCCGACCCCTCCTCGGTCATGGCCTGCACCTCGGACGTGGCGACGCCGACGGCCGTCGTGTACTCGTACCCGCGGACGTACTGCGCGTGGCTCGAGGCGCTCCAGGTGATCACGACCGACGCGACGAACACGACGCTCATCACGCTCGCGAGCACGGGGACCGTCCGCACCGGGTTCCGGCGGGCGTCGCGGGCGGCCAGGCGCGCGGACAGTCCGGCGCGTGCGGTCAGTCGCGTGACGAGGGCGAGCAGCCACGGCGAGCAGATCGCGATGCCGAGCTGCATCAGGCACGGCCCGATCGCGACGCCGGCACCGACGACCCACGCCCAGTGGTCCTGCTGCACCCGTCGGTCGTTCAGCATGAGCACGCCGACCCCGCAGGCCAGCGTCATCACGGCGCCGAGGACCACGAGCAACGGTCCCCAGATGCGCCGACGACGACGGGCCGGACGGCTGACGGGCACCGGACGGAGCGAGCCCCGCAGTGCCGCGAGCACGTTGATCCGGGTCGCCGACCGTGCCGCGACGAGCGCGGAGACGAGTCCGGCGAGCACCCCGGCGGCGGCGATGGACAGCAGCAGGAGCGGCGGCACGTGCAGCCCGGGGAAGGACACCACGTTGCCGTTGTCGACCAGGCGGAACGCGAGCACGCCGAGCCCGGTGCCGACGGCGACCCCGAGGACCGCTCCGACGACCCCGAGCACGAGCCCGGACCCTGCGACGACGGCGCGGACGAACCGCTTGTCCCCGCCGACGCTCGTGACGATGGCGTACGAACGGGTGTCGGCGCGGGTACCGACCAGGAACGCGGCCCCGGCGAGCAGGGCGACCTCGAACATGGCGAAGACGCCGAACAACGCCATCGCCCCGAGGTACCAACCGACCGAGAACCCCTGCCCGGCACCGGCCAACCGGGCGTCCGGCGGGTCGAGCACCACGGGTCGTGACTGCACGACGATGCCGTGCGCGTTGAGCTGCCGGATCTCCGACCAGGTGGGCGGATCGGTCGGCAGGTAGACGGTGACGTCGGAGAGTCCGGCGTCGTCGGTCGTGTCGGTCGTCGCCAGCGTCGTGCCCCACGGCAGGAACACGCCCTGCGCGTCGGGGTCGGCACCGAGGTCGACCATGGTGCCGGTGATCGTGAAGCGCTTGGTGACCGGGTCGGTCAGGTCCACGGTGTCGCCGATCCGGGCGCCGAGCCGCTCGAGGGTCGCGGGGGTGACCATCAGCTGCCCGCGCGCGGTCGGCGTGGCGCCATCGAGCACGCGCCAGTGCCCCTCGAGGGACGGGTCCCAGGCGCTGCCCTCGACCGCGGTCAACCCGACCGGTCCCCCCGACCCCTGCACGACGACCGGCGTGCTGCCGATCGGGATCGACAGTGCGCCGTCGGGTACGTGGGCCAGGACGTTCGCGAAGGGCGAGTCCTCGTCCGACTCCGTGACGGGGCTGTTCCGCTCCGAGTCCGTGAACTCCCACTGCACCGGGTCCTGCACCATGCCGGGCAGGTCCGGGCCAGACACGCGCATCTGCGCCCGTGCCTGGCCGAGGTCGTAGTCCAGCCGCTCGGTGACCGTGGCCTGCGTCGACTGCACCACGACGGCCACGGCCGCGAACCCCGCCGTGGGGATGCCGATGAGGGCGACGATCAGGGCCGCCCGCCCCGTCTTCGCGAACGCCAGTCGACGCCCCAGTCGGAGCGCCGGTCTCAGGGCGAACGGCGTCCGGCCGGTCCCGGCACGCCGACCCCGGCTCACGAGGCGGTCCGGTCCGTCAGCGCCGCCTCGACGCCCGAGTACACGGTCTCGTCGACCACCCGACCGTCGCGCAGGAACACGATCCGGTCCGCCCAGGCAGCGTGCCGGGCGTCGTGGGTCACCAGGAGCGCACCGGCCCCTGCGTCGACGTGCCGCCGGAGCATGCGGAGCACGACCTCGCCGGTCTGCGAGTCGAGGGCGCCGGTCGGTTCGTCAGCGAGCACGAGCCGGCGCTCGCCGACCACCCCACGGGCGATCGCGACGCGCTGCTGCTGCCCGCCCGACAGGTCGTCGGGGTAGGCGTCGGCGCGGTGCGACAGCTCGACGTTGTCGAGTGCGAGCTCCGCGGCACGGCGGGCCTGCGACGCCTTCCAGCCGTCGAGCTCGAGCGGCAGCGCCACGTTCTCGACCGCGGTCAGCGAGGGGATGAGGTTGAAGTCCTGGAACACGAACCCGACGAGTCGGCGACGCAGGGCCGCGAGTTCCCGGGCGGGACGGTCGGCCACGTAGTCACCGTCGATGAGCACCTCGCCGCTCGTTGGCGGCAGCAGGGTGCCGGCGCAGGCGAGCAGCGTCGACTTGCCCGAGCCGGAGGTGCCCATCACGGCCACCATCTCGCCGCGCTCGACCCGCAGGTCGATGCCGGCCAGGGCCGTGACGGCCTTCGCACCGGAGCCGTAGTGCACGCTCACGGCGTCGAGCTGCAGGAGCGGGGCGGCGGTCACCGTGCGCTCCGGGCAGCGGCAGCGGCAGCGGCCGCGTCGGCACTGGCAGGCGCCGCAGGGTGCTCGTCCGGCCGGTACCGCGCGACACTCGACTCCACGTGGTCGAGCCAACGCACCTCGGCCTCGGCCTGGAACACCATCGACTCGAGCACGAGCGACCACGCCAGGTCGGTTGCCGGGTCCGTCGTGCGCTTCAGCCGGGTCAGGTCCTGCAGGTTCCGGATCGCCGCTCCGCGCTGCACCTGGACGAGCCGGGCGACGTCGACGCCGGGGACCGTGACGGCCAGGGCGAACTTGATCGCCAGCTCGTCACGACCGCGCTTCGCCGGTACGGGCTCGCTGAACCAGCGCGCCACTTCCTCGCGACCCGCGTCGGTCGCCGTGTAGACGACGTGGCCGTCGTCGTCGGCGTCGCCGCGGGCCACGAGGCCGTCGCGTTCCAGGCGGTCGAGGGTCGTGTAGACCTGGCCGATGTTCAGCGGCCAGCTCCCGCCGGTGCGGTGCTCGAACTCCCCCCGGAGCTGGTACCCGTATCCGGGTCCCCCCACCAGCAGCGCGAGTACGCCCATCCGAACGCTCATGACACTCCCCCGTCTCGTCCTCCTGGACATACTGAGTATGCACATACCCGGTATGTGGGCGCAAGCAGGGATCCGGTCAGCAAAGGAACGAACGGGAGGCGCGGTGCCAGCTGGCACCGCGCCTCCCGCCCGTCTGCTGGTCGCGTCGGGTCAGTGACCCAGCTTCGCGAGCTCCTCGAACTCGTCGTCGGTCAGCTCGACCGTCGCACCCGCGAGGTTGTCGTCCAGGTGCGCGACGCTCGACGTGCCGGGGATCGGCAGCATCACCGGGGAGCGCTTGAGCAGCCAGGCGAGCGCGAGCTGTGCCGGGGTGGCGCCCTTGCGCTCGGCGATCTCGGTCAGCGGCGAGTCCTCGCCGGTCAGACCACCGGTGGCCAGGGGGAACCACGGGATGAAGCCGATGCCCTGCTCCTCGGACCAGTCGAGCAGTTCCTCGGCGTCGCGCTTCTGCAGGTTGTACAGGTTCTGGACGGAGACGATCGTGGCGATCTCCTGCGCGGCCTTGACCTCGTCGACGGAGACCTCGGACAGGCCGATGTGGCGGATCTTGCCCTCGTCCTGCAGCTTCTTCAGCTCGCCGACCTGGTCCTCCAGCGGGACCTTCGGGTCGATGCGGTGCAGCTGGAACAGGTCGATGCGCTCGAGGCCGAGGCGGCGGAGACTCATCTCGGCCTCCTGCCGCAGGTACTCCGGGCGGCCGACCGGCGGCCACTCGTTCGGGCCGGTGCGGGTCAGGCCGGCCTTCGTGGCGATGACGACGTCGTCGCCGTAGGGGTGCAGGGCCTCCTTGAGGAGGTCCTCGGCGACGTAGGGGCCGTACGAGTCGGCGGTGTCGAAGAAGTTCACGCCGAGCTCGACCGCACGCTTGAGGACGCGGATCGCCTCGTCGTGGTCCTTCGGCGGTCCCCAGACGCCAGGGCCGGTGAGCTGCATGGTGCCGTAGCCGAGGCGGTTGACCTCGAGGTCGCCGCCGATGCGGAAGGTGCCGGAGGACGCGGCCGGACGGTTCGTGGTGTCAGTGCCTGTGGTCATGACCCCGGTCTACGCCGGGTGCGTGGCTGCTCTCTGAGCGGGTGTCCCCCGACGGCTTGGCGTGCTCGCAGAGTCTACGGACGGGCGGGCCGCGGGTACGGGGTCTCGCCGCGTTCGAGCCCGCCGACGAGCTTGGTGAGTCGGTTCGTCCGCACCGTGGCGTTCGGGGCGGTGGTGATCCGGTGCAGGACGGCGTACCGGTTCGTGGCGTCGAGCTCGGCGAACAGGGCCGCCGCCGCGGGCGCAGCGTCGAGGGCGGCCTGCAGGTCCACGGGCACGGTGGCGGTCGCCGCCCCGGCGTAGGCGCGGTCCCACCGGCCGTCGGCCTTGGCGCGTTCGATCTCGGCGTGCCCGCGCTCCCGCATCCGGCCGTCGGCGATCAGGGTCGCGACCAGGCCGAGGTTCCGCTGCGACCACAGCGAGGCCTTCCGGCGTGGGGTGAAGCGCTGGCGGAACGTCGTCGCATCGCGGCCGCGCCGCTGGCCGTCGATCCAGCCGGAGCACAGCGCCTCGTCGAGGGCGGCGTCGTAGGTCAGGGTCGTCGGGTCCGTCACGCCCTTCTTGGCGAGGACGAGCCAGACGCCGTCGGAGTCGTCCTCGTGGTCGTCGAGCCAGGCGCGCCAGGCCGCGGGATCGGGCAGCACGAGGTCGACGACGTCCATGCGGTCATCGTAGAGCGGACGGCGGACGCGGTCGCACGGTTGGCGACGGACAGTCCGCGGCCGGCTCAGCTCGCGCTGCTGCTGATCCGGGTCGCCGTCGCCCACTCGTGCACCCAGTCCGGCACCGTCAGGTCGCGGTCCGGCGCACCCGCTGCCGCGAGCAGGTCCGCCGTCGGGACCGTCCCGCCCGAACGCCGCAGGAACCGGGCCTGCACCACGGCCCGCGCCACCACGGCACCGCCGCGCTCGAACGTCTGCTCGAGGTACACCGCACGCTCGTCGACCCCGAGCACGCGGGTGCGCAGGTCGAACCGCTGCCCCAGCGTCAGGGAGCGCTTGTACGTGATCGTCTGCGCCGACACCACCGGGTACCAGCCGTGCTCGGACAGGGCCGACCAGTAGCCGGAGCGGAGCATCAGGTCGAGGCGACCGAGGTCGAGCATCGACAGGTACTTGCCGTTGTTGACGTGCCGCAGCGGATCGAGGTCCGTGGGGACGACCCGGAACGGCGTGCGCACCTCGTCCCACAGCGATGCCCTCCGCCCGCCGAGCCGACGACGCACGCGCACCTGCAGCAGGAACAGTCGGAGGTACAGGTTCACGGGACGATCACACCAGTGCTCCGCGGGTCCGGGCCAGCGGGTTGGAGGAACCGCACCAGGTGCGAGCGGGCCGTACGGCCGTCGACGCACTGCTCCCGACAAGCACCGGGACGCCCAGCCAAGAGGTCGATCAGCCGGGGAACGCGCCGCCAGCACCGGTCACGCCCGGGTGGGCGGACTTGGCGAGGCCCTCGGTGACGGCGTGCGCTGCTTCTGCGTCGGCGCGCGCACGGCCGCCGGCCGCCGGGTCACCGGCGTCCAGGTGGTCGAGTGCGCGCCGTCGACGGCGGTTCTGCACCTCGAGCACGGTGAGCAGTGCCGCGATGACGACGACCACGGCGATGACGGTCCACACGACGGTCATGATCTTCCCCCAGACCGGGGCCCCTGCCCCGTCACCGGCAGCGTAGCGCGGCCGAGGCGGGTACAGCCAGTGCCTCCCGACGGACCGCCGCCCGGGAGTAGACCTGCAGCATGCAGACACGCAAGCTCGCACACCTCGAGGTCGGACCGATCGGCCTCGGAACCATGGGCATGAGCGCCTTCTACACGGGCGCCGGTACCGACGACGACGAGTCGATCCGCACCATCCACCGCGCGATCGACCTCGGCGTCACCCTGTTCGACACCGCCGAGGCGTACGGCCCCTACACGAACGAGGAACTCCTGCGCCGTGCGCTCGAGGGTCGCCGTGACGACGTCGTCATCGCGACGAAGTTTGGGTTGTACACACACGAGGCCGGCGAGGAGACGCCGCCGCAGCAGCGCGGGATCTCCAGCCAGCCCGAGTCCGTGCGCGAGGCCCTCGAGGGCTCGCTCCGCCGACTCGGCACCGACCACATCGACCTGTACTACCAGCACCGCGTCGACCCCGCGGTGCCGATCGAGGACGTCATCGGTCAGCTCGCCGGCTTCGTGCAGGAGGGCAAGATCCGCCACATCGGGATGTCCGAGGCGAGTGCCGCGACGATCCGCCGGGCACACGCCGTCCACCCGATCACGGCCCTGCAGAGCGAGTACTCGCTGTGGACGCGCGACCCCGAGGGCGACGTGCTCGACACCCTGCGCGAGCTCGGCATCGGCCTGGTGCCGTACTCGCCGCTCGGCCGCGGGTTCCTGACCGGTGCGATCACCAAGCCGTCGGACCTGGACGCCGACGACTTCCGTCTGGCGAACCCGCGGTTCCAGCAGGAGGCGTTCGCGCAGAACATGCGCATCGTCGACGCCGTCAAGGAGATCGCGGCCGAGGTCGGTGCCACCCCGGCACAGGTCTCGCTCGCCTGGCTGCTGGCCCAGGGCGACGACGTCGTCCCGATCCCCGGCACGAAGCGCGTCTCGCGCCTCGAGGAGAACGTCGGCGCAGCCGAGGTGGCCCTCACGGCGGACCAGCTGGCGCGCCTGTCGGCGCTGCCCGTCCCGACCGGTGACCGCTACCCCGACATGTCGACCATCGGCCGGTAGACGCGACCGGTTGACGGCCTGGAGGCCCGTGGCGGATCCGTCACGGGCCTCCAGTCCGTCGTCGGTCGCGTCCGCGGACGCGAGACGCCGGCGTCAGCACGAGACGCCTCCGGATCCGGCGGCGTCTCGCTGACTCGGCGGCGTCTTCCGAGGACGCCGGCGTCTCAGACCTCAGCGGCGAAGGACGCGGCGCGGAGCTGCAGGTCCTCGATGCGCTGCAGGCGCGCGGCCTCGACGTCGTAGCCCTCGTACGCCGGCGGCGGCAGCTTCCGGACGTTCCGCGAGCACTGGAAGTCCTGGCACACCAGGGTGCCGACCGTGTTGCCGTTCCGGCCGGCCGGACCCGACCGCTTCGCGCTGTAGAAGGCGACGTCGTTCGGCAGCTTGACGTCCTGGCACCACGAGCACTGCGCGCGGGAACGGGGCGAGGCCTCGGCCTGCCGGAACAGGATGCCGACCAGCTCGCCGTCCAAGGTCGGCACGACGGCGTACGCACGCCGGCCGATCTTCGGGTCGCGCCAGCCGAGGTAGTCGAGCGCGTCCCAGTCGAGGGTCTCGAAGCCGGCGGGCAGGGTGAGGTCGGACACCTCCTTGCGCGAGGCGTTGACGAAGGACGTGCGGATGGTCTTCTCCACGATGGGGAGCATGGGTGATCGCTTTCGTACGGACCCGGGGCGTGCGGACGCACACCGCACCGGGCAGAGGAGGTCAGGGTTCGACGAGGGCGGCCGCGCCCGAGGGCACGACCGAGGGCCTCACGCCCTGATGTCGGCGATACGGGCGCCGACCACCTCCTGGAAGCTCACCCGATCAGCCTACGACCAGGTGTCAAGCCCGGCTGCGGTCAGTTCGGCGTCGCCGTGACCAGGACGAGCGAGCCCTCGTACGTCGGGCGGATCCGGAGCGACCCGTGCCGTCGGTCCCACTCCCCTGACTCCAACGCGGTCCGGAGCGCGGCCACCGACCGTCGGACGGTCACCTCGTCGACCAGGCCCCACGCCGGATCCGCCCGGCGCACACCGGGGTCGAGCAGGCGTTCGGGGCGGGCGTAGTACGCCTCGGAGAACCCGTCCACGCACGTGAACGGGATCGGCAGCGGGGTGCTGGTCACCGTGTCGTCGCCGAGCGCATCGGCGAACCGCGGCAGTGCCGGGTGGCGACGGGCGTCGGAGGCGAGTACCTCGGGGGCGTACTCGGCGAGCCAGGAGCGCCCGATCCGGTCGGGGTCGAACGTCACGATCACGATCGGACCCCGGGTGACCCGGCGGACCTCGGCGAGGCCGCGTTCCAGGTCGTCCCACTCGGGCACCGAGAAGGTCGTCACCGCGGCGTCGAAGGTGTCGTCGGCGAAGGGCAGGTCCTGGGCGGGCGCCACCGCCGTCACCTCGCGGTCGCTCGGCGCGTACGACCCGCCGACGCCGGTGCCGATGTCGAGCACGCTCCGGGCGTCACCGACGGCCTTCGCGACCGCGCGGGCGAACGCGGGTTCGGCCCGCCGGTACCGCCGGTGGTCGGTGTCGCCGGCCGAGCCGTCCGTCGTCCTCGTCACGTCTCCACCTTCCGGACGGCCAGCGGCGGGGTCAGTCGACCGACTCGGACGCGGACTCCGACTCGCGCAGGGCCGCGTACTGCTCGACCCGCTCCGTCGCCGCCCAGCTGCCGAGCAACGCGAGCGACCGCTCCGACTCGCTGCCCGGTTCCGCGGAGTACGAGAACATCGTCAGCCCGGGGTCTCCCACCAGCTCGAGCGCCTCGTAGGCCAGCTGCAGGTCGCCGACGACCGGGTGGTCGATCCGCTTCCTGCCGGTCCGCTGCACCCGGACGTCGTGCGCGGCCCACCAGCCACGGAACTCCTCGCTGCGGGTGGACAGCTCCCCGACCAGGGTGATCAGGCCGGGCTCGCAGGGGTTCGACACCGCAGCGGCCCGCAGGACGGCGACGGCGTCCTTCGCGGTCTGCGCCCACTCGGGGAAGAAGTCGTGGGCAGCGGGGTCGAGGAAGATGAAGCGGGCGGTGTTCACCGGGCGCCCGGGGCCGGCGAACATCGGGGCGTACAGGGCACGACCGAGCTCGTTCGTCGCGACGACGTCCCCGCGCTCGTTCCGTACCCACGCCGGTGCCCCGGTGATCGCGTCGAGCAGGCGCTGCACGCCGGGTCGTACCCGGGTGGGCACGTCCCGGTGCATCACCTTGACGCCGGAGTTCGCCAGCCGCGCGAGGTCGGTCAGGTGCACACGCTCGTCCTCGTCGAGCTGCAGCGCGGTCGCGAGGCCGTCGAGCACGCTGTCGGAGACACCCTTGAGCGAGCCGCGTTCGAGCCGCGTGTAGTAGTCGACGCTGACGCCGGCGAGCATCGCGACCTCGTGTCGACGCAGCCCGGGGACCCGTCGCACCCCGCCGCCGAACGACGGCATGCCGACCTGCTCGGGGGTGAGCCGCGCCCGCCGGCTGGACAGGAAGTCGCGGATCTCGTTGCGCACGTCGATACCCATGGGGAGAGCGTACGTGTCGCGGCCGTGCGTGCGAGCCGGACCGGGGATGGACGGGAGGCCCGTGGCGGGCGCCGCCACGGGCCTCCCGTCCTCAGACGGTCGCGTCCGTCGAGATCCGCACGCGTGCGACGCGGTGACCGTCCATGGCGGTCACCTCGAGGCGGTGGTCGCCCGCCGTCACCACGTCACCGACCTCGGGGATGCGGTCGAGGTGCACCTGCACGAGCCCGCCGACCGTCTCGTAGTCGCCGTCCGGCAGCGCCGGGCCGCCGTCGGCGACCAGGTCCTCGAGCACGGTGGCCCCGTCGACGCCGTCGAGGTCCGGTGCCGGCCCGTCGTGCTCGGCGGTGTCCCACTCGTCCCGGATGCGGCCGACGAGGTCCTCGAGCAGGGCCTCGAGTGTGACCATCCCGGCGCTGCCGCCGTACTCGTCGACCACCAGGGCGATCTGGTGCCCGTCGGTGCGCATGTCGGCGATCGCGCTCGACAGCGACTTCGTCTCGGGCAGGGCGAGCACCGGCCGCACGAGCGTGGCGACGGGAGCCGCGGGGTCGGTCGGACGGAGCAGGTCGCGCAGGTGCACGAAGCCCGTGACCTCATCGCGCCCGCCCGAGGTGACGAGGTACCGGGTGTGCCCGGCGTCGATCGCGTGGTCGGTGGCCTCGGCGACGGTCAGCCCGGCGTCGATGGTGGACACGTCGTACCAGGGGCGCATCGACTCGCGCAGGATCCGTCCGCCGGCGTCCAGGGCACTGCGGGCGATCCGGCGGCCCTGCTCGTCGACGCCGGTGTGCTCGTCGACCAGGCCGCGGAGCTCCTCGGTGCTCATCGACTCGCTGCGGGCGTCCGGGTCGCCGCCGAGCAGGCGCACGACGGTGTCGGTCGACCTCGACAGCAGCCAGATCACCGGTCGCATGAGCACGGCGAAGCGTTCGAGCGTCGGGGCGACGGCCATCGAGAAGCCCTCGGCGCGCTGCAGGGCGAGTCGCTTCGGCACGAGCTCGCCGAACACGAGCGACAGGTACGCGATGACCAGGGTCATCAGCACGAGCGCGACGGCCTCGGCCGCACCCTGGTCGAGCCTGAGGCCCCGGAACAGCGGCGCGACGTCGGGTGCGATCGAGGACGCACCGTACGCGGCGGAGAAGAACCCGGCGACCGTCACGCCGATCTGCACGGCGGAGAGGAACCGGTTCGGGTCGCGGCCGAGCTCGGCGACCCGCAGGCCACGGGGACCCCGGCGCTCGAGCTGCTGCAACTGCGACTCACGGAGGGAGACGAGTGCGATCTCGGCGGCGGCGAACACCCCGCCGACCAGCACGAAGAGGATGACGAGCCCGAAGGCGATCCAGGTGTCAGCGCCCATCAGCGGGCAGCCGCCTCGGATCGACGACGGGCGGGCGGTCTGTGGTGATCGTCCATGCCTGTGAGTCTGCACAGGTCAGCTGGGACGACACCGCGACGGTGCTCGACGCGGACTGTGCGTCTCGCGTCGGTGTCGGGCGGACCGCTAGAGCGTGAGCGAGCGACCGATGCGGGCTTCGAGCCACGCCTCGGGGTCGATCGGGGTGACGCCGTCCATCAGGACCTCGAGGTGCAGGTGGGCACCGGTCGAGACACCGGACGACCCGACGAGGCCGATGAACTGGCCCGCCCCGACCTGGTCGCCGACCTTGAGCGGAGACGACCCGGGGATCATGTGCCCGTAGAGCGTGGAGACCTGGCGACCGTCGACGACGTGGTCGATGATGACGGCGTTGCCGTACGAGAAGTACGTGCCGGACACCCGGACGGTCCCGGCGGCGACCGCGCCGATCGGCGTGCCCATGCCCGGCGTGAAGTCGAGGCCCTGGTGCAGCGACGAGCACGCGCCACACGGTGCCGCCCGGTAGCCGAAGCCCGAGCTCATCTGCACCGGCCCGGGGAACGGGGAGCGCACGTCGCCGCCGAACGACACCGCGCCGTCGGCCTCGTCGGCGGTCGCGTTGCTCGCCGTCGACGATGCGGTCACGGTCTTGGGGGCGCCGCCGCCGACGGTGAAGCCGTCGCGGTCGAACCCGCTGGCGGTGACGGCCTGGGTGACGGCGTAGTCCTGCGTGCGGACGATCGGGGCGATGGTGGAGGTGGCCATCGCCGTGCCGGCGCTGGCGTGTGCGGGCATCGCCGACGCCGCGAACATCGCGATGGCGGCGGCGGCGCTGGTGAGCGTGATGCGCCCGGCACGGCCCGACCGGGAGGCGCGGGGTGCGGTGCCGGGGCGGGGAGCACGCGGAGCGGGGCGGCGGACGACGCGCTGGATGCGGCTGTCGACGTGCTCGGTGGTGGCGCGGGCTGCCGTGGCGCGGCGGCCGGCCGGCGTGGTGCTCGCGGCGGTGGAGGCCGTCGAGGCGACGACGACGGCGGGCTTCGCGGCCTTCGCCACGCGTGCCGGCTTCGCGGTCTTCGCCGGCTTCGCAGCCTTCGCCGCGACCGGGGCTGCGGCGGGCCTGGGTGCCTTCGCGGCGCGGGCCGGCTTGGTGGGCTTCGCTGCCTTCGCGGCGCGCTCGGCCTCGAGGGCAGCGCGACGGGACAGGTGCACCACCGGGGTCGCCGGGTGCTGATCGGGTTCGGGTGCAGTCGTCATGGCCGCCAACCATTCTGCACGACTCTGTCGAGTTGTACAGGGGTTCTCGTGATCTTTTCGTTACCGAATGTGCTGGGAGGGTCCTGACGACCCCCGCGGGCACCGTTCCCCGGCTCGTCCCCGTCGGTAGGTTCGACGGGAGCGACGGAAGGACCCGCACCATGGCCCGATCGCCGCGTGAGCGGTACGGAACGGTCGACCTGGCGTCGGCCGACGTCGTGCTGGCCGGCACCCAGGAGCTCCTGCCGGTGCTCCGTGCCGCAGCGGTCCGCGCCGGCATCGACGCCGGTCGGATGCGCGTGGTCGGCGTGGACGACCTGCCCGACCCCGGCGAGACGTGGGACGCGGCGCTCGCCGTCATCGCGATCCGCCGACCGGGTGACGACCCCGCCTTCCACCGCGCGCAGGAGGCAGCCGAACTCATCGCGCCGCTGCTCGTGCCGCACGCGGTCCGCATCGTCGTCACGGTGTCGGGGCTCACCCGGCTCGCTCCGAAGCTCGAGCGCACCCTGACCTCCGAGGTGCTGCACCAGATCGACGCGGCGTCGGCGCCGTCCGGCTTCCGGCGCCCGTTCCGTCCGCTCCGCATGCGCCTGGGTCTGGCCGGACTGCGGGCAGCCGGGGTGCGGGTGTTCCGCATCGCGATCGGCGACTGAGGGCCGGTCGGCCGCCCTGCCGGTGCCCCGCGCGTGGTGCGCCGACGTGCCGGGGCCGATCCGCGCCTCCAGGCCGTCGGCCGCGCGTCGGAGGCGCGATGTATCTTGATGTCGAGACATCCTGCGCCACGAGTACCGTGGACGTACCGACGGTCGAACAAGGGAGTACCCGCCAGCATGGCCAAGATCATCTACACCCTCACCGACGAGGCACCGTTCCTCGCCACCCACTCGTTCCTCCCGGTCATCCAGGCCTTCGCCGGCACCGCGGGTGTCGACGTCGAGACCCGCGACATCTCGCTCGCCGGCCGGATCATCGCCCAGTTCCCGGAGCGGCTCACCGACGAGCAGCGCCTGGACGACGCCCTCGCCGAGCTCGGCGACCTGGCGAAGACCCCCGAGGCGAACATCATCAAGCTGCCGAACATCTCGGCGTCGATCCCCCAGCTCAAGGTCGCCATCGCCGAGCTGCAGGCGCAGGGCTACGACCTGCCCGACTACCCGGACGAGGCCACGACCGACGAGCAGCGCGACGTCCGCGCCCGCTACGACCGCGTCAAGGGCAGCGCCGTCAACCCGGTGCTGCGCGAGGGCAACTCCGACCGCCGTGCTCCCCTGTCGGTGAAGAACTACGCCCGCAAGCACCCGCACCGCATGGGCGCCTGGTCGCGTGACTCCAAGACGAACGTCAGCACCATGGGCGTCGACGACTTCCGGTCGAACGAGCAGTCCTGGATCGCCCCCGCCGACGACGTCCTGACGATCACGTTCGTGGCGGAGGACGGCACCGAGCAGGTCCTCAAGCAGTCCATCCCCGTGCTGCAGGGCGAGGTCGTCGACGGCACCGTGCTGCACGTCGCCGCGCTCGAGACGTTCCTGCGCGAGCAGATCGCCGAGGCGAAGCGCCAGGACGTCCTGTTCTCGGTGCACCTGAAGGCCACGATGATGAAGGTCTCCGACCCGATCATCTTCGGGCACGTCATCAAGGCGTTCTTCCCGTCGGTGTTCGAGCGCTACGGCGCCGACCTCGCCGCAGCGGGCCTGACCCCGAACGACGGCCTCGGCTCGATCCTCGCGGGGCTGTCCGCGCTGCCGAACGGCGCCGACATCGAGCGTGCCTTCACGCAGGGCATCGCCGACGGTCCCGAGCTCGCCATGGTCGACTCGGACAAGGGCATCACGAACCTGCACGTGCCGAGCGACGTCATCGTCGACGCCTCGATGCCCGCGATGATCCGCACCTCGGGGCACATGTGGGGTCCGGACGGCGACGAGCACGACACCCTCGCCGTCATCCCCGACTCGAGCTACGCCGGCATCTACCAGGCCGTGCTCGACGACTGCCGCGCCAACGGTGCCTTCGACCCGGCGACCATGGGCTCGGTGCCGAACGTCGGCCTGATGGCGCAGAAGGCCGAGGAGTACGGCTCGCACGACAAGACGTTCGAGATCCCCGGTGCCGGCACGGTCCGCGTGACCACCGCAGCCGGCGACGTCGTCATCGAGCACCGCGTGGAGCCCGGCGACATCTGGCGTGCCTGCCAGACCAAGGACGTCGCCGTGCGCGACTGGGTGAAGCTCGCCGTCACCCGCGCCCGTGCCTCGGCCACGCCCGCCGTGTTCTGGCTCGACGAGACCCGCGCGCACGACGCCAACCTGATCGGGCTCGTCCGCACGTACCTGGGCGAGCACGACACCGAGGGCCTGCAGATCGAGATCCTGTCGCCCGAGGACGCCATGCGCTTCTCGCTCGAGCGCATCCGCCGTGGCGAGGACACCATCTCGGTCACGGGCAACGTCCTGCGCGACTACCTGACCGACCTGTTCCCGATCATGGAGCTCGGCACCTCGGCCAAGATGCTCTCCGTCGTCCCGCTGCTCGGCGGCGGCGGCCTGTTCGAGACCGGTGCGGGTGGTTCCGCGCCGAAGCACGTGCAGCAGCTCGTGCAGCAGAACTACCTGCGCTGGGACAGCCTGGGCGAGTTCCTCGCACTGGCGGTCAGCCTCGAGCACCTGGCCGGTGTGACGGGCAACGAGCGGGCGAAGATCCTGGGCGAGACCCTCGACCGTGCGACCGGCACCTTCCTCGAGCAGGACAAGTCCCCCGGCCGCAAGCTCGGCTCGATCGACAACCGCGGCAGCCACTTCTACCTGGCGAAGTACTGGGCCGAGGAGCTCGCCGCGCAGACGCAGGACACCGAGCTCGCAGCGGCGTTCGCGGACCTCGCGGCGAAGCTCGGCGAGCAGGAGCGGACCATCGTCGACGAGCTCGTGTCGGTGCAGGGTCACCCGGCCGACATCGGTGGCTACTACCGCCCCGACGATGCCAAGACGAGCGCGGTCATGCGCCCGTCGGCGACGCTGAACGCGGCGCTCGCCGCGCTGTAGCAGCGCCCGGAGCGGGACGGGAGGCCCGGTGCCAGCTGGCACCGGGCCTCCCGTCGTTCCGTGGTCGCGACCACGGCGCGCTCCGTGAGCAGGAATGGTCGGGTCCGCACCACGAACCCGACCATTCCTGCTCACGAAGTGGCGCGAGGGGACCCGGGGAGACCCGGGGGACGCGCAGGGGGTCAGCCGCGGGACGGGACGGGCGGACCCACGACGAGCAGCACCACGAAGACCAGGGCGACGGCCGCGACACCGACGCCGACCGCGAGCGCGGGGTGCCGCACCACGACGAACAGCAGGCGGTCCCACGCGCCCGACCGGGCGTCCGGCGAGCGGCGCCAGCCACCGTCGAGCATGCCCCGGCGGGCGACCGCGACCTCGAACGGCACGGTGGCGTAGGGCACGACGGCACTGGCCCAGCCGAGCACGAGGGCGCCGAACGACCACCGCTGGTTCACCGCGACGACCGTGGTCAGGACCAGGTAGGCGAGGAACACGAAGCCGTGCACCCCGCCGCCGATGCGCACCCCCCAGTCGCCGGCGTCGAGTCCGTACTTGAGCACCATCCCGGCGATGAGCATGGTCCAGGTCACGAGTTCGGCGACCGCGGCGGCGCGGAACAGGGAGCGGGGAGTCATGACGTCCATGGTGGCGGACCAGGTTGGCAGACAGCAGAGCGCCCCGGGCCGGCCGACCCGGGGCGCCCTCGACGTCCGGTCAGTGCTGCACGACCACCGTCTGGCCGAGGCGGTTCACGCCCGTGCTCGCGTCCCACGTGCCGGTGTTGGCCGTCTGGATCGCGAAGGCGGGGTCCGCGGCGACGGAGGACTCCGGCGCGGGCAGGGCGAGTGCGACGCTCCAGCTGCCGTCCGGCACGTCGGTCAACGCGGCCTGCACGGTCACGGTCTGCCCCGGCTGCCAGGACGACGCGTCGGCGTCCACCGGCACGGTCACGCGACGGTCGCCGTCGGTCAGGACGAGCTGCACCGGGCGGCTGTTGTACGGCGCCGCCCAGCCGTCGTTCCGCACCGACACCGCCACCGACGGCTCGGCACCAGAGGTGACGGTGCTCGAGGTCATCGTGAAGCGGTAGCCGAGCTTCTTCGCGGCGTCGGTCATGCCGGCCGTGCCCCAGCTCGCCAGGACGTCCTTGTTGTAGTCGAGGTTGAGGTAGCTGTAGTGGTACTTCGCCATCTCGGCCGAGGCGGACGGGTACTCGGACCGCGGTGCGTTCACGGCGCAGGTCTCACCGCCGACCGGGACGTACCGCGAGTCGGCCGCCAGGTAGTCCTGGTCGAGCGAGAGCGGGTTGCTCAGGAACGTGCCGAAGTCGTCCGGTGAGGCGAGGAAGCAGTCGTGGTGGTGGCCGATGCGCGACGCCGCGGAACCGTCGTGTGCCTGCGCCGGGGTGAGGGCCCCGGCGGTGCCGGACGGGGTGCGGAGCGCGTCCTGCTTCATCTGCATGGTGCGGACCTGGACCGAGCGGCTCGACGGCAGCGCGGCGAGTTCGGCCTCGAGCACCTGGCGCCGGGCGTCCTTGTCCGCCTCGGTCAGCACGCCCGGGTTCGCCGGGTCGCTGGCGAAGTGGTCGGTGTAGTACCCCTCGCCCCAGAGCCCGATGAAGCCCCCCTGCAGGGTCGGGATGACGTCGGCGTTGCGGCGGAGCGTCGGGGTGAGCTGCTCGATGTGCGCGAGCACGGTCGGCAGGTCGGCGTCGCCGTAGGGCGCGGTGTACGGTCCGGCCCCGCCCTGCACGTACGCGAACCGGGTGATCACGCCGACCCCGGCTGCGCGGGCGGTGTCGTAGTCCTGCTGCAGGAGCGCCAGCCAGGCCGGGCTGAGCTGCCGCTGCTGGGCGAACGCCTCCATGTAGAACACCCGGACGACCTGCGTGACGCCCTCGGCCCGGTAGCCCCGGAGCGTGGCGGCGAGCGGGGTGTAGCCGGTGCCGTCGGCGCGGTAGTGCGTCTCGGTGGTGTGGTCGAACCCGCGTGACGGGTTCGGGATGACCGCGTCGCTCGCCGTGTAGGTCACGGTCGAGGTGGACGCGGTGCGTGGCTGGTGGTCGTGGCCGGCGGGCGACGACGCCCACGCGGTGGTCGGTACGGCGAGTGCCAGCACCGCCGCGAGTGCGACGGTGGAGATGGTCCGGTGCTGCATCGGTCGAGCCCCTGTCCTCGGCGCGGACGGTGATCGGTGCCCCCTGGCGCCGCCGCCCTGCGCGGATGTGATCCGAAGGTAGGTCAAACGATCAGAAAACGCCAGAGCCTGCGCGATCTGATCACGGGTAGCGTGGACGACATGTCAGCGCCGACCGAGAACCGTCCCCTGAACATCGTCGTCTGGAACGAGAACGTCCATGAGACCCGCGGTGACGCGACGGTCGTCGGGCACTACCCCGACGGCATGCACACCGTGATCGCCGAGGCCCTCCGGCAGCTGCACCCCGGGGCCGACGTCTCCACCGCCACCCTGCAGGAGCCCGACCACGGCATCACCGCCGAGCGGCTCGCCACGACCGACGTCCTGTTCTGGTGGGGCCACGCCGCCCACGACGAGGTCAGCGACGCCGTCGTCGACCTGGTCGTCGACGCCGTGCACGCCGGGATGGGCCTGGTCGTGCTGCACTCGGGCCACTACTCCAAGCCGTTCAAGCGGCTGATGGGTACGACCTGCTCGCTGAAGTGGCGGAACGACGGCGAGCGGGAACTCGTCTGGACCGTGACGCCCGAGCACCCGATCGCCGCCGGTGTGCCGCACCCGATCGTCATCGACCGGCAGGAGATGTACGGCGAGTACTTCGACATCCCGCGCCCCGACGAGGAGGTCTTCCTGTCGACCTTCGCCGGCGGCGAGGTGTTCCGCTCCGGTGTCGCCTACCGCCGCGGCCTCGGCAGGGTCTTCTACTTCTCGCCCGGCGACCAGGAGTACCCCGTCTACCACCACCCGGACATCCAGCGGGTGCTCGCCAACGCCGCGGGCTGGGCCGCTCCCGTGTCCCCTCGACGCGAGCTCACGGCCGACCCCCACCCGCGGGACTGGTTCCTGACGGAGGGTGCGGGTAGACAGGACGGGTGACCAACCATCTCGACGGTGCGGACCGCCGCACCGCGCTGGTCGAAGCGCTCGCCGTCCTGGGGTCAGGCCCAGAGGAGCGCTTCGACCGCATCACCCGCATGACCCACGAGGCCTTCGGGGTGCCGCTCACGTTCCTCAACCTCGTCCACAGCAACCTCGTCACCACCCAGTCGACCTTCGGCTGGCACCAGGGATCGAGCGTCCCGGCGAGTGAGCAGTTCTGTGCGACGACGGTGCTCACACCGGAACCCATGGTGATCCCGGACACGACCCTCGACGAGCGTTTCGCGCACACCGCCGCCGTGGCGGAGCACGGCATCCGGTTCTACGCCGGTGCGCCGCTGACCATGGTCGACGGCACCCGGGTCGGGACGCTCTGCATCATGGACGCGGCGCCGCGCGTGTTCTCGGACGAGGACGTCGCGCTGCTGCAGGACCTGGCGCGGTGGGCGGAGCGTGAGCTCGGCCACGCGATCGACCGCGGTCGGGTCCGACGCGTGCTCGACGGGCTCGTGCCGGCGCCGGTCGACCTGCCCGGGTACACCCTCGACGCCCTCGTCGCCCAGCAGGACGACGGCGGCGGTGACGTCGCCGACTGGCGGGTCGCGCCGGACGGCGCCCTGCACGTCACCGTCGGCCGGGTCTCCGCCGCCGGCCCCGCCGCCGGCCTGCTCGCCGCCGGGGTGCACGGTGCCGTCGCCGCGCGCACGGCGACCGCGGTGCAGGACGCCGTCGCCGGCCTGGAGGCGCAGCTCACCGCCGACCTGTCCGTCGCGTCCGCCGTCGGCTCGCTCTTCCACCTGCGGCTCGACCCGGCGACGGGGCACGTCGACTTCGGTGACGCCGGGCACGGCTTGACGGTGCTCGTCCGTGCGGACGGGTCCACCAGCTCGCTGCACTCGCTCGACCTGCCGCTGGGGTTGCAGCCCGCGGCGATCCCGCGGTCGCCAGGTGCGATCGACCTCGCGCCGGGAGACCGGCTGGCGGTGTGCACCCCGGGTGCCCTCACGCTCGGGGGGCTCCGGCACCTGGACGACCTCGCCGCACTCGTGCGTGACGAACCGGACGGTGCCGCCGCCGTCGCGCGGGTGCGCGAGCTGGTGCCCGAGGGAGCGGCCGTCGACGTCACCGTGGTGGTGCTCACCCGGCGCTGAGCGCAATCGGCGGTGTGCACCCGCGGGGATCAGGAGCGGAAGCGGTCCTGACGGCTCCGCGGGGCCCCGGTGAGGGCGACCACGAGCAGGGTGGCGAGCAGGGCGAACCCGGCGAGCTCGATGCCGAGCCCGGCGAGCTGCCAGTACGCGCTGCCGACGCGCTGCGGCTGCGTGATCGACTCCGGCCACCAGCCGTCGATCAGCGGGAACGACCCGGGGAACGGGTCGAGGCCGAACACCACCAGGCCGCCGAGCAGGAGCACGACGCCGACCGCGGCCATCGCCCCGCGCGAACGGCCGAGCATGCGGACCACCAGGGCGGCGGCCATGCCGGCCAGCCCCACGACGGCGAGCGCGAACGCGATGACCACGACCGTCTGCGGCGCGAGCGCGACCCAGTCGAGCACCGCGATGGGCAGCAGCAGCCAGCGTCCGGTCCGTGCCCAGCGTGCGGGGTTCCGCCATGCGTCCATGGCCGAGACCGTAGGGCACCTGGCCGAGCGCGGGCCGAACGCCGTGTCGCGGTGCCGACGTGGCGGGCCCTGGGAGTGACGCGGGTCCCCCCAGGGAAACACCCACGTCACCTCGTCTCGAGGATACCCAGGAAGCTCTCGGCCCGACGGCCCCAGTTCGCGGGCATGTGTCCGGCGGCCCACTAGCCTGTCGCGATGGCCACCCCGTCCGCCGAGGTCGACGTCGACGTCCCCCTCGTCCGCTCCCTGCTGCGCGACCAGCACCCCGACCTGGCCGGCCTGCCGCTGCGGGTGGTCGCGAACGGCTGGGACAACGTGGTGCTGCGGCTCGGCGACGACCTGGCCGTCCGTGCCCCGCGTCGGGCGCTCGCCGCACGGCTCGTCGAGCACGAGCAGCGCTGGTTGCCGGGGATCGCCGCCCGGGTCGCCCCGGTGGTGCCGGTGCCCGTGCCGGTGCGCGTCGGACGTCCCGCGCTCGGCTACCCGTGGTCGTGGAGCGTCGTGCGGTGGCTGCCGGGTGAGCCGGTCGGCGCGCGTGCCGCCGGGGTCCGGGTCGCCGAGGCGCTGGCGGACTTCGTCGAGCTGCTGCACGTCCCCGCGCCCGGGGACGCACCGGCGAACCCGTTCCGGGCGGTGCCGCTCGCGGCGCGGAGCGACGCCGTCCTGACGCGACTCGTCACTGCCGACGTGCCGCGAGCCCGTGAACTGGCCGCGGTCTGGCGGACCGCGGCGGCGTTGCCGACGCACGCCGGGCCTCCCGTCTGGGTGCACGGCGACCTGCACCCGTTCAACCTGCTCGTCGACCGGTCGCCGGACGGCGACGAACGCCTGTCGGCGGTCGTCGACTTCGGCGACGTCACCGCGGGGGACCCCGCCGTCGACCTCGCGAGTGCCTGGCTGACGCTCGACCGGGAGGCACGTCACGTGTTCCGCGACCGGGTCACCGCCCCGGACACCACCTGGGGGCGCGCCCGCGGGTGGGTGGTCGCGATGGCCTCCGCCCTGGCGACGGCCGACGAGCCGGCGTTCCGGAGCGTCGCCCGACGGAGCATCGACGCGGTGCTGGACGACGACGACCCGCCGGGGCTATCGTGACCGCACCATCCGTGCACAGCTGATCGGAGGGGCCACCATGACCCTCGAGCTCCGCGCCCCGCACGACGTCGCCACCGACGCCTCCCCCGCCCCCGCCCGTCCGGACCGACGCGGCCTGCGCGGTGTCCTCGACCGGGTCGCCGAACGCCGTGCCGCGCGTCGCGCGCGACGGGTCGACGACCGGCTCCGCGAACTCGACGAGCTCGTGCACCTGCTGTCCGACGCCCGCGCGGTCGTCGAGCGCGGGTGGATCCAGCACGCCTGGTTCGCCTACGTCGACGAGCACGGCCGGGAACGCACCGCCACGAGTGCCGCCGCGGTGGACGTGCAGGGGCGGCCGCTCGTCGGCGCGTGCCTGGTCGGCGCGGTGGTCTCGGCGGCCGGCGGGCCGCACGCGGTGCACGGACCCCGGGTCCAGCAGGCGCTCGACGTCGTCTGGCACGCCCTCGCCCGCGACGAGGGCGAGCCCGTGCTCTGGTGCCCGGCGCCGGACATCCGGATGGGGCGCGTGCGTGACCTGACGAGCTGGAACGACGCCGGGAGCCGCACCGCACCCGAGGTGGGGGCGCTGCTGCTGACGGCGGAGCGGGTGGCGGTGCACGAGTCGGCGCGCCTGCAGGAGCTCCGGGTGGCGCGTGCGTAGCCGGTCCACCTGAACGATCGTTACCGTTCTCCCAGGGTCACCGTGGTGAACAGCCGCTGACCGGGGGTTACCGTGTGAGCGTCTGACAGGGGAACGTTCCCCTCGGCCGATCCGCGTTGTACAACCCGTGCGGGTGCTGCGTAGCTTTGGCGCAGCTCGTGCCCCGATCCGTGGGCAGTTCGGCCGACCGGAGAGGGAGCGCTCACCCGTGTTCCAGTACGTCGTGGAGCGATGGAGCCAGATCTGGTTCGCATCGTGGCAGCACTTCTCACTGGTCGTCCAGTGCACGGTGCTCGCCACGGTCATCGCCGTGGTGATCGCCACACTCGTCTACCGCAGTCCCCGCCTGACCTCGGTCGCGAACGGGGTGTCGGCCATCGGCCTCACGCTGCCGTCCTTCGCCGTGATCGGTCTGCTCATCGTGCCGCTCGGCTTCGGGGTCCTGCCGTCCGTCGTGACGGTCGTGTTCTTCGCCGCGCTGCCGATCCTGCGCAACGCGGTCGTCGGCCTCGCCGAGATCCCGCCCACCGTGGTCGAGTCCGCCCGCGGCATCGGCATGAGCCGGTTCCGCACCCTGCTGCAGGTCGAGCTGCCGATGGCGTGGCCGATCATCCTGAGCGGCGTACGTGTCTCCGCGCAGATGGTGATGGGCATCGCTGCCATCGCCGCGTACGCCCTGGGCCCCGGCCTCGGCGGCTTCATCTTCTCCGGCCTGTCGCGCCTGGGCGGCGCCAACGCCTTGTCCTCCGTCGTGGTCGGTGTGGTGGGCGTCGTCCTGCTCGCCCTCGTCCTCGACCTGCTCCTCATCGGCCTCGGCCGCCTGACCATCTCGAGAGGTATCCGTGTCCAGCACTGACTCCGCCACCACCACCGCGCCCGACGGCGACGTCACCGGGCGCAGCATCCTGCTCGACGAGGTCACCAAGCGGTACCCGGGCCAGTCGAAGCCGGCCGTCGACGGCATCACGCTCGAGATCCCGGCCGGCAAGATCGTCATGCTCGTCGGCCCGTCCGGCTGCGGCAAGACGACGACGCTCAAGATGATCAACCGCCTGATCGAGCCCACCGAGGGTCGGATCGTCGTCGGTGACGACGACGTGACCGGCATCGACGGTGACGAGCTGCGCCGCCGCATGGGCTACGTGATCCAGGCCGGCGGGCTCTTCCCGCACATGACCGTCGCGGCGAACATCGCGATCGTGCCGAAGATGCTCGGCTGGTCGAAGGAGAAGATCGCGGCCCGCGTCGACGAGCTGCTCGACCTGGTCTCGCTCGACCCCGACACCTACCGCGATCGGTTCCCCCGCGAGCTGTCCGGCGGCCAGCAGCAGCGAGTCGGCGTCGCCCGGGCGCTCGCCGCGGACCCGCCCGTCCTGCTCATGGACGAGCCGTTCGGCGCCGTCGACCCGATCACGCGGCAGCGCCTGCAGGACGAGCTCCTGCGCATCCAGGAGGAACTGCACAAGACGATCGTCATCGTCACGCACGACTTCGACGAGGCCGTGAAGCTCGGCGACTGGATCGTCATCTTCACCGAGGGCGCGCACATCGTGCAGTACGACACCCCCGAGCGCATCCTGGCCGAGCCGGCGAACGAGTTCGTCGAGAACTTCATCGGCTCCGGTGCCGGCCTCAAGCAGCTCACGCTGAACCGCGTGCGCGACGTCGAGGTCGAGTCGGCCGTGACTTGCTCACCCGGCGAAGAGGTCAAGGCCGTGCTGCAGCGGATGAACGAGGCCGGTGGGCACCAGCACGCCGTCGTCGTCGACCACCGCCAGCGCCCGATCGGGTGGCCGTCGCGTCGCCAGCTCGAGCGCCTCGACCGCATCCCCGACGGCGTGGAGTCGAACCTGCCCGTGGTGGGCGAGGCCGCGACCCTCAACGACGCGCTCGACACCATGCTCGTCTCGAGTGCGGGTGCCGCGCTCGTGACCGGCCGTCGCGACGCGTTCCGCGGGGTCATCACCGTCGAGACCGTCATGGAGGCGATCACCCGCTCGCGCACGGCCGCCGCCGGTGACCAGGCCTACACGCCGGTCGGCACGAACACGAACCAGATCGAGACGCTGCCCGCGTCACCGGCAGCGACCATGCCCACGGGGGAAGACCTGTGAGTGCAGTCGCCGCTGCCGGCCCCGCCACGGGTACCAGCACCTCGTGGAAGGGCCTGCTGTTCCAGCCGATCGCGATCCTGGTCGTCCTGGCCGGGTTCGCGGTCTGGCTCGCCACGGCGGACCTGACCCCGACGGAGCGGACGACGCTCAACCCGGCGGACATCCTGGCCCTGACCGGCCAGCACCTCGTGCTGACCCTGCAGTCGACGGTCCTGGTGCTCGTGATCGGCATCCCGCTCGGCATCGTGCTCACGCGCGGGCCGCTGCGCCGGGCGAGCCCGTACGTGCTCGCCGTCGCGAACTTCGGGCAGGCGGCCCCCGCCGTCGGCCTCATCGTGCTGCTCGCCGCGTGGCTCGGGCTGAACAGCTGGTCGGCGGTCGTCGCCCTCGTGCTCTACGCGATCCTGCCGGTGCTCCGGAACACCATGATCGGCGTGCAGAGCGTGGACGCCCGCCTGGTCGAGGCCGGGCGGGGCATGGGCATGAGCGCGTTCAGCGTGCTCGTGCGCGTGGAGCTGCCGCTCGCGGTCCCGGTCATGCTCTCCGGCATCCGCACGGCACTCGTGCTGCTCGTCGGCACCGCGAGCCTGGCGACCTTCGTCGGTGCCGGCGGCCTCGGGCTGCTCATCACCACCGGGGTCAACCTGTTCCTGCCGAAGGTGCTCGTGTCCGGGGCGCTCCTGGTCGCCCTGCTCGCCCTCTCCATCGACTGGATCGGCCGCGTGGTCGAGACGGTCGCACGACCGAAGGGACTCCGATGACCCGCCGAACCCGCCGCGCCCGCACCCGGGTCGGAGCCGCGGCGTTCGTCGCCGGCACCACCGCCCTCGTCCTGACCGGCTGCGGTCTGCAGCCCGCGACCTCGTTCGTCCCGGAGGCCCAGCCCGGCTCCATCGAGCGCATCGACGACCTGCCGGCCGACGCCCACATCACCGTGACGTCGAAGAACTTCACCGAGCAGCTCGTGCTCGGCAAGATCGCCGTGCTCGCCGCCAAGGCCGCCGGGTTCGACGTCACCGACGAGACGAACGTGCCCGGCAGCGTCGCGGTCCGCGAGCTCATGACCTCGCACAGCGCCGACTTCACGTACGAGTACACCGGCACCGCCTGGCTGACCTTCATGGGCCACGCCGAGGGGATCCCGGACAAGACCGAGCAGTGGACGGCGGTGAAGCAGGAGGACGCCGCCAACGGGCTGACCTGGCTCGAGCCCGCGCCGATGAACAACACCTACGCCTTCGCCGTCCGCGACGAGGCCGTCAAGGAGCTCGGGGACGTCACGACGCTCTCCGACGTCACGAAGCTGCCGGTCGACCAGCGCACGTTCTGCGTCGAGTCCGAGTTCAACTCGCGTGCCGACGGCTTCAAGCCGATGCTCGAGAAGTACGGGTTGGAGCTCGGCGGGTCCGGCGCGAACGGGGTGCCGAGCAGCAACGTCAGCATCCTCGACACCGGCACGGTCTACACGGCCACCGACCGCGGCAAGTGCAACTTCGGCGAGGTCTTCACCACCGACGGCCGCATCAAGTCGCTCGGTCTGACCGTGCTCGAGGACGACAAGGGGTTCTTCCCCGCGTACAACGTCGCCCCGGTGCTCGACTCGGACACCCTGCAGGAGTACCCGCAGCTCGAGGGGATCTACAACGCGATCTCGCCGAAGCTCACCGACGCCGTGCTGCAGGAGCTGAACCGCCAGGTCGACGTCGAGGGGCGTGAGCCGGCCGACGTCGCCTTCGACTGGATGGTGGAGGAGGGCTTCATCACGAAGCCCTGACCCCTCGCGACGCGCGCGTGACCGGACGGGAGGGACGGTGCCAGCTGGCACCGTCCCTCCCGTCCGTCCCGGTGCCGCCACCGCCGCCACCAGAACGTCACCCGATCGTGAGCGACCGCAGCCCACCGGCGCGCGCCGGTTCACTACGGTGAACCCATGACCACTCCCGTGCTCGAGGCCCGTGGCCTCGCCAGGACCTACGGCCGTGGCGCGACGCGCTTCGACGCGCTCAAGGGGGTGTCGCTCGCGGTGCACCAGGGTGAGAGCCTGGCGATCGTCGGCAAGTCCGGCTCCGGCAAGTCGACGCTGATGCACCTGCTCGCGCTGCTCGACGCGCCGTCGGCGGGTCAGGTGCTGCTCGACGGCACCGACGCGGCCACGCTCGGCGCACGGCAGGTCAACCGCACCCGCAACAGCACCTTCGGGTTCGTGTTCCAGCAGTTCTTCCTGACGCCGAAGACCTCGGTGCTCGAGAACGTCGTGCTCCCGCTCACGATCGCCGGGGTCCCCCGTGCCGAGCGGAAGCGCCGGGGGATGGCGGCGCTCGACGCCCTCGGTCTGGCCGACAAGGCGAAGAGCGACGCCAACGACCTGTCCGGCGGGCAGAAGCAGCGCGTGGTCATCGCCCGGGCACTGGTCGGCGAGCCGAGCGTCATCTTCGCCGACGAGCCGACCGGCAACCTCGACACGAACACCGGGCAGGCGGTCGAGGACCTGCTGTTCGGCCTGCAGCGCGAGCGGGGGATCACGCTCGTGGTGGTCACCCACGACGACGAGCTCGCCGCGCGCTGCGACCGCAGCGTGCACGTCCGGGACGGCCTGATCGTCGACGGCTCCGACGACGTGGTCGACGCGTCGGCCACCCACGGAAGGCACTCCGCATGAACGTCCTCGACCTCCTGCGGGCCGCGGTCGCGAACACCTTCCGCTCGAAGCTCCGCACCACCCTGACCGTCATCGCGATCTTCATCGGCGCCTTCACGATCACGCTCACCTCGGCGATCGGCACCGGCGTCAGCAACTACATCGACAGCCAGGTCTCGTCGATCGGCGACGACGGGGTGCTCGTCGTCACGAAGGCCGTCGACGGCAGCTCGACCGACAGCGGCCCCGCCGAGTACGACCCGGAGGCCTCCGGGCAGAGCGTCGACCGCGGGCCGGCGTCGTTCGCGTACCTGTCGGAGTCCGACGTCGACGCGATCGAGCAGACCGACGGCATCCGGAGCCTCCGTCCGGCGGTCGCCCTCGCGCCGAAGTACGCCGAGTACCGCGACGAGGGCAAGTACGTCGTCCCGCTGACCGGCAACGCCGGGGAACTCGACGCCGACCTGGCCAGCGGCGAGCAACTCGACGACGAGACCGACCGCAACCAGGTGATGCTGCCGACGGACCACCTGGAGAACCTGGGCCTCGGCAGCGCCTCCGCTGCCGTCGGCAAGGAGCTCACCTTCGCCGTCGACGACTACCAGGGTGAGGAGCACACCCTCACCGCCACGGTCGTCGGCGTGCAGAACGAGTCGCTGTTCGGCGCCGGCGCCGGGGCGAACGCCGCGCTGACCGACGCCATGCAGGCCGCGCAGGAGACCGGCAAACCGGACTCGATCGCCACCTCGTACGCCAGCGTCACCGCGACCCTCGACCCCGGTGCCTCGGCGACGACGGTCAAGCAGACCCTGGCCGACGACGGCTTCACCGGCCAGACCATCGAGGACCAGCTCGGCCAGTTCCAGACCGTGATCGGCGGCATCGTGGGCGTGCTCAACGCCTTCGCCGTGATCGCGCTCGTCGCGGCCGGCTTCGGGATCATCAACACCCTGCTCATGAGCGTGCAGGAGCGCACGCGCGAGATCGGCCTGATGAAGGCGATGGGCATGGGCGGCGGGAAGGTCTACACGCTGTTCTCGCTCGAGGCGGTGTTCATCGGGTTCCTCGGCAGCGCCATCGGGGCCCTCGCCGCGATCCTGCTCGGCACCGCGATCTCGAACGTGCTGGCGGACACCCTGCTGCAGGACCTGCCGGGGCTGCAGATCATGCAGTTCGCCCCGGGATCGGTCGCGACGATCATCCTCGTGGTGATGTTCATCGCGTTCCTGGCGGGCACCCTGCCGGCGCGGCGGGCGGCCCGGCAGAACCCGATCGAGGCGCTCCGGTACGAGTGACGGCGGCGGCGCCGTGTCGGCGCACGCCGGCGTCAGGCGCCGTGCACCGCGCGCTGCCACACGGCGAACGCCCCGCCGACCACGGCGAGGACGACGAACAGGATCCACACGGCCAGCGCCACCAGGTTGAGCAGGATCCCCCAGCCGGCCCGACCGCGGGCGAACGGCTCCCGGCCGCGCGACGCGATCCCCAGGCACAGGCCGACCACCGGCGCGAGGAAGGTCCAGCCGGCCAGGAGCGAGCAGATGCCGAGGACGAGGCTCGCCGTGCCGAGCCCGGTGCGGGGGGATTCCGAGGTGGTGACCATGCACCCGACGCTACGGGCGCGGACCGGGCGGGTCGTCCCTCCCGGGCGTGATCCGGCGTCCACCCGCAGACGGACGGACACCGGTCGCCGGTACTGTCGGAGCATGGCCCTGTTCGGACGACGCAACCACGACGTGCGCGATCGACCCATCAGCCAGGTCGAACTGAAGCGGGCGGTGGACGAGGGGTTCCTCATCGCGCAGGCCGCGGTCACCATCGCCGTGGCGAACCGCATCATCACGAACGCCCTGCGCGACCAGGGGTACTTCGACCACGCGCTCATCGCCCAGGCCGCTCGCGAGGAACTGCACCGCATGGCCGAGGAGCAGCGGGGCGACGCCGCCCGGATGCGCGAGATCCGGTCGCGGTCGAGCAAGCAGGGGGGCCGTTCCCGGCACCAGCACGACTACCGGCGCGGCGACGACCTGAAGCTCCGGATGCGCGAGGCCACCTACGAGCAGCTCGCCACGATGCTCGACAAGCGTCGGGACGACCAGCACTTCGTCGACCGGGTCGTGCTGCAGGCCCGGGCCCGCGCCTGGGACGACATCGGCACCACCGTCGTCGGACGCCTCGGGTGGGCCCAGCGACCGGCAGACGACTACGAGGTCGGCCGCGACGACCGGTTGCAGCAGATGCTCGACGAGGACTTCGCCGCCCTGCTCGCCGAGCACCCCGTCGGCTCCACCGCGATCGACGCCGACGAGCCGGACGACGCCGACGGCGACCAGGACGAGTCCGACCCCGCCGACCCCGACACCGCCCGCCCCTGACCGGTACCACGCGCAGTCGCGAGTCCCTAGGCTCGGTGCATGGTTGATGCGGTGGTCGTCGGAGCAGGACCGAACGGGCTCGCTGCGGCGGTGACGCTCGCCCGGGCCGGCCTGTCGGTCGAGGTCGTCGAACGGAACGACACGATCGGCGGTGGTGCCCGCACGGCCGAGCTCACCCTGCCCGGGTTCCTGCACGACGTCTGCTCCGCCGTGCACCCCATGGCACTGCAGTCCGAGTTCTTCCGGCTGTTCCGCATGGAGGAGCGCATCGAGCTCCGCCTGCCCGAGGTGCAGTACGGCCACCCGCTCGACGGCGGCCGTGCGGGCATCGCGTACCAGGACATCGACCGCACCGCCGAGGGGCTCGGCGTGGACGGAGCGGCCTTCCGCCACCTGATGGCACCGCTGTCCCGGCACGCCGACCATGTCGCCGACTTCGCGACCGACGCCCTGCTGCACGTCCCACGCCACCCGCTCACCGTCCTGCAGTTCGGCCTGCGCGCCCTGGAGCAGGGCACCAGCGCGTGGAACCTGCGCTTCCGCGGGGACACCGCGCCGGCGATGGTGTCCGGTGTCGCCGCGCACTCGATCCAGCACCTGCCCTCGCTGTCCACCGCCGCCGCGGCGCTCTCGCTCGGCTCGTACGCGCACGCCCGCGGGTGGCCGGTGCCGATCGGCGGCAGCCAGGCGATCGTCGACGCGCTCGCCGCCGACCTCGTCGCGCACGGCGGCCGCATCGTCACCGGGCACGAGGTCCGGTCGCTCGGCGACCTGACCCCCGCCAAGGCGGTGCTGTTCGACACGAGCGTGCCCGGCATGCTGCAGATCGCGGGGGAGCAGATCCCCACGCCCAAGCGCGGGGCACTCCGACGCTTCCGGTTCGGCAACGCGGCGGCCAAGGTCGACTTCGCGCTGTCCGACGCGGTGCCGTGGACCAACGAGGACCTCCGGCGGGCCGGGACGGTGCACATCGGTGGCACGCGCGCCGAGATCGCCGATGCCGAACGTGCCGTCGCTCAGGGGCAGCACGCCGAGCGCCCGTACGTCCTCGGGGCCGAGCCGACGGTGGTGGACCCGTCGCGCGCACCAGAGGGCAAGCACGTGTTCTGGGCCTACGCGCACGTCCCCGCCGGGTCGGACGTCGACCCGACCGAGGTCGTCACGCGGCAGATCGAGCGCTTCGCGCCCGGGTTCCGCGACACCGTCCTGGCGTCGAGCTCCCGCACCGCCGTGCAGATGGGCGAGTACAACCCGAACTACGTCGGTGGCGACATCGCCGCCGGCGCCGCGAGCTTCTGGCAGCTCGTCAAGCGCCCCGTCCTGTCGAGCGACCCGTGGCGGATGGGCGGCGGCATGTACCTGTGCTCCGAGTCCTCCGCGCCCGGCCCCGGTGTGCACGGCATGGCCGGCTGGCACGCCGCGAAGAGCGCCCTGCGGCACACCTTCGGCTTGCCGGAGGACGTCGACCTCACCCCGGAAGGCTGATCACCATGGCGAAGAACGTCCGCATCTTCCACTGCTCCCCCGAGGCCGTCTTCGACGTCCTCCGCGACGGCTGGCTCTACCCGACGTGGGTGGTCGGTGCCTCGCGGATGCGTGGTGCGGACCCGGGATGGCCGGCCGTGGGCACCCGGATCCACCACTCGTTCGGCGTCTGGCCGTTCGTCATCAACGACACCACGACCGTCCTGGAGCGTGACGAGCCCCGGCGGCTGGTCATCCAGGCGCGTGGGTGGCCGGTCGGTGAGGCCCGGGTCGAGGTCGAGGTCGAACCGCACCCGCGCGGCTGCCGCGTGACCCTGCGGGAGAACCCGGTCGAGGGCCCCGGATCGCTCGTCCCCGGCTTCATCGCGCAGCCGGGCATCTGGTTCCGCAACCGCGAGAGCATCCGCCGGCTCAGCTGGGTCGCGGCCGGGCGCGCGGCGAACGCCTGAGACGTCCCCACCAGACGGACGGGAGGCCCGTGGCGGCGCCGCCACGGGCCTCCCGGCCGACACCGGGTCCCGGCTACTCGGCGCGCGAGAAGGCGCTGGCGCGCGCCACCTGGTCGTCCGTCAGTGCGACGCCCGTGTAGCGCTCGAACTGACGGGCCGCCTGCAGGGCGATGACCTCGGCGCCGGTGACGACGTGCTTGCCGGCGTCTCGGCCAGCCCGCACGAGCGGGGTCTCGGACGGGAACGCGACCACGTCGAAGACGGTGTCCGCGGCCTCGATCCGTTCCGGCGTGAAGGCGAGCGCGTCCTGCTGGTCGCCGCGCATGCCGAGCGGCGTGACGTTCACGACGACGTCGGTCTCCCCCGCCTCGCGTTCCTCGGCGACCCACCCGAAGCCGTACTGCTCGGCGAGCGCCGGGCCGGTCTGCTCGTTGCGGGCGACGACCGTCAGCTGCTCGAAGCCCGCGCCCCGGAACGCCGCGGTGACCGCCTTCGCCATCCCGCCGGAACCGCGGAGCAGCACGCGGGACGACGGGTCGACGCCGTGCGAGCCGAGCAGCGCGGCGACCGCCTCGTAGTCGGTGTTCGACGCCGTGAGCACCCCGTCGTCGTTCACGACCGTGTTGACGGACTGGATCGCCGCCGCCGACTCCTCGATGTGGTCGACGAGCGGGATGATCGCCTCCTTGAACGGCATCGACACGGAACAGCCGCGGATGCCGAGCGCGCGGATGCCGGTGACGGCGCCGGGCAGGTCGGTCGTCGTGAACGCCTTGTACAGGAAGTTGAGACCGAGCTCGTCGTACAGGAAGTTGTGGAACCGGGTGCCGATGTTGCTCGGGCGGGCGGCCAGTGACATGCAGACCTGCATGTCCTTGTTCAGGATGGGCATGGCGACAGTCTCCCACTGCCGCGTTCCCCGCGGGTGTGCGGATGGAGCGGTCCACGCGGACCAGTCTTGGAGCGCGGGGTAGCGTCGGACGCGATGACTGCCATCCCGGAGACCATGCGCGCTGTCCGATTCGACGAGTGGGGCGACCGCTCCGTGCTGCACGTCGCCGAGGTGCCCGTGCCCGAGGTGACGCCCGGCCGGGTGCTCGTCCGGGTCCGCGCTGCCGGCATCAACCCCGGTGAGTCCGCCATCCGCCAGGGTCTGGTCGGCGGCGACGTGCCGTCGGGGCAGGGCACCGACTTCGCGGGCATCGTCGTGGCCGTCGGGCCCGAGGTCGACGGGGTCGACGAGGGCGAAGAGGTCATCGGGTGGTCGTGGGACCGTGCGAGCCACGCCGAGTACGTCTCGGTGCCGGCCGGCCAGGTGGTGCAGAAGCCGCGCCTGCTCGACTGGACCGTCGCGGGCGGGCTCGACGTGATCGCCACCACTGCGGCCGCGGCAGTCCGGGCCGTCGACCCGCGCGTCGGTGAGACCGTCGTGGTCTCCGGTGCCGCCGGTGGCGTGGGCGGCTTCGTCACGCAGATGCTGACGAACGAGGGCATCGACGTGATCGCGATCGCGTCCGAGGCGAACCACGAGTGGCTCCGCTCCAAGCACGCCCGACCCGTCGCGTACGGCGAGGGGCTGCAGGAGCGCATCGCCGAACTCGCGACGAACGGCGTCGACGCCGTGATCGACACGTACGGGCCGGAGTACGTCCGGCTCGGGATCGCCCTGGGCGTGCCCGCCGACCGCATCGAGACGATCATCGCGTTCGACGAGGCGGCCGAGGTCGGGGCGAAGGCCTCCGGCAGCGCCGACACCGCCGACCCCGAGATCCTCGGCGCGCTCGCCATGCAGGTCGCCAGCGGCGCGATCGAGGTGCCGATCGCCGCCACCTATCCGCTCGAGCGCGTGCAGGACGCCTACGAGGAGCTCGAGCAGCGGCACACGCGCGGCAAGATCGTGCTCGTCCCCTGACCGATCGGCAGCGCTGAGGCCCGACCCGTCCGGACGGGTTAGTGTGGCGGCGTGCCGGTCTCCGTCTTCGATCTGTTCAGCATCGGTGTCGGCCCCTCGAGCTCGCACACGGTCGGGCCGATGCGGGCCGGTGCCGAGTTCGCCGCGCTCGTCCGCGGCCTGCCGGTCGACACCGTGGTCGTCGACCTGTACGGCTCGCTCGCCTCGACCGGGCAGGGGCACGGCACCCTCGGTGCGGTCGTCGCCGGACTCATGGGGTCCCACCCCGAGACGGTGGACCCCGACGCGATGGCCGCTGCGCTCGACGCCCTGCAGCGTGACGGTGTGCTGCAGCTCGACGGCGGCGCCCGCGTGCCCTTCCGCCTGACCGACATCGTCCTGCACCCCCTGACGATGCTGCCGCGGCACCCGAACGCCATGCGACTGCGCGCCCGTGACGCCGCCGGGGTGGACCTGGCCGACGAGACCTACTACTCGATCGGCGGTGGGTTCATCACGCGGGACGAGGCGACCGAACCCGCGGTGGACGCGCCCTCCGCCGTCGCCGGTGCCGCGATCCCGGTCGACGACGCGGTGCCGTTCCCGTTCTCGAGCGGCGCCGAGCTGCTCGCCGCCTGCACGGGCTCGGGTCTGCCGATCAGCGGTGTCGCGCTCGCCAACGAGGCCGTCCACCGTCCGGAGTCCGAGGTCCGGTCGGGCCTGCTCGGCATCCACGCCGTGATGGAGTCCTGCGTCGAGCGCTCCGTCCGGCGCGACGGCTGCCTGCCCGGCGGGCTCGACGTCCGACGGCGGGCCGCGACCTGGCACGAGCAGCTCACGCGCGAGGACCCCGACCACGACCCGCTGTTCGCGATGGAGTGGGTGAACCTGGTCGCCATGGCCGTCAACGAGGAGAACGCCACCGGTGGCCGGGTCGTCACCGCACCGACGAACGGGGCGGCCGGCATCATCCCCGCGGTCGTGTACTACGCGCTCACCTACGTGCCGGCGGTCGCCGGGGCGTCCTCGGCGGAGCGTGACGACGCCGTCGTGCGGTTCCTGCTGACGGCGGGGGCGATCGGCTCGATCTACAAGGAACGCGCCTCGATCTCCGGAGCCGAGGTCGGGTGCCAGGGCGAGGTCGGATCCGCGGCGTCGATGGCCGCGGCCGGCCTGGCCGAGGTGCTCGGCGGCACCCCCGAGCAGGTCGAGAACGCCGCCGAGATCGCGATGGAGCACAACCTCGGGCTGACGTGCGACCCGATCGGTGGCCTGGTGCAGATCCCGTGCATCGAACGCAACGCGATCGCCGCGAACAAGGCGATCAACGCCGCGCGGATGGCCCTGCGGGGCGACGGGGTGCACCACGTGTCGCTCGACCAGGTCGTCGAGACGATGCGGCAGACCGGGGCCGACATGTCGTCGAAGTACAAGGAGACCGCGATGGGCGGGCTCGCGGTGAACGTCCCGCTCTGCTGAGGCCTTCGGGCTCGGCGCCGCAGCAGTCGGCGCGGGCGCGGGCGTGCGTGCTGCCTGTGCCGTCGCCGCAGCAGTCGGCGCGGGCGCGCGTGCTGCCTGTGCCGTCGCCGCAGCCGCGCCGTCGGTGTCAGCCGTGCAGGAGCGTCAGGAGGCGTGCCGTCTCCGAGGCCACGGCGTCCCGCCCGGCCCCCACGTACTTGCGCGGGTCGACGACGTCCGGACGCTCGTCGAGCACGGAGCGCAGCGCCTGGGTGAACAGGCCGTTCAGGTGCGTCGAGATGTTGATCTTCGTCATCCCGGCCCGGACCGCGCCGCGCAGTTCGTCGTCGGACAACCCGGACGACCCGTGCAGCACGAGCGGCACGGGCACCGCGGCCCGCAGGCGCTCGACGAGGGCACGGTCCACCGCGGCCTCGCGCGTCTGCATGGCGTGCGAGGTCCCGACCGCGACGGCCAGCGCGTCGACCCCGGTGTCCGCCACGAAGGCCGCGGCGTCGGTCGGGTCGGTCCGCACGCCGGGCGCGTGCACGCCGTCCTTGCCGCCGACCTCGCCGAGCTCCGCCTCGATCGCGATCCCCGCGTCGTGGCACCGCTCGGCGAGCGCGCGCGTGGCGGCCACGTTGGCGGCGAAGTCCAGGTGGGAGCCGTCGTACATGACCGAGTCGACGCCCAGGTCGATGCCCGCGGCGACGAGGTCCGGGTCCTCGATGTGGTCGAGGTGCACGAGGACGTCGACGTCGGCGGCCCGGGCCACGGCCTGGGTCGCGGTCGTGATGGGCGCGAGTCCGCCGTGGTAGCGGACGCAGTTCTCGCTGATCTGCAGGACGACCGGCAGGCCCGCCGACTCGGCGCCGGCGACGATGGCCTCGGCGTGCTCGAGCAGGACGACGTTGAAGGCGCCGACCCCGCGGTGGGCGGTGCGGGCGGTGTCGAGCAGACCCGTGAGGGCGAGGTCGGTGATCATGCGGGGGTCCTCGTTCGGTCGGAGGTGGGGGCGGGTGGTCCGGACAGGAAGCGGTGCACGTCGGCCGGGTCGACCTCGCCGGCCACCGGCTGCAGGACGGCGGCGGCACCGTGCGCGGCGGCGGACCGGAGAGCGCGGAGCAGGGTGGCGTCGTCGAGGGGTGTGCCGCCGTAGCGGCCCGTGTCGTCCTGCTCGTGGAGCGCTGTGCCGTCCTCGTCGGTCACGAGGGCGCGGACGAGCCCGGCGGTCGCGGCGTCTCCCGCACCGGTCGGGTTGCCGGAGACGCCCGGGACCGCGGGGACCTCGAGCACGTGCTCCGCGGTGTGGGCGGCGATGCCGTCCGATCCCCGCGAGACCACGACGACGGCCGCTCCGCGGGCGAGCAGGTGCAGCGCGCCCGTCCGCTCGTCGTCGGTGCCGGTGGCGGCGAGCAGTTCCTCGCGGTTCGGCTTGCAGACGGTGACGCCGGCGGTCGCGGCCGCCAGGAGCGCCGGGCCGGAGCAGTCGACCACCGTGCGGACGCCGTGCGCACGGGCGGCCGTCACCCAGCACGCGACGACGGCGGGATCGGTGCCGCCCGGCAGCGAACCGGACACGACGAGCACGTCCGCACCGTCGAGCAGCTCGTCGACGGCCGCGGCGACCGCGTCCCACTCGAGGGGGTCGAGCGCGGGTCCGGGTTCGCCGAACATCGTCGGGTGGGCCGCGTCGTCGACCACCGTGACCGTCGTGCGGGTCTCCCCCGCGACGGCGACGTCGGTGTGTGCGAGCCCGAGGGCGTCGAGCGCGTCCGCGATCCACCGGCCCGCGGTGCCCCCGAGCGGCAGGACGGCTCGGCTCGGGACGTCGAGGGCGGCGAGGACCCGACCGACGTTCAACCCCTTGCCGCCTGGGCGCCGCTGCACCTCGAGCACGCGCTGGGTCTCGCCGATGCGCTGCTCGGCGACCCGGTAGGTCACGTCGACCGCGGGGTTCGGGGTGACGACGAGGATCACGCGGTCACCTCCGTCGGCAGGTCGTGCACGTCGCCGGTCACCGGGTCCAGGACCTGCAGGTCGGCGGGTGCGCCGACCGTGAGCGGCGCCGGCAGCCCGAGCAGGGCGGCCGCGCGTCCGGCCGAGGCGGCGACGATCTCGGGCAGCGGTGTGCCCGCGGCCACGAGCCGTCGGACGGCGTCGGCGACGGTGATCGTGCTCCCCGCCAGCGACGAGCCGTCGCTCAGCACGGCGATCCCGTCGCGGACCGACACCGCGGAACCGGCCACCGTGTGCTCGCCGTCCGCGCAGCCGGTCGCCGACATCGCGTCGGAGACCAGGACGGTGCGGCCGGGGGCGCTCCGCTGGACGAGCGCGACCGTCGTGGGGTCGAGGTGGTGCCCGTCGACGATGCACTCGAGCAGCACGCGGTCGTCGGTCAGGGCGACCCCGACCGGTCCGGGCGCGCGGTGGTGCAGCGGCGGCATGCCGTTGAACAGGTGGGTGACCAGCGAGGCGCCGGCGTCGATCGCGCGGCGGGTCTGGTCGGCGGTGGCGTCGGTGTGGCCGATCGCGACGACCACCCCCGCGGCGGTGAGGCGTACGACGGCGTCGAGGGCGCCCGGCAGCTCAGGTGCGAGCGTGACGATGCGGAGCGCGCCGTCGGCTGCCTCGCAGTAGGCGTCCAGCTCGGCCGGCGCCGGTGCGTGCAGCAGGTCGGCTCGGTGGGCACCACGTCGGGCCGGAGCGAGCCACGGCCCCTCGAGGTGCAGTCCGGCGAGCGTGCCGTCCGCCACGAGCGACCGGAGCCGTGCGAGTGCGGCGGCGGTGTCCGTCGGCGTTCCGGTGGCCACCGAGGCGACGAGCACGCTGGTCCCCCGTGAGCGGTGGTGCGCGACCGCGGTCCGGGCGCCGTCGACGGAGCAAATGGCGAAGTCGTGGCCCAGCGCACCGTGGGCGTGCAGGTCCACGAAACCGGGGACGACGGTGCCGTCGAGGGTGCGCACCGTGTCGGTCGGTGGTGGCGTCCCCCGCCCGACGGCCTGGACGGTGTCGTCGTCCTCGTCGACCACGAGCCAGCCGTCGTGCACGTCGTCGGTGGCGGTCAGGATGCGCGGGGCGCGGACGAGCGTCGTCACACCAGCACCCCGGTCTCGAGCAGGTGTCGTGCGAGCGCGTCGGCGCCGATCGCACCGGCGGCGTCGCCGTGCTGCGCCGGGACGACGGCCGGCACGCGCACGCCGACGAGGCGTTCGGTCAGGCGGGCACGGAGCCCGTCGAAGAGCAGGTCGCCGGCCAGGGCGAGTCCCCCGCCGACGACGACCGTGTGGCAGCCCGCGACGGCCGTGGTCCACGCGAGGGCATCGGCGAGCACCGCCACGCAGTCGTCCCAGACGGCGGTCGCGACGGGGTCGCCCGCGTGCACCCGGCGGACCGCATCGAGCGCGGAGGCCGTCCCGGTCCGGCGCGCGACCGCACCGGCGGACGCGATCTCCTCGACGCGCAGTCCGGCGTGCGGCCCGGCCGTGATCCGCACCTGGCCGATCTCCCCCGCCCAACCGCCGCCCGGCACGACGTGACCGTCCACCACGAGCGCACTCGCGAGCCCGGTCCCGACCGGCACGAAGGCGACCGACCCGCGGGCCAGCGCCGGACCACCGGCGCGGACCTCGGCCAGCGCACCGGCACGGACGTCGTGGCCGACGGCGAGCGGAGCGTCGATCCCCCGACGTCGGAGCTCGGCCCGCACGGTGTCACCGACCGGCACGTCGCGCCATCCGAGGTTCACCGCGAGGACCACGGTGCCCGTGGTCTCGTCGACGACACCCGGTGTCACGAGCCCGACCGCCGCGAGCGGTGCACGCTCCGCGGCCTGCGTCGCCAGCGCGCCGACGACCGCGGCCAGCTGCTCGGCCCGAGGGTCGTCGCGCGGCGTCGGCACCCGGACCTCGTCGAGGACGAGCCCGTCGGCGCCGGTCAGCCGGGCCTTGATGCCCGTGCCGCCGACGTCGACCCCGAGCACCGCCGCTGCGGACGCCATCAGGTGAGGATGACCGAACGGGTGAGCGACCGGGGGTTGTCCGGGTCCAGCCCGCGCTGCTCGGCGAGGGCCACGGCGAACCGGTGCACGACGACGAGCCCGGCGATCGGGTCGAGGTCGTGGTGGACGAACCGGGCACCGGTGGCGGCGACGTCGTCGGCGAGGCCCGTCGGGGCGGCACCGAGCGACCAGACCAGGCGACCGGGCTGCGCGATGGCGATCGGCCCGTGCCGGTAGTCCATGGCGGGGTAGGACTCCGCCCAGAACTGCGCGGCCTCGCGCGTCTTGAGCGCAGCCTCGGCGGTCAGACCGACGGCGGCGCCGCGGCCGACGAACGTGACCTGCTCGGCGTCGAGCAGGTCGTCGATCGGCAGCGTCAGCGCGGTCTCGGCCTGGGCGGCGAGGGCGTCCACGTCGTCACCGATCGACGCCCGCAGCAGTGCGAGGGTCGTCGTCGCGAACCGGGTCTGCACGACCGACCGCTCGTCGGCGAAGGGCAGGGCCACGACGTCGTCGGCGACGGCCGCGGCCGGGCTGTCCGGCACGGCGGTGATCAGGGCGGTCCGCTGCGACGGCAGGGCGCGGAGCAGGTCGACGATCTCGGTCGTCGTGCCCGACCGGCTGATGGTGACCACGCGGTCGTACTCGCGGGACGCCGGGTACTCGGAGCCGGCGAACGCGTCGGTGGTCCCGAGGCCCGCCTGCTCGCGGGCGACGGCGTAGCTCATCGCGACGAACCAGCTCGTGCCGCAGCCGACCACCGCGACGCGTTCGCCCGGCTGGGGGAGCGCGCCCGCGAACGTCGGCAGCAGGCCCGCCGCGGTCCGCCAGGTCTCCGGTTGGGACGCCAGCTCGGCGCTCACGAAGGTGTCGGTCATGGAGGCCTCCCGGTCCGGATCGATCCCGGTGATCGATGATCAGGAAGCGTAGCGAGCGATCGTGCGCGACGGAAGAGCAAAACGTCATTCCCGATCATGACCGGCCGCGCTGGACGCCGTAGGATGACCGACATGACCCCCCAACAGCGGCTGAACGCCCTGCTCGAACTGGTGAGCGAACGCGGCAACGTGTCGATCGCCGAGATCGGCGAGCTGCTCGGGATCTCCGCGGCGACGGCCCGACGCGACCTCGCGACCCTGGCCGACCAGCGGCTCGTCACGCGCACGCACGGGGGAGCGGCGGCACTCGGCGCGGGGTACGAGCTCCCGCTGCAGTACAAGATCGCTCGGCAGGCCGAGGCGAAGACCGCGATCGCCCGCGCCGCCGCCCAGCTCGTGCAGCCGGGTGAGACCGTCGGCCTGAACGGCGGGACGACCACGACCGAGGTCGCCCGCGAACTCGGCAAGAGCGAGCGCTTCATCCGCGCCGACGGCGAGTTCGGCATCACCATCGTGACCAACGCCCTCAACGTCGGGTACGAGCTGTCCGTCCGCGCGAACGTCAAGATCGTGGTCACCGGCGGCGTGGCGCGGCGGCAGTCCTACGAGCTCGTGGGGCCGCTGGTGCGCGACACGCTCGACGAGTTCGCGCTCGACCTGGTCGTGCTCGGCGTCGACGGCCTGACCGGGCAGTACGGCGCCACCACGATGCACGAGGGTGAGGCAGAGGTCAGCCGGCACTTCGCGTCGGTGGGGCGTCGTGTGGTGGTGGTCGCCGACTCGACGAAGATCGAGCGCGCCACCTTCGCGCGCATCTGCCCGCTCGAACGCATCGACGTCCTGGTGACCGACCAGCCCGTGCCCTCGGGCTTCGCTGCCGACCTGGCGAGTGCCGGCGTCGAGCTCGTCGTCGCCGACTGACGCCGGACCGGGTGGAAGGCCGCGGCTCGGGTCCGATCGACCCGTCGTCCTCGACCGTCCCGTGGGAGCGTCGACCGACCGCCGGTGCTGCGATGACGTTTCGATCGTGTAAAACCCGACCGCACCCCCTGCCGTGAGCGATCCCTGAGCGCCTATTGTGCATTCATGATCGATTCGGCATCATGGACGTCACTATCACGCAAGGGAGCGAGATGAGCACGAGCGCTGATGACGCAGAACTCCGCATCGCGGTGGTCGGGATGGGCCAGCGGTCCGCGATCGCACGGCACGTCGCCGAGGCGACCGCCGCCGACCCGACCCTCCGCGCCAGGATCGTCGCCGTGGCGGACGTCACCGACGCCGGCCGCGAGCGTGGGCGCGCCGAGTACCCCGACGCACTGGTCGCCGAGCACCACCGGGACCTGACGGGCCACGTGGACGCGGCGATCGTCACGACACCGGACTGGACCCACGCCGAGATCGCGATCGACCTGCTCCGTGCCGGCATCGCCGTCTACCTCGAGAAGCCCCTCGCCATCACCGTCGAGGACGCCGACGCGGTGCTGAACACGGCTGCGGAGACCGGCACGCCCCTCTACGTGGGGCACAACTTCCGGCACGCGGCGGTGGTCCGCCTGATGCGCGACATCGTCGACCGCGGCGAGATCGGCGAGGTGAAGGCGGTCTGGTGCCGGCACTTCGTCGGCAACGGGGGCGACTACTACTTCAAGGACTGGCACGCCGACCGCTCGAAGGTGAACTCCCTGCTCCTGCAGAAGGCCAGCCACGACCTCGACGTCATCCACGCCCTCGGCGGCGGCGACACCGCACGGGTCGTCGGCATGGGGTCGCTGTCGGTGTACGGCGACGTGCAGGACCGACGGGACCGCAGCGGCGAGCTGATGGGGGACTGGTTCTCGTTCGACAACTGGCCGCCGCTCGAGCAGACCGGGCTCAACCCCGTCGTCGACGTCGAGGACGTCTCGATGGTCATGATGACGCTCGACAACGGGGTGCAGGCCAGCTACGAGCAGTGCCACTTCACCCCGGACTACTGGCGGAACTACACCGTCATCGGGACCGAGGGACGGCTCGAGAACATCGGCGACACCGGCGGCGGGGTCGTGAAGGTCTGGAACCACCGCCGCGGGTGGGACACCGCGGGCGACCGCGAGTACCCCGTCGACGGCGTCGAGGACGGCCACGCCGACGCCGACCTGCTCACCATGACCGAGTTCCTCCGGTCCGTCGCCTTCGGTGAACCCACGGAGCTCTCCCCGCTCGCGGCCCGCGCCGCGGTCGCCGCGGGCGCACTCGCGACCCGGTCGCTGCGCAACGGCTCCGTCCCGATCGACGTCCCGCCCCTGCCGGCCGGAACGATCGCGCACTTCACCCACCCCGTCACCCCCGCCACCCAGACCGTCGTCTCCTGACGGCCGTGCGAAAGGACCTCCCGATGACCGCACACATCCCCGCCCGAGGAACCGGCGTGCGCCGCGCCCTCCTCGGCGCCGTCGCCGCGCTCGGTGCGGCCGCACTCCTCGCCGGGTGCTCCTCGTCGTCCGGGGCGTCCGGCTCCGGCGAGGTCGCGAAGGACACCAAGGCGGACCTGACGTACGCCGTCTGGGACCAGAACCAGGTGAAGGCCATCAAGGCCAACATCGCCGGGTTCAACGAGGAGTACCCCGACATCAAGGTCAACGTCGACGTCACGCCGTACGCCAGCTACTTCACCAAGCTGCAGACGCAGGGCTCGAGCAACACGCTGCCCGACCTGTTCTGGATGAACGGCCCGAACTTCCAGCTGTACGCAGCCAACGGCAAGCTCGCCCCGATCACCGACTCGGTCGAGTCGGGCGCCATCGACCCGGCGAACTACTCGTCCGCGCTCAACAAGCTCTACACGTACGACGGCACCCAGTACGGCGTCCCGAAGGACTTCGACACCATCGGCGTCTGGATGAACAAGTCGCTGTTCGAGCAGGCCGGCGTCCCGATGCCGCCGAAGGACTGGACCTGGGACGACTTCCAGCAGACCGGTGCCGAGCTCTCCGAGAAGCTGAAGAGCAAGGGTGCGTACGGCGCCGCCGCGGGCATGGACGGCCAGACCACCTACTACGACACGATCTTCCAGGCCGGCGGCTCCGTCATCGACGGCAAGGAGTCGGCGTACGACTCCGAGGCGGCCGAAGCCGGGCTGGCCTTCTGGGCCGACCTCATCGAGTCCGGGGCGTCGCCCACGATGCAGCAGCTGACCGACACCACCGCCGACCAGTGGTTCACCTCCGGCAAGGTCGCGATGTACCAGGGCGGCAGCTGGTTCCGTTCGGCGCTGATCGGCAGCGACATCGAGCAGGACGTCGTCGCCTACCCCCTGCCGAAGGGCAAGGAGCAGGCCACGGTCATCCACGGTGTCTCGAACGTCGTGGCCGAGGGCTCGAAGAACAAGGCGGCGGCGCAGGCGCTGCAGGCCTACATGGCGTCGAAGCCGGCCCAGCAGCAGCAGGGCGACATGGGCGCGATCATCCCCGCGTACACGGGGACGCAGGACGCGTTCACGAAGACCATGCCGGACGCCGACCTGCAGGTGTTCCTCGACGCGGTGGAGTACGCGAAGCCGCTGCCCGTGTCGAAGAACACCGCCACGTGGAACACCCTCGAGACGAACCTGCTCCCGAGCGCCTTCGACGGCTCGGAGCCGGTCGACGAGGTCGCCGAGGAGCTGGCCGCGAAGATGGACGCGGCACTCGCCAAGGAGTGACGAGCCCGGTCGACCGGCCGGGCCTGATCCCCGGCCGGTCGGCCGTTCCGCGACCCACCCGCACGCGACGCCCGGGCGTCGCACCCGATCCGACCGCCCTGGCCGAGGAGCGACCTGATGACGACCACCACCCCGCACCGTGACGCCGCACAGGCGTCTCCGCCCCCGACGACGCCCGGAGCCCGCCGCGGCGGTGCAGCGCGCACCGACGGCCTCTGGCCGTGGCTGTTCGTCCTGCCGCTGCTCATCGGCGTCGGCACGTTCTTCATCTGGCCGATCCTCCAGACGTTCTGGTACTCGTTCACCAGTTGGGGGGTCTTCGGCGGAGCGAGCTTCAGCGGGATCGCGAACTACGTCCGCCTGGTCTCCGACCCGCAGCTCTACCAGTCGCTGCTCAACACGATCGTCTACACGGCGATCGTCCTGCTCGGCATCCCGATCGCGGTCTGGCTCGCCAGCCTGCTGAACACCCCGGGCCTGCGGTTCGCCCAGTTCTACCGCGTGCTCTTCTTCCTGCCCTACGTCGCGATGCCTGCTGCGATCGCCCTGGTCTGGCGCATCATGTTCAACGGCGACTTCGGCATCGTGAACTCGTTCCTCGGCCTGTTCGGCATCGACGGCCCGTTCTGGATCTCCACCCCGGGCTTCGCGCTCGTGGCGGTGTCCCTGGTCGGACTGTGGTCGTCGCTCGGCTTCTCGATGATCATCCTCGGCGCCGGGCTCAAGGACATCCCGCCGGAGCTCTACGAAGCAGCCGAGCTCGACGGTGCCAGCCGGTGGCGGCAGTTCCGCTCGGTCACCGTCCCGCTCCTCAGCCCGAGCATCTTCTTCGTGCTCATCGTCACGACGATCTCGAGCTTCCAGCTGTTCGATCTGCTCTACGCGATCCTCGGGCCCCTCAACCCGGTGATCCCGAAGACGATGTCCCTCGTCTTCTACTTCTACAACGCCGGGTTCGTCGACGGCGACAAGGGCTTCGCGGCCGCGATCGCGATGGTGATCTTCCTGCTCATCGGCATCATCACGGTCGTCCAGTTCCGTGTCCAGAAGAAGTGGGTCCAGTCATGACCGGCACCATCGCAGCGCGTCGCCCGGAGACCGCTGCCCCGACCACGACGACCACCGGGATCCGCAGCCGGTCGGGCGTCCGCCCCCGTCGGCGGCAGGGCAGCCACTGGTGGATCCACGTCGTGCTCGGCGTCGGCGGGTTCGTGATGGCGTTCCCGTTCCTCTGGCAGATCATCATGTCGCTGTCCACGAACGCACAGGTGCAGTCGGTCACGCCGGTCTTCTGGCCGGGGGAGCTGCAGTGGCAGAACTACGCGCAGGTCTTCGACCGCCTGCCGTTCCTGGACCAGCTCGCGACGTCCGTCTGGGTCACCCTCATCCGCACGCTCGCGCAGATCGTGCTGTGCACCCTCGCCGGGTACGCGTTCGCCCGCATGCGGTTCCGCGGACGCGGCCTCATCCTCGGGATCGTGCTGTCGATCCTGCTGGTGCCGTCGCAGGTGTACCTCATCTCCCAGTACCAGATCGTGCAGGGCCTCGGCTGGCTCGACACCCTCGCCGGCATCGTCGCTCCGGGCCTGTTCAGCGCGTTCGGGACGTTCCTGATGCGCACCGCGTTCCTCAACATGCCGCCGGAGCTCGAGGAGGCCGCGCGCATGGACGGCGCGAACCCGTTCCAGACGTTCTGGCGGATCATGCTGCCGTTGGCCCGTCCGTCGATCAGCGTCCTCGCGATCACGACGGTGCTGTGGTCGTGGAACGAGCTGCTCTGGCCGCTCGTGGTGTCCACCCGCGCCGAGGACATGCCCCTGGCGGCCGGGCTCGCCACGCTGTCCAGCGACCGGACGATCGACTACCCGGTGCTCATGGCGGCCAGCCTGATGGCCATGGCCCCGGTGCTCATCATGTTCGTCGTGCTCCAGCGGCGGGTGATGGACGGGCTCGCGTCGTCCGGCCTGAAGTGACGGCCGGCGTCCCCGGCCTGGAGGCCCGTCCCGCGTCCGTCGCGGTCCTCGCCGCCGCCGTCGGGTCGCCGGACGACGCCGCGACGGTGGCGACGGCGCTCGCCGCGACCGTCGCCGACGTGCCGCCGGTGGCGCGGGAGACCCTCCTGGTCGCCGCGCTCCGCGCCGCCGCGCCGGGCAACGCCGCCGCCCTGGAGGCCCGCGGGCTCCCGCGGGCGCTGGCGGAGGGGACCGTCGCCGACGTCGAGCGGAAGCTGGCACGGTACGGGCTGGACGGGGCCGGACTCGACTGGCTCGTCGCGGTGGTGACCGGCCGCGTGGTCGCGGTGGGGCGCCTCCAGTTCGAGGTCGGCGACCACCTGGCGGACGGCACACCGGCCTGGCACGTGCACGTGCCCGAGGGCGGGCCGCTCGACCCGGCGGCCTGCGACCTCGCCTTCGCGACGGCACCCGAGGTGCTCCGCCGACTCGCCCCGGACCGCGCCGCCCGGTGGTGGCAGTGCCGGTCGTGGATGCTCGACCCCGGGCTGCCGGCCGTCCTGGGGCCGGACGCGAACCTCGTGCGGTTCGCCCGCCGGTTCCGTCTCACACCGCCCGGACCGCACGACGGCACCGAGGGGGACGCCAGTGCGGCGAAGTTCGTGTTCGGGGTCCCGCTGGCGACGGCCCGTTCGTCGGCGCCGGCCGGACGACTCCGCACGGCCGTGCTCGACCGGTGGGCTCGCGGCGGCGCGTGACCGAACGGACCGGCACGGCTCCCGTCGCCTGACCCGCGCAGCCCCGGCCGCGTACCGTGCACGGCATGACGAAGCCCGACCACGACCACCTGGACGACGGTGTCGACATGACGTTCGAGGAACGCCGGCAGGACACGTTCCGCCGCATGTCCGGTTCCGACGAGCACGACGCCGACCCGCGGGTCGAGGTGTCCCGTGCCGAGGACGGCGACGTCCGCATCGACGTCGCCGACACCGCCGCGGTCCGACCCGGCGAGTGACCTCCCACCGACCCCGGTCCGCCGGGGTCGGTGGGGCACGGCATGATCGTGTCGTGCACCTCGTCCTGCGCCGTGTCGACGGCGGCGTCCTCGCGACGCCCCTGACCGACGCGGGGGCCGCCGGGGGCGAGCCGGTCCGCCTGGACGAGCCGGGCCTCCCGGCCTTCGTCGCGGCCCACGACGCACCGGGCGTGCGCTGGGTGTGGGACGACACCACACGCTGGTACCCGGCCGTGCTCGCCGCGGGCGGACGGGTCGGTCGCTGTGTCGACCTGCGGCTCGGCCGTCGCGTCCTGCGCAGCGCGCTCGCCGCGCGCGGTTCCGCGCTGGCCGGGGCGCCCGCCGACGCCCTCGACGCACCCGTGGCGGAGGCCCGGGTCGTCCGGCCGACGCAGGCGCAGCTCTTCGACGACGCCCTGTTCACCGCCTCGGTGCCCGACGACGAGGTCGATCCGGTCGCCGAGTTCCGCGCGCAGCTCGCCGCCGTCGCCGGTTCGAACGCTCCCGGTGCGCTGCGGCTCCTGCTCACCGCCGAGTCGGCCGGCGCGCTCGTCGCGGCCGAGATCCTGCACGCCGGGCTGCCGTGGCGTGCCGACGTGCACGAGCGCCTGCTCGAGGACGCCCTCGGGCCGCGCGTGCCGTACGGCGTCCGGCCCCGACGCCTCGAGGAGATCGCCGCCGTCGTGCGCGACCGCCTCGGCGACCCGGGCCTGAACCCGGACTCGCCCGCCGACGTCCTGAAGGCACTCCGCCGTACCGGCCTGATGGTCACGAGCACGCGGAAGTGGGAGCTGCAGGAGATCGACCACCCGGTCATCGAGCCGCTGCTCGAGTACAAGCGCCTGGCCCGGCTGCTCACCGCGAACGGCTGGACGTGGCTCGACGACTGGATCCGCGACGGCCGGTTCCACCCGAAGTACGTGGTCGGCGGCGTCGTCACCGGGCGGTGGGCGGCCGACGGTGGAGGCGCGATGCAGCTGCCGAAGGGCATCCGCGGCGCCGTCGTCGCCGATCCCGGGTGGAAGCTCGTGGTGGCGGACGCCGCCCAGCTCGAGCCGCGCGTGCTCGCGGCGATGTCCGGCGACCGGGCGATGGCCGCGGCCGGTGACGGGCGCGACCTGTACGACGGGGTGGTGGCCTCGGGGGCGGTCGAGACCCGGCAGCAGGCCAAGCTGGCGATGCTCGGTGCGATGTACGGGGCGACGCAGGGCGAGGGCGGACGCCTCGTGCCACGCCTGGTGCGGGCGTTCCCGCAGGCACTCGACCTGGTCGAACGGGCCGCGCGTGCGGGGGAGCGCGGCGAACCCGTGACGACGCTGCTCGGGCGGACGTCCCCGGTGCCGGAGGACGCGTGGTTCGAGGCCCGCAACCAGGCGTACACGGTCGAGGGCACCCCGGCTATGCAGCGTGCGGTGGAGTCCCGTGCCCGCAGTTGGGGGCGGTTCACGCGCAACTTCGTGGTGCAGGGGACCGCGGCGGAGTGGGCGCTCGCGTGGATGGGGTCACTGCGGTCGCGGTTGCTCGCCCGGTTCCCCGGGGCCGTGACCGACGGGCCGCACCTGGTGTTCTTCGTGCACGACGAGATCGTGGTGCACGCGCCGGCGGAGCACGCGGAGTGGGTGGCGACGCAGATCCGCGAGGCCGCGGTGGACGCCGGGCGGCTGCTGTTCCAGGACTTCCCGGTGACGTTCCCGCTGTCGGTCGCGGTCGTGGGCGCGTACTCCGACGCGAAGGACTGAGCCGCGTCTGGTTCCCTGGGCTCGTGACGAACACCCCCCGACGCTCCGACCACCGAGGGGCCGCCGTGCTGCTCACCGTCCTGGTGGTGGTCGCCTGGGCCGCCACCGTCGCGCTGCCCCTGTACGCGTGGTCGCTGATGCTCCGTGTGGATGCTCCGGAGGAACGGGCCGTGCCGATCGTCCTCGGGTGGTTCGCGACACCGTTCATCGCCGCCGTCGGCCTGACGGTGGGGCTCGTCGTCCTGCAGCGGTCGCGGCGGGCTGTCCGGGCGGGGCGCTCGAGCGGGGCGTGACGCGGCCCCGGGTCGGTGACGCCCGCTCCGCCAGGCGGCTGCCGGGACGGCTCCCGGGCGGTTCGGGCACCCGAGCGGGCACGGTCAGTAGAGCTGGCCGCGGTTGATCTGTGTCACGGCGTCGAGCGTCGCAACCGATCCTGGCCCCTGCTTCGGAGTGTGGTTCTGCTTGCCGCCGTACTTCCAACCGCCGCGCGCCGTGTGGCTCCCCATGTAGAACTTCCTCGAGAACGTGCCTCCCCTCGGGAACGTGTAGGTCCCGGCGGAGCCGTAGAAGCAGTTGTTCGTGTACGGCGTCGCAGCGGCTGCCCAGTACGCATCTCCGGACTTGCAGGTGTTCCGCACGGACACCCTCGCCTGTTGCTTAGCGGGCGTGACAGGTGCGACCGAGATGATCCTGCCGGTCTCCGCGTCGAGCCGAGTACTGACCGCGTTCGTCGCGACGTAGTCGAGGAGCGCCGCCTCGTTCGTGAACCTCGGGAGGCCTTGCACGGTGATGCCGTCGAGCCCGTAGGTCTGGACGGCCTTCGTAGCCGACGCGTTCGCTGGTGCCGTGATGCTCACACTGACGATAGTTGCAAGGAGCACCCCGCACGCGACGGTGACCCCGCGCAGATTCGTTGACCGCATGTTCATCCTCCATCTCTTCGAGGTTGCAACGTAGCATGTCAGATACTGGCAGTCGATGCACGCTGCCCGGACGGCTCCCTGGCGGTTCGGGCACTGTGGACCGATGCACACCGAACGCAGCGCCGCCGCCGCCGACCGGCACGTCGGCGACGTCGACCTGACCCACTGGCGGTCCCGGGCCGGCCGCAGGATCGCCGGAGCGTGGGCTGCGCTCGGCAAGCGGTACGGGGCGATGCCCCTCCTGCTCCTCACCCTCGCCGTCGGGGTCGGCATCGCCGTCCTCGCGACCTGGATCGCCTCCGAGGTCTACGACGCCGTCCGTGAAGCCGACGACGTCGCCGTGCTCGACCGACCCGTGCTCGACTGGGCGCTGACGCTCCGGTCCCCGACGGGCGACCGACTGGTCACGTGGTGGACGGACATCGCCGGCACCATCGGCATGCCGATCGTCGCCCTCGGGTTCCTGGTCGGCTTCACGGTCCAGCGCCGGGCGTGGACGCCGCTGGTGCTCCTCGTCGCGGCGAGCGGGGGGTCGCTGCTCATGACCATCGCGGGCAAGGACCTGATCGGCCGGGCGCGTCCGCCGCTGTCCGACGCGGTGCCGCCGTACGAGTCGTCGCCGTCGTTCCCGTCCGGGCACACGCTCAACGCGACGGTGATCGTGGGCACGATCGTGTACCTGCTGCTCCTGCGGCAGTCGCGGGTGGTGACCCGGGTGTGGACGATCGTCGTCGGCACGCTGTTCGTCCTGTCGGTGGGTGCGTCGCGGGTGTTCCTCGGGCACCACTGGCTCACCGACGTGCTGGCGGCGTGGGCGCTCGGGCTGGCGTGGCTCGCCCTGGTGATCACGGCCCACCGGTTGTACCTGACGGCGCTCCACCGCGGTGCCGAGCCCGAGCCGGGGGCCCTCGGGCGTTCCTGACCAGGGCACCCGGCGAGCAGAAGACGTCGGGTCGTGCCCGGGCACCCGACATCGTCTGCTCACTCGACGCCACTCGACCGCACTCGCTGGCCCGCGCCGGGACGAGCACCTCCGGCGCTCCGGATGGGAGGCCCCGTCAGCGCGGACCGGTAGGTTGCGGTCATGGAAGAACGGGTCTTCGGCGGCAGGTACCGCGTCACGGGCACGCTCGGACACGGTGGCATGGCGTCCGTGTACCGGGCGGTCGACGAGCAGCTCGGTCGCGAGGTCGCGGTCAAGGTGTTCCGCATCGGCCCGGTCGACCGCGGCGAACGCGCCCGCGCCGAGGCGGAGATCCAGACCCTCGCGACGCTGCGGGCACCCGAGCTCGTCACCCTCTACGACGCCGCACTCGACGACGTCGACGGTGACTCGTACCTCGTCATGGAACTCGTGCCGGGCAGCGACCTCGCGACCCGTCTGCGCGAGGGCCCGCTCGACCCCGCGACCGCCGCCCGGCTGGGTGCGCAGGTCGCCGACGGCCTGAGTGCCGTGCACGCGCAGGGGATCGTGCACCGGGACGTGAAGCCCGCCAACGTCCTGCTCGAGCGCGACGGCCGGCACGTCAAGCTCGCCGACTTCGGGATCGCCCTGCTCCGCGACGCCTCGCGCGTGACGGGCACCGGGACCGTGATGGGGACGGCCGCCTACCTGGCACCCGAGCAGGTCCTGGCGAAGGAGATCACCGGCAAGGCCGACGTCTACTCGCTCGGGCTCGTGCTGCTCGAGGCGATGACCGGCCGACAGCCCTTCCCCGGCAGCGCGATCGAGTCGGCGACCGCGCGCCTGACCCGCTCGCCCGAGATCGACCAGCACCTGCCGACGGCCTGGCGCACCCTGCTGCACGTGATGACGGCGCAGGACCCGGCCGACCGTCCGACCGCGGCCGAGGCGGCCGAGCGGCTCCGCGCCCTGGGTCGCGACGAACCGACGAACGCCACGCAGCTGCTGCCCGGGGCGCCCGGTGCGGTGACCGCCGCGGCCGGTGCCGCCGGCGTCGCGGCTGCCGCCGGTGCCGGTGCCGCCGCTGCTGCTGACGACCGGACGCAGGCGATGCCGGCGAGCGAGCTGCCGGACGGCGGAGCGCGGCCCGCCGGCGACGAGGCCACCCGGCTGCTCGACACCCAGCGCCCGAACCCTGCCGACGACGTCTCGACGACCGTGCTCGGCGCCCAGGCGAACGACCGCGGTGCGACGGGCGCGGGTGGCCCGGTGCCCACGCCGGACCCCGCCGCCCCGGTCCGACCGACCCCGGCTCCCGCGGACGAGCCGGAGCGGAAGAAGCGCGGCCCGCTCATCGCGGCGATCATCGTGGTCGTCCTGGTGCTCGTCGGCATCGGGGTCGCGGTGTTCGCCCTCGGTGGCGACGACGACGGCACCCCGGCGCCGACGGACACCACCTCGACGGCCCCGACCGAGCAGCAGCCGAGCGAGCAGCCCGACGACGAGCCGAGCGACCAGCAGCAGCCCAGCGAGCCGGCCGAGCAGCAGCCCTCGCAGCCGGAGCAGCAGCCGTCCCAGCCCGCCGAGCAGCCGAGCCAGCCCGCCGAGGAGCCGAGCGAGCCGGCGGAGCCCAGCGAGGAAGCCCCGGTCGGTCCGGAGCCGAGCACCCCCGCGTCGAACCCGGTGCAGGCACCGCAGGGCGGGGCGGGTGCGGTCGACCCGGCGTCGGACTCCGGTCCGGGCCGGTCCGGGAGCGCGCCCGGGCACACCAAGGGGCAGGACGGGACCCCGGACCAGGGCTGACACGCCGGAGGTTTCATCCAGCGACTGGAACAAATAGGCTCGGACGGTGCGAGAACTGCAACGGAGCGGTGGGCCGACGACGGCCGTCGCGGCGCGGAACGGTGTCGGCTTCGGATCCGCCGAGGGGTGGCTCGTCGAGCGAGCAGCGGGTGACGCCACGGCCGAGGCGGTCGTCCCCGGGTTCGCCGGCCTGGCAGTCCAGCCCGGCGACGAGCTGTCGTGGGTGTGGTTCCCCGAGCGCACCCTTTCCGACGGTGCGACGGAACCGTCCGAGGCGGACCTGCCGCACTTCTGGGACGCCACCGCGTTCGCACTCGACGTCGTCTTCGCCGACGGCACCCGCCTGAGCGAGCACGCCGGGGCTCGCGACCAGTACGGTGACGCGCTCACCCCGGCGGCGCAGGACGCCGCCCGCAAGCAGTGGGTCGACCAGTGGAACCGGCGCGCGGTGGACCTCTCGCCGTTCGCGGGGCTGGTCGTCGACCGCCTGGAGGCCCGGCTCGGCTCCGATGCGCCGGCTGCGGGCTCCGACGGGGAGCGTCCCGCACTGCGCGGCTGGCTCGACGCCGTCCGCATCGAGCCCGCGCGGCCGACCCCGGCGAGCCCGCTCGACCACGTCCGCACCACGCGCGGCACCCAGGCGTCCTCCCGGTTCTCCCGCGGCAACAACGCCCCGCTCGTCGGCATCCCGCACGGCGGGGTCTTCGGCCTGCCGATGACCGACGCCTCGAGCAACCGCTGGCCCTACGCGTACCAGGAGCACGACCGCCTCGACACCGAGGGCCGCCTGCGCCCGGCGATCCAGGCATTCGCGACGAGCCACATCCCGTCGCCGTGGATGGGGGACCGCGGGGTGTTCCAGGTGATGCCGTCGCCGCTCGACACCCCCGACGTCGACCGAGCGGCCCGTGCGCTCGGGTTCGACCACGACGACGAGCAGGACGGTCCGCACCGGTACCGCGTGGCCCTGGACCACGGCGTGACGGCGGAGGTGACCGCGGGGGAGTTTGCGCTGGGCTTCCGCTTCACCGGCACCAGGTCCGTCGTGCTCGACCACCACGGCCGGGTGTCCGACGTCTCGGTGACGGTCGCCGGCGGCACGGCCGTGGTCGAGTGCCTGCTCGACGACCGGCCGGGCACGCCGCCGCACCACGTGCACGTGCGCATCCCACGGGTCACCGCCGACCACACGAGCGTCGGGGAGCACGAGCTGCGCGGATGGCTCACGGTCGACGGGGACGTCGACGTCCTGCTCGGCATCTCGACGGTGTCGATCGAGGACGCCCGCGCGAACCTCGACGCCGCCGGACCGTTCGACGCCATGCGCGCCCGCGCGGAGCAGCTGTGGACCGAGGAGCTGGCGACGCTGTCGTTCGAGGGGGCGACGCCCGACCAGCTGACCAGCCTGTACTCCGGGCTCTACCGGCTGTTCCTCTACCCGAACCGAGCGGGCGAGACCGCGCTGACCGGCAGCCCGCGGCACCGCTCCCCGTACGGCGACGTGCTGGCCGAGCCGATCCGCGACGAGCCGGGGCCCGAGGTCGTCGACGGTCCGTTCACCACGACGAACGGGTTCTGGGACACGTACCGGACGGCGTGGCCGCTGCTCGGGCTCCTCACCCCGGACACCGCGGGCGAGCTCGCACAGGGCTTCGTCGAGCACCACCACGACGGCGGGTGGACCCCGCGGTGGAGTGCGCCCGGGGCCGAGGACTGCATGACGGGCACCACGAGCGACACCGTCTTCGCCGACCTCGCCGCGAAGGGCGTGCGCGGCTTCGACCTCGCCCAGGCGTACCGGAGCGCGGTGCGGAACGCGACCGTCCCGCCGCGTGACGAGCGCGTCGGACGCAAGGGGAGCCTCCCGGGCGCCTTCCGCGGCCACGTCGACACGGCGACGTCCGAGGGGATGTCCTGGACCCTCGACGCCGCCATCAACGACTGGGGGCTCGCCGTGATGGCCGGTCTGCTCGCGTCGCGGGCGGAGACGCCCGCCGACCTGTCGCGCTACGAGGCCGAGGCCGAGTGGTTCGCCCGACGGTCCCTGCAGTACCGGCACGTGTTCGACCCGGAGCGCGGGTTCTTCATCGGCCGCGACCCCGACGGCTCGTGGCGGGTCGGCACCGAGTTCGACCCGCGCGACTGGGGCGAGGACTACACCGAGACCAACGCGTGGGGCACCGCGTTCACCGCCCCGCACGACGGGGCCGGCATCGTCGACCTGCACGGCGGACCCGAGCGGTTCGACGCGGCCATCGACGCGTTCTTCGCCACCCCCGAGACCGGTGCCGTGGCGCGGTCCGGCTCGTACGGGTTCCCCATCCACGAGATGACCGAGGCCCGCGACGTGCGGATGGGCATGCTCGGCCTGTCGAACCAGCCGGCGCACCACATCCCGTTCTTCCCGATGTTCACCGGGCGGCACGACGACGCGCACCGCATCGTCCGGGAATCGCTCGAGCGCCTGTTCGTCGGCTCGGACCTGGGGCAGGGGTACCCCGGCGACGAGGACAACGGCGAGATGAGCGCCTGGTACGTCTTCGCGACGATCGGCCTGTACCCGCTGGCGCCGTCGACCGGCACCTACGTGCTCGTGCCGCCGTCGGTCCGCCGGACGGTGCTGCAGCAGCCCGTGTCGGCAGGGGGAGGCCCGCCCACGGTCATCGAGGTCGCCGACGGTTCCACGGGTGCCTACATCGCGTCGGTGACGGTCGACGGCTCGCCCTGGACCTCGGTCACCATCCCGCACAGCGTGGTCGTCGCAGCGTCGCGGATCGAGTTCACCCTGTCCGACGAACCCCGGGGCTGGGCATCGGACACCCGCCCCGTCTCGGCCTCCGACGTGCACGGGTACCGGGACGCCCCGGTGGACGTCCTGCCCGTCGGGGCCTCGGCGCTGACCGACGACACCGGCCGCACCGTCACGGCGCTCGCCGTGGGGGAGTCCGTGTCCTTCGACGTGTCGTGCCCCGCCGCCTCGCTGTACACCGTGACCGTCGCCTCGCCAGGGTCCTACTCGTGGCAGGTCGCCCTCGACGACGCCGTCACCGCCGTCGACGGTGCCGAGTTCGCCTGGGCCGGCCAGACCCGGGTGTTCCGGATCATCGGCGGCGGGTCGTCGTTCACCATCACGGCCGGCACCGACCTTGCGCTGACGCAGCTCGAGCTCATCGCGGCCGACGGACAACGTTGACCCGGCGTTCACCGAGCGGGAGCATGCTCGGCCCATGTCGATGAGCGCACCGTTCGATCCCGAACAGCAGGGCCGGTCCACCCCCGTGGACGGCAGTGACGAGTCCGAGCTCGAGGTGGAGGAGGACCGCGGTGCCGACGTCGGCCCCGACTCCGCCGCCCCGGGCGTCTCGCCCGTGGGGCACGAGGACGAGGACGAGGCCGGCGGCGGCCCGGTGTTCCGGCGCCCGGAAGCCGGCGACCGCCTGCACCCGGAGGACCTCGCCGACTGACCGGTGATGCCGGGGTGGTTCAGAGGCCCCGTTCACCTGCGACCGGCATGCTCGTCCGCATGTCGATTGCGAACTCGTTCGATCCGTCCGGCGGCCGTGCGATCCCCGAGGACCAGACGAGCGAGAACGGGCTGGAGCTCGACGAGGACCCGGCGATGCTGGGGATCTCGTTCGACGTCGTGGGCGGTGCCTCTGCCGACCCCGCCGCGGTGTCCCCGGTGGACGTGCGCGTGCCGGAGCCGAGCCCCGAGGAGCGTCCCGGCGTCTAGCGCGGTTCGGGACCGGTTCGCACAACCAGAGTGACCTCGCGCCGCGCGGAAGCGCGGTGCGAGGTCACTTTGGTTGTGCGCCGTCCCACGCAGCTCGAGCGACGGGGGTGACCGGGCCGTTCCGGCTCAGGGAACGGTGTGTCCGGCCGCGGTGAAGATCCGGTACCACTCCTCGCGCGACAGTTCGACGTCCGAGCCGGCCGCCGAGTCGCGCACGCGCTGCGGGTTCGTCGTGCCGAGGACGACCTGGAAGTGCGCGGGGTGGCGGGTGATCCACGCGACCGCGATCCCGGTCGGGGTGACGCCGTGGGCTGCTGCGACCTCGTCGAGCACGTCGTTCAAGTCGGCGTACTGCTCGCGGTCGCCCAGGAAGACGCCGTCGAAGAAGCCCTTCTGGAACGGCGACCAGGCCTGCAGCGTGATGTCGTTGATGCGCGAGTAGTTGAGGATGTCGTTGTCGCGGTCGACCGACTGGTCGAGGCCGCCCATGTTCGCGGTGAGGCCCTGCGAGATCACGTTGGCGTGGGTGATGCTCAGCTGCACCTGGTTGAACGCGAGCGGCTGGCGGACGTGCTTCTTGAGCAGGTCGACCTGGCCGGGGGTGTGGTTCGAGACGCCGAAGTGGTGCACCTTGCCGGCGGCGTGCAGCTCGTCGAAGGCCTTCGCGACCTCTTCCGGCTCGACCAGGGCGTCGGGCCGGTGCAGCAGCAGCACGTCGACGTAGTCGGTGCGCAGTGCCTCGAGCGACTCGTGCACGGACTCGAGGATGTGCTCGTACGAGAAGTCGAAGTACGCGCCGTTCGGCGTCGGCCGGATGCCGACCTTGGTCTGCAGCACGATCTCGGCGCGCTCGGCCGGAGACAGCGTGACGGCCGCGCCGAACCGCTCCTCGCAGCCGTGCCACTCGCCGTACACCGCGGCGTGGTCGAACATGGTCACGCCCGCGTCGCGCGAGGCGCCGTACAGCGAGCGGATGTCCTCGTCGCTCATGTCGTTGATCCGCATCAGTCCGACGACGACGTCGGAGGCGGTGAGGTCCGTCTGTGGCAACTCCAGTGTCTTCACGCAGTCGATCCTGCCAGCCGGACCCCGGTGCAGGCAGGCCCTGCCAGTACCTCAGGCGTGGTCGGGCAGCAGGACGGCGAGCACCCCGGAGCCGTCCGTCCACGTCCCGGTCAGCGTCTCGCCCTCGGGCAGGGCCGTGCCGACGACCCGTGCGATGACGATCGTGCCGTGGTCGGTCGCGATCGACGTCACCTCATCCGTGGTGGTCACTCGCACCGAGGTGACGCTGGGGGAGTCGGGTTCGGATCCGCTGCCGCTGGCCCAGGCGTCCTTCGGCCGCTGTCCGGCACCGTTGGCCAACACGAGCTCCGCTTCGTGCCCGCCGGTGACGATCGCTCGGCGCAGCACGTCGGCATGGACCGGATCGCCCACCGCGTCGTACACCCACCGTCGCCCGAGCACGGAGTGGTCCATCTCGATGACCAGGAACGCGTCGGTGCCGGGCAGTGGTGCGTCCCGGTAGGTCAGTGGCGCCTGCAGGACCCGGCCGTCCTCGGTGCGGACGAGCAGCACTTCGACGCCGACCTCGCCTGCGGGGTCGTCGAACCGGAACTGCCCGACGACCTCGAGCGGTGCTCCCGCGACGACGCCGCTCCACGCCTGGTCGGGGAGCCAGGCGGCGAGCGCCTCGGCCTTGGAGGGGCGCAGCGTTGCCTGCTCGATGACTGCCATGTCCCGACCGTACTGCTGCCCAGCACCCCACCGTCCGTGCGTGACGGCCTCAGTGCACGGAGAACCCGCCGTCGACCGCGATCGACTGCCCGGTGACGTACGCCGACCCGGGTCCGGCGAGGAACACGGCCGCCGCGGCGAAGTCCGAGGCGAGCCCGTTCCGGCCGACCAGTGTCCGTGCCGCCAGGGCCGACACGGCAGCCGGGTCCGACGCGAGCCGCTCGTTGAGCGGGGTGCGCACGAAACCGGGGACGAGGACGTTCGAGGTGACCCCATGCGCGGACCACGCCTCTGCCTGGGACCGGGCCAGTGCCTCCAGACCGGCCTTGGAGACTCCGTACGCGCCGCTGGCGGCGAAGGGGCGGTGGGCCTGCTGCGAGCTGATGGACACGATCCGGCCGTGGCCGCGCGCGGCCATGCCGGGCGCGAGCCGCTGGCCGAGCACGAAGGGGGCGTCGAGGTTGACGGCCATCGTGGCGTCCCAGGTGGCCTCGTCGAGGTCCGGCATCGGCGGTCGCAGGTTGATCCCGGCGGAGTTCACCAGGACGTCCACGTCTCCGGCGGCGTCGGCGAGTGCGTGTGCGCCGGCACGTGAGGACAGGTCCGCGACGATGCCGTCGGCCGAACCGCCCGCCTTACGGATACCTGCGACGGCGTCGTCGATGGTGGCGGACGTCCGGGCGGCAACGAGCACGTGGGCACCCGCGTCCGCGAGTGCGGTGGCGATGGCGCGGCCGATGCCGGAGCTGCCTCCCGTCACGAGTGCGGTGCGTCCGTCGAGGCCGAAGAGCTGCTGCAGCGACATCCAGCCAGGCTACCGAGGCCCGTACGCTGGGCCGGTGCGTGACGACCTGCTGCCGATGCTCGCCTGCCCCGTGTGCGCCGCGCCCCTCGGTCGCGTCGACGGCGGTCAGGTCGGCTGCTCGAACGGACACCGGTTCGACGAGGCGAAGCAGGGCCACCTGACGCTCCTGCCCGCGAAGCGGCGGGCACTCACCGCGGACACCCCCGAGATGGTCGACGCGCGGCTGCGGTTCCTGGGGCGTGGGCACTACGCGCCCGTCGAGCGGGCGCTCGCCGCGATCGTCGCGGACGTGACCGCGCCGGGCATCGTGCTCGACGTCGGTTCCGGCCCGGGGACGTACCTGGCGCATGCGCTGGACGCAGCGGACGCTCCGGACGGGAGGCGCGTGGGCGCGCCGGACGCACCTGCGCCGGCCGGCGGCCGGCCGGGTCCACGGCTCGGGGTCGCGCCGGACGCGCTTGCACCTGTCGGCCGTCAGCCGACTCGACGACTGGGGGTGGCGCCGGACGCGCTTGCACCTGTCGGCCGTCAGCCGACTCGACGACTGGGGGTGGCGCCGGACGCGCTTGCACCTGTCGGCCGTCAGCTGACTCGACGACTGGGGGTGGCGTTGGACCTGTCGGCCGTCGCGATCCGGCGTGCGGCACGCGCCCACGAGCGGGCGGGGGCCGTCGTCGGGGACGTGACCGAGCGCCTCCCGATCGTCGACGGCGCTGCCGCCGTCCTGCTGGACGTCTTCGCACCCCGCAACCAGACCGAGTACGCCCGCGTCCTGCACCCGGACGGTGTGCTCGCCGTGGTGACCCCGCGGACCGGCCACCTGGCGGAGCTCGCCGCGGCGACGATCAGCGTGGACCCGGAGAAGGAGCGGCGGTTGCACGACTCCCTGACGCCGTCGTTCGCGCTGCGGTCCTCCGAGGACCTGACGTGGACGATGGAGTTGTCGGCAGAGGACGTCCACGACGTCGTGCACATGGGGCCGAGCCACCACCACGTCGCGGCCGACGCCGTGTTCGCGCCGGCGACGGTGACGGCCGCGGTCACCGTGTCGACGTGGACGCCGACGCGCTGACCGCGGCCGTCAGGACGGATCAGTCGCCAGCGGGAGCGACGTCGAGCTGCCACACGACACCGAAGCGGTCGCGCAGCTGGCCGGCCAACGGTGCCCAGGCCGAGGGCTCGAGGGGCTGCCGGACCTCGGCGCCGTCCGACAGGGTGGCCCAGTACCGCTCGATCTCGGCGGGGTCGTCGCCGTGCACGAACACGTAGAACGCGTTCGAGCCCTGGTCGTAGGGCTGACCGGGCCAGACGTCGAAGGCCATGATCCGGAAGCCGGCGTCGGTGGACACCTGGCCGAAGACGATGCGGTCGGCCCAGGCCGGGTCGCCCAGGGCGCCCATCTGCCCGTAGGTCGCGGCCGTGACGTCGCCGCCGAAGACCGATGCGTAGAAGTCGAGCGCCGCGCGGGCGTCGCCGTCGAAGTTGAGGTGGGTTGTCGTTTCGATGCTCATGGGACGAGGATGACGGGCAATGCGGTCAGATCGTGTCCGCTTCTCGGACGAAGATGGACGACATGGCCGGACCCTCCGCACGCATGCTCGCGCTGCTCTCCCTGCTGCAGGTGCACCGCGACTGGCCGGGTGACGAGCTGGCCGGGCGGCTCGAGGTCAGCCCCCGCACCGTCCGGCGCGACGTCGATCGGCTCCGTGGCCTCGGGTACCGGGTCGAGGCGCTCCGTGGACCGGCCGGGGGCTACCGGCTCGAGGCCGGTTCGGACCTGCCGCCACTGCTCTTCGACGACGACCAGGCGACCGCGATCGCCCTGGCGCTCGCCGTGGCCCCGGCTTCGGGCGCGGACCTCGCCGAGTCTGCTGCCCGCGCGCTCGCGACGGTCCGCCAGGTCATGCCCGCGCGGCTGCGAGCCCGGGTCGACGCGGTCCAGGCCGTCACCGGGCGCAGCGGGACGCGCACCGATCCTGACGTCCTCGTCGCGGTGAGCGAGGCCGTCCACCTGCGCGAGGTCCTCCGCTTCGGGTACGGCGAGGACGAGACCCCGCACCGGGTGGAGCCCCACGCCGTCGTCGCCCGGAACGGTCGGTGGTACCTGCTCGACCGGGACCTCGACCGTGACGACTGGCGCACGCACCGCATCGACCGGATCACGCCGCGGATGCGCACCCGTGTCCCGTTCACGCCGACGCCGATCCCCGGGGGTGACGCGGCCGCGTTCGTGTCCGCGCGCTTCAAGGGCTCGGCGGTCGACGACGTCTGGCCGTGCACCGGTTCGGTGACCACCACGGTGGACGACGCACAGACCATCGCGCCCTACCTGCCCGAGGACGCCGTGGTCGAGCAGATCGACGGCGACCGCTGCCGCATCACCCTCGGTTCGTGGTCGTGGGACGGGCTCGCTGGCGTGGTCGCGGGGTTGATCGTGCCGGTGCGTGTCGAGGGGCCGGACGAGCTGCGTGGTGCGGTCCTCGAGCTGTCGAGGCGTCTCGTGATCGCGGCCGGTTGAGCTGGGGCCACCGCACGCGTTAGGGCGGCGCATGCGTCCGTCAGGGCGGCGTGAGGGAACCGTTAGGGGCGGCCTGGAGGCCCGGCGCAGGACCCAGCATCGGTTCGGCACCACTCGTGGTGCCGTCCCGTGCCGCCCGGCGCGGGTACCGCAGACCTTCTGGAGTCCTTCGTGTTCGACGTGTTCGTCGTCGCCGGTGTCCTCGCCGTGTTCGGTGTGGTGGCACTGCTCGCCAAGGGGGTGGAACGGCTGTGATCGGCATCACCATCGCGGCCGCCGTCCTCGGCATCGCCGCAGTCGTGTACCTCGTCTGGGCGCTCGTGCGTCCGGAGCGCTTCTAGTGGGCGCCGTGAGCGCGTCGGGCGCCGGGGACGTCTGGGCGGGCATCGCCCAGGTCGCCACGCTCGTCCTGCTGCTCGTCGTCGCGTACCGCCCCCTCGGCGACTGGATGGCCCGCGTGTACACGCCCGTCCGGCACAACCGGGTGGAGCGCGGGGTCTACCGGCTGATCGGGGTCGACCCGGACGCCGAGCAGTCGTGGCCGGTGTACCTGCGGGGCGTCCTGCTCTTCAGCGCCACCGGGCTCCTGCTCGTGTACCTGCTGCAGCGCATCCAGGTCGTCCTGCCCGGCGACCTCGGACTCCCCGCCGTCGGACCGTCGCTCGCGTTCAACACCGCGGCGTCGTTCGTCGCGAACACGAACTGGCAGTCGTACTCGCCCGAGGTCACGGTCGGCTACACCGTGCAGATGGCCGGCCTCGCGGTGCAGAACTTCCTGTCCGCCGCCGTCGGCCTGGCGGTCGCCGTCGCCCTGGTGCGCGGCTTCGCACGCCGCAAGTCGGGCACGCTCGGCAACGTCTGGGTGGACGTCGTCCGCGGTGTCGGCCGGCTGCTGCTGCCCGGTGCGTTCGTCTTCGCGATCGTGCTCGTCGCCGGTGGTGTCGTGCAGTCGTGGGGGAGCGGCACCGACGTCACCACGCTGCTCGGCGGCACGCAGCACATCCCGGACGGCTTCGTCGCCTCGCAGGAGGCGATCAAGGAGCTCGGCACGAACGGTGGCGGCTACTTCAACGCGAACTCGGCGCACCCGTTCGAGAACCCGCAGGCGTGGACGAACCTGGTCGAGGTCTTCCTCATGCTCGTCATCCCGTTCTCGCTGCCGCGCACCTTCGGTCGGCTGGTCGGCGACGACCGGCAGGGGTACGCGATCCTCGCCGTGATGGGCGCGATCTTCCTCGTGTCGCTCTCGGTCATGTCGATCGCGGAACTCGGCGGAGCCGGGGTCGCGACGCAGGCCGCCGGCGCGGCGATGGAGGGCAAGGAGACCCGGTTCGGGATCCTCGGCACGACGCTGTTCGGCACCACGTCGACCGCCACCTCGACCGGTGCGGTGAACGGCATGTTCGACAGCTTCACGCCGATCGGCGGGATGATGGCGATGCTCAACATGATGCTCGGCGAGGTCACCCCGGGCGGTGTCGGATCCGGCCTGTACGGGATGCTCGTGCTCGCGGTCATCACGGTGTTCATCGGCGGCCTGCTCGTCGGCCGCACGCCGGAGTACCTCGGCAAGAAGATCCGCGCCAAGGAGATGACCTTCGCGGCGCTGTACATCCTCGTCACCCCGAGCCTGGTGCTCCTGGGCACCGGTCTGTCGCTCGTGATCCCGGGCGTCCGCGAACAGGTGCTCGGCACGTCGATCTTCAACCCCGGCAACCACGGCCTGTCCGAGCTGCTCTACGCGTTCACCTCGGGCGCGAACAACAACGGCTCGGCCTTCGGTGGGCTCACCGCGAACACCACGTGGATGAACTCCGCGCTCGGCGTCGTGATGCTGCTCGGTCGCTTCGTCCCGATGGTGTTCGTCCTGGCGCTCGCCGGGTCCCTCGCCGCCCAGGACCGGGTGCCCGAGACCACCGGCACGCTGCCCACCCACCGCCCGCTGTTCATCGGGCTGCTCGGCGGCGTCGCCGTCATCGTCACCGCACTCACCTACTTCCCGGTGCTCGCACTGGGCCCGCTCGCAGAAGGACTGTCATGACCGTGACCACCGAGCCGGAACCGCGCACCGCTGTGGAGCCGGCCACCCGCTCGTCCGCATTCGGACCCCGCCAACTGGTGGCGGGCCTCCCGGGCGCGCTGCGGAAGCTGGACCCGCGACTGATGTGGCGGAACCCCGTCATGTTCATCGTCGAGGTCGGCGCGGCGCTGACGACGGCGGCGGCCGTCGTCGAGCCGTCCGCCTTCACGATCGCCATCGCCGTGTGGCTCTGGCTCACCGTCCTCTTCGCCAACCTGGCGGAGTCGGTGGCCGAGGGCCGGGGCAAGGCGCAGGCCGACACCCTGCGGAAGACCCGCTCGACCACGAGCGCCCGCCGGGTGGTCGGGTACTCGCAGGCCGATGCGGCCGCGACGGCGAACGAGACCGAGGAGGTCGCATCCGTCGACCTGGCCAAGGGCGACGTGGTCGTCGTGGTCGCGGGCGAGGTGATCCCCGGTGACGGCGACGTCGTGGACGGCATCGCGTCGGTCGACGAGTCGGCCGTCACGGGTGAGTCCGCTCCGGTCATCCGCGAGTCCGGCGGTGACCGCAGCGCCGTCACCGGCGGCACCCGCGTGCTGTCCGACCGGATCGTGGTGCGCATCACGTCGACCCCGGGTGAGACCTTCATCGACCGGATGATCCGTCTGGTCGAGGGTGCGGCACGGCAGAAGACGCCGAACGAGATCGCGCTGAACATCCTGCTGGCCTCGTTGTCGATCGTCTTCGTGATCGTCTGCCTGACCATGCAGCCCATCGCGGGGCTCGTCGGCGCGACCGTCAGCGTGCCGGTGCTCATCGCCCTGCTCGTCTGCCTCATCCCGACCACCATCGGGGCCCTGCTCTCGGCGATCGGCATCGCCGGCATGGACCGGCTCGTGCAGCACAACGTGCTCGCGATGTCGGGCCGTGCGGTCGAGGCTGCCGGGGACATCACGACGCTGCTGCTCGACAAGACCGGCACGATCACGTACGGCAACCGCCGGGCGTCGCGCGTCGTGCCCGTCCCGGGCGTGAGCGAGTCCTCCCTGATGGAGGCCGCCGCGCTGTCGAGTGCCGCCGACGGGACGCCCGAGGGTCGCTCGATCGTGTCGCTCGCCGCGGACGCCGGCGTGACGCCGGACCTGCCGGCCGGCGCGGTCGAGGTGCCGTTCACGGCGCAGACCCGCATGTCGGGGCTCGACCTGCCGGACGGCTCGCAGATCCGCAAGGGTGCCGCTGCCGCAGTGCTCGCCTGGGCGGAGACCTCCGAAGCCGGTCTGGTCAGTGCGATCGACGCCAGCGTCGCCGAGATCTCCGACCAGGGCGGGACACCGCTCGTCGTCGGTCGGCGGAACGCGTCGGGCACGGTCGAGCTGCTCGGCGTCGTGCACCTGAAGGACGTCGTCAAGGACGGCATGGCATCCCGCTTCGCGTCGTTGCGCGAGATGGGGATCCGCACGGTGATGATCACCGGCGACAACCCCCGCACCGCCGCGGCCATCGCGAAGGAGGCCGGCGTCGACGACTTCCTGGCCGAGGCCACCCCGGAGGACAAGCTCGCCTACATCAAGCGGGAGCAGGAGGGCGGCAACCTCGTCGCCATGACCGGTGACGGCACCAACGACGCCCCGGCCCTGGCGCAGGCGGACGTCGGCGTCGCGATGAACACGGGCACGACGGCGGCGAAGGAGGCGGGCAACATGGTCGATCTCGACTCCGACCCGACCAAGCTCATCGACGTCGTCCGCATCGGCAAGCAGCTGCTCATCACCCGCGGTGCCTTGACCACCTTCTCCATCGCCAACGACGTCGCAAAGTACTTCGCGATCATCCCGGCGATGTTCCAGGCGGCGTTCCCCGGGCTCGCGGCGCTCAACATCATGGGCCTGCACAGCCCGTCGTCCGCGATCCTGTCGGCGGTCATCTTCAACGCGCTCGTCATCGTGGCGCTCATCCCGCTGTCCCTGCGTGGCGTCAAGTACCGCGCCGCCGCAGCGTCGTCGATCCTCGGCCGCAACCTGCTCGTCTACGGGCTGGGCGGCGTGGTCGTCCCCTTCATCGGCATCAAGCTCATCGACCTCGTGGTCGGTCTCATCCCGGGGTTCTCGTCATGACACTTCGTTCCACCGTCCGATCCGCCGGTGTGGCGGTCCGCCTCACCCTGCTCGCCACCGTCGTCCTGGGCGTCGGCTACCCGCTCGCCGTCTGGGGGGTCGGTCAGGGCGTGTTCCACGACCAGGCGAACGGCTCGATGGTCCGGGACTCCTCCGGCGAGGTCGTCGGCTCGTCGTTGGTCGGCCAGTCGTTCGCCGGGGAACAGGCCGACCGCTGGTTCCAGTCGCGCCCCTCCGCCGCGGGGGACGGGTACGACGTGCAGAGCTCGTCCGGCTCGAACCTCGGGCCGAACAACCCCGACCTGCTCCAGGCCGTGCAGGAGCGTCGTGCCGCCGTCGCGGAGGCCGACGGGGTGCCGGTCGCCGACGTCCCCGCCGACGCGGTGACGGCGTCCGGTTCGGGCCTCGACCCGCACATCAGCCCCGAGTACGCGGCGCAGCAGGTGGCGCGGGTGGCTGCCGCGCGGGGGCTGTCGGAGGCCGACGTCCGTGCGCTCGTCGAGTCGCACACGGCGTCGCGGCAGCTCGGGGTCCTCGGCGAGCCCGTCGTGAACGTGCTCGCCCTGAACCTGGCGCTGGCCGAGGCGTCCTGATCGTGGGCGGCCCGGCGCGGGTGCGCTGCGCACAACCGAAGTCGCGCGGAACCGCGGGATCGCACGGCGCGGATCCACTTTGGTTGTGCGCAGCCCCCGCGCCGGCCCGCCGACGCGAGAGGATGAGCACGTGAAGCGCGGGAAGCTGCGGGTCCTGCTCGGTGCGGCGCCCGGTGTCGGCAAGACCTACACGATGCTCGAAGAGGGGCGTCGGCTGCTCGACGAGGGTCGCGACGTGGTCGTGGCCGTCGTCGAGACGCACGAGCGCGCCGCCACCGCAGCGCTGGTGGACGGGCTCGAGGTCGTGCCACGCCGCACCGTCGTGCACCGCGGGGTCGAACTCGACGACCTCGACCTGGACGCCGTCATCGCCCGGGCACCCGAGATCGCCCTCGTCGACGAACTCGCGCACACGAACGCCCCCGGTGGCCGGCACGAGAAGCGCTGGCAGGACGTCGAGGCGCTCCTCGCCGCCGGGATCTCCGTGGTGAGCACCGTCAACGTGCAGCACATGCAGTCCCTCGGTGACGTCGTGCGCGAGATCACCGGCACCGTGCAGCGCGAGACCGTCCCCGACGCCGTGGTGCGTGCGGCCGACCAGATCGAGGTCGTGGACCTCGCCCCGGCGGCCCTGCGCGAGCGGCTCTCCGACGGGCTCGTGTACCCGGCGGCCCGGATCGACGCCGCGCTGTCGAACTACTTCCGACTCGGCAACCTCACCGCCCTGCGCGAGATCGCCCTGCTCTGGCTCGCCGACGAGGTCGACGACGCGCTCAAGGCCTACCGCGCCGAGCACGGCATCGAGCACCGGTGGGAGACCCGCGAGCGGGTGCTCGTCGCCCTGACCGGCGGCCCCGAGGGCGAGACCCTGCTCCGCCGCGGGGCGCGCATCGCCGCCCGGAGCGCCGGTGGTGAGCTCGCCGCCGTGCACGTCACCACGAACGACGGGTTGCGCGAACGGCACCCGGGTGCCCTCGGCACCCAGCGCACCCTGCTCGAACAGCTCGGTGGCACGTACCACCAGGTCGTCGGCGACGACGTGCCGAGCACCCTCGTCCGGTTCGCCCGCTCGATCGACGCCACCCAGATCGTGATCGGCGTGAGCCGCCGCAGTCGTCTGGCGGCCGCCATGACCGGTCCCGGCATCGGCAACACCGTCATCCGTGAGTCCGGCGACATCGACGTGCACGTCGTCACGCACGAGCGGGCCGGCGGTGGGATCACCCTGCCCAAGCTCGGCGGCAGCCTGTCGCGCGGCCGGATCGTCGCCGCGTTCGTGCTCTCGCTCCTGGTCGGCCCGCTGCTCACGTGGGCGCTGTCGTTCGGCAGCGACCCGGACGCCATCACCGTGGACGTGCTGGCGTACCAGCTGCTCGTGCTCGTCGTGGCACTCGTCGGCGGGATGTGGCCGGCGGTCTTCACGGCGGTGCTGTCCGGCCTGAGCCTCGACTACTTCTTCGTGCAACCCCTCTACATGGTCACCGTCCAGCAGCCGTGGCACCTGTTCGCCCTGGTGATGTACGTGATCAGTGCGGTGCTCGTCAGCTTCGTGGTCGACCGGTCCGCCCGGCGGTCGCGTGCGGCACGTCGGGCATCGGCCGAGTCCGGGCTGCTGATGGGCATCGCCGGCAGCGTGCTCCGCGGCGACGACGCCCTGCAGGCCCTGCTCGACCGCACCCGAGAGGCCTTCGGCTTCGCCGGGGTCCGGATCCGCCAGGGCGACGAGGTGCCGGCCACGTCCGGGACGTTCGGTGCGACGCCGGACGCGACCACGAGCCTCCCGTCCGGCGCCGTCCTGGAGTTCGCAGGCGCGCCCGACGACCCCACCCAGCGCCGTCTGCTGCGCGTCGTCGAGCAGCAGCTCGACGCGGCCGTTGAGCACCGCGAGCTGACGCGGACGGCCGTGGGCGCCGAGCGCATCGCCGCCGCGGACCGCGTCCGCAGCGCGCTGCTCGCGGCCGTCGGCCACGACGTGCGCCGACCCATCGCAGCGGCCTCCGCCGCCGTCCAGACGCTGCGTGCGCCCGACATCGAGCTGTCGCGACCCGACCGGGAGGCGCTGCTCGCGACCGCCGACGAGAGCCTCGGTCAGCTGGCGGTGCTGTTGGCCGACCTGCTCGACGTCAGTCGTGTCCAGGCCGGTGTCCTCGCGGTCACCCCCGCGTCGATCGCGCTCGAGACGGTGGTCGCCCCCGCACTCGACGAGCTCGAGCTCGGCCCCGACGACGTGGACCTCGACCTGCCCGCCGACCTGCCGCCGGTGCTCGCCGACCCGGTGCTGCTGCAGCGGGTCGTCGTGAACCTGCTCGCGAACGCCGCGCGGTACGCGCCCGACGGCACCCACGTCCGGGTCGCGGCGAGCGCCTTCGCCGGCGGGGTCGAACTCCGTGTCGCCGACCACGGCCCCGGCATCCCGGAGGACCGCCGCGGCGAGGTGTTCCAACCGTTCCAGCGCCTGGGTGACACGGACAACGACACCGGGCTGGGACTCGGGCTGGCGCTCGCGCGCGGGTTCACCGAGGGCATGGGCGGCACGATCGAGGTCGACGACACCCCGGGCGGTGGGCTCACCGTGGTGGTGCGCCTGCCGATCGCCGGGCACGTGGGAGTGGAGGTCCGATGAAGGTCCTGATCGCCGACGACGACGCGCAGCTCGTCCGGGCGCTCGCCGTCACGCTCGCGGCACGGGGGTACGACGTCGTCACCGCCAGGGACGGACGCGAGGCCATCGACGCCGTCATCACGGAACGCCCCGACCTGGTGCTGCTCGACCTCGGGATGCCCCGGCTCGACGGCATCGGTGTGCTCGAGGGCGTCCGTGCCTGGTCGCAGGTGCCGGTCCTGGTGCTCTCCGGCCGGACCGACTCGTCGGACAAGGTCGACGCGCTCGACGCCGGGGCCGACGACTACGTGACGAAGCCGTTCCAGATGGACGAGCTGCTCGCCCGGCTCCGGGCACTCGGGCGGCGGCGGGTGGTGGCGTCCGAGGAGACCCCGACCATCGCGATCGGCTCGCTGCTCGTGGACCTCGTCGCGAAGCAGGTGACCCCGGCCGAGGGGCCCGCCATCCGACTGACGCCCACCGAGTGGCGCCTGCTCGAGGTCCTCGTGACGAACCCGGACCGCCTGATGACCCGCGAGATGCTCCTGACCGAGGTCTGGGGTCCGACGCACGGCAACGACTCCGGGTACCTGCGGCTCTACATGGCCCAGCTGCGGCGGAAGCTCGAGCCCGATCCCGCGCACCCCCGCTACCTGGTCACCGAGTCCGGCATGGGCTACCGCTTCGCCTCCGCAGGCGTCACGCCCGGGAACTGAAGGCCGCGAGCTCCGCCCGGGTCCGGGCACCGTGCTTCCGGAGCAGGTTCGCCACGTGGTACTTGACGGTGTTGACGCTGATGCCGAGTCCGTCGGCGATCTCCCGGTTGCCGACACCCGTCGCGACGAGTCGGAGCACCTCGCGCTCCCGCGGGGTCAGGTCACCGTCGTCGGCCGCGTCCACCTCGGTCGGGCGGGGGTCGAGCGGCAGCGTGATGTCGAGCACGGACCCCCACCCCGGTGTGCTCGCCACCTGCACCCGGCCGTCGAGCGTGACGACCCGTTCGGCGATCGGCCGCATCGCGTCGTCGTGCACGTCGAGGGTGCCGGAGCCGTCGTCGCGGAGCTGCATGAGCAGGTTCCGGCCGTCGCAGTCCCACTGGATCCGTACCCGGTCCGCCGCACCGTCGTCGACGAGCGCGAGCACGGCGGTGCGGACGATCGCCCGGGCCGCGTGGGCGACGTCGCCGGGCAGGGCACGACCGGTCGCGGGCGGCTCGACGAACTGCACGTCGAGGTCGCCGAACCGGACGAGGGGCCGCAGGTCGGCACGGAGCCGCGAGAACGCCCCGGTGACGGGCTCGAGCAGGGTGCTGCGCTGGTGGTCCGTCTCGGTGCGCAGGTCGACGAGTGCGGCGGAGGCGATCTCGACGGCCTCGGCGCGGGCGGCAGCGTCGGACACCCGCGAGGACCGCAGGACGGCCAGCACGGACTCGAGCGTCAGGGCGTGCCGGTCGGCCTGCTCGGCGACGGTCCTGGCGTGGTCGGCGGCGGCGAGCCGACCGGCGGACCCGTCCCGCGCCTCCAGGTCGGGTGCTGGTGCGTCCATGGGAGCCGAACCTACCCGTCCCACCCGTGCGGACAGGCCCACCCGATCGGACGGGCAGCCCGCCGACGCGGGTAGCGGTGCGGCGGAGCCCGCGACGGGAGGATCGACGGCATGGCAGCAACCACCGTCTCCGCAGCGCTCGACCTGGTCGTCCGCGAGGTCGGCGACCTGGCGGCACGCCTCGACGACGCTCCCGCGCAGCGTGCCCTCGACCTGATCGAGGGTGCGGACCGGGTGTTCGTGCACGGCGCCGGGCGCTCCGGACTCGCCCTCCGCATGACGGCGATGCGCCTCATGCACCTCGGGCTCGATGCACACGTCGTCGGCGAGGTCACCACTCCGGCCATCCGTCAGGGTGACCTGCTCCTCGTCGCGAGCGGCTCGGGCACGACCACCGGCATCGTCCAGGCCGCGCGGACCGCGCACGAGGTCGGCGCATCCGTCGTGGCGCTCTCGACCACCGACGACTCCCCGCTCTCCGAGCTCGCCGACGTCACGATCGTGCTCCCCGCCGCGACCAAGACCGACCGCTCCGGAACGGCCTCGGCCCAGTACGCCGGTGGCCTCTTCGAACAGGCGGTCGCCCTGGTGGGCGACGCCGTGTTCCACGCCCTGTGGACCCGAGGCGGGCAGTCCGCCGACGACCTCTGGCCCCGCCACGCCAACCTCGAATGAAAGGCATCCCCATGCAGCTCCAGTTCGCCATGGACACCCTGACCACCGAAGCCGCCCTCGAGCTCGCCGCCGCGGCCGCGCCGCACGTCGACGTCCTCGAGCTCGGCACGCCCCTGATCAAGAGCGCCGGCCTGTCCGCCGTCACCGCGATCAAGGAGGCCCACCCCGACAAGATCGTGTTCGCCGACCTCAAGACGATGGACGCCGGTGAGCTCGAGGCCGACATCGCGTTCTCGGCCGGTGCCGACCTGGTCACCGTGCTCGGTGTGGCCGGGGACTCGACGATCGCCGGCGCGGTGAAGGCCGCCAAGAAGCACGGCAAGGGCATCGTCGTCGACCTGATCGGCGTCTCCGACAAGGCCGCCCGTGCCCGCGAGGTCGTCGAGCTCGGCGCCGAGTTCGTCGAGGTCCACGCCGGGCTCGACGAGCAGGCGGAGGAGGGCTTCACGTTCTCGACGCTGCTCGACGCCGGCAAGGAGTCGGGTGTGCCGTTCTCGATCGCTGGCGGCGTGAACGCGTCGTCGGTCGCCTCGGTCCAGGAGGCCGGTGCCCGCATCGCCGTCGCCGGCAGTGCGATCTACAGCGCGTCGGACGTCGGCGCAGCCGCCGCCGAGATTCGCGCCGCGATCAAGTAGCGCGTCACGGTCGCCCGTCCGGGCGACACCGAGTGAGCAGAAGACGTCGAGTGCGACCACCGCACCCGGCGTCTTCTGCTCTCTCGCTGTGTCGGGTGCCCGCAACACCGCGCCTGCCGAGCGGTAGCGTCGGCGTGTGACGATCACACTGCGCCGGGTGACGCCGGACGACTGGGAGACCTGGCGGCCGGTCCGACTCGCGGCGCTCGCCGACTCCCCGGGAGCCTTCGGCTCGACGCTCGCCGACTGGGCAGACGCTCCATCGCACCGGCGGCGGGCCCGGCTCTCGATGCCCGGAGCGCTCGACCTGCTCGCCCAGACCGAGGACGGTTCCGTCGTCGGCATGGTGAGCGGGGTGACGGGCGAGGACCCAGGTACCGCTGGACTGATCTCGATGTGGGTCGACCCAGCCGCCCGGGGCCGTGGGATCGCCGCTGCGCTCATCCGTGCCGTCGCAACCTGGGCTGCCAGCACCGGAGCGCACCACCTCGAGCTGTCGGTTGCGTCGGACAACACCGCGGCCCGCCGCACGTACGAGCGCTGCGGCTTCACCGCGGTCGACGAGCCTGGGGACGCCCTGCCTGGCGGGCGGCGCGAGGTCGTGATGCGCCGTGACCTCACCGCCGAGCGCACGCTCGACGCCTACGAACGCGCGGCCGATCGCTACACGGATCGCACGGACGACCACCGCGCCGGCCTCGTCGACGACCTGCTCGCGCTCGTCCCCGTCGGGGCGCGGGTGCTCGAGCTCGGGTCCGGCCCGGGGCGGGGCGCCCTCGCGCTCGAGGCCGCCGGGCTCGTGGTCGACCGAACGGACGGCGCGCGGTCGTTCGTCGAGACGCTGCGGAAGCAGGGGCACGAGGCACGCCTGCTCGACGTGCGCTCGGACGCGTTCGGCGGCCCGTACGACGCCGTGTTCGCGAACGCGGTGCTCCTGCATGTCGCACGGACGGAGCTCGGGGACCTCCTCGCTCGCCTCCGTGAGGCCGTGCAGCCAGACGGCGTGCTGGCCGCGACCGTGAAGCACGGCGACGGCGATGCGTGGAGCACCCGGAAGCTCGACCACGCCCGGCACTTCACCTACTGGGCGCCAGAGCCCCTCGCCGAGCTCGTCGCCCGCTCCGGGTGGGCCGACGTCGACGTCCGCGAGACGACGCGTCCGGAGGCCGACGAGCGGTGGCTCACCGTCGTCGCACGGCGCCCCCGGGAAGCAGGGACGCCGTGAACCGAGCACTGCGCGTGAGCACCTGGATCGTCGCCGTGCTCGTGCTGCTCGCGGTGGTGTTCCTCGTCTGGGCGCACATCGTCATGCAGGGCACCCGCAGCGCGGCCCTGCAGGTCTGGCGCGACGACCGGGTCGCGGTGCGGGACGCGGGGGACTCGGTCGTGATGACGCCGACCGGGCAGGCCGACGGCGTCGGGATCGTCTTCATCCCGGGCGCGAAGGTCGACCCGTACGCCTACATGGCGACGTTCCGCCAGGTGGTCGCGAGCGGCACGACCGTCGTCATCACGAAGCCGACGCTCAACCTCGCGTTCTTCGACACCCGTCCGCTGTCGACGTTCCAGGCGCACGCGCCCGAGGTCGCCCGCTGGGCGGTGGGCGGACACTCCCTCGGCGGGGTCCGCGCGTGCCAGCTCGCCCAGGACGCCGACGGCCTGCTCCTGCTCGGCAGCTACTGCGCCGACGACATCAGCCGTTCGTACGTCGACGTGCTGAGCGTGTCGGGCTCACGCGACGGGCTCTCGACCCCGGCGAAGGTCGACGCGGCGCGGCACCGGCTGCCGTCCACCGCGACCACGACCGAGGTCCAGGGGGCGAACCACGCCGACTTCGGCGCCTACGGCGACCAGCCGGGCGACCGGACGGCGGCCATCAGCCCTGCTGATGCCCGCCAGCAGATCTCGGACGCCATCGAGGTCTGGGTGCGCGACCTGCGCTGATCAGCCGCGACGACCGGCGGACGCACCACGGGCCTCCAGACCGTCTGCCTGGAGGCCCGTGGTGCGTGCGCGTCAGCGGATCACGCCCGCCTCGTGGTCGCGTCCGGAACGGCGCCCGGTGAACCGAGCGACGAAGTACAGCACCACACCGACGGCCAGCAGGATCGCCGCGTACAGCCAGACCTGACCGCTCTGCTGCGTGAGCAGCAGGATGCACGACAGTACGCCGAGCACGGGCACGAAGGTCCAGACCTTGAAGTGGTCGTGCTCGACGCGGTCGCGGCGGAGCACCAGGACGGCGACGTTCGTGCTGATGAACACGAAGAGCAGCAGGAGCACGACGGTCTCCGCCAGCACACCCACGTCACCGACCAGGGTGAGGAGCATCGCGACGACGGTGGTCGCGACGATCGCGGTCCACGGGGTCTTGCGGTTCGGCAGGACCTTCGCGAGCAGGGCGGGCAGGAGCCGCTGTTCGGCCATGCCGTAGGTGACACGGCTCGCCATGATCATCGTGAGCAGCGCGCCGTTCGCGACGGCGACCAGGGCGATGAGGCTGAACACCCAGTCCGGGATCGGGACTCCGGTGGCGGAGACGACGGCGAGCAGCGGGCCGCTCGACTCGGTCAGCTCCGAGGCCGGCAGGGCGATCGCGCTGGCGAGGGCGACGAGGACGTAGACGACGCCGGCGGTGGCGAGGGCGCCGAACAGGGCCTTCGGGTAGACCCGGCGGGGCTCGCGGACCTCCTCCGCGATGTTCGCCGAGGTCTCGAAGCCGACGAACGAGTAGTACGCGACGATCGCGGCGCTCAGGGTGGCGAGCGCGGGGTTCGCCTCGGCCGGGAAGGCACCGATGCGCGACACGTCACCGCCACCGCCACCGAGCATCACGGCGACGACCACGATGACGATGACCAGGCCGGAGACCTCGATGATCGTCATCACGACGTTGCTCCTGAGCGAGTCCGAGATGCCGCGGGCGTTCAGGCAGGCGATCAGCGCGAGGAACACGATCGCGGTCGGCACCGGGGGCAGGTCGACGAAGGTGCCGAGGTAGTCGCCGGCGAACGCGAGCGACAGGCCCGCGGCGCTCGTGACACCGGCGGCGAGCATGCTGAACCCGACCAGAAACGAGACGATCGGGGTCTTGTACGCCCGCTCGGCGAACACGGCGGCGCCACCCGCCTTCGGGTACTTCGTCACGAGCTCGGCGTAGGAGCCCGCGGTGAGCAGGGCGAGCAGGAGCGCGAGGACGAGCGGTGCCCAGAGCGCCCCGCCGACGTCCTTCGCCAGGGTGCCCATCAGGGCATAGATCCCGGCGCCGAGCACGTCGCCGAGGATGAAGAGGTACAGCAGCGGTCCGGTGATCGCCTGGCGGAGCTTCGACGGGGAGCCGTCGTGCGGCGGTGCCGCGGTGTCGCTGGTCATGGTGGTGCCTTCCGTCCGGGACAGCGTGCCGGTCCGGTCATCGGTGGATGCACAGGAGAGCCGGTGAACGCGGTGGTCCTCCACACCCGGCCGGTCGCCGGTGCGCTCCACAGGCTGTCGGCGCGCCGCAGCGTGCCACCTGGAGCGGTCCTAGACTCGTCGGGAGCCACACGTCCACCACCAGTCCCCCGGAGGACCGCAGATGACGACGCAGGACCAGCGCACCCCCGCGCGACTCGCCGACCAGCGAGCGCTCCTGTTCGACCTGGACGGGGTGCTCACCCCGACCGCCGACGTGCACATGCGCGCGTGGAGCCGACTCTTCACGCCCTACCTCGCCGCTCACGGCGTCGCGCCCTACACGGAGCAGGACTACTTCGACTCGATCGACGGCAAGCCGCGGTACGACGGCGTCCGCACCCTGCTCGCGTCGCGCGGCATCGTGCTGCCCGAGGGCACCCCCGACGACGACCCGACCGCGGACACCGTGTGCGGTCTCGGCAACCGCAAGAACGCGGAGTTCACCGCCGAACTCGACGAGCACGGGGTCGAGCCGTACCCGGGGTCACTGCGGTTCCTCACCGCCGCCATCGCCGCGGGGATGTCCGTCGCGGTCGTCTCCAGCTCGGCGAACGCCACCTCGGTGCTCCGGACGGCCGGCATCCTCGACCGCTTCCCGGTCGTCGTCGACGGGCTCGTCGCGCGACAGGACGGCCTGACCGGCAAGCCCGCTCCCGACACCTACCTCGATGCAGCCGGTCGGTTCGGCCTGACGGCGGCGGAGTGCGTCGTCGTCGAGGACGCCACCAGCGGGGTCGAGGCCGGCCGGAACGGGGCGTTCGGCCTGGTGATCGGTGTCGACCGCGGTGCCGGTGCCGACGCCCTGCGCGAGCACGGTGCCGACGTCGTCGTGACCGACCTCGCCGACCTGCTCGACGAGCTGCCCGCGCCCACCACGACGTAGGCCGAGCAGCCGGACCGACGCACCCCACTTCCCTCCATCCCCACGGAGCAGCATGAACCCCATCACCTCGGACCCGCTCGACCGCGTCCGTTACCCGATCGACGAGTGGGCGCTCGTCGAGACCGAGTACGCCCCCGACGAGCAGGGCGTCGCCGAGACGAACTTCGCCGTCGGCAACGGGTACCTCGGCCTGCGCGGCAACCTCGACGAGGGGCGCGGCGGTGTGCAGTACGGCACCTACATCAACGGGTTCCACGAGACCTGGCCGATCCGGCACGCCGAGGACGCCTTCGGCTTCGCGAAGACCGGGCAGACGATCATCAACGCCCCCGACGCCAAGGTCGTCCGGCTCTACGTCGACGACGAGCCGCTCGTGCTCGCCGAGGCCGACATCCTCCGCCACACGCGGCGGCTCGAGTTCCGCGGCGGCTACCTGTTCCGCGAGACCGAGTGGTCGACGCCGTCGGGCAAGCGTGTGCTCATCCGCTCGCGTCGCCTGGTGTCCTTCACCGACCGGCACCTGGCCGTCCTCGACTACGAGGTCACGGTGCTCGACGCCGACGCCTCGATCCTGCTGTCCAGCCAGATCCTCAACCGCCAGGACGTGCAGGACGAGTACCACGCGGGCATGCGGGCGGCGGCGAACGCCTTCGACCCCCGCAAGGCCGAGGCGTTCACCGACCGGGTGCTCGAGCCCAAGCTGAAGCGCAGCACCGGCGGCCGTTCGGTGCTCGGGTACCAGGCGTCGAGCTCCGGCATGACGATCTGCGTTGGGGTCGAGCACCACCTGGAGACCGAGAACAGCTGGGACGAGTCCTCGTCCATCGAGGACGACCTGGCGAAGCACGTGTACCGCGTGCAGGCGCGCGCCGGGCAGCCGATCCGGCTCGTGAAGCACGTGGTCTACCACACGTCGCGCGGCGTGCCGGTGCGGGAACTCGCCGACCGCTGCGACCGGACCCTCGACCGCGCGCACGCCGAGAACGTCGACGAGACCTTCGCCAAGCAGCGCGAGTGGCTCGACGACTACTGGGCCCGCAGCGACGTCGAGATCGCCGGACAGCCCGCGATCCAGCAGGCCGTCCGCTGGAACCTGTTCCAGCTCGCCCAGGCCACCGCACGCACCGACGGCCACGGCATCGCCGCCAAGGGCGTCACCGGCTCCGGGTACGGCGGTCACTACTTCTGGGACATGGAGATCTACGTCCTGCCGTTCCTGTCGTACACGGCGCCGATCGTCGCGCGGAACGCGCTGCGCTTCCGCTACAACATGCTCGACGCGGCGCGGGCCCGGGCGCGTGAGCTGAACCAGCGCGGAGCCCTGTTCCCGTGGCGGACGATCAACGGCGAGGAGTCCAGCGCGTACTACGCGGCCGGCACCGCGCAGTACCACATCGACGCGGACATCGCGCATGCCCTCATGCAGTACGTGCGGGCCTCGGGCGACCGGGAGTTCCTGAAGCGCGGTGCCATCGACGTGCTGGTCGAGACCGCGCGCCTGTGGGCCGACCTGGGCTTCTGGCGGTCGAACGGCGACAAGAAGTTCCACATCGACGGTGTCACCGGGCCGGACGAGTACACGACCGTCGTCGACGACAACCTCTACACGAACGTGATGGCGCGGGCGAACCTGTGGTTCGCCGTCAACGCCTGCCGCGAGCTCGCCGCCGACGACACCGAGGAGTACGACCGCATGGTGCGGCGGACCGGTCTGCGTGCGGACGAGCTGGTCGAGTGGGAGCACGCCGCCGAGTCGATGGAGATCCCCTTCGACCCGCACCGCGGCATCCACCCGCAGGACGCCCAGTTCCTCGACAAGGAACTCTGGGACCTCGAGAACACCCCGGACTCCAAGCGCCCGCTGCTGCTCCACTACCACCCGCTGGTGATCTACCGGTTCCAGGTGCTCAAGCAGGCGGACGTCGTGCTGGCACTGTTCCTGCAGGGACACGAGTTCACGGCGGCCGAGAAGCGTCGCGACTTCGACTACTACGACGCGCTCACCACGGGTGACTCGACCCTGTCGGCGGTCGTGCAGTCGATCATGGCGGCCGAGGTCGGGTACCACGACCTCGCCGACCAGTACTTCCAGACCGCGCTCTACGTCGACCTGGCGGACCTGCACGGCAACACCTCGGACGGCGTGCACATCGCATCGACCGGCGGCATCTGGGGTGCGCTCGTCAACGGCTTCGGCGGCATGCGCGACCACGGGGGACGGATGACGTTCAACCCGCGGCTGCCGCGCCACTGGGACCGCCTGACCTACCGCCTGACGGTGCACGGGTCGCGGGTCCGGGTCGACCTGGAGCAGGACACCATGACGTTCACGGTGGAGACCGGTTCGGGCGTCACCGTGTGGGTGCACAACCAGCAGTACGACGTCGAGGCCGGCGCGCCGACCGTCGTCGAGCTGCCGCACCAGGGGCCGCGGATGACCGGGCACGCCCCGACCACGAGCGACATCCAGGGCACGCTGCGCGCGGACGGCTCGGTGATCACGGCGTCGATCCCGACGATCTCGCTCGAGCGCGACTTCGACCTCGACGACTCGACCGGCTGACGCCTTCACCCCGCTGAGATCGCACTCCGCCCCGGTTCCGCCTCGCGGTGCCGGGGCGGAGTGCGATCTCGGGCCCGTCACCTCCGAACGCGCTCAGCCGCCCGGGGGCACGGTCGTGGTGTGCCCGTCGGGCCGACGGCGTCTCCCCGGGCACGGATCGTGCAACGAAGAGGAGACACCATGGGCAACAGGTTCGACGGCAAGGTCGCGATCGTCACGGGCGCCGGTTCCGGCATCGGCGAGGCGACCGCACGGGCGTTCATCGACGAAGGCGCCTCGGTCGTGCTCACCGACAGCGTCGAGGAGAAGGTCCGCGCGGTCGGTGACTCGCTGCCGACCGACCGCGTGGTGGTGCTGCGCGCGGACGTCGCCAGCCCCGAGGACTGGGAGCCCGTCGTGGCCGCGGCGATCGACCGCTTCGACCGGCTCGACGTCCTGGTGAACAACGCCGGCACGTTCAGCTCCGGCGACATCACCGACATCAGCACCGCCGAGTGGCGCCGGGTGATCGAGACCGACCTGTCCGGGGTGTTCTACGGCACACGGGCGGCGCTGCCGTTCCTGCGCGAGACGAAGGGCTCGATCGTCAACACCTCGTCGGTCTCCGGTGAGGACGCCGACTGGCGGATGAGCCCGTACAACGCGGCGAAGGGCGGGGTCACGAACTTCACCAAGGCCGCGGCGCTCGACAACGGGCAGTTCGGCGTCCGGGTGAACGCGGTCGCGCCGGGGCTCATCTGGACGGACCTGACCCAGCAGCAGGCCGAGGACGAGGAACTGCAGGCGAAGTTCGCCGAGCGCGTCGCACTCGGCCGCGGAGGCCGCTCCGACGAGGTCGCCGCCGCCATCCTCTTCCTGGCGAGCGACAGCGCGTCGTTCGTCACCGGTGCCGTTCTGCCGGTCGACGGCGGCACCATGGCGAGCAACGGGCAGCCGCCGCAGGCGTAGGGAGAGACGGCCCGGGCTGGTCGGTTGCGGTCACCGCCCGGCCGGCCCGGTCAGTCCGCGACGAGCTCGACCTTGAACCGCTCGGCGTCCTCGAGGAACGCAGCACGGTGGTCCGGGCCGCCGGCGAAGGGGTGGCGGTCCTCGTACAGGCGCGACCACCCGTGCTCCGGCGCCTCGGCCCAGATGCGCTCGACGGTCGCCGCGTCGCCGGCATGGAACGCCAGGTGACTGAGTCCCGGCTGGCGGCGGTCGTGCGTCCCGGGCACCGGTGCCGATTCGAGCACGACGTACAGGCTTCCGAGCCGCCAACTCCGACCGTGGTCCCACTGCTGGAACGGCTCGTACCCGAGGGTCTCGAGCAGCCAGCCCCACGAGCCGACCGCGGCCCGGAGGTCGGCGGTCCGGAGCTCCACGTGGTGGAGTCCGCCTGCGCTCACAGCAGCTTCCGGAGCGTGTTCGCGTTGCGGGTCGTCGTCGTGCGCTTGAACCGCGCGGCGCCGACCCGCTTCGCGAACGGGGTGTCCGTGCTCGAGCCCCTGGGGCAGGACCAGTAGACGACGCCCGACCCGCGCGCGACCCGCTCGACGGAGTCGTCGAGCTCGAGGTCCGCGAGCAGCGCATCGAGGGCGCCGTCGTCCGAGCCGAACACCACGTAGTCGTGCCGGTCCTCGGACGCCTCGAACGGGAACCCGTCGACGATCGCGGCGAGGTCATGGTGCGGGACGAGCACGATCCACGCGTCGTACCCGAAGCGCTCGCGCAGCGCCCGCTCGATCGACGTCTTCAGCTCGTCCGCGGGCACGTCGGCGGAGAACACGACGTTGCCCGAGGCGAGCACGGTCCGGACGTCCTGGAGTCCGAGTTCGCGGAACAGTTCGGCCAGCTCGGCGCTCCGGATCGTGATGCCGTTCACGTTGACCCCGCGCAGCAGGGCGATCCACTTGGTCATGCGGGAACCGTAGCGCTGATCTGGATCGACCTCCACGGTCCACAAGAACTGTTGCGCAACGTGTCTTGTGCAGTTACTGTCGGTCCGTGACCACCCGTGAACTCGACGACGCCGCGCACATGCGCGCCCTCGCCCACCCGACCCGACTGCGGATCGTCGGCCTCCTGCGCACAGGAGGGCCCCAGACCGCGGCGATGCTCGGGGACGAGATCGACGAGGCCCCGGGGACCATCAGCTACCACTGTCGGCGCCTTGCAGAGGCCGGTTTCATCGAGCCCGCCCCAGAGCTCGGTGCGGACCGACGGGAACGTTGGTGGCGCGCCACGGACGACCGCACCTCGTGGGCGCTCGCCGACACGTTCGACGACCCGGAGCGGATGCTCGCCGCCACGGCGCTGGGCCAGACCGTCGCCCAGGCGTACGCGGCGGAGTACGAGCGGTTCCTCGTACAGGCACCGGCGCTGGGGCGCGACTGGGTGACGGCATCGACCAGTTCCGACGAGGTCCTCCGGCTCACCCCCGACGAACTCGCCGCGCTCGGCGTCGAACTCCGCACCGTGCTCGACCGGTGGGTCCCCGTCAGTGACGCGCACGCGCCGGGGGACGGCTCCGAGCGCATCATGGCCGTCACGCAGAGCTACCGCCTGGTGGGACGGTGAGTGCCCGTGCCAGCCTGGGGGCGCTGCTCGCGGTGCAGGTCGTGTCGCGGACCGGCAACGTGGTCACGACGGTGGCCGTCCCGTTCGCCGTCCTCGCGAGGGGCGGGTCGGCGACGGACGTCGGGATCGCCGCGTTCGCCGCCACGGTGCCGATCGTCCTCGGCGGTCCCTTCGGCGGGGCGCTCGTCGAACGGGTCGGCTTCGTCCGGTCCAGCGTCGCGTCGGACGTCATCAGCGGTGCGACCCTCCTCGCGATGCCGGTGCTCGCGTGGACCGTGGGATTGCCCTTCTGGGCGCTCCTGGCGCTCGTCTTCGTCAGCGGGTTGTTCGATCTGCCGGGGGAGTCCGCACGGCGGGTCCTGCTGCCGGGGCTGGCGAGGGCGGCCGGGGTGCCGCTCGAACGGGCGGTCGGGCACTTCGAGGCGTCACAGCGCCTGTCGGTCCTCATCGGAGCCCCGGTCGGTGGGCTGCTCGTCGCGGCTGCCGGACCGATGGCGGCACTCGCCTGCACGGCAGCGGCGTTCGCGACGGCGGCGCTGCTCGCGGCGGTCCTGGTGCGACAGGCAGAGGGGGCGTCCGCCGAGGGCGCCGGTGCGGCCCCGCGCTCCGGCTACTGGCAGGACATCGCCGAGGGGTTCCGGTTCTGCGTCCGCGACCCGTTCTTCCGGCTCGTGGTGGCCCTCGTGCTCGTCACCAACCTGCTCGACGCGGCCCGGTCGACCACGCTGCTCCCGCTGTACGCCGACGACGTCCTCGGCGGTGCGCAGGCGCTCGGGTTCGTCTCGGGGACGTTCGGCGGCGCCGCGTTCCTCGGGTCGGTGGCCTTCGGCTACGTTGCACACCGTGTTCCTCGGCGGATCACGTTCGTGCTGTGCTTCGTGCTCGCCGGCGGGCCGTCGCTCCTGGTGCCGGCCCTCGGTCTCGGGCTGCCGTGGATGCTCGCCGGGGCCGCGGTGTCGGGGCTGGCGGCGGGATCACTCAACCCGATCCTCGGCGCGGTGGAGCTCGAGCGCATCCCGGAGCACATGCGTGCACGCGTGTTCGGGCTGCTGGGCGCCGGATCCTGGGCGGGGATCCCGATCGGCGGGCTGCTCGCCGGGTTCGCTGCCGACGGCGCCGGGGTGCAGGCGACGTTCGGCGTGGTCCTCGTGCTCTACACCGTGGTGACGCTCGCGCCGCTCACCGGGGGCGCCTGGCGGCTGATGGAGCGACCGGCGGCGGCGGACCGGGTCGCTGCCTAGCGGCCCCCGACACCGCTGCAGCCCGCAGCCGCCCTGGTGCCGCCCCCGCCGGCGCCGCTCACGTCCACGTCCGGGCGACACCCCACCCGTCACCCTCGGGCACGATGTCCACCACGAGCGACTCGCCGTCCTCGGCGGTGGCCTGGAACCGCCACCCCACCGTCCGTTCCGGCGCGTGGGTGATCGCGGTCGGCAGTTCGGCACGGGTCACGGTCAGTCGGGTGGGGGTGTCGCTCACCCGCCATCGTCGTCCGGCCCACACCATCCGGGTCGGCGTCGCGTGGGACCACCACACCGTGGCGGTCGTGTCGGTGATCAGCATCGGGCTCTCCTCGTTCGAACGTGTGTTCGAATGGTAGGTGCCGACCCCTGACGTCGCAAGCGGTGGTGGCGCACGTCGGCGGGTCGCGGACGAAGCCCCCGTCGGTCGCAGACGCCGTCGTGTAGACGGGTGCCATGACGAACGACGCACAGGGTCCCGACGCACGCCACCAGGTCCCCGAGGGGGTGTCCGAGGCCACGGTCGAGGCGCTCGGCACGCTGTCCGCCGCGGTCGAGGTCATCGAGCACGCCCGCGGCCTGCTCTACGGCTTCCACCGGCTGACCGGCACCGCCGACCTGAACATCGGCGAGGCCGTCGAGCAGCTGCGGAAGGCCGGGCACACCGAGCTCGCCGACCGCATCGACACCGAGCTCGTGGGCCGCAACGTCATCGAGGGGCGCTGGACGTTCCAGATCGTCGAGGACTACGACGACGGCTACTACGCCCTGGCCAAGGAGCTCGAGCGCACCGCGCGCGACGAGCTCGTGCAGGGCCGCCGCCACCTGTTCGAGGCGAGCATGAAGGAAGACCGTCGCACCCAGGCCCAGCGCCACCACGAGGCGACGCCGAGCGACCTGCCGGACTGACACCGCGCCTCCAAGCCGACGCGCCGACGCGCGAACGCGACCGACGCGCCAGCGGAAGACGCCGGCGTCAGCGGAAGACGCCCCGGGGACGTCGAGACGCCGCCGATCCCGGCGGCGTCTCGATGACACGACGGCGTCTTCCGCCAGGCCCAGCCAGGCCCGACCCAGCCAGGCCCGACCCAGCCAGGCCCGGCCCGGCTCAGCCAGGCCCGACCCAGCCAGGCCCAGCCCAGCCAAGCCCGCCCAGCGGGCCCGCCCGGACCGCGTCAGCCGACGCCGAGCAGCGCCTCCAGCGGCCCGCGCGCGAAGTACAGCAGGAAGCCCGCGGCGACGACGTAGAGCAGCCACGAGACCTCACGCCCGCGGCCGGACAGCAGCTTGATGAGCACCCAGCTGACGAAGCCGGCGCCGATGCCGTTCGCGATCGAGTAGGTCAGCGGCATCACGACGATCGTCAGGAACGCCGGCAGGGCTGCGCCGAAGTCCGTCCACGAGATGTCGGCGACCTGCGCGACCATGAGCGCACCGACGACGACGAGTCCGGCGGCGGCGACCTCGAGCGGGACGACCTGGGTCAGCGGCGTGAGGAACATCGACGCCAGGAACAGCAGGCCGGTGACGACGGAGGCCATGCCCGTGCGGGCGCCCTCGCCGATGCCGGAGGCCGAGTCGATGAAGACCGTGTTCGACGACACCGAGGCGCCACCGCCGGCGATCGCGCCGACGCCCTCGACGACGAGCGCCGACTTCAGGCGGGGGAACGTGCCGTCGGGCTGCGCGACGCCGGCGGCCTTGGCCAGGCCGGTCATGGTGCCCATGGCGTCGAAGAAGTTCGTGAAGACGAGGGTGAAGACGAGCATCGACGCGGCGAGCGGACCGATGCGGGTGAAGGCGCCGAAGACGTCGGCGTGACCGACGAGCGACAGGTCCGGCACGGCGAACAGCGCGCTCGGCAGGCCGGGGGCGTTGAGGTTCCAGCCGGTCTTCGAGTCCACCGAGGTCGGCACCTGGAAGATCGCCTGCAGGATGATCGCGATGATCGTCGTCGCGACGATGCCGATGAGCAGCGCACCCTTCACCCGGCGGGCCATGAGCGTGCCGATGATGACCAGACCGATCAGGAACACGATGGTCGGCAGGGCGCCGACGGAGCCGTCCTCACCGAGCTGCAGCGGCGGCGACGCCATGCCGGAGGACCGCACGAACCCGGAGTCGACGAGCCCGATGAACGCGATGAACAGGCCGATGCCGACGGTGATCGCGGCCTTGAGCTGGGCCGGCACGGCGGTGAAGATCATCGTCCGGATCCCGGTCAACGCCAGGACCACGATGACCACGCCGTTGATGACGACCAGACCCATCGCCTCGGCCCAGGTGACCTGCTGCACGACGCTGACGGCCAGGAACGAGTTGATCCCGAGTCCCGCCGCGATGCCGAACGGCAGGTTCGCGATGATGCCCATCGCGATGGTCATGACACCGGCGACGAGGCCGGTCGCCGCGGCCACCTGAGCGTTCTCGAGCCATCCGCCGTCGACGTCCCTGGCGGCCTGGTCGGCGCTGAACCCACCCAGGATCAGGGGGTTGAGGATGACGATGTACGCCATCGTCACGAAGGACACGACCCCACCACGGACCTCGCGGGGGATCGACGACCCGCGTTGCGTGATGGCGAAGAATCGGTCGAGGCCGGTCGCGAAGCGGTTCCGGGGCGTGGTGTCGGTCTGCGGGGCGCTCACCACGAGAGTTTAGAGGACGCTGGGTTTCGGGCGTGTCACACCGGTCTCACAGGTTGCACCGGCCGGGAGGCCCGCCCCGCGTCGTGCGCGCACCTCGCGCTGGGCATCCGCTCGCGTTCTGCGGCCAGGACTGGTGTTGGATGAGCGGGTGACGTCACGCATGGACCGTGCCCGTGTGGAGGCCGCCGTGCGCGAGCTGCTGCTCGCCATCGGCGAGGACCCTGACCGCCCGGAACTCACCCGCACCCCCGCCCGCGTCGCGGACTCGTACGCCGAGTTCTTCGCGGGCATCGGCACCGACGCCGTCGCCATCGCCCGGGACGGCACGGTGCACGCCGAGGACGGCGAACGCGGCCGGCTCGTGATCGTCCGCGACGTCAAGTTCCGTTCTGTCTGCGAGCACCACCTGCTGCCGTTCCTCGGGGTCGCCCACCTGGCGTACGCACCGGGGGACCGGTTGATCGGGCTCGGCACGCTGGCACGGGTGCTCGACGCGGTGGCCTCGCGGCCGCAGCTGCAGGAACGCCTGGGTGAACAGGTCGCCGCGACCATCGCCGAGGGGCTCGGCGCCGAGGGGGTCCTCGTGGTCCTCGATGCGCAGCACCAGTGCGTCACGACGCGTGGGGAGCGGCAGACCGGCTCGACGACCGTCACGGTGGCCGCCACCGGCTCGCTCGCCGAGGCCGCCGGCCGCGCCGAGGCCATCGCGCTCATCGGCACGGGGCGTGCGACCGACGCCGGGCACGACGCGAGTGCCGGGGCGGACGCATGACGGGCCTCCCGTCCGCGGGAGGACCCGGCTGGGTCGTCCCGGAGCTGCGCCACCCGGTGCGCACGATCGGCCGCCGCACCATCGACTTCGACCACCGGATCGCCGTCATGGCGATCGTGAACCGCACGCCGGACTCGTTCCACGACCGCGGTGCGACCTTCGAGCTCGACCGCGCCGTCGCCGCCTCGGTCCGGGCCGCCGAGCAGGGCGCCGACTGGGTCGACATCGGCGGCGTGAAGTTCGCCCCCGGTCCGGAGCTGCCCGCGGCCGACGAGATCGAGCGCGTGGTCCCCGTCGTGTCCCAGCTCGCGGACGAGTCCGACGTCGTCATCTCGGTCGACACGTTCCGGCCCGAGGTCGCGGCGGCCGCGATCGCCGCGGGCGCGAGCGTGATCAACGACACGACCGGGCTGTCCGACCCACGTGTGGCCGCCGTCGTCGCGGACTGCGACGCCACCGTCGTCATCACGCACTCCCTCGCCGAACCGCGGCGGCCCCTGCCAGCACCGCCGCAGTACCCCGACGTCACCGCGTCGGTCGTGGCCTTCCTGCGCGAACGGGTCGACCGGGCGCTCGCCGCGGGCGTCCCGGAGTCGCGGATCATCGTCGACCCCGGGCACGACCTGCACAAGAACACGGTGCACACCCTGGAGCTGACCCGACGGCTGCCCGAGGTCGTCGCCCTCGGGTACCCGGTGCTCGCCGCGGTGTCGAACAAGGACTTCGTGGGGGAGTCGCTCGGGCGCCCTCGCGGCGAGCGGCTGTCCGGGTCGCTCGCCGTCGCGACCGTGAGCGCGATGCTCGGCGCGCGGATCGTCCGCATGCACGACGTGGCCGAGAGCGTCGACGCGATGCGCATGGTCGAGGCGACGCTCGGGTGGCGCACCCCCGTGGAATCGAGGCACAACACGTGAACGTCCTGCCCCCGTCGATCGCGGAGCTGTCCGACGACGACCTCATCGCGCTCTACACCGCCGACGCCGGGGACCCCTGGCTGCGGGTGAACTTCGTCGCGACGCTGGACGGCTCCGCCTCGGCCGCCGGGGTGTCCGGAGCGCTCGGGGGCGACGACGACCTGCGTGTCTTCGACCTGCTGCGTCGGGTGGCCGACGTCGTGCTCGTCGCCGCCGGCACGGTCCGCGACGAGGGCTACGGGCCGATGGTCCTGCACGACGCCGACGTGACCTGGCGGCGCGCGCACGGCCTGCCCGACCACCCGGTGTTCGCGATCGTGACGGGGTCGGGCTCGCTCGACCCGTCCTCGCGGGTGTTCACCGAGGCGCCGGTGCGCCCGGTCGTGCTGACCTCGGCCGTAGGCGCCGCCTCGGAGCGGGGTCGGGCGCTCGCCGAGGTCGCCGACGTGGTGTCCTGCAGCACGGACGAGCACCCGGACACCGTGGACGTGGGCACGATCCGGGCGGCCCTGGTCGCCCGCGGGCTGCGGACCGTCCACTGCGAGGGCGGGCCGTCGTTCCTCGGGGCGCTCGTCGCGGCGGACGCGGTCGACGAGCTGACCCTGACGATCGACCCGACGCTCGAGGGCGGCGAGGGCCCGCGGATCGCCCGTGGTTCGTCCCCGGAGCTCCGGCGGATGCGGCCGACGCACGTGCTGCGCGGGGCCGGCGACGTGCTGCTCACACGGTACGTGCGGGCCCGGTGAACCCGGGGCGGCCGGCGGGGTCGGGTCGCTCGGGCCCGGCGACACCCGGGGCGGTCGACTAGGGTCGGCGGCGTGATCGACATCGTGGCGTCCGGGGTCCTCTTCGACATGGACGGCACCCTCGTCGACTCGACGGCGGTGGTCGAGGCCACGTGGACCGACTTCGGGCACGAGCACGGCGTCGACCCGGACGAGATCCTGGCGTTCTCGCACGGCCGCCAGGCGATCGACACGGTGCGGCGCTTCCTGCCCGACCTGGCCGCCGACGAGCAGCAGCGGATCGTCGCCGCGCTGGTCGCCCGCGAGACCGCCGCCACCGACGGGATCCTCGCGCTCCCCGGAGCCATCGCGTTCGTGCAGCGGCTCGCCGAGCTCGGCGTGCCGGTCGCCCTGGTGACGAGCGCGCCGCGCGAGCTCGCCGCCGGGCGGATGGCGGCGGCCGGCCTCGACCTGCCCGAGGCCTTCGTCCCGTCGGAGGACATGGAGCGCGGCAAGCCGCACCCCGAGGGGTACCTGCGCGGCGCGGCGCTGCTCGGGGTCGACCCCGCGCACTGCGTCGCCTTCGAGGACGCCCCGGCCGGGCTCGAGTCCGCCGTCGCCTCGGGTGCCACCACGGTCGTCGTCGGCCCGCTCGAGGCACCGGTCACCGTCGGGCTGCACCGGGTGTCCGACTACACCGGCCTGTCGGTCGAGCGCGACGGGGACGCCTTCCGCATCCGGGGATGATCGTCCCCGCCGTCTGCACGCGCGTCCAGCGGCGGCGGACGATCCTGGTCGCTGCGGCCGGAAGCACCGGGCCGCGGAAGGAGCGATCATGGCAACCCTCGACGGCAAGAAGGTCCTCGTCATCGCGACGAACTACGGCGTGGAGCAGGACGAGATCGTCGTCCCCACCGAGCAGCTGCGTGAGCGCGGTGCGACGGTGACCGTGGCGGCGCAGCAGTCCGGGTCGATCGACACCCTGGTCGGCGACAAGGACCCGGGCACGTCCCTCGAGCCGGACACCACCATCGCCGGTGTCAACGTGAGCGGCTTCGACGCCCTCGTCATCCCCGGTGGCACCATCAACGCCGACACCCTGCGTCAGGACCGCTCGGCGATCTCGCTGGTCACGGCCTTCGCCGAGGCGAACAAGCCCGTCGCGGCGATCTGCCACGGCCCGTGGGCGCTCGTCGAGGCCGGTGTGCTGCCCGGCAGGACGATCACGTCGTTCCCGTCGCTGCAGACCGACGTCCGCAACGCCGGCGCCGAGTGGGTCGACCAGGAGGTCCAGGTCGACGGCGGCTTCATCACCTCGCGCACCCCGGACGACCTGCCGGCCTTCGTCGACGCGATCGAGCGGGCGCTGACGGCCTGATCCGGCCCGGACGGCCAGGTCGCGGCGGGTCCGCCGAGAGCGACCGCCGCGAGCGCGACCGCCGCGAGCGGGGGCGCCGCGAGCGACGGCGTCGCCGCGCGGCCCCGCCCGCGTCAGCCGAGCGCCACGGGGCGGGCCGTGCGGAGCACCGCGGGACCGAGGGTGAGCACACCGTCGGACTCCGGATCGCACCGCACCCCGCCCCGTCCGCGCATCGCCCGGAACGCACCCGGCGCCACCTCGTGGTCCATCCACGCGCACGGGTTCGCCGGTCGGTACCCGCGGAACCGGACCGGACCGGACCCGCCGTCGAGGCTCGTCAACGAGAACGGCTCGCCGCGCAGGGCCTCGACGTCGGCGCCGCGCAGGAACACGTTGCGCCGGGTCGCGGCGGGGTCGACGACGACGCCGAGTCCCTCCGCCACGGCTTCGAGCCCCTCGAGCCCGATGACCGTCACCGAGGCGTGCACGTGCGCCCGGGCGGCGAAGTAGCGGTCGCCGACGATGCCGAGCCCGGCGCGGAGCGCGATCCGCTCCCGTGACTCCTCCGGATCGTCCGCTCGCACCGGCAGGGCACCGTCGGCCGGGCGTCCCTCGTACCGGTGCCGCGGCGAGACGAGCAGGAGCGCGATCTCGACCTCGGTCCGGAACGGCAGGTCCGCGAGGCCGGCCACGTCGTCGACGCTGGTCACGCACCCAACGCTAGCCGGGCCTCCCGTCCGTCCACTGCTGCGTCCGCCTGCGGCGTGACGCCGTCGTGTCGCCGGGACGCCGCGTCCTCCGCGAGACGCCGCCGGATCCGGCGGCGTCTCGAGCGGGAAGAGGCGTTTCGCCGCGACGCCGGCGTATCGACAGGCCGTGCACTGCGCCGTCCGATTCCCGCCAGTCGGCGTCGGCGGTGCGTGTCAGGCTGAGCGCATGGACACCTCCGAGACCGACGCGCTGCACGCCGAACGGCACCGCGCGGTCGCGTCGCGCGACGCTCGGTTCGACGGTCAGTTCGTCACCGCCGTGCACTCCACCGGCATCTACTGCCGACCGAGCTGCCCGGCCCGGACACCCAGGGTCGACGGCGTCACCTTCTTCCGCACGAGCGCGGCGGCGCACCTGGCCGGCTTCCGCGCCTGCAAGCGCTGCCTGCCCGAGGCGACCCCCGGCAGCCCCGAGTGGGACGTCCGCGAGGACGTCGCGGGCCGTGCCATGCGCCTCGTGCTCGACGGCGTCGTCGAGCGGGACGGCGTGCCCGGTCTCGCCGCGCGGGTCGGCTACTCCGAGCGCCAGCTGAACCGCATCATGACGGCCGAGCTCGGCGCCGGACCGAAGGCGCTCAGCCGGGCGCACCGGGCGCAGACCGCGCGCACGCTGCTGACGTCGTCGGACCTGCCCGTCGCGGACGTCGCCTTCGCCGCGGGGTTCGCGAGCGTCCGACAGTTCAACGACACCGTGCGCGAGGTCTTCGCCGTCACCCCGACCGAACTCCGCGCGCGCCGGGGCGGTCGGCGCGGAGCACCCGGTGGGCACGCGGACGGCTGGCTGCGCGTGCACCTGCCGGCGCGCGCTCCGTTCGACGCGCAGGGGCTGCTCGACTGGCACGCGCTGCACGCGCTGCCCGCCACGGAACAGGTGGACACGGACGCCGACGGGCGCGTCACCTCGTACGGACGCCTGGTCTCCCTGCCTGGAGGCCCGGGCTGGTTCAGCGCGTCGGCCGCCGTCCCCGACGTGGCCGGTCGGGGCGCCGGGATCGACCTGCGGGTGCGGGTCACCGACCTGTCGGACCTGCCGACGCTCGTGGCGAGGGTCCGCGCGCTCTTCGACCTCGACGCCGACCCGGTCGCCGTCGACGCCGTCCTGGGTGCCGTGCCGGAGCTGGCCGAGCACGTCGCCCGGGTCCCCGGCCTCCGACTGCCCGGAGCGGTGGACGCGCACGAGATCGTGTTCCGCACCCTCATCGGCCAGCAGGTGTCGGTGGCCGCGGCCCGGACCGCGCAGACCCGGCTCGTCGCGGCACTCGGCGCGCCGGTGCCCGACGCGATCCGCCCCGGCGGGCTGCTGTTCCCGACCGCGGCGGTGATCGCGGCCCGCGGGCACGAGGTCCTGCGTGGTCCGGCGGCGCGGGTGGACACGATCCTGCGCGTGGCTGCGGCGCTCGCCGACGGGTCCCTCGTGGTCGACGGCGCGCAGTCCCTCGACGATCTGCGGGCCGGGCTCCTCGCGGTGAAGGGCATCGGCCCCTGGACGGCCGACTACGTCGCGCTGCGGGTGCGCCACCACCCCGACGTGTTCCTGCACAGCGACCTCGCCGTGCGCAACGGTGCACAGGAACTCGGACTGCCCGGAGCGGCGCGTGCGCTCTCCCTATGGTCGGAGCAGGTGGCGCCCTGGCGGAGCTACCTCACGATGCACTGCTGGCGACCGATCATCGACCGCGCGATGGCCGCGACCGCCGGAGCCCGGACGCACCGTGCAACCGACGACCCCCGGAAGGACGACCGATGACCGACGCAACCATCCAGACCCTGGACACCCCAGACGGGCCGTTCACCGTGCTCGAGGACGGCGAGGGCCGTGTGCTCGCCTCGGGGTGGACCGACTCCGCCGAGCGGATCCTCGCCCGCCTGGCCGACCGGCACCGGCCCGACCGCGTGCTCGACGGGACGGTCGCATCGGCCGACGCGGTGGACGCCTTCTACTCGGGCGAGGTGGAGCACGCCGCCCAGGTCCCGGTGCGGCAGTTCGGCACGGAGCTCTTCACCGAGGGGTGGCGCCAGCTCCGCCGGATCCCGGCCGGCAGCACGTTGACCTACACCGGCTTCGCGGCGGCGATGGGCCGTCCCGACGCCGTGCGGGCGGCGGCGAGCGTGTGCGCCCGCAACGCTCCGGCGCTGTTCGTGCCGTGCCACCGGGTGCTGCGCTCCGACGGCACGCTCGGCGGGTTCGCGTGGGGGCTCGACGTCAAGCGGTCGCTGCTCGAACGGGAGTCGGTCGGCACCACGGCACTCGTCTGACTTGTACAAAACGCTCTAGAATGTACAGGTGAGCGAAGTGTCGATCTCTGAAGCACGCGGGCGACTGGCGTCGATCATCGACGATGCCCGACGCGAACCCGTCTACCTGACCCGGCGCAACAAGCGCGTCGCGGCCGTGGTCGACGCAGCCGTCCTCGACCGGTTGCTCGAGGCAGCGGAGGACCTGGATGACCTGGTCGCCTACGACGAAGCCGTTGCCGAGAGCGCGCGCATCGGCGGCGACAACGTCAAGTGGGACGACCTCAAGCGCGAACTCGGTCTCGGGTGAGCTACTCGGTCGAGGTCATCCCGGCTGCACAACGCGTCATCCGCAAGCTGCCGCTCGACGGGCGGCGGCGGATCGAGGGGCTCCTCGCGATCCTCGCCGAGCAACCACGCCCGCCCGCTGCCCGCAAGCTCGTGAACCGCCCCGGGTGGCGCGTCCGTTCCGGCGACTACCGACTGATCTACCGGATCGACGACGGGAAGCTCATCGTGGTGGTCGTCGACGCGGGGCACCGGCGCGAGGTCTACCGGGACCGCTGACGGGAACGATCAGCCGACCGGGCCGCGCAGGCTGTCCACGTGCAGCTCGACGAGCGCCAGGACCCGCTCCGGGCTCCGGGCGGCCGGGTCCCAGGTGTGCCCGACCGCGAGTCCGTCGACCAGCGCATGCAGCCGGTCGGCCTCGTCGTCCGGGTCCCGACCGGCACCGAGGCGGCCGTCCTCGCGCAGGACCTCGAGCGCCCGGGAACACACCCGACGGACCCCGTCGTTCAGGCGACGGGCCCGGGTGGCCAGGTGCTCGTCGGTGCGCGAGAGCACGCCGAGTTGCACCTGCGCCAGGATCTCCGCGGTGCGCTCGGCGTCGAGCGGCAGCACCTGGGCCAGGGTGTCCAACGCCAGCGCGCGGCCGGTGGAGCGCAGCGCGGAGATCCGCGCGGTCACCCGTTCCTCGACGACGGTCAGGCAGTGCTCGCGCAGCGCGTCCTGCGTCGGGAACATGCGTCGGAACGACGCGGGGGCGATGCCGGCCTCGTCCGCGACGTTCCGCACCGACAGAGCGCCCAGGCCGTCCCGTTCCAGGATCCGCAGGCAGGCTGCGGTCACCAGGGCTCCTCGTTCCTCGAGGTCGACGCGGCGGGGCACCGGCTCAGCCTACGACCGGCCCGGCTGTCCGGCCGGCCCACCGACCGCAGCGGCGGCGGTCTTGCGCGGCCAGATCGTGTAGCTGATCGCCCAGAGCAGGTCGATGCCCAGGATCACCCCGAGCACCGCGACCGTGCCCTGCAGTTCGGCCGTGCGGTCCGGGTCGCCGACGACGAGCACGAGTCCACCGATGATCCCGCCCGCGATGAGGACGGCGGCGGTGGTCCGCAGCACGTCGCCCCAGCAGCGGGCCGTGTACCGCCACCCGGACAGCCGTTCCGGAGCCGGCCCGTCGGCGAACCGGTGGGCGAACCGGGCGTCGGCCCACGCGATCATCCGGTGCCCGTAGGCGATCGAGACGCCGATGTAGATCGCGGCGAGCCCGTGGTGCCACGACGCCGTCCCGCCGCCGAGCAGGTCGACCGTGACGAGCGCGAGCAGGAGCACGTCGATGAGCGGTGCCGCCACGAACAGCGCGGCGCCGAGGCGCGGCCGTCGCAGGAGGTACCGGGTGGTCAGGCCGCCGAGGATCGCGATCCAGAACGCGACCTCACAGGCGACGATGGCGATCAACGTCACGTCTTCCTCCAGTTTTGTGAGTACAGGTGTACTCAACGTAGGGCATGCGGAAGTGCCCTGTCGAGGGGGACTCGGACGGTTCTGCCCCTGGAACCGGGGGGAGACACGGACCACCGGCACTGGGACACTCGGGGGACCGGTACCCGCACGGCCTGCCCGAGGCCTCGACGCAACGCCGTCGACCACCTCTCGAAGGACCCCATGCTCCCTCTCGTCGACCGAACGGTCGTCTCCTCCGACGGCACCGCCCTCGCCGTGTCCGAGGCGGGGGACGGTCCTGCGGTCGTCGTCGTGGGCGGCGCGTTCGACCACCGCGGCACGCCCTACCTGGACAGCGTGTCCACCGGACTCGGGGCGGCCCACCGCGTCGTGACCTACGACCGCCGCGGTCGTGGTGCGAGCGGGGACACGGCTCCGTGGGCGATCGAGCGCGAGGTCGACGACCTGCGTGCCGTCGTCGAGAGCGTCGGCGCCCCCGTCACCGTCGTGGGCATCTGCGTCGGCGCCGGGGTGGTCCTGCAGGCACTCGCCACGGGCCTCCGTGCCGACGGAGCGGTCCTGTGGGAGCCGCCGTACCGCGCATCGGTCGACCCGCACGCCGACGACGTCGTCTTCGCCGACCTGCTCGACGAGCACGTCGCAGCCGGCCGTCGCGCCCAGGCCGTCCGCGCGTTCCTGACGCAGGTGCTCGGCGTGCCGATGGGGCAGGCCACGGCGCTGCGGCTGAAGACGGTGCTCTGGCGGGCACTCGTCGCCAACGCGGACGTGCTCGGCCGCGAGGTCCGGGTGATGAACGGCCTGGCGGTGCCCGAACGTGTCGCGGCAGCCGTCGGCGTCCCCGTGCTCGTCGGGGCCGGCAGTGACAGCCTGGAGTGGATGCGCCTGGCCGCCGCAGCCGTCGCCGACGCCGTCCCCGGCTCGGAGTTCGCCGAGATCCCGGGGCAGGGGCACGTGCCCGACCCGGACACCCTGCTCGCCCTGGTCGACCGCGTCCGCACCCACGCCGTCTCGCCCCGCGGCTGACTGCGAGAGGATGGGCGGGTGAACGCACCTCGTCTCGGCCTCCTGCTCGACGTCGACGGGCCCATCGCGAGCCCCGTCTCCCGCACCATCGCGATCCCGAGCATCGTGGCGGACCTCGTCGCGCTCGCCGCCGAGGGCATCCCGATCGTCTTCAACACCGGACGCAGCGACGCGTTCATCCGGAGCGAGGTGGTGGGTCCGCTGCTCGCCGGCGGTCTCGCCGAGGGCGGCCGGGTGCACGCGGTCTGCGAGAAGGGCGCGGTCTGGTGCTCGATCGGCCCGCAGTACGACGGCGGCATGGGTGAGCTCACCGTCGCCGACGACCTGGCGCTCCCGCGCGACTTCGCCGACGAGATGCGCGAGCTCGTCCGCGACGAGTACGCCGACCTGGTGTTCTTCGACGAGACGAAGCGCGCCATGGTGTCGATCGAGCAGCGCGTCGAGGTGCCGAACGCCACCTACCTGGCCCGCCAGGCGGAGTTCGACGCGAAGGCGATGGCCGCGCTCGAGCGCCGGGGCCTCGGTGTCCGCCGTCTCGACGACGTCCGGCCCGACGCCGACGGTGCGGTGCAGTGGCGCATCGACCCCACGATCATCTCGACCGACGTGGAGTCCGACCGCAGCGGCAAGGACCTCGGCGCCGAGCGCTCGCTCGAGCTCCTCGGGCACGACGGTGCGCTCCCGGTCACCTGGCGCACCGTGGGGGACTCCCGCAGCGACTACGCGATGGCGGACTGGCTGCACGCGAACGGGCACGACGTCGCGCACGTCGACGTCCGCCCGGCCGACGGTGTGCCGGCGACCCCGTACCCGGTGCTCACCGCTCCCGACGGCGTGATCCACGACGAGGCGGGCGCCCGGTTCCTGGCGGACTGGCGCGCAGCGCGCTGACCCGCGCAGCGCGCGCCGACGCGAGCAGCGCACGCCGACGCAAGCAGCAGCGCGCTGACGCGAGCAGCAGCGCGCTGACGCGAGCAGCAGCCCACCGACCCGCCCAGCCGCCGGACGGGCGGCACACGCCGGACCCGCACCGCGCCTCCCGTCCGGCACCCGACCGGACCACCGTCCGGGCGGACGCTTTGCGTGACGCGGTGGTACACCAGTACTCTTCCGAGGTCCGCCGCCAGCCGATGACGGGATCCACCCCATGGCAAGCAAGATCCGCATCAAGTCGATCGAGGCCTCACTGGCCGACTCCGAGGAGCAGGGTCGCTCCCTGAAACGCTCGCTCAAGACGTTCGACATCGCCGCGATGGGCATCGCCGTCGCCGTCGGTGCCGGCATCTTCTCGGTGGGCGCGAACGCCGCCGCGAACTTCGCCGGACCGGGCGTCATCGTCTCGTTCCTGCTCGCCGCCGTCACCTGCGGCCTGGCGATCATGTGCTACGCCGAGTTCGCGTCGACGATCCCCGTCGCCGGTTCGGCCTACACGTTCACCTACGCCACGATGGGCGAGCTGCTCGCCTGGATCGTCGGGTGGGACCTCATCCTCGAGACCCTCACCGCCAGCGCCGTGATCGCGAAGTACTGGGGCATCTACCTCAGCACCGCGTTCGACGTCTTCGGCGTGACCCTGCCGAGCACGATCCAGCTCGGCCCGATCCCCTTCACCTGGGGCCCGGTGCTCATCGTCGGCATCTTCACCGTGCTGCTCGCGTTCGGCACCCGTCTGTCGTCGCGGGTGTCGGCCGTCATCACGATCATCAAGGTCGCGATCGTCGTGTTCGTCATCGTCGCCGGTGCGTTCTTCGTCAAGGCCGCGAACTTCACCCCCTTCATCCCGCCGGCCGAGCCCACCAAGGGTGCCGAGGGCAGCGTGTGGACCCAGTCGCTCGTGTCGTGGTTCACCGGTGCGGAGCCCGCCCAGTACGGCGTCTTCGGCCTGCTCGCCGCGGCGTCCCTGGTGTTCTTCGCGTTCATCGGCTTCGACGTCGTCGCGACCAGCGCCGAGGAGACCGAGAACCCGCAGAAGACCCTGCCCCGCGGCATCTTCATCGGGCTCGGCATCGTGACGCTGCTCTACGTCGGCGTCAGCATCGTCATCACCGGCATGGTCTCCTACCAGCGCCTGGCAGAGGAGAAGGCGCCGTCTCTGGCGTCGGCATTCGACATCGTCGGGCTGCCGTGGGCCGCCGGCATCATCGCCATCGGCTCCCTGATCGGCCTGACCACGGTCGTCATGGTGCTGCTGCTCGGTCTGTCGCGCATCGTGTTCTCGATGAGCCGCGACGGCCTGCTGCCGCGCTGGTTCTCGAAGACGAACCCGAAGACCCAGACCCCGGTGCGCGTCCAGGTCGTCGCCGGGGTCGTCGTGGCGCTGCTCGCCGGCTTCACCGCGGTCGACAAGCTCGAGGGCATGATCAACATCGGCACGCTGTCGGCGTTCGTCCTGGTGTCGATCGGGATCATCGTGCTGCGCCGCTCGCGGCCGGACGCCCCGCGTGCCTTCCGGGTGCCGTGGTCGCCGGTGCTGCCGATCATCTCGGCCGTGCTGTGCTTCTGGCTCATGCTGAACCTCGAGGTCGAGACCTGGCTGCGGTTCGTCGTCTGGCTGGCCATCGGCTTCGCGATCTACTTCGGGTACAGCCGCCGCCACAGCCGCGTCGGCCAGGGCATGCAGTAGCCCCGCTCCGAATCCGTTCCGGACACAGCACCGTGCGATCGCACGGTGCTGTGTCCGTTCCGGGGGCCTGCACTGCTCCGGATCGTTCTCCGCTGTTCCGGGGCTCCCCCGCTGTTGGCGAGGGGCTACGCGCCGACGAGCAGCAGCGCCCCGAAGCCGAGCATCACCACGGCGACCAGACCGTCGAACACCCGCCAGGTCATCGGCTTCGCGAACAGCGGCCGCAGCAACCGGCCGCCGAACCCGAGGGCCGAGAACCACACGCAGCTCGCCGCGACGGCCCCGATCGTCCACAGCCAGCGGTCGTCCGGCCCCTGCTGGTTCGCGACGGAACCCAGGAACACGAGCGTGTCCAGGTACACGTGCGGGTTCGCCCACGTGAAGACGAGCATGGTCAGCACCGCCGTGCGCATGGTCACCGTGCGGCCGGGAGGCGCGGTGCGCGTCCGCCCCGCGGCGACCGTCGCGCCGCTGGTCGCGTGCGCGAGCCCGTCGTCCGCCGCCCCCGCCGCCCCGGTGGTGGTCCGCACGACCCCGTCGTCCGCCGGAGCCGTCGCCCCGGTGGTGGTCCGCACGACCCCGTCGTCCGCCGCCTCGTCCGTCACCCGCATCGCGTCCCCGGCCGGCCGCAGCGCCCGCCTGGCGGCGAGCACCCCGTACGTGAGCAGGAACGCCGCGCCGACGAACCGGATCACCACGACGGCCGCGGGGAACCGCTCGACCACGACGCCGACCCCGAGCACCCCGGCGATGATGAGCGCGGCGTCCGAGGCGGCACACACCACGACCGCCGCCGCCACCACCCGGAGTCCCGCGCTGACGGCGAGCCGGAGCAGGTAGGTGTTCTGCACGCCGATCGCGACGATCAGCGCGAGCCCGGTGCCGAGGCCGGAGAGCAGGGGCAGGAGTATGGTCACGCTCCGACGCTAGAGGCCGGCCCACATGCAGTACAGCTCAGGTTCCTGCAGCACCGTAAGCTGCGCTGCATGCCCCGGTTCCAGCGCGAACACCTCGAGACGCTGCTCGCGGCGGTCGACCACGGCACCCTCGACGCCGCGGCCCGCGCGCTGTCGATCACCCCGTCCGCGGTGTCGCAGCGCATCAAGTCGATGGAGCAGCAGGTCGGGCGGGTGCTGCTCCAGCGCACGACCCCGGTGCGACCCACCGCCGACGGCGAGGTCGTCCTCCGGCACGCACGGCAGGTACGGTTGCTCGACGAGGAGACCTCGAGTGCCCTCGGCGACGACGGACCGGCCGTGCCCTCGATCCCGCTGGCCGTGAACGCCGACTCGCTCGGCACCTGGTTCCTCGACGCTCTCGCGCTGGTCCGGGCCGACGCCGAGGTGGTCTTCGACCTGCACCGCGAGGACCAGGACCGCACCGCGGAGCTCCTGCGCGCGGGCACGGTGATGGCGGCGGTGACGGCCGAGGCGGACCCGGTGCAGGGGTGCTCGTCCGTGCCGCTCGGGATCGACCGGTACCGCGCCGTGGCGTCCCCGGCGTTCGTCGCGCGCTACCTCGACGGCACCGGCACCGAACGTCGGATGCTCCGGCGGCTCGACGAGGTCCCGCTCGTCGACTACGACCGCGACGACGACCTGCAGCAGGGGTACCTGCGCCAGGTCCTCGGGCACGCTCCCGGTGGGCCACGCCACTTCGTCCCGACGTCGGCGGACTTCGCCCGGGCGGTGACGCTCGGGTTCGGCTGGGGGCTGTTGCCCGAGGCGCAGTGCCTCGAGGCGATCGACCGCGGCGTCCTGGTCGAACTCGCGCCGGGCCGGCACGCCGACGTCGCGCTCTGGTGGCAGCGCTGGAACCTGGCGTCACCGCTGCTCGAGTGCGTCACCGATGCCGTGCGTGCCACGGCGGCGGAGCGGCTGCACCCACCGCGGTGACCACCGGACCGACCGTGGCTCAGACGGTGGCGCGGTAGCGGAGCCCGTCGACGAGCAGGCCGACCATGAGCAGGCTCTGCTCCGGGGTCGGGGCGCCGTGGCACAGGTTCGCCACCGCGTGCAGGAGCTGCGGGGCGTCGACGTCCGGGCGGATCGTCCCCGCCTGCGCCGCGGCGTCGAGCAGGCCACTCAGCGCGCCCCCGAGCCGACCGAGGAAGTACTCGGGGAGCGCCTCGAAGGCGGGATCGCCGGAGTGCAGCGCGGCCGCGAGTCCGCGCTTCGTCGCGATGAACTCCGTGAAGCGCTGCAGCCAGAGCGCCAGGGCCTCGTCCGGCGCGTGGGTCGCCGCGAGTTCGTCGGCGGCGTCGGCGCAGGCGTCCACCGCGCGCTGGAAGACCGCGACCACCAGGTCGGACCGCTGCGGGAAGTGCCGGTAGAGCGTCCCGACTCCGACGCCGGCGCGGTCGGCGATCACCTTCGCCGGTGCGTCGACGCCGTCGTCGGCGAAGACCGCCTTCGCGGCGTCGGTCAGGGCGTCGGCGTTGCGGCGGGCGTCAGCGCGCAAAGTATCTCCTCTTGCGTAAACGGAAAACTGTTCCGTATAGTTCCGGAAGAGCGTTCCACTTCGGCCAGCGTACGGCACGGACCCGTGGACCGCCATCGACAGGAGGCACGAACATGCACTACCGCACACTCGGACGCACCGGCATCCAGGTCAGCCCCTTCGCGCTCGGAGCGATGATGCTCGGCACCGACGGTCGCATCGGCAACGGGGACGAGCAGGACTCGATCCGGATCGTGCACCGTGCGCTGGACGCCGGCATCAACATCATCGACACCGCAGACCGCTACTCGCAGGGCGGTTCCGAGATCCTCGTCGGCAAGGCCCTCAAGGGGCGCCGCGACGACGTGGTCCTCGCGACCAAGTTCAACGGACCGATGGGTGACGACCCGAACCGTCGGGGCAACTCGCGCCGCTGGATCACGACCGCGGTCGAGGACTCACTCCGACGCCTGCAGACCGACCACATCGACCTGTACCAGGCGCACCGACCGGACGACACGGTCGACCTCGAGGAGACCCTCTCCGCCCTCACCGACCTCGTGCGCAGCGGCAAGGTGCGCGCGATCGGGTCCTCGGACTTCCCGGCCTCGATGCAGGTCGAGGCGCAGTGGACCTCGGAACGTCGCGGTCTCGAGCGCTTCCGGACCGAGCAGCCGACCTACTCGATCCTCAACCGCGGCATCGAGCGCGAGGTCCTGCCCGTGGCGCAGCGGTACGGCATGGGCACGCTCGTCTGGAGCCCGCTCGCCGGCGGCATGCTCACCGGGCGCTTCCGCAAGGGGCAGCAGTCCGACCTGGCTCGCGTGCAGATGTTCCGGCACAACAGCGACGAGCGCCGGATCGACGCCGTCGAGCAGGTCGTCGCCCTGTCCGAGGAGACGGGTGTCCGGATGACCCACCTCGCGATGGCGTTCGCGATCGCGCACCCGGGCGTCACGAGCGCCCTGATCGGGCCGCGGTCGATGGAGCAGCTCGACGACCTGCTGGCCGGGGCGGACACGGTGCTGTCGGACGAGGTGCTCGACCGCATCGACGCCATCGTCCCGCCCGGCACCGACGTCGGCCGGCTCGACCAGCAGTACGACCCGCCGGCCGTCCTCGACGCCACGCTCCGTCGCCGCACCCAGGCCGACCGCCCGGCGGCCTGATCCGTCCGAGGCCCTACGTCTGGCAGCGCGGGCACCAGTAGGTGTCGCGCAGCGTGAGCTCCGAGTCACCGAGCTCCCCGTGCCGGATGGGCGTCCGGCACCGCAGACAGGGCTTGCCGCGGCGGTTGTAGACCCAGAAGCGCGAGCCCGGCCGGTCGACACCGGTCGTGACCCGGGCGCTGCGGTCCCGGTTCGCCACGATCAACCGCTGCGCCATCGTGATCATCCGGGCCGGGTCCCGCACCTCGCCCACCGGCCGGGTGGGGAGCACCCCGCGCAGGAAGCAGAGCTCGTTCCGGTACACGTTGCCGAGGCCGGCGAGCACCCGCTGGTCGAGCAGTGCGAGCCCGACCGGGCGGGACGGGTCGCGGGTCAGGTTCTCCAGGGCGAGGTCGGCGTCCCAGTCCGGGCCGAGCAGGTCCGGCCCGAGGTGTCCGACGACCTCGGACTCCTGGTCGCGCGGGATGACCTCGAGCACGCCGAGCGTGAACCCGACGGTCGAGACCCCCTCGGCGTCCAGGACCGCCCGCGCCTGGTGCGCCGGACGACGCCACCGGTCACCGGGCGCGTAGACGTCCCACCGGCCCTCCATCTTCAGGTGTGAGTGCACGGTCAGGTCGCCGATGCGGTGCAGCAGGTGCTTGCCGCGGGGCACGACCTCGTCGACGGTGCGACCGACCAGGTCGAGGGTCGCGAACGCCGGGACCCGGAAGTCGCTCGTCGTCAGGACCTTGCCCGCCAGGGCGGTGTGCAGGCGGCGTGCAGCCCGGTAGACGGTGTCGCCCTCAGGCACGGGTCACCTCCGGCAGGCGGTCGCGGACCGGCCGGGAGGCGCGGCGCGGCTCACACACGGAGCCGCAGTCCCTGCGGGGTGGCGGTGAACCCGGCCTCGCGGAGCGCGCCGCCGAGCGGCGTCTCGAGCACGAAGTCGCCGTCGACCCGCTCGACCGAGAGCTTCCGCAGGCCGGTCCGGACGGTGCCGGCGATCGAGGCCGCGGCTGCCGCCAGGTCGGCCGGGTCGTCGGTGAAGGTGAGCACGGACTTGCCGCCGCGCTCGACGTAGACCGTCAGGCGGCCGTCGACGGTGGTGACGAGCGCACCCGCCTTGCGGCCCGGTCGGTGCCCGCGGCCCGTGGTCTTCGCGGCACCGACGGCAGCGGGGGTCGCCGTCTCGTCCGCAGCTCCGTCGTCGGCGTCGCCGTCGTCACCGGTCGGCCACGCCAGGGACGCCCCGTACGGGTTGGCCGGGTCGGTCGCGGCGAGCGTCAGGGCCTCGCGCTTGCGGTCCGGGTCGGCGCGCTCGTCCTCGTCCAGGTCGCGTGCGTAGGTGCGCAGGCGGTCGACGGTCGGACCGGTGGCGAACTGCGCGGCGCCGAGCCCCTCGACGAAGTACCCGCGGCGCGCACGGCCGGACTCCTCGAACCGGGAGAGCACCCGGTAGACCCCGGCGAACCCGCCGCGGACCCCCTCGACCTGCACGGCCCCGCGGGTCACGACGCCGTACCGTTCCAGCAACTGTTCGGCGGTCGCTGCGGCCCGCACGGTCGAGTCGGACTCGGCGAGCGGCAGGAGCGACCACCGCCCACCGACCGACGGCGGACCGGACTGCGTCGGCATCGTCGGCCGCCGGCGTCCGCGGTAGGCTCGTGCCCGAGGCGCGCTCGCGCTCTTCGCCTTGCCGCCGAGCATCGACCGGAGCGGCGCGAACGTGTCGTTCGTGATCTGCCCGGCCCACACCAGGTCCCACAGGGCGGTGGTCAGGGCCTGGTCGTCCGAGCTGCCGACCGCCTGGCCGAGCTGCCGGAAGAAGTACGCGCCGCCGCCGGCGAGGGCGCCGAGCACGTCACGCTGCAGCTCGGTCGTCTCGTCGCCGGAGGGCTCGGCGAGCGTCGTCGCGGCGCTCTCGGCCAGGTGCAGGCGGACCCATCCGTCGTTGCCGGGCAGGGTCCCGCCACCGGACCACAGGACCTCGCCGGTGGCGGTGAGCTCGTCGAGCATGCTCGTCGAGTAGTCGGTCACGCGCGACGGCAGCACCAGGGTCTCCCACGCGCTGGCGGGCAGGGCGACCCCGGCGAGCTGGTCGATCACCTGCAGCACGCCGTCGACGCCCCGCAGCCCACCGCGGGTGCCGGGCGCCTGGACGTGCTGCCACGCGGGCAGGAAGCGCGCGAGGGTGTCCGGGGACACCGGTTCGACCTCGTGCCGCAGGGCCGCGAGGGACTTCGTGCGGATCCGCCGCAGGACCTCGCTGTCGCACCACTCGGCCCCCTGCCGGTCGGGGCGGAACTCGCCCTCGACCACGCGGCGGTCGGCGACGAGCCGGCGCAGGGTGTCCTGCACGACGGCGATGCCGAGGCCGAGGCGCCCGGCGGCCTCCTGCGCCGAGAACGGCCCGTGCGACCGGGCGTAGCGTCCGATCAGGTCGCCGAGCGGATCGGCGACGGGCTCGACGAACGCAGTGGGCACACCGATCGGCAGCGGTACCCCGAGGGCGTCGCGCAGGCGGGCGGCGTCCTCGATGACGGCCCAGCGGGTCGCCCCGGCGTGCGAGAAGGACAGCACCCGGCGGTCGCGCTCGAGGGCGGTGAGCACGTCGGACAGCTCGGCTCGGGCGGTCGCCCGGGTGTCGTCGTCGACCGCGGTCGCCGCCAGCCAGCTGCGGTCGAGTGCCTCGTCCAGGTCCACGGCGCCGACGAGCCGCAGCACGTCGACCAGTCCCTCGGCGTCCCGTGCACGGCGGTCCGGCGACAGGCGCTGCAGGTCGCGTTCGACCGAGACGATGACGGCGGGGTCGAGCAGTTCGCGCAGTTCCGCGCGGCCGAGCAGCTCGCTGAGCAGGGTGGAGTCGAGCGAGAGTGCCGCCGCACGGCGTTCGGCGAGCGGGGAGTCGCCCTCGTACATGAAGGCCGCGACGTAGCCGAACAGGATCGACCGCGCGAACGGCGACGGCGTCTCGGTCTCGGTCTCGACGAGGCGGATGCGGCGGCCGGCGATCTCGTCGGCGATGCCGAGCAGTGCCGGTACGTCGTAGACGTCCTGCAGCACCTCGCGCACGGTCTCGAGCACGATCGGGAACGTCGGGTACTTCTGCGCGACCTCGAGCAGCTGCGAGGCACGCTGCCGCTGCTGCCACAGGGGCGACCGCTGCCCGGGGTTCCGGCGGGGCAGCAGCAGGGCACGCGCCGCGCACTCGCGGAACCGGGCGGCGAACAGGGCCGAACCGCCGACCTCGTCGGTCACCAGGGCCTCGAGGTCGTCGCGCTCGAACACGAACAGGTCGGCCCCGGGTGGCTCGGCGTCGGTCTCCGGGATCCTGACGACGATGCCGTCGTCAGCCGCCATGGCGTCCCCGTCGATGCCGTGCCGTTCGCGCAGTCGTGCGGCGACGGCCAGGGCCCACGGTGCGTGCACCTGCATGCCGTAGGGCGAGTGCAGGATGAGCCGCCAGTCACCGAGCTCGTCGCGGAAGCGCTCGACCACCAGGGTGGTGTCGTTCGGCACGTGCCCGGTGGCCGCGCGCTGGTCGCGCAGGAACGTCAGCAGGTTCGTGACCGCTCGCTCGTCGAGTCCGCCGGCGGCGACCCGGGCGCGGGCGTCGTCGTCCGAGGCGCCCTCGACCTCGCGCACGAAGGCGCCCGTCGCGCGTCCGAGCTCGGCCGGCCGCCCGATGCCGTCGCCCTTCCAGAACGGCACGCGTCCGGGCTGTCCGAAGGCCGGGCTGACGATGACGCGGTCGTGCGTGATCTCCTCGATGCGCCAACTCGTGGCACCGAGCGCGAAGACGTCGCCGACGCGGGACTCGTAGACCATCTCCTCGTCGAGTTCACCGACGCGACTGGCCTTCTCGCCGACCATGAAGACACCGAACATGCCGCGGTCGGGGATCGTCCCACCGCTCGTGACGGCGAGGCGCTGCGCACCCGGACGCCCGGTCAGGGTGCCGTGCACGCGGTCCCACACCAGGCGTGGCCGGAGCTCGGCGAACTCGTCGCTCGGGTACCTGCCGGTGACCAGGTCGAGCGTGGCCTCGAACGCCGATCGGGGCAGCCCGCTGAACGGAGCACTGCGGCGGACGAGCTCGAACCAGTGCTCGACGTCGATCGTGTCGATGGCACCGGCCGCGACCGTGTGCTGCGCCAGGACGTCGAGCGGGTTCGCGGGCACCGAGATCGACTCGATCTGTCCCGCGACCATCCGCTCGACCGTGACGGCGCTGTTGACCAGGTCCGCGCGGTGCTTCGGGAACAGCACGCCGCGCGAGATCTCGCCGACCTGGTGTCCGGCGCGACCGACCCGCTGCAGGCCACTCGCGACCGAGGGCGGCGCCTCGACCTGCACGACCAGGTCGACCTCGCCCATGTCGATGCCGAGCTCGAGCGAGCTCGTGGCGACGACGCACCGCAGCCGTCCGGACTTCAGGTCGTCCTCGATGATCGCGCGCTGGTCCTTGGAGACCGACCCGTGGTGCGCCCGGGCGAGCACCGGGACCGACGCGTCGGACCCGCCCCCGCCGGTCTGCCCAAATCCACCGATCAGCTGCGCCGGCGGCCGCTTGGCGCCCTGCGGCGCGACGGCGTGCGCGCTGGTCCGTGCCGGCAACTGCGGTCGGCCCGACGTGGCGAGCGCCTCGGAGCCGTCCGGGGCGACGCCCGCCGGCACCAGGACGCCGTCACTCGCCGCCGCGGTGACGCGCTCCTCGTGGATCTCGTTGAGCCGCGCGGTCAACCGCTCGGCCAGCCGTCGCGAGTTCGCGAACACGATCGTCGACCGGTGTTCCTCGATCAGGTCGACGACCCGTTCCTCGACGTGGGGCCAGATCGACCCGTTGGTCGGGGACTCGGTGGCGTCGGCGCCGACCGGGGGCGCCCCGAGCTCGGTCATGTCGTCGACGGGCACGACGACCCGCAGGTCGAAGGTCTTCTGCGCGGGCGGCGCGATGATCGACACGGGCGCACGACCGCCGAGGAACCGCGCGACCTCTTCCGGGGGGCGGACCGTCGCCGACAGGCCGATGCGCTGCACGGGCTTCTCGAGCAGGTCGTCGAGTCGTTCGAGCGAGACCGCCAGGTGCGCCCCGCGCTTGGTGGAGGCGACCGCGTGGACCTCGTCGACGATGACGGTGTCGACGTTCACCAGGGTCTCGCGCGCCTGCGAGGTCAGCATGAGGTACAGCGACTCGGGCGTGGTGATGAGGATGTCCGGCGGCTGCCGCAGCAGCTTCTGCCGGTCGGACGACGGGGTGTCGCCGCTGCGCACACCGACCGTGACGTCCGGGGGTTCGGTGCCGAGCCGCCGCGCGGTCTGGGTGATCCCGACGAGCGGGCTCCGCAGGTTGCGCTCGACGTCGACGCCCAGCGCCTTGAGCGGTGAGACGTAGAGCACGCGCGTGCGCTGCTTGGCCGGGGGCCGGTCCGTCGCGCTGATCAGCCGGTCGATGGACCACAGGAACGACGCCAACGTCTTGCCCGAGCCGGTCGGAGCGATGACGAGAGCGTGCCGTCCGGTCGAGATCGCGTCCCACGCTCCGGCCTGCGCGGGCGTCGGGGCGTCGAACGCACCGCGGAACCACTCGGTGGTGGCGGGGGAGAAGCGCTCGAAGACGTCCGTCATGGTCCGTCCCATCCTGCCCGTCACCACCGACAGCAGGCCGAGGGAGCGGTACCCCTTGACACGATGTCAGTTACCGATCTATCGTAAACACATCGCGATACGACGAAGACCACTCAGGTCGGAGCGGTAGCGACCGATCACACCCAGGAAGGACGCACCATGCGCCCCATGCACGACGATCACGACACCGGCCGCCACCCGCGCGGCCCCCGCTTCGGCGGTGCCCGACAGCACCACGGCGCCGGGTTCCCCGGCCGCGACCGCGGTGACCACGACCACGGCGGGCGGGGCTTCGGCGGCCGTGGCTTCGGCCCCGGCTTCGGACCCGGCTTCGGCGGACCCGGCTTCGGCCGCGAACGCCGCCGCCGCGGCGACGTCCGCCTCGCCATCCTCGGTCTCCTCGCCGAGGGCCCGCAGAACGGCTACGCCGTCATCAAGACCATCGCCGAGCGCACCGGTGGCGCCTGGAAGCCGAGCCCCGGCTCGGTCTACCCGACGCTCCAGCAGCTCGTCGACGAAGACCTGGTGGTCTCGTCGGGCGACGGCCGCAAGACGCTCTTCGAGCTCACCGACGCCGGCAAGGCCGAGACCGAGGACAAGGCCGACGAGATCGCGGCGGCCCTCGACGGTGCCCCCGGCATCCCGGACGCCCAGCGCGAGTTCTTCGAGGCGCTCCGCAAGACCATGGGTGTCCTGCAGATGTACCGCACCACCGCGACCGAGGAACAGGCGAAGGCCGCCACCGCCAAGGTCGACCAGCTCCGTAAGGACCTGCTGCAGATCCTCGCCGACTAGCGGACAGGAGGCGCGGCGCGAGCCCGCCACGTGCCTCCCGTCCGCCCCGCGGCCGGGTCCCGCTCCTCCGCACCGGTCCTGTGGACGCCGTCGACCGTCCACAGCCCCGCGGCTTCCGCCGAACTCGCCGCCGTCCCTGGTAGACACGGAGCATGGCCTCGCTGCGCACCCCCGATCCCGACCCCGACTCCGGCTGGCTGTCCGACGAGGAACTCGCGAACGTCCGCCGGCGTCTGCCGATCTGCTACGTCGAGGCGGTGCCGGTCCGCACCGACGGCCTCGGCGTCGTGACCGAGGTCGGTGTGCTCCTCCGGGTCTCCCCGAGCGGCTCCATCGCACGCACCCTGGTGTCCGGCCGTGTCATGTTCGGCGAGTCGATCCGGACCGCGCTGTTCCGGCACCTCGAGAAGGACCTCGGTCCGATGGCCTTCCCGCAGCTCCCGCCGAGCCCGACGCCCTTCACGGTGGCCGAGTACTTCCCGCTACCCGGTGCCTCGGTGTACACCGACGAGCGGCAGCACGCGATCTCCCTCGCGTACGTCGTCCCGGTCACGGGCACGTGCGAGCCGCGGCAGGACGCCCTCGAGCTCACGTGGATGAGCCCGATGGAGGCCGCGTCCGACGCCGTCGCCGACGAGATGGAGGGCGGCCGCGGCGCACTGCTGCGCGCCGGACTCGCCTCGGTCGGGGCGCTCCACTAGCCGCAGGGCCGTCCCCCGGTTCGGCGGGCGCGACCCGCACACGACGAAGCCCCCGGATCCGATCGGATCCGGGGGCTCCGCAGCGCGGTCGCGAACCGGCTTCAGTGCTTGTTGTCGTCCTTGAAGCTGTCGGCGACGCCGTGCGCGGCGTCCTTGACGTCCGTGACGCCCTGCTTCGCCGAGGCCTTGCCCTGGTCGGTCTTGCCCTCGGCCTTCAGGCGGTCGTTGTCGGTCGTGTTCCCGACGGCTTCCTTGACCTTGCCTGCCGCCTTCTCAGCGGCGTTCTTGATGTCATCGATGCCTGCCATGGGCACTCCTTCCTGAAGGGGACGTGTTCCCCGTCAGCCGCTCGCGCGGCCTCCGGTGCCCCAGACCGTACGCCCGTCGGCGTCCCCGTCCCCAGCCGCCGTCAAGGTTGCCCCTGTGCGGCCGAGCACGGACCGGCGTCAGTGGCGGTCGGCGGCGCCGGCCGGACGGGAGGCGCGGCGCGAGCCGCCACGACGGCCACCGCCGGACTCGGTGCCGGTCCCACGACCCGCGGCGTAGCCGCCGTCGGACGACCACACGGCCGACGAGCCGCCGCGCACGACGTCGCTGCTGCCCGAGCGACGGGCGCCGCCGCTGCGGCGACCCCCGGTCGATCCGGCTGCCGCGGCGCCGGAGCGCCCGGCACCCTCGGAACGCGTGCCGCGAGCCGGACGGCCCTGACGGCCACCGGCCGAACCGGCGGACTCGGATGCCGAGCCGGCGCGCGCGGGCTGCGCCGCGCCTCCCGATCGACCGCCGCGACCACGACGACGACCGGCGCCGTCACCGGCGGACTCGGCCGAGCGCTGCTTCGGCTGACGCTGCTGCTGCGCGGGCTGGTCCTCGGCGACGTGACGGATCGGGGCGACCTCGCCGACGAGCGCGGTGACGGCCGGCGAGTTCGAGGTGACGTGCTGCGGGGTGACCTTGATCGCGGCCGCGCGCATCATCTGCGCGACGTCGCGGCGCTCGGCGGGCATCGTCACCGTGACGACGTCGCCGGACGAACCGGCGCGGGCGGTGCGGCCCGAGCGGTGCAGGTACGCCTTGTGCTCGGTCGGCGGGTCGACGTGCACGACGAGCTCGACGTGGTCGACGTGCACACCGCGGGCGGCGACGTCGGTGGCGACGAGCACCAGGGCCTCGCCGGACGAGAACTTCGCCAGGTTCCGCTCACGGGCGCCCTGCGACAGGTTGCCCTGCAGGTCGACGGCCGGGATGCCCTGGCTGGTGAGCTGCTTGGCGAGTCGCTTGGCGTGGTGCTTCGTGCGCATGAACAGGATGCGGCGACCGGTGCCCGAGGCGAGCGTGGTGACGAGCTGCTTCTTGGCGTCGGCGTCGGCCACCTCGAACAGGTGGTGGGTCATCGCCTCGACGGGACTGGTCTCGTCGTCGACCGAGTGCATGACCGGGTTGTGCAGGAACTTCTTGACGAGCTTGTCCACGCCGTTGTCGAGCGTGGCCGAGAACAGCAGGCGCTGCCCCTGCTCCGGCGTCGCCTGCATGATCTTGGTGACACCGGGCAGGAAGCCCATGTCGGCCATGTGGTCGGCCTCGTCGAGGACGGTGACCTCGATGTCGCCGAGGTTCACGTGGCCCTGCTGCATGAGGTCCGCGAGGCGACCCGGGCACGCGACGACGACGTCGACGCCACCGCGCAGTGCGTCGACCTGACGGCCCTGGCCGACACCGCCGAAGATGGTCGTCGTGTTCAGGCCCATCGCCTTGGCGAGGGGAGCGAGGGTCGCGTCGATCTGTGTCGCGAGCTCACGGGTGGGGGCGAGCACCAGGGCCCGGGGGCGACCGGCGCGGCGCTTGCGGCCGCTGGCGGCGAGGCGGGCGGCCAGCGGGATCGCGAACGCGATCGTCTTGCCGGAGCCGGTGCGGCCGCGGCCGAGCACGTCCTTGCCCTGCAGGGAGTCGGGGAGCGTGTCCGCCTGGATGGGGAACGCCGTGTCCTTGCCCTGGTCGGCGAGGACGGAGACCATCGGCGCGGGGACGCCGAGGTCGGAGAAACGGATGTCTTCGGTGGTCATGGTGACCTTTCGAGCCGGAACGGTCCGGCTGTGGGCGCACGTGCAAGGCAGCGCGCGGGCGGGATGCGCGCCAACGGAGGTGGCTGGCGCAGTCGCCGCAGCAGAGAAGCCTGGGCACCTTCGTGAGGTGCTCGATCATCGACCGGGGTCCGGGGACGGGTGGTCGGGAGTTCGGGGGCGTCCGTACGACGCACGAGGCGATCGGCGCCTCGAGTACCACCAGCATAGCGCGCGGACCCCGGATCACCGAGGCCACCGGCGAACCCGTGCGCGTGCGAGGATTCCCGGGTGCGCACACGAACCGTCCTCATGACCACTGCGATGGCCCTGGTGGCGGTCCTCGGCACCGCCGGCTGCGCCGAGGCCGCGACGACCGCCCGGGCCGCGGGCTACACGAACCTGCCCACCTCCGGTCGGTTCGACTACCAGCTCGGTGGCGCGTACACGCCGCCGTCCGGCGTGACGATCGTCGAGCGGGACAGCACCGCGAAGCCGGCGAAGGGCAAGTACAACATCTGCTACGTCAACGGCTTCCAGACGCAGCCCGGGTCCGCCCGCACGTGGAAGAAGTCCTACCCGTCGGCGATCCTGCGCGACCGGGCCGGCAAGCCGGTGGCCGACCCGGGCTGGCCCGACGAGATGCTCCTGGACACCAGGACGGCCGCCAAGCGCGCCCTCATCACGAAGGTCATCGCGAAGACCGTCGCCCGGTGCGGTGACCGCGGGTTCGACGCGGTCGAGTTCGACAACCTCGACTCGTGGACCCGCAGCGGCGGGCGCCTCACCCGCGCCGGCAACCTGGCGCTCGCGAAGTCGCTCGTCGCCAAGGGGCACCGGCACGGCATGGCGGTCGGGCAGAAGAACACGCCGCAGCTCGGGGCGTCGGGCCGCAAGCAGACCGGGTTCGACTTCGTCGTCGCCGAGGAGTGCGTGCAGTACCGGGAGTGCGCGGCGTACACGAAGGCGTACGGCGGGCGGGTCATCGACGTCGAGTACTCCGACACCCTCGAGCGCTCGTGGGGGTCGGTCTGCACGCTGAAGAGCCGTCCGGCCATGACCATCCTGCGCGACCGCGACCTGGTGGCGCCGAGCGACGACGAGTACGTCTACGAGCGCTGCTGAGCACCCGCGGCTGCACGCGCGGCGCGCGGCCGCCGTGCGGCTACGCCGGCCAGGCCTCGCGCAACGCGGTCGCCGCCTGGTCGGCGGACAGTCCGGCCGAGCGTGCCGCGGCGGCCAGGGCCCGTGCGGCGTCGGCCACGGCGTCCGGCACCTCGGCCGGGCGCACCACACGCGTGCCGGCACCACGGGCGGTGTGCACGAGTCCGGCCTCCTCGAGCAGCTGGTAGGCCTTCGCGACGGTCCCCGCGGCGAGCCCGAGCTCGTCCGCCAGGCCCCGCACGCTCGGCAGCCGCTCGCCGTCCACCAGGTAGCCGGCGGTGATCTGCGCCGCGATCTGCGAACGGACCTGCTCGAACGGCGGCACGCGGCCACCGGCGTCGAGGGCGACGAGTCCTGTCATGCGGTCCACCCTAGAAGTCGTACTGCTCGCCGACCGGGATCGGGACCGGCACGGTGTTGCCCGGAGGCGCGAGCGGGCACGCCCACGCGGGGTCGTAGGCGCACGACGGGTTGTACGCGAAGTTGAAGTCGAGCACGAGCGATCCGCCGTCGTCGCCGCCCAGGTCTGCGCCCTTGATCGTGTCGAGCAGGTAGCGTCCGCCGCCGTAGGTGCCCCGGGCCTTGCCGGCGCTGGCGTCCTTCACCGGGACGAACACGCCGCCCGCGTACCCGCCGTGCGACCAGACGTCCAGGGTCCCGACGCCGGGCACCGCGACGACGCCGAGTCGGTCGAAGTGGACGATCCCGTCGGTGCCGGTCTCGAAGTCGAACTCAGCGGGCTCGGTCGGTTCGACGGGCAGCTGGAACCGCCAGGCCGGGTCGTAGTCCGGGACGGGCAGGGACTCGAAGTCACGGGCGTCCTCGTCGAGCAGCGGCGACGCCGGGTGCTCCGCGAACATCGCGTCGCGGGTCTCCCGCCACAGCGCGTGCGCCGTCTCGGGATCGGGGGTGGCGCGCACGCGCCGGTACAGATCGAACGTCATCCGACGCCAATCCACGGTCGCGAGCGTGCCGCGCACGCGGTCGTCGGTCGTCGGCTCCTGGGGGCGCGTCTGGCTCACGTCGTCGAGGCTACGCCCGCTGCGCGGCGGACGGGAGGCCCGACCCGCGTCGGTCACGCGCCGTCGGTCCGCCAGGTGGGCGCGAGAGCACGCATCCGGAACGCCCGCCACTGCCAGATGACCCACATGCCGGGCCAGAGCGCGAGGCCGAGCACGGCGGGACGCATCCGGTAGGTCAGGCGGTCGAGCAGCAGGGTGCGGCCACCCGGCGCCGGGACGACCGCCATCCGGTGCGACATCGTCATGCGGCCGAACAGCCCCGAGGTGCCACCGCCGTTGTCGCGCTGCACCGGGACCCCCTCGACCTCGTACAGGTCGAGGTCGACGTGCGTGTCCCCGCTCGGCAGCACCCCGAGCGCCTTCGCGGTGATCGGGTGCGGGTGTCCCGGTTCCCACCGGTCGGGGAACCCCCGGGGGTCGCGCGAGCGGTACGCCAGGAACGGCTTCGTTACCGCGACCATGACGGACGGGGACAGCAGGGCATCGCGCACGGCGTCGACCGGCGCATCGAGGACGATCCGGAGGCCGACGTGCATGTCCCCGACGCTACGCCCGGGCGCTGCACGTGGCCCGGTGCGCGGCGAGCCGACGGGTCAGGCGTGCCGGGCGGACCGACGGCGCGAGCCCTCGGCGCGGTCGTGCCGCCGCAGCCGCTCGGCCAGCGAGAGCCGCACGGTCGGCCACTCCGACGCGATGATCGAGAACACCACGGTGTCGCGGAGCGTGCCGTCGCGCCCGATCGCGTGGTTCCGGAGCACGCCGTCCTGCTTCGCGCCGAGTCCCGCGATCGCGGCCCGCGACTGCTGGTTGTGCCAGTGCGTGCGGAACTCGACCGCGATGCACTGCCACGCCTCGAACGCGTGCGAGAGCATGAGGAGCTTCGCCTCGGTGTTGATGCCCGAGCGCTGCGCCGACCGAGCCAGGAACGTGTGCCCGATCTCGACGTGCCGGTTGCCCGGGTCGAGGTTCATGAACGTCGTCGCCCCCACGACACGGCCGGTCGGCCGGTCCCGGACCGCGAACGGCACCATCCGGCCGGCCTCGTGCTCGGCGAGCCGGCGGTCGATCTCGGCCTCGACCTGCGCCGGGGCGGGCACCGAGGTGTACCAGGTGCGCCAGAGATCGCCGTCCGCGACCACCGCCCGCAGGTCGTCCGCGTGCTCCTGCTCGAGGGGCTCGAGGGTCACACGGTCGCCGGTCAGGGTGGGTACGGGGGCGATCTCCATGGACATGCATCCTAGGGTCGCCGACCCTGGTGGAGCCCGGTCGGACGCCGACCCTGTGGAGAGGGACAGCATCACCGGGCGGCTATCGTGACGGACGTGGCAGAACGCACCCAGGAGCAGTACCAGGTCCGGTTCGCGTGGGGGATCGGGGGTGCGAGCCGCATCGCGCACGGCGCCCACCTGCTCGTCTGGGTCGACGTCCTCCCGGCCACCGCCGACGCCACCGCGCAGCGGCGCGCGCTGCGGACGGTGACCGCGCAGCTGCCGGCGGGTCCGGAGGTCGTGCTCGGCCACCTCGGCAACGCGGCGGCGGTCGCGGAACGGGTGACGGGCCTCCAGGCCGCGCGCGGCGACCGGTGCGTCGTCGCGATCGTCGCTGCCGGGCTGCACCACGGCGCGGTCCACGACGACGCTGCCGAGGCGGCGGGCGAGTCGGTCGACGTCCCGGACGCACCCGACTTCGCCGTCGAGGACCTGCTCGCGGCCGGAGCCGTCGTCGACGCGTTGACCGAGGCCGGGATCGACCACACCTCGCCTGAGGCCGCTGCGGCCTGTGCGGCGTACACGGGTCTGCGCCGCGCGGTGAAGCACCTTGTCAGCGCATGCGAGGGCGCGGCCGCCCTGTCCCGCGACGACGTGCACGCGGCGCTCGCCGCAGGGCCCGACCTGCCCGTCCTGCGGGAATCGGGGGAGCGCGCGTAGCGTTCCGGTCGTCACGCAACCAGCGAGCGAAGGAGCAACGCCATGAAGGCAGTCGTCGGCGACACGGTGATCGCAGAGGCCCCGGAAGAGGACCTCATCAAGATCGAGGGCAACTGGTACTTCCCGCCGTCGAGCGTGAAGACCGAGCTCTTCACCGAGAGCCCCACCCAGTACCACTGCCCGTGGAAGGGCGACACCCAGTACTTCACGGTGAACGTGGACGGGCAGGCGCTGCCGGACCGCGCGTGGTCGTACCCGACGCCGATCCCGTCGTCGTTCGACCGCGTCGGCAAGGACTACTCGGGCTACGTCGCGTTCTGGAAGGACGTCAAGGTCGTCGACTGACGATCCGGGCTCATCCGATCCGGGCTCACCCGGCCCGGGCTCACCCGGCCCGGACTCACCCGGTCAGGGTGAGCACGACCAGTGCGACGTTGAGCGTCACGATGACCGCCGCGATCACCCACGCCACCACGCGGGTGGTCGCGGCGTTCACGTCCGCCCCCATGACGCTCCGGCGCGAGGTGTAGACCACCAGCGGCACGATGGCGAAGGCGATCCCGAAGCTCAGCACCACCTGGCTCACCACGAGCAGCATCGTCGCGTCGGCGTTCAGCGCGAGCAGCACGACGGCGGGCACCAGGGTGATCGCCCGACGGGCCACCAGCGGGATCCGCACGTGCAGCAACCCCTTCATGATCTCGGCGCCGGCCATGCAGCCGACCGAGGTCGAGGCCAGGCCGGACGCCAGCAGCCCCACCGCGAAGAGCACCCCGACGACGGGGCCGACGTTCTCGGCGATCGCGCGCTGCGCACCCGGGATCGAGTCCGTGCCCTCGACGCCCGGCAGGGTCGCCGCCGCCAGCACGAGCATCGCGATGTTCACGCCGCCGGCGACGACCAGGGCGAGGGCGACGTCCCACCGCGTCGCGACCAGCACGCGACGACGCTCCGGTCCGGCGGGCACGTCACCGTGCCGGTCGCGGGCCAGCGCCGAGTGCAGGTAGACCGCGTGCGGCATCACGGTCGCGCCGAGCATCGAGGCGGCGAGCAGCACCGACCCGGCGCCCTCGAACCGCGGCACGAGCCCGGCGACCAGGTCGGCCGGTGACACCCGGGCGAACAGCAGTCCGGCGCAGAAGCCGACGGTCAGGATCGCGAGCATCGCCGTGACGACGGTCTCGAACAGGCGCGTGCCCCGGCGACTGTGCAGGGTGAGCAGGAGCATCGACACCACTCCGGTGATGACCCCGCCGGCCACCAGGGGCAGGCCGAAGAGCAGGTGCAGGGCCAGTGCGCCGCCGATCACCTCGGCGATGTCGGTCGCCGCGGCCACGATCTCCGCCTGCCCCCAGAACAGCAGGCGCGGGGTGCGGCGCATCCGCAGGCCCAGGTGCTCCGGCAGTGACCGCCCCGTCACGACGCCGAGCTTGGCGGACAGGTACTGCACGACGACGGCACTGGCGTTCGCGGCGACGAGCACCCAGAGCAGCAGGTACCCGTGCTCGGCGCCCGCGGTCAGGTTGGCGGCGACGTTGCCCGGGTCGACGTAGGCGATGGCCGCCACGAAGGCCGGTCCGAGCAGCGTCAAGCCGGCTGCGCGACGACGCGGGGCACCGGGTGAGTGCTCGTCGAGCCGGCTGGTGGCAGTGTCGGTCATGCACTGATCCTGCCAGAGGATTCGGCACGCCGAATCTTTTTCTTCGTGTCCTTTGCGCCGCCTGGCCGACATGCGCGGGTGCGTGCCTCGAGTGGTCGCGATCGGTCGGCTGCGGAGCCGCCGGCCGACGGTCCGCGACCGCTCGGCGAAGGTGAGCGGGTTGTCGTGACCGCTCGCGGAGCGCGGACGGGAGGCCCGGGGCGGCGCCGCCACGCGCCTCTCGTGCGGTGGGGCGGTCGCGACTCGTCGCGTGCTCGGCGTCGGGTGGTCACGACCTGACGGCTGCGACGCCGACGGGCGACGGTCGGTGACCGCTCAGCCGAGGTGGGTGGGGTGTCGCGGACGCCGCCGGATCACGCCGGGCAGGCGTCAGCTCCTGCTCACGCCGCGGAGCGACGGGCGCGGTGCGCGCGCACCTTGGCGCGGTTCCCGCACCGCTGCATGGAGCACCAGCGGCGTGTGCCGCCCCGTGAGGAGTCGTAGAACACGAGCCCGCAGTCGTCGGCCGAGCAGCGGCTCAGCCGGGTGGGGCGCCCGTCGGCCTCGACGTCGTCGAAGCCGACCTCGGTGAAGAGCGCGACCGCGTCGCGCGCGACGCTCGACAGCGCCTGGGCCAGGCGGACGCGGTTCGCCCCGGCGCGGCGGCGGCCACCCGGGAGGCTCGGGGGCACGTCCGGCAGGGCGGCGAACAGGTTGACGGTGTCGATGTCGTCGGGCGCGGGGCGCGTCCGGCCGGCTCCGGCACGCAGGCCCGCCGCGACCGCCGTGCGGTCCGCCGCCGTGCTCGCCGGCGCGGGCGCCGCCGCGACGGCGAGCCGGGCGATCGCCGCGCGCAGGGCTCGGGCGTCCTGCAGCTCCCGGGCGCTGGCGCCGACGTCGATCGGCTCGGTGTGCTCGCTCAGCCACTCGTCCAGGTCGGCCGGGCTCGCGAGCAGCTCGCCGAGCTGCGACCGGGGGCGTCGTCCGGCGGCGTCGTCCGCGAAGCCACCCGTGTGCGCGAAGTCGAGCGCGATCCGTCCGGCGTCGAAGAACCAGGTGGAACCGGCGTCCGTGCGGATGTGCTGCCCCGTGTGCATCCGCCCAGGCTAACGGCTCACCGGCGCGCCTCCGAGCGGCGAGCTCCTCATGCGGTAGTCGACGACAGCGTGGCCACGTCGTCGGCGGCCGTGCGTCGGCGCCAGGCGATCACGTTGCGCGCATCGAAGCGGCGGGAGCACCGGGCGCAGGCGAGCTGCCGCGTCGGGGTGCGGTACCGGAAGTGCTCGTGGCCCGCCGGGCAGGTGCCGATCCAGGGCGCGAGCTCGCTGGCGATCGGACCGTCGTGCAGTCGCGACCCCGTGTAGCCGATCGCCGACGCGGTCCGCTTCCAGGCCGGGCCGTGCCCTGCGCGAGCCCCGGCCAGTGCGTGTGCGACCTCGTGCAGCAGGACCTGCTCGACGTCGGCGTCCGAGAACCGGGTGGCCAGGTGGCGACTCACCGTGATGCGTCGCCGGGCGAAGTCGCACTGCCCCGCGCGGGTCTTGGCGTGGTCGAAGCCGAACGACCACGTGCCGCTGCCCAGGTGCTCGGCGATGAGCTCCTCGGCGCGCAGGCGAACGGTCTCGAGCGCCGTCACTGCTCGGCGCGGGGGTCGGCCTGCCCCTTCTTCGCTGCCCGGGCCGCGATCCGGCCCCAGATGTCGTCGGCCTCGGTGCGCGCGGCGTCCGGGGCGCCCAGCACGCGGCGGCGGACCGGCGGCACCTGCTTGACCGGTTCGGCGACACGGGTCGTCGGTTCCTCGTCGTCGGCGCGCCGTGCGGCGACCTCGCGGGCGGTCCGCGGCTTGTCGGCGGTGTCGGCCGGGCTCGTGATGGCAGCACGCATCGCGGCCTCGACGGCGGTGCGGAGCGCATCGGTCCGCTCCGACGGTGCACCGGCCTGCCGGAACGCCTGGTACGCCCGCGACAGTGCGGCGCGGGCCTCCTCGAAGCGGTCGTTCTCGAACAGCGACCAGCCCTCGATCTCGGCGGCGGCGCCCTCGAGCTCGGGCCACTCCTCGGTCGCGGCGGTGTCCCGGGCCATCGCGGCCTCGGCGGCGGCGCGGTCGTGTCGACCGAGGTCGTGCAGGACGTGCGCGCGGCGGATGCGGGCGGCCACCTTGTCCTGGCGCTCCCCGGTGAACATCGCGAGGCGGAAGACCTCCTCGGCGACGACGAGCGACTCGTCCAGTCGACCGAGCAGACGGAGGAGCTCGGCGCGCTCGGCGAGGGCGTCGGTGCTGCGGCTCTGGCCGAGGTCGCGGAGCCGCTGGTGCACGGCGTCGACGTCGACCGCGGGTCGCAGGCTGATGGGCGCGAAGGTGCTGCCCGGGCTGACCCCGGCCGTCACGGGAGACGCGTGGCGCGGTTCGCGGGATCGGTCGGACGGGTCGGGCTGCTGGCGGTCGTCGGGCGGGAGGGACATCGGTTCGAGGGTAGCCGCGGTCTCCCGGGAGCGGTCGGTGCGACGCGCTCAGGGTTGCCCCGGAACGACGGACGGCCCGCCGTGCCGGAGCACGACGGGCCGTCCGGGGGATCGGTCAGGAGTTGGCGCCCATGGCGGCGGCAGCGGCGACGCCGACGTAGGTGACGAAGGTCGCGATGGTCGCGACGACGGCCAGGACGATCGCGAAGATGCCCCACCCGCGACCGCGCTTGGTCACCGCGGCGATGATGCCCTGCACGAGTGCCCAGAGGCCGAGCACTGCGGCGATGCCGATCACGGCGAATCCACCGAGGAGCTGCGAACGGACCTCGGGGTCGCTCATGACCTCGTTCTGCATCTGATCGGGGGTGAGGGTCGTCGATCCGTTCTGCGTGAGCTGGTCGACGACCCCGCTGCTGCTGATCGCGGAGCCCAGGATGTACCCACCGACGACGCCGAGGACGAGCGCGAGCAGGCCGAGCACGAAGGCGATGACGCCGACGGTCTTCTTCTTCTTGGGCTTCGGCTCGTCGTGCTGCTGCCACGCCGGAGCACCGGCGTGCGCGGAGCCCGCGGCGGCGTACGGCTGCTGGTCGTGGCCGTCGTGCCGGTCGTGGTCGTGGCGCTGCTGGTCGTTCCAGCTCGGCGTGCTCGACGGCTGCCCGTACTGCCCCTGGTGGTCGCCGTGCTGTTGGCCGTACGGCTGCTGCTGCTGCCCGTACTGCTGCTGACCCTGGCCGTACTGCTCGCCGTACTGCGGCGTCGAGGTCGGCGTCGGGTCCACCCGCTCGCCGTACCGCGGGGCGTCGGCGTCGGGCCGCTGCTGCGGGGCCTCGCCCCATCGCGGCGCCTGGCCGTCGCCCGTCCGGTCCTGGTCGTTCCGGTCGTCGTTCGTCATCAGGGTTCCCATCGCTCGGTCGCGCACCTGCGCGGTCGTTCAGCCCATCCTGGCAGCCGGCTCCGGAGCGTGTTCAGGCTGGCGCCACACCCGGTCAGCCGCCGAACACGCTCCGGTTCGGCTCGGGGGACGCCACCGCGGTCTGGTCGGTGACGATCGGTGCCCCGGCGATGAACGACCGCAGCTCGGCGCCGTGCACGACCTTCGCCGGCATCGGGTCCGACGAGTAGCGCCGCGGCATCTCCGCGACCGGCAGGTCCGTCGGCGACCCGAGCAGCACGATGTTCCCGAACCGACGGCCCTTGAGCATCCCGGTGTCGGCGACGGCCGCGACCGAGGGCAGCACCGACTGCAGGGTCGACGCCTGGCCCCGGGCGAACGCCAGCCCGGCGCCGTCGGCCACGTTCACGGCCAGGATCCCGGTCGGCGACAGGAACGCGGCGACCTCGCGGTAGAACTCGACGCTCGTCACGTGGGCGGGGATCTGCGAGCCGCCGAAGACGTCGACGACCGCCAGGTCCACCGTGCCGCGGAGTCCGCCGGGCAGCTTGCCGAGGACCTCGCGTGCGTCGCCGTACCGCACGCGGATCGATGCGCCGCGGGGGAACGGCAGGACCTCGCGGACGTGTTCGACCAGGTCCCGTTCGAGCTCGACCACCTGCTGGCGCGAGCCCGGCCGGGTCACGGCGACGTACCGGGGCAGCGTCAGGGCGCCGGCCCCCAGGTGGAGCGCGGTGACCGGGCCCTCGGGCAGCAGGTCGATCGCGTGCCCGATCCGCCGGATGTACTCGAACGCCAGGTGCGTCGGGTCCTCGAGGTCGACGTGCGACTGCGGCGTGCCGTCGACCACCAGGGTGAACGACCCCGGACGGTGCCGGTCCGCCTCGACCACCGCGTGCCCCGCACCGATCCGGAAGCCGTCGAACGCATCTGCCATGGGTCAATCGAACACCACCGCGCGCGCCGCCCGCACCGCGGTGCATGCGAACACATGGACCTCCAGTGGACGTGGAGACTCGTTCCGTACCCTCGACGCAGTCGTCCCGCCGTCCGGCGTCGATGCGCGCCGTGCCCCACGCGGCACGCGTCCGCCGGGACAGCGGGACCGCGACGTGCCCGTGAGCGACCCCCACCGCTCGAGCGTGCGCGCCGCCGGCGTGCTGCTGCGCGCCGCCCCTCCGGCCACCCGTCCGTGGTGACCGACGACCGCACCGCACCCAGCGCCGAGTGCCACTGCCCAGCTGCCGCAGGAGCCTCCGTCATGACCGCCGACACGTTGAGCGTGCCCACCGCACGCCGCACCCACCCGACCACGCGCCCCACCGTGCGCCGCCCTGCCCGGGCGACCCGCGCCTCCAGGCCGTCCCACACCGACCGCGAGGCGGCGCCCGCGTGGATGCGCGCCGTCGGCGCGCTGCTGCTCGTCGGCGGACTCGGTCTGACGGCCGCCGTGCTCGGCTGGCCCGGCGACGCCCCGGAGATCGCGCTGCTCGTCCCGGGGCTGCTCGCCGTCGTGGCCGGGCTGCTGCTCGTGCTCGCGCGCTCGGGCGTCAGCATCACCGACCGGCACGTCGTCCTGCACTTCCGTCCGCTGCCGCCACGGCGCATCGCCCGCCGACGGATCGCCGGGGTGCGCCTCGTCGAGGCGGACGCCGCGACGTACGGCGGGGTCGGACTGCGCATCCGGCACGGTGTGCGCGCCCTCATCCTGACCCCGGGGCTCGGCCTCGAGCTGACGGACGACCGTGGTCGCGTCACCTTCGTGCGCACCCGTCGTCCGGAGGACGCGTTCCGTGCGCTGGCGGGCGCACACGGCCGGCCGGGAGGCGCGGCGCACGTCGAGCGGGAACGCATCGGCTGAGCGGGCGGTCGCCCCCGGATCGTCAGAGTCCCGGGCCTGCCGGGGTGCGCGGGGCGGGAATGCCGACCACGGAGACGGGCTTATACACGCCAGTGCCGAATCCGGTCAAGCCGGGACTGGACAGCGCGCCTCGGGCCGAACTATGATGACAGTTCGCGCTCCCTGGCATCCGTGTCGTCATATTGCGGTCGACGCAGAGTTCTTCAACTCGCCCTGGTGCAGCCGGACCCGTATATGGCGGCGGGTCCCGCTCACGGAGATCATCCCACACGTACACCGACGTCCCGCGTCGCGCACGTGTCGGCGTGGTCGCAGGGCACGAACTCTCGGGGTTCGCCGAGCGATCAATCCACTCACCTACACACTGCTCGTCAGTGTCGGCCCGACGGGGCCTACCGGAGGTCACACCCTTGGCTGCTGCGCCCAACGCATCCACCAACCCCAAGAACGGTCGCAACCACTCGCGACTCTCGTTCGCCAAGATCACGGACACCCTCACGGTTCCGGATCTGCTCGCACTCCAGACGGAGAGCTTCGACTGGCTCGTCGGCAACGACGTCTGGAAGGCCCGCCTCGCCGAAGGGCAGGAGCAGGGTCGCACCGACCTCGCGCTGCACTCGGGGCTCGAGGAGATCTTCGAGGAGATCTCCCCGATCGAGGACCTCGGCGAGACCATGCAGCTCTCGTTCACCGCGCCGGAGCTCGAGGACCCGAAGTACTCGATCGACGACTGCAAGGAGCGCGGCAAGACCTACGCCGCCCCGCTGTACGTCAACGCCGAGTTCATGAACCACATGACGGGTGAGATCAAGACCCAGACGGTATTCATGGGCGACTTCCCGCTCATGACCGAGCGGGGCACGTTCATCATCAACGGCACCGAGCGCGTCGTCGTGTCGCAGCTCGTCCGTTCGCCCGGTGTGTACTTCGAGCGCCAGCAGGAGAAGACCTCCGACAAGGACATCTACTCGGCACGCGTGATCCCGTCGCGCGGTGCCTGGCTCGAGTTCGAGATCGACAAGCGCGACCAGGTGGGCGTGCGCATCGACCGCAAGCGCAAGCAGTCCGTGACCGTCTTCCTCAAGGCCCTCGGCCTGACGAGCGAGGAGATCATGGACGAGTTCCAGGGCTTCGCCTCGATCGAGTCGACCCTCGAGAAGGACGCCGTCCTGACGAAGGAAGAGGCGCTCAAGGACATCTACCGCAAGCTCCGTCCGGGCGAGCAGGTCGCTGCCGAGGCCGCGCGTGCGCTCCTCGACAACTTCTACTTCAACCCGAAGCGCTACGACCTGGCGAAGGTCGGCCGCTACAAGGTCAACCGCAAGCTCGGCATGGACGCCCCGCTGTCCGACTCGGTGCTCACCGTCAAGGACATCGTCGCGACGATCAAGTACCTGGTGTCGCTGCACGCCGAGCGCACCACGATCGACGGCGTCCGTGACGGCGAGCCGGTGCAGCTGCGCCTCGACGTGGACGACATCGACCACTTCGGCAACCGTCGCATCCGCGCCGTCGGCGAGCTCATCCAGAACCAGGTCCGCACGGGTCTGTCCCGCATGGAGCGCGTCGTCCGCGAGCGCATGACCACGCAGGACATCGAGGCCATCACGCCGCAGACCCTGATCAACGTGCGCCCCGTCGTCGCCGCGATCAAGGAGTTCTTCGGGACGTCCCAGCTGTCGCAGTTCATGGACCAGAACAACCCGCTCGCGGGCCTGACGCACAAGCGTCGCCTGTCGGCCCTCGGCCCGGGTGGTCTGTCCCGTGAGCGTGCCGGCGTCGAGGTCCGTGACGTCCACCCGTCGCACTACGGCCGCATGTGCCCGATCGAGACCCCGGAAGGCCCGAACATCGGCCTGATCGGTTCGCTCGCGTCGTTCGGTCGGATCAACTCCTTCGGCTTCATCGAGACCCCGTACCGTCGCGTCGTCAACGGCGAGGTCACGAAGACCATCGACTACCTCACCGCTTCGGAAGAGGACGACTTCGTCGTCGCGCAGGCCAACGCCCCGCTGACGAACGACTTCCACTTCGCCGACGACAAGGTGCTCGTCCGCAAGAAGGGTGGCGAGGTCGAACTCGTCGCCAAGGACGAGGTCGACTACATGGACGTCTCGCCGCGCCAGATGGTGTCGGTCGCGACGTCGCTCATCCCGTTCCTCGAGCACGACGACGCGAACCGCGCCCTCATGGGTGCGAACATGCAGCGTCAGGCCGTCCCGCTGCTCCGTTCCGAGTCGCCGCTCGTCGGCACCGGCATGGAGGGCTACACGGCCATCGACGCCGGCGACGTCGTCACCGCCGACAAGGCCGGTGTCGTCTCGGAGGTCTCGGCCGATGCCGTCACCCTGCAGCTCGACGAGGGCGGCACGCAGACCTACTACCTGCGCAAGTTCGACCGCTCCAACCAGGGCACGAGCTACAACCACCGCGTCATCGTCTCCGCCGGCGAGCGCGTGGAGCAGGGCGAGGTCATCGCCGACGGCCCCGCGACGGAGAACGGCGAGCTCGCGCTCGGCAAGAACCTCCTCGTCGCGTTCATGCCGTGGGAGGGCTACAACTACGAGGACGCGATGATCCTGTCGCAGAACCTCATCAAGGACGACACGCTCTCCTCGATCCACATCGAGGAGTACGAGGTCGACGCCCGCGACACCAAGCTCGGCAAGGAGGAGATCACCCGTGACCTCCCCAACGTCAGCCCGGACCTGCTGGCCGACCTCGACGAGCGCGGCATCATCCGCATCGGTGCCGAGGTCCGCCCCGGCGACATCCTGGTCGGCAAGGTCACGCCGAAGGGCGAGACCGAGCTGAGCGCCGAGGAGCGCCTGCTCCGCGCCATCTTCAACGAGAAGTCGCGGGAGGTCCGCGACACCTCGCTCAAGGTGCCCCACGGTGAAGAGGGCACGATCATCGGCGTCAAGGTGTTCGACGCGCAGGACGGCGACGACGAGCTCGGCTCGGGCGTCAACCAGCGCGTGGTCGTCTACATCGCCCAGAAGCGCAAGATCACCGCGGGTGACAAGCTCGCCGGTCGTCACGGCAACAAGGGCGTCATCTCGACCATCCTCCCGGTCGAGGACATGCCGTTCCTCGCCGACGGCACCCCCGTCGACATCGTCCTCAACCCGCTCGGCGTCCCCGGCCGCATGAACTTCGGCCAGGTGCTCGAGATCCACCTCGGGTGGCTCGCCAAGCAGGGCTGGAACGTCGAGGGCATCCAGGAGTGGGCCGAGGCCCTGCCGGAGGCCGCACGCCACGCGGAGCCCGGCACCAAGGTCGCCACCCCGGTGTTCGACGGTGCGTACGAGCGCGAGATCGAGGGCCTCCTCGACTCGACCCTCCCGAACCGCGACGGCGAGCGCCTGATCGGCTCGTCCGGCAAGGCGCAGCTCTTCGACGGTCGCTCCGGCGAGCCGTTCCCGGAGCCCGTCTCGGTCGGCTACATGTACATCCTCAAGCTGCACCACCTGGTCGACGACAAGATCCACGCGCGTTCGACCGGTCCGTACTCGATGATCACGCAGCAGCCGCTGGGTGGTAAGGCGCAGTTCGGTGGACAGCGATTCGGCGAGATGGAGGTGTGGGCGCTCGAAGCGTACGGTGCCGCCTACGCCCTCCAGGAGCTCCTGACGATCAAGTCCGACGACATCCTCGGCCGCGTGAAGGTCTACGAGGCGATCGTCAAGGGCGAGAACATCCAGGAACCCGGCATCCCCGAGTCCTTCAAGGTCCTCATGAAGGAGATGCAGTCGCTCTGCCTGAACGTCGAGGTCCTCTCGGCCGACGGCCAGGCGGTCAGCCTCCGCGACACGGACGACGAGGTCTTCCGTGCCGCTGAAGAGCTGGGCATCAACATCTCCTCGCGGTTCGAGTCGTCCTCCGTCGACGACATCTGATCCCGCCCGTACATCGAAGCCTGAATCAGCAAGAGAGAAGAACATTGCTCGAAGCAACTTCCTTTGACGCCATTCGGATCGGCCTCGCGACCGCCGAGGACATCCGTCAGTGGTCGTACGGCGAGGTCAAGAAGCCGGAGACCATCAACTACCGCACCCTGAAGCCCGAGAAGGACGGTCTGTTCGGCGAGCAGATCTTCGGTCCTTCCCGCGACTGGGAGTGCGCCTGCGGCAAGTACAAGCGTGTCCGCTTCAAGGGCATCGTCTGCGAGCGCTGCGGCGTCGAGGTCACCAAGTCCTCGGTCCGCCGTGAGCGCATGGGCCACATCGAGCTCGCCGCACCCGTCACGCACATCTGGTACTTCAAGGGCGTCCCGTCGCGCCTCGGCTACCTGCTCGACATGGCGCCCAAGGACCTCGAGAAGGTCATCTACTTCGCGGCGTACATGATCATCGACATCGATGAAGAGGGCCGTCACGCCGACATGCCCGGTCTCGAGAACGAGATGCGTCTCGAGATCAAGACCCTCGAGGGCCAGCGCGACTCGATCATCGCCGACCGCCTCAAGAAGCTCGAGGACGACCTCGCAGCCCTTGAGGAAGAGGGTGCCAAGGCCGACGTCAAGCGCCGCACCAAGGACACCGCCGAGAAGGAGATGTCCCAGGTCCGCAAGTCGTTCGACGAGGACATCACCCGTCTCGAGCGTGTGTGGGAGGACTTCCGCAACCTCAAGGTGGGCGACCTCAAGCCCGAGGACACCGTCTTCCACGAGCTCCAGGACCGGTTCGGGATCTACTTCGACGCCTACATGGGCGCCGAGGCGATCAAGCTCCGGCTCGAGGCGTTCGACCTGGCCGCCGAGGCCGAGGCGCTGCGTCTGCAGATCGCCGAGGGCAAGGGCCAGAAGAAGATCCGCGCGATCAAGCGCCTGCGCGTCGTCAGCTCCTTCCTCGCCACCGGCAACTCGCCGGCAGCGATGGTGCTCGGCGTCGTGCCGGTCATCCCGCCGGAGCTGCGCCCGATGGTGCAGCTCGACGGTGGCCGCTTCGCCACGTCGGACCTCAACGACCTCTACCGTCGTGTGATCAACCGCAACAACCGTCTCCGCCGCCTGCTCGACCTCGGTGCCCCCGAGATCATCGTGAACAACGAGAAGCGCATGCTGCAGGAAGCGGTCGACGCGCTGTTCGACAACGGCCGTCGTGGTCGTCCCGTCACGGGTACCGGCAACCGCGCACTGAAGTCCCTGAGCGACATGCTCAAGGGCAAGCAGGGTCGTTTCCGCCAGAACCTGCTCGGCAAGCGCGTCGACTACTCGGGCCGTTCGGTCATCATCGTCGGCCCGCAGCTGAAGCTGCACCAGTGCGGTCTGCCCAAGCAGATGGCGCTCGAGCTCTTCAAGCCGTTCGTGATCAAGCGCCTGATCGACCTGTCGCACGCGCAGAACATCAAGTCGGCCAAGCGCATGGTCGAGCGTTCGCGCCCGCAGGTGTGGGACGTCCTCGAGGAGATCATCCGCGAGCGCCCCGTGCTGCTGAACCGTGCGCCGACGCTGCACCGTCTGGGCATCCAGGCGTTCGAGCCGCAGCTCGTCGAGGGCAAGGCCATCCAGCTCCACCCGCTCGTGTGTGCTGCGTTCAACGCGGACTTCGACGGTGACCAGATGGCCGTGCACCTGCCGCTGTCGGTCGAGGCCCAGGCCGAGGCCCGCATCCTGATGCTCGCCTCGAACAACATCCTCAAGCCGTCCGACGGCCGCCCGGTGACCCTGCCCGCACAGGACATGATCATCGGTCTGCACCACCTCACGACCGTCCGCGAGGGCGCCGTGGGCGAGGGCCGTGCGTTCTCGTCGGTGGCCGAGGCGATCCTGGCGAACGACCAGCACACGCTGCACCTCAACGCGATGGTGAAGATCCGCATGACGGACGTCCACTTCGCCGAGGGTGAGGCTCCCGAGGGCTACGAGCAGGGCGACACGATCCTGCTCGAGACGACCCTGGGCCGTGCGCTCTTCAACGAGACCCTGCCGGGGAACTACCCGTTCGTCCAGAAGGTGACCGACAAGGGCGTGCTCTCCGCGATCGTCAACGACCTCGCCGAGCGCTACTCCAAGACCGAGACGGCCGCCGCGCTCGACCGGATCAAGGACGCCGGCTTCTACTGGGGCACCCGCTCCGGTGTGACCGTCGCCCTGTCGGACGTCGTGACGCCTCCTCGCAAGAAGGAGATCATCGCGGGCTACGAGGTCCAGGCCGCCAAGGTGCAGGGCGAGTTCGACAAGGGTCTGATCACCGACTCCGAGCGTCGCGCCGACCTGATCAAGATCTGGACCGAGGCCACGAACGAGATCGCGCAGGAGATGCGTGACAACTTCCCGGTCGACAACACCATCAACCGCATGGTGTCGTCCGGTGCTCGTGGTAACTGGCTGCAGGTCCGCAACATCGCCGGTATGCGTGGTCTGGTGAACAACCCGAAGGGCGAGATCATCGCCCGCCCGATCATCAACTCGTACCGCGAGGGCCTGACCGTGGCGGAGTACTTCATCGCCACGCACGGTGCCCGCAAGGGTCTGGCGGACACGGCTCTCCGTACCGCCGACTCGGGCTACCTGACCCGTCGTCTCGTGGACGTCTCGCAGGACGTCATCATCCGTGAGGACGACTGCGGCACGACCCGTGGCCTCGAGCTGCCGATCGCGACCGTGGACGCCGACGGCAAGCTCGTGCGCGACGCCCGCGTCGAGAACACCGTGTACTCCCGCACCCTGGCCACCGAGGCCGTGGACGCACAGGGCACGGTCGTCGCCGAGGCCGGCGAGGACGTCGGTGACGTGCTCATCGACAAGCTCGTCGCCGCCGGTGTCGAGAGCATCAAGGTGCGCTCGGTCCTGACCTGCGAGTCGGCCGTCGGTGTCTGCGCGAAGTGCTACGGCCGTTCGCTCGCCACCGGCAACCTGGTCGACATCGGTGAGGCGGTCGGCATCATCGCGGCCCAGTCCATCGGTGAGCCCGGTACCCAGCTGACGATGCGTACCTTCCACACGGGTGGTTCGGCCTCGGCCGACGACATCACCCAGGGTCTGCCCCGTGTCACGGAGCTCTTCGAGGCCCGCACGCCCAAGGGCGCGTCCCCGATCGCCGAGGCCCCCGGCCGCGTCGTCGTCGAGGACACGGACAAGGGTCGTCGGATCATCCTCACGCCGGACAACGGTGACGAGCCGTTCATCTACCCGGTGCTCAAGCGTGCGACGCTCCTCATCGAGGACAACCAGCACGTCGAGCTCGGTGAGCAGTTCATCGCCGGCACGGTGGACCCCAAGGAGGTCCTCCGGGTCAAGGGTGTGCGCGAGGTCCAGAAGCACCTGGTCAACGGTGTGCAGGACGTGTACGGCTCGCAGGGCGTGCCGATCCACGACAAGCACATCGAGGTCATCGTGCGTCAGATGCTCCGCAAGGTCACCGTCGTCGACCACGGCGACACCGACCTGCTGCCGGGTGAGCTCGTCGACCGGTCGCGCTACAACGCGCTGAACCGTGCGGCGCTGCAGGAGGGTCGCAAGACCGCCTCGGCTCGCCAGGAGGTCATGGGCATCACGAAGGCGTCCCTCGCGACCGAGTCGTGGCTGTCCGCCGCGTCCTTCCAGGAGACCACCCGCGTGCTCACGCAGGCGGCCATGGAGGGCAAGCAGGACCACCTCGTCGGCCTCAAGGAGAACGTCATCATCGGTAAGCTCATCCCCGCCGGGACGGGCCTCAGCCGGTACCGCGACGTGGACGTGAACGCGACCGAGGAGGCGAAGGCAGAGCGGTACCCCAACCGCATCTTCGCCGACGACTCGTCGTTCTCGGACGCCGACCTGAGCTTCGTCGACTTCGACAGCTTCTCGTCGGACGACTTCACGCCGGGCACCTACAACTGAGCCTGAAGTGATCCACGAAGGGCCCCGCATCCGTCAGGATGCGGGGCCCTTCGCCGTTGCGGGTCACGCTCGCGACGGGGTGGCGGACGGGAGGCGCGGTGCGGGGCCGCGCCGTGCCTCCCGTCCGTCAGGGGGTCACGCTGTCCGGCCCTTCTCGTCGACCAGCGAGTACAGGCTCAGCACGTTGCCGTCGGGATCGCGTACGTCGAACCAGTCGACCGCGCCGGCGACGCACTGGACCGGGCCGACGTCGATGCCGAGCGCGCCGATGCGCGTGTGCTGGGCGGCGACGTCGTCGACCCCGAACCGGACCCGGGCCGGGTGCACCTCGGCCTGGTCGTCGACGACGAGTTGGATCCAGATGCCGCCGACCTCGTACTCGGCGACGCCGTCCTCGGGTTCGAGATCCGGCTCGGTGCGCTCGAGGACGGCGCCGTACCACAGGCAGGACGCCTCGAGGTCGGTGACGGGCAGCCCCACGGTCACGCTGGTGATGTCCATGCCTCATCATGTCGCGGCGACGGCCGTGCGTCGAGGGCTTCCCGGGCGGTCCGTCGGGGACCGGCTCCGTGGCAGGGTGGGCACATGGCGACGCTGCGCGAACGGATCACGGCACCGGCCCACCTGGACGTCCCGGAGCCGACGGGTGGCCTGACGTTCCGGGCCGCCTCGCGGGACGACGTCGTCGGCATGCACGCGGTCGCGGTGGCGGCCGCGGCGGCGGACGACCCGCTCGCTCGTCCCTCCACAGGAGCCCTGGAGCGAGCGTTGTCCACCGCGGGCATGGACGTGCCGCGGGACACCGTCGTCGGGGTCGATCCTGATGGGCATGTGCAGGCGTTCGGCATCGTCATCGACGTCCCATCCCGCGTCACCGCGGCCCGGGCCGTGCTCGAGGGAGCGGTGCACCCCGCCCACCGCGGTCGTGGCGTCGGCCGGCGGGTGCTCGACTGGCAGGTGGGTCGGGCGCGGCAGCGGCTGGCGTTGCTCGACGTCGACCTGCCCGCGTCGCTCGACGTCGGTGGCCCGCGCGGCGCGTCCGGACTCCGGCTCGCCGCCCGCGCCGGCTTCGCGCCCGTGCGCACCTGGGTCGCGATGCAGCTCGTGTTCGGCGAGCAGCACGACGGGCCGTCATCGCAGGCGCTGCCGGACGGGCTGGTCGTGCGAGCGAGCACCGCGGACGACATCGAGCCGCTGCGCACCGCCAAGAACGACGCCTTCCGCGACCACTGGGGATCGCAGCCGATGGTCGCCTCGGACTGGCACGGGTTCCTCACCGCGGCCGTCAGCCGACCGGACCTGTCCCGAGTCGTCGTCGACGCGGACGGCCGGGTGTTGGCGTTCGCGATCGTCGAGGTCGACCCGGACGCGTTCGCGGCGCGTGGGCGGTCATTCGGGTACGTGCACTGGGTCGGGGTGGTGCGGTCCGCTCGCGGCCGTGGGCTCGCCCCGCTCGTGCTCGACGCGGCGATCCGGGCGATGCGCGCCGACGGGCTCGCCGCCGCGGTGCTCGACGTCGACGCCGAGAACCCGAGCGGAGCCGTCCGGCTCTACGAGGGACTCGGGTTCGTCGCCGGCGATGCCCACGTCACGGCGTCGATCGCGATCTGACCCGGCGGGGGTCGACCCGAGTCCCCTGTTCTGGGTGCAGTCGGAGGGGTCCCGCCCCCTCATTCTGGGACTGCGGACGGTGCGTGCCCCGGAAGTAGCGTGGTCAGGCGCGACATCCCTGGTGGCGCATCACCCGACGACGTCTCGCCCTGCGCGAGTCCAAGGAGGCACGGGACTCATGGCGACCCTGTCCGAGATCCTCATCCTGAACGGCGCCCTGCCGATCGAGCACCTCGACTCGATGACGGGCGACGAGGACCTCGACGAGCGCGCCATCCGCGGCCTGGTCGACCAGGGCGTCGTGAGCGAGGCCCAGTTCATCACCGCCCGCGCCGCGTCGAACAACTCCCGCACGGTCCCGCTGAGCGACTACCCCGTCGACGGCACGGCGGTGTCGATCCTGCCGGCGGCGCTCTGCCGGCGGCACGGTGTGCTCGGCGTCGGCTTCGAGGGCGACCTGCTCATCCTCGCGATGGTGAACCCGACGAACGTGCTCGCGATCGACGACGCCCGCACGGCCTCGGGGCGCACGATCAAGCCGCTGCAGGTCGAGGAGCGCGACCTCGTGGCGGCCCTCGACCGCTACCTCCGGGCCGACGACGAGCTGAACGACCTCACCTCCTCGCTCGAGGAAGAAGCGTCCGCCACCTCCACGGCGCAGGTCGACATCGCCGACGGAGCCCTCGACGACGTCCCGATCGTCCGGTTCGTGAACCTGCTCGTGTCGCAGGCGATCCAGGACCACGCGTCCGACATCCACATCGAGCCCGGCGAGCACGAGGTGCGGATCCGCTACCGCATCGACGGTGTGCTGCACGAGATGGCGCCGGCCCCGAAGAACATCCAGAACGGCGTCATCAGCCGTCTGAAGATCATGAGCGACATCGACATCGCCGAGCGGCGCAAGCCGCAGGACGGCCGCATGTCGGTCCGCCACGGCGGTCGGCAGATCGACCTCCGCGTCGCGACCCTGCCGACGGTGTGGGGCGAGAAGGTCGTCATGCGGATCCTCGACAACACGAACACGTCGCTGACCCTCAAGGACCTCAACCTGCTCGAGCGGAACTTCCAGGCGTACCAGCGGTCGTACTCGAAGCCGTACGGCATGATCCTGGTCACCGGGCCCACCGGTTCGGGGAAGTCCACGACGCTCTACACCACGCTGAACGCGGTCGCGAAGCCCGAGATCAACGTCATCACCGTCGAGGACCCGGTCGAGTACCGCATGGCCGGCATCAACCAGGTGCAGGTGAACCCGAAGGCCGGGCTGACCTTCGCCTCGGCGCTGCGGTCCATCCTGCGGTCCGACCCCGACGTGGTCCTGCTCGGCGAGATCCGCGACCACGAGACCGCGCAGATCGCGATCGAGGCGTCGCTCACCGGGCACCTCGTGCTCTCGACGCTGCACACCAACGACGCCCCGTCCGCCGTCACGCGCCTGACCGAGATGGACATCGAGCCGTTCCTCGTCGGTTCGGCGCTCGACTCCGTCGTGGCCCAGCGACTGGCGCGCCGGCTGTGCGACCGGTGCAAGGCGCCCGCCGTGTACGAGGTCGAGCAGCTCCAGGCGCTCGGATTCCTGCGCGCCGGCGACGAACTGCCGTCGTTCTTCGCCCCCGTCGGCTGCGCGGTCTGCTCGAACACGGGCTACCGCGGTCGCATCGCCCTGCATGAGGTGATGACCGTCACCGAGGAGATCGAGCGCCTCGCCGTCGGCCGGGCCTCGAGCGCGGAGATCAGCCGGGTGGCGCAGGAGCAGGGCATGCTCACGCTCCGGCAGGACGGCTTCGAGAAGGTCAAGCTCGGCATGACGAGCGTCGACGAGATCCTGCGCGTCGTCGCGTGACCGGAGGACAGGACCCGCACATGACCGACTCCGTGTACGACATCACCATGCCCGGCGACGAGCCCGTCGCCGGGTGGCACCCGGGTACGCCCGGCGCCGAGGTGGGGTCGCGCCGCGCCGCCCGGCTCGCCGCGGCGGCCGCCGCGGCTCCGCCGGAGCAGGTGTACGACCTCGGCGACGACGCCTCGGCATGGGCGGCGCCCCTCGCCTCGGCTGCCGTCCCCACGGCACCGTCGTCGACGGCGCCGGTGACGCCGCCCGCTGCCGTGCCGTCCTCCACCGCCACCTACGGCTACGCGGAACCGCCGACGCAGCAGCTGCCGACCGCACCCGTCGCCGGGACCTCGCTCAGCGCGCCCACGACGACGGCCGCAGCGCCGGGCTCGACCGCCCCGGGCTCGACCGCCCCCGGCGACATCGACTTCGCCCGGCACGCGCGCGAGGTCGCCGACCCCGATCTCATCACGGCGCTCGCGCAGGTCGTCTACCAGGGCGCCTCCGACCTGCACGTCACCGCCGACGCCCCGCCGACCGTCCGCGTCGACGGCTCGCTCCGCCCCGCCGTGCCGGGAGGCGCGTGGTCGCGCGGCAAGGTGATCGCGGCGCTCAAGACGCTGCTGTCCGTCGAGCAGGCCGGCCAGTTCGACCACGACCAGGAGCTCGACTTCGCGTACTCGCTGTCCCCGGAGTACCGCTTCCGCGTGAACTACTACCAGCAGCGCGGCAACTGGGGTGCGGCGTTCCGCATCATCCCCACGAAGATCAAGACGCTCAAGCAGCTCGGCATCCCCGAGCACGTCGGCGCGTTCGCCGGGCTGCCCCGCGGCCTGGTCCTCGTCACCGGCCCCACCGGCTCCGGCAAGTCGACCACCCTCGCCGCCCTGATCGACATGGTGAACGAGACGCGGTCCGACCACATCGTCACGGTCGAGGACCCGATCGAGTTCATGCACGAGCACAAGCGGTCGATCATCAACCAGCGCGAGGTCGGCGCCGACACGCAGTCGTTCGCCTCGGCACTGAAGCACGTGCTCCGCCAGGACCCCGACGTCATCCTCATCGGTGAGCTCCGCGACCTCGAGACCATCTCCGTCGCCCTCACCGCCGCCGAGACCGGCCACCTGGTCTTCGCCACCCTGCACACGCAGAGCGCTCCCGGCACGATCGACCGCGTCATCGACGTGTTCCCCCCGCACCAGCAGGGCCAGATCCGCACGCAGCTCGCGGCGACCCTGCAGGGCGTCGTGTGCCAGACCCTCGTGCCGAAGGCGAACGGCGTCGGTCGGGTCGTCGCGACCGAGATCATGACGATCACCCCCGCCATCGGCAACCTCATCCGCGAGGGCAAGACGTACCAGATCACCTCGGCCATGCAGGCCGGCCGTGACCTCGGCATGCACACCATGGACCAGGACCTCGCCGAACTGGTCAACGTCGGCACCGTCTCGCGGAAGGCCGCGATGGAGAAGGTGCACGACGAGGAGGGCTTCGACCGGCTGGTGCAGCGCGTCGAGTCCCCGTCCGACTCCTCGGCCGCCGCGATCGCCGCCAGCGGCATCGACTTCGGCGACAAGTTCTCCGGAGGCTACTGATGTCCCTCGCGTTCGACTACCGCGGTCGCGACGGCGCGGGCAAGCTCGTCAAGGGGCGCCTCGACGCCGCGTCCGAAGGCGCCGTCGTCCAGCGCCTGCGGGGGATGGGCGTCTCGCCGATCGCCATCACCGAGGCGAAGGCCGGCACCGGCCTGCAGACCGAGATCAAGATCCCGGGCTTCGAGAAGGGCGTCGGCCTCAAGGACCTCGCGATCATGTCGCGCCAGGCGTCGACCATGCTGACGTCGGGGCTCTCGCTCCTGCGTGCACTCACGATCCTGTCCGACCAGACCGAGAACAAGAAGCTCAAGGACATCCTCGGCAAGGTCCGTGACGACGTCGAGCGCGGCGTCTCGTTCTCCGACGCCGTGGCGAAGTACCCGGTCGACTTCCCGCCGATCATGATCAACATGATCCGTGCGGGGGAGACCGGCGGGTTCCTCGACCAGGCCATGGACTCGATCGCGACGAACTTCGAGAAGGAGCACAAGCTCCGGTCGACGATCAAGTCGGCGATGACCTACCCCGTCGTCGTGCTGTGCATGTCGCTCGCCGCGGTGGTCATCATGCTCGTCTTCATCGTCCCGATCTTCCAGGACATGTTCTCGTCGCTCGGCGGGCAGCTCCCCGTGCCGACGCAGATCCTCGTGACCCTGTCCGGCGCGATGCGGTGGCTCGGGCCGGTGCTGGCGGTCGTGCTGATCGCCGCGTGGCTCTGGTACCGCGCGAACAAGAACACCGACCGTTTCCGGAACTTCCGCGACCCGATCCTGCTCCGTCTGCCGGTGTTCGGCGCCCTGACCCGCAAGATCGTCATCGCTCGGTTCGCCCGCAACTTCTCGAACATGATCGGGGCCGGCGTCCCCATTCTCCAGGCATTGTCGATCGTCGGTCAGGTGTCGAACAACTTCGTCGTGCAGAAAGCACTCGAGCGCGTTTCCGAAAGTGTTCGGAAAGGCGAATCGATCGCCGCGCCGATGGAAAAAGAAACAGTGTTCCCGGCAATGGTCTCGCAGATGGTCGCGGTCGGTGAAGACGCCGGGTCCCTCGAGGTGATGCTCGAGAAGATCGCCGTGTTCTACGACGCCGAGGTCGAATCCACGACGGAGTCCCTCACCGCGCTGATCGAGCCGTTGCTCATCGCGTTCCTGGGCGTGGTGGTGGGTGGCATGATCGTCGCGCTGTACCTGCCGATCTTCCAGATCACGTCGCTCGTCCAGTAGCGGCAGCTCGATCCTGGCCCTCGTGCGGGGGCAGCCGCGGCTGGATTGCCCCCGCTACTGGGGGCATTTCGGTGCGCCCGGACCCCCCGTTCTCGGGATTCCGCCCGCAAACACCCCTGAATACTCTTGTCAGCGGCGGCGGAGCACTTCCCTGCACAACCCAAACGCATTCCCAGAAGAATGGAAACCACCATGTACTTCGCTCTCATGGGCAAGCTCGACGCTCGCCGCAAGGGTCTCCTCGAGGACAAGGAGAAGGGCTTCACGCTCATCGAGCTCCTCGTCGTCGTCATCATCATCGGCATCCTCGCCGCGATCGCCATCCCGGTGTACCTGAACGTGCAGAACAACGCGAAGGACTCGGCAGTCAAGAGCGACCTCGCGAACGCGAAGACCGCCGTCATCGCCTACCAGACCGAGAAGGGCAACCTGCCGGACGGTTCCAGCACAGGGCAGAAGCTCGAGGCTTCGAACACCGAACTCGGCAAGTACGGGCTGACGGTCAGCGCGAACACCAAGGACCTCAAGTACGGGACGGCGCCGACCACCGGCGCATCGACGTTCTGCATCCAGCAGACCTCGGACAGCGGTAAGACCTTCCGCATCACCGAGTCGACCTCCGTGGTCGACAAGGCCTGCGGCGCGGCCTAGGCAACAAGTGGAGGGCGGCCCGTCGATCGGACGGGCCGCCCTTCGCCACACCGGACGACGAGGAGGTGACCATGATCCAACGACTGCGCGACCGGCTGTCCCGGCACGACGCCGAGGCCGGCTTCTCGGTCATCGAGGTCATGGTCGCCATGATGGTGTTCGCCGTGATGTCCATCGGCATCGCCTACGGCATCGCGAACAGCCTGCAGCTCACCCAGACGAACCGCGGACGCGAGACCGCCGTCGCCCTGGCCTCGCAGGACATCGACACCCTCCGCCAGACGGCTGCCGCGTCCACCGGTGGCATCTTCAAGGTGCTCAGCAGGGCCGGCGAGGACAACAAGAAGACCATCGGCGGTGTGACCTACCAGGTCGACCGAGCCGTGCGCTGGGTCCAGAGTGACGGCGCGACCGGTGCCTGCGGAACGTCGAACGGCAAGCTGGCGTACAAGAGCGTCGTCGAGACGGTCACGTGGCCCAACCCGCGTGGTGGCTCGAGCACGACCTCGGTGTCGTCCGCCATCGCACCGAGCGACGCCGTGACCGACCCCGGGTACGGCACGGTGATCATCTCGGTCACCACCGCGTCCGGCGCCCCCGCCGCGGGTGTCGGCATCAGCATCGCGCCGGTCAGCGGCGGCGGCGGGAGCCCCCTGACGACCCCGGTCCTCCCGACCGACGACCAGGGCTGCTCGTACGCCGTCAACGTGACGCAGGGCGACTACACCGTCACCGCGAACGCTGGTGGCGGCATCGACACCAACCAGGGCCAACCGTCCGTGCAGTCACCGATCTCGGTGACCGCCGGCGCGAGCGCACCCGTCCCCTTCGTCTACGACCAGGCGAGCCGACTGACCCTGCAGTACGCGACCGGGCACCAGGCGACCCTGCCCACGAACATGCCGACGACCCTGTCGAGCACCGCCGGGGGACTGGACACGATCCGGCCGTGGGACCTGGCGAGCACCTCGCTCAACGTCACGTCTGCGTCGAGGCCATCGGTGCCGGTCTTCCCGTTCACCTCGGGCTACACGGTGTACGCCGGGCCCTACTCCAACACCCCGGGCGCATCGACGAGCTGCCTCAGCCCGAACCCGTCGTCCTGGTCGACACCCGACGCCGAGAACGCCATCGGGGTGAGTCCCCCGACCGTCGCGACCGCGCCCGGACAGCCGTCGACCGCCGACGTCCAGATGGGCGTCGCCACCGTCACGGGTGTGAAGGGGCGGTACGTCACGGCTGTGTCGTCCGTCAACCCGGCGGCGGGCGACCCCGGTTGTGCTGCGGGGATGACGATGCGGTTCCCGGTCTCGACCACGGACACCGCCACCATCGCCCTGCCGTTCGGCACCTGGACGATCTCCTCCGGCACCACCTTCGGGTCGACGAGCAAGAACGAGATCGCGGCGAAGGCGTCGAACGTCAAGCCGGTCACCAACGGCATGGTCAACCAGAAGACGACCCTCGTCGTCATCAACTACGACAACACGCTGACCCTCGACCCGCGGGGTCAGACACCGTGAGGCGGCTGGTCCTCCGCCTCCACCGGGACCAGGCGGGCGTCTCACTGTCCGAACTGCTGGTCGCCGTCAGCGTGTCGATGATCATCCTCGTCGCGGTGGGCGGGTTCTTCACCTCGACACTGCGTGCGGGCACCACCAACACCGCGTCCGACCAGAACGCGCGGACGGCGTCGATCGCGATGAACTCCCTGACGCGCTACGTGCACGCGGCGAGCCTGCTGCCGAAGGCCGACGGCACCTACGCGGCTGCGGTCACGCAGGCCGGACCCACACAGGTGGTCTTCTACGCCTACATCAACCTGGACGGCAACAGCACCGACAAGCCCGTCCAGGTCCGCTACTCGCTCAACGCCGCGAAACGTCTCGTGGTGGACCAGTGGGACGGGTCTGCGACGAAGGGCTTCTACTCGTTCCCCGCCACGTCGCAGACGCCCGCGCGGAGCCTGGTGATCGGCGGACCGATCGCGTCACCGACGAGTGACGGCGCCCCACTGCTGACGTACCTCGGCGCCGACGGGAAAGCCCTGCCGACCCAGCCGGACGGCACCCTCGCGAGCGCGCAGCTCGGCAACATCCGTGCCGTCCGGGTCAACCTCGAGCTCGGATCGACCGCCGCGGGGGCGAGCGGCAACACCCACGTCCAGAACACGCTGTACCTCTTCAACGTCGTCTACGGCACGAGCATCGGAGCAGGAACCCCATGATCGGTCGCTTGAGCCGAGTGCTGGACCGGGCGCACCGGGACGAGCGCGGGATGATCCTCGGCAACGTGCTCATCTTCGGTACGGTCATGATGTTGCTCGTCGCCACGATGATCGCCGTCTCGACCTCGGGTGCCGTCAAGGCGGCGACGGACCGCAACTTCCAGAACGCGATGGCTGCGGCGTACGCAGGACTCGCCGACTACCAGTCGAAGCTCTCGAACGACAACGGGTACGCCCTCTACGGCAACGCGGACGCGCAGTTCAGCAAGTCGAGCGGGTCGACGTTCGTGAACGCGGACAAGAACATCGCGTTCACCACCTCCGGGCGGGACTGGGCGCCGGTCGTGGGGTCCAGCGACCAGTGGTTCCGGTACGAGGTCGACAACTCGGACTACTCCGGCAAGGGCGTGCTCCGGGTCCGGGTCACCGGGAAGTCGGGCTCGAGCGTCCGGTCCCTCGTCGCGAACCTCAAGGGCGACGGCTTCATCAACTACCTGTACTTCACGAACTACGAATCGTCGAACCCGGCGCTCACCGGGAGCGACTGCACGACGGCCTACCAGTGGCAGTCCGTCAGCGGCAAGTGCGCCGCGGTGCAGTTCGCCGGGTCCGACACCCTGGACGGCCCGATCCGGACGAACGACGTCTTCACCTCCGCGTGCTCCACGGTCTTCAACGGCTCGGTCGAGCAGCACGACACGACGGTCCTCCCCGCGAGCGGGGGCTGTGCCGGATCGTTCAACGGCGGTCCGGCGTCGGCGGTCCCGTACCTCGGGCTCCCCGCACTGAACACGAACATGTCGCAGGAGACGCGCACGGACCTGCCGACGACGGTCCCGCGGCCCGGGTGCATGTACACCGGTCCGACCCGCGTGAAGTTCCTCGGGAACGGCAAGATGACCGTGTGGTCGCCATGGTCGAAGGCCACGCAGATCAAGGTCGACAGCGCTTCCGGAGCGGTCTCCGCCGCTGACGACGCCGCCAAGGCCGCTGCACTGTGCGGTGGGGTCACGGACCTGCAGAGCGCCGCCGGGGCGACGATCGCGACGCTCCCGTCGAACCTCATGTACGTGCAGGACGTCCCGTCCGCGTCGAACAACGTCAACGCGTGGGGTGCGAGCTACCCGTCGAGGTACTCGAACACCTACTGCACCACCGCGGTCACCGTGCGCGCGAACGGATCCGTGACCACGACACGCAACCAGCCGTTCGACAACGGCCAGGGGTTCCCCGCCGCTGGCGAGTGGATCAACGGCGGAAGGTCCGACAACTCGTACCAGACCGGCTCGGCCTCCGACACGTACAGGTGCAGTGCCGGCGACGTGTTCGTCAGCGGGGCGTTCAGCGGCGCGATGACGATCGCGTCCTCCGGCACGGTCTGGGTCACCGGTGACATCACGTACGGGAGCCCGACGAACGACGTGCTCGGCCTCGTGGGACAGAACGCCGTCGAGATCTACAATCCCGCGCGGTGCACCTCCTACCCGACCACCTACCAGTGGGGGGTCGGGTACGTGACGGACACCTCGCGGTGCAACACTGCGGGTGTCGGGCTGTTGAACCGGTCCGGCGGTGCTTCCATCACGGTGGCCGCCGCGATCGCCAGCAACGCGGGCACCTTCTGGAACCAGAACTACGACATCGGCCCGAAGCTCGGCACCCTCAAGGTGGTCGGGTCGATCGCGCAGAACTGGCGCGGAGCGGTCGCGACGACCGGCAACACCGGGTTCTCGAAGAACTACGTCTACGACCAGCGCCTCCTGACCACCGCGCCGCCGAAGTTCCTGCAGCCGGTGTCGACCTCGTACGGGGTCACCACCCAGGTCGAGGTGCAGGCGGCCTACGCCGCGGACGGTTCCTGCGCGAAGACGACGGGCGGTGCGTGCCGATGACGACGCTCCAGCCCCTGCTCCCTCTGCTCACCGGCGCGTCCGCCCTGCTCGGTCTGCTCGTCGGCTCGTTCCTCAACGTCGTCGTGCACCGGGTGCCGGCCGGTGCGTCCGTGGTCTCGCCGCCGAGTGCCTGCCCGGCCTGTGGCCACGCGATCCGTCGCCGCGACAACGTCCCCGTGCTGTCCTGGCTCCTGCTGCGGGGGCGGTGCCGCGACTGCTCGGCGCCCATCTCCGCGCGCTATCCCCTGGTCGAACTCGCCACGGCGGTCCTGTTCGGGGTCGCCGCCGTCCTGGCGGTGACGGCGACGTCGGACCGTGCGTCGCAGAGCACGGCCGCGCAGGTGGTGCTGCTCGTCGCCTTGCTCTGGGCGATGGGCATGTCCGTGGCGCTCACGCTGATCGACACGGACACGCACACGTTGCCGAACGGCGTCGTCTACCCGTCGGCGGTCGTCCTGGCGGTACTGCTCGCGCTGGTCAGCGCGCTCGACGGCGACTGGGGAGCGCTCGGTCGGGCCGCGATCGGGGCAGCGGTGCTGGGGATCGCCTACCTCGCCCTCGCCCTCGCGGTGCCCGGAGGCATGGGGCTGGGGGACGTCAAGTTGGCCGTCGTCCTCGGCCTCGTCCTGGCGTACCTCGGATGGGGACCCCTCGCAGTGGGTGCTTTCGGTGCGTTCGTGGTCGGCGGTACCGTCGCCCTCGCACTCCTCGTCAGCGGTCGCGCGCGTTGGCGCGGTGGCCTGCCGTTCGGTCCGTCGATGCTGGTGGGGGCATGGCTCGGCATCGCGTTCGGCGACGGACTCTGGACCGGGTACCTCCGCGTCCTCGGCGTCGCCTGACCGCTCTCATCCTCCACAGTCAACGAAAGCAGCATCATGGGCAAGAGCATCGTGGGTGTCGACATCGCCGGATCATCGATCCGAGCGGTCGAGGTCGCGGACGCCGACCGAGCACGTCCGACGGTGGTGCGCTTCGCCGAGGTGCCGACCCCGCCGGACGCCGTGAGCCGTGGTGAGGTCCTGGAGCCGAACACCGTCGCCGCGGCCCTGCGCAAGCTGTGGGCGACGGGTCGGTTCCGCTCGAAGGACGTCGTGCTCGGGATGGGGAACCAGCGCGTGCTCTCGCGCGACCTCACGGTGCCGCTCGCGCCGATGCCGCAGATCCGCGAGAGTCTGCCGTTCCAGGTGCAGGAGATGCTCCCGGTGCCCGTCGGTGACGCGATCCTCGACTTCTACCCGGTGTCCGAGGGTGAGAGCGAGAACGGACCGGTCGTGCACGGGCTCCTGATCGCGGCGATCAAGGACGCCGTGCTCGCGAACGTCAAGGCGGTGCAGCTCGCAGGGCTCAACCCGGTGGGCGTCGACATGATCCCCTTCGCCCTCACCCGCGTGCTGCTCAGCAGGCAGGGTGCCCGTGGCACCGCCGCCGTCGTGCAGTTCGGTGCCGACACCACCAGCGTGGTCATCGCGACCGACGGTGTGCCGCAGTTCGTCCGGATCATCCCGATCGGCGGCAACGACATCTCGCGGGCGCTGGTCGGCACCCTCGACGTCACGTTCGACCAGGCCGAAGCGGTGAAGCGCCACCTCGGGTTGGGCGGCCGGGAGCGGACGGCGGACGACGCTCGCGCCGTCTCCGTCATCGCGATGTCGGTCAACGAGCTCATCTCGAGCCTGCGGAACACGATCAACTACTTCGTGAACACCCGTCCCACCGAGCCGGTGACCCGGGTGGTCGTCGCCGGCGGCGGCGCGCGTCTCGCGGGACTGCAGCAGGCGCTCGCGGAGCAGATCCGGCTCCCGATCACCGTGGGCGACGCGTTCGACGGCGTCGGTCTCGCCCGGTCGATCCCCGCGGACGACGTGGTCGACCACCTCGACGCCATCACCGTGGCGTTCGGCCTGGCAGTAGGGAGCAGAGCAGCATGACCGTCGCCGAGACCCGTCCGGCCACCGCCGAGGACGACGCAGGTGGGATGCGCGAGCGGAAGGCCTCCAAGCGCGCGCAGGTGTCGATCGCAGGGCGTGAGCCGCGCGTCGACCTCCTCCCGCCGGAGGTGCACGCTGACCGGCGTGAACGGGGCGTCGCTCGGCGCGCCTGGCTCGGCGTGATCGTCGTCGCCGCCGTCGCGGCGCTCGCCGTCGGGGCAGCGGCGGTGCACCAGCTGGACACCGCGTCGTCGCTGACCGCCGCACAGGCCGAGACGACCTCGCTGCTCCAACAGCAACAGCGCTTCTCGGAGGTCCGCCAGGCCGAGCAGGACAGCCAGCTCCTCGAGGCGGCACGCGCCGTCGGTGGGTCGACGGAGATCGACTGGAACGGCACCCTGTCGCAGCTGAAGGCCCTCCTGCCGTCGGGGGTCGCCATCACGTCGATGACCATCGACTCCGCGGACGTCACCACCCCCTTCGCCCAGTCGGCCGTGCCGCTCGAGAAGGCCCGTGTCGCGACGATGCAGCTGACCGTCTCCAGCCCGACGATCCCGTCCGTGCCCGACTGGACCGCCCGGTTGTCGCAGCTCGACGGGTACGCCGATTCGAGCATCACGGCCGTCGCCCTCCAGGAGGACTCCGGCGGGTACTCCGCGACCGTCCAGGTCCACCTCGGAGCAGGGGCCTTCGACGGCAGGTACACCGAGGAGCAGTCGAAGTGAACCGCAACCGTCTCTCACTCGTCGTCGCCCTCGTCGCGATCGGCGCCGTCCTGGCCGGGGCCTGGTTCCTCGGCGTGCAACCGCAGCTCGCACAGGCCGCCGACCACTCGACCCAGCAGACGGACATCGACGCGACGAACGCCCGCAACCGTGCGGAACTCGCGCGGCTCGAGAAGGCCAGCGAGGAGCTCGGTGCGACGAAGGCGGAGCTCGACGTCCTCCGTGCTTCGGTCCCGTCCACCCCGTCGACGGCGGCGCTCCTGACGCAGCTGAACAACGCGGCGGGCGCCAGCGGTGTCACCGTGACGGCGATCACGATCGGTGACGCGAAGGCCTACGACCCCGTCGCGGCAGCGCCGGCGTCCGAGCCGTCCCCGTCGACGACCGCGACGCCGACTGCGGAGCCGACGCCGTCCGCTCCGGCCCCGCTGACCGACCCCGCCGTCACCGGGGCCAACTTCGTCGTGATCCCCGTCACGGCCGCGGTGAAGGGGTCCTACGACCAAGCGCTCGCCTTCACGAAGGCGGTGCAGTCCGGGCAGCGGTTGTTCCTCGTGACGGGCATCGCCTCGACGAGCTCGGACGGTGGGGCGAGCCCCATGGACGACCAGGCGTGGTCGCTGACCGGCTCCGTCTACGTCTTCGCGGAACCAGGCGACACAGCGGCAGCGGACGCCCCGAAGGCGGGCTGACGCGAGGTCCGGGTCGTCCCGGCCACCGGCCGTGCGCTGGCGACCGCCGACCGGACGGCTCCGAGGCGGACGCCACCACGGGCCTCCAGGCTGACGCAGTGGCCGTGGTCCGGCGTCGACCAGCCGGACGGCGATACGATCGCCCCATGTCCCGGTGGTTGATCGCGACGATGACGTCCGTCCTCTTCATCGCGCTCGTGATCGCCGTCACGGGCTTCGAGTCCCTGCTCGCCGACGTCGAGGTCATCTCGCAGCCCGACGCCACCCCGTACCTCGGACCCGCGATGGTGGTCGGCGCGACCGTCGTGGTGTTCCTCGCGACCGCGGTGGGTGCGCGCGAGGGCAACCCCGGCGTGACCGCGCTGGTGGCCGCGGCGACCGCCTACCTGGTGATGCTCGGCGTCGGCGCGGTCGGGTACGCGCTGATCCGGTCGGACCTGACCGAGCTCCTGGTGTTCCCGGCCGGCTACGCCCTCGGTCCGTTCGTGGTCGGGTCCGTCGTGGTGGCCCTGCTCTCCGTGCTCGGCGGCGTCACGGCGGCTCGGCACGGGGCGCGGAACCCGGTGGACACCCACGAGCGGCAGGGGCGTGCCGGTCGTTCGTCCACGGGCGACGAACCCACCGGCCGGTAGTCTGCGGGAGGACGACGGACAGCTGACGGGGGAACGATGAGCGACCAGCACGGGCACGACCCGGACGAGCAGCGCGGCTGGGGTGCCGTGCCGACCGTGGCCTCGATCCGCGGCACCGTCGACGCGCCCGCAGCCGGAGCCGCCACGGGACAGCGCCGACCGCGGCGGCGGTTGCGACGCGGGCAGGTCGTCGCCCTGGTCGCTTCCGGCGCGGCCGTCGTGCTCCTCCTGGTCGCCGGTGGCGTGGGGTACTCGGTCGGCTCGACCTCGCACTCGGCCGACCGGCCCGTGCGGGCGTTCCTCGACGACCTGACGGCGGGGCGGGTGGCAGATGCCCTCGACGACGCCGGCATCGACCGCGAACGCTCCGACGTGCTGCTCGGCGCGACGGCCTACGAACAGGCCACCGACAAGGTCACCGGGTACCGGATCGCGGCAACCCGGACCGAGGGGGACACGGCGACCGTCCGCGCGTACCTGCGGCAGGGTGGGCAGGACGTGGCGGCGACGTTCACGCTCGCCCGCACCGGCACCGACTGGGGCGTGTTCCCGGTCTGGGAGCTGCAGGCGCCGGAGCTCGGCACGGTCGACGTCGGCGTCCGGGGGCCGGCCGGTGCGACGGTGCAGGTGGCGGGCCGTGCAGCGCGGACCGCGGAGGACGGCACCGTCCGTCTCCGAGCCCTGCCGGGCACGTACGACGTCACGTTCGACGGCGGCAGGTGGACGACCGCGAAGGGTGGGTCCGCGACCGTCAGCGGCTTCGGGCAGGTCCCGACGCGGCCGGTGCAGACGACGGTGACCCTGACGGAGGCCGGGCAGCGAGCCGCCGAACGAGCGGTGGACGCCTGGGTGGATCGCTGCATCGCGTCGACCGACGCGGCTCCGACCGGGTGCAGCTTCTACGCCTACGGGCAGGACCCCGCCTTCACCTACACGAACCAGAAGTGGACGCTGGAGTCGCGGCCCACGGTGTCGGTCGGCGACTGGACGAGCAACGGGTGGCTGGTGAGCACGACCACCGCCGGTCGTGCGACCTACACGGCGGACATCTCCGGCGCTGCCGGCACCGGGACCGCCTCTGCCGGGCCGCTCGACGTGAACGCGAGCGGGTACGTCACCGGCTTCTCCGACGACGGTGCGACGTTCCGCTCCGCCGTGGGCAACGGGTCCTCTGACACCGGCTCATGACGGTGTCCGTGCCCGGGGTGACCCGGATTGATTTCGTCCCGCTCCGCAGGTAGTCTCTACCGGGTGTGCGCCCTCGGGCGCGCCCGAAAAGTCCGGCGGGCGGAACGCCCAGTCGGACCACTCCGTCCCCCACTCGATCGTCCGCCGTCCGGCGGTGATCAGCGTGGGACGAGGAAGCCGGCGGAACGCGCCGGCCAGAGAGCACGAGCGAAGAACCAGGAGAACAGTTGCCTACCATCCAGCAGCTGGTTCGCAAGGGTCGTACGCCGAAGGTCACCAAGACCAAGGCGCCCGCCCTGAAGGCGAACCCCCAGCAGCGTGGCGTCTGCACCCGCGTCTACACCACCACCCCGAAGAAGCCGAACTCGGCACTGCGCAAGGTCGCTCGTGTCAAGCTCTCGAACGGCACCGAGGTCACGGCCTACATCCCCGGTGAGGGCCACAACCTCCAGGAGCACTCGATGGTGCTCGTCCGTGGCGGTCGTGTGAAGGACCTCCCGGGTGTCCGTTACAAGATCATCCGTGGCGCCCTGGACACCCAGGCAGTCAAGAACCGTAAGCAGGCTCGCAGCCGCTACGGCGCGAAGAAGGGTTGAGTTAGATGCCTCGCAAGGGTCCCGCTCCCAAGCGTCCCGTCGTCGCCGACCCGGTCTACGGTGCGCCGATCGTCAGCCAGCTCGTCAACAAGATCCTGCTCGACGGCAAGAAGGGCCTCGCTGAGCGCATCGTCTACGGTGCACTCGAGGGCGTCTCCGCCAAGAACCAGCAGGACGCCGTCGTGACGCTGAAGAAGGCGCTCGACAACGTCCGTCCGACCCTCGAGGTCCGCAGCCGCCGCGTCGGTGGCTCGACCTACCAGGTGCCGGTCGAGGTCAAGCCGCACCGCGCGAACACCCTCGCGCTGCGTTGGCTCACCTCGTACGCCAAGGCCCGTCGCGAGAAGACGATGACCGAGCGTCTCATGAACGAGATCCTCGACGCGTCGAACGGTCTCGGTGCCGCGGTCAAGCGCCGCGAGGACACGCACAAGATGGCCGAGTCGAACAAGGCCTTCGCCCACTACCGCTGGTAGTCCCGGCACCGTGCGGGCGCCGGTGGTCAAGAACCTCGGCGCCCGCCCGGCCGCCAACCTCTCCTACAACTCTTCCGGAGGAACCCTGTGGCACAGGACGTGCTCACCGACCTGAACAAGGTCCGCAACATCGGCATCATGGCGCACATCGATGCCGGCAAGACGACGACGACCGAGCGCATCCTGTTCTACACGGGCATCACGCACAAGATCGGTGAGGTCCACGACGGCGCTGCCACGATGGACTGGATGGCGCAGGAGCAGGAGCGCGGCATCACGATCACGTCGGCCGCGACGACCTGCTTCTGGGACAACAACCAGATCAACATCATCGACACCCCCGGTCACGTGGACTTCACGGTCGAGGTGGAGCGTTCGCTCCGCGTCCTCGACGGTGCGGTCGCCGTCTTCGACGGCAAGGAGGGCGTCGAGCCCCAGTCCGAGACCGTGTGGCGTCAGGCGGACAAGTACGACGTCCCGCGCATCTGCTTCGTCAACAAGATGGACAAGCTGGGCGCCGACTTCTACTTCACCGTCGACACCATCATCAACCGCCTCGGCGCGGAGCCCCTCGTGCTCCAGCTCCCGATCGGCGCCGAGAACGACTTCGTCGGGATCGTCGACCTCATCGAGATGCACGCCAAGGTCTGGCCGGGCGATGCCAAGGGTGACGTCACCATGGGCGCCCAGTACGAGGTCCAGGAGATCCCCGCGGACCTCAAGGACCGTGCGGACGAGTACCGCGCCAAGCTGATCGAGCGCGTCGCGGAGACCGACGACGCCCTGCTCGAGAAGTACTTCGGTGGCGAGGAGCTCACCAAGGACGAGATCAAGAACGCGATCCGCAAGCTCACGATCGCGTCCGAGGTCTACCCCGTCCTGTGCGGCTCGGCCTTCAAGAACCGCGGTGTCCAGCCGATGCTCGACGCCGTCATCGACTACCTCCCGTCCCCGCTCGACGTGCCGCCGATGATCGGCCACGACGTCAAGGACGAGGAGAAGGAGATCATCCGCAAGCCCGACTCGTCGGAGCCGTTCTCGGCCCTGGCGTTCAAGGTCGCGGTGCACCCCTTCTTCGGTCGCCTCACGTACGTCCGCGTCTACTCCGGCTCGATCGAGTCCGGTGCCCAGGTCATCAACTCGACCAAGGGCAAGAAGGAGCGCATCGGGAAGATCTTCCAGATGCACTCCAACAAGGAGAACCCGGTCGACAACGTGACCGCCGGCCACATCTACGCGGTCATCGGCCTCAAGGACACCACCACCGGTGACACCCTCTGCGACCCGCAGAACCAGGTCGTCCTCGAGTCGATGACGTTCCCGGAGCCGGTCATCGAGGTCGCCATCGAGCCGAACACGAAGGCCGACCAGGAGAAGCTCTCCACGGCCATCCAGAAGCTCGCCGAAGAGGACCCGACGTTCCGCGTCGAGCTCAACGCCGAGACCGGTCAGACGACGATCAAGGGCATGGGCGAGCTCCACCTCGACATCCTCGTCGACCGCATGAAGCGCGAGTTCAAGGTCGAGGCGAGCGTCGGCAAGCCCCAGGTGGCCTACCGCGAGACGCTCACCAAGGTCGTCGAGCGCTACGACTACACGCACAAGAAGCAGACCGGTGGTTCCGGCCAGTTCGCGAAGGTGCAGATCGCCCTCGAGCCGATGGAAGTCACGGCCGAGAAGGTCTACGAGTTCGAGAACGCCGTCACCGGTGGTCGCGTGCCGCGTGAGTACATCCCGTCGGTCGACGCCGGTATCCAGGACGCCATGCAGGTCGGCATCCTCGCGGGCTACCCGACCGTCGGCGTGAAGGCCATCCTCAAGGACGGCGCGGCGCACGACGTCGACTCGTCCGAGATGGCGTTCAAGATCGCCGGTTCGATCGCCTACAAGGAAGCGGCCCGCAAGGCCGGTCCGGCGATCCTCGAGCCGATCATGGCCGTCGAGGTCCGTACTCCGGAGGAGTACATGGGCGACGTCATCGGTGACCTGAACTCCCGTCGTGGCCAGATCGCCTCGATGGAGGACGCCTCGGGCGTCAAGGTGGTCCGCGCGAGCGTGCCGCTGTCCGAGATGTTCGGCTACGTCGGCGACCTGCGGTCGAAGACCTCTGGTCGTGCGGTCTACTCGATGACCTTCGAGACCTACAGCCAGGTCCCGGCCAAGGTCGCCGAGGAGATCATCGCGAAGAACGCGGGGGAGTAGCGCTCAGCGCTTCTCCACAGGCGGGGGCGCCCGGCGACGGGCCCCTCGCCACCAAGTAAAGTACAGACACACACCGCGCACCAACGGTTCCGAGCCCATCCAGGGCCGGCCGGGGGTGACGCTTCCGAGTCCTGAGGAGGACCCCAGTGGCCAAGGCCAAGTTCGAGCGCACCAAGCCGCACGTCAACATCGGAACCATCGGTCACGTCGACCACGGCAAGACCACGCTCACGGCGGCGATCACCAAGGTTCTGCACGACCAGTACCCGGACCTCAACGAGGCCCGCGACTTCGCGCAGATCGACAACGCTCCCGAGGAGCGCCAGCGCGGCATCACGATCAACATCTCCCACGTGGAGTACCAGACCGAGAAGCGTCACTACGCGCACGTCGACGCCCCCGGTCACGCCGACTACGTGAAGAACATGATCACGGGTGCGGCGCAGATGGACGGCGCGATCCTCGTGGTCGCCGCCACCGACGGCCCGATGCCCCAGACGCGTGAGCACGTCCTGCTCGCCCGCCAGGTCGGCGTCCCCTACATCGTCGTCGCGCTGAACAAGTCCGACATGGTGGACGACGAGGAGATCCTGGAGCTCGTCGAGCTCGAGGTCCGCGAGCTCCTCGGCTCGCAGCAGTTCGACGAGGACGCCCCCGTCGTGCAGGTCTCGGCGCTCAAGGCGCTCGAGGGCGACGAGAAGTGGGTCAAGTCGGTCCAGGACCTCATGGCCCAGGTCGACGAGAACGTGCCGGACCCGGTGCGCGCCACCGACCAGCCGTTCCTGATGCCGATCGAGGACGTCTTCACGATCACCGGTCGTGGCACGGTCGTCACCGGTCGCGTCGAGCGTGGCACGCTCAACCTGAACGAGGAGGTCGAGATCGTCGGCATCCGCGCGACGCAGAAGACCACCGTCACGGGCATCGAGATGTTCCGCAAGCTGCTCGACCAGGCGGTCGCCGGTGACAACACCGGTCTGCTCATCCGTGGCCTCAAGCGCGAGGACGTGGAGCGCGGCCAGGTCGTCGTGAAGCCGGGTTCGGTCACGCCGCACACCGAGTTCCAGGCGAACGCGTACATCCTGACCAAGGACGAGGGTGGGCGTCACAACCCGTTCTACGCGAACTACCGCCCGCAGTTCTACTTCCGCACCACGGACGTCACCGGCGTCATCACGCTGCCCGAGGGCACCGAGATGGTCATGCCCGGTGACACCGTCGCCATGACCGTCGAGCTGATCCAGCCGATCGCCATGGAGGAGGGCCTCCGCTTCGCCATCCGTGAGGGTGGTCGTACGGTCGGCGCCGGTACGGTCGAGAAGATCATCAAGTAACTCCTGTCACCAGCTGCAGCGGGGTCGGACCTTCGGGTCCGGCCCCGCTGTCGTGTTCCGGCCTGGCCCACCGTGTCCTCCCGCGGCGTGCGTGTCGGCCTGGAGGCGCGCCGCCGGTCGTGCGCCTGTCTCCGGTCGGTCACAGGGTCGCGCGGGCACTCTCTGAGGAGTGACCCGTCTCCGCAGATCCCGGACCGGCGGACGTGGCTACCACCGCGTCCGTTCCGGCCGGGGTTTCTCGTACCGTGACCCAGCCGGCAACACCGTCACCGATCCGACGGAGCGCGCGCGGCTCGACGAGTTCGTCATCCCGCCGGCGTGGGACGACGTCTGGATCTCGCCGTACGAGAACGGGCACATCCTCGCCACCGGCATCGACGGTGCCGGCCGTCGGCAGTACATGTACCACCCGTCCTGGCGCGAGCGCATGGACCGCATCAAGTACGACCGCGCGCTCGCCCTCGCCGAGTCGCTGCCGGTGGCGCGCCGTGGTGTCACGCAGGACCTCCGTCGGCCGGAGCCGGACCGGCAGCGCGCTCTCGCAGCGGCCTTCCGGATGCTCGACCAGGGGTCGCTCCGCGTCGGCTCGGAGCGGTACGCCACCGAGCACGGCAGCCGCGGGCTCTCGACCCTGCTCTGCGCCCACGCCCACGTGTCCGGCGACGACATCGAACTCGACTTCCCGGGCAAGAGCGGCCAGGAGTGGTCCTCGTCCATCCACGACCACGACCTGGCCCGCGTCATCGCCGGCATGAAGCGGCGCGGACCGAACGCCCGGTTGCTGTCGTTCCGCGAACGTCGTGGCGCCGAGTGGGAACCCCTGTCCGCCGAGGACATCAACGCCTACGTCAAGGAGCGCGCCGGGGACGAGTTCACCGCGAAGGACTTCCGCACGCTGCACGGCACGGTCGCCGCCGCCGTCGACCTGGCGAAGACCGGCCCGCAGCCGTCGGAGGCCAAGCGGAAGAAGGCGGTCTCGCACGCGGTGAAGGCGGCGAGTGACGAGCTCGGCAACACCCCGACGGTGTGCCGACAGAGCTACATCGACCCGCGTCTGCTCGACGCCTACGCGCACGGCGAGACCATCGACCCGAAGCGCCTCGCATCGGCCGAGTCCGAGGTGCGTGCCCTGCTCTACCGACAGTGACCCCGTGGCCGTCCGGATGACGTAGCGTTGGTCGACGTGCCGGACCACCCCCACACGGCACGGAAGGACCCTCAACAGTCGTGACCGACGAGTGCATCCACGGTTTCCCCACCGAGCTCTGCGACATCTGCGCACCCCGGCAGCGTGAAGCGCCGGAGACCCCAGCCGCCCCGGCTCCCCGCCGGACCCGCATCACCACCAACCTGCGCGCCGACCCGCCCGCGTCCGGACCCGGCTCGTCGCTGCGTTCGCCGACGTCGCTGCGGTCGTCGTCCGCCGATCTGCCCGAAGCCCGGCAGTTCGCCGCGCTCCGTGCCCACCACGTGACGCACATCGACAACCTCGACGGCATCGTCGGCGCGGGGGCGATCCTCGCGTCCGACCAGGCGGAACCGGTCGTGGACGTCAGCTCGCCCGAGGCGCGCGCCGCACGGGCGGAGGCGGAGGCTCCTGACGGCTCCTCGATCGCCGCCCACGTCCCGTTCACGCTCTCGCCCGACGCCACCCGCTGGGACGAGCTCCGCAGCGGCGCCGAGGGGGAGCGATGGTCGGACGCCGCACGCCGGACCCGCGCGATCGACTACGTCGTGCTGGTCGTGCCGGTGGCGTCGTTCGGCGCCTCGGTGATCGTCGCCGACCAGGACGCCGACGCCGACGACGTCCGGTTCGCCGTCGGTCCGGACGCCGCGACGAACCTCATCCGTCGCACCGACTTCACCGACCCCGAGATGCACGGCCTCGAGTTGCTCGCCGGCCCGAGCGTGCCGTTCACGTCGGTCGCGGTGATCGGCGTCCCGAACGACAAGGCGCGGCAGACCGTTCGTGCCGTGCTCGCGGACCACGGTGGACACGCACCCCGCGTCGCGGTGTTCCCGCCCTGGTTCGTGCCCCCGGTGACGGCCGAGTGACGGCCGTCTGACCGACCCGACGGCGCCCTCCGGACCACGTCCGGAGGGCGCCGTGTCGTGCGGGGCCGACCCGCGCCTCCAGGCCGTCGGATCCGCGGAGAACCGGGGGCGAGGCAGGGAACCGACGCGCCACGAAATCGCGACACGCCCGGGTTGCACGTCCGCCGGGCCTATGCGAGACTTGTCCGGTTCCGAATTCCCCGTGGGTGCACGCCCACAGGATCACTGCTCTGGCAGTGCACAACCCCCTTGTTCAGCAGGGCTGGGTTGGGCCGCAGGCAGCAGAACACGACTCCCCGAGACGGGACGGACGCAGTGCACCACTGCTGCGCCCGGAACGCGAGGCAGTCGATTGCCCACGCTGGACGGCCCAGGTCGCCCGCGCGGTTGACAGGTGAACAGCGGTCATCCCCAGCGGATGCGGCCGGTTGGTTCAGGAAAACAGCACGGTCCGCAGGAATGCGGAACCGAGCGGCGTCAGGCGGCCAGATGGTGCGCGGCGCAGAGAGGACAAGAGACACATGGCGGGACAGAAGATCCGCATCCGGCTCAAGTCGTACGACCACGAGGTCATCGACACGTCGGCCCGGAAGATCGTCGACACGGTGACCCGTGCCGGTGCGACCGTGGTCGGCCCGGTGCCGCTCCCCACCGAGAAGAACGTGATCGCAGTGATCCGTTCCCCTCACAAGTACAAGGACTCGCGCGAGCACTTCGAGAAGCGCACGCACAAGCGGGTCATCGACATCGTCGACCCGACGCCGAAGGCCGTGGACTCGCTCATGCGACTCGACCTGCCGGCAGACGTCAACATCGAGATCAAGCTGTAAGGGGGCTGCGCTGATGGCGAATTCACTCAAGACCGTCAAGGGCCTCCTCGGCAAGAAGCTCGGCATGACGCAGGTGTGGGACGAGAACAACAAGTTCATCCCCGTCACCGTGATCGAGGTCGGCCCGAACGTGGTCACCCAGATCCGCAACGTCGAGCGCGATGGCTACGAGGCCATCCAGATCGCCGCTGGTGCGATCGACCCGCGCAAGGTCAACAAGCCGGCCGCTGGTCACTTCGAGGCTGCCGGGGTCACCCCGCGCCGCACCCTCACCGAGATCCGCACCGCGGACGCTGCTGAGTACGCACTCGGCCAGGAGCTCACCGTCGACACGTTCGAGGCGGGCCAGAAGGTCGACGTCGTCGGCACGTCCAAGGGCAAGGGCTTCGCGGGTGTCATGAAGCGCCACGGCTTCGCCGGCGTCTCCGCCTCGCACGGTGCGCACCGCAACCACCGCAAGCCCGGTTCCATCGGTGCCTCGTCGACGCCGTCGCGTGTCTTCAAGGGCATGCGCATGGCCGGCCGCATGGGTGGCGAGCGTGTGACCGTCCTCAACCTCACGGTGCACGCCGTCGACGCCGAGAAGGGTCTGCTGCTCGTCAAGGGCGCCGTCCCCGGTGCTCGCGGTCGCTCCGTCTTCGTCCGCACCGCCGTGAAGGGTAAGTGATCATGGCCACCACGACCGCAACCACGATCGACGTCCTCGACGCATCGGGTGTCAAGTCCGGCACCGTCGAGCTGCCCGCAGCTCTCTTCGACGTCGAGACCAACGTCCCGCTGATCCACCAGGTCGTCACCGCGCAGCTCGCAGCCGCGCGTCAGGGCACCCACAAGACCAAGAACCGCGGCGAAGTCCGCGGTGCCGGTCGCAAGCCGTTCAAGCAGAAGGGCACCGGCCGCGCCCGTCAGGGTTCCGTCCGTGCTCCGGAGCACACCGGCGGTGGCGTCGTCCACGGACCGACCCCGCGCGACTACTCGCAGCGCACCCCGAAGAAGATGATCGCCGCTGCTCTGCTCGGCTCGCTCTCGGACCGCGCCCGCGGTGGCCGCATCTCCGCTGTGGAGGGCTTCGTCGCGGCCGAGGTGCCGTCGACCAAGACCGCCCGCACCCTGCTCGAGAAGGTCGCGCCCGTCAAGAACGTGCTCGTCGTGCTCGAGTCGGACGACGAGCTGACGCTCAAGTCGATCCGCAACCTGTCGAACGTCCACGCGCTCTCGTACGGCCAGCTCAACGCCTACGACGTGCTCAAGGCCGACGCGCTCGTCTTCAGCAAGAGCGCCCTCGACGCCTTCATCGCGTCGAAGACCGCGAAGGAGATCACCGCATGAGCGGCTTCAACAAGGACCCGCGCGACGTCATCATCTCGCCGGTCGTCTCGGAGAAGAGCTACGGGCTCATCGACCAGGGCAAGTACACGTTCATCGTGGACCCCCGCTCGAACAAGACCGAGATCAAGCTCGCCATCGAGAAGATCTTCGACGTCAAGGTCGCGAGCATCAACACGCTGAACCGCCCGGGCAAGACCCGTCGCACCAAGTTCGGTCTCGGCAAGCGCAAGGACACCAAGCGCGCCATCGTGACGCTCAAGTCCGGTTCGATCGACATCTTCACGGCTGTCGGCTGAGGACCAGAGGGATAAATCATGGCTATTCGTAACTACAAGCCGACGACCCCCGGTCGTCGCGGCTCGTCGGTCGCCGACTTCGCCGAGATCACGCGTTCGACTCCGGAGAAGTCCCTGCTTCGTCCGCTGCCGAAGACCGGTGGTCGCAACAGCTCCGGCCGCATCACCACGCGTCACATCGGTGGTGGCCACAAGCGCCAGTACCGCGTGATCGACTTCCGTCGCTCCGACAAGGACGGCGTCGACGCCAAGGTCGCACACATCGAGTACGACCCGAACCGCACCGCGCGCATCGCGCTCCTGCACTACGTGGACGGCACGAAGCGCTACATCATCGCGCCGAACAAGCTCAAGCAGGGCGACGTCATCGAGCAGGGCCCCGGCGCCGACATCAAGCCCGGCAACAACCTGCCGCTGCGCAACATCCCCGTCGGTACCGTCGTGCACGCGATCGAGCTCCGCCCCGGTGGCGGCGCGAAGATGGCTCGCTCGGCCGGCGCCTCGGTGCGTCTCGTCGCCAAGGACGGCCCCTACGCGCAGCTCCGTCTGCCGTCGGGCGAGGTCCGCAACGTCGACGCACGCTGCCGCGCCACGATCGGCGAGGTCGGCAACGCCGAGCAGTCGAACATCAACTGGGGCAAGGCCGGCCGCATGCGCTGGAAGGGCGTCCGCCCGACCGTGCGTGGTGTCGCCATGAACCCGGTCGACCACCCGCACGGTGGTGGTGAGGGCAAGACCTCCGGTGGTCGCCACCCGGTCAGCCCCTGGGGTCAGTCCGAGGGCCGTACGCGCAAGCCGAACAAGCCGAGCGACAAGCTCATCGTCCGTCGCCGTAACGCCGGCAAGAAGCGCAAGTAGGAGTTCAGAAGATGCCACGCAGTCTGAAGAAGGGCCCCTTCGTCGACGAGCACCTGCTCCGCAAGGTCGTCACGCAGAACGAGGCCAGCACCAAGAACGTGATCCGCACGTGGTCGCGCCGGTCGATGATCGTCCCGAACATGCTCGGGCACACCATCGCCGTCCACGACGGCCGCAAGCACATCCCGGTGTTCGTCACCGAGTCGATGGTCGGTCACAAGCTCGGCGAGTTCGCGCCGACCCGCACCTTCCGTGGTCACGTGAAGGACGACAAGAAGGGCCGTCGCCGCTGAGGCGGCGACGCAGAGGAGGAACGAAATGGTGGAGTCGATCGCACGCGTGCGACACATCCGCGTCACGCCTCAGAAGGCCCGTCGCGTCATCGAGCTGATCCGCGGCAAGCAGGCCCACGAGGCCCTTGCCATCCTGAAGTTCGCGCCCCAGGGCGCTTCGGAGCCCGTGTACAAGCTGGTCGCCTCGGCGATCGCCAACGCGCGGGTGAAGGCGGACTCGACGAACAGCTTCCTCGACGAGCGCGACCTCTACGTGAGCCGCGTCTTCGTCGACGAGGGCACGACCCTGAAGCGGTTCCAGCCGCGTGCCCAGGGCCGCGCCTTCCGCATCAACAAGCGCACCAGCCACATCACGGTCGTCCTCGCGACGCCGGAAGAGGCCGAGGTCGCCGCGACGAGCAAGAAGGCGAGCAAGTAATGGGCCAGAAGGTCAACCCGTACGGCTTCCGTCTCGGGATCACGACGGACCACGTCTCGCACTGGTTCACGGACAGCAAGAAGGCCGGTCAGCGCTACGCCGACTACGTGGCCGAGGACATCAAGGTGCGCGAGTACCTGAAGAAGACCCTCGACCGCGCCGGCGTCGCCCGCATCGAGCTCGAGCGCACCCGTGACCGTGTCCGCGTGGACATCCACACGGCGCGTCCGGGCATCGTCATCGGCCGCCGCGGCGCCGAGGCGGAGCGCGTCCGCGGTGAGCTCGAGAAGCTCACCAAGAAGCAGATCCAGCTCAACATCCTCGAGGTCAAGAACCCCGAGACCGAGGCCCAGCTCGTCGCGCAGGGCATCGCCGAGCAGCTCTCCGCTCGTGTCGCGTTCCGTCGCGCCATGCGCAAGGGCCTGCAGGGTGCCCAGCGCGCCGGTGCCAAGGGTGTCCGCATCCAGGTGTCGGGTCGTCTCGGCGGCGCCGAGATGTCGCGTTCGGAGTTCTACCGTGAGGGCCGTGTGCCGCTGCACACGCTCCGCGCGAACATCGACTACGGCTTCTACGAGGCCCGGACCACGTTCGGCCGCATCGGCGTGAAGGTCTGGATCTACAAGGGCGACATCACGAACAAGGAGCTCGCTCGCGAGCAGGCGAACCAGCGCTCGTCGCGCCCCGAGCGCCGTGGCGGCCCGCGCGGTGAGCGTGGCGACCGTGGCGGCGACCGTCGTGGCGGCGACCGCGGTGACCGTCGCACGCAGCAGGCCCCGCAGGACGCGCCGGCCGGCGCAGGAGTTGAGGCGTAACCATGCTTATTCCCCGTCGAGTCAAGCACCGCAAGCAGCACCACCCGAAGCGTTCGGGCCAGGCCACCGGTGGCACCAAGGTCAGCTTCGGCGACTTCGGTATCCAGGCCCTCACCCCGGCGTACGTGACCAACCGTCAGATCGAGTCCGCTCGTATCGCCATGACGCGTCACATCAAGCGTGGTGGCAAGGTCTGGATCAACATCTACCCGGACCGTCCGCTGACCAAGAAGCCCGCCGAGACCCGCATGGGTTCCGGTAAGGGTTCGCCCGAGTGGTGGGTCGCGAACGTGAAGCCGGGCCGGGTGCTCTTCGAGCTCTCCGGCGTCAGCGAGGAGATCGCCCGCGAGGCGTTGACTCGTGCAATCCACAAGCTGCCCCTCAAGGCACGCATCATCAAGCGCGAGGAGGGCGACGCATAATGGCGATCGGTTCCAAGGAGCTCCGTCCGACGGAGCTCGACACGTTCGAGAACGAGCGTCTCGCTGACGAGCTGAAGAAGGCCAAGGAGGAACTCTTCAACCTCCGCTTCCAGTCGGCCACCGGCCAGCTGGAGAGCCACGGTCGTCTCCGTGCCGTCAAGCGCGACATCGCCCGCATCTACACCGTCCTCCGCGAGCGCGAGCTCGGCATCCGTGCCACCCCCGCGCCCGTCGAGACCGCCCCCAAGGCCAAGAAGACGACGAAGAAGGCTGACAAGCCGGCCGAGTCGACCGAGGCCGAGACCGCCGAGGAGAAGTAATGGCGAACGAAGAGAAGAACTCCGCCGCCCTCACTCGCGGCTACCGCAAGACGCGTCGCGGCTACGTGACGAGCGACAAGATGGACAAGACCATCGTGGTCGAGGTCGAGGACCGCGTGAAGCACGCGCTCTACGGCAAGATCATCCGCCGCACGTCCAAGGTGAAGGCCCACGACGAGCTCGGCACCGCTGGTGTCGGCGACCTCGTCGTGATCAGCGAGACCCGTCCCCTCAGCGCCTCCAAGCGCTGGCGCCTGGTCGAGATCCTCGAGAAGGCCAAGTAGGCCCCGGCCTGCTTCGGAATAGGAGACAGCAGTGATTCAGCAGGAATCCCGCCTGAAGGTCGCAGACAACACGGGTGCCAAGGAGATCTTGACCATCCGCGTGCTCGGTGGCTCGGGTCGTCGCTACGCCGGTCTCGGTGACGTCATCGTCGCCACGGTGAAGGACGCCATCCCCGGCGGCAACGTGAAGAAGGGTGACGTCGTCAAGGCGGTCATCGTTCGCACCAAGAAGGAGACCCGTCGTCAGGACGGCTCCTACATCAAGTTCGACGAGAACGCGGCAGTGATCCTCAAGGCCGACGGCGACCCGCGCGGTACGCGCATCTTCGGTCCGGTCGGTCGCGAGCTCCGTGACAAGAAGTTCATGAAGATCATCTCGCTCGCGCCGGAGGTGCTGTAAGCCATGGCGAACATCAAGAAGGGTGACCTCGTCCAGGTCATCACGGGAGCCAAGCAGGAGCGTGGCGGCGACCGTGGCAAGCAGGGCAAGGTCATCGAGGTCCTCAAGGACAAGAACCGCGTCGTCGTCGAGGGCGTGAACTTCATCACGAAGCACGTCCGCGTCGGCCAGACGCAGCGCGGCTCGAAGACCGGCGGCATCGAGCAGCACGAGGCCCCGATCCACGTGTCGAACGTCGCGATCGTCGACCCCAAGACGAAGAAGCCGACCCGCGTCGGCTTCCGCACCGAAGAGGTGGAGAAGGACGGCGTCAAGAAGACCGTCCGCGTCCGCTACGCCAAGAAGTCTGGTGAGAAGCTCTGATGACTGACACCACTGCCGCGCCCGCTGGCAAGATCCAGCCGCGCCTCAAGCAGAAGTACCTCGCCGAGATCAAGTCGGCCCTCACCGAGCAGTTCGGGTACGCGAACGTCAACCAGGTCCCCGGCCTGGTCAAGGTCGTCGTGAACACCGGCGTCGGCGAGGCGGCTCGTGACTCGAAGATCATCGAGGGGGCCATCAAGGACCTCACGGCGATCACGGGTCAGAAGCCTCAGGTCAACATCGCCCGCAAGTCCATCGCACAGTTCAAGCTGCGCGAGGGTCAGGCCATCGGCGCGCACGTCACCCTCCGTGGTGACCGCGCGTGGGAGTTCCTCGACCGGCTGATCTCGCTCGCACTGCCCCGCATCCGCGACTTCCGCGGTCTCAGCGACAAGCAGTTCGACGGGAACGGCAACTACACGTTCGGTCTCACGGAGCAGTCCGTGTTCCACGAGATCGACCAGGACCGCATCGACCGTGTCCGCGGCTTCGACATCACTGTCGTCACCACCGCGAAGACGGACGACGAGGGACGCGCGCTGCTCCGTCAGCTCGGCTTCCCGTTCCGCTCGAGCGAGCAGACGGTCTAAGATAGTCCGGGCGCTGCGGGCCGGAGGATTCACGTCCTCCGGCCCGCACGCACGAACACCGGTCGTCGGCGTCAGCCGTCGGCCCCAGGTCTCCGGGAACCGCCCGGAGACCACCCCGATCGCTCAGGTCGGCATTCGTGGAACGGGTGTCGAAACCAGGCGAGAAATGGACGAACATCATGACGATGACCGATCCGGTCGCAGACATGCTGACCAGATTGCGGAACGCGAACTCCGCGCACCACGACGCCGTCGCGCTCCCGAGCTCCAAGCTCAAGAAGAACATCGCCGACATCCTCAAGCGTGAGGGCTACATCAGCGAGTGGAAGGTGGAGGACGCCCGCGTCGGGCAGACCCTCACCATCGACCTGAAGTACGGCCCCGAGCGCGAGCGTTCGATCGCCGGCATCAAGCGCGTGTCGAAGCCGGGCCTCCGGGTCTACGCGAAGTCGACGGAGATCCCCCAGGTCCTCGGTGGCCTCGGCGTGGCGATCCTCTCGACCTCGTCGGGCCTCCTGACCGACCGCGAAGCCGAGCAGAAGGGCGTGGGTGGGGAAGTCCTCGCCTACGTGTGGTGATCGACAATGTCACGAATCGGACGTCTCCCCATCGACATCCCCGCCGGCGTCACCGTCTCCGTTGACGGTCAGAACGTCGCGGTCAAGGGGCCCAAGGGCGAGCTCGCGCTCGTCGTCGCGGCCCCCATCCAGGCCAAGGTCGAAGAGAACCAGGTCCTCGTCACGCGTCCCGACGACGAGCGCGAGTCGCGTTCGCTCCACGGCCTGACCCGGACCCTCATCGCCAACAACATCATCGGCGTGACCCAGGGCTACACCAAGGGCCTCGAGGTCGTCGGCACCGGTTACCGCGTGCAGGCCAAGGGCTCGAACCTCGAGTTCGCGCTCGGGTACTCGCACTCGATCACGGTCGAGCCGCCGGCAGGCATCAGCTTCGCGGTCGAGGGCAACAACAAGGTCACCGTTGCCGGTATCGACAAGCAGACCGTCGGTGAGGTCGCCGCGAACATCCGGAAGCTCCGGAAGCCCGAGCCCTACAAGGGCAAGGGTGTCCGTTACGCCGGCGAGAACGTGCGCCGCAAGGCCGGAAAGTCAGGTAAGTGATCATGGGACTCCTCAAGACACGAGGCAAGAGCAAGGCAGCCGCCAAGGCCCGCCGCCACAACCGTCTCCGCAAGAAGATCACCGGCACCGAGGCACGTCCCCGTCTCGCCGTCACCCGCTCGTCGCGTCACGTGTTCGTGCAGGTCATCGACGACGCGAAGGGTCACACCCTCGCCAGCGCCTCGACGATGGAGGCCGACCTCCGCTCGTTCGACGGCGACAAGACCGCCAAGGCCCGTCGCGTCGGTGAGCTCCTCGCCGAGCGCGCGAAGTCGGCTGGCGTCGAGGCCGTGGTCTTCGACCGCGGTGGCAGCAAGTACGCCGGTCGCGTTGCCGCGATCGCCGATGGTGCCCGTGAAGGAGGGCTGAACCTGTGAGCGACATCGCGAACACCAACGAAGACGCCAACACCGAGGCCACCCCGGCCACGGACGACGCCGCTGCGACGAGCACGGCTGCCGCGACGACCGGCAAGGAGGCGGAGGCACCTGCCGTCGCCGAGCGCCCGGTCGAGACGGCCGCGGGATCCGCGTCCAACAACCGCGACTCGGCCGACAACCGTGGCCGTCGTGGTGGCGGGCGTGACCGTCAGCAGGGCCGCGACCGCAACAACCGCGGTGGCGACAGCCAGTTCCTCGAGCGTGTGGTGACCATCAACCGCGTCTCGAAGGTCGTCAAGGGTGGTCGTCGCTTCAGCTTCACGGCGCTCGTCGTCGTGGGTGACGGCAACGGCCTCGTGGGCGTCGGCTACGGCAAGGCCAAGGAGGTCCCCACGGCGATCTCCAAGGGCGTCGAGGAGGCGAAGAAGAACTTCTTCCGCGTCCCGCGCGTCGGCAACACGATCCCGCACCCGGTGCAGGGCGAGGCCGCTGCCGGCGTCGTGCTGCTCCGTCCGGCCGCTGCCGGTACCGGTGTCATCGCCGGTGGTCCGGTCCGCGCCGTGCTCGAGTGCGCCGGCATCCACGACGTCCTGAGCAAGTCGCTCGGTTCGTCGAACACCATCAACATCGTGCACGCGACCGTCGAGGCCCTCAAGCAGCTCGAGGAGCCCCGCGCCGTCGCGAGCCGTCGTGGCCTCGACGTCGACCGGGTCGTCCCGGCTCGTCTGCTCCAGGCCGAGGCCGCAGCCCTGCGTGCCGCGACCGAGAAGGCAGGTGCGTGATGGCAACGCTGAAGATCACGCAGATCAAGTCCGTTATCAGCGAGAAGCAGTACCAGCGCGACACCCTGCGCAGCCTGGGCCTCAAGCGCATCGGCCGTACGGTCGAGCGTGAGGACAACGCCCAGAACCGCGGGTACATCGCGACGGTGGCGCACCTCGTGAAGGTCGAGGAGGTCGACGCATGAGCGACGAGAAGAACGAGCGCGTGCAGGTGCTGAAGCTGCACCACCTCCGCCCCGCCGAGGGCGCCAAGAAGGACCGCACCCGTGTGGGTCGCGGTGAGGGCTCGAAGGGCAAGACCGCGGGCCGCGGTACTAAGGGCACGAAGGCCCGTTACCAGGTCCGCGTCGGCTTCGAGGGTGGGCAGATGCCGCTGCACATGCGCACCCCGAAGCTCCGCGGGTTCAAGAACCCGTTCCGGGTCGAGTACCAGGTCGTGAACCTGGACAAGATCTCGGAGCTCTACCCCGACGGTGGCGACGTCACCGTTGCGGGCCTGGTCGCCAAGGGCGCCGTCCGCAAGAACGAGAAGGTCAAGGTTCTCGGTCAGGGTGACATCAACGTGAAGATCACGGTCACGGTCGACAAGGTCTCGGCGTCCGCCGCCGAGAAGATCGTGGCTGCTGGCGGCACCGTCTCCCAGTAACCCCCGTCGGCGGCCCGTGCGTTTGCGCACGGGCCGCCGTTACGGTTTCCTTGACAGTGGCCGGCATCCGCCAGCCGGGTCGGCCCTGCCGACCGACACCGGAACGGCCGCGTCTGACGGCCCCGGTCCCAGAAGTTCGGAGTCCTCGTGTTCAGAGCGGTCGCGCGCATCATGCGCACCCCTGATCTTCGCAAGAAGATCGGCTTCACCCTCGCGATCATCGCGCTGTTCCGTCTCGGGTCGTACATCCCGGCACCGTTCGTCGACTACACCGCCGTGCAGAGCTGTCTCGCCAGCGCGTCGTCGTCCGGCGGTCTCTACGACCTCATCAACCTCTTCTCCGGCGGAGCGCTGCTGAAGCTCTCGGTCTTCGCGCTCGGCATCATGCCGTACATCACGTCGTCGATCATCGTGCAGCTGCTGCGCGTGGTGATCCCGCACTTCGACTCCCTCTACAAGGAAGGGCAGTCCGGCCAGGCGAAGCTGACGCAGTACACGCGCTACCTCACCATCGCGCTCGGTGTGCTGCAGTCGACGACCCTCATCACGGTCGCCCGCTCCGGAGCGCTCTTCGGCACCAACGCGTCGCCTTCCTGCACGTCGATCATCTCGAACGACAGCTGGTACGCGATCATGCTCATGGTCGTCACGCTGACCGCCGGTACCGGCCTCATCATGTGGATGGGCGAGCTCGTCACCGAGCGCGGCATCGGCAACGGCATGTCGCTGCTCATCTTCACGTCGATCGCGGCGCAGTTCCCGTCGGCGCTGTGGGCCATCGAGCAGTCGCAGTCCTTCGAGCTCTTCCTCTTCGTCATCCTCGTCGGGCTGGTCATCATGATGGCCGTCGTGTTCGTCGAGCAGTCGCAGCGGCGGATTCCCGTGCAGTACGCCAAGCGCATGGTCGGACGACGGACGTACGGCGGCAACAACACGTACATCCCGATCAAGGTGAACATGGCCGGCGTCGTGCCCGTCATCTTCGCGTCGTCGCTGCTGTACCTGCCGGCCCTGGTCGCGCAGTTCAACCAGCCCTCCGACGGCTCCGAGCCGGCGGCGTGGGTCACCTGGATCCAGAACAACCTGACCTCGGGTGACAACTGGTTCTACATGGTCCTGTACTTCCTGCTCATCGTCGGGTTCACGTACTTCTACGTGGCGATCACCTTCAACCCCGAAGAGGTCGCCGACAACATGAAGAAGTACGGCGGGTTCATCCCCGGCATCCGTGCCGGCCGCCCGACCGCCGAGTACCTCGACTACGTCCTCACCCGGGTGACGCTGCCCGGTTCGCTCTACCTCGGTCTCATCGCGCTCATCCCGCTGGCAGCACTGGCGCTGTTCGGCGCGAACCAGAACTTCCCGTTCGGTGGCGCGAGCATCCTGATCATCGTGGGTGTCGGTCTCGAGACCGTGAAACAGATCGACTCGCAGCTGCAGCAGCGTCACTACGAAGGGCTTCTCCGTTGAGCGCACGTCTCATCATCGTCGGACCTCCCGGAGCCGGGAAGGGCACCCAGGCAGGCCGGATCGCAGAGTCGTTCGGGATCCCCGCGATCTCGACCGGCGACATCTTCCGCAAGAACGTCGCCGAGGGGACGCCGCTCGGGGTGCAGGCCAAGGCGCTCATGGACGCCGGCGAGTACGTGCCGGACTCGCTGACGAACGAGCTCGTCAAATCGCGTCTGGCCGAGGCCGACGCCGAGCACGGCTTCCTGCTCGACGGCTACCCCCGCACGGTCGGACAGGTCGAGTACCTCGACGCCCTGCTCGCCGAGCAGGGCACCGGCATCGACGCGGTCGTGCAGCTGGTCGCCGACCAGGACGAGCTCGTCGGTCGTCTGCTCAAGCGCGCCGAAGACCAGGGCCGCAGCGACGACAACGAGGAGACGATCCGTCGTCGTCAGCAGGTCTACGCCGAGCAGACGGCGCCCATCGTGGCCGCCTACGGCGAGCGCGGCCTGGTGGTCGACGTCGACGGACTCGGTGGCATCGACGAGGTCGGCGACCGCATCCAGTCCGCCCTGGCGGGTCGCGGGCTCACCGCAGCCGTCTGACGCCGTGGTGCGGTTCCGCAAGCCCTCGATCTACAAGACGCCCGACGAGCTCCGCGCCATGGTGCGTCCGGGGCTCCTGACGGCCGAGGCGCTCGACGCCGTCCGTGCCGCGGTCCGCCCCGGCATCACGACCGGTGAGCTCGACGCGATCGCCGAGCGGACGATCCGCGACGGCGGCGGGATCCCGAACTTCCAGCTCGTGCCCGGCTACCGCCACACGCTGTGCGTGTCCGTCAACGACGAGATCGTGCACGGCATCCCCGGGGACCGCGTCCTCGCTCCGGGTGACATCGTCTCGGTGGACGCCGGCGCCGAGGTGGACGGGTGGAACGGCGACAGCGCCTTCACCGTGGTGGTCCCCGGTGGCGACGCGTCTGTCACTACCGCTCGACAGACGCTCTGCGACACGACGGAGCGGTCGCTCTGGCACGGGATCGCGGCGCTCGCCACGGCGAAGAACCTGCACGAGGTCGGTGCTGCCGTCGAGGACGCCATCGAGGAGACGGGTGCCTGGGGCATCGTCGAGGACTTCACGGGGCACGGCATCGGCCGGTCCATGCACGAGGACCCGCCCGTCTTCAACTACCGCGTCCGCGGTGCCGGCCCGGCGGTCAAGCCCGGCTTGGTCGTGGCGATCGAGCCCATGGTCACGGCGGGCACGATCGACAGCTCGACGGACGACGACGACTGGACGGTGCGGACGCTGGACGGTTCGGACGCGGCCCACTGGGAGCACAGCGTCGCGGTGCACGCGGACGGCATCTGGGTGCTCACGGCCGCCGACGGCGGCGCCGGGGCGCTCGCGCCGCTGGGTGTGACGCCGGTCCCGATCCCGTAGGACGCGCCTCCGGTCCGGTTCCGCAGTGCGCGCGCCGCTCGCGGACGGCCTGGAGGCGCGGCTCGCCCCCGCCTCGCAGCGCACGCCGATCGACGGTCCGGGAGACGCCGTCGTGACGCCCCGATGACGGCGCGACGCCGTCGTGTCCCCCTGACGTCGGGTGACGGGTGACGGGAGACGCCGTCGTGTTCCCCTGACGCCGTGACGACGGCGAGACGCCTTCGAAATCGGCGGCGTCTCACGCGGATCACGGCGTCGAGGGGTGACGCCGGCGTGTTGCTGGACGAGCCACGCCAAGACGCCGGCGTGTTGCCCGGACGAGCCCCGCCAAGACGCCGGCGTGTTGCCCGAACGAGCCACGCCAAGGCGGTGGCGTGTCGCCGGGACGCCGGCGGCCGCCGTCAGTTGCCGACGGAGCAGGTCCGCTCGGACGCGCTCTGCCCGGTGATCGAGGACGGGAGCGGGGTCGCCGTGGCGGTCGGGGTCCTGGTGGTGCTCGGCGTCGGGGCCGTGCTGCCCGTCGCCGCACCGGGGGTGCTCGGATCCGCGGACGGCGCTTCCGTGCCCCCGGACGATCCGGCTGCCCCGGAGCTCCCCGAGGACGTCCCGCCACGCGACGGCGACTCCTCGGACGCGCGACCGGTGCTCGAGTCGCTCAACGATGACCGCACATCGTTCTGCAGGGCGACGTTGAGCGTGTGCGCGGTCTCCTGGTCGACGATCACCCGCGCCTTGTCGGCGGGGTCGTCGGCGACCGGGTACTGCACGAAGAGCATGTTCGCCGTGCTCATGCCCCGCAACGCCGAGGCGAGCGCGACGAGCGTGCGGGGTCGTGCGAGTCCGTCGGACAGCGTCATGTTCGACAGGGCGGCCCCGGCCAGCTTGTAGAGCGTGACCGGCTCCGACAGCGTGCCCTCCGCGGTGACCTTGCGGAGCAGCGCGGACAGGAACACCTGCTGGGAACTGATGCGCGCGAGGTCGCTGCCGTCACCGACGCCGTGCCGGGTGCGCAGGAAGGCGAGGGCGTCGGCCCCCTCGAGCGAGTGCGAACCGGCGGTCAGGTGCAGCCCGGTGAAGGTGTCGTCGATCGGCTCGGCCACGCAGACGTCGACGCCGCCGAGCGCGTTCGACATCTCGATGACGCCGTCGAAGGTGATCAGGCCGGCGTAGGGGATGCTCAGGCCGGTCAGGTTCTCGACCGTGTCCACGACGCACGAGACCCCGCCGTTGCCGAGTGCGGTGTTGAACATCGCGGCGGTCGCGGCGGGGTAGGTGGTGCCGGTGGCGGGGTTCGTGCACGCCGGGATCGGCACCATGAGGTCGCGGGGGAAGCTGACGGCCGTGAGCTGCTGGTGGTCCTGCGAGATGTGGACGAGCATCGTGACGTCGTTGCGGGCGCCCTCGACGTCCTCGTCGGAGTCGAACTGCCCGACGCGGGTGTCGCTCCCGATCAGCAGGATGTTCGCCCCGCCGTCGATGGCGGTGATGTCGGCGGTCCGCGCGGTGCTCTGGTCGTCGGTGCTCAGCTCGACGGTCTCCGGAGCCGCTGCGAGCTGTGCACCCGCGATCGCGGCGACGCTCGTGCCGCTGACGAGCAGGACGGCCAGTGCCGATGCCACGACGGTCACGAGCGTGGTCCAGCTCCGCCGCCGGGCCTGCTTGCCGTGTCGCGCGAAGGGGCGTCGGGTGGCGTCGGGCACGTGGTCTCCGTTCGGTGGTCCGGCGCGCGTTGCGTCGCGGCGGACGTGGGTGCGTGGCTGACTCCAGCCTCCGCGCGCGTGCACGCCCCGAGCGCACCGTCACACCACTCTGGACCGCTCGGAGCCGGTCGGGCAGCCCCAGACGTGGGGCCGTCCGCGCCCGCACTTGGCAATTGCGGGTTTACCACATAAGATCGATCTTTGGTGTGTCATGCCCTCTCGGGTGTGGCGACCGACCCGCAGACCGGTTCGGGGATCACACCAGTTCCACAACCAAGCGACAGTGAGGCTATGGCCAAGAAAGACGGCGTCATCGAGATCGAAGGCTCGGTGCTCGAAGCTCTGCCCAACGCGATGTTCCGCGTTGAGCTGACGAACGGACACAAGGTCCTCGCGCACATCTCCGGGAAGATGCGCCAGCACTACATCCGCATCCTCCCCGAGGACCGCGTGATCGTGGAGCTGAGCCCGTACGACCTGACCCGCGGCCGGATCGTCTACCGCTACAAGTGATCCGCGAGCTGGAAAGGAACGGCACGGCAATCCTGCCGAGCACGAAGCCAGCGAGCACGAGGAAAGAATCATGAAGGTCAACCCCAGCGTCAAGCCCATCTGCGAGCACTGCCGAGTGATCCGTCGCAAGGGCCGCGTCATGGTGATCTGCAAGAGCAACCCGCGTCACAAGCAGCGCCAGGGCTAGTCCCCGGCGCGTGACCGGCTCCGGCCCTGTCCATCGGACACCCGGCTGCTCGAGCACGACCCACAACTGAAGATCGACAACGCAGTACCAGAACCCGGTCGCACGACGGCCGGGGGACACCTCGGGGCGGAGGCCCGGGCACCGGTACTGCGCCACACCTCCATCGACAACAGGAGCAGCCAGCACATGGCACGTCTAGCAGGCGTCGACATCCCGCGCGAGAAGCGCGTGGAGATCGCACTCACGTACATCTACGGCGTCGGCCGTACCCGCGCCGTCCAGGCACTCGCGGAGACCGGTATCTCCGGCGACATCCGCGTCAAGGACCTGACCGACGACCAGCTCGTCGCCCTCCGCGACTTCATCGAGGGCAACTTCAAGGTCGAGGGTGACCTCCGCCGCGAGGTGGCCGCCGACATCCGACGCAAGGTCGAGATCGGTAGCTACGAGGGTCTCCGCCACCGTCGTGGTCTCCCGGTGCGCGGTCAGCGCACCAAGACCAACGCGCGTACCCGCAAGGGACCGAAGCGCACCGTGGCAGGCAAGAAGAAGGCCCGATAGGAGATCATCATGGCTACCCCCAAGACTGCCGCGCGCAAGCCGCGCCGCAAGGAGAAGAAGAACGTCGCCGTGGGCCAGGCCCACATCAAGAGCACGTTCAACAACACCATCGTCAGCATCACCGACCCGTCCGGTGCCGTCCTCAGCTGGGCGTCCTCGGGTGCCGTCGGCTTCAAGGGTTCGCGCAAGTCGACGCCGTTCGCGGCGCAGCTCGCCGCCGAGTCCGCTGCGCGTCAGGCGCAGGAGCACGGCGTCAAGAAGGTCGACGTCTTCGTGAAGGGCCCGGGCTCGGGTCGCGAGACCGCGATCCGCTCCCTCCAGGCCGCTGGCCTCGAGGTCGGCTCGATCAACGACGTCACGCCGCAGGCGCACAACGGGTGCCGCCCGCCCAAGCGCCGCCGCGTCTGACGCGAGGAGCAACCGGCCGCGCCCTGCTCGTCCCCTGACGGGGCCGGGCAGGGCCCGCGGCCATTCCTGGTCGTTCGATCGCGCACGTGTGTGCGCGTGATCACAACTCAACAGACCCGTCGGGGCCCACGCGGCCCCGTCGTACCGCCAAGTGTCATATAGCGGACACTTCGCCGAAAGGAATCCCACAGTGCTCATTGCACAGCGCCCCACCCTGACCGAGGAGCCGATCTCCGAGCACCGCTCGCGCTTCGTCATCGAGCCGCTCGAGCCGGGCTTCGGGTACACCCTCGGCAACTCGCTGCGCCGCACGCTCCTCTCCTCGATCCCCGGCGCGGCTGTCACCAGCATCCGCATCGACGGCGTCCTCCACGAGTTCAGCACCGTTCCCGGTGTCAAGGAAGACGTCACCGAGATCATCCTCAACATCAAGAGCCTGGTCGTCTCCAGCGAGCACGACGAGCCCATCACGGCGTACCTGCGCAAGCAGGGTGCCGGTCAGGTGACCGCCGCGGACATCTCCGCGCCGGCCGGCGTCGAGATCCACAACCCGGACCTCGTCATCGCGACCCTGAACGACACCGCGCGCTTCGAGCTCGAGCTCACGATCGAGCGTGGCCGCGGCTACGTCTCGGCAACGCAGAACCGTTCCGAGTTCAGCGAGGCCGGGCAGATCCCGATCGACTCGATCTACTCGCCGGTCCTCAAGGTCACCTACCGCGTCGAGGCGACGCGTGCCGGTGAGCGCACGGACTTCGACCGCCTGGTCGTCGACGTCGAGTCGAAGCCGGCCATCACGCCGCGCGACGCCATCGCGTCGGCCGGCCGCACGCTGGTCGAGCTGTTCGGGCTCGCCCGCGAGCTCAACACGGCTGCCGAGGGCATCGAGATCGGCCCCGCGCCGGTCGACGCGGTGCTCTCGAACGAGCTGCAGACCCCGATCGAGGACCTCGACCTGTCGGTCCGCAGCTACAACTGCCTGAAGCGGGAGGGCATCAACACGGTGTCCGAGCTCGTCGCCCTGTCGGAGACGCAGCTCATGAACATCCGCAACTTCGGTCAGAAGTCGGTGGACGAGGTCAAGGACAAGCTCACCGAGCTCGGCCTGTCCCTCAAGGACACCGTCCCCGGATTCGACGGCGCCCACTTCTACAGCGGGTACGACGAGGACGAGTCCAACAACTGACCTCGCGCTCACGCGCACGCGCACTGACAGAGTGCGCACCACCATCACCACTGGAGAACTGACATGCCGAAGCCCACCAAGGGCCCCCGCCTCGGTGGCGGTCCCGCCCACGAGCGCCTGCTCCTGAGCAACCTCGCCAACGCCCTCTTCACGCACGGTCGCATCACGACCACCGAGACGAAGGCTAAGCGCCTGCGTCCCGTCGCCGAGCGTCTCGTGACGTTCGCGAAGCGTGGCGACCTGCACGCGCGTCGTCGCGTGATCAGCATCCTGCGCGACAAGTCCGTCGTGCACACGCTGTTCACCGAGATCGCCCCGCAGGTCGAGGACCGCCAGGGCGGCTACACCCGCATCACGAAGCTCGGCTTCCGCAAGGGCGACAACGCCCCGCTGGCGTCGATCGAGCTCGTCCTCGAGCCGGTCTCGAGCACCCCCGCGCCGGTGAAGCGCAACGCGGCTCCGGCTGCTGCTGCCGCTCCGGTCGAGGAGCCGACCGCCGACGAGACCACCGAGGAGGCCCCGGTCGAGGAGACCGAGACCACCGAGGAGTCCGCTCCGGTCGAGTCGGAGACCGAGACCGAGGCTGCCGCCGAGGTCGAGGCCGACGCCGCCGAGAAGGCCGACGACACCAAGTAGTCGCTGCCCGGACGGGCACCGCACCACCACGAGGAAGCCCCCGCGACCCAGCGTCGCGGGGGCTTCCTCGCGTTCCACAGCTGACACCGGTCGGCTCGGCCCACGGGTACCGTGACCGGGCGGGGCACAGGGAAGGAAAGCATGGCGTTCCAGCACGTGGCAGGGCTCGGCACCCGTCTGTGGCGGTGGAGCCGGACGTCCGGCACGCAACCGCGTCTGCTGCACGCCGCCAAGGCCGCGACCGCCGCGGTGATCGCGTGGTACGTCGCGCAGTACATGCCAGGGGTGGCGGCGGAGTACCCCTACTACGCCCCGCTCGGCGCGGTGGTCGCGATGCAGGCGACCGTCATCGCGGGCATCCGGAGCGGGGTCCAGACCCTCATCGGCATCGCGCTCGGCATCCTGATCGCGGGCTTCACGATGTGGGTCGGCGACCCCGGGTTCCTCGCGATCGCCCTGGCCGTGGGCGTCGGGGTCCTGGTGGGCGGGTTCCGGGTGCTCGGCGAGGGCAGCTCGTGGGTGTCCACCGCGGCGCTGTTCGTCCTGCTCGTCGGCGGCGCGCACGCCGAGGGCTACTCGTTCGGGTACCTCGTGCAGATGGCCGTCGGTGTCGTGGTCGGGCTGCTCGTCAACTTCCTGGTGTTCCCGCCGCTGCACTTCTGGGACGCCGAGCACCGCATCGACGCGGTCAACGGCGTGCTCGCCGACCACCTGCAGGGGCTCGCCTCGGTGCTCGAGGAGGGCAAGCGGGACGAGAAGGCGTGGGACCACCAGCAGGACCGGCTCGACCAGGCGATCGCCGACGTGCGGTCGCGCGTGGCGATCGCCCACGAGAGCCGACGCCTCAACCCGCGCGGAGCGCTCCGCGGGTCGCGGGCACGGCTGCAGAAGGACGGTGCGCGGTTCCGTGCGCTCGAGCGGGTCGCCTGGTACACGACCGACCTGACCGAGCTGGTCGCCCGATCGGGCCCGGTGTCCGAGGGGCTCGGCCGGCCCGACCCGGCGTTCGCATCCCCGATCGCGACGGCGCTGCGCCAGATCGCCGCGACCATCCGGGGTGAGTCGCCCGAGGAGGAAGCGGACGCCGCCATCGCGGACCTCGAGCAGGCGCTCGACGCCTCGCGCGAGAACCCCTCGCACGTCGCCGTGACGGCCGCGGCCCTCGTGGCGCTGCGGGGGATCGTGGAGTCCGAACGGCGTGCCACGGACGACCTCGACACCCGCACCGGACCGTCGGCGTTCGGTCGCCCGCGCGGCTGACGACGCAGCGCCCGGTCACCGCACCGGTCGCCGGTCTGGAGGCGCGGGTCGTCGCCGGTACGGTGGTCGCGTGGACGAGACGGTCGCGGTGCAGGACGACGACGGCGCCGACCCCGGCGTGCGGCTGCGGCTCGACATCGCCTACGACGGCGCCGCGTTCTCGGGGTGGGCCCGGCAGCCCGGGCTCCGGACGGTCCAGGGGGCGCTCGAGAGTGCACTGGCGACGGTGTTCACCCGCTGGGGGGAACCGCCGCTGCTCACCGTCGCCGGGCGCACCGACGCCGGCGTGCACGCCACGGGACAGGTCGCGCACCTCGACCTCAGCGCGGAGCAGTGGGGTGCGCTGACGGCCAAGCGTGGGGCGGGGCGCGCACCGCTCGACGGGTTGGTCAAGCGGGTGAACGGCATCGCCGGACCGGAGGGCGACGTCGTCGTCACCGGCGCCTCGCTCGCGCCCGAGGGGTTCGACGCACGGTTCTCCCCGCTCTGGCGACGGTACGAGTACCGGATCGCGGACGCCGACGCCCCGCGCGATCCGCGTCGGCGTGGGCACACGGTCTGGCACGCGGCGCGGCTCGACCCGGCAGCGATGGAGCGCGGTGCGCTGACGCTGCTCGGGCTGCACGACTTCGCGACCTTCTGCAAGCCGCGCGAGGGGGCGACGACCATCCGGACGTTGCAGCAGTTCCGCTGGGACCGCGAGCCGGACGGCGTGCTGGTGGCGCGCCTCCAGGCCGACGCCTTCTGCCACTCCATGGTGCGTGCGATGGTCGGCGCGACCATCGCGGTCGGCGAGGGCCGCTTCGGGCCGGACCGTCTCGAGGAGCTGCGCGTCGCCCGGACGCGGACGAGTGCGTTCAAGACGGCACCGGCCAGGGGGCTGACCCTGACCGAGGTGGGGTACCCGGCCGACGATGAACTCGCGGGTCGCGCTGAGCAGACCCGGGCCCGCCGCACGGAGGACGGTGCCGTCGGGTCCTGACCGCGACGCACCCCGAACGCGGGTGGAACGGATCGTTCACCCGCCGGAAACCTGAGCGACCGCGCAGGTCGCTAGCGTTCGAGGGTCACCCGTCCCTCACCGAAGGTCAGCATGCCCAAGCTCCACGGACGCACTGTGCTGTGCGCCACGGTCGCCGCGACACTCCTCGCCGCACCACTCGTCACCGTCACCGCAGCCACCGCGAACCCGCAGGGCACCGACCTCGTCATCCAGGAGGCCTACCTGAAGGCGGGGAGCACGGGGGCCTTCTACGACCAGAAGTTCGTCGAGATCGGCAACCCGACCGACGCCCCGGTCTCGCTCGACGGGTGGTCGCTGCAGTACCGCTCGGCGACGGGCACCGGCACCTTCGCAGCCAGCGCGCTCGAGGGCACCGTGCCTGCGAAGGGCACCTTCCTGGTGTCGATGGCGGGCAACGGGGGAGCGAACGCGGTCGGCGCCGACCTGCCGACCGCCGACGACACCGCGTCGCTCAACCCCTCCGGCACCACCGGCACGCTCGTGCTCTCCGACGCCACCGCGCCGCTCGCGCTCGCCGCCGGCCCGGTCGCCACCGGTACCGAAGGTGTCGTCGACCTGCTCGGGTACGGCGCCTCGAACACCTCCGAGGGCGCGGTCCGCACCGTCGAGGGCGGGAACGCCGTGCCGAACGGGCTGGTGCGCCAGGGCACCACGGACACCGACGACAACGCCGCCGACTTCTCGGTGACGACGACGCTCACGCCGCGCAACGCCGCGGGTGAGACGACGGCGCCGACCGGGCCCACGGAGCCGACCGATCCGGGCGACGGCGAGAGCCCCGCGCCCGGCACCCCGGCCGAGACCGTGACGATCGCGCAGCTGCAGGGCGCCACCGACACCTCGCCGTACGCGGGGAAGACCGTGACCACCGACGGTGTCGTGACCGCGGTCTACGCCACCGGTGGCCTCAACGGCTACACGATCCAGACCCCGGGCACCGGCGGTGCGATCGACCTCGGGTCCCGCACAGCGTCCGACGCCGTGTTCGTCTTCTCGTCGGCGACGGCCGGCCTGGTGCAGCAGGGCGACCACGTCCGCGTCACCGGTGCCGTGTCCGAGTACTTCGGCCTGACCGAGCTCACGGTCCCGGACGCGGCATCGCTCGAGCAGCTCCCCGGCGCCGTCGTCGCCCCGCAGCCCGCCGCGGTCGCGTTCCCGTCGTCCGACGCGCAGCGCGAGTCGCTCGAGAGCATGCTCGTCGCACCCCAGGGCGCCTACACGGTCGCCGACAACTACACGACGAACCAGTACGGCGAGGTCGTGCTGGCCAGCGGGACGAAGCGGCTGATCCAGCCGACCGAGGTCGGCCGACCGGGCAGCGCCGAGGCGAAGGCCGTCGAGGCCGACAACGCCGCACGCAAGGTCACGCTCGACGACGGTGCGAGCACGAACTTCCTGAGCCAGGCGAACAAGGGCATCCCGGTGTCCTGGCTGACGCAGGGCCCGGTCACCGTCGGTGCCGGGGCCACGTTCTCGGAGCCCGTCGTCCTGGACTACCGCAACAACGGGTGGAAGCTCCAGCCGACCGCGCCGATCACGGGCGCCACCCCGGCGGCGGACCTGCCCGCGTCGTTCTCGAACGTGCGGCAGCCGCTGCCGCAGGACGTCGGCGGTGACCTGAAGCTCGCCGGGTTCAACGTGCTCAACTACTTCCCGACCACGGGCGACCAGCTGACCGGCTGCACGTACTACACCGACCGCGCCGGCGACCCCGTCACCGTGAACTCCGGCTGCGACGCCCGCGGTGCCGCCGAGGAAGAGGACTTCCTGCGCCAGCAGGTCAAGATCGTCAAGGCGATCAACGGCCTGGACGCCGACGTCGTCTCGCTCGAGGAGATCGAGAACTCGGCCCGCTTCGGCCAGGACCGCGACGCCGCCGTGGCGACGCTCGTCGAGGCCCTGAACGCCGCGACCGGCGAGGACACCTGGGCGTACGCGGAGTCCCCGGCCGTCGTGCCGGCGAGCGAGGACGTCATCCGCCTCGCGCTCATCTACAAGCGGGACCGCGTCGCACCCGTCGGCGAATCCACGATCCTGCTCGACGACGCGTTCACGAACGCCCGCCAGCCCGTCGCCGACGCCTTCCGTCCGGTCGGCGGCACGGCGGACGACGACTTCCTGGTGATCGCGAACCACTTCAAGTCGAAGGGGTCCGGCACCGGCGAGAACGCGGACCAGGGCGACGGCCAGGGCGCGTCGAACGCATCCCGCGTGGCGCAGGCGGAGGCCCTCGTGACCTTCTCCGCCGACATGCAGGAGCAGTACGGCACCGACAAGGTGTTCATGCTCGGCGACTTCAACGCCTACAGCAAGGAGGATCCGATGGTGGTCCTCGACGACGCCGGCTACACGGACCTCGGCCCGGCGCTGGACGGTACCGAGTACTCGTACGTGTTCTCCGGGCTGAGCGGCTCGCTCGACCACGTCCTCGCGTCGCCCTCCGCGCTCGAGACGGTCACGGGCGTGGACATCTGGAACATCAACTCGGTCGAGTCGGTGGGCCTGGAGTACAGCCGGCACAACTCGAACGTCTCCGACCTGTACACCGACGACGTGTACCGGGCGAGCGACCACGACCCGATCCTGGTCGGCTTCGACGTGGACGACGCCGAGACGCCGGGCCCGGGCACGGACCCGACGCCTGGTCCGACCCCGGGTCCGGGGACGGACCCGACGCCTGCGCCGACGCCGGTCCCGCCGGGCGACGGGATCACCCCGACGACCCCGATCACGCCCCCGGTCACCGGTGGGACCCCGTCGGTTCCGGTGGCGCCGTCGGAGTCGTCGTTGACGGAGGCGAACCGTGGTGGTGTCTCGGCGCCGGCGACGGCTCGTGCGGGGGAGACGATCACGGTGACGGTCGGCACCGCGTCGGCCGGTGACACGGTGCGTGTGTGGTTGTACTCGTCGCCGACACTGATCGGCACGGCCGTGGTCGCGGCGGACGGCACGGTCCGGGTGACGATCCCGGCGGACACGGTGCCGGGTGCGCACCGGTTGGCGGTGACGGCTGCGGACGGGTCGGTGATCGGGTGGACCCCGATCACGATCACGACGGACGGGCAGTTGGCGTTCACGGGTGCCGAGGGCATGGGTGCTGGTGCGCTGGTGGCGTTCCTGCTGCTCGCGGCGGGTGCGGGCGTGCTGATCGTCCGCCGTCGTCGGAAGGCCGCGACCGCGGAGTAGCCCCCGCGCGCGTTTCGTGAGCAGGAATGGTCGGGTCGCCGTGTGCGACCCGACCATTCCTGCTCACCACGTGCGGTGGTGGCGAGCGGAGGACGGCCGGGAGGCGCGGGGCGGGACCGCACCGCGCCTCCCGGCCGACAGGCGGTCACGTTCGACAACGCGAGCCGCGTCGGCTAGGCTCTCACCTTGGTCTGTGCGCCCCGTGCGCCGGACAGTCAGATGAGCCCTCCAACCGAGGTGTTCCGCCTGCTTCTGCAGGGGGAACGTCCGACCGGAGTGGGATTCACGGACTCCTCACCTCGACACGAAAGCAGCACTCCTGTGACTCGCACGTTCTCACCGAAGCCGGCAGACGTCCAGCACGACTGGATCGTCATCGACGCGACCGACGTCGTCCTCGGCCGTCTCGCCACCCACGCCGCGGCGCTCCTGCGCGGCAAGCACAAGGCCACCTTCGCCCAGCACATGGACATGGGTGACTACGTCATCATCGTGAACGCGGACAAGGTCGCCCTCACCGGCTCCAAGCTCGCCAAGAAGGTCTACTACCGCCACTCGGGCTACCCGGGCGGCCTCACGGCGACCTCCTACCCGGAGATGCTCGAGAAGCACCCCACCCGCGCCGTCGAGAAGGCGATCCGCGGCATGCTGCCGAAGAACACCCTCGGCCGCGAGCAGCTCAAGAAGCTGAAGGTCTACGCCGGCGCGGAGCACCCGCACGCAGCGCAGCAGCCCAAGGCGTACATCTTCGACCAGGTCGCACAGTAGTTCCGGCCACGACGACTTCAAGGACACAGACAAAACTCATGGCTCAGATCGCTGACTCCCTCGACCAGACCCCGGAGAGCTTCACCACGGAGAGCGCACCCGCCGCTGCCGAGGCCGCTCCCCGTCAGATCCTCAACGTCTCCGGCGGTGCCGTCGGGCGCCGCAAGGAGGCCATCGCGCGCGTCCGCCTGGTCCCCGGCTCGGGCACGTTCGTCGTGAACGGCCGCTCGCTCGAGGACTACTTCCCCAACAAGCTGCACCAGCAGCTCATCAACGACCCGTTCAAGGTGCTCGAGCTCCTCGGCTCGTACGACGTCGTCGCCCGCATCACCGGCGGCGGCCCCTCGGGTCAGGCCGGCGCGCTCCGTCTCGCCATCGCCCGCACCCTGAACGAGATCGACCGCGAGAACAACCGCGCGACCCTCAAGAAGGCCGGCTTCCTCACCCGTGACGCCCGCGTCATCGAGCGCAAGAAGGCCGGTCTCAAGAAGGCCCGCAAGGCGTCGCAGTTCTCGAAGCGCTAGTCGCTCAGCGAACCCGATCGCAATGCCGCGTCTGTTCGGTACCGACGGTGTTCGTGGACTCGCCAACGGCGAGCTGACGGCCGCGCTGGCTCTGGGTCTCGCCCAGGCCAGCGCGGCCGTGCTCACGCACGGACACCATGCGGACGCCCGCCGGGCGTCCGGCCGACCGCGCCCCCGCGCGGTCCTGGCGCGCGACCCGCGCGTCTCCGGTGAGTTCCTCGGTGCCGCGGTCGCGGCCGGGCTCGCCTCTGCCGGCGTCGACGTGCTCGACGCCGGGGTCATCCCCACCCCCGCTGCGGCGTTCCTCGTCGCGGACATCGACGCCGACTTCGGCGTGATGATCTCCGCGTCGCACAACCCCGCGCCGGACAACGGGATCAAGTTCTTCGCCACGGGTGGTCGCAAGCTGCCGGACGAGGTCGAGGACCGCATCGAAGCGGCCATGCACGACCACTCCGCACCGACGCCCACCGGCATCGACGTCGGGCGCATCTCGCGGTTCGCCGACGCCGAGGACCGCTACGTCGTGCACCTGCTCGGCACGCTGCCGCACCGGCTCGACGGCATCCACGTGGTGCTCGACTGCGCCAACGGTGCCGCCGCCGGCGTCTCGCCCGAGGTCTTCGTCAACGCGGGGGCCCGCGTGACGCTCATCGGCGCCGACCCCGACGGCTGGAACATCAACGACGGCGTCGGTTCGACCCACATCGACAACCTCGCCCGCGCGGTGCTCGAGCACGGTGCCGACGTCGGCATCGCGCACGACGGTGACGCCGACCGCTGCCTGGCCGTCGACGCCGCGGGCAACGCGATCGACGGCGACCAGATCATGGCGATCCTCGCGCTGTCGCTGCAGGAGCGCGGCCGCCTGCAGGACGACACCCTCGTCGCGACGGTCATGTCGAACCTCGGGCTGAAGCGTGCCATGGCCGACGCTGGCATCACCGTGATCGAGGCCGGCGTGGGCGACCGCTACGTGCTCGAGAAGATGACCGAGGGCGACTACTCCATCGGTGGCGAGCAGTCCGGCCACATCATCTTCAACGAGTTCGCCACCACCGGCGACGGCATCCTGACCGGGCTGCACCTGGTCGCCGAGATGGCGCGGACCGGGAAGTCCCTGCAGGAGCTCGCCTCGTGCATGACGGTGTTCCCGCAGGTGCTGCTCAACGTCCGCGGGGTCGACCGGCACGGGCTGGCCGACCAGGGCGTGCAGGACGCCATCGCCGCAGCCACCGAGGCGCTCGGCGACAGCGGCCGCGTGCTGCTCCGGCCGTCGGGCACCGAGCCCGTCGTGCGGGTCATGGTCGAGGCCGCCTCGCAGGACGACGCCCAGCGCATCGCCGAGGAGCTCGCCGCCGTGGTCAGCGAGCGCCTGGCGCTCGACGCCGCGTAGGGCGCAGCCGCACTGCGGGGCGCATCCGAACCGGCCCCGCGCCGCGCCCGCGCCCCGCTGCGGTCGTTGCGCCCCGGCTCTTCGGGGCGCGATGACCGTGCCGGGGCGCGACTCCGCGCCCGCGAGCCCGCGTTCGCGCCCGCGCCCGCGCCCGCGCCAGCGCGCACCCCCGCCTGGGCTAGATCTTGCGGAGCAGGACCGAGTTCACCTTGTGGTTCGCGCCCTTCTTGAGCACCAGGGTCGCGCGGGAGCGGGTGGGCAGCACGTTCTCGATCAGGTTCGGCTCGTTGATCGCCCGCCACACCTGGGTCGCCGTCTCGACCGCGTCCTCGCGTGAGAGCGAGGCGAACCGGTGGAAGAACGAGTCCGGGCTCGAGAACGCCTCCTCCTGCAGGGCCAGGAACCGGTCGACGTACCAGGACTCGATGTCCTTGGTCTTCGCGTCGACGTAGATCGTGAAGTCGAACAGGTCGGACAGCGCCAGCCGCCCGTGCACCGGCGGTGCGAGCACGTTCAGGCCCTCGACGATGAGGACGTCCGGCTGGCGCACGACGATCTCGGCGTCCGGCACGATGTCGTAGACCAGGTGCGAGTAGTACGGCGCGCGCACCTCGGTCGCCCCGCTCTTCACCTGGCTCACGAAGCGCAGCAGGGAGCGGCGGTCGTACGACTCCGGGAAACCCTTGCGGTCCATGATCCCGCGCCGTTCGAGCTCGGCGTTCGGGTACAGGAACCCGTCGGTCGTGACGAGCTCCACGCGCGGGGTGTCCGGCCAGCGCTTCGTCAGCTCCCGCAGCAGTCGCGCGACCGTCGACTTGCCGACGGCGACCGACCCGGCGACGCCGATGACGAACGGCGTGCGTCCGGCGCGGTCGCCCAGGAACGCCGACGTCGACGCGTGCAGGTCCCGTGCTCCGGCGGCGTACAGCGTCAGCAGGCGGGACAGGGGCAGGTAGACCTCCTGCACCTCCTGCATGTCCAGTCGGTCGCCGAGGCCGCGCAGCTGCACGATCTCGGTCTCCGTGAGCGACAGGTGCTCCTTCGGCGCGAGCTGCGACCAGTCGTCGCGGGGGATCTCGACGAAGGGGGTCGGGTGCGCGACGGCGGTCTCCGAGAGCGGCATGGGATCGAGCGTACAGACGGGAGGCCCGCAGCACGTGAGCCGACCGGCTCACGCGGTGCGGGCCTCCCGTCCGACACCCGCGCTGCGCGCGACGGGCGCGCTCAGGCGGGCAGGGCCGCCTCGATGGCGGCGACGACCTCGGGGGCGTCCGGCGTGGTCGCGGGACGGAAGCGGGTGACGGTGCCGTCCGGACCGACGAGGAACTTCTCGAAGTTCCAGCTGACGCGGCCGGCCTTGCCCGACGCGTCCGGGGTCTCCTTGAGTGCCTGGTACAGCGGGTGCGCGCCCCTGCCGTTGACCTTGACCTTCTCGGACATCGGGAAGGTCACGCCCCAGGTGGTCGAGCAGTACTCGTCGATGGCCTCGGACGAGCCGAGCTCCTGCAGGAACTGGTTGCTCGGGAACCCCAGGACGGTGAAGCCGCGCGGGCCGTACTCCTTCTGCAGGGCTTCGAGCTGCTCGTACTGCGGGGCGAGGCCGCACCGGGAGGCGACGTTCACGACCAGCACGGCCTTGTCGGCGTAGGCGCCGAACGTGGTCTGCTCGCCGTGCAGGGTGGTGATGGCGATGTCGTCGAAGCGTCCCATGGTCGAAACGGTATCCCTCTTGTGGCGGGCATGCAGCGGCCGGTCCCAGCCAGACCGTAGGATCGATCCCATGTGTGGAATCGTCGGCTACGTCGGCAGCAACAGCAGCCAGGACGTCCTCCTCGGTGGCCTCCGTCGCCTCGAGTACCGCGGCTACGACTCGGCGGGCATCGCCGTGGTCGACCCTGCCGGAGACCTCGTGTCGGCCAAGAAGGCCGGCAAGCTCCAGGCCCTGGTCGACGAGCTCGAGTCGTCGCCGATCCCGGACGGCGCGACCGGCATCGGGCACACCCGCTGGGCGACGCACGGTGGCCCGACCGACGGCAACGCCCACCCGCACCTGGCCGACGGCGACAAGCTCGCCCTCATCCACAACGGCATCATCGAGAACTTCTCCGAGCTCCGCGCCGAACTGCAGGCCGAGGGCACCGAGTTCCGCAGCGAGACCGACTCCGAGGTCGCCGCGCACCTGGTCGGACGGGCGTTCCGCGAGACCGGTGACCTGACCGCCGCCATGCAGCAGACCGTGCAGCGACTCGAGGGCGCGTTCACGCTCCTCGTCGTGCACGCCGACCAGCCCGGCGTCGTGGTCGGTGCCCGTCGCAACTCGCCCCTGGTGGTCGGGCTCGGCGACGGCGAGAACTTCATGGGCTCCGACGTCGCCGCGTTCGTCGCCCACACGCAGCGGGCGCTGTCGATCGGGCAGGACGAGATCGCCACGATCCGCCCCGACGGCGTCGACGTCATCCACTTCGACGGCACCCCGGCCGAGCCGGCCGAGTTCGAGGTCAACTGGGACGCCTCCGCCGCCGACAAGGGCGGCTGGAGCTCCTTCATGGCGAAGGAGATCAGCGAGGAGCCCGAGGCCGTCGCGAAGACGATCCTCGGTCGCGTGCACGACGGCGCCGTCACCCTGACCGACCTCGACCCGATCGCCGAGCGCCTGGCGACCGTCGACCGCGTCATCGTGATCGCCTGCGGCACGGCCGCGTACGCCGGCATCCTCGGCAAGTACGCCATCGAGCAGTGGGCCCGCGTGCCCGTCGAGGTCGAGCTCGCCCACGAGTTCCGCTACCGCGACCCGGTGCTCGACGACCGCACGCTCGTCGTCTCGATCAGCCAGTCCGGTGAGACCATGGACACGCTCATGGCCGTCAAGTACGCCCGCGAGCAGGGCGCCCAGGTCCTGTCGATCTGCAACACGCAGGGCGCCACGATCCCGCGCGAGTCCGACGCCGTGATCTACACGCACGCCGGGCCCGAGGTCGCGGTCGCGTCGACCAAGGCGTTCATCGCCCAGGGCGTCGCGCTCTACCTGCTCGGGCTGCACCTGGCCACGCTGCGCGGCACGCTCACCACCGAGCAGATCGCCGAGCAGGTCGCCGAGCTCGAGGGGCTCGCGCCGAAGCTGCAGCAGACCATCGAGGACGCCGCCGGCATCAAGGACCTGGCCCGCTGGATGGCGGACACCCGCAGCGTCCTGTTCCTCGGTCGTCACGTCGGGTACCCGATCGCGCTCGAGGGCGCGCTCAAGCTCAAGGAGCTCGCGTACATCCACGCCGAGGGCTTCGCCGCCGGTGAGCTCAAGCACGGTCCGATCGCGCTCATCGAGCCGGGCCAGATCGTGTTCGTCATCGTGCCGTCGCCCCGCGACCCGCGGTCGTTGCACCCGAAGGTCGTCTCGAACATCCAGGAGATCCGCGCCCGCGGTGCCCGGGTGATCGCCATCGCCGAAGAGGGCGACGCCGCCGTGCTGCCCTTCGCCGACGAGGTCCTGCGCATCCCGCTCGCGACCCCGCTGTTCGAGCCCCTGCTCGCCGTGGCACCGCTGCACATGTTCGGCATGGAGCTCGCCGCGGCCAAGGGCCTGGACGTCGACCAGCCGCGCAACCTCGCGAAGTCGGTCACCGTCGAGTAGTCGAACGTGATCATCGGCATCGGGGTCGACGTGGTCGACCTGGAGCGGTTCGGACGGGTGCTGTCGCGCACGCCGGCGATGCGGGCGCGGCTGTTCACGCCGTCCGAGCAGGTCCGGGACGGCGAACCCCGGCCGATCGCGTCGCTCGCGGCACGCTTCGCGGCGAAGGAAGCACTGATCAAGGCCTTCGGGTCGAGCGCGGGGCTGAGCTGGCAGGACCTCGAGGTCGTCTCGGACGACCAGCGGAACCCGTCGCTGACGCTGCACCAGGGTGCGCGGCGGGTGGCCGATGCGCGTGGCGTGACCTCGGTGCACCTGTCGCTCTCGCATGATGGAGGGATCGCGACCGCGTTCGTGGTCCTGGAGGGGACAGAGCAGTGAGTGCGTTCACCGGCATCACGGTCGACCGTGGAGCCCTGATCGAGAACTACGCGACGATCGCCGAGCGGGTCGCCCCGGCCGGGGTCATCGCCGTCGTCAAGGCGAACGCCTACGGACACGGGGCACTGGCCGCCGCGCAGGCGTTCGTCGACGCGGGCGCCGAGTGGCTCGGGGTCGCCGACATCGACGAGGCCGTCGCCCTCCGGCAGGGCGGCATCGACGAGGGCGTGCGGATCCTGGCGTGGCTGCACGCCCCCGACGAGGACTTCCGCCGTGCGGCGCAGTACGACGTCACCCCGGCGGTGTCGAGCGTCGAGCAGCTGTCCGCCGCCGCCGACTCCGACGTCCGCGCCGTGCACCTGTGCGTCGACACCGGGCTGAGCCGCAACGGTGCGGTGGAGTCCGAGTGGGCCGAGCTCTTCGCGACCGCCGGGGCCCTGGCCCGCGGCGGCAACCGCACCCGGGTCGAGGGACTCATGTCGCACCTGGCGAACGCGTCGCGCTCCGACGACCTCGACCAGGACGCCGCGTTGCAGCGGGCACTCGACGGCCTCGCGGCGAACGGCATCGTGCCCGACGTGGTGCACCTGGCCGCGAGTGCCGCGAGCATCGCCGTGCCGGAGACCCGTCACGACCTGTCCCGCGTCGGACTCGCCCTGTACGGGCTGAGCCCGTTCGACGACCGCACCTCGGCCGACCTGGGGCTGCGCCCCGCGATGCGGGTGACCGCCGCCGTGCTCCGCACCGTGCCGGTCCGTGCGGGCGACGGCGTCTCCTACGGGTACACGTGGCGAGCCGAGGCCGACACCCGCCTGGCCGTGATCGGTCTCGGGTACGCGGACGGCTTCGACCGCGACCTCGGCAACCGTGTCTCGGTGCGCATCGGGGACCGCACGTTCCCCGTGGTCGGTCGCGTCGCGATGAACGCCATGCACGTCGACATCGGAGACGCCGACGTGCAGGTCGGCGACGAGGCCGTGCTGTGGGGCGACCCCGCCGACGGCGACCCCGCCGTCGAGGACTGGGCCGACGCCATCGGCACGATCAACTACGAGGTGGTCGCCCGGATCGGCCGCAGCGTGGAACGGAGGACGACGTGAGCTCGGCACCGCTCCGGCAGGCGCGCATCGACCTCGACGCCTACCGTGCGAACCTCGACCTGGTCCGCGAGTGGATGGACCCCGTCGAGGTGATGGCGATCATGAAGGCCGACGCCTACGGGCACGGTCTCGAACCGATCGCGCTCGCCGCGGTCGACGCCGGCATCCGGTGGATCGGCGTGCTGACGGTCCCCGCGGCGCTGCGTCTGCGGTCCATCGGCGTGGGCGAGGACGTCCACCTGTTCACGTGGCAGCACGCGCCCGACCTGGACTTCCGCGACGCCATCGACTCCGCCGTCGACCTCGGGGTCTCGAACGCCACGGAGCTGCAGCGCATCGTGGACGCCGTCGACCAGCGGCCCGCACGCGTGCACCTGGGCGTCGACTCCGGCCTGCACCGCGACGGTGCGACCGCGTCGGACTGGCCGGCCCTGGTCGAGCTCGCGCGGGACGCGCAGCGCGACGGCCGCATCGAGGTCGTCGCCGCCTACACACACCTGGCGGAGTCGTCCGACAGCGACGACAGCGCCGCGGTCGCGGTGTTCGACGCCGCGGTCGAGATCGCCGAGGACCTCGGGCTCGACATCCCGACGGAGCACGTCGCCGCGTCGCTCGCCGGGCTGGAACGCAAGGAGTTCCGCAAGGACATGGTCCGGATGGGCGCGAACCTGTTCGGGATCCCCGGGGCCGACGGTGTGTCGGCAGCCGACCTCGGCCTCGAGCCCGTGATGACACTGACCGCCTCGGTCGCGAAGACCAAGCGCGTCCCGGTCGACACCGGCGTCTCGTACGACTACACGTACCGCACCGCGACGGAGACCACCCTCGCGCTCGTCCCCGTCGGGTACGCCGACGGCGTCCCGCGCCTGGCGCAGGGACGCATCGAGGTCGCGATCGGTGGCAAGCGGTACCCGATCGCCGGCCGCGTGGCGATGGACCAGTTCCTGGTGGACGTCGGTGACGACGACGTGCAGACCGGAGACACGGTCGTGCTCTTCGGCACCGGTGGACACGACGAGCTGACCGTGCTCGAGTGGGGCGCGGCGCTGGAGACCATCGGCGAGGAGATCGTCTGCCGCATCGGCAGCCGGGTCCCCCGGGTCTACGAGGGCCACGAGGTCGAGGGGCGGGTCGGCGCCTACCTGCGGGGAGAGCGGCCGTGACCGAACCGGCACGGTGGCTGCTCGACACGACCGTCGACAGCACCGAGGCGATGGGGGAGCTCGGCGCCCGGCTGGCTGCGGTCCTGCGTGCCGGCGACCTGGTCGTGCTGACCGGGCCGCTCGGTGCCGGCAAGACCACGCTGACCCGCGGACTCGGTGCGGCGCTCGGCGCACGGGGGCAGGTCTCCAGCCCGACCTTCGTCCTCGCCCGGACGCACCCGACCACGGCCGGGCCGGACCTGGTGCACGTGGACGCCTACCGGCTGTCCGACCCCGTGGAGCTCGACGACCTCGACCTCGACTGGGACGCCGCGATCGTCGTGGTCGAGTGGGGTCGCGGGATGGTCGACGGCATCAGCGAGAGCGTGCTCGACGTCGAGATCACCCGGGCGACCGGCGCGGACGCGGTCGAGCACGGCGACGACGACCTCGACCCCGACGACGTGCCCGACGAGCCGCGTCGCGTCGTCGTCACCGCCACCGGTCCGCGCTGGACGGACGTCGTCCTCTGACCCGGTGACGGATCCGCGGCGTACCCGCACGCCCTGGTGCCGCACAGCCGCGGTCGAGAGGATCAGGGCGTGCCGACGCTCATCGTGACCGCCCACCCCGACCCCGACTCGCTGACCCACCACGTCGCCGACCGGCTGCGGGCCGCGCTGCCGGAGGGCACGGTCGAGACCGCCGACCTCGCCGCCGAGGGTTTCGACCCGCGCTTCACCCTGGCCGACCGGCACACGTACCGCACCGGCACGGACGCCCCACCCGAGGTCGTCGCCGAGCAGCAGCGGATCGACCGCGCCACCGACCTGGTGCTCGTGTTCCCGGTCTGGTGGTGGTCGATGCCCGCACTGCTCAAGGGCTGGGTCGACCGCGTGTTCGTCAACGGGTGGGCCTTCGAGGTCGAACCCGAGGGCGGGATGCGTCGGAACCTCGGCCGGCTCACCGTGCACCTCGTCCCGATCGCCGGTGACGACGCCGGCGTCTACGAGCGCCACGGCTACGCGGAAGCGCTCCGGACGCAGATCGAGCACGGCATCGTCGACTTCTGCGGGGCCGACCGCGGCGTGACCGCGTTCGTGCACGAGTCCGAGCACGACGACGCGGCGGTCCGCGAGGGTGCGGTGGCCGTCGCGGTCGACCGGGTCCGGCGCGCGATCGCTGCGGACGCCGTCGACTGATCCGGCGGTGCGGGAGCCCCACCCCGCCTACGATGGACGGGTGCTGCTCGCGATCGACACCTCCGCCGGGACCTCCGTCGCCGTCGTCGACCCGGCCACCGGCCGGCCGCTCGCGACCCGCGACACCGAGGACAGCCGTCGGCACGCCGAGGTGATCGGCCCGTTCCTCGCCGAGGTGCTCGCCGAGGCCGGCATCACCGGCGCGGACGTCACGGGCGTCGTCGCCGGCACGGGCCCCGGCCCCTTCACCGGCCTGCGCGTCGGCATCGCCGCCGCACGCACCTTCGCCGCCGCACGCGGCGTCCCCGTCCTGCCCCTCGTCAGCCACGACGCGGTCGCCGCCGACGAGCGCGACGGCCGGCGGGACGGCCCGTTCGTCGTCCTGACGGACGCCCGCCGCCGCGAGGTCTACTGGAGCGCCTACGACCAGGCGGGCGCGCGTGTCGCGGGCCCGGGACTCGCCAGGCCCGCCGACCTCGACGAGGCGATCCGGGCCTCCCGGCCCGACGCGGTGGGCTGGGACCGCGTGACGGTCGCGTCCATCCCGGCCTGGAGGCTCGGCTCGCTCGCCGCGGACCGGCTCGCGTCCGGCGCGGCGTTCGACCCGGACACGGCCCTGTACCTGCGTGATCCCGACGTCACCGTGCCGGGTGCGCCCAAGCGGGTGAAGCAGTGACCCTGCCGGACGGGCTCCGCCTGCGGCGAGCACACCCGCAGGACCTCGACGACATCATGTGGCTCGAGCACGTCTCGTTCCCGACGGACGCCTGGTCGGCGTCGCAGATGTCGGGCGAGCTGTACTCGCCGCACGGGTACTACGTCGTGATCGAGACCGTCGACGACACGGCAGCGCCGCTCGTCGTCGGGTACGCCGGACTCTCGTCACTGGCGGGTAACCCGGTGGCCGACGTGCAGACCATCGCGGTCGCAGCCGACCAGCGCGGCAAGGGCCTGGGCCGGGTGCTGTTCACGGAACTGCTCGACGAGGCGCGGCGTCGCGGCGTGCGCGAGGTGTTCCTCGAGGTGCGCGCGGACAACCCCGTGGCGCAGGCGATGTACACCGCGTTCGGGTTCGCGCACATCGCGACCCGCCCCCGCTACTACCAGCCGGACGGCGTCGACGCGTGGGTGATGCGGGCGGAGCTGCCCGGCCCGGACGCCGAGCGGTCGTCGGGCGTCGGACCCATCGGACAGGAGGCCCTCGGTGAGCGCGACTGAACCACTGGTGCTCGGCATCGAGACGAGCTGCGACGAGACGGGCGTCGGCATCGTGCGGGGGAACACCCTGCTCGCCAACGTCATCGCGTCGAGCATGGACGAGCACGCGCGCTACGGCGGGGTCGTGCCCGAGGTCGCCGCGCGGGCCCACCTCGAAGCCATGACCCCGACCCTGCACGAGGCGCTCGACCGCGCCGGGGTGACGCTCGACGAGCTCGACGCCGTCGCCGTCACCGCGGGGCCCGGGCTGGCGGGGGCGCTCATGGTCGGGGTGGGGGCAGCGAAGGCGCTCGCCGTGGCCACCGGCAAGCCGCTGTACGGCGTGAACCACCTGGTCGGGCACGTCGGCGCCGACGTGCTGCGCGAGGACGGTAGCGACATCGAGCTGCCGACGGTGGCGCTGCTGGTGTCCGGCGGGCACACCTCCCTGCTCCTGGTGAAGGACCTGGTCGGCGACGTCGAGCTGCTCGGCGAGACCATCGACGACGCCGCGGGCGAGGCCTTCGACAAGGTCGCCCGGTTGCTCGGACTGCCGTACCCGGGCGGTCCGCAGATCGACCGGGCGGCGGCGGACGGCGACCCGACGGCCATCCGGTTCCCCCGTGGCCTGACGTTGCCGAAGGACATGGCCGCGCACCGCTACGACTTCTCGTTCTCCGGACTCAAGACCGCCGTCGCGCGGTGGGTCGAGCGGTGCCGCGACGAGGGTCGCGAGGTGCCCGTGGCCGACGTCGCCGCGAGCTTCCGCGAGGCCGTCGTCGACGTCCTGCTCACCAAGGCCCTGAACGCCTGCCGCGACACCGGTGTGGACCGGTTGCTGCTCGGTGGCGGGGTGGTGGCGAACGCCCGGCTGCGACAGGTCGCCGAGGAACGCTGTGCTGCCGCCGGGGTGCGCCTGCGGATCCCGCCGTTCGACCTGTGCACCGACAACGGCGCGATGATCGCTGCGGTCGGGGCGCGTCTGGTCGCCGAGGGGCACGCGCCGAGCGACCTCGGCATCGCCGCCGACTCGACCCTGCCGGTGACGACCGTCCAGGTCTGAGTCGGTCCGGCGACGTCGCTGCTGGGGGCCACCCGCTCCCGGTCGTCTGACGGTCGCTTGTGGGAGGATCCTCACGGGCGTCGGAGAGACCGGGCGCCCGAGAGGGGTGGACGGTGTCCGATCAGAACGAGTGGCCGAAGCCGGGCGAGACGCCGAGCGGCGCAGCGAACGGGCAGCCGGACGGCGCACCCGCCCCGGACGCACCGCAGGCCCCGTCGGCACCGGAGGCCCCCGGGGCACCGCAGCACCCGTTCGGACAGCAGCAGCAGGACCCCTACGCCGCACCGCAGCAGCCGCAGAACCCGTACGGCGCTCCCCACCCGCAGAACCCCTACGCCCAGCCGCAGTACGGCCACCAGCAGCAGCACCAGCCGTACGCCGCACCGCAGCAGCCGTACGGACAGCAGCAGCAGCAGAACCCGTACGCGCAGCAGCAGAACTCCTACGGGCAGCAGCAGAACCCGTACGCGCAGCAGCAGAACCCCTACGCCGCCCCGCACAACCCGTACGCCCAGCAGCAGTACGCCGCCGACCCCGCGGCCTACCAGCCGTACGCGCAGCGGCCGAAGACGAACACGCTGGCGATCCTGTCGATCGTGTTCGGCCTCGCCGCGATCCCGATGTGGTTCCTCGCCATCCTCCTCGGGCCGGCCGGTGCGATCCTGGGCCACGTCGCACTCGGCAAGATCAAGCAGAACGGCGAAGCGGGCCGTGGGCTCGCGCTGACCGGCATCATCTCGGGATGGGTGATGACCGGCATCTGGCTCATCTGGGTCGCCTTCATCATCTTCCTGGCCGCCGCCGGGCAAGACTCGTACTCCACCTACGACTACGACTCGTCGACCGGCGCCTTCATCGGCTGACCCAGCGCCACACGCGGCCCCCGGCCGTCACCCGGCCACGTCGCCGAGCCGCTCGCACAGGATCGCCGTGTGGCGTCCCTCCAGGCGGGTGAGCACGAGCGTGACGCGACCCGATCCGCGCAACCGCAACCGCTTGCGGAACTGCGCCGGGTCGACGTCGACGCCCCGCTTCTTGATCTCGACGGTCCCGATGCCGTCGGCGGCGAGCCGCGCGGACAGGCGCTTGACGTCGAGCGGCATCGTGTCGAGCACCCGGAACCCCTGCGCGAACGGGGTCGAGACGGCGCGGTCCGACGTCACGTAGGCGATCCCGTCGGACAGCATGTGCCCGTCGAGCCCGCGTGCCAGGTCACCGATCAGCCGCGCCCGGATCACGGCGCCGTCCGGCTCGTACAGGTGGGTGCCGAGTGGCCCGACCTCGGCGTCCTCGGCATCGGCCGGTCCGGTCATCTCGGCGATGCCGTGCGCACCGATCACGGTGGCCGCCCGTCGGATGCCGGGTCGGGCGAGGGGGCCGAACCACAGGGCGAGCTCGACGACCTCGCGGTCGACCGAGGTCCACTGCGCCTCGGCGGTGTCCGGGATCAGGTCGCGGTCGATGCCCGGGCCGAGCTTGACGCCCGTCGGGGTGGTCGTCGCGGCGGCGAAGACGGTGTCGAGCGAGGGGGACCAGTCGTCCGGATCGGCCAGTCGTCGGGTGTCGGAGTGGCCGCTCGTCCGTCGCGCCGGGTCCATCCACACGCCGTCGACCGAGCTGACGTCGAAGGTGGCGGCGTCGCCGAGCTCGACCCGGGCGTTCGGCCAGACGGCCAGGTTGTGCGTGGCGACGGCGGCGGTGACCTCGTCGCGGTCGACGGCGGTGACGTCGAGGTCGAGCGCGGCCATCGCCATCGCGTCCCCGCCGATGCCGCAGCCCAGGTCGGCGACGCGCGTGATGCCGGCGGCGGCGAAGCGTCCGGCGTGCTGTGCCGCCACCTGCAGGCGTGTGGCCTGTTCGAGCCCGGCCTCGGTGAAGAGCATGCGGGACGCGAAGTCGCCGAACTTGCCGCGGGCCTTCAGCCGCAGCTTCGCCTGGGTCAGCACCGCGGCGACCAGCCGGGGATCGTGCCCCTCGGCCCGGAGTCGTGACACGACGCGGACGATCTCGCCGCTGTCGGAGACGCCGGGGGTACGGTCGAGCAGGGCCATCCCGTCGGGGGTCAGCAGTGCGGCGAGTTCGGCGGCGTCCATGCGTCGATCCTCGCAGGTGCTGCGTGTCCTCTGGATGTGCTGGCACTCGGATTGACCGAGTGCCAGAGGCCCCCTAGAGTTGGCGTTGGCACTCTCCTGTGCGTAGTGCCAACCCGGTTTTCATCTGTACCGAGTCCGTACCGAGAAAGAAGAGGTCACCGTGGCCGTCAGCATCAAGCCGCTCGAGGATCGCATCGTCATCCGCCAGGTCGAGGCGGAGCAGACCACCGCTTCCGGTCTGGTCATCCCCGACACCGCGAAGGAGAAGCCCCAGGAGGGCGAGGTCGTCGCCGTGGGTCCGGGTCGTATCGACGACAACGGCAACCGCGTCCCGCTCGACGTCGCCGTCGGCGACAAGGTCATCTACTCCAAGTACGGCGGCACCGAGGTCAAGTACTCGGGCGAGGACCTGCTGGTCCTGTCGGCCCGCGACGTCCTCGCGGTGATCGTGCACTGAGTCCAGTACTCCTCTCGGACGCCCCGTCCGGCCCTGCGGCCGGCGGGGCGTCCGTGCGTTCCGGCCCAGTCCGCCCTGCCTGGAGGCCCGGTGCGGCCCCGGTGGTCCGCCGACCTTCCTAGGATGGTTCCGTGAGTGAACCGAGTCGGGCGCGACCCGCCCGCAGCGAGGCGTCCGTCGGCGTGGTGCAGGCCGTCGTGGCCTACGGGCTCTGGGGCCTCATGCCGCTGCTCTTCGCAGCGATGGCCCCCGCGGCGGCGTTCGAGATCGTCGCCTGGCGGATCGTCTTCGGCCTGGTGTTCTGCGCGGTCGCGATCGCCGTGACGCGCTCGTGGCTCCGGACCCGCACCCTGGTCGCCCAGCGCCGGGTGATGCTCGTGATGGGGCTCGCGGCCGTCCTCATCCTGGTGAACTGGACGGTGTACGTCCTCGCGACGACCACCGGCCACACCGTCGAGGCGGCGCTCGGCTACTTCATCAACCCGCTCGTCACGATCGCGCTCGGCGTCGTGGTCCTCCGCGAGCGCCTGCGTCCGGCGCAGTGGGTGGCCGTCGGCCTGAGCGTCGTCGCGGTCGTCGTCATCGCGGTGGGCTACGGCCGCATGCCGTGGATCTCCCTCGCCCTGGCGTTCTCGTTCGGGCTGTACGGCCTGGTGAAGAAGCGGGTCGGCGGCACGGTGGACGCCCTGAGCGGCCTGACCATCGAGACCGCGTGGCTGCTGCCGATCGCGGTCGTCGCGCTGGTGGTGCTCGGGGTCACCGGCCTCGGCGGCGGCGTGACGTTCACGACCGAGGGCTGGGGCCACACCGTCATCACGGTGCTGACCGGGCCGGCGACCGCGGTGCCCCTGCTGCTGTTCGCCTCGTCGGCGCGCCGGGTGAGCCTGTCGACCCTCGGGCTGACGCAGTACCTCGCCCCGGTGATGCAGCTGCTCGTCGGGGTGCTCGTGCAGCACGAGGAGATGTCGGCCGGACGCTGGTTCGGCTTCGGCATCGTGTGGCTGGCGCTCGTGGTGCTGACGGCCGACTCGTTCGCCGCGGCGCGCGCGTCCCGTCGCGGAACCGGCGCACCCACCCCGGCCGAGCCCGCCTGACGGAGGCCCCACGGGCCTCCAGGTCGCTCGTCGCGTCTGTCTGCCGGACCGACCACCATCGCGAACGCGACAGTCCCCCCGCGGGAGTTCCGCGGGGGGACTGTCGATCGCCGGAGCGGTGCCCTACTTCTTCACCGCACCCTGGATGGCGCTCTGGTACACGGGCTTGTTGTCGCCGTCGAACTTGTAGATGCCGATGTAGGCGCTCGACGGGTCGTTGTTCTCGTCGAACGGACCGATGCCCGACGGGCCGGTGTAGTGCACGTCCTCGCCCTTGTCGAGCAGGTCCTTGCACTCCTCGAACGTCGCGCACTCGGTACCACCGTCGGCACCCGACACCGCCGCCATGTTGGCCTGGATGGTGGCCGAGTCGGTGCCCTTGCCCTTCACCGCGGCGAGGGCGGCGAGGATCGTCGCGTCGTACGACTCGGCCGCGTACGAGTAGTCGGCGAGGGTCTTGCCCGACGACTCCTTGTAGAACGCGGCGAGCTCCTTCTTGAAGTCGTCCTTCGGCGAGGCGCCGGGGATGGTGCCCTGGGCGCCGGACAGCGTGCCCTTGTCGAAGTCCTTCGAGTAGTCCGCCGTGTTGCCGTCGGACATGTAGATCTTCGCGGTGTTCCCCTGCGAGACGAGCTCCGGGATGATCGACTTCGTCTCGTCGAAGGACAGGACGACGATCGCGTCGGGCTTCTCAGCGAGCGCCGCCGTCACCTCGGACGAGAACGTGGTCTGGCCGGGCGGGAACTCCTGGCCCTTGCCCTTGCCGCCGTAGACGACCTGGCCGCCGGATGCCTCGACCGCAGCCTGCACCGAGTTGCGGAGGCCGGTGCCGTAGGTGTCGTTGAAGACCAGGAAGGCGACCTTCGCGTTGCCGTCACCGGTGACGAGCTGGCCGAGCGCCGAACCCTGCACCGAGTCCGGCGGAGCGGTCCGGAAGTAGTGCGACGAGTAGCCCGACAGGTCGGTCGCCGTGTTCGCCGGCGAGATCTGCACCATGCAGTTGCTGGTGAGCTGGTCGATGACGTTGAGCGTGACCGACGACGACTCGGCGCCGATGACCACGGGCACCTTGGCGTTGACGAGCTTGGTCGCGGCCGAGCTCGACACGGTCATGTCGTTGCTGTCGCCGGAGTCGGTCGCGGGGTCGATGGTGACGTCCTCGTCGAGGACACCGCCCGCCGCGTTGATGTCCTGCACGGCGAGGCCCACACCGGACTCGGCGGGCGGGTTGAGGTAGGCCAGCGAACCGGTCAGCGGCAGGATCGTGCCGATCTTCAGCGGATCCGTGCCGGGGGAGTCGGGGGCCTTGCAGCTGGCGGCGGGATCCTTCTTCGCGTCGCTCGACGCGGAGCTCGAGGGGGAAGCACTGCCGGTGGTGGAACACGCGGCGAGGAGGACGGCTGCTGCGCCCGCCAACGCCAGTGCCGCGGTGGCACGGGTGGTTCTGATCATCCGTGGAGCCCTTTCTCTGCGCGGAGGCTCTGTCGCTTCGGGTGAATGCGGCGCCTCCACTGGATGACGAGAAAGCTAGGGTCCGGGTGTTTCGCCCGTGTGACGGGGCGGTACGCAATCATGTTTCGTTACCGAGCCGTGACGTTGCGCCCCCTGGCGGTCCCGTGCTGGGCTCCGTCCTGCGCCTGGCGGATGGTCCGGCACGACGGCCGGGAGGCGCGGCGTACGTTCCGCCGCATGAGCGACTTCCAGCCCACCACCGCCATCGTGACCGGCTCCGAGTCCGGGATCGGCCGCGCGACCGCCGTCGCACTCGCCGAGGCCGGCATGGACATCGGTATCACCTACCTGTCCGAGCCCGACCGTGCCGAGTCCACCGCCGACGAAGTCCGCGCACTCGGCCGGCGTGCCTTCGTCGAGCAGATCGACGTCGCCGACCTGCCCGCCGCGGCGCAGGTCGTCGACCGGCTGGTCGAGCAGCTCGGCGGCGTGGACGTCTTCGTCGCCGACGCCGGCACGGGTGACAACGCCCCGTTCCTCGAGATGACCCTCGACCAGTGGCGGCACACGGTGTCGACCGACCTCGACGGCGCCTTCGTCACCATGCAGGCCGCCGCCAAGCACATGGTCCGCGCTGGCCACGGCGGACGGATCATCGGCATCACGAGCGTGCACGAGCACCAGCCGCGGTACGGCTCGAGCGCGTACGACGCTGCCAAGCACGGGCTCGGCGGACTGCTGAAGACGATGGCGATCGAACTCGCCGAGCACGGCATCACCGTCAACGCCGTGGCTCCCGGTGAGATCGCGACGCGGATGACCGGCGCCGAGGACGAGGACCCGCACACGATCAGCCGTCCCGGCGTGCCGCTCGGTCGTCCGGGCAACGCGTGGGAGATCGCGGCGGCGGTGGCGTTCCTGTCGTCCCGTGCGTCGTCGTACATCACGGGGGTGTCCCTGCCGGTGGACGGCGGGATGCTGCAGATGGGGCCGCACGGCGGGTCGCACATCACGTCGGACGACTGGCGGTCGGCCTGACGCGTCGACGGACACGGACGCAGGACGCCCCCGCTCCGTCCGGAGCGGGGGCGTCTCGACGAGCGATCGACGCTAGCTGCGGTAGTTCGGCGCCTCGACGACCATCTGGACGTCGTGCGGGTGGGACTCCTTGAGCCCCGCCGCGGTGATCCGGACGAACTTGCCGCGGGTCTTCAGCTCGGGGATCGTCCGACCGCCGACGTAGAACATCGACTGCCGGAGCCCGCCGGTGAGCTGGTAGACGACGTTGCCGACCGAGCCGCGGTAGGGCACCTGGCCCTCGATGCCCTCGGGGATGAGCTTGTCGTCGTTCGGCACGTCCGCCTGGAAGTAGCGGTCCTTCGAGTACGAGGTCTTCTTGCCGCGGGTCTGCAGCGCGCCGAGCGAACCCATGCCGCGGTAGGCCTTGAACTGCTTGCCGCCCACGAACACCAGGTCACCGGGGGACTCGTCGGTCCCGGCCAGCAGCGACCCGAGCATGACGGTGTCGGCACCGGCGACCAGGGCCTTCGCGATGTCGCCCGAGTACTGCAGACCACCGTCGGCGATGATCGGCACGCCGGCCTCGCGCGCGGCGAGGGAGGCCTCGTACACGGCGGTGACCTGGGGGACACCGACGCCGGCGACCACGCGGGTGGTGCAGATCGAGCCCGGGCCGACGCCGACCTTGACGGCGTCCACACCGGCGTCGATGAGCGCCTGGGCGCCCGCGCGGGTGGCGACGTTCCCGCCGATGACGTCGATGGCGGCGAACGACGGGTCGGCCTTGATGCGACGGACCATGTCGAGCACGCCCTCGCTCTCGCCGTTGGCGGTGTCGACGACGAGCACGTCGACGCCGGCGTCACGCAGGGCCTCGGCGCGCTGCCAGGCATCGCCGAAGAAGCCGATCGCGGCGCCCACGCGGAGTCGGCCCTCGTCGTCCTTGGTGGCGTCGGGGTACTGCTCGCTCTTGTCGAAGTCCTTGACGGTGATCAGACCGCGGAGCTTGCCGTCGGCGTCGACCAGCGGCAGCTTCTCGATCTTGTGCTGCGCGAAGATGGCGATCGCCTCTTCGGGGTCGATGCCCTCCATCGCGGTGATCAGCGGGGCCTTCGTCATGACGTCGCGCACGTACGTGGTGGCCTGCTCGAACGCGGCCACGAACCGCATGTCGCGGTTGGTGATGATGCCGACGAGCGTGCCGTCGTCCTCGACGACCGGCAGGCCGGAGACGCGGAACTGGCCGCACAGGGCGTCCACCTCGGCCACGGTGGCGTCGGGGGTGGTGGTCACCGGGTTGGTGATCATGCCCGACTCGGAGCGCTTGACCTTGTCGACGTAGGCGGCCTGGTCCTCGATGGACAGGTTGCGGTGCAGGATCCCGATGCCGCCCTGTCGTGCCATGGCGATGGCCATGCGCGCCTCGGTGACGGTGTCCATCGCCGCGGAGAGCAGTGGGACGTTCACGGAGATCCGCTTGGTGAGCCGGGACGCGGTGGACGCCTCGCTCGGGATGACGTCGGTGTGCCCGGGCAGGAGCATGACGTCGTCGTACGTGAGTCCGATGAATCCGAACGGATCCGGCTGGTCCATGGGTCCCCTTCGTGGGCGAGGTGAAGTGGTCGAGACACCGGGAACGCGTCGGCGGGTTCCGGATAGGACATGGTAACGCGGGCGGCTGTCGCCGCATTCCGACGGGAGGCGCGGCCCCGTCCGGCAGGGAGCCTCCTCCACAACGTCACATTTCGAGTACGAATCACACAGGGAACCTGTTGGAAACACGGGTGTCACACAATTCTCATAACGTCCTCGGCATCCGAACGAGAGGCTCTTCCGTGGGATCCATCACTCCGCCGGGACGGGCGCAGCCGCGCCTGTTCCGCCTCCGCCAGGCTCGGCGTCGACCGGTCCTGGCGGCCGTGCTCGTCGCCGCCTTCCTGGCGACCTTCCTGATCGACTGGGCGGTCACCCTGCCGGCCTTCAGCGCCACCTCGGCACCGGCCACCAGCCAGGCGTGCACCGTCAGCCCGGACAACGGGTGCATCCAGGGCACGATCACCGACTCCGAGCGGAAGCCGGCCGAGGGCGTCGACGTCGACGTCACCGGTCCATCCGGCTTCGACGAGACCGCCACGACGAACACCGAGGGCCGCTGGTCCGTCAGCGTCGACACGGCCGGCGAGTACACGGTGAGCGTCGACCAGGGCACCCTGCCGAAGGGGCAGTACCTGACGAACGCCGCCGACGCCGAGCGCAAGGTGCAGGCGACGCTGAACGCCAACGTCGGGCAGATCTTCCAGCTGTCCGACCAGCAGGGCGTCACGACCTCCACGGACTCGTCGAGCGTCAGCCCCCAGCGCGCCTGGCAGCAGTTCGCGTCGGGCCTCCGGCTCGGGCTCCTCATCGCCCTGGCGTCCATCGGGCTCTCGCTCATCTACGGCACGACGGGCCTGTCGAGCTTCTCGCACGGCGAGCAGGTCACGCTCGGCGGTCTGCTGGCGTACGTCTTCGCGAACCAGCTCGGCTGGAACATCTGGGTCACCGGCATCGTGGTCACGCTGTTGTGCGCGGCGACGGGCTACCTGCAGGACGCCGCGATCTGGCGGCCACTCCGTCGCAGGCGCATCAGCCTGACGCAGCTCATGATCGTGACGATCGGCCTGTCGATCGCCGCCCAGTACGCGTTCCAGTACTTCTTCGGCGCCTCGACCGTGCGCATCCAGCAGGGCAACCCGGACACCATCCGGTTCGCCGGGGTCACCCTGACGGTGCAGTCCTACGTCGCCATGGGCATCGCGCTCGTCGTCCTCGTCGCCACCGGGCTCTTCCTGGCGAAGACCCGGTTCGGTCGGGCCACCCGCGCCGTCTCGGACAACCCGGCGCTCGCCGCGGCGTCCGGCATCGACGTCGACCGGGTCATCCGGTTCGTGTGGACGCTCGCCGCCGGGCTCGCCGGCCTGTCCGGCGTGATGCTCGGCCTGGTGCTGAACGGCGTGAACTGGCAGACCGGTCTCCAGCTGCTGCTGCTCATGTTCGCCTCGGTCACGCTCGGTGGGCTCGGGACCGCCTACGGCGCGCTGGTCGGTTCGATGATCATCGGCGTCGTCGTCGAGCTGACGAACCTGGTGCTCCCCGGCGACTTCAAGTACGCGACCGCCCTCGTCATCCTCATCCTCATCCTGCTGTTCCGGCCGCAGGGCATCTTCGGCCGCGCCGAGCGGATCGGCTAAGGGAGCACGCGCATGGACTACATCCTCAACCTGCTGTCCTCGCTCACCCAGGAGGCACTCGCCCCGACCACGGCGGCGTTCGCCCTGGCCGCGATCGGCCTGAACGTGCACTTCGGGCTCACCGGCCTCGTGAACATGGGCCAGGCGGCGTTCCTGCTGCTCGGCGCCTACGGCTTCGCGATCTCGATCACCAACGGGCTGCCGTTCGTGATGGCCGTGCTGATCGCGTTGCTCGTCGCGATCGTGTTCGCGATCATCCTCGGCATCCCGACCCTGCGGCTGCGCGGCGACTACCTGGCGATCGTCACGATCTCCGGCGCCGAGATCATCCGCATGGTGGGACGCTCGAGTCTGCTCACCTCGACGACGGGCGGGTCGAACGGCATCACCGGGTCGAGCTACCGCGACCCGTTCAACGCCCTCAGCCCGCTGCCCGACGGCACCACCACGATCCTGTGGTTCACGTACGCGAACAACGGCGTCAACGGCTGGTGGATCCGCATCGCGGCGTGGGGACTCGTCGCCCTGTTCACGCTCGTGCTGTTCCTGCTCATGCGCAGCCCCTGGGGTCGCGTGGTGAAGGCCATCCGCGAGGACGAGGACGCCGTCCGCTCGCTCGGCAAGAACGTCTACTCGTACAAGATGCAGGCGCTCGTGTTCGGTGGGGCGCTCGGCGCGATCGCGGGCATCATCTACGTCCTGCCGAGTTCCGTGCAGCCCGACGCCATGGGCCGCTCGATGACGTTCTTCATCTGGACGGCGCTCATCCTCGGCGGTGCGGCGACGGTGTTCGGACCGGTGCTCGGAGCGGTGCTGTTCTTCGTCGTCCGGCTGTTCATCCGCACCCTGGCCGGCGACTTCATCCCCGACTCGATCATGAACGCGCAGCAGGCCGAGCAGTTCTCGTACGTGCTCGTCGGCGTCGCGCTCATGCTGCTCATCGTGTTCCGTCCACAGGGCCTGCTCGGCAACAAGAAGGAGCTGACGTTCAGTGTCTGACACCTACGGCCACCCCAAGGCCGACCCGATCCTCACCGTCGACGGCGTCACCCGGCACTTCGGCGGCATGACGGCGGTCGACGTCGACCACCTCGAGGTCCAGCGCGGCTCCATCACGGCCCTCATCGGCCCGAACGGCGCCGGCAAGACCACGTTCTTCAACCTGCTCACTGGGTTCGACAAGCCGAGCCCCGGTGCGAAGACGCGGTTCGACGGCGCCACGCTGCAGAAGACCAGCGCGACGCACATCGCCAACAAGGGCATGGTCCGCACCTTCCAGCTGACCAAGGCGCTGTCGCGGCTCACCGTGATGCAGAACATGCTGCTCGGTGCACGCGACCAGCCGGGTGAGAACTTCTTCGCCGCCCTGGTCAAGCCGGTCTGGGCGAAGCGGGAGCGCGAGATCACGGCCAAGGCCGAGGACCTGCTCGCCCGCTTCAAGCTCGACACGAAGGCGGACGACTACGCCGGCTCGCTGTCCGGCGGCCAGCGGAAGCTGCTCGAGATGGCCCGGGCGCTCATGTCCGACCCGACGATGATCATGCTCGACGAGCCGATGGCCGGCGTGAACCCCGCGCTCACCCAGTCGCTGCTCGGGCACATCCAGTCCCTGCGCGACGACGGCATGACCGTGCTGTTCGTCGAGCACGACATGCACATGGTCCGGCACATCTCGGACTGGGTGGTCGTGATGGCCGAGGGCAAGGTCGTCGCCGAGGGCCCCGCGGACACGGTGATGGACGACCAGGCCGTCATCGACGCGTACCTCGGTGCGCACCACGACACCGACCTGGGCGACGACGCGCTCCTCACCGAGGAGACGTTCGAGGAGCTGGCCGAGGAAGTCAAGGAAGAAGACGAGCAGGAGGCGACCCGATGACGGACGCAACGGACCCCACGAACGCGAGCAGTGCCTCCAGTCCGACCGCCGCCCCGGCGGCCACGCTGGACCGCGAGCCGGTGCTCAGCGCGAAGAACCTCGTCGCCGGGTACCTGCCGGGCGTGAACATCCTGAACGGCTGCGACCTGGACTGCTACCCGGGCGAGCTCATCGGCATCATCGGGCCGAACGGCGCCGGCAAGTCGACCCTGCTCAAGGCGCTGTTCGGGCTCGTGTCGATCCGTGAGGGGTCGGTGACCCTGCAGGGCGACGACATCACGAACCTCAAGGCGAACAAGCTCGTGCAGGCCGGCGTCGGCTTCGTCCCGCAGACGAACAACGTCTTCCCCTCGCTGTCCATCGAGGAGAACCTGCAGATGGGCCTGTACCTGCGGCCGAAGAAGTTCGCCGAGCGGCTCGAGGTGATCTACGACCTGTTCCCGGTGCTGGCGCAGCGGCGGAACCAGCGGGCCGGTTCGCTGTCGGGCGGTGAGCGGCAGTCGGTCGCGATGGCCCGAGCCCTGATGATGGACCCGAAGGTGCTGCTGCTCGACGAGCCGAGCGCCGGACTGTCCCCGGTGCGGCAGGACGAAACGTTCCTGCGCACCCGCCGGATCAACAAGGCCGGTGTGTCGATCATCATGGTGGAGCAGAACGCGCGACGCTGTCTGCAGATCTGCGATCGTGGGTACGTGCTCGACCAGGGGAAGAACGCGTACTCGGGCACGGGGAAGGAACTCGCGGACGACCCCAAGGTCATCGAGTTGTACCTGGGGACGCTCGCCAAGGACGTCGACGCGGCGCGCTAGCGCCGGGTCGTCGAAGACGTCGACACCGCTCTGCGGCGTCGACTGCGGGTACCGCTGTGGGGGTGGTATCCGCGACGGGTGGGGTCGTGCGTGGTCGCTTCGCGCCGCACGACCCCGCTCCCGTCCGTGGCCGGTCGACGGCCTGGAGGCACGGCGCACCCCCGCCGGGTCGGTATCGTTCCGCAGGTGCGGAGACTGTCGGCGGGCGCGATGGACGCCCTGGTGTGGGTGGTCTTCATCGCGGTGTTCGTCGGGGCGGCCCTGCTCGTCAAGGTCGCGGCCGTGCTGCTCGTCGTGTTCGTGGTGCTGGCACTCCTGCTCGGTCTCGTGCTCCGGATGCTGAGGAAGCGTCGGTCTCGCGGCTGATCCTGCTTCATCCCGCAGGACGACCGCCATCAACCGCTGCCCCGATCCGCCGGGCGCGCGCCCCCGTCACGCTGATGACGTGATCACCCTCATCAACGACGCCCGCGTGCTCGCGGTCCCCGTCCGGCCGTCCCGCGAACCGCTGGTCCGGCTGACCGACCTCGGGCTCCGCGCTCCGGCCGGCCCGGGTGGACTGGTCCGACTCGGTGTCGCCGAGCGCCTCGTCCGGGCCGACCGTGCGCTCCCTGCCGGGCTCCACCTGCTCGTCGTCGAGGGCTACCGGACGATCGACGCGCAGCGGGCGATCATCGACGACTACCGGGCCTCGCTCGTGCCGCTCCACCCCGACGCCGGAGCGGCCGAGCTCGACGACCTCGTGTCCCGGTTCGTCGCCCCCGCAGACGCGGCACCGCACGTCGCCGGTGCCGCCGTCGACTGCACCGTGGTGGACGACGACGGGCGACCGCTCTGGATGGGCACCGCCATCGACGACACCCCGGAGCAGAGCGGCGGGCGGTGCTTCACGGCGTCCCCGGACATCGACGACGTCGCCCGCGACAACCGAGCGCTGATGGCCTCCGTCCTGGAGCCGGTCGGCATGGTGAACTACGAGACCGAGTGGTGGCACTGGAGTCACGGCGACCGGTACTGGGCCTGCCGGACGGGTGCCACGGCCGCCCGGTACGCGGCGGTCGGGGCGTGACCGCGTCGACGGTGCCCCGTGCCGATGCCTGGACGGCCGCTTCTGGTGCCACCGGTTCGCCGGCCGCGCCGGTCGGTCCGCTCCGCACCGTGCACCCCGACGCGATCGCCGCGAACGTGCGCCGCGTGACCGCCCGTGGCCACGACCTCATCGCCGTCGTGAAGGCGGACGGCTACGGGCACGGCAGCGTGACCGTCGCGCGGACGGCGCTCGCCGCGGGGGCCTCCGCGCTCGGCACAGCGACGCTGCCCGAGGCCCTCGCGCTCCGCGACGCCGGCATCGACGCACGGGTGCTGTGCTGGCTGCACCTGCCCGGGGCGGACTTCGACGCGGCCGCGCTCGAGCGGATCGAGATCGCCGTGGGCGACCTGGCCACCCTGACGGCGGTCACCGCCGCGGGACGCCGGACCGGCACCCCCGTCGCGGTGCACCTGCACATCGACACCGGCATGGCGCGCGAGGGGGCGGAACCCGACCACTGGCAGGCCCTGCTCGACGCCGCCGCGGCCGCCGAGCGGTCCGGTCACGTGCGGACGGTGGCCGTCATGGGCCACGTGCCCGGCGCCGACCGTGCATCGGCCGCCCGCGCCGCCACGCTGCTCCGGCTCGCCGCCCTCGCCGCCGACCGCACCCTGGGCCACCCCGTCGACCTGCACCTGGGCGGCACCCCGGCCGCCTTCGCGGGAGCGGACCTGCGCGGCATCGCGGTCCGCGTCGGTGCGGCACTGGTCGGCATCGGTCCCGCCGACGCCGGCCTCGTCGGAGCGATGACCGTCACGGCGCCCGTCGTCGCCGTGCGGACCGTCCGCGCGGGCACGCCCGTCGGGTACGACGGCACGTGGACCGCACCGACGGACGCCGTCCTCGCGGTCCTGCCCGTCGGGTACGCCGACGGGGTGCCCCGTGCGGCGTCCGGGTCCGCGCGGGCACGGGTCCGGGGTCGCATCGTCCCCGTCGTCGGCCGGATCAACATGGACCAGGTCGTGCTCGACGTCACCGGGCTGCCCGTCGCCCGCGGCGAGACCGTCACCCTGCTCGGTGGCGCCGGTCTCACGCCCGGCGACTGGGCGCGGTGGGCGGGCACCAACGCGCACGAGATCGTCACGGGCATCGGCGGGCGCATCGGGCGCACCGTCGCACCCGCCACCACCACGCCCACCACCACCAGGAGCACCACATGACCCCCACCGAGTCCGTCCGCGTCGTCGTCATCGGCGGCGGAGCCAACAGCGAGCACGAGGTCGGGCTGGCGAGCGCGGCCTCCGTCGCCGCGGCACTCGACCCGAGCCGGTACGAGGTCCTGCCACTGACGATCGACCGCGACGGCGGGTGGCGGTCCGGAGGGGAACCGTGCTCGTTCGCCGAGGTGGCCGCGGTGATCAGCCGTTCGGACGTGGTGTTCCCGGTCGTGCACGGGCCGGGTGGCGAGGACGGGTCGCTCGCCGCCCTCGCAGCGCTCGCCGGCGTGCCGGTGGTCGGGTCGCCGGTCGGTGCTGGCGCGGTCGCGATGGACAAGTGGGTGACGAAGCTGGTCGCACGGGCGTCCGGCGTCGCCGTGGCCGCCGGGGTCCTGCTGACGGACGACGCCGACGCCGACTGGCTGCGGTCGACCGTCGGACCGATGCCGTGGATCGTCAAGCCGGTCGCTGGCGGGTCGAGCTTCGGGGTGAGCCGCGTGGACGAGCCCGGCCAGCTGACCGACGCACTCGGCGAGGCCTTCGCCCACGACCGGAGGATCCTGGTGGAGCGCATGGTGGTCGGGCGCGAGGTCGACGTCGCCGTGCTCGAGCGCACCCCGGGCGAGCTGGTCGTCGGACCACCGCTCGAGGTCGTGAACGACGCGGCCGGGTTCTTCGACGCCGACACCAAGTACGACGGCAGCGCGCGCTTCGTCCTGCCCGCCCGGCTCGACGCCGCCGTCGCGGACCGGCTCGACGCCGTCGCCCGCGCGGTGTTCACCCGCCTCGGGTGCACCGGCATCGCCCGTGTCGACTGCTTCGTCACGCCGGACGGCGAGGTCGTGCTCAACGAGGTCAACACGATGCCGGGCCTCACCGCGCAGTCGCAGGTGCCGAAGATGTTCGCCGCGGTCGGTGTCGACTACCCGGAGCTGCTCGGGATCCTGGTGGAGACCGCGCTCGCCTCGGCGCCGAGCCGCTCGGAGGACACCGTGTCGGCCGAGGACACCGTGTCACCCGGGGGACACGACCGCTAGGCTTGCCGGGTGAGTGAAGTCGAGATCGGTGCAGGCAAGCGCGGACGTCGGGCGTACGCGTTCGACGACATCGCGGTGGTCCCTTCGCGACGGACGCGCGACCCGCGCGACGTCAGCGTGCAGTGGTCGATCGACGCGTTCACGTTCGCGTCGCCGATCCTGTCGGCACCGATGGACTCCGTGTCCTCGCCGGCGACGGTCATCCAGATGGGCAAGCTCGGCATCCTCGGGGTCCTCGACCTCGAGGGGCTGTGGACCCGCTACGAGGACCCGACCCCGTACTACGACGAGATCCGCTCGCTCACCGACGGCAACGTCACGAAGCGCATGCAGGAGATCTACTCCGAGCCGATCAAGGCCGAGCTGATCACCGCGCGCCTGGCCGAGATCCGGGCTGCGGGTGTGCCGGTCGCCGGGTCGCTCAGCCCGCAGCGCACCCAGGAGTTCTCGCAGACCGTCGTCGACGCCGGTGTCGACCTGTTCGTCATCCGCGGCACCACGGTCTCCGCCGAGCACGTCTCGGTGACCGAGGAGCCCCTCAACCTCAAGAAGTTCATCTACGAGCTCGACGTCCCGGTGATCGTGGGCGGCGCCTCGACCTACACGTCGGCGCTGCACCTCATGCGCACCGGTGCCGCCGGCGTGCTCGTCGGCTTCGGTGGCGGCGCGGCGTCGACCACCCGTGCCGCGCTCGGCATCCACGCGCCGATGGCCACGGCCGTCGCCGACGTCGCCGGTGCCCGGCGTGACTACCTGGACGAGTCCGGTGGGCGCTACGTGCACGTCATCGCCGACGGCGGGCTCGACACCGCGGGCGACATCGTCAAGGCGATCGCCGTCGGTGCCGACGCCGTCATGCTCGGCACGGCACTCGCCCGTGCGACCGAGGCCCCGGGTGGTGGCTTCCACTGGGGCGCCGAGGCGCACCACCCCGAGCTGCCCCGCGGCCGCCGGGTGCAGGTGGGCACGATCGCCCCGCTCGAGAACGTCCTGAACGGCCCGACGCCGACCTTCGACGGCCGCGCCAACCTCGTCGGTGCGCTGCGCCGATCGATGGCCACGACCGGATACTCCGACGTCAAGGAGTTCCAGCGAGTAGAAGTGGTCGTGGCGCCGTACCACCAGTGACGGTGGCACCCGTGCAGCAGCACGGGTGACGCCACGGCGCCGACCGTGACCCGGAGGCGACGATGGCGAAGTCCAGCACGACGAAGCAGACCAGCACGGCCGGACGTCCGCGTGACGTCGCGCCCGGCGTGGGGTTCGACCCCGCGGCGAAGCTCGGACCGGACGAACGCGCGGCTGCGATCGAGACACTGAAGACCAAGGAACTCGACGTCCTGGTCGTCGGTGGCGGCATCGTCGGAGCGGGCAGCGCGCTCGACGCGGTGACCCGCGGCCTGAGCGTCGGCATCGTCGAGGCCCGCGACTGGGGCTCCGGCACCTCGAGCCGCTCGTCGAAGCTCGTGCACGGTGGCATCCGCTACCTCGAGCAGCTCAACTTCGCCCTCGTCCGCGAGGCCCTCATCGAGCGCGGCCTGCTGCTCCAGCGCATCGCCCCGCACCTGGTGAAGCCCGTGCGCTTCCTCTACCCGCTCAACCACCGGGTGTGGGAGCGCTTCTACATCGGCATCGGCATGGCGATGTACGACGTGTTCAGCTGGTCCGGCGGCCGTCCGCCCGGCGTCCCGCACCACCGGCACCTCAGCCGCAAGCAGGTGCTCAGGAACATGCCCGGGCTCAAGAAGGACGCCTTCGTCGGCGGCATGACGTACTACGACGCCCAGGTCGACGACGCGCGCTACGTCGCCTCGCTCGTGCGCACCGCGGCCTCGTACGGTGCCGAGGCGGCGAGCCGCGTCCGCATCGAGGGGTTCATCAAGGTCGGGGAGCGCGTGGTCGGCGCACAGGCCCACGACATCCAGACCGGCGAACGGTTCGAGATCCGCGCGAAGCAGGTCGTCAACGCCACCGGTGTCTGGACCGACGACACCCAGGCGATGATCGGCACCCGCGGTCAGTTCAAGGTGCGGGCGTCGAAGGGCGTCCACCTCGTGATCCCGCGGGACCGCTTCCAGTCGAACACGGGGATGATCCTGCGCACCGAGAAGAGCGTGCTGTTCGTCATCCCGTGGGGCCGGCACTGGCTCGTCGGCACGACCGACACCGACTGGTACCTCGACAAGGCGCACCCGGCGGCGACCGCGGCGGACATCGACTACATCCTCGAGCACGTCAACAAGGTGCTCGCCGTCCCGCTCACCCGCGAGGACGTCGAGGGCGTCTACGCCGGACTCCGGCCGCTCCTCGCGGGGGAGTCCGACCAGACCTCGCAGCTCAGCCGGGAGCACGTCGTCGCGCACACCGTCCCGGGCCTCGTCGTCGTCGCCGGCGGCAAGTGGACCACCTACCGCGTGATGGGCAAGGACGCCATCGACGAGGCCGTCGCGGCCATGGACGGCAGGATCCCGGAGTCGACGACGGAGGACATCCCGCTCCTCGGCGCCGAGGGCTACCCCGCCGCGTGGAACCGACGTGCCCGCACCGCACGGAGCTTCAACGTGCACAAGGTCCGCATCGAGCACCTGCTCAACCGGTACGGCACGCTCGCGACCGAGGTGCTGCAGCTCGTCGAGCAGGACCCCGCGCTCGCCGAACCGCTGCCGGGGGCCGACGACTACATCGGCGCCGAGGTCGTGTACGCCGCGTCGCACGAGGGCGCCCTGCACCTGGAGGACGTCCTCGCCCGCCGCACCCGCATCTCGATCGAGGCCTGGGACCGCGGCGAGTCGGCAGCGCCCGTCGCCGCGAAGCTCATGGCGGACGTGCTCGGCTGGGACCAGGAGACGACCGAGCACGAGGTCGCGAACTACCTGAAGCGCGTCGCCGCCGAACGGGAGTCGCAGCTGCAGCCCGACGACGAGAGCGCGGACCGCGTGCGGCTCGAGGCCCCGGACATCGCGTTCGGCTTCGACGAGGACGACGTGGTCGTGGGTGGCGGTCGCTCGGACGGTGCCGAGGGCGCGAAGGCCTCCGACGAGCAGGTCATCGGCGAGAAGACGAGCGAGCCGGAGTAGCGCGCCCGGCAGACGCCGTCGTGTCACCGAGACGCCGGCGTCTGCCGTTCCGGTGTGACGCCGTCGTGTCGCTGGGACGCCGGCGTCTGCCGCCCTGGTGTGACGCCGTCGTGTTGCGCTGACGCCGCCTGGCCGTCAGGACGCCTCCAGATCCGGCGGCGTCTCGCGGTGGACGGGGCGTCTCGACGAGACGACGGCGTGTTGCGGAGCCCAGCCGCGCCTCCAGGCCGGAAGGACGGCGGACCGGACCGGACTGGAGGCCCGGGGCGCGTCCGTCAGGCGGCGTGCGCCCGCACGGCGGTGCGGCGCACGTGCGCCGCCTGGCCGACCACGAGCACGACCGGGATCGCGATGAGCGCGAGCAGGCTCGTCACGTACAGCACGCCGGCCCAGATCGAGTGGTCACCGCCGCCGACCCCGTAGCCGTCGGCCACGTCCATGCCGAGCGCGAACCCGCTCCAGAACGACGCCGGGCCGCCCAGCACGACCACGGCGAGCAGGACGGCGGCGATGACGTGCGCCGTGGCGCGGGTGACGATGAGCAGCACCGACAGCCCGGCGGCGAGCACGACCCCGACCGCGGCGAGGGCGATCACGACCACGATGTCCGTGCCGACCGAGAAGCCCTGTCGCGTGAGCTCGGCGTGGATCTCCGGCAGCGTCGAGCCCGGCACGGCAGCGAGTGGGTCGAGCACCAGCGCGTTCAGTGCCAGCAGTGCCGCGTACAGCGCGACGACCAGCACCCCGACGACGGCCACGACGATCCGAGCTCTCCCCATCCACAGAACAGTAGCGGGCGGAATGCGCGGGGGGTCCTGGTGGTTAGCATGGGAGTACTCGAAGAGGGAGCCACCATGGTCGACGTCCATCGCGTCAAACTCCCCGGAGTCGGCGTGCTGCACAGCTTCTACACCGACGACGGTGGCAAGTGCGGTGTCATCACGCACCGGTCGGGTCATTCCGACCTCATCTCGTTCGCCGACGTCTCCGACGGGGCGGACAAGTCTGAGAAGGTCTCGCTGCGCCTCAGTGAAGACGAAGCGCACACCCTCGCCGAACTGCTCGGTGGCACCCGGATCACCGAGGGCCTCGACAAGCTCGACGAGATCCCCGGACTGTCCATCGACTGGTTCTCGGTCGACTACGACGACGCCATCGCCGGCAAGCCACTGGGCGACCTGCACGACTCGGGCTTCATCGGCCTGACCGTCGTGGCCGTCGTCCGCGGCGACAGTGCCAACCCTGCGCCCTCGTCGGACTTCGTGGTGTTCCCGGGCGACACGATCGTCGTCGCCGGTGCGCCCGAGAAGGTCAGCAAGGCGTTCTCCTTCTACCGCAGCGGAGAGCTTGCGGCCGCCTCGGCCGAGGCCCCGCGGAAGAGCTAGCGCATGCACCTGGGTGGTGAACTGCTCACCATCGGTGTGCTCTTCGTCATCGCCTACGTCCTGGGGCGCCTCGGCAAGACCATCGGGCTGCCCGCCATCCCGATCTACATGGTGGTCGGACTCATCGCGAGTCCGCACACCCCGTGGATCGGCCTCAGCGTCGAGTCGCACACGATCGAGCTCATCGCGACGTTCGGGCTCATCCTGCTGCTGTTCAACCTCGGCCTGGAGTTCGACCAAGAGGAGTTCTACGGCAACGCCGGCAAGCTCCTGGCCTCCGGCGGCACGTACGTCCTCATCAACATGGGCGTCGGGTTCGCCTTCGGTTTCTCGCTCGGTTGGGGCACCCGCGAAGCCCTGATCATCGCCGGCATGACGGCCACGTCGTCGAGCGCCATCGTGACGAAGCTCCTCATCGAGCTCCGGCGTCTGGCCAATGACGAGACCCCGATGATCCTCGGCGTCACCGTCATCGAGGACGTCTTCATCGCCGTCTACCTGGCGGTCGTCTCCGTGGTGCTGTCCGGCGACACCAACGTCTGGGCCGTCGTCGGCAAGCTCGCACTCGCGTTCGGCTTCCTCATCGTGATGTTCACGCTCGCGCGCTTCGCGGGCAAGTGGGTCTCGAAGATCTTCGCCACCCGCGACGACGAGCTGTTCACGGTGCTGTTCTTCGGCCTCGCCGTCATGTTCGGCGGCATCGGCGACCTGCTCGGCGTGACCGACGCCATCGGTGCGTTCGTCATCGGCCTGCTCTGCGGAGCGACCAGGTACCGCGACCGCATCGAGCAGCTCGCCCTGCCGATGCGTGACGTCTTCGCCGCGTTCTTCTTCGTGAACTTCGGACTCGGCCTCGACCTGTCGACCTTCGGCGAGGTCCTCTGGCCCGTCCTCGGCGCCATCGGCATGACGGTCGTGCTCAACGCGGTCGCCGGGCAGATCGTGGCGCGGATGAACGGCTTCAACCTGCAGCAGGGCATCAACACCGCCGTCATCCTGGTGAACCGCGGCGAGTTCGCGCTGATCCTCGCCACCCTGTCGGCTGCCGCCGGCCTGGAGGCGCGGATCACCGCCTTCGCGGGCCTCTACGTCCTGTGCATGGCCGTGCTCGGCCCGCTGCTCGCCGTCAACTCCGAGCGGATCGGCCGCCTCGTGGTCCGGCCGGCCCGGCTCGTCCGCCTGCGCGGCCGCCGCTCGGCCGCCGCGACCGCGGCCGCCGACGCAGCCGAGGTCGAGAGCGAGGACGCGGCAGCCGCACGCCGGGCCGAGCGGGACCGCCAGTTCGCCGAGGAGTTCGCCCTCGTGGAGGCCGCTGGCAGGGACGACCGAGAGAATGAGGGGCCCGAGCCGACGTCCGATCCCGTGACGTCGCCGGTCGAGATCCCCACCGAGCGCCCCGAACGCCCGGTCCGACAGCGCGATCCGGAGTACTGATACAGATGTGGGCCGTTGCCCGACGACCGAGGTGGATCGCGCTGCTGCTGCTGGCGCTCGTGCTGGCGGGGGTGTTCGCGGGGCTGGGCAAGTGGCAGCTCGAGCGGAGCATCGCCAACGGCAAGCCCCTGCCGGCGACCACCGAGACGCGCAGGACCCTCGAGGCCGTGACGACGCCGGAACGGCCGGTCAGCGAGAGCCTCGCCGGCCAGAAGGTGACCGTCACCGGCACCTTCGTCGCTGGTGACACCACCGTCCTGACCGGCCGCACCGGGGGTGGGACCTACCAGACCGTCGGGCACCTGGTGGACTCGGATGGCGGGGCGAGCCTCCCGGTCGTCATCGGCTGGTCCGACCGACGGGCGGACGCCGTCGCCGGGGGCGAGCGCCTGGCGGACGGGCAGACGCTGACCGTCCAGGGCCGCTACTACCCGGCCGAGTCGCCCGACCAGGACGCCTACAAGGAGGCCGAGTTCTCGGCCGTCGCACCGGCACGGCTCGTCAACACCTGGCAGGCGTTCGACGACCGGATGTACCTCGGGTACGTCGTCGCCGACGGCACCACCGCGGAGGCCGCCGACCTCGGCACCATCGCCGACCGAGCCCCGTCGCGCGAGGTGCAGTTCGACTGGCTCAACCTGTTCTACGCGATCGAGTGGGTCGTCTTCGCCGGCTTCGCCGTGTTCCTCTGGTACCGCTTCGTGAAGGACGCCTGGGAGCGCGAGCAGGAGGACGAGCGCGAGGCAGCGCTCGCCACCGAAGCCGACGCGCTCCGACGGTAGGATTGCCGACATGGCCCTGACCGTCCGACCCCGCGACATCCCCAAGATCCCGGGGGCGGTGAAGTGGTACCGCGTCTCGGCGTACATCACCGGTGTGCTGCTGCTGGCGCTGGCGGTCGAGATGGTCATCAAGTACACGCCGCTGCAGCTCGAGATGCAGCTCGGCAACGGCCCGTTCTTCGTGCCGAACGGCACCGCGGGCGAGACCCCCGGCACGTTCAACCTGTCGACGGCGATCCTGATCGCCCACGGCTGGCTGTACGTGCTCTACCTCTTCACGGACTTCCGGCTGTGGAGCATCATGCGCTGGAGGCCGACGCGCTTCCTGCTCATCGCCCTCGGGGGCATCATCCCGTTCATGTCCTTCGTCGTCGAACACCGCATGCAGCAGAAGGCCATGGACACCTACCACGAGCTGATCGCTGCGCAGCAGCGTGAGAAGGAGGCCGCTCGGTGAGCGAGACCGAACAGCGCCCCGTCCTCGTCGTCGACTTCGGCGCCCAGTACGCGCAACTGATCGCACGTCGCGTGCGTGAGGCGAACGTCTACAGCGAGATCGTGCCGCACTCCGTCACCGCGGACGAGATCCGCGCGAAGGACCCGGCCGCGATCGTGCTGTCCGGCGGGCCGTCGTCCGTGTACGAGGACGGCGCACCGTCGCTCGACGGCGAGATCCTGGAGCTCGGCGTCCCCGTGCTCGGCATCTGCTACGGCTTCCAGGCCATGGCGACCGCCCTGGGCGGCGAGGTCGCGAACACCGGACTGCGTGAGTACGGCGCGACCGCGGTCGATGTCACCGGGACCGACAGCGTCCTGCTCGGCGGACAGCCCGGGTCGCAGGTCACGTGGATGTCGCACGGCGACTCCGTGGCGAAGGCCCCGGAGGGCTTCGAGGTCCTCGCCTCGAGCGCCTCGACGCCCGTGGCGGCGTTCGCCTCCGACGAGCGCAAGCTCTACGGCGTGCAGTGGCACCCCGAGGTCAAGCACTCCGTGTTCGGCCAGGCCGTGCTCGAGAACTTCCTGCACCGTGCCGCGGGCCTGCCCGGCGACTGGAACTCGAGCAACGTCATCGAGGAGCAGGTCGCCCGCATCCGCGAGCAGGTCGGCTCCGCCCGGGTCATCGCCGGGTTGTCCGGCGGTGTCGACTCCGCCGTCGCCGCTGCCCTGGTGCACAAGGCCGTCGGCGACCAGCTGACCTGTGTCTTCGTCGACCACGGTCTCCTCCGCGCCGACGAGCGCAAGCAGGTGGAAGAGGACTACGTCGCCTCCACCGGTGTGCGGCTCATCACGGTCGACGCCGAGCAGCAGTTCCTCGACGCGCTCGCCGGCGTGAGCGACCCGGAGCAGAAGCGCAAGATCATCGGCCGCGAGTTCATCCGCACCTTCGAAGGGGCTGCCGAGGCGCTCGTGCTCGAAGCCCGCGGTGACGACGAGGCGGGCGAGGTCAAGTTCCTCGTGCAGGGCACCCTCTACCCCGACGTCGTCGAGTCCGGCGGCGGAGCGGGCACCGCGAACATCAAGTCGCACCACAACGTCGGCGGCCTGCCCGAGGACATGACGTTCGAGCTCGTCGAGCCGCTGCGCACCCTGTTCAAGGACGAGGTCCGTGCCGTGGGTCGCGAGCTCGGGCTGCCCGAGGTCATCGTCGGTCGCCAGCCGTTCCCCGGCCCGGGGCTCGGCATCCGCATCGTCGGCGAGGTCACGAAGGACCGCCTCGAGCTGCTCCGCGCCGCCGACAAGATCGCCCGCGAGGAGCTCACCGCGGCCGGCCTCGACGAGGAGATCTGGCAGTGCCCGGTCGTGCTGCTCGCCGACGTCCGCTCCGTGGGCGTGCAGGGTGACGGCCGGACCTACGGGCACCCGATCGTGCTCCGTCCGGTCTCCTCCGAGGACGCCATGACCGCCGACTGGACGCGTCTGCCGTACGACACCCTGGCGAAGATCTCGAACCGCATCACGAACGAGGTGCCCGACGTCAACCGGGTCGTGCTCGACGTCACGTCGAAGCCGCCGGGAACGATCGAGTGGGAGTGATGCTCCCCTGAGTCCCGAGGGCCCGGTGCGCAGTATGCGCGCCGGGCCCTCGTGCGTCCGGGTGCGCGCGGGCGTGGGCGGCGTGCGGCGTGGTGATCGGTCACGACGCCCCGCGCCGATGACGTCGAGCGGTCACGCAGAGTCGTTCGGGGGAGCGCGGGGCGACGGCGCGTGACCGGTCACCCGAGTGCGGGCGGAGTTTCGCGCGACTGCGGCCGGCCCCGCGGCGACCGAGACCGGCCCCGAGCCGACCCGGACCCACCCGCGGGGCCGCCCACCCGCCGGTCGTCCACCCGGGAACGACGAAGGGCCCCGGCGTGTGCCGGGGCCCTTCGTGTCGTGCTGGCGAGACCTACTCGCGGTTGCTCGCCAGGATCGCGAGGATGCGCAGGATCTCGATGTACAGCCAGACGACCGTCACGATGAGGCCGAACGCCGCGGTCCAGGCGTAGATGCGGGGTGCGCCGCGCTCGACACCGGTCTTGATCTGGTCGAAGTCCAGGACCAGCGAGTACGCGGCCATCACGACGACGAAGATGCCGATGAGGACGCCGAGCGGGATGCCGAAGATCGTGATGCCACGGAGACCGAACGCCGAGTCGGTGACGCCGGTGAGCATCAGGACCATGTTCACGAGCGAGAACGCCAGGTAGCCGACGCCCGCGATGATGAAGAAGCGGGTGGCCTTCGGCGTCGCGCGGATCTTGCCGGACCGGAACAGCAGCAGGGTGACGAAGAACACGCCCAGGGTGCCGAACACGGCCTGCGCGACGATGCCGTCAGCCTGTGGGATCGCGGTCTGGAAGAAGTTCGAGATGCCACCGACGAACAGTCCCTCGAAGAACGCGTACGTCAGGATCAGGCCCGGCGACGGCTTCTTCTTGAAGGTGTTGACGAGCGCCAGGACGAACCCGACGAGCGCGCCGACGACCCAGACGATCGGGGGCAGGTTCCAGCCGGCCACCGCACCGACGAGGAGCACGCCGAAGGCGAGCAGCGTCTTGACGATGGTGTCCTCGTACGACATGCGGTCCGTGTCGACCGTGGAGGCCGCGGGACGGTCGTACATGTACTGCAGCTGCTCGGGGGTCATGCCGCCCTGAGCCTGCCGCGGGGTCTGTCCCCAGCCGGCCTGCTGCTGACCAGCGCCGCCGCCCCAGGCGTTGCGTCCCTGGTCGTTGAAGGCGGGGGACTGGTCGAAACCGGGCTTGAAGGCCATGGTGTCCTCTTCCTAGGAGATTGGAGTCCTCTCAGCCTAGGTGCGCTGGGTCGCGGAAGGCTGAGGATTCGCGGCAAGCGGACGCGGGCTCGGGGGCCCCGCCGCCGGAAGCCTAGGGGCGTCCTCTGCACGGCTGCCCCGAACACGTCGAGAGTCCGCTGCCGACCCTGACGGCACCGCCGGGTACAGCCAGGTGACCAGGGCGACCGAGATCGTCATGAGCAGGAACCACGCCACGATCTTCGTCGCGGACACCGGCTGCCACACCGCGAGCTGCGCCGGGTAGCTCCACGCCCCGGCCCAGGTGGCCACGTTCTCGGCTGCCCAGATGAACACCGCGACGAGGGCCATCGCGACGAGCACGGGCATCCGCACCGTCGCCCGGTGGACCCGGACGTGCATGGTGGTCCGGGCGAACAGCAGCAGCACGAGGGCGAGCAACGGGAACCGGGCATCGGCGACGAAGTGGTGCGCGAAGAAGTTCAGGTAGATCCCGGCCGCCACCACCGCCAGCAGCCACTGCCGTGGGTACCGGTCGAACCGCAGGTCGAACAGGCGGTACACCCGCACCATGTACGAGCCGACGGCGCCGTACATGAACCCCGAGAAGAGCGGGACCCCGGCGACGACGAGCAGCCCGCCCGGTTCGTACGTCCACGAGCCCATGTGCGTCTTGAACACCTCCATCGCGGTCCCGACGACGTGGAACAGGAGCACGACCCGGAGTTCACGGACGGTCTCGAGCCCGCACACGAGCATGCCGACCTGCAGGAGCACGGCCGCGACGGTGAGCACGTCGTTCCGCATCGCGGCTGGCACGGTCAGGTGCGCCACGGACATCGTCACGAGCAGCAGCGCCCCGAACGCGCACGCCCAGGCCTGCTTCGCGCCGAACACCAGGAACTCGGTCACGGACACCCGCACGGGGCGGTGCGGCTGGTGTCCGGCGTCGAGCACCCGCCGGGCGGCTCGGTCGATCCGGGCCTCGACGGCGGTGGACAGGGATCGGACGGTCATGCGGCGATGCTCGGACCGCAGCCTGGGAACGACGGCCCGCCGCCGGACGCGTGTGTCCCGCGACACAGCCGGTCCACCGGTCACCCGCGGCAAGTAGGGTCGCGCCATGACCCTCGTGATCGCCCACCGCGGTGCACCCGGCTACCGCCCCGAGCACTCCCGGAGCGCGTACGAGCTCGCGATCGAACTCGGTGCGGACGCGATCGAACCGGATCTCGTGCCGACGAAGGACGGCGTGCTGGTGCTCCGCCACGAGAACGAGGTCTCCGGCACCACGGACGTCGCCGACCACCCCGAGTTCCGGCACCTGCGCACGACGAAGACCGTCGACGGTCAGACGGTGACGGGGTGGTTCACCGAGGACTTCACCTGGGCCGAGCTCCGGACGCTCCGGACCCGCGAACGCCTGCCGGTCCTGCGACCCGACTCGGCCGCGCACGACGGCGAGCAGCCGGTCCTGCGCCTCGAGGACCTGCTCGTGATCCTCGACGCCGCACCCCGCCCCGTGGGGCTCGTCGCCGAGGTCAAGCACGCCGCGTACTTCGAGCGCGCCGGGTTCCCGATGGGCGAACTGGTCGATGCCGCCCTCGGCGGGGCCGGGTGGCGGCACGACGACCGCCTGACCGTCGAGAGCTTCGAGAAGGGCGTGCTCCGTGACCTGCGCGAGCGCGGCACGGGCGGACGGCTCGTGTACCTCCAGGAGGCCCGGGGCAGCGCCCCGGACGAGGTCGCGTCCCACGGGTCGCTGGCTCCCACGTACGCCGCCGAGCGTTCCGACGACGCGCTCGCGTCGTTCGCCACCGAGTTCCAGGGCATCAGCGTCGACCTCGGGACCCTGATGGCCGGGGTCGACACCGTCGCACTCGACGACCCGTCACCGGTGCGGAGCGGGATCGTCGACCGCGCGCACGCCGTCGGGCTCGCCGTCTACACGTGGACGCTCCGGCCGGAGAACCGGTTCCTGCCCTCGCCGCTCCGGCGTGGCGGCGACGTCGCGGCGTTCGGTGACTGGGAGCGTTGGTACACGTCGATCCTCCGGACGGGCGTCGACGGTGTGTTCGCCGACCACCCAGACCTGGCGGTGCTCGCGCGGTCCGCTGTCGGGGGCGCCGCCTAGACTGTCCCGGACATGACGATCGTGCTCGACCCCTTCGAATCGACGCCCGAGCCGGGCGCCGGTGCCCGCGCGTACGAAGACCCGTTCACCGCGGGTCTGAACCCCCAGCAGAAGGAAGCCGTCGAGTACCGCGGCGAGTCCCTGCTGATCGTCGCCGGTGCCGGTTCCGGCAAGACGAGCGTGCTCACCCGCCGTATCGCGCTGCTGCTCGCCAACCGCGAGGCCTGGCCGTCGCAGATCCTGGCGATCACGTTCACGAACAAGGCCGCCGCCGAGATGCGCGAGCGGGTGCGTGCCCTGGTCGGCGGCGAGGCCGAGGGCATGTGGATCTCGACGTTCCACTCCGCGTGCGTGCGGATCCTCCGGCGCGAGGCCGAGCGGTTCGGGTTCCCGCAGTCGTTCACCATCTACGACTCCGCCGACTCCAAGGCGCTGCTCAAGCGGATCGTCAAGGAGCTCGAGGCCGACTCCCTCGGGCTGACGGTCGGCGCCGCGGCGTCGAAGATCTCCAAGCTCAAGAACGAGCTGCAGGACATCGACACCTACGCGCGGAACATCAACGTGAACGACCCGCAAGAGGTCATGTTCACCGAGGTGTTCCGGCGGTACACGAACGAGCTGCGCCGGGCGAACGCGTTCGACTTCGACGACCTCATCGGACAGACGGTCTTCCTGTTCCGGGCCTTCCCCGACGTCGCCGCCCTGTACCAGCGGCGCTTCCGCTTCATCCTGGTCGACGAGTACCAGGACACGAACCACGCCCAGTACGCCCTGATCCGTGAGCTCACCCGCGCGGTCCCGGTCGACCAGGTCGACAAGCTCGAGGACTCCGGCCAGCACGTCGCCCGGATGCGCGAGGCCGACGGTTCCATCGCGCCGGCGTCCCTGACCGTGGTCGGCGACTCGGACCAGTCGATCTACGCGTTCCGCGGGGCCGACATCCGCAACATCGTCGAGTTCGAGCGGGACTTCCCGAACTCCAAGGTGATCCTGCTCGAACAGAACTACCGCTCGACGCAGAACATCCTCGACGCCGCGAACGCCGTCATCGCGAACAACTTCGACCGTCAGGCGAAGAACCTGTTCACCGACGTCGGCGCCGGCGAGAAGATCGTCGGGTTCACCGGGTACACCGGCCACGACGAAGCCCAGTTCGTCGCCGACGAGATCCAGCGTCTGCGCGAGGACGGCACGGACTACCGCGACATGGCGGTGTTCTACCGGACGAACTCGCAGACCCGCGCGCTGGAGGAGATCTTCATCCGCGCCGCGATCCCGTACCGCGTGCTCGGCGGCACCAAGTTCTACGAGCGTGCCGAGATCAAGGACGCCATGGCGTACCTGATCACGGTCGCGAACCCGGCCGACCCGATGGCGCTCCGCCGCATCCTCAACGTGCCGAAGCGGGGCATCGGCGCCGTCACCGAGACCACTCTGCAGCGCTACGCCGACGAGCACGAGACGACGATGCGTGACGCCCTGCGGCACGCCGGAGAGCTCGGGTTCGGGCCGAAGGTGCGGAACGCCATCACCGAGTTCGCCGGTTTGCTCGACTCCGTGTCCGAGAAGGCACCGACCCAGCCGGTGGTGGACACCCTGACGCAGCTGCTCGACGGCTCCGGCCTGCTCGAGAACCTGCGGAAGTCGCCCGACGCGCAGGACGCCGCCCGGGCCGACAACATCGACGAACTCGTCGCCGTCACGCGGGAGTTCCAGAAAAACAACCCCGAGGGCACCCTGTCGGACTTCCTGACCGAGGTCTCGCTGGTCGCGGCGGCGGACGAGCTCGACGACTCGTCGGGCACGGTGTCGCTCATGACCCTGCACACCGCGAAGGGGCTGGAGTACGACGCGGTGTTCCTGACCGGCGTCGAGGAAGACCTGCTGCCGCACCGGATGAGCGCCAACGAGCCGGGTGGCCCCTCGGAGGAGCGCCGGCTGTTCTACGTCGGCATCACCCGTGCCAAGAAGTCCCTGTTCCTGTCGCTGGCGATGACCCGCGCGCAGTTCGGCGACGTCAACGTCGCGATGCCGTCGCGGTTCCTGCAGGAGATCCCCGAGGGCCTGATCGAGTGGAAGCAGTCGCCGGGCATGGCGAACAGCCGCGGCGGCACGCAACCCCGTGCACTCAACGCGAAGCGCGAGGGCGGCTTCGGCGGCGGTGGCGGTGGCGGCGGGTACCGCGGCGGCGGAGGCTGGGGCGGCGGCTCGTACGACCGTGCGGCGGCGGCGTCGAAGACCCGCCCGAAGACCGAGTGGGCGAACCGGGTGTCCGGGCAGGTCCGCGACAACGGGGACATGGAGCTCGCAGCCGGCGACCGCATCAAGCACGTCGACTTCGGCGAGGGCACGGTGTCCGCGGTCACGGGGCAGGGTGCCAAGCGCATCGCCGAGATCGCCTTCGACTCGGCGGGCCGCAAGAAGCTGCTCATCAAGATCGCGCCGATCGAGAAGCTCTAGCCGACGGGTCAGCGCACCATCCGGGTCGCGACGAGATCGACGTCGCCGAGGCGCTCCGTCTTGGTCGTGCCGTCACGGCGGAACCCGTTGCGGCGGTAGAAGGCCTCGGCGCGCGGGTTGTCGTCGGCGACCCACAGGAACGCCGGCCGGTCGCCGATCGCCTGGTCGAGGAGCGCCTGTCCCGCACCCGTCCCGTGCATCGTCGCGAGGACGTAGATGCCCTCGAGCTCGCGGTCCCGGACGGGTGGCACGTCGCGTCCGGGCCCGGCGGTGGCCCAGCCGACGATCCGACCGTCGTGCTCCGCGACGAGGACGGTGATCGCGGGGTCGGCGATGATGCGCCGCCAGCGGGACGTGCGGGCGACCGGGTCGAGCGAGGCGAGGAACGCCGCGGGCAGCAGGTGGGCGTAGGCCTCGCGCCAGGCCTGCACGTGGACGTCGGCGATCCCCGGGGCGTCGCGATCGTCGGCGGCCCGGACGGTGATCGATGGCGCGTTCCCCATGCCCCGACCGTATCGGCACGACCGACCGCCCTCGAGCGAGGCTCGCGTCCGCCACGCCCGGTGCCCCGTTCGGGTGACAGGAATGCCAGGTGAGGTTAGCCTCACCTAACATGAAATCGCTCGACCTGATCAGCCCCACGACCGCCCAGCGCTACCGGCAGGCAGTCGGTTCCACGGTCGACCGGCTCGCCGACCGCATCGCCGTCGCCGACCGGCCCACGACCGACTCGGCGGCATCCGTCCTGCGCGGGCGTGTGGCCGCCGTGGACCTCGACGCTCCGGCGATCGGGACGGACCGCGCGCTCGCCGAGCTCGACGAGCTGTTCGTCCGCGAAGCCGTCTGGTTCCACGCGCCCGGCTACCTGGCGCACCTGAACTGCCCGGTCGCCCTGCCCGCGGTCGCCGCCGAGGCCGTGCTCGCCGCCGTGAACCCCTCCGTCGACACGTGGGACCAGTCGCGCATCGGTACGGACATCGAGCGCGCCGTGGTCGACTGGCTCGCACGGCGGATCGGGTTCGCCGCGGGCGACGGCATCTTCACCTCCGGCGGCTCGCAGTCGAACCTGCAGGCACTGCTGCTGGCGCGCGAGGCCCTCGGGGTGAGCGGCACCGTCTTCACGACCGCCGAGACCCACTTCAGCATCGCGAAGTCCGCCCGGCTGCTCGGGCTCGAGGCCGTGGTCGCCGTCGCCACCGACGAAGCCGGCCGGATGGTGCCCGCTGCCCTCGCCGAGGCGATCGCCGCCGCCCGCGCGGCCGAGCAGACGCCGATGGCCGTCGTCGCGACCGCCGGCACCACCGACCGCGGGGTGATCGACCCCGTCGAGCCGATCGCCGACGTCTGCGACCTCGAGGACGTCTGGCTGCACGTGGACGCCGCCTACGGATGCGGTCTGCTCGTCTCACCGACCCGACGGCACCTGCTCGCCGGCATCGAGCGCGCCCGGAGCCTGACCGCCGACCTGCACAAGTCGTTCTTCCAGCCGGTGTCGTCGAGCGCGCTGCTCGTGCGGCACCCGGAGGACCTGCGTCGCACCGCCTGGTACGCCGACTACCTCAACCCGGAGGATGCCGACGAGCCCAACCAGGTCGACAAGTCGCTGCAGACCACCCGCCGGTTCGACGCCCTCAAGCTCTGGGCGACCCTGCGGGCAACCGGAGCCGAGGCGATCGGCACCGCGTTCGACGCCGTCATCGACCTCGCGGCGGCCACCCACCGGATGGTCGACGAGCACCCCGACCTGGTGCTCGTCGCGCCGACGCAGCTCAGCACCGTGCTGTTCCGCTGGCAGCCCGTCGGCATGACCGACGAGGACGCCGACGCGCTGGTCGCCCCGATCCGCGCGGCCCTGCTCGCCGAGGGGCGGGTGCTCATCGCCAAGACGGTGATCGACGGCCGCCCCTGCAACAAGCTCACGCTGCTCAACCCCGAGACCACCCCGGAGCAGATGCGCGCCGCGCTGGAGCACGTCGTCGCGACGGCTGAGCGTGTCCGCGCGACCACCACCACGCCCGAGGGAGCGATCCGATGACGACCGACCGCACCGCAGACCGCACCGCAGACCGCACCGCCGCCACCGTCCACGACGTCGTCGGCATCGGCATCGGCCCGTTCAACCTCGGCCTCGCCTGCCTGGCCGATCCCCTCGACGACCTCGACGCGGTGTTCCTCGACGCCGCCGACGGCTTCGCCTGGCACCACGGCATGATGCTCGACGACGCCACGATCCAGGTGCCGTTCCTGGCCGACCTGGTGACGATGGCCGACCCGACCTCGCCGTTCTCGTTCCTCGCCTGGCTCAAGGAGACCGGGCGCCTGTACCCGTTCTACATCCGCGAGGACTTCCACCCCCTGCGCAGCGAGTACGACGCCTACTGCCGCTGGGCAGCCGACCGGCTCGACACCCTGCGGTGGGGCTGCCGGGTGACCGCCGTCGAGCACGATCCCGGCACCGACACGTTCACGGTGCACGCCGAGACCGACCAGGGTCTCGAGACGTACCGCGCCCGCCACGTCGTCGTGGGCATCGGTACCGAGCCCGCCGTCCCCGCCCCGCTCCGCGGCATCGGCGGCCCGGCGATCCACTCCGCTGCGTTCCTGCCGAACCGCGACGCCCTGCGCGACGCCGGATCGATCGCCGTCGTCGGCAGCGGGCAGTCCGCCGCCGAGGTCTACCGCGAGCTGCTCGAGGACATCCGCCGGGACGGCTACCGCCTCGACTGGATCACGCGCTCGCCGCGGTTCTTCCCGATGGAGGACACCAAGCTCACCCTCGAGATGACGAGCCCGGAGTACACGGACCACTTCCACGCCCTGCCCGAGGCCGTCCGCGACCGCCTCGGCCGGGAGCAGCGTGGCCTGTACAAGGGGATCAGCGCCGACCTGGTCGACGACCTGTACGACCAGCTCTACCGGATCAGTGCGCGGGGGCCGGTCCCGACGACGCTCCGCACCGAGACGAGCGTGGTCGACGCCACCTGGCTCGCCGACCGCGGCACGTACCGGCTGACGCTGCGCCACGAGCAGCTCGACCGGACGTACGAGCACGAGGTCGAGCAGCTGGTGCTGGCGACCGGGTACACCCCGCGGGTGCCGCGGTTCCTCGATCCGGTCGAGCACCTCGTCGCCCGCGACTCCCGTGGTCGCCTGGCCGTCGCCCGCGACCACCACGTCGACACCCTGGGCGGACGCATCTGGGTGCAGAACGCCGAGGAGCACACACACGGCCTGACCGCGCCCGACCTCGGCATGGGGGCGTGGCGGAACGCGTCGATCATCCGGTCCGTCACGGGTCGCCCCGTGTACGGCCTGGAGGCCCGGATCGCCTTCCAGGAATTCGGCCTGCCCGCCTCGGGGCAGTCGACAGCAGCGTCGTCCGCCACCCACCCCGGCGCCGCGGAGCGCGCGCCGGCCCGGCACGCGACCGAGCGTGCGGAGGTGTCCGCATGAGCACGACCGTGACGACCACCGCGCCGGACGCGACGGTGCCCGTGGGAGCCGGGCCGGGCCTCCTGACCGTCGAACCCGTGGACCCGGAACGCGACGCCGCCGTCGTGCAGTCGTGGCTCGCGCACCCGGCGTCGTCCTGGTGGGAGATGGGCGACCTCGACGTGGACGGCGTCCGCGCCTACCTGGCCGGCGTGCAGGCGGACCCGGCGCAGGCCGCGTGGCTCGGTCGTCGCGACGGCGACCCGTGCTTCCTGGCCGAGACGTACGACCCCGCCGCCGTCCTGCTCACCAACGTGTGGGCGGCGGAGCCGGGCGACGTCGGCATGCACCTGCTCGTCGCGCCGCCGCCTGCCGCGGGCCGCGTGCACGGCCTGACGAGCGCGGTGATGCGCGCCGTCGTCGAGCACTGCCGGGACGCCCTCGGCGCGCGTCGGGTCGTCGTCGAACCTGACGTGCGGAACACGGCCGTGCAGGCGAAGAACGCCGCGGTCGGGTTCCGCGCGCTGCGACCGGTGGACGTCGGCGGGAAGCGGGCGCTCCTGTCGGTGCTCGACACCGACCGCATCGGTGTGCCGGACGACGACGGGCCGGCCGCGCACCTGCGGCCCGAGCACCTGGAGCCCGCGGAACGGCACCTCGTCGCGAAGACGATCGCGGAGTTCACGCACGAACGGCTGACCGCTCCCGAGGCAGACGGGGACGGGTGGCGGCTCGACGCGGGGGCGTCGACCTACCGGTTCCGGGCGCGGCAGCACGTGCTCGAGCACTGGTCGATCGACGAGGCCTCGTTGGCGCGGACCCGTGCCGGGGAGCCGGCGCCGCTCAGCGCGCAGGACCTCGTGCTGGAGCTGCGGGAGGTGCTCGGAATCCCCGACGAGCTGCTGGGGACGTACCTGGAGGAGATCGCCTCGACCCTGGCGAGCGCGGCGGCGAAGCACCGGCGGGGCGGGCCGTCGGCGGCGCAGCTCGCGCGCGGGCGGTCCGGGGCCGGGACGACCCAGGCGTCCGGGGAGACCGGGTCCGTCGAGGACGTCGTCGCGTCGTTCCAGGACGTCGAGGCGGCGATGACCGAGGGGCACCCGGCCTTCGTCGCCGCCAACGGACGGATCGGGTTCGGGCTCGACGAGTACCGGGCCTTCGCGCCGGAGTCCGGCGGCCGGTTCCGGTACCGGTGGCTCGCCGCCCGACGCGAGCACACGCACCTGGCGCTCGCCGCGGACCGCACCGAGCAGGCGCACTGGGAGTCGGAGCTGTCGGCGGACGTCGTGGCCGACTTCCGGGCCACGCTGGAGCGTCGCGGGCTCGACCCCGACGACTACGTGTGGCTGCCCGTGCACCCCTGGCAGTGGCAGCACCGGATCGCCGTGACCTTCGCGCCCGACCTGGGCCGGCAGGACCTGGTCGACCTGGGCGAGGGTCCGGACGAGTACCAGCCGCAGCAGTCGATCCGCACCGCGTTCAACCGCACCGACCCGGCACGCTCGTACATCAAGACGGCGCTCGCCGTGCAGAACATGGGGTTCCTGCGGGGGATGTCGCCCGCGTACATGCGGAACACCCCGGCGGTGAACGACTGGGTCGCCGGGATCGTCGCCGCCGATCCCACGCTCACCGCCGCCGGCTTCTCGGTCCTGCGGGAGCACGCATCGATCGGGTACACCGGCGACGCGTACCACCGGGTGGACGTGTCCTCGCCGCAGCGGAAGATGCTCGCGGCACTCTGGCGGGAGAGCCCGCTGCCGCGGGTGACGGACGGCGAGCGACTGCTGACGATGGCGGCACTGCTGCACCGCGACGCCTCGGGGGCGGCCGTGGTCTCGGCGCTGATCTCGGCCTCCGGGCTGCCCGCCGACGAGTGGGTGCGGCGCTGGCTCGACGCGTACCTGCTGCCCGTCGTGCACTGCCTGACCGTGCACGAGCTGGCCTTCATGCCCCACGGCGAGAACCTGGTGCTCGTCGTGCGGGACGGCGTCGTGGTCCGTGCCGTGATGAAGGACATCGGCGAGGAGGTCGTGGTGCTCGGGCGCGACGCCGACCACCCGGTCCCCGCCGACATCGAGCGGATCGTGCACCCGGTCTCCGACGACGAAGCGGCGCTCGCCGTGTTCACCGACGTGTTCGACGGGGTGCTGCGGTTCGTCGCCGCGATCCTGGACGACGACGGGGTGCTGCCGGAGGCTCGGTTCTGGCAGGTCGTGGGGGAGTGCATCGACGCCCACGCCGCTGCACACCCGGACCGTCGTCGGCCGCTGGACCTGCGGGTACGGACGTTCGAGCACTCGTGCCTGAACCGGTTGCAGCTGCGGAACACCCTGTCGATGGTGGACCTGGCGGACCAGTCGGCGTCGCTCATCCGGGCGGGGGCGATGGGGAACCCGATCGGGCGGTAGGGGGGTCTGTCGGTCGGTGGTGCTGGCTGGCGGCGGCGGGCGGCTGGCGGCTGGTGCCGCTGGTCGGCGGTTCCGTTGCCGGCGGCGGCTGGCGGTCGCCGGTTCCGTTGCCGTTCGCACAACCGAAGTGCGTTCACGCCGCGCCTTGCCGTGGCGCGGACGCACTTCGGTTGTGCGGGGTGTGGCGGGGCGTCTCAGGGCTGGAGGCGGGTGGCCGTCCAGGCGCCTTCGGCAAGTGCGTACTGCAGTCGTCGGTGCATCCGGTCGCGGCTGCCGTGCCAGAACTCCACGATGTCCGGCTCGAGACGCCAGGCGACCCAGCCCGCCGGCCGGGGGACATCGTCGCCCGAGTCGGCGAGCAGGTCGTTCGCGTCGTCGATCAGGTCCTGCAGGGTGCGCGGTTCGAGCACGGCCGACTGATCGGCGATGGCCGTCGCGGCGCGTGACTTCGGGGAGCGGTCCGCGAACAGGGCATCGGACTCGTCGTCCGACAGCCGCACGACGCGCCCCTCGAACCGGAGCTGCTGCATCGTCTCGCGCCAGTACGCCTGCAGAGCCGCGTGCGGGTTCTCGGCGAGTTGGCGGCCCTTCGGGCTGTCCTCCGATGTGCCGAAGACCAGTCCGTCCGCCTCGATGCGCTTCACGTCGACGGTGCGCGCCGACACACGACCGTCCGCCCCGGCCGTGGCGAGGGTCATCGACAACGGCTCGGAGACCTCTCGGTCCTCCGCCGCGGACAACCACTCGCGGGCGAGGTCGAGCGGAGATGTTGGCGGGTTGTCGAACTCGGGCAGGTGCAGGGAGTCGTCACCGGAGAGCGGGGCAGAGGACATGGACCCAGCCAACCGTGCGCGGGGGTTCGGCGTTCAGGGAGTCGGGGACGGTCGCCGCCGGTGCCCGGTCAGGCGTCAGGGAACTTCGCTGCGACGAACGCGCGTTGCGCCTGCACGGTGCCGAGGTGTTCGTCGGCCGGGGCGAACACATCGACGAGGTCCTTGAGCCGGGGGCGACGACCGCGGCTGAGTCGGTAGGCACGCAGGCCACCACCCTGCTGTCGTGCCATCGCGCTCGGCCACACGTCCACGCGCGCCCCCTGCACGCCCAGGAGCCAGCTGTCGACGTCGAGCGATTCCCGCACCAGGCTCAGCGCCTCGAAGGCGTCATCGGCCGTGGCCGAGTGCTCGACGCCCGACAGCAACACGGTCACGGTGTACCGCACCTGATGGTCGGAGTTCGTCAGGTCCATCTCGACGGTCACGCTCGCCGGAGCGCTCGTGCCGTTGCGGTGAGCGGTTCGTTCGTAGGTCGTCATGTCACTCACCGAGCCGCAGAGCATTGAAGAACGGGATGCCCGGGTGCGCGATTGCGCCTCCCGGACCGATGGTCATCACGGTTCCTGACTCGTGCATCGTGGCGTTCCGCGGAGTCGCCGAGAAGACGCTCGGTCCGAACCCGGGGAACCTGACGCGCGACGCGATCTCGTCGAACGTCGCGACCCGATCGAGCTCCAAGCCGTAGCCCACGTGACGGTGCCCGAGCGAGTCGGTGTACTCGACGCGGCGGAAGGTCCACGCCCGTTCCGCCGGGCACGGAGACGGCGAGACGGCTTCCGCCAACCGCGCGAGCTGTCGGCAGACGGCAAGCCGCGCGGCGAGGGGGCCATCCGGGACCGAGTTGAGGAGCTCGTGGGCGAACGGGATGTCGATGACGGCAGGCGGGTACTCCTGGTCACCGAAGGCCGTCGTGGTGATCTCCGTCGGGAGATCGGCGTGCCGCGCGAACAGGCGGTACGGCGGAAGCGGTGCCGCTCGGAGGTTGCCGTCGCCGTCGCGCCAGTCGCTCGTCAGGTCGACCGGGACGTCGTCTTCCCCGACGACGCGGAGCGAGCGCTCGTCCAGTCCCCAGTACGTGTCGCAGGCGACGCACCGGAAGTACGAGGTCTGTTGCCGGCGGCTGACGCCGATCGATATCTCGGCCCTGCCGTGGCGTGCCACTGCAGCGGTGCAGACCGAACACCCCGGCTCGATCGCCGTCGGATCCGCGCTCGGCATCGTCATCGATCGATCACCACTCGGTTGAACGGGAGCGCTGTGGGCGCGGTCACGCCCGGTCCGATGGCGAGGAGGGTGCCCGCTGAGTCCGAGCGATGGGCGGCCGGACTGGGTGGGCGATGGTACCGGTCTTCCTCGGGCAACACGGCGCGATCGCTGAGCAGCTGCAGGCTTGGCTTCCCGCGGAGCACCGCCCGTACCCGACGTGGAGGTGGCTCACCCACCGTGAACCCGTGCCACGAGTGGTCGGGCGATTCCCGGTGACGGAGTACGCGAACTCGACGACGACGCCACGGTCGTACGGCAACGTGGCGGGTCGGCCATGGTCGTCGATCGCGAGGTGCAACTCATCGGGTACGGGGACAGCAGTGAGGCGCACGTTCACCACTCCAGGAGCATGCTCGTCACGGGAGAGCGCCACGTGAGGACGTCAACCATCGGACAGGACGGCGAGTGCAAAACGCGCCCGCTCACTCGCGAACCCGCCGGGGAAGTCCCGGACCAGTGTCGTTCCGTCATCGAGGCGTTCCGCCGCCATGCCGTCGGGAAGTCGAAGGTCGTCCAGAGTGGAGTGGCCCCGCCAGAGGACGGTCGCGGAGTGTTCCACAGCCTTCGAAAGGCGCTGGTTCGAAGGTCGAGTCGAGAGCCGACCGCCTTCCTGTTGGATTGATTGGACGATGTACGGCAGACGTCCCCATCCGGCCTCGGCGGGGTGCTCAGCGGGGACGTCGCGACCGTTCCATGTGGGGGTGGCGGCGAGCGCGGGACCGAGACGGATCAGTGCACGAAAGGCTGTGTCTCGGTCGTCGTTCACGAGCGTGTCTCCGTTGACCGCCATCCGCAGATCGACCGAGTACCGGTGGTCACCCGCTCGTACTCCGTCTCGAATTCGAGCGATCGGCGTCCCAGGGCCGCCAGGGCGTTCGACGAGTTCAATCCCTTCGCCGAAGGACCACTCCTTCTCGAGGTCGGCGATCGAACACGGCCGTCCGACGGCGGTGAATCGCCTGTCAACGAGGAGTTCATTGCCGCGTTGCCGGAATGGTCCTCGATGCTCGGCGATCGTGAAAGAGCGGTCCTCGAGCCAGTTCATGAAGGTGAGCAGACGACCGTACTCCGGCCAGAGCGGGTCCGGGGACGTCATCGTGCGGAGACGACCATCGGGTTGTGGCTCCGGCCTCGCTCGCCACGACCTCGATGTCGGCAGCAGGGATCTGCCCGCCCTCGTGACCCCCGTCCTCATCGACCTGGCATCAGCGCGGTGCGACGTGCGCGAGTGGCGGCTGCTGTCGAACCCAGGTGGCGTGTTCGACAGGAAGCTCGTCTATCCAGGCAGTGATGACCGGTACCGGAACGTCGTGTGCACGAGCGAGTTCGAACACGATCTCGGCGAAGGCGATCGCAGAGTCACGGTCAGCCGTCGACACGACGACCATCAAGTCCTCGGGCACGATGTCGACACCGTGGCGGAACAGCCACACCCGGACCACGCCCGGCGTGGGCTGGGCTCGCTCGGCGAGCGCCTCGGAGAACTCTTTGGACGCGGACGGTGCCGGGCGGAGCGTGACCGCGGCGCCGGCGGGGAAGGGGCCGCCCGCGGCGATGACCGTCTGCTTCTCGTCGGGCTGCACGACCTGCGGGTACGGCTGGTCGATGTCGAGCACGAGACCCCAATCAGCTGGGAGACCGGCGACCAGGCGCGACATCGGCAGTGACAGCGGCGTCGCTGCGACCCCGGCCGGGATGCGAGCGACGGCGGCTGCAGGATCGGTGAAGGCAAGCGCGAGCGGGGTGCCTTCAGGACTGACGACTCCGAGCGGGATTCCCTGCTCGTCATGCCGGAGTGCGACGACCTCGGCTGCCGCGAACGCGAATCGTGAGCGCACCATCAGGGCGCGCCGCTGTGCGGAGGTGAGATTCGTGGTGGTGCTCATCAGGAGAAGATCCTCGCGAACAAGCTCGGTCGTGCCGTGGACGGGGGTGTGAACACGAGCGCGAACGTCGGGTGCAGCGGGTCGCCGGGGTGGGGAATGTCGCGGATGATCGCGTACCCATCGCAGAGTACCTCCGCGTGGACCCCCTGCGGGAACACGAATCGCGCGAGCAGCTCTGTCCAGTCGTCTGATCCACGGATCTCGGTACCCCACGTCGGGCGGACGACACCGGACAGCGTCTTGTACGCACCGAGATCGGGACGGACCTCGAGCCCCAGTTCGGTGATCGTGCGGACGACCGGCGCGAGCCTGCCCCATCCCTGTTCGTACGGGCCGGTGGACGGCACGGTGTACGTTCCGCGCGCGTCGATCGCCAGGGGTTCCACGGTTTTCTCGATGCGTGAGACCGTCGTGGGGACCACGCCGGGTTCGTGGCGGTCGATCGCTGCTCGGTCCGGGCTCAACGTCGTGCGGAAGCGGCGCGCTTCGTACTCGTTCCGCCAGCCGTCCTCGATGTTGACGTCGGTCCGGCCGTCGACCGCGAACGATGCGACGTGGAACGAGTCCGCCAGGGCCACCGACTCGAGGACCGCGGGTGCGGACGTCGTGTGGACGAGTGCCGCGCGTGGGACGACGACCTGACGCCCGCGCTCGAACAGCGTGCCGTCGAGGTCCTCGACCTCGTGCCCGTCGGTCGACAGGGCATTGAGCAATCGCAGGCTCGCGCCGTACTCCGGCCACAGCGGGTCGACGGTCTCGGTGATGGTCCACCGGCCGTCCGCGGCGCGCTCGGGCAGGGCATTCCAGGACGGTGATCGGTCCAGGAGCTCGTGGCCCGCCCGGGTGACGCCGCTCCGGGTCACCGCAGTCGGTCCTGGACGGACTGCGTCGCCTCGCTGATGTCCCACGGTGCCGTCACGATGCCCGCCGCGACCACTGGCCCGCGGGAGCCCAGGTCCTGCAGCGCGTTCGCGTACTGGTGTGTCGTGAGCACCCCCGGCTGCGGGCTCCGCGTCGCTGGGTCCATCAGCACCTGGTTCATCCCGTCGGGGACGACGTTCCCTGCTTGGTCGACAGGGCTGAGTACGCCGGCGTTCACGAGGGCGTTCGTCGACTTGTCCGTGAAGAGCTGGTGCTGCCCGCCACCGCCGAACTGGGTGTTCGCCTGCGCGATGCCCTCGGCATGCGGCAGCGGTTGGTTCACCAGGTAGCTGTCGCCGGTGTTGCGGTAGTCGGGGTGCGTCTGCGCCCCTGCGGGGACGCCGTCGTGACCGGCGTGGGACTGCACGCCCACTTGTACCGACTCGCTGTAGTCGGAGGCGCTGCCGCCGGCGTGCATGGTGCCGTCGGGGACGTAGAAGTTGCCGTGGCCAGGACCGCTGATCTGGAGGGTCTGCCCCACGAGCGAGTCGGCGTCGCCGTTCGCCCAGCGGTCGACACCCAGGTAGCCGCTCCGGAAGCCGCCCTTGCCGCCCTGCCAGTGCCGGGCGAGTTCTGCGAGCGACGAGCCGCCGTTGTCCCAGTACGCCTGCGTGGCTTTGTTCGCGATCTCCGGCATCGAGCGGATCGAGGCAATGAAGCCGTCCCCAGGGCGCCGGAGGGAACCGACCGCCGCCGATCCACCGTGGACGGCGAGAGCGCGGAGCGACTCGACCGAACGCAGAGCGGCACCGTGGCGCAGGTTGTTGACCAGGTGCAGGCCCGGCGCGAACAGTTGTCGGCTCTCCGATGCGACGTGTCGACCGGCGGCGCTGAACTTGGCGGCGAGTGAGGCGCCCTTCGCGAACTCCTCACCGATCTTCGCCGCGGTGGTGATGCCCTTCATCCCGGGGATGCAATCGAGCAACGCGAACGCGAGGTCCCACCCGTCGGCCGTGCCCTTCGACATCTTGTACAAGGTGTCGGCGAGCACGAGCAACGCCGCACCGAGCACGATCCATGCGAGCGGCCCGCCGATGATCATGACGATGATGCCGCCCACGGCCACGACGACCTTCGCGATGGAGACGATGGTCTCCCACGCCTCGGAGCCGAAGATCTTGTCCCACGTGGACTGCTTCCCCAACCCCGCATCGGCTGCTTCACCGATCTTCGTGGCGGTCCGCCGTTCTGCGTCCTCCCAGTCGCCCTTCGCATCCGCGACGAGCCGCTTCGCCGCGTCGATCCGCGACTGCGCCGCCGCGATGTCCCCCTGCGCCGAGCTGACCGACCCCTGTGCGACGGAAGCGTTGTCGGACGCCGCACGCAACTGCGCCGGCGACGGCACCTCCACCCCGTCCGGCACGTCGGAACCCGCCGGGTACTCGTCAGCGACCTTCGCCAGGTCCTTCGACGCCGACTGGTAGTGCGACAGGGTCGACTGCGCATCCGCCAACCGGTCCTGCGCCGCGGCGAGGTCCCCGGTGGCGTCCTTCGCGTCCGCCAACGCACCATCCGCCCGGTACTGGGTGTCATCGACCGTGTCCGCCCACCCCGACAACGCCGTCGCCGCGAGCTCGTACGAGTCGACGAGCTTGGTCAGGTCCGACGGGGTGTCCTCGATCGCGTCGACGAACACGTCGGCCGCTTCACCCTCCCAGTCGGTCAGCCACCCCGACCCCTGCACCGACTGCAGCCGCGTCGAGGCATCATCAGCGGCGTCGGAGATGCGCTGGTACTCCCGCGCCATCATCCGCAACGTCGACGGATCACCCTTGACCGGATCATCACCCTGATCGACGACATCCCACCCCGACGGCCGCCCCATGACTACTGCGCCCTCGAGGCAGCGGGTCCGCCGCCGCCGTTCTCGTCGTTGACCTGCAGGGCGTGGGCCAGCTGCTCGTCGGTCTCGGTGTAGGTCTCGATGGACGAGCTCAACATGTCCGCCAACGCCTTCGTCGACTCGCTGATCTTGTCCCGCTTGTCGCCCCAGCGGTGGTCGAAGTCGTGCAGGGCGTCCTGCACGGTGCTCGAGCCGATGGCGTCGTCGGACGCGTCGACACGCTTGTGTGCCTGCTCGAGCGTGCTGTGCACGGTCGTCAGGTCGTTCTGGAGCTCCCCGAGCCCCATCAGGTCAACCAGCAGCTTGCCTGCCACGGAACAATCCCTCCCCGATACGAACCGACGCCGTCAGGACGGCGCCACAGGACCGCGACGACCCCGTGCCCCACGCGATCGCGGGGCACGGGGTCGACGTCGGTGTCAGCCCTTGAGGCCGGAGGCCAGCGACTCGTCCGTCTCGGACAGGGTCTGCGAGGCCTTGGAGAGGAACGTGGAGAGGCCCTCGAGCCCCTGGACCGTCTGGGTCACGCCACGGTTGAACTCGTCGTAGGACTCGCCGAACGCGACCGACGACTTGTCGGTGACGTAGCCGTCCGAGATGAGCTGCTGGATCTTGCGCTGCAGCGCCGACAGACGGTCTTCGATGTCCGCCTGACCCGCCTTGAGGTCGGAGGCTGCTGCCTCGAGGTCTGCGTACGAGACGTTGATGTTCGCCACGGTGTGACTCCCTTTCCCCGGAGTTTCGTCTGTCCCCCCTACGGGGCGTGTTGCACGGGACACTACCATCGTCCTGCACGGAGTCAACGCTACGGGGGAACGCCATGACCTTCACGTTCACGATGGTCGACCGCGAGAGCGGTCAGACGGCGAACGTCTACGTGGACGGCGACGAAGGCAGGCCGGTGCGCGAGGTCGTCGCCGAGGCCGAGCGGCTCATCGCGACGGACGTCGTCGCCTCGGGGCGGACACCGGTCTACTTCGTCGGGGCGCAGCCGCTCGACCTGTCGCTCCCGATCGCCGCGTCCGGCGTCCGCGACGGCGTGGTGGTGAGCCGGAGTGCCGAGCAGGTGCCGCCGCAACCGCTCCGCCCGTTGGCCGATGCCGAGATCCGGATCGTCTCGGGTCTCCACGCGGGGACGATCGTGCGGGTGAGCACCGGGACGGTGACGATCGGCACCGCACCCGGAGCCCACGTCCGCGTGCCGGTCAGCACCACCGACGAGCTCGAAGCCGAGGCAGCCGGCACCGAGACCGTGCCCGACGTCGCCCTGCTGGTCACGGTCACGGCGGACGGCGCCAAGGTGCGCCCGGCGAACGGCTACGCGGGGGCCGTCCTCGACGGGGAGCCGGTCACCGAGGAGACCGACTGGCCGGAGACCGCGCAACTCGCCGTCGGCGGCGTCCTGCTCGGCTTCGGTCACGCACCCGACCGTGGCGCGCACCTGTCCCTGGCCGACGACGGCATGTCGCTCGAGTACAACCGGCCGCCGCGGATCCTGCCGCCGGACGAGCACACCCGCTACCAGCTCCCCGCCCCGCCGACCGAGCCGCCGGCGCGCGCCCTGCCCATCCTGATGGCGCTCGCGCCGATGGGCATGGCCGTGATGTTCGTGTCGACCACCGGGCGGTGGATCTACCTGCTCATCGCCCTGCTGTCGCCGATCCTGATGATCATCACGGGCCTCCAGGGGCGACGACAGGGCAAGAAGACGTACCGCCAGCGGGTCGCGGAGTACGAGGACACCAAGGCGCGCATCGAGGCGGACGCGACCGAGAGCCTCCAGTCCGAACGCGCGCGCTGGATCGCGAGTGCGCCGGACCCGGCCGCCGTCTACGAGACCGCGGTCACGCCCCTGCCCCGGCTGTGGGAGCGGCGCCGAACCGACCCCGACCACCTGCTCGTCCGCGTCGGCACCGCCACGCAACGGTCCGAGGTGACCATCGAGGACCCGGAGCAGCTCTCCCACAAGCGCACGGTCGCGTGGGACGCGACCGACGTGCCGGTCCGCATCCGCCTGGCCGAGCGCGGGGTGATCGGCATCGCCGGTCCGGACGACGACGCTCGTCGCCTGGCGAACTGGGTGGTCGCGCAGCTCGCGACGCTGCAGAGTCCGAAGGACGTCACCTTCACGCTGCTCACCGACACCACGCGCACGTCGCTGTGGGAGTGGATGTCGTGGCTGCCGCACGTCCGGCGCGACGGTGCCGACCAGCCGATGACGAGCATCGCCTCGAGCGCCGCCTCGACCGCGCGGGCGATCGCCGAACTGGCCGCGGTCATCGACGCTCGGAAGGAGGCGGGGATCGGCAAGAAGACCCCGCCGGCCGACGAGATCGTCGTCGTGATGGACGGCGCCCGCCGACTCCGCGCGATGCCCTCGCTGGTGCAGGTGCTCAAGGAGGGGCCGTCGGTCGGGGTGTTCAGCATCTGCCTCGACCTGGACGAACGGCTCCTGCCCGAGGAGTGCGACGCCGTGGTGGTCGTCCGGGACGACCGCCTGCGGGTCACCCAGCAGCGCAGCGAGCGCATCGACGACGCGCGCCCCGACCTGGTCGACCAGGACTGGCTCGAGTGGGTCGCACGGTCGCTGTCGCCGATCGTCGACGCGAGTCCCGACGTGCAGGACGGTGCGATCCCGTCGTCGGCACGCCTGCTCGACGTGCTGCAGCTGGAACCGCCGACCTCCGAGGCCGTCCAGGCCCGGTGGCTCCTCGGCGGACGGAGCACCACGGCCGTGGTCGGTGCCTCGATCGACGGGCCGTTCGCGATCGACCTGCGCAACGACGGGCCGCACGGCCTGGTCGCCGGCACCACCGGTTCGGGCAAGTCCGAGCTGCTGCAGACGATCGTCGCGTCCCTCGCCGTGGCGAACCGGCCGGACGAGATGAACTTCGTCCTCGTCGACTACAAGGGCGGCGCGGCCTTCAAGGACTGCGTCGACCTGCCGCACACGGTCGGCATGGTCACCGACCTCGACACGCACCAGGTGGAGCGTGCGCTCGAGTCGCTCGGTGCCGAGCTCCGCACCCGCGAGCACGCCCTCGCCGAGGTCGGGGCGAAGGACCTGGAGGACTACCAGGACCTGCAGGCCAAGCGCGCGGCGAGCGGGGAGACGATCCCGAGCCTGCCGCGGTTGCTCATCGTGATCGACGAGTTCGCCTCGCTCGCCCGCGAGCTGCCCGACTTCGTCAAGGGCCTGGTGAACATCGCCCAGCGCGGCCGCTCCCTCGGCATCCACCTGATCCTCGCCACCCAGCGCCCGGGTGGTGTGGTGTCGCCCGAGATCCGCGCGAACACGAACCTGCGGATCGCGCTGCGCGTCACCGACCAGTCGGAGAGCCAGGACGTCATCGGTGCGAACGACGCCGCGCGGATCGCCAAGTCCACGCCGGGCCGTGCGTACGTGCGGCTCGGCGCCGCCTCGCTGCTGCCGTTCCAGTCCGGTCGTGTGGGTGGCCGCCGGCCCGGCACGGACGACCAGGAGGCCCGGCCCGCCCTGGTCCGCGAGCTCACGTTCGCCTCGTACAGCGATCCGGCTCCCCGTCCGGCCGCCGTCGAGGTCGCCGCCAGTGACGTGGAGGTCACCGACCTGAGCGTCCTCGTCGCGTCGATCGACGACGCCACCCGCGCCCTCGGCACCCCCGAGCAGCGGAAGCCCTGGCTGCCGCCGCTCGGCGAGGTCGTCGGGCTCGACGACGTCGAGGCGACCGGCGCCGCTGACCTGGCCCCCCTGGCGGTCGCCTGGGGCGTCGAGGACCACCCGGGTGACCAGCGGCAGCGCCCGGCGGTGTTCGACCTCGACGTGGACGGTCACCTCTTCGTGATCGGCTCGCCACGCTCGGGTCGCAGTCAGACGCTCCGCACCCTGGCGGGCGCGATGGCCCTGCGCCTCGGCATCGGGGACGTGCACATGTACGGGATCGACTGCGGCAACGGTGCGCTGCTGGCACTCGGTGCGCTGCCGCACTGCGGTGCCGTGGTGCAGCGGCACGAACCCGACCGGGTCTCGCGGCTGCTCGGCATCCTGCTCCGCACGGTGCAGGAGCGACAGGCCGCCTTCGCCGCCGGCGGCTACTCGTCGATCGCCGAACAGCGGACCGACGCGGGCACGGTGCCGATGCCGCACGTGGTCGTGTTCCTGGACCAGTGGGAGAGCTTCATGGCGACCCTGGCCGACGCCGAGAACGGTGCGCTGCACGACGCCGTCCAGACCCTGCTGCGCGAGGGCGTCGGCGTCGGCGTGCACCTGGTCGTCTCCGGCGACCGCACCCTGACGTCCGGCCGGATGTCGAGCCAGGTGGAGCGGAAGCTGCTGCTCGCCCTGGCCGACCGCGGCGACTACAACTACGAGGGCATCAACGGCAAGAAGCTGCCGGAGTCGATCCCGCCGGGGCGTGGGTTCCGCAACGCCACGGCGACGGAGACCCAGGTCGCCGTGCTGCCCGGCGGGCTCGGCGGCCGCGACCAGGCTGCGGCGCTCCGTGGCATCGGGGACGAGGTCCGCGCGCACCTGCCGGCCGACGCCCCGAAGCCGTTCCGCATCGACGTGCTCCCGCGCTCGATCACCTTCGCGGACGCCGTGCGGTACCTGCCGTCGGCCGAGGCGTCGGTCGGCCGGGTCGCGCTCGGCGTGGGCGGTGACGAACTGCGCCTCTTCACGCACGACTTCGTGCAGGACACCCCGGTGTTCATCGTCGGCGGCAGTGCGCGGTCGGGGAAGAGCACGGCGCTCGTCGCGATGGCCCGCCACGTGCTGTCGGCCGGCGGATCGGTGGTCGCGGTGACGCCGCGCGAGTCCCCGCTCCGCGCGATCGAGGGCGCGCCCCGGGCCACCGTGGTGACCGACGGTGCGATCGGTGCCGAGGGGCTCTCTGCGGCGATCGACACCGGGTCGGACGGCTTCACCCTCGTGCTCGTCGACGACGCCGAGACGCTCAAGGAGTCGCCGGCCGAGCCGGTGTTCCGAGCGATCATGGGCTCCGACCGAGGCCGTTCCGTCGGGCTCGTCATCGCGGGTGACGTCGAGGGCGTGGCGAGCGGGTTCCGCGGCTGGCAGGTCGATGCGAAGAAGGCCCGTCGGGGCATGCTCCTCGCGCCGCTGAGCACCGTGGACGGCGACCTGATCGGCACGAAGCTCTCGAAGAGCCTGGTGACGCAGGACCGCGTCGCGGGGAGGGCGCTGCTGCACGACGCCGACCAGGTGCTGCGGCTCGTCCAGGTGCCCGCCGGCGACTAGGCCGTCGGCGCACGGTCAGCTCGGCGGTCGGGTCAGCCGAGCGGCGATTCGCCGACCAGGCCGACGGCCGGCTCCGTGCGGAGCGTGTGCCCGCCGAACACGACGGTGTCACCTGGGTGGACGGTCGTGCGCTGCGACGGCACGAGCACCGCCGCGGGGTGACCAGGGCGCTGCAGCTCGACGCCGTTCGCCGATGCGGCGTCGAGCACCCAGAGCGTCCCCTCGGCACCGAACCCGAACTCCAGGTGCGTCCGGCTGAGCAGCTTCTCGGGGTCCTCCAGGGCGATCACGTGGCCGTACCCGCCGCCGGGGTGCGCGCTCGCGGGATCACGGCCGATGAGTCCACCGCCGGACACGGTCACGCGCTGCACACCGTCGAGGACGAGCACGGCGGCCGCGGTCTGGCGGGCCGGAGCCGCGGTCGTGCGGGCGCCCGCGCCGGCGCCGCCGAGGGGACGCCCCGGCAGCTGCGCGACGGTCGCCCGCACGCGGTCGGCGCTCGCACGCGGGGCCGGTGGCGGCGTCACCACCGCACGCGCGAGCTCGCCGCGCTGCCCCATCCGCGTCAGGTCGTCGGCGGTGACCCGCTCGACGACGGGTTCGACGGGCTTCCGGCGCTTCCGGAACGGCCAGATCCGCATCAGACGTCGCTGCCGGCGACGCTGGCGGAGTCGATGAGCTCGAACGTGTCGGTGACCGTCTCGAACAGTTCGTAGAGCGGCTCGGCCAGGTCGGTGGCAGGCGAGGACACGCTCACCAGCGCCACCTGGTCGCCGGCCGGCACGAAGGTCTGCATGAGCACGACGTCGAACGAGCCGCGCCCGTCGGGCGCCTGCACGGTGGAGACGCCCCAGACGCGCGGCACCCGGCCGACGCGGGGGACCTCGTGCACGTCGACGTGCATGCCGTCGTCGTCCCCGCCGAGCGCGGCGACGTGGTCGGTGAGCGCGGCGAGCGGGTCGCCGCCGGCCTCCGGTGCGGGCAGGACCGTCACGGTGAGCGCCCCGGAGACGATGCCGTCCTCGCTCGGCTCGGCGAATGCTGCGCAGTACCGCGCGCCGCTGTCCCAGGCCGACCGGGCGAACCGCCGGAGCACCCGGACGATCTCGGTGCGGTGGTCCCACAGCTCCCGGTGGTCCTCGATGCGCTCGTTGACGAGGGCGCTGATCCGGTCGTCGCGGCGTTCCGGTTCGACCGGGAGCTCGAACCAGGAACGCGGGACCGTGATGGCGAAGTGGTCGACCGACATGCCCGCTACCGTACCGCGGCGTGTCGCCGCGCCGTCCGCCGCATCGCCCGCAGCAGCAACGGCCCCGGCAGCCGCAGCAGCGCCCCCGGCACGAGCGCCCGCACCCCGGCCACCGCCCGGACGGTCCGGCGGAACCGCCGTTCCTCGCGCGGCCCCCACGCGAACCCGTACTGCGACCGGAGCGCATCGGGCAGCATCCCGACGGTCACGATGCGCACGAGGGGCATCACGGCCCGCACCCACAGCGGCGCGAACCGGGGGTGCAGCAGGGCGCGCACGACCCCTCGGGCGTCGTCGGTGACCTCGAGCCCGGCCAACGTCTGCTGCCAGTACCGGTCGAACGCGGCCACCGAGGTCGGCCAGCGGTCCGCCGGCACCCGCAGCGCGGTGGCGATCGGGGCGTAGGCGGCCAGGACTTCCTCGGCGCGGGCCGCGGAGACGTGCGTGCCGAACAGGTCGTGCGCCTGCCGGGCGGAGTCGAACAGGGTCGCGGCGACCCAGAGCTGCCGGTCGACGTCGTCGGCGCCGGCGACGGGCCGGTGCGCACGGTTGACGAAGCCCGCCGCGGTCGCCGAGTCGGCCTCGGTGCCCACGATGACGGCGTACACGAACATCAGGGTGTGGGCGAGCCGCTGCTGGGGTCGCCGGGCGAAGTCCGAGTGCTGTCGGACACCGGCCGCGACGACGGGGTCGGCGATCTGCAGCAGGATGGCGCGGCCGCCCGCGGCCACGGGTGTGCTGTCGGCGAGGAACCGACGCAGGTGACGGTCGTGCACGCGGCCAGCAGACGGACGGGAGGCACGGTGCGGCTCGTGGGTCGCGCCTCCGTGCCGTGGGGCGGTCACGCTGCACCCCGTCGGCGTCGCGCCCGCAGGACGGGGCGCAGGTCGACGGCGATCGCCGCGAGGAGTGCAGCCGCACCGACGACCAGCGCGACCACGGCGGCCGAGGAGTCGACCGGGGCGTCGCGGGTCAGGGCGAGGAGCGTCGCGACGAGCCAGATCGCGGGGAGCGGCCAGAGACGGGCCGGCGCGCCGGTGACCACGGCGCCGACCACCCCGACGACCAGGAGCGGGACCCACCGGCCGACGGGCTCAGCGGTCGTGGCGAGGTGCGCCGCGGCGGCGACCAGGAGCATCGCGGCGATCGCCAGCAGGCGCGCGGCCACGGGCGAGCGGCGGACACCGGTGCGGACACGACGGAACACGGCCCGATGCTACCGAGCCGTGTTCCGGGATCGCCTGGTGGTGGGCCGGGTCAGAGCGGCTTCGTGCCGAGGTCGCCGCCGAGGTCGGGGCGGTCCTCGCCCTGCTCCGTCAGGTCGGGCGAACCCTCGCGCGGGGCGCCGCCGGTGGGGCCGTCGTCGGTGCCGTCACCGGGCTGCGGCTCCACCGTCTCGCCGGCGACCGCGTCGTTCGTGACGGTCTCCAGGGGCTCCTCGGCCTCGTCCACCTCGTAGGGGCCGACGTGCTCGCGGTCGATGTCGTCGTCGCGTCGCTGCTGGGCGTCGAAGTCGTCGACGGGGCTGATGCCGGGGTCGCTCATGGTGGTTCCTTTCCGTTGCGGGCTTCCTGCATACCCGGCGGCGCCTGGCGGGCGTCCGGGTTCGTGTCGTGTTCACCCGGGCGTCACCTGTCGGTCACGCCGCCAGGGCAGCATCGCGGATGCTCGGGGGAGTGGAGCGCGGTCGCCGACGGGTGGTCGAGCGACCGCGCCTTCCCCCGCCGTGCCCGATCGGGCACGTGACGCCGGTCAGAGCTTGACGAGCAGCTCGCGTTCCTCGACGTCGGCCAGCCCGAGCGTGCGGTACCCCGCCGACTCGAAGAACACCGTGATGCGGTCCTCCTCGGTGCTCATGACGACGCCGGTGCCCCACTCGGCGTGCTCGACGCGGGCGTCCGGCGGCCAGGCGCCGTCGTTCGACCCGTCGGCCACGTGGGCCGCCGCCTCGAGCGCCGTGCCCGACGAGCAGGTGTCGCAGTTGCCGCACGGTTCCGACAGCTCGTCACCGAAGTACCCGAGCAGGAACTGGCGTCGGCAGCCGGTGGTCTCGGCGAGCTGGCGCATCATCGCGATCCGGGACTCCTCGACGCGCTCGCGCTCCGCCGCACGGTCCGCGGTGGCACGGGCCGCGCGGTCGGCCGTGTCCGGGCCGTCGGGCACCCGGGAGACGCCGTCGACGTCGTCGCGCAGGGCTCCGGCGTCGAGCAGGGCGTTCAGCGCGCGCCCGGCGGTGCGGGCGGACAGGTCCGAGGCCTCGACGAGCGCCGAGCGGGCGATCGAGCCGGTCGTCGGGACCGCGTCGAAGACGGCCCGCACCGAAGCGGGTCGGGGCGAGCCGGAGGCGAAGAAGGTGCGCAGGCCGAAGTCCTCGGAGCGGTAGTGCAGGGTGGCGCCGGCGGGCTCGGCGTCGCGCCCGGCGCGGCCGATCTCCTGGTAGTACGAGTCGATCGACTCGGGGACGTCGGCGTGCACGACGTACCGGACGTCGGGCTTGTCGATGCCCATGCCGAAGGCGCTCGTCGCGACCACCACGTCGACGTCGCCGTCGAGGAACCCGGTGTGGACGGCCTCGCGCTCCGCGATCCGCATGCCCGCGTGGTACGGCTGCGCGCGACGACCGCGGGCCGCCAGGGCGTCGGCGTACTCCGTGGTCGCCGCACGGGTGGCGACGTAGACGACGGTGGCGCCGTCGAGCTCGGCGACCTGGTCGACCACGGCCTGGCGCTTCTCGGCGTCCTCGGCGTGCCGGACGACCTCGAGCCGGATGCCGGGGCGGTCGAAGCCCGACGCGAGCACGAACGGGTCGCGCATGTGGAGCCGTGCGACCACGTCGTCCCGCACGGGGGCGGAGCCGGTGGCGGTCAGTGCCAGGACGGGGGGACGGCCGAGGCGCTCCACGACCTCGCCGAGTGCCAGGTAGTCCGGGCGGAAGTCGTGGCCCCAGGACGAGATGCAGTGGGCCTCGTCGACGGTGACCAGGGCGACGCCGGCGTCGTGCAGCCGCTCGAGCACGTCGTCCTTCGCGAGCTGTTCGGGGGCCAGGAACACGTAGCCGACCTCGCCCGCGGCGACGGCGTCCCAGGCCTCGGCGACGTCACGCGCCTTCCGCGTGGCGTTCATCGCGACGGCCCGGGGAGCGCCCTCGTGGTGCTCGAGTCCGACGACCTGGTCCTCCTGCAGCGCCACGAGGGGGGAGACCACGACGACGATGCCGTCCAGCTCGAGGCCGGCGACCTGGTAGATCGCGGACTTGCCGGATCCGGTCGGCATCACGGCGAGTGCGTCGCGCCCGTCGAGCACCGCGTCGATGACGGATTCCTGGTCGGGGCGGAGGCGCCAGCCGAACACGTCGGTGGCGCGGGTGCGGAGTGCTTCGTTCACCGATCCACACTGCCGGGCGCACGCTGGGGGGTGGTCCCAGGGGTGCGCCCAGCGGCTCACGCGTGGCGGAGGCGACCCGTGCCTCCCGGCCGCGCACCGGCCGTCCACCCAGCAGCGCTAGGCTGCGTGGCGGCCGTTGTCTCGACATCGAGCGACCCTCGATGGTGAGTGTGGCGACCGGGTAACCGATGCCGATCGCACGGAACGTGCGGGAAGAAGAACAGCGTGGATCTTTTCGAGTACCAGGCCAGGGACCTCTTCGAGTCCTACGGCGTTCCCGTGTTGCAGGGGATCACCGCCGACACCCCCGAGGAGGCGAGAGCAGCGGCCGAGCGCATCGGCGGCGTGGTCGTCGTCAAGGCGCAGGTGAAGGTCGGCGGTCGTGGCAAGGCCGGCGGCGTGAAGGTCGCGAAGACCCCGGACGAGGCGTTCGAGCACGCGCAGGCGATCCTCGGCCTCGACATCAAGGGCCACACCGTCCAGCGCGTCATGGTCGCCCAGGGCGCCGACATCGCCGAGGAGTTCTACTTCTCCGTGCTGCTCGACCGGGCCAACCGCTCCTACCTCTCCCTGACCAGCGTCGAGGGCGGCATGGAGATCGAGCAGCTCGCGGTCGAGAAGCCCGAGGCGCTCGCCCGGGTCGAGGTCGACCCGCTCACCGGCATCGACGAGGCCGCCGCGCTCGAGATCGCTCGGCAGGCGAACTTCCCACCGGAGCTGCAGGACGCCGTCGCCGACGTCTTCGTCAAGCTCTACGACGTCTACAAGGGCGAGGACGCGACCCTGGTCGAGGTGAACCCCCTCGTCCGCACCGGCGACGGCCAGATCCTGGCACTCGACGGCAAGGTCTCGCTCGACGAGAACGCCGACTTCCGGCACGAGGGCCACAAGCAGCTCGAGGACACCGCGAGCGAGGACCCGCTCGAGGCCAAGGCGAAGGCCCACGGCCTGAACTACGTCAAGCTCGACGGCCAGGTCGGCGTCATCGGCAACGGCGCGGGGCTCGTCATGTCGACGCTCGACGTCGTCGCCTACGCCGGTGAGCGCCACGGCGGCGTGAAGCCCGCGAACTTCCTCGACATCGGTGGCGGCGCCTCGGCCGAGGTGATGGCCAACGGCCTCGACGTGATCCTCGGCGACCCGCAGGTGAAGAGCGTGTTCGTCAACGTCTTCGGTGGCATCACCGCCTGCGACGCCGTCGCGAACGGCATCGTCGCCGCGCTCGGCATCCTCGGCGACGCGGCCACCAAGCCGCTCGTCGTGCGACTCGACGGCAACAACGTGGAAGAGGGTCGTCGGATCCTGGCGGAGGCGGCGCACCCGCTCGTCACCGTCGCCGCGACCATGGACGACGCGGCCGAGCAGGCCGCCGAACTCGCCGCCGCAGCGGCCTGAAGGGACTGACCATGTCGATCTTCCTCAACAAGGACTCCAAGGTCATCGTCCAGGGCATCACCGGCGGCGAGGGCACCAAGCACACCGCGCTGATGCTCAAGGCCGGCACGCAGGTGGTCGGTGGTGTCAACGCACGCAAGGCCGGCACGACCGTCACCCACGGCGACGTGTCCCTGCCCGTCTTCGGCACCGTCCGCGAGGCAATGGACACCACCGGTGCCGACGTCTCCATCGTCTTCGTCCCGCCGGCCTTCGCGAAGGACGCCGTGCTCGAGGCCATCGACGCCGCCATCCCGCTCGTGGTCGTCATCACCGAGGGCATCCCGGTGCAGGACGCCGCGGAGTTCTGGGCGCACGCCAAGGCGAAGGGCGGCACGACCCGCATCATCGGTCCGAACTGCCCCGGCATCATCACCCCTGGGGAGTCGCTCGTCGGCATCACCCCGGCGACGATCACCGGCAAGGGGCCGATCGGTCTCGTGTCGAAGTCGGGCACGCTGACCTACCAGATGATGTACGAGCTGCGCGACCTGGGCTTCTCGACCGCCATCGGCATCGGCGGCGACCCGGTCATCGGCACGACGCACATCGACGCGCTCGCCGCGTTCGAGGCGGACCCCGAGACCGAGGCCATCGTGATGATCGGTGAGATCGGCGGCGACGCCGAGGAGCGCGCGGCCGAGTACATCAAGGCGCACGTCACCAAGCCGGTCGTCGGCTACGTCGCGGGCTTCACCGCGCCCGAGGGCAAGACGATGGGTCACGCCGGCGCGATCGTGTCCGGCTCGGCCGGCACCGCCGAGGCGAAGAAGGAAGCGCTCGAGGCGGCCGGCGTCAAGGTCGGCAAGACGCCCTCCGAGACGGCCGCGCTGCTGCGCGAGGTGGTCGCCGCCCGCTAGCGGCCGACCGTCCGACGCACGGTCGGTCGATCGCCGGGAGGCCCGGTGCGGGTTCCGCACCGGGCCTCTCGTCGTCCGGATGGTCGCGCGCCGGCGTGTCGCCCCGTTCTGGGGGTGCGTGCGGCCCCTGCGGGGGGTGGCGGGACTGCTTTGATGAGCCAGCCCCTCCGACCCGAACGAAGGCACTCTCGTCCCCATGCACAACGCACTGCGCGCACGCGCGCTCGCGGTCGGCATCGTGGTCAGCACGTTCGCTGCTGCCGCTGCCGTCGCCACGGCCGTCCCGGCTTCCGCCGCGACCACCGATTCATCCGTCACGTTCTCGGCCACCGGTGCCGTCCAGACCTGGACCGTCCCGGCGGGCGTCGACCGCATCTACGTCGACATCGCCGGCGCCCAGGGCGGTGCCGGCTACGACGGCGGTGCCGCCGGCGCCGAGCTCACCGGCACGCTGCCGGTGACACCCGGCCAGCAGCTCAACGTCCTCGTCGGCACGATGGGCGCGAACGGTCGCCAGTACTCGACCGGCGGCGGTGGTGGCGGTGGCTCGTTCATCTACACCACGCCCGACCAGGCCGGCATCCTCGCCGCGGCCGGCGGTGGCGGCGGCACCGGCTCGAACCGGTACGGCTACCCGGCGACCACGACGACGACCGCGAACCCGGGCGACAACGGCGGCGGCGCCGGTGGCACGGCCGGTGGCGGCGGTGGCGGCGGCTCGAACGCCGGCGGTGGCGGCGGTCTCCTCGGCAACGGCGCCGGCAGCGGAGCCGGGCGCTCGGTCGCGGCCGGCGGTGCCGGCGGCAGCGCCGGGCGCAGCGGCGGCTTCGGCGGCGGTGGCGGTTCCAACGGGTCCGCGGCCGGCGGCGGCGGCGGCTACAGCGGCGGTGGCGCCGGGGCGTTCGTCAACGGCGGTGCCGGCGGCGGCGGTGGCGGCAGCTCCTACTTCGCCGGAGAGCTCTCCGGCGCGATCGCGAACCACGGTGGCAACGGCTCCGTGACCATCGCGTGGCCGTCGAAGCTCACGCTCGTGTCGCCCGCCAACGGGTTCCCGGGCGACCGCGTCGTCATCACCGGCTCCGGTCTCGCCGGCTCGACCGTCCGCGTCGCGGGCGTCGCGGCACCCGTGCGCTCCTCGACCGACACCGAGGTCGTGGCCACCGTCCCGGAGCAGCAGCGCCTGCCCGGCGGGCCGCAGCGCGTCGAGGTCACCACGGCCAGCGGTGTGACCTACCCCGTCGTCGGGGCCTTCACGTACACCCCGGCACCCAACGTCTCCGCCGTCACGCCGGGCACGGTCCAGCGCGGCGCGCAGCGCACGGTCACGATCACCGGCTCCGGCTTCACGGGTGCGTCCGCCGTCCGCTTCGGCGCCACGCCCGCCGTGTCGTTCGTGGTCGTCTCCGACACGAGGCTCACCGCGGTCGTCCCGGCCGACATCCCCGTGGGCACGGTCGACACGACCGTCACGAACCCGAGCGGCACGAGCGCGACCGGCGATGCGGACCGGCTCGTCGTCACCGCAGCGACCGTCGTGGTCGCACCCGCCACGCTCCCGGCGGCCCAGGTCGGCGTCGCCTACTCGCAGCAGCTCAGCGCCTCGGGTGGCAACGCGCCGTACCGGTTCGCGGTCACGGCCGGGGTGCTCCCCGCAGGCTTGACGCTGAGCGAGGGTGGTGCGCTGAGCGGCACCCCGACCGAGGCCACGACGACGGTGTTCACCGTCACGGCCACCGACGCCAACGGCGACACGGGCTCCCGCGCCTACAGCCCCGAGGTGCGCGTGGCCGTCCCGACGGTCTCCGAGGTCTCGCCCGCGTCGGGCGTGGTCTACGGCGGCACGACGGTGACGATCCGCGGCACCGGGTTCACCGGCGCCACCGCCGTCTCGTTCGGTGACGCGGCGGCCGCGTCGTACACGGTCGACTCCGCCACCGAGATCACCGCCGTCACCCCGGCGTCCGCGGAGGGCGTCGTCGACGTGACCGTCACCACGGCCGGCGGCACCAGCGCGACGAGCGAGGCGGGCCGATTCCGCTTCACCGCGCCCGTCGTCACGGTCAGTCCGACCGAGCTGCCCGACGGCAAGCAAGGGGTCCCGTACGCGCAGACCCTGACGGCATCGGGCGACCGGAGCGACACCTACACCTTCGCGGTGACCGACGGCGCCCTGCCGGCGGGCATCGAGCTGGATGCCGACGGCACGCTCACCGGGATCCCGACCGGGTCCGGCTCCTCCGCGTTCACCGTCACGGCGACGGGCGGCGACGGCTTCACGGGCCGCGTGGACCACACGCTGGTCATCGCGTCCTCGGTGCCGGTCATCACGGCGGTCTCGCCGGCGACGGGTGACGCCGGTGACGCCGTGACGATCACGGGCACCGACCTCGACGGCGCCACCGTCACCATCGGCGGCGTCGAGGCGCAGGTCGACACGACGGCGACGAACACGTCGACCTCGCTCACCGTGCTCGCGCCGGAGTCGGAGCCGCGTGCCGCGGACGACGCCGTCGACGTCATCGTGACGACCGCCTGGGGGACCGCCCGGTCCGCCGGTGCGTTCACCTACGTGACCACGCCGGACCTGACCATCGACGCCGGGTTCCGGACGGGTGACGCCGTCGACGGTGCGAGCTTCGCGATCCACGCCTCGGGCTTCGCCGCCGGCCAGGACGTCGAGGCCGTCGTGTACTCCACGCCGACCACGGTGTACACCGGCACGACCGCCGAGGACGGCACGCTCGACGCGACCGCCGCGCTGCCGGCGCTCGAGGCCGGCAGCCACGAGCTCGTCGTCACCGCCGGTGCGCAGACGGCCCGTCTCTGGTTCGCGGTCGACGCGGACGGCACGGTGACCGGGATCTCCGCCTCGGGCCCGGTCGCGCCGGTCGACACCGAGGAGCCCGCCGTCGAGCCGACCGACCCGACCGTCCCGGCGGAGCCCGGTGCCACGGCACCGTCGGCGACCCCCGGTGCGGTGCCCGCTCGGGGCGACGACGGCGAACTCGCCTGGACGGGTGCCGACGTGCGGGGGCCGCTCCTGGCCGCCGCCGTGCTGGTCCTCGCCGGTCTCGGCACGGCGCTCGTCGCCCGTCGCCGCCGCGAGGCGCGCTGACGGTCGTCACCGAGCACGGACGGGAGGCTCCCCACCAGCTGGTGGGGAGCCTCCCGTCGTCCGCAGGGCCGGCTCCGCACCCGCGGCACGCCGGTGTCCGTCCGCCGGACCACCTCGTGCCCGTGCCCGTCCCGCGATCGCCGGTGTTTTGCCGGGGAGGCCGCGCGCCGGGGCCGGACGGACGCGCGACGCCCGTATCCTCACTGCGATGAACCGCCTGGGAACCGCTCTGCTCGCCGCGATCGAGGCGGTCGTGACGGTCGGCGTCGGGATCGGCGTCGCCCTGGTCCCGCTGACGCTGCTGTGGGGGTTCGAGTACGGCCTGCAGGTCGACTGGGACGTCTTCTGGAAGGCCACCGGCAGCGTCTGGCTCGTCGGCCACGGCGTCGACGTCTCCTTCCTGCTCGGGTCCGCGCTCGCGAAGAGCACCGGGGTCAGCGGTGCCGCCGACCCCATCCACGTGACGCTCGCGGCGCTCGGCTTCGCGGTCGTCACCGCGTGGCTCGGCGGTCGCGCCGGACGTCGGTTCGCCGAGACCGAGCACCGCACCACCGGGCTGCTCGTCGGGACGGCCGTCGTCGCGCTCCTGGGCCTGGGCGTCGCGCTGTCCTCGGCCTCCGCCGCCACCCGGCCGACGATCTGGCAGGCGGTGGTCCTGCCCGCGCTGTGGTTCGGGATCCCGGCACTCGTGACGTCCGAGGTCTGCCGTCGTCGTCGCGGCCTGCCCGCCGATGCGGTGACGCAGCGGGTCGTCGAGACGGTCGACCGCGTCCCCGCCGTGTGGCGCGCCGTCGCTGCGTTCGGACTGCGCGCCGGGACCGCCGCGACCGCCGCGGTGGTCGGCGTCGCCGCCGTCCTGGTCGGCCTGCTCCTCTTCACCTCGTTCGCCGAGGTCATCACCCTGTACGAGCAGTCGCACGCCGGCGTCATCGGCGGTGTCGCGCTCACGGTCGGGCAGCTCGCCTTCCTGCCGGACCTGGTCGGCTGGGCCACGGCGTGGCTCGTCGGCCCCGGCTTCGCCATCGGCGCCGGGTCGAGCGTGTCCCCGATCGCCACCACCCTCGGCCCGATCCCCGGCCTGCCCGTCTTCGGCGCGCTGCCGACCGCCGGGCACACCTTCGGCCTGGTCTGGATCCTCGTGCCGGTCGTCGCCGGGTTCGCGGTCGGCGGTGCGATGCGACCGCGCCTGGTCCGTGCCCTCGGCCAGGACGACTCCGCGCTGTACCGTGCGCTCGGCGGGGTGGCCGTCGGGCTCGTCGCCGGGGTCTCCACCGGGCTCATCGCCTGGTTGTCGTCCGGCTCGCTCGGCCCGGGGCGCCTGACCGACGTCGGGCCGGACGCCTTCGCGGTCGGTGGCTTCGCCGCGCTCGAGGTCGGACTGCCGGCGATCATCGCGCTCGCCGCGGGCAGCGACCTCGTCCGCCTGCCGGACCGCGGGTGGACGCGCGAGCGGTGGACCGAGGCCGACGACGACGCAGCGGTGGCCGACGCCGGTGAGGGCTCGCTCCTCGCCGCACTCGACCAGGCCGGCGCCGGTCGTACCACCGACGTGCACCGCTTCGTGGTCGAGGAGTCCCACGACGGGTCCACCGCCGCACGGTCCCGCGCGACGATAGAGCAGGCGACCGAGCCGATCGGCAGCGAGCCGGTCGGCAGCGGACCGGTCGGCAGCGGACCGATCACCGACGAGCCGTCCGTGTCGACGACGCCGTCCGTGTCGACGCCGCCGTCCGTCCCATCGCGCCCCGTCGACACCGACCACGACGTCGAGCTCCCCGACTGGGCGAAGACCGACGCGGTGGCCGCCGACCGTCTGGCCGCCGAGCCGGAACCGCAGCGCCGGGGCGCCGGGCGCGCGGTGCTCGGTGGGCTCCGCGACCGGGTCGTGGGTGCGGCCGAGGGGGTCCGCGGCCGGGCCGGCGAGCTGCGCGACCGTGTGACGCGATCCGACCCGGAGCCGCAGCGGCCTGCTCCCGCCCCCGAGCGGCCTGCGGCGCCGGCACCCGTGCCGACCGACGCCCAGCCCGCGTTCCCGTGGAGCACCGAGGAGTTCGTCGCCGGCCGGGACGACGTCGACGCTGACCACGACGAGGCCGACGAGGCCGACGAGGCCGACGAGCCCGCCGCGTCCGCGCCCCGGCCGTCCGCGCCGTCGCAGCGGCCGACGCCGGCGCCGCAGGGTCGCCCGACGAACTGGGACACCACCGACCAGATCCCCGAGGACGAACTGCCCTGGTGGCGTCAGCCCAAGGACGACCGCTGAGGGCACCCGTCGACGCCGTGCCTCCCGGTAGGGTTGGTGCCGTGCTCGAACTGGTCGTCCTGATCTCCGGTACCGGGTCGAACCTCCGAGCCCTGCTCGAAGCGACCTTCGACGCCGAGTACCCCGCCCGCGTCGTCGCCATCGGTGCCGACCGTGACGCCGAGGGCCTGGGCCTGGGCGAGGAGTTCTCGATCCCGACCTTCACCGTGCCGTTCACCCGGTACGGGTCGCGTGCCGAGTGGGGGCAGGCCCTGGCCGAGCAGATCCGTCCGTGGTCGCCCGACCTGCTCGTGCTCTCCGGGCTGATGCGGCTGCTGCCCCCGGCCGTGGTGTCCGAGTTCGCCCCCGGCATCATCAACACCCACCCGGCGTACCTGCCCGATTTCCCCGGCGCCCACGGCGTGCGGGACGCCCTGGCTGCCGGTGTCACCGAGACCGGCGCGAGCGTCATCGCGGTGGACGACGGCGTCGACACCGGCCCGATCCTCGCCCAGGAGCGCATCCCGGTGCTGCCTGGTGACACCGAGTCGACGCTGCACGACCGCATCAAGCCGGTCGAGCGCCGCCTGCTCATCCAGACCATCCTCGACATCGCCAACGGCACCACCGACCTGAAGGGCACCCCGAGCGCATGAGCGTGCACGCAGCCGACCCCAGCCTCTACCGTGACCGCGACGTGGTGCCGGTCCGCCGCGCACTCGTCTCGGTGAGCGACAAGTCCGGCCTGCTCGAGCTCGCTGGAGCGCTCGCCGAGTCCGGCGTCGAGATCGTGTCGACCGGGTCCACCGCGCAGACCATCCGCGACGCCGGCTACGCGGTGACGGGCGTCGAGAGCGTCACCGGGTTCCCGGAATCCCTCGACGGCCGCGTGAAGACCCTGCACCCGGCGGTGCACGCCGGCCTGCTCGCCGACCTGCGCCTCGAGTCGCACGAGCAGCAGCTCGCCGACCTCGGCATCGCGCCGTTCGAGCTGGTCATCGTGAACCTGTACCCGTTCGTCGAGACGGTGGCGTCGGGCGCCGACGCCGCGACCGTGGTCGAGAACGTGGACATCGGCGGCCCGGCGATGGTCCGCGCCTCGGCGAAGAACCACCCGAACGTGGCGATCGTCGTCTCGCCGTCGTCCTACGCCGAGGTCGTCGAGGCCGTCCGCGCCGGCGGTACCACGCTCGAGCTCCGCAAGCGCCTCGCCGCCCAGGCCTTCGCCCACACCGCCGCCTATGACAGCGCGGTGGCGTCCTACTTCGCATCCGACGTGGTCGCCGCCGGTGGGTCCGCCGCGGCCGACGACGCCGACGTGGAGGCCCGGGACGCCTTCCCGACGTCCCTCACGATCGACGCGGAGCTGGCCGACACCCTCCGCTACGGCGAGAACGCGCACCAGCGGGCCGCCCTGTACACGGCCCGCGACGCAGCCGGCATCGCCCAGGCGACGCTCCTGCACGGCAAGGCGATGTCGTACAACAACTACGTCGACGCCGACGCAGCGGTCCGCGCGGCCTTCGACTTCGACGAGCCCGCCGTCGCGATCATCAAGCACGCCAACCCGTGCGGCATCGCGATCGCCCCGTCCGACGCCGTCGACCCGATCGCGTCGGCCCACGCGGCGGCGCACGCCTGCGACCCGCTGTCGGCGTTCGGCGGGGTCATCGCGGCGAACCGTCCGGTCACCGTCGCCATGGCCGAGACCGTCAAGGACATCTTCACCGAGGTCGTCGTCGCACCGGGCTTCGACCCCGAGGCGCTCGAGATCCTGTCGCGCAAGAAGAACATCCGCCTGCTCACGCTGCCGGCCGACTTCGCGCTCGCCGACCGCGAGGTCAAGCAGGTGTCCGGAGGCTTCCTGGTGCAGGACGCCGACCGCTTCACCGGCTTCGACCAGACCACCTGGACCCTCGTCGCGGGGGAGCCCGCCGACGAGCAGACCCTGGCCGACCTGGCGTTCGCCTGGCGGGCGAGCCGCTCCGTCAAGTCGAACGCGATCCTGCTCGCGAACCAGGGCGCGAGCGTCGGCGTCGGCATGGGCCAGGTCAACCGGGTCGACTCGTGCCACCTCGCGGTGGACCGCGCCGGTGACCGGGCAGCCGGCAGTGTCGCGGCGTCGGACGCCTTCTTCCCGTTCGCCGACGGCCTGCAGGTGCTGCTCGACGCCGGGGTCCGTGCCGTCGCACAGCCCGGTGGCAGCGTCCGCGACGACGAGGTCATCGCGGCGGCCACAGCGGCCGGCGTGACGATGTACTTCACGGGCGAGCGGCACTTCTTCCACTGATGTGAACAATCGGTGGCGAACCATTGCGCGCCGCGACTCACTGTGAATAGTCTGTAAGGCTCCGCGGCAGGCAGCCGACGATCCCTCGGGACCGGCGGCACCGCGGACACAACGGTGACGAAGACGACGACTGGAGTGACGATGGACAACATGACCGGAACCGTGGCGACGGCCGCCCGCGCAGGTCTCGTGTCCGTCGTGGGGACCGCTCCCGCACGGCGGTCCACGACCGCACCGCGACCCCGCGCCGCGGCCGCCGTCTAGTCGGGCCGTTCCCACGGCCCCGCGGCGCAGCACCACCGGCGTCCGCGAACCACCCGCCTGAACCCGGGGGACGACCGTCCCCCGGTGCCTCCGGCCCGACCGACGTCACGCGAGTGACGGCGGAGACGCGACCACGCGCCCGGCCGATGATCACCACGCAACGCCACACCGAGCCTCCAGGCCGAAGCCGCGTAAGCACGCACGCGAGCGGCGGCGCGACCCGGGGACCCGGCAGACGCATGAGGACGCAACGCATGTCCAAGTCGCCCACCACGGCGCGCCCGTCCACCTTCCGCGCGATCGCGCGGATCCACCCCTACGTGAAGCCCTACCAGGGGCGCATCATCGGCGGCATGGCCGCAGCGATGGGAGCCTCCCTGGTGGCGCTCGCAATCCCCTACGTGCTGCAGTGGCTCGTCGACGGTCCGCTGTCGTCGCGCGACTCCGCGCAGATCTGGCCGGCCGGACTCGGGGTGCTCGCCCTCGGCGCGCTCGAGGCGTTCTTCATCGCCTCGCGCCGTCGTCTGGTGATGCGCCCGTCCACCCGCATCGAGACGAGCATGCGGAACGCCCTGTACGCGAAGCTGCAGGACCTGCCGGTCGCGTTCCACGACCGGTGGGAGTCCGGGCAGCTGCTGTCCCGTTCCGTGTCGGACCTGTCCCTGATCCGCCGCTGGCTGGCGTTCGGCGTCGTCCTGCTCGTCGTGAACATCGTCACGATCGTCGTGGGCTTCGTCGTGCTGTTCACCTTCGGGTGGCTGCTCGGCCTGATCTTCCTGATCGCGTCGATCCCGCTCTGGATCAGCGGGCTGCTCTTCGAACGCCGGTACTCCGTCGTCGCGCGTCGCAGCCAGGACCAGGTCGGCGACCTCGCCACGAGCGTCGAGCAGTCGGTGCACGGCATCCGCGTCCTCAAGGCCTTCGGCCGCGGCGGCGCGAAGCTCCAGGAGTTCAGCGAGCAGGCGGAGGCCCTGCGCGGCACCGAGATCAAGAAGGCGAAGGCCATCGCGGGCATCTGGCTGTGGCTGCTGCTCGTGCCGGACGTCGCGTTCGCGCTGTGCCTGCTCGCCGGCATCTGGCTGGCGTCGCAGGGCGAGCTCAGCGTCGGCCAGCTGTTCGCGTTCTTCGCGACGGCGACGGTGCTGCGGTTCCCGATCGAGTCGATCGGCTTCCTGCTCTCGATGACCTTCGACACCCGCACGGCGGTCGACCGGTTCTTCGAGGTGATGGACTCCGAGAACACCATCACGGACCCGGAACACCCGAAGACGATCGCGGAGCCGCACGGTGCCCTGTCGTTCAACGGCGTGCACTTCCGGTACCAGGACTCCGCACCGCAGTACCCGGACCTGATCAACGGCGTCGAGCTGCAGCTGCAGCCCGGCGAGACCATGGCGCTCGTCGGGCTGACCGGCTGCGGCAAGACGACGCTGCTCTCGCTCGTGCCGCGCCTGTACGACGTGACCGGGGGGTCCGTGACGATCGACGGGGTCGACATCCGCGACCTCACCCGCGAAGAGCTGCGCCGACACGTCGGCGTCGCCTTCGAGGACGCCACCCTGTTCTCGTCGACCGTGCGCGAGAACGTCCTGCTCGGACGGCCCGACGTGCACGGTGACGAGGCCGAGGCGCTCATGCGCGAGGCCCTCGACATCGCGCAGGCGTCCTTCGTCGACGACCTGCCCGACGGCGTCGACACCCGCGTGGGCGAGGAGGGCCTGTCGCTGTCCGGTGGGCAGCGCCAGCGCCTGGCACTCGCGCGAGCGATCGCTGCGCGGCCGTCGGTCCTGGTGCTCGACGACCCGCTGTCGGCGCTCGACGTCGACACCGAGGCGCGGGTGGAGGCCGGTCTGCGCCGTGTGCTCGCCGAGACCACCTCGCTCATCGTGGCGCACCGTCCGTCGACGGTGACGCTGGCCGACCGGGTCGCCCTGATGGAGAACGGCGTCGTCACGGCCGTCGGGACCCACCACGACCTGATGGCCACCAACGAGCACTACCGCTACGTCATCTCGTCGCTCGACGACGACGATGCGACGGCACGACAGGAGGCGATGGCATGAGCCAGCAGACCGACCAGGAGCTGCCGGGAGGAACGGCTTCCGTCCCGCAGGAGGCTGCGGACGAGCAGTCTGCCGCACCCGTCACCGCCTCGATCACCACGCTGGGCGTGCGCGGCGAGGAGCGTGAGGACTTCACCAAGGCCGAGAGCAAGCGCCTGCGGCGCCGGTCCCTCGCCCTGCTCGGCTCGCTCGCCGCACCGCTGAAGCTCCGGCTGGTGCTGCTCGGCATCGTGGTCGTGGTCTCGACCGCGGGCACCGTCGCGGGCCCGGCGCTCATCGCGTGGGGCATCGACAACGCCCTGCCCGCCGTGCTCGACCAGGACGACTGGGTGCCGGCGTTCGGGGTCGTCTCGACGTACATCGTCGTGGCCGTCCTCGGCGCGGTGCTCACCGCCTGGTACACGGTGCTCGCGGCGCGGATCAGCCAGGCGATCCTGTTCGACCTGCGCAAGCGGGTGTTCCTGCACACGCAGCGGCTGTCGCTCGAGTTCCACGAGACGTACACGTCGGGGCGGATCATCTCGCGCCAGACGAGTGACCTCGACTCGATCCGCGAGCTGCTCGACTCCGGGCTGAACCAGCTCATCCAGGGCGTGCTCTACATGGTGTTCACCGCCGTGGCGCTGGTGCTGCTCGACCCGACGTCCGGCCTGGTCCTCGCGGTGTCGCTCGTGCCGCTCTGGTTCCTGATCCGCTGGTTCCAGACGAACTCGCAGACGCTGTTCCGCGCCACCCGCGTCACCTCGGCGCGCGTGATCGTGCACTTCGTCGAGACGATGACGGGCATCCGCGCGGTGCAGGCGTTCCGCAAGGAGTCCCGCAACCGTGACGAGTACGGCGGCTTCGTCGAGGACTACCGGGTGGCGAACACGAAGGTGTTCAACCTGTTCGGCACCTTCGACCCGGTGCTCGTGCTCATCGGCAACGCCACGCTCGCCGCGGTCGTCATCGTCGGTGGGTTCCGGATCGTCGGTGGGACGCTCGAGGTCGGTGCGCTGCTCGCGGTCGCGCTGTACGCCAAGCGCTTCTTCGACCCGGCGCAGGAACTGGCCATGTTCTACAACGGGTACCAGTCGGCCTCGGCGGCGATGGAGAAGATCTCCGGCGTCCTCGAGGAACGGCCGAGCGTGCCGGACCCCGTGAAGCCCACCCGGCTGGCGGACGCCACCGGCAAGATGGACTTCGACGACGTCGTCTTCGCCTACAACCAGGGCAAGGTCGTGCTGCCCGAGTTCGACCTGCACATCCCGTCGGGGCAGACCATCGCCCTGGTCGGGTCCACCGGTGCCGGCAAGTCGACGCTCGCCAAGCTCATGGCGCGCTTCTACGACCCGACCCAGGGCTCGGTGAAGCTCGACGGCGTGGACCTGCGCGAGCTCGACACGAAGGACATGCGCCGCGCGATCGTCATGGTCACGCAGGAGGCGTACCTGTTCTCCGGCACCGTCGCGGACAACATCGCGCTCGGCAAGCCCGGTGCGTCGCGCGAGGAGATCGAGGCGTCGGCCAAGGCCGTCGGCGCGCACGAGTTCATCATGGCGCTGCCCGACGGGTACGACACCGACGTGAACAAGCGCGGTGGTCGTGTCTCTGCGGGTCAGCGACAGCTGCTCTCGTTCGCCCGGGCATTCATCGCCGACCCGAAGGTGCTCATCCTCGACGAGGCGACGGCGTCGCTCGACATCCCCTCGGAGCGACTCGTGCAGGAGGGCCTGGAGACCCTGCTCGCCGACCGCACCGCGGTGATCATCGCGCACCGCCTGTCCACCGTCGCGATCGCCCACCGGGTGCTCGTCATGGAGCACGGCCGGATCGTCGAGGACGGCACCCCCGCCGACCTCATCGGTGGCACCGGGCGGTTCGCCCAGCTGCACGCGGCCTGGCGCGACTCGCTCGTGTGACGAGTCGTGATGTCGGCGATGACGCTCCGCGGAGCGTCATCGCCGACATCACGCAGGGTCTGCCAGCTGGTGTCGGAGGAGCGCCGCGGCTTCCTGCATCGCGTAGCGGCTCTCCAGGACGTCGACGACCTGGACCGGCGACAGCTCGGGGCCGTGCCGTCCGGTCCTGGACGCGAGTTCGAGGACCGCCCGGGTCGCAGCCTCCGGACGGAGCGAGACCTGGTCGTGGACGAACGAGGCCGGTGCGAGGACGTCGATGCTGCTCGGGATCCTGTCGCCCGGGAAGTCCTTGCCGTTGAGGGTGACGATGGCGCCGGCTCCGCCCAGCTCCGCAGCGGCGACCACGTGTTCGTCGTCAGGGTCCGGGAGCCCGTAGGAACCGTCCAGGCGCTCCCATCCTGTGACGATGGCGTCGTCGAACGTCAGGCGCATCGTCTCGACCAGCCGGTGTGCTCGCTCCGCGGCGCCGGCCTCGTCCGTACCGCGAGCGACCAGTTTCGCGGCCTCGTGGTACTCGAGCTCATCGAGGATCGCCGTGCTCCAGATCGGGCGGTACACGCCCTCGATGGCGAGCGACAGCAGGAGATCCCGCTGGAGGCTGGGCCAGAGCACACACGTGTCGAGGAGCGCCGTGAACACGAGCGTAGTATGTCACGTGTCGCTGTTCAGTCTCGTCGGCCTGCTCGGAGCTGTCTCCGTGCGAGCCGGAGGTCCGCCAGCGTCGCGTCGACATCGTCGGCTTCGTCGTACTCCGTGGAGTACAGGGCCGCCAGTGCTTCGTACTGCTCAGCTCGGCGTCGCTTCCGGTACGCAAGCGCGTCCGCGAGCTTGATCCGTCGATGCGTGCTGATCTTCTCGAACGGGATGTCTCCCCGGTCGAGCATCTTGACGACCGTTGGTCGACTCACGTTGAGCAACTCCGCAACCTGCTGGGTCGTCAGCGTGCGGGACTGCGGGGAGACCGTGACGGCCAGGCCGAGCTGCATCGCTTCGACCACCTGCAGGAGCACTCGATGGACCTCGGCCGGGAGTTCGACGTGGTCTCCCGCCTCGGCTCCGGCGAGGAAGTAGCGGGCTTCGATCGCATCCCCGCCTGCTGCAGCACGGGCGGCGAGGAAGTCGTGGACCTGCGCGACCGCTCCGGCATCGGAAGCCTCGTACGTCTCCTGCTGCAGTGCATGCGCGTGTGCTGGCATCGTCATCTCCTCCGCAGCAACCGTAACAGGTTTCGTTCCTTTCGAATCAGGCGCCCGGATGTCGCGCTCCTCGACGTGATTGGCTTGCTCCATGACCAACGACAGCGTGCAGCCCGGCGGCGTCGCCCTCCACGAACCCTTCTACGGCGCCCCCTTCGTCGAGGCCGTGCGCCGGTTCTGGCGGAAGTACACCGTGTTCACCGGGCGGGCGTCCCGCGCCGAGTTCTGGTGGTGGTGGCTGACGTCGTTCGCGATCGGCCTCGTGCTGCAGCTCGTCCCGCAGGCCTTCACGCCGGACACCCCGCTGTTCGAGAACCCGGTCGGCTCCTACCTGTTCGTGCTGTGGGGGCTCGTGACGCTCGTCGGTTCACTCGCTGTCGGCGCCCGACGGCTGCACGATGCGAACCTGTCCGGCTTCTGGCAGTTCCTGCACGTGCTGCCGGGCATCGGCTCGCTCGTCCTGTACGTGCTGTGCCTGCTGCCCGCGAACCCGAAGGGTGCGCGGTTCGACCGCTGACCGCTGACCGCTGACCAGCGCGGCGGACCGGTCGCTGACCTGCCCGGCTCGGGGATCAGTACGGGTCGTCGCCGTCCGTCGTGGGCGACCAGCGCGCACGACGCATGTCGAGCCTCCAGGTCGAGGCCCCCTGCACGAGCGGGGTCCCCTCGGCGCGGTAGTGCTCGAGCGCCCGGGCCTCGTGGTGCAGGGGTGGGTGTCCGCCCGCGCGCACCACCCGCCACCACGGCAGGCCGGCACCCTCGTGCGCCATCACCTTGCCGACCGCGCGCGAGGCGCGTGAGCCGAGCGCGGCGGCGACGTCCCCGTAGGTCATGACGTGACCGGGCGGGATGAGCCGCACCACCTCGGCGACGGCAGCCCCGAAGTCGACGCCGTCCGTCGGCACACCGTCGGAGAGCACCGCGTCGGACGGCACCGCATCGGCCGGCACCGCGTCGGACGGCACTAGAGCGTCAGGACCGCGAAGTGGTCGCCGTACCGGGTCTCGCGCACGACCTCGAAGCCGACGGCGCGGAAGAACGCCTCGGGGCTGTCGTCGCCACCCGGCTCGTACACGACCGTCAGGCGCTCGAACCCACGGCTGCGTGCTTCCTCTGCCAGACCGTGCACGGCGAAGCGACCGACGCCGCGACCCTGCGCGCTCGCCGCGACGTTGACGCGCCAGATGCAGCTGCGCAGTTCTTCCTGCGCGTTGTCGGCGTCGAAGGACCCGATGATCAGCCCGAGGACCTCGTCGTCGTCCAGCACCACGCGGGTCCAGGCCGAGCTCGGCTTGACGTCGGACTCGGCGACGCCGTAGGTCGTCGGCTGCACGAACTGTTCCTGGCCCGGCTTGAGCGTCAGGGAGTTCGCCGCCGCAGCGGTCTTCGCGGAGAGTTCTTCCAGGCGCAGGTCGGACATGCGGCCAGGCTAACGGTGCGACCCGGCTCGGGGCCAGCGCTCGTGACCGACCGAGACCGCACCGTTGCCGCGGTATGGTCGCGACATGGCAGAACACCGGCGTGGGGCGAACCTGCCGTCGATCGGTGGGTTCAACCGCACGGTGATCCTGGACGCCGTCCGTCGGTCGCCCGACGGGCTGAGCCGCGTCGAGCTCGCCGCCCGCACGGGCCTGAGCGCACAGACCGTGTCGAACGTCACCCGGTTCCTCATCGAAGCCGGCATGATCGTCGAGTCCGGCACCGTCGTCGCCGGTCGCGGCAAGCCCCGCACGATCCTGCGGCTCGAGCCCGGCAGCCGCTACGCCGTCGGGGTGCACGTCGACCCGGCCGTCGTCACCTACGTCCTGCTCGACCTCGCGGGCACCGTGGTCGCCGCCACCACCACGTCCACCCCCACCGCCGACGACCCGTCCCAGGTCGTGCGGACCATGGCGACCGCCGTCGAACGGCTCGTCGCCGACGCCGGGGTGTCGGTCGACAGCGTGCTCGGGGTCGGCATCGCCAGCCCCGGGCCCATCGACGTCGAAGCCGGCATCGTCGTCGACCCGCCGTTCCTGCCGCGCTGGCGGGACGTCCCGCTGCGCGACGCGCTCGCCGAGGCCACCGGCTACCCGGTGCTGCTCGAGAAGGACGTCACGGCGGCGGTGGTCGGCGAGATGTTCCTGGCGGGGGAGTCCTCGGCGCGGAACTTCGCCTTCGTGTACTTCGGCACGGGCTTCGGCGTCGGACTCGTCATCGACCACGAGCCCGTGCGCGGCGTCGGTTCGAACGCGGGCGACGCCGGCCACATCATGGTCGACCAGGGGTCGCTCGCGGGCACCCCGGACGGTGCCGGGACCCGCGGCGAGGTCGGTGCGGCCGTCGCCCCCGACCGGCTCGTGCAGATCGCGCGGTCGCGGGGGCTGACCCTTGCCGTCGGCGGCGCCGCCGACCCGGCCAGTGCGATCGACGCCGCGTGGGACGAGCTGGCGGACGCCATCGCCCGCGGGGACGAGACGGCGACCGGGCTCGCTGCCGAGGCCGGCACCGTGATGGGGCGCGCGGTCGTGCTCATCGTGAACCTGCTCGACGTCGACCGCGTGGTGTTCGGCGGACCGTTCTGGTCGCGCATCGCACCGGCCGCGCTGCCGGCGGCACGGACGGCCATCGCGGGGTCGCCCCTGCTCGTGCCCAAGCACGACGTGCAGGTGGTCGAGAGCGACCGCGGCGCCGACGTCGCAGCGGTCGGGGCCGCGTGCCTGGTGCTCGACGCGTCGCTGTCGCCCCGCGCGAGCGCCCTGCTCATCCGCCGCTGACGGGGGCGCGCGCGTCGAGTGAGCAGAAGACGCCGGGCCAGCGATGGCGACCCGACGTCTTCTGCTGACCGGGTGCCGTGCGTGCGACCGCGGGACGGACGGGAGGCGCGGTGCGGGGCCGCCCCGCGCCTCCCGTCCGCGCACCGCGCGTCCAGAGCGCGGGCGCGACCCGGGACACCGTCCGTTCACCTCGACGCCACCGCCCGGACGCCCAGGTGCTGAACAGTCGTGCAGGTCTCCCTCCCCGCCCTCCCCGAGAAGGACCCTGCATGCGCGTTCCTGCCCTGCGCCCGCCCACGCTGCGGATCGGTGCGGCCATCGCGACCGCGATGGTCGTCGCCGGCGGCGTCGTCACGGCGACCCCGGCCCTCGCCGCCGTCGGTGACGACGACCCGACCATCGGCGCCGCCGCACCGAACGGCCTCGTCGTGAACGAGGTCGAGTCGAACGGCGACGACACCGACTGGGTGGAGCTCGCGAACACCTCGGGCACTGCGATCGACCTGTCCGGGTACGCGTTCCTCGACTCCGACAGCTCGCACGAGGCGTACGTCCTGCCGAGCGGCTCGACCATCGCGCCCGGCGGGCACGTCGTCGTCGATCAGGTCTCGGCCACGGCGCCCGGATTCGACTTCGGGCTCGGCGGTGCCGATGCGGTGCGCCTGTACGACCCCGCCGGCACCCTGGTGCTCCGGTACGCGTGGACGACCCACGCGGGTGTCACGTACGGCCGCTGCGCCGACGGCGTCGGACCGCTCGTGGACACCACGGCCTCGACCAAGGGGGCGGCGAACGACTGCTCCTCGCCCGTCCGGATCAACGAGGTCGAGTCGCAGGGCGGCACCCCGGGTGACTGGGTGGAGCTGACCAACATCGGCAGCGTGACCGTCGACCTGGGCGGGTACGTGCTGCGCGACAGCGAGGACGACCACACGTGGACGATCCCCGCCGGCACGACCGTCGCGGCCGGGGGCTTCACCGTGCTCGACGAGGCGGACTTCGGTTTCGGGCTCGGCGGGGCGGACGCCGTGCGGCTGTCCGACACCCGGGGCGTGGTCGTCGACTCGACCTCGTGGACGGCGCACGCCGCCACGACGACCGGCCGGAACCCCGACGGCACCGGCGACTTCGCGGAGACCGCGGAGCCGACGAAGGGTGCGGCCAACCGGTTCGCGGGCGTCGTGACCGCCGAGGCCTGGCCCGGCGGCGCGGACGAGACCGTGCTCGACGACGAGGGCACCTTCGCCGGTGACCTGAGCGGCCTGGACTGGACGACCTCGACGGCGTCGCGGGACGGGCAGCTCTGGGCCGTGCAGAACGGCGACGGGCTGCTCTACCACCTGACCTCGGACGGCGAGGGCGGCTGGGCGCCGTCGAACGCCGCGGGCACCGACCTGCGGTACGCCGACGGCACCGGTACCCCGGACGCCGAGGGCGTGACCGTCACGAGCGACGACCCCGGTGCCGTCTACGTGTCGACCGAGCGTGACAACGACGTGTCGAAGACGAGCCGCCCGTCGGTGCTGCGCTACGCCACGACCGACGGCTCCGAGGCCACACTCCGGGCGACCGACGAGTGGAACCTGGCCGCGGACTTCCCGGGCCTGGGCGCGAACGCCGGGCTCGAGGGCGTCACCTGGATCCCGGACACCTGGCTCACCGAGCACGGCTTCGTCGACGAGCGCACCGGTGCGGCGTACGCCCCGTCGACCTACGCCGGGCACGGCGAGGGCCTGTTCTTCGTCGGGGTCGAGGGCACCGCGAGCGTGTACGCCTACGCCCTGATGGACGACGGCTCGGCGCAGCGGGTCGCCACGATCGCGACCTCGCTCGCCGTCGTCGCCGACGTGCAGTTCGACCCGACGCTCGACGCGCTCTGGGTGGTCTGCGACGAGGTGTGCGCCGGTCGGACCGCGCTGTACGAGGTCGCCGACGGCGCCTTCACCGCCACGACGCTGTACGAGGCGCCGTCGAGCGCCGACCGCACGCTCGCCAACGAGGGCTTCGCGATCTCGGGTGTCTGCACCGACGGGGAGCGCGCGACGTTCTACGCCGACGACAACGACACGGACGGGTTCTCGCTGCGCACCGGGACGTACCCGTGCGAGGGCGGCGACACGGACCCCGGCACCGACCCGACGCCGGGTCCGACGCCCGGCCCGACGCCGGGTCCGACGCCCGGCCCGACGCCTGAGCCGACCCCGGGTCCGGGTGGCGGCAAGCCGACCCCGACGCCGACCACCGCCCCGACCCCGACCGCTCCGACCGCTCCGGTCGAGCCGGTCGTGCCGGTCGTGCCGGTGGCGCCGTCGGAGTCTGCTCTGACGGAGGCGAACCGTGGTGGTGTCTCGGCGCCGGCGACGGCTCGTGCGGGGGAGACGATCACGGTGACGGTCGGCACCGCGTCGGCCGGTGACACGGTGCGTGTGTGGTTGTACTCGTCGCCGACACTGATCGGCACGGCCGTGGTCGCGGCGGACGGCACGCTGCGGGTGACGATCCCGGCGGACACGGTGCCGGGTGCGCACCGGTTGGCGGTGACCGCTGCGGACGGGGCGTTGATCGGGTGGACCCCGATCACGATCACGACGGACGGGCAGTTGGCGTTCACGGGTGCCGAGGGCATGGGTGCTGGTGCGCTGGTGGCGTTCCTGCTGCTCGCGGCGGGCGCGGGCGTGCTGATCGTCCGCCGCCGTCGGAAGGCCGCGACCGCGGAGTAGCCCCCGCCGCGCCCCGGTCGGGCGCTGAGTGAGCAGAAGACGCCGGGTTCCCGTCGCGGACCCGGCGTCTTCTGCTCACTCGGTGGGGTGCGCGAGCGCTCAGTGCTCCGCGCCGTGCATGGTCTGCGTGTCGTCCTGACCGGGGATCGGCTCCTCGGTGGTCCAGCCGTACCAGCGGCCGTCGATCTCGGCGACCGCACGACCGTCGCCGCAGCCGACCAGTCCCGTGGTGGGCAGGTCCGACGGCAGGAAGTCCGCGGTCATCGCCGGGCCGCCGTAGGGCTCGTCGAGCTTCGTGCAGTCGCCGACGTCGACACCCTTCGCCGACGAGAACCCGATGACGTAGCCGGGCTGCGAGACGTGGAGGCGGACGTCGATGTCCTCCGCGTCCTCCGGCACCCACTCCGGCATGAAGAACGCCAGGTCCTCCGACTCCCCGGAGCGCGGCGCGTCGGCGTACGTGTCGAAGTGCTTCGTCGGGGTCTTGTTCGGCACGATGTCCGCGACCACGCTGCAGCCGGCGGTCAGCAGCAGCGCGGACAGCGCGGCGGTGGAGGCGAGGGCGATCCGCAGGGAGCGGCGGGCGGTGGTGGGGCGCGTGGCGGTGGTCATGGATCCAGTGTCGCGACGGCGCCGGCGCCGGAACAGCACGTGCGCACCCGGACCGGGCCGGGGGTTACCCCCACCTGCGGAGCTCGGTCGCAGCCAGCGCGGACCCCGACCGGGCGCAGTGGACAGGCCGCATCGCGCCGTCCGCCAGATACTCCTTGACACGGTTATGTCCATACGCTGGACTAATCTTGCGCGCGGGTGATGGAGCCCGCGGACATCACCCGTGCAAAGGAGCACCGATGAAACGCACCCGCATCATCGCCGGATTCGCAGCCGTGGCCGTGGCCGCGGTCGGTCTGGCTGGCTGCTCGAGCTCGGGGTCCGCCTCGAGCGACACGATCAAGATCGCGTACCAGAAGTTCGGTGCCTTCCAGCAGCTCGACGCCCAGTTGAAGGTCGTCAAGAAGCAGTACGAGAAGGACCACCCGGGCAAGAAGGTCGAACTCGTGCCCATCCAGGCGCAGGAGAACGACTACGCCACCAAGCTCGCGCTCATGAACAAGGCGCCGGCCACCGCCCCCGACGTCATCTACGAGGACACCTTCCTCATCAAGGCCGACGCCGAGGCGGGCTACCTGCTGCCCCTCGACGAGTACACCGCGAAGTGGGACGAGTGGGACCAGTTCTTCGACAACGCCAAGCAGGCGGGCGAGGGCGAGGACGGCAAGACCTACGGCATCCCGATGGGCACCGACACCCGTGCCCTCTGGTACAACAAGGACATCTTCGAGGAGGCCGGCCTCGACGTCCCGTGGAAGCCGAAGACCTGGGACGACGTCCTCGCGGCGGCGAAGACCATCAAGGAGCAGCAGCCGGACGTCATCCCGTTCAACATCTACTCCGGCAAGGCCCAGGGCGAGGCGTCCACCATGCAGGGCTTCGAGATGCTGCTGTACGGCGCGGACGGCCCCGGCAACACGCTCTACCAGGACAAGAAGTGGGTCACCGGGTCGGAGCAGTTCGAGGACTCGCTGCAGTTCATCGAGGACGTGTACCAGGGCGACCTCGGTCCCACCCCGCAGCAGGCGCTCGACACGAACATCGGTACGACGATCACGCAGTCGTGGCTGCCGGAGGGCAAGCTCGCCATCGACCTCGACGGGTCGTGGCAGTCCGGCACCTGGCTGGAGACCGGTACCGCGCCGTGGCCCGAGTGGAACGACGTGATGGGGCAGGCGCCGATGCCGACGCAGAACGGCCAGGAGCCCGGCTACAACTCGATGTCCGGCGGGTGGACGCTCGCGGTCGGCGCGAAGTCGAAGGACCCGAAGGGGGCGTTCGACTTCATCACGACCTTCCTCGACAAGGACGGATCGCTCAAGTACGACTCCGAGAACAGCCAGATCGCCGTCCGGAAGGACGTCGCCTCGGACCCGGAGTACACCGGCGCGAACCCGACCTTCGAGTTCTTCTCCGGTCTGGTCGAGAACACCAACTTCCGTCCGGCGACGAGTGACTACTCGCAGGTGTCCAACGCGATCCAGGTCGCGATGGAGTCGGTGATGACCGGCCAGCAGTCGCCGAAGGAGGCGGCAGACGCCTACGACGAGGCCGTCACGCAGGTGGTCGGCGAGGAGAACACGGTCTCCGCGGGGTGACGGACGTCACCCCCTGACGGCCTGGAGGCGCGGCGCGGTCCCGCACCGCGCCTCCCGGTCCGTCCTTCCCCACCTTCGGAACCCCTCTCCGCACCCGGAAGGCAACCCCCGTGTCCAGCACCCCCCTCGCGCCGACGCTGTCGGCGCCCGGTGCGCCGAAGCGCACCGATCCACCCGTCCCCCGCAGACGGCGACCACTGCGCAACGTCGGCCGGGCCGTCCCGCTCCTGCCCGCGCTCGTCCTGCTCGTCGTCTTCCTGCTCGGCCCCGTCATCTCGTCGTTCTACGGGTCGTTCACCAACTCGGCACTGACCGGTGCCAACGCCGCCGACCAGCAGTTCGTCGGGTTCCAGAACTACGTCGAGCTGTTCCAGGACCCGGACTTCCCCAAGTCGGTCGTCCTGACCGTCGTGTTCCTGCTGGCCTCGGCCGTGGTCGGGCAGAACGTGCTCGGGCTCGGCCTGGCACTGCTCATGCGCTCGGCGAACAAGGTCGTCCGGGCCGTCGTCGGCACCTTCGTCGTGGCCGCGTGGGTCCTGCCCGAGATCGTGGCGTCGTTCGCCGCGTACGCGTTCTTCAACGACGAGGGCACGCTCAACGCGTTCCTCGCGTCCATCGGCATCACGGGCGCGAACTGGCTCTACACGTACCCGATGCTCGCCGTCATCCTGGCGAACATCTGGCGCGGCACCGCGTTCTCGATGCTCGTGTACTCCGCGGCCGTGCAGGAGGTCCCCGAGGAGATCACCGAGTCGGCCGAGGTGGACGGCGCGACCGGCTGGCAGCGGCTCGTCTACATCACGCTGCCGGTCATCCGCCGGTCGATCTCGACGAACCTCATGCTCACGACGCTGCAGACGCTGTCGGTCTTCACCCTCATCTTCGTGATGACGGGCGGCGGACCGGGCACGAACTCGTCGACCCTGCCGATCCTGGCGTACCAGGAGGCGTTCAAGTTCTCGCAGCTCGGATTCGGGACCGCCATCGCGACGATCCTGCTGATCGTCGGTGCGGTGTTCTCGGTCATCTACATCCGGGCGCTCAAGCCGGAGGTGGACTGACATGGCCATGACCGCCGCTCGCCACGACACGACCTCGACCCGGGCCGTCACGGCGCCGGGTTCGATGCACATGACCTCGCCGCGGGGTCGCACCATGCGGTGGGTCGCGAACGTCGTGCTGCTCGTCATCGCGGTCTGCTTCGCGGTGCCCCTGCTCTGGCTGCTGCTCGCCTCGGTCGACGCGCAGGCGTCGCTGTCGGTGAAGCTGCCGTCGCAGTTCACGCTCGACAACTTCACCCAGGTGCTCACGCCGGAGCTGTCGTTCATCCCGCTCGCGAACAGCCTGCTGCTGTCCGGCGGCACCGCGGTCGTCACGGTGGTCTTCGCCCTGCTGGCCGCGTACCCGCTGTCCCGCTACAAGATGCGCGTCAACAAGCCGTTCCTGTACAGCATCCTGTTCGGCACCGGCCTCCCGATCACCGCGATGATGGTGCCGGTCTACGCGCTGTTCGTGTCGCTCAACCTGATCGACAACGTGTGGGGCTGCATCTTCTTCCTCGCCGCGACCTCGCTGCCCATGGCCATCTGGATGGCGAAGAACTTCATGGACTCGGTGCCGATCTCGCTGGAAGAAGCCGCCTGGACCGACGGTGCCTCGATGCTCACGACGCTGACGCGGATCGTCGTGCCGCTCATGCGCCCGGGCATCGCCGTCGTGTTCATCTTCGTGTTCATCCAGGCGTGGGGGAACTTCTTCGTCCCCTTCGTCCTGCTGCTCTCGCCCGACCAGGTGCCCGCCGCGGTGAGCATCTTCAACTTCTTCGGGCAGAACGGGGCGGTGGCGTACGGCCAGCTCGCCGCGTTCTCGATCGTCTACTCCGTCCCCGTCATCGCCCTCTACGTGATCGTGTCCCGAGGCCTCGGCGGCGGCAACGCCCTCGCCGGCGGCATCAAGGGCTGATCCGCCGGCCCCGGCCGGCCCACTCGAAAGGAACCACATGCACCAGGACGAACCGCTCGTCGAGGCCCGCATCGCCCGCCTCGTCCGCGACCGCGTCGACCCCGCCGTCCACCGCCGCTCGGCGCCGGTGATGATCGAGGCGTGGGAGGTGCCGGGCGAACCGGTGCCGTTCGACACCGCCGTGCGCGAGACGTACGAACCGTTCACGGTCGGCTCCTCGTGGGGTGGGCGGCCGTGGGGCACGACCTGGTTCCGGGTGACCGGGACGGTGCCGTCCGACTTCGGCACCGCGCCGGGGACCACGGCCGAGCTGTTCGTCGACCTCGGCTTCACCAAGCGGCACCCGGGGTTCCAGGCCGAGGGGCTCGCGTTCCGCCCGGACGGGTCCACCATCAAGGCCGTCGAACCGCGGAACAACGCCGTGCCGCTCGCCGTCGGCCCCGGCGAGCCGTTCGAGCTCTACGTCGAGGCCGGCGCGAACCCGGACATCGGCGGTGACTCGTTCCAGGGCGCGACGCCGCTCGGGTCGCGCTCCACCGCCGGTGACCGCCCGATCTACCGGCTGCGGGCGCTCGAGGTCGTCGAGCGTGACGACACCGTGTGGGAACTGCAGCAGGACCTGTGGGTGCTCCGCGGGCTGATGGCCGAGCTGCCGACCGACGGCACCCGCGGCGCCGACATCCTGCGCGCGCTCGAGCGGGCGGCGGACGCGCTGGACCCCGACGACGTGCCGGGCACCGCGGCAGACGCCCGCGCCGCCCTCGCCCCGGCGCTGGCCGTGCCGGCGAGCGCAGCCGCCCACCGTGCCGTCGCGGTCGGCCACGCCCACATCGACTCCGCCTGGCTGTGGCCGGTGCGCGAGACGAAGCGCAAGTGCGCCAGGACGTTCTCGAACGTGCTCGACCTGATGGACCGCGACCCCGACTTCACCTTCGCCTGCTCGTCCGCGCAGCAGTACGCGTGGATCCGCGACGAGTACCCGGAGATCTTCGGCCGGATCAAGCAGCGGGTGGCCGAGGGCCGGTGGATCCCGGTCGGCGGCATGTGGGTGGAGTCGGACACGAACCTGCCCGGTGGCGAGGCCCTGGCCCGGCAGTTCGTCGCCGGCAAGCGGTTCTTCCTGGAGGAGTTCGGCGTCGACACCCCCGAGGCCTGGCTGCCCGACTCGTTCGGCTACTCGGGCGCCCTGCCGCAGATCGTCCGTGCCGCCGGCTCGAAGTGGTTCGTCACGCAGAAGCCGTCGTGGAACGAGACGAACGTCATCCCGCACACCTCGTTCCACTGGGAGGGCATCGACGGCTCCCGCGTCCTGACGCACCTGCCCCCGGCCGACACCTACAACTCCGACGTCTCGCCCGCCGACCTGCACCGCGGCGAACGGAACAACAAGGAGCGCGGCACCGCGAACACCTCGATGCTGCTCTACGGCTTCGGCGACGGCGGCGGCGGACCCACCCGCGAGATGGTCGGCGCCGCGCACCGCCAGCACGACCTGGACGGGTCGCCCCGCGTGACGCTCGGCACCCCGGCGCAGGTGTTCGAGCAGATCGAGCAGGACCTGCCGACCCCGGGGGTCTGGTCGGGCGAGATGTACCTCGAGTTCCACCGCGGCACGTACACGTCGCAGATCCGCACGAAGCAGGGCAACCGCCGGTCCGAGCACCTGCTGCGCGAGGCCGAGCTCTGGGCAGCGACCGCCGCCGTCCGCCTCGGCGCGGAGTACCCGTACGCCGAGCTCGAGCAGGCCTGGCACACCGTCCTGCTGCAGCAGTTCCACGACATCCTGCCGGGGTCGTCCATCGCCTGGGTGTACGAGAACGCCGAGGCCGAGTACGCCCGGGTCGCCGAGGTGCTCGAGGGGCTCATCGGCACCGCGACGACGGCGCTCGCCGCGGGCGGGACCGCGGGGGCCGACGCAACCGGCGCCGCCGCCGGTGCCCCCGGGACGGTCGTGCGCTTCAACGCCGCGCCCGTCGCGGCGGGGGACGCGACCGCCCTGGGAGGCTCGCTCGGCGTGGCACCGCGACCCGTGCCTCCCGTCCGTTCCGGTGACGGCTTCGTGTTCGACACCGGCGTGGTCACGGCGACCATCGACGCGGCCGGCCACGTCGTGTCGCTCGTCGACCGTGCGAGCGGTCGCGACGCCGTCGCGCCCGGCGCGGCCGCGGCCGAGTACACCGTGTTCCGGGACACCCCGAACCAGTGGGAGGCGTGGGACATCGACCGCGCCTACCAGCGCAACGGCACGGTGCTGACGGCCTCGTCGGTCGCGGTGAACGGGGACACGCTCGTGGTCGAGCGGTCCTTCGGGTCGTCGACGCTCACCACGCGCTACTCCGCCGTCGAGGGCGAACCCGAACTCACCGTCGAGACCGAGGTCGACTGGCACGAGCACCAGAAGCTGCTCAAGCTCGCGTTCCCCATCGACTTGCTCGCCCCCACGGCCTCGAGCGAGATCCAGTTCGGGCACATCGACCGGCCCACGCACCAGAACACCTCGTGGGACCACGCCCGCTTCGAGACCTCGGCGCACCGGTGGGTGCACGTGGCCGAGCCGGGCTTCGGGGTCGCGGTCGCGAACGACTCGACCTACGGGCACGACATCACCCGCGAGACCCGCGCCGACGGCGGCACCACGACGCTCGTGCGCGAGTCGCTGCTGCGCGGTCCGACGTTCCCGGACCCGGACGCCGACCAGGGGCACCACGTGTTCCGCACGGTGCTGCGGGTGGGCGCCTCGGTGCTCGACGCCGCCGACTCCGGCTACCGGCTGAACCTGCCGGTGCGGAGCGTCGAGGGGTCGGCGCCGGTCGCACCGCTCGTGACGGTGTCGTCGCCGCAGGTGTTCGTCGAGGCCGTGAAGCTCGCCGAAGACCGCTCCGGCGACGTCGTCGTGCGGCTGTACGAGGGACTCGGCGGCCGGGCGAGTGACGTGGCGGTGGACTTCGGGTTCGACGACGCGTCGGTCACCGTGGTCGACCTGCTCGAGCGGCCCGTGGGGGCCAGCTGGGACGCGGGCACGCCGGTCTCGTTGACGCTCCGTCCGTTCGAGCTCGTGACGGTGCGCGTGCGTCGGGCCTGAGGCAGCGGGCCCGCCGCCCCCCCCGGTGGGGGAACGACCGCGGCGCCGGACGGGACACGGGTGCGTCCCGTCCGGCGCCGTGTCGTGTGTGCGGCCCGTCGGGCGCCGTGCGGCTTGCGGCCCGTCAGGCGCCGCGTGGCGGCCCGTCGGGCGCCGTGTCGCGGGTGCGGTCCGTCGCGGACGGTGAACCGGCCCAGCGGCGTCTGACTAGCGTGGCGGCATGGCAGTGCAGGAGATCTGGCTCGTCCGCCACGGTGAATCGGTCGCGAACGTCGCAGCAGCCCGGGCGGAGGCCGCGGGGGACGACGTGATCGCGATCGACCACCGCGACGCGGACGTGCCGCTCAGCGACCTCGGCCAGGAGCAGTCGCGGGCGCTCGGCGCGGAACTCGCCGAACGGGGCTTCGACGACGTACCCGTCGCGCTGTGGGTGTCGCCGTACCTGCGGGCGCAGCAGACCATCGCGATCGCACTCGACGCCGCCGGCCTGACAGAACCGGACCGGCGGGTGGACGAGCGGCTCCGGGACCGCGAGCTCGGCGTCCTCGACCTGCTCACCCTGCAGGGGGTCCGGAACCGCCACCCCGACGAGGAGCGTCGTCGGCAGTGGCTCGGCAAGTACTACCACCGTCCGGCCGGCGGGGAGTCCTGGGCCGACGTGATGCTCCGCCTGCGGTCCGCCATGGTCGACGTCGACCGGCTCGAGGGTCCGGAACGACTGGTGATCGCCGCACACGACGCCGTCGTCACGCTGACCGTCGCGGTCTGCCTCGACCTCGACGAGCCGACCCTCATGGAGTTCGCGCGGACCCACGCCGTCGCGAACGCCTCGCTCACCCGACTCCGACGCGACGGGGCCGGTTCGCCCTGGACGCTCGAGGAGTTCTCGTCCGTCGGGCACCTCGACGACGACGAGATCACGCAGCACACCGGCCGGAAGGACGACGCCCATGTCCGTTGACACGATCTCCCCGAACTTCCTGCGCGACTGGCCCCTGCCGGACGCCGGTGCCGGCAAGTACGGCCGCGGCCAGGTCCTCGTCGTCGGCGGTGCCGCCCGTACCCCCGGGGCGGCGGTGCTCTCGGCGCTCGCCGCGCTGCGGGTCGGCGCCGGACGGCTCACCCTGGCGGTGGGGCGGAGCGTGGCGAACGAGGTCGCGGTCACGGTACCCGAGTCCGGCGTCGAGCCGCTCGACGAGGACCAGGACGGGCACATCGCGCAGGGCGCCATCGAGGGCATCGCGGCCGCCGCGGCGAGTGCCGACGCCGTGCTGGTCGGGCCCGGGCTCGACGAACCGGACGGCAGCCGCGACCTGGTCGCCGGACTGGCGGACGTCGTCGGCCCGCAGACCCTGGTGGTGCTCGACGCCTTCGCCCTCGGTGTCGCCGCCGACGTGCGCGACCGGCTGGAGCCGCTGCGGGGCCGCCTGGTGATGACGCCGAACTCCGGCGAGGCCGAACGGCTGCTCGGTCGGGAGTGCGGTGACGACGACATGGCCGACGCCTCGGCGATCGCCCAGCGGTTCGGCGCGGTCGTCGCCCTCGGTGACGCGATCGCGACGCCGCAGGGTCGGGGCTGGCTCAAGGGCACCGGCTCCGGCGGGCTCGGCACGAGCGGGAGCGGTGACGTGCTCTCCGGCGCGGTGACCGGGCTCCTGGCCCGTGGCGCGGACCCGGCACAGGCGGTGGCGTGGGCGTCGTACGTGCACGCTGCCGCGGGCGACCGGCTCGCGGTGCAGGTCGGACCGCTCGGCTACCTGGCGAGCGAGCTCGTGACGGAGATCCCGCGGGTGCTCGTGGAGCTCGGCGCCTGACGCAGCCCGGGTCAGCCCCGCCGCGGCGGCGTGTTTTCGCGCTGAGCGACACTCCACGCGTGACGAGGCGCGTGAACTGTCGCTGTGCCCGAGAGGTCGGACGGACCGACGGGAGGCGCGGGGCTGCTCAGCGCTGGAAGCGTGCGGCGGGTTCGTCGGCCAGGACGGCCTCGATGCGTGCCGTCATGGTCGCCGGCATCTCGGGCAGGTCGTCGAGCCGGGCCCAGAACGCCTCGGTGTTCTCGCCGTCGGCGGGGAACGGCGTCCCCGAGACCCAGCGGCAGGCGAACACCAGGTCGAGGTACTGCGCGCGGTCGCCGTTCGGGTACGTCATCTCCGGCAGGACCTGCACCCACGCCAGCCGTTCCGCGACGGCGACGACGTCGGCTTCCTCCAGGACCTCGCGTTCGGCGGCGACGGCGGGTTCCTCCCCGGGGTCGACGATGCCCGTCACGGGCGTGCAGGCGCCGGAGTCGGCGCGTCGGACCACGAGCAGTTCCCGGTCGGGGCCGGAGCCGCGCGTCACCACGGCCGTCACGCCGGTCAGCCAGAGCGGGGCGGTGCCGATCTGCTCGCGGAGGGCCAGGACGAAGTCGGGGGTCGGCATGCCCCCACGCTACCGATCCACCCCTGTCGCGGACTGGTCATGACCAGTAGCATGACAGCGTGGAGATCATCATCCTGCCCACGCCGGACGAGGTCGGTCGCGTCGCTGCGGCCAAGATCGCGTCCGTCGTCGCCAAGAAGCCGTCCGCCGTCATCGGTCTCGCCACCGGGTCCAGCCCGCAGGGCATCTACGCCGACCTGCAGCGTCGCGTCGCCGCCGGCGAGATCTCGTTCGCCGAGGCACGCGGGTTCGCGCTCGACGAGTACGTCGGGATCCCGCTCGAGCACCCGGAGTCCTACGCGAGCGTCATCGCGCGTGACGTCGTGGCGCCCCTCGGCTTCGACGCCTCGCGCGTGCGGGTGCCGGACGGCCGCGCCGCCGACCTGGAGTTCGCCGCGAAGGAGTACGACGCCGCGATCCGCGCAGCAGGTGGCATCGACGTGCAGATCCTCGGCATCGGTGCCAACGGGCACATCGGCTTCAACGAGCCGACGTCGTCGTTCGCCTCGCGTACCCGCATCAAGACCCTCGCACCGTCGACGCGCGACGCCAACGCGCGATTCTTCGACGCCCCGGAGCAGGTCCCGACGCACTGCATGACGCAGGGGCTCGGCACCATCCTCGAAGCGCGCGAGCTCGTGCTCGTCGCCCAGGGCTCCTCGAAGGCCGCCGCGGTCGCCGCCGCGGTCGAGGGGCCGCTGTCGTCGTTCGTGCCCGGCTCCGCGCTGCAGCTGCACGAGCACGCGACCGTCGTGGTCGACGAGGAAGCGGCAGCTGGCCTGCAGCTCGCTGACTACTACCGGTACACGTACGCGAACAAGCCGGCCTGGCAGCGCTTCGAGTAGGCCCCGGGTCCGAGTTCAGGCCCGGGCTGCTGCGGCGAGCCGGCTGAGCCCCTCGTCGAGGGTCTCCGCCGAGCAGCCGAAGTTCAGCCGCGCGAAGCCCCGGCCCTGCCGCCCGAACGCCGGGCCGGAGGCGAGTGCCACCTTCGCCTGCTCGACCAGCGCCACCGCGGGGTCGTCGCCCCACGGCAGCGCACGGAGGTCGAGCCACGCCAGGTAGGACGCCTGCGGCTGCCGGTACCCGGCGCCGGGCAGTGCCTCGCCGATGCGCTCGGCCAGGGTGCGCCGGTTCGCCGCGAGCTCGGTCAGCAGCGACGCCAACCACGGCTCGCCCTCGCGGAACGCGGCGATGCTCGCGGTGTAGCCGAGGATGCCGGTGCGCTCGACGACCTCACCGGGCAGTCCGTCGAACCACCCGCGTGCCCGCTCCGAGGCGCCGACCATCAGGGCGCACTTGGTGCCGGCCAGGTTCCACGCCTTGCTGGCACTCGTCAGTGCGACGCCGAGCGCCGCGGCCTCCGGGCAGGAGTCGAGGAACGGGATGAACACGGCGTCGGCGTGCACGAGCGGTGCGTGGATCTCGTCCGACACCACGACCGCGTCCCACTCGGCGGCCAGCTGCGCGAGCGCGGTGAGCGATGCCCGGTCGTGCACGAGGCCGAGCGGGTTGTGCGGGTTGCAGAGGAGCACCGTGCGAGCACCGTCGGCGAAGGCCTGCGCGATCCCGTCCAGGTCCATCCGCCACCCGGCCGTCGTGTCGAACGGGTCCGCGGGGCCCTCCGGCGCCAGCAGCGGGACCTCGGTGACCGTGCCGCCGGCCTCGGACACGTACTCCCAGAACGGCGGGTAGACGGGCGGCATGATCACGACCTGGTCGCCGGGCTCGATGACCCGTCGCAGCACCTCGACCGCCGCGACCGAGACGTCCGTGGTGGTGCGGACCAGGTCGGGGTCGACCCGCCACGACCACCGGCTCCCCGCGAAGTCGGCGAAGGCCTCCGGCAGCGCACGGCCGTGCCCGACGTACCCGGTGTCGCCGTTCGTGACGGCGGCGACGAGGGCCTCGCGCACCGGCTCGGCCGGCACCGAGTCCATCTCCGCGACGAACATCGGCAGGACGTCGGGCGGGTAGGCCGTGTACTTCTCGCTCGTGCGGACGCGCTGTGCATCGAAGACGGAGACCATGACGCTCATGCGCCCATCCTGACAGCGAGGCACGCGGGGCGCGAGGGCGGTGGTCAGGGCGGGCGGAGGCCCGCCAGCAGCACCTCGACGTAGCGCTCGGCGTCGTGCACCCGGGAGCCGCCCGCCACGGCGGCCGCCCGCATCCCGCACAGCAGGCGTCGCAGGTCGTCCGCGTCGACGTCGGCACGGACGAGCCCCTCGGCCCGCGCCCGTGCGAGCAGCGCGTCGACGGACTCGACCAGGTCGCCCGCGAGCGCCGCGGTGTCGGCGCACGAGAACCCGCCGTTGGTCAGCAGGTCGCCGAGGGCGGCATCGTCGACCATGCTCCGGAACGCAGCCGTCACGACCCCCCGGAGCGCGTCCGCCGCGTGGGGCAGTGCGACGGCGACGCGGACGAGGTCGAGCATGTCCTCGAGCGCGTCGATCGCGAGTGCCTCGAGCAGGTGCTGCTGCGACGGGAAGTGCCGGTAGGCGGTCCCGACACCCACGCCGGCCTCGTGCGCGACGGCGTTGAGGAGCGGCTGCTCGCCCCGATCGAGGTACGACCGGGCGACGTCGAGCAGCGCGGTCCGGTTGCGCTGCGCATCGGAGCGCAGCGCTTCGGGTCGAGCCATCGCGATCGTCATACGGACACTCTATCCGCTTGTGCTAGCGTTCCGGATGGATCATCCGATTACAGACGACGAGTGAGCAGGAGACGACGATGGACACCTTCGAGTGGGAACCGTCCGCGATGCCCGACCAGCGCGGCCGGACCGTGGTGGTCACCGGCGCGACCGGTGGACTCGGGCTGGTGGTCGCGACCCGGCTCGCAGCCGCCGGAGCGCGCGTCATCGCGGCGGTCCGCAATACCGACAAGGCGGCTCGCGTCCTGCCCGTCGGCCTGGAGGCGCGGCTCGTCGACACCGCATCGGTCGCCTCGGTCACGGCGTTCGCCCGGCAGCTCGTGGCGGACGGCATCGGCGTGGACGCCCTCGTCAACAACGCCGGCGCGACGTTGGGCGCGTTCGGGTTGACGGACGAGGGCATCGAGCGCACCTGGGCCACCAACGTCGTCGGCCCGGCGGTGCTCGCCGACGCGATGCTCCCGGTGCTCGGCGGACCGTCGCCCCGGGTCGTCCTCGTCGGGTCGAACCTGTCGCAGCGCATCCGCCGCGTGCCCGCGCCGGGCGGGGTGGACGATCCGAGCGACTACTCCCAGCTCGCCGTGTACACCGACTCGAAGACGGCGGCGACGGCGCTCGCGGTCGACCTCGGTGAGCGGCTCCGCGCGGCCGGCTCGGACGTCCGCTCGGTCATCGCACACCCCGGCATCGCGGCGACGGGGATGAACGACCAGGCCGAGACCCTCACGCAGCGCCTCGGCGGCGTGATCGCCCGCAGCATGGCCCGGACCGCGGAGGACGGCGCTCGCTCGACGCTCTGGTCGGCCACCGCGTCGGACGTCGCCGAGGGGGTGTTCGTCGGGCCGGCGCTGCGCCGGGGGGACCGGCGGCTGCACGTCGTGCCCGTCCGCGGGGCCGCCGCCGACCCGGTGTTCCGGCAGCGGGTCCGCACCTTCGTCGACGAGGTCGCCGCGCGTACCGTCGTCTGACCGGGCGGGGCCGGGCCCGCCGCCGAACCCGACGTGAACAGCGGGAGAGCGCTCGGTGTCCGTTCGCGCGTCCCCCGTCCGAGGGGTCTAGCGTCACGGACGTGAACCGATCTCGCGTGCACCGCCGCCCGCTCGTCCGCCCCCTGCCGCTCGTCGCGGTGGCCGCGATCGCCGCCCTCCTCGGCACCGGGGTCGTCGCGGCCCCCGCAGAGGCCTCGCCCGCCGCGCACGTCGGCCGACCGGTCACGGACCCCGCCCGGTACGTCGACCCCTTCATCGGCACGAGCGGCGACGGCAACACGTGGCCCGGCGCCACCGCGCCGTTCGGCATGATGCAGTGGAGCCCGACCGGCACCGCGGGCGACCAGACCTCGACCCCGGTCGCGAACGGCTACTCGTACGACGTGAACCGGCTGCGTGGCTTCAGCCTGACCCACCTGAACGGTGCCGGGTGCGCGCCGGGTGCGGCCGGGGACGTCCCGATCATGCCGGTCACCACCCCGGTCACGACCTCGCCGTCCGCCGACTCGAAGGACGCCGTCTACGCGGCCGGCTACTCGCACGACGACGAGCACGCGAGCCCCGGCCGGTACGGCGTCGCGCTCGACAACGGTGTCCGCACCGACCTCGCCGTGACGACCCGTGCCGGCGTGGGCGCGTTCACGTTCCCCGCTGGCAAGGACGCGAACCTGCTCTTCCGCACGTCGAACTCGATCAACGGCAGCGAGGCCGCGACCACCCGGGTCGACCCGCGCACCCGCACGGTCAGCGGCAGCGTCCTGACCGGCGGCTTCTGCAGCCGCCGCGCCAACGGCGGCGGCGCCACGAACCCCGACCGGCGCAGCTACTACCGCATCTACTTCACGGCGACCTTCGACACGGCCTTCGCGAGTACCGGCACCTGGAAGGACGGCGAGGTCCGGCCGGGAGGCACGGCCTCCTCCGGTGGGGAGGGGTACCTGACCGGCGCCGACCGCGCCGGACGCGGCTCCGGCGCGTGGGTCGGGTTCGACGCGCGTCGCGGCGCGACCGTCACCGCGCGCATCGGGATCTCGTACGTGAGTGCAGCCGGTGCGGTCGCGAACCGCGACGCTGAGGTGACCAAGCGGTCGACCGTCGCCAGCGTGGCGGCCGGCACCCGGGCCTCCTGGAACCGAGAGCTGTCGCGCCTGCGGGTCGGCGGCGGCACGGCGGACCGGACCACCCAGCTGTACACGTCCGTCTACCACGCACTCATGCAGCCGAACACGCTGAACGATCGCGACGGGCGGTACCTGGGACCGGACCTGCAGGTCCACCGGAAGGACCGGGGCCACCGGGCCGTCTACGGCACGTACTCGGGGTGGGACCAGTACCGGGCGCAGATCCAGCTGCTCGCGCTGCTGCGGCCGGACGTCGCCGGGGACATGGCGCAGTCGATGCTGCGGTTCGCCGAGCAGAACGGCGGCGTGTGGGACCGGTGGCTGCACCTCGGCGCGCCGACGCACGTGATGACCGGCGATCCCTCTGCCGCGACGCTGGCCACCTGGTACGCGATGGGTGTCCGGAACTTCGACGTCCGAGCCGCCTACGCCTCGCTGAAGCGGCAGGCGACCGTCGAGAACACCGACGCCGAGAGCGACATCGGGTGCCCGGGCCAGTGCCTGGCGCAGCGGCCGGCGCTCGACGAGTACCTGGAACGGCAGTACGCCGCGAACGACGACTGCTCGTGCTGGGGCGGGGCCGCCGAGACCCTCGAGAACTCGATCTCCGACAGTGCCCTCGGGTACTGGGCGGGGTCGATGGGCCTGCGCTCCGACGCCCGGATGTTCGCCGAGCGTGGCACGTACTGGGAGAACACCTTCAACGCCGCTGTCGGACACCAGGCCGCACGCCAGGCCGACGGGTCGTGGACGCCGGGCTGGTCGCCGTCCACCGGGACCGGCTTCGCGCAGGGCACCAGCGCCCAGTACACGTGGCTCGTGCCGCAGGACGTGCGGGGGCTGTCGTCCGCGCTCGGTGGTGACGCCGCCGCCGTCACCCGCCTCGACGCCTTCTTCCACGACGCCTCGGGCAACTGGGCCGTCACCGGTCGCGACGCCACCAGGTTCGACCCGACGAACGAGCCCGACATCCACACGCCGTGGATGTACAACGCGCTCGGCAAGCCGTGGAAGACGCAGGAGACCGTGCGACGGGTCGTCGACGACGCCTACTCGACCGGGCCGGACGGGCTGCCGGGCAACGACGACCTCGGCACGATGAGCGCCTGGTACGTCTTCGCCTCGATCGGACTGTTCCCGCAGACGCCGGGGCGGGCGGAGATGCTCATCGGCAGCCCGACCTTCAGCACGGTCGAGATCCGGCGGTCGAGCGGGGAGCGGATCGTCATCCGGTCCTCCGGCACCGAGCAGTACGTGCAGGGAGCCCGGTTGAACGGGTGGACGCACGAGCGGTCGTGGGTGCCGGCGTCGTTCGTCACGCGTGGCGGGACGCTGGCGCTCCACGTCGGGGACACGGCAGACACGGGCTGGGCGAGCGGGGAGCGTGGGCGACCGATCGACCGGTGAGCCCCCGCCGTGGGACGGCCACCGCCGGGCCGTCCAGCACGATGTGGGAAGCCCGTGTGGGGAGAGGGGCCGTGGTGAACGACACCGACGAGGGGCGCGTGCGGCAGCCTGGACGCTCCGACCGCTGGCCGGCACCGCTCCGCGACCTGTTCCCGTGGTGGTACCTCGCCGGGATGGTCGCGTCGTTCGCCGTCATCCTCGTCGTCGTCCCCGAGGGCAGCACCGGAGCGGTCGCCGTCTGGGGGCCGCTGATCGGCTTGACGATCCGCGACCGCGCCGAGTCGGCCCGGAGCCGTTCCGATCGCGGGCTCCCGATCGACCGAGCAGCGCTGACGGCTCCGCGGTGGAGCGAGCCGGCGCTCACCCTCGTCTGGACCGGGGTCTCCGTGGGACTCGGCCTGGTCCTCAGCGTGCTGATCCGCGACGCCCCCGCGGCGATCGGGTGGACCGGCGCGGGGCTCCTGGTCGCGAGCGCTGGCGGGTTCGCGGGCGTCGCCCTGGCCCTGCGGGCGCGCGCCCGTCGCGCGCGCTGACCCTGCGGACCTGGCCGCCGTCGGTGATCCGAGGCGCACACCGGCGTGCGAGTGACCGCGGCGGCTCAGCGCAGCTCGCGCCCGCCGCCCCACACCCGCTGCACCTCGAGCGCCGGTGACAGCGCCACCAGGTCCGCGGCGGAGCCCGGCGCGATCCGACCCAGTCGGTCGCCGAGTCCGAGCGCTCCGGCCGGCACGCTCGTCAGCGCGGCGACGGCCTCGGGCAGGGTGCGCCCGGCAAGCAGGATCGCGTTGCGCAGCGCCGCGTCCTGCGTGAGCGTCGAGCCCGCGATGGTGTCGGTCCCCGCCACGTGCGCGACCCCGTCGGTGACCGTGACGTCGAGCGACCCCAGCCGGTAGGCGCCGTCGGCAGCGCCGGCTGCCCCCATCGCGTCGGTGATGAGCGCGACGCGACCAGGAGCGGCGCGGAACAGGGTCTCCGCGACGACGGGGTGCACGTGCACGCCGTCGAGGATGAGTTCGAGCGTCACGCGCTCGTCGGCGACGGCGGCACCGATCGGCCCCGGTGCCCGGTGGTGCAGCCCCGGCATCGCGTTGAAGGCGTGGGTCAGGATCGTCGCGCCGGCGTCGAACGAGGCTCGGGCCTGGTCGTACGTGCCGACGGTGTGGCCGACGGCGACCGTGACGCCGGCGTCGACGAAGCGCCGGACGGCGTCGACGGCACCCGGCAGCTCGGGCGCGATGGTGACCTGGCGCAGGACGCCCTCGCCCGCTTCGAGCAGGGCGTCCACCGCGGCGGGCGTCGGGTCGACCAGGAACGACTCGTTGTGGGCGCCCTTGTTGTGCGGGGACAGGAACGGCCCCTCCAGGTGCACGCCGAGCACGAGCGGGTCGTCGGCCATCACCGTGCGGACGCGTGCCATCGAGGCCGCGAGCGACGGGATCGGGTCGGCGACGAGCGACAGGACGGAGCGGGTCGTGCCGTGCGCCCGGTGGACGGCCAGTGCGGCCGCGAACGAGTCGTCCTCGTAGGCCTCGGTCGCACCGCCGTGTCCGTGCAGGTCGACGAACCCGGGCGTCAGGGTCGCGTCGCCCAGGTCGACGACCCGGTCGGCCGCCGGAGCCTCGGGGCCGGTGCCGACCGCGGCGATGGTGTCGCCGTCGACCAGGACCCAGCCGTCCGCCGTGGAGCCGGCCGCGTCGACGACGCGGGCTGCGCGCACCAGGGTGCGCCGCGCCTCCTGGCCGGTCGGGAGGCCCGTGGCGCTCATGCGGTCTCCCTGCGGAACGCGACCACGCCGCTCAGGGCGGCGACCACGATGAAGACGAGGCCCACGACCGGGTGGCCGATGGAGATCCAGGTGGCGCCTGCGGCGACCACCAGTGCGACCTCGACGATGGTCTTGCCGACGATGTCCGTCTCGATGGGGGAGCGCGGCGAGCGGAAGAGGTACCAGACCACCGCGGCGAACAGCGGGGCGCCGACCATGAACAGGTAGCCGGGCAGCGGGAGCTGCCACGACCAGTAGCCCCAGAAGGCCAGGGACAGGAGCCCGAACACCATCACCGCGATCCGCAGCACCGTCCAGGCGTCGACCTGCCGTCGCGGCTGCCGGGCGGCTGCCGGATCGGGGTCCGGTTCCCAGTCGACGGGGGACTGCGGGACGTTGGTCATGGTGCTGCCTACTTGAAGATGATGGTGCGGGCGCCGTCGAGCAGGACGCGGTCCTCCGCGATCCAGCGCACCGCCTGTGTGAGCGTGCGGGACTCCTCGTCCTGACCGATCGACACCAGCTCGGACGGTTCCTTGGTGTGGTCGACGCGGACGACGTTCTGCTCGATGATCGGACCCTCGTCGAGGTCGCTCGTCACGTAGTGCGCGGTCGCACCGATGAGTTTCACGCCGCGGGCGTGCGCCTGCCGGTAGGGGTTCGCGCCCTTGAAGCCGGGCAGGAACGAGTGGTGGATGTTGACCGCGCGGCCCTCGAGTGCGGCGCAGAGTTCGGGCGACAGGATCTGCATGTAGCGGGCGAGGACGACGAGCTCGATGTCGTGCTCCTCGACGGCCTGCAGCACGCGGCGCTCCATCTGCTCCTTCGAGCCGGCGTCGGTGACGGGCCGGTGCTCGAACGGCACGGAGTAGAAGGCTGCCAGCTCGGACAGGTCCGGGTGGTTGGACAGCACGAGGGGGACCTCGATCGGCAGCTGCCCGCCGCGCTGCCGGTAGAGCAGGTCGTTCAGGCAGTGCCCGGCCTTCGACACGAGCACCAGGGTGCGCAGCGGGCGGCCGACGACGTCGAGCTGGACGCGGGCTTCGTAGCGGGCGACCACGGGGGCGAGCGCGGCCTCGAAGGTCTCGCGGTCGACCGGCGCCATCACCTGCAGGCGCATGAAGAACGTGTTCGTGTCGGCGCTCGAGAACTGCTGCGACTCGGTGATGTTGCCCTGGGCCGCGACGACCGCTCCGGAGACGGCGTGCACGATCCCGGGCTGATCGTCGCAGACGAGCGTCAGGGTCCAGTGCGTGGGGATCGGGTCGGTCACCGGTTCAGGGTACCGGCCGTGCGGGCGCCCGCGGGGCCGTCAGCGGCGGCGGCCGGTGCTCCCGCCCGCGTTGCCGGTCAGGGGACCGCGGCGGTGTCGTCCGACGGGTCGTCGGACCCGAGCAGTGGGAGCAGGGTCGCCGCGACGGGCTCGGCGCCGTCGCCGAACCACGCGTTGCTCGCGCGGACGACCGGGTGGGCGCGTGCCAGCAGCGCCTCGCCCTGGTCGGTGAGCCGCATCCGGGAGGCCCGTCCCCGCCCCGGCGCGGCGCCCCGCTCGACGAGTCCCCGCGTCGTCAGCCCGCGCGCGAGCGTCGTCATGCTCTGCGGCCGTACGCCGACGGCCCGCGCCAGGTCGGCCTGACTGAGCTCACCGGCTGCGCCGAGCTGGACGAGCACGCCGAACTCGACGGGCGTCAGCCCGAGCGGTGCCAGCTCGACCGCCAGGCGCCGGGAGAGCGCCCGGGCCGCGCGGATGACGGTCCACGCGAGCACCCCGTCGACGTCGTGGTGCGGGGCTGGGAGTTCCTGGGGCACGGGGCGATCGTACCGGCGTACGGTCTGGTATCAGGTAACTGATACTGACGGACGGACCGAGACAGGAGCAGACATGGGTGCGATCGTGGCGGTCACCGGCGTGACCGGGGACGTCGGTGGGAAGACGGCGGAACTGCTGCGGGCAGCGGGGACGTCGGTGCGGGCGCTCGTCCGCCGACCCGAGCAGGTCGACACGCTCCGCGAACGGGGCATCGACGCCCGACTGGCCGACCTGGGCGACGAGGACGCGCTGACGGCGGCGTTCGAGGGGGCCGACCGGTTCTTCCTCGTGACGCCGGTGAGCCAGCGGCAGCGCGAGCAGGGGACCACCGCCGTGCGCGCCGCCCAGCGGGCCGGGGTCGGTCGGATCGTGCAGCTGTCCGGCGGTGACGCCGCCGAGCACTCCCCGATGTCGTGGGCGCGTGCTGCCTGGCACATCGACCGTGCGGTGCGCGAGAGCGGCCTGGCGTGGACGATCCTGCACCCCTCGTCGTTCATGACGAACGTGCAGCCATCGGCGCCGGCGATCCGACGGGGGTGGTTCCCGCACACCACGGGTCGCGGGGTCATCGGGTGGATCGACACCGAGGACATCGCCCGCGCCGCCGTCCGCGTGCTCACCGAGGACGGGCACGACGGCACCGAGCCCGTGCTCACCGGTCCGGACCTGCTCGACGCACGGGGTGTCGCCGCCGCGCTCGCCGCCGGACTCGGGCGGCCGGTGCGCCCCCTGCACCTGCCGAGTCGGGTCTACGCGGGCGCGCTCCGCCTGAGCGGGGTGCCGGCGTGGCAGGCGGAGGGGCTGCGGCAGCAGTTCGGTCGGGTCGTGCGCCGCGGGCTGGACGGGGCCGACGTGATGAGCGACGACGTACGGCGCATCACCGGCACCGCGCCCCGGAGCCTGGCCGACTGGGCGCGAGCCCACCGCGAGGACCTGCTGGGGTGAGCGGTGGCGCCGGGGGCGAGCCGGGCCTCCAGGCTGGGCGCGGTCCGGCCGCGCGGTCCGGCCGCGCTCGCTCGGCCGCGCTCGGTCAGCGGCGCTCGGTCAGTGCGACGTGAGCGTCGTGACCAGGTGCTCCTGCACGTACCCGAGCCAGTCGTAGACGTCGCGGAGGCCGACGCCCGCGTCCGCCTCGACCGAGCGCTGTTCGTCGTCGGCGTCGGCGATGCCGAGCCGCTCGGCGATGGTCAGCCGCAGGTCGGTCAGGGTGCGGAGCCAGGCCTGCTCGTCCTCGGTGTCGAACGGACCGTCACGCACGCCCGTCAGCCACTCGTGCACGATGGTCGCGTTCGTCGTCTTCTGCGTCAGCAGGTCGGACTGCGTGTACTCCCGGAACTCCGCACTCGCGTCGTCGTCACCGGGGTAGGCGTCCGGGAACATCCGCTCGGCGACGGGGTCGTCCGTCAGGTCGCCGTCGAGCACCTGCCGCAGCTGCTCGGTCAGCGAGGTGAGCAGGGCGCGCTCGCCGGAGGACATGCCGAGGTGCACGCCGTCGGCCCGGCGGACGAAGGGGATCACGCCTCGGGCGCCCGGTCGACCGTCGCCTGCAGGCCGTAGCCGTGCATCGACTGCACGTGGGCCTCCATCGCCTCGCGGTGCCCCGTGGCGACGATCGCCCGTCCCTCGGCGTCGACCTGGTGCATGAGGCGCTCGGCCCGCTCGCGGGAGAACCCGAAGTGCTGCTGGAAGACGTAGGTCACGTAGGACATCAGGTTCACCGGGTCGTCCCACACGACGGTGACCCACGGCGAGTCCGTCCGGGCACGCGTGCGTTCGTCCACGTCAGGCGACAGCAGGCTCATGCACCCAGGGTGACACAGGGCGGGGTCGCTCGGTACGATCGTCACGTCGCGACTGGCGTTGGATGGGTCACCATCGGGGAGCGACAACCGACACGGTGCGCGGCCGTACGCCTGGGCTGCACCGACCGACCGTCCGAGTGCGACCAGCTGGTCGTCCGCACACCGTAGGAGTCCCGTGTCCATTGCCGATCTGCCCCCGTTCGTGTCCGAGTCGGCGGAGGCCCCCGCCGGTGCCGTCGACCAGGCCGCGGCCCGTGCCGCCTTCAACGCCCCGCTCAGCGAGGTCGACCCCGAGATCGCCGCCGTCCTGCAGCAGGAGCTCGGCCGCCAGCGCGACACCCTCGAGATGATCGCGTCCGAGAACTTCGTGCCGCGCGCCGTCCTCGAGTCGCAGGGCTCCGTGCTCACCAACAAGTACGCCGAGGGCTACCCGGGCAAGCGCTACTACGGCGGCTGCGAGTTCGTCGACGTCGCCGAGCAGCTCGCCATCGACCGGGCGAAGGCCCTGTTCGGTGCCGCCTACGCCAACGTCCAGCCGCACTCCGGCGCCAGCGCGAACGCCGCGGTCCTGCACGCCATCGCCTCTGCCGGCGACACCATCCTCGGCCTCGAGCTCGCCCACGGTGGTCACCTGACCCACGGCATGAAGCTCAACTTCTCCGGCCGCATCTACAACGCCGTGTCGTACGGCGTCGACCCGGAGACCTTCGAGGTCGACTACGACGACATCCGCGCGAAGGCGATCGAGCACCAGCCGAAGGTCCTCATCGCCGGCTGGTCCGCCTACCCGCGCCAGCTCGACTTCGCGAAGTTCCGCGAGATCGCGGACGAGGTCGGCGCGACGCTCTGGGTCGACATGGCGCACTTCGCCGGGCTCGTCGCCGCGGGCCTGCACCCGTCGCCGCTGCCGCACGCCCACGTCGTGTCGTCGACGGTGCACAAGACGCTCGCCGGTCCGCGTTCGGGCATCATCCTGTCGAACGAGGAGTCGCTCTTCAAGAAGCTGAACTCCGCGGTGTTCCCGGGCCAGCAGGGCGGCCCGCTCATGCACGTGATCGCCGCCAAGGCCACCGCGTTCCTGCTCGCCGGCCAGCCGGAGTTCAAGGACCGCCAGGAGCGCACGCTCCGCGGGGCGAAGGCGCTGGCCGACCGGCTCACGCAGGACGACGCCACGGCCGCGGGCATCGACGTCCTGACCGGTGGCACCGACGTGCACCTGGTGCTCGTCGACCTGCGCGAGTCCGAGGTCGACGGCAAGCAGGCAGAGGACCTGCTGCACGAGGTCGGCATCACCGTGAACCGCAACTCCGTGCCGTTCGACCCGCGCCCGCCGATGGTCACCTCGGGTGTCCGCATCGGCACCTCGGCGCTGGCGACCCGCGGCTTCGGCGACGCCGAGTTCGCCGAGGTGGCGGACATCATCGCGCTGACGCTCATGCCGAACCCCGACATCGACGCGCTCTCGGCCCGGGTCACGGCCCTCACCGACGCGTTCCCCCTGTACGCGTGACCGCCACGTCCTCGCTCGCGCCGATGCCGCGTGAGCGCTGGGCGGGCGAGGGCAGTGCCGTCCGCATCGACGGCACCGCCCTCGCCGCCCGCACGCTCGACGACCTGAAGACCCGCATCGACCGGCTGCACGACCACGGCTTCCGCCCCGGGCTCGGCACGATCATGGTCGGTGAGAACCCGGGCTCGGTGTCCTACGTCGCCGGCAAGCACAAGGACTCGGCGCAGATCGGGCTCGACTCGGTCCGCATCGACCTGCCGTCGTCGGCGAGTGCTGCCGACATCCGAGCGGCGATCCTGCAGATGAACGACGACCCCCGGGTCACCGCGTTCATCGTGCAGCTCCCGCTGCCGCAGGGCATCGACCCGATCCCGATGCTCGAGCTGATGGACCCGGCGAAGGACGCCGACGGCCTGCACCCGACCAACCTCGGTGAGCTCGTCCTCGCCGTACCGGGCGGCGCGGGCACGATCGACGCCCCGCTGCCGTGCACGCCCCGGGGCATCGTCGCGATGCTCGAGGCCTACGAGGTCCCGATCCGGGGTGCCCACGTGACGATCATCGGGCAGGGCCTGACCGTCGGGCGCCCGCTCGGCCTGCTGCTCACCCGCCTCGAGGCGACCGCGACCCTGACGCACTCGCTGACCGCGGACGTCGCCGCGGAGTGCCGTCGCGCCGACATCATCGTCGCCGCGGCCGGGGTCGCCGGGCTCGTCGAGCCGGACTGGGTGCAGCCCGGCGCGGCCGTGATCGACGTCGGCATCACCCGCGTGGTGAACGAGGAGACCGGCAAGGCGAAGCTGCACGGCGACGTCGACCCCGCGGTGGCGTCGGTCGCGGGCTTCCTGTCGCCGACCCCGGGCGGCGTCGGGCCGATGACCCGCGCGATGCTCATGAAGAACGTGGTCGAGGCCGCCGAGCGCCACCTGCACTAGGCGCTGCGGGCGGCGCGGGCGCGGCGCGGGCGCTCCCTCGCCCCGCTTCGTGAGCAGGAACGGTCGGGTCCCGGTGTGCGACTCGACCATTCCTGCTCACGAGGGCGGCCAGGAGGCGCGGCTCGCCCCCGCCCCGTCGGTCCGGTCGCGGGGACGGCCGGGTCCGGGACCGCCCCTCGGACGGGCGGTTCTGCTGCGGGCCGTGCCGCGCTACGGTTCGAGCATGACCACGACCGCCGCGGAGCCACAGGGCCGCGAGACGCTGTTCACGAAGGACGCCCGGAAGCTCGTCTGGATCACCCTGATCTGCCTGTTCCTGCAGGCGATCGGTCAGAACTGGTCGGCTGCTCCGCTGCTGCCGGGGAGCACCGATGAGGCGACCGTGGGCACCGTCGAGTTCCAGGCGCGGCCGTGGATCGGCTGGGTCGTGCTCACGCTCGGCTTCGCCGTCGCCGGCTTCGTCGTCGGCGTCGCTCGACGCGGTGCTGCGCGCTGGGACCAGGACCGTGTGCTCGCCCTCGGTCTGGCCGGGGTCGTCGGCGTGACCGTGCTGGTGTGGGTGCTGTTCATCGTGCAGTACGAGTGGGTGTACTGGGCGGTCGCGCACGGCAACCTGCACCCGTTCACCATCGGGGACGTCTCGTCGTCGATCGAGCGTCCGGGGTACCAGCCGTGAGCGCCCCGCGAGGTGCTGGCGTCCCGACCACGGAGGACACCGTGCAGACCGCGCCCGTGATGGCGCCGACCGGTCGACGGCTCCGCCCGCGCGGGTGGGGACTGGCGGTCGTCGGCATCGTCGCCGTCGCGCTGTGGCCGAGCATCACCACGTGGTCGATCTCGGCCGACTACGGCGGGACGGACACCGCCGGCAACTGGATCGACAACGCCGGCAACCGGGTCGCCAGCGCGCCGCCCACCGTGCAGGTCGAGGGGCACACGGCGCCCGTCGCGCTCGCGGTCCTGCTGCTCGTCGTGGTGGTCGGCGTGTTCCTGCCGCCGACGCTCGAGCGGCACGGCCAGCGAGCCATCGGCGACGTCGTCCGGTACGCGGCGTACCTCGCCGTCCCGGTGGTCGTCGTGGTCGGTGTGCTCGTCTACACGGTGTGGCAGGGTCACGTCGTGATGGACCAGGTGCAGCACGAGGTCCTGCGCCCACACGGGTTCCCGTGGGGCGGGGTCTCGGTCACGACGGGGCACATGACCCGCTGACCGGTCGCCCGCTGTCAGTCGCGGCGGGCGCCCTGCGCGGCGTGCACCGTGAAGACGGTCGGTTCGCGGTACCCGGCGTCGGCGAAGGCGGCGGTGACGGCCGTGGCGATGCCGGCACGGGCCTCCCGGTCGACCAACGCGATCGCCGCACCGCCGAAGCCGCCGCCGGTCATGCGTGCACCGACCGCGCCGTGGGCGACGGCCGTCGCGACGGCCAGGTCGAGCTCCGGCACGGAGATCTCGAAGTCGTCGCGCATCGACTCGTGCGAGGCGACGAGCAGCGAGCCGATCGCCCGCGGACCCTGCTCGCGCAGCGTGCGCACGGTGTCGAGGACGCGCTGGTCCTCGGTCACGATGTGGCGAACACGGCGGAAGGTCTCGTCGTCCAGGAGCTCCTGGGCGCGGGGCAGGTCGTCGACGCTGACGTCGCGCAGCGCCTCGACCCCGAGGACCTGCGCGCCGCGCTCGCACGACTCGCGGCGGGCCTTGTACCCGCCGGTTGCGTGGGCGTGCTCGACGCGGGTGTCGATGACCAGGACCTCGAGGCCGTTCGCCTCGAGCGCGAGGTCGACGACCGCGGTGTCGAGTGTGCGGCAGTCCAGGAACACGACGGCGTCCTGCTCGCCGAGCAGCGACGCGGACTGGTCCATGATCCCCGTGGGCGCACCGACCGCGTGGTTCTCGGAGTACTGCCCGACCCGTGCCAGCGTCTTGCGGTCGAGTCCGAGCTCCCACAGGTCGTTGAACGCCAGCGCGACGCCGCACTCGATCGCCGCACTCGACGACAGGCCGGCGCCGACGGGCACGTCCGAGTCGATGAAGACGTCGAAGCCGGTCGCGTCCGACAGGTCGACGCCGGCGTGCTCGCGCAGCGCCCAGGCGATACCGAAGACGTACGCCGACCACCCGTCCATGGCGTCCGGTGCCAGGTCGTCGAGGCCGAGCGACACCGGACCGCCGGCCTCGTCGAAGGCGGACGCGACCCGGATGACCCGGTCGTCGCGGCGGGCGATCGCCGCGGTCGTGCGCCGGTCGATGGCGAACGGCAGCACGTAGCCGTCGTTGTAGTCGGTGTGCTCACCGATCAGGTTGACGCGGCCGGGCGCGGAGTACCGCACCGTCGGCTCGTACCCGTAGACCTGCTGGAACGTCATGCGCGCTCGATCCCTCCTCGGATGAACTCGGCGGCCTGCTCGGGCACGAGGTCCCCGATCCAGGCACCCATGGCGGCTTCGCTGCCGGCCAGGAACTTCAACTTGTCCGCCGCACGTCGCGGCGAGGTGATCTGCAGCATCAGCCGCACGGTGTCCCGGGCGGTGTGCACCGGGGCCTGGTGCCACGCGGCGATGTACGGGGTCGGGTCGCCGTAGAGCGCGTCGAGCCCGCGGGTGAGCCGCAGGTGCATGTGCGCCAGCTCGTCCTTCTCGGCGTCGGTCAGGCCGGCGAAGTCGGGGACGTGTCGGTGCGGCAACATGTGGATCTCGATGGGCCAGCGCGCGGCGAACGGCACGAAGGCCGTGAAGTGCTCGCCCTGCAGCACCACGCGCTCCGACGCCCGCTCGTTCGCCAGGTGCTGCTCGAACAGGTCCGGGCCGAACCGCTCGATGCTCGCCAGCAGCCGCTGCGTGCGGGGCGTGATGTACGGGTACGAGTAGATCTGGCCGTGCGGGTGGTGCAGCGTGACGCCGATCGCCTGGCCGCGGTTCTCGAACGGGAACACCTGCTGGATGCCGGGCATCGCGGAGAGCGCGGCGGTGCGGTCCGCCCAGGCCTCGACCACGGTGCGGGCGCGCGACTCGGTGATCGACGCGAACGAGCCCTCGGTCGCGGGGGAGAAGCACACGACCTCGCACCGGCCGACGCTGCGGAGCTGCCGGTTCAGGCCGACGTCGGACAGGGACGCCAGCGACTCGGGGGCGTCGTCGGCCTCGAGCAGGGGGCCGAACGACGGCGACCGGTTCTCGAAGACCGCGACGTCGTAGGTGCTCGGGATCTCGGACGGGTTCGCCGGGGTCTGCGGCGCGAGCGGGTCCTGGTCGGCCGGCGGCAGGAACGCACGGTTCTGCCGGGACGCCGCGATGGACACCCACTCGCCGGTCAGCACGTCCTGCCGCATGCGGGCCGTGTCCGGACGCGGGTCGAGCACGCGCTCGTCCACGTTCCGCTCGGCGGGCAGCGTGCTGTCCGCGTCGTCGAAGTAGAACAGGTCGCGTCCGTCAGCGAGCTTCGTCGAGCGCTTGGTGATCACCGGCCCAGCCTAGCGCGCATCCGAAGCGTTGCGAAAGACACCGGAAGCGGGCGAAACTGGGGGCATGAGCGACGACGACCTCTCCTTCCTCGCCGGCGCGCTGCCCGCGCCGCTGCGCCAGGACCGCATCGTCTCGATCGTCGACGGCGCACCGGGTCTGGTCCGGACCGCCGCGTTGGCCGCGTCGCTCGGCACCAGCGAGGTGACGGTCCGCCAGGACCTCGCCGTCCTCGACCAGGAGGCGCGGATCCGCCGGGTGCGCGGCGGTGCGGTCCGCCTCGGGGTCGCGTCGACCGAGCGGCCGTTCGAGGAGACCGCCGTCGAGCACCAGGTGGCGAAGGCGGCCATCGGACGGGCGGCCGCGGAGCTCGTGCGTCCCGGGCAGTGCGTCGTGCTCGACGTCGGCACGACCCCCGCGGCCGTCGCCGAGGCCCTGGTGGCCCGGACGGAGCTGACCGGGGTGACCGTGGTCACGAACTCGCTCACCACGGCCCTCGCGCTCGAACGAGCCGTCCCGCGCTTCACCGTCATCGTCACCGGCGGGACGCTCCGGCCCCTGCAGCACTCGCTCGTCGCCCCCTTCAACGGGGCCGTCCTGCCGATGATCGCCGCCGACGTCGTGTTCCTCGGCGGGACCGGACTCGACGTCGACCACGGCCTGACCAACGTCAACCTGCCCGAGACCGAGGCGAAACGGATGCTCGCCGCCGTGGCTCGGCGTACGGTCGTGGTCGCGGACGGGTCGAAGTTCGGCCGGGCCCACATCGGGGTCGTCCGTGCGCTCGAGGACATCGACGTCGTCGTCACCGCCGGGACGACGGCGGACGCGGTGGGCCCGATCCGGGCTGCCGGGGTCCAGGTCGTCGTCGCGGACGGGTCGGACACAGTCGGAAGGGACCAGACACCATGACCGCAGCACCCACGGGTGGCCAGTACCGCCTCCACCACGCCGGACCGGACGGCGTCGTCGAGGCCGTGATCACCGAGGTCGCCGCCGGCATCCGCGAACTCCGCGTCGCCGGCTTCGACATCACCGAGCCGTTCCCGGTGACCGAGCAGCCGCCCGGGGCGAACGGCATCGTCCTGGTGCCGTGGCCGAACCGGGTCGCCGGTGGGGTGTGGGAGCTCGACGGCGCGCGCCAGCAGCTCGACGTCTCCGAGCCGAAGTACGGCAACGCCTCGCACGGCCTGCTCCGCTTCGCCCCGTACCGCGTGGTGTCGCAGACCGAGACCGCCGTGCAGCAGGAGGCCACGATCCACCCGCAGCACGGCTGGCCGTTCACGCTCGAGACCCGCGTGCTCCACGAGCTCGTCGACGACGGCATCCGGGTCACGCACGAGATCACGAACCGCTCCGGCGTCCGCGCGCCCGTCGCCGTCGGTGCCCACCCGTACCTGCGCGCCGGTGACACCCCCGCCGAGGACCTCGTGGTCACGCTCGACGCCGACACCGCCTTCACCGTGGACGAGCAGAAGGTGCCGAACGGGACGGTGCCGGTCGAGGGCACGCCGTACGACCTGCGCCAGGGGGTCCGAGCCGGCGATGCCGATCTGGACACCGCGTACAAGGACATCACCCCGGACGCCGACGGGGTCCGCCGCACCACGATGCACGGGCCGGAGGGCGACGGCGTCGAGCTGTGGCAGGACGCCTCGTTCCCCTACGTGCAGGTGTTCACCTCGCGCGAGTACCCGCGGGGCGGCGGGAAGGGCCTGGCCGTCGCGGTCGAACCGATGACGGCGCCCGCGAACGCGCTGAACTCCGGCGAGGGCCTGCGCTGGCTCGAGCCCGACGAGACCTGGACCGGATCGTGGGGGATCCGGCGCGTCTGGTCCTGAGGGCCCCGGTCGGTACCACCGCTGACGCGAGGAAGGCCCCGCCGGCTGTCCGGCGGGGCCTTCCTCGTGTCGCTTCGGGACGCCGGGAGCGTCAGCCGCGGCGCATGCGGAGCGCCTCGACCGCGAGGGACTCCGTCGCGTACCGGCCGACCTCGTGCGCCCATGCCGGGTCGTCACCGCGGAGGGCGACGAAGTCCTCACGCTGGCGGCAGACGTACCCGAGCACCGCGGTGGCCGTCGCGACCTCGATGAAGTCCGTGCGGATGTGCCGCGTCGTGACCTTCGCGCCACGGCGGAGCGTGTCGAGCAGCAGCTCGTTGCTCATCGTCGTGCCGGTCGCTGCTGCGAGCTCGACGATGCGGCGCGCGTCACCGGTGGTGCTGGTCTGCGTGGCTTCGATGGGCTCGATCACGGTGTACCCCGTTCGTTCGTTCGTGGTGGTGCGGTGCTGCAGGATCCGGTGATCGGATCCGGGAACGACGATATCGGCGCTGGCCCAACAGTCCGCTGTGTGCAGGCCAGTGTGCGCAGGGGACCTGCCATGAGGGCCCTGGGGAGAGCGTGTACCCCGTTCAGGAACGAGTCGTGTGCGTCACGCGCACCGAGCGCCGTCGGCCGACCCGGCGAGGGCGTCCAGCGACTCACCGACACGATCTGCCAGGTACTGGTAGCCGGCGTCGTTCGGGTGGCCGCCGTCGATCGCCGAGTAGGCCGGGCTGTTCTCCGGCGTGAACCACCGGCCGGCCAGGGCGTCGATGTACGGCACGCCCTCGGCCGCGGCTCCGGCGGCGACCGAGGCGGACAGTCCGACGGTTGACTCCGCCCACGGCTGCGGGGCGGACGGGCCGAGTGCGACCACCACGGCGTCCGGCCAGGTCTGCTGAGCCGTGCGGAGTGTCCGCTCGACGGTGGCCTGCAGGGTGTCCGCGTCGACGAGCCAGTCGTTCTGGCTGCCCTGCACGATGACGAGCTGCGGGTCGAACGGCGCGTGGCGTTCGAGCCGGGGGCCGTACGTGTAGTGGGACGAGCCCGTCCGCCCGGTGTCGACGTAGCCGGTGCCGGAGTACCCGTCGATCTTGGCGTCCCAGTCGCGGTCGGCGGCGAGGTCCTGCGCCCAGCCCTGGGTGCCGCTCGTCGAACCGCGGCCCGCCGTGTAGGAATCACCGACGATGAGGACCCGGGAGCCGGGGGCGATCGCTGCCGCGACCTGTTCGCCGGAGACGCCGGCGCTGGTCACGGACGCGGCCGTCGACGAGGAGACCGGCTGGCAGGCACTCGACACCGTGGGGAGGATGAGCAGGAGGCCCGTCACGCCGAGGGTCATGGCACCGAGGGCGAGCCCCGGGACGAGGCGGCGGTGGCGTCGACGCGTCGTCGCCGGGCCGGTGGGGGTGCCCGGCCGCGCGCGCTGCGATCGTCGGCCCATCCGTCAGATTCTAGACAACAGCGTGACGAGAGGCTGGGAGGTGGGCCCCGTGGGGCTCGAACCTGACGCGGATGGACATCGCTGTCTGACGACGCGCTACTGCTCGCGGTTGAACTCGGTGGCGAAGCGGCGAGCGATCTCGTCCAGCGAGGAAGCTTCCGCTTCGCCGCCGATGCCGAGAGCGAGCACTATCGGTCTTGCTCACGCACGTACTCACCGATCAGCTCGAGCAACGCCGTGGTGCGCTCGTTCATGGTCATCAACGCGCCTCGACGATCGCGTCGTGCAGCGCCTCCCCGAGGGCCTTCGCGCCCCTGGGGGTAGGGTGGATGCCGTCGGCGGTATAGCCGTCCTTGTAGCGGTCGTCTGACCGGAGGGCGGCTGCGGCATCGACAAAGATCCAGCCCTTGTCGGTGGCGAGGTTGCGCAGCTGGTCGTTGTAATCGACGGGCAGGTCGATGTCGGAGTCGCGGGGCGGGATCGAGGACACTATCACCTTGCTGATGCCGGCCTTCTTCACAATGCGCTGCAGGTTCGCGGCGGTCTCATCGAAGGGCACGGCCAGGCCCGTGTCATTAGTGCCGGCCAGGACCACGAGCACGTCTGCGTCGTACTTCTTGACGTTGGTGTCCATCGCCTCAGTGGTGGCCCCACCTTCAGCCCAGCCGCCGACGAGGTCGGCACCGTCGCCGTCGGCGTAGAACGCCCAGGACCCATCCCCTGCGACGCCGGTATCCAGGCTGGGGCTGTTCGCAGCGGTGACGCTGTCGCCGACGACGGCGAACCCCACCACCTCCTCGTCGTCGCTCGCGAAAGTCGGGATCGGTCCGGGCACGGAGCCGGCAGCGGGTTTCGACGCGTTGACCTGCTGGAGGGCGAGGATGACGAGCGTGACGGCCATGATCGCGACGAGCACAATGATGATCGCCTTGTAGCTGCGCTCGAACCAGCTGATGAAGCTCCCCATGCGTCCAATCCTAAGTTGAGTGCTACTTGGGCTTCGCCCCCAGTCCGGGATGCGTCAGGCCCCCTCGGGTTCATTCGAGAGTTCGAGGGGATCTTTCGTCGTCTACGCCCCGCGCTCGATGTTTCGGAGCAGGCGGGTGGAGACGATCGCGACGGCAGCCAGCTGGTAGAGACCGCAGCCGAACACAACCTGAGCCCACGGGTTGTTGACCGTTTCGTCACTGCAGACGGCAACGGCGCAGATGACGGTGCCCAAAATAGCTCCAACAACGCCGAGCTCGTGGATGGTTTCCCAGGTGCGGCGGGCCGCAGGGGTACCACGGTAGGGACCGGCGCTGCGCGCTTCAACGGTGAGGATCAGGAGACTGATGGGGAAGAGGGTGGCAAGGAGCGTTGCTCCGGCAATCGAGATATCCATACTTCCTACTATCGGATCGAACGGCGACAACTGGTGGTCATCGACGTTGCACAGCGTCCCGCCAGATCCAGGCGCGCTCGGCCTCCCGTGCGTGCTCCCACTCGACGAGCACGGCGCGCTCCTTGTACTCGATGACGTGCGCCTCCACTTCGAGGATGCGATCGGGGAAATGTACCCAGGCGAGCACGGGGTCGAGTGGGGCCATGTCGTAGTCGGGACCGTCGCCGGCTGCTTCTAGGAGAGAGAACGCGGGCCCGAGTGCCCAGCGGTCTCGGCGCCGGCGGGCCATTAGTCGCGACGGGGTGCGACGGTGCGGCGTGTGCCGGCCGCGCGGGGCCCACGTCCGTTGCAGACGCCCCTGCCAGGAGATCTCCACGTACACGGGGACGTCGTACTGAGCGACCGCGAACGCCTTCCCGCGGAGCGGGCCGATGTGCTCGAAGGGATCGACCCAGACGGGCGCGGGGGCGTCGAGCGGCTGCGGGTCGCTAACGCGGTCGAGGGGGAAGCCGTCGACTGCGTGAACGGGGACGTCGCGGAGTTCGGCCGGCGCCCATCGGTGCTCACGCATGCTCAACTTGGCGACTTCGACGGTCGACATAGTCGGCGGTTCTGCGGAAATAGCGGGCGCAAGTGGAGCATTGTATGGGAGCGGGGGTGAACGAGCGTCGTTGCCGCTGGATAGAATGCGCCGACCGTGCTCGGCGCACGTGATCGGGAGGGAGGCGACCATGAGCAACCGTATGAACCCGAACGACGCTGCACGTCGTGTCCTGGAGACATACCTCGAGTCGCGCCCAAGCGCGCCGATGATCCCTGTCGACCCGGTGCAGATCGCGCGCTCCCTCGGGATCAACGTGTACTCCGCTCGCTTGGTCCCGACGCTGTCCGGCATGATCTCCCGATTCGACCCCGAGGCCGGGACGGACATCTACCTCAACAGCGAGCACGCCCCTGTTCGTCAGCGCTTCACGACCGCGCACGAGCTGGGTCACTACTTCGCAGTCGAGGAGCATGCCGGCGGCGAGCAGAAGGTCTTCGTGCATCGCCGTGACTCGCAGTCATCGTGTGGCACCAACTCGGAGGAGATCTTCGCGAACCAGTTCGCGGCAGAGCTCTTGATGCCGGAGACCGAGGTGAGGCGTCTGCGCGCCCTGGGGCTTGACGCGCTCGAGCTGGCCCGCCGTTTCAACGTCTCGTACGACGCGATGAACTTCCGGCTCAAGAATCTTCGCCTGGCCGCATGAGCCAAGGCGGGGCAGACGGCGACTCGGTGGGGTCCTACATAGGCGACGGGGTTGCTCGGGCCCCGACGGCGAAGGACATGCAAGAGGTCCGCGCGATCAGCCAAGATGCGGAAGAGATGGAGACTTCCGAGGACAGCGTCGCTCGTCCACGGGGGAATCCCGCAGGAGAGCCAGAAGTTCCTGGTCTGAAGGTCCTGCAGAGTCTAATGAAGGCGACGCTGTTCACGGACTACTTCGTGTACCACGCGCGCCTCCGCTACCTTGACCAGACTTCGCAGGAGCGCGTGGCTCGGCTCGTCGCGGACCATCCCCGCTTCTACCGAGTCTGTCGCCTTCTCGATCTCACGGCTCGCGCAGGCCTGCTCATTCTCGTGACAGTGACCTTGACGGCAGTTGCATGGGGGTTCGTCTGGAGAACGTTCTTCTTCGACCTGTTCCCGCCTGCGAGCACGTAGCGGAAGTGGACGTGCGCATGCGACGAGCTCACCGAAGGAACACGCCGCATACGGCCGCGAAGCGTGCACGCGAGCAGGGCAACCGGCGCCGGCGCGCGCTCGCGCCCTCGCGATCCTTCTCAACCCGCACGGGTTCATTTCACCCGGATCAACTCCTCGGCCTCTGACTTCAGCACCATGATGACGCCCGGCAGTTGACCGCCTGGCGGGCGCTGCTGTCAAACCCGGGCGCGGAGGTCCTGCGCCTGCCAACCCTCGGGCACCGACATTAGGGACGACTGGCGCGCGGCCTCGTAGTTCGGGCCGATGGCCTCGTGCGGTCGGGCGGCGAGCGAGCCAGCGACGCCGCGGATCGTCGCCTCGCCGGTGGCCTTGCTCGTGACGGTTGTCCCCTGCAGCAGCTCGGAGCCGCGAGGTCGAGCTCACCGATCGCGGTAGCGCGGGCCTCGCCGGCAGAGGTGCCGCTCGCCTCCGCTTCGCTGGTCTCGGTCGTGCGGATGGTCCCACGCACAGTCGTCACACCCAGTATCGACGGTGCGAGGCGGCAGCTGCCCCTCGTCTGCCCCTCGGCCCGAGTTATCGACAGAACCTCCGTCAGGTCTGCACAAGACCTGACCGGCGATTTGCTCTGTGGGCCCCGTGGGGCTCGAACCCACGACCCTCGGATTAAAAGTCCGGTGCTCTACCAACTGAGCTAGAGGCCCTCACCCGCAAGGCTAGCGGGTGAGGGCCTCCAGAGCGGAACCGTGGGACCGGGTCAGCCGCGACGTCCGGTGAGCGTCCGCAGCAGCCACAGGACCACCGCGACGATGAGCAGGACGATGCCGACCCAGAGCAGGAACTTCAGGCTCGCGGTGAAGCCACCGACGAACAGCAGGATGACCGCGATCACGGCCAGGATGATGAGCAGGGGGTTCATGGGGGAGTCCTTCCGTCACGTCCAGGAGGGGTCGCCTCCCTGCCCGATCACGGTACGCGTCGGGGCGTCGTTGCGTTCTGGGCGAACGACCGCGGGCGTGTCCCTGGTCGCGCCTACACTGCTGCGGTGCCTCGCGATCACCACCGTCCCGTCCACTTCACCGACGCCGAGTTCGCCGCCATCCAGGGCGGTGAGGACCCGGCGCTGGTGAACCGCGTCGCGCACGAGACGGCGAACGCGCTGCTGCACCGGGTGCGCGAGGACCCGGACCCGGCGGTGGTCGAACGGCTGGTGACCTACACGGACACGCACGGCATCGACGCCATCGCGGAACTGTGGGCACGGGTCGGTGCGCACACCCTGCCCGGAGCCCTGTGGCGCGTGTACCTGGTGCGCGTGGTCATCCGGCAGAACCCGGACGAGATCGCCTACCTGTTCGAGCGGGGCGCCGAGCGCATCGGCACGATCGACCAGGCCGTCGCAGGTGCCGAGGAACCGACGGGCCCGGCGGAGATCCTGACCCTCGCCGACCGGATCCTGCACGGGCTGTACACGGGCGACTTCGCGGTGGCGCTGGACCGTGGCGCCTCGTTCTGCCGTCTGGCGGCTGCCGGTGCGACGGCCGTGGCGGACGAGGCCGACCTGGTGGCGACCGAGCGCGCGAGCGAGTTGACGACGCGGGCGCTCCGCCTGACGGAGCTGGCGGCTGATCTCACCGAGGCGGCGGCGCTCTGGCGTCGCGACAGCCTGGACTGAGCGACCGGCGGGGCGGACCCGAGGCGCGCCTCCAGGCCGGACGCCGAACCGGCCGCGGCACATGGTGAGCAGAAGATGTCGGGTGGTCGCGACCGACCCGACCATTCCTGCTCACGAAGAGCGAACGCGCACGCACGCACCCGCACACGCACGAACGCGAACAGCGCACCCGTCCGGGCAGAGAGAGACCGGGCCGCAGAAGCGCCTCTCGGCGCGAGGCCGCTCGAAGCGGCGAATTTTGGAGCCCGGGGCTTGCTGCGGCCCGGCGAGGACGAGTCTACGAGACGTCGGCTGAACCCTCGACCGTGTTCACTCAGGGTGGACAGGACGGAACTCGGGCGTGCCCCGACAGCAGCCCGCCCAGCAGCCGCGACAACACCCCGCGCCGTGACCCACCGAGCGGCGACCACACCCGCGTCGAGAAATCCCCACACCCGATCCAATCCACCCCGGGCACCGCGCCGAATCATCAGCGTGACGGACGGAATGCCCGTCACGAAGCGAGGGGTCCGGCGTGACCCGGGCCGGCACCGCCGGTCAATTCCCTGTGGGTCACGCCGACCTCTCGTCTCGACCGCCGTTCGCGGATGCTTCGTGCTCCCCGCAAGCGGAGCGCCGGGAACGTCAGCCACATCCCTGGCGAACCGCAGCCGACCGGCCGCAATGGGCCACCGAAGCAACCGAGAGGAGGGAAACCTGCAATGCTTGCCCTCGTGGATAGCGATACCGAACGCTGGAGCGCAGCCGAGCCAGCGCAGGCTTCGCCGGACGACCTCCTCGCCCGCGTCGCCACTGGCGACCAAGCCGCCTTCGCCGACCTGTACGACGCCCTCTCCGGACGCGTCCTCGGTCTGGTCACGCGGCTCCTCCGGGACCGCGCGCAGTCGGAAGAGGTCACCCAGGAGGTCTTCCTGGAGGTCTGGCAGCAGGCGACCCGCTTCGACCGGAAGCGCGGCACGGCTGCGAGCTGGGTCCTCACCATGGCGCACCGCCGAGCGGTCGACCGGGTCCGGGCCTCGCAGTCCTCGCACGACCGTGACACCAAGATCGGCATCCGCGATCTCGAGGCCGGGTTCGACGAGGTCTCCGAGTCCGTCGAGATCCGCATCGAGCACGAACGTGTCGGCCGGGCGCTCGCGAAGCTCACCGAGTTCCAACGGCAGGCCGTGCAACTCGCGTACTACGGCGGCTACTCGCACAGCGAGATGGCCGCACACCTCGGTGTCCCCATCGGCACCGTCAAGACCCGTCTCCGTGACGGGATGATCCGACTCCGAGACGAGATGGGGGTGACCTCATGACCGAACGCCACGACGACCCGGCCCTGTTGACCGGTTCCCACGCACTCGATGCGCTGTCCGACGACGAGCGCGCACTCCTCGAGGACGCACTCCTGGCGTCCCCGGAGCTGCAGGCCGAGGACGACTCGCTGCGCGAGACCGCGCTGCAGCTCGCCTACGCCGTCGCACCGGTCGAGCCGCCCGCGTCGCTCCGCGCCTCGCTGCTGGCCCAGATCGCCACGACCCCGCAGGCCGCGCCGCTCCCCGCGGCGACGGTCGACGAGACCACCACCGCCCAGGAGGCCCGGCCCGCGCCCGCCGCGCAGGTCACCTCGATCGCCGACGGCCCCACCGCCGGTGGTCGCGCCACCTCGGCGGCGCACCGCCGCTGGTTCCAGCGTCCGGCGGTCATGCTGACGACCGCTGCTGCCGCTGCCGCGCTGTTCTTCGGTGGGCTCGGCGTCGACTCGGTGCTCAACCCGTCGGACGGCCAGGGTGGCGGGACCACGCAGGCGTCGAGCGGACTCGACCGCATCTACGCCGCCTCGGACTTCCAGCGCACCACGACCAAGGTCGAGGGCGGGGGATCCGCGACGGTCGTGTGGTCGGAGGACCTCGGCAAGTCCGCGGTGATCCTCGACGGCGTCGAGCAGGCGCCGAAGGGCAAGACGTACGAGCTCTGGTACATCGGCTCCGAGGAGCAGGGCGGCGCCATCGAGCCCGCCGGCCTGGTCCAGGGAGCGGCCGACGGCGTGCACTCGGCCGTGCTCGAGGGCTCGATGTCCGAGGGTGCGACCATCGGCATGACGGTCGAGCCCGAGGGCGGTTCCGACCAGCCCACGACGACGCCGATCATGGCGGTCCCCACCACCGCCGTCTGATCACCGGGTGGTCCTGCCGGGCCGCGACCGACGCAGAACGACGAAGCCGCTGTCACAACGACAGCGGCTTCGTCGTTCCTGCGCGCCTGCCCGCCTGCACGCCGGCGAGACGTGGGCGTGCCCGTGGTGCCCGGCGCAACCACGGAGGCCCGGTGCGCGTCCGTGGCGGACGTGCACCGGGCCTCCAGGCGGTGTCAGCTGCGGATCAACCGAAGCGACCCGACACGTAGTCCTCGGTGGCCTTGACCGACGGGTTCGAGAACATCGTCGCGGTGTCGTCGAACTCGATGAGCTTGCCCGGCTGGCCGGTGCCCGCGATGTTGAAGAAGGCGGTCTTGTCGCTGACGCGCGACGCCTGCTGCATGTTGTGCGTGACGATCACGATCGTGAACTCCTTCTTGAGCTCCTCGATCAGGTCCTCGATGGCCAGGGTCGAGATCGGGTCGAGCGCCGAGCAGGGCTCGTCCATCAGGAGCACGTCCGGCTGGACCGCGATGGCGCGAGCGATGCACAGACGCTGCTGCTGTCCACCGGACAGGCCCATGCCGGGCTTGTCGAGGCGGTCCTTGACCTCGTTCCACAGGTTCGCGCCCTGCAGGGAGCGCTCGACGATGTCGTCGGACTCGGAGCGGGACATGCGCTTGTTGTTGAGCTTCACGCCGGCCAGCACGTTGTCGCGGATGGACATCGTGGGGAACGGGTTCGGACGCTGGAAGACCATGCCGACCTGCCGACGGACGAGCACCGGGTCGACGCCGGCGCCGTACAGGTCGTCGCCGTCGATCTTGACCGAGCCCTCGACCCATGCACCGGGGATGACCTCGTGCATGCGGTTCAGGGTCCGCAGGAACGTGGACTTGCCGCAGCCCGACGGGCCGATGAACGCGGTGACGGTGCGGGGTTCGATGGTGATGTCGACACCCTCGACCGCCTTGAACTTCGAGTAGTAGACGTTGAGGCCGTCGACCTCGATGCGCTTGGACACGTTGATCCTTCTGGGTGGGTGGTGTTGCCGGGTTCGCGGACGCGGGACGTCAGCGGCTGAGCTTGGGGGCGAAGAGACGGGTGATGAAGCGGGCCAGCAGGTTGAGCAGCATCACGATCAGGATGAGCAGCAGGGCCGCGGTCCACGCCCGGTCGACGAACGGCACCGGGTTGGCGCCCTGCTGCGAGTACTGCGTGTACGCGTACACCGGCAGCGTCATCATCGGGTCCTTGAACAGGTCGTAGTTCATGCTCGCGGTGAAGCCGGCCGTGACCAGCAGCGGCGCGGTCTCACCGATGACGCGGGCGATCGAGAGCATGACGCCGGTGGTGATGCCGGCGAGGCTGGTGGGGAGCACGACCTTGAGGATGGTGAGGTACTTCGGCACACCGAGGGCGTACGAGGCCTCGCGGAGTTCCATCGGCACGATCTTCAGCACCTCTTCGGTGGAGCGCACGACGATCGGGATCATCAGCACCGACAGGGCGACGGAGCCGACGAGGCCGAAGCGGGCACCCGGGCCGAGCAGCAGCGCGAAGAGCGAGTAGGCGAACAGACCGGCGACGATCGACGGGATGCCGGTCATCACGTCGACGAAGAACGTGATGCCCCGCGCCAGCGCGCCGCGGCCGTACTCGACCAGGTAGATCGAGGTGAGGAGCCCGATCGGCACCGAGATGAGCGCCGCGAAGAGCGTGATCTCGAGCGTGCCGATCAGCGCGTGGACGGCGCCGCCGCCCTCGGAGATGACGCCGCGCATCGAGTACGAGAAGAAGTTCGCGTCGAAGCGGGCAACGCCCTTCGCGATGACGGTCCAGAGCAGCGACACCAGCGGCAGCACCGCGATGACGAACGCCGTGACGACGAGCGACGTGACGAGCCGGTCGACCGCCTTGCGGCCGCCCTCGACGATGCGCGAGACGACGACGATGAGCACGTCGAACAGGACCGTGCCGAGGAACAGGGCCGCGACGACGTTGAAGTCCTCGACGGCGCCGCCGGCGTTGAGCAGGGCGAAGACCAGGACGAGGGCGACCCAGCTGCCGACGAGCAGCAGCCACGGCACGGACCGGTGGAGCTTGCCGTTGGCGTAGACGTTGCCGGCGGTGCCGGTCTGACGGAGGGCGAGGGACATCGGGGTGCGACCTCTCAGCTGACCCGGCTGCGGACGATGTACCGCGCCAGCATGTTGATGACCAGGGTGATGACGAAGAGGATCAGGCCGGACGCGATGAGGGCGTTGAGGGCCGTGCCCGATGCCTCGGCGAACTGCAGTGCGATGTTCGCCGCGATCGTCGAGGGGTTCTGCGACGTGAGCATCTGGAACGTGACGTTCGTCGACACGGAGAGCACGAGTGCGATCGCCATCGTCTCGCCGAGTGCTCGACCGAGGCCGAGCATGATCGCGGACACGATGCCGGACTTGGCGAACGGCAGGACCGACAGGCGGATCATCTCCCAGCGCGTCGCACCGAGTGCCAGGGCTGCCTCTTCGTTGAGGGTCGGGGCCTGCAGGAAGATCTCGCGCATGACGGCGGTCATGATCGGGATGGCCATGACGGCGAGGACGATCGACGCGGTGAGGATCGTGCGGCCGGTGCCGGACACCTGCCCGGAGAACAGCGGGAACCACCCGATGTACTCGTTGAGGAACACGTAGAACGGCTTCACCAGCGGCGCCAGCACCGCGATGCCCCAGAGGCCGTAGACCACCGACGGCACGGCGGCCAGCAGGTCGATGACGTAGCCGAGCACCGGGGCGAGCCGCCGCGGTGCGAAGTGCGAGATGAAGAGGGCGATCCCGACCGACAGCGGCACGGCGATCACGAGCGCGATGAGCGCGGACCAGACGGTGCCGAAGACCAGGGGGCCGACGTAGTCCCAGAAGTTGGTCGCGCTGCCCGGCAGTTCGCCGACCTTGGCGGAGAACGCCGGGATGCTCTGCCAGACCAGGAAGGCGGCGACGAGCACGAGCACGAAGAGGATGAGGCCGCCGGCGATGACCGAGGCGGCGGAGAAGACGCGGTCGCCGACGCGGACGACGGCCTTCGGCTTGGTCGGGGTGACGGTGGCCCCTGGCTGGGCCGGTGCGGTCGTCATGGGTACTCCTGTCGGAGGAACGCCGGGGGAGGCGACGGGTTCAGGGTGGTGGTGGTCGTGCTGGGTGACGTCCGGGGTGGCGCGGGATGTGCTCCGGTGCGCCCGCCCGGACGGCTGAGTGCCCGGACGCCGGTCGATGGGTGGGACCGGCGTCCGGGCGCTCGAGGGGTGTTACTTGATGGACTCGACCGCGGCCTTGGCCTTCTCGGCGAGGTCGTCCGACAGCGGGGCCGACTTGGCCTCCTTGGCGGCGGCGTCCTGCGCCTCGCTGCTGACGACGTAGTCGAGGTAGCCCTTCACGAGCTCGCCCTTGTCGGCGTCCTTGTACTCCTGGCACGCGATGGCGTAGGAGACGAGGACCAGCGGCCAGGCGCCCTCGGCGGTGTCCTTGCGGTCGATGTCGATGGCGAGGTCGTTCTCCTCGCGGCCCGACGCGATGTCGGAGTCGGCGACGACCTGCGCGGCGCCCTCGGCCGAGAGCTCGGTGGCCTTGTCGCCGACCATCAGCTTGGCCTTGTCCAGGTCACCGGCGCCGGAGTCATCGATGTAGGTGATGGCGTTCGAGGCGCCGCCCATGGCGGAGGCGACACCCGAGGTGCCCTTGGCTGCGTCGCCGACCGAGTACGGGAAGGTCTGGCTGGGCTCTTCGGTCCAGACGTCACCGGCGTTCGCGGAGACGTACTCCGAGAAGTTCTGCGTGGTGCCGGAGTCATCCGAGCGGTGCACGACCGTGATGTTCTCGCTCGGCAGCTTCGCGTCCTTGTTCAGGTCGGCGATCTGCGAGTCGTCCCACTTGGTGATCTTGCCCGAGAAGATGCCCGCGATGGTCTTCGCGTCGAGGGTCAGGTCGCTGACGCCGTCGACCTTGTAGGCGATGGCGATCGGGGAGATGTAGACCGGGATGTCGATGCCCTTGGTGTCCGCGGCGCAGGCCTCGAACGTGCCCGAGAGCTCCTCGTCCTTCAGCGCGGCGTCCGAGCCGGCGAAGTCCGATGCGCCCGACATGAAGTTCTCGCGGCCCGCGCCGGAGCCGTCCGGGGAGTAGTTGACCGTCACGCCGGAGGCCATGTCCTGGAAGCCAGCGGCCCAGGTCGCCTGCGCGGTGCCCTGCGCCGACGAGCCGGAGGCGGTGAGGGTGCCGGTGAGGTCGGAGCTGGCGTTCGAGCCGGAGGAAGCGGTGTTGCCCGCGCCCTCGTTCGCCGCGCAGGAGGAGAGCACGACGGCGCCGGCGATCGCGATTGCTGCGACCGAACCGATTCGCTTGATGTTCACAGGGGTCCCTTCGGGAATGTCATTGCAGGTGGGACCGCTGCTGGTCCCGTGGGCCGGTGCTGACCCGGGAGCGACTGTAGGGACGTGAGGTGACCGGGATCACCCGCGTTGGTGAACGGGAGGTGAACGAGGGGTTGTCGCCGTCGGGGCGCCGGACGCGGTGCCCGCGCGGGGAGCAGGATCGGGGGCGATGTGCGTGCGTTCGGAAGATGCGCACGCATGGGCGCGGCGGGGCGGCCGGGAGACTCCGGACGCGTCTCCGGTGCGGCGGGGCGGCCGGGAGGCTCGGGCGCGTTCTCGGGATCGGTGCGGTCCCGGCGTGTGGTCGGGTCGTCGTACCGCTGGCCCGCGTCGGCCGCCGCGGCTTACGCCGAGATCGTGTTGCGGTGGGTCTCCACCGCGACGAGCGTGCCGCCGGCGATGTGCATGACGGAGAAGTCGCCGACGGACAGCATCGCGGCACGGCGCAGGTCGAACCGGGCGGAGTCGTCGGCCGTCGCGGTGGCGATGCGCGCGATGATGTCGGGCAGGACCGGCCCGTGCGAGCAGAGCACCGCCGTCTTGCCCTTGTCGATGCGGCGGCGCACGGCACCCTTGACGTCGGCGGCACCGCGGTCGTGGGCGTCCTGGCTGATGTCGGGGGTGCTCGAGACGCCGAGCTTGGTGCGCGCGGAGAGCGGTTCGACGGTCGCCAGGCAGCGCGCCGCCGTGCTGCTGACGATCTTCTTCGGCCCGAAGGCCGCGATGGGTGCCGCAGCGGCCCGCGCCTGCGACCGGCCGACGGGCAGCAGCGGCCGGGTGGCGTCGGGGCCGTCCCAGTCGGAACCGGGCACCGTCTTCGCGTGCCGCAGGGTGATCAGTGCGAACGTGCGGTGCTGCCCGGCTGCGGCGCGCTCGGCGAACCGCTCGAGGATCGCGACGTCGCGCTCGTACGTCAGGCGGTTGCGGGCGTCGTCGATGGTGACCCACTCGAGCGCCGCGACCTCGTGGTTCGGGGTGAAGGCGCCGGCGCGGGCGTACTCCTTGGCCGAGACCTTGGCCGCCCAGTAGTGCACGACCTTGTCGCGGCCGTTCGGCAGGACGTACTCGGCGGTGCCGAGCGGAGCGCCGAGGTGCACGCGGTACCCGGTCTCCTCGTCGATCTCGCGGACGGCGGTCGTCGGCACGGCCTCACCCGGGTCCACCTTGCCCTTCGGCAGGGAGACGTCCTTGTGGTGGTCGCGGTGGATGAGCAGCACCAGGGGCGTGCCGTCTTGCTCACGCCAGACGACCGCGCCCGCGGCGACGACGGGGCCCGTGGGACCGCCGCTCACCGAGTGGAGCGCTTCCGGGCCGAGATCTTCCGCATGGTCACATTCTGCACGTCCTCGAGCGGGCGGCCCGCATCGTCGGTGGAGTGCCGTGTCCACTCGCCGTCGGACTCCAGGTGCCACGAACTCGCGGTGTCGGCCATCGCGAGGTCGAACATCTCCTGCACCTCCGCGATGTGGTCGGGGGCGGTGAGGCGGACCAGTGCCTCGACCCGACGGTCGAGGTTCCGGTGCATCATGTCGGCGCTGCCGATGAACACCGCCGGGTCACCGTCGTTGTGGAACGCGAACGCCCGCGAGTGCTCCAGGTACCGGCCGACGATGCTGCGCACGCGGATGGTGTCGCTGACGCCTTCCATGCCGGGCTTGAGCGAGCAGATGCCGCGGACCCAGACGTCGATCGGCACCCCCGCCTGGCTGGCCAGGTAGAGCGCGTCGATGATCTGCTCGTCGACCATCGAGTTGACCTTGATCCGGATGCCGGACGGCTTGCCCGCGCGGGCGTTCGCCGCCTCGGTCTGGATGCGCTTGAGCAGGCCCTTGCGCAGGTGGAGCGGTGCGACGAGCAGTCGCTTGAACTTCTTCTCGATGGCGTACCCGGACAGCTCGTTGAACAGGCGCGTGAGGTCCTTGCCCACGGTGTCGTCCGACGTGAACAGGCCCATGTCCTCGTAGATGCGCGAGGTCTTCGGGTTGTAGTTGCCCGTGCCGATGTGGCTGTAGTGCTTGAGCGTCCCGCCCTCCTGCCGGATGACGAGCACCAGCTTGGAGTGCGTCTTCAACCCGACCAGGCCGTAGACGACGTGCACGCCGGCCTTCTCGAGCTTGCGCGCCCACGTGATGTTGTTCTGCTCGTCGAAGCGGGCCTTGATCTCCACCAGGGCCAGGACCTGCTTGCCCGCCGCGGCGGCGTCGATGAGCGCTTCGACGATGGGGCTGTCGCCCGACGTGCGGTACAGCGTCTGCTTGATCGCGAGCACGTTCGGGTCGGCCGCCGCCTGCTCGAGGAACGCCTGCACGCTCGTCGCGAAGGACTCGTACGGGTGGTGCACCAGGACGTCGCGGGCCTTGATCGCGCGGAACAGGTCGGGCTTCGTGTTCGGCTCGCCCGGCTGGAACTGCACCGGCGTCGTCGGCACGTGCTTCGGGTAGTGCAGGTCGGGCCGGTTGATCTTCGCGATCTCGAACAGGCCGCCGAGGTCGAGCGGCGACGGCAGCCGGAAGACCTCTTCCTCGGTGATGTCGAGCTCGCGGACGAGCAGGTCGAGGGTCACCGGGTCCATGTCCTCGGTGATCTCCAGGCGGATCGGCGGGCCGAACCGGCGACGCAGGAGTTCGCGCTCGAGGGCCTGGATGAGGTTCTCGGCCTCGTCCTCCTCGATCTCGACGTCCTCGTTGCGGGTCACGCGGAACACGTGGTGCTCGAGGACCTCCATGCCGGGGAACAGGTCGTCGAGGTGGTTCGCGATGAGGTCCTCGAGGGGGATGAAGCGCATCCGGCCAGAGTTGTCGTCCGGCAACGTGATGAAGCGCGAGAAGTTCTGCGGCACCTTGAGGCGCGCGAACTCCTGGCGCTGCGACTTCGGGTTGCGGACCCGGACCGCCAGGTTGAGCGAGAGTCCGGAGATGTACGGGAACGGGTGCGCCGGGTCGACGGCGAGCGGCATGAGCACCGGGAAGATCTGCTCGTTGAAGTACTCGCGCATCCGCAGGCGGTCGGCCTCGTCGAGGTCGGACCAGTGCTCGACGTGGATGCCCGCGGCGTCGAGGTCGGGCTTCAGGGACTCGATGAACGCCTGCGCGTGCCGGTCCTGCAGCTCGTGGGCCTTCTTCGCGATGTCGCGCAGCACGTCGCTGGGGGCGCGACCGACGTTGGTCGGCACGGCGATGCCGGTGTCGATGCGGCGCTTCAGGCCGGCGACGCGGACCATGAAGAACTCGTCGAGGTTGGACGCGAAGATCGCCAGGAAGTTCGCCCGCTCCAGCAGGGGCTGCGTGCGGTCCTCGCCCAGTTCGAGCACGCGCTGGTTGAACCGCAGCCAGCTGAGCTCGCGGTCGAAGTAGCGGTCCGTCGGCAGCGACTCGTGCTCGATCTCGACGACCTCGTCGAAGTCGTCGAGGTCGGGGGCGACGGATTCGCCGTCGAGCTGCGGTTCGGTGTCCATCCCCACATCCTGCCACCCGGCTCGTGCGGTCGGAGGGGCCCCGGTGGCCGCTGTGGAAACCCGTGGTGAACCGTCGGTGTGTGGACCGCGGCGGGCGGCCGTCCCGGTTCAGCGCGCGAAGGCCTGCACGAACTCGTTCCACGGCCCCGGCGCGCGCTGCTCGAGCCAGGCGCACAGCTCGGGGTAGGCGGCGTCGATCGCCAGGACGGTGACGACCCCGCGGCGGCCGGTCACCTTGACGTCGAGGCCGCCGAAGCGGTTCGTGGTGGGGCGGATCCGGGCGATGTCACCGGGTTCGACGGTGTGGGCGGCGCGGAACATCGGCGTCACGAGCAGACGGGTGTCGTACCCCTCGACCCGGCGGCGCTCCTGCCCGACGCCGAGGTACAGGAACAGGATCCCGCCCAGGCCGATGCCGACACCGGTCAGCAGCATGCCGATCGCGTCGGGGTCGTCGAGCACCGTCAGGGTGGCGAGGACGAAGAGCACGCCGACCACGACGAAGACGATCCCGAGGATCCGGAACACCAGGTGGTTCCACGGGCGCGCACGGACGGTGAAGAGCACGCCGGACGCCTCGTCGCCGACCACGGTCGACGGCGGCCGCTTCCGGTCGCTGCTGCGCACCAACGCCGAGACGACGGCCGGGATGACGGCCATCGCGAACAGCGCGAGGAACACCGGCGAGGGGTTGAGGTTCACCGCTCGACCCCCGATCCCGTCGCCGGACGTCGTCGTGCGGTGGGCGTCCTGCCCTGGTCCCCCTGGATCATGCGTGCAGGGTACAAGGTCCCGGACCCGGGCGACGGTGGGTTCGAGGCGTGCGGGGGACGACGAGCCCGGAGGTCTACTCGGTCGTCCCCGTCGACCGGGTCGGAGGAACCGGGGCGGCCGCGTACTGCACGTCGATCGCGTACTGCGTGAAGCCCGACCGCCGGTAGAGCGCGAGCGCCGGCTCGTTGTCCCCCTCGACGTACAGCGCGGCGGCGGTGAGCCCACGTCCGGTCAGTCGAGCGGTCCCGGCACGCATGAGCACCCCGCCGAGCCCCTGTCCCTGCAGGTCCGGACGCATGGCGACGGCGTAGAACTCGCCGACGCCGTCCTCGACCTTGAGCCAGCACGAGCCGGCCAGCGTCCCTGCGGCGTCGCGGAGCAGCAGCAGGTCCTCGCCGGAGAACCAGGCGTCGGCTTCGCGGGCGTGCAGGTCGTCCAGGGTCATCCGCCCCTGCTCGGGGTGGTGTGCGAAGGCGGCGGCGTTCAGGGCGAGCCACTCGGTCTCGTCGTCGGTGCCCGGTCGGAACGCCGACAGGTCGTACCCGTCGGGCAGTCGGACGTCGGGAGCGGCCTCGGCGATCGGTGCGCGCAGCTGCAGCAGGGTCCGGACGGCGTGCCAGCCGAACCGGTCGGCCAGCGCCCGGGCTGCCGGGTGGTCGCCGTGCGCCCAGGCGAGCCGGGGAGCGGCCCCGCCGCCCAGGGCGAGCGCCTGCGTCACGAGCGCGGTGCCGGTGCCACGCCCACGGGCCTCCCGGGCCACCACGAGTTCCAGCTCGCCGTCGCGGACGACCGCGACGCCGTCGCCGTGCTCGAGCACGGTCGCGCGCCCCGCGCGCACGTCGACCAGCGTCTGGTCGGAGAACGGCGGTGCCTCGCCGGGCACGACGAACCGCGTGAGGTCGGCCACTACTGGCCCGCCAGGCGCTCGGCCTCGTCGTCGTGGACGTTGAAGCGGTACCCGACGTTGCGGACCGTGCCGATGAGCGACTCGAGGTCGCCGAGCTTCGCGCGGAGTCGCCGGACGTGCACGTCGACCGTGCGCGTGCCGCCGAAGTAGTCGTAGCCCCAGACCTCGCTGAGCAGCTGCTCGCGGGTGAAGACGCGGGACGGGTGCGTCGCGAAGAAGCGCAGGAGCTCGAACTCCTTGAACGTCAGGTCGAGCGGCCGGCCGCGCACCTTGGCCGAGTAGCTGGCCTCGTCGATGACGACGCCGGACGCCTGGATCTTCGAACTCGTCTGGCCCTTCGCCCCACGGCCGGCCGACAGGCGGATGCGGGCGTCGATCTCGGCGGGACCGGCGCTCTCGAGCACGACGTCGTCGACGTTCCAGTCGCTGGTGACCGCGGTCAACCCGCCCTCGGTGACGACGAGCACGATCGGGGTGGTCGACCCCGACGAGGCGAGGATCTTGCACAGGGCCTTCGCGCTCACCAGGTCGGTGCGGGCGTCGACGAACAACAGGTCGCTCTGCGGGGCGTTCACCAGCTGCGCGGCCTCGGCGGGCACGTGGCGGATCCGGTGGCTCAGGAGGCCCAGGCTCGGCAGGACGTCTCCGGGCGCGGTCGAGGTGAGTACCAGGAGCTGTGCCACAGGACCTCCGGAGGTGGATGACGTCGTGGAGACATCCTAGTGATGTGCGGGAACGGCCCACCCGGCCGGACGGACCGCGCGTGCGGCGCCCGATGCGCAGCACCGCACGGCGCCGTGCCACGACCGCCGCCGCCGCCACGCGCTCGGCACCGAGCACGCGGCCTGCTCCGTCCCGCCGCGCCCGCCTGCCATGATGGGACGCGTGACCGAGCCCGCGCACCCCACCGACCAGCGTCGCCTCCAGCTGACGTCCGTCCTGCCGGTCTGGGTGCTCGCGGTCGTGGGAGCGGTGCTCGTGCTGGCGCTGGCGCAGCGCGACGCGTTCGCCTGGCTGCTGCTCGTCTTCGTCGCCTGCGTGATGGTGAGCTTCGTGCTGCAGCTCATCACCGCGACGAAGGACGGCCTGGTCGAGCGGATCAGCATCGCGTCGTCCGGGGCCTTCGTCGTCGTCCTGGTCACCGCCGTGGTGCTCCTGGCGCGTTGAGCGGAGCCGCGTAGACTCCGCAGCATGGATTCGCTGCTTGCGCTCGAGCTCTTCTACGTGGGCCTCCTCGGCCTGGCGTCGCTCGCGATCGCGTTCATCTCGGTGGTCGTCGTCGTGAAGCTGTTCAAGGGCCAGCGTTGATCGACCTGCCCGAGGGCCTCGCACCCGAACTGGTCCCGCTGTCGTGGCTCGTGGGCGTCTGGGAGGGCACCGGCGTCGTCGAGTACCCGGTCGGTGACGACGACGAGGTCCGCAAGTACGAGTTCGGCCAGCGCGTCAGCTTCAGCCACGACGGCCTGCCCTACCTGAACTACTCGTCCACCACCTGGCTCCTCGACGAAGACCGCACCCCGCTCGCCGCCGAGATGGGCTACTGGCGGATCGACCGGCCCACCGAGCCGGGCGACCGCGGTCCCGCGATGCTCCTGGGCGAGGGGCCCACCCCGTTCAGCACGGTGGAGAGCGTCGAGGCGCTCCGGAACACGACCGACGGCTTCGACGTCGAAGCCGCGATCATCCACCCGACGGGCGTCAACGAGCTCTACGTCGGCCGTGTCGCGAAGGGCCGGATCGACCTGTCGACCGACGCCGTGATGCGCTCGCCGAACGCCAAGGACTACTCCGCCGCCACCCGGCTGTACGGGCTGGTCGAGGGCAAGCTGTTCTGGGCGTGGGACATCGCCGCGCTCGGTCGGGAACTCACCTCGCACGCCTCGGGGCAGCTCGCGAAGGTCGAGTGATGGCGGCGTTCGCGGCACGCGACGGGTTCGTCGAGGCCGACGGGGTCGCCGCGCACTTCGGCAACCCGATCGGGGAGCAGCGCCTGCTGACCCGCGGCCGTGCCGTCGTCGAGCTCGGACTGGGGGTCGTCACGGTCTCCGGACCCGACCGCCTGTCGTGGCTCAACTCGATCACGTCGCAGCAGCTCACCGGGTTGCCGACGGGCGTCAGCACCGAGACGCTCGTGCTCGACCAGGCCGGCCGCGTCGAGCACGCCGCTCGCGTCGTCGACGACGGCTCGGTCGCCTGGCTGCTCACCGAGCGCGCTGACGCCGCCCCGCTCGCCGCCTGGCTCGACTCGATGCGGTTCATGCTCCGGGTCGAGGTCGCCGACCGCTCCGCTGACGTCGTCACCCTCGGCTGGTTCGGCGCGGACGCCCCGTTCGCGTCCGTGGATCTGCCGGAACCGCCCGTCGCCGAGTGGGTCGACCCCTGGGGAACGGTCGCGCCCGGTGGGTGGGGCTACGCCGCCCCGGAGGCCCACCCCGGCTCCGACTGGACCCTCCGCATCGCCGTGGTCACCCCCGGCACCGCGGCCGCGATCGCCGCGTCGGACGTCCCCGTCGCGGGACTGCTCGCGGTCGAAGCCCTGCGGATCGCCGCCTGGCGCCCGACGCTGTCCGACGTCGACGAGCGGACGATCCCGCACGAGCTCGACTGGCTCCGTTCCGCCGTGCACCTGTCCAAGGGCTGCTACCGGGGGCAGGAGACCGTCGCCAAGGTCCACAACCTCGGCCACCCGCCGCGTCGGGCCGTGCTGCTGCACCTCGACGGCTCCGACGGGGTGCTGCCGGCGCCGGGCACACCCGTGCTGCTCGACGACAAGCAGGTCGGTCGGCTGTCGGCCTCGGCGATCCACCACGAGCTCGGTCCGATCGGGCTCGCCGTCGTGAAGCGCTCGCTCGACCCCACGGCGACGCTGCGGCTCGAGGCCGACGACGTCGTGGTCACGGCCGCGCAGGAGACCATCGTCCCGCCGGAGGCCGGCGCCACGGCGAACGTCCCGCGCCTGCCCCGCCTCGGCGCCGTCCGCCGCTCGTAGTCCGCGCTGCCCGGGCCGTGCCCGGTCAGGCGGGCTGCACCGCCGACCACGGCACGGACAGCTCGCCGAGCCGCCAGCGCGTCGCCCCGTGCAGCACCGGCCACCCCCGGTCGCGCATGCCCCGCACGGTGGCGATCCACCGCTGCCGCGGGCCGTACGTGCCGAGCGGCGCGGCGACCGCCCACGCCAGGTCGAGGTCCCGCAGGAACGCGTGCACCCGCTCGCCGGGCACGTTCCGGTGGATGAGGGCCTTCGGCAGCCGTTCCGCCACGATGCTCGGCACGTCGAGCCCGGCGAGCCGGAGCGACACCGTGAACGTCTGCGGCGCGACCTCGTCGAGCGTCACCCACGAGGCCACCCGCCCGACCTCGTTGCACGTCCCCTCGACCAGCGCACCGCCGGGCTGCAGCCGGTCCTGCATGATCCGCCAGGAGCCGACCACCGCTGATTCGTCGTACTGCCGCAGCACGTTGAACGCCCGGATCACGGCTGGGCGTCGACCACCGGGCGTCGGGGTCTCGAAGCCGCCCAGGCGGAACGTCACGCCGTCGCGGGTGCCCGCGTTCGCGAGCGCGACCCGCGAGGGTTCGATCTCGATGCCGGTCACCTCGACGTCCGGGCGGACCGCGGCCAGCCGGTCCCGCAGCTCGAGCGTCGTCGTCGGCGACGCCCCGTACCCGACGTCGGCGACCAGGGGATCGTCGGTGCGGCGGAGCACCGGCAACGTCGCGATCCACCGGTCGACACGGCGGAGCCGGTTGTACCCGGTCGTCCCGCGCGTCACGTTCCCGATGGGCATGCGTCCAGGGTACGGGCCGCGTGCCGCTCGGTAGACTCGGGCGCATGACCTCCACGCTCGTCCTGCTCCGTCACGGCAACAGTGACTGGAACCAGAAGAACCTGTTCACCGGTTGGGTCGACGTCCGGCTCAGCGAGCTGGGCGAGAAGGAGGCGAAGCGCGCCGGCGACCTGATCGCCGAGTCCGGCATCGTCCCCGACGTCCTGTACACCTCGCTCCTCACCCGCGCGATCCAGACCGCGAACATCGCGCTGCTCCAGGCCGACCTGGCCTGGCTGCCGGTCAAGCGCGACTGGCGCCTCAACGAGCGGCACTACGGCGACCTGCAGGGCAAGGACAAGGCGCAGACGCTCGAGCAGTACGGCGAGCAGCAGTTCATGGAGTGGCGCCGTTCGTTCGACGTCCCGCCGCCCCCCATCGCCGACGACGCCGAGTACTCGCAGGCCGGTGACCGCCGCTACGCCGACCTCGGCGACCAGCTGCCCCGCACCGAGTCGCTCAAGCTCGTGATCGACCGGCTGCTGCCGTACTGGGAGTCCGACATCACCAAGGACCTCGGCGCGGGCAAGACCGTGCTCGTCACGGCGCACGGCAACTCGCTCCGCGCCCTCGTGAAGCACCTCGACGACATCTCCGACGACGACATCGCCGGCCTGAACATCCCGACGGGCATCCCGCTGGTGTACGAGCTCGACGACGACTTCCGTCCGACCAAGCCGGCGTACTACCTGGACCCCGAGGCCGCCGCCGCCGGCGCCGCCGCCGTGGCCGCCCAGGGCGCCAAGAAGTAGCACGACACACGAACGCCCCGCCTGGTCGTCAGGCGGGGCGTTCGTCGTACCGGTCGCAGCGCTCAGACGAAGTGCGACGCGATCTCCTGCACCAGGACCCCGACGTCGTACTGCGCCGTCGTGTCGACGCGGATCACCGGGACGCCGGGCAACCCGACCGGTCGTGCGTCGTCGCCGTGCTCGTCCCAGAACGACAGCACGCCGGCCAGGTCGCCGTGCACGTCGTGCCGCACCGGCACGGTGCCCGGCTCGTACCGGTCGCGCAGCCGGTCCGCGGCGGTGGCGCGGTCCGTGTCGCACCACACCTCGACGGCGCGCGGCGACCCGGCGGAGGCGAGCCCGGCCTCCAGGCGGTCCCGGTCACGGGACGGCAGCCAGACGGCGTCGAGGACCACGCCGTTCTCGACCGCTCCGGCCATCGCCCACATCGTGTCCATCGCGATGCCGCCCAGCGGGCGGGACGCGATCATCGGGCCGACGACGTCGGCCAGGGGCTCCTTGATGCGGTCCTTCGACAGGAACGGGCAACCGAGCACCTCGGCGAGGGCGGCACCGATCGTGCTCTTGCCGGAACCGGGCATGCCGTTGACGATGATCGCGACCTGGGCCATGCGTCGATCCTCGCAGACCGTGGCGGTGCGGACCCGCGCCGGACCGGTCGAGCGCGCGCCGCGCAACGGAAGTCGCCCCGCGCCACGGCGATCCGTGGTGCGGGGCGACTTCGGTTGTGCGGAACGACGCCGAACCGGGTCAGACGGTGACGGCCGAGCTCGACGCGCCGGTCCAGTCGCCGGTCGCCAGGTACTCGACCTTCTTCGCGATCGACACCGCGTGGTCGGCGAAGCGCTCGTGGTAGCGGGAGGCCAGGGTCGCGTCGACGGTGTCGATCGGGTTGCCCTTCCAGGTCTCGCCGAGCACGAAGTCGAAGACGCTGGCGTGCAGCTCGTCGACCGCGTCGTCCTCGTCGCGGATCTCGGCCGACAGGGCGATGTCCTCGGTGGCGAGCAGGCGCGTGAGCTTCTGCGCCATCGCGACGTCGTGCCGGCCCATCTCCTTGAAGGTGGGGCGGAGGCCCTTCGGCACGACCTTCTCGGGGAAGCGCTGGCGGGCGAGCTGCGCGATGTGCTCGGCCATGTCGCCCATGCGCTCGAGCGAGGAGCTGACGCGCAGGGCGGTGACCACGACGCGCAGGTCGCGGGCGACGGGGGCCTGACGGGCGAGGATGTCGATCGCGATCTCGTCGAGGCTGTTCGCCGCCTCGTCGATCTTCACGTCGTCGGCGATGACCTCGTCGGCCAGGGCGACGTCGGAGTCGCTGAAGGCCTGGGTGGCCCGGGTGATGGCGGACTCGACGAGCCCGGCGATCTCGGTCAATCGCTCCTGGACGTCCTGGAGTTCCTGCTGGAAGACTTCGCGCATGGGGGAGTGCCTCTCTGATGCGTACCGGTCGAGTGTCGTCAGCCCAGGTGAACGAACGGTGACGCGCGGCTGAACGCTTCGCGTTCCGGCCTTCCGGTGCGGGTGAACGGTACCGGAACCCCGCGTGACCATCCCTACACTGGCGGCATGGACAACGCGTGGCTCGTGCCACTGTCGATGCTCCTCGGCGGGGTCTTCGGCGCGGGCGTCGTGGTGCTGATCATCACCGCCGAGCGCACGGCTCGTGCTGCCGACGTGGCGGAACGGACCCTGCCGGACGGCGTCGCAGCGGTCATCGCGACGATGCACAACCCGGCGGTCGTGATCGACCCGTCGAACACCGTCGTCGCCGCGTCGCCGCAGGCGCTCACGGCCGGCCTGGTGGTGCGGCGCCGACTCGTGCACCGCGAGCTCCTCGAGCTGATCGACCGCGTGCGCCGGAGCGGCGAGATGGCCTCGGAGGACCTCGAACTGCCCAGGGGGCACCACGGCGAGCTGGTCGGCTACCTCAGCTTCCGCGCCGCCCAGCTCGGCAACCGGTACGTGCTCCTGACCGCCGACGACCTGACCGAGAGCCGGCGGATCGACGAGGTCCGCCGCGACTTCGTCGCCAACATCTCGCACGAGCTGAAGACCCCGATCGGCGCGATCGGCCTGTTGTCCGAGACGCTCGTGCTCGCCGCGGACGACCCGGAGCACGTCAAGAAGTTCGCCGCGCAGCTCGTCAGCGAGTCCGAGCGACTCGGCGCGCTGACGAAGGACATCATCGAACTGTCCCGGCTGCAGTCGGTGGACGCCCTCGAGAACAGCGAGGAGACCGGCATCGACAAGATCGTCCAGGCGGCGATCGACGCGAACGAGGTCGTCGCACGGGCCCGGTCGATCGAGATCGTCCGCGCCAAGAAGTCGAAGCTGCGCGTGATGGGCGACCCCGGCCTGCTGCAGGTCGCGGTGTCGAACCTGATCGCCAACGCGGTGAAGTACTCGCCCGACAACACCCGTGTCGGTGTCGGCGTCCGCAGCACCAAGGGCTTCGTCGAGATCGCGGTGACCGACCAGGGCGTGGGGATCCCCGAGTCCGACCTGGACCGCGTGTTCGAGCGGTTCTACCGCGTCGATCCCGCGCGGTCGCGCGCCACCGGGGGCACCGGCCTCGGGCTCGCGATCGTGAAGCACGTCGTCGGCAACCACGGCGGTGACGTGCGCGTCTGGTCGCAGCCCGGCAAGGGCTCGACCTTCACGATCCGTCTGCCCGAGGCGGATCCCGAACTGACCACAGCACTCGAAGAGCAACTGGAAGAGCAGCCATCGTGACCAAGATCCTCATCGTCGACGACGAGCCGGCCCTGAGCGAGCCCCTGGAGTTCCTGCTGCAGCGTGAGGGGTACGACACCTCCGTCGCTGCCGACGGCGTGACCGCGCTGTCCAAGTTCGACGCGGAGAACCCCGACCTGGTGCTCCTCGACCTCATGCTGCCGGGCCTGAGCGGCACCGAGGTGTGCCGGCAGATCCGCACCCGGTCCAACGCCCCGATCATCATGCTGACGGCCAAGGACTCCGAGGTGGACATCGTCGTCGGGCTGGAGCTCGGCGCGGACGACTACGTGACGAAGCCGTACTCCACCCGCGAGCTCCTGGCCCGGATGCGCGCGGTGCTCCGGCGCCGCACCGAGGACGACCCGGCCGACAGCGGCATCCTGCAGGTGGGCGGCATCCGGATGGACGTCGAGCGCCACACGGTGTCGGTGGACGGGTCGGAGACCCCGATGCCGCTCAAGGAGTTCGAGCTGCTCGAGCTCCTGCTCCGCAACGCCGGGCGCGTGCTCACCCGCGGGCAGCTCATCGACCGGGTGTGGGGGTCGGACTACTTCGGCGACACGAAGACCCTCGACGTGCACATCAAGCGCATCCGCTCGAAGATCGAGCGGGTCCCGTCGACGCCCGAGATCCTGGTGACGGTGCGCGGTCTCGGGTACCGCATCGAGGCCTGAGGCGCACGCACGCACAGGAGGCCCGGTGCGAGTCCGTGGGACTCGCACCGGGCCTCCTGTGCGAACGCTCCTGGCGCGGTGTCAGCCGCGCCCGTCGGCGTCAGTTGGTGCCGTTGTCGCCCTCGGACGAATCCGTCTGCGAGTCGTCGGGCTGGGTGCCGGGCACGGCCTGGCCGGTCGACTGCGAGCCGCTCTCGGACGGCGAGGTCGAGGTGGACGTCGGGGTCGGGCTCGGTGCGAGGGTCTGGTACTCCTCGAGCGCGCTGGTGAGCACGGGGACGTTCGCCGAGACGCCCTCGGCGTCGGGGTAGGAGAAGTACACCTTGACGAGCGAGCCGGGCACGGCGTCGGCGTTGTCGAACAGGACCTCTTCGGCGTCGCCGCCGGCGGTGCCCTGCGTGGTGTCGCCCTCCTGCACGCTCGACTCGTCGTCGCTGGCGGGACCCGAGGTCATCGCGAGGTCGACGTGCGTGTTCGCCGGGACGTCCACGGTCTGGGTGTCGCCGCCGACCTCGATCGAGACGGTGTAGTCGTCCTCGTCGTCGTTGTTCACGAGGGTGCCGACGAAGCGTGCGCCGTCCCCGTCGTCCGAGATCAGGAGGGCGTTCCGCACGTCGACCTTGCCGGTCGAGACGTTCACGCCGTCGGTGATCTGCTTGATGTCGACGGTGTGGGCCGGCGACATGAACTCGCACCCGGTGGCGCCGAGCGCGATGGTTGCCGCAACGGCGACGGACACGAGTACCCGAGGTCGCAAGAGATTCCTCCGTAAGTCACGATGAGGACCGGACGGTCCCGGTCCATCCTAGCGATCACCGGGGAGGGGGAGCGTTGAGGGTCCCCTTACCGGATCACCCCTTGTGGTAAACTGGAGGTCTGGGAACGGAGCCTGATACATGCAATTCGAGGTCGGCGAGACCGTCGTCTACCCCCATCACGGGGCGGCAACCATCTCTGAAGTCAAGACTCGCGTCATCAAGGGCGAGGAAAAGGTCTACCTGAAGCTGCGGGTCACCCAGGGTGACCTGACGATCGAGGTCCCGGCGGACAACGTCGACCTGGTCGGCGTCCGCGACGTGATCGGCAAGGAAGGGCTCGACAAGGTGTTCGAGGTCCTCCGGGCGCCGTTCACCGAGGAGCCCACCAACTGGTCCCGCCGGTACAAGGCGAACCTCGAGAAGCTCGCTTCCGGTGACGTCATCAAGGTGTCCGAGGTCGTCCGCGACCTCTGGCGTCGCGACCAGGACCGCGGGCTCTCCGCGGGTGAGAAGCGGATGCTGGCCAAGGCCCGCCAGATCCTGATCTCCGAGCTCGCGCTCGCCGAGAAGACCGACGAGGACAAGGCATCGACCGTCCTCGACGAGGTCCTGGCCTCCTGAGCCGGACAGCATCGCACTGAGCACGACAGCACGGACGACGACCGCACGGTTCCCCGACGGGGTGGACCGGGCGGTCGTCGTCGTTGCGGCCGGCTCCGGCACCCGGCTCGGCACCGGCACCGCCAAGGCGTTCGTGCCCGTCGCCGGTTCGCTCATGCTCGCGCGGGCGCTCGAGCCGCTCTTCGCCCTGCCGACGCCCGCGCTCGTCGTGGTGGTCGCGCCGACGTCGCACCTCGACGAGTGCCGGCAGCTGGTCGCCGCCGTCGCCGGGGCTGCGGTCGCGTACACGGCCGTCGTGCCGGGAGGCGCGGATCGCCACGCGTCGGTCGAGGCCGGCCTGGCCGTCCTGCCGGACTCCGTCACCGCGGTGCTCGTGCACGACGCGGCGCGGTGCCTGACGCCCGCCGCGCAGTTCGCGCGGGTGTTCGAGGCTGTCGCGGCGGGTGACGGCGCCGGGTTCGTGCCGGCGCTCCCCGTCACCGACACCGTCAAGCGCGTGGACGGCGACGTCGTCGTCGAGACCGTCGACCGAGCGGCCCTCGTCGGCGTTCAGACGCCCCAGGGGTTCCCGCTCGCGGCGCTCCGGCGGGCGTACGCCGCGTCGTCGCGGTCCGAGACGGACGACGCCGGGGTGTTCCAGGCCGCCGGCGGGACCGTCCGTTCCGTCCCGGGCGACGCCGACGCGTTCAAGATCACGACCCCGTGGGACCTCGGTCGCGCGGAGTCGATCGTCCGGGCGCGGTCCGGTGCGGCGGCCGGTCCGCCCGTGCGGTTCGGCCTCGGCGTCGACGTGCACGCGTTCGACGACGCCGCTGCCTGCCGCGTCGGACTGCTCGACTTCGCGGGCGAGGCCGGTCTCTCCGGACACAGCGACGGCGACGCGGTGGCCCACGCCGTGTGCGACGCCCTGCTCTCCGCCGGGGGCCTCGGCGACATCGGCGGACGCTTCGGCACCGCTGACCCGCGGTACGCCGGGGCCACCGGGGACGTCTTCGTCCGCGGGGCCGTCGCGCTGCTCGCCGACGCCGGGCTCGTCCCCGTCTCCGTCACCGTGCAGGTCATCGGCAACCGCCCGCGCATCGGCGGCCGGCGGCAGGAGATGCAGGACGCCCTGGCCGCCGTCGTCGGTGCCCCGGTGGCCGTGTCCGGCACGACGACCGACGGCCTCGGGTTCACCGGCCGGGGCGAGGGGCTCGCCGCGATCGCGACGGCCGTCGTCCGTCCGGCCTGACGTCCTAGGCTTGGGGCGTGACCGTACGCCTCCACGACTCCCGCGCCGCAGCCGTCGTCGACCTCGTCCCGCTGGTCGACGGACACGTGAGCATGTACGTGTGCGGTCCGACGGTGCAGTCGTCGCCGCACATCGGCCACCTGCGGTCCGCGCTGGTCTACGACATCTGGCGTCGCTGGCTGACCCACCGCGGGTACCGGGTGACCCTGGTGCGGAACGTCACCGACATCGACGACAAGGTCCTCGACCTGGCCGCCGGCACCGACGAGGAGTGGTTCGCGCGCGCCTACCGCGTCGAGCTCGAGTTCACCGCCGCGTACAACGCCCTCGGCATCCTGCCCCCGACGTACGAGCCCCGTGCGACCGCGAGCGTGCCGCAGATGCACGAGATCATCCAGCGGCTGATCGACCGCGGACACGCGTACGCGGCCGACGACGGCTCGGGCGACGTCTACTTCGACACCGGCAGCTGGGCGGAGTACGGCGCACTGACCCGCCAGCGCCGCGAGGACATGGCCGAGGCCACCGACGCCGACCCGCGGGGCAAGCGCGATCCCCGCGACTTCGCCCTGTGGAAGGGTGCGAAGCCCGGCGAACCGCCGACCGCGAACTGGGACTCCCCGTGGGGCGCCGGGCGCCCGGGGTGGCACATCGAGTGCTCCGCCATGTCCCGGCGCTACCTCGGACCCGCGTTCGACATCCACGGCGGCGGACTCGACCTGCGCTTCCCGCACCACGAGAACGAGCTCGCGCAGTCCACCGCCGCCGGTGACCCCTTCGCGTCGTACTGGCTGCACAACGGGCTGGTGACGGTCGAGGGGCAGAAGATGTCGAAGTCCCTCGGCAACTCGATCTTCGCCGCGGACTTCCTCGGCGCCGCTCGCCCCGCCGTCGTGCGGTACTTCCTCGGCGCCGCGCACTACCGCTCGGCGATCGACCACCACGAGGGTTCGCTGGCCGAGGCCGAGGCTGCGTACGACCGCATCGCCGGGTTCCTGGACCGCGCCGTCGAACGGCTGCAGGGCGTGCACCTGACCGACGCCCCGCGGGTGCCCGACGCGTTCGCCGAGGCGATGGACGACGACCTCTCGGTGCCCCAGGCCCTCGCCGTGCTGCACGAGACGGTGCGCGCCGGGAACGCCGCGCTCGACGCCGACGATGCGGAATCCCTCGGGACCGCGTACCATCAGGTGGCCGCGATGGTGGAGGTGCTCGGCATCGACCCGCGGGCCGCCCACTGGTCGGGCGGTGGCCAGGACGCCTCGGCGGGTCCGCTCGCCACCCTCGTCGAACGCCTCGTGCAGGAGCGCGCGGACGCCAGGGCCGCCCGGGACTTCGGGGCGGCAGACCGTGTGCGCGACGACCTCGCCGCAGCGGGCATCACGATCGAGGACACCCCGTCCGGAACACGCTGGAGCATCGCCTGAACACGGCAGTGCCGAACAGGAGCTACGCATGAAGAACGTCTCGGGAAGCAAGAAGGGCCGGCCCGGCGCCGTCCGTTCCGGTCGGAAGGGCAACAAGCAGGTCGGCTCCGGCGGCCAGGGCGCACAGGCCCTCGAGGGTCGCAAGCCGACCCCGAAGGCCGAAGACCGTCCGTACCACCCCGCCGGCAAGCGCAAGGCAGCGAAGGACCGCTTCGAGGCGGCCAAGGGGCGCCACGGTGCCTCGTCGACGCCGCAGTCGCGCACCGGTCGGCCGCCGCAGCGCAAGACCGACGACAGTGAGCTCGTGACCGGGCGCAACTCGGTGCTCGAGGCGCTCCGCACGAAGACCCCCTCGTCGACGCTCTACATCGCGTCGCGCATCGAGGTGGACGACCGCGTCAAGGAGATCCTGGCGCTCGCGAACCACCGCGGTGTGCCGATCATCGAGCTGATGCGTCCCGAGCTCGATCGGATCACCGGCCACGACAGCGTGCACCAGGGCGTCGCGCTCAAGGTGCCCGCGTACCAGTACGCCGTCGCCGAGGACATCGTCGAGCAGGCGTTCTCGCGCGACCAGGTGCCGCTGCTCGTCGCGCTCGACGGCATCACCGACCCGCGCAACCTCGGTGCGATCATCCGCTCGACCGCGGCCTTCGGTGGACACGGCGTCATCGTGCCGCAGCGCCGCTCGGTCGGTGTGACGGCGTCGGCGTGGAAGACCTCGGCCGGTGCCGCGGCCCGCACGCCCGTCGCGATGGCCCCGAACCTGACGCAGACGCTCAAGTCGCTCAAGTCGATGGGCCTGTTCGTCCTCGGCCTGGACGGCGACGGCGACGTCGAGCTCGACGGCCTCGAGCTGGCCGACCGCCCGATCGTGATCGTCGTCGGCTCCGAGGGCAAGGGCCTGTCGCGCCTGGTGACCGAGACCTGCGACGCCATCGTGTCGATCCCGATCTCGAGCGCCACCGAGTCGTTGAACGCCGGCATCGCCGCGAGCGTCACCCTGTGGGAGGTCGCGCGGCGCCGTCGCTCCGCCTAGCCGCACGCACATCGTGAGCAGGAATGGTCGCCTCCCCACTCGGGAGGCGACCATTCCTGCTCACGGCGCCGGACGGGTCGGGCCGTGACGGTCTGGAGGACCGGCGCGGGTCTCCGGGACACGCGCCGCGCCTCCAGGCCGTCGCGTTCTCGACCCCCGAACGGTCAGGACACGTCGGATGGTGTCCGCCGACTGGTCACGAGCCGTCGCTGCGCGACGCCCCTGGCGACGGTCTGCGACCGGTCGACGTCCACCCGGCGGGGTGTCGTGACCGGCCGGCCGATGGGTCAGACGCCGGCGCGCCAGTCCTCGACGTCGTCGGACTCGTCCGCGTCGTCGTCGACGACCGGGATCGGCAGCGTCATCGACGAGGTCGGCGGGTTGATGAGCAGGCGCTCGTCACGACGGTGCCGCAGCACGTCGTTGATGTACGCGGTGGTGGCCTCGGGCAGCGAGACCGAGCGCTCCTCCTGCTGGGACATGAACCAGCGGTGCTCCAGGAGCTCGTGGAACACCTCGGCGGGTTCGAGTCGGCCGCGCAGGTCACGGGGGATCGAGCGGACGACGGGCTCGAAGACGCGCGACACCCACTCGTGCGCCACCATCTCCTCGTCGAGTTCGTCGCGGCCGTTCCGCGCGCGGTAGGCGTCGAGGTCGTTGAGCAGACGACGGGCCTGGTTCTCGCCGGCGTCGAGCCCGGTGAGCCGGAGCAGGCGACGCTGGTGGTGCCCGGCGTCGACGACCTTCGGCTGGATCCGCACCTGCGAGCCGCCCTCGGTCGTGTGGATCGACAGCTCCTCGATGTCGAAGCCGAGCGCGTTGAGCCGTTCGACGCGGTCGTTGATCCGCCAGCGCTCCTTGACGTCGAACTGCTCGGTGCCCGTGAGCTCCTTCCAGAGCGTGCGGTACTGGGCGACGATGCGGTTCGAGACGTCCACCGGGTCGGCGTTCTCGTCGAGTCGGCCGCCCGCTTCGAGGTCGAGCAGCTCACCGGCGATGTTCACGCGCGCGACCTCGAGGTCGTTCTCGCGCTGGCCGTTCGACAGGCCGCCCGGGTAGAGCTTGCCCGTCTCGGCGTCGACCAGGTAGGCGGCGAAGGCACCGGCGTCGCGGCGGAACAGCGTGTTCGAGAGCGAGACGTCGCCCCAGTAGAACCCGATGACGTGCAGACGGACGAGCAGCAGCGCGAGCGCGTCGACCAGACGCGTGGCCGTCTCGGGCCGCAGCGTCTGCGAGTACAGCGCGCGGTAGGGCAGCGAGAAGCGCAGGTGGCGCGTCACGAGCACGGGGTGCAGGGGCTCGCCGTCGGCGCTCACCCGGTTCGTGATGACCGCGACCGGGTCGACGCAGGGCACGTCCATCCGCTGCAGGGTGCGGAGCATGTCGTACTCGGCCCGCGCGACCTCCTCGCCCGTCTCCTTCACGGCGGCGACGTACCCGCTCAGGTGCACGAAGCGCACGAGGTGGCGGGAGATGCCCTTCGGCAGCGCGACGATCGCGTCGTCGGGCCAGTCCTCGAGGGGCAGGTCCCACGGCAGGTCGAGCAGGCCGGGGTCGACGGTCGCGGCGGTGATGGAGAGGGAGTCGGACACGGTGGGCTCCTGTGGTGCGGTGGTCTCACAGACGGGAGGCGCGGTGCCAGCTGGCACCGCGCCTCCTGTCTGCCTGTGCTCGCGCTACGCGCTGACGACGGCCTTGTCGTCGAGGCGCTCGCCCGACTCGGTGTCGAAGGCGTGCACGTGGCCCTGCTTGGGGGTGACGACGATCGTGTCACCGATCGACGGGTGCGAACGACCGTCGACGCGGGCGACGATGTCGACGCGCGAGCCGTTGACGTCGGCGTGACCGTAGAGGTAGCCGTCGGCGCCGAGCTCCTCGACCACGTCGACCGTGACGGGCAGGCCCTCGCCCGTCTGGGCGACGACGACGTCCTCGGGGCGGATGCCGACCGTGATCTGCGCGGCGCGGGCGTTCGACAGCGTGTCGCGGTCGAGCGGGTGGTTGAGCGTGCCGAACTTGATGCCGCCCTCGATGACGTCGGCGGGCAGCAGGTTCATGGCCGGCGAGCCGATGAAGCCGGCGACGAACACGTTGTTCGGCTTCTCGTACAGGTCGCGCGGCGTGCCGACCTGCTGCAGGATGCCGTCCTTGAGCACCGCGATGCGGTCACCCATGGTGAGGGCCTCGGTCTGGTCGTGCGTGACGTAGACCGTGGTGACACCGAGGCGACGCTGCAGCGAGGCGATCTGGGTGCGGGTCTGGACGCGGAGCTTGGCGTCGAGGTTCGACAGCGGCTCGTCCATGAGGAACACCTGCGGCTGACGGACGATCGCGCGGCCCATCGCGACGCGCTGACGCTGACCACCGGAGAGCGCCTTCGGCTTGCGGCCGAGGTACTGCTCGAGGTCGAGGAGCTTGGCGGCCTCCTGCACGCGGGTGGCGCGCTCCTCCTTGCCGACGCCGGCGATCTTGAGCGCGAAGCCCATGTTCTCGGCGACGGTCATGTGCGGGTACAGCGCGTAGTTCTGGAACACCATCGCGATGTCGCGGTCCTTCGGCGGGACGTCCGTGACGTCGCGGTCGCCGATGCGGATCTGGCCGGAGTTGACCTCTTCGAGGCCGGCCAGCATGCGGAGCGAGGTGGACTTGCCGCAGCCCGAGGGGCCGACGAGGACGAGGAACTCGCCGTCGGCGACGTCCAGGTCGAGGGAGTCGACCGCGGGGCGGTTGCCGCCGGGGTAGAGACGGGTTGCCTTGTCATAGGTGACGGACGCCATGAGCGTTCGGTCCTTCCTTCACCGGCAGGTACGTGCCGGACGATCCGAGTGAAGCGGTTGCCCGTACGGGCCCCGGACGGTCGCCGTCGACCGTCGGGGTTCATACAACACGAGTTCACCCCGGTGCGCCAGTGTTTCCCCACCTGGTCGGCAGCCTCCCAGAGCGGCCCAGTACAATCGGCGGGTCCGTCCGCGGAGCGGGGGAGCGCCGAGCGGACACCGATCAGGAGGACGACGCACCGATGACCAACCGCCCCGAGGGTGACGCCCGCGCCGCGCGGAACGAGCGCCGCGAAGCCGCCCGCCGACGAGCCCAGCGGGCCCGCACCCAGCAGAAGCGACGCCAGCGCGGCGTCCGGCTCGGCCTGCAGATCGGACTGGGGGTCGTGCTGCTGGCGGCGGCGACGATCGTCACGCTCGTGCTGGTCGACTCCGTGAAGCCCGCCGGCCCTGGTCCGACCTCCATGTCGCAGGGCGGCATCACCATCGGGCAGGACCTGGAGCCGGTGACGGCCGGGGCGTCCGCGACGCCGACTGCCGGGGCGACCGACGGCGCCGGCACCGTCCGGATCTCGCTGTACGTCGACTACCTCTGCCCGGGCTGCCGCGCCTTCGAGGAGGCGAACGGCGAGTACATCCAGGACCTCGTCGACTCCGGCGCCGCCACCGTCGACATCCACCCCATCGCGATCCTGTCGAACCGCTCGCAGGGCACGAAGTACGCGCTCCGTGCCGCGAACGCCGCGGCCTGCGTCGCCGAGCACTCGCCGAACCAGTTCTACGCGGTGAACCGCGCGCTCTTCGCGGCCCAGCCGGAGGAGGGCACGCCGGGCCTGACGGACGCCGAGCTCACCGACGTCGTGACCGGCGTGGACGGGCTGCAGGACCGCAGCGCGATCCGGGAGTGCATCGCCGACCAGGACTACGCCAAGTGGGTCGACGAGCAGACGACCGCCGTGACGGAGGGCGACATCCCCGGTTCGTCGCTCGACGAGTTCCCCGGCACCCCGCTGGTGCTCGTCAACGGGCAGCGCTACGAGCTGACCGAGCCCGTCACGAACGACGACTTCCGCACCTTCGTGGTGTCGGCGGCCGGCGCCACCGAGGCCACGCCGACGCCGACCCCGAGCGCGACCCCGTCGCCCCGACCGACGAAGCGCTGATGCGCTGATGCGCTGACGGGAGGCCCGGTGCCGGCTGGCACCGGGCCTCCCGTCGTCTCCGCCGGCTACAGGGCCGAGCCGGGGATGCTCAGGGTGTCGCAGCTGGTCGCACCCTGCTGGTAGCCGCGCAGGAACCACCGCTGGCGCTGCTCGCTCGACCCGTGGGTGAAGGAGTCCGGGTCGGCGCGGCCGGTCGCACGCTCCTGGATGCTGTCGTCGCCGACGGCGCTCGCGGCCGAGAGCGCGTCGGCGATCTCGGCCCGGGTGATCGGCTCGAAGAACGTCTGTCCGTCCGCGTCCTCGGTGGTCGCCGCGTCACCGACCCAGGCGCCGGCGTAGCAGTCGGCCTGCAGCTCGACCCGGACACTGCCCGAGTCCGCACCGGTGCCGGACCGGTCGGTCTGCGCGAAGGCGCCCTGCAGCTGCTGCACGTGGTGACCCCACTCGTGCGCGACGACGTACATCTGCGCCAGCGGGCCGCCGGACGACCCGTACTGCGCCTGCAGGTCGTCGTAGAACGCGGTGTCCAGGTAGATCGCCCGGTCCGGCGGGCAGTAGAACGGGCCGGTCGCCGCCGAGGCCTGGCCGCACGAGGTGTCGGTCGAGTCCTGGAACAGGTAGAAGTCCGGCGTCGTGTAGGCGATGCCGAGCGACCGCGACTCGGAGGTCCAGTACTGGTCGAGCGACTCGGCGGCACCCTCCATGCGGCACTCGACCCGCTGGTTCGCGTCGCGGCCGGTCCGGCACTCGGGAGCCGCGTCGACGGCCTCGTCCCGCTGCGTGATCTGCGTCAGGTCGCCGCCGCCGACGATCCCGCTCAGGTCGACCCCGGTGAACTCCGCGATCAGGAACACCACGATGGCGCCCACCCCCACCGCGCCGCCGCCGACCGCGGCGGCCCGTCCGCGCCGCTTGACCTTGCCGCCGCCCAGCCGCGAGTCCTCGTTGAACGTCATGCCCTCGAACCTACCGACCAGCGGCCGCGCGTACCGTCGGGGGCGTCGACCACCCCGACACCTGTCGTACACCTGTCGGACAACCGGAAGGAACCGCACCATGGCCACCCCCATCAGCACCGTGATGAGCCCCGCGCGCTACGTCCAGGGCAAGGACGCGATCACCCGCGTCGGCGAGTTCGTCGCCCCGATCGGCAAGCGGCCCCTGATCGTCGCCGACGACGTCGTCTGGGGCATCGTCGAGGCCGCCGTGTCCGAGAGCTTCCGTGCCGCCGACCTGCCCGTCGAGCGCGTCGGGTTCGGCCGGTTCGCCACGCCGGAGGCCGTCGACGAGCTCGTCGAGCACATCCGCGCGACGGACGCCGACGTCATCGTCGGGCTCGGTGGCGGTTCGGCCATCGACGCGGCGAAGGCCTCCGGCCACCTGGCCGGCATCCGCTGGGTCAGCGTGCCGACCGCGGCCTCGACCGACGCCCCGACGTCCGCGCTCGCCGTGATCTACTCCGCCGAGGGCGAGTTCCTGGAGTACCGCTTCTTCCCGCACAACCCCGACCTGGTGCTCATCGACACGAAGCTCGTCGCGAACGCGCCCGTGCAGTTCCTGGTCGCGGGCATCGGCGACGCCCTGGCCACCTGGGTCGAGGCCCGTGCCGCGAAGCGTGCGAACGCCGACACCATGGCGGGCGGGCTGCAGACCGAGACCGGCGTCGCGCTCGCCGAGCTGTCGTGGCGACTCCTGCACGAGAACGCCCTGCAGGCCATCGAGTCCGTCAAGGCCAAGGTCGTCACGCCGGCGCTCGAGAAGGTCGTCGAGGCGAACACGCTGCTGTCCGGGCTGGGCTTCGAGTCCGGTGGACTCGCCGCCGCGCACGCCATCCACAACGGTCTGACCGCGGCCCCGCAGGCGCACGGCCTGGCACACGGGCAGAAGGTGAACATCGGCACGATCGCGCAGCTCGTGCTCGAGGGCGCCACCGCCGAGGAGATCGAGGACTTCGTCGTCTTCACCACCAAGGTCGGTCTGCCGAACACGCTCACCGAGATCGGCCTGACGGTCGACGACCGCGACGTGCTCCGTGCCGTGGCCGAGGCGGCGACGGTCGAGGGCGAGACCATCCACAACATGCCGTTCCCGGTGACGCCCGAGGCCGTGGTCGACGCACTCGTCGCCATCGAGGGCATCGCGCGCAGCATCCGTGCCGAGCACGGCCTGCCGGAGCCGGTGCGGTACGAGCACCACTGACCGGACGGCGCCCCGACGCGTGCGGGTCAGGTGCGGATCAGCGGCTCCGTCGTCGCCAGGTCCGCACCGATCCCCACGTCGACGAGCTCGATGCGTCCGGCGAGGGTGGCGGCCGGTCCGGTCAGCAGGCCGGCCTTCACCCCGCCGAACGTGACGGTGACGTCGGCGTGCAGCACGTGGTCGTCCGCGACGCCGCCGGTGTCGACGTCGATGCCGCTCGGCACGTCCACCGCGACGACGAACGGCGCCCGCTGGTCCCGCGCGAGCTCGCGGATCGCGTCGACGACCTCACGTGCGGGGGACCGCAGCGCGGCCGCACCCCGGACGCCGATCCCGAGGATCCCGTCGAGCACCAGGTCGGCCTCGAGCGCCGCCTCGGTCGTCAGGTCCGCCAGGCGCTCGCCGTCGCTCCGGCCCGCGGCCCGCAGGATGTCGGCCGCCCCGCCCGGCCCGGCTGCGTCGGACGGTCCGCCCAGGAGGCGCGCCCCGGCGTCCAGCGCCGCTGCCAGGCCCGCCTCGTGGACACGCGAGCCGACGCGGACCACCGCCACGTGCCTCCCGGCCGCCGCCAGGCGCGCAGCCGCGAACAGGGCGTCACCACCGTTGTCGCCGCTGCCGGCCAGCACGAGCACGGACCCGGGGCCGTCGCCCGGCCGCACGGCCGGGTCGTCGAGCAGGTCGCCGACGATGCGGGCGAGGCCGTCCGCGGCCCGCTGCATGAGCGGTTCTCCCGCATCGAGGTGGGGGCGTTCCGCCGCCCGGATCTGATCGCCGCCGTAGCCGTCCATGCCGACCACAGTGCCCCGGTACGCTGGAGAGGACATGTCACTCGTCCCCGAAGCGCCGCGCCCCCGGTTCGTGATGTCGCCCGACGGGCTGCGACTCGCCACCTACGACTTCGGTGACCCGGACGCCCCGGCCGTGGTCGCGGTGCACGGCTTCGCCTCCGGCGCGGTGCTCAACTGGCACGCCTCGGGCTGGACCCGTGACCTCGTCCGCGCCGGCTACCGGGTGCTGGCCCTCGACCAGCGCGGCCACGGGGCGAGCGCGAAGCCGCACGACCCGGGTGCGTACTCGATGGAGCTGCTCGTCGCCGACGTGACGACGGTCATCGACACCTACCTGCTCGACGACGCCGCGTTCCTCGGGTACTCGCTCGGCGCCCGCGTCGGCTGGCACACCGCCGAACAGCTGCCCGGACGCATCTCGCGGGCGGTGCTCGGCGGGATCCCGGACGCCGACCCGATGCGCCGGGTCCGCGTCGACCAGGCGAAGGCGTACATCGCCGACGGCACGCCCGTCGAGGACCGTGTCACGAACGGCTACCTGACGATGGCGGCGAACGTCGAGGGCAACGACCTCGGCGCGCTCGTGGCGATGGTCGAGGGCATGCGGGACAGCATCGAACCCACGCCGCAGAACGCCCCGGCGCAACCGCTCCTGATGGCCGCCGGCAGCGAGGACGGCATCCGCGACAGCGCGGTCCGGCTCGCCGAGGCGGCACCGGACGCCACGTTCTTCGAGATCCCCGCGCGCAACCACTTCAACGCGCCGACCTCCCGGGCCTTCCGGCAGGAGGCGCTGCGGTTCCTGTCCGCCGCACGCTGACGGGTACTGCTGGGTCCTCGTTGTCCCGGGCGGTCGCGCGTACCGTCCCGGCCATGGACTACAGACTCCTCGGCAACAGCGGGACATCGGTGTCGACGCTGACCCTCGGCACCATGACGTTCGGCAGCGAAGCCGACGAACCCACCTCACACGCGATCCTCGACGCCTTCGTGGCAGCCGGTGGCACGCTCGTCGACACGGCGGACGTGTACTCCGGCAACGAGTCCGAGCGGATCATCGGCCGCTGGCTCGCGGCACACCCCACCGAGGCGGCGCAGGTCGTCCTCGCCACCAAGGGCCGGTTCCCCCAGGGCGACGGCCCGAACGACCTCGGGCTGTCGCGGCGCCACCTGCGGGTCGCCCTCGACGCCTCGCTCGAGCGGCTCGGTGTCGACCACATCGACCTGTACCAGATGCACGCGTGGGACGCCCTGACCCCGATCGACGAGACCCTGCGGTTCCTCGACGACGCCGTCTCCGCCGGCAAGATCGGCACCTACGGGTTCTCCAACTACCTGGGCTACCAGGTCACGAAGGCCGTGTACGAGGCGAAGGCGCACGGCTGGGCACCGCCCGTCACCCTGCAGCCGCAGTACAACCTGCTCGTCCGCGACATCGAGCACGAGGTCGTGCCCGCCTGCCTGGACGCCGGGATCGGCCTGCTGCCCTGGTCGCCCCTGGCCGGCGGCTGGCTCTCCGGCAAGTACCAGCGCGACGAGGCCCCGACCGGCGCGACCCGCCTGGGCGAGAACCCGCAGCGCGGCATGGAGGCGTGGGAGGCCCGCAACGGCGACGAGCGCACGTGGGAGGTGCTCGACGCGGTCTCCGAGGTCGCCGACGCGCACGGCGCCTCGAAGTCGCAGGTCGCCCTCGCCTGGCTGCTCGCCCGGCCCGCGGTGACGAGCGTCATCCTGGGCGTCCGCACGCTGTCGCAGCTCGAGGACAACCTCGGCGCCGCCGACCTCGTGCTCACCGACGACGAGCTCGCACGCCTGACCGACGCCAGCGCACCGCGCATCGACGACTACCCCTACGGCACCGCCGGGGTGGCGCAGCGGGAGCGGAAGATCACCGGCGGACGCTGACGTTCATGCAGATCGTGCGGATTCCCGCGGATCTGGGGTCCGGGTGTGGACGCGCGGTCGGTGAGGTGTCATCCTCGACGCACGACCGGCTGGTTACCGTGTCCAGCGCCCGGAACGCTCCCTGATCCGCGTTCCGTGTGCCGATGCCCCGGGCGAGATCTCGCCCGGGGCATCGCTCCGTGTGGGGCCGGCAGCGGGACTCGAACCCGCAACCCCCGTATTACAAGTACGGTGCGCTACCAATTGCGCCATGCCGGCTGACGCCGCTCATCCTACCGGTGAGGGCGTCGGGGCCCAGCCGGACTACTCGGCGGTCTTCTCCGAGAAGTTCAGCGAGATCGAGTTCATGCAGTACCGGTCACCGGTCGGGGTGCCGAACCCGTCGGGGAACACGTGGCCCAGGTGCGAGCCGCAGTTCGCGCACCGGACCTCGGTGCGGGCCATGCCGAGGGAGTTGTCCTCGAGCAGCTGCACCGCGTCCGGGTCGACCGACTCGTAGAACGACGGCCAGCCGCAGCCGGAGTCGAACTTCGTGCCGCTCTTGAACAGCTCCGCACCGCAGGCCGCACAGGTGTAGACGCCGGCGCGCTCCTCGTCGAGGAGTTCACCGGTCCACGGCCGTTCGGTCCCCGCCTGGCGGAGGACGGCGTACTGGTCCGGGGAGAGCTCCTCGCGCCACTGGGCGTCGGACTTGTCGACGTTGTATGCCATTGCTTCCTCCTGCTTCCGGCCGGGCTCTTCCGGGCACTCCCGACCACTTCAGTAAACTCGCCGCGATGTCCGAGCATTCCGTGCGCCACGCCCGCTGGACCCGTCTGACGACGGACGAACTGTACGGCATCGTCGTGCTCCGCAACCGCGTCTTCGCGCTCGAGCAGCGGGTGACCGCCGAGGACTTCGACGGTCGCGACCGCGAACCCGACACCGAGCACTGGTGGTTCGGCACCGACACCCGAGCGGTTGGGTACCTGCGCCTCATCCGGCCGGCAGCGGACGAGGTCCACCCGGACGGCTCCGCGCCCCCGGCCTGGGTGGTCGGACGGGTCGCGACCCACCCCGACCACCGCGGGCAGGGCATCGCCGGTCGGCTCGTCGCCGCGGTGCTCGCGGCCCACGGACACGAACCGATCGTGCTCCACGCCCAGGAGTACGTCGCCGCCCTGTACGAACGGCACGACTTCGTGCGCTTCGGGGACCCGTACGACGAGGCCGGCATCCGCCACGTCGGCATGCACCGGCCCGGACGCTGATGGACACCCGGACCCGGTACGCCGCCTACGCCGACCGCATCGAACCGGTCTCGCCGTCGTACGCGGCCTGGGCGCGGTCGCTCGACGACGCCCTCGTCGCGCTCCTCGCCGAGGTCCCCGAGCAGCAGCGGCAGCCGGAACTGTTCTTCGCGGTCGCGCGGCGGCTGGGCGCGGACCCGTCGGACCCGGGAGCGCTGCGCGCGCTCGGCCGGGAGGCCCGCCCCGCGGTGGTCACGGCCCTCGCCTCTGCCACGGTGCAGGCCAACGACCCGCGGCGGCTCGCCCCGGTCGTCCCGCTGTTCGCGGCGCTCGCCGCACGCTCCGCGCGTCCGCTCGGCCTGGTCGACGCGGGCGCCGCCGCCGGGCTGTGCTCGATCCCGGACCGGGTGACCCTGGACTACAGGGTGCCCGACGTGCGGATGGTGCAGGACCGCGCCCCGGTGCGGTCGTCGCGCCCCGACCCTGCCGGGCGCGACGACGGCAGCGGGGCGCAGGTCGAGGTCGTCCGGATGCACACGGCGCCGGAGGGCCCCTCGATCCGACTCGTCGCCGACGCCTCCGGGGCCGTACCCGCGCCGGCGAGCGCACCGATCACCATCGGTGCGCGGGTGGCGCTCGACCCGAACCCGATCGACCTCGCCGCACCGGGCGCGTTCGACCGGTTGGTCGAGGCCGTCCCGCCCGAGGCGACGGACCGCACCGCCCTGATGCGCGAGGCGGCGCGTGCGACGCTCGCCGTGCCTCCCCTGCGGATCCGGGGCACGCTGCCCGGTGACCTCGACCGCGCGCTGGACGCCCTGCCGGACGGCGTCGAGCCGGTCGTCCTGACCACCGGGACCCTGGTGTACGTGCCGGGTGCCGACCGGCAGCGGGTCGTGGACCGGATCCGCGAGCGCGGCGTGCACTGGATCGCGCTCGAACGCACCGGCATCCTGACCGGGGTCGCCGCGACGCTGCCCGACGACGTCGACGCGTCGGATCCGGACGCGTTCGCCACCGCGTCGCTCGACGGTGTCGCGACCGCGGTCTCCGACGCGTTCGGCACCCGGGTGCGGTGGCTGCGCGACCCGGACCGCTGAGCGGTGTTCGCGACAGTCCAGCGGCGTGCCAGGGTCCGGCTCGCCTCCGCCCCTACGATGTGCGAGACCCGTTCCCCGACCGCGATCGGAACCGCAGTGACCGCCAGCCCCACCGACGAGCACGGCACGGCCCAGCTGACCGAGCTGGACAAGCACGTGCTGTCGTTCGAGCACGACCGGGCGCGGCACGACCGGACGAAGGAAGCGGAGATCCGGGTCGAGTTCGAGATGTCGGCGGCGCGCTACTACCAGGTGCTCAACCGCGTGATCGACTCGCCGGCGGCGCTCGCGTACGACCCGCAGCTCGTCACCCGGCTGCAGCGGCTGCGGCACGCACGCACCAGCGCCCGGGCCACGCGCAGCTTCGTCGCGCCCGGAGCGGCACCCGAAGGACGTGAAGAGGAACGATGAGCACGAGATTCCCCCGAGACCGGTTCGACGACGTCACCGACGGGCCGCGGGTCGGCGCACACCGCGGCGCCCAGCGTCGTGGGCGTGGCTGGATCGCGTTCGCGTGGGCGGCCCTGGCCACCGGTGTGCTCGTCGGCATCGGCGTGCTCGTGCTCGCACTGCTGAACGGCAGCTACTCGTTCACCGGGTCGGACTCCCCGTCGGCCAGCAGCTCGGCCACGTCGAAGCCGTCGTCGTCGGCGAGCTCGGAGCCGTCGCGGTCCTCGTCGGGTGGTGCCGACGCCGGTTCCGGTTCGGCGGACGCCGGCGGAGCAGCAGCCGCGACGCCGCAGCAGCAGGGGGCGACCACCGTCGTCGTCCTGAACGGCACGACCACCTCGGGCCTCGCCGCGCGGGCGAGCGCCACGTTGACCGGTGCGGGCTGGCAGGTCGCCTCGACCGGGGACGCCGGCACGACGGGGTCGACCTCGACGATCGTGTACTACCAGCAGGCTTCGCAGGCAGCGGTCGCGCAGGGCGTCGCGAAGCAGCTCGGTGTCACGGCGGTGCAGCAGTCGGCTGCCTTCCCGAACGCTGACGTGAGCGTCGTCCTCGGCGCCGACTACACCGGCTGAGCGGTCGTCGCGCCCGGCTCTGCGCCGGTTTGTGTGACGACTGTGTTTCGATCTCGTTGATTTCTGTCGGAATCGACGTGAAAGAACGTCACGCCTCTTGCCTGATCGGTCGTGTTCGGTCAGAGTCCCATGCAGACGACGATCACGTCGTTCCGCACTGCAGTACCAGGGAGCAAGAGATCATGGCCAACGGAACCGTGAAGTGGTTCAACGCTGAAAAGGGCTTCGGCTTCATCACCGTGGATGGAGGAGGCCAGGACGTGTTCGTGCACTACTCGGCCATCGACATGTCGGGTTACAAGGTCCTCGAGGAGGGCCAGGCGGTCGTCTTCGACGTCGGCACCGGGTCGAAGGGCCCGCAGGCCGAGTCGGTCCGTCCCGCCTGAGCACGACCACTTCGCGAACGCGCCGTCCCCGAGGGGCGGCGCGTTCGTCATGTGCGGGCGGCGCGCCCGTGGTGCGTCGGCGGCGCGCCTGCGGTGCGCGGGGACCGCGTGCGCCGCGTGGGGTGGTGGAGCCGCAGTGCTCGGGGCGTGACGCGTCCTGGGAAGTCGTCACGAGCCTCCCGACTGTGTTGCACTCACACCCGGCGAGTGCCAGAATCGGCGTTGGCACTCGCTCACGCTGAGTGCCAGCACGACCCCCATGACGACGTCCGGGAGGGACGAAAACTCACATGGCTAAGATCATTGCTTTCGACGAGGAGGCCCGCCGTGGCCTCGAGCGCGGCCTGAACCAGCTGGCCGACGCCGTGAAGGTGACGCTCGGCCCGCGCGGCCGCAACGTCGTCCTCGAGAAGAAGTGGGGCGCCCCCACGATCACGAACGACGGTGTCTCCATCGCCAAGGAGATCGAGCTCGACGACCCGTACGAGAAGATCGGTGCGGAGCTCGTCAAGGAGGTCGCCAAGAAGACCGACGACGTCGCCGGTGACGGTACGACCACCGCGACCGTGCTCGCTCAGGCGCTCGTCCGCGAGGGCCTCCGCAACGTCGCCGCCGGTGCCGACCCCGTGTCGCTCAAGCGCGGCATCGAGAAGGCCGTCGCCGCCGTCTCCGACCAGCTCCTCGCCAACGCGAAGGACATCGAGACCAAGGACCAGATCGCCGCGACCGCGTCGATCTCGGCCGCTGACCCGACCATCGGCGCGCTCATCGCCGAGGCCATCGACAAGGTCGGCAAGGAAGGTGTCGTCACCGTCGAGGAGTCGAACACCTTCGGCACCGAGCTCGAGCTGACCGAGGGCATGCGCTTCGACAAGGGCTACCTGTCGCAGTACTTCGTCACCGACCCCGAGCGTCAGGAAGCCGTCTTCGAGGACGCCTACATCCTGATCGTCAACTCGAAGATCTCGAACATCAAGGACCTCCTGCCGGTCGTCGACAAGGTGATCCAGGCGGGCAAGCAGCTCCTGATCATCGCCGAGGACGTCGACGGCGAGGCCCTGGCCACGCTCGTCGTGAACAAGATCCGCGGCATCTTCAAGTCCGTCGCCGTCAAGGCTCCGGGCTTCGGTGACCGTCGCAAGGCCATGCTGCAGGACATCGCGATCCTCACCGGCGGCCAGGTCATCTCGGAAGAGGTCGGCCTCAAGCTCGAGAACGCGACGCTCGACCTGCTCGGTCGTGCCCGCAAGGTCGTCATCACCAAGGACGAGACCACGATCGTCGAGGGTGCCGGCGACGCCGAGCAGATCGCCGGCCGTGTCCGCCAGATCCGTTCCGAGATCGAGGCGACCGACTCCGACTACGACCGCGAGAAGCTCCAGGAGCGCCTCGCCAAGCTCGCCGGTGGCGTCGCCGTCATCAAGGCGGGTGCCGCGACCGAGGTCGAGCTCAAGGAGCGCAAGCACCGCATCGAGGACGCCGTCCGCAACGCGAAGGCTGCCGTCGAGGAGGGCATCGTCGCCGGTGGTGGCGTCGCGCTCATCCAGGCCGGTGCCGTGGCGCTCGAGTCCCTCGAGCTCGAGGGTGACGAGGCGACCGGTGCGAACATCGTCCGCGTCGCGATCGACGCACCGCTCAAGCAGATCGCGCTGAACGCCGGTCTCGAGCCGGGTGTCGTCGCCGCCAAGGTCCGCGAGCTCGAGTCGGGTTGGGGCCTCAACGCCGCGACCGGCGAGTACGTCGACCTGATCGCCGCCGGCATCATCGACCCCGCCAAGGTCACGCGCTCGGCGCTGCAGAACGCTGCGTCGATCGCCGGTCTGTTCCTGACCACCGAGGCCGTCGTCGCCGACAAGCCGGAGAAGACCCCGGCCATGCCGGCCGGCGACCCGACGGGTGGCATGGACTTCTAGTCCGTCCTGACGGTAACGGCCCTCGTACGCTGCGCGTGCGGGGGCCCTTCCGCGTGCGGGGGGGCGGGGGGCGCCGAGGTCGCACTTCGGCATGTCATCTCGCCCCTCTACCGGGCCCGAGTGCGACCTCACGCGATGCTCGATCCACCTTGTCGTGTGCTCGAGCGAACGCGCGCCGGAGTTCCTCGAGGAAGGCCGCAGGGGCGCGGATGTCGGGCGCCGTCGTCCGGATGACCGACCACCCCGACGACGTGAACGCGTTGCTGCGCTGGCGATCGCGGTGGAAGGTGGCCGGATCGGTCCGGTGATGGTCGCCGTCGTGCTCGAGCGCGATGCGGAGTTCCGGCCATGCCATGTCTGCCCTGCCGATGAACCGACCCTCGGCATCGTGCACGTCGACGTTCAACGCCGGCTCCGGGAACCCTGCGTCCGTCACGATCAGCCGCAGGATCGTCTCCATCGGCGACTCGGAGCCGACCCTGATCTGCTCGAGCGCCGCGCGAGCCGCTGTGACACCGCGGTCACCTCGACGGATCGTGGCGCGCAGCTGAGCCTGGGTGGTCAGACGACCGACGCCGACCATGTGGTCACCGAGCACGACGAGTTCCCGGACCGAGAGGAGTGTCCGGCACTCGTACCAAGCCGACGCGGGAGTACTCACCCGTACGCCGAAGATCACGGCAGTCGACGCGCGATCGGTCGCGATCCGGTGCCCGACGATGCCGACACGGCGTTCGATCGGCCCGAGTCCGACGGTCGCGACGTGGATCGGCGCTGAGTCGATCGTGGCCCAGCGGGGCAGCGGACAGCTCCAGAGCTGCGCGGCAGAGACGTGGCTCACGAGCTGGTCCTGTCGCAGCAGCAGGCTGAGCGCCATCACCCGGTGCACGAACTCGTCCTGGCCCGACGGCAGTCGAACCCCTCGTGCGGGGATGGTCAGATCGCCCCGCGCCAGCCGGTTCTTCCCCACTCCGGCTTCGAGTGCGTCGGCCACGCGGAACGGTGTGTTCGAGAAGCGGCTGGGGAGCGGGGCAGGACGACGAGGCATGACCGCAGCCTGGTTCCGGGACCGACGTCGGCGAGGGCCGCCACCGCCCGCCGTGGACAGATGATCCTCCTCACGCCCCGGTGCAGGAGAACCCCCGGCGGTGAGATCGCACTTCGACCCCGATGGCCGGGCGAGATGTGGGACGAAGTGCGACTTCACGGCAGCGCGGCGCGCGCCGGGCACCGCACCGCGCCGCGCGGCGTCAGGCGGCGAAGTCGCGGGGGAGCAGGGGGAGCCAGACGCGGAACGTGGCGCCGCCGCCCTCGGTGTCGAAGACCTCGACGGAGCCGTGGTGCGCCGCGACGATGCCCGACACGATCGCGAGCCCGAGGCCCGAGCCGCCGGTGTCACGGGCACGCGAGGTGTCCGCACGCCAGAACCGCTGGAAGATCTTCTCGCGCAGCTGTGCGGGGATGCCCTCGCCGTGGTCGATCACGTCGAGGTGGGCCATGCCGCGCTCGTCGTCCACGCCGATGCCGATCTCGATCGGGTCGTCGTGCTCCGTGAACCGCATGGCGTTGCCCATCAGGTTCGTGACGATCTGGCGGATCTTGTTCTCCTCCGCCAGCACGATCGGGGGGCGCTTCGGCAGCACGACCGTGGGCAGCGGCGTGGTCTCGTCGGTGGGGGCCGCGCCCGCGTCGATGTTCATCGCGCGGGTCCGACGGGCCCGGAGACGGGCGATCGTCTGCCGCGAGAACGCGATCGGTCCCGTCGTGTTCGCCGAGGTGGGCGAAGCCGGGGGCACCTCGCCGGTGTCGGCGGAGGACACGGATGAGGCCGATGCCGGTGGCCGCACGGCCTGGGGCACGCTCTCGCCGGTCAGGGCGTCCTCGACGAGGACCTGGATCTCGCGGTCCGGGTTCGAGGCCATGGTGTCGAGCGCGGAGTCGCGCGCGATGGCGACGAGGTCGACCGGGCCGAGCTCGAGCGGCTTCGACTCGTCGATGCGGGCGAGCTGCAGCAGGTCCTGCACGAGCAGGCCCATCCGCTGCGCTTCCTTCTCGATGCGCTCCATCGCCTGCGCGACGTCCTCTTCCTTGCGCAGGGCGCCCATCCGGTAGAGCTCGGCGTACCCGCGCAGGGACACGAGCGGTGTGCGCAGTTCGTGCGAGGCGTCGCCGACGAACCGCCGCATCTGGTCGATGGTGCGTTGGCGGTCCTCGAACGCCGAGTCGATGCGCTCGAGCATGACGTTGAGCGACCGGTTCAGCCGCCCGACCTCGGTGTTCGGGGTGTCGGCCTCGAGGCGCTGGTTGAAGTCACCGGCGGCGAACCGGGCGGCGGTGTCCTCGACGTCGCGCAGCGGGTCGAACGTCGCCGTGACGAGCAGGCGGGTGAGCATCGCCCCGAGCAGGATCACCGAGGCGCCGAAGCCCAGGAAGATGGCGGTGAACTTGGCGACGGTCTCGTCGGTGCCGGCGCTCGACACGGCGATGAGCACGTACCCGGTCTCGGTGGAGCCGTCGGACTGGTTCTGCAGCGACGCCGGGATGATCTGGGCACGCCACTCGTGGTTGTGCTGGGTGTCGTAGAGCGAGACACGCTGGTTCGTCCGGGCGGCGTCGACCAGCATCGCCTGGCGCACGTCGGGGCGGCTGGACGCCGGCGTCTCGCAGATCTGGTCGCCGTCGGCGTCGTACGCGGCGACGTAGGCGCTCTGCGACACCACGACGGAGAGCTTGCAGTACTGCTCGCCGTCGCTGATGTTCTGGCCCTCGAGCTGCTCGGTCGTCTGCTTGACCGTGTTGTCGAGCTGCTGCATCAGGTAGGTGGAGAGCACGGTCATCGTGCCGAGCCCGGCGACGAGCAGTCCGAGCGCGACCAGGAGCACCGTGATCCCGGTGATCTTGGTGCGCAGGGAGATCCCGTCCCACCAGTGACTCATTCGCGTGTGCATGCTGCCCCAACGATAGACAGCGACCGCCCGGTGAAACCGGACGGCCGCCGTGAAGACCCGACGAGGCTACGAGGCCTTGGTCGCCTTGAGCATGTAGCCGAAGCCGCGCTTGGTCTGGATGATCGGCTCGGCCGAGTACTGGTCGAGCTTGCGGCGCAGGTACGAGATGTACGACTCGACGATGCCCGCGTCGCCGTTGAAGTCGTACTCCCACACGTGGTCGAGGATCTGCGCCTTCGACAGCACCCGGTTGGGGTTGAGCATGAGGTAGCGGAGCAGCTTGAACTCGGTGGGCGAGAGCTCGATCTGCGCGTCGCCGATGGTGACCTCGTGCGTGTCCTGGTCCATCGTGAGCTCGCCGGCGCGGATGATCGCGTCCTCTTCGTCGTTCATGGTGCGACGGAGGATGGCCTTGATGCGGGCGACGATCTCGTCGAGCGAGAACGGCTTCGTGACGTAGTCGTCACCGCCGACGGTCAGGCCCGTGATCTTGTCCTCGGTGTCGTCCTTCGCGGTGAGGAACAGGATCGGCGAGGTGTAGCCCGACGAGCGCAGGCGCTTGGTGACGCCGAAGCCGTTCATGTCGGGGAGCATGACGTCGAGGATGATGAGGTCCGGCTCTTCCTCGAGCACGGCGGAGATCGCCTGCGCGCCGTTGCCCACCGCGCGGACGGCGAACCCGGCGAACCGCAGCGAGGTCGTCAGGAGGTCGCGGATGTTCGGCTCGTCGTCGACGATCAGGATCTTGGGGCCATCGCTCATGGCTCCATCTTCTGACGGTTCCCTGGTCGTTGTCTGGGAGCCTTTCGTACGGCGGCCATGAGCGGAACCGGCGGCCATGAGCGGAACCGGCGGCCATGAGCCGGACAGGAGGCGCGTGGCGGCCGTGCCCCGCGCCTCCCGTCCGTCCGTGGGTCGCGCCGGTCAGACCGGCGCTGCCACCTGGTCGGCGTCCAGGATCGTGTAGGAGTACCCCTGCTCCGCCAGGAACCGCTGGCGGTTCTGAGCGAAGTCCTGGTCGACGGTGTCCCGCGCCACGAGCGTGTAGAAGGACGCGGGCAGGCCGTCCTTGTTCGGTCGCAGCAACCGGCCGAGGCGCTGCGCCTCTTCCTGTCGTGATCCGAAGGACCCGGACACCTGGATGGCGACGGTCGCGTCGGGCAGGTCGATCGAGAAGTTCGCGACCTTCGACACGACGAGCACGTCGACCTCGCCGGACCGGAACGCGTCGTACAGCCGCTCGCGTTCGTCGACCGGGGTCGCGCCGGTGATCTCCGCGGCGTCGAGCGACGCGGCGAGTTCGTCGAGCTGGTCGATGTACTGCCCGATCACCAGGATCTGCTCGCCGCGGTGCTTCTCGATGAGCTCCCGCACGACGGGGGTCTTCGCCGGTGAGGTCGCGGCCAGGCGGTACCGCTCGTCGTCGCCGGACGCCGCGTACTCGAGCCGGTCCTCGTGGGGCAGGTCGACGCGGACCTCGTAGCACTCCGCGGGGGAGATGTAGCCCTGGGCCTCGATCTCCTTCCACGGGGCGTCGTACCGCTTCGGGCCGATGAGCGAGAACACGTCGCTCTCACGGCCGTCCTCGCGCACCAGGGTCGCCGTCAGCCCGAGCCGACGACGGGCCTGCAGGTCCGCGGTGAGCTTGAACACCGGGGCCGGCAGCAGGTGCACCTCGTCGTACACGATGAGGCCCCAGTCGAGCGCGTCGAGCAGCGACAGGTGCGTGTACTCGCCCTTCCGGCGCGCGGTGAGGATCTGGTAGGTCGCGATGGTGACCGGCCGGATCTCCTTGACGGTGCCGGAGTACTCGCCGATGTCCTCGGGGGCCAGGGTGGTGCGCTTGAGCAGCTCGTTGCGCCACTGCCGTGCCGAGACGGTGTTCGTGACGAGGATGAGCGTGGTCGCCTTGACGGTCGCCATCGCCCCCGCGCCGACCAGGGTCTTGCCGGCACCGCAGGGGAGCACGACGACGCCCGAGCCCTGCGCGAAGAACGTGTCGACGGCCTGCTCCTGGTACGGCCGCATGTGCCACTCGGCGGTGTCGAGGTCGATCGGGTGCGGCTGTCCCGGCGTGTAGCCCGCCAGGTCCTCCGCCGGCCACCCGAGCTTGACGAGCTCCTGCTTGACCTGGCCCCGCGCCCAGGGCTGCAGCTCGACCTCGGACGGGGACCGCATGTCGCCGAGCAGCGGCTTGATGCGCTTCGACCGGATGACCTCGGCGAGCACGGAGGGGTCCTCGGCGGTGAGCAGCAGGACGGGCAGGCGCTCGAGCTCCTCGGTGGGGGAGTTCGCGACGGCCGGCGCGTCGGGGCGTTCCTCGCGACGGATCACGAGTCGGCCGTAGCGCGAGACGGTGTCGCGGATGTCGACCGTCACGCTCTGCGGCACGGGGAACTTCGCGAAGCGTTCGAGGGTGCCGATCATGCTCTCGGCGTCGTGTCCCGCGGCGCGCGCGTTCCACAGGCCGAGTCGGGTGATGCGGTAGGTGTGCACGTGCTCGGGTGCGCGCTCGAGCTCGGCGAAGGCCGCGAGCTCGTGGCGTGCGTCCTCGGCGTCGGGGTGCGCGACCTCGAGGAGCACGGTGCGGTCGCTCTGCACGATCAGCGGTCCGTTCATGACCTGCCAGCCTAGACGTCGATGCCTGCGTGCGGGCGACCCGGACTCAGGCGTCGCTCTCGACGGACACCACGAGCGACAGCGGCAAGGTGCGTTCGACGTCGACACCGGTGTCGCGCCCGCGTACGCGTCCGGCGGCGACGGACGTCGGCACGATCGTGAACGGCCGTTCGGAGCCGTCCGGCATGCGCACCGTGACCCGGATCGGCGTGCGACCCCGCACCGCGAGGTCGATCTGCCGCCCCAACCACTCCTGCTCCGGTTCGGCGTCGCCGCGCTGGGTCGTCAGGCGGAGTCGTTCCACGAGTGCGTGCGCCGCCTGTTCCGGCGAGCGTCCGGCAGGGCTGCGCCGGCCGGGAGGCCCGTGGTGCGTCTCGGGGCGGGCCGCGGTCGTCAGCACGGCCGGGTAGCGCTGGTCCTCGAGCGCGGTGTGCACCACGTGCGGTGGGTAGCGGGTGGTGAGCGTCGTCAGGTCGGGTCGTTCCCACGCGAGCTGCCGGAGCTCCGCGTCCACCCCGACGAGGTCGAGCTGGTCGGCACTGCCGCGCACCTCGGTGCCGACACCGCCCGGGCCGCGGTCGACCACGATGCTGCCGTTCCGCCCGGCGACCTGGTCGATCAGGTACGCCAGCGGCTGGGGGATCCCGGTGGCCGACAGCCGTTCGAGCACCGCCAGCAGGTCGTCGCGGGAGTTCCCGGCGTGGAAGGCGGCCCGCAGGGTGTCCTCGGAGATGCGGTACCGGGCCGCGAGCCCCGGAGCCTCGAGCACGGCCACGGTCCGCAGGGCGTCGTCGTCCACGGGGGCGAGCGGCCCGGGGGCGATCACGGTGAGGTCGTGCTGCAGGTAGACCCGGTCGACGGTGCCGGGCAGGTCCTGCGCGGCGGGCCCGGTGTCGCCGTCGAGCAGTGCGCGTCCGGTGTCGGTGAGCACGCCGTCGACGGACAGGCCGAGCGAGGCCGCGGCCCCGGCGACCTCGAGCAGCAGCGCGTCGAGCCAGCGTGCACCGGCCGGATACGCCCAGCGCCCCAGCGGCACGAGGTCGTGCAGGTCGCGGTCGGCCAGCGCGAGCACCTCGTGCACGGCCGGCGGCAGGGTGCCCGACCACGCCGAGACCAGGGAGCCCCAGCGGTCCGGCCAGCTCGCCAGCAACCAGGTGCGACCGGCGTCGGTGAGCACCCACCGCCCGGTGTCCGGGTCGGCGAACCCGATCCGGTCGAGCAGCTCCAGGCGGCCGGGCACCACCTCGGCGTCGGCACCGATGCGCTCGCCGAGGGTGCGGGCGAGCGGCGTGCCGATGCCGCCCTTGACGAGTTCGCGGACGTCGCCGGCGTCCACCGCGCGCAGTAGTTCGGCGAGCACGGTCATGGTCGAGAACGCCTGCTCGGCGCCCGTGGCGCGGGCGCGGTCCTGGTCGGCCGCGTCGGGTCCGGGTGCCGCGGGACGGGGCCGGTCCGGGCCTCCCGAGCGGTCGAGCGTGGTGAGGTCGGGGTGGGCGGCCACGCGTGCGGCGACCGCGTCGTCGACGGCGCCGTCCTCGTCGGCGAGGCCGAGCTCGATCGCGGGGCCGAGCGCATCGACGGCACCGCCGTCACGCAGGGCCAGGACCGTGGCGCGCGGCAGGTGCTCGACCGCGGCGTCGACGGCGTCGTCGGTGCGGAGCGCCTCGGCGAGGTCGAAGAAGTCGGTGATGTGCTGCGGTCCGGTCTCGGCGAGTGCCGCGGTGGGCAGTCGTCGGGCGGCGACGAGGCGCTCGAGCGCGTCGTCCGGCATCGCCCGGAGCCGGGCGGCGAGGTCGGCGGTGGTCGTCATCGTCCGGTGCCAGCGTCCGCGGGGGACGTCAGCGAGCCGTCCGGTTCGCCCGTGCGCGACGCGTCCAGGTGATGCCGAGGAGCGTGAAGACCAGCACCATGGCGATCGGGAACCCGAACATCGGGATGGCCATGATCACCGGCCACGGCATCGAGCCCTGGGCGCCGGGGGCGGTGAGCCACATGACGATCATCGCGACGAAGCACAGGAGCCCGAGGATGATGATCCCGCCGATCATGAACGCCAGAGCACGTTCGGTACGATTGAACGTCACCGGGATCTCGGCGGAGTCCTGCGGGTTCCCGGTCGACCGGGTCGGCTTGGCCATCGACCCAGGATATCCGACGCACCACGGCCGTACCACGACCTCGAGGAGTCCACGCATGCCCACCGGCAAGGTCAAGTTCTACGACGACGACAAGGGATTCGGCTTCATCACCGGAGACGACGGCGACCAGGTGTTCCTGCACGCGTCCTCGCTGCCCGAGGGTGTCGTGACCGTCAAGGCAGGGACGCGGCTCGAGTACGGCGTCGTGCAGGGGAAGAAGGGGTCGCAGGCGTTGTCCGTGCGGCTGCTGGAGCCCCAGCCGTCGCTGTCGCGGATGACGCGGCGCTCGGCGGACGACATGGCGGTGATCGTCGAGGACCTGGTGAAGGAACTCGACCGGATCAGTGGCGACCTGCGTCACGGCCGCTACCCGAAGAACGGCGATCGCATCGCCGCCATCCTGCGGCACGTCGCAGACCAGTTGGAGGCGTGACCCCATGAGCGAGTCCGAGACGACCGGGGCCGAGACGGCCCCCGAGGCAGCGTCCACCGACGCAGCGGCCGACTACACCGACCTGGCGCGCGCGGCGCTGCTCGAGGTCACCCCCGAGTCGACCGTCGGCGCACCCGTCGGCACCGTGGACGAAGGGGACGGCGTGGTGTCCGTCCTGTTCGCCAACCGCCTGCCCGGCTACCCCGGGTGGCGGTGGACCGTCAGCGTCGCCAAGGTCGGCGACGACGACCCGACCGTGCTCGAGGTCGAGCTCATGCCCGGCGACGGAGCGCTCGTCGCGCCGGAGTGGGTGCCGTGGTCCGAGCGGCTGGCCGAGTACCGCGCGGCGCAGGAGCACGAGGACGAGTCCGACGACGACGAGTCCGATGACGACGACGAGGACGACGAGGACGACGACGACTTCGACGACGAGTCGGACGAGGATGCCGACTACGACGACGCGGACGACGACGAGTCCGATGACGACGCGTCCGACGACGACGAGGACTTCGACGCCGACGAGGACGACCTCGACGAGTCGGACGACGACGACATCGAGGGCGTGGACGTCGACGCGCTCGCCGACGCCGACACCGACACCGACACCGACAGCGACGAGACGGGCACCGACGAGTCCGTCGAGGCGCCGCCCGCACGGACCACCCGCCGGCGTGCGCAGCGGGTCCGGCCCGTCGACCCGGACGCCGACCTCGAGGTCGACCGGCTCGACCCGGGCGAGGTCGACCCCGACCACCACCGGGCCTGACGGACCAGCGCGACGCCACGGCGTCGACGCGACCCCATGACGGACGGGAGGCGCGGTGCCAGCTGGCACCGCGCCTCCCGTCTGTCCGGGGTCAGTCCGTCAACCGCGCAGGGCGTCGACGGTGAAGGCGATCGCGCGCACGAGCTTCGCGACGTCGTCCGGGTCGATCGCGGTGAAGGTCGCGATGCGCAGCTGGTTCCGGCCGAGCTTGCGGTACGGCTCGGTGTCGACGATGCCGTTGGCGCGGAGCGTCGCGGCCACGGCCTTCGCGTCGATCGAGTCATCGAGGTCGACCGTGGCGACGACCTGCGACCGGGCGGCGGGGTCGGTGACGAACGGCGTCGCGTAGTCGACCGACTCGGCCCAGTCGTAGACGGTCGACGACGAGGTCTTCGTGCGCAGGTCCGCCCAGGCCAGGCCGCCCGACTCGTTCATCCACCGCACCTGCTCGTCGAGGAGCAGCAGGGTGGCGATCGCCGGGGTGTTCAGCGTCTGGTTCAAGCGCGAGTTGTCGACGGCGTTCTTGAGCGACAGGAACTCGGGGATGTAGCGGTCCGAGGCGGCGATGCGCTCGACGCGCTCGATCGCCGCGGGGGACAGCAGCGCGAGCCACAGCCCGCCGTCCGACGCGAAGTTCTTCTGCGGCGCGAAGTAGTAGACGTCGGTGGCGCTGACGTCGAACAGCGCACCGCCGGCGGCACTCGTCGCGTCGACGACGGTGAGTGCGCCGGCGTCACCGGTTGCGCGGACGACGGGGGCCATGACGCCGGTCGACGTCTCGTTGTGCGGGTAGGCGTAGACGTCGACGCCCTCGACGGGTTCGAGCGCGGCGAGCGAGCCGCCGGGGGCCTGGACGACGTGCGGTGCCTCGAGCCACGGGGCGGCGGCGGCCTTGGCGAACTTCGCCCCGAACTCGCCGAAGGACAGGTTCTCGGCACGGCGCTCGATGAGGCCGAAGGCCGCGGCGTCCCAGAACGCGGTCGAGCCGCCGTTGCCGAGCACGACCTCGTAGCCGTCGGGCACCTGGAACAGGTCGGCGAGACCGGCGCGGACGCTGCCGACCAGGTCCTTCACCGGCTTCTGCCGGTGGGACGTGCCGAGGAGCGTCGCGCCCCGGGTCACGAGGGACTCGAGCTGTGCGCCGCGGATCTTGGACGGGCCGCAGCCGAAGCGACCGTCGGTGGGGAGGAGTTCGGCCGGGATGACGATGTCTGCCATGGAGCAACCCTACCGACGGGGCCCTCGGTGCCCGTGCCCTGCACCGGCCGGACGGGACGGGCGTGGGACCGCGTGCATCGGCCGGACGGGGCGGGCTCGGGACCGCGTGCAGCGGCCCGTTCTCCACGTCCTGCGGGCCCCGGTCGGTGTTCGTCGGTCCGAACAAGTAGTGTGGTCGCCGCTGGGCCCAGACATGAGAGGCGGACCGTGACCGATCTCGTCGACACCACGGAGATGTACCTTCGCACCATCCTCGACCTCGAGGAGGAGGCGATCGTGCCGCTGCGTGCCCGCATCTCCGAGCGCCTCGGACACTCCGGTCCCACGGTCTCGCAGACCATCGCACGGATGGAGCGCGACGGGCTCGTCGTCGTGTCGGGTGACCGGCACCTGGAACTCACCGACGAAGGGCGCTCGCGCGCGACGCACGTGATGCGCAAGCACCGACTGGCCGAGCGCCTGCTCGCCGACGTCATCGGACTCGACTGGGCGTTCGTCCACGACGAGGCCTGCCGGTGGGAGCACGTGATGAGCGAGCAGGTCGAGGTCCGCCTGCTCGAGATGCTCGGCAACCCGACCGAGTCGCCGTACGGCAACCCGATCCCGGGTCTGGCCGAGATCGGTGGCCCCGCTGCCGCCGGGTTCCTCGACGGCGTGCACAACATCGTCGCCGCGACCGAGGGCACCGACGCCGTCGCCACCGGTGTCGTGCGTCGGCTGGGTGAGCCCGTGCAGTTCGAGCCCGAGCTCCTGCACCAGCTCCGGACCGCCGGCGTCATGCCCGGCCGGGTCGCCAGCGTGCAGCGCGCGGGAGCCTACGTCGCGGTGCGCGTCGAGGGCGAGGACGCCGGGATCGAGCTGCCGTCCGAGGTCGCGCAGCACGTCTACATCGAGCGGACCTGACAGTCCGAGCGCTCCCTGAGAGTGTTTACCGATTCGTTACCAACAGGCCGTTTCATCTCGACACGGTAACGACGGCTCCGTAGGCTCGTCCGAGTCGCCGCGCTGCCCCAGAGCCGGTGACCCGTGGCAGGACGTCTCGTACCCGTCTCCTGCCTGATCGGAAACGATGACGAACGGATGGGTCGAACGGCGCCGGACACCCACGGCGACGTCGACGAGACGCCGGAGATCCACCTCTTGACGCAGACCGGTTCCGCCGCGGACGCCCAGACGCCCGCGAACCCGACGAACACCGTGAACGCCACCGACGCCCCGCTCACCCGGCGGGCCGCTCGTGCAGCCGACGGCCGTGCGACCCGCCCGGTCGTGCCCGTGAAGACCGCGCCGCTGCCCGGGGGTCGTCGTGCCGCCCAGGCCGCCGCCGCACGTGCCGCGGAGGCCAGCTCGACCTCGCGCAAGCGCAGGTTCCTGGCACCCGTCGTCCTCACCGTCGCCGCCGGCATGTTCGGCACCGTCGCGGTGGCCCCGGCCTTCGCGGCGACCTCCGCCTCGACCCAGGCGGACGCCGCCACCGAGCGGCAGGCCCGTGCCGCGCAGAGCCAGGAGCTGTCGGTGTCCGACGCCGTCGCCCTCGCCGACACGAGCCGCGACGGCTACGGTGCGACCTCGACCGCCACGCTGAACGCCGAGAAGGCTGCCGCTGCGGCCGCCGAGCAGGCAGCAGCCGACCGCGCCGCCGCCGCCGACCGCGCCGAGGAGCGGGCTGCGCAGACCGAAGCCGCCCGTGCCGAGACCGCCGAGCAGTACGCGTCGTACTCCGGCCCCTCGGCCGCCGAGTACGCGGCGAGCTCCAGCGCCGCGGACACCCCGTTCTCGCTGCCCGCCGTGGTCGCGACCGCGAAGCAGTACATCGGCACCCCGTACGTCTTCGGTGGCGCCGACCCGTCCGGCTTCGACTGCTCGGGCTACATCATGTTCGTGTACGCCCAGCACGGCATCGACCTGGCGCACTCGGTGCCGCTGCAGGACCAGGCCGGCACGACGATCCCCGAGTCCGAGGCGCAGCCCGGCGACGTCGTCATCTTCAACAACGGGGCGCACGACGGCTTCTACATGGGCGACGGGATGATCATGGACGCCCCGAAGCCCGGTGGCTCGGTGCAGATCCGTCCGATCTGGACCAGCGACTACCACATCGTCCGTTTCGGGGTCTAGCGACCACCGTCCCTCCGGCGTGTGAACTTCACCCGAACCGGCCCGCGCACCCTCGTGCCGGGCCGGTTCTTGGGTTAACCTGACGCTGCACCGGTCCGTACCGGCGCGAACAGGAGACCTGATGTCGACGTTCCGCACGACCCGCACCATGGGTCGGCGCGCGCGTGTCGACAGCTGGTCGACCACAGCCTGTGTGCACGAGCACGCCCCTGCATGACGAGAGCACTGCCCATCCGGGTGGTGCTCTTCGTGGTTCCAGGGGTGTGCGCAGGTCGTGGTCACCCGTTCGTCGTCGCCGGCCGACGCACCCGCAGCGCCTGGAAGCCGTCCAGGCACGACGGAAAGGGAACCCATGCGCACTCTCGTCCTCAACGCCGGTTACGAGCCCCTCGCGGTGATCTCGGACCGTCGGGCCCTCGTGCTGGTCATGAACCAGAAGGCCGCCATCATCGCCGCCGACCTCGACCACCCGGTCACCGGTTCGACGTCGACCTACGACCGTCCGTCCGTCATCATCCTGACCCGCTACGTCAGGATCCCGCACTCGAGGCTCGTGCCGGTGTCGCGCCGCGGCGTCCTGCGCCGCGACGGCAACCACTGTGCGTACTGCGACCGCCACGCGACCACGATCGACCACGTGCAGCCGCGGTCGCGGGGCGGGCAGGACTCGTGGGAGAACCTCGTGGCCTGCTGCCTCGCGTGCAACAACACGAAGGGCGACCGCACCCCGCAGGAGATGGGGTGGCGACTCCGGTTCCGTCCGAAGGTCCCGCACGGCGCCTCGTGGGTCGTGCGCGGCATCGAGCGCCCGCAGGCCGAGTGGGACGAGTACCTCGTGGCCGCGTAGCGGCGCACCCAGTGCGCAGAAGACGACGGGTCGCGGATGGCGACCCGTCGTCTTCTGCTCACCCGGTGGCGGACTGGAGGCCCCTGGCGGCGTCTTCCCGGGCCTCCCGTCCGTCGCGGGGTCGCGCTGGTGCGATCGTGCGCCGCTAGAGTGGACGGGCCAGCCTCTGTAGCTCAATGGAAGAGCAGTTCCGTCCTAAGGAAACGGTTGGGGGTTCGAATCCCTCCAGGGGCACCGTGACGGTGTGACCCGCGCGCCTCGGCGGCGGAGCCGTCGCCGAGCGGGTGCGGGCGGACAGCAAGAAGCCGCCCTGCCCCGTGAGGCAGTGGCGGCTCGATGGGGCCCGGACTACGAGCGGTCGTCGTCCTGGTGGTCGTCGTGGCGGGTGCCTGCCTTGGCGATGCCACGGCTGATGACGTAGGCCGCGGTCACGATGGCGACGTACATCCAGGCGTGGTCCGCACCGAAGCGCTGGCCGTCCTCGCCGTCGTCGGTCACGGCTGCGGCGATGAGGATCGCGATGGACACGACGAGCCAGGCGTAGAACTCGGTCGTCTTGAGGGCCGACTTCGTCTCGGACCAGACGGTGCGACGGGTCTCGACGGTTCGAGCGGTGTGCGGTGCGTTCGTCACGTGGACTTCTTCCTGTTGGTGCAGACGAGTGCCTGCGCCGTAAGCATGCGCTCAGGATTCGTTTAGGAATTGCCAAGTTGCGGTTCGGGGCTAGACGCGCCGCGGAACCGCGTATATAGGCGCGGCGTGCGAGAACGGAAGAGGGCGGGGCGGCGGTCAGCGCCGGTTCTCCACAACCGTCGACCCGGACGGTAGTGCGGCCCGCTGGCCCCGTACGATTGACCCGTGTCCAAGGTCCTGAGCAGTCTCCCCGTCGGCGAACGAGTCGGCATCGCGTTCTCAGGGGGTCTCGACACCTCCTGCGCCGTTGCCTGGATGCGCGAGAAGGGGGCGATCCCCTGCACGTACACGGCCGACATCGGTCAGTACGACGAGCCGGACATCGACGCCGTCCCGAGCCGCGCACACGAGTACGGGGCCGAGATCGCCCGCTTGGTCGACGCGAAGAGCGCCCTGGTGGAAGAGGGCCTGGTCGCCCTGCAGACCGGTGCGTTCCACATCCGCTCCGGCGGCAAGACCTACTTCAACACGACGCCGCTCGGCCGCGCGGTCACGGGCACGATGCTCGTGCGCGCCATGAAGGAGGACGGCGTCGACATCTGGGGCGACGGCTCCACCTACAAGGGCAACGACATCGAGCGGTTCTACCGCTACGGCCTGATGGCGAACCCGCGGCTGCGCGTGTACAAGCCGTGGCTCGACGCGGAGTTCGTCGAGGAGCTCGGCGGCCGCAAGGAGATGAGCGAGTGGCTCGTCGCCCGTGGGTTCCCGTACCGCGACTCCACCGAGAAGGCCTACTCGACCGACGCGAACATCTGGGGCGCGACGCACGAGGCGAAGAGTCTCGAAGAGCTGTCGAGCGGCCTGGACATCGTCGAGCCGATCATGGGCGTCGCCGCCTGGCGTGACGACGTCGAGGTCGCGACGGAGGTCGTGAGCGTCCGCTTCGAGGCCGGCCGTCCGGTCGCGATCAACGGCGTCGAGTACACCGACGCCGTCGCGCTGGTCTACGAGGCGAACGCCATCGGCGGCCGCCACGGCCTGGGTGCGTCCGACCAGATCGAGAACCGCATCATCGAGGCGAAGAGCCGCGGCATCTACGAGGCACCGGGCATGGCCCTGCTGCACATCGCGTACGAGCGCCTGCTCAACGCGATCCACAACGAGGACACGGTGGCGTCGTACCACAACGAGGGCCGCCGGCTCGGGCGCCTGATGTACGAGGGCCGCTGGCTCGACCCGCAGTCGCTCATGCTCCGCGAGTCGCTGCAGCGCTGGGTCGCCTCCGCCGTCACGGGCGAGGTCACGCTGCGTCTGCGCCGCGGGGACGACTACACGATCCTCGACACCACCGGCCCGGCACTGTCGTACCACCCGGACAAGCTGTCGATGGAGCGCGTCGGCGACGCCGCGTTCGGCCCCGACGACCGCATCGGGCAGCTCACGATGCGGAACCTCGACATCGCCGACTCCCGCTCGCGGCTCGAGCAGTACCACGCGGCCGGTCTCATCGGCGGTGCGACGGGCGAGCTCGTCGGACAGCTCGAGGCGGGCGAGGCCGAGGAGATCCTGGGCGGCGCGATCGTCGCGTCGGACGCCGAGGACGCGCTCGGCCGCCGGACCGACCTGGCGTCCGAGGGCGCAGCCTTCGACTCCGGCACCGACTGAGCGGACGGGCGCGCGCCCTGGGCGCGACCACCTGCGGACGGGAGGCACGGTGCCAGCTGGCGCCGTGCCTCCCGTCCGTCGTCGGCCGGTCGGCCGAGAAGCGCACTGCGTTCGACGCGGCGGTGTCCAGCCCATAGCGTTGCAGCACCGGGTCGATGATCACGGTCCCGTCGTCACGATGCTCCCCACGTCCTGTGGGGTCTGGCACAGCGGGCCGACCCGGTCGGAACCGAGATGCGCATCATCTCGATGAAGGGGTGGTCACGATGACCCCCAGAATGCCGAACGACTGGCACCGCCACGGACTCCGTTCACCCGAAGACCTCGCCGCGCTCGTGGCCGAACGCCTCGAGGGCTCCGACCAGCAGCTCGTCAGCGCGGGCGACACCCGGTACGAGCCGTCCTACGCCGACTTCCTCGGCGAGCAGATCTGACCCGCCGACAGCCGATGCCGGGGCGCGTGTAGGTTCTGTCCATGCGTACAGCCCGGACCACCGCGGCGGCACTGGCGATCGTGGCGGCTGGTCTGCTGACGTCCGTCGGGGTCCAGCCGGCCTCAGCCCACTCGACGTTGACGAGCAGCAGCCCCACCGACGGAGCGGTCCTCACCGAACCGCTCGACAGCGTCGACCTGACCTTCTCCGAGGCGCCGCTCGCCGGGCTCGACGCCGGTCTGCGGATCCAGGTGACGGACGCGGACGGCACCGACGTCGCCTCCGGTGCCGTGACGGTGTCGGGCACGACCATGAGCCGTGCGGTCGACCTGGAGCGCGGGGCCTACTCGGTGCTCTGGCGGTACGTCTCGCCGGACGGCCACCCGATCGAGGGCACGCTCGCGTTCGACTACCGACCTGCTGCTGCTGCCGCACCATCTCCGAGCGCGACGGCCATGCCGACGCCGAGCACCGCTCCCACGTCGAGCGCCACGGCGACGGCCAGCGCGACCGGAGCATCCGACGGGGCACCGTCGTCGTCGGGCATCGCCCCGGCCGTGGGGCTGGCCCTCGGGGTGGGTGCCGTCCTGGCGGCCGGCGCCGTCGTCGTGCTCCTGGTCCGCCGCGCCCGCAGCGCGTGACCCCGGCGCAGCGCACTCCGTGAGCAGGAACGGTCGGGTCGCCCAGGCGGACCCGACCATTCCTGCTCACGGAGCGCCGGTCGTCCAGGCGGCCGGGATCACCCCGCGGGGGCGGCTTCGAGTGCCGCGTCGGCGCGGGCCTCGCTGCCCTCGGCCAGACCGCGGGCGATCCTGCCACGCGTCGCCAGCCAGAGCGTGACGGCCGCGACGAAGACCACGACCTCGGTGACGGTGAGCGCCCAGATGATCCCGGCGAGACCGAACCACACGTTGCCGACGATGACGATCGGGACGAACAGCACCCCCTGCGCCAGCGACAGCACCATGGCGGGCAGCACCATCCCGGTCGCCTGGAACAGCGAGGTGAGCAGCCCCGTGAAGCCGTTCACCACGGTGGCCACGAGCTGTGCCGTCAGGATCGTCAGACCGACCGCGAGGACCGCGTGGTCGCCGAAGAAGATCGTGAAGACCTGCTCGCGCAGGACGAACACGGTGCCGGAGAACAGGAGCACGATCGCTCCGACGGTGACGGCCGCCGCCCGCAGTGCCGCCCGGAGCCGGGCTGCGTCCCCCGCGCCGAACGCGTACGCCAGCAGGGGCAGCACGCCGATGGTCACGCCCATCACGAGGAACTCGGGCACCTGGGCGATGCGGACCGCGACACCCATCGCGGCGAGCGGGTCGTCGCCGTAGGCGGCGGCGAGGTTGTTGAGCACGAGCGTCGTGACGATGAGGAACGCGGACTGCAGCAGTTCACCGACACCGATGCCGAACACGGGTCCGAGCACGTCCCGGCGCAGGGTGAACCACCTCGGCGCGAAGCTGACGTTCTCGCTGTGCCGCTGCAGCCACGTCACCCAGTAGGCGATCGTGACCACGTTCGCCAGCCCCACGGCCAGGGCGGCGCCGCCGACGCCCCAGTGCAGCACCAGGATGAACAGGACGTCGAACACCAGGTTGCCGACCGTGGACAGGACGAGGCCGATCATCGCCTGGCGGGCGGCCCCCTCGGAGCGCACGATCTGTTCGAGGGCGAAGGACGCGGCGAGCACGGGGACGAACGCGAGCATCACGGCGACGTACTCGCTGGTGGCGGGGACCGCGGCGGTGTCCGCCCCGAGGACGGCGACGAGCGGCCGCAGCAGCACGAGCCCGACGGTCCCGAGCACGGCGCCGGTGACGACGGCTCCCCAGAGCGCGAACGAGGCGACGTGCTTGATCTGCCGTGCCGCGTCGGGGTCGTGCTCGGAGGCCCCGAGCAACCGGGACATCAGGGCGCTGCCGCCCACGCCGAACACGCCGCCGACCGCCATGACCAGACCGAGCAGGGGCGTGCCGAAGGTGATGGCGGCGAGCAGGGAGGTGTCGTGCTGCGCGCCGATGAAGCCCGCGTTGATCACGTTGTACAGGGCGCTGACCACCATCGCGGCGGCCATCGGCACGCACAGGTGCACGAGCGCCCTGGCGATGGGGGCGGCGGACAGGTACCAGCGGTTCGTCGCCGCGGCGGTCGAGGGGGTGGGGGCGTTGGTGGTGCTCATGGCGGTTCCCTTCCGGGCATGGCGGTGGGCGCGCCGACGGACGCCGGCACGGCAGGGTGGAGCGCGCGACCGGCGGGGCCACGCGGGAGCGCGGCGGACGGGGCGGGTCGCGGGCGGCACGGTCGGCGGCTGCCGGCCCGTGCGGGCGCGCCGGCGGATCGGGCTGGCGGGCGCGTGGAGCGTCGAGCGGGTGGTGCGGGTGCGTCGAGCGGGAGGTGCTGGCGGGTGGTGCGGGTGCGTCGAGCGGGAGGTGCTGGCGGGTGGTGTGGGGACGTCGAGCGGGTGGTGCGGTCGTCGTGCCTTAGCGGCTCGGCGGGGCGAGTTCCGCGGTCACCTTCTGCAGCAGGCGCCGCAGGGTGGCGCGCTCGTCCGCGTCGAGCGGCGCGAGCAGGGAGTCGTCGAGGGCGACCATCGCGTCGGTGAAGCCGGCGATGAGGTCGATGCCCGCCGGGGTGGCGTGCACCGTCTTCGTCCGACCGTTCGCGGCGTCCGTCCGTCGTTCGACCAGGCCACGCCGCTCGAGTCCCTGCAGGAGACTCGAGACGCTGGCCGCGCTGGTCCGGGTGACCTCGGCGATGTCCCGTTGGATCGCGCCGGGGTTCTGCTGCAGGTACCCGAGCACGAACGACTGCTCGCGGGTGAGGTCGCGCGACCGGACCCACTCGTCGGCCGCCTTGCGCTGTGCCCAGCCGATCCACCTCATGAGTTCGAGCGGGGTGGTGAGATCCGGTGCCTGCATGATCAGAACGCTAACTGTTAGAGATCAAACTGTCAACGACGAGTCCGCAGGAGACCGTTCAGGCCGGTTCCGGTCAGGGGAGCCCGATCGGCGCGATACTGGGATCGTGCGTGAACTCCAAGCCGCCATCGCAGCGGACCTCGACGTCCAGCCGACCATCGACCCGGAGCAGGAGGTCGCCCGTCGTGTCGGGTTCCTCCGCGACTACCTGCGCACGACCGGCGCGAAGGGGTACCTCCTGGCCATCAGCGGCGGCCAGGACTCCACCCTCGCCGGTCGGCTGACGCAGCTCGCCGTCGAGTCGCTCCGCGCCGAGGGGCACCCGGCCGAGTTCACCACCGTGCGCATGCCGTACCGGGTGCAGGCCGACGAGGACGACGCGCAGCTCGCCCTGCAGTTCATCGCCGCCGACCCCGGAATCACCGTGAACATCGAGCACGGTGTCGACGGCGTCGTGCAGGACACCGCCGCGTCGGGCGTCGAGCTGAGCGACTTCGTCAAGGGCAACGTCAAGGCGCGCATGCGCATGGTCGCGCAGTACGCCGTGGCCGGTCAGCGCGGCCTGCTCGTCGTGGGGACCGACCACGCGGCCGAGGCGGTCACCGGCTTCTTCACCAAGTACGGCGACGGCGGCGTCGACCTCACCCCGCTCACCGGCCTCACCAAGAGCCAGGGGCGCCAGCTGCTCGAGCACCTCGGGGCGCCCGCCCGACTGTACGAGAAGGCGCCGACCGCCGACCTGCTCGACGAGCTGCCCGGCCAGACCGACGAGGCGAACCTCGGGCTCACCTATGCCGAGATCGACGCCTACCTGCAGGGGCACGACGTGCCGGTCGAGGTCGCCGAGGCCATCGAGGCGCGGTACCGCGCGACCGAGCACAAGCGCCGGGTGCCGGCGACGCCCTCCGACGACTGGTGGCGCGCCGGCGCGTGAGCGCGTGAGCGCGTGACGCGACCCCGGCCTCCTGTCTGTCCGGGCGCTCTCCTAGGATGGGAGCGACAGTACGACAGATACGGAATCCAGGCTGACGCCTGGGCCGCAAGGGGGAGTCATGGAAGTCCTGTTCGCGCTCGGAGCCGTCCCGCTGATCATCGTGGGGATCATCGTCCTCGCCGTGGTGGCGCTCATCTACGCCAAGGTCGTGTACCGCAACGCCGGCGCCGACGAAGCCCTCATCATCACGGGCAAGCGCTCGCGCAAGGTGAAGAACGCGGACGGCACCGAGACCGTCGAGTCCGGCATCAAGGTCGTGCTCGGGGCGGGTGTGCTCGTGCGCCCGTTCTTCGAGAAGGTCGCGAAGCTGTCGCTGAGCTCGCGCGCGATCGACATCAACGTGAACGCGCAGGACTCCCGGGGCGTGACGATCGACGTCGAGGCGGTGGCGCTCGTCAAGGTCGGCGAGGCCGACTCGTCGATCCGCGCCGCCGCGCAGCGCTTCCTCGGGCAGGAGAAGAAGATCGACGACTTCGCGCGCGAGGTCCTGTCCGGTTCTCTCCGCGCCTCGATCGGTGCGACCGACGTGTCGACGATCATCCGGAACCGCGACCAGCTGACCGTCGCCGTGCTCACCGTCGCGCAGGACGCGCTGCACAGCCAGGGTCTCGACGTCGACTCGTTCGAGATCAAGGGCATCTCGGACCGCAACGAGTACATCAGCGACCTCGGCCGTGCCGAGCGTGCGCGGGTGCGGCTCGAGGCCGAGAACGCCGAAGCGCAGGCCGACCGCGAAGCCCGCGAGGCCCGTGCGACCGCCGACCAGGCGATCGCCGAGGCCGAGAACACCCTGGCCATCCGTCGTGCGGCCCTGCAGCTCGACGCCGACCGCGCTTCCGCCGAGGCGGCCGCCGCCGGCCCGCTGGCCCAGGCCCGCGCCGCTCAGGGCGTCGTCGAGCAGGAGCAGCTGACCGCGCAGAAGCGTGCGGAACTGCGTCGTGCCGAACTGGAGTCCGAGGTCTCCGCCGTGGCCGAGGCGCAGGCGCGCAAGACCCGCGTCGAGGCCGAGGCTGCCGCCGCAGCGCAGGTCGAGACCGCCCGCGCCCAGGCCGAAGCCCGGCGGATCTCCGCCGAGGCGATCGCCGCCGAGGCCCAGGCCGAGTCCGAGGCCCGCAAGCTCGCCGCCGACGCCTCACGGGCCGAGGGGCAGGCCGCGGCCGACGCGATCCGCGCGAAGGGTCAGGCCGAGGCCGACGCCACGAAGGCCCAGGCGGACGCCCTGGCCCAGCACTCCGAGGCCGTCCTGCGGGTCAAGGCCATCGAGACGCTGCCGAGCATCGCCCGCGAGCTCGCGGCCCCGATGGGCAACATCGACAAGCTCACGGTCGTGTCGTCCGACGGTGCGGGCGCGCTGTCGAAGAGTGTCGTCAGTCAGTTCAGCGAGGTCGACGCGCTGCTCGGCACCACCGCGGGCTTCACACTGAGCGACATCGTGAAGAGCACCACGACCGGGCAGGCTGCCGCCCGCGCGGTCGTGCGCGAGCAGGCGGACGCGACCGAGTAGGCGCTCCGCCGGACCTGGCGGGCGCGGCGGGGGTCAGCCCTCGGCGCGCCCGTTCTCGTCGCGGCGATCGCGCTGCTGACCACCGGCGTCCTCGCGCTGCGGGCCGTCCTCGCGCTGCGTGGCGTCCTCGCGGTGCGCTGAGTCGGCGTCGGCGTCGGCGTCGTCACGTTCGTTCGCCAGGCGCTGCTGCCAGACCACGCTGCGCGCCGCACCCTCGAGGACGTCGTCCACGGGTCGCCCGCTCTGTGCGGCGAGCGCGCCACTGAGGCCAGCGGTCAGGGTACCGCCGGCCGCGGCGAGTCGTTCGACGACCTCCTCCTGACGCGGGGTCAGGGGCTCGTCGACCAGCTCGTCGATGGTGTCGCGGATGTTCTGTTCGCTCGCGTCCAGTGCTGCCTCGTCACCGGAGTGCAGTGCTGCTGCCTCGCCGACGACGATGAGACCGAGCCGTGCTGCGTCGTCTTCGGGACGCTCCGTGCGGTGCTCATCTGTCATGCGGGGGACCGTACGCCCCGTTGTGGCACGCGCGCTGGACGGACGGGGTACCCGAACCGGGTCGAGCGCATTCATCGGACGGATACTGCGGCCAGATGGGTGAAACGGGATGCAGAGCGCTCTTGACGGCGGAGACATCCGATGTTTTGATTGCCTCGTTCGGTCGACGGAGACCGGACGGCAGGAGACACGAATGAGCCGCATCACCGGTCTGCACGTGCGCGACATCCGGTTCCCGACCTCGCGGGAGCACGACGGATCCGACGCCATGAACCCCGCACCCGACTACTCCGCCGCCTACGTCGAGATCACCACCGACGCCCTGGACGGCCTGGTCGGCACCGGCTTCGTCTTCACCATCGGCCGCGGCAACGAGGTGCAGGAGGCCGCGATCGCCGCCCTCCGCGGACACGTGGTCGGTGCCGACGTCGAAGCGGTCCTGGCGGACATGGGCGGGACGTCGCGTGCGATGGTGCACGACTCGCAGCTCCGGTGGCTCGGGCCCGAGAAGGGTGTCATGCACATGGCGATCGGCGCCGTGGTGAACGCCCTGTGGGACCTCCGCGCGAAGCGGGCGGGACAGCCGCTCTGGGCGCTGCTCGCCGGCCTGGACCCCGAGGAACTCGTCGACCTGGTCGACTTCCGGTACCTGACCGACGCGATCACTCCGGCCGAGGCGCTCGAGCTGTTCCGCGTCGCCGAACCCCGGCGTGCCGCACGCCGCGAGCGCCTGGAGCGGGAGGGCTACCGTGCCTACACGACCACCCCGGGCTGGCTCGGCTACGACGACGACAAGCTCGCCCGGCTCTGCAGGGAGGCGGTCGACGAGGGCTTCGCGCAGATCAAGCTCAAGGTCGGTGGCGACGTCGACGAGGACGTCCGCCGGATGGGCATCGCACGCGCCACGGTGGGCCCCGACATCCGCATCGCGATCGACGCCAACCAGCGGTGGGACGTGGACGAGGCGGTCGCGTGGGTGGACCGGCTCCGCCCCTTCGACATCGCGTGGGTCGAGGAACCGACGAGCCCCGACGACATCCTCGCCCACGCCGAGATCGCCCGGCGCATCGCCCCGATCCCGGTCGCGACGGGCGAGCACATGGCGAACCGCGTCATCGCGAAGCAGCTCATCCAGGCCGGGGCGACGTCGGTGCTGCAGATCGACGCCACCCGGGTGGCCGGGGTCAACGAGAACCTGGCGATATTGCTCCTCGCCGCCAAGCACGGTGTCCGGGTCTGCCCCCACGCCGGCGGCGTCGGCCTGTGCGAGGCGGTCCAGCACCTGTCGATGTTCGACGCGGTCGCGCTCACCGGTGACCTCGACACCCGCAGCATCGAGTTCGTCGACCACCTGCACGAACACTTCGTGACACCGGTCGACGTGCACGACGGCCGGTACTGGCCGCCCACCGCCCCCGGCGCCGGCACCGAGATGCTCGCCGGGTCGCTCGACGCGCACGCATTCCCCGACGGTCCGGTCTGGGCCGCCGCCGACACCGAGACGGTCCCCGACGCGGTCCGCGTCGCCTGACCCGCTCGTTCCCCGAACCAGTACGACACCCCACCCGATCCCGATCACCACGACGAAGTGGAGACACCGATGCAACGACGATTCACCGCCGGGTTCGCGGCAGCAGCAGCTGCGGCGCTCGTGCTCACCGGCTGTTCCGCTGGCAGCAGTGCCGGCGACGGTCAGTCCGAAGACTCCCTGACCTGGGCGATGTGGATCGCCGGCAAGGAGGACAAGGCTGCCTGGCAGGAGGTCGCCGACACCGTGCAGACGGACGACGACGTCGACGTCACCATCCAGGGCTCACCGTTCAACGACTACTGGACGAAGCTCCGCACCCAGCTCTCGACGGGGACCGCCCCGTGCATCGTGAGCATCCAGTCGCTCCGCACCGCGAACTACACCGACGTGCTGGTGCCGATCGACGACATGGTGGAGAAGGCCGGTCTCGACCTGAGCGAGTACGACCAGACCGGACTCGACGGCATGAAGGTCGACGGCGAGCTCTACGGGCTGCCCTACGACACCGGCCCCATGCTCATGTTCTACAACAAGGACATCTTCGAGGAGGCCGGTGTCGCCGAGCCGGAGCCCGGCTGGACGGTCGACGACTTCGAGGCCGCCGCCGAGGAACTCAAGGCCGCGGGCACCCCGATCTGGGGCACGAGCGTCGAGGACATCCCGCTCGAGTCGATGATCCTCGGGTACAACGGCGGCCGGGTGATCGACGAGGACGGCGGACTCGACGCGGAGAACGCCGACTTCGCCGAGGGGCTCGACTGGATCGGCGGTCTGGTCGAGGACGGCTACGCGACGCAGGCGAGCACCGACCCGTCGGCCGACGACAACGCGTTCGTGTCCGGCGACGTCGCGATGTACAGCGACGGGCCGTGGTCGATCATCAGCCAGAAGGCCAAGGTGCAGTTCGACCTCGGCATCACGACGATGCCGTCCGGCACCGACGGACCGAGTTCGTACGCGGCCGGGTCGGGCTTCGGCATCGCGAAGCAGTGCGAGTTCCCGGAGCAGGCCTTCGCGGCCATCAGCACGATGACGAACGAGGCCACGCTCACCTCGCTCGCCGAGCAGGGCCGTGCCTTCCCGGCACGGACCGCGGCGCAGCAGGCCTGGTACGACAACGCGGGCATCGACGGGGTGGAGGACGCCCTGCAGACCGCCCTGGACGACGCCACCCCACTGCCCGGCAACAAGCAGAGCGACCAGCTCAACCAGCTCTTCGCGCAGTACGCCCTGCAGGCCGTCAACGGCCAGACCTCGGGCAAGGAGACCATGTCGTCCATCGCGAGCCAGCTCGGTTCGCAGTGACGGACGGGAGGCGCGGGTCGGCCCCGCCCCGTGCCTCCCCCTCGCCCCATCTCCTGACCAGGACCGCGCGAACGACGAGGAGGTCGTCGCATGACCACCATCCAGGACCCACCCGCACAGGCCCCGGTGGCCGCACCCGCGGTCGCCGCTGCCGCGGCGCCGCGCCGGAAGGGCGGCGGCACCGACGCCGAGCTCGGCCGCCGCTCCTGGTGGGGCGCCGCGTTCGCCGCCCCGCACTCGATCGGACTCGTGGTCTTCACGGCGTTCCCGATCCTCGCGTCGCTCGTCGTGAGCTTCATGAACTGGCCGATGCTCGGCGAGCGTTCGTGGGCCGGCCTGTCGAACTACGCGCAGCTGTTCTCCGACCCGATCTTCCGCACCGTGACGCTGAACACCGTGCTGTTCGTCGTGCTCTACGTGCCGCTCAACCTGGTCGTGTCGCTCGGGCTCGCCGCCTGGCTCACGCCGAAGATCCGGCACCGGCACGTGTTCCGGGTGCTGTTCTTCATCCCGACCATCACGCCGATCGTCGCGAACGTCGTCGTCTGGCGGATGCTCTACCAGCCCGGGGGCGCGATCGACGCGACCCTGCAGTCGACGGTCGGCGTGAACGCTCCGAACTTCCTGGCGGACGACGACTGGGCGATGCTCGCCGTCGTCGCGATGAGCGTCTGGCAGGGCTTCGGCTACAACATGCTGATCTTCTCGGCCGCGCTCGACTCGGTGCCCGAGAACCAGCTCGAGGCCGCGCAGCTCGACGGTGCGAACGCCTGGCAGATGTTCTGGCGGATCAAGTTCCCGCTCATCTCGCCGTCGATCTTCTTCGCCACGATGATGACGCTCATCACGTCGTTCCAGGTGTTCGTCCAACCGTTCGTCCTGACGAAGGGCGGGCCGGGCACCGCGACCGAGACGCTCGTGCAGTACATCTACAACACCGGCTTCCAGACGCAGCAGCTCGGACTGGCGTCGGCCGGCGCGTGGGTGCTGTTCGTGATCATCCTCGGCATCACGGCCATCCAGTTCCTCGGACAGAAGCGGTGGGTGCACTATGACTGAGCTGACCTCGTCCAACCGGACGATCAACCCGCGGGCACTGCCCCGCACCTCGGGCGCACCGCACCGGCGCACCGGACGCGTCCGGCACGCGATCGGCTACGTCCTGCTCTGCCTGGTGGCACTGCTGTTCGTCTCGCCGCTCGTCTACATGGTGGCGACGAGCCTGAAGCCCTCGGCCGACGTGTTCACGACGCCGCCGACGCTGTGGGGGTCGTCGATCGAGTGGGGCAACTACGCCCAGGCGTTCACGTACCTGCCGTTCGCCCGCTTCATCCTCAACGGGATCATCGTCGCCGCGGCCGGCACCGCGATCAACGTCGCGGTCGCCGTGCTCTCCGGGTACGCGTTCTCACGGCTGCGGTGGCGGGGCGGAACACCGTGTTCATCCTGTTCCTGGCGACGCTGATGATCCCGCAGGACGTCCTGGTGATCCCGATGTACGTCATGATGCAGGGCTTCGGGTGGGTCGACACGTTCCAGGCGCTCATCATCCCGTGGGCGTTCACCGCACTCGGCGCGTTCCTGGTGCGGCAGTTCTTCCTGACCGTGCCGCAGGAGCTCGACGACGCGGCCCGGGTGGACGGCGCCGGCGCGATCCGCACGTTCTTCTCGGTGATGCTGCCGCTCGCCCGACCGACGATGGCCGTCCTGGCGGTCTTCTCGTTCATCTCCTACTGGAACTCGTTCCTCTGGCCCCTGGTCATCGTCAACGACGTCGAGGCCCGGGGCACGATCCCGCTCGGCCTGCAGCAGTTCTTCGGCCAGCAGGGGTCCGAGTGGAACCTGGTGATGGCCGCGTCGGTGATCTCGATGCTGCCGACCGTCGTCCTGCTCGTCCTGCTGCAGAAGCACCTCGTCAAGGGCATCGTCACCAGCGGCCTCGGCGGCCGCTGACCGGCGCCGACCCGCGACCGGCGCCGACCAGGCCACACCGTGCCCTGGTCGCGACCACGCCGGGTCGGAGGCCGCCCCGGACACCCGCACCGTTCCTCCCGTACGAAAGGAAACCCGCCTCATGACCATCACCGCACCTGCAGAGCCGCAGACCGCGACCGACGCGAGCGGCCTGCCCGCCTGGTTCACCCACGACCGGTTCGGCATGTTCATCCACTGGGGCCTGTACGCCCTGCCGGCCCGGCACGAGTGGGTGAAGAACCGCGAGCGGATCACCGATCAGGACTACCAGAAGTACTTCGACCACTTCGACCCGGACCTGTTCGACGCCGCCGACTGGGCCCGACGCGCACGGCAGGCGGGGATGAAGTACGTCGTCCTCACCACCAAGCACCACGAGGGCTTCTGCCTGTGGGACAGCGCGCTCACCGACTACAAGTCCACGAACACCCGCTTCGGTCGCGACATCGTGCGCGAGTTCGTCGACGCCGTCCGCGCCGAGGGGCTGCGGGTCGGTTTCTACCACTCGCTCATCGACTGGCACCACCCGGACTTCACCGTCGACGGCGTGCACCCGCGCCGCGACGACGGCGAGCAGGCGATCGCGGCGTTCAACGAGGGCCGGGACATGGCCCGGTACCGCGAGTACCTGCACGGCCAGGTCGAGGAACTGCTCACCGGCTACGGGCAGATCGACTACCTGTTCTACGACTTCTCGTACCGGGACAACGACCACGAGGACATCTGGGGCGGCAAGGGCCGCGACGACTGGGGGTCCGAGGAACTGCTCGCCCTGACGAAGCGCCTGCAACCGGGGATCATCGTGAACGACCGCCTGGACATCCCCGGCGACCTGGTCACCCCCGAGCAGTACCAGCCGGACAAGCCCATGGAGGTCGACGGGGCGCCCGTGCCGTGGGAGGCGTGCCAGACGCTGAACGGGTCGTGGGGCTACGACCGCGACAACGTGAACCTGAAGCCGGTCGACATGCTCGTCCGCATGCTCGTCGACGGGGTCTCGAACAACGGGAACATGCTGCTCAACATCGGGCCGACGGGCCGCGGCGAGTTCGACGGCGTCTCGCGGCAGACGCTCGACGGCATCGGCACGTGGATGCACCAGCACGCCCGCTCGGTGTACGGCGCCGGACCGTCGCAGTTCGTCGCGCCGCGGAACACCGTGTACACACAGCGGGGCGACCGGCTGTACCTGCACCTGTTCGCGTGGCCGTTCGAGCACGTCCACCTGCCCGACCTGGCCGGCCGCGTCGCCTACGCCCAGCTGCTCAACGACGCGTCGGAGATCCACTTCCGCGAGATCCCGCCGGGCACCCGGGCGCAGAACACCGGGCTCGGCGGGCAGCCGGCCGGCACGCTGACCCTGACGCTGCCGATCGTGCGGCCCGACGTGGCCGTGCCGGTCGTCGAGCTGTTCCTGCGCGACTGATGCAGCGGATCCTCTCGCGGACCCGACTGCGGGCCGGACGGGAGTCCGAATACGAGCGGACGCACGCGGCGATCCCGCCGGCACTGGCCGACCGGTTGCGGTCAGCCGGGGTGGCCAACTGGAGCATCTGGCGCGACGGGCAGGACCTGGTGCACCTGATCGAGGTCGAGGACTACCGTGCGATGCGCCGCGCACTGGCGGACGACCCGGTCAACGCGGACTGGCAGGCGGTGATCAACCCCCTGCTCGAGGCGGACGACGACTACTCGGGCGACGACGACGGGATCCCGCTCGTCTGGACCCTGGAAGGACAGGCATGACGACCCTCGCCCAGGAGCTCGACCGCGGGCCGTTCTGGCTGGGCGGCGCCGGGATCGGCAACCTGCTCCGGCCGGTGTCCGACGACGACGCCCGGGCCACGGTGGACGCAGCGTGGGACGCCGGTGTGCGCGGCTTCGACACGGCACCGCACTACGGCCTCGGGCTGTCCGAGCGGCGGCTCGGGGCGGCGCTCGCCGGGCGCCCGCGGGAGTCGTTCCTGGTGTCGACCAAGGTCGGACGACTGCTCGTGCCGGGTCGTGGCGACGGCGACGACCTGGCCTCCGGCGGGTTCGCGGTGCCGGACGACACCGTGCGGCAGTGGGACCCGTCGCCGTCGGGCGTGCGGCGCTCGCTCGACGAGTCGCTCGGCCGCCTCGGGTTCGACCACGTCGACGTCGCCTACCTGCACGACCCGGACGTCTACTCGCTGACGGACGGCCTGACCCAGGCGCTGCCGACACTCGCCGAGCTGCGGGACGAGGGCGTCGTGCGGGTGGTCGGGGTCGGATCGAACTCGGTCGAGGCGCTGTCGGCAGCCGTCGAGACCGGGCTCTGCGACGTGGTCATGCTCGCCGGCCGGTACACGCTGCTCGAGCAGCCGGCTGCGGCGCTCGTCGAGCGGTGCGCATCGCTCGGCGTCGCGGTCGTGGCCGTCGGGGTCTACAACTCGGGGCTGCTCGGCCAGGAGCGGCCCGTGGCGGGCGCGACCTACGACTACGCCACGGCACCGGCGGCGCTCGTCGCCCGGGCGAACGCCGTCGCGGACGTCTGCGAGCGGCACGGGGTCACCCTGCCCGAGGCCGCGCTGGCGTTCCCGCGTCGCGCTCCGGCGGTCGCCGCGATCGCGCTCGGTGCCCAGTCGGCGGAACAGGTGCGGTCGAACGTCGCGCGGGCCGCCGCCGAGGTGCCGGACGCCCTGTGGGACGACCTGCGCGCGGCGGAGCTGCTCGCCGGCTGACCCCGCCCACGACGAAGGTCACCCCGGACCACGCGGATGCATGGTCCGGGGTGACCCCGGTGGTGCGCCGGTCGGACCGGCAGCGGTGGTGCCTAGCGGCGCGAGCCGCGGCCGGCGACGCGCGTGTAGATGAACAGCACGATGACGGCACCGATGATCGAGCCGATGATGCCGGCGGGCTGGAAGAACCCGTCGTTGCCGTCGTGGTTGAAGATCAGGTAGCCGAGGAACCCGCCGACGAACGAGCCGACGATGCCCAGGACGATCGTCATGAGGATGCCGATGTTCTGCTTGCCGGGGATGATGAGCCGGGCGAGGGCGCCGGCGATGAGTCCGATGATGATCAAGCTGATGATGAGACCGAGCACGGTGTCCTCCTCGTGGGTGCGGTTGCCGCGGCATGGTTGCCGGAGTCAGGGCCGACCACCGATCTTGCCCGGTGCCCCTCAGCGTGTTGCCAGGTTCAGTCGAGCGAGCGCCGCAGCCAGCGCTCCACACCCTCGACGTGGGCCACCACGAGGGACTGCACGAGCTGCGGATCCCGACGCCGGATCGCCTCGACGATGGCGGCGTGCTCGTCGAGCGTGCGCTGCACCGAGCCGTTCTGCGTGAGGCCGCGCCACACCCGTACCCGCACGGTCTTGCTCGACAGGGCGTCGAGCAGCCCGGACAGGTACTGGTTCCCGCCGATGCCCGCGATCGTGGAGTGGAACAGCAGGTCGTGGGCGACGAGGTCCTCGACGCCGGTGTCCTCGCCGACGGACTGCATCAGGGTGGCGAGCTCGTCGATCTGCTGTTCGGAGGCCCGTGCGGTCGCGAGCACGGCGGACGCCGGTTCGAGGATGCGGCGGACCTCGAGCAGGTCGACGAGCGACCGGTCGTGGTGCATGTCGACGACGAACGACACCGCTTCGAGCAGGACCGCGGGCTCCAGCGAGGTCACGTAGGTGCCGTCGCCGCGTCGCACGTCGAGCACACGGATGAGTTCGAGGGCCTTCACCGCCTCGCGCAGGCTGTTCCGCGACAGGCCGAGCGACTCGCTCAGTTCCTTCTCGGGTGGGAGGCGCTGCCCGGGTTGGAGCTCGCCGCTCACGATCATCTGCTGGATGCGTGCGATCGCATCGTCGGTCAACGACGCCACGTCACCACCTCCTGGGGAGCCGGCCGCGTGCGCGACCGGACGTGCCGACGATACCGGTGTCGCGCCTCCGGACCGGAGCGGCGGAGCCGGTGCGCGACCATCAGGCCGGCCGCAGCCGGAGCGCCTGCATCCCGCCGTCGACCGCCAGGTCGACACCCGTCGTCGACCGGGCGAGCGGACTCGTCAGGTACGCGACCGCCTCGGCGACCTCGTCGGCCTGCACCAGACGGCCGTGCGGCTGTCGCGCCTCGAGTGCTGCGCGTTCGGCGTCCGGGTCGTCGGCGGACGACAGTAGTCGCGCCACCCAGGGTGTGTCGGCGGTGCCGGGGTTGACGGCGTTGACGCGGACGCCCTCGCGCAGGTGGTCCGCGGCCATCGCGCGAGTCAGGGCCGCGATCGCGCCTTTGGTGGCGGAGTAGAGCGCGCGCTGCGGGAGCCCGGCCGTGGCGGCGATCGAGCACGTGTTGACGATGCTCGCGGTGCCGGAGGCACGCAGGTGGGGGAGCGCGGCACGGGACACCCGGACGGCGCCGAGCACGTTGACCTCGTACACGCGGCGCCACTCGTCGTCGGGGTTGTCCTCGACGGTGCCCTGCGCGCCGATGCCGGCGTTGTTGACCAGCACGTCGAGGCCGCCGAGCCGGTCGACGGCGGTCGCGACGGCCGCGCGCACCGAGGCGTCGTCGCCCACGTCGCACGTGACGGAGACGACCCCGGCGGCGGTCGCGGGCTGCAGGTCGAGGGCGGCGACCGTGGCGCCGCGCTGCTGCAGGGCGGCGACGACCGCCGCTCCGATGCCGGACGCGCCGCCGGTGACGATCGCGCGGACGCCGGCGTGGCTGGCGGCGGCGCGTGCGGTCGTCGGGTCCGCTGCGCCGGGCGTACGGTCCGCGTCGGCTGCTCCGGTCATCAGGCAGCTCCGACGGTCTGGCGCTGGGATCCGAGGCCGTCGGCGGTGAGCTCGACCACGTCGCCCGGTCGCAGGTAGGGGGCGTGCCCGGCGAGGGCGACGCCCGCCGGGGTACCGGTGCTGATGACGTCGCCCGGGTACAGCACCATGAACTGCGACAGGTACCGGACGATCTCGGCCGGCCGGAAGACCATGTCGGCGGTGGTGCCGTCCTGCCGGTGCTCGCCGTTGACGGTCAGGCGGAGCGGGATGGCGGCGGGGTCGACCTCGTCCGGGGTGACCAGCCACGGGCCGAGCGGGTTGAAGGTCTCGCACGACTTCCCCTTGTCCCACTGCCCGCCGCGTTCGAGCTGGAAGGCACGCTCGGACACGTCGTTGGCGATGGCGTACCCGGCGATGCAGGCTGCTGCGTCCTCGTCGGTCGCGCAGTACCGGGCGGTGCGGCCGATGACCACGGCCAGCTCGATCTCCCAGTCGGTCTTGGTGCTGCCGCGGGGGATCAGCACCTGGTCGTCGGGGCCGATCACCGTCATCGGGTCCTTCATGAAGACGATCGGTTCGGTGGGGATCTCGGCACCGGTCTCGGCCGCGTGGTCGCGGTAGTTCAGGCCGATGCAGACGACCTTGCCGGGGCGGGCGACGGGAGCACCGTGTCGCTCGGCACCGTGTCCCTCGGCACCGTCGAGCACGGGCAGGTCGCCGGCCTCGCGGGCCTGCCGGACGAGCGCCGCCGGCCCCGGTTCGGACGCCAGGAACGCGCCCGTGATGTCGGTCGTGAGCCCGCGCAGGTCGAGGACCGCGCCGTCGGTGTCTATGGCCACGGGGACCTCGCTGCCCACCGGGCCGAGTCGTGCGAACTTCATCGTTCCTCGCTCTCCGGCCGCACCACTGCAGCCGCAGACATCCTATGTCTGCGGTGCTCCTGCGGCAAGGGACCGACCACCCAGGTACACGCGCTGCGCGGTCCCGGCCAGGGCGGCCTGCCGGTCCCTCGCGTCGAGGTCCGCCAACGCCGCCGTCGTACGGGCCAGCACGTCGTCGTACGGGGCGGCGAGGGTGGAGACCGGCCAGTCCGACCCGACCATCGACCGATCCGGACCGAAGTGCTCGACCACCGCGCGGACGTACCGGTCGACGGGCCGGCGGCGCCAGTCCGGCCCGGCCTCGGTGAACAGGCCGGAGACCTTGCACGCCACGTTCGGTCGGGCCGCGAGGTCGGTCATCCGGTCCGACCACCCGGGGTCGCCGTGGTCGATGTCGGGCTTGCCAGCGTGGTCGAGCACGAACGATGCCTCGGGCACGGCGTCGACCAGTACGAGGGCCGCGCGGTGCTCACGGGCGCGGACGAGCAGGTCGAACACGAGCCCGGCCGCGGCGAGTGCACGGACCCCGCGGGCGACGTCGTCGCGGGCGAGCCAGTCCGGGTCCGGTTCGTCGTGCGCCTGGTGCCGGATGCCGACCAGCCGGTGGCCGCCGGGGAGCGCCGAGACCGCGGCGATCCGTTCGGTGACGTCCGGCGCGGTCAGGTCGACCCACCCGACCACACCGAGGACGGGGGCGGGCTGGGTGAGCAGCCACGCCGTCTCGTCGGCGTCGTGCACGGCCTGCACGACGATCGTGCCCGTCACGTCGGTGCCCGCCGTGGCGGTGCGGAGGTCGTCCACGTCGAACCGGCGGCGGATCGGGGCGACCGAGTCGTCCATCCAGGGGTAGGGCCGGTCGGCGGGGTCCCACAGGTGGTGGTGAGCGTCGATGATCACGCGCTCATCATGCCCGATTCATCCGATGTCCGGCCGGGGCGGAGTGTTCGACGACTCTTCGCGCTGAGCGACACGTCACGGGCGGTCGCCGGCGTGACCTGTCGCGGGGCGCGAACGTTCGCCGCTCAGACCGCGCCGGAGGCCTCGAGCTCGGCGCGCAGCTCGGCGTCGGACGGCTCGACGAAGTGCTTGCCGTTCGGCAGCACCACGACGGGGATGTTCTTCCGCCCGCTGATCGCCTCGGCACGGTCGGCAGCGGACAGGTCCTGCTCGACGTCGACGTACTCGTAGTCCACGCCGAGGGTGTCGAGCAGCGCCTTGGACCGTCGGCAGTCACGGCACCAGTCGGCACCGAACATGGTCACCTTGTCGAACGTCTCGGTCGTCGCATCGCTCATGCCCAGACCCTACGTCGGACGGCCTCGTCGTATTCCCTACGATTGACCCATGCCGCCAGCACCCGACACCGAGACGCTGGCGTGGGCCTCGGCGGCCGTCCGGCGTTTCGCCGCCGCGACGAACCTGCTCGTCGCCGCCCGGCGGTTCCGCATCGTCGGTGGCGACCCCCGTGACGCCGCCGTCCTCCGACACCTGCTGACCGCGCTCGGCGCACACGACGCCGAGCCTCCCGGCCACGCCGACCGCCCCCACCTCGTCGACCAGCTCTGGTGCCTCGGCACGCCGGAGGAGTCGACCGCCGCGGTCGAGCAGGCCGCCGACCGCCCCCGCGGCGCGACCCTGGTCGTCGTCGACGCCGGCCGCCACCTGCCCGCCGTCGACGAGGACGCCTTCGGCCCCGTCGCACCCGCCCGCCCCGGCGTCCTCGCCGTGCCCGTGCTGTCCGACGACGTCTTCCTCGTCTCCACCGGCCGGGACCCCGAGGCCGACCCCGCCGCCGAGGCCCGCCTGCGCTGGGCCCGCCGCTCGATGCCGGTCGCCCGTTCGGTCGCCGCCGAACTGCGCGACGGCGGACTCCTGCGCGGCACGCGCGTCGGCGTCGCGATGTTCCTCGAGCCGAAGACCGCCGTGCTCAGCCTGCTGCTCCGCGACGCCGGCGCCGAGGTCGTCGTCTACGCCCACGCCGACGAGACCGACGACGCCGTCGCCGACGCACTGCGGTCCGCGGGTCTGACGGTGTTCGCGAGCAGCACCGCGACGCTCCCCGAGCAGCAGCGGCTCGCCCTCGCGATGCTCGACACCCGGCCGCACATCCTGCTCGACGACGGGTCGCACGTCATCCGGCTCGCTCACCAGGAACGCCCGGACCTGCTACCGACGATGCTCGGTGCGGCCGAGGAGACCACGAGCGGCCTCCGCCCGCTGCGCACCATGGCGGCGCGTGGTGACCTCGGCATCCCGGTGGTCGCGGTGAACGACGCCCGCACCAAGACGTTCTTCGACAACCGGTACGGCACCGGGCAGTCGACGGTGTTCGCGGTGCTCGACCTGGTGGATGGGCTCACGTCCGGTGCACACCGGGTCGTCCCGGGAGGCTCGGCGGTGGTCGCCGGGTTCGGGCACGTCGGCGAGGGGGTCGCCCTGGTGCTCACCGCCCTCGGCTTCCGGGTGACCGTCGCCGACGTGGACCCCGTCCGCGCCCTGCAGGCGCGGTTCGCCGGGTACGCCGTGGCCCCGCTCGTCGAGGCGGTCCGAGACGCCGACCTCGTGATGAGCGCCACCGGGGTGCCGGACACCATCGACGTCGCGGTGCTCCGTGCCTGTGCGGACGGTGCCGTGGTCGCCGTCGCCGGCGGGGTCGACCAGGAGGTCGCCGTCGACGACGCCCTCGCTGCCGGGGCCGAACGCCGGCCCGTGGGGCCGAAGGCCGAGCGCTTCGTGTTCCCGGAGGCCGACGGCGGGCCGATCGTGCTCGACGGTGGCGGCTGCATCAACATCACCGCGGCCGAGGGCAACCCGGTCGAGATCATGGACCTGTCGTTCGCCGTGCAGCTCGGGGCCGTCCGGATGCTGCTCGAGCACGGCGACGAACTGGACCGTGCCGTCGTGCCGATCGACCCCGCGGTGGACGAGGTGACCGCCCGCGCGGCGCTCGCCGCCTTCGGGAGCCCAGCCGTTCCTCTCCCCACCGGCACGGCCGGGCTGCCGCTGGCGCGTCAGCCCGGAACCGGCGGCGTGGGCCCAGTCCGCCTTCCTGAGCAGCCTGCGGACCGCGAGCCCGACGTCCGGACGCACCGGTTCGGGGACCCGGCGTGAGCGCCGGGTCGCGCCCGGTCGTCGTGCACTCGGCGCGCGTCGTCGTGCCGATGACCGCACCCCCGATCGCCGACGGCGCGGTCGCCGTGCAGGACGGCCGCATCCTGCACGTGGGCGACCGCTCGTGGGTCGTCGACCAGCTGACCGCGTCGGGTGCACCGTTCACGGAGCGGCAGTGGCGCGGGGCGCTCCTGCCCGGGCTCGTGAACGCCCACTCGCACCTGCAGTACACCGGCATGTCCGGTGTCGGCCAGCGCCAGTACGACGGCTTCGAGGACTGGGCCGCCGCGTTCAACGTCGACTACGCCGAACCGCACGACTGGCGTGCCGAGGCCGCCGACGGCGCCCGCGCCTCGATCCTGGCCGGCGTGACGAGCATCGCCGACATCGTCACCGACATCGAGGCCTCGACCGCCCTGCAGGACGCCGGCCTGGGCGGCATCGCCTACTGGGAGGTGATGGACTGGGAGAACGACGCCTGGCAGACGCACGGTCGCGACCAGGTGCTCGACCAACTCGCCCGGATCCCGACCACGCCCGGTGCCGGCCTCTCGCCGCACGCGCCCTACTCGCTCGACGTCGCCCCGCTGCTCGAGCTGCCCGACATCGTCCGCCAACGCGGGCTCCGGCTGCACCTGCACCTGGGCGAGGCCGCGTTCGAGGGGGAACGCATCGCACTCGCTCCGGTGCCGGGCCTCGACGGCGTCGACGGGGTCGGACACACCAGCGACTGGCACCTGGCGAACGTGCCGTCGTTCCGGGCCATGCGAGCGCTCGGCTTCGGCGCCAGCGCGACCGCGTTCGTCGACCGCCTCGGCGTGCTCGGGCCGGACTGCCACATCGCGCACGGCGTCTACATGACCGCCGCCGACCGGGCGCTCCTGCGTGCCCGCGGCACCGCGGTGGCGCTCTGCCCCCGGTCGAACGCCGTCATCGGGCTCGACCCGCCGCCGGTCGCCGACTACCTGCGCGAGGGCAGCCCCATCGCGATCGGCACCGACTCGCTGTCGTCGTCGCCGTCCCTCGACCTGATGGCCGACGTCACCGCGCTGCACCGCATCGCGCGAGCCCAGGGCTACGGGCACCGCGACCTGCACGAGCGGCTGCTCGCCGCGGCGACCCTCGGTGGTGCCCACGCGATGGGGCTCGCCGTCGGACCGGACCGCATCGGGCACCTCGCCGTGGGGGCCCGCGCGGACCTGGCCGTCTTCGACGTCGACGCCCGCACCGTGCCCGACGCGCTCGCCGAACTCGTCGAGGACGGCGCCGGCCGTGCGTCCGCGACCGTCATCCGCGGGATCGTCCGCGCCGTCGACGGAGCGCTGACCGGCGTGCCCACGTCATCGCCCGACCGTCCCCTCATCCCTGTGGAGGAATCATGACCGAGACCGCACCCCGCCCCGGCATGGCCGCCCGTCGCACCGTCGACGGCGAGCTGATCGAGTGGCTCGACGTGCCGAAGCGGGCGATCGCCCTCGGCATGGAACCGCACCCCGAAGGCGGTTGGTACGTCCGCACCTGGACGTCGCCCGCCACGGTGACGACGCCCGCCGGGGACCGGCCTGCCGCCACCCTCATCCACTTCCTGCTGCCCCCGGGCGAGGCATCCGCGTGGCACCGGGTCACGAACGACGAGATCTGGATGTGGCACGGTCCGGACAGCGTCGAGCTGCAGCTCGGTGGCGACGGCGAGCAGCCCGAGCCCGGTGCGACGATCACGCTGGGCCCCGACGCCGGACGCGACCGGGTGAACGACGCGCAGGCGTTCGTGCGCGGTGGGGTGTGGCAGCGGACGATCCCGGGCGACGGCGAGGTGCTGCTGAGCTGCCTGGTGTCGCCGGGCTTCTCGTTCGACGACTTCACGATGGTCGACGCGGGCGCCGACGGCACCGCGTAGCCCGCTGTCCCCGTTTCGCGCTGGTATCCCACCGCGAAGTACACTGCGACCTGCCCCCACCCCTCGCACGAAGGCACGACCGTGACCCGTTCCCTCCGCTTCACCCTCGCCGTCGCCTCCGCCGCGGTGGCCGCCCTGGCCCTGTCGGCGTGCTCCGCCGGCGGCGGCAGCAGCAGCAACGCCGACGGCACCGTCACCGACGGCAAGCTCACGATCGCCACCGGCGACCCGGCGTACTCGCCGTGGATCGAGGACAACGACCCGGAGTCGGGCAAGGGCTTCGAGTCCGCGGTGGCGTACGCCGTCGCGAAGGAGATGGGCTACAGCGAGTCCGACGTGGTGTGGAAGCGCAGCACCTTCGACAGCGCCATCGCCCCCGGCCCGAAGGACTGGGACCTCAACGTGCAGCAGTTCTCGATCGACGCGAAGCGCAAGAAGGCCGTCGACATGTCGACCGCGTACTACACGACCACCCAGGCGGTCGTGACGACGTCCGGGTCGAAGGCCGCCGGCGACACCACGATCGCCGCGCTCAAGCAGGACGCCATCGGCGTCGCGACCGGTTCGACGAGCATCGCGAGCGTCAAGGACGTCCTCGGCGTCACGCCGCAGGTGTTCAACTCCAACGACGACGCCGTGCTCGCACTCAAGTCCGGGCAGATCGACGCGATCGTCACCGACCTGCCGACGGCCTTCTACATGGCCTCGGCCCAGGTCGACGACGGCACCGTGTCCGCGCAGTTCCCCGACGACGGCGAGGGTGACCAGTTCGGCTTCGTCCTGCCGAAGGGCTCGGAGCTCACGAGCAAGGTCGACAAGGCCCTGAAGACCCTCGACGACGACGGCACCCTGCAGGACCTGCAGACCAAGTGGCTCTCGTCGGAGACCGGTACGCCGGTCCTGAAGTAACCGGATGACCGTGCCAGCAGGCGCCGGCACACCGGTGGCCGCTCCCGCGCCGAGCCAGGTCGAGCTCGAGCGTCGGCTCTACCGTCGGCAGCGCGGGCGGCGGTCCGTCGTGGTGTCGGTCGCGTCGACGCTCGTCGTGCTCGCGGTCGTGTACTTCGGCGTCGTGAACACCCCCGGCTGGGCCGCGGTCCAGCAGTCGTTCTTCGACCCGCAGACCGCGATCGACGCGTTCCCGGACATCCTGCTGGGGCTCTGGCTGAACGTGCGGATCCTGTTCTTCAGCGCCATCGGGGTCGCCGTGTTCGGCACGCTGCTCGCGGTCGTGCGCGGTCTGCGCAACCCGGTGTTCTTCCCGCTGCGGATGCTCGCGACCGGCTACACGGACCTGTTCCGGGGACTGCCCCTGATCATCGTGCTGTACCTGGTCGGCTACGGCATCCCGGGCCTCGGGGTCTTCCCGCGCCTGCCCGCCGAGGTCTGGGGCACGATCGCGATCACCCTGACCTACTCGTCGTACATCGCCGAGGTGCTCCGCGCCGGCATGGAGGCCGTGCACCCCTCGCAGCGCCTGGCCGCCCGGTCGCTCGGGCTCTCGCACGCCAAGACCCTGCGGCTCGTCGTGCTGCCGCAGGCGATCCGCAAGGTCACGCCCGCCCTGATGAACGACTTCGTGTCGATGCAGAAGGACGTCGGTCTGGTGTCGATCCTCGGTGCCGTCGACGCGGTCCGGTCCGCCCAGATCGCGCAGGCGGAGACCTACAACTTCACCCCGTACTTCGTCGCGGGGCTGCTGTTCGTGCTCATCAGCCTGCCGCTGATCCGCGTCACGGACGCGATCGCGCGTCGCCAGCAGCGGCGTGAGCAGATCGGAGGGACCGTGTGAGCGAGCGATCCGAGGCGGGCGCGACCCGCGCCTCCCGTCCGGCCGACGGACTGGAGGGCCGTGGTGCGTCCGGTCCGGACGCTGCGGTCCTCGAACTGCGCGGCCTGCGCAAGGCCTTCGGCGAGCACGAGGTCCTGCGCGGGATCGACCTGACGGTCCACCGCCACGAGGTCATCTGCGTCATCGGGGCATCGGGATCGGGCAAGTCGACGCTGCTCAAGACGGTGAACCTGCTCGAGGGCATCGACGACGGCGAGATCCTGCTGCAGGGCACGGACATCGCCGACCCGCGCATCCCGGTCGACGCGGTACGGGCACGCATCGGCGTGGTGTTCCAGCAGTTCAACCTGTTCCCGCACATGAGCGTGCTCGACAACGTCACGCTCGCCTCCCGCCAGGTGCACGGCATCGCACGAGCCCAGGCCGAGGACACCGCGCGCCGGCTGCTCGACCGGATCGGCCTCGCGTCGTTCGCCGGTGCCTACCCCGACCGGCTGTCCGGCGGCCAGCAGCAGCGTGTCGCCATCGTCCGGGCGATCGCGTCGGACCCGGAGCTCCTGCTGCTCGACGAGGTCACGAGCGCGCTCGACCCGCAGCTCGTGGGCGAGGTGCTCGACCTGGTCACCGAGCTGAAGCGGCAGGGGTCGACGATCCTGATGACCACGCACGAGATGCACTTCGCGCGGAACGTGGCCGACCGGATCGTGTTCCTGCACCGCGGCGAGGTCGTCGAGCAGGGCAGCCCCGCCGACGTCCTCGACGCACCGCAGCACCCCGCGCTCGTCGAGTTCCTGTCCCGCGTGCACGCCTAGGGCGTCAGCAGCACCTTGCCGACGACCTCGCCGTCGCGGACCCGGCGGTGGGCTTCCTCGGCCTGAGCGAGCGGCAGCACGGCGTCGACGACCGGGCGCACGCTGCCGTCGGCCACGAAGGGCCAGACGTGCTCGCGGACCGCGGCGACGATGGCGGCCTTCTCGTCCACCGGACGGGCGCGCAGCGTCGTGCCGCTGATCGTGGCGCGCTTGCGCATGAGCGCACCGAAGTCGAGTTCCGCGGTCGAGCCGCTGCCGGCAGCGATCACGGCGATGTGGCCGTTCGGGGCGAGGGCCTGCAGGTTCCGCTCCAGGTACGACGGCCCGACGACGTCGAGGATGGCGTCAGCCCCGACGCCGCCGGTGGCCGCGAGCACCCGTTCGACGAAGTCCTGGGTGCGGTGGTCGATCACCTCGTCGGCACCGAGGTCGCGCGAGGCCCGGACCTTCCGCTCGCCGCCGCTCGTCGCGATGACGGTCGCGCCCAGGGCCTTCGCCCACAGCACCGCGTGGGAGCCCATGCCGCCGGTGCCGCCGTGCACCAGCAGCGTCTGCCCGGGACGGAGCCCGGCGAGCATGCCGATGTTCGAGTAGACGGTGCAGGCCGCCTCGGGCAGTCCGGCCGCCTCGACCAGGTCGACGGCGTCGGGCACGGGCAGGACCTGGGTCGCGGGGGCCACGACGAGCGAGGCGTACCCGCCTCCGGACAGCAGGGCGCACACGCGGTCACCGACGGCGAACCCGGTGACGCCGTCGCCGAGCGCCGCGACCGTGCCGGACACCTCGAGCCCGAGGATCTCGGAGGCACCGGGCGGCGGCGGGTAGTTCCCCGCCCGCTGCTGCAGGTCCGCGTTGTTCACGCCGGCCGCGGCGACCTCGATGAGCACCTCGCCCGCGGCGGGCGTCGGGTCGGGCAGGTCGGTCACGGACATGGTGGAGTCGTCGAACGTGATGGCGCGCATCCCTCGACGGTACGCCCGGCGGCCGGTCATCCGATGAGCGACCCATGTACGCTCGGCGACGGATCTGCACCTCATCCGGGGGAGTGCGGACAGATCGAGGGGACCCTCCACCATGCCCAAGAAGTTCATCGCGCTCGCCACCGCCGGGCTCGCACTCACGCTGCTCGCCGGGTGCTCGACCGGGCCGTCGAAGGCCGAGCAGTGCGAGCAGTTCGAGAAGACCGTCAAGACCGCCGCCGAGGGCGTGCAGTCCGAGGCGACCAAGCTGCAGTCCGACCCGGACGCCGCCGTCACCAAGCTCAAGGAGCTCGACGGCAAGATCTCGGACGGCGTCGACGACCTGTCCGACGAGGCCCTGCAGGACAAGGGCGAGGCGTTCGAGGAGGCCTACGGCGACCTCGTCGACGACATCGAGGACATCGCCGACGACCCGCAGTCGGCGGACGTCTCGGGTCTGACGAAGTCGAGCACCAAGGTGCAGGACGCCGGGAACGCGTTCCAGAAGGAGTGCAACTCCTGATGCGTCGCACCATCACCGCCGTCACGACCGCGCTCGTGGCCGTGACGCTGCTGGCCGGCTGCTCGGGCGGCGACGCGTCCGGCGACGACACCGACCGGTCGTCCAGCGCACCGTCGGCGACGAAGACCGCCGAGGCGGCCCCGGCCCAGACCAAGACCGAGGCCTGCACGTTCCTGGAGGACGAACTCGCGTCGTTCCTCAAGGAGCAGGGCTCGTCGTCGGCGCCCGCCGAGCCGGCCGCCCGCGCCGAGCTCATCGGCGAGTTCACCGACCGGCTCGACGCCGCGCTGCCGAAGGTCACGAACGAGCAGGTGCACGACACGTTCGAGGACTTCACCGGTGCCGCGAAGGACTACGCCTCCGCCGTGCGCGCCAGCGGGTCGACCGACGACACCGCCGTGCAGGACGCACAGGCCGACGTGGAGAAGACGCTCGACCGCGTCTCGACGGTCTGCCCCGCGAAGGGCTGAGCGACCCGCACCCGTCCGGGCACGACGACGACGCCCCGCCGCTCCCTTCGGAGCTGCGGGGCGTCGTCGTCCCGGTCGGTCGGGCCGGTCGTCGGTCGGGTCAGTCGTCGGCCGCGCGGGCCGCGTCGAGACGGGCGACGTCGTCCGGGCCGAGCTTGATGGTCGGGGCCGTCGCCGAGTCGAGGATGGACTGCGGGCGCGACGCACCGGGGATCGGCACGACCACGTCGCTCTTCTGCAGCTCCCACGCGAGGGCGATCACCTGCGGGGTGACGCCGCGGTCACGGGCGATGTACGCGAAGTCCTCGAACGCCGTGCCGAGGTCGGCCGCGCTGCCGATGCCACCGAGCGGGCTCCACGGCAGGAACGCGATGCCGAGCTCGTCGCACAGTTCGAGCTCCGGTTCGCTCGACCGGAACTTCGGCGAGTACTGGTTCTGCACCGATGCCAGGCGCCCGCCGAGCTCCTCGTTCGCGGTGCGGATCTGATCCGGGTCGGCGTTCGAGATGCCGGCCATGCGGATGACGCCCTCGTCGAGCAGCTCCGCGAGCGCCCCGACCGAGTCGGCGTATGGCACCGCGGGGTCCGGACGGTGGAACTGGTACAGCCCGATCGACTCGACGCCGAGCCGCTTCGCCGAGGCCTTCGCAGCCTCCTTCAGGTACTCCGGGTGGCCGTTCTGCGTCCAGCCGCCGGCCTCGGGGCGAAGGTGGCCGCCCTTCGTGGCGATGAGCACTGACGAGGTGTCGTCGTGGTACTCCCGCACGGCACGGGCGATGAGCTCCTCGTTGTGCCCGACCTCGTCGGCACCGCCCACGTGGTACGCGTCGGCGGTGTCGATGAGCGTGACGCCCGCTTCGAGCGCCGCGTGGATGGTCGCGATGGCCTGTCGTTCGTCGGGCCGGCCCTCGATCGACATGGGCATGCCGCCCAGTCCGATGGCGCCGACCGACACGTCTCCGATGACTCGTTGCTTCATCGGCCCAGCATGCGCCGGGTGCACGCACGCACGCTCAGGCGGGGTCGGCCGGGCTCAGGCGCTGGCCGCCGACACCGACGAGGACGACCCGGCGCCGCTGTCGACGGCGTCGGCGAACACGACGCCACCCCAGGCGATGACGACGATCGCGAGCACGAAGCCGATCGCGGCGATCCACCAGGACGGCTTCCGACGGATCCACGCACCGATCGACAGCACGATCGTCGCGGCCCCGATCACGAACGCACCGCCGACCGCGATGGCCGCACCCCCGATGGCCCCGCCGGGGGTGCACCCGGCCTCGGCGTCGCACGAGGCGGTGACCGACGCCACCGCGACGATGCCGACCACCGCGGTGACGACCGTCATCACCGCGCCGAACACCAGGAGCAGCACCGTGGAGATCCGGTCGGCGAGCTTCGCCGGCGGGAACAGCGTGGTGCCGCCGCGCTCCCACTCGGCGCGCTGCGCGTCGGAAGGGCCGGGGGAGGACTGCGGCGGACGGCCGGGGACGTTGGACCAGGTCATGGGTGCAGTCCTACCGCGCCTCGACCCCGAACGCCTGTGCGAGGCGCTGGATCTTCTGGGCCCGGCCCAGGCGCGGCAGATCGGAACCGTCGCGGATGACCCCGCCGCGCGCGTCGAAGTCGTCGAGGAAGTCCTGCGCCCAGGCCACGTCGGTCGGCGTGGGCGAGATGACCTCGTTGATCACCGGCAGCTGCTCGGTGTCCAGGCAGAGCTTGCCGGTCAGGCCGAGCGACACCGCCACCTGCGACTGCTCGCGCAGGATGGGGTGCGACGAGCCCACCGTCGGGCCGTCGATCGGGCCGGGCAGGTCGCCCACGCGCGAGGCGACGACGAGCCTCGACCGCGGGTACGCCATCGCCAGGGTGTCCGCGCTCGTGCCGGTGTCGCGGCGGTAGTCCCCGGAGCCGAAGGCCAGGCGGAACGCACCCTGCGCCTTCGCGATGGAGACCGACTCCTCGATGCCCACCGCGGACTCGACCAGGGCGATCACGGGGGTCTGCCCGCCGAGCCGGTGCCAGGTGTCGGTGACCTGCGCGGGGGACTCGGTCTTCGCGAGCATGACGCCCTGCAGCCCCGGCAGGCCGCGGAGCTCCTCGACGTCGTCGGCCCAGAAGTCGGTGGTGACGTCGTTGATCCGGACCCAGGCCTCGCCGCCGCCGGCCAGCCACGCGGCGACCCCCTGTCGGGCGGAGGGCTTCGCGGCCGGGTCGACGGCGTCCTCGATGTCCAGGATGATCTGGTCGGCACGGGACCGCTGCGACTTCTCGAAGCGGTCGGTCGCGGTGCCGGAGACGAGCAACCAGGAGCGCGAGATCTCGGCGGGGACCGATCGACGCCGGTTCGGCGTGGGGGCGGACGGTGTGGTGCGGTCGTCGATGGCCATGCCCCGTTGGTACCACATCGGACGCGACGCGCGCCGTCTGCACGCGGAAACCCCGAAACCTCGGTTCATTGCCAGAGACGCCGTCCGGTTCCGCCTACAGTGTCGGATGTGTGGCGAGCGGACAGGGCGACCGACGGTGAGGACGACGTGAACGACGACGTCCCCGTCGAGGGTGCCCAGGAGCACGCCGACGACGACCAGGGGGACCAGGACGACCGACGGGGACAGCAGGAAGAGCGCGCCGTGACGGACGAACCGGACCGGACCCTGCGACCCGAGCTGCAGCTCACGAGCCCGCAGGCGATCAGCCTGGGCGATCCGCGCCTCCAGGCCGGCAACGCGGCGGAGCCGACGTGGGACGGCTGGCGCACCCAGCTGACCGGGGTCGGCGGCACCAGCCCGCTCACCCACTTCAGCGACCACCCGCGGGCCCGCATCGAGCTGTCGACCACGCACCCCGGCGGCCTCGCGCAGTTCATCACCGGCAAGACGACCCTGCTGTCCAGCCTGATCCGCGACGAGGTGGCGCTCCGCGCCGCCCGCGTGGCCGCCGGACACGTCGAGGCGAAGGGCACCGAGCTCGCCACCGTGCGCGGGATCGACGCCGTGAAGCTCGGCATCGGCATGGCCGACTGGCAGCACGGCGACGAGCAGTTCCGCGGCCCGGTGCTCCTGCGCCCCCTGGCGATCCGCCGGCACGGCCGCGACTTCGAGGTCCGGCTGCTCGGCGAGCCGGTGCTCAACCCGGGCCTCGCCGACGCGCTGCACGAGCAGTTCGGGGTCATCCTCGACGCGCAGTCCTTCGTGGCGCTCGCGCAGCAGGACGGCTCCTTCACGCCGAACCCGGTCATCGACCGCCTGCGCGGCCTGACCGCGCACATCCCGGGATTCTCGGTGCACGCACGCCTCGTGGTGTCCACCTTCGCCGAGGTCGCGACCGGCATGGTCGAGGACACCGGCGACCTGTCGCACCCCGTGCTCGACGCCCTGGCCGGCAACCCGAGCGCGAAGTGGCAGGTCGAGCAGTCGTACCACCCGGTCGAGCAGACCCCGTCGGACGAGCGCAGCCCCGAGACCGACACGCTGCTGCTCGACGCCGACGACGAGCAGGAGAACGTGATCGCGCAGATCGCGGCCGGCAACTCCATCGTCGTGAAGACCCTGCCGGGCACGGGCGGCACGCAGACCATCGTGAACGCCCTCGGCGGACTCGTCGCCGCGAACAAGCGCGTGCTCGTCGTCAGCCCGCGCCGCGCGACCCTCCGTGGGATCGCCGCCCGGTTCGGCGAGGTCCAGCTGCCCGGCGTCGCGGTGACGCCGTCGACCCTGCGCCGTGACGTCGTCCGGGCCATCGCCCGCAACGAGAAGGCCGCGCGACCCAACCTGCGCGAGGTCGACGACGCCCTCGTCCGCCTGCGCAAGGTGCTCACCGACTACCGCGGTTCGCTCACCCGCAAGGACGCCGACTTCGGCGTCTCGGTGCTCGACTGCCTGGTCGAGCTCTCGCGGCTGTCCCTGCTGCCGGTGCCGCCGTCGACGACCGCGCGCCTGTCACGCACCTCGGTGGCGAGCATGGTCGAGGGTCGCTCCCGCGTCGCCGAGACCATGGTCAGCGCCGCCAACCTCGGTGAGTTCCGCTACGGCCCCGACGACTCGCCCTGGTACGGCGCGAAGTTCTCGTCGAGCGACGGCGCCCAGCGCGCCCACCGCATCGCGAAGGACCTGGACGCCGACGGCCTGCCCACGCTGCTCCGCCGCGCCCACGACCTGGTGGCGACGACCCACATGCGGCAGTTCACGACGATCAACGAGCTCGGCATCTACCTGCGCCTGCTCACCGAGATCCGGGACACGCTCGACCGGTTCCTGCCGGTGGTGTTCGACCGCTCGGTGTCCGAGCTCGTGGCCGCCACCGCACCCCGCGGCGAGGGCGCCCCGATGTCGTCGACGAACCGCCGCCGGCTCAAGAAGCTCGCCCGCGAGTACGTCCGCCCGGGCGTGCACGTCTCCGACCTGCACGAGGCCCTGACCCGCGTGCAGCAGCAGCGCGTGCTGTGGCAGCGCTACGTCGCCGCCGGCGTGAACCCCGAGGTGCCCACCGGCATCGCGGACGTGCAGGTGCTGTTCTCGAACGTCGCCGAGGACCTCGCGCGCCTGGACGAACCGCTGGGCCGCACCGACCGCGACCGCCAGCTCGCCAACACGCCCGTCGACCAGCTCGTGCCGACCGTCGCCGAGCTCGCCGCCGAGTCCGACGTCCTGCACAACCTGCAGGAGCGCACCGAGCTCATGCAGACGCTCCGCGACCTGCAGCTCGAGCCGCTCATCACCGACCTGGCGAACCGGCACGTGCCGGACGTGCAGGTGCCCGCCGAACTCGAACTCGCCTGGTGGCAGTCCGCGCTCGAGACGATGCTCGAGTCCGACCGCGCCCTGCTCGGCGCCAACACGGACATGCTCGACCGGGTCGAGGCCGACTTCCGCCTGGTCGACGACGCCCACGCCGCCGGCGTCTCGCAGGGGCTGGCGTGGCAGCTCGCCGAGAACTGGAAGGTCGGTCTCGTCGACTGGCCGGACGAGGCGACGGCGCTCAAGACGCAGCTGCGCGAGGGGGCGATCACCTCACGGCTGCTGCAGGACTCCGCACCGCACCTGTCCCGGTCGATCGCACCGGTCTGGCTCGCGAGCCCGTACGAGGTCTCGCAGATCGCCGACACGATGCCGTTCGACACCGTGATCCTGGTGGACGCCGGTGCCGTGACGATCGCCGAGACCGTCGGCGCCGTCCGTCGGGCCCGGCAGACCGTCGTGTTCGGCGACCCGGTCACGCAGACCCCGTCGCCGTTCCGCATCGCGGTCGACCCCGAGCACCGCGCCCTGCAGGTCGACGAGGGCACGCTCGACGCGTTCCACGCCGACTCCGCACTGGCCAAGCTGTCGACGCTGCTGCCGACCCTGTCGCTCACGCGGTCCTACCGCGCCGGCGGCGAGGACCTGGCCGAGCTCGTCAACCGTCGCTTCTACGGCGGCCGGATCGAGTCGCTGCCCTGGGCCGGTTCGTTCCTGGGCCACGGCTCGATCGCGCTCGACTACGTCAGCGACGGCAAGGCCGTCCCCGACCCCGAGTCCGGTGCGGTGGAGAGCGTCGACGCCGAGGTGGACCGCGTGGTCCGGCTCGTCCTCGACCACGCCCGCACCCGTCCGACCGAGTCCCTCATGGTCATCACCGCGTCGGCGAAGCACGCCGTGCGCGTCGAGCAGGCCGTGCTCACCGCCGCCCAGGGCCACAAGGACCTGACCGAGTTCGTCATCGGCGACCGCGCCGAGCCGTTCATCGTGGCGACGCTCGAGCAGTCGGTGGCGCAGAGCCGCGACCGCGTCGTGTTCTCCATCGGCTACGGCCGGACCCCGCACGGCCGTGTCCTGCGCGACTTCGGTCCGCTCGGCAAGCCCGGCGGTGAGCGGCTGCTCGCGGTCGCGATGACCCGTGCGCGCCGGTCGATGGTCATCGTGACCTGCTTCCAGCCGTCGGACATCGAGGCCGAGCGGATGGGCCACGGCACCGTCGCCCTCGCCGAGATCCTGGCCGAGGTGCGTGCGCGCACCACCGCCGAGTACGTGCCGGACGACTCCGACCCGCTGCTCGTCGACCTGGCCCGGCGCCTCGAGATGCGCGGCATCCCGGTCGCGCTCGGCCACCGCGGCAAGCTCGGCCTGGTCGCCGCGCACGGCGGGGTCTGCGTGACGATCGAGACCGACGCGTCGCTGGTGAAGGGCTCGCTGCGGGAGTCGCTGCGCCTGCGCCCCGAGGTGCTCCGCCGACTCGGCTGGCACTACGTGCGCGTGCACGCGTTCCAGCTGTTCTCCGACCCGGACCGCGTCGCGAACACCGTCGCCGCCGTGCTCGGTGTCGACCGCGGTGCCACGCAGGAGATCTCGATCCCCCCGATCCCCGCCCGCCGGTGACCACGCAGGACCTCGATCCCCGCGTGCCCGTCATCGGCCCCGCACGCCGGTGACCACGCAGGATCTCGATCCCCGCGTGCCCGTCATCGGCCCCGCACGCCGGTGACGGCCCGGCCGAGCCGCCGGGCCTCGCGGCCCGCCGGTCCGGTGACGCCGGAGACCGACCAGCTGGTGGGGTCGTGGACGCGGGCCGACGACGGGTCGTCAGCCGCGCCTCCCGTTCGCCCCACCGCTGACGGGGGCGAGACGGACACCCCGTCGGGAGGCCCGGTGCGGCGCCGCAGGCGTGTCACGACCCAGCCGGTGGCGGGCTACGACCCGGCACCGCCGCCGGAACCGGCGCGGCACCGCGACGGCGAGAACGACGACCAGCTCCGGCGCGACGTCCCCCCGCACTGGTAACCGGTAGCCTGACCCCTGATGACTGACACCGCGCGGCAGCGCCCCGACTGGCAGACCTGGCCGAACCTGATCTCGCTGATCCGGCTGCTGCTGATCCCGGTGTTCGTGTGGCTCGTCGTCGCCGGCCACCCGGGCTGGGCGCTCGTGACGCTCGTCGTCATCGGCGTGAGCGACTGGGCGGACGGCTTCATCGCACGCCGGTTCGACCAAGGGTCGAAGCTCGGCAAGGCGATCGACCCCGTGGCGGACCGCCTGGCGATCATCGCGACCGTGCTGTCCCTGGTGCTCGTCGGGCTGCTGCCCTGGTGGGTCGTCGCCGTCGTGGTGCTGGTCGACCTGGTGCTCGTGGTCCTGTCGAGCGTGCTGTTCCACGGCAACCCGGACCTCGACGTCACGTGGACGGGCAAGATCCGCTCGGCCCTGCTGTTCGTCGGGCTGCCGGTGCTGCTGTTCTCGGCGGTGCACACCGTCGACGAGAACGCGCCGTGGGTCCGGGTCGTGGCCCTGGTGTTCGTGTACCTCGGCACCGTGGGGCACGTGCTCGCGGGGGTGCAGTACGCGGCGGCGATGTTCGCGAAGCGCCGCGCCGCCCCCGTCGCGCGCTGACGCTGGCGGCGCTGGCGCCCCTGTCGCTGCCGCCTCTGCCGCCGGCTGCGGTCGGTGGCACATGATCGCGCCCCCGAACGGGCATCGCGCCCCGGAGAGTCGGGGCGCGATGCCCGTGGCGGGGCGCGATCACGGCGCCGTCGCCGGGGACGACGCGGCTAGAGCTTCGTCGAGCCGCCGATGCCGGGGCCCTCGGGCGCGGTCGACGGGGCGATGTGCGCACCCGTACCGGTCCCCGTGCTGCCGGCGGTCTGCGGCCGGAGCAGGTCGCGGATCTCGAGCAGCACCTCGACGTCGGTGGGCGGGACGTCCTGCGGGGTCTGCTGCTCGTCGTTCTTGACCTGCTCGAACGCCGCCTTCTTCAGGTGGTTGACGGGCACGACGAGCGCGAAGTACACGACGGCCGCGACGATGACGAAGTTCAGCACGGCACCGATGATCGCGCCGAACAGGATCTCGGCGTTCCCGCCGGACACCGTGGGGATCTTGACGATCAGGGCCCGGTCCAGGCTCGACGCGTTGAACACGGCGCCGATGAGCGGGTTGATCAGCGCGTTGACGATCGTGGTGACGATCGCGGTGAACGCCGCACCGATGACGACGGCGACCGCCAGATCGATGACGTTGCCGCGGAGCAGGAACTCCTTGAAGCCCTTCATGCAGGGACTCCTTCCGGGTCGAGGACGGCCGCCGGGTGGCGACGCGCCCAACCTATCCGGGGAGCGCAGCCCTCGTCAGGACGCTGCGGGCTTCGGCGTGCTCGGCTTCGACTCGGTCTTCGCGGGCGTCGACGCAGACGACTTCGTGTCGGACGGGGATGCCGAAGCGGACGACGACGAGCTCTCGGTCTTCGGCGTCGCGCGGGAGTCGGTGCGGTAGAAGCCGCCGCCGTTGAACGTCACGCCGACGGGGGAGAACACCTTCCGCAGCGCGCCGCCGCACACCGGGCACTCCGTCAGGGTGGCGTCGGAGAACGACTGCTTGATGTCGAACGCGTTGTCGCACTCGGTGCAACGGTACGAGTAGGTGGGCACGTCAGCTCCGGAACGTGATGATGCGTGACGGCGTGATGATGCCGTCGACGGGTTCGTCGTGGGGTTCGCGCGGGACCTCGTCGAGGTACTCCGCGTCGAAGATCACAGCATAGACGGGCGGCCGGTTCGCCATGGACCCGAGGGTCTTGTCGTAGTAGCCGCGGCCCCAGCCCATCCGCACGCCGTCGTGTCCGACCGCCGCGGCGGGGGTCAGGATGGCGTCGACACCGTTGATCGCCAGGGGGGACAGCACCTCGCCGACGACCTCGGGCAGGCCGAGCAGGCTCTCCGTCTCCGAGGCTCCGTCGCCGACCGCCCAGTCCAGCAGTCCGTCCTCGCGGGTGATCGGCAGCAGGACACGGATGCCCCGCTCGAACGCCCAGTTCAGGAACGGCCGCACGTTCGGTTCGTCCGACGCTGACAGGTACAGCGCGATCGACTCGACCTGCCGCTCCTCGGCGAAGCGCTGCAGGGTCTCGGTGAGCGCGAGCGTGTCCGCGTCGCGTTCGGTCGTGGTCCGGGTGCGCCGCCGCTGCCGGAGTTCGGCTCGCAGGGCGCGCTTCTCGTTCCCGAGATCGGCGGTCATGCGCAGGAGTCTACCGAGGCTCGCATTGCGGCTTCCCGCCGGGAACCGCGCCGAACGCGTGTCCCCAGGAGCGATGACATGCCCTGGAAAGGGGGATCGGATACGGTCTGAGCATGGGCTTCCAGATTTCGAAGGCGGTGATCCCGGCCGCTGGCCTGGGCACCCGCTTCCTCCCCGCGACCAAGGCGATGCCGAAGGAGATGCTCCCCGTCGTCGACAAGCCGGCCATCCAGTACGTGGTGGAAGAGGCAGTCGGTGCCGGGCTCACCGACGTGCTGATGATCACCGGGCGCAACAAGAACGCGCTCGAGAACCACTTCGACCACGTGTCGGAACTCGAGGAGACCCTCAAGAAGAAGGGCGACCACGAGAAGCTGCAGAAGGTGAACCAGTCCACGGACCTCGCCGACATGCACTACGTGCGCCAGGGCGACCCGCTCGGCCTCGGTCACGCCGTGCTCCGCGCCAAGATGCACGTCGGCCGCGAGCCGTTCGCCGTGCTCCTCGGTGACGACATCATCGACGCCCGCGACCCGCTGCTCCAGCGCATGATCGAGGTCCAGGGCGAGAAGAACGCGACCATCGTGGCCCTGCTCGAGGTCCCCGAGTCGCAGACCCACCTGTACGGCATCGCCACGGTCGAGCAGACCGACACCGACGACGTCGTGAAGATCACCGGTCTCGTCGAGAAGCCGGCGCAGGGCGAGGCGCCCTCGAACCTGGCCATCATCGGCCGGTACGTCATCCGTCCCGAGGTCTTCGACGTCCTCGAGAAGCAGGAGCCGGGCAAGGGCGGCGAGATCCAGCTGACCGACGCGCTCATGAAGATGGCGAGCGCCGAGGAGTGGACCGGCGGCGTGTACGGCGTCGTCTTCCGTGGACGCCGGTACGACACCGGTGACAAGCTGGACTACATCAAGGCGATCGTGCAGCTCGCCTCGGACCGCGACGACCTCGGCCCCGACCTCAAGTCGTGGCTCAAGGAGTTCAACGCGGGCGAATAGTCGGCCATCCCGCTCGGGTCCGGTGCACCCGGACCCGAGCGGGACTCCCCGCCCCGCACAGCGGCGGGACCCCGGAGGAAGCAAGCGATGACGACGATCCCGACCCTGTCCCACGGGCGGGTCACCATCCGCCCCCTCCGGCTCCGCGACACCCGCGACCTCGACGCGGCGCTCGCGACCAACCGCTCGTGGCTCCGCACCTGGGAGGCCACGAACCCCTCCGGGCACGCCTCCACCGACGTCCGCGGCAGCATCCGCGCGCTCCAGGCCAACGCCCGCGCGGGTCTCGGTCTGCCGTTCGCGATGGAGCTCGACGGCCGCTTCGTCGGCCAGCTCAACGTCTCCGGCATCACCTACGGCTCACTCGCGAGCGCGTCCATCGGCTACTGGGTGGTCGAGGGCGCCGCCGGGCACAACGTCACCCCGATCTCGGTCGCCCTCGCCGTCGACCACTGCTTCCGGTCGCTCGGCGTGCACCGGATCGAGATCTGCATCCGACCCGAGAACGCCCCGAGCCTGCGCGTCGTCGAGAAGCTCGGCTTCCGGTACGAGGGGCTGCGCCGCCGGTACATCCACATCAACGGCGACTGGCGCGACCACTTCTGCTTCGCCCTCGTCGCCGAGGAGGTCCGCGAGGGCGTGCTCGACCGCTGGGTGCAGGGCCGCGTACCGCCCGGGGTCGGTTCGGTCCCGCGCAGTGCGCGTGGCGAGGCGTCGCTGCCGATCCACACGACACCGCGGCTCTGACGGGAGGCCCGGGGCACGTCCCACGGATTCCGCCGCGACACGCGCAACACGCGTCCGGCAATCACGCGACAGGGAAGTGCCCGCCCCTACCGTGTTCGCATGGCAGGTATCGGCTCGTGGGGTGGCGGCATCGTCCTGCTCGTCGCGGCCGTGCTCTGGCTCGTCTACCTGATGCCGTCGTGGGCCGCCCGTCGCCAGTACCTCGCCACCGAGCGGAACGCGATCCGGTTGCAGCAGACCCTGCGGATCCTCGCGCAGACGGCCGAGCTGCCCGACGAGGTCCGCGTCGAGCTCAACGCGAAGTCCCTGGCCGAGGCGCAGCGCGTCGCCCGGTCCGAAGAGGCGAAGCGCACCGCGATCGTCCGCGCGCACGAGGCCGCTCGCCAGCGGGAGATCACCCGTCGCCTCGCCGAGCAGGCGCCCGTGCTCGAGCGGGCGTCCTCGGTACCCGCACTGACCGCGATGCGGATGCGCCGGTCCCGGCTCGGAGCGACCCTGTTCGGCACCCTCGGTGTCGTCGTCGCGCTCGTCACCTTCGTCGTGGCACCGTCGCTCTGGCTCATCGGCGTCGCGGGCCTGGTCGCCGCGGGGGGATCCGCAGCGGTCCTCGCGCAGCTGCACCAGGTGGCGACGGCGCGGAAGCAGCGGATCGCGGCGTCCGAGGCGGGCGCGAGCCGCGCCTCCCGGCCGACGACCACCTGGACGGATCCGGCCCCGCCGCTCTCCACCGACCAGCCCGCCGCGCCGACGGCGGACCGCACCTGGACGCCGAACCGCGTGCCGAAGCCTCTGTACGTCGAGCGCCCCACGGCACCGGCTGCCTCGCCGGAGTCGTCCGCCGAGCTCGCCGCCCGTCTGAAGGAGCGCGTCGCCGCCGCCAAGGCCGAGGCCGAGGCCGAAGCGGCAGCCATCCGTGCGGGGGAGTCCGACCCGTCGCTGGCACGCGTGTCACGGATGCGGCCCGAGCTCGAGGAGGCCGCCGCGTCGCTGTCCGCGCACGACCAGGGGCGTCTGGCCGAGCGGCTCGGGCTCAGGGCTCCGGCGGCGCCGACCGCCGCCGCCCCCGCTGCTCCCGCTCCCGCCGACGAGCCCGCCGCTCCGCCGAGCAAGTGGGCCGGCATGGGTGTCCTCGACGACGACGCGTACCAGCAGGCCGACCTCGACGCGATCATGCGGCGTCGTCGCGCGGTCTGACCACGGCACGCCCGACGGCCCCCGGGCGATTTCGGATCGGCGGACCGGGGGTGCTAGTGTGGTCGAGCACTTGGGGCTATGGCGCAGTTGGTAGCGCGTCTCGTTCGCAATGAGAAGGTCAGGGGTTCGAATCCCCTTAGCTCCACCAGGTGGCAACCACGAGAACGGCCCGGAACCGACAGGTTCCGGGCCGTTCCGTCGTTGCGGGGTCGATCCGGGCCGTTCCGTACCGTTGTGGTCGGGCACCGTCCTGCACAGGCAGCCGGTGGTGGGTCGTTCGACACAGGCTCGCGGGCGAGGGGGTGTGGTGCAGCGCGCATCACCCTAGACTCCCCGTGCGCGGCCGAGGGCCGCCGACCCGTACCGGGTCCGTCCAGGGGGGAAAGCATGCACCGTCTCACTCGTCTCGTCGCGACGCTCGCGGCCGCCGTCGTCGTCGCAGCGGGGGTCGTCGTGGCCGGCCCGACGTCGACCGCCTCGGCAGCGGTCACGCCGCTCGGCGTCGACATCTCTTGGCCGCAGTGCGACAGCCAGGTACCGACCGGCCAGGCCTTCGCGATCGTCGGCGTGAACGGCTCGCTCGGCAACCAGACGAACCGGTGTCTCGACGACCAGCTCGCCTGGGCGGCGCAGTCCGTCGGGGGGTCCACCCAGCCGAAGACCCAGCTGTACGTGCTGTTCGCAAACCCGGGCCTGAAGGCGTCGGTCTGGCCCACGTCGAACCGCTACGAGGGCACGACGCCCACCAACCCGTTCGGCAAGTGCGTGACGAAGGGCGGCAAGAAGCAGGTCTCCCTGCCGTGCTCGTTCATGTACGGCTACGCACGCGGGTACGACGACGTGCAGAGCCGTGGCGTCTCGAACCCGTCCGCGTACCGCTGGTGGCTCGACGTCGAGATCGGCCTGTCGTACCAGCGCGACACCGCTCAGAACCGGGCGGCGATGCAGGGCATGATCGTCGGGCTCAAGACGGCCGGCGTGAAGCGGATCGGCCTCTACTCGACCACTTCGCAGTGGAAGACCATCGCGGGCACGGTCAAGTCGAACAGCCCGCTCTACGGCCGCTCGAACTGGATCGCGCTCGGCAGGAGCACCGTCACGAAGGCACGCAAGGCCTGCTCCGGCACCCCGCTGCCCGGCGGCACGATCGCCATGGTGCAGGTCGAGGTGCCCTACGGCTCCGGCACCATCGACCGGAACGTCTCGTGCTCCTGAGCTGACCACCAGACGGCGAGCGGGCCCGGCACCGGACGGTGCCGGGCCCGCTCTTCGTCTGCAGGGCGGTCGCTCAGCCCGGGATGCTGTCGGTCAGCACCCCGGCGCGGGCGAACGTGGCGTGCACGGCGTTGGCGGCCTGCTCGAACGCCCGGTTGCCCCTGGTCGCGCCGAGTGCGCCGCCCATCACCACCGACCTGCCGGAGCCGCGCAGCAGCCGGGCGACCGTGCGGCCGTCCGGGGTGACCATGATCTGCACGTCGAGCCGGGTGTGGAACGTGCGGTCGTTCGCGAGACCGCCCAGGAGCAGCGTCAGGCCGAAGCTGCCCCGCGTCGCGCGGAGTGCCCCCTGCTCGGCGTCGTCGACCGTGTAGCCCTCTCGGACGAGGGCGTCGCGCGCCTGGGCGCGGGCGGTCCCGGGGTCGGTGGCGACGAAGAAGTCGTGGCTCTCGGGCATGGTGTGCTGATCCTCTCGGGGCGGTCCGGCCCGGTCGGGCTCGGGGACGGGAGCGATCCGCCCCCGGACGACGATCATGCCCTGTGGGAGGGACGGCGGCGTCGCATACGCTGGTCGTGTCATGACTGCCTCGATGAACCGCCGTGCCCTCCTGTCCCTCGCCGGCGTCGCCGGGATCGGCCTCGCCGTCGCGGCGTGCTCGTCCGGGGGCGACGACCGCAGCACCGGTCGCAAGGGTGCGGGCGGGGGGACGGACCCGCAGGCCACCCCGACGGCGGAGCCCGTGGCGAAGGCCCTCAGCCCGGCGCAGGTCCCGCTGGCCGGTGGCGTCACGGTCACCGTGACGGGTGCGGGGCTCGCCGCGGTCAAGGGCGTCACCGTCGGCGGCGTCGCCGCACGCGACGTGCAGGCCACCGCGTCGAAGGTGACCTTCACGGCCCCGCACCAGGCGATGTACACCGCGGGCGACGCCGAGGTCGCACTGTTCACCTCGGCGATCGAACCGACCCCATCGGCGAACCAGTCCTCCGACGGCAACGGCAGCGCCGCGAACGACGGTCAGACCGGCGCGACGCAGGACACGGCGACGGCCACACCCACGCCGACCGCCGCCCCGGCACCGGCCGCGGGCGACGCCGTCGCGACGACGAGCCTGGCGTACGCGGCGCTGACCGACGTCGACCGGCAGCTCGCCTACGCGATGCGGTACTGGAAGGACTACAACCTCGCCGAGTACGGCACCATGAACCCGATCGGCGGGGACTGCGCGAACTACGTCAGCCAGACCCTCATCGCCCGCGGGTGGGAGCAGCGGTCCGACTGGTACAACCGGGCAGCCGGGGCCGAGCACAGCGCGACGTGGACCTACTGCCCGACGATGGACCCTTGGCTCGCGGACAACGCGGCCGAGTTCGGGCTCACCCGGCGGTCGTCGGACGAGCGCGACAAGGTCAAGGTCGGTGACATCGTGTTCTTCGACTGGAACGCGAACGGTTCACCGGACCACACCACGATCGTGTCCGAGGTCTTCACCGAGCCCGACGGCACCATCCGCATCAAGTCGGCGAGCCACAACCAGGACGGCCCGTACCGGGACCTCGACGAGATGATCACGGTGCAGCACCCGGGCGGCTCGGCCTGGTTCCACACCTTCGACGCGTAGCGCAGCCCCGACGCCCCGGCACCCCGACGACGTCCCGGCTCGCCGCGCCCCGATCGCGCAGACCCGGCTCAGGGGTACCCGAGGAACCAGAGCAGCACGATCGCCACCGGCTGCAGGCACACGCCGACGACCGACCACGTCACGGCTCGGCGCCGCGTGCCGACGAACGGGTCCGACCCGAGCAGCGGCGCCATCGGCATGAGCAGCCGCGGCAGCGACTGCTGCGGCAGGAACACCGCGACCAGGTACAGCCCGTACGACGCCGTGAACGCGAGCACGTCCGTCCCCAGCGCCCGCACGCCCCGACGCGTCCAGAACCACACCGCGCCGGCCAGCACGGCGAGCACCAGCACGACGCCGAGCGGTCCGAGCCAGGTCGACGCCATCGTGAACCACGGGGTCAACGGCGCGAAGTGCTGACGGCCGACGAACCCCACCCACCACGACAGCTCGGTCTCCAGGTAGGCGTCCGGCCGTCCGGTCACCGTCGATGCGACGACCGGCCACGCGAGCCCCGCCGCCGCCACGACGAGCCCCGAGACCACGATCACCACGCGCTCTCGCCACGGGAAGACCTCGACGCTCCGCCCCGAGCGCTGGGCCTCGACCCACCGCACGACCAGGTGCACGGCGAGCGCGAGCGCCAGGGCCAGCACCCCCGGTTTCGTGAAGGCCGCGACGATGCCGAGCGGGGCGATCCACCAGTACCGCCGCCGCACCAGGGCGAGCAGCGCGCCGAAGAGCAGCGCGAGCAGCAGGCTCTCGGCGTAGGCGACCTGCAGCAGGAACCCGGTCGGGGCGAACGCGAACAGCACGGTCGCCCACCGCGCCCGACGTGGTGACCCGACGGCGAGCACGAGTCGGTACAGCAGCACGCAGGCCACCGCGCCGGCGATCGAGGCGACGACCACCCCGGCGACCCAGAACGACGCACCCGTCAGCGTCATGACGACCCGCACCACCGCGGGGAACACCGGCAGGAACGCCCACGCGTTCGGCTGCACGTGTCCCGCGTCGTCGGTCGGCAGCGTGCCCGGGTAGCCGTGCTCGGCGATGGCCCGGTAGAACGACGCGTCCCACGAACCCGAGAAGGTGAAGAACGACGGGTCCTGGCGGTGCGAGGCGAAGGTCCAGCCGTTCGCCGTCGCGAGCAGGTACACCGCTGCCAGCAGCGCGGTGCTCAGCATCCGCGAGGCCGCCCAGATGACCAGGGGCGCGGTCCACGCGCTGCGGGGTCCGGTCAGCACCCGCCCGACCCCCGCCCTGGAGGCCCGGGTCGCTCCCGCCACGCTCGTCACCCGCCCGATCCTCCCAGACCACGGCCCCCGCTCGCGCACGCGGGCGCGCTCGGATGACCAGCAGCGGTGGTCGGGTCCGTCTGCCGGACCCGACCACCGCCGCGGACGGAGGGCGGGCCTCCCGGCTAGTGCCCCGTGACCGCGCGACGGATCTGCTCGATCGGCACCTTCGGGCTGCGGTCGGCGTTGAGCAGGCCGTTCGTCTCCTGCATGGTGTCGGTGAGCTGCGTCCAGCAGGAGCCCGCCAGGAACGAGCTCGCCCGGACGGCGTCGTACAGCGCGGTGATGCGCGCGACCCAGTCGTCGCCGTCCGTCGCCGAGGTGTACCCCCAGCCGTCCTCGCGCTGCGCACCCGGCTGGTAGTTCACGCCGCCGAACTCGGTGAGCATGACCGGCTGCCCCAGGTCCTGCGCGCCGCCGACGAGCACCCAGCGCCCGGCCGGACCGAAGCGTTCGAACAGGGCGGTGCGCGCCGCCGCGTCGGCGTAGGTGCGGGCGAGGGCCGGGCCGGCGCCCTCGTAGTCGTGGATCGTGACGATGTCGGAGTTCGTGTGCTCCCAGCCGTCGTTCGAGATGACCGGACGCGTCGGGTCGATCGCCCGCGTGACGTCGGCGAGCGCGCGGGCGTAGGCCTGCTGCGCCGGGTCCGTGGCGATGTGCTGCACCCCCCAGCTCTCGTTGACCGGCACCCAGGTGACGATCGACGGGTGCGAGGCGTCCCGCTCCACGGCGTCCATCCACTCGCGCACCAGGCGCTGGACCGCACGGGGCGAGAACGCGTAGGCACCGGGGGCCTCGCCCCACACCATCAGGCCGAGCCGGTCGGCCCAGTACAGGAAGCGCGGGTCCTCGATCTTCTGGTGGTTGCGGGCGGCGTTGAAGCCGAGCTCCTTGATGAGCTCGACCTCGCGGCGCAAGGCCTCGCGCGACGGTGCGGCGATGTGCGACTCCGGCCAGTAGCCCTGGTTCAGGACGCTGCGGACGTCGTGCGGGCGACCGTTGAGCAGGAAGGCACCGCCGTCGACGCCGACCGTGCGGATGCCGAAGTAGCTCGCCACCGCGTCGACGGCGGCCGACCCGGCGCGGGGGAGGAGCGTGACGGTGGTGTCGACCAGGCGGGGCGTCTCGGGCGTCCAGTGCAGTTCGTCCTCGGCCTGCCCGTTCGTCTGGCGCGCGATCGGCACCACGACGTCGAACTCGTCGCCGGTCTCGCCCAGCGTGGTCTCGACCGTGGCGAGGTGCTCGTCGCGGTCGTCCCAGCGGGCCTCGACCCGCAGGCGCTCGCCGCCGGTGCGGACGCCGTCGACCCGGACGGTCAGTCGCATCGTCGCGTGGTCGACGTTCGTCCACCGCAGGGACGCGATCGACGCGGTCGGCACGGCCTCGAGCCACACCGTCTGCCAGATCCCCGTCGTCCGGCGGTACCAGATGGCGTGCGGGTCCTCGTGCCAGTCCTGCTTGCCGCGGGGCTGGGTCAGGTCGTGCGGGTCGTCCTCGGCCCGGACCACGAGCGTGTGCACGGCGTCGGGGTCGGTGGCGAGCACCTCGGTCACGTCGAACGAGAACGGGGTGTGACCGCCCTCGTGCTCGCCGACGAACTGCCCGTCCACCCAGACCCGGGCGCGGTGGTCGACGGCTCCGAAGTGCAGGACGAGTCGCGGGGCCCCCTCGCCGAAGCCGGCGGCGTCCAGCTCGGCCCGCGTGACGGCACGGGAGTACCAGACGACGGGGTGGAAGCCGGGCTCGTCGATGCCCGACGCGGTGGACTCGGGCGGGAACGGCACCACGATGTCGCGCGCGTCGGGGAAGCCCGTGCGCCAGGCCACGTCGTCGCCGTCGTTGCGGAACGACCACGTGCCGTCGAGGTCGGCCCAGGCCGAGCGGAGCATCTGCGGCCGGGGGTGGGTGCCGTCCTGCCGTGAGGCGAGGGGGAGGGCCGGAGCGGAAGCGGAGTCAGGTGCGGCCACGGTGCCGTCGAGCGTGCTCATGCCCCCATGCTCGCGTGCTGGTACATCGTTGTAAAGAGCTCACCGGCGATTGCCGGACCGCGTCCGGTGGCGCACTCGGCACCTCGACAGCACCCGGCGCGTACCTTCCGCTGCATGAGCGACGGAGCACGCAGCGCCCCCGAGACCCGAGCCCCCGACACCCGAGCCCCCGGCATCGACGCCCCCGACGCCGGCGCACCGAGCGACCACGACCTCGGCACCTGGATCGCCGACCGTCGGTGGTACGCCTCGAAGGGATCGGTGCCGCGGCTCCGCACCGTCTCGACGGACGCCGGGACCCGACTGGTGATCGACGACGCCCCCGCGGTCCCCGTCCTGTACCAGTCGCCGGTGACGACCGACGCCGACGGCTCGCTCGTCGACGCCACGACCGACCTCGGGTGGGTGTCGGCGCTCGCCGCACGTATCGACGCCTCGACCGACAGCCTCACCCCGATCGGCCGGGTCGTGGCCGCGCGGGTGCTCACCGGCGAGCAGTCGAACACCTCGGTCATCTGCGACACCGAGTCCGGCGAGCGCGTGATCATCAAGGTCTTCCGGGTCCTGCACCACGGCGACAACCCGGACGTCACCATGCAGCTCGCACTGACCGCGGCGGGCAGCACCCGCGTGCCCCGGGTGTACGGCGCCCTCCGTGCCGAGTGGCCCGACGTCGGCCGACCGGACGGCACCGCGAGCGGCCACCTGGCATTCGCGCAGGAGTTCCTGCCCGGCCTCGACGACGCCTGGCGCGTGGCCCTGCGGGAGGCGCAGGCCGGCACGCCCTTCGGCGACCGCGCCGAGCAGCTCGGTACCGCCCTGGCGGACGTCCACCGCACCCTCGCGACCGCCCTGCCGACGGAACCCGCGGACGCCGCCCGTCGTGACGCCGCCGTCGCCACCATGCACGACCGGCTCGAGACGGCCACGCGCGAGGCCCCGGCCGTCGCGGAGCACGCCGACGCGATCCGTGCCGTCTACGCGCGAGCCGCCGACGCCGTCTGGCCCGACCTGCAGCGCGTCCACGGCGACCTGCACCTCGGCCAGGTCCTCGCCGCACCGGACCCGCGCGGCTGGGTGTTCCTGGACTTCGAGGGCGAGCCCCTGCGTCCCCTCGACGAGCGCTCCCTGCCGGACGTCACCCTGCGCGACCTCGCCGGCATGCTCCGGTCGTTCGACTACGTGGCCGGAGCCCTGGCGCACGAGGCCGAGCCGGTCGACGCGGCGGCCTGGGCGGCCGACGCACGGGCGCGGTTCCTCCAGGGGTACCAGCGCGGCACGGGCGTCGACCTCGCCGACCACCGTGCCCTGCTCGACGCGTTCGAACTCGACAAGGCCGTCTACGAGGTCGTCTACGAGACCCGGAACCGCCCGGACTGGGTCGGCATCCCGTCGGCCGCGGTCGGACGCCTGGTCGGCGGCGCATCCTGACCGGCGCGACCGGTGGGTCCTGACTGACGCGACCGGCGCGTCCTGACCGACCCGACCCACCTGACGGACGGGAGGCACGGTGCCAGCCGGCACCGTGCCTCCCGTCCGTCAGGTGGTGACGCCCGTCAGTTGACGGGACCGGTGTACTTCTCGCCCGGGCCCTTGCCGGGGGCGTCGGGGATCGCCGACGCCTCGCGGAAGGCGAGCTGCAACGACCGCAGCCCGTCGCGGAGCGGGCGGGCGTGATGGTCGCCGATCTCGGTCGCGGCGGCCGTCACCAGGCCGGCGAGTGCGGTGATGAGCTTCCGCGCCTCGTCCAGGTCGGTCTGCTCCTGCGGGTCGTCGGCCAGGCCGACCTTCACGGCGGCGGCACTGAGCAGGTGCACCGCGACGGTGTTGATGAGCTCGACGGCCGGCACCTCCGCGATGTCCCTGGCGGCGTCGATGCCGATGCTGTCCTCGTCGGTCGGGGTGTCGCTCACGGTGCTCCTCTGCTAGGCTGTCCCGCGGCAGATGCTGTCCGTGTGCCCCCAGGTCTTCCTGAGAGCGTCCGGACGGTGTCACGAAAGAGGAGTCTCTCCCACCCGCGGCCGCGTTCCACCAGGCTACCGGGTCACCACCGCTCCGCGGGTGCACGTGCTGCACTCGTCGGTCGGGTCCGACGGGCCCGATGCAGGGCGGCTGCCGAACGGGTCGACATCCCGTGCGTCAGATCTCCTCTCTCGTGCTGTCGTCCAGGGCATACGCCCCGGACGGCCACCACCTGATTGAAGGAGCTCCGCATCACCGATCCCCGTACCAACGACCGAATCCGCGTTCCCGAAGTCCGACTCGTCGGTCCGCAGGGTGAGCAGGTCGGCGTCGTCCCGATCGCCATGGCACTGCGTCTCGCGCAGGAAGCCGAACTGGATCTGGTCGAGGTCGCGCCGAACTCGAAGCCGCCCGTGGCCAAGATCATGGACTACGGCAAGTTCAAGTACGAGGCCGCTCAGAAGGCCAAGGAAGCCCGTCGCAACCAGGTGAACACGGACCTGAAAGAGGTCCGTTTCCGCCTGAAGATCGACGTGCACGACTACGAGACGAAGCGCAAGCGCGCCGAGGGGTTCCTCCTCGGCGGCGACAAGGTGAAGGCGATGATCCTCTTCCGTGGCCGCGAGCAGTCGCGTCCGGAGCAGGGTGTGCGTCTCCTCCAGAAGTTCGCGGAGGAGATCGCCGAGTTCGGTGTCGTCGAGTCGCGTCCTACCCAGGACGGCCGCAACATGACGATGATCATCGCCCCGCTCAAGAACAAGTCCGACGTCAAGGGCGAGCAGAACGCCAAGCGTGCTGCACAGAAGGCCGAGCGCCGCGCTTCCGAGCACGCCGCCAAGGGCAAGCCGGAGGGCGAGGCCGCAGCCACGTCCACGGACGCCCCGGCCGAGTAGGTCCCCCGGACCGACCCCGCAACGACGCGGCCCCCCATCCATCCCACGGAAAGGCACCACCATGCCCAAGCAGAAGACCCACTCCGGGTCGAAGAAGCGCTTCAAGGTCACCGGTACCGGCAAGATCATGAAGCAGCAGGCCGGTATGCGTCACAACCTCGAGGTCAAGAGCGCCAAGCGCAAGGCCCGCCTGAACGAGGACCAGGTCCTCTCCAAGGCTGACGCGAAGAACGTCAAGAAGCTCCTCGGCCACTGAGCCCCCGGAACGTAAAGGAATAGTGCAATGGCACGAGTAAAGAGAGCGGTCAACGCCGCCAAGAAGCGCCGCGTCATCCTCGAGCGCGCCGAGGGCTACCGCGGCCAGCGTTCGCGCCTGTACCGCAAGGCCAAGGAGCAGGTCACCCACTCCCTCGTCTACGCGTACCGCGACCGTCACGCGAAGAAGGGCGAGTTCCGTCGCCTCTGGATCCAGCGCATCAACGCTGCGTCCCGTGCGAACGGCCTGACCTACAACCGCCTCATCCAGGGTCTGAACCTGGCCGGCGTCGAGGTCGACCGTCGCATCCTCGCCGACCTCGCCGTGAACAACCCGGAGACCTTCACCGCGCTCGTCGAGACCGCGAAGAAGGCCCTCCCGGCCGACACCTCGGCCCCGAAGGCCGCGTAGTCGGATCTCCTGCTCGCGAAACCCCCGCCGCACGGCGGGGGTTTCGTCGTTCCTAGACTTGGGTCGTGAGCGATCTCCTCGAGAACCCCCGTGCCGGACGCGTGAAGGCCGTCGCGGCCCTGGCCAAGAAGGACGTGCGGGCCGAGACCGGCCTGTTCCTGCTGGAGGGCCCGCAGGCGGTCCGTGAAGCGCTGGAGTACGGCCCGGAGCTGCTCCGGGAGCTCTACGTCACCCCGACGGCCGCCGCCCGCTACGGCCTCGACGACGCCCCGGTGGACACCTGGTTCGTGACGGAGCAGGTGCTGGACGCGATGGCCGACACCGTCACCCCGCAGGGCGTGGTCGCCGTCTGCCAGCAGTTCCCGACCTCCGTCAAGGACGTCTTCCCCGACCGTCGCGCTGGCGACGACGCCGGCCTGGAGGCCCGGGGTGCGTCCGACGAGCCCGACGCGTTGCCGGGACTGGTCGCCATCCTCGAGGAGGTGCGGGACCCGGGGAACGCCGGCACGATCATCCGCGCCGCCGACTCCGCCGGCGCCGACGCGGTCGTGCTGACCGGGCGCTCGGTCGACCCGTACAACCCGAAGGTCGTCCGGTCCACCACGGGCTCGCTGTTCCACGTGTCGGTGTCGGTCGGCGTCACCCTCGCCGACACGATCGGGCGGGCGAAGGCCCTGGGCTACACGGTGCTCGCGGCCGACGTCTCCGGCGACGACCTGCCGGTCGTCCGGGCCGAGGGCATGCTCGACGGTCCGACCGCGTGGGTCTTCGGCAACGAGGCCCGCGGGCTCACCGCCGAGGACCTCGCCCTCGTCGACCGGGCCGTGAAGGTGCCGATCTACGGGCAGGCGGAGTCGATGAACCTCGCGACCGCTGCGTCGGTGTGCCTGTACGAGTCGGCGTTCGCGCTCCGCACGGCGTAGGCGTCCGTCCGGTACAGGACGGCGGTATCCCAGGGGCCGGTAGGCTTGGGTCTCGTGTCAGAACCTCTCGAGATCAGCGAATCGGCCGTCGCCGACGCGGTGGACGCGGCCCTCGCTGCCGTCCGTGCCACGACGACGGTCGCCGAACTGAAGCAGGCCCGGTCCGAGCACACCGGTGAGCAGTCGCCGTTGGCCCGGATGAACGCGTCGATGCGCAGCGTGCCGCCGGAGCAGAAGGCCGCGGCCGGCAAGCTCGTCGGTCAGGCCCGTGGCCGGGTGAACGGGGCGATCGCCGAACAGGAAGCCGTCCTCGCCGTGGCCGAGGAACGCGCCCGGCTCGAGGCCGAGCGGGTCGACGTCACGGCACTGCCGACGCACCGCCCGACCGGGTCGCGCCACCCGCTGTCGCTCCTCAACGAGGACGTCGCCGACATCTTCGTCGGCATGGGGTGGGAGGTCGCAGAGGGGCCCGAGCTCGAGCACGAGTGGTTCAACTTCGACGCCCTGAACTTCGATCCCGACCACCCGGCCCGGGCGATGGCCGACACGATCTTCGTCGAGCCGGTCGACCGGCACCTGGTCATGCGCACGCACACGTCCCCGGTGCAGGTGCGGTCGCTGCTGTCCCGTGAGCTCCCGCTCTACGTCATCGCCCCGGGGCGCGTCTACCGTGCCGACGAGCTCGACGCCACGCACCTGCCGGTCTTCACCCAGGTCGAGGGCATCGCGATCGACAAGGGGCTGACGATGGCGCACCTGCGTGGCACGCTCGAGCACTTCGCGCGCCAGATGTTCGGCGCCGAGGCGCAGATCCGTCTCCGCCCCAACTACTTCCCCTTCACCGAGCCGAGCGCCGAGATGGACGTCTGGCAGCCGAACGCCAAGGGTGGCGCGCGGTGGGTCGAGTGGGGTGGCTGCGGCATGGTCAACCCGAACGTCCTGCGTGCCGCCGGCATCGACCCGGACGAGTACCAGGGCTTCGCCTTCGGCATGGGCATCGAGCGGACGCTGCAGTTCCGCAACGGCCTGAACGACATGCGTGACTTCCTCGAGGGCGACATCCGCTTCTCGCAGCAGTTCGGAACGGTGGTCTGATGCGCGTCCCACTCCGTTGGCTCGGTGAGTCCGTCGACCTGCCCGAGGACGTCACCCTCGAGCACGTCCACGCGGCACTCGTGTCGGTCGGCTTCGAGGAAGAAGCCGTGCACACGTTCGACCTGACCGGACCCGTCGTGGTCGGCCGGGTGCTCGAGCGCGTGCCCGAGCCGCAGAAGAACGGCAAGACCATCAACTGGTGCCAGGTGGACGTCGGCGAGGCCGAGCCGCGCGGCATCGTCTGCGGCGCGCACAACTTCGACGTCGGCGACCTCGTCGTCGTCACGCTGCCCGGCGCCGTGCTGCCCGGTCCGTTCCCGATCGCCGCCCGCAAGACCTACGGGCACGTGTCCGACGGCATGATCGCCTCGGCCCGCGAGCTCGGCCTGGGCGACGAGCACGACGGCATCCTGCGCTTCGCCGACCTCGGCATGGAGCCGGAGGTCGGGCAGGACGCCATCGCGCTCCTCGGCCTCGACGACGCCGCCGTCGAGATCAACGTGACCCCGGACCGCGGCTACGTCCTCAGCATGCGCGGCGTCGCGCGCGAGTACGCCCACGCCACCGGCGCCAGCTTCCGCGACCCGGTCGACCGCGTCGCGCCCCGCACCGCCGAGGGTTTCCGGGTCACGATCGACGACCAGGCCCCGACCCGCGGTCGGGTGGGCGCCTCCACGTTCGTCACGCGCGTCGTGCGGGGGATCGACCCGGCTGCGAAGACACCGTCCTGGATGGTGTCGCGTCTCGCACTCGCCGGTGTGCGGTCGATCTCGCTGCCCGTCGACATCACGAACTACGTCATGTTCGAGCTGGGCCAGCCCCTGCACGGCTACGACCTGCAGACCGTCCGCGGTGGGCTCGGTGTCCGCCGCGCAGCTGCCGGCGAGACCCTCGAGACACTCGACGGGACCGTCCGGACGCTCGACCCCGAAGACCTCGTCATCACCGACGACGACGGTCCCGTCGGCCTCGCCGGCGTGATGGGCGGAGCCCGCACCGAGATCTCGGCGAGCACGACCGACGTCCTCATCGAGGCCGCTGGCTTCGACCAGGTCTCGATCGCCCGCACCGCTCGGCGCCACAAGCTCCCCAGCGAGGCATCCCGTCGCTTCGAGCGCGGAGTCGACCCGCAGGTGGCCGAGGCCGCGGCGAACCGTGCCGTCGAGCTCCTCGTCGAGCTCGCCGGCGGTACGGCGGACGCCCTCGGGTCGACGCTCGTCGACACCGAGCCGCGGTCGACCGTCCCGATGCGCCTGTCCCGTCCGGCCGAGCTCGTCGGCGTCGAGTACACCGACGCCGAGGTCATCGAGACGCTCCGGGCGATCGGTGCGGCGGTCGAGGTCGACGGCGAACAGCTCGCGGTCACCCCGCCCACCTGGCGCCCCGACCTGACCGACGACACCACCCTCGTCGAGGAGGTCGCGCGCATCGTCGGCTACGACCGGATCCCGAGCGTGCTGCCCGTCGCCCCGCCCGGCCGCGGCCTCACCGTGCACCAGCGCGCCCGCCGCCGGGTCGCAGCGGCCCTCGCCGCGTCCGGTCTGGTCGAGGTGGTGACGGCGCCGTTCGTGTCCGCCGCCACCCAGGCCGCCTACCCCGGCATCGACCCGCAGGGTGGTCCGAGCGTCGTGCTCGCGAACGCCCTGGACAGCGAGCAGAACCTGCTCCGCCGCAGCGGTGTCCCCGCGCTGGTCGACGCCGCGCGCCGCAACGTGGCCCGCGGGCTGGTCGACGTCGCGCTCTACGAGACGTCACGGGTGTTCCTGCCGGAGACCGACGCGACCCTCGGCACCGACACCGTCCCCGCCGGTGCGGTCCGCCCCGACCGCGCCACGCTCGAGGCACTCGACGCGTCACTGCCCGCGCAGCCCTTCCACGTCGCCGCGCTCCTGACGGGCAACCGCGTCGTGAAGCAGCCGGGCGTGACGGCCGTGCCCTACGGCATCGCCGACGCGATCGACGCCGCGCACCAGATCGCGTGGGCCGTCGGCGTCGAGCTGACCGTCGCCCAGACCACCCACCCGTCGCTGCACCCGGGCCGCGCCGCGTCGCTGCTCGTGGACGGCACCGTCGTGGGCGTCGCCGGCGAACTCCTGCCCGAGCTGGCCGAGGCCGCCGTGCTGCCCCGCGTGGTGGCCGTCGTCGAACTCGACCTCGACGCCCTGGTCGGAGCCGCTCCGGAGCTCGTCGCCGTCGGACCGATCGTGTCCTACCCCGCGGCCACCCAGGACCTCTCGCTCGTCGTCGCGACGGAGGTGCCGGCCGGTGACGTCCTGGACGCCGTGCGCTCTGGCGCGGGAGACCTGTTGGAGTATGCTCGGCTCGTGGACGACTACCGGGGCACGGGCGTGGACGAGGGACAGAAGTCCCTGACGTTCGCCCTGCGGTTCCGCGCCACGGACCGCACGCTGACCGCTGCCGAGGCCACCGAGGCCCGCGACGGCGCAGTCCGACGTGCCGGCGAGCGATTCGGGGCGACCCTGCGCGACTGACCCACGACGGGATCAGCACCGCCCGGGGTCGCCGCCTCCGACTCCTCGACGACCAGTCCGACCAAAGGTGGAATCCCATGTCCGTATCCGTCGCCGTGGCGGGAGCGTCCGGCTACGCGGGCGGCGAGCTCCTGCGCGTGCTCTCCGCCCACCCCGAGTTCGACGTCAGGACGGTGACGGCGTTCTCGAACGCCGGACAGCCCCTGATCGCGACGCAGCCGCACCTCCGCTCGCTGTCGCACCTGACGCTCGTCGAGACCACGGCCGAGACCCTCCGCGGACACGACGTGGTGTTCCTGGCGCTGCCGCACGGACAGTCGGGGGCGATCACCGCCGAGCTCGGGGACGACACCCTCGTCGTCGACTGCGGCGCGGACCACCGGCTGACGGACCCGGCGGCGTGGGAGCGGTTCTACGGCGGCGAGTACTTCGGCGCCTGGACGTACGGGCTGCCCGAACTCCTGCTCGCGGCGCCCACGCCCGGCTCCGCCGAGGAGTGGCGGGACGTCGACGACATCGTCTCCCAGGGCAAGCAGCGTTCCGCCCTGGTCGGCACGAAGCGCATCGCGGTTCCCGGGTGCAACGTCACCGCGGTGACGCTCGGCATCCAGCCCGGTGTCCAGGCCGGCCTGGTCGAGTCGGACGACCTCGTCGCGGTGCTCAGCGTCGGCCCGAGCGGTGCCGGCAAGAAGCTCGCGAACACCTACCTGGCGGCGGAGATCATGGGGTCGGCGAGTGCGTACGCCGTCGGCGGTACCCACCGGCACGTCCCCGAGATCCAGCAGAACCTGCAGGTCGCCGGCGCAGCGGACGTGACGATCTCGTTCACGCCCGTGCTCGTGCCGATGGCGCGCGGCATCCTGGCAACCACCACCGCCAAGCTCTCGCCCGGCGTGAGCGCGCGCGACGTGCGACTCGCCTGGGAGCAGGCCTACGCCGACGAGCCCTTCGTGCACCTGCTGCCCGAGGGGGAGTTCCCGCGCGTCGCGGACACCATCGGCGCGAACACCGCACTCGTCGGCATCGCCGTCGACGAGGCCGCCGGTCGTGTCGTCGCGGTGAGTGCCCTCGACAACCTCGCCAAGGGCACGGCGGGCGCCGCCGTGCAGTCGGCGAACATCGCCCTCGGTCTCCCCGAGACCACGGGCCTCAGCGTGGACGGAGTCGCACCGTGACCGACGCAGGAACGACCACCCAGACCAAGCCGGGCCTCCAGGGCGTCACCGCGGCAGCGGGCTTCCGCGCTGCGGGCGTGACCGCCGGCCTGAAGGCGAGCGGCAAGCCCGACGTCGCACTCGTCGTGAACGACGGACCGGACGCCGCGGCGGCCGCGGTCTTCACCAGCAACCGCGCCCAGGCGCACCCGGTGATCTGGTCCCGCCAGGTCGTCGGTGACGGCGTCGCGCGCGCCGTCGTCCTGAACTCCGGCGGTGCGAACTGCTTCACCGGACCCTTCGGGTTCCAGACCACGCACATGACGGCCGAAGCGGTCGGCGACGCCCTCGGCATCGGTGCCGGCGACGTCGTCGTCTGCTCGACGGGCCTGATCGGCCGCGGTGACCAGACGTTCCGTGACGGCGTGCTGCGCGGTGTCGACCTGGCCAGCGCCGCGCTGGCGGCCGACGGCGGCCCCGACGCTGCGGTCGCGATCATGACCACGGACACGACGCCGAAGCAGTCCGTCGTGACCGAGGACGGCTGGACGGTCGGCGGCATGGCCAAGGGCGCCGGCATGCTGGCCCCCGGGCTCGCGACGATGCTCGTCGTGATCACGACCGACGCCGTGCAGACCGCGGAGCAGCTCGACCAGGCGCTCCGCGCGGCGACCCGCGTGACCTTCGACCGCGTCGACTCGGACGGCTGCATGTCGACCAACGACACCGTCGTGCTGCTGTCCTCCGGTGCGAGCGGGGTGACCCCCGAGGTCGGCGACTTCCAGGAGGCGCTGACCGCGGTGTGCGCGGACCTCGCCCGGCAGCTCCAGCAGGACGCCGAGGGCGCGAGCCACGACATCACGATCGAGGTCACCGGCGCGGTGTCCGAGGACGAGGCCGTCACGGTCGGGCGCAGCGTCGCCCGGAACAACCTGTTCAAGGCCGCGGTCTTCGGCAACGACCCGAACTGGGGTCGGGTGCTCGCGGCGATCGGCACGACCGACGCCGAGTTCGACCCGTACCAGGTGGACGTCAGCATGAACGGCGTCCGGGTCTGCCACGCGGGCGCGCCGGACGAGCCGAGCGACACCGTCGACCTGACCCCGCGTGACACCCACGTCCGCATCGACCTCGGGGTCGGCACGCACGCGGCGACGATCCTGACGAACGACCTCACGCACGACTACGTGCACGAGAACAGCGCGTACTCCAGCTGATGGGCGACCTGAGCAAGCAGGAAGAGCACGAGCTCGCCGCCGTCAAGGCCGCGACGCTCATCGAGTCGCTGCCCTGGCTGAAGCGGTTCTCGGGCAAGATCGTCGTCGTCAAGTTCGGCGGCAACGCCATGGTGAACGACGACCTCAAGCGCGCGTTCGCCGAGGACATGGTCTACCTGCGCTACGCCGGTCTGCACCCGGTCGTCGTGCACGGTGGCGGGCCGCAGATCTCCGCCGCGCTCAAGGAACAGGGCATCGAGTCCGAGTTCCGCGGCGGCTACCGCGTCACCACGACCGAGGCCATCACGGTCGTCCGCGACGTCCTGGCCGGCGAGGTGAACCGCGAGATCGTCGACCTGGTGAACGAGCACGGCGAGGGCCTGGCCGTCGGCGTGTTCGGCGACGGCGGTTCGCTGTTCACCGGCGAGCAGAAGGGCGTGGTCGTCGACGGGCAGGAGTACGACCTCGGGCACGTCGGGGACATCACCCACGTCGACCCGTCCGGGGTGCTCGCCGCGATCGAGGCCGGCCGGATCCCGGTGGTCTCGAGCATCGCGATCGACGACGCCCACCCGGACCAGGCGCTCAACGTGAACGCCGACGCCGCGGCCGGTGCGCTGGCGATCGCGCTCCGTGCGTCGAAGCTCATGATGCTCACCGACGTCCCCGGGCTGTACCGCAACTGGCCGGACCGCGACTCGATCGTCGACCTCATCGCCGTCGACGAACTCCGCGAGCTCCTGCCGACCCTCGAGTCCGGCATGATCCCGAAGATGACCGCGTGCCTCGACGCCGTGGTCGGCGGCGTCGGCGGTGCGACCATCATCGACGGCCGGATCCCGCACTCGATCCTGCTCGAGGTCTTCACCCTGCGGGGTGCGGGCACCGAGGTGATCCCGGACCCGAGCCGTCGCACCGAGAACCAGATGACCCACGCCGAGATCGGCCGACGCGTGGCGTCGCCGTCGATCGACAGCAGCACCGGCCAGCACGTGGCCGGCGCGACCGAGAAGGGACAGCAGCAGTGAGCACCGAGACGCAGACCCAGACCTGGAACGACCGGTTCGGGGCGTCGCTCATGCGATCCCTGACCCCGCCGAAGATCATGCTCGAGCGCGGCCAGGGCTGTCGCGTCTGGGACGTCGAGGGCAACGGGTACCTCGACTTCCTCGCCGGCATCGCCGTGAACTCCCTCGGGCACGCGCACCCCGCCCTGGTCGAGGCCGTCGCCGACCAGGCGGCCAAGCTCGTGCACGTGTCGAACTACTTCGCCACCCCGCCGCAGCTCGAGCTCGCCGAACGCCTCAAGCGCATCACCGGTGCGGGCGACGCCGGTCGCGTGTACTTCGGCAACTCCGGCGCCGAGGCGAACGAGGCCGCGTTCAAGCTGGCCCGCCTCAACAAGGGCGCAGACGGCACGAAGACGCGGATCGTCGCGCTCAAGCAGGGCTTCCACGGCCGGACGATGGGTGCCCTCGCGCTCACCGGCAAGCCCGCGCTGCAGCAGGACTTCCTGCCGATGGTGCCCGGCGTCGAGCACATCGACACCTCGGTCGAGGCGCTCGAAGCGTCGATCGACGACTCCGTCGCCGCCCTGATCCTCGAACCCATCAAGGGCGAGGCCGGCGTGGTCGACCTGCCCGAGGGCTTCCTGCTGGCGGCACGCCGACTGACCGCGGAGCACGGCGCACTGCTCATCCTCGACGAGATCCAGACGGGTGTCGGCCGGACGGGCAACTGGTTCGCGTTCCAGGGCCACGGGATCACCCCGGACGCCATCACGGTCGCCAAGGGCATCGCCGGCGGCTTCCCGATCGGCGCCCTCGTGACCTTCGGGTGGGCGTCCGACCTGTTCTCAGCCGGCCAGCACGGCTCGACCTTCGGTGGCAACCCGCTCGGCACCCGCGTCGCCAATGCCGTGCTCGAGGAGATCGAGCGCGCCGACCTGGTGGCGGGCGCCGTGGTCAAGGGCGAACGGATCCGTGAGGGCATCCGCGCGATCGGCTCCCCCCTGGTCGAGGAGGTCCGCGGCACCGGCCTGCTCATCGGGGTCGGTCTGACCGGCCCGGTCGGCCCCCTCGTCAACGCCGCGGCACTCGAACGCGGCCTCATCATCAACGCCCCCAACGAGTCGAGCCTGCGCATCGCGCCGCCGCTCATCGTGTCCGACGCCGAGATCGACGAGTTCCTGTCGATCCTCGGGCAGAGCCTGGCCGCGGTCGCCGCCGAGCAGGGCACCACCAGCCAGGAGACCTCCGCATGACCCGCCACTTCCTCCGGGACGACGACCTCAGCCAGGCCGAGCAGTCCGCGATCCTCGACATCGCGGACCGCATGAAGGCCGACCGCTGGGCCGAGCAGCCCCTGGCCGGGCCGCAGAGCGTCGCGGTCATCTTCGACAAGTCGTCGACCCGCACCCGGGTGTCCTTCCACGTCGGCATCTCGGACCTCGGCGGCAGCCCGCTCATCATCTCGACCGCCAACAGCCAGCTCGGCGGCAAGGAGACCCCCTCCGACACCGCCCGCGTGCTCGAGCGCATGGTCTCCGCGATCGTCTGGCGCACCTACGGGCAGGCCGGGCTCGAGGAGATGGCCGCCGGCACGACGGTCCCCGTGGTCAACGCGCTGTCCGACGACTTCCACCCCTGCCAGCTGCTGGCGGACCTGCTCACCATCCGTGAGCACCGCGGCACCCTCGCGGGTCAGACGGTGGCGTTCATCGGTGACGGCGCGAGCAACATGGCGCAGTCCTACCTGCTCGCCGGTGCGACGGCGGGCATGCACGTCCGCGTCGCGGCCCCGGCCGAGTTCGCCCCGTCGGCGCAGGTCGTCACCGACGCCGAGGACCGTGCCGCCGTGACCGGTGGGTCCGTCCTCGTCGTCACCGACCCGGTCGCGGCGGTCGCCGGTGCCGACGTCGTCGTGACGGACACCTGGGTGTCGATGGGCAAGGAGGCCGAGAAGCAGTCGCGCCTGGACACCTTCGCGGGGTACCGGGTCGACGACGCGCTCATGGCGCACGCCGCCGACGACGCCGTCTTCATGCACTGCCTGCCGGCCGACCGTGGCTACGAGGTGACCGCCGACGTCATCGACGGGCCGCGCAGCATCATCTGGGACGAGGCGGAGAACCGTCTGCACGCCCAGAAGGCACTGCTGGCCTGGCTGCTCGCCAACGACTAGCGGACCGGGGAACACCAGTGGCTGACCGCGTCGTCCTCGCCTCCTCCGGCGGTCTCGAGACCTCCGTCGGGATCGGCTGGCTGCGTGACGCCACCGGCAAGGACGTGGTGGCCCTCGCGGTGGACGTGGGCCAGGGCGACGACCTCGACGTGGTGCGGCAGCGGGCACTCGACTGCGGTGCCGTCGAGTCGCTCGTCGTCGACGCCAAGGACGAGTTCGCCGACGAGTACGTCGTGCCGGCGCTCCGGGCCAACGCGCTCCACCAGAAGCGGTACCCCCTGGTGTCCGCGCTGAGCCGACCGCTCATCGCCAAGCACCTCGCCCTGACGGCGAAGCAGCTCGGTGCCGACAGCGTCGCGCACGGGTGCACCGGCGTCGGCAACGACCAGGTCCGCTTCGCGGCCGCCGTCGCCGCGATCGCCCCGGACCTCCGGACCCTGGCGCCGGTGCGCGACCTCGGGCTGCACCGCGACCGGGCGATCGCCGCCGCACAGGAGCGCGGGCTCCCGGTCCCGCACGTCGAGTCCTCGCACCACTCGGTCGACCAGAACCTGTGGGGCCGCTCGGTGCAGTCCGTGGCGCTCGAGGACCCGTGGACCGCCCCCGCCGAAGCGCTCTACGCCTCCACGCACGACCCGGCCGTCCCGCAGCAGGCCGACGAGGTGACGATCACCTTCGACCGCGGCGTCCCCGTGGCGCTCGACGGCCAGCGCTTCAGCGTCCTGCGGCTCGTGCAGGAGCTCGACGCCGTCGCGGGCAAGCACGGCGTCGGACGCATCGACGTCGTCGAGGACCGCCTCACCGGCACGAAGTCGCGCGAGGTCTACGAGGCCCCGGCGGCCATCGCACTCATCACCGCCCACGAGGAGCTCGAGAGCCTGACCCTGGAGCGCGACGTCCTCCGCTACAAGCGCGGTGTCGAGGCGGAGTGGGCCGGCCTGGTCTACGACGGGCTGTGGTTCGGCGGCCTGAAGCGCGGTCTCGACGCCTTCCTCGAGCACACCCAGCAGCACGTCTCCGGCGACGTCCGGCTGCGGCTGCAGGGTGGTCGTGCCACCGTGACGGGCCGCCGCTCGGAGCAGAGCCTGTACGACTTCGACCTGGCGACGTCCGAGGCCGGCGACGAGCCCGACCGGTCCCCGGCCAGGGGCTTCACCGAGCTCTGGTCGCTGCCCGGCAGGATCACCGCCCGCCGCGACGCCGCGAACTGACCCCCATCGCCACCCGCGGCGACGCGGCACAGAACTGACCCTCATCCAGCACCACCGAACGACGCAGGACGACATGACCGACGACAAGACCGACGCCACCAACACCGGTGCCCTGTGGGGCGGCCGCTTCGCCGACGGCCCGAGCGCCGCCCTCGCCGCGCTCTCGAAGTCGACGCACTTCGACTGGCAGCTCGCCCCCTACGACATCGCCGGCTCCCGTGCCCACGCCCGCGCGCTCCACACCGCCGGCTACCTGACGGCCGACGAACTCGAGCGCATGCTCGCCGGCCTCGACCGGCTCGAGGCCGCGCACGCCGACGGCACGCTGCAGCCCGACGACACCGACGAGGACGTCCACGGCGCACTGGAACGCCTGCTCATCGCCGACCTCGGCCCCGAGCTCGGCGGCAAGCTCCGCGCCGGCCGCAGCCGCAACGACCAGATCGCCACCCTCGGTCGCATGCACATGCTCGACCACGGGCGGCGCATCGGCCGGCTCGTGATCGACCTCGTCGACGCGATCACCCAGCAGGCGACCGAGCACCCCGACGCGATCATGCCCGGGCGCACGCACCTGCAGCACGCACAGCCCGTCCTCCTCGCGCACCACCTGCTCGCGCACGCATGGCCCCTGGTCCGCGACCTCGAGCGGCTTCGCGACTGGGCAGGACGCGCGAGCGTCAGCCCGTACGGTGCCGGTGCCCTGGCCGGCAGCTCGCTCGGTCTCGACCCGTCCGCCATCGCTGCCGAGCTCGGGTTCGACCGCCCGGCCGACAACTCGATCGACGCGACCGCCGCCCGTGACGTCGTCGCCGAGTTCGCGTTCGTCCTGGCGCAGATCGGCATCGACGTCTCGCGACTGTCGGAGGAGGTCATCCTCTGGAACACGAAGGAGTTCGGCTTCGTCCGGCTCCACGACGCGTTCTCGACCGGCTCGAGCATCATGCCGCAGAAGAAGAACCCGGACATCGCCGAGCTCGCGCGCGGCAAGTCCGGTCGGCTCATCGGCAACCTGACGGGCCTGCTCGCGACCCTCAAGGGGCTGCCGCTCGCCTACAACCGCGACCTGCAGGAGGACAAGGAGCCGGTCTTCGACTCGGTCGCCACGCTCGAGGTGCTGCTGCCCGCCTTCACCGGCATGATCGCGACACTGACCTTCGACACCGAGCGGATGGCCGAGCTCGCCCCGCAGGGCTTCTCGCTCGCCACGGACGTCGCCGAGTGGCTGGTCCGCCAGGGCGTGCCGTTCCGCGACGCCCACGAGGTCTCCGGCGCACTGGTCCGGTACTGCGAGGAGCGCGGGCTCGAGCTCGACCAGCCCACCGACGACGAGTACCGCGCGGTGTCCGAGCACCTCACCCCGCAGGTGCGGGGCGTCCTGACGATCGAGGGCAGCGTCGCGTCGCGTTCCGGCGTCGGTGGCACGGCTCCCGACCGGGTGGCCGATCAGCTCGCCGCGTTCACGCGGCGTGTGCACGACCTGGCCGAGGGCGCGCCCTTCTCCCGATGACCGCCGGGATCGACGCCCTCCTCGCCGAGGTGGCCCCGATCGCCGCGCCGGCCCTGCTCGGTGCGACGATCGCCGGCCGGGGCGTGACGCTGCGCATCACCGAGGTCGAGGCCTACTCCGGCCCCACCGACCCCGGCTCGCACGGGCACCGCGGTCCGACACCGCGCAACCGCCACCTGTTCGGACCGCCCGGGACCCTGTACGCCTACCGGTCGTACGGCATCCACACGTGCGTCAACGTGGTGAGCGGACCAGTGGGGACGTCGTCGGGATCGCTGCTCCGCGGTGCGGAGGTGGTCGACGGCCTCGACGTGGCACGAGCGCGTCGTGGCCCGGCCGTCGACGACGTCGCGTTGGCGCGGGGGCCCGGCAACCTCGGCGGCGCCCTCGGTGCCGTCCTCGGCGAGGACGACGGCACGTCACTGCTCGACGGCTCCGGCCCGTTCGTGCTCACCCTGGCACCTGGTCTGGAGGCGCGGATCGCCTCCGCCGGTCCGGCTCCCGTGATCGACGCGCTCCTGTCCGAGACCGTTCCCGCCCCCGGCGGGGGCGGTCCGGTGCCGCGGATCTCGCGCGGGCCGCGCACCGGCGTCGGCGGCATCGCCGGCGGGGTGCGGTACCCCTGGCGCTTCTGGTTGACGGGCGACCCGACGGTCTCGGCGTACCGACGGCACAAGGGCGCCGTCGACTCATGAACGCGACCACGGGCCTCCCGGCCGAGCGCGCCTGCCGGACGTCCGTCGCCGCTACGATGGCGGGGTGTCCAGTGCTCCCGCCCACGACGTCCTGACGCGCCAGCAGAACGATCCCACCTTCGACTCGGTGTGGGACGAACTGCGGTGGCGTGGCCTGGTGCAGGTCTCGACCGACGAGGCCGCGCTGCAGGCGGCCCTCGACGGTGATCCGATCACGTACTACTGCGGCTTCGACCCGACCGCGCCGTCGCTGCACTGCGGCAACCTCCTGCAGCTCCTGACCATGCGCCGGCTGCAGCTCGCCGGACACAAGCCACTCGCGCTGGTGGGCGGGTCGACCGGGCTCATCGGCGATCCCCGCCCCACGGCGGAGCGGACGCTGAACACCCCGGAGACCGTGGCCGAGTGGGTGTCCCGGCTGCAGGCCCAGGTGTCCCGGTTCCTCAGCCCCGACGGCGACAACGGCGTCCGCCTGGTGAACAACCTCGACTGGACCGCACCGATGTCGGCGATCGACTTCCTGCGTGACGTCGGCAAGTACTTCCGCGTCAACTCGATGCTCAAGAAGGACGCGGTCGCGGCCCGACTGAGCTCCGACGCCGGGATCAGCTACACCGAGTTCAGCTACCAGATCCTGCAGGGGCTCGACTACCGCGAGCTCTTCCGGCAGTACGGGTGCACGCTGCAGACCGGCGGGTCGGACCAGTGGGGCAACCTGACCTCGGGCACCGAGCTCATCCGTCGTTCCGAGGGGGCGACGGTCCACGCCCTCGGCACGCCCCTGATCACCAACGCCGACGGCACGAAGTTCGGCAAGAGCGAGGGCAACGCGATCTGGCTCGACGCCGAGATGACGTCGCCGTACGCGCTCTACCAGTTCTGGCTCAACACGGCGGACGCCGACGTGGTCGCACGTCTCCGTGAGTTCACGTTCCTGACCCGGGCCGAGATCGAACGGCTCGAGCAGGCCGTCGCCGACGAGCCCTTCCGACGGGAGGCCCAGCGGACCCTGGCGTTCGAGGTCACCTCGCTCGTGCACGGGGTCGCCGCGACGCAGGCGGCGATCGATGCCGCGGCGGCGCTGTTCGGCAACGGAGACCTCGGTGCGCTCGACCCGGACACCCTGCGGTCCGCGATCGCGGAGCTGCCCGGTTCGGCGACGCTCGATCCCGGTGCCGACGTGGCGCGGGCGCTCGTGGAGACCGAACTCGTGAAGTCCCTCGGCGAGGCCCGTCGTGCGATCGACCAGGGCGGCGTGTACGTCAACAACGTCCGAGCCGACGATCCGGCCGCCCCGCTGTCCGACCTCGCCCTGCCCGGGGGAGTGCTCGTGCTGCGCCGGGGCAAGAAGACCCTGGCCGGTGTGACGCTCGGCTGATCGCCGTTTCCTCGATCCCTCGCGATGCCCGGTTCCCCTGTGGAACCGGGCATCGCTGCGTGCGGGCGACGCGTGTTGCACAACGCGACACGCCCGGGATGGGGGCAGGCTTGGCGCACTCGCTCAGGGCTGCGTATAGTTCTTACTCGTCACCCCAAAGGTGCGGCGGAGCGGCTGGAGCGAAAGCCCAGAGCACGCCGGCCCTCAAGCGGGACCATCCTCCACTGAAGTTCAGATCGGGCCTTGCGCTGGATCGCTTCGACGCTTAGGATGACAAGCCCACCGGTTCTCTCCCATCGGGATGAGCCACTGGACCTCCGGGTCCGACGAACGACCGGTGGCAAGCCAAGTACACAAGCCTTGTGGCTGACGCTCGAACTCGAGCCGAGGAGCAAGTGCGTCTGGTCCTTGAGAACTCAACAGCGTGCACATTGTCAATGCCAATTTTATTGACCTCGTGCCTGGCCTTTTGGCTGGGTTTGAGACAATTCCTTTTGGATTGAAGATTGTCAGTAGACAGTCGACAGTCAGAATCAACTCGCTGACGCTTTCGGGTGTTGGTTGTAATTTTTTACGGAGAGTTTGATCCTGGCTCAGGACGAACGCTGGCGGCGTGCTTAACACATGCAAGTCGAACGATGATGCCCAGCTTGCTGGGTGGATTAGTGGCGAACGGGTGAGTAACACGTGAGTAACCTGCCCCTGACTCTGGGATAAGCGTTGGAAACGACGTCTAATACTGGATACGACTGCCGGCCGCATGGTCTGGTGGTGGAAAGATTTTTTGGTTGGGGATGGACTCGCGGCCTATCAGCTTGTTGGTGAGGTAATGGCTCACCAAGGCGACGACGGGTAGCCGGCCTGAGAGGGTGACCGGCCACACTGGGACTGAGACACGGCCCAGACTCCTACGGGAGGCAGCAGTGGGGAATATTGCACAATGGGCGAAAGCCTGATGCAGCAACGCCGCGTGAGGGATGACGGCCTTCGGGTTGTAAACCTCTTTTAGTAGGGAAGAAGCGAAAGTGACGGTACCTGCAGAAAAAGCACCGGCTAACTACGTGCCAGCAGCCGCGGTAATACGTAGGGTGCAAGCGTTGTCCGGAATTATTGGGCGTAAAGAGCTCGTAGGCGGTTTGTCGCGTCTGCTGTGAAATCCCGAGGCTCAACCTCGGGCTTGCAGTGGGTACGGGCAGACTAGAGTGCGGTAGGGGAGATTGGAATTCCTGGTGTAGCGGTGGAATGCGCAGATATCAGGAGGAACACCGATGGCGAAGGCAGATCTCTGGGCCGTAACTGACGCTGAGGAGCGAAAGCATGGGGAGCGAACAGGATTAGATACCCTGGTAGTCCATGCCGTAAACGTTGGGCGCTAGATGTAGGGACCTTTCCACGGTTTCTGTGTCGTAGCTAACGCATTAAGCGCCCCGCCTGGGGAGTACGGCCGCAAGGCTAAAACTCAAAGGAATTGACGGGGGCCCGCACAAGCGGCGGAGCATGCGGATTAATTCGATGCAACGCGAAGAACCTTACCAAGGCTTGACATACACCGGAAACGGCCAGAGATGGTCGCCCCCTTGTGGTCGGTGTACAGGTGGTGCATGGTTGTCGTCAGCTCGTGTCGTGAGATGTTGGGTTAAGTCCCGCAACGAGCGCAACCCTCGTTCTATGTTGCCAGCGGGTTATGCCGGGGACTCATAGGAGACTGCCGGGGTCAACTCGGAGGAAGGTGGGGATGACGTCAAATCATCATGCCCCTTATGTCTTGGGCTTCACGCATGCTACAATGGCCGGTACAAAGGGCTGCGATACCGTAAGGTGGAGCGAATCCCAAAAAGCCGGTCTCAGTTCGGATTGAGGTCTGCAACTCGACCTCATGAAGTCGGAGTCGCTAGTAATCGCAGATCAGCAACGCTGCGGTGAATACGTTCCCGGGCCTTGTACACACCGCCCGTCAAGTCATGAAAGTCGGTAACACCCGAAGCCGGTGGCCTAACCCTTGTGGAAGGAGCCGTCGAAGGTGGGATCGGTGATTAGGACTAAGTCGTAACAAGGTAGCCGTACCGGAAGGTGCGGCTGGATCACCTCCTTTCTAAGGAGCATCTGGCATCGCTTGCGGTGTCCAGGCGCCCGATTCGGACCGAACGTGTCCGACGGGTAGCTCATGGGTGGAACATTGACAGTGCAGTTGGGAGTGATGCTTCCGGTCTCAGTACGTCCTGCTTGCAGGGTTGGAACGGGTTGGGGTGGAGCTGCTGGCTGGTGCACGTTGTTGGGTCCTGAGGGACCAGGCTTCTCGGTCTGTGATGGACTGAGGGTTGAGCCGTGACTGGGACGGGTTCGTTCTGGTTGCTGGTTCTTCGTCGGGCCGGTGTGATCCTACCTGTGGGTGGGGGAGTGCTGGTGCCGATCGTATGTTGAGAACTACACAGTGGACGCGAGCATCTTTGATTCGCGTCATCCATGATCAGCCTTCGGGTTGTTGATTGGTGACGTTGGATCGCAATTTTAATCTTTGTGGTCAAGTTTCTAAGAGCAAACGGTGGATGCCTTGGCATCTGGAGCCGAAGAAGGACGTAGAAATCTGCGATAAGCCTCGGGGAGCTGATAATCGAGCTTTGATCCGAGGATTTCCGAATGGGGAAACCCCGCCAGGCGTTCTGCGACCTGGTGACTCCCGCCTGAATATATAGGGCGGGTAGAGGGAACGTGGGGAAGTGAAACATCTCAGTACCCACAGGAAGAGAAAACAACATGTGATTCCGTGAGTAGTGGCGAGCGAAAGCGGATGAGGCTAAACCGATCATGTGTGATAGCCGGCGGGCGTTGCATGGTCGGGGTTGTGGGACACGTCGCTCAGTTCTGCCGGACTGGGGCGGTTACAGCGCATCATAGTCGAACCGGTTTGAAAGCCGGGCCGTAGTGGGTGCCAGCCCCGTAGACGAAATGGTGTTATGGCCGGATGTGTATCCCAAGTAGCACGGGGCCCGAGAAATCCCGTGTGAATCTGTCAGGACCACCTGATAAGCCTAAATACTCCCAGATGACCGATAGCGGACAAGTACCGTGAGGGAAAGGTGAAAAGTACCCCGGGAGGGGAGTGAAATAGTACCTGAAACCGTTTGCTTACAAACCGTCGGAGCCTCCTTGTAGGGGTGACGGCGTGCCTTTTGAAGAATGAGCCTGCGAGTTAGTGATATGTGGCGAGGTTAACCCGTGTGGGGCAGCCGTAGCGAAAGCGAGTCTGAATAGGGCGTTTGAGTCGCATGTTCTAGACCCGAAGCGAAGTGATCTATCCATGGCCAGGTTGAAGCGACGGTAAGACGTCGTGGAGGACCGAACCCACTTCAGTTGAAAATGGAGGGGATGAGCTGTGGATAGGGGTGAAAGGCCAATCAAACTTCGTGATAGCTGGTTCTCTCCGAAATGCATTTAGGTGCAGCGTTGCGTGTTTCTCGCCGGAGGTAGAGCTACTGGATGGCCGATGGGCCTCAACAGGTTACTGACGTCAGCCAAACTCCGAATGCCGGTGAGTGAGAGCGCAGCAGTGAGACGGTGGGGGATAAGCTTCATCGTCGAGAGGGAAACAACCCAGACTACCAACTAAGGTCCCTAAGCGTGTGCTAAGTGGGAAAGGATGTGGAGTTGCACAGACAACCAGGAGGTTGGCTTAGAAGCAGCCACCCTTGAAAGAGTGCGTAATAGCTCACTGGTCAAGTGATTCCGCGCCGACAATGTAACGGGGCTCAAGCACACCACCGAAGTTGTAGATTTCGCACATTCGACAAGCCTTCGTGGTTCAGTCGTGCGGAGTGGTAGGAGAGCGTCGTGTGGCGAGTGAAGCGGCGGAGTGATCCAGCCGTGGACGCTACACGAGTGAGAATGCAGGCATGAGTAGCGAAAGACGGGTGAGAAACCCGTCCTCCGAAAGACCAAGGGTTCCAGGGCCAGGTTAATCCGCCCTGGGTAAGTCGGGACCTAAGGCGAGGCCGACAGGCGTAGTCGATGGACAACGGGTTGATATTCCCGTACCGGCGAACAACCGCCCAAGCTAATCCAGTGGTGCTAAGAGTCCTAACCCGGCTCACCGGATCCCTTCGGGGTGATGGTGTCCGGTCTAACGCTCGACCCCATGCTGGTGCGGTTAGCGTATGAACAGGTGTGACGCAGGAAGGTAGCTGAGCCAGGCGATGGTATCCGTAAGGTGATCCTGGTGTAAGGATGTAGGGCTGACGATAGGCAAATCCGTCGTCTGTGTGCCTGAGATCCGACGCGTACCCGTAAGGGGAAATCAGTGATCCTATGCTGCCGAGAAAAGCATCGACGCGAGGTTGCAGCCGCCCGTACCCGAAACCGACTCAGGTGGTCAGGTAGAGAATACCAAGGAGATCGAGAGAATCGTGGTTAAGGAACTCGGCAAAATGCCCCCGTAACTTCGGGAGAAGGGGGGCCGGACGCGTGACCGGACTTGCTCCGTGAGCGTTGAAGGCCGCAGAGACCAGTGGGAAGCGACTGTTTACTAAAAACACAGGTCCGTGCGAAGTCGCAAGACGATGTATACGGACTGACGCCTGCCCGGTGCTGGAAGGTTAAGAGGAAGGGTTAGCCTTTGGGCGAAGCTCTGAATTTAAGCCCCAGTAAACGGCGGTGGTAACTATAACCATCCTAAGGTAGCGAAATTCCTTGTCGGGTAAGTTCCGACCTGCACGAATGGCGTAACGACTTCCCAGCTGTCTCAACCGCGAACTCGGCGAAATTGCACTACGAGTAAAGATGCTCGTTACGCGCAGCAGGACGGAAAGACCCCGTGACCTTTACTACAGTTTGGTATTGGTGTTCGGAGTGGCTTGTGTAGGATAGGTGGGAGACTGTGAAGCGGGCACGCTAGTGTTCGTGGAGTCATTGTTGAAATACCACTCTGGTCACTTTGGATGTCTAACGTAGGACCCTGATCGGGTTCATGGACAGTGCCTGATGGGTAGTTTAACTGGGGCGGTTGCCTCCCAAAGAGTAACGGAGGCGCCCAAAGGTTCCCTCAACCTGGTTGGCAATCAGGTGGCGAGTGTAAGTGCACAAGGGAGCTTGACTGTGAGACTGACAGGTCGAGCAGGGACGAAAGTCGGGACTAGTGATCCGGCAGTGGCTTGTGGAAGCGCTGTCGCTCAACGGATAAAAGGTACCTCGGGGATAACAGGCTGATCTTGCCCAAGAGTCCATATCGACGGCATGGTTTGGCACCTCGATGTCGGCTCGTCGCATCCTGGGGCTGGAGTAGGTCCCAAGGGTTGGGCTGTTCGCCCATTAAAGCGGTACGCGAGCTGGGTTTAGAACGTCGTGAGACAGTTCGGTCCCTATCCGCTGCGCGCGTTGGAAATTTGAGAAGATCTATCCCTAGTACGAGAGGACCGGGATGGACGAACCTCTGGTGTGTCAGTTGTTCTGCCAAGGGCACCGCTGATTAGCTACGTTCGGACCGGATAACCGCTGAAAGCATCTAAGCGGGAAGCCGTCTTCGAGATGAGATTTCCATGCACCTTGAGTGTGAGAGGCTCCCAGCAGACTACTGGGTTGATAGGCCGGATGTGGAAGCGGGGACTAACGACCCGTGGAGCTGACCGGTACTAATAAGCCGAAGACTTGATAACACACTGATTTCCCGCACCTTGTGTGCGGGGCTCGCGTCCACTTTGTGGTTCCCGACAGACGATCGGGAATCAAACTGAATACACCGCTCCACCCACTTTTGTGTGGGTGGTAGCCGGGACAGCTTTGAGACCAAGCATCATCATGGTCGAGAGTGTTCCGGTGGTCATAGCGAGAGGGAAACGCCCGGTCACATTCCGAACCCGGAAGCTAAGCCTCTCAGCGCCGATGGTACTGCAAGGGGGACCTTGTGGGAGAGTAGGACGCCGCCGGACTTAACGTAAGAAAGATGTGGCCATCGGCCCTCCATCGAGAACTCGCAGGGGAGACCCGCGTTCTCGGTCGGGGCCGGTGGCCATTTCTGTTTTCTGGATGCCGCTCGACGCCGGCTCCGGTTCGTGATGGACTGGAGTGGTGGCGCCGGTGCGACCGACACACAACACAACGACACAGCGGACGAACGCTCGAGCCATCGCTCGGGCACGCGATGAGGAGCAACGGTGGCGAACGACGACGATCAGCGGCGGAACGACGGCGACCGCGGAGATCGACCACGGCGCGACGGCGATCGGTTCCCCCGCCGCGACGGAGCTCCGCGTCGGGACGGACAGGGCAGCGGACGCTGGTCGTCCGGGCCGCGTGACTTCGAACGCCGCGAAGGCGAACGTCGTGACCGTCCGCAGGGTGGCCGTCCGAGCCGGGACGGCGATGCACGTCGCGACAGCGCTCCGCGTCGCGACGGGGATCGTCCCTTCCGGTCGTCGAGTGATCGGAACGACCGGCCCTCCTGGCAGCGTGACCGTGGCGACGCTGGTCGTCCGCCGCGCGGCGATGGGCCCCGCGGTGACACGCGTCCGGGCCCGGACGGGAACCGTCCCTTCCGTGGGGGTTCCGACCGTCCGGCTCGTGATGGTGATCGTCCGTACCGTGGGGGTTCTGACCGTCCGGCTCGTGATGGGGATCGTCCGTACCGGGGTGGTTCTGACCGTCCGGCTCGTGATGGGGATCGTCCGTACCGGGGTGGTTCTGACCGTCCGGCTCGTGATGGGGATCGTCCGTACCGGGGTGGTTCTGACCGTTCGGCTCGTGATGGGGATCGTCCGTACCGGGGTGGTTCTGACCGTTCGGCTCGTGACGGGGACCGTCCCTTCCGCGGTGGTTCCGACCGTCCCTTCCGTGGTGGTTCTGACCGTCCGGTTCGTGATGGGGATCGCCCGTACCGGGGTGGTTCCGACCGTCCGGCTCGTGATGCTGATCGTCCGTACCGTGGCGGTTCCGACCGTCCGCGTCGTGACGGCGACCGCCCCGCTCGCGGTGGCTCGGACCGACCCTTCCGCGGCGGCTCCGACCGCCCGCGCCGTGACGGAGGAGAGGAGCGTCGCCGCTTCGGTGACGGCACCCGCCACGCAGGTGCTCGCTTCGGCGAGGCTGCCCGCGACGACTGGGAGGACCGCGACCCCTACGGCACGAAGTCGATCCGCCCGCGCCACGACGACCCGGAGATCCCCGAGGAGATCCAGGCGCGTGACCTCGACCCGGCGGCGCGCATGGAGCTCAAGACCCTCAGCAAGGACAACGCGGACTGGGTCGCCCGACACCTGGTGGCTGCTGCGCTGTTCGTCGACGACGACCCGGAGACGGCGAACCAGCACGCCCTGAGCGCCGCCCGCCGTGCGGGCCGCGTCGGCGTCGTCCGTGAGACCGCCGCGATCACCGCGTACCGACTCGGTGACTTCGCGACGGCGCTGCGCGAGCTCCGCACCTACCGGCGGATCTCGGGTCGCAACGACCAGCTGCCGATGATGGTGGACTGCGAGCGCGGGCTCGGTCGGCCGGAGCGGGCGCTGGAACTCGGCCGTTCGGTGGAGCGGTCCGCGCTCGAGACGCCGGTGCAGGTCGAACTCGCCATCGCCATGTCCGGTGCGCGCCTCGACCTCGGGAATCCCACAGCTGCCCTCGGCGAGCTGGAGATTCCACAGCTCGACCCGTCGACGGCCTACACGTGGTCGCCGGCGCTCTACAGTGCTTACGCGGCAACGCTCGAGGAGCTCGGTCGTCAGGACGAGGCCGACGAGTGGTGGGCCCGTGTCGACCGTGCGGTAGCGGCGCTGGCCGAGATCGCGGACGAGAACGCTTGGGAGACAGTTGATGTGGTCGAGGAAACGCTCGAAGTCGAAGAACACGGAGACGCCGGAGTCGACGGCGCCGACGACCGCGGGGCCGACGGTGGCTCGGCCGACGAGCTCGGCGACACAGCCGACGCCGTCGATGACGAGCCAGTCGTCGACGACGAGCCAGCCCTCGACGACCTCGACGACGACACCTCCGCAGCCGACGAGCCCGGCGAGATCGATGACGACAACCCCCGGGACATCGACGGCTCCGCAGCCGGCTGAGACCCCGTCGGCACCGATCGACGGCGTCGACGTGGTCCTCACCGACCTCGACGGCGTCGTCTACCGGGGCCGCAAGGCGATCCCGCACGCGGTCGACGCCCTGACGCGGGCCTCGCGCACGGCACGCGTCGGGTACATCACGAACAACGCCTCACGGCGGCCGGTCGACGTCGCCGAGCACCTCGAGGGCTACGGGCTCGAGGTGTCCGAGGGCGATGTCGTCACGTCGTCGCAGGCCGGCGTGCAACTGCTCGCGACCCTGGTGCCGGCCGGTTCGACCGTGCTGGTGACGGGCGGGCTCGGCCTGTCGAGCATCGTCGAGGCCGCGGGGTTCACGGTGACGGCCAGTGCTGATGATGCTCCGGCGGCGGTCATCCAGGGGTTCTCGCCGGACCTCGGGTGGACGGAGCTGGCCGAGGCCTCGTTCGCGCTGGCCGACCCGGACGTGCCGTGGGTGGCCACGAACATGGACTGGTCGATCCCGGTCGAGCGCGGCATCGCACCCGGCAACGGCACGCTCGTGTCCGCGGTGCACCAGGCCGTCGGTCGGATGCCCGTGGTGGCGGGCAAGCCCGAACGCCCGATCTTCGACACCGCGATCGAGCGGTTCGGCGGCGGCCGCACGCTCTTCATCGGCGACCGGCTCGACACCGACATCAAGGGCGCGAACGACGCCGGCATCCCCAGCGTGCTCGTGCTCACCGGCATCGACCAGGCGAAGCAGGTCCTCGCGGCCGACCAGCGCTCGCGTCCGTCGTTCGTGCTCGAGGACCTGCGCGGGCTGTCCGAGCCGTACCCGGTGACGGTGCGGCGTGAGGACCCGGACGGCACCCGGTACGCGACGGTCGGGACCGCCACCGTGGCGATGCGCGGGCACGTCGTGCGGGTGCTCGACGCGGGTTCGGCCATCGACCGGCTGCGCGCCGGATCGACGATCATCTGGGAGTCGGGCCTGGCGATCTACGGCCTCGACGTCGACCCGCAGCTCTACGGCGGCGAGTAGCGTGGCGGGCGTGCCAGACCCCGAGCAGTCGACCGCAGGACCGGACCAGCCGGACACCTTCGCCGCACGCACCGACGCGGCCGAGGGCCTGCCGCTCGGCGAGCGTGCCGATGCCTTCTCGGCGCTCCACGACGAGCTGCGGACGCGGCTCGAGAGCGGTGGCTCCGCGAGTGCCTGAACCGGACGGAGCCGTGCCCGACGCGACGCCGGTCCGGCTGGACGTGCTCCTGGCCGCCCGCGGGCTGGCCCGGTCGCGGGGCGTTGCCACGAGACTGATCCACGACGGCCGGGTCACGGTCGACGGGCGTGCGGTGGTGAAGCCGTCGACGCCGACCGCCCCCTCGGCGGACATCGTCGTCGACGCCGAGGACGAATGGGTCTCGCGTGCCGCACGCAAGCTCGTCGGTGCCCTCGACGCGTTCGCGGTCGACCCCACCGACCGTGTCGTGCTCGACGTCGGAGCGAGCACCGGTGGCTTCACCCAGGTGCTGCTCGCACGGGGAGCGCGCCGGGTCGTCGCGCTCGACGTCGGGCACGGGCAGCTGCACCCGACGGTCGCGCTCGACGAACGGGTCGCCGTGGTCGAGGGGACGAACGCGCGGAACCTGACCCGGACGGAGTACCTGGCCCTCGATCCGGCTGCGAGCGAGACGAGCCTGGTGGTGGGGGACCTGTCGTTCATCTCGCTCCGGCTCGTCCTGCCGGCCCTGGCCGAGGCCGTGCCGGCCGACGACTTCGTCCTGCTGGTCAAGCCGCAGTTCGAGGTCGGACGCGGCGGCGTCCGCGAGGGGATCGTGCACGACCCCGGGCTGCGGAACGACGCCCTCATGAACGTCCTCTGGGCAGCGTGGGACCTCGGTCTCGGCACCACCGGCCTGGCGGCGTCGCCGATCGTCGGGACGCACGGGAACCACGAGTACCTCGCCCGCTTCCAGCGCGGTGTCGGGGGCAATCCGACAGAATGGAGAGTCCGGGCGACCGAACTCACGGAAGGGTCTTCATGAGCGACGAACGGCACATCCTGCTCGTGTCCCACACGGGCCGCCGTGACTCGATCGACGCTGCGGTCGAGGTGTGCGACCTGCTGCACGCGGCCGGGGTCACGCCCGTGATGCCCTTCGACGAGTACGCCGACATCCGGCGAGCCGAGGCCTCGGTCGGCAAGGTCGACATCCTCGGCGTCGACGTCCAGGCGGCCCAGCTCGAGATCGTCATCGTGCTCGGCGGCGACGGAACGATCCTGCGAGCCGCCGAACTCGCGCGGAACACCGGTGCCCCGCTGATCGGCGTGAACCTGGGCCACGTCGGGTTCCTGGCGGAGAGCGAACGCGACGGGTTGGCGGAGACCGTCGAGCGTGCCCTGTCCGGCGAGTACAACGTCGAAGAGCGCGTCACCCTGCAGGTCGACGTCGTCGTCGGCAACCAGATCGTCTACTCGAGCTGGGCGCTCAACGAGGCCACCATCGAGAAGGCCTCGCGCGAGCGGATGCTCGAGGTCGTGACCGAGGTCGACGGCCGCCCGCTGTCGTCGTTCGGGTGTGACGGCGTCGTCGTGTCCACACCGACCGGCTCGACGGCGTACTCGTTCTCGGGCGGCGGACCCATCGTGTGGCCGGACGTCGACGCCCTGCTCATGGTGCCGCTCAGCGCCCACGCGCTCTTCTCGCGACCGATCGTGGTCGGGCCCGACTGCACCCTGGCGATCGAGGTGCTCCGGCGCACGAGTGGCGTCGGCGTGCTGTGGTGCGACGGACGACGAACCCACGACCTGCCGCCGGGAGCCCGCGTCGAGGTCCGGCGTTCGCCCGACCCGGTGCGTGTCGCACGGCTCAAGGACGCCCCGTTCACCGACCGACTGGTCGCGAAGTTCCAGCTGCCCGTCGCCGGGTGGCGTGGCCCCCAGACCGACGAGGACGACCTGTGATCGGCGTGGGACGACGCATCAGCAGCGGCATCCACGTCCGAGCCGCGCTCGTCGCCGGGACGACCTGCTCGCAGCGACCGGTCGAGGGAGGTCGAGCATGATCGAGGAGATCGCGATCCGTGACCTCGGCGTGATCGGCGAGACCACGCTCGAGCTCGGACCCGGCTTCACGGTCGTCACCGGCGAGACCGGTGCGGGCAAGACCATGATCGTCACGGCGCTCGGCCTGCTGCTCGGCGCTCGCGCGGACGCCGGCTCGGTGCGTCGGGGCGCCACGAGTGCGGTCGTCGAGGGCCGGTGGCACGTGCCCGAGCAGGCAGCGGTCGCCGAGCGCGTCGAGGACGCGGGTGGCGCCGTCGAGGACGGCGAACTCATCCTGACCCGCACGGTCTCCGCCGAGGGGCGCAGCCGCGCGACGGTCGGCGGACGCAGCGCTCCGGTCGCGGTGCTCGGGGAGCTCTCCGACCAGCTCGTGACGGTGCACGGTCAGTCCGACCAGATCCGACTGACCTCGGCCACGGCGCAGCGCGCTGCCCTCGACGGGTTCGGCGGTGCCGCGCTCGAGAAGGCCCTGGCCCGGTACGTGGCGGCGTACGACGCCTGGCAGCAGCACGCCGGCGAACTCGAGACCCTGGTGCGCGACCGCGACGACCGCGTCGCCGAGGCCGAACGGATCCGGGCGGCCTCCGACGAGATCGAGGCGGCCGACCCGCAGCCGGGCGAGGACGTCGAGCTGGCGGAACGAGCCGAGCGGCTCGGTAACCTCGAGGAGCTCCGGCTGTCCGCGGCCCTGGCGCACGAGGCGCTGTCGAGCGAGTCGCTGGACGGCGTCTCCGACGTGGTCGGCCTGGTCGAGTCCGCCCGCCGAGCGGTCGAGCGCGTCGTCACCTCCGACGCCGCGCTGCAGCCGGTGCTCGAGCAGCTCACGGAGCTCGGGATCCAGGCGGCCGAGGCCTCGGCGAGCATCTCCAGCTACCTCGGCTCGTTGGAGCCCGAGGCCGGGCACGACCTCGAACTCATCAACGAGCGCCGCGCCCTGCTGGCGGGCCTCACCCGCAAGTACGGCGAGACCGTCGACGACGTCATCGCGTACGGGCAGCGTGCGAGCGACCGACTCCTCGAGCTCGACGGCGACGACGACCGGATCACGGCCCTGCAGCAGGCGGTCGAACAGGACGAACAGGCGCTGGAGTCCGCCGCCGCCACGCTGACCGCGGCGCGCACCAAGGCCGCCGCCGACCTGGCGAAGCGCGTGACCGCCGAGCTGAAGACCCTGGCCATGGGCGGCGCGACGCTCGTCGTCGAGGTCACCGATGCGGGGGAGTACCGCCGGCACGGCCGGGACCAGGTGACGATCCTGCTCCAGCCGCACTCCGGCACCGACCCACGTCCGATCGGCAAGGGTGCCTCGGGCGGTGAGCTGTCGCGGGTCATGCTCGCGATCGAGGTCGTCATGGCGGGCAGTACGACGGTGCCGACGTTCGTCTTCGACGAGGTCGACGCGGGCGTGGGTGGCGCGGCGGCGATCGAGATCGGACGACGCCTGGCGAAGCTGGCCGAGCGCACACAGGTCATCGTCGTGACGCACCTGGCGCAGGTTGCGGCGTTCGCGAACAACCACCTCAACGTCGTGAAGGACGCCAGCGGTGCGGTGACCTCGTCGAGCGTGCGACGGCTCGAGGGCGAGGACCGCCTGCAGGAGATGGCCCGGTTGCTCTCGGGGCTCGGGGACAGCGCCAGCGGCATCGAGCACGCCCGCGAGCTGCTCGACGTGGCCGGCCAGCGGACGTGACCACCGGGCCGCACACGACCTCGGCCTCCGGAGCGGCCGGCGCCCCGGCGGCGCCGGTGCCCGGTGGCGCCGGCGACCCACCCGCGCACCACGCGGTCCCGAGCGCGACCACGGCCTGAGGAGACGGCCACCCACCCGCGCAACGCCCGTGGCGAATCGAGGTCGCGCCTCCCGGCAGTTCTGACGTACGATGGAATCCCGTGGCGGACACTCTCAGCGGCGGTACCAATTCTTCGATCTCGACCCCGAAGGTGACGAAGCAGATCTTCGTGACCGGCGGGGTCGTCTCGTCTCTCGGCAAGGGCCTGACGGCGGCCAGCCTCGGCAACCTGCTCACGGCTCGCGGCCTCAAGGTCGTCATGCAGAAGCTCGACCCGTACCTCAACGTGGACCCGGGCACCATGAACCCGTTCCAGCACGGCGAGGTCTTCGTGACCGACGACGGTGCGGAGACGGACCTGGACATCGGGCACTACGAGCGCTTCCTCGACATCAACCTGTCGCAGGCCGCGAACGTCACGACCGGTCAGGTGTACTCGACGGTCATCGCCAAGGAGCGTCGTGGCGAGTACCTCGGCGACACCGTGCAGGTCATCCCGCACATCACCGACGAGATCAAGCGCCGGATGCGTGAGCAGGCCCAGAGCGACCCGCAGCCCGACGTCATCATCACCGAGGTCGGTGGCACGGTCGGTGACATCGAGTCGCAGCCGTTCATCGAGTCGGCACGTCAGGTGCGGCACGAGCTCGGCCGCAACAACGTGTTCTTCGTGCACGTCTCGCTGGTGCCGTTCATGAACGCGTCGGGCGAGCAGAAGACCAAGCCGACGCAGCACTCCGTCGCCGCGCTCCGCTCGATCGGCATCCAGCCCGACGCCCTCGTGCTCCGCTCCGACCGTCCGGTGTCGGAGTCGAACAAGCGCAAGATCGCGCTCATGTGCGACGTGGACGAGGACGCCGTGGTGAACGCGGTGGACGTCCCCTCGATCTACGACCTGCCGACGCTGCTCAACAACCAGGGCCTCGACCAGGTCATCGTCGACGCGCTCAAGCTCGACGCGGGCACGGTCGACTGGACGGCGTGGACCCCGGTCCTGCGCGCCGTGCACGAGCCGAAGAAGCACGTCACCATCGCGTTGGTCGGCAAGTACATCGATCTGCCGGACGCCTACTTGTCCGTCACCGAGGCGCTCCGTGCGGGTGGCTTCGCCCACGACGCCAAGGTCACGCTGAAGTGGGTCGTGTCCGACGACTGCACCACGCCCGAGGGCGCGGCGAAGCAGCTCGGCGACGTCGACGGCATCTGCATCCCCGGTGGGTTCGGCGTGCGCGGCATCGAGGGCAAGCTCGGCGCGCTGCGGTTCGCGCGTGAGCAGGGCATCCCGACGCTCGGCCTGTGCCTCGGCCTGCAGTGCATGGTCATCGAGTACGCGCGGCACGAGGCCGGCCTGACCGACGCGTCGAGCACCGAGTTCGACCCGGAGACCTCGACCCCGGTCATCGCGACCATGGCCGAGCAGGTCGACATCATCGCCGGGGGCGACCTGGGCGGCACGATGCGCCTGGGCCTGTACCCGGCGTCGTTCAGCGAGGGCTCGCTGGCGGCGGAGCTGTACGGTGCGCCGGAGGCCTCCGAGCGGCACCGTCACCGCTACGAGGTGAACAACACGTACCGCCAGCAGATCGCCGACGCCGGCCTGGTGTTCTCGGGCACCTCGCCCGACGGCACGCTGGTGGAGTACGTCGAGCTGCCGCGCGAGGTGCACCCGTTCTACATCGCCACGCAGGCGCACCCGGAGCTGCGCTCGCGTCCGACCGACGCGCACCCGCTGTTCGCGGGGCTCGTCGCTGCCGCGATCGAGCGCCACGAGGCGTCGAGCCTGTTCGACCCGGAGACCGAGGAGCAGGTCGCGTAAGCGCAGGGTCCCCACGCTCGGACGGGAGGCGCGGTGCCAGCGGGCACCGCGCCTCCCGTCCGTCGGTCGTCGCGTCAGGGGCGCGTGCTTGGATGGTGGCGTGACTGACGCACCGATCGCTGACGAGTCCGCCTCCTTCGAGGTCACCGAATCCACCGTCGTGTACGAGGGCGCCGTCTGGGACGTGCGCCGCGACACCGTCGCCTACAACGGCGACTCGATGGTCCGCGAGTACATCGACCACACCGGCGCCGTCGCCGTGTACGCCGAGGACGATGAGGGCCGGGTGCTGGTCATCCAGCAGTACCGTCACCCGGTGCGGCTGCGCGACTGGGAGCTGCCCGCCGGGCTGCTCGACATGGAGGGCGAGGACCACCTGACCGCCGCGAAGCGCGAGCTGGGCGAGGAAGCCGACCTCGAGGCCGACACGTGGGAGCCGCTGGTGCGGTACAACACCTCGTCCGGCGGGAGCGACGAGTTCATCCAGATCTACCGCGCCCGCGGGGTGCGGTCGACCGAGTCGGCGTTCGAGCGTGAGGCCGAGGAAGCCGACATCGTGACGCGGTGGGTGCCGCGTGCGGAGCTGCTCGAGGGGATCCTGGGCGGTCGGCTCAACAACTCGGCCCTCGTCGTCGCGACGCTCGCGGTGGAGGCCATCGAACAGCGCGGCAAGTGAGCGGGTCCGCGGTCGAGGGTCTGCGCGACCTGGTCGCAACGGGTACCTGGACGCACGAGCCGCAGGCCGCCGGGTTCGACGGCGATGTGTTCCGCGTCACCGCGGTCGAGGGCAGCGATGCCTGGACCACCTCGTACGGGTTCGTGCACGACTCCGAGCACGCGCTGTTGCGGCCGACGGACGGGTCGTTCTCGGTCGAGGCGTCGTTCGTCCTCGACTACGCCGAGCAGTTCGACCAGGCCGGGGTGTTCCTGCGCGTCGACGAGCGGACCTGGGTCAAGGCCGGCGTCGAGTACTCGGACGGAACGCCGCAGCTCGGTGCCGTGGTCACGCGCGACGTCTCGGACTGGTCGGTGGCACCCGTGCCGGAGTGGGCCGGACGGGTCGTCACGGTCCGCGCGAGCCGGGACGGCGACGCGGTGACCGTGCGAGCGTGGGCGGACGGCGAGGAGCCCCGGCTGGTCCGGGTCGCCTACCTCGATCCGGAGGCCGTCGTGTCGGCCGGGCTGCTGTGCGCCGGGCCGACGCGGGCGGGGCTCACCGTGTCGTTCACGGGGTTACGCGTGGGTGCGCAGGACGAGGCGTTGCACTGACGGGCGGGCGGCCTCCCGCCGGTTAGCCTGCTGACGTGATGACGCTCGACCGTGCCGTGGAGACCTACCTGCGGCACGTCGCGATCGAGCGCGGGCTGTCGCAGCACACGCTGTCGGCCTACCGGCGTGACCTCACGGTGTTCGCCGACTGGCTCGCCACCGCGCCGGTGACCGAGTCGGACGGTGCCGACCGAGCCGGCGGTGCCTCGGTGCTGCAGGACCTCGCCCGGCTGGCGCGTGCGGACGTCTCGGGCTTCGTCACGCACCTCGCGACCCGGGCTGAAGGTGCACTTGCCCCGCGGTCCATCGCGCGCATGCTCAGTTCGGTGCGGTCGTTCACAGCCTTCGCCGCGGGGGAGGGCTGGCTGCCGCTCGACCCCGGCACCGCGGTCCGGCCGCCGAAGGCTCCGATGCGGCTGCCGAAGGCGATCTCGGTCGAGGACATGGAACGGCTGCTCGGCGCGGTCTCCGCCGACGCCGACGACCCGGTGCAGTTGCGGGACCGGGCGTTGCTCGAGCTGCTCTACGCCACCGGCGCGCGGATCTCCGAGGCGGTCGGGCTGTCCGTCGACGACGTGACGACGCTGTCCGACGCCGCTGCTGACGCGTCCGGTCCGGGCCCCGGTGCGGACGGGCTGGCCGTCGTGAAGGTCACCGGCAAGGGGAACAAGCAGCGGATCGTGCCGCTCGGCAGCTTCGCCCGGGCTGCGATCGACGCCTACCTGGTGCGGGCGCGGCCGGTGTTCGCCGCTCGGGGGTCGTCGACGCCGGCGCTGTTCCTCGGTGCCCGTGGGGCCCGGTTGTCCCGCCAGAGCGCCTGGCTCGTGATCCAGGCCGCCGCTGCTGCCGCCGACCTGGAGGCGCACGTGTCACCGCACACCTTCCGGCACTCGTTCGCGACGCACCTGCTCGAGGGCGGCGCGGACGTGCGGGTCGTGCAGGAGCTGCTCGGGCACGCGAGCGTCGCGACGACGCAGATCTACACGATGGTGACGGCGGACATGCTGCGGGACGTGTACCAGACGGCGCACCCGCGGGCGCGGCGGTAGGGCGGGGGCGTCGCGTTCGCGCGGGGTCGTGCTCCGTGAGCAGGAATGGTCGGGTCGTGCCGGTGCACCCGACCATCGGTGCTCACGACGTGTGATCAGAAGAGGTGGAACTGCCCCGACGCGGCGATGATCGCCGTGGTGACCGCGATGACGACGGCGCTCGCCGCCGCGCTCCTGGCGACGACCGCCCAGGCACCGACCACGCCCGGCCGAGCGACACCGAGGACGCCCGCCGCCAGGGCCAGCAGACTCGTGACGCCCCACGGGTTGACCACGAGCGACACCGCGGCGAGCAGCACCGCGATGACCGTGAGCACGCAGAGGCGCCGATCACTCGTGTCTCCTGACGACCACGCGTCCGCCCGCAGCGGCGCTGTCTGCACCGAGAACGACGGTCCCGCCGGTGCGACGGCCATCGGCACGACGGCCTCGACGCGGGCCGCCGTGACCCGTGTCTCGTCTCCCCAGGTGCGCCCGTCCCACCAGCGCAGACGATCGGCGTTCTGCGGGTCCGGGAACCAGCCTGCGGCCGGCAGTGTCACGGGGACTCCTCGGGGTGCGGTGGACGGTGCTCGTCGAGGCTACGGTCGCGACGGCTGCCGTCCCAGTCCCAGGGCGGGTGTCAGCACAAAGGAGGACCCACCCTTCCGACTCCGACTCCGCCGCCGCGTCAGGCGGGCACCGGCGCGGCGTCGACCTCGGTGAAGACGTCCTTCACGGCGGCGAGCAGCCGGGCGTTGAAGTCCACGCCGAGCTGGTTCGGCACGGTGACGAGCACGGTGTCGGCTGCACGGACCGCGGCGTCGGCGGCGAGTTCCGCGACGAGCTGCTCGGGCTCACCGATGTACGACCGGCCGAACCGTGCCAGCCCGCCGTCCAGGTGCCCGACCTGGTCCTGGCCCTCGACCTGCGCGCGGACGCCGAAGTAGTGCCGCGACTCGTCGTCGACGATCGGGATGATGCTGCGCGACACGGAGACGCGCGGCTCACGGCCCCAGCCCATGGTCTCCCAGGTGCTGCGGAAGCGTTCGATCTGCTCGGCCTGCAGCTGGTCGAAGGGCACGCCGGTGTCCTCCGTCAGCAGGGTCGACGACATCAGGTTCATGCCCTGCTCAGCGGTCCACTCGGCCGTGGCACGCGTGCCGGCACCCCACCAGATGCGGTCGTCTAGGGAGTCGGAGAGCGGGAAGATCGGCAGCGACCCGACCGACCCCGTCATCTGCGGGTTGGCATTCGCCATCGGCTCGCCGGCGATCGCGCGACGGAACACGTCGGTGTGGGCCCGGGCCATGTCGCCGCCGTTCTCGTCGGAGGCGTCGGGCACGTAGCCGAACTGCTGGTACCCGGCGAGGGCGGTCTCGGGTGATCCCCGCGAGACGCCGAGCTGCAGTCGGCCGCCGGAGATGAGGTCGGTGGCGGCGGCCTCTTCGGCCATGTAGAGCGGGTTCTCGTAGCGCATGTCGATCACGCCGGTGCCGATCTCGATCCGGCTGGTCTTCGCGGCGATGGCGGAGAGCAGCGGGAACGGGGCAGCCTGCTGCGGGGCGAAGTGGTGCACGCGGAAGTAGGCGCCGTCGACGCCGGCTTCCTCGGCGGCGACCGCGAGGTCGATCGCTTGCACCAGGGCCTCCCGCCCGCTGCGCACCTTCGACCCCGGCACGTCACGCCAGTGTCCGAACGACAGGAACCCGATCTTCGTCATGTCGATGCGAACGCATCCGGCATCGGTCGCATTCCGCCGCGACTACCGTGGCCCGCATGGAGGACCCCCGCCCCGCGCTCGACAGCGAACGCGCCCGCAACGAACGCCTGCTGCTCCAGGTCGAGCGGAGCATGCGCGACGTCAGCGATGCGCGGCAGGACGCGAACTCCGACGACGAGCACGACCCCGAGGGCGCGACCCTGGCCTGGGAGCGCGGGTCACTCGGTGCCGTCCGTGACGACGCCCGCCGGCGGATCGAGCAGGTCGACGCCGCGCTGGCGCGACTCGACGCCGGCACCTACGGACGCTGCACGGTCGGCGGCGAGCCCGTCCCGGAGGCCCGTCTGGCCGCCGTCCCGTGGGCCGCGACGTGCGTCGCCCACGCGTGACGGGCCTCCAGGACGACGAAGCCTGAGCGACGGGAGGCGCGGCTCGGCCCCGCCCCGCGCCCGCAGGCATGCGCACCCCGCGTCCACCGCTCGCGCCGCTGTTTCCCAGCCACGCGCCCTACGTTTTCGACATGGACGCCGACCCGAAGGCCGGACCTGCCGAGCCGCAGGTCGACGGTCAGCAGCGCCAGCGCTTCCAGTGGTTCCACCGCATGCGCACCTGGATCCACGCGCGGCCGCACGTCCACCTGTTCTACAAGGTGCTCGTCGGGCTGGTGGGTGGCCTCGTCGTCGTGATCGGTCTCATCCTGGTACCGCTGCCCGGGCCCGGGTGGCTCGTGGTGTTCGTCGGCCTGACCGTGCTGGCGAGCGAGTTCCACTTCTTCCACAGGATCATCACGTGGCTCAAGGCGCAGCTGCACCGCTTCTGGGACTGGGCCAAGCGGCACGGGCCGAAGCGCCTGCGTGACGCTGCCGACCGGGGCAAGGCCGACGTCGACGCCGCCCACACCGGAGCGGCCCGGACCGTCGGGGTGCCTCGACGCGGGGCAGGCCCGGCGCGACCCGGCCACTGACACCACGCGCCGGTCGTGCCGCCCGGCACTGGTAGCGTCCCGTCCATGCCCGAGCACACCTTGCCCGCGATCGTCGCCGACCCCGCGGTGACGACGGCGCTCGCCGCGGACCTCGCTGCCGCCGGGTTCGCCGTCGACCGGCTCGACGCCCTGTGGGGCACCGAGGCCGCGGCGTCGCTGCACCGTGGCTCGCGCGTCGCCGCACTCCGCGCCCTCGCCGCTCGGGAGTCCTCTCCGCTCGGCACACTGGCGACGCTGTTCGTGCTGGGCCTGCCCGTCGCACGGGTCGAGGCGGCAGCGGCGTTCCCGTCCGCGGGTCTCGACGCCGTGGTGGCCGCGGGTCTGCTGCGGACCGACGGTGCCGGCGGGGACGACCGCGTCCACCCGACCGTCGACCTGCGCCCCTACGCCTTCGTCGACGACCTCGGCGCCGGCAGCTGGTGGATCGTGTCCGACCTCGGCGAACTCGCCCTCGGCCACGCGATCAGCGAGGAGCACGTCCTCGGCATCGGCGGTGCGACCACCACGCTGAGCGGCCTGCAGGTGCCCGTGCCCGTCCGGCGCGTGCTCGATCTCGGCACCGGGTGCGGCATCCAGGCCATGCACGCCCGCCGCTTCGCCGAGCAGGTGGTCGCCACGGACATCTCCCGCCGTGCCCTCGACATCGCCCGGTTCAACGCCCAGCTCAACGGCATCGACGGCATCGACTTCCGGTTCGGCTCGCTGTTCGAGCCCGTCACGGGGGAGCGGTTCGACCGGATCGTCTCGAACCCGCCGTTCGTCATCACGCCCCGCCGCGAGGGCGTCCCCTCGTACGAGTACCGCGACGGCGGCATGGTCGGCGACGCCTTGGTCGAGACCGTGCTGCGCGGCCTGTCCGAGCACCTGGAGCCCGGCGGGACGGCACAGCTCCTCGGCAACTGGGAGTACCACTGGGGCGTGGACGGGCTGGACCGCGTGCGCTCGTGGTTCGCGGACACCGACCTCGACGCGTGGGTGATCGAGCGCGAGCGGCAGGACCCGACGTCCTACGCCGAGACCTGGATCCGCGACGGCGGGACGAAGCCCGGCTCGGCCGAGTACGACGCCCTGATGGGCGCCTGGCTCGACGACTTCGCGGACCGCCGCGTCACCGGGGTCGGCTTCGGCTACGTCGTGGTGCGTCGCCCCCTGGGGGGAGGCCCGTCCGCCCTCCGGCGCTTCGAGCGCGTCCCCGAGACGCTCGGCTCCAACCCCGCGGGGCTCGGCGCGACGGTCGCTCGCGTCCTCGACGCCGCCGCCTGGCTGGCAGCGCACGACGACGCCGCGCTCGCCGCCGCCCACCTGTCGGTGGCCGGCGACGTCACCGAGGAGCGGTACTACTGGCCCGGCAACGACGACCCCACGGTGATGACCCTGGTGCAGGGCGGCGGGCTCGGACGCCGGGTGGACGCCGACACCGCGCTCGCGGCATTCGTCGGTGCGTGCGACGGCGACCTGTCCGTCGCGGCGATCATCGGCGCCCTGGCCCAGATCACCGGAGTGGACGAGCAGGCGCTCGCCGCCGACCTGCTGCCGGCGGCGCGCGACCTGGTGCTCGACGGGATGCTGCTGCCGACGAGCTGACGCTCAGGCGCGGTGGTCGCGCCAGCTGTGCTCGGGGGCGTACCCGAGGAGCTCACGGGCCTTCTCCGACGACAGCAGCGAGCTGACGCCGTCGATGTCCGCACGACGCTCGATGTCCGGCACGTAGCGCTCGACGAGCTCGATGGTCGGGGTGTCCATCACGGTGTCGGGGCTCGCGATGACGAACGCCTCGAAGCCGGTCAGGTCGGCCTCGAGCGACTTGCGGACCGCCTGGGCGCCGTCGCGGGAGTCGATGTACGACCACAGGTTGAAGGTCTTCGCCTCCGGAGTGGCGTCCCACGGGAACGCGGGGTAGTCGGTCTCGTCCATGACGTTCGAGAACCGCAGGCCGATCATCTTCAGCTCCGGGTCCCAGCGCGTGAAGTGCCGGGCCATCTCTTCTTCGACGGCCTTGCCGAGCGAGTACGACGACTGCGGGCGGACGGCGAACTCCTCGTCCACCGGCAGGTACGGCGGGTGGTGCTCGCCCATCGGGATGCCGAGCAGCGTCTCGCTCGACGCCCACACGACGTTCTTGATCTTCGCGGCGCGCGCCGCGTGGAAGACGTTGATCGACGAGGTCACGTTGTTCGTGATGAGCGCGACGTCGGGGACCTGCCCGGGAGCCGGCACCGCGGCCAGGTGCACGACCGCGTCGACGGAGTCGTACCGGTCGTCGATGCCGAGCAGGGCGTTGAGGACCTGGCCGTGGTCGGTCAGGTCGATCCGGACGAAGGGCACCCGCTCGGGCTTGTCGGGCGAGGGGACCCGGTCGAGCAGGACCACGTCGTACCCGTGGGCATCGAGGTCGCGCACCACCGCTCGTCCGAGCTTGCCGCTGCCACCGGTCACCACTACACGCGTCATCGCGTCACTCCACATCGTCGTCGGAACACACCCTGGCGGGCACCGACCATCCTGCCCCGGTCGGCCTGACCCGACCAGGCCCTGTCCGTACCCCGCGGCGGCAGCCCCCGGCGGTGGGGTTCAGGCGATGGGGGTCGGGGCTGCCTGGGCGATGGCGAGCCGGGCGACGAGCTCGACGTGCTCGGCCATGTCGCGCGACGTGTCGTACAGCCACTGGATCTGCATGCCGTCGGAGATCGCCAGGAGCACGCTCGCCAGCTGCTCCGGATCGACGTCGGGACGCAGACGACCGTCCTGCTGCATGACCCGGAAGTCCCGCGTGAAGTCCCCACGGCTGCGTTCGTAGCGCTCGCGGAAGTACTCGTGCGCGGGGTGCTCGGGGTCCGTCGCGGCGGCGGCCGACAGGTTCACGAACATCTGCACCAGGCCGGGGACCTCGGTGTTGTGCCGGACGATGGCGGCCAGGAACGCGCCGGGGTCGGCCGCCGAGATCCCCCAGTCGTGGGCGAGGTCGACCTCGTCGCGGCGGCGGAGGATCTCGACCCAGAGGTCGTCCTTGGAGTCGAAGTAGTGCAGCAGGCCGGCCTGGGTGAGCCCGACGGCGTCGGCGATGTCCTTGATGCTCGTGCGCCGGAAGCCCCGTGCGGCGACGAGGTCGAGGGCGACCGTGAGGATCTCCCCACGCTTCGCGATGCCCTTCGCGTACGAACCCCGTCGTGTCATGGCGAGAGAGTACCGCTCCCGATGTGCTGGGAGAAACCGACCCGGGTTAGGTTTTCAGTGTTACCGTGAGGACGTCGCCGACGAGGGCGCATGCGCACGGTGCGTCGGCGACCCGGCTTCGGCTCTGGACGAGAGGACCGACCACGTGACCACCGTGAACGACGCGAGCACTGCCTCCAGTGCGGCGACGACGCCGCTGACCGAGCGCATCGACGCGCTGCTGGACCAGCTGACCACCGACGAGAAGGTCCAGTTGCTGACCGGACGTGACTTCTGGACGACCTGGCCGATCGAGAAGATCGGGCTGCGTCGCATCCTGATGTCCGACGGCCCCTCCGGCGTCCGCGGCGAGGTGTGGGACGAGCGCGACCCGTCGCTGAACCTGCCGTCCGCCACCGCTCTGTCGGCATCGTGGGACCGTGCGATCGCGAAGCGCTACGGCGCCGCCGCCGCGGTGGAGGCCCGTCGGAAGGGCGTCGACGTCGTGCTCGGCCCGACCATCAACCTGCACCGCTCGCCGCTGGGCGGTCGGCACTTCGAGGCGTTCAGCGAGGACCCCGTGCTCACGGGCGACCTCGCTGCGTCGTACGTCGAGGGTGTGCAGGAGAACGGTGTCGCCGCGACGCCGAAGCACTACATCGCGAACGACTACGAGACCGACCGCTTCACCGCGTCGACCGAGGTGTCCGACCGGGCACTGCGTGAGCTGTACCTGCTCGCGTTCGAGAAGGCCGTGACCGAGGCGCACGCCTGGGCGATCATGTCGTCCTACAACGCGATCAACGGCGTGACGGCGTCCGAGCACGACCTGCTCGAGACCCCGCTCAGCTCGGAGTGGGGCTTCGACGGGATCGTCGTGTCGGACTGGACGGGCGTGCGCTCGGTGGACTCGGCGAAGGCGTCGCAGGACGTCGCGATGCCCGGACCGAACCCGTGGTGGAGTGAGGGCCCGCTGCTCGCCGCCGTGCAGGCCGGCGACGTGCCGATGGACGCGATCGACCGGAAGGTGCGCCGGATCCTGACGCTCGCCGCCCGGGTGGGTGCGCTCGAGGGCTTCGAGCCCGTCGCCGCGCAGCCCGTGCACGTCGAGGACGGCGTGGCCTTCGTCCGCGAGGCCGAGGCCGAGGGTGTCGTGCTCGTGCGCAACACCGGTGTCCTGCCGCTCGAGGCCCCCGGGGTCGCGCGCATCGCGGTCATCGGCCACAACGCCGACCAGGCGCGTTCGCAGGGCGGCGGTTCGGCCACCGTCGTGCCGTCGCACGTGGTGGCGCCGCTCGACGGCATCCGTTCGGCGTTCCCCGACGCGACCGTCGAGTACGCGATCGGCGCGGTCGTGCAGGAGGGCATCGCCGAGTTCCCGCTGTCGACGATCACGAACCCGGTGACGGGGGAGCCCGGCGCCCGGGTGGCGTTCGTCAAGGGCGGCGAGGAGCTGTACGTCGAGGACCGTCGTGCCACCGCGCTGTTCTGGTTCGGCGGCGACGCCCCGACCCGCGAGGCCGACCGGCTCGACATCACGACGACCTACACGGCGGAGTCGACCGGCACCGTCCGGATCGGCATCGGTGCCGCCGGCCGCTCGCGCATGTGGATCGACGACGAGCTCGTCCTCGACGAGGACGTGCCGTACGAGGGCGACCAGCTCGGCGCCGCGTTCCTCAACCCGCCGGCGCGCTCGGTGCCGGTGTCCGTGGAGGCCGGTCAGCAGGTCGCCGTCCGGATCGAGTACGACGTCGTCCAGGACGAGGCACTCGGCGGCGTGCTGGCCTACCAGTTCGGCACGGAGCCGAGCGACGAGGACCCGGCGGTCCTCATCGAGGAGGCCGTCCGCACCGCCACCGGCGCGGACGTCGCCGTGGTGGTCGTCGGCACGAACAGCAAGGTGGAGTCCGAGGGCTACGACCGGTCCTCGCTCGCGCTGCCCGGCCACCAGGACGACCTGGTCCGCGCCGTCGCCGCCGCCAACCCGAACACGGTCGTGGTCGTCAACGCCGGATCGCCGGTGGAGATGCCGTGGCGGAACGACGTCGCCGCGGTGCTCCTCACGTGGTTCGGCGGCCAGGAGTACGGCAACGCCGTCGCCGACGTGCTCACCGGAGCGCGCGAGCCGGGTGGGCGCCTGCCGACCACGTGGCCGGTCGCGATGGCCGACGTCCCCGTGCTCGACGTCACCCCCGCGGACGGCAAGGTGTCGTACGACGAGGGTGTGCACATCGGGTACCGGGCGTGGCTCCGCGCCGGGACCGAGCCGGCGTACCCGTTCGGGCACGGCCTCGGCTACACGACCTGGTCGATCGAGGGCGTCACCGCGACGCCGACGGTGCGCGAGGGTGATGCCGTCATCGTCACCGCGACCGTCGCGAACACCGGGGACCGGGCCGGCAAGCACGTCGTGCAGGTCTACGCCTCGCGCGCGGAGTCGGCCGTGGACCGTCCGGTCCGCTGGCTCGTCGGGTTCGCCCCGGTGCGCCTGGCCGCGGGGGAGTCGACCGAGGTGTCGATCGAGGTCCCGGCCCGGGCGTTCGCGCACTGGGACGGCTCGTGGCGGTACGAGCCCGGCACCTTCACGCTGCACGTCGGCGCGTCGGTCGCCGACGAGGCCGGCACGACGACCCTCGAACTGGAGTGACGGGTTCGTCCGGTTTCCGCGCAACGCTCGGTTTCATTCAGTAACATCGTCCTGCGCCAGTCGGCTGGTTACCGACGGCGCCCGCACCGACCATGGGGTCGCCGGGTGAGCGACTCGGTCTCCTGATCCGGCCGTTGTTGCCCCGGCTACCCCGGTGCGTCCAGAATGCGTCCCCGCGTCCGCGCGGGGGCGCATTCGTCGTTCCGCCCCCGATCGCCGGAGCATCGGGAGTGACTTTCTCCACGGTGGACGGAACGCGTGACCTTTGATCATGTTGTTCGTCCCGAACGCGCGGCTGCCTGTGACAAAACGTCGTCGAGGTGGAACGATGGGCGGACCATCTCGTGCGGATCAGGGACGAGATGGTCACCCGGCAGGACTCGTGAGCCTCACCAGCTCGGCACGGTCCTGCCGGGTGCCCCGTGTCCGCGGAGGGTCAGGCCTGCAGCGCCGGCGCGACCGCTTCGGCGACGATGCGCAGGATCCGCTCGTGTGCCGCCCGGTCGCCGTTCGCCGGCAGGGTGATGACGAGTTCATCGGTCGCGGTCACCGCCGGGTCGGCGAGCAGGGCGTCGACGATCGCCGCCGGCTCGCCGGACACCACCTTGCTGAACCGGAACGGCGGCGTGCCGGACAGCGGGCGCCCCTCGTCGTCCATGCCGGACGCGTACCCGGTCAGGAACTCCTCGTGCACCGCACGGTCGTGGTCGTCGAGCAGCGGGACGACGATCCGGCCGACGGCGACCTTGGACTCGCGCTGCGGGTGGAGCTCGGCGAAGCGCTCCCGGTACGCGGCGATCTGGTCGGCCTGTGCCTGGGCGAACGGGGCTCCGGTGTCCTCGGTGTTCAGGGTCGAGCAGTGCAGCAGCAGGCCCTTCTCGGCCGTGCGGACCGCCGTGCCCATGCTGCCGCCGCCCCACCAGACGCGGTCGCGCAGGCCCGGGCTGAGCGGCTGCAGGGTCAGGTCGGCACCGGCGGGGATGCTCTCGTAGCCCGAGCCGGCACTGCCGAGGGGGTCGCCCTGCAGGACCTCGAGCAGACGGGCGGCGCGGGCCTCGGCCTCGTCGCGGAAGCTGCGGTCGACGGTGCCGAACACCGGGTCGAGGATGGGGCCGTACCCGGCGATGCCCGTGCTGACGCCGAGCTGCACCCGACCGCCGCTGAGCAGGTCGGCCGTGCTGGCGTCCTCGGCCAGGCGCACCGGGTCCTCGTACCGCATGCCGAGCACCGCGGTGCCGAACCCGATCGTGCTCGTGCGCTGGGCGGCGGCCGCGAAGAACGTCATCGGGCTCGTCAGGTACGGCTCGAAGTGCCGTCCGCGCACCCACCCCGTGCCGTAGCCGAGCGACTCGGCGGTCTCGAACAGGCGCAGCCCGTCCTCCAGGGCGCCGGCGGCGCCGGCGGTGCCACCGTGGTTCGGGACGAAGGAGAGGAAGCCGAGTTCGCGCATGACGCGAGTCTATGCGCACGTATCGAAACGCGCTCGGGTCCGTGACGTGGCGGACGGGAGGCCCGTGGCGACGCCGCCCCGGGCCTCCCCTCCGACACGTGCGCACCTGGGAGGATGGGCACATGACCGACGCCACCACCGTGCCCCCGCTCGTCGCCGCGATCCCGGCGGCGGTGGACGGCGTCGTCGACCCCGACGAGGTCTACGAGTCCTTCGCGGCCTGGGCCGCCGAGGGCGGCCGGCCGCTGTACCCGGCGCAGGACGAAGCGGTCATCGAACTCGTGTCCGGCGCCAACGTCGTGCTGAGCACCCCGACCGGCACCGGGAAGTCGCTCGTGGCGGCCGGCGCGCACTTCGCCGCACTCGCCGAGGGTAAGCGGAGCTACTACACGGCGCCGATCAAGGCGCTGGTGTCCGAGAAGTTCTTCCAGCTCGTCGACCTGTTCGGCGCGCAGAACGTCGGCATGGTCACCGGTGACTCGAGCGTGAACGCCGACGCCCCGATCGTCTGCTGCACCGCCGAGATCCTGGCCAACCTGGCCCTCCGCCAGGGGCCGGACGCCGACGTCGACGTCGTGGTGATGGACGAGTTCCACTTCTACGGAGACCCCGACCGCGGATGGGCGTGGCAGGTGCCGCTGCTCGTGCTCGAACGCGCGCAGTTCCTGCTGATGTCCGCGACCCTGGGCGACGTCACCACCATCGCCGACGACCTGTCCCGCCGGACCGGGCGACCGACCGCCCGCGTCACCGGGGTCTCGCGACCGGTGCCGCTCGAGTACGACTACGTGATGACGCCCGTGCAGGAGGCCGTCGAACGGCTGCTCGAGGAGGGCAAGGCGCCGATCTACATCGTGCACTTCGCCCAGGCCGCGGCCCTGGAGCGTGCGCAGTCTCTGATGTCGGCTCGCGTCGCTGATCGCGCGCGTCGGGACCAGATCGCGGAAGCGATCGCGGGCTTCCGCTTCAGCGCCGGGTTCGGGCAGACGCTGTCACGACTCATCCGCGCCGGCATCGGCGTACACCACGCCGGCATGCTGCCGAAGTACCGACGGCTCGTCGAGCAGCTCGCCCAGCGCGGTCTGCTGCCCGTGATCTGCGGCACCGACACCCTGGGCGTCGGCATCAACGTGCCGATCCGGTCGGTGCTGTTCACCGGGCTGACGAAGTTCGACGGCACGAAGATGCGGCAGCTGTCCGCCCGTGAGTTCCACCAGATCGCCGGTCGTGCCGGACGCGCCGGGTACGACACCGAGGGTGACGTCGTCGCCGAGGCACCCGAGCACGACATCGAGAACGCGCGGGCCGTCGCCAAGGCCGGGGACGACCCGAAGAAGAAGAACAAGATCAAGCGGAAGAAGGCACCGGAGGGCTTCGTGTCCTGGGGTCAGGCGTCGTTCGAGCGCCTGATCGCCGCCGAGCCCGAGCCGATGGTGTCGCGCATGCGCATCACGCACGCGATGGTGCTGTCGGTGGTGGCCCGCGGTGGTGACGCGTTCGAGGACGTCCGGGCACTGGTGTTCGACAACCACGAGCCCCGGTCTCGTCAGCTCGCCATGGCCCGGCGCGCGCTCGTCATCGCCCGGACGCTCATCAACGCGCGGGTGATCGAGAAGGTCGACGGCGCCTACCGCCTGACGGTCGACGTCGCGCCGAACTTCGCGCTCAACCAGCCGCTGTCACCCTTCGCGCTCGCCGCGTTCGAGCTGCTCGACCCGTCGTCTCCCACCTACGCGCTGGACATGGTGTCCGTCGTCGAGGCCACGCTCGACGACCCGCGGGCGATCCTGTCGCAGCAGCAGTTCAAGGAGCGCGGCGAGGCGGTCGCCCGCATGAAGCAGGAGGGCATCGAGTACGAGGAGCGGATGGAGCTGCTCGAGGAGGTCACCTGGCCGCGCCCGCTGTCCGAGCTGCTGGAGGCGGCGTACGAGGCCTACGCGGCGGAACAGCCGTGGGTCCTCGACTTCACGCTCTCGCCCAAGGCCGTCGTGCGCGACATGTACGAACGGGCGATGACCTTCGGCGACTTCGTGCGCTTCTACCAGCTCACCCGGTCCGAGGGGCTCGTCCTGCGGTACCTGTCGGACGCCTACCGCACCATGCGGCAGACCATCACCGAGGAGCAGCGGACCCAGGAGCTCGACGACCTGATCGAGTGGCTCGGCGAGGTCGTGCGGCAGACGGACTCGTCGCTCGTCGACGAGTGGGAGGCGCTGCTCAACGGTGACGTGCTGCTGGCGTCCGAGGAGCACGAGGAGATCGCCCCGCCGCAGCCCGCCCGGCTCACCGGCAACCCGCGGGCCTTCCGGGTGCTCGTGCGCAACGCCCTGTTCCAGCGGGTGCTGCTCGCCGCCGCCGACGACATCGACGGACTCGGGGAGCTCGACGCGACCGCCGGGTTCGACCGGTCCGCGTGGGACGCCGTGCTCGAGGAGTACTACGAGGAGCACGACACCATCGGCACCGATGCCGACGCGCGCTCGATGCAGTACCTGGTGGTGGACGAGGCCGGTGCCACCGCCTCACCCCGGGTGTGGAAGGTCCGGCAGATCTTCGCCGACCCGGAGGGCGACAAGGACTTCGGGTTCTCGGCGACGATCGACCTCGACGCGTCGGACGAGGTCGGGGAAGCCGTCGTGCGGGTCACCGAGATCGGGCGGTTCGACGGCTGGGCAGAGGTGGACGTGGACTGAGGGGCGTCGGGCGTCGGGCGTCGGGCGTCGTCGGTGGTCGGGCGTCGGGCCTCGGCTCTGGGCCCGGGGACGCTGCGGCGCGGGTGTCGGCGGACGTGTACCGTCTCCGGCACCACCCCCACCCGAGAGGACTGCGTCATGCGCATCGGATCCAGCATCGCCCTGATCGTCATCGGCGCGATCGTCGCCTTCGCGCTGAACATCCAGCTCGCCGGCATCGACCTCCGCCTGATCGGCTACATCCTGATGGCCGCCGGTGTCGTGCTGCTCATCATCAGCCTGGCCGTCGCGTTCGGCGGTCGACGCACCACGACGACCACCCGCACCGGCGTCGACCCGGCATCGGGGGAGCAGATCACCCAGCAGGACCGCCGCGACGGCACCTACTGAGCCGCGACGGGGCTCCTCGCCCCGTTCGTCAGAAGAGCGTCGCGGGCGGGGTCGCCTCGGGCAGGGCCTGCGGCTCGGGGACCTCGACGCCGGGCCAGCCCGGACCGTGCGGAACCTCGGTACCGTTCTGGAATGCGGTCGCAGCACCGCGGGCGCGGACGTCCGCGGCCTCGTTCATCTCGTGGCCGACGTGGCCGCGCACCCACTCGAACGTGACCTTGCGGCCCTGGAGCTCGGCGTCGAGCTCCTTGATGATCTCGACGTTGAGCACCGGCTTGCCGTCGGCCTTGCGCCAGTTCTTGCGCTTCCAGCCGGCCAACCACTCGGTGCAGGCCTTGATGGCGTACTGGCTGTCGCACAGGATGTGCAGCGGTTCACCGGAGTCCTTCGTGGCACGGAGCAGCTGCAGCACGGCCGTGAGCTCGCCGATGTTGTTCGTCGCGCGGGGCCAACCGCCAGCGGCCCAGCGGTCGTCGTCGACGTACCAGGCCCAGCCGGCGGGGCCGGGGTTGCCGAGGGCTGAGCCGTCTGCTGCGGCGACGATCGTCACGGTGGGACCTCCTGGTGGTGCCGGGTGCGCGGTGGTGCTGGTCCACCGTAACGGACCGCACCGACGGCTCCAGCGTCCGCTGCGGTTCAGCGCTCGTCGGGGTCCAGGTTGAGGTCGGTGTCCGTGATGAGTTGCGCGCCCGCGTCCGTCGGCAGCGTCGGGTTGAGCCATCGGAGCTGCGCCACCGTCAGACCGAGGCGATCGGCCACCGTCGCCTGCGCATCGTCGGTCGCGACCTGGTACGAGACCGGGACGCCGTCGCGGTCGTGCACCCAGCCGTGGGCCCCCGGTCGAGCCTCGCCCACGACGACACGCAGCGCAGGGTAGGGGTCCGGGATCGTCCAGCGAAGCGGTGCGACCGCGAGGACCGGGACGTCGCCGGTGAGACCGGCGTCCCCGTCGTCCGACGACGGCACGAGCGCGACGCTGTGCAAATAATCGGGGGTGGGGCCCGCCTCGGACAGCCCGACCGAGGCCGGTGCGCTGGTCGCGGGGTCCCACCGGGCGACCCCGGCGACGTAGCCGCTGCTGTCGCCGCCGCCGTCAGCGTCGCTGCGGCGGAACTCGAGGCGGAGCCACTCGTCGGTCGTGGTCCGGTAGCCGGACAGTTCGGCGTCGAACGTGCCCTGACGGTTCGCGACGACCCGGACGTGCATGCGGGTGCCGCCGTCCGCCGACACGACGTCGGTCTCCGCGGCGACCGCGCCGACGGGCAGGACCTGCGGCGTCTGCGCCTGTTCGCCGGTGGGCGCCGGGCTCGTGCCCGAGGTCCGTCCGGCGCCGTCGACCGACGTCTGCCGGGTCGGGGCCGGGACGGCCTCGTCGCCCGACACCGAGCACCCCGCCAGCAGCAGCCCCACCAACGCCGACCCGATCGCCGCCGATGCCAGGGTCCGTCTCGCCGGCATCAGCGGCGCGCCGGATCGATATTGAGGAGGCTGCCCTCGAGCAGCCAGTCGTCGTCGCGGGGGTCCGCGTACGGGTTGAGCCAGAGGACCTGCTCCTGCGTGATGCCGAAGCGCTCGGCGACGGTGGACAGCTCGTCGCCGTGCGCCACCCGGTAGTCGGCCGGCCGACCCTCGACGTCGGCGACCGTGCCGTACGCGCCCGGCCGGTCCTTGCCGACGGTCACCCGCAGGTCGGGGTACGGGTCCGGCAGGTTCCACTCGAGGTCCGCGGCGGCCAGGACGGAGCCGACCCACGGGCGTTCCGCCGGGTCCTCGTCGGGCACGGAGGTCGGGACCAGCACCACGCTGCGCAGGTAGTCCGGGCGCCCACCGGACTCGGTCATGGTGAAGGACCGCGGCGGGCCACTCGCGGCGGTCCACTCCCGCACGTCGCGCGCGACTGCATCGGCGCCGTCGAGTGGGCTCGCGTGCCGGTGTCGGAACTCCACGCTCATCTGCTGCGGGTTGGTCGTGCGGTAGTCGGACAGCTGCGCGTCGAAGGTCCCGCGGTCGTTCGCCACGATCCGCACGTGCAGGGACGTGTCACCGCTCGGCGAGACGACGTCGGTCTCGGCGGCGACCGTGCCGGCGGGCACGGCCTGCTCGACCGCGACGGGGCGGGTCGTGGCGGTCGGAGCGGGGGCGGGCTCAGCCGTGCGCTGGCTCGACTGTCGCGTCGGCGCCGGGATCGTGTCGTCCCCGCCGAACGCCGTGCAGCCGCTCAGCAGCAGTCCCACCAGTGCCGAGCCGATCACCGCAGTCGTCGCGGTGCGTGTGTGTGCCATCGTTCCCCCTCGCCGCGATCGTAGCGGGGGTGCCGATCGCCGCCGAGCGTCGTGACGCAACCGTGTCCGACTCGTTCCCCGGGACGCAGGACTACCGTCCGGTGCAGGAGGACACACCATGAGCGACAACATCCCCGACGTCCGCGGCCCCGAGCCGTCTGACGACCGCGCGCGCACCGACGCACTCCGCGACGCCGCACACAGCGACGACGTCGACGGGGTGAGCGAGCGCGAGCAACGTGCCGCCGACACCGCGTACAGCCCGTCGAGCGAGCGCGAGACGGACGCGTCCCAGACGCAGCAGCGTGACGACGCCGACCTGCGCGAGGACGGCATCGACCCGTCGAAGGTCATCGCGGCCCCCGGGACCGGTGGCGCGGACGACGCGGGTGACGTCGAGCCCGCGCCCGGCGACCTGCACCTGCCGTGGCAGTCCGAGGAGGACCGGCGGGGCTGACCCGCCTAGTGCGCCGCGCGGTCGAGGGCTCGTACGAGTTCCTCGCCGTCGCGGACGTCCCAGAACGCGAACACCTGCTGGCCGAACAATCCGTCGAGCCCGGTGTTCGCGTAGATGCGGCCAGTCGCACCGCCCCCGAGGAACCCCGTCGCACCGCGTGCTTCTCCGGAGTTCCACTCCACCGAACAGTGGCGCCGGCCCCCGGTCCACGTGATCGTGCGATCGGTGCGTTCGACGGGGACATCGCGGGAGCCGCGGCGCGTGATGATCACGGCCCGGCGGGACGTCACGGCGTAGACCGTCGTGCGCTTGCGGTGCACCTTGACGAAGAAGCGGCCGAACACGAGGTGCAGGCCGACGAGCGACAGGGCCAGCGGGATGATCACGACCGGGACCGGGGCGCCACTCAGCGGTATCTGGACCAGCGAGGTCAGGACGAATCCGGTCCAGAGCAGTGAGAACGGCACGAGGAACCCGTCGCGGCCCGTGAAGAGCTTCGCGGGATCACCGGTGCCCGCCCAGTACAGCTGCTCGTCGGGTCGGAGGTGCTCACGGGCGGTCTGCTGAGGATCGATCACCCCTCGACAGTACGGGCCGGTCGCCGGAGCGGCTGGACGGTGCGTACCCCGCCGCTACGACACCGAGTCGGGGTGCGAGCCCGTCCGCTGCCCGGACTCGAGCGTCGCGATCGCCGCCAGGTCGTCGTCGGAGAGCGTGAACCCCTGCACGTCGAGGTTGGACCGGATCCGCGACGGCGTCACCGACTTCGGCAGCACCACGACGCCCTGTTGCACGTTCCAGCGCACGAGCACCTGCGCCACGCTCACCCCGTGCGCGTCCGCGATGCCGGTCAGCACAGGGTCGTCGACCAGGCGTCCGCGTCCGAGTGGTGACCAGGCCCCGGTCGCGATGCCGTGCTCGCGGTGGAAGGCGATGAGCTCGTGCTGGGGCAGCCAGGGGTGCCGTTCGACCTGGTTGAGCGCCGGGACCTCGCCGGTCTCGTCGATGAGCCGCTGCAGGTGCGGCACCTGGAAGTTCGAGACGCCGATGCTCCGTGCCCTCCCCGACTCGCGCAGTTCGACCAGGGTCTGCCAGGTCTCGACGTAGCGGTCGTTCGCCGCCGCCGGCCAGTGGATCAGGTAGAGGTCGACGGCGTCGAGCCCCAACCGCTGCAGGCTGCCGTCGAACGCGCGCAGGGTCGCGTCGCGCCCCTGGTGGTCGTTCCACACCTTCGTCGTCACGAAGACGTCGTCACGGTCCAGCGCGGAGGCCCGGATCGCGTTGCCGACGCCGGTCTCGTTGCCGTACATCTCGGCGGTGTCGACGTGTCGGTAGCCGGCGTCGAGCGCGAGACCGACGGCCGTCTCGGCTCCGGCGTCGTCGACCTTGTAGACGCCGAAGCCGATCGCGGGGATCGACCGCCCGTCGCGGAGGGAGACTGGAGTGACCATGCACCCATCCTGCCGGTACCCGGCGGGGGTGCGCCGAGCCTCCAGGCCGTCCGTGGAGGACGTGAGCCGCATGGCGGGCTGTGGAGGGACGGGCCGTGGAGGGACGGGCTGTGCGGTCGGCGCGACGAAGTCGGTGTCGTACGACGTCGACATCGTCGCGCCACGCGTCGGACCGCGCGCGACCCGGCGGAACGCCGACACGTCGCGCGGCACCGCGGACCGGAGGGCGTGCCTCAGGTGGGGAGGGTGACCGGCTCGGTGTCGGGCAGGGGGCTCGCGTCACGACCGCGCAGGTCGGGCAGCCAGCTCCGCATCGCCAGGGGGAGCACCACACCGAGGCCGGCCATGACCGCGCCGACGGTGAAGCCGCCGACCGGGCCGTTGCTGTCGATCAGGAAGCCCGCCACCGCGGAACCGCCGGCCGCGCCGATCAGCTGTCCGGTGCCCATCCAGCCGTAGGCCTCGGCGGTGTCGGAGAACTTGACCGTCGCCGACACCGACCCGAACATCACCGCGAGGGCCGGCGCGATGCCCACACCCGCGATGACGAGGGCCAGGCAGAGCCACCAGAAGTCCGTGCCGCCGAGGGCCAGCGTGAGGCCGACGAAGACGACGGCCATGCGCGTCCAGAGCGTGTTGCGCGAGATCGGCCGGTGGCCGAACGCCAGTCCGCCGACGAGCGAGCCGACCGCGAACACGGCCAGCACGATGCCGGCGTTCGGGCTGCCCTCGCCGAAGACGCTCGTCACGCTCGCCTCGACCGCGGAGCAGGCGCCGATGAGCAGCAGGCCGGTCAGGGTGGCGACGACGACCGAGGGGCGCTTGAGCACGACACCGAACGCCCGCTTCGACCGGGGGATGCGGACGCGGCCGAGTTCCGGCGAGGCGATGAACCAGACGCCGCCGATCACCAGGAAGACCATGGCGACGACGATCGCCTCGACCGTGCCGATCTGCGTCGCGACGAACGTGGTGATGACCGGGCCGGCGACCCAGATGAGCTCCTGCGCGCTGGCGTCGAGCGAGAACAGGGGTGTGAGCTGCGACGACGTCACCATCTTGGGGTAGATGGTGCGCACCGCTGGCTGCACGGGTGGCACCGCCAGGCCGCCCAGGAACCCGACCACCACGTACGCCCACAGGGGCATGGTGGAGAAGGCGATGACGGCCATGCTGAGCAGCGCGACGATGCTCGTCAGCACCAGGACCGGGCGCATGCCCCAGCTGCCCATCCACCGGCTGGTGAGCGGACCCGCGATCGCCTGGCCGATGCTCGTCGTCGCGAGCACGAGACCGGCGGCGCCGTACGAGTCGAAGACGTGCTCGACGTGCAGCAGGTAGGCCAGCGACAGCATCCCGAACGGGAACCGCGCGGTGAGCTGTGCAGCGATGACTCGACCCACGCCGGGGGTCTTCAGGAGGGGGCCGTACGTACTCACGAGACGAGTGTACGGACCGGACGGATCGGGCTGTCACCCGTCCGGGGGTGCTGTGGGCAGGGAGGCATCCGGAGCGTCCTGTGGAGGGCCTCCGCGACACGCCGACTCGCCGATTCCACACATGTGGATCGAACCTGTCCACCGGTGTGGGGAAGTGTCGGTGGTGTGCCGGAGACTGGCGGAATCACGGGCCTCGCCGAGCTGTTCACACTGTGGAAGGGCTTGTGGAGAACTACACGCCTGTAACACTTCCTCTAGTGGTCGCTGACGCGGCCAGCCACTAGATGTAGTGTGGAGGCATCGCAGCGGCCCCTCCCGGAACCGGCTGCACAGCACCCGCAACGCCTGGCACCAGCACCACTCCACAGCCAGCACCAACCAGCAAGAAACCAGGGGAGAACATGGCCGTCACCGTCTACACCAAGCCGTCCTGCGTCCAGTGCACCGCGACGTACCGGGCCCTCGACAACAAGGGCATCGAGTACGAAGTGCACGACGTCTCCACCGACGAGGCAGCGCTCGAGCACGTCAAGAGCCTGGGCTACATGCAGGCCCCCGTCGTCGTGACCGACGACGACCACTGGTCGGGCTTCCGTCCCGACAAGATCGCGACGCTCAGCGCCGAACTCGCGTGAGTCGGTGCGGGTCCCGTCGGACCCGCACCACCCACCGCCGGCCTGGAGGCGCGACCCGCCTCTGTCAGGTCGCCCCGGTCCGTCCGTCCGCACCTTTCCAGAGGAGCGCACCATGAGCCGATTGGTCTACTTCTCGAGCGTGTCCGGGTACACCGCACGCTTCGTCGAGAAGCTCGGCCGCGACGCGGACCGGATCCCGCTCTACCCGAGCGAACCCTTCCTGCACGTCGACGAGCCCTACGTCCTGGTGCTGCCCACCTACGGTGGCGGCAACGGCGAGGGGGCCGTGCCCAAGCAGGTCATCAAGTTCCTCAACGACGCGCACAACCGCTCGCTCATCCGCGGCGTGGTCGTGGGCGGCAACACGAACTTCGGCGAGGCCTACGGCCTGGCAGGGGACGTCATCGCACGCAAGTGCAACGTCCCCCTTCTCTATCGATTCGAACTCTTCGGGACCCCTGACGACGTGTCGGCGGTCAACTCAGGATTGGATGCATTTTGGACGCAGCAGTTGCAGACGTCGATCTGACGTCGCCGCAGACGGGGATGGACTACCACTCCCTCAACGCGATGCTCAACCTCTACGACGCGGACGGGAACATCCAGTTCGACAAGGATCGTGAGGCGGCCAAGCAGTTCTTCCTGCAGCACGTCAACCAGAACACCGTCTTCTTCCACAACCTGAAGGAGCGGCTCGACTACCTGGTCGACAACGAGTACTACGAGCGCGAGACGATCGACATGTACTCGCTGGACTTCATCCAGCAGCTCAACGACCTGGCGTACTCGAAGAAGTTCCGGTTCCAGACGTTCCTCGGTGCGTTCAAGTACTACACGAGCTACACGCTCAAGACGTTCGACGGCAAGCGGTACCTGGAGCGCTTCGAGGACCGCGTCGTCATGACCGCCCTCGGCCTGGCCCAGGGCAACGAGCAGCTCGCGATCGACCTGGTCGAAGAGATCATCGCCGGCCGCTTCCAGCCCGCGACCCCCACGTTCCTCAACACGGCGAAGGCCCAGCGCGGCGAGCTCGTCTCCTGCTTCCTCCTCCGCATCGAGGACAACATGGAGTCGATCTCGCGCGGCATCAACTCCTCGCTGCAGCTCTCGAAGCGCGGCGGCGGCGTGGCCCTGCTGCTGTCGAACATCCGCGAGGCCGGTGCCCCGATCAAGCAGATCGAGAACCAGTCGTCGGGCATCATCCCCGTGATGAAGCTGCTGGAAGACTCCTTCTCGTACGCGAACCAGCTCGGTGCGCGTCAGGGTGCCGGTGCCGTCTACCTGTCGGCGCACCACCCGGACATCATGAAGTTCCTCGACACCAAGCGCGAGAACGCCGACGAGAAGATCCGCATCAAGACGCTGTCGCTCGGCGTCGTCGTGCCGGACATCACGTTCGAGCTCGCGAAGAACAACGAGGACATGTACCTGTTCTCGCCGTACGACGTCGAAAAGGTCTACGGCGTGCCCTTCGGTGACGTCCCGATCTCCGAGAACTACCGCGCGATGGTCGACGACTCGCGCATCAAGAAGACGAAGATCAAGGCGCGTGACTTCTTCACGACCATCGCCGAGATCCAGTTCGAGTCGGGCTACCCGTACATCGTGTTCGAGGACACGGTGAACAAGGCCAACCCGATCAAGGGTCGGATCAACATGTCCAACCTGTGCTCGGAGATCCTGCAGGTCAACACCCCGACGACCTTCAACGAGGACCTGTCCTACAAGGAGATCGGCAAGGACATCTCCTGCAACCTGGGCTCGCTGAACATCGCGCTGACCATGGACTCGCCGGACTTCGGCAAGACCATCGAGACGGCCATCCGCGGCCTGACCTCGGTCTCGCAGATGTCGCACATCACCTCGGTGCGTTCCGTCGAGGACGGCAACGACAAGTCGCACGCCATCGGCCTCGGCCAGATGAACCTGCACGGCTACCTGGCTCGTGAGCGTGTCTTCTACGGCTCCGAAGAGGGCATCGACTTCACGAACATCTACTTCTACACGGTGCTGTTCCACGCCCTGCGCGCCTCGAACAACATCGCGATCGAGACGGGAGAGACCTTCGACGGCTTCCGCGACTCGAAGTACGCGTCGGGTGAGTTCTTCGACAAGTACACCGACCAGGCCTGGACGCCGGCCACCCAGCGCGTCGCCTCGCTGTTCGACAACGCGAACATCACGATCCCGACGCAGGACGACTGGAAGGCGCTGAAGGCGTCCATCCAGGAGCACGGCATCTACAACCAGAACCTGCAGGCCGTCCCGCCGACCGGCTCGATCTCGTACATCAACCACTCGACGTCGTCGATCCACCCGATCGCGTCGAAGATCGAGATCCGCAAGGAAGGCAAGCTCGGCCGCGTCTACTACCCGGCGCCGTTCATGACGAACGACAACCTGGACTACTACCAGGACGCGTACGAGATCGGCCCGGAGAAGATCATCGACACGTACGCCGCGGCGACGCAGCACGTGGACCAGGGCCTGTCCCTGACGCTGTTCTTCAAGGACACCGCCACCACGCGCGACATCAACAAGGCGCAGATCTACGCATGGCGCAAGGGCATCAAGACGATCTACTACATCCGTCTGCGCCAGCTCGCCCTCGAGGGCACCGAGGTCGAGGGCTGCGTCAGCTGCATGCTGTAGAGCTGCTGCTCTCTTCCTGGAGGCGCGGGGCGGGCCCCGCCCCGCGCCTCCAGTCCGTTCGATCGTTCTGTCCACCACCACCACCCGGAAGAAAGCCATGACCCTCACCGACCCGGTCCACGCCACGGGCAAGTCCATCCCGCTGATCAGCGCGGTCAGTGCCATCAACTGGAACCGCATCCAGGACGACAAGGATGTCGAGGTCTGGAACCGGCTGGTCAACAACTTCTGGCTGCCCGAGAAGGTGCCGCTGTCGAACGACGTGCAGTCGTGGAACACGCTGACGCCGGAGGAGCAGCAGCTGACCATGCGGGTCTTCACCGGCCTGACGCTGCTCGACACCATCCAGGGCACCGTCGGCGCGATCAGCCTGATCCCCGATGCGATCACCCCGCACGAAGAAGCCGTCTACACGAACATCGCGTTCATGGAGTCGGTGCACGCGAAGAGCTACTCGTCGATCTTCTCGACGCTGGCCTCGACGCCCGAGATCGACGATGCCTTCCGCTGGTCCACCGAAAACGTGAACCTGCAGAAGAAGGCCCAGATCGTCCTCGACTACTACACCGGTGACGACCCCCTGAAGCGCAAGGTCGCCTCGACGCTGCTCGAGTCGTTCCTGTTCTACTCCGGCTTCTACCTGCCGATGTACTGGTCCTCGCGCGCGAAGCTCACCAACACCGCTGACCTGATCCGCCTGATCATCCGCGACGAGGCCGTGCACGGGTACTACATCGGGTACAAGTTCCAGAAGGGCCTCGAGGGCGCCTCGGAAGAGCGCAAGCAGGAGATCAAGGACTACACGTTCAACCTGCTGTTCGAGCTCTACGAGAACGAGGTGCAGTACACGCAGGACCTGTACGACGGTGTCGGGCTGACCGAGGACGTCAAGAAGTTCCTGCACTACAACGCCAACAAGGCGCTGATGAACCTGGGCTACGAGCCGATGTTCCCCAAGGAGACGACGGACGTGAACCCGGCGATCCTGTCGGCGCTGTCGCCGAACGCGGACGAGAACCACGACTTCTTCTCGGGGTCGGGCTCGTCGTACGTCATCGGCAAGGCGGAGAAGACTGAGGACGAGGACTGGGACTTCTGAATCTGGTGTGACTCGTGGCGCCCCGCTGGCTTCGGTGACTCGAACCGAGCTTCTTGGCCAAAGCAGCGTTAGTCCTGGCCAGGCGGCCTCGTCTGTTGGCCGATGCGCAGTGCAGTTGGACACCTTCCCTCCGGGGAAGCTTCTGTGGCGGACTGGGCCGGACCCGGACCCGGACCTTCAGCTTTGCTCGTGGTGACCGCCGTATTGGAGTCGACGTGGGTCGGGACTGCTGCAGGTTTCGTTGACTCGTTTGTCTAGGCCGCGAGTGCGACCTGTGGGTTGATGATTGTCTCGTACTCGATTGGGGTCGACTTGCCGAGACCAAGTTGGCGCCGGCGGCGAGGTCGTCTGCGAGGAACCGGTACCCGAACGTCGGGTCGTCTCAATGCGCGTCGATCGCGGCGTTGGTGAGGTGCGCGTCGTCCCAGTCCCGTTGAGAGGCCGGGTCACCCCGCCAGCGTAGAACGCCTGCTTCGAGAACCCCGGCACCCGGCAAGCCACCGCGGCCGAGATCCGGTCTGCGGCGAGATCGAGGATCGGCGGGTAGGTTGTTTTGGGAGTTGCGACTGAGCGAAGTACGCCGCTGCCCGGCGGAGGATCTCGTTCTCCTGCTCAAGGAGCCGGGTCCGGTTCTGCGCGTCCCGCAGCTCCGCCTGCTCGCCCGCTTTGGCCGGCGGCGCCGCGGCCACGCTGATGCTGTGGTCCGCGGTCCGCGAGCCGCGGCCAGCGGGCCAGGCAGGACTCCGATACCCCGAAGTCCCTCGCGACCTGCCGCACCGACGCTTCACCCTTCCGGGCGATCGCGATTACGTCACGCCGGAACTCTCCCGAATACGCCCTCACCATGGCGCACGTCCTTCCAGCAGGAGCTCATGGCCCTACCTGTCAGGAGTCAACTAAACCTGCAGCAGTCCCAACCCACGCGTCGCGCTCACCGCCAGAACGGACTAGTCGACCAAATCTGCCGCAGCTCCCACCGTGCCTGTGTTCAGAATGAGGCGACCGATCGATAGGGATGGCAATATGGCGCTGCACTTGCTAGTCCCGGTGGTGATGGTCGTTGTCGCCGTGTGCATTTTCCTCCCGGCTCGTCGGGGACCAGCCTTCGCCGAGATCAGGGTCCTGCGAGACGGTGCATCACGGCTTGCGCCGTTGGATTCAGGTAGCGGAAACTTTGCGGCGGCTCGACTCCAACGTGCGTCCGAAGGTCGCGAAGCGGGATCGCCGCAGCGAATGGTCTCGGGGAGCGAAGGTGCAGCAACGTCATCTCCTCACGGTCTGCCGCATAGTCGCGGATGTACTGCTCGGTGGCGCCGATCAACGGAATAAGCTCGCGCCAGACCCGGTCGATAGCACATGACTCAACCTGGTCGAGAAACATCGTGCCGACCACGGATTTGACCGGCGTCGAGGCGTAGACGAAAACGACGGTCCCGCGGGGCTGGGACGGGAAGCGCTTGCGCAGCTCGATCGGCTTCGTCCCGGCCATCAGCATGGCGGCGAATTGCGGTTGCACGGCAAGCAGAAGCGCGCGCGCCTCGGGGGCGGTGGCTTCGGGGGCAGAACGGCAATCGGCGCCGGACTCAGTGCCGATGTTGCTTGCTGATGCGTTACTGTGCATGAGGGACCTGGGAGTGGAGGGCGTCGATCCATGTCGTACTTCGCTATTTTGCAAGACCAGGGGCATAACCCCGCGCGATACACGATCCAAGAGTGCCACATCAATCTATGGTGTCTCGCCACCCTTCCTCCGCGACGCCGCGCCTTCTACCTCGACGTCGGTCTTCGAATCGAGGCTGGCTCCGAGTCGCTCCACAGCGTCGGGCTCTCGCTGCCGGTCGCAGCTGACGCCTACGCGGATCTGTCGCCGTATGTGAAGGAACAGAAGTCCAGTGAGCTGATCTTCGACTCGCCCGTCGACGTCGCAGGGGACACCATCACGGTTGACGGCAAAAGCATGCGCGCAATCTCATTGCGAGGCGGTCTGAAGCCGGACGAGCGCCTCACTGGAGCCGACCTGACGGTCTGGAAGTTGGAATTCAACGAACCTCTCGCCGCTAATCAGCTCGGGTACCTCCGGGTTCGATTCCGAGTGACCAACCCCGGACGCATCTGGCACTGGCAACCGCGCACCGCCCGCCATTCGGGCGCGATCCTGGACTTCAGAGTCAATGACCAGCGAAGTGCCGCCTTCTTGGAACACGGGGACGAACTCCGGTCACGCACGCTGCCAATGGCGACCACCTACCTGTTCGTCATGACACCCGCGTGGCTCCATGGCAGGACGGTGTACCCGGCCCTGCGGTACGCGCGCGTGCTGGAGACCACGCATTGGCACCGCTACCTCGACCGGAAGAGCGAGTACAACGCCAGGCAGCTGGTTGTCTCGTACTGGCGAAGCCAAAACGGCGCACCACTCCGGGTCTACATCGACTACGTCATGGGTCGACGAGCTCACCCGTGGTGGACCGCGTTCGGCGCGATCCTCGTCCTCACCCTGCTCCTCGGCACCGTTTTTCAGCTTCCCTTGCAACCCGCCACCGCCCACGTGATCGCCTTCATTCAGGCGAAACTTGTCGCACCGCTGCTCGCCATCAGCGGCGCAGCCTTGCTCGGATGGGCAACAACGGCTCTCAGGCACGTCCCCAGGCTGGGCAAGATATTTGGCGTGGTTCGCCGCGTCTACCGAAAGCTAGACGAGTGGCGCTATGGCAAGGGCCACATCTCTCGGTAAGCCACGACCTGGCCAACTTCTCGTGACGCAGGTGATCTACGCGCGGTGGACAGCGGCGATGTACACGTCCTCGTGGCGCCCGGGACCATACCGATCGGGCATTGTCGCCAATCTCACGAATTCGTTTCCGGCGACGAACGGTTCGAACTGCGGCCGAATCGTGGTCGCTGCTGTTACATATATCTCTTTCGCGCCCGCAGCAGCCGCGGCCCTTTGGGCACGGCGCAGCAACTCGTCGCCGACTCCGAGACGGCGGCGAGTCTCATCGACGAAAAGCGTCCGAATCTTGTATCGACCATCCGGCTTCGGGGAGCCGAGAAAAACGCCGACGACCCTGGCGTCGTCGTACACGACGGTTGCATCCGCGCGACCAGCTGCAACCTCCTCGAGGACACGACGCAACCAGACGTCTCCGCTGGGGTACAGCACCGGGAGAAAATCGAGAAGGGTGCTGAGTTCTCGATGCAGCGGCAGCGGCGAGCGGGTACGAATCTCCGCAGCGCCCATGAGATCTCCTCCAACTAACGCGCATCCGCCGACAGCGTGCCGACCGCGATGGCAGCCTAACGCCAGCCCCTGACGCTGACGCTGACGCTGACGCCTTCTTGTTCCACCTTAGGACCTGACCGCTGTCCGAGGGCACCCCGATCGGCGTGTGACGGTTATTCTTGCGTGATTGCGAGCTGCCGGCATCCCGCTCAAAGTCGAGGGCGGCGGTCGGCCCCGGCGTGGAACACCGTGCTGTCGAGGACGTCGGAGAGTCGTGTCTCCGTGCTGCCTTCGCATGTCAGATTGGCGATCCTGAGTTGCGTGGGCAAGTCCAGGAGAGCTGGGGTACGCCCCGATGACGAGCACTCCGAGGTGGTTGACCGACGACCAGCAGCAGCAGCTCTAGCTGTACTGCCTCGGGGAAACGGTAGGTCCGAGGTGTTGAGGCGAGAATTGTTGGGAGCACTCTCGGCTACCGGCTGCGGTGTCCTTCCTTGGACGCATGCCAACAAGCGGAGGCACTTCTCCTCAGGCTCTGGGTGCGAAGAAGGTGACCAACCTTGCGCCGGAGCCTTGGTATGCCGACCGCGTCATTGATAGCAGGCCGGCTGGGTGACCCGATGTGGCGAAACCGATACCTGAACCTCTCTCGCAGATGTGTCGTGAGCATCTAGGGTCGGATTGCCGCCTGAGATGTCTGTCGCGGCGCAACTAAGGATATGGGTGGGTCAGTGGCGCAGTTCTGGACAGAGTCAAGTCTCGACGACCTGCTGGCGACGGCGCTGCCTTCGGTGTTCGACACCGGTGAGGTCGTCGTCGCGCGGCGAGGATCTACCCGAGAAGTCCGCTCAGTGATGCTCGAACTAACGGCGCCGCGCGCTCGCGTGAGCCGCAGCGCCACACGTGGTCGCCTCTTCAGCGCACTGGGAGAGCTCTCCTGGTATCTCACCGGGTCCGCGGACCCCGCCCACATCGAGTACTACATCCCGGGGTATAGCAAGCTCGTCAAAGACTTCAGCGGTGCGTACGGGCCGCGGCTGTTCGGCGATGCGATGGACGCGCAAATCGAAACACTCATCGCTGCGCTTCGCGAGAATCCGACGACGAGGCAGGCGGTCGCCCCGATCCTGAAAGTCGAGGATCTCCGTGGTAGTCAATCTGACGTGCCATGCACGTGCACTCTCCAATTCTTGGCTCGCGACAATGAACTGCACACAGTGGTGTTCATGCGCTCGAACGACATCATGAAGGGGCTCCCGCATGACGTATTCGCGTTCACCATGATCGCCGAGATCATCGCCCGCAGCCTCGACTGCAGTCTGGGGACGTATACGCACATGGTCGGGAGTCTGCACCTCTACGAGGTCGACACCGACCTTGAGGAGGCGCGTGCATACCTGGGAGAAGGGCTCATGGCCGGTCGGGAGATGCCGGCCATGCCGCCGGGAGATCCGTGGCCCAGCATCCGGACCTTCCTCGCCGCCGAAGCGGCACTGCGTCAGGGTCGGCCAGTACCGGACGTGTCGCATCTCGACAAGTACTGGCAGGAACTGGTCACGGTTCTTGTCGGTTTCGCGGCATGGAGGAAACGCGACGCGGCGGCAATGCGGGACGCTCGGGCGCGGCTCGCCGGTACGTTCTACGAGGTGTACTTCACCGACAAACAGATCGAACTTGAAAGGACTCCGGGTGCGCAATAACTACATACGACGTGCAGCCGAACTCGATGCGGCGTTCTCCGCGTACGAACGGACGCACGGATCACTGCCGGGAATTGTGGATCCGCAACGACGCGAGACACTCATCGAGCAGATCATCGACTCGGAGCAGCGAGTCAACTTCACCACCACCCTGCAGACTCGCGACCTCGATCCCGAGGCGACTAACCCACTCTCGCCCGCCTTCCACCCGCTTAAGGCGGCAGTGCTCCACCACAGAGCGGGCGAACTCGATGAGGCGGTGTGGATGGTGTACCTCTACGTCCACTTCGGCCGGCACCGGATCGCCGGCTGGCGGTACATCCGAGACACTTACAGCGCGTTCGGATCATCCGAGTTGCAGTGGTGGACCTGGCAGCGCACCGCGGGCGACCCGACATCGTTTCGCTTCTGGTTGGACGAGCACCAGGCCGACTACCGTGTGGCTCCGGGGAGGCATGGTTTCGGTAACCACCACAAGTACGGGAGCCTTGCCGCCTGGTCGGAGCAAGGAACCGGGGCCGCTTTCGAGAGTTACGTTCAATGGGTTCTAGCGGCCGGCGGCGACCACGGACAACGGTTCGCATCGTTGTCCGCCGCGACGCCGGAAGACACTTTCGATGCGATGTACAGGTCGCTGAGCGCAGTTCGGCAGTTTGGGCGTATCGCTCGCTTCGACTACCTCACTATGCTTGGAAAGCTGTCGCTGGCCGATGTTCGGCCGCCGCATACCTACCTGGTCGGAGCGACCGGCCCGCTGACCGGCGCTCGCCAACTGGTGAACAATGACCCGACGGCGGGCGCCGCGCGTGAGCTACAAAATGCGTTGACGCTGCTGGCGGCCGAAACACAAATTACGCCAGACGTTCTTGAAGACGCGGTTTGCAACTGGCAAAAGTCTATGGATCGGTACATCAGATTCCAAGGCTAGTGCCAACCCATCGGTAATGGCGGATGAGTGGTCGATGCTGATTCGGCTGCAGCTTGCCGGCGTGATGCAGCTGTCCCACGACTATGCCGGGGGCGATTCCTATGTCGGAAGCAAACCCAAGAATCTCGCGTCGAGTCGGCCCTTGGGCACGACCGTTGCCGAGGGAATCGATGCCCGTGGGAATGAGGGCCGCTCGCGCCCAGTCATTGGCTTGGTCTTCAACGGCCGAGTCGCCGATGTCATCCGCGTCGAGTGAGTCGAGGAAATCGTCGCGCGCGCCGTGGAGGAGCAGGTGCCCAACCTCATGGAAGAGCGTGAACCAGAGGTGATCCTCTGCGAGGTGCCGCCCAGTCAGTGCGATCGCTCGCCGTCCGTCCTCGAGTCGCAAAGCGGCGCCACTCAACCTGTTCCCCGCCGCCGCCTTGATAAGCACGAGCGCTACCCCCGCCTCGGCGAGCAGGCGCTGGGCGCGCGGGAGGAACACTTCCGGGTTCCCGACTCGGCTGAGACCGCGAAGCTCGGAGGCCGCCTTCCGAAGTTCGGCCGGGGACCAGGTCTCGGTGCGGATGTTTCGCGTTGAGAGTTCAGCTTGACGGAGCCAGGCGGCGACAGATACGTCCTGGGATTCGTAGGTCGGAGATCCGCGGAAGTCCGTCTCGCGGAGACGCGACCCCCATTTGCGTTCCCACTCCGCGGAGTCTTCGACATCGAAGAAACTCAGCACAGACGTCGCCGTGTCTTTCCAGGAGGATGCTTCCGGCAACCAGCCCTGCTTCACCATGTCCTTCAGCGGTGCACGACTCGCCAGGTCGTCCGCGTCCAGGAGATGCAGTGACTCGCGGTACTGAGCCTCGCGGGTCTGCCAAAACGCGGCAGTTGAACCGAGAAGTTCCGCCAAGAGGGCGGCCACGTCGGCGGTGATTGATGTCTCCCCAGTGAGTAGGCGTCGCGCATCCGGATCGCTCACTCCAAGTTTGTCCGCAAGATCCTCGGCGTCCAGACCTCGCGCCGCGAGCGAGCGCCGGATCGTCACACCGGGCGCGGACGCCCAACGGGGGTCAACGTCAAGGACTGTGTTATCGGTCATGTGAACGGACCTCCCGGCTCTGGATCTTCAAACGATGTACATGCGGCCAGTCCGGGAGGCCGTCGGCTGTCAGAGGCAGCCGGACATGACTCACGGAACATCGAAGGACGACACCTAAGCCGGCCGACAACTCGAAGTTGCCCGGCTCCACCTGGCTCAGATCCGGTACGCCAACTGGCACATCCAACAGCGTAGAGGCCGCGAGGAGGTCTGCGATCAACGCCTGCGTCACCTCCAGAGCTTCGCCTGAGGGCCATTCGGCGGCTTTCGGCTCCAACAGCTGACGCCGTAGCGTCTTCCCGTTGAAGCTCAGTTCCATTTGCCTGCCCCGCTGCCGCCTCACCTGCACGCACTGTGAGGCTCCGTGCCAACCCTACGATCGCGAGCAATTGTCAGACGAGAGTGACGCGCCGATCCGGTGAAGATGACTGGACAGTCAAGGCCCGAGCTTGCATCACGGCGCCAGAGATGAGCCAGAGCCCGGGGGTGGGGGGGGCTACTCGACCCGCCTGTCACGCATGAAGCGCGTATGTCCTGTCCTCAAATCGATGCTCGGCTCTCTCACGCCGGGCTACACGGCCTGCATCGTGGATGCGCAGGCGGCCGGCGAGGTCGAGGCCGATGCCGACGCCGATGCGCTCGGCACCTACTTCTGCGCGGTCATCGAGGGGATGGGGGCGATCGGGCGCGTCGGGACCTCGCGAGCGGCACTCCTGCGGGTGGGGATCGCGAGCCTCGCTGCCCTGCCAATCACCCCGCTCGGTGAGGAGCACCTCGGGACCGCGGACGGCCCCTGGGACTGAGGGCCGAGGTGCCGGCCCGAGCCGCTCAGGCCAGCGGCGTCGTTCCCGCGCCCTCGGTGTCGTCTGCGCCAGCCGGGCCGGTGCCGGCCTGGTCGAGGTTCTCGTGCGGGTCGCCCATGTCGCCGGTCGCCTTGCCTGCGGGCGACAGCCCGAAGTGCTTGCGGACGGCGTTCGCCTCGGTGACGGACAAGGTGTTCCCGGCTCCGGGGGAAGGTGCGCCCTTGATCGTGCTCTTCCTGTACCCGACGTGCAGGTCCGTGCCGTCGAAGGTGGCGTCCTCGACCGGGACGAGCGCGGCGTGACCCCCGAGGAGTCCGGTCGTGACGCTGACGAACGCGGCGCTGCCGTCCTCGTCGGAGGGGAACACCTGTGCGACCCTGCCGACCGATGCGCCGTCGCGGTCCTTCACGGTCGCGTTCTCGACCTCGTGGATCGTGCTCTTGGTAATCATGGGCGTAGTCAACGCTCCATGCCTGATCCGATCGTGTCAGCGGTTCCGCGGTGAGTCCGAGGGCTCCACGGTGCACTCAGCGCGAGGCCGTCTCCGAGAACGACCCGCCCGAGAAGGTGTGACCGCCGAACACGACCTTCACCGGGACGGCCTGTGTCCGGTCGGTGACGTACCGGGAGACGCCACCGGGACGTGCGAGCCACAGCACCCGTGCGGGCGTTGCGGATGTCGCCGCCGTGCGCAGCTCCACCACGTACTGCCCGGAGGGGATCTGGAACTGTGCCGTCTGCTCGTTGTCGAGCAGCGTGGAGAACCGGGTGGAGAACGACGCACCGGTCGTCGCGTTCGTCACCGTGACAGTCGCGCCGCTGAGCTGCGCCGACGGGGTGCGGGAAGCCGAGGCGGCGTAGACGATCAGGTCGTAGTCGCTGTGTGCGTAGTGCCGCGACAGCGTCACCTGCGAGGCCGGGAGCGTCCCGCGCTGCTGGTACACCCGGGTCTTCCAGACCGCGGGCGAAGCGGTCCCGCTGGCGTACGCCTCGATGCGGTACTTCCCCGTGCTCAACCCGACGAACTGGTACATGCCCGCGCTGTCCGAGGTCGTCCGGAACACCTGCGAGGTGTCCTCGTTCCATGCGTACATGAGGCGTCCGGCAGCGGGTCCGGTGGGGCCGACGACCTCGCCCTGAACGGTGGCGCCGATCACGAGCGGCAGGGTGACCGCAACCGTCGAACCACTGCGGACCTCGACGTCCGAGCGGAGCCCGGGGGTGTAGGTCTCGGCACCGTGCGGCGGGAGCTGCCGTGTCGCCACCGTGACGGTGTCCGGCGCGGGGATGCCGGTGAACGTCGCGGTGCCGTCGTCGTCGGTGGTGGCGTTCCGACGACCGCGTCGGTGCCGATCGCTGCGAGTTCGACGTCCGCCAGGCGGATCGCGGTGCCGTCCGGCGTCGCGAGCTGCACGGTGATCGTTCCCGATCCGGCCGCAGCCGCTGGTGGCGCGAGACCGATCAGCCCTCCGAAGGCCAGTGCGACGACCAGTGCCGTCCCCGTGATCAGTCGCATCGCGTTCCCCGCTCTTGCGCCAGTGGTGCGTTGGCTGGGACTGTACGCGGCTGGCGGATCATGGGGACGGCGCAACGTGGCGAAGGTGATGCTGAGGTGGTCCGCGCCGGGCGAGATGGCCACGCTCGGTAACGACATGCCCGATTGAAGGCTCGAGTTGCGCATCTGAAGTATCACGTGGTCGACTTCGGACCATGAACCCACTCGTTCCGACAGGACTGGACGGTGTGCTGATGGCTGTGTCCCTCGTCGCGCTGCTCCTCGCCCTCGCAGCGTTCATCTCGCTGATCCGATCCGCGTCGCCCTCTGGCTGGCGTCTGCTCGGATGGGCCCTCGTCGTCCTCTTCGTCCCGATCATCGGGCCGGCGGCGTGGTTCCTCGGCCGGCATCGCGAACGGTCTGTCGATTCTGGGTCCGGCGCTGTCAGATCGTAGGAGACGGCGTCGTGATCTGAGCGCTGCACCAACGCGACGCAGCGGTCGGACGCGAGCCGCGCCTCCAGCGTGGGGACGACAGTCACGCACGCTGCGGACGCGACACGAACGGCGGCTCTCCTCCTGAGCGAGGAGAGCCGCCGTGGTGTCTCGCCGTTGGTCAGTGCGCCGACGGGACCGCCGCGCCGACGAGCTCGGCCCGCACGATGTCCGCGCCGGCCGACAGCGCACTGAGCTTGTCCAGCGCTGCACCTCGTGCCAAGGGCGCCATCCCGCAGTTCGAGCTCGGGATGAGCTTGTCCGCATCGACGAACTCGAGCGCCCGACGCAGGACCTCGGCGACCTCGTCCGGCGTCTCGACCGTCTCGGTCGCGACGTCGACCGCACCGAGCATCACCTTCTTGCCCCGGATGAGCTCGACGAGCTCGAGCGGCACGTGCGAGTGGATGCACTCGAGCGACACGATGTCGATCGACGACTGCTGCAGCAGCGGGAAGGACTGCTCGTACTGCCGCCACTCGGCCCCGAGCGTCTCCTTCCACTTGTTGTTCGCCTCGATGCCGTAGCCGTAACAGATGTGCACGGCGGTCTCGGCGCGCAGGCCCTCGGTCGCGCGTTCGAGTGCGGCGACGCCCCAGTCCTGCACCTCGTCATGGAAGACGGTGAAGGCGGGCTCGTCGAACTGGATGACGTCGACGCCGGCGTCCTGGAGCTCGCGGGCCTCTTCGTTCAGGATCGTGGCGAACTCCCACGCCAGCTTCTCGCGGCTCTTGTAGTGCTGGTCGGAGAGGGTGTCGATCATCGTCATCGGGCCGGGGAGCGCCCACTTGATCGGTCGGTCGGTCTGTGCGCGGAGGAACCGGGCGTCGTCGACGAAGACCGGGGCGGGACGACTCACGGCGCCGACGACCGTGGGGACGGCGGCGTCGTAGCGGTCGCGGATCCGGACGGTCTCCTTCCGCTCCTGGTCGATGCCGTCCAGGTGCTCGATGAACGTCGTGACGAAGTGCTGGCGGGTCTGCTCGCCGTCGCTGACGATGTCGATGCCGCGGTGCTCCTGCTCGTGGACGGCGGAGCGCAGGGCGTCCTGCTTGCCCTCGGTCAGGGCGGCACCCTCGAGCAGCCAGGGGGACCAGAGTCGCTCGGGCTCGGCGAGCCAGGACGGCTTCGGCAGGCTGCCGACGATCGAGGTGGGGAGGAGAGAGCTCATGGAAGTGGCGGTCCAGACGGTCAGCGGGCGGGGACGGGTTCGGCAGCGAAACGGGACAGGAGCGCACCGTGCGGCGTCACGAGGTGTTCTTCGGTCCACCGGCCCTGGGTGACACCGAGGCGGCTCCGCTCCTCGCGGTCGTAGGTCACCGGGGTGGGGGTGAAGTCGGTGTGGTCGAGGGTGGGGCGGTAGGTGCTGCCGGCCGGGGTGTTCGCGGCGTAGATCTCCGGACGGTAGATCTTCTGGAACGTCTCCATGGTGGCGATCGTGCCGATGAGCTGGAGGTCCGTGTAGTCGCCGGTCAGGTCGCCGCGCGTGTAGAACGCGAGCGGAGCGGCCGCGCCGGCGGGCTGGAAGTACCGGACCCGCATGCCCATCCGGCCGAAGTAGTCGTCGGTGAGCGAGGAGTGCTCGTGCTCGTACTCGGCGCCGAGGACCGGGTGGACGTACCCGTTCTGCCGGTAGGTCTGGCTCGTCGAGACGCTGATGCACACGACGGGCTCGGCACCGAACTGCGAACGGAAGGCGTCGGACTCCAGGAAGCGCTGGAAGAGCGCCCCGTGCAGCTGTCCGAAGTCGGACGGGACACCGGACGACGACGAGGGCAGCAGGACGGAGAAGTCGTAGTCGCGCAGGTACGACGAGAAGTTGTTGCCGAGGATCCCCTGGTGGCGCTCGCCGGTGTGCTGGTCGACGATCGTGACGTCGAGCATCTCGAGCAGCGGGAACTCTGCGTCCGCCCCGCCGTCGGAGAACTGCAGCGCCACCGAGACGATGTCGAGCTCCAGACGGTAGCGGTCACCGGCACCGCCAGCAGAAGCCCCCGCGAGGTCGTTCGTGCGCCCGTCGATCATCGCCAGCGCAGCACGCAGGTTCTCCTGCCGGCGCTCGCCGCGCGCCAGGTTGGCGAAGTTCGTGGTCAGCCGGGAGCTGTCCGCGGGGGAGTAGTCCTCGTCGAACCGGGTCCTGGTGGTGCTGAAGGTGAGGTCGTTCGCCATGCTCCGCAGTCCGTGCGTCGAGCGCCCGGAGGCACTGTGGGAAGTGTCCCTCGATCATGGCGGGATCTCCGGGCCATCAGGTAATACGCAGACGCTATGCGGCGGTATAGCCTGCGCCTATGGCCCGGGTCTCGAACGACATCACGCTGCAGCAACTCCGGTACTTCATCGAGGTCGCGTCGGAGGGGTCGATCAGCGCGGCTGCCGATCTGCTCTACGTCGCGCAGCCGACCCTGTCCGCGGCGATGAAGGACCTGGAGACGCGGATCGGACGTCCCCTGTTCACCCGATCGGCCCGGGGGGTCGTGCTCACCGTCGACGGCGTCGAGTTCCTCGGCTACGCCCGACAGGTGGTCGAGCAGGTCTCCCTGCTCGAGCAGCGCTACGTCGGCGGGCAGCCGTCGCGCCGCCTGCTCGGGGTGTCGGCCCAGCACTACTCGTTCGCGGTGGAGGCCTTCGTCCGGATGGTCGAAGCAGCGGCCGCTGACGAGTACGAGTTCTCGCTCCGCGAGACGCGCACCTGGGACATCATCGAGGACGTCCGCACGCTCCGCAGCGAGGTGGGCATCCTCTACCGCAACGACTTCAACAAGCAGGTGCTCGGCAAGCTGATGCGGGACGCGGGCGTCGTGTTCACGCCGCTGTTCGTCGCCCAGCCGCACATCTTCGTGGCCCGGCGGAACCCGCTCGCATCACGGGGGCGCGCGACCCTCGACGACCTCGCCGACCTGCCCCGGCTGACCTTCGACCAGGGCGCGAACAACTCCTTCTACTTGGCGGAGGAGATCCTGTCGACGATGTCGAGCAAGCGGGAGATCCGGGTCTCGGACCGAGCGACGATCTTCAACCTCATGATCGGCCTGGGCGGCTACACGATCTCGACGGGGCTCATCAGCGACGACCTCGACCCCGAGATCGTCGCCATCCCCCTCGACGTCGACGAACGCATCGAGATCGGGTGGATCGCCCACGCCTCGGTGCCGCTCACCGTGCAGGCGCGGACGTACCTGGACGAGCTGCGGGCGGTGGTCGCCGGCTACGGCGTCGAGCCGCTCGGCTAGGCGGGCCGCAGCCGACGGACCTGCGGTCGCACCGCGTGCGCGGTGACCCGTCTGGAGGCGCGACCCGCGCCCGTCAGGCGGGTCGCGCCTCCAGGCTGCCGCGGTCGCGACCCGGTCCGTCCGGGCGGTCGTCAGCGACCGGAGGCGCGTTCGGTCAGCAGCGGATGGCGGCGGTCCGCGGGGACGACGGACGGGTCGTTGGCGAGCTGGCGGAAGGCGGCGAAGGCGCGGGACGACGAGCGGATCCGCCAGTCGCGTTCCTTCTCGACGTCGAACCAGACGACGGCCTCGATGTCGGGGAACGTGGTCTCGAGGGTCGGGATGATTTCCCTGATCCACTTCGCCTTGTCACCGCCGACCTCGTCCGACGCCGTCTCGCCGATGATGATCGGCTTGCCGAGCTCGTGGAGGACCCGGTAGGTGTCCCGGAACACCGAGGTGAAGGACTGCCAGTCGAAGTCGTCGTCGGAGGTGCCCCAGTTGTAGCCGTCGATGCCGGTCCAGTCGACGTAGTGGCTGCCGGGGTAGTACTCGATCGCGGTGGGGGCGCCCTCGCTGTCGGTGTTGTTCGGCGCCCAGACCCACTGCACCTTGCCGGCCGCCTTCTCCGCGAAGATGTCGTGCACGTGGCGCCAGGCCGCGATGTAGAGCTCGGGGTCGTGTCCGCCCCAGCCTTCCTCCTCGTTCATCTCCGCGGCGAAGTCGAGCAGGACGGGGTTGGTCAGCGCGGCGGCTCCCTCGGCCTGCTCCGTGATGACGTCGTCGTACTCGCCGGCGACGATGTCGTGGAAGTCGACGTCGAAGGGCTCCCAGTTGACGAGCGAGGTCTGACCACGCCGGGCGTCGGCGGCGAGGACGGGGTCGGCGCTCCAGTCCGACGCCCAGTCGAAGTACGTCAGGTGGATGGCGGGGGTGGTGCCGAGTGCCTTGTTCGTGGCGGCGAGCGAGCGGTCGCCGTAGTACATGCCGAGCGCGATGTGCGCGCTGGACGTGCTGACGCGGGCGGCGTCGTGGCTCGTCGACGTGGTGTGGGCCGCACAGCCGGCTGCCACGGTCGTGACGACGGCGAGGCTGGCGACGGCGGCGGTGATCCGGCCGATGGTGCGCATGTGGGTCCTGCTTCCGGGAGGGGCGGTGGTCGGTCGCAGCCTCACAGAACGGACATGAGCCGATGATGAAGCGCCGGTCGGGCGCTGTCTCAGGCCGTCGGAGCGGGCAGGGTCACCGTCACCACGAGCCCGCCGCCGGGGGCGTCGTCGAGCCGGACCGCGCCTCCGTGCAGTTCTGCGACCCACGCGACGATGGCGAGGCCGGTCCCCGTGCCCGTGCCCGTGCCCGTGCCCGTGCCCGTGCCCGTGCCCGTGCCCGTGCTCGTGCTCGTGCCGGTTCCGGTCGTGCCTCGTCGCAGGACGTGCTCGCGCCGTTCGGCCGGCACCCCCGGGCCGTCGTCGACGACACGGACCTGGTGCGGCTCGACCGTGACGAGGACGCGTCCGCGCGCGTGCCGTTCGGCGTTGTCGACGAGGTTCCGGACGGCCTGGGCGAGCAGGACCGGATCACCCACGACGACGGTCGGCTCGGTGGCGACACGGACGCGGGATGTCTGCCGCACGTCGTCCACGACCTGTTCGACGATCTGGTCGAGCCGGAGCGGGACGCGTTCGGGTGTGAACGTGCCGGCGTCGATCCGCGCTCGGGTGAGGAGCGCCGCGAGCAGGTGGTCGAGGCGGTCCACCGTCGTCAACGCCTGTTCACGGGCCGCCGACGTCGGGGTCGGCGTCCCCTCGATCGAGAGCCGGAGGGCGGTGAGCGGGGTGCGGAGCTCGTGGCCCGCCTCGCGGAGGAACTGCTCCTGGCGGTCGAGTGCCGCGACCGCCGGACGCATGGCGCGCCCCGACAGGATGTGGCCAGCGACGACGGCGGCGGCGAGCAGGACGAGGCAACCGATCGCGAGCCCCGTGGCGAGGCGGTCGTGCGCGGCCGTGCCCGCGGCGACGTCCTGCCCGACGACCACGACCGCACCGATCGCGTCGTCGTCCCACACGGGTGCGGCAGCCCACCACGCTGCCCGACCGGCGGTGTCGGCGCCGCGCTCGTCCGATGCACCCTGCTCCTCGAGCACCGCGTCGATCAGCGCGTCGCGTCGGACGGCCGGGAGCTCGGCGGATCGGGGGAGGTGCGCGGGCGTCGCGGTCACGCGCCCGGAGGCGTCGATCCGGTACACCGCCAGGAACGACGTGCCGACCGCGAGTTCGTCCTCGCGCAGCGGCTCGAGGTGCAGGGTGCCGCCGTCGAAGTACACCGCGCGAGCGAGACCGCCGGCGCGTTCGGTGACGTCGTCGGTGACCGCTCCCCGCTGCGAGGTGGCGTCGATCGACAGGGCGAGCGCGGCGAGGAGCGCGAGGCACACCGCGATGACGGCGGCGAACGAGACGGTCATGAGCAGACGCGTCCGCCGGAGCCGGCGAGCCGCGCCACCGGCCGGGAGTGCGCTCATGCGGCTTCTCGCAGGCGGTACCCGACACCGCGGACCGTCTCGATCGGGTCCGGGGTGCCGAGCCGACGTCGGAGCTGGCCGATGAGCACGTCGACGACGTTCGACATCGGTTCGGTGTGCTCGTCCCAGCAGCGCTCGATGAGCTCCGTCCGGGTGACGACCGCGCCCGGACGCTCGGCGAGGACGTCGAGGACCGCGAACTCCTTCGCCGTGAGCGTGAGGAGCACCCCGGCGCGCGTGACGCGGCGTCGGGCGAGGTCGAGCTCGAGGTCGCCGACGCGGACGATCGGGGACCGCGGTGGCTGGACGCGACGTGCCAACGCCCGGACCCGGACCACGAGTTCGGACATCGCGAACGGTTTCGGCAGGTAGTCGTCGGCCCCGTGTTCGAATCCGTCGACGCGGTCCTGCACCGTGCCGAGGGCGGTCAGTAGCAGGACCGGCACGGTCGTCCCCGCGGCGCGGATGGTCGCCACCAGCCGTACCGCGTCGCCGTCGGGCAGGCCGCGGTCGGCGACGACGCAGTCGTAGCGGTTGACGGTCAGTGCGACGTCGGCGTCCGCGAGGGTGGTGGTCTCGTCGACGGAGATGCCCTGGCGGCGGAGTCCGTCCGCGACGAGTCCGCGGACGACGTCGTCGTCTTCGAGCAGGAGAACGCGCATCGGCACCTTCGGGGAGGACTGGTCGATCAACGGATGGTGCGGATGCCGGCGAGGACGAGGTCGACACCCGCGAGGAACTGCTCACGGTCGTCGTGCTCGTCGAGTCCGGCGGCGATGGCGTGCATGAACGGGAAGTCGGACGGGTCCAGGCGTTCCCACTCGCGGGCGATGCTGCGGAGGACGAGGCCCCGGTCCGTGTCGCGGGGCAGGTGCCGGGCGGCGGCGGCGTACTGCCCGGCCGACCCGAGGACGCAGTTGACGAGTGCGGACACCGCGTCGAACCGCGCGTGCTTCGGTAGCCCGTACTCCTGCAGGCACACGCCCACGGCTTCGAAGAGCTGGACGACGGCGAACTGCCACGGCTCCCTGGTGAGCTGCGTGCCGACCCACGGGTGGGCATCGATGGCGTCGAAGACCGCCAGGGCCAGCGCTCGGACCGTGTCCAGCGGCTCTCCGGGGGTCCGAGCCCCGTCCACCGCGCTGCTGACGACGACGGTGGTCGCCGCGCGGAGCAGCTCCCTCTTGCTCGCGACGTGGTGGTAGATCGCCCCCGGCCCGGTCGTCAGCCGTGCGGCGAGCGAGCGGAAGGTGAGGGCGTCCTCGCCGTCGGTGTCGAGGATCTCGATCGCCGTCTGCACCAGCCGGTCCCTGGAGAGCGGGTCCGTGCGGCGCGTGGCGCGGGACTCGACCGAGGGCATGCCCCATCTTGACACGTTCTGGAATGTCGTTCCATACTCTGCGTGGAACGTCGTTCCAACGGAGCGTCCGCGCTCCACCCGACACGGAGGAGGATCCAGTGATCGACACGACGAAGCCCGGTGTCCTGTTGCAGATGCGCGCGCAGCCCGGCGGAGGTGACGCGCTGGCGAAGGTGCTCACGGACGTGCACCACGTCGACGACCCGGACGGTCCCGTCGACTGGATCGTCCTGCGCGACGACGACGACCCCGAGGTGATCTGGGTCACCGAGTTCTCCCGCGACCAGGACTCGTTCGACCGGCACTACGCCGAGACGAACGAGGAGGTCGAGCAGCGGCACGAGGACCTCATCGCGCTCCTGGCGGAGCCGCCGACGCGGGTGCTGGTGCGGCCGGTCGCGTCGAGCTGACGTCGTTCGAGCTGCGTTGTTCGAGCTCGCGGGCCGCGGCGAGCGGCCCTACCGGCCCTGCTGACCTGGGGTTCGGTTGAGCGCTCGTGTGAGTTGTCTGGTCGAGGTGAAACCCGAACGGGCGGCGAGGTCTGCGAGGCTGACGGCTCCGAGGTCGGCGAGCTGGTTGGCTTCCGTGATGCGGCGACGCTCGATCTCGCGGCGGGGTGTCGTACCGAGACTGGCGAACGTGTTGTGCAGCGTGCGGGGGCTGACCGCGAGGTCGACGGCGAGCCGGGTGACGCTGAACGCCGGGTCGCGGAAGTGTCCCTCGATCGATGCCAGCGCTGCCGTGAAGGCGCTGTCCCGGTGCGCGGCAGCGTCACGGGTCTCCCGCGCGTTGGTGTCGTCGAGGACGCTGCCGAGGAGGTGCTCGAACGACAGTGCGAGATGCCGACGTGCGGTGTGGGTCGCCGGGGTGACAGGGGTCCCGAGGAGCGTGTTCGTCATCGACGTGAGCGCCTGCACGGTCGAGCCGCCGGTCGCGATCGGTTCCCCGAACTGGAACCGGGACACTCCTTCCTTGAGGACCGTGGGCTCGAGGTACCCGACGTAGCGGGCTGTGTCGGTGATCGTGCGGGCTGTGGTCGGTGCTTCACCGTCGAAGAGCACCAGGGAGCCGGGCTCGGTGGGGACGACGGTGCCGCTGACGTCGAACTCGAAACCGCCTTCGATGGTGAGGACGAGGTAGATCCGACGCGGGTCGCTGGTCAGGGTGTACCCGGCGGATTGTGACCACGCGTGACCGACACCGAAACGCGTGTACTCGCCGGTCTCGGCGACCAGGAGGGGATCTATTCGTCCTCGCGGGTGCCATCCGAAGTCATTGCAGCGTTCCGCCGCGGAAACGCCCATTGTCGTCGATGTCACCACGACGTCCGATGTAACACGAATGCCCAGCGGAATGCGAACGAGTTCTGCATGTTGCCACCAGAACCTGCAATTCCGGCCATTTCCTGCAACGGCAAACGTCAGTTCGTGCTGACTTGACTGCATCCACTGTGAAGCCGCTCAACCTGACCGGAAACTGAGTCCGCGGATCGTCCCTTCGGTCCGCCGGATCAGTTGGAGCACCGACACGTCGAGGTGCGTGCATGAAAGTTGGGGATCGTCTTGAAGCTTCGCTTGCCAGGGGTGCGTCACCGCGCCGAGAACACCGGAACGCGGAAGGGGGCACCAACGCACCCGCGATCTCGACGCTTCCGAGCGACCGCAGCGCTGACCACAGGCGCCCTGCTGACGTCTGGACTGGCTGCCGTGTTCAGCACCACGGTGCTGCCGGCAGCGCCGGCATCTGCGGCGGATGGTCCCGCATGGACGTGCAGCGCGAACGGGTACCTGTTCCAGTCGCCCGGTGACGGCACGAACACGATCTACCAGGTCGACCTCGTCAGCGGTGAGTCGACGGAGATCGCGTCGATGGTGAACGGCGTCAACGCGACCGGCTACAACCAGACCGACAACTACATGTACGGATGGGACACCACCACCGGTCAGCCCGTCATCGTCGCGTCCGACGGCACGCTCACGCAGCTCGACAGGCCGGCAGGTCTGCCCGCAGACACCAACTTCGTGGTCGGTGACGTCGACCCGAACGGGCACTACTGGCTCACCCTCTCGAGCGGTCAGTGGTACGAGATCGACTACGCCGCCGGGTCTCCCACCTACGGTCAGGTCGTCGACAGCGGCACTGCTGCCGGGGCTGCAGCAGCGGGCTTCGGCTCGGTGCGCGACTGGGTCTACGTCGACGGTTCTCTGTACGGGGTGGGCACGGGCCCGTCGCTCGTGGAGTTCGACCCCGCCGCGAACCGGGTGACGCGGGTTGCGAACCTGCCCGATCTCGCCAACAACGCCTACGGCGCAGGGTACGCGGATGCCCGAGGGTTCCTGTACTTCTCGAACAACACCACGGGCGAGATCTACCGCATCAACCCCGAGGACGGCAGCACCATCGACCTGTCGACCGGGCCGATCTCGGGTGGCAACGACGGCGCTCGGTGCTCGGCGGCGGGCATCCCGACGATCAGCGTGCAGAAGACCGTCGATGGTCGTGCCGCGACGGCCGACCAGTTCACGGTCGCGCTGCGGGACACGGACTCGTCGACGCTGACCTCTGCGACGACGACCGGGACCGCCACCACCGCGAAGTCGGAGGAGGAGTGGCCGGTCAGCGAGGGCCGTACGTACACGGTCACCGACGTGATGGCGGCTGGTTCCACGAACACGATCGCTGCGTACACGCCGACGATCGTCTGCACGGACACCGTCACCGGCGCCGAGCAGACCGTCGGTGGTGAAGCCGGCACGTGGACGTTCCGGGTGCCGGGCGCCAACCCGTACCTGTGCGACGTGACGAACACCGCGGCCGACCCCTCGCTCGCAGTGTCGAAGACGGTCGACAAGGAGACCGCGAACCCGGGGGACACGGTGACGTACACGGTCACCGTGCGCAACACCGGCAACGTCGCCTACACCGCTGACAAGCCGGCCACCTTCACGGACAGCTTCTCCGGGGTCACCGACGACGCCACGTACAACAACGACGCGAGCACCGGCTCCACGATCAACGGGAACACGTTGTCCTGGGCGGGTCCGCTCGCGGTCGGCGCGACTGCCACGGTGACGTACTCCTTCACCGTCAACACACCGGACACCGGTGACCACCTGCTGCGCAACGTGGTCACCCCGCCGCCGGGGAGCGTCTGTGAGCCGGACCCGGAGGGTTGCGAGCCGCCCCCGGTCCGCGTTCGGGACTTCACCGTCGCCAAGTCCGTCGACAAGACCAGCGCCGCTCCCGGTGAGAAGGTCACCTACACGGTGACGGTGAAGAACACCGGCGAGGCTGACTACACCGCCGAGAACCCGGCGACCTTCGCCGACGACTTCTCCGGTGTCGCAGACGACGCGACCTACAACGATGACGCCAGCAACGGTGCGACGGTGGACGGCACCACGCTGTCCTGGTCCGGCCCGCTCGCGGTCGGTGAGTCGACGACGGTGACGTACTCGTTCATCGTCAACGACCCGCTCACCGGCGACCAGAACCTGGGCAACGTGGTGACCACCCCGGGCGTCTGCGCACCGAACGCTTGCGAGACCGAGACGCTGGTGCGCTCGTTCACCGTGACGAAGTCCGTCGACGCGGACACGGCGGTGCCCGGCCAGAAGGTGACCTACACGGTGACGGTGAAGAACACCGGCAAGGATGCGTACACGGCCGATGTGCCTGCGTCGTTCACGGACGACCTGTCGAAGGTCACCGACGACGCGACGTACAACAAGGACGCCTCGAACGGCGCGAAGGTCGACGGCAACGAGCTGTCCTGGGCCGGGCCGCTCGCGGTCGGCGAGACGATCAAGGTGACGTACTCGTTCACGGTGAACACGCCGGACACCGGTGACCACGTGCTCGGCAACGCGGTTGTCCCCGGTGACTCCGGGGAGTGCGTGGGCGCCTGCCAGACCACGACCCTCGTCCCCGGGTACACGGTGTCGAAGGCGGTCGACAAGACCAGCGTCGTCCCCGGCGAGACCGTCACGTGGACCATCACGGTCACGAACACCGGCAAGGTCGACTACACGGCCGAGAAGCCGGCGAAGTTCACCGACGACCTGACCCAGGTCACCGACGACGCCACCTACAACGGTGACGCCACCAACGGTGCGAAGGTCGACGGGAACACCCTGACCTGGGCCGGCCCGCTCGCGGTGGGCGACACCACGACGGTGACCTACTCGTTCACGGTGAAGGACCCGAACCCGGGCGACGAGCAGCTCCGCAACGTCGTGGACCCCGGTCCCGGCACCGGAGTCTGCGCCACGGACGACTCGTGCGTCACGAACTCGACCGTGACCGCGCAGACCGTGACCCCGTCCCCGTCCGGGCCGGTCGTCTCGACCGGTGGGACCACGGCCGCGCCGCTGTGGCCGATGTTCGCGGGCGCCGGCACCGCGCTGGCCGTGCTGATGGCACTGCTCGGCACGGCGCTCGTCCGCCGACGGAACGGTGACAGTGTCTAGTTCCGACAGCACGGGGCGGCGTCGACGGTGGGTTCTGCTCGCCGTCGGCGCCGCCGCGGTCGTCACCCTCGCCCTCACCGGGACCGAGATCGTCCGCTCCTTCAACGGGCCCGTCGACATGCAGGGCAACCGCGTGCAGGCCGAGGACGCCGTACCCCCGACCTCGGAGTCGTCCGCCGTGCCGGCCATCGGCGACGACCGGTTCGTGGTGGAGTCCGTCGGCCTCGACGTGCCCCTGGGAGCGTTGAACGCGGTGGACGGTGTGATCGAACCCCCGGGCTTCACCTCTGCCTACTGGGTCCGCAACGAGGGCGTTCCGCCGGAGCAGGCCCGGAAGGGCACCGTCTTCGTCGTCATGCACTCGCTGCGGAACGGCGCCACCGGTCCGGGGAACTACCTCATCGACGTGGACCGTCGGACATCGAAGGTCGGCATCGGCGCGGAGATCCAGGTCGACGACACGACCTACACGGTCACCGGCACCCAGGAGATCGACAAGCCCGACATCGCCCACGCATCCGCGATCTGGGAGGACGAGCCAGGACGACTGGTCGTCATCACCTGTCTGCAACGACCCGACGGCGGGCGCTCGCAGCAGAACGTCGTCATCGAGGCCGTCCGGTCCTGAGCGCGCTCCGGACCCGTGGACCGGATCCGGCCGAGATGGTCAGCCCCGCCTCCGCAACGGGATGTGTCCCCACCAGCCCAGACCGTCCGCGTCGTGGTCGAGGATCTCCAGGTAGCTGCCGAGCGGCTCCCCGATGTTGAAGTCAGCCACCTCGTGGCCGAACTCCTCCGGCGTCGGCTCGTCCCCGGTGGTGTAAGCGTCGACCCAGTCGATGGTGGTGTGTCGTTCGCGGATGATGCCGACGCGGGGACCCCAGGGGGAGCCGTAGACGACACGGAAGCCGTCCGGGGTCACCCAGGCGTCGTGGACGACCACGATCGCGGCCTCGGTCGGACCACCGTCGCGGAGCTTCTGCAGGCATGCGAGCAGGGCGCGTGGACCCCACTCCTCGGACGCGGCGGCCTCGAGCTCCGCGATCAGCTCGGCATGACGCTTGCTCTCCATCCGGCCACCGTAGTGGAGGCCGTTCCCCGCCCGGCCCGCTGCGGCTTGCCGCATGGTCCACCGCAGTCCCTTCCCGCCCGGTGGTGGCCGGTGCTTCGATGAGCTGCCTGCCGCCGACCGGCCCCGGGCAGAGGGGAACCATCGTGAAGAACATGCTCCTCGTCGCCGTCTCCGTGACGGCGATCGTCTTCGGGGGCGTCGCTCCCGCAGACGCCGCACCCAGGGTGCCCGTCCCGGGAACACCGACCCACGTGACCGTCGCCGGCACGGACGACTCCGCCACACTGTCGTGGCGTCCGCCCCGCCACAGCGGCACGATCACGGGCTGGCTCGTCTGGGTGAAGCCGCGCGAGCACCAGCCCGACCGCGGCATCACGAAGCTCCGGGCCACCGCACGATCGGCGACGTTCCGCGACCTGCACCCGGGGACGACGTACACGTTCGGCGTCCGCGCGAAGAACGCTCGCGGCACCGGTCATTCGACGACCGTCACCTACACACCACCGGCACCGCAGCCGGTCGCGCAGGCGCTCTACGCCCTCGACGCCGCGAACAACGTCGTCCGGTTCCCGGCACAGGGAGCGGGCACGGCCGAGGTCGTCGCGCCGAACGGCACCGGCTACGTCGTCGACCGCCGCGGCAACGTGTTCATCCCGTCCGCAGACGGGACCCGGATCACCGAGCGCTCGCCGAAGGGGACTGTCCGGACCGTCGCCTCCGGCCTGCACGTGACCCCCGACCTGCGGATCGACGACGCCGGCACCCTGTACTGGACCGACTCGGTGAGCCGTGCGGTGACCCGACTGCCCGTGGGGGCGCGCACCGCGACCGTCGTGCCGGACGTCGGCGTCCCCGGACTCATGTGGTCGGTGGCGCCGAACGGCACGGTCTCGACCCTCCGGCCGGCGGCGACCGTCACGACGCTCTTCCAGCGGACCGTCTCGGGAGCGGTGTCGATCCGCAACCTCACCGCCTCGGGTCCGTTCCCGTCCGGCAGGATCGACTCGTTCCGGTCGGACGCGCTCGGCAACGTCTACGTGCATGCGTGGACCGTCGGCGCTGCGGGCTACTCGGCCTGGTACGTCGTGCCGAACGGCTCCGACGACGCGACACGGATCGCCGACCGGCTCGCGTTCGAGATCGGGGCGACGACCGACGACGGCTTCGTACTCCTCGAGTCGAAGCAGTGGTGCGCGTACCCGGCTGACGTCCCGAAGCCCTGCGCCATCGACCGCTCGTTCTCCGACGAGATCGTCCGTTCCGGCACCACGACGACGACGTACGCGGTGTCGGGCATCACGGCCACGGACCGCGGCCTCAACGCTGGCGTCACCGACGACGCCGGTGCGGTGTTCGCGAGCATCCCGGACGGGCCGACGCCGGGTCTGTGGCGGATCCCCGCGGGCGGCGGCCAGGCGCAGCAGCTCGCGACCGCTCCGTACTCCCGCCTTTCCGTGAACTGACACGACCGCCGCCCCGCAGCGTCCTCGACGTTGCGGGGCGGCGCCGTCTGCGCCCCGGTACGCTGCCGCCATGCCGGGCAGCTTCTCGATCCGCACCACGACCGAGCGCGACTGGGAACGGGTTCGCGAACTGCGCGTCGAGAACGCGACCGACAACCCGGTCTCGTACGGCGCGACCCTCGGGCACACGCTGCTGATGACCGAAGACGACTGGCGACTCCGCGCGCGACGCGGCGAGGCCTCCGACGCGACGAGCGTCGCTGCGATCGACGCCGACGGCCGGTGGATCGGGATGATGAGCGGTCAGGTCGGCGACGACCACGGCGCGGAGCCCGTGCTCACCGGCGTCTACGTCACGCCGGCGTTCCGCGGTCGTGCGCACGGAGTGGCGGACGCGTTGCTCGACCACGTCATCGGTTGGGCGGCCGGACACGGCGATCGCCTGCGCCTCGAGGTGTACGTCCGGGCCGTGCCGGCCCGTCGCTTCTACGCCCGCCGAGGGTTCCGTGCGAGCGGTCGGACCCGCGACTTCCGGGTGCTCGGCGAGGGGCCGGGGAGCCCGACCCTCCGGCTGGTCGAGCTCGAGCGGCCGGTGGGGGACGCCGACCCACGCTGACCGTGCTCGCGCGTCCGCTGCATCGGCGTGGGACGGCCCTACTGGGCCTCCTCCGCGGGGAGCTCGATCGCCGGTTCCCGAGCCGGCAACCCGAGCTCGGCAGCGGCCGCGCGGTAGTCGCGGTAGACCCGGCTGTACCGCTCGGTCGCGCGGGCTGCGCGGGCCAGGTCGGGCGGACGCTCGACGTACGTCTCGTAGCCGATGGTCGGACGCTCGGCCGCCTCGTCGGCGATCGCGGTGGACCAGCGCCAGATCGCCGCGGCGGACGCTCCCTGTGGTGCGCGCTCCACCACCTCGTCGGGCACCACGACCACCCGGCGGTCCGGACGCAGGTCACGGCCGGCGACGACGAACAACGCTGGGACGGCGAGGACGCCTCCACCCACGACCACGCCCGTGAGCTGGGCCACCGCTCGGTCGTCCCCGGGCATCAGCAGCGGGGCGACCACGACGCCGAGTGCTCCGCCCACCACGTACCCGACGACCATCGCGAGCAGGGGGAGGGTGCCCACGATCCGAGCACGTCGTCGCACGGCGATGGGGTCGTACAGCCGACGCCACCGGGTCAGGGTGTCGACGGCGGGCGCTTGGCGGTCGACGTACAGCCGGCCGTCCGGCGCGCGGAAGACCGGTGCGCCCGGCAGGTCCGGATCGATCACGGTCCTTCGACCGATCGACTCGTCGCCGCGATGACGGCCGGCATCGCGGCGAGCACCGGGGACGACGGCCCCGCCGATCCTGATCCCTGCACAGCGACAACCTACCGGTGCCGCCGCCGCCCCTCGGTGCTATGTTTGCGCGCACAACAAACCCCGGACGACGACGTCGGAGGACACGCGATGACGCACGCACCAGAGCACCGCCACGGCGAGACGACCCTGACGATCGTCGACGCCGACGGTCACCCGATGCCGGACACCGACGTGACGGTCGAGCAGACCCGGCACGCCTTCGCCTTCGGCAACATCGGCTTCGACTTCATCGGCCTCGCCAACGGCGAAGCGCACGGCGCCGACGAAGCGCACGGCGCCGACGCCGACGGCACTCCGGCCGACCCGGGCACCGAACACCTCGCCGCCCTGTACACCGACGTCTTCAACACCGCGACGCTCCCGTTCTACTGGGGTCGCTTCGAACCCGAGCGCGGCGCCCCCGACACCGCGAGACTCCGCAAGACCGCCGAGTGGTTCCGCGCCCGCGGCATCGCGCTCAAGGGGCACCCCCTCGTCTGGCACACGGTCCAGCCCGACTGGCTGCTCGGGCTCCCGCTCGACGAGGTCGAGCAGCTGCAGCGCGAGCGCATCCGCCGCGAGGTCTCCGGCTTCGCGGGGGCCATCGACACCTGGGACGCCATCAACGAGGTCGTCATCATGCCGGTCTTCGACAACGGCGACAACGCGATCACGCCGCTCGCCCGGGCGAAGGGCCGCATCCCGATGATCCGGATGGCCTTCGAGGAGGCCCGCGCCGCGAACCCGGACGCCACCCTGCTGCTCAACGACTTCGACCTGTCGAGCGCCTACGAGTGCCTGATCGAGGGGGTGCTCGAGGCCGGCGTGCAGATCGACGCCATCGGACTGCAGACCCACATGCACCAGGGCTACTGGGGCGAGGACACGATGCTCGCGATGGTCGACCGGTTCGCCCGGTACGGCCTGCCGCTGCACCTGACCGAGACCTCGCTCGTCTCCGGAGACCTCATGCCCGCGCACATCGTCGACCTCAACGACCACCAGGTGGACTCGTGGCCGTCGACGCCCGAGGGGGAGCAGCGTCAGGCCGACGACCTCGAGCGGCACTACCGGAGCCTGGTGGGGCATCCCGCGGTCGAGGCGATCACCTACTGGGGCATCACCGACGCCGGCGCGTGGCTCGGTGCCCCGATCGGACTCGTCCGCGCCGACGGCACGCCGAAGCCGTCGTACGACGCACTCCGGCGCCTGGTCAAGCAGGAGTGGTGGCTCGGCCCGACGGTGCTGCGCACCGACGACCGCGGCCAGGTGCCGGTCCGCGGGTTCCGCGGCGACTACCGCGTCGACGTGCGTGGCACGTCGACGGCGTTCGCCGTCACCGACGTGCCCACGCAGGTGCGGATCGCCACGTGACCACCTGACGGACGGGAGGCCCGGTGCGGCCCCGCCCCGCGCCTCCGGGCCGTCACGGGTCGGTCACACCGACCCGCTCACCGCCGCACGTACCGGTGCTCCGGCCGCCCCGCGGCCCCGTACCGCAGCTGCATCGCGACGGTCCCGTCCGCCGCGAGCTGTGCCAGGTACCGCTGCGCGGTCGCTCGGGACACCCCGATCGCCGTGGCGACCTCGGCGGCCGACCGTTCCTGTCCCGGCACGAGCTGCTCGAGCACCAGCGCCGCCGTGGCCGCGCGGGACGGCGAGGCCCCACCACTGTCGCCGGCGTGCAGGATCCGGAAGGCCCGCTCGACGGCCTCCTGGTCGAGCGTCGACCGCTCGTCGAGCACGTTCCGCGACCGCGCGTACGCCTGCAGCCGTTCCGCGAGCACGCCCGCTCCGAACGGCTTGATCAGGTAGGCGAGTGCCCCGCTCCGCATCGCCCGCCGCACGGTACCCGAGTCCGAGGCGGCGCTCAGCACGAAGGCGTCGGTGTCGATCGAGCGCAGCAGGTCGAGGCCGCTGCCGTCGGGCAGGTACACGTCAACGAGCACCAGGTCGACGACCGTGCTCGACAGGGCGGACCGGGCGGCAGCGAGCGTGCCGACGGGCTCGAGCGCCCGGAACCCGGGGACCTCGTCGACCTGCCGCCGGTGCAGGTCGGCGACGTGGAAGTCGTCGTCGACCACCAGCACGGTGAACACGGCACTCACGACACCACTCCTTCCAGTCGGGCGCAGAACACCGCGCCGTGGTCGTCGCCGCCGGGGGAGGCGAGCCACACGTCCCCGCCGTGCCGCCGCGCGATCTCGCGCGACAGCGGCAGCCCGATCCCGAGCCCGTGCACCCGTTCGACGTCGGGCGGCGACGCGAGCGTGTCCGTGTCCCGGGCGAACAGCGAGTCCTCGGCGTCGGCCGGCACCCCCGGCCCCGAGTCCATCACCGACAGGTGCAGGGTCGATCCGTCGTCGAGCACCTCGACCTCCACCCACGGGGAGCCGCCGTCCCGCGACCGCTCGTCGCCGCCGAGCGCCGCCACCACCGCGTTGTCCACCAGGTTCCCGAGCACGGTCGTGACGTCGCCGGGATCCGAGATCGTCCCCTGCACGAGTGTCTCCGCCCCGATCCGCAGCAGCACGCCCCGCTCGGCCGCCTCGACGCCCTTCGCCCCGAGGAACGCCTGCAGGTACGGCTCGGTCAGCCGGTCGGCGTGCTGCACCGGGTAGCGCAGCGGTCCGCGCTCCTGCACGTCCGCCAGGTACGCCCGAGCCCGCGCGGTCTCGCCGATGTCGAGCAGCCCCGAGATCGCGTGCAGCCGGTTCGCGAACTCGTGGCGCTGCGCGCGGAGCGCCGTGCTCATCGCGCCGACCGCGTCGAGTCGCCGGGTCAGGGCCTCGACGTCGGTGCGGTCGCGCAGCACCGCGACCCGGCCCAGGTCACGCCCGTCGCGGGTCACGGTGCGGACGTCGACCAGCAGCACCCGGTGCCCCGCGACGACGGTGGCGCTCGCCGGGGCGGGTGACGACCGGTCGACCATCGAACGCAGCGCCGACGGCAGGTCGAGCGACGCCACCGGGTGCCCGACCGGGTCGGACAGACCGAGCAGCCGCACGGCCTCGGGGTTGCACACGGTCACGACGCCCGAGGGCGCGATCGCGATCACCCCCTCGCCGACGCCGCCGAGCACGGCCTGCTGGTTCTGCACGAGCGTCACGAGCTCCTCCGGCTGCAGGCCGAGCGTCAGCCGCACCAGCCGCCGCCGGATGAGCACCGACGCGACGAGCGCGAGCAGGACCGCCGCCAGCCCGGCACCGAGCACGGGCAGGCTGTCCTCGACCAGGGTGTCGTAGACGCGTGCCCGGGTGAACCCGACGCTCACCTCGCCGACGACCCGGGACTGCCGGGAGGCCCGGCTCGCGTCCGTCCCGCCGGCTGCGGGTGCGAAGACGGGCACCTTCGCCCGCGCCGACTCGCCGAGCGTGCCGCGCGCCCACGACACGGTCTCACGGCCCTGCAACGCGGCCTCGGGCGAGGTGCTCACCATCTCGCCGATCCGGTCGGCGTCGGGATGCGCCAGACGGATGCCCCGGTCGTCGGTGACCACGACGAAGAGCGCGCCCGTCTGTCGCTGCGCCGCCACGGCAGCACGCTGGACGGGACCGCGAGCGAGGGTCGCTCGGTCGAGGTCGGTGCCGTCGACGCTGAGGCGAGCGACCCGGGCCCGGACGTCGGACTGTCCGGCGACGCTCTGCGCGATCGCGAGCGCGGTCCCCTCGGCGGCCCGCTCGAGCCGGGTGACCTCGATCCGGACGAACACGGCGCTGGTCAGGGCGACGACCGCGACGACGACGGCGAGCTGCAGCACCAGCACCTCGGTGGCGAAGCGGAGCCTGGGGCGCCGTGAGCGGTCGTCGGTCACGACCCCAGCGTACGGAGGGCGAGCCGACGTGCCTGCGCACAATGCGCAGAATGCGGGCAACGCGCGATGGTGCGCCAATGTGCAGAAGCGCGCCGTGCCTCCCGGCCGGGTCGTAGCGTGCCCGGACTGCCAGACACGGACGAAGGAGTCCTGATGCTCGTCATCCTCGGGTACGCGATGGTCCTGACCTTCATGGTCCTGATCATGACCAAGCGCATGTCGCCCATGCTCGCGCTGATCATCGTGCCGACCGTGTTCGGGCTCTTCGCGGGGGCGGGCCTGGGGCTCGGCGACATGGTGACCGAGGCGATCGGCACGCTGGCGCCGACTGCTGCGTTGCTGATGTTCGCGATCATGTACTTCGGGCTGATGATCGACGTCGGCCTGTTCGACCCGCTCGTGCGCTTCATCCTGCGGGTGACCGGCAACGACCCGGCGAAGATCGTGCTCGGCACGGCGCTGCTGGCCGGGGCGGTGTCGCTCGACGGGGACGGCTCGACGACGTTCATCGTGGTCACGGCGGCGATGCTGCCGATCTACCTGAAGCTCGGGATGAGCCCGGTCGTGATGACCTGCGTCGCCGGCCTGACGAACGGGACGCTCAACATCGTGCCCTGGGGCGGTCCCACCGCCCGTGCCGCGGCCGCACTGAAGATCGACCCGACCGACATCTTCGTGCCGCTCGTGCCGTCGCTCGTGGTGGGGCTGCTGCTCTGCTTCACGTTCGCGTGGACGATGGGGCTGCGGGAGCGCAAGCGGCTCGGCCTGATCGAGTTCACCGAGGCGTCGCGGGGTGCGCGGGTGCCGGAGCGGACGACCGCCCGGGCCGGGTCCCGCGTGCTCGCGGCGGTGGGCGGGACCGGTGGCGGGATGTTCACCAGCCCCACGGTCGCGCTCGGCCTGCGCGGCGGGAAGGCCGACGGTCGACGTGCCGACGGCGAGGGCGTCGACGGATCGGTGGGGGACGCCGAGGGGGTCGGCACCGGCACCATGGCCGAGACGATGCTCGACCCGGACCGCCCGACGCTGCGGCCGGGGCGGATCTGGTTCAACCTGGCGCTGACCGTCGCCGTGATGGTGGCGCTCGTGATGGGGCTCCTGCCGCTGCACTTCGTGTTCATGATCGGCACGGCGATCGCCCTGCTCGTGAACTTCCCGCAGCTCGGGCAGCAGACCGCGCAGATCGTCGCGCACGCCCCGAGCATCGTGGGAGTCGTCTCGATGGTGTTCGCCGCCGGGGTGCTCATCGGGGTGCTCGACGGCACCGGGATGGTCGCGGCGATGGCCGACTGGCTCGTCGCGGTGATCCCGGACTCGATGGGGCCGTACCTGGCCGGGATCACCGGGGTGCTGAGCATGCCGCTGACCTTCTTCATGAGCAACGACGCGTTCTACTTCGGCATCCTGCCGGTGCTGTCCGAGAGCGCCGCGGCGTACGGGATCACGCCGGCGGAGATGGCGCGCGCCTCGGTCGTCGGGCAGCCCGTGCACATGCAGAGCCCCCTCGTGCCCGCGATCCTGCTGCTGGTGTCGCTGGCGAACGTGAACCTCGGGGATCACCACCGGAAGGTGCTGTGGCGGGCGGCCGTGGTCGCGATGGCGATGCTCGTGGTGGCGATCGTGGTGCGGGTGATCCCGTTCGGGTGAACCGCGTGGAATGGTTGGTTCCGGGAACGAACCACCGTCCGATCGGGGGTTTTCCGGGCCGCGCGGCGTGTGCCCCGACCGCTGTACCCCGGACCGCTCGGTCCGCCCCCGAACGGAGGGCGTAGCGAGCACACGGACCTGGTGATCCGCTCAGGAAACCCGTCTGTTCACCTTCGAGCCGTTTCCTGGACGCCGGCTGAGGGGCCTTCGTTGGTCGAGCGACTGCCAATGTGATGCCCGCCGGAACGGGAGCGCAGCATCCTCCGGCGCACCCGATCTGCTGCCCCGGATTCCCCGAAGGATGCCGTTGTCCACAGATCTGCCCCGCCTGCTCACGGTCGTGCGGGACCCGTCGGACGTCAGGTTCCGGAACATCGCCCGTGCCGGCGGTGTCACCGTCCTCGCGATCATGCTGCTCGTCGGGCTCTTCCTGGCCGTCCGGGCCTCCGAGGCCCTGCGCGTCGCCGGGTTCGGGTTCCTCACCACGCAGGCCTGGGACCCCGACGCCCACCGGTTCGGCATCGCCGCCGTGCTGGTCGGCACGGTCCTGATCGCCGCCGTCGCGATCGCGTTCGCCCTGCCGCTCTCGCTCGGCACCGCGCTGTACATCACCGAGTACGCGCCCCTGCGGATCCGCAAGGCGTTCATCGGCCTGGTGGACCTGATGGCCGCGATCCCGAGCGTCGTCTACGGGCTCTGGGGCTTCTTCTTCCTGCAGTCGCAGATCACGCCGGTGTCGCGGTGGATCTCGCAGTGGTTCGGCTGGATCCCGCTCTTCTCGGTGTCGGGCGTCGACCTGGACGACCCGCTCGCGTCGCCGACCGCCTACACGGCCTCGACGTTCATCGCGGGGATCGTGGTCGGGCTGATGATCACGCCGATCGTCACCTCGATCATGCGCGAGGTGTTCTCGCAGGCCCCGCTCGGTGAGCGCGAGGGGGCGCTCGCCCTCGGGTCGACGCGGTGGGGGATGATCCGCTCGGTCGTGCTGCCGTTCGGCCGCGGCGGCATCATCGGCGGGACCATGCTCGGTCTGGGCCGGGCGCTGGGCGAGACCATCGCGGTCTACATGATCATCTCGCCGGTGTTCGTCATCCAGCCGCACATCCTGCAGGCCGGTGCGAGCTCGGTCTCCTCGCTCATCGCCCTGCGGTACGGCGACGCGACACCCTTCGGCATGTCGGCACTCATGGCAGCGGGTCTGACGCTGTTCCTGATGACGCTGTGCATCAACTTCGCCGCGTCCGCCGTGGTGGCCCGATCGCGTTCGGGAGCGAGCAGCTAGCCATGACCGACACCACCCAGGCGCCGTCGGGCGTCACGTCACCCCTGCCCACCGTCCCCCTGTCGACCCCCGTCCCGGCCAGCCCGGTGACGGGGTCGACGCCCGCCGGCTCCGGCTCCGGCACCGTCCTGCCGCGGCTCGAGCGCGAGTCCGAGCCGGCCCGCGGGCCCGAGGAACGCCGGTTCGGCGGCACCCGGATCAGCGACGTGCTCTGCGTCGTCGGTGCCGCGGTCGCCTCGGTGTCGGTCACGTCGATCGTGTTCACCGAACTCGCCCCGGTCTCCGGCCCGATCGCGTTCGCCGCCGTCGCCTACGTGATGTTCCTGGTCTTCTACGCGCTGCTCGTCGCCACCAACGAGAGCGCCGCGGTGGTGCGCGACCGGGTCGTCTCGGCCGCGGTGCACTCGCTCGCGTTCGTCGTGGTCGCCACGCTGGTGTTCGTCGTCTCGTTCAGCGTGATCCGGGCCACGAAGGCGCTGCCGCACTGGAACTTCATCACGCAGGACATGGCGCTCACCGGGCCCCTCGACCCGATGACCTCCGGCGGGGTGCTGCACGCCATCGCGGGGTCGCTCATCCAGATCTCGATCGCGCTCGTGATCACCGTGCCGCTCGGCGTGACCACGGCGCTGTTCCTGACCGAGGTGCCCGGGCCGTTCGCCCGGTTCGTCCGCACCATCGTCGAGGCGATGACCGCGCTGCCCTCGATCGTCGCGGGGCTCTTCATCTACGCGAGCGTCATCGTCGGGCTCGGCTTCGACAAGTCCGGGTTCGCCGCGTCCCTGGCGATCAGCGTGATGATGCTGCCGATCATGATCCGGTCGGCCGACGTCGTGCTCCGCCTGGTGCCGTCGACCCTGAAGGAAGCGTCGATCGGGCTCGGCGCCGGCCAGTGGCAGACGGTGTGGCGGGTCGTGCTGCCGACGTCCCGCTCCGGCCTGGTGACGGCGATCATCCTGGCCACCGCGCGCGGCATCGGCGAGACGAGTCCGGTGCTCCTGACCGCCGGCTTCGCACCCGACCTGAACCTCGACCCGACGAGCGGTCCGATGATCTCGCTGCCCCTGGCGATCTTCGAGTTCGTGAAGTCACCCGAGCCGAACATGATCGCCCGCGGCTTCGGTGCGGCCGCGGTCCTGATGTTCCTCGTGCTGGTGCTCTTCGTCATCGCCCGCGTGATCGGCTCGCAGACCGTCGCGACCCGCGAGCGCCGCAACGAACGCCTCCGGGCGCTCCGTCGCCTCGTCCTGCGCGGTGTCGCCGCCGCCGGTCCGGTCTGGCGCCCCGTGGGCGGCTGGGTCCGCCGGCACGCCCGCCGCTACGTCCACCCGTTCCCCGCCGATGCCTCCCAGGAGGACCACTCGTGAGATCCCGCAGAACACGCCTGATGGGCGCGGTCCTGGCCGCCGCCGCACTGGCCCTGTCGATCCTCCCCGCCACCGCTGCCGATGCCGGTGAGTCGTACGTGCCCATCTCGGGCGCGGGCTCGTCCTGGAGCTCCGTCGCGATCCAGCAGTGGGCCGTGAACGTGCAGCAGTACGGGATGAAGGTCCGGTACGCCAGCACCGGGTCCTCCGACGGCCGCAACCAGTTCAAGGCCGGCACGGTCGACTTCGCCGTCTCCGAGATCCCGTACGGCATCAAGGACGGCGGGGTCACCGACGTCCCGCCGACCGTCGGCTACGCCTACATGCCGATCGTCGCCGGTGGCACGTCGTTCATGTACAACCTCAGCGCCGGTGGCAAGCAGATCACCAACCTGCGGCTGTCCGGCCCGGTGCTGGCGGGCATCTTCACCGGCAAGATCACGAGCTGGGACGACCCGAAGGTCAAGGCGGACAACCCCGGGCTCGACCTGCCGAAGCGTCGCGTCGTGCCGGTCGTCCGGTCCGACGGTTCCGGGTCGACGGCGCAGTTCACGACCTGGATGAGCAAGAAGTACCCGTCCGAGTGGAACGCGTACTGCAAGCAGGCGGGCCGGCCGCTGCCCTGCGGCATCACGTCGAACTACCCGACGGTCGCCGGCAAGGGGTTCATCGCCCAGCCGAACTCGCAGGGGGTGTCCGGGTACGTCGCCCAGAAGGCCAACGTCGGCACCATCACGTACGTCGAGTACTCCTACGCGCTGAAGACCGGGTACCCGGTGGCGAAGGTGCTGAACAAGGCGGGCTACTACGTCGAACCGACCGCCTCGAACGTCGCGGTGGGCCTGCTCGGCGCGAAGATCAACCAGGACAAGCGGTCGTCGTCGTACCTGACGCAGATCCTCGACGGCGTCTACGACAACCCCGACGCCCGCACCTACCCGCTGTCGTCGTACTCCTACATGGTGGTCCCGACGACCACGGACGCGAGCCTGACCCCGGCGAAGGGCAAGACGCTCGGGGCGTTCGACTACTACTTCCTCTGCGAGGGGCAGCAGCAGGCCGAGGTGCTCGGGTACTCGCCGCTGCCGATCAACCTGGTGCAGGCCGGGCTCGACCAGGTGCGTCGGATCCCCGGGGTCGAGGCGAAGAAGATCGACATCCGCAAGTGCAACAACCCGACGTTCTCCGCCGACGGCAAGAACACCCTCGCCGTCAAGGCACCGCAGCCGCCCGCGTGCGACAAGCTCGGTGCGACCCAGTGCAACACGGGGACCGGCGGGGCGAAGGGCACCGCGACGCCGACCGGGAGCGGTGGGGGAGCCGGCGGTGGCGGGGACGCGTCCGGCGGAGCCGGTTCGTCCGGTGGTGCGGGGTCCGGTGGTGGCTCGGGCTCCGGCGCCGAGCGGGGCGGTTCCGGAGGCTCGGGTTCCGGCTCCGGCGGATCCGGCCGGGGATCGGGGAGCGGTCCGACGGAGGAGCTCTCCGGCGGCAGCGCCGACAACGGTGGCGCCGGCGCGGTGCCGGCACTGAACAACGGGTCGCCGGTGCAGTGCGACGCCGACAGCGGTGTGTGCCAGAACGTGGCCGCCCTGCCGGTCGAGGTCGACGCGGCCGACGGCTGGACGCCGACCCGCACCCTGATGCTCTGCGCCGTGGCCGCCCTGCTGGGCGTGGTCCTGCTGCCCCCGCTCATCGGCGTGCTCGTGTCCCGACGGAGGGCCCAGAAGTGAAGAACCAGCACCTCGTCCGACTCGGTTCCGCGGCCCTGGTCTTCGGTGCCGTCACGTCGACCATCGCCGGATCGCTGCTCGTCGCGACGATCCCGGCGTCGGCCACCGCGCCGTCGGCCACGCCCTCGTCCGCGGTGACGAAGTCGTGGGTCGACGCGCAGGCCGCCCTCGGCGCCGGGGGAGCGACCACCGCGCCCGACCCGGACGCCGACGACTTCTCGAAGATGTCCTTCACGGTCAGCCAGACCGAGGACCTCACCGACCAGGGCATCACGGTGAGCTGGACCGGTGCGAAGCCGACCTCGCCGAGCGAGTACGCCACCGACTACGTCCAGCTCATGCAGTGCTGGGGCGACGAGGCGGCCGGACCGTCCCCCGAGCAGTGCCAGTGGGGCGCTCCGTCGTCGACCATCGCGGCGCTGACCGGTGTCGGCGCCGCCAAGCGCGACCTCGTGAACGGGGACGACCCGCTGCAGGACCCGACCCTGACCGGAGCGGACGCGGACCCCGACCTGCTGCTCGACCCGCCCGTCGAGAACCCCTTCCTCCGCGCCTACCGCGTACCGTTCCGCGCCGTCGACGGCACGCTGGCGAAGAGCACGACCGCGCTGTCGAAGCAGTTCGACGCGACGACCACGAACGAGGTCACCGCCGCCCGCACCGCGAGCGACGGGACCGGACAGGTCACCTTCGAGACCCAGTCGGGGCTCGAGGCGCCGCAGCTCGGCTGTGGCCAGGACCGGGTGGTGGCCGGCACGGCGACACCGCGGGACTGCTGGCTGGTGATCGTGCCGCGCGGCAGCCACAACCTCGACGGTGGCGCCGCTGCGTCGACCGCCGCGGGTCGCGTCACCGGCTCACCGCTGTCGGCGTCCGCCTGGCGCAACCGCGTCGTGTTCCCCCTCGGGTTCCAGTCCGTGGCCCAGTCCTGCCCGATCGGCAACGCCGAGCAGCGCCTGGTCGGGTCGGAGCCGGCCACCGAGGCGGTCACCGCCTGGCAGCCCGCGCTGTGCGGACTCGGTACGACCTACGGCTACTCGCAGATCGGTGACGAGGAAGCACAGCACCAGATCGTCTCGACGACCGGCGGGGCATCGCGGCTCGCCCTCGTGAACACGCCGCTCGACCCAGCCACCGCCCCGGACACGACCATCCGGTACGCCCCGGTCGCGCAGTCGGCGATCGTGATCGGCTTCTCCATCGACTACCGCCTGTACCCGGACGCCCCGGCCAGGGCACGGAACGGCCTGCAGGCGCAGGAGCTCACCCTCGACGCGCGGCTCGTCGCGAAGCTGCTCACGCAGTCGTACCAGGCCGACGTGCCCGGCCGCGGCGCGGGCGACCCCACGGTGGCGGCGAACCCGTCGAGCATCGTGACGGACCCCGAGTTCCTCGCGCTCAACCCCACCTTCGTCGGCTCGAAGAGCGACACCGCGCCGGCCGGCCTCATGGTCGCGCTCGGCGACACGAACGCGAACGCCCGCGTCTGGGCGTGGCTGCGGGCCGACCCCGTCGCGGCGGCGTTCCTGGACGGGCGCCCGGACGAGTGGGGGATGCGGATCAACCCCGCGTACCGCCCACTGTCACTGGCGACCGACACGACGATCGACAGCTTCCCGAAGGCCGACCTGACCATCGCGAAGGGCGGCGACCCGGACGAGACCGGCTACGGCACCCTCGACATGCGCCCCTACATGAACGACATGCACGAGGGCGCCTACCGGACGCTCAAGGCGGACCCCAACCAGAAGGACTCCTGGAACCCGTTCGGGCAGCCGAAGGGCTACACCTCGCTCGGCGCCCAGGTGCCGGGGAGCCGGTTCCTGCTGTCGATCACCGACACGGCCTCGGCCGCCCGCTACGCGCTCCCCACCGCGAAGCTGGTGAACGCCGCGGGCGAGGCGGTCGCCCCGACCACCGAGTCGATCACGAAGGGCATCGCGACCATGCGGCCGTCGACCGTCCCCGGTGTCGTCGTCGCGGACCCGGCGAACCGCGACGCGGGGGCGTACCCGCTGGCCCTGCTGAGCTACGCGGCCGTGAACGTCTGCGCCTCGAGCCCCGCGGAGCGTGGGGACTACGCCCGCTTCATCCGGTACGCCAGCGGTGCCGGTCAGGTGTCGGGGGAGGAGCAGGGCCAGCTCCCCGCCGGCTACGTCCCGCTGACGAGCAGCATGCGCGCGGCGGCCGGGCAGGTCGCCACCGGACTGACCGACGCACGCACGGTCGCCGCCGCGTGCCCGGAGCCACCGGCGACGTCGGCTCCGACCGAGCCGACGGCGTCCGGCACCGACGGGGCGGTGCCGCCGCCCACCGACACGACGGAGACCGCCACCGATCCCGTCGTCGACCCGGGGACGTCGACCGACACCGTGCCGGAGGCGACCGTCGACCCGGTGGCCGACGCCGCGCCTCCCGTGTCGACCAACGACGTCGACGAGGCGTCCGGACCCACCCAACGCACCCACGACCAGCCGCTCGCGGCGACCCGCCTGGGTCTCGCCGCGGCGCTCGGAGCCGGCCTGCCGGCGCTCGGCGTGGGGCCGTTCCTGATCCGCCGTGGCCGGAGGCTGGCGATGCTGGCCGCCGCCCACGTGTGACCGAGTTCCACCCCACGACCGCTGCCACCTGGGCAGCGTCGAACCCACGAAAGGAAACACCAGCCATGAAGGTCAACACCTTCTGCAAGACGGCAGTCACGTTCGGTGCAGCCGCGCTGATCGTCGGTGCCCTCTCCGTGCCGGCGGCCCAGGCCGACCCCGCGGGGAACGCGTTCGGCAAGCTCGTCGGTCTCGGCTCGGACACGACGCAGGACGTCATGAACGGCGTCGCGGCAGCGGTCGGGGGCAACCAGATCGCCTCGTACGACGCGACGAACGCCGGCCCCACCGTCGTCACCCGCTCCGGCGGCGCGGCCATCCCGCGCGTCTCCGGTTCCGGTGCCGGCCGTGACGAGCTGCTCGTCTCGATCGGTGCGGTCGCCAACAAGTCGGGCGTGGCCCTGGCCGACGGCACGAGCACGACCATCGACGAATCCGTCGTCGGACAGCTCGACTTCGCCCGGTCGTCGAGCGGCCCCGCCGCCAAGGACCAGTCGGCCGACGGTGTCCTGGCCTACGTGCCGTTCGCCCGCGACGCCGTCGACGTCGCCTACGCACCGGGCAGCGCGCTGGCGAAGGTGCCCTTCTACGTCGGTGACGGGTCGCAGGCCAAGACGGCCCCGACGCTCTGGAACGTCTACCGCGGCGACGTGTCGTACGCGTACTTCAACGCCGACGGCACCTACAACTCGGTCGGCAGCACCGCGACCGGCCCGGACGGCACCAAGGCCGCCAAGATCCAGCCGCTCCTGCCGAAGTTCGGTTCCGGCACCCGCAGCTACTTCCTCGGCCAGCTCGGTCTGACCGACGCCTCGGGCTTCACCAGCACGAACTCCTTCGTGTCCGACACCTCGGCCGGCAAGCCGATCGAGGAGCACGACGGCACCGCCGTGGTCGCGGCCGACACGGGCTCGACGCTCGCGATCGCCCCGTTCTCGGTCAGCCAGTGGGTCGCGCAGGCCAACGGCGTCGGCGGGGTCACCGACCGTCGCCACGGCGTGACGCTCGCCGACCTCGGCAAGACGGCCGGCAGCCAGACCCCGGCCACCACCGGCAGCGGCAAGGCCTACGCGACCAACCCGGCCTTCGCCGGCTTCGTCCGGGACGTCTACAACATCGTCCCGTCGCGTCTGGCCGACGACCCGTCCAGCGCGATCGCGAAGACGTTCGTCGGGAAGGACTCGCTCGTCTGCAAGCAGACCGCGACCATCGCCGCCTACGGGTTCCTGCCGGAGCCGGCGACCAACGCCGCCACCACCTGCGGGTACGCCCAGCTGCGTGCCTTCTCGGCGTCGCTGAGCACCACCACGCTGTCGATCCCGGCGAAGGCCGTCGCCGGCAAGCCCGTCAGCGCCACCGTCGCCGTCGACTCGTTCGGCACGGGCGGCGGCACGGTCCGGTTCCTCAACGGCTCCACGGTCGTCGGGACCGGCACCATCGCCAAGGGCGCGAAGAGCGTCACCGCCCCGGTGACCCTGCCCAGCGGCACGGCCTCGGTCAACGCGCTGTTCATCCCGGCGCTCGCCGGCGTCGCGTCGAGCACCTCGGCGGCGTCCACGGTCACGGTCTCCGCAGCGACCGGCGTCACGATGACGGTCCCGCGTCTCACGGTCGGGAAGACCGCCAAGGTGACCACGACGATCACGGGCGGGAACGCCACGGGCGGCACCGTCACGATCAAGAACGGCACGGAGACCGTCGGCACCGCCAAGGTCGCCGCCGGGGCCACCACCGCGTCGGTCTCCTTCGTCCCGAAGCGCACGTCGTACAGCCTCGTCGCCACCTACACCCCGGCCACGGCCGGCGGGACGGTCGCCACGAGCGCCGTGTCGACGGTGAAGGTCGCCAAGGGCGCGCCGACCGTGAAGGCCGGCAAGGTCAAGTCGGTCTCCGCGAAGTCCCACGCCAAGGTCACCGTCGCCGTGAGCGGCGCCGGCGTGACCCCGACCGGCAAGGTCACCGTCAAGGAGGGCAGCAAGACGCTCGCCTCGGTGTCGCTGTCGAGCACCGGGCGCGGCACCGTCTCGCTCCCGCGCCTCAAGGCCGGCACGCACAAGCTGACCGTCGTCTACAGCGGTGACTCCCTCTGGAACACCGCGCGGACCTCGTCCTCGGTGAAGATCACCCGCTAGTCACACCCCAGCCCGGCCGGTCCACCAGGACCGGCCGGGCACCCCACCCGCGAAGACCCCACCCCCCCCCGAACCCCACGACGGACGGATCGATGACGAGCTTCACCTCCTGGTTGCCGGGCCGGCGACCCACCGGCGAGCAGGACGCGAGCGGACGCCGCCGGGCCGCCGGGCCGTGGCGACCGATCCGCGCGCTCCGACCGTCCCGCAGCAAGCGTCCGACCCGTCCGGTCACCGGCTGGTCCCACGAGTCCGCCGGGCCCGCCGCGCGCGCGATCCCGGTCCTCGGCGCCCCCGACCGCTGGCGGTTCAGCGGGTCGGCGATCGTCGTCGTCGGACTGCTGCTCGTCGGCTTCGCACTGCAGTTCACCGCCGTGTCGCAGGTCACGTACTCGCGCGACCAGCAGCTCGCCCGCGACGCGTTCCGCTACCAGCTCGCGAACGCCACCGCCCCCGTCGGCCAGACCGGCACCGACGGCCGCCTGGTCCCCGAGGGCACGCCCGTCGCCATCGTCCAGGTCCCCGCGCTCGGCCTCGACACGGTCGTGCTCCAGGGCACCACGTCGGAGACCACGCGTTCCGGCGTCGGCCACCGTCGGGACACCCCGCTGCCCGGTCAGGTCGGGGCGAGCGTCGTCTACGGACGCCAGACCGCCTACGGCGGCCCCTTCGGGCGCATCGACCAGCTCGACAAGGGCGCCGTCATCACCACGACGACCGGGCAGGGGACCGCGAAGTACCGGGTCGTCGACGTCCGCCGCACCGGCGACCACGTCCCGGCACCGCTCGAGGCCGGCGACGGTCGACTCACCCTGGTCTCCTCCGCCGGGCTGCCGTTCCTGCCCGACTCCGTCGTCCGTGTCGACGCCGAACTCGTCTCGAAGGCCGCTCCCACCCCGACGCCCTCGTTCGGCTACGCCGCACTCGCCCCCGCCGAACTCACCATGGCCGGTGACGGCTCGGTGTGGCCGTTCCTGGTGCTCGGCCTCATCGTCCTGGCCGGGATGGTCGCGCTGTTCGCGGTCGGGATGCGCTTCTGGGGCCGCCGGCAGACACTCGTCGTCGCCGTCCCGGTGGTGCTCGCCGTCGGGCTCTCCGCGGCGTCCCAGCTCACCGTCCTCCTGCCCAACCTGATGTGACCGAAGAGACCACGATGCCCGGAACAGAAACCGAAACCCTCCTCGCCGAGTTCGACAGCTGGTTCGACCGCGTGCCGCCGGCACCGGACCCGTCGACGCTGCCCGCGACGCTCGACGCCCGATCCGTCTCCGCCTGGTTCGGGGACCACAAGGTGCTCGACCGCGTCTCGCTGACCATGCCGGCCGGCCAGGTCACCGCCCTGATCGGGCCGTCCGGCTGCGGCAAGAGCACCTTCCTCCGCACGCTGAACCGGATGCACGAGCTCGTCCCCACCGCCTCGCTCGCGGGCGAGGTGCTGCTCGACGAGGTCGACATCTACGACGCGTCCCGTCGCATCACCGAGGCCCGGCGGCAGATCGGGATGGTGTTCCAGAAGCCGAACCCGTTCCCCGCGATGAGCATCCAGGACAACGTGCTCGCCGGGCTCGCGCTGACCGGCGTCCGGCTCGACAAGAGCGCCAAGGCAGCGCTCGTCGAGGAGACCCTGACCAAGGCGGGCCTGTGGAACGAGGTCAAGGACCGGCTCCGGCAACCCGGCGGCGGCCTGTCCGGTGGGCAGCAGCAGCGGCTCTGCATCGCGCGGTCGCTCGCCGTGCGGCCGCGGGTCCTCCTGATGGACGAGCCCTGCTCGGCCCTCGACCCCACGTCGACCCGACGCATCGAGCAGACGATCACGGAGCTCGCCACCGACGTGACGATCGTCATCGTCACGCACAACATGCAGCAGGCGCAGCGCGTCTCCGACCGCTGCGCGTTCTTCCTGGCCGAGGCCGGGACCCCCGGCGCGATCGTCGAGCACGGCCCGACCGACGCCATGTTCGAGACGCCGCAGGATCCGCGCACGTCCGACTACGTGAACGGTCGCTTCGGGTGAGCCGGACGGGAGGCGCGGGGCGGGCCCGCCCCGCGCCTCCCGTCCGGTGGGGCTGGATCCCGGCGACGTGTTCGGGCGTTCCAGCACCGTCGGCGTGGATGTGCACGATCGGCAGGTCAGCGTGTCCGGAGTCAGCGGTGCCGGGGAGTCAACCTGGAGCCGGTGCCCCCACGGGATCCGGGATCGACGTCCGCACGGTTGTCGACGGCATCGATCGCTTCGCTCACCGTCGAGCCCGGATGTGTCTCACGCCAGCGCCGCACCTGTGCCGGGTCTGGTGTCGACCCTGGGCGGATCGGAGTACTCCCGACGACGCTCGGAGCGAAGGCAGCGTACGTGATCGTCGCGAGCGCGGCCAAGCACGCGTAGAGCAGATCGAGTGCGATCCAAGCGCAGGCGGTCGACACGATGCCGCAGAGGATGATCAGGGCCGGCGCCCGGCGCCTCATCGGAAGCACCCTCGCTTCACTGCTGCGATGCCGAGGAGCTCAGCCCCCAACGCGGCCGCAGCCCCGCCGAGGGCGCGGATCTTCTCCCAACTGAAGGACGCGCCCCACATGATCCGGACTGCCTTCGTGACACCGCCGAGTGCGTTGATCAGACGTTTGATCTTCAAGATCTTCGCGACCGGGAAGGCCGTTGATGCGATCACGAGCGCGATCGCGCCCGTGCACTCGAGGACGCTCGCACGAGTGGCTCGCTGGACCAACGGGTTGTCAGCTGCCCATTCCTCGTACGCGGTCTGCCCCTGGAGCAGGACGGCTTCGGGAACGCTCTCGATCAGCGCCAGCCCGCGCTCGACGTCGGCGGCCTGGAGATCGAGATCCTCGACGATCGAGGCGACGGGTGCCGCAGGTGCTCCTGTCGTGGCGTGAGCCGGCGGAGCGGCGAACATGGACGCGCACAATCCCGCTGTCAGCAGCGCGGCAGTTGCGATCTTGCTCGTGGAGACGGTGAACGACGACATTGGCTTCCCTCCCGATCGGCGTCCCTCGCCGACCGGGTACCAATCTGCCGGTATCCGGTGAAATGTGCAACGCCAGGGGTGCTCCAGGCCGACTTCGCCTCTTCGACGCCTCGGAATCCCGACAGCCGGGTACGATCAGAATGTGGAACATCAGTTGCAGACGGTCGAGCGCCCGGGGCGGAGCAGCGTCCTGACGATCCTGGTCGCTTGCACGGCGCTCGGGGCGTCGATGGCGACCGCTCCGGACCGCGCGCTGTGGGATCCCGGCTCGGTCCTGCTCTTCGGCGGCGCCGTCTGCGCCGCGATGTACTGGCACGGTCCGGGCTGGCGCAGAGGTGCCTCGCGGACCCGGGTCGCCGCGTCGGAGTGGGTGGCGATGTCCTCCGGTCTCGGCATCGGGTTGCTCCTCGGGCTGCTCCTCGTGAACGGCTCGGGTGCCTTCGCCGCGCTCTTCCCGGTCCCGCTCGTGGCGATCGACGCCGCCGTGAGCCGTTCCGACGGGAGCGCGCGCCAACGGTCGACCGTGCTCGGGATGACGGCGGCGTTGGTCGTTGCGATCCTCGTCACGGGGGACGATCTACAGCGCGGCTTCGCCGACCTCGTCCAGGGGTGCGTGGTCGCCGGCGTCCTGTCGACGCTCGCGCTGGTGCTCAGGAGCGCTGTGCGGAGACAGCGGGCCTGAAGCTGCTGCGGCACTCCAGCTCCGCGGGCTGCGTGATCGGTACGGTGGTCGCCATGGCCCGATTCACGCCCCCTGCCGCCGATGCGATGCGCGAACGGCTCCTGGACGCCGCGCGGGACGAGTTCGCGTCGGCGGGACTCGTCGGCGGCAAGCTCGAGCGGATCACGGCGGCGGCGTCGAGCAACAAGGCGCAGGTCTTCCACTACTTCGGCAGCAAGGAGGGCCTGTTCGACGCCCTCGTCGCCGAGACCGTGACCGACACGTTCACCGAGGTCCCGGTGGACACCTCCGACCTCGCCGCCTGGGCCGGTCGACTGGCCGAGTCGTACCAGCGCCGCCCGTGGGCGCCGCGTCTGGCGACCTGGCACCGGCTCGAGCGAGCGGGCACGCCGCTCGAGTCGGTCGCGACGAGCTACGCCGACGCGGTGGCCGAGGTCGAGCACGCCCAGCGTGCGGGGGTCCTGCCGCGGGCGTTCCGGCCGGCCGTGCTGCTCGGGCTCGTCCTGCACACCGCGGAGCTCTGGAGCACGACCGCTCCCGAGTACGAGCCCCTGGTGCAGGCGGTGACCCCGCCGCGGCGTCGCCAGGTCGTGGTCGACGCGGTCACGGCGCTGCTCGGCGGGAAGGCCTGACCGGTACCAGCGCGAGCCTGCTGGGACCGAGCGCGTCCGACGGAGCCGCGCCGGGCCTCCTGGCCGTCCCTCAGTCGGCCGCGCCGGCCGCCACCCGCAGCGTCCGCTCCGCGTCGTCCAGGTAGTCGGCGAGCAGTGCCGAGGCGGCATCCTGGTCGCCGCCGCGCAACGCGGACACGATCGCGTGGTTGCGTTCGACGAAGTCGGCGTGGAACGAGGCCGGGTCGGCGGTGGTCAGGAAGGCGAGCCGCATCTCGGCGAGCAGACCGTCCATCAGGGCGTGGATCCGCTCGCTCGGCACGGCGCGCACGAGCTCGGCGTGGAACCGGATGTCGGCGGTGCCGACCGCGCCCCAGTCGCCGACGAGCGCTGCGGTCCGGGCGTCCGCGACGGCTGCTGCGGCCGCGGTGAGCGCGGGTGCGTCGGGGCCGCAGGCGCGCACGCCGGCTTCCTCGAGCACCCGTCGAGCCGCATAGAGATCGGCGACGTCGGTGGCTGAGAGCCGTCGGACGAACACCCCGCGGTTGAACACGTGCTCGACCAGGCGGTCACGGGCGAGCAGCCGGAACGCCTCGCGCAGGGTGTTGCGCGACACCCCCAGCTGGTCGCTCAACCGCTCCTCGGACAGCTGCGCCCCGGGGGTGAAGTGCCCCGACGCGATCATGGTCCGGAGCCGCGCGGCCGTGGAGTCAGCGCCACCGACGGTTCGGGTCATGGACCGATCCTGGCACGGGCGTCGTTCGTGACAGGCGTGTTACAGACCGTGCCGCCCCCTTGCGATTGTTGAACAATGCGCACCAGACTGGCCCGCATGTTCGTCCTCATCGGCGTCGCCGTCGTCATCGTCGGCTTCGCGCTGCGCATCAACGCGCTCCTCGTCGTCACGGTCGCGGGCATCGTGACCGCGGCCATCGGCGGGATCGGCCCCGTCGGCATCCTGGAAGCGTTCGGCAACGGGTTCGCCTCGAGCCGGTCCGTCACGACCTTCGCGCTCGTCCTGCCCGTCATCGGCCTGATCGAGCGCTACGGCCTGCAGGACCAGGCGAAGCGCCTCATCGCGAAGCTCGACAAGCTCACGACGGGGCGGCTGCTCACCGGCTACCTGCTCATCCGGCAGGTCACCGCGGCGGTCGGCCTGACCAGCATCGGTGGCCCCGCGCAGACCGTGCGTCCGCTCGTGTACCCGATGGCCGAGGGGGCGGCGACGAAGAAGTACGGCCGGATCGACGAGCGGATGCGCGAGAAGATCAAGGGCTACTCGGCGTCGTCCGACACCGTCGGCGTGTTCTTCGGCGAGGACGTCTTCGTCGCCGTGGGGTCGATCCTGCTCATCACCACGTTCGTCGACGCGACCTACGGCCTGTCGCTCGAACCGATCGACCTGGCCCTCTGGGCGATCCCCACCGGCATCGCGGCGCTCATCGTGCACGGCGCACGGCTGCTGCTGTTCGACCGCCGACTCGACAAGATGGCGGCGGACGTCCGTGCCGACGCCCCGACCACGGGAGCGGCAGCGTGATCACCAGCGAATGGCTCTACTGGCTCATCGGCGCGTTCTTCATCGCCGTGGCGGTCCTGATCGTCACGGACACCGCACACGCGAAGCGCATCGGCAACGCGGCGTTCTGGGGGATCCTCGGCCTGTCCTTCTTCGCCGGCTCCTTCGTCGCCGCAGGGGCACTGCCCGCCTGGATCCTCGGGGTCGCCGTGCTCGTGATGGTCGCGCTCGCCGGTCTCGGGTTCACCGGGACCACCAGCCGCACCCGGGTCGCGAGCATCCCCGGCGCGGGCACCGGAGCGGAGACCGGTCCGGCGGAACCGACCGGCGTGACGCAGCGGATCGCCGGCGGCAGCAGCAGCACGAGCGTGCTCGCCACCACCAGCCCGGACGAGCGCGCCGCGTTCGCGACGCGGTTCGGCAACCGGCTCTTCATCCCCGCGCTCGTGATCCCGGTGGTCGCCGTCCTGGTCGCCACGCTCGGCCCGCTCGTGTCCATCGGCGGCGAACCGCTGCTGGCCGAGGGCAGCGCGACCCTGACCGGGCTCGGCATCGGCTCGGTGCTCGCCGTGGTCGTCGCCGTGTTCGTCCTGCGTCCGCCGAGGATCGCCACCCCCGTCCGCGAGGGCGGCCGCCTGCTGCAGGCGATCGGCTGGGCGGCACTGCTGCCGCAGATGCTCTCCACCCTCGGCATCGTGTTCACGCAGGCCGGCGTCGGCGACGCGGTCGGCACGATCATCAAGTCGGTCCTGCCCGACGGATCGCTGTTCGCCGCCGTGGTCGTCTACTGCCTCGGCATGGCCCTGTTCACGGTGATCATGGGCAACGCGTTCGCCGCCTTCCCGATCATGACGGCCGCGATCGGCTGGCCCGTCCTGGTGCAGGGCTTCGACGGCAACCCCGCCGCGATCTTCGCGATCGGCATGCTCGCCGGCTTCTGCGGCACGCTCGTCACGCCGATGGCCGCGAACTTCAACCTGGTGCCGGCCGCCCTGCTCGAGATGCGGGACAAGTACGGCCCGATCAAGGCGCAGCTGCCGACCGCCGCCATCCTGCTCGTCGTCAACATGGGAGTCATGTACCTTGTCGCATTCTGATGCCGCCCCGACCGCCCCGACCGACCTGACCCGGGCCGCCTGGGCCGACCGCTTCGCGGCCGTCGCCGCCGACAACACCACCCGCGAGTACCCGTACGCCGCGCACCACGCGACCTCCGGCCCGGACGACCGGGCGCTGCCCGTCGAGCTCCACCCCGCCTTCGCCACGTCGTACGACTGGCACTCGTCGGTGCACATGCACTGGCTCGCGGCGCGCCTGGTCGCGCACGGCCTGCCGGCCGACCTGGAGGCACGGCTCACCGCGATCCTGCAGGCGCACCTCACGACGGATCACCTCGCGACCGAGGCCGCGTACCTGCGCGAGACCCCGCACTACGAGCGCCCCTACGGCTGGGCCTGGCTCGCCCGGCTCGCCGCCGAGGTGTCGGCGTCCGAGTCGCCGTCCGTCCGAGCGCTCGCCCCGGCGTTCGCGCCCGTCGTCGACGTCCTCGAGGACCTGGTCGTCCGGTGGATCGACGGCGCCGCCCACCCGGTCCGGCACGGGGTCCACTCGAACTCGGCGTTCGGGCTGCTGCTCGTGCTCGAGGCCGCCCGGTCCCTCGACCGTCCGGCCCTGGCGGCTGCGGTCGAGGGGGCTGCGCGGGACTGGTTCGGTGCCGACGCCGGGTGGCCGTTCGCCTGGGAGCGGAGCGGGCACGACTTCCTGTCCGCCGGCCTGGCCGAGGCCGACCTGATGCGTGCCGTGCTGCCGGCCCCGGAGTTCGCGACGTGGGCGCAGGGCTTCTTCGCCCAGGTCCAGCCCGGTGACGCGATCCTGCGGTCGACGGTGGTCCGTGACGAGAACGACCCGCAGCAGGTCCACCTGTTCGGGCTCGACCTGTCGCGAGCGGGATCGGCGCGACGGATCGCGGACGCCCTGCGCGCCGCGGGCACGGGCGGCACCGGGATCGCCGACCTGCTGGACGATGCAGCCGACCGACTGCTGGCCGCCGGGCTCGCCGCGAGCGTGGGCGAGGAGTACTACTCCACGCACTGGCTCGCGAGCTTCGCGTGGGACGCCATGGAGGCCAGGGAGCACGCTGCTCGCTGACCCCTGTCGGGCCGCTGATCGTCGCGGACACGGCGAGGATCCGGAGGTACCGTCGGGGCCATGAGCGATCCGACGGACGACGAGACCCTCGACGACTTCCACGAGGCGCAGGAGACCGACCACCAGCCGGAGCCGCTGGTGGCCGACCAGGACGACCTGCCCGTGGTCGACGACCCGGACGACGAACTGCTGCCGGACGACGACCGCCCGGTGCCGCTCGACACCGACGACGACGCGGTCTGACCGGCCGCGCCGACCGTGTCGGCCGCGTCCGATCGGCTCAGCCGAGCGGGATCGTCCGCCCGAACGTCCGGGTGACCGGGGCTGCGGCCAGGTGCGGGCCGATGGCCGGTGCACCCTCGGGCGTCGCGCGCCATGCGACGTAGGTGTCGTGGTCGGCGGCGGTCGTCCACGACTCCACGACGACCATCCGGTTCGGGTCGGCATCGTCCACCAGGACCTCGAGCGACTCGAGCCCGTGGAACGACGCGGTCTGCGCCAGGGTCTGCTGGATCGCCGCCTCGACGGCATCGGCGGGGGCGTCGTTCTGGAACTCGACCTCGAGCAGGACGGTCATCGACATGGGGGCACCTTTCGTCAGCGGTGTCCAGGCCAACCCCCGACCCCTCGCGCTTGTTCCGGGTCGGTCAGTCGACGATGCGGAACCGGACCGTGTCGCCCGGGCGCAGCTGCGCGGCCCGGTCGACCGACCGCGGTGTCAGGACCGCCACGACGGGGTAGCCGCCGGTGACCGGGTGGTCGGCGAGGAACAGCACGGGGAAGCCCTCGGGCGGCACCTGCAGCGAACCGGTCTCCACACCCTCGCTCGGCAGCTCCGTCGTGACGGCGCGGACCAACGGCGTCGCCGCGGTCGTCCGCACGCCCACGCGGTCGCTGTCCGCGCTGACCAGGTGGTCCTGGCCGGTCAGGATCGCGCGCCAGTCGTCGGTGAACCAGTCGTCGCGGGGGCCGGCCGTGACGTCGAGCACGACGGGCTCGCCGGGCCACCGCTGCTCGGGCTGCGGGACGGCGTCGACGACCGGCCACGAGACCCGGGCGTCCCCGACGGGCAGGACGTCGCCGGCCGTCAGCGGTGGTGGTCCGAGCCGTGCCAGGGAGTCCCACGAGCGGCTGCCGAGCACCGGCTCGACGTCGAACCCGCCGAGCACGGCGACGTAGGCACGCAGTCCCACGGTGGCGGTGCCGATCCGGAGCGTGTCCCCGGGCGTGAGCAGCAGGACCTCGTGCGACGCCGCACCGCGGACCGAGCCGTCCGCCCGCTCGACCTCGACGGGACAGGCCGCACCGGCGGTGGCCGCGACCACGTGCGCGTCAGCGCGGAGCGTGACGGAGCCGAGCACGGCCTCCAGGACGGCCGCGTCCGGACGGTTGCCGACCAGTCGGTTGGCGAGCGCCGCGGCACCGCGGTCGGCGGCTCCCGCGGCACCGAGTCCCGTGTCGCTCAGCCCGGGGCGGCCGAGGTCCTGCGTGGTCGCGCCGAAGCCGACCTGCACGACGGTCAGCGTGCTCATGCCGCCCCCACCTCGACGAAGCGCACGAGCGTGCCGGCCGGTGCGAGCGCGGGCGGTGTGCGCTCGAGCGACCACATCGGCACGTCGGTCCGGCCGACGAGCTGCCACCCGCCGGGCGAGGTGCGCGGGTAGACGGCGCTGAACTCGCCGGCCAGGGCGACGGCGCCGCTCGGGACGGCGGTGCGCGCGGTGGCACGGCGGGGCAGGTCGAGGGGCCGCTCGGTGCCGGTCAGGTAGCTGAAGCCGGGGGCGAACCCGCAGAACGCACTCGTCCACAGCTGGCCGGTGTGCCACGCCACGAGGTCGTCGCGGGTCATGCCGGTCAGCCCGCAGACGGTGTCGAGGTCCTCGCCGTCGTAGGTGACGGGGATGACGAGCGGGTCGTCGCCGGAGCGGTGGTCGGAACCGGCGACGGGGACGACGTCGGCGAGCCGGGTGCGCAGCCGGGCCGCGTCCGTCGTCGCCGGGTCGAACCGCAGCAGCAGGGTCCGGGCGCCGGAGACGACCTCGGTGAGCCCCGCAGGTGCGTCCCGTGCCAGCCCGGCCCGGAAGGCGACGACGTCGGCGAGGGAGTCGAAGGTCGCGAGGAGCGCGGTGCCGCCTGCGGAGCGGAGCGTCGGGACGGTCACGGCGCGGCTGGCGCGAACGGCGCGATCGTGACGCCGTGCTCGGTCAGGAGCGCTCGGATCGCACGGGCCATCGCGACGGCGTCGGGGGAGTCGCCGTGCACGCAGACCGAGTCGGCGCGCACCGCGATGTCGGACCCGTCGACCGCGGTCGCGACGCCCTCGGTGACCATGCGGAGCACCCGGGCGGCGACCTCGTCCGGGTCGTGCAGCACCGACCCCGGCTGCCTGCGGGACACCAGCGACCCGTCGGGCTCGTAGGCGCGGTCGGCGAAGGACTCGCTCACCGCGCGGAGTCCGTGCCGTTCGGCGGCCAGCAGCAGCTCCGACCCGGGCAGCGCGAGCACGGCGAGGGACGGGTCGACGTCGGCGACCGCGCGGACGACGGCCTCGGCCTGCACCGGGTCGGCGCAGGCGGTGTTGTACAGGGCGCCGTGCGGCTTGACGTAGGTGACGACGGTGCCGGCGACGCGGGCGGTGGCCGCCATCGCGCCGAGCTGGTGGACGACGTCGGCGTGGAGCTCGTCCGGTGTGACGTGCACGGGCCGACGGCCGAAGCCGATCAGGTCGCGGTAGGCCACGTGGGCGCCGATCGCGACCCCGCGCTCGGCAGCGGCGCGGGCCGTGGCGAGCATGATCGTCGGGTCGCCGGCGTGGAACCCGCAGGCGACGTTGGCACTCGACACGACGTCGAGCATCGCGGTGTCGTCGCCCATGGCCCAGGCGCCGAAGCCCTCGCCGAGGTCGCTGTTGAGGTCGATCGTCGTCACGGGTGCTCCCTGTCCTCGCGGGTTGTTGAACAATCTACCGAGCGGGCGGTCGTGTGTCACCCGTCCGCTCCGTCGGCGCTCGCCGGTCCGGTCCGGCGCGGACGGCGGTTTCCGAGGCTGGCCACGTACTGTCCGACTCCTCAGTACCACCGGGGGCAGCGCCTCCGGACCGATCACCGCACTGGAGCAGATCATGACCGACAGTGACACCACGCACGGAGCCCCGAAGAACGACCCGGAGGGCACCGAGAAGCCGGGCGGCCTCGGCGACGACAACACCATCCCGAACGAGCCGGACGGTCTCGCGGCCGGGCACGTCGGCGACGACTCCCACTTCAACCCGGAAGAGGACGGCGAGCAGTAGCTCCTCCGCCCACGGATCGCCGGCCGCACGCCGGTCGACCCCGAACGACGCCCCCGTTGTCACACGACAGCGGGGGCGTCGTCCTGCGTCGGCACGTCCGCGGCGACCCGGACCGCGGCGTCGGCACGCAACAATCGGATGAAAACCTTCCGCTCTGCGGTTTCTGGTGTTACTGTCCCCATCACCTAGTAGCACTAGGGATTCAGAGGGCGGCAGCCCCCGATGACTCGAGGAGGAGTCATGCCGACACCGACGTCGAACAACGAACCCGGACCGAAGGAACCCCTGGGAGGCCTCGGCGCCACCGCGGTCCCGCCGGCGACGGCCACCTCGGGAGCGACCACGTCCGAAGCCGCCGCGTCCCGCGCGTTCTCGGTCGAGGGCATCACCCAGTCCGTCTCCACCATGCGGGTCGGCAAGGGCTACCTCTGGGCGCTCAGCCTCGGCCAGTTCGGTCTGTTCTTCGCCCTGCTCACCCCGGTGTTCGTGAGCATGTCGATCAAGGCGACGGAGCTCAACCCGTCGAGCCCGGAGACCGTCGTCGGGTCGGTCCTGCCGTTCGGTGCCCTCGGCGCCTTGTTCGCCAACCCGCTGTTCGGCGCGATCTCCGACCGCACCCGCACGCGGTGGGGCCGCCGTCGCCCGTGGATGGTCGGCGGTGTCGTCGTCTTCGTCGTCGCCCTCGCCTGGCTCGCCTTCGCGCCGGACGTCATGCAGCTCACCATCGCGTGGGTGCTCGCCCAGGTCTCGGCGAACGCGGTCCTCGCGACGCTGACCGCGAGCTTCGCCGACAACGTGCCCGAGTTCCAGCGCGGCAAGGCGTCGAGCGCGATCGCCCTCGCGCAGAACATCGCGATCCTCGCCGGTCTGTACCTGGCCGTCTACCTGGTCGGCAACCTCCCGCTGCTCTTCATCGCACCCGGTGTCCTGGCGATCGTCGCGATCCTCGTCTACTCGTTCATCGCCCGTGACGAGGTGCCCACGACCCCGTTCAAGCCGTTCAGCTGGATCAACCTGATCAGCTCGTTCTGGACGAACCCGATCAAGCACCCCGACTTCGGGCTCGCCTGGTGGGGCCGCTTCCTCATCACCTTCGGCACGTTCATGTTCACGACGTACCGCCTGCTCTACATGGAGGACCAGATCGGTCTCCCGCAGTCGGAGGCCGTCGGTGTCGTCGCGTTCGGCGTGCTCCTGTACACGATCGCCCTGCTCGTCAGCGCCGCACTGTCCGGCTGGGTGTCGGACCGGATCCGTCGCCGCAAGGTCTTCGTCTGGGGCTCGACTGCGCTGACCGCCGTCGGCCTCGTCATCCTGGCGCACGTCGACACGGTCGGCGGGTTCTACTTCGCCGAGATCGTCCTCGGCTTCGCGTTCGGCATCTACGCGGCCATCGACACCGCCCTGATCGTCGACGTGCTGCCCGACCCGGAGCGCCCCGGCAAGGACCTCGGTGTCATCAACATCGCCAACGCCCTGCCGCAGTCGCTCGCACCCGCCGTGGGCCTGTTCCTGCTCGGCATCGGCGGCGGCGGCAACTACACGCTCATGCTCTGGGGCGCCGGCGTCGCCGTGCTCCTCGGCGCACTCGTGATCCTGCCCATCAAGTCGGTCAAGTAGCGCGGTCTCCGCGCGGGCACACGGGAGGCGCGACCTGCGTCCGTGACGCGGGTCGCGCCTCCCGTGTGGCCACCCCTGACGCACACCACGCAAGTCGGAAGGACCAACCATGCCCCCCGCCATCTCCCTGCAGCTCTACACGGTGAACGCCGAACTGGAGCCCGACCTCGACGCCGGCGTCGCCCGCCTGGCCGCCATCGGCTTCGACACCGTCGAGGCGTTCGCCTTCGTCGACCGGGCAGCGCAGCTGCGGTCGGCGTTCGACGCCCACGGCATCCGCGCGAGGACCGGGCACGCGTTCCTGGTCGAGCAGACCATCCCGCTGCCCGACGGCACCGTGATGACCGCGCCCTCGCACGCCGACACCTTCGCCGCGGCGCGCGAGCTCGGCATCGAGATCGTGATCGACCCGTTCGTCGGCCCGGACTCGTGGACGACCCGCGAGGGCGTGGAGCGCGTCGCCGAGCGGCTCAACGCGGCGGCTGACGAGGCCGCGGCCCACGGGCTGCGCGTCGGCTACCACAACCACGACCACGAGCTGCGTCCGCACATCGACGGCAAGCCGGCGCTGCAGGTGCTCGCCGAGCTGCTCGACCCCCGCGTCGTGCTCGAGCTCGACCTGTACTGGGCATCCGCCGCGGGCATCGACCTCGTGCCGTTCGTGCGGGAGCTCGGCGACCGGATCGTCGCCGTGCACGTCAAGGACGGGCCGATGCGTCCGGACATCTCGACCGCCTCGGTGCCGACCGACCAGACCCCCGCCGGTCAGGGCGACGTCCGCTTGGCCGAGGCCCTCGCTGCCGCGACCGCGCTCGAGTACGCCGTCATCGAGTTCGACGGGTACGACGGGGACGTCTTCGACGGCGTCCGGCAGTCGTACGAGTGGCTCGCCGCGCAGCTCGCCCCGACCACGTCGGAGGTGTCCGCGTGACCCGCACGGGCCGGATCGGCATCGGGTTCATCGGTGCCGGCATGATCAGCGAGCAGTACCTGACGAACCTGACGACGTTCCCCGACGTCGAGGTCGTCCGCATCGGCGACATCGACACCGAGCGTGCCGCCGCCTCGGCCGCGAAGTGGGGCGTCCCCGCCTCGGGCACCGGCGACGAGGTCCTCGCGGACCCCGACGTCGAGATCGTGATCAACCTCACGCTGCCCGCCACGCACGTGTCGGTCTCCGAGTCGGCGTTGCGTGCCGGCAAGCACGTGTGGAGCGAGAAGCCGATCGGGGTCGACCGGGAGTCCGCAGCCGGTCTGGTCGCGCTCGCCGACGACCTCGGACTCAAGCTCGGCATCGCGCCCGATACCGTGCTCGGTACCGGGTGGCAGACCGCCAAGCGGGCGATCGAGTCGGGCGCGATCGGCACGCCGCTGACCGCCGTCACGAGCTTCCAGTGGCAGGGGCCGGACGTGTTCCACCCGAACGCGTCGTTCCTGTACGCCAAGGGCGCGGGCCCGCTGTTCGACATGGGCCCGTACTACTTCACCGCCCTCGTGCACCTGCTCGGCCCGGTGGCGTCGGTCGTCGCGACCGGCACGCGGTCGCGCGACACGCGGCAGCTCGTGGTGGGGCCGAACGCCGGCGACAGCTTCCCCGTGGAGGTCCCGACGCACCTGTCCGTGCTGACGTCCTTCGAGCAGGGCGGCAACGCGCAGTCGCTGCTGTCGTTCGACACCCCGCTGTTCCGCCACGGGGTGTTCGAGGTGAACGGCACCGAGGGCACCATCGTCCTGCCCGACCCGAACACCTTCGGCGGCGGTCACCCGATCCGCATCGCCCGCCCGATCGGTGCCGACGCGACGTTCCCGTTCTCGCAGGACTTCGACGTGCTGCTCGACGAGGAGCCCACGGTCGGTCGCGGCCTCGGCGTGCTCGACATGGCACGGGCGATCCGCGGCAGCGGGCAGCACATCGCCACCGGACAGGTCGGGTACCACGTGCTCGACACGATGGTGGCGGTGGAGGAGTCGATCGAGCGGCGGGCGTTCGTCGACGTCGAGTCCACCGTCGCCCCGGTCCCGTCGCTGCCCGAGGGGTTCGACCCGCTCGCGGCGACGCTCTGAGCGGTACCGGTCCGCGGGGTGCCGCGGTCCCGCCGGCCCGTGCGCGGCAGTGCCGTCGAGGTCAGTGCCGCACGGGTCGGCGGCCGAACAGGGCGCCGACGACCCGGGTGAACCACGGGTCGGTCTGCGGCACCTCGACCGTCCGGGTGGGTGCGCGGAACGCCAGGTCGTGCAGCATGTTGCGCTTCGACCCGTCCCAGTTCGCGAACAGGTAGGTGCCGCCGATGAAGGACATGCTCCGGACCGGCGTGCGCCGCCAGGAGTCGGCGGCCACGTAGTACCCCGCGTGGCCGGCCCGGATGTGCTGGATCACGGTGTCCACGTCGATGACACCCGTGGGCGTCACGACGGCGGTGATGCCGGTGCGGTCACGGGCGACGTACTCGATCAGGTGTTCGGTCACGATGGAACTCTTCGTCACGGTGGTGAGGCGCCACGACAGGGAACGTGGCGAAGGGGATTCGGAACCGCCGTTGCTTCCGATGTCAGCGTACGTCCGGGCTGCGCAGACCGTTCCCGGATGTCCGCCGTTCGCACGACGGGCAGCGTTCAGCGGACTGGACGCGCCGCCCAGGCGGTGACCAGGGCGAGTGCGGCGTCGGAGTCCGCCGTGCCCGGACGGTTCAGGAAGGCGTGCCGGCTGCCGGGCAGGACGTGCCGTTCGACGTCCACCCCGGCGCCCGCGAGCTCCGTGGCGAAGCGCTCACCGGAGGCCCGCATCACGTCGCGATCGGCGTCGACGAACAGGGTGCGCGGGAAGGCCCCGAGGTGCTCGGCCGCCGGGAACGTCGACCCGCGGGCGGGTCCCGCGTAGCCACGGCTGCTCAGGTCGAGCAGGAGCGGCGCGTGCGTGATCCGACGGTGCCCGCGCACGAGCCGCTGCACCGCACGATCGCGGGGGATGCGCGCGTGGAAGAACCCGTAGGCGAGCACCAGTCCCTGCAGCGGGGGAGTAACCGCGACCGCCGTCGCCGCCAGGCACGCGCCCGCGCTGGCGCCACCGAGGAGCAGCCCCGCCGGTGCGCTGTCGTGCAGGTGCTCCAGGACGGCCACGATCTCGTCCCGGGCGTGCGGTGCCCGACGTCGGCCACGCGGTCCGCTCCGCCCGACCCACGGCAGGCCGGGCAGCGGCCCGAGCCGGTAGTCGACGGTGACGACCGGCACCCCGCGATCCGCCAGGGTGCGCGCGACCGCGTCCGACTCCGGCAGCTCGAGGTCGCCGCGGAAGAAGCCACCACCGTGCACCCAGACCAGCGTCGGCGATCCCGGACCGGCGTCCGGTCCCGCTGGTCGGTACCGCCGGATGGGCACCGGTCCGTGTGGGCCGTCGACCCGCTCGTCCGCGACCTCGATCGTCCCCTGGCGCTTCCCCCGCATGGGAGCAGTGTGGCAGGACGGCGGCGACGCGCGTCCCCGGCGCTCGGACAGGTAGGCGCCCCGCACCCGCCCGGTGACCCGCCGGGGGCCGGGCAGCTCAGCGCCGCCCGCGCTCCCCGTACCCGGGGTCGAGCTCGCGCCGGAGCGAGCGGAGCTCGTCGACCAGCACCGCGAGCTTCGCGGGCCCGGCCTCGATCCCGTGGCCGATCGCCTGCCGGGGCTGCAGCACCACGTCCCGACGATCCGTCGTGCTGATCCAGATGCCGAAGTCGACCCGTTGCCCCTTTTGGTCCTTCGTCGCCACGTCGACGTCGCGGACGCCCGACCACGGCAGGTCGAACACCGGCTCGTCCCGGGACGGCGCCCACGCGTGCAGTCCGGCCTCGTCGACGGTCCAGATCTCCGGGCGAGGCTCCGGGAAGTCGTCGGTCGTCCGCAGCCCCGAGGCGAAGACGGGGAGGTGGAGCCGCGGCGCCCGGTGTCGCCGGATCCGGGCCATCGTCCGGCGGTCGCTCCGTCCCGCACTCCACATGGACAGCGCCAGCAGTCCGCCGATCGCGACCAGGACCACCGGCCAGAAGACCAGCGACGTCTGCGTGCGGGCCGACTCGACACCACGCAGGAAGTCCGCGAAGGCGAACTCGGCGACGAGCACGAGCACCCCGACCGCCGTCGTGATCCCCGCTCCGAGCAGCACCGGTCTCCGGTCCGCCGTCGCTCCGTCCCGCAGTCGCTGCACCCACGGCTCCGTCGAGGTCGTCACGGCGCCCTCCCGCCGGTCAGCGATCACGGCCGGCGGACCGCTGCGGCGCGGACTCCCGCTGGAGCGACCGGAGCACCCGCATGACGATGTGGAGCTTCGTCGCACCCGCGCCGAACGGGCGTCCGATGGTCGGCCGTGGCCGCAACGTGAACCGACCGACGTCCTTCGTGACGATCCAGATGCCGACGTCGGTCCGCTGCCCGCGCACGTCCTGCGATGCCAGTTCGATCGTCTCGACGTCCTGCCACGGCAGGTGGAACACGGCCTCGTCCCGCTCCGCCGACCAGGCGTCGAGCCCGGCGGCGTCGACTGTCCAGAGCTCGGGGCGGGGCTCGGGGAAGTCGTCGACCGCGCCGAGTCCCGACCGCAGGACAGGCACGTGGAACGCCGGTGTGGTCCCGTGCGCACGGATCCGCTCGAGGATCCTCCGGTCACGCCGGCCCTGCAGCCACGAGAGCACCGCCGAGACCGGTCCGAGCGCGAACAAGAACAGCGCCAGCAGCGGCCCGGACCACGGCCGTCGGGCATCCGAGTGCGCGATCTCATCGAGGTCGACGACGGTCAGGACCAGCCCCGCCGCACCCACGATCGTCACGATCGCCAGCCCGACCAGGAACGGCCACCGCCCCGGCGTCCTCCCGTCGCGCAGCCGCTGCACCCACCGCTCACCCGCGTACTCCACCGACCCATCCTGCCCGTCCCGGCCGCGCCGGGTCCGCGGGTGCGCGATGCTGGTCGCATGCAGTCCGTCCGCGCCGTCGCCCCGGGTGTCGCCGTCGCCGTCGCGATCGGCCTCGTCGCCACGCTCGTCGGCCGTGCCGTGCCGGTCGTCGGCGGTCCCGTCCCCGCGGTCCTGATCGGCGCGGTGCTCGGCTGGCTCGTCCGTCGACGCTCCGACGGCACGCTCGCCGCACTGGCCCCCGGGGTGAAGTTCTCGTCCAGCCGCGTGCTGCAGTTCGCGGTCGTGCTGCTCGGTGCCCAGCTGTCGATCGGCGAGGTCCTGCGCATCGGCGGCGAGACCCTGCCGGTGCTGCTCACGACGCTCGTCGTCTGCCTCGTGGCGGCGTGGGGCATCGGCCGACTGCTCCGGGTGTCGAGCGCGCTCCGCACCCTGATCGGGGTCGGCACCGGCATCTGCGGGGCCTCGGCGATCGCGGCCGTCACGCCCGTGATCGGTGCGGTGAGCACCGACGTCGCCTACGCGATGTCGACGATCTTCCTCTGCAACATCGCCGCGGTCTTCGCGTTCCCGCTGCTCGGGCACGCGCTCGGTCTCAGCCAGCACGCCTTCGGCGTCTTCGCCGGCACCGCCGTCAACGACACCTCGTCCGTCGTCGCGACGGCCTCGGTCTACGGCCGCCAGGCGACCGACACCGCGGTCGTCGTGAAGCTGGTGCGCACCCTGATGATCATCCCGATCGTCATCGGGCTGGCCGGTCTGGAGGCCCGCCGCGCCTCCCGCGAGCAGCCCGCCGCCGCCCCGGGGTCGGGTCGCGGGTTCCGCGTCCTCCGGTTGGTGCCGTGGTTCCTGATCGGGTTCCTCGTGGTGGTGCTGCTCCGCACCGTCGGGGTCCTGCCGGCGTCCGTGGCACCGGGGTTCGCGACGACGGCTTCGTTCCTCATCACGGTGGCGCTCGCCGCGATCGGCTGCTCGACGGACTTCGCGGCCCTGCGTCGGGCCGGCTTCCGCCCGATGCTGTTGGGCATCGCGCTCTGGGCACTGGTGGCCGGCACGAGCCTCGGCGTGCAGGCGGCCTTCGGTCTGCTGTAGGGGTTGCTGCGACCACACCCATCGTTTATCGTTGCATCGACAATCGATGGTATCGATGATCGACAGGGGAACCAGCCATGACCACACCCGTCTACGAGCCGCCCCGCGGGCGGAACTCCTACCTCGCCTACGTCGTCGCCTGCGCGGTGGGGATCGGCATCGTCGTCTGGCGGTACGTCGACCTGCTCATCCGCTCGATCAGCGCCGGCACGGTGTCGGTCCCGGTCCGGATGCGCGCGACCGCCGACGTCCCGCAGCCGCCCGGAGGCGCGACGGTCACCTCCGACCAGCTGGTGCTCCGGGCGCCGATCGCCGAGGTGCCGGGCGGTGCGATCGGGTACATCCGCGTCGGCGACGCCCTGGAGGCCGTCTTCGTCAGTGCGCTCATCGCCCTGGTCGCCGCGGTCGCGTGGAAGATCTCGCGCGGCGGGCTCTTCGACCGATCGACCACCCGGATCCTCGACTGGCTGGCCGGAGCCGTTGTGGTGGCCGGGTTCGTGCCGTCGTTCGTCCGCCGGATGGGCTGGAACTGGGTGGTGTCGGGTCTCGGCTGGGACGGGTACCTGCCGACGCCGGTGGTGGACCACCAGTGGGTGGCCGTGTACCTCGGCCTGCTCGTGGTCCTGTGCTTCCGGTTCGCGCTCACCGCGTCGCAGCGGATGGTCCGCGACCAGTCCGGACTGGTCTGATGCCCCCGGAGGAGGACGGTCACGCCGTCGTCTGCCACCTCGACGACCTGCTCGCCGCGCGGGGGATGACCCTGACCGAACTCGCCGACCGCGTCGGTGTGACCGTCGTCAACCTGTCGGTGCTCAAGAACAACCGCGCCCGGGCGATCCGGTTCTCCACCCTCACCCGGCTGTGCGAGGTGCTCGGTTGCCAACCGGGCGACGTCTTCTCGGTGCGCACCGACTGACGACGGGAGGCCCGCCCGACGTGAGCGGATCTGCTCACGTGGGGCGGGCCTCCAGGCTGTACCCGGCGGGTCAGCGGCGTCAGCCGCGCAGCGCCTCCGACAGCTTCACGCGGCTGCCGGTGCGGAGCAGCGCGTTCTCGTAGACGCGGGCACCGATGAGCACGACCGCGACGACCGAGGCGGCCACGATGACGAGCGACAGGACCGGCTCCCACCACTCGGCCGTGCCCAGGAAGATCCGCATCGGCATCCCGATCGGGGCGCTGAACGGGACGTACGACATGATGCCGAGCACCAGCGGGTTGTCGTAGGCGAAGATGATCAGGAAGTACGGGATCATCACGAGCATCATCACCGGGGTCGTCACGCTGCCGACGTCCTCCTGACGGGACACCAGCACGGCGGCCGCCGCGAACAGCGACGCGATGAGCACGAACCCGATCGCGAAGAACCCGATGAACCACAGGATGCTCGGGCCGAGCATCGCGAACATGTTGTCCTGCCCGGTCACCGCCAACGTGACGATCGCGGCCACCGCCACGGCGACGATCTGTGCGAACGCCATGACGCTGTTGCCGAGCACCTTGCCCGCGAGCAGGGCCCTGGCCGGGATCGCGGACATCAGGATCTCGACCACCCGCGTCGACTTCTCCTCGACGACGCTCTGGGCGATCGACTGCCCGAACGTCACCGCGGACGCGAAGTACACGACGCCGAACGCGATGGCGATCAGGTACACCAGCCCGCCGGGCAGCGCGTCCGGGTCGAGCAGCTCGATGCGGGGCGTCACGCTGAGCGCCGAGACGACCTCGGCGGGGGCGTCGTCGAGCCCGACGACCGTGTAGCCGAGCGTGTCGTCGGACGGCACGATCGCGGCGTCGACCTCGCCCTCGGTCACGAGCCGTTCGGCCGCGTCCACCGACGGCGACGAGGTGACGTCGAGCCCCGTGGTCGTCGGCAACGTGACGCCGTCGACGACCGCGACCGGCGTGGTGTCGTCCGCCGTGGCCTTCCCCACGATGCCGCCGACGACGATCGAGGCGACGACCATGCCGACCAGGATGAGTGCCGAGACCACGAAGGCCTTGCTGCGCAGACGCGCCTGGATCTCACGCGCGGCGACGAGCCGCACGGACTGCACGAACGAGTGGTTCATCGGACGACCTCCCGGAAGACCTCACTGAGCCGCGGGACCCGCGGTGCGAACGAGCCGACGGTGCCGTGCTGGACCGCGCGCTGCAGGACGCGCTGGGCCGTCGCGTGCTCGGCCTCGAACACGGCGTACCCGCCGTCGAACTCGCGCACGACCACTCCGGGCTCGTCGCGGAGCCAGGCGACGTCACCGTCGACGAGCAGCTCCCACGCGGCGGGGCCCGCCTGCTTGCGGAGCTCCTCCTGCGGGCCGGCGGCGCGGATCGTGCCCCCGGCGATCACGACGACGTCGTCGCAGAGCCGCTCGACCACGTCGAGCTGGTGGCTGGAGAACAGGACGGGCACACCGTGGGCCGCCGTCTCGCGCAGCACACCGAGCACCGTGTCGACGGCCATCGGGTCGAGGCCCGAGAACGGCTCGTCGAGCACGAGCACCTCGGGGTCGTGGGCCAGTGCCGCGGCGATCTGCACGCGCTGCTGGTTGCCGAGCGAGAGCTTCTCGACGGCGTCGGTCGCGTGCCCGGTGAGCTCGAGGCGCTCGAGCAGCTCGCCCGTCCGAGTCGAGGCGGTGCGCTTGTCGACGCCGTGCAGCCGTGCCAGGTAGGTGATCTGCTCGGCCACCGGCATCTTCGGGTACAGACCGCGCTCCTCGGGCATGTAGCCGAAGCGGCGCCGGTCCGCGGGGCGCACCTCGGTGCCGTCGATCGACACGGTGCCGGCGTCGGCCTGCAGCACGCCGAGCATGATGCGCATGGTCGTGGTCTTGCCGGCGCCGTTGCCGCCGACGAAGCCCGTCAGGCGGCCGCTGCCGACCGTGAACCCGACGTCGTCGAGCACCCGGCGATCGCCGAAGTGCTTGGTCACCCCTTCGATGGTGAGCATGTTCGTTCCCCTTCGTCGCGACGCTCGTCGTCGCTGTCCCCGACGCTATTGGCCGGGAGGCACGGCCCGCCTCCGCCGCCAGACGGGACTCCGGTGGGTGGCCGGCTCCACCGCGCGGGGGAGGACGGCGCACCGGCTCGGCCGGGTGGGTGGCGCGCGACGGACGGGTGGCGCGTGACGGCTGGGCGCGGGGCGCGTGTCGGACGGGTCAGCCGGCGACGCCGTGCTCGAACGCCCACACGACCGCCTGGATCCGGTCGCGCAGCGCGAGCTTCTGCAGCACGTTCGACACGTGCGTCTTCACCGTGGCGTCACCGACGTACAGCTCGGCGGCGATCTCGGCGTTGCTCAGGCCCCGGGCGAGCAGCCGCAGGACCTCGGACTCCCGCTCGGTCAGGCCGGCGGCTGCGAGGGCACCCGCGCCCGCACCCGCACCCGCGTCGGCGTCCGGGGTCGTCGGCGACGTGGCCGGCGTCGACAGCGCGGCGGTCGCGCGGCTGATGACGCGCCGCGTGACGTCCGGCGCGAGCAGGGCGTCCCCGGCGGCGACGGTCCGCACGGCGTCGATCAGCCGTTCGGGGGAGGCGTTCTTCAGCAGGAACCCGCTGGCCCCGGCCTCGAGCGCCTGGAACAGGGCGTCGTCGCTGTCGAAGGTGGTGAGCATGAGGACGGCCGGCGGGTCCGGCAGCGCCGCGATCCGCCGAGCGGCCTCGAGCCCGTCCACGCCCGGCATCTGCACGTCCAGGCAGACCACGTCCGGGGTCAGGGCCTGCACGGCCTGCACGGCGCGCTCCCCGTCGGGTGCCTCGCCGACCACCCGGAAGCCCGGCTCGGACTCCAGGATCACGCGGAAGCCCGCCCGCACCAGGTCCTGGTCGTCGGCGAGCACGATCGTCAGGTCGTCGGCAGCCACGCGCGCACCAGGTACCCTCCCCGGGCGCGAGGCCCGATCTCGATCCGACCGTCGACGGCGGCGATCCGTTCCCGCATCCCGACGTGTCCCAGCCCGCTGCCGGCGGCGGAGCGTGCGGAGCGAGCACCGAGGCCGTCGTCGGCGACCTCGACCTCGACCCCGTCGTCGAGGTAGCGCAGCCGGACGTCGGCCCGCGCCGCCGGTCCGGCGTGCTTGAGGATGTTCGTCACGGCCTCCTGCACGATCCGGAACGCCACGGTGGCGACCGTCGGCGGGACCGGGCGCTCGTCGCCGACCACCACGTACTCGGTCGGGTGACCGGCCGCGCGGGCCGACTCGGCGAGCTCGGCGATGCGGGCGATGCCCTCGGTGCTCGGGGCGTCGGTGGCGGTCCGGCGGGGGTCTGCGTCGTCGTCGGAGCGCAGGGTCCCGAGCATCCGGCGGAGTTCCTCCACCGCGGTGCGGGCGCTGTCCTCGACCACCCCGAGCGACGCGGTCGCCTGCGCGGGGTCGCGGTCGATGACCCGGCGTGCGGCTCCGGCCTGCACGCCCATCAGCGACACGTGGTGCGCGACCACGTCGTGCAGCTCGCGGGCGATCCGCACGCGCTCGATCGTGACGGCCTGTGCGGCGGACCGCTCCCGTTCCGCGGCGAGCTCGGCGGTCCGCTCGGCGAGCTCGTGCCGGGCGACGGCCGACGCCCACGCGCGGTTGCCGGCGTACCAGGCGGCGCCGAAGTACAGCACGTTGATCAGGATGTTGAGCAGCGCGAAGGCGATGGCCGGCGGGAGCAGCGAGTCCGACTCGTTCGGCAGGCGGGTCGGTGACGCCCACCCGAACGAGATCGCGATGAACAGCCACGCGAACATGCCGCCGATGATGACCCAGCGCACCGCCTCGGCGCGGACGCGGTCGGAGCACCAGGCGCCGACCGTGTACAGGGCGAGGAACAGCGTGAAGTTGACGAGGAAGACCTCGGGTACCCGGAGGATCTGCGTCGCGGCGAACGCCAGGGCGACCAGCACCGCCACCGTCATCGGGAACCGGCGGCGGAACGCGAGCGGCGCGGCGTTCGCGACGATCATCAGCGCCGAGACCCACCAGGCGGCCTGGTCGTCGCCGTAGGTCCCCGTCGAGCCGTACAGGAACGTCGTCACGGTGAGCCCGCCGCCGACCGCGACGGCGAGCAGCGCGTCCCGTCGGTACTCCTGCCGCCCCACCGGCAGCCGCGACCACTCCGCCGTCATCCCCATGCACGGAACGCTAGCGTGTGGCTCCGGTCGGCGGGGAACCGAGTGGGTCCGCCGCTGCCCGCCGTCCGCGTCGGGCAACCGGTGCGAGCACGGCGCTCGCCGCGGTCACCACGGCCCCGACCACGAACGTCACGGCGTGGCCCGTCGGGCCGACCAGCGCCCCGGCTCCCGCTGCACCCACGGCCTGCCCGAGCACGAGCGCCACGAAGAGCATCGACGTCCCCGCCGACGACCGCTCGGCGTCGATCTCGGTCGTCCACGCGATGAGCGCACCGGTGGCCGCCGTGTACCCCCACCCGAAGACCGCGCAGGCCAGCAGCGCCACGAGGACCGCCGCCGGTGCGACCCCCAGGACGACCACGGCGACGGCCACGGAACCCGCGGTGACCGTCCAGAGCGTGCGCGCCCGCATGCCGCTCGTCCACCGCGTGGTGACCACGACCGCCGCTCCGCCCAACCCCAGTGCGATCCACGCGCCGACCGACACCGCGGCGGACGCTCCCGCCGCCACGAGCGCGGAGCGCCCGAACGTCCAGACCACGGCCGACCCGGCACCGAAGAGCAGTGCGAGCGCGAACACCGCCCGGTGTGCCGCGAACCACGACCGGCCGGGCAGGGCAGCGTGTGCCCCGGCGTCTCCGCCGCCGCGCGCCGAGACGAGCAGCACACCACCGACGACGAGCGCGAAGACCCCGGAGAGCGCCCACGCCGTGCGCCAGTCGGGCAGCAGCACGAGTGCCAGGACGCCGGCCACCACCAGGCCCGGCCCGGTCCCGGCGTTGACGACCGCCTGCGCCCGCGACTGCAGGGCCGTCGGGACCTGCTCGGCGACGATCCGGACGAGCGCCGGCGAGGCGAGTCCTGCGCCCGCCGAGGCGACGACGGCGCTCACACCGAACCCCAGCGGGCCGTCGGACAGTGCCATGGCGACGGCACCACCGCCGGCCACCGCCGCGGCGAGGGCGGCGAGCACCCGGGGGAGTCGTGCGGCCAGCAGGAACCCGGCGACGGCACCGACGCAGTAGAGCGCCGAGGCGCCGGAGGACACCCACCCGGCCGCCCCCGACTGCAGGCCGGTGTCGCGCTGCACGTCGGGCAGGAACAGGCCGTACGCCAGGCGCACCAGGCCGTACGTCGCGGCGATGAGGGCGAGGCCTGAGGCCAGCAGCACGCGCTGCCGTAACGAAAACGATCGTTTCACTTTGCAGAGCCTAGGGTGCTGTCATGGTGATGCGCCCAGGGACCGAGCAACGGCTGCTCGACGCCGCCGAGGAGCTCTTCTTCTCGCAGGGCATCGCCGCCACCCCGATCGACGCCGTCCTGGAACGGGCCGGGGTGTCCACGGCCACGCTCTACCGCGGCTACGCGAGCAAGGAGTCGCTCGTGGCGGCGGCCCTGACCCGGCGGCACGCGGACTGGATCGCGACGTGGGACCGCATGGTCGACGCCGCGTCGGACGACCGCGGTCGGCTGCTCGCCGTGTTCGACGCACTCGACGCCTACCGAGCGACGGCCGGCGGCTCGCGGTGGTGCGCCTTCCTCGGGAGTGCCGCCGAGTACGTGGACGCCCCGGACGAGCTGCGTGTCGTGCTCGACCACGAGACGGCGACCCTGCGGCGACGGCTGACCGAGACGGCCCGGCCGCTCGTGGGGGACCGGGCGCCGGTGTTCGCCGAACAGCTGCTGCTCGTCGTGTCGGGCGCCCTCGCCATGCGGCTGCGCGACCCCGCAGCCGACACCACCACCACGGCGCGCGCGCTCGTCGTCGGCATGCTCGCCTGAGCGGGTCCGGGGCGGTCCGGCGGGCGCGATCAGCCGGGAGGCCGACCGCCGGACGGCGACTCAGGCGCGACCGCGGTTGCGGCGTCGGATCTCCTTCGGCGCGCGACCGGCCATGAAGGACCGGGCGGGGTCGACGAGGAACCCCTGCCGCAGCGCCTCGCGCCCGACGAGCATCCGGAAGCCCATCTGGTCGCGGTTGCTCAGCGTGACCTCGGACTCGACCACGCGGCCGGCCAACGCGATCGGGGTGCGCACGACGATGCGCTCCTGGGTGTGCCCGGTCGAGCTACGGACGATGCGCCGGTCGTGCACGTCGCACTCGATGGTGGAGGCGTCGGCATCGGTGTCCTGCCAGGGGTGCAGCGAGAACCGGACCCGTTCGCCGGGGAGTTCCTCGAGGTCGAACGCGTGCAGGGCAGAGGTGCGCGCACCCGTGTCGAGCTTCACCTTGATCCACGGGATCCCGAGGTCCGGCAGGCCCGCCCACTCGCGCCACCCGGCGACGACGAGCCCCCGGTCGGAGGACTTCGGAGCACGGGCCATGCCCCCATCCTGTCGCATGCTCCGCAGCCCCGTCCGCATGCTTTGATGGAGCGTCGCCGTCGATCCGACCCCGCGGAGAACCCCTCGATGAAACTCGCCATCCTGTCGCGCGCGCCCCAGGCGTACTCGACCCAGCGCCTGCGCGCGGCGGCCCTCGACCGTGGGCACGAGGTGAAGGTGCTCAACACCCTGCGCTTCGCGATCGACCTGTCCGGCGAGGACCCGGACCTGCTCTACCGCGGCAAGCTGCTGAGCGACTACGACGCCGTGCTGCCGCGCATCGGGAACTCGATCACCTACTACGGCACCGCCGTCGTGCGGCAGTTCGAGCAGATGGACGTCTACACGCCGAACACGGCCAACGGCATCACGAACTCGCGGGACAAGCTGCGGGCGAACCAGATCCTGTCCCGGCACGACATCGGCATGCCGGCGACGACGTTCGTGGCCGGCCGGAACGACGTGCGCGGTGCGATCGAACGGGTCGGTGGTGCCCCGGTCGTGATCAAGCTCCTCGAGGGCACGCAGGGCATCGGCGTGATCCTGGCGCCCGAGGCGAAGGTCGCCGAGTCGATCGTCGAGACCCTGCACTCCACCAAGCAGAACGTGCTCATCCAGTCGTTCATCTCGGAGAGCCGCGGTCGCGACATCCGCGCGCTCGTGGTCGGCGACCGGGTCGTGGCCGCGATGCGCCGGACCGCGTCCGGCGACGAGTTCCGGTCGAACGTGCACCGCGGTGGCACCGTCGAGAAGGTCACCCTGTCGCCGGAGTACGAGGCCGTCGCGGTCCGCTCCGCACAGATCATGGGCCTGAAGGTCGCGGGCGTGGACATGCTCGAGGGCAACGACGGCCCGCTCGTCATGGAGGTCAACTCGTCCCCGGGGCTCGAGGGCGTCGAACGCGCCACCGGACTCGACATCGCGGGCGCGATCGTCGACTTCATCGCCAACCAGGTCGCGTTCCCCGAGATCGACGTCCGGCAGCGCCTGTCGGTGTCGACCGGGTACGGCGTCGCCGAACTGCTCGTGCACACCAACGCCGACCTGGTGGGCAAGACCATCAAGGAGTCCGGGCTCTGGGACCGCGACATCACGGTCCTGACCCTGCACCGCGGCTCGAACGTCATCCCGAACCCGCGCAGCGGCGTCGCCCTCGAACCCGGTGACCGCCTGCTCTGCTTCGGCAAGCTCGAGGAGATGCGGTCGATGATCCCGGAGCGCCGCAAGCGGCGCGCGAAGGTGCGGAAGCTGCCGAAGGACGTCTGACCGCGTGCGCGGAACCGCATCCGGATCGCGTACTCAGGCCAGATGCGGAAGTATGTGTCGGTGACGATCATGACGGAACGGCCGGTAGACCAGGCGATGAGCACCGAACCGGAGCAGCCCGGCAACGCCACGGCGAAGCACCACAACGTGTCGCTGCTGTCCGTGGCGACGACGACGGCCGAACGCGTGACGACCTCTGCCGACATCGAGGCCCGCCTGCGCGGGGCTCTCCGCCGACTCCGTCTGCCCACCGGTCTGCTCGAGCGGGTCGCCGGTGTCGTCGAGCGCCGCAACTGGGGCGAGGGCCAGACGTTCCAGGACGCCGCGATCGACGCCGGCCGTCGGGCGATGGCCGAGGCCGGGGTCCGTCCGGACGAGATCGGCCTGCTCATCAACACGTCGGTGACCCGGCCGCACCTGGAGCCCTCGGTCGCCGTGCGCATGCACCACGGGCTGGGGCTGCCGTCGTCGGCGATCAACTTCGACATCGCGAACGCCTGCCTCGGGTTCGTCAACGCCATGAGCGTCGCCGCGGGCATGATCGACTCCGGGCAGATCAAGTACGCGCTCGTGGTCGACGGCGAGGACGCCGACCAGGTGCAGCTCAACACCATCGACCGCCTGAACCAGGGCGGCCGGAACCGCAAGGACTTCATGAGCGAGTTCGCCAGCCTGACCCTGGGATCCGGCGCGGCGGCCGCGGTGCTCGGCCCGGCGGACCTGCACCCCGAGGGGCACCGGATCGTCGGCGGCGTCACCCGCGCGGCGACCCAGTGGTACGACCTGTGCGTCGGCAGCGTCGACGGCATGTTCACCGACGCCAAGATGCTGCTCAAGGGCGGCATGGAGCTCGTCGTCGCCGCGTGGACCGAGGCCCGTGCCCACTTCGACTGGGCGAACATGGACCGCTACGTGCTGCACCAGGTCTCCGACGTGCACACGAACGCCTTCGTCGAGGCCATCGGCATCCCGCGCGACAAGGTGCCCACCACGTACCAGCGCTTCGGCAATGTCGGCCCCGCGTCGATCCCGATCACCCTGGCCGACGAGGTCGCCACGGGCGGCATCCGTCGCGGCGACCGGGTGTTCCTGGGCGGCGTCGGCTCCGGCATCAACACGGCGATGATGGAACTGCACTGGTGACGTCGCGGTTGCCCCGCGTCGCCGCGAGCACGGCTCCGGCGACGCAGCCGCCCTCCCTGCCCGGTCTCGACCCGGCCTGGTCGCGTCTGGTCACGGTCCCCGCGCGGTCCGAACGCCGTTCGGGAGGAACGGATCACGCCGCGCGCACCTGGCACCTCCTCGACACGGCCGGGTCCCTGGCCGCGCTCGGCGTGGAACCGGTCGGCACGATCCTGTGCGTGCACGGCAACCCGACGTGGTCGTACCTGTGGCGGTCGGTGCTCCGCACCTCGCTCGAGGTCGCCCGCGACGGCGGTCCGGCCTGGCGCGTGGTCGCCGTCGACCAGCTCGACATGGGGTACTCCGAGCGCACCGGCGTCGAGCGAGGCCTGGAACAGCGCGTCGCGGACCTCGGCGCCCTGACCGACGAACTCGGGCTGACCGGTCCGGTCGTCACCCTCGGGCACGACTGGGGCGGTGTGGTGTCGCTCGGCTGGGCGGTCGACCACCCCGACGTGCTGGCCGCCGCGATGACGTGCAACACCGCCGTGCACCAGCCCGACGACGCCCCGATCCCGGCACCGCTGCGCCTGGCGCTCGGCCCGGGGATGCTCGGCCGCGCGACCGTCGTGACCCCGGCGTTCCTCGAGACCACCCTGGCCATCGCGCACCCGAAGCTCGACCGCGCCGTGGCCGACGGCTACCGCGCCCCGTACCGTGGGGCGGCCCGCCGCGGGGGGATCGGCGGTTTCGTCGCGGACATCCCCGTCGACGCCGACCACCGCAGCGCCCCCGAGCTCGACCGCATCGCCGCCGGGGTCGCCGCGCTCGACGTGCCGGTGCTCCTGCTCTGGGGTCCGCGCGACCCGGTGTTCCTCGAGCGGTACCTGGACGACCTGGTCGAACGCGTGCCGCACGCCGACGTCCACCGGTTCGAGGGCGCGGGACACCTGCTGCCGGACGACGCGGACGTCGCCGGGGCGGTGTTCGACTGGCTGGGTGACCGTCTGCCGGGCGGTCGCGTCCCGGCGGACGCAGCCCCGGGCCTCCCGGCCGCACCGGTGGACACGGATGACGCGAGCCGCCCGCTCTGGGCGCGACTCGACGAACTGCGCGGGAGCGACGACCCCGCGCTGGTGGAGATGGCCGCTCCCGGCGGCCCCCGCACGATCACGTGGCGGCTGCTCGCCCGACGCGTCGACGAGATCGCCGCCGGGCTGGAGGACCTGGGCGTCCGGAGCGGCGACCGCGTCTCGCTCCTGGTGACCCCCGGCGCCGACCTGACCGCCGTGCTGTACGCGTGCGTGCGGATCGGCGCGGTCGTCGTCGTCGCGGACGCCGGGCTCGGACTCGGTGGCCTGACCCGCGCGGTCCGCGGAGCCCGACCGGACTGGATCATCGGTGCGCTGCCCGGGCTCGGCGCCGCACGAGCGCTCGGGTGGCCGGGGCGACGCATCGCGACGGTCTCGCTGCCCGCACCGGCACGGGCGGCGCTGCGGGTGGAGCACACCCTGGTCGACGTCGCCCGACGCGGTGCCCGCCGGCTGGCCTACAGTGCGGCACTGCCGGCCGCGCCGTCGTCGGATGCCCCCGCTGCCGTGCTGTTCACCTCGGGGTCGACCGGGCCGGCGAAGGGCGTCGTGTACACGCACGGGCAGCTCAGTGCCGTCCGTGACGCCCTGGCGACCCAGTACGACATCGGCGTCGGCACCGGGCTCGTGGCGGGCTTCGCCCCGTTCGCGCTGCTCGGCCCGGCCCTCGGCGCCCGGTCGGTCGCACCCGACATGGACGTCACGGCACCCCGGACCCTGACGGCGACGGCGGTCGCTGCGTCGGTCGCCGCGGCCGACGCCACCGTGGTGTTCCTGTCGCCGGCCGCCCTGGCGAACGTCGTCGCGACCGCGTCGGAGCTCACCGACGCCGACCGTGCCGCGCTGCGGGGCGTGCGGCTGTTCCTGTCGGCCGGGGCTCCGGTGTCGGCCGCGCTGCTCACCGCGGCGACCGAGCTCATGCCGAACGCCACCGCGCACACCCCCTACGGCATGACCGAGGGGCTGCTCATGACCGACGTCGACCTCGACGGGGTCCGTGCCGCCGGGCGCTCCGCCGACGAGGGGATCTGCGTCGGGGTGCCAGCCGCGAACGTCCGCGTCCGCGTCGCGCCGCTCGACGGTTCCGGTCGTCCGACCGGCGTGCTGACGGACGAGCCCGGGATCACCGGCGAGATCGTCGTCGCGGCGCCGCACGTGCGCGACCACTACGACCGGCTGTGGCGCACCGACCGGGTCTCGCGGCTCGGCGTCGAAGACCCGCGCGGGCACCGCACCGGTGACGTCGGGCACCTGGACGCCGCGGGACGGCTGTGGGTCGAGGGGCGGCTGCAGCACGTGCTGACCACCCCCGACGGTGTCGTCACGCCGGTGGGTCCCGAGCAGCGGATCGAGGGCGTCGACGGCGTCGGACGGGCCGGCGTCGCGGGCACCGGGCCGGTGGGCACGCAGCAGGTCGTCGCCGTCGTCGAGACCGTCCCCGCCGTGCGGCGTCCCGGACTGGCCCCGCCGCAGCTCGCGGCCGCGGTCCGTGCCGCCGCCGGGGTCCCGCTCGCCGCGGTGCTCGTCGTGCCCGTGCTGCCGACCGACATCCGCCACAACTCCAAGGTCGACCGCAGCCGACTGTCCCGCTGGGCTGGGTCGGTGCTGTCCGGCGGACGGATGATCCGGCCGTGATCGGCGCGGGCGGCGCGGGCGGGATGACCTCACGCGCTCAGCGACACGTCACGGGCCGTCGCGCGCGTGAGGTGTCGGTGAGCACGGAACTCCGACCCGCCACGGTGCTGTCCGGCGGACGGATGGTCCGACCGTGAGGGTCCTGGTCACCGGCGCGAGCGGGTTCCTCGGGCAGGCGACCGCCGCCGCCGTCCGGGACGCCGGGCACGAGGTCCGGACGTTCCAGCGGCGACCCTCGGGTGTGGACGGTGTGCAGGACGTCGCCGGCAGCATGACCGACCCCGCTGCGCTCGACCGTGCCGTGGCCGGGGTCGACGCGGTCGTCCACCTGGCCGCGAAGGTCTCGCTCGCCGGGGACCCCGCCGACTTCGCCCGGGTCAACGTCGAGGGCACGCGCGCCCTGCTGCAGGCCGCGCGGGACGCCGGGGTCGGGCGCTTCGTCTTCGTGTCGTCGCCGTCGGTGGCGCACACCGGCTCGTCCCTGGTCGGCGCCGACGCCGGTCCGGCCGAACCGTCCCGAGCCCGCGGCGACTACGCCCGCACGAAGGCGGCGGCGGAACTGCTCGCGCTCGCCGCGGACGCCCCGGGGTTCGCGGTCGTGGCGGTGCGGCCGCACCTGGTGTGGGGCCCTGGTGACACGCAGCTCGTCGGGCGGATCGTCGAGCGCGCCCGGACCGGACGGCTCCCGCTGCTCGACTCCGGTGCCGCGCTCATCGACACCCTGTACGTCGACAACGCCGCGTCCGCGATGGTCGCCGCGCTCGACCGTGCCGCCGACGACGGCGTGCACGGCAACGCGTACGTCGTCACGAACGGCGAACCCCGGCCGGTGGCCGACCTGCTCGCCGGCATCTGCACGGCGTCGGGCGTCCGTCCGCCGCAGTGGCACGTGCCGGCTGCGGTCGCCCGGGCCGCGGGTTCGGTGGTCGAGTCCGTCTGGCGGGTCCGGCCCGGCGAGGACGAGCCGCCGATGACCCGGTTCCTGGCCGAGCAGCTGTCCACCGCGCACTGGTTCGACCAGCGTCGCACCCGGTCCGACCTGCGATGGAGCCCGTCGGTGTCGATCGACCAGGGGCTCGAGCGTCTGACCGCCGCCGCTCGCCTGGCGCCGGAGTCTTCGCGCTGAGCGACACTTCACGGACGCCTCGCCCCGAGGAATGTCGCTGAGCCCGAAACTGCTCGCTGACGCTCGCGCTGACGCTCGCGCTGACGCTCGCGCTGACGCTCGCGCTGACGCGCGCCTGGCCGCCGCCGCTCAGACCTCGTCGGCCGCCACGTAGACCCAGGCGGTCCAGCCGGAGGCCAGGGTGACCCGGACGCGGTGGTAGTCGGCGACCTCGTACCGGTCGACCGCGCCGAGCTGCCACTCGTACCCCAGGGTCAGGACCACGCCCTCGACCGCGTCGGTGGCGGTCCCGCGGCGCAGGATCGGGTGCCGGTCGGAACCGCTCGTGCGGACGACCTCGGGGTCGGTGATCGTCACCTGGTCGAGCCGCCAGCCGGGCAGGGAGTCGGCGGTGGTCGGGACGTGTCCGCCGAACAGGGACTCCTGCACCAGGGGCTGCCGGAGCGTGCCGTAGGAGAAGACCCGGATGGTCTCGCCGGGCAGCGGGGCACGTCGCTGCGGGCGGCGCGGGGCCAGGGTCGGGGACGAGGTCCAGACGATCGCACCGGCGAGCCCGGTCAGCCCGAGGTGGAGCAGTCCCACCACGGCGAGCACGCTGCCCCAGAGCACGCTGGAGGTGTCGCCGGGGCACGGGTACGTCGCGCCCTCCTCCTCGAGGTCGACACAGGTCGCGCCACCGTTGGTGATCCCGACGGCGATCGCGACGATGCCGACGGCGACGCAGAGGAACGCGAACACGGCGAGGGCGAGGACCCAGCGCTGGGCGGGGGAGTAACGGTGCACGCTGCGACCGTAGCGGACCGGCGGAGGTGGGCCGCGCCTCCATACCGGCGGTGTCGGCCTGCGACCCGGTGCGTCAACCGGTGAAGCGCTCCCAGAGCTCGATCACGATCGGCCAGACGTCGCCGGCGCGGTCGGCCGAGCCGACGGCGACCAGGACGACGGGGACGGCGGTGACCGCGATCGACACGAGCACGGCGAGCACCACGGCGATCGTCGCCGTGGTGGTGTGCCGCCGGGTGAACGCAAGCGCGAGGAGCGCCGACACGACGACCAGCCCGAGCACCGCGACCACCGTGACCCGCACGAACGGGAAGGGCACGAGGCCAGCGGTGGTGGCGGTGACGCCGCCGAGGAAGCCGACCAGGGGCAGGAACGCCCCGAGCACGACCCCGGCGACCAGCACCACGCCGACACCACCCGCGATCCACACGCCGCGTGGCCGGGGTCGTCGGTCGCGGGGCCGACGACCGCCGGACCAGGCGGTGGTCACGGGCGGTCCGTGGTCGGGGTGCTCGGTCGGTCGGCGTCGTGGGCGGCGGCCCGCGCTGCCGCACTGGCGTCGGCCGCAGCGTCGGCGGCGTCCTGCGCGGCGTCCTCGGCGGAGTCGGCGGCACGCACCGCCGCGTCGGCAGCCGTCTCGGTCGCTGCGACGTCTGCGGCGGTCGAGCCGGTACGGTCCTCGTCGGCGACGGCCGTACGGGCGCGGCCGGCCGCGTCGCGCGCGGTGTCCGCGGCGTCGCGGGCACCCTCCGACGCCCGGGCGAGTGCATCCGATGCGGCGTCGTGCACACGGCCAGCCGTGTCGGCGGTGGCGTCGGCTGCGCGTCGCGCGGTGTCGGCCGTGGCATCGGCTGCACGCTTGGTCGCGTCCGCAGTGGCCTCCGCGGCCTGTTTCGTCACGTCGGCCGTCGCGTCGGCGGCACGCTTCGTCGCCTCGGCGGTGGCGTCCGCCGCCTGCCTCGTGGCGTCGACGGTCGCCTCCGCGGCGTCCTGGACGGCGTCGCCGACGGCGGTCGCAGCGCGTTCGACGGACGCGGGTTCGTCGTCGAACGGCCCGTGCACGTCGAGGACGCGGACGTCCACCGTCGTCGGCGCGGTCGTCACCTGGCCAGCGGCGGCGGTCACCTGTCGGCGCACCTCGTCGGCGACATCGCGGACGTTCCGCGGGTAGGTGACGATCACGGAGACGTGCACCGCGAAGGTTCCGTCCTCGTCGTCGACCTGGACACCGGCGGTGCCGGCGGAGCGCCCGAGCTGTCGGCGCAGCTGGTCGGCGGCACGGGAGGCGATCCCACCGAGGTGGTGGACGCCGGGGACGGCGAGCGCGGTCTCGGCCGCGGTGCGCGCCACGACGGTGGCGGTGTTCGCGTCGTCGGGCAGCGGCGCCGTGAGCTCTGCGGGCAGGGGCACCTCGGTCACCGGTGTCTGCGCGTGGGGGTCGTGCTGCATCGTTCCTCCTCGATCGGATCGGCGGGGACACGTCGGGGCACCCGTTGCACGGGTGCCCCGACGTGGTGCGACCTAGTTCTTGAAGACGTCCTTGACGTCCTCGCCGGTCTGCTTGGCGCTCGCGGCGGCCTGGTCCTTCTTGCCCTCGGCGACCTCGGAGTCGTCGTTCGTGGCGTTGCCGATCGCTTCCTTCGCCTTGCCGGCGAGGTCCTGTGCGGCGTTCTTGATCTTGTCGTCGAGTCCCATGTCGGGTCCTTTCCGTGTGTGGGCGTGCGCCCGTGGTGGGTGGGGTGGGCCGGGAGGCCCGGGGTGCGTCCGGCGGACGGGTGTCAGTGGACGCGGGTCGGCTTCGCGAACGCGGAGCGGGTCCCGCCGGTCAGGTGCACGAGCACCGGCACCTGACGGCCGAGGGTGCGGTCGAGTGTCGCGACTGCCCGGTCGACGGCGTCGAGCACGGTGACGGCGTCCCCGCCGCGGCGGACCGCGACCCGGATCCGCGCGGCGCGCTGCCGACGGACGAGGTAGGTGTCGACGCGGGAGCCGACGACGTCACGGACACCGGCGAGTTCGTGCTCGACGACGTCCCGCACCAGGGCGACGTTGACGGTGACGGCGTCGTCGCCCGAGCGCTCCCGCACGGCGACGGACGTGCCGCCGCCACCACGGGTGGACGCCCAGACCAGCGACAGGACGATCACGACGGCGCAGGCACCGGCGACGATCCACAGCGCGGACGCGGGCACGTCGAGGCTGCTCGGCAGGTCGACGTACGGTTGCACGGCGTCCTGCACGGCGGGCAGGACACCCGCGCCGATGGTGACCCCGACGACCACGGCGACGAGGCCGAGGACGAGCAGGATGATGCGGTTGAGGGTCCGGTTGCTCTTGGTCATGCCAGGGTTCCCTTCTCCTCGACCCGGACGCGGATGCTGCGCCCGAACCGCTCGTCGAGTGCGCTGAGCCGCTCACGCACGGCGGACTGCACGGCCTGCTCGTCGACCGGGACGCCGGTGACCGGGACGATCCGGACGTCGGTGCGCCGACCGCGGGCGGTGGCCGACGCGTTGCCCTCGGGGACGCCGGCTGCCGAGCCGGCGGCGTTGGCCGCCGTGGAGGCGACGATGCGGGTGTCGATGACCACCGCACCGCGCTCGTGCTCGACGACGGACCGGTGCTGTCGGCCGGGCTTGAGCGCCAGGACGACCAGCACGACGCCGAGGACCACCAGGACACCCGCGACGACCTCGACGATCGTGACGAACGCCGCGTCGGGGCGGAGAGCCGTGTCGACGACGGTCTGCGGGTCGGCGAGGAGTGCCGGCTGCCCGATCGCCCGCAGGACCGACTCGGTGCCGATCCAGGCGGCGACCAGGGCGAGCACCACCAGCGCCACCGCGACCGCGGTGGAGCGGGAGCGGTGCACGCTCCGGCGACGGATGCGTCGTTCGACGGAACCGTTGCTCATGTTGGTCTCCTAGCGGGTTCGGGACTCGTGCTCGCGCACGATCCCGGTGAGTTCGATGTGGGCGCTGCCGACCCGGCGGCCGGTGAGTTCGCCCACGCGGCCCTTCACCTGGTCGGCGATCCGGCTCGTGCGGGCGACGATGTCGTCCCCCGCGGCGATCGGGCCGGTGATGTCGAGCGAGAGCGCTCCCGACGCGTCGCCGAGGCCGACGCGCACCCGCTTGGCGGGGGCGCCGAGCCCTTCGGCTGCGACGGCCCGCGCCAGCGAGGTGAGCGCGCGCGCGGTGATCTCGACACGGCCCGGGACGTCCGGGCCGGCGGTCACCGGGAGCTCCGGCGTCCGGTCAGCACGTCGGCGAGGGCGTTCCGGTCGATGCGTCCGGTGGCCAGGGCGGCCACGAGGGCGCCGACCGCACCGAACACGACGACGAGCACGAAGCCCCAGAACCCGAACTGCAGTGCCACGACGGCCAGGACTGCGCCGATGAGGGCGCCGATCAGTGTGTTGCTCATGCGACTCGCGCTTCCTTCTTCTCGTCCTCGTTGTCGTCGTCGTCACCCGGGATGAAGACGTCCTGGACGGTGACGTTGACCTCGGCGACCTCCATGCCGACGATCTGCTCGAGGGCACGGGCGACGCTGGCACGGACGCCGTCGGCGACGTGCTGGAGCGCGACCGGGTACTCGGCGACGATCACGATGTCGGCGGCCACCTGCTTCTCGCCGACCTCGACCTTGACGCCCTGGCCGTGGTCGCGCTGGCCGATGGCGTCGCGGATGGCGCCGATGGCGCGGGCGGCGCCGTTGCCGAGCGAGTGCACGCCGTCGACCTCGCGGGCGGCGATGCCGGCGACCTTCGACACGACGGTGTCGTCGATGACGGTCTTGCCGGTGATGCCGGTGATGCCGGAGGTGCTGCTCCGCGTGGTCGCGCGGGGCGCCGAGGTGGTCGGGGTGGGGGTGGACGTGGTGTCGGCCATGGTTCGTTCCTTCCGTTGGCCCGCCGGAGGTTCCCAGCGGTTGCTGTTCACGGATGAGACGGGCTGCGGACGAGATTCGTCACACACGGGTCTCCGTGTCCCGGAGAGATTCCAGGAACGGGCGCACATCCGCGGATCCGCGTGTACCCCGGTGACGTCCGGTCAGGCGGCGTCGCCGTTTCCGGCCGACGCGTTGCGCTCTGCAGCGGCCCGCAGCGCCCGCACGCAGGCCATCGGGGACTCGCCGCGTTCGGCTCGGAAGAGCTGTTGCAACCGGCGGGGCAGGACACCAGCAGCGGCCGCGATGTCGCCCAGCGCGAGGTCGTCGTCCAGGTGCTCCTCGATGTACGCGACCGCGCGCCGGACCCGCCAGGACGCCCTGCCGGTGTCCGGTCGTGCCCCCAGGGATGCGCGCTTCGTCGCCGCCGGCCCCTCGCCGAACCGCTCGCGGTACGCCTCGGCAAAGCGGCCCGGGTTGGTGAAGCCCCAGTGTCGGGCGATCGAGGCGATGTCGGCGGCGGCCCCGGGACCGGCCGCTCGGTCCGCGGACCTGCCGGGATCGCCGCGGAGGAGCTCCTCGCGCACGCGGTCGAGTCGGTGGTCGCGCAGGAACCGGTGCGGTGAGGTGCCCAGGGTGCGGGCGAAGACGTCCTGCAGTCCGCGTTGGCTCAGGCCGCACGCCTCGGCGATGGTGGGGACGGCCGGGCGTTCGGCGGCGTGCGCCTCGATGAACCGGATGGCGTCGCGCAGGCGGTTCGCCACCGGGACGTCGTCGCCGCGGTTCCGGATCGGGAAGGTGTCGAGGATGACGACCGCGAGGCGGCGGTTCAGGGCGGTGCGCATCGGACCGAGCACCCGGGGGTCCACCAGTGCGGGACCGAGGGTGCGGATCAGGTGCCGCAGGGGTTCGTGGCGGGCGACGGCCGCGTCCTGCTGCTCGAACAGCAGCGGACCCTCGGGCAGTCGGAAGCCGAGGTCGCGGCCGACCGAGCGCAGGAAGCGGTCGGCGACGTGGACGCCGTTGTACGCGGTGCTCTCGGACTCGAACCGGTACGCCTCGGACGCCGACGCGATGTACGGGCTGCCGGGCTCGACCACGCGCGTGCGGTCGGCGAAGTGCATCTCGAGACGGCCCGTCGTCAGCCAGAACACGACGTGGTCCTCGCGTGGACCGATGACGCCGCCGCGTCGTCCGCCCTCGGCGCGCATGGTGCGGAGCGTCAGGTCGTCGTCGCCCACGACCGTGTACTCGTAGCGGGCGTCGTCCGTGGCGAAGGTGTCGCTCGCGAAGTCCGATCCGCCGTACTCGGACCGGAAGATCGCCGAGTAGTCGGAGTCGGCGCCGTCGGTGAACCGCAGTCTGCGGAAGCCGTTCACAGCCGAGTCGTCCATGCGCAGATCATGCCACCGGTTGCGCCACCGGCGTTCGGGTATACCCTAGGGGGGTATCAATCACGAGGAGCGGAGGCGGCCGTGCACGGACACGTCGGGTACATCGGCGACAAGGACGACCTGCTCAAGCGGCTCCGTCGCGCCGAGGGGCAGGTGCGGGGCATCGCCCGGATGGTCGAGGACGAGACGTACTGCATCGACGTCCTGACGCAGATCTCGGCGGCGAACCGGGCGCTCGAACGCGTCGCGCTGTCGCTGCTCGAGGACCACCTGCGCCACTGCGTGGCCGAGGCCGTCGCCGAGGGTGGCGACGCCGCCGACGCCAAGGTGCGCGAGGCGAGCGACGCGATCGCCCGGCTCGTCCGCTCGTGACCGCCACCGCCACCGACACCGACACCGACCCAGGGAGGGCCACCATGACCACCGAGAAGCTGCTCGTCGAGGGCATGACCTGCGACCACTGCGTGATGAGCGTCACCGAGGAGCTCTCCGAGCTCGACGGGGTGTCCGGGGTGGACGTCCGACTCGTCCCCGGCGGGGCGTCCGAGGTCACCGTCACCTCCACCGCGCTGGTCGCGGCGGATGCGCTGCACGGCGCCGTCGTCGAGGCGGGGTACCAGGTCGTGCGGTCGTGACCGACCGCGTCGTCGAGCTCGACATCACGGGGATGACCTGCGCCTCGTGCGCGAACCGCATCGAACGGAAGCTCGGCAAGCTGCCCGGCGTCACCGCCACGGTGAACTACGCCACCGAGAAGGCGCAGGTGCAGGTCGCCGACGCGGGCGCCACCGACGACGGGGTGCTGATCGCCGCGGTGGAGTCCGCCGGGTACGGTGCCGCGGTGCCGGCCCCGCCCGTCGCTGCCGACGACGACACGGCCCCGGCTCAGGCCGACCCGGCCGACCCGATCCGCCGGCGCCTCGTGGTGTCCGCCGTGCTCGCGGTGCCCGTCGTCCTGCTCTCGATGGTGCCGGCCCTGCAGTTCCCGGACTGGCAGTGGCTCGCCCTGACCCTCGCCGCGCCCGTCGCCGTCTGGGGCGCGCTCCCGTTCCACCGCGCCGCGTGGGTCAACGCCCGGCACGGCGCCGCCACCATGGACACCCTGGTGAGCGTCGGGGTGCTCGCCGCCTTCGGCTGGTCGCTGTACGCCCTGTTCCTCGGCGACGCCGGCACGACCGGCATGCACATGACGTTCTCGTGGTTCGCGACCGACCCCGAGGCCACCGACCTGTACCTCGAGGTCGCGGCAGCGGTGCCCGTCTTCGTCCTCGCCGGCCGGTACATGGAGGCCCGCGCGAAGACGCAGTCCGGTGCGGCGCTCCGGGCACTGCTCGAACTCGGCGCCAAGGACGCCACCGTGCTCCGCGACGGCGTCGAGCACCACGTGCCGGCGTCGACCCTCGTCGTCGGCGACGTCGTCGTCGTGCGCCCGGGCGAGCGGATCCCCAGCGACGGCCTGGTGCAGGACGGCTCGTCGGCGGTCGACGAGAGCATGCTCACGGGGGAGTCCGTGCCGGTCGAGGTCCGGCCGGGGGACCGCGTGACCGGTGCGACCGTCAACGTCGGCGGCCGGCTCGTCGTCGGCATCACCCGCGTGGGTGCCGACACCGAGCTCGCCCGGATGGGGCGGCTCGTCGAGGACGCCCAGACCGGCAAGGCCGACGTGCAGCGACTGGCCGACCGCGTGTCCGGGGTCTTCGTCCCCGTCGTCATCGCGCTCGCCGTGCTGGCCTTCGTCGGCTGGCTGGTGGCCGGCGGATCGGTCACCGCGGCGTTCACCGCAGCCGTCGCGACGCTCATCATCGCCTGCCCGTGCGCCCTCGGGCTCGCGACCCCCACCGCGCTGCTCGTCGGGACCGGCCGCGGTTCGCAGCTCGGCATCCTGATCGGCGGCCCGCAGGTGCTCGAGCGCACCCGCCGCGTCGACACCGTCGTGCTCGACAAGACCGGCACCGTCACGACCGGCGCGATGACCCTGCGGTCGGTCACCGGGACCGCCGACACGGACGAGGACACCGTCCTGCGCCTCGCCGCCGCGGTCGAGGACGGCTCCGAGCACCCCGTCGCGCGCGCGGTCGTCGACGCCGCCCGCACCCGGCGACTCGACGTGCCCGTCGCCGCGCAGTTCACGGCAACGCCCGGTGCCGGTGTGCAGGCCGTGGTCGACGGCGGCGTCGTGCTGGTCGGGACCGCCCGGTGGCTCGCCGAGTCGTGGTCGGTCGCGCTGCCCGCCGCCGTCGCCGCCGCGGTCGAGTCCGCCGAGGCCGACGGGGCCACCGCGGTCGTCGTCGCCCGCGACGGCATCGCCCTGGGCGTGGTCGTCGTCGGCGACACCGTCAAGCCCGAGGCCGCCGAGGCGGTCGCACGCTTCCGAGCGCTCGGCCTGCACCCGGTCCTGCTCACGGGCGACAACGACGGCGCCGCACGCGCGGTGGCCGCTCGCGTGGGCATCGACGAGGTGCACGCCCGTGCGACGCCGGCGTCGAAGCTCGAGACGGTCCGGCGCCTGCAGGCCGACGGGCGCACCGTCGCGATGGTCGGGGACGGCGTGAACGACGCCGCGGCGCTCACCTCCGCCGACCTCGGCATCGCCATGGGTGCCGGCACCGACGCGGCCATCGCAGCGAGCGACATCACGGTCGTGAGCGGTCGGCTCACCGTGGTGGCCGACGCTGTGCGCTTGTCGCGGGCCACGCTCCGGGTCATCACGAGCAACCTGTTCTGGGCGTTCGCGTACAACGTCGCGGCGATCCCGCTCGCGATGGCGGGGCTGCTCAACCCGGTGCTCGCCGGTGCGGCCATGGCGTTCTCGTCGGTCTTCGTGGTGGCGAACAGCCTGCGGCTCCGCCGCTTCGCACCGCAGCCCTGAGGGCGACCAGTCCGGGGGCGTGACGCGCGCAGCGAACGCGAGCCGCGCCTCCCGGCCGTCTGTGCACGCCACCTGCCGGAGCGCACTACGCTCGGAGACGGTCCGCGACGCAGCGCTGCGGTGACCCGCGGGCTTGTACGTCTTCAAGGTTCAGGAGGACCGAAGTGACCGAATCCGCTCCCGTCGACCCCACATCGACCGACGGCTGGAAGAAGCTGGCCGGCATCGCCGACGGCTTCACCCCGGACCTGCGAGGGTGGTTCGACAGCGACCCCGGTCGTGCCGAGCAGTACACGTTCCAGGCGGCCGACCTGACCGTCGACCTGTCCAAGGGCCTGGTGACCGACGAGATCCTCGCCGCGCTGCTGCAGGTCGCCGAGGACACCGGCGTCGCCGAGCGCTTCCAGGCGATGCTCGCGGGTGAGCACATCAACGTCACCGAGGACCGCGCCGTGCTGCACACCGCGCTCCGTCGTCCGAAGTCGACCGAGGGCCTGGTCCCCGCCGCACCCCTGACCGTCGACGGCCAGGACGTCGACGCCGACGTGCACGCCACGCTCGACAAGGTCTACGGCTTCGCGGAGCAGGTGCGTTCGGGCGCCTGGACCGGCGTCACCGGCAAGCGCATCGAGACCGTCGTCAACATCGGCATCGGTGGCTCGGACCTCGGTCCCGTCATGGTCTACGAGGCCCTCAAGCCCTACGTGCAGCCCGGCCTCGAGGCCCGCTTCGTCTCGAACATCGACCCGGCGGACATCTACGAGAAGACGGCGGACCTCGACCCCGAGACCACGCTGTTCATCGTCGCGTCGAAGACCTTCGGCACGCTCGAGACCCTGACGAACGCCCGCCTGGCCCGCCAGTGGCTGTGGGAGAAGCTGGGCCTGACCGACGCCGCCGACGACGAGAAGAAGGACGCCGTCGCGAAGCACTTCGTCGCCGTGTCCACCGCGCTCGACAAGGTCGAGGCGTTCGGCATCGACCCCGAGAACGCCTTCGGTTTCTGGGACTGGGTGGGCGGCCGGTACTCGGTCGACTCGGCCATCGGCACGAGCGTCGTCATCGCGATCGGCAAGGAGAACTGGGAGCAGTTCCTCGCCGGCTTCCACGCCATCGACGAGCACGTCCGCACCACGCCGCTCGAGCAGAACGTCCCCGTCCTGATGGGCCTGCTCAACGTCTGGTACACGAACTTCCTCGGTGCGCAGAGCCACGCGGTCCTGCCGTACACGCAGTACCTGCACCGCTTCGCCGCGTACCTGCAGCAGCTCACGATGGAGTCGAACGGCAAGCGCGTCCGCTGGGACGGCTCGCCCGTCACCACCGAGACCGGCGAAGTCTTCTGGGGTGAGCCCGGCACGAACGGCCAGCACGCGTTCTACCAGCTCATCCACCAGGGCACCCGCCTGATCCCGGCCGACTTCATCACGGTCGCCAACCCGGCCCGTCCGCTCAAGGACGAGACCGGCGACGGCAAGGGCGTCGCACCCGGCACCGACGTGCACACGCTGTTCCTGGCGAACTTCTTCGCACAGACCAAGGCGCTCGCGTTCGGCAAGAGCGCCGAGGAGGTCCGCGCCGAGGGCACCACCGACGAGGGCATCGTCGCGGCGCGCACGTTCCCCGGCAACAAGCCGACGACGTCGATCATCGCGCCGGAGCTCACCCCGAGCGTGCTCGGCCAGCTCATCGCCCTGTACGAGCACATCGTGTTCACCGAGGGCACGATCTGGGGCATCGACTCGTTCGACCAGTGGGGCGTGGAGCTCGGCAAGCAGCTGGCGCTGCAGGTCACGCCTGCCGTCGAGGGCGACCAGGCCGCGCTCGACGCGCAGGACCCGTCGACCAAGGCGCTCATCGCGAAGTACCTGGAGCTGCGCGGGTAGCGCACGTCCCCACCCGACGGACGGGAGGCCCGTGGCGGATCCGCCACGGGCCTCCCGTCCGTTCGTGGTCGCGCTGCGGGCTCGGGTGCCGTTCCGCGCGCACCGACACGTCACGCGCGCTGCGGCCCGTGACGTGTCGCTCAGCCCGAAACGCCGCTCTGCCGGCCCGCCGCCGGTCCGCGGGTGTCGGCCGGACCGGCTACCGTCGAGGCATGGACCGATCGGACATCCTCGCCGCCGCTGCCGCCGCCCACGCCGCCCGCATCGCGGAGTCCGGCGGCGACGACACCGCGGCACGGGAACGCGCTGCGTCCGTGCGTGATCGCGACTCCTTGGCGGACGAAGCCATCCGCGCCATGGAGCGTCGTCGCTCCGGCGAGTCGGACCGAGCGGCGTCGCGCACCGAGGGCGCCCTGTCGGACTGGCACCGGATGGGCACGCGCCGGGGGATCACGCCCGACGCCCAGGTCCGCACGGCGTGGAGCGTGGCCGGGGTTCCCGACAGCGGCGACGCCCGTGCGCTCGCCAACGTGCTGCTGTCGACCGCGGGGCACGCCGGCCGCGTGGCGGACGCCGCACGTCGGAACCCCGCGCTGTCCGGCGCCGCAAGCGCCGCGGCCCGACGCACCGTCCGCCGCTACACCGACCACGGAGCCGACATGGCGTCCCTCGGTGACGTCCTCGGCGACGGCTCGACGCCCGGCGACGACTGACGCGCCGACGGTGGTCGACGTGCGCCCGACGGCCTCCGCCGTCGAACTCCCCCCGCTCGGCACCGGGCCGCACCGCCGGCGTCTCGGCGTGCTGGCCCTGGTCGCCACCTTCGGCGGTCTGCTCTTCGGGTACGACACCGGCGTGATCAACGGTGCGCTGCTCCCGATGCAGCAGGAGCTCGGGCTGACGAAGCTCACCGAGGGCGTCGTCACGAGCTCCCTGCTGTTCGGGGCCGCGTTCGGTGCCGTGCTCGGCGGACGGATCGCGGACGGCTGGGGGCGTCGTCGGACCATCCTGCTGCTCGCGGTGACGTTCTTCGTCGGCACGCTCGTCTGCGTCGCCGCGCCGACCTTCGCGGTCATCGTGGTGGGCCGTGTGCTGCTCGGCCTGGCGGTCGGCGGGGCGTCGACGGTCGTCCCGGTGTTCCTCGCCGAGCTCGCGCCGTACGAGGTCCGGGGGTCCCTGTCCGGGCGGAACGAGCTCATGATCGTGATCGGACAGCTCGCCGCGTTCCTGGTCAACGCGGTCATCGGCACCGTGTGGGGCGAACACGACGGCGTCTGGCGCGTGATGCTGGCGGTCTGCGCGCTTCCCGCCGTCGCACTGTTCGTCGGCATGCTCCGCGTGCCGGAGTCGCCGCGCTGGCTGGCGTCCAGGGGCCGGCACGACGAGGCGCTCGCGGTCCTCGGCCAGGTCCGGACGGCGGAGCGTGCGCGCGCCGAACTCGCCGACGTCGAGCGTGCGCACGACCGCGAGTCGACCCGGCAGCGGACCAGCGGCTGGCGCACCCTGCTCGGCAACCGCTGGCTCGTCCGCATCGTGCTCGTCGGCGCGGGCATCGGGGTCGCCCAGCAGCTGACCGGCATCAACTCGATCATGTACTACGGCCAGATCGTGCTCGTCGAGTCGGGCTTCGAGCGGTCCGCTGCGCTCGTCGCGACCATCGCGCCCGGTGTCATCGCCGTCATCGGCGGGATCGTCGCCCTCTCGACGATGGAGCGGATGGACCGCCGGACGACGCTCGTCCTGGGGTACTCGCTCACGACGGTCTGCCACTTCCTGATCGGCACCGCGTCGATGGTGCTGGTCCCGGGCAACCCGGCGCGTCCGTGGGTGATCCTGTTCCTCGTCGTCGCGTTCGTCGGGTCGATGCAGACGTTCCTCAACATCGCCACGTGGGTGATCCTGTCCGAGATCTTCCCGACGCAGATCCGCGCCCTCGGCATGGGGATCGCGGTGTTCTGCCTGTGGACCGCGAACGCCCTGATCGGGCTCTGGTTCCCGACCGTCGTCGCCACGGTCGGGATCACCGGCACGTTCTTCGGCTTCGGGGTGGTCGGGCTCCTCGCCCTGGTGTTCGTCCGGCGGTTCGTGCCGGAGAGCCGCGGGCGCACCCTCGAACAGGTCGAGGAGAGCCTCACCGCCGGCCGCGACGCCTGACGGGCGCCCGGTACCGCGCGCCCGGCGCACCTTGGGACGCGCGGACCACCCGCTTCCTACACTCGACCCCGTGCATCCCCTCCTCCTCGCCACCGGGGCCGGTCTCGCCTCGGGGCTGGCACTCGTCGTCGGTGCCGCCGTCGCGTGGTTCGTCCACGTCCCCCGCACCCTCGTCGCCACCATCACGGCCTTCGGCGCCGGCGTGCTCATCTCGGCGCTGTCGTTCGACCTGGTCGCCGAGGCCACCCGCTCCGGCACCTTCTGGACGGCGATGGCGGGGTTCCTGGGCGGTGCCGTCGTCTACGTCGGACTCGACGTGCTGCTGGAACGCCGCGGTGCGCGCAAGAAGCGCAGCTCAGGGTCGTCGGCCGCGTCCGGCACGGGCCTCGGGATCGCGCTCGGCGCGCTGCTCGACGGCATCCCGGAGACCGCCGTGCAGGGCGTCGGTCTGGCATCGGGCGGCTCGCTGTCGATCGCGGTCGTTGCGGCGGTCGTCATCTCGAACCTGCCGGAGGGGCTGTCCAGCACGTCGGACATGAAGGCGAACGGCCGCGGAGCCCGGTACGTCTTCACGGTCTGGGGCGCGATCGCCCTGGCCTGCGCCCTGTCGGCGCTGGGCGGCTACGCGATCCTCGGGCAGGCTCCCGAGGGTGTGCAGAGCGCCGTGACCGCGGTCGCCGCCGGTGCGATCCTGGCGATGCTCGCGGACACGATGCTGCCCGAGGCGTTCCGGAAGACCGGGCCGTGGACCGGGCTCATCGCGGTGATCGGCTTCTTCGCCGCGTACGGCATCCACGTCATCGGCGGCTGACGAGCGCGCGCGCCGGCGTCTGGTGCGGGCGCATGTTCCGACAGTGCACGCGTCGTTCGACGCGTGGATCGTCGCGCACGGGGTGGCGGACGCGCCACGGACGGACGGGAGGCCCGGTGCCAGCTGGCACCGGGCCTCCCGTCCGTCCGCTGGTCGCGCTACGGGCGCAGCAGCACCTTGCCGACGCGGCCGGCGGTGTCGCTCGCGCGCACCGCGTCGCGGACGTCCTCGAACACGAACGTCTCGGCGACGGGGAGCGTCAGCGAGCCGTCGAGCACGCGGGTGATGAGCTCACCGAAGAGCTGCCCCTTCGTCTCGGCCGGCATCGTCCTGCTGACGACGGAGCCCCAGAAGCCCTTGACGGTCAGCTGGCCGAAGATGACCTTGCCCGACGGGATCTCGAGCGTCGGCGACGCCATCGCGCCGAAGACGACGAGGGTGGCGTCCTCGCCGAGCACCGAGGCGATGTCGCCGGCGGCCTTGCCACCGACGGACTCGACGCCGGCGACGATGGGGGCGCCACCGGTGATCGCGGCGACCTGGTCCTTCCAGTCGTCGGCGTCGGTGGCGACGATGCGCTCGACGCCCTGGGCGCGGAGCTCCTCGACACCCTCGGCACGACGGACGAGGCCGATGACGTTGATGCCGCGGGCGGCACCGAGCTGGGCGACCATGCGGCCGACCGCACCGTTCGCGGCGTTCTGGATGATCCAGTCGCCCTCGTGCAGGTCGAGCGAGTGCAGCAGGCTGATGGCGCTGAACGGCATCGAGACGAGCTGGGCGGCGGCCTCGTCGGTCATGGCGTCCGGCACGGGCACGAGTCCGGCGGCGTTCGCGGTGTAGTACTCGGCCCAGACGCCGAAGGCGCCACCGGCGACGCGCTGGCCGACCTGCAGCTCCGTGACGCCCTCGCCGAGGGCCTCGACGACGCCCAGCGCCTCGGTGCCCGAGGGTGCGGGGAGTTCCGGCTTGAAGCCGTAGGTGCCGCGGACGGTCCACAGGTCGTGGTTGTGGATGGGGGAGAGGACCGTGCGGACGAGGACCTCGCCGGCGCCGGGCGTCGGCACGGGGCGCTCCTGCACCTCGAGGACGTCGGCGGGCTCGGCGAACGTCTCGTGGACGACGGCGCGCATGGTGGTGGGGGTGGTGGTGCTCATGGGTCAGTCCTCCGAGACGACGATGGTGACGTCGATGTTGCCGCGGGTGGCGTTCGAGTACGGGCACACCTGGTGGGCTGCGTCCGCGAGGGCCTGGGCCTGGTCGTGCTCCATGCCGGGGATGACGACCTCGAGCATGACGGCGAGCTGGTAGCCGCCGTTGCCGTTCGGGCCGATCTGCACGCGGCCGCCGACGGACGAGTCGGTGATCTTGACCTTCTGGCTGCGGGCGACGCCCTGCAGCGCGGAGTGGAAGCAGGCGGCGTAGCCGGCGGCGAAGAGCTGCTCGGGGTTCGCGCCGTTGCCCGAGCCACCCATCTCCTTCGGGATGGCGAGGTCGAACTCGACCGTGCCGTCGCTCGTGGCGACGTGGCCGTTGCGGCCTTCGCCGGTGGCCAGGGCCTCGGCGGTGTAGAGGGCTTCCATGGGGTTCCTTCCTTGTGGGGCGGATCGTGCAGTCAGGGTGCGGGTGCGGCGTGGTGCGTCGTGTGCTTTCGCGCTGAGCGACAGTTCACGGGCGCCCGTGGGCGTGAGGTGTCGCTCAGCGCGAAACGGCGCCGGCGCCAGCGCCAGCGGGGTCGGCCGCGGCGTGCATGGTCTCGGTCAGCCGGTGCAGCGTCGCGATGAGCTCGGCGGCGGCACCGTCGTCCGTCAGACCCGTGCCGGCGGCGATGCGGGCGGGGATGCCGCTCAGCTCGGACCGCAGTGCACGGCCCCGGTCGCCGGCGGTCACGGTGACGACGCGCTCGTCGGCACTGCGGCGTTCGCGGCGCACCAGGTCGTGCTGCTCCATCCGGCGGAGCAGCGGCGAGAGGGTGCCCGAGTCGAGCTGCAGGTGTTCGCCCAGGCTCGAGACGGTCTGGTCGCCCTCGACCCACAGGGTGACGAGCACCAGGTACTGCGGGTACGTCAGGCCCCAGGGCTCGAGCATCGTGCGGTACGCCTGCGTCGTGGCGCGGGACGCCGCGTAGAGGGAGAAGCACACCATCTCGTCGGTCACGGGCATGCATCCACAGTGGCACGCAACCGAGTTGTGCGCAACCTAGATCGACGGCTCGCCGACGAACTCGCAGCGAGTGCCCGGCAGGTGCCCCGCCTCGGCGAGCGCGGTCCGGGCATCCCGGAACGACGAGTACGGCACGTGCGACCCGCGGACGTCGCGGTAGTCGGTCAGTCCCGGACCCGCCCAGTACACGACCCCGTCGTCACCGACCTCCGCCAGGGCCCGGCGGATCGCCCGCGCGGGGTCCGGCTCCTCGACCACGAGCGCGTCGTGCCCGCTCGACCGCGCCCCGGCGAGGATCGCCGCACGGATCGGTGCGGGGGCCTCGAACCGCGGGTGGTGGTCGGTGACGACGACCACGTCGGCTGCCTCGGCCGCCACCACTCCCATCGCCGCCCGCTTGCTGCGGTCACGGTCGCCGTCCGCCCCCACGACGATGGCCACCCGACCGGGTGCGAAGGCGCGCACGGCGGCCAGGCTCTTGGCGAAGGCGTCGGGCGTGTGCGCGAAGTCCACGAAGACCCGCGGGCCGGTCGCCGCCGACGCGTCCGCCATCCGTCCGGGCACCACGACGTCCAGGCGCCCGCGGGTCGCGTCGCGCAGCGCGGACAGCGGCACCCCGGACGTGGCGAGCATCGCGACGGCCAGGCCGGCGTCCGCCGCCATGTGCACCCCGAGCAGCGGGACGTCGAGGTCGAGCGTCGTGCCGTCCGGCGCCGTGAGCGTCGAACGGGTCCCGTCCGGCCGCTGCTCCGTCACCCGGACGGTCCAGTCCGCGCCGGCCGCGGGGTCGGTCGAGATCGTCGTCACCGGGATCGTGGCCTGCGCGACGATCCGGTGGCCGGCCGGGGAGTCCAGCGACACCACGCCGGCACGCGAGCGCGCGGGCGTGAAGAGCACCGCCTTGGCGGCCAGGTACGCCGCCATGTCCGGGTAGTCGTCGAGGTGGTCGTGGGACAGGTTGGTGAAGCCCGCGACGTCCAGCACGACGCCGTCGGTGCGGTGCCGGGACAACCCCTGCGCGCTCACCTCGAGCGCGACGCCGTCGACCCCGCGGTCGGCCGCCCGCGCCAGGAAGGCGTGCAGCTCGGGCGCCTCGGGTGTCGTCAGCGCGCTGGGCTCCGCGTCGTCGTCGATCCGGCGTTCGACCGTCGAGCTGATCGCCGTCCGCCAGCCGAGGCGGCGCATCAGGGCGTGCAGCAGGTGCACCGTCGAGGTCTTGCCGTTCGTGCCGGTCACCCCGAACAGCGGGAACGGCAGGGTCTCGGTGCCGGCGACGATGCGGGCGACCGCGCCCAGGTGTCCCCGCACGTCCGCGACGACCAGCACCGGGAGTCCGCTGCGCCGTGCTGCCGCCTGCCCCTCCGCGTCGGTCAGGACCGCGGCCGCTCCGGCGACGCTCGCCGCGCCGGAGTACTCCGCGCCGTGCACGGTGCGACCCGGCAGCGCGGCGAACAGCATGCCGGGGCGGAGCTGGTGGGTCGCGAGCGCCATGCCGGTCACCACGCCGTCACCCGGGCTGTCGACGCCGAGCGCCGACGCGAGCTCGTCGAGTCGCACCGGGCGGGTGCGGGTCTGGCAGGACGCGTGCGGCATCACGGCTCCTCGTGGTGGGGGACCCCGATGGTGCGCCGCGCCCCCGGGGCGCGGTCCCAGGACCACGTGGGGCGGACGACCCCGGTGACGACCGTCCGCCCAGGGCGCACCGCGAACACGCCGCGGGCCCGGACGGTTAGGCTGACGTGACCCACGATGACCAGCAGCGACCACACCTCCACCACGACCCCCGGCAGCGGATCGGCGTCGTCCCACGGCAAGACGATCCTGATCGGTGAGCACGCCGTGGTCTACGGCGCACCCGCACTCGTGCTGCCGGTGCTCGACGCCCGGGTCGTCGCGACGATCACCCCGGTGCCCGCAGACGCGGTCGGAGCCGGCCACAGCCTGGAGTCGACGGTGCACACCGGGCCGCTCGACCTGGCCCCCGCGGCCGTCATGCCGACCGTCACGGCCGTCACGGCGACCCTGCAGCACTTCGGGGTCAGCGACCGGCACGTCCACGTCCGGGTCGACAGCGAGGTGCCGACCGCCAGGGGCATGGGGTCGAGCGCCGCGGTCGCCGCCGCCGTGACCGCGGCGGTCGCCGACGCCCTGGGCGAGACGCTCGACGTCGAGACCCACCACGAGCTCATCCAGGCGTGCGAGCGCGTCGCCCACGGGCGGCCGTCCGGTCTCGATGCCCGGGGCGTCGTCGCGTCCGCGCCGGTCTGGTTCGAGAGCGGGCGGATCGAGCCCGTCACGCTCGGGGCGCGGTTCACCTTCGTCGTCGCGGACACCGGGGTCCCCGGTCACACCCGCGAGGCCGTGTCGGCCGTCCGCGCGCACCACGACGCCGATCCCGAGGGCGTCGGCGCCGTGATCGACCGGATCGGCGCGCTCGCCCGTCGCGCGCGGGGGACACTCGAGGTCGGCGACGCCCAGGCGTTGGGTGTCACGATGGACGCCGCGCACGGGCTGCTCAGCGAACTCGACGTGTCGAGTGCCGACCTGGACCGGCTCGTCGACGCCGCACGTGCTGCGGACGCCCTCGGCGCGAAGCTCACCGGCGGCGGGCGGGGCGGGTGCGTCCTCGCGCTCGCCGCGGACGACGACCACGCGGACCGCATCGCGGCCGCACTCCGCGGCGCAGGGGCCGCAGCCACCTGGACCACCACGATCGGAGCCCGCGCTTGATGACCGCCACCGCCGTCGCGCACCCCAACATCGCCCTCGTCAAGTACTGGGGGAAGGCGGACGCGCAGCTCGCGCTGCCCGCCACGGGCAGCGTCTCGATGGGGCTCGACGTGTTCCCGACGACGACCACCGTCACGGTGGACGGCGGACAGGAGGCGCGTGATGCGTTCTCGCTGAACGGGCACGTCGTCGACGACGGTGCGCTGGTGCGGGTGCAGCAGTTCCTCGACCTCGTGCGCGAGCTCGCCGGGTCCACCGAGTACGCCTCCGTCGTGTCCGAGAACACCGTGCCGACCGGCGCCGGCCTCGCCTCGAGCGCCTCGGGGTTCGCGGCGCTCGCCACGGCTGCCGCTGCCGCGTACGGCCTCGACCTGTCCCAGCGCGACCTGTCCCGCCTGGCCCGACGCGGTTCCGGCTCGGCCACCCGGTCGATCCCCGGCGGGGTGTCCGTCTGGCACGCCGGCGACGACCAGGGCTCGTTCGCCGAGACGATCCCCGCCCCGCCGATGGCGATGGTGGTCGTGACGATCGACGCCGGTCCGAAGCCGATCGGTTCGCGCGAGGCGATGCGCCGCACGATCGCGACCTCGCCGTTCTACCCGGCGTGGGTCACCTCGACCACCGAGACGGTCGGCGACATGCTCGCCGCGTGTGCCGCGGGGGACTTCACCCGCATCGGGGAGATCACCGAGAGCAACGCCCTGCGCATGCACGCGACGATCGAGGGCGCCTTCCCGCCCATCCGCTACCTCAACGCACGCAGTGTCGCCGTGTTCGACGCCGTCGCCGAGCTGCGTGCCGGTGGGACCGAGGCGTACGCCACGGCCGACGCCGGCCCGAACGTCGTCGTGCTGACGACGCCGCAGGACCGGGGTGCGGTCGCGACCGCCCTGGCGTCCTTCGGCGACGTCATCGAGTCCGGCACCGGACCAGCCGCGCGGGTGCTCCGCTCCGAACACACCGGGAGCGATCCCGAGCAGAAGGAGTCCGTGCAGTGATCGAGTTCCGTGCCCACGGCAAGCTGTTCGTCGCCGGCGAGTACGCCGTCGTCGAGCCCGGTCAGCCGTCCGTCCTGATCGCCCTCGACCGTGCCATCACGGCGAAGGTGTCCGAGGGGCACGGCGCGGGCAGCGTGCACTCCGAGGAGTACGGCCACCTGCCGCTCACGTGGACCCGCGGGACCGACGGGCTCGCGCTCGACCGGGAGCACCACCCGTACGACTACGTGATGGCGACGATCGACCTGGTCGAGAAGCTGCGCGCCGAGCACGGCATCGAGCCGCGGTTCCACGACCTGCGGATCGAGAGCCAGCTCGACGACGCCAGCGGGCGGAAGTTCGGCCTCGGGTCCTCGGCGGCCGTCACCGTCGCGACCGTCGGCGCCCTCGACCGCTTCTACAAGATCGGCCTGACGCAGCGTCAGCGGTTCCAGGTCGCGCTGCTCGCGACCATCCGGGTGAACCCCCGCGCCTCGGGCGGCGACCTCGCCGCGAGCACCTTCGGCGGCTGGCTGCGCTACAGCGCCCCGGACCGCGAACGACTGACCTCGCTGCTCGACGACCGCACGGTCTCCGACATCCTGACCGACCCGGACGCCTGGCAGGGCTTCGACGTGCAGCGCCTGCCCGCCCCCGAGAACCTGCAGCTCCTGGTCGGCTGGACCGGTTCGCCCGCGTCCACCACGAAGCTCGTCGACGTGGTGCGTCGGCACCGCAACGGCGGGTACCAGGCGTTCCTCGACGAGAGCCGCAGCGCCGTCGACGACCTGACCACGGGCCTCCAGACCGGTGACGCCGAGCGCACGCTCGGTGCCCTGCGACGCGCCCGCGGGCTGCTGCAGCGCCTCGGCGCGTCCGTCGGCTCGCAGATCGAGACCGAGCGACTCGCGACCCTGTGCGACGTCGTCGAGGCGGCCGGCGGGGCGGCGAAGCCGTCCGGCGCCGGCGGCGGCGACTGCGGCATCGCGCTCGTCCCGGCGGACACCGACCCCGCCGGCATCCACCGCGCCTGGGAGGCGCGCGACATCAGACACCTCAGCGTCGCGGTGCGAGCACCAGAAGGAGCCCTCGATGAGTGACCTGCTCACACCGATCCCGACCAAGTGGGTCGGCCCGATCCGCGTCAGCGGCAACGCCGTCACCGGTGAGCACGAGGTGCCCCTGGCGACGTACGAGTCGCCGCTCTGGCCGTCGGTCGGCCGCGGCGCCCGCATCTCGCGCATGGTCGAGGACGGCATCGTCGCGACCGTCGTCGACGAGCGGATGACCCGTTCCGTGGTGGTCCGGGCCGACAGCGCCGCCGCCGCGCACGTGGCCGCGGGGCAGATCCTCGCGCGCCAGGACGAGCTCGCCGCGATCGTGTCCGGTCAGAGCCGCTTCGCCAAGCTCATCGAGGTGCACCCCGAGATCGTCGGCGACCTGCTGTTCCTGCGCTTCGCGTTCACCACCGGTGACGCCTCCGGCCACAACATGGTCACGCAGGCGGCCGACAAGCTGCTGCCGGCGATCCTGGACTGGCAGCCGGGCCTGCGGTACGTCTCGGTCTCGGGCAACTTCTGCACGGACAAGAAGGCCACCGCGGTGAACGGCATCCGCGGCCGCGGTCGGAACACCATCGCCGAGATCGTGATCCCGGGCGAGGTCGTCGAGAAGCGTCTGCGGTCGTCGACGGCCAAGATCGTCGAGCTGAACATCGCGAAGAACCTGATCGGGTCGACCATCGCCGGGGCCATCCGCTCGGCGAACGCGCACTACGCGAACATGCTGCTCGGCTTCTACCTGGCGACCGGGCAGGACGCCGCGAACATCGTCGAGGGTTCCCAGGGCATCACCAGTGCCGAGGACCGCGACGGCGACCTGTACTTCTCGACCTCGCTGCCGCACCTGATCGTCGGCACGGTCGGCAACGGCAAGGGCGGGGACCTGCCCGTCGTCGAGGACGCCCTGGTGCGGCTCGGGTGCCGCGAGGACCGTGAGCCCGGCGCCAACGCCCGCCGTCTCGCCGCCCTGTGCGCCGCGACGGTCCTGTGCGGGGAGCTCTCGCTCCTGGCCGCGCAGACCAACCCGGGGGAGCTGATGGCCGCCCACGTCGCGATGGAACGCCGTGGCACGAAGCCGGCGGGAGGCGCAGCATGACCGGCGTCGGCATCCACGACATCGCGATCGCGACCGGGCACCACGTGCTCGAGCTCGACGACCTGGCCGAGCGCCTGGGCGTCGACCCGGCGAAGTACCACGTCGGCATCGGCCAGGACGCCTTCAGCGTGCCCGCCCCCGACGAGGACATCGTCACGATGGGCGCCGCCGCCGCGAAGGAGATCATCGACCGCCACGGCGTCGAGGGCATCCGCACGGTGCTGTTCGCCACCGAGTCGGGCGTCGACCAGTCGAAGGCCGCCGGCGTGTACGTGCACGGGCTGCTCGGGCTGCCGAAGGCCGTCCGCGTGGTCGAGCTGAAGCAGGCCTGCTACGGCGGCACGGCCGCGGTGCAGCTCGCCCTCGGGATCGTCGCCCGCGCCCCGCACGAACGCGTGCTCGTCATCGCCGCCGACGTCGCACGGTACGACGTCGACACCCCGGCCGAGCCCACCCAGGGTGCCGGTGCCGCGGCGATGCTGATCTCCGCCGACCCGGACCTGATCGAGATCGAGCCGGCGGCCGGCGTCTACACGGCCGACGTCGACGACTTCTGGCGACCGAACGACCGCTCCACGGCGCTCGTCGACGGTCGGTTGTCGGTCAGCGCGTACGTGGACGCCTTCGTCGGCGCCTGGGACGACCTGGTGTCGCAGGGCGGCCCGGCGTTCACCGACATCGCCCGGTTCGTGCACCACCAGCCGTTCACGAAGATGGCGATCAAGGCGCACCGGAAGCTCACGCAGCACCTCGACCAGCCGTTCGACGAGTCGGACCTGGCGGTCGGCTTCACCTACAACCGGCAGACGGGCAACACGTACACGGCGTCGCTCTGGATCGGGCTGGCGGCACTGCTCGACCTGGACGACGACCTGGCCGGCGAGCGACTGGGCCTGTTCAGCTACGGGTCGGGCAGCGTCGGCGAGCTCATCACCGGCGTCGTGCGACCGGACTACCAGGAGCACCGCCGGCGGGGTCGCGTGCGGTCACTGCTCGGGGCACGGGTCCCGCTGACGGTCGACGCCTACCGGGAGCTCCACGCTGCCGGGGCGGCCACCAGCGAGGACGTCGAGCGCCCCCGCGTCACGGCCGCGCCGTACCGGTTCGCCGGTGTGCGTGGCGGCGCGCGGCACTACGAGTCGACCGCGCAGCAGGCGTAGCCCCCGCGGACCCGTCCGGGGCGGACCGGCGGGATCGGCCGCGTCCGCGCCACGGTCCGGGACCGCTGCGCGGGACGGACGGGAGGCCTGTGGCGGGCCCGGCGCGTGCCTCCCGTCCGGTCGGTGGCTCCGTTGCGGACGTCGGCCCTCGGGGCAGCGCTGCGGCCGCTCCAGCGGCGCCATCGGACGGCACCGCCGGACGGCGACGACGGCTCCTCGGCCGATGCGCTGGCGTCCCGGTAGTCTGACCCGCGACAGCGACGTGGGCGGGGCGCCCGCGGCCCGTGTGCACCACGATGGGGTCCGGCGCATCGTCGGCTGGCACCGGGTGCGGGCCGCGGTGCACCTCGACCCGTGACCCTGGAGGACGACCCGATGACGACCAGGTGGTGGTGGGCGCTCGGCGCACTGGCGGTGCCGGCGGCGGCGCTGGTGGTGCTGCGGAAGATCGTCGGCAGGATCGTGCTGCCCGGTGTCGACCGGTGGACGCCGGTGCTCGAGGCGACGACGGACGCGATCGCGCTGCCGATCACCGAGGACACCGTGCGCCCGGGTGAGTACGGCCTGTGGCACGACGGTGACGGCCACACCACGGTCGGCCCGGTGCTCGAGATCGACGAGGCGGCCGGCGTGGTGCGTCGGGCCGTGGTGCGGACGACCGGAGGCGTGCCGTCCCGGATCCGCTGGAGCGGGCACGTGCACCCCGACCCGGCGGCGATGCGGGTCGACTGGTCCGAGGTGTCCGTGCCGACCCCGGTCGGGCCGGCCCCGGCGTGGGTGGTCCGCCCGGACGCGGACGCTGACGACGCCGGCGCTGCCGACGGCGACGCCGCGCGCACCTGGGCCGTCCACGTGCACGGCATCCGCACCACCCGCGTCACGGCGCTCCGGACGGTCCCCGCGGCGCTCGCGCTCGGTTGGACGTCGATCGTCCCGTCGTTCCGTGGCGACGGCGAGGCTCCGTGGCAGGGGCGTGCATCGCACCTCGGCACCCGCGAGTGGGCGGACGTCGAGGCGGCGCTCGACCACGCGGTGGCGGACGGCGCCGAGCGGCTCGTCCTGGTGGGGTGGTCGATGGGCGCGACGATCGCGCACGAGCTGCTCGCCCGTTCCGCCCACCGCGACCGGATCGCCGGACTCGTGCTCGTCGCGCCGGCGCTCGACTGGGAGGCCGCGATCCGGACCCAGGCCGCCCGGGCCGGCGTGCCGGGTCCGGTCGTGTCCGCCGCGCTCGGGGCGATGGCACTGCCCCTGGTCTGCCGGCTCGTCGGCCTGCGGTCGCCGGTGGACGTCCGGGCGCTGTCCTGGTCGCGGACACCGCGCCCGCTGCCGCCGACCCTGCTCGTGCACTCCTCCGGCGACGCCACCGTGCCCTTCGCGGTCAGCGAGCGGTTCGCGGCGGCACATCCGGACCGGGTCATCCTGGCGGTCAGCGAGCCCGCCGCGCACGCGTGGGAGCGCAACGTCGACGCGGTCTGGTTCGACCGGACGATCACGACGTGGGCGAACCGGCTCCCGCACACCGGTGCACAGGTGTAGAAGGACCCATGGGGCAGCTCATCTACGACGGCCGACCGCTCGACCTGCGGGTCGACGACCGAGCGCTCACGCACCTGCAGATCGTCATCGTCAACATGCTCCGCCGCGACCACCGCTTCGCGTTCTCGTGGAAGGACGACGTGGTGCACGGCAACGGTCGGAGCACGATCTGGCTGCATCCGAGCGTCAGCCTGCACTTCAAGTTCTCGGGCAGCCGGGTCCCCGCGATCAACCGCAGCTGGCTCGAGGAGCTGTACCGCTCGGCGACCTCCGGGTCGGGCCTCGTCCTGGTGCCCGAACCCCTGGACACGAGCACGGCCGCCGACTCCGCGTGGTCCCGCGCCGTGGCACCGGGGGACGCGGACGACGCTTCGGGGACAAACGGCGTTACCACGGCCCGGTAGTTCGGGTCAACGGGTTCCGTTCGAATCGCTCAGAACATACCGTTTCCTCACCGCGGTTCACTGTCGTCCCCCCGCACCTGCCGCGAGGCACCGGTGCAGGCAGGACCCGCGGCAGGAGGGGAACCCGAATGGCCGTGACGCAGTGCGCGCCGGGCACCGACCAACCACCGGTGCCGGAAGAGCGTGCACGGCGGGAGTCCCGGATCAGGGGACTCGACGCCCGAGAGACCGGGACACCGCGTCCGACCGGTCGCGTCACGCCGCTGTTCCTGCCGGTCCGTCCCCTCGACCGGCACCCCTCCGGGATCGCCCCGGCCAACGGATTCGGGTTCCGTGGCCGGGGCGGTCTCCCCACCTCCGTCGGTCAGTAGACGTCGCGGACGTACCGCTTCGCCCGGCGCAGGTCGGCCAGGTACGCCTGCGCGTCGTCCTCGCCGCGCCCACGACCGGTGCGGATGACCCGCAGCAGGGCCGCCTCGACGTCCTTCGCCATCCGTGATGCGTCGCCGCACACGTACACGTGGCCGCCGTCCTCGAGCCAGGCGAACAGCTCCGCCGACCGCTCGAGCATCCGCGTCTGCACGTAGACCTTCTCGGCCTGGTCGCGCGAGAACGCCAGGTCGAGGCGGTCGAGCACGCCCTGCTCCTGCAGCTCGGTGAGCTCGTCCTGGTACACGAAGTCGGTGTCGCGGTGCTGGTCGCCGAAGAACAGCCAGTTGGGCCCCGTCGCCCCGGAGGCGGCACGCTCGTGCAGGAAGCCGCGGAACGGTGCGATGCCGGTCCCGGGTCCGATCATGATCATCGGGGCGGAGTCGTCCGCCGGCACCCCGAACGCGGTGTTCGGCTGCAGGTAGACGTCCACCGCGCCGTCGGGGTCGACCCGGTCGGCCAGGAACGTCGACGCGACCCCGGCGTGCATCCGGTGCGGGTCGCCGTAGCGCACCGACGCGATGGTCAGGTGGATGCGGTCCGGGTGCGCGAGCGGGCTCGACGAGATCGAGTACTGGCGTGCCTGCAGGGGGCGCAGGTTCGGCAGCAGCTCGTCGAGGCCCGGGGCGGCCGGTCCGGCATCGCGGAGCAGGTCGAGGACGTCGCGGCCCCAGAGCCAGCGGTCGAGCTCGTGCTTGTCGCCGTGCGCCACGACGGCCGCGAGTTCGCTGCCGGGTGCGCGCTGCACCAGGTCGGCGATGAGGTCCTTCGAGGGCGTCCGGATCTCGCGGTCGGTCCGCAGCACGTCGGTGATCGGCCGGCCGTCGAGCTGCTCGCCGCCGGTCGCACCGACCTGCTCGAGCAGGCTCGCCACGAAGACCTCGTCGTTGACCGGCACCACCGCCAGGGCGTCGCCCGCCGCGTACTCGATGCCGGAGTCGCCGAGGTCGAACTCGTAGTGGCGGATCTCCTTCGCGCTGCGCGGCGACGACAGCAGCCGGTTCTCGACCAGCCGCGACGGGTACGGGTTGCGCTTGTTCCACTGCGACCCCGGTCGGGAGGCACGGCTCGCGCCCGCCCCGCCGGTCGCGGTGGCGCCGTCGCCGGCTCCACCGCCCGTGGTCGCGCCGGGTGCAGCCGTCGCGCCGGCCTCGGCGGCGAGGCGGTCGAGGACGGCGGCGGTCCAGAGCGCCGCCGGGTCCTCGAAGTCGACGTCGCAGTCGACGCGGTCGTGGATGCGGGTCGCGCCGAGCTGCTCGAAGCGGGTGTCGATGAGCTTGCCGGCCTGGCAGAACTCGTCGTAGCTCGTGTCGCCGAGCCCGAGCACGGCGTACTGCAGGCCCTCGAGCCGCGGGACGGTGCTCGCCTGGATCGCGTCCCAGAACAGCCCGGCGTTGTCGGGCATCTCGCCCTCGCCGTAGGTCGAGGTGACGACGAGCACGTGCGACATCTCGGCGAGCTGCTCGGGGGTGACGGCGTCGAGCGCGGTGGCGCGACCGCCGAGTCCACGGGCCCGCGCCCCGGTGACGAGCTCGTCGGCCAGGAACTCCGCGCTGCCGGTCTGGGTGCCGAAGAGCACGTCGACCGTCGTCGTGGGCGCACTCGCCGCGACCTTCTTGCCGGCGGCGGCGATGCCCGCGATGAACCCGGCGAGCCAGGACTCCTGGGCGGCCGAGAACGGTGCGTCGACGGGGATCAGCGACCCGGTCGGTGGGAGCGTGGTCACGCGGTCACCGCCTCGGTCGGGGCCTGCGGGGCGCGGCGGGCGATGTCCTCGAGCGCCGCGGTCGCGAGCAGCTCGTCGAAGCGCGCGGCACGCAGCCGCCCGGCGTTCTTCGCGTTCTGGTGCATGATCCACCCCGTCGTGCCGGGCGCGTCCATGCTGCGGTTGTTCCGCTGCGTGAGGGCGCGCTTGGAGTCGTCGAGCCGCTTCACGGCGATGAGCGTCGCCAGCTCGTCGTCGGCGAACCGGTCGAACGTGCTGCGCAGGTACTTCACGACGCGCTGCTTGACGGCGAAGTCCTCGGTCAGGATCAGGTTCCGCACCGCCTCGGTCACCCGCGGGTCACCGGCGGCGGCGCCCGGCACGCGCTCCTGCGCCACGTCCTGGGCGACGCCGAGCACGGTGTACGACGACAGGAGCGAGAACATGTCCTCGCCCTGGTCACCGAGCGCCGGGGCACGGCCGTCGAGCACGGTCCGCTGGTCGCGGTAGTCGACCTTGAAGGCGCGCAACTTGTCGGTCGCGACGGAGGCCGCGAGTTCGTCGAGCAGCTCCGGTCGGGTGGCGGCGGCGAGGATCGCGTCGGCGTCCTGGCTGAGCAGGAGCGCCCGCGGCATGCCGACGTACACGTGCTCGCGGGTGGTCTCCCACGCGGCGAGCAGGCGCTCGGCCAGGGCCGAACCCGTGGCCTCGAGGTGCCACTCGAGCAGCAGGCGGGCGGCGTCCTCGTGGAACGTGCCGCGCTCGCCGTCGGTGACGGGGAACACCAGGAGCGAGTCGGTGCTGGCACGCTCGGCGACCCGGCCGGAGGGGTCGTACTGGTACAGGAACCCGCCGGACATGCCGTTGCCGAGCCCCTTGCCGTACGACCCGAGGTTGAACACGGCGCCGCCGGTCATGTACTCGCAGCCGAAGTCGCCGAGCCCCTCGACCACGGCCGTCGCGCCGGAGTTCCGCACGGCGAACCGGTCGCCGGCCTCGCCCTCGACGAAGGTGCGTCCGCCGGTGGCGCCGAACAGCGCGAAGTTGCCGACCAGCACGTTGCCGCCCTGCTCGGCGCTGCCGCCGCCCGGGGCGCGGACGACGATCCGTCCGCCGCTCTGGCTCTTGCCGACGCCGTCGTTCGCGGTGCCGGTGTGCTCGAGCAGGACGCCGTCGTTGTTGAAGACGCCGTACGACTGCCCGGCCGACCCGTGCGTGCGGATCGTGACCGCGCCGTCCACCAGGCGGCGGCGTCCGCGGTCGTCGGTGGCGACGGCGGGGTGTGCCGACAGGTCGGCGTCGCGCAGCTCGTGGTTGAGCAGGCGCTCGAGGTCGATGCCGAGCTGGCCGCCCACCGACTTGTCGGCGTTGCCGAGCACCACGTCGTCGATCTGCACGGCGTGCTCGTGTCCGTCGACCAGCGCGGCGCGGACACGCTCGATGAGCGCGTCGTCGGTGCGGTAGTCCTTCTCCAGGTACTCCGGGTCGGTGACGACCTTCTCGGGCACCTGGGCGAGCAGGGCACGGGCGTCGAGCCGGCCGACGCTCGCCGGGTGGTCCAGGAGCTGCAGCAGGTCGGTGCGACCGCGGGCCTCGCGCAGGGAGCGCAGGCCGAGGCGGGCCAGGATCTGCCGCACGTCGTGGGCGATGTTGAGCAGGTACTGCGCGAGCGCACGGGGGTCGCCCTCGAAGGCCTCGGCGTTCGTGGTGAGGCCGGCCGGGCACTTCACGTTGCAGTTCTTCGCCATGACGCAACCGAGCATCATGAGCGCGGTCGTGCCGAACTCGAAGCTGTCGCCGCCGAGCAGGGCGCTCGTGACGACGTCGCTGCCGGTCTGGTGCGCGCCGGAGCAGCGGAGCGTGACCTTCTGGCGCAGGCCGTTCGCGACCAGGGCCTGGTGCACCTCGGCCACGCCGATCTCCGCGGAGCGGCCGGCGTACTTCAGGCTGGTGACCGCAGCGGCTCCGGTGCCGCCGGTGTTCCCGGCGACGTTGATGACGTCGGCGCCGGCCTTGGCGACGCCGACCGCGATGGTGCCGATGCCCTCGGAGGACACGAGCTTCACGATGACCCGGACGCGGGCGGCCTTGCAGTCGTGGATGAGCTGCGCGAGGTCCTCGATCGAGTACGTGTCGTGGTGCGGCGGCGGCGAGATGAGCTCGACGCCGGGCGTGCCACCACGGGCCGCGGCGATGTCCACCGTGACCTTGGGTGCGGGCAGCTGGCCACCCTCGCCGGGCTTCGCGCCCTGGCCGATCTTGATCTCGAGCTCCTCGAGCATCGGGTCGGCCAGGTAGCCCGCCCAGATGCCGAACCGGCCCGAGGCGAACTGCTTGATGCGGGAGCCGCGGATCGTGCCGTAGCGGGAGTGGTGCTCGCCGCCCTCACCGCTGTTCGACATGCCGCCGACCATGTTCGTGCCGTGCGCGACGGCCTCGTGGGCGGTGGCGACGAGGGCGCCGTGGCTCATCGCACCGGACGCCAGGGTCCGGGTGATCTCGTGGGCCGGCTGGACCTCGGTCAGCTCGACGCTCGCCGGGGCGCTCTGCAGCAGGGCGAGCAGGGCGACGGCCGCACCGGTGGCGCGGAGCGTCACCTGGGTGTCGTCGACGGCGTCGACGTCGATCTGTCCCGGGTGCAGCAGCGCGAGGCCGTCCGCCAGGGCCGCGTGGCGCAGTGCACCCGTGGTCCCCGTCGACGTGAGCTCCAGGCGGAACCGCTCCGTCCCTCCCGGGAGACCGTCGGGGGACGCCGGACGCGAGCCGGAGAGCCCGCGCACGGTGACGCTGGCGTTGCCGCTCGTCGAGAACCGCCCGAGCTCGCGGGCGAAGTCCTCGGCCTCGTCGATGCCGGTGACGTCGGCGGGCAGGGCGAGCACGTCGCGGAGCGCGGCGGGACGGCGCGACCGCTCGTCGTGGGTCGTCTGCAGGAACGTGACGTAGCCCGGCGTGATGCGGTGCGCGTCGATCTCGGCGTCGCTCAGCCGGTCGTACCCGGTGTTCCGGTACGCGGCGTCGCTGATGCCGAACGAGTCGTCGAGCTGCCCGAGCGTGAGCAGGCGCAGCGCGTCCGAGTCGCCGGAGCGCTCGAAGGCCGGACGCTCCTCGGTCATGCCGCCGAAGCCGCGGACGCTCGCGACGCCGAACGAGTGGCCGGCACCGTCCGAGCGCTCCTTGAACAGGCCGAGCAGCGGGACCTGGCCCTCGGACGCGACCGAGCGGGCACGCTCGTGCCAGTCCGTCGCCGCCTGGGCGATCCGCGCGAAGCCGACGCCGCCGACCGGGGCCTGCATGTGCGGGAAGATCCGCGCGAGCACGTCGTCGCCGGTGTCCAGGTAGTTCGGCTCGAAGAACTCGCCGCCGATGTAGCTCTCGGCGGTGCACAGGCCGACGCGGCCCATGGTCTTCGCCAGGGCCTTCTCGGCGGCCTTGCGGAAGCGCTTGAGTGCGAGGTCGGTCGCGGTGAGCTCGCCGGCGGGTGCGGGGGCGGCGGGGTACTTCTCCTCCGCACGCAGGCGCGCGCTCAGGCTGTACACGGCGGCGGCGCCGAAGCCGAGCGCGGTCGCGACGTGGTGTGACGATGGCAGCTGACCGCTCTCCGCCACGACTGACACCCGCAGGCGCAGACCGGTCTCGATGAGCCGCTGGTTGACGGCGGCCACGGCCAGGATCACGGGGAGGGGCGCATGGGTCGACGACACCGCACGGTCGGTGACCACGGCGATGCCGCCGGTCGTCGCCGCGAAGGACGCGACCGCGTCGGCGAGCTGCTCGACCGCGGTCCGGACGGCGTCCGCGTTCGCCTGCTCGTCGCCGGGCACCGGCACGTAGAGCATGTCGAAGCGCTCGAGCGGCACGACGTCCTGGTCGCGCAGCCGCACCATGTCCAGGTGGCCGAGGACGGGGGACTGCACGACGAGCTGCCGCGTCGGGGCGCCCGTGCCGTCGGGCGCGGCGCTGTCCAGCTTCGCGCCGAGCGTGACGCGCATCGACATGCCGTCGGCCTCGCGGATCGAGTCGAGCGGCGGGTTCGTGACCTGGGCGAAGCGCTGCGAGAAGTACTTCGCCATGCCGCCCTCGGTGTCGCTCAGGGCGTTGATCGCGTTGCCGTAGCCCATCGCCGAGATGCGCTCCGACCCGTTCTGCAGCATCGGGTCGAGCATGAACCGGAAGCTCTCCTGGTTCAGCGAGTACGCCACGTAGCGCCCCGCGAGCGACAGGTCGCCGTCGTAACCCAGCGTGGTGTTGGTGCGGTCGTACGCGGGTGCGGGCAGGTCGTCGAGGTTCACGCGGGCGGCGTCGAGCAGGGTGCCGTAGTCGCGGCGGGCCGCGAGCATCGACAGCACCTCGCCCGTGCGCATCCGGGTGCCGGTGCGGTGGTCGACGACGAGCATGCCGCCGGCCTCGATGCGCCCGCGGTGCACGACCTCGTCCGCAGGGAACTCGACCTGGCCGGCCTCCGACGCCACCATCAGGTACTCGGCGGTCTCGACGGTGCGCAGCGGGCGGAGGCCCAGGCGGTCGAGCCGCGCGCCCACGACGTCACCGTCGCTGAAGATGACGGCCGCGGGGCCGTCGTTCTTCTCCTCGTACAGCGAGAAGTACTCGAGCATGTCGCGCACGTCGGGCGTCAGGGTGCGGTCGTTCTCCCACGCCGGCGGCATGAGCGACACGACGGCCTCGACGATCTCGAGCCCGTCGTCGAACACGCGGCTCTGCAGTGTCTGGTCGAGCCGGCTCGAGTCCGACTGCCCGGGCGGGCGGACGATGCTGCGGGTGCGGGCACGGGCCAGGGCGTCGTCGGACAGCCGGTTCTTGCGGTCGGTGTTCAGCTCGCCGTTGTGTGCCATCAGGCGGAACGGCTGCGCCATCGTCGGGTGCGGCTCGGTGTTCGTCGAGAACCGGGTGTGGAAGTACAGCGTCCGGACCGAGTGCCGTGGGTCGCGCAGGTCGGTGAAGTACCCGATCACCTCGCCGGAGTTCAGGCGGCCCTTCAGGATCTGGGTCCGGGCGCTGAGCGACAGCGGGTACAGGGCGGCGTGCTCGGCGCGGTCGGCGGCCGCCTGACCGTAGGACACCGCCTCGATCGCGAGCAGGGCGCGGTTCGCGGCGGCGTCCACCTCGGTCCGCTCCCACGACTCCGGCGCGCGGAAGACCCACTGCACGATCGGCAGCTGGTACTGCTCGGCCTCGGGGCGGGCGACGGAGTGGTCCACCGGCACGTCACGGACGACCAGGAGCTCGAAGCCCTCGGCCGCGATGGCGGCGGTGACGGTCTCCAGCGCGCGGGCGCGGTCGGTGGCACCGTCCGGCGTGGTGTCGCGCGGCACGAAGCAGTTCGCGACGCCGAAGTGCCCGGCGCGCAGCTGCTGGCCCGTGACGGCGCTGAAGAACTCCACCGACAGGTCGATGCTGACGCCCGCACCGTCACCGACACCCTCGGCGGACTTGCCGCCGCGGTGCGGGATGGAGCACAGCGCTTCGTCGCCCTTGCGGATGACGTCGTGGCTCGGCGTCCCGTCCAGGCGGGTGATGAAACCGACGCCGCAGTCGCTCGATTCGCGGGCAGGGTCGTAGAGACCGGAGGAGGTGGGGTTCACGTGCGGGTCCAGTGGGGCGTTGCCGGCAGCGGACGGCCAGGCTGCATCGATGGAGCGCTCGCCGCGGGCAGACCGGTGGTGGCAGTCGGGCCCTGTGGGGTTGTGGTGCGGTAGGGCGATGCTACGGCTTGGTATACCGACCGTGCAACACGGTCGGTGGGCGCCAGCGGGTCGGCACGCGTCAGTGGTCGGCGGGGTACCAGCGCGTCGGCGGGCGCCAGCGCCGCGGTCTCCGGTCGCCCGGGTCCGAGACGAACACCACGTGAACGCGGCGGACACGACACCTGTCGTCCGGATACGGTCGATGCACGATGACGACCGAGCGCGACGACGCACGACGGACGGCCGTGCTGCTGCCCGGCGAGCGGCTGGGCCTGGCGCTCGACGAGCGGTGTGCGGAGTTCACGGAGCTGCTGCTCGCGCCACCGCTGCACGGCATCCGACCCGACGGACACGACTGGCTGCGGCGGCGCTACGAGGAGATCGTCCCGCTCGTGCTGCCGGCCGCGCTGCGCGCCGTCGAGCACGGTGAACCAGTGGACCCGGACTGCCTCGTGCGGTTGCGCGAGGTCGCCGCCACCAGCGCCGGCGACCCCCACGTCGACGTCTCGGTCGTGCTCCGCGGCGCCCTGCCCGCGATCCGCGTCTTCGCCCTGGTCATGCACACCGCGACCCGAGAGCACGCGACGACGATCGACCACGCCGGCCGGACGATGCTCGCGATGAGCCGGGCATCCCTCGTGGCCCACGAACTCGGCTCGTGCTGGGCCGAGGCGTGGGCGCAGCGCCGAGAACGCCCGCTCGAGGACCCCGCGGCGTCGGTCGCTGCCGAGGACATCGACCTCGTCGCCCACGCTCCGGGCCTGGACGAGACCGAGGAACGGATGCTGGCACTCGCCGCACGCGGCCTCTCGAACGACGCGATCGCGAAGGAGACCGCCTACAGCAGGCAGGCCGTCGCGTGGCACCTCGGCCGGCTGATGCGGTCGTGGAACGCACCGAACCGGACCGCGTTGGTGTCCGTTGCCTTCGTCCGGGGCTGGATCCGGTCGCGACGCGCGGTCCGACTCGCGGAGCGACCCCGCCCAGCGGCGATCGAAGCGCCACCGGGCAACGGCGACGCCCCCTGAGACCGAGGTCCCAGGGGGCGTCGACGGCGGGCCGGTCGATCAGCCGCCGTTGACGTGGATGACGTTGTCGACGCGCTCGATGTTGCCGAAGGCGCCCCAGTTCAGCCACCCGCCGTCACCGTTGTTCGTGACCTTGCCGGGGCCCTTGAACCAGTAGATGACGTAGTTGCCGCCCTTGATGTCGATCGACTGGGCGTCCGCGACGTCGCCCTCGACGGTGATGTCCTGGTTCTTGTTGACCACCGCGACGGTGAGGCGGTCGGGGTTGCCGGCGTTCCAGTAGCCGACGTCGAGCGCCGCCTGCACGGCTCCGCCGCGGTCGCCCTGGTCGTTGACCGCCTCCTTGATCGCGTTGACGATCGCGACCGGGTCGAGGTTGACGTTGACGCTGCCGCCGACGGACGACGACGACGTGCTGGGCGCGGGCTCGGCGGCCTGCGCGGGGGCTGCGACGAACGCCCCGGCGATGACGGCGCCGCCCAGGGCGGTGCCGGCGAGGAGCTTCACGGACTTGCGCTTGAACGAGTTCATGATCGTGTTCCCATCTCTGCAGTGGTGACCCGTTCGGGTCGTCTTGCTCGGACAGGACCCAGCCTGCGGGCGCTCCGCTGCGGATGCACGCGACGGGGTTCGACGTTGGTCGATCGTCTGACGATCCGGACGAGGTCCCGTCGCCGTGCCATCGTCCGTCGGTCCTGGCGGGTGGCGCGGCGCAGCTGCTCCGTGCTCACGGTCCCCGCAGTCGTTCCGCGGCCCTCTCGGTCAGCGAGGCAACAGGATCTGCACGACCGCGACGATCACGAGCGCTGCGATCGGGACGCCCGCGATCCACGCACCCGCCCGCATCTGCGTCCGACGGATCGTGGGCGGTGCGTGCGACGAACGCGCGAACTCGGTCGCGGCCACGAGTTCCGGCGCTGCGGCGGGCGGTGCGGGTTCGGGTTGCGGTCGGTCGTCCTCGAAGGCCGGGACCTCGACGACCAGGTCGGCGGGGTCCGGGCGGCCCGGGAGCTTGTCGTACGCGTTCATCACGGGCCTCCGCATCCGGTGTCCTCGCACCAGTCTGCACCCGGCGTCCACTCGGTGAGCAGAAGACGTCGAGTACGGCCAGGCCACTCGACGTCTTCTGCTCACTCCATGGCAGCGCGCGCCCGCGCAGTGCCGGGAGCGCGCACGCAGCGCCGCTCAGGACCTCAGGTCAGACGTACCGCTGGGCGGCCTGCAGTGCCGCGCCGGTGTACGAACCGCCGAACAGGAACACGTGCAGCAGCAGCGGTGCGAGCTGGTGGAGCTCGACGCGCTCCTGCCACCCGTCGGCCAGGCGTGACTCCCGGTCGTAGGCGGCGAGCACCATCTCCAACCGGGGCAGCCCGAACAGCCCGAGCAGCGCCAGGTCGGTCTCCGCGTGCCCGCCGTGCGCGATCGGGTCGATGAGCACGGCACCGGTCGGCTCGGACGTGTCCACAGGCCACAGCACGTTGCCCGCCCACAGGTCGCCGTGCAGCCGCGCGGGCCGGTCGCCGACCAGTGCCGGCTGCGGTGATCCGAGCGTGCCGTCCTGCACGCGGTCCGCGACCCGGTCGAACACGGCCGCCTGGTCGCGGTCGAACCCACCGGCGTCCACGATGCGGCGGACGAAGTCGCGGATGCGGTACTCGGCGAAGAACTCGCCCCACGTCGACGGGGCGTGCGCGGCGTCGACGAACGGGGTGCGCGACCGCCCCATCCGCAGCGCCGCACCGCGGGTCCACCCGGCGGGCGGCGCGCCCCAGTGGTCGGCACCGGCCGCGTGCGTGTGCGCGAGGGATCGACCGAACCGTTCGGCCTGGGCGGCGGTGGGGGAGCCGTCGGAGATCCGCTCGAGGTCGAGCACGGTCGGGCTCGGACGCCCGAGCACGCGGGCGATGCGGGTGCCGCCGGCGTCCTCGGCCTCGGCGAGCCAGGTGAGCCCGGCCGCTTCGGCTGCCGCTTCGTCCGCGGTGGTGAAGGTCTTCACGTGCGTCTCGGCCATCGGTCCATCCTGCCGACCGACCCCGCCGCGGCGTTCAGCGCGCGGTCACCCGGTCGATCGTCCGCGCCGTGCCGCGTGCACCACCAGGGCCAGCTGCACCCGGTTGTCGACGCCGAACTTCTCGTACACGTGTCCGACGTGCGTCTTCACGGTCGCCAGGCCGACGTACAGCTGCGCGGCGATCTGCGCGTTCGACGCACCGTTGGCCACGGCGAGCGCGACCTCGGTCTCCCGCTCGGTGAGCAACCCGAGCAGCCGGCGCTCTTCCGCGCCGTCGTCGTGCTCCGTCGCACGTGCGCCGCCCGGGCGGGCCGCGAACGCGATCACGCGGTCCAGCACCGACGGCGACAGGATGGACCGGCCCGCGGCGACCGACCGCACGGCCTGCACGAGTTCGTGCGGCGGGGTGTCCTTGAGCAGGAAGCCCCGGGCACCGGCCTGCAGCGCCCCGAGGACGAGGTCGTCGCCCTCGAAGGTCGTCAGCACGAGCACGGCCAGGTCCGGTCGGCGGCGCAGCTCCCGCTCGGTCGCGACGAGCCCGTCGCAGCGGGGCATCCGGATGTCCATGAGCACCACGTCGGGTGCGGTGGTGGCGATGACGCCCTCGGCCTCGAGGCCGTCGCCGGCCTCACCCACCACCTCGATGCCGTCGTCACCGCTCAGCAGGAGCCGGAGACCGACGCGCACGAGCTGGTCGTCGTCGACCAGTACGACGCGCACGGGGGCGGTCACACCGTCCACGGGAGCACCGCCTCGACGACGTGCACGCGGTCGGCGTCGACACCGGCGCGGAAGGTCCCGCCGACCAGCCGGGCGCGCTCGGCCAGGCCCTGCAGCCCGTGTCCGGCGACGGCTCCCGCACCGGGCCGTGGCGGTGGTCCGTCCGGCACGCCGTTCGTGACGAGCACCCGGAGTGCGGGACCGTCGAGGACCTCGACCACGACGTCGACGGGCTGTCCGGTCGCGTGCCGGCGGGCGTTCGTCAGCGCCTCCTGCACGATCCGGTAGCCGTGCCGACCGATGGCGGTGGGGACCTCCACCGAGCCCGCGTCGATCCGCGGGTCGACCCGGGTGTGGATCGTCGTGCCGGCGGCGCGGGCCGCGGCGACCAGGGCGGGCAGGTCGACGAGCGTCGGCTGCGGAGGCGCGGTGCCGGTGACCTCGTCGGTGCCCGGTTCCCCGGGGTCGCGCAGGACCCCGAGCACGTCCCGCAGGTCGGTCAGCGCCGTGTGCGCCTCGGACCGGACGACCGCGGCCGCTGCGGCGGTCTCGTCGGGGGAGAGCCCCCGACCGCGGTACTCGAGCGCGCCGGCGTGCAGGGCGACCAGCGACAGTCGGTGGCCGAGCACGTCGTGCATCTCGCGGGCGATGTGGGCGCGTTCCTGCTCGCGCGCCCGGTCCTCGCGCTGCTGTTGGTCGCGTTCGAGCAGCGCGGCCCGCTCACGGAGCGACAGCAGCAGTGCCCGGCGCTGGCCGATCCCGATGCCGATCGCGATGAGGAGCGCGATGCCGACGACACCGGCGACCACGATCTGCCAGAGCGGCATGGTCTCGTCGGGCGCCAGGACGACGTCGTAGAGCATCGTGGCGCCGAGCATCACCGCGCCGGCGACGGCGAGTTCGACGGCCCGCCGCCGCGTGGCGAGCGACACCAACGCGATCGCGGCCGCGCCGACCGCCAGCGTCGACACCGAGCTGATGGCGACGATGACGACCGTGATGACGAGCGGTGCGCGGTGCCGGAACGGCAGGAGGACGAGGGCGACCAGTCCGGCGCTGACGTCGGCCAGGAGCAGGGCGCCGATGCGCAGGTCGCTCCAGCCGTGCGTGTCCATCGTCGGCCACACGAGCGCGAAGGTGACCAGGCCGGTCAGCGTCGCGACGATCACGCGCCACGTCTGCGCCCACACACGCTGGCCGAGGGGGACGGCGGGGAGCGCGGTCGAGGTCATGCTCCGAGCCTAGGGAGCAGCAGGGCCGGGCGGATCCGCCGAAGGTCGGAGCTGCCGGAGGGCGGAGCCGCCGGCGCCTCAGACCGCGTCGACCAGGGCGGTCGCCAACGGGTGCCACGCGCGCGACGACGGTCCGCTCAGCACCAGGGTCCGCTCGAGCCGTCGGGCCATCGGCACCATCACGAGGTCCGGCGGCAGCATCCCGCGGCCCAGGGTCGGCACGATCGAGACCCCCTCGCCCCGCTGGATCATGCCGAACATCGTGCTCATCTCCCGCACACGGTGGGCGTAGCGGAACGGGCGACCGTCGAGTTCGTGGAGCTTCTGGACCTGGTACTCGCACCCGCCGCCGCCTGCGACCAGGCCGTCCTCGTGCAGGTCGTCGAGGGTGAGTGCGGGCAGCTCGGCGAGGGGGTGGTCACGGCGGATCACGGCGGCCATCTCGTCCCGCGCCACGACCACGCCCCCGTCGGGGACCGGTGACGGGTCGACGAGCACGGCGGCGTCGACGGTGCCGGCCTCGAGCCACTCCGGCATCTCGTCGTCGTCCCCCTCGTAGACCTGCACGTCGACGTCCGGCAGGGTCACCGCCCACACCTCGCGGAGCCGTGGCAGCAGGCCCTGGCAGACGGTGGGGACGGCGGCGAGGCGCACGGTGCCGCGCGCCGAGGCGGGCCGGACCACCGCCTCCAGGGCGTCGACCGAGGCGAGCACGCTGCGGGCGTGGGCCAGCATGCGGTCGCCGAGCGGTGTGGCGGCGGCGACCGTGCCACGGAGCACCACGGGGCCGCCGACCTCGCGTTCGAGCCCGGCGACGGCGTGGGACACCGCGGACTGCCCGACGCCCAGGGTGGCGGCCGCGGCCGTGAAGGAGCCGGCGTCGACCGTAGCGACGAACGCGCGCAGTTGCTGGAGCGAGACGGCCATGCGTCCTCCTCATGGGTCCATGAACGACATGCGTTCGCCACATGACGTGCGGTTGCCGAGACTGTACCTCGTGAACGCCCTCCTCTACGTCCTCGTCGCCCTCACCTGGGGTTCGAGCTTCCTGTTCGCGAAGATCGGACTCGACGGGATGGCCCCGCAGCAGGTCGCCACCGTGCGCACGGTCCTGGGTGGCGTGACGCTCGTCGTCCTGCTGCTCGCGACCCGACGCCGCTGGCCGCGGGAGCCGCGCGTGTGGGCGCACCTGGCGGTCGTCGCCGTGTTCCTCAACGCCCTGCCGTCGTCGCTCATGGCGTGGGCCGAGCAGACCGTGCCGTCGGGGCTCGCGAGCATCTACAACGCGACGACCCCGATCATGACGCTGGCCGCCCTCGCGGTGCTCGTGCCGTCCGAGCGGTTGCGCGGCCGACAGGTCGTCGGGATCGTGCTCGGCATCGTCGGGGTGCTCGTGCTCGTCGGCCCGTGGGACGTGCTGACCGACCCCGCCGTGCTCGCGAGCGTGCCGGGCCAGGTCGCGCTGCTCGGCATGACGGCGTCCTACGGCATCGGGCTCGCCTACCTGCGCCGCGTCGCCGTGGCGAGCGCGTACGACCCTGTGACGCTGGCGACGGTCCAGCTGACGCTGGCCTCCGGGATGCTCCTGCTGGTCGCCCCCGTCATCGCGACCGGTCCGGTGCAGCTGGACGGGAGGATCGTGGGCGCGATGGTCGCGCTGGGGTGCGTCGGCACGGGGCTGGCCTACGCGTGGAACACGCGGCTGGTGCAGGCGTGGGGCGCCGGACGCGCCTCCACCGTCACCTACCTGACGCCGGTCGTCGGGGTGGCGCTCGGCGTGCTCGTCCTGGGGGAGCGGGTGCGGTGGAACGAGCCCGTCGGCGGTCTCGTCGTGCTGCTCGGGATCGCCCTGGCGTCCGGGGTGCTGGTCCGTCGGCGCACCAGGACGGGGGACACGGCAGCCCGGACGGCGTCCCGCGCCGCGTCGTAGGATCGGCGCACGACGACGACGGCGACGATGACGTCGTCGAGGAGACACGGAGACCGGCATGACCGACAGCCACGACACCCGCGCGACCGCCTCGGTCGCCGCGATCCTCGCCGAGTCCGCATCGCGGTACCCGGACGACGTCGCCGTGATCGTCGGCGACCAGCGGACCACCTACGCCGAGCTGTGGTCGCAGACCCTCGCGTACGCCGGGGCGCTCCGTGCCCGGGGTGTCACCGAGGGCGCGAAGGTCGCGATGCTCGTCCCGAACGTCGCCGACTTCCCCCGCGTCTACTACGCCACGCTCGCGCTCGGCGCGGTCGCCGTGCCCGTGCACGCACTGCTGAAGCGCCGCGAGATCGAGTACGTCCTGCGGGACAGTGGTGCCACCCTGCTCGTCTGCGCGGCACCGCTGCTCGGCGAGGGGGCTGCCGGGGCCGAACTGGCCGGGGTCGACGTCGTGACCGTGCTCGCGCCGACGACCGACGACGGGTCCGCGGTCGGCCCCGACCGGCTCGAGGCCCTGGCGGCGCAGAGCGAACCGCTCGACACCTACGTGCCGCGGCACCCGTTCGACACCGCGACGATCCTGTACACGAGCGGGACCACCGGCCAGCCCAAGGGCGCCGAGGGGTCGCACTTCTCGCTGCTCGAACAGGTCAACACCAACCTCATGACCACGTTCGACATGCACCGCGGGGACGTCCTGCTCGGCGCGCTGCCGCTGTTCCACACCTTCGGGCAGACCTGCACGATGAACACCGGGTTCCGGGTCGGCGCGACCCTCGTCATGCTGCCGAAGTTCGACGGCGACTCGGCGCTCGCCGCGATGGTCGAGCACGACTGCGGGATCTTCATGGGCGTGCCGACGATGTACATGGCATTGCTCGACGCGGCCACGCGCTCCGAGGCCCGACCGACCCTGCGCTACGCGATCTCGGGTGGTGCGTCGCTCCCGCTCGCGGTGCTCGAACGCTTCGAGCAGGTCTTCGACGCGCCGATCCACGAGGGGTACGGCCTGACCGAGACCTCACCGGTGGCGACCTTCAACCACGTCGGGCGAGCGCCACGCCCCGGCACGATCGGCACGCCGGTGTGGGGCGTCGACGTCGAGATCGCCGACCCGGAGACCCACGACGCGATCGTGATGCTGCCGCACGGCGAGATCGGTGAACTCGTGATCCGCGGGCACAACCTGATGAACGGGTACCTCGATCGTCCCGAGGACACCGCGGCGGCGATCGTGGACGGTTGGTTCCGCACGGGCGACCTCGGGACGAAGGACGACGACGGGTACCTGACGATCGTCGACCGCACCAAGGACATGATCATCCGCAACGGCTACAACGTGTACCCGCGGCAGGTGGAGGAGGTCCTCGCCACCCACCCCGACGTCGCGATGGCAGCCGTGTTCGGCGTGCCGCACGAGGTGCACGGGCAAGAGGTCGCGGCGGCCGTGGTGCTGCGGTCCGGCGCGGTGGTCGAGCCGCAGGTGCTCGTCGACTTCGTCGCCGCGGAGATCGCCGCCTACAAGTACCCGCGCGTCGTGCACGTGCTCGAGGCACTGCCCCTCGGCCCGAGCGGCAAGGTGCTCAAGCGCGAACTCGTCGAGCGCTTCGGGGCCGAGGCGTCGGCGGTCCGCTGACGGCTGACCGCTGACCACCGACCGCTGACCGGACCGTGCAGGGGTGCATCCGTACGCTGACGGGGTGAACGACACCCGCAGGCCCTCCACCGCACGCCTGCTGTTCGCCTCGTCGCACCCGGGTCCCACGGTCACCGTCACCGTCCTGGCCGCGGTGATCGCCGCCGCCGTCGGGCACCCGGTGTGGCTCGTCATGATGGTGGCACTGACGGTCGTCGCCGGGCAGCTGTCGATCGGCCTGGCGAACGACTGGATCGACGCCGACCGGGACCGCGCCGTCGGACGGAGCGACAAGCCGGTCGCACGCGGACTCGTGCCGGTCGGCACCGTCCGGACCGCGGCGTTCGTGACCGCCGGTGCCGCCGTGGTGCTGTCGGTGTTCCTCGGACCGGTGGCCGCCGTCGCGCACCTGGTGCTGGTCGCCGCCGGCTGGGCCTACGACGCCGGTCTCAAGCGCACGGTGTGGTCGGTGGTGCCGTTCGTCGTGGCCTTCGGTCTGCTGCCCGTGGTGTCCGTGTCCGCAGGGGCCCAGGGGCAGTGGCCAGCGTGGTGGGCGATCGCCACCGGTGCGGTGTTCGGTGTCGCCATCCACTGCACCAACGTGCTGCCCGACCTGGTCGACGACGCCGCGACCGGGGTCCGCGGGTTCCCGCACCGACTCGGGCTCCGCGGCGCCGGCTTCGTCGCGTTCGCCTCGCTCGTGGTCGCTGCCGCCCTGGTGCTCGGCGGGCAGGTGCTCGGCGACGACCCGGTGCGCGGGGCCGGGGTCGTGCTCGCGGTCCTCGGTGCCGTCGTGGTGCTGGTGCTCGCGGTCGTCGGGGTCCGGCTCGTGCTGGCCGGGCGGGCGTCGCGCACCCTGTTCCGCTTGGTCATCGCCTCGTCGCTCGTGCTCGTCGTCGAGCTCGGCTTCGCCGGCGCGCGCCTGGTCGCGTGAGATCCGGCCACCCGCTCGACGTGCGCCGTCAGGCCCAGCGCATCGCGTAGAGGCGGGCCAGGCCGTGCGCGGTCGGCAGGGCCAGGGCGGTCCGGAGCAGCGCCTCCCGGCCGGTCGCCGTGACGGGGCCGAGCGGACGGCCCATCGCCATGTTCACCTCGGCCTGGCGTGCGGCGCGGCGGGCCGCGCCCTGTCGTCGTGCCGCGTAGCCGGGCCAGGGGCCGGCGACGCCGGTCCGGACCGCGCCGGCGAGCAGCGGGGCGAGCTCGGCGGCGTCGAGCCACCCGAGGTTCATGCCCTGCCCCCCGATCGGGCTGATCTCGTGCGCGGCGTCCCCGACGAGCACGACCCGGCCGCTGCCGACCCGGTCCGCCTGGCGTCGACGCACGCGGAACCCGCTCAGCATGGTGCAGCTCGCCGGGTCGGGTGAGACCCCGGTGCGGGCGGCGACGAGTGCGGCCAGGCGGTGTGCGACCGTGGGGTCGGGCTCGCTCGTCGCGGTGCCCTCGGCCGCGGCGAACCCGGCGTCGTCCGGCACCAGGGCGACGTACCGTCGGCGTGCACCCGGCAGGGGGAACGACTCCACCACGCCGTCCGGGCCGACGTCGACGAGTGCCTCCGACCGGGCCGAGGCGTGCTCGGGGTCGGCGAAGTCGCCCATGACGTAGCGGTCCGGGTAGTCGCGGCCGGTCGTGCCGATGCCGAGCAGGTCGCGGACGACGCTGCGTGCGCCGTCGGCACCCACCACGAAGGCGGCCCGGAGCGCGACGGGTGCGCCGTCCGGGCCGGTGCCGCTCGCCTCCACGTGGTCGGGGTCACGCGTCAGCCCGGTCAGTGCGGTGCCGGGGCGCAGCGCGCCGGGGACGGACGCCTTGAGCCGCTCGCGCAGCAGGGTCTCGGTGCGGTGCTGGTCGAGCGTGGCGACGTAGGGGTGGGTCGTCGACGCCCGGTCGAACGTCAGGGTGCCGAGGGTCCGGCCGCGGCTGCGGGCCACACCGGCACGGACGAGGGTGGACTCGGCCAGGACGGCGGTGTCCAGGCCGATCGCGGCGAAGGCGTCGAGCGACGGCGGGTGGATGCCGATGGCACGTGAACCGACGGGCGGATCGGTGCGGCGTTCCCAGACCCGGACGTCGATCCCGCGTTCGGCGAGCAGTGCCGCCAGGAACAGCCCCACCGGGCCGCCACCGACGACCAGGACGTCCGTCCGTTCCGTGTGCACTCCGGTGAGCCTACGGTCGGCGGGCGTCGTGGCACTCAGTGAGTGTCGCGTGGTACCGAGCCGCGTGGCGCCGAGCCGCGTGGCGCTCAACGAGCCGCGAGGCATCGAGTGAGCAGGAGACGACGGGTGCGGTCGGTCGACCCGGCGTCGTCTGCTCACTCGGTGCGCTGCGCGGAGCGTGCCGCTCGGGCCCGGGCACGGAACCGTTCGACCGGCACCTCGACGGCGTACGCCGCTCCGACGGACACGACCAGCACGGCCGCGACCAGCCCGACCGTGCCCCACGGCCCGATCGCGAAGGTGCCGAGCAGCGCGATGACGAGCGGGTGCCACAGGTACGCCGAGTACGACACCCGGCGGCCGAACCACGACACCGGCGTCCACGCGAGCACGGCGGACACGGGGGAGCGGACCGAGACCAGCCCGCCGATCAGGACCGCGGACACGAGCCCGGTCAGCGGCAGCACGACGCCGAACGTCGACGCGTGCCGGGTCCAGTCGTCGTCGATCCAGAGCAGCACCCCCACCAGCAACCCGAGGCCGAGCCAGGTGGCCACGCGCCCCAGCACACCCGCGGCGAGGACCCGCACCCGCTCGTCGTCCAGCAGCAGCGCCAGGGCGCAGCCGATCGCGAGCGGCACGACGCCCAGCACCGGCGAGAAGTAGACGTCCGGGGTGGCACCGCCGCTCGGCGTGCGGTAGCTCGCCCACGACAGCGCGGAGGCGCCCACGACCAGCACGCCGAGCCCGGTCAGGAGCCAGCGCCGCCGGACCCGGAGCGCCGCCAGCAGCACCAGGACGGGCGGCCACACCAGGTAGAACTGCTCCTCCATCGACAGGCTCCACGTGTGCGCGAAGACGCCCTGCGTGGTGTCCCAGAACGCGCGGAACAGGTTGCCCGTGTAGGTCAGCGCGATGAACGCCGCCTCACCCGCCGAGAACGACGCCCCCTTGTAGTCGCCGACCCAGTTCCAGAGCAGGAGCCCGACGACGACGAACGCGAGCAGCGCCGGGTACAGGCGCAGCAGGCGCTTCACCCAGAACGACCCGAGGCGCACGCGTCCGGTCCGCCGTCGTTCACCGAGCAGCAGCGTGGTGATGAGGAACCCGGACAGCACGAAGAACACCGTCACGCCGGTGAAGCCGCCCTCGAACTGCGGCACGTGCAGGTGGTACAGCACGACGGCCAGGATGGCCACGGTGCGCAGGCCGTCGAGCGCCGGCGCGCGGTGCGTCAGCGGGGGCGGTGTAGCCGGCGACGCGTGGTCTGCGCGTCCCGTGGTGGTGGCGGTGCGGAGCTGCGGCCGGTGCTGCGGCTGCGCGTGTGTCAGCGTGGTCGTGGCCATGGCCCCTTCCCCGCGGTGCTCGGATCGTGTGGACCCAGGCTGCTCCTCGCGGGTAAGAGCCGTCTCAACGAGCGGGGTGCACCAGGTTCGTCAGGGCGTCGACCCGCTCGTGCGCGATCTCGGCGAAGGGCCGGTCCTCGTCGGCGGCGATCCACCGGGCGAACGACAGGTGGAACACGGTGACGGCGGTCTCGGCGGCCATCGTCGCGACCGGCTCGGGCACCGCGCGGCCGCGCAGGACCTCGCCGAGGCGAGCTTTCAGGGTGGCGAGCTTGCCGAGCTCCCGCTCGCCGAGTGCCGCGTTCCCGTCGATGATCTCCTGCCGCGCGCGGGACCACGCCCGCCGCTCCTCGGGGAAGAACGCGGCGCTGGCGTCGAGCGCGAGACGGACCAGGTCGAACGGCGGTGTGCCCTCGGGAGCGGCCACGATCGGGTCGGTGAACATCGCGAGGAACCCGTCCTGTCCCGCGAACAGCACCTCGGCCTTGTCGGCGAAGTGCCGGAAGAACGTCCGCTCGGTGACCTCGGCGGCTGCGGCGATCTCGGCGACGGTGGTCTGGTCGTAGCCGTGCGACGCGAAGCGCTGCAGGGCGACGGCCTGCAGTCGTTCTCGGGTGCCGGGTTGCCAACGAACCATGTCCGCAGTCTACTGATGACAGCGACTGACATCGAGTGCTACGGTGACGTCAGTCCATGACATCACCGTCGTGGACCACGTGAAAGGAACGCACATGCACGTCTTCGTCACCGGGGCCTCCGGCTGGATCGGCTCCCACACCGTCGACGACCTCCTCGCCGCCGGACACACCGTGACCGGGCTGGCCCGCTCCGACGCCTCGGCCGCCGCACTCGGGTCGAAGGGCGTGACCGTCCTCCGTGGCGACCTGGACGACCTCGACACCATCCGCCGCGGCGCCGACGAGGCCGAGGGTGTCCTGCACCTGGCCAACAAGCACGACTGGGCGAACGCCGCGGCGACGAACGCCACCGAGCGGGCGGTCGTCGAGACGATCGGGTCGGCGCTCGTCGGGTCCGGGCGGCCGTTCGTCCTGGCCTCCGGCATCGCGGCACTCGCGCCGGACCGTGCTGCGACCGAGCAGGACCCGTCGCCGTTCACCGGCCCCGACAGCGCTCGGGGCGGGAGCGAGAACCGCGGGTTCGACTTCGTCGAGCAGGGTGTCCGCACCGTCGCCGCACGGTTCAGCCCCACCACGCACGGCACGGGGGACCACGGGTTCATCGCGTACCTGACCGAGGTCGCCCGACAGCACGGCGTTTCCGGCTACGTCGGCGAGGGCACGAACCGCTGGGCCGCCGTGCACGTCACTGATGCCGCACGCCTGGTGCGACTCGGGCTCGAGCAGGCCCCGGCCGGCGCCAGGCTGCACGCGGTCGCCGAGTCCGGCCTGTCCACGCGGGCGATCGCCGAGGCCATCGGTGCCGCGCTCGGGCTGCCCGTCACGTCGATCGACCCCGCGGACGCACCCGCGCACTTCGGGTTCATCGCGACGTTCTGGGGCATGGAGATGTCGGGCAGCTCGGACGCGACGCGCGGACTCCTCGGCTGGGAGCCGACCGGCCCCACCCTGTTCGAGGACATCGCCGCCGGTGCGTACACGACGGCGGGGAGCGCGGGGGAGCGCCGCCGCTGACGGTCGTCCGTCGTCCTGTGCGCAGGTGGGACCCCGCGCCGGGTGCGGGACGACGATGTCGCCGTCGTACGACAGCGACATCGTCGTGCCGCGTCGGTGACGGGCAGGACACCCCGCCTGCGCCACCACCCGCCGGACGGGAGGCCCGTGGCGGCCCCGCCCCGGGCCTCCCGGCCGGCGCGCCCCGCGCCCACCGCACCCACCCGCAACGCAGGAACGGTCGGGTCCGACGTGCGGACCCGACCGTTCCTGCGCAGCGCAGCCGCTACTCGGCCTTCTGCATCTGCCACGGCTCCGGCTCGCGGTCGCCGTTCGGTCGCACCGGACGGACGTCCCCGACGATCGGGATCGAGCGCTTCCGCATGAACCACACGTAGCGCACGAAGAAGTGGGTCAGGGTCGACATCCGGTTGCCGGAGCCGAGCAGGCTCGTGATGTGCACGAACACCCACGCGAGCCAGGCGACCGGCCCGACCATCGTGATCCCGCCGCGCAGCTGGGCGACCGCGGCGTTCGTGCCGATCGTCGCCATCGTGCCCTTGTCGAAGTACTTGAAGCGCTCGGTGGCCTTGCCCGCCACCAGTCGCTTGACCTGCGCGGCGACGTGCTTGCCGCCCTGCAGCGCGGGCTGTGCGAGCTGGGCGAGGGCGTCGTCCTGCGCGGCGATGTCACCGGCCGAGAAGATGCGCTCCGCACCCTTCACGCTCAGGTCGTCGTTCACCTGGATGCGACCGCCGGAGGTCTGCGGCAGGCCCCAGCCGGCGACCTCCTTGTGCGCGGCGACACCGGTCGCCCAGACCACCTGCGACGCCGGGATGAACTCGCCGTCCGCCGTCACGACGCCGTCGGGCTTGACCTCGGCGACGCCCGTGTTCAGCCGGAGCACGACGCCGCGCTTGCGCAGGACCTTGGCGGCGTAGCGGCGCAGGCGCGGGGCGAAGGGCTTGAGCAGTTCGCCGCTGCGGTGCACGAGGGTGATCGAGATGTTGCCGCGCTCGATCTCGGGGTAGGCGCCGACGAGTGCCTGGTCGCGGAGCTCGGCGAGCGCCCCGGCCATCTCGACGCCGGTCGCTCCACCGCCGACGATGACGATCCGGATCTCGTCGGGGCCCTGGTTCGCCGCCGCCTCCTCGAGGCGGGTGAACAGCTCGTCGCGGATGCGGAGCGCCTGCGAGCGGGAGTACATCGAGTACGCGTACTCGTACGCCCCCGGGGTACCGAAGTAGCTCGTGTTCACGCCGTTGGCGAGGATCAGGTAGTCGTAGTGCAGGTGCTCGCCGTCGGACATCTCGGCGATGCGCTCGTCGGTGCGGATGCCGGTGAGCAGGCCGTGGCGGAACTCGGCGTTGGCCTGCCGTGCCCGCAGCGAGCGCAGGAAGTAGGTCACGTCACCCGCGTTCAGGCCACCGGTCGCGACCTGGTACATGAGCGGCTGGAACATGTTGTAGACGTGGCGGTCGACCAGGGTCACCCGCACCGGTGCGTCGGCGAGTTCGCGCATGGCTGCGACACCGGCGAATCCACCGCCGACGATGACGACGTGCGGGCGGGTGTCCTGCGGCATGGTGAGCTCCGGGTTCGTGCGGTCTGGGCCACCCAGAAGGGTACGCCGATCACGGGACGCCGCCGTCCACCTGCACAGCGCCGGCCGGGAGGCCCGGATCGCCTCCGTCAGTCCGCGAACCGCCCGTAGGTGTTCAGCACGTTCCCCCGGCTCGTCACGGTGCTGTCGACCAGCCGCAGCCGCGTGGCCGGGTCCGTCGGCTCGAAGAGCCGCCGGCCGGAGCCCGCGATCGCGGGGTGGATCATCAGCTGGAGCTCGTCGAGCACCCCGGCGAACAACAGGCTGCGGACGAGCGTGACGCTCCCGCACACGGCGATGTCGGCGCCGTCGCGCTGCTGCAGCTCGCGGACGAACGTGGGGACGTCGCCGCGGATCCGGGTGCTGTTCTGCCACGCCAGGTCGTCGCCGAGGGTGGTCGAGGCCACGTGCTTCTCGATCGGGTTGATCCACTGGCCGAACGGGTCGTCGGCGTGGGCGGGCCACCACTCGGACCACTCGAGGTAGCTCGTGCGGCCGAGCAGCACGGTGTCGGTCCGGGCCATCCATGCGCCCATCGCCGCGCCGAGCTCGTCGTCGAAGCTGTCGTACTGGAACTCGTAGGGGTCCTGCACGACGCCGTCGACCGACGTGAACAGACCGGCAGTGGTCTTCCGCATGTCGGGATCGTACCCGCGGGTGGTGCGGTCGTGGTGCTCTCGTGGTGCGGATGTGCCGTTGCTGCGCTGGGGCGCGGCATGCTGACGTCGTGCTGCGGAGCGCCGCGTAGCCTCGGTTCGTGCGCGCCAAGGTGGAGACCGTCCGGATCGATGGCCTGCCGGTGCGCCTGTACTCCGCCGCACCGGCCGGGCGGCTCGGCCAGGACGGCAGTCCGACCGTCGTGCTGGTGCACGGCATCGGGATGTCGCACCGGTCCTTCGCCCGGTCGCAGCGTGCCCTCGCCACCACGCACCGCACCGTCAGCGTCGACCTGCCCGGCTTCGGGTGGCTGCCCGCTGCTGGACGGCGACTGTCGATCGAGGAACTCGGCGACCTGGTGGTGCGTGCCGTCCGGTCGCGGGGCCACGACGACCTGGTGCTCGTCGGTCAGTCGATGGGGTCGCAGGTCGTGGTCGAGTCGGCCCGCCGGCACCCGTCGGTGGTGCGTTCGGTGGTCATGGTCGGACCGGTCATCGCGGCCGGTCGTCGGACCCTCCGGCAGCAGGCGTTCGACCTGGCACGCGACGGACTGGTCGAACGCGTCCGGATGAACGCCGTGCTCGTGACCGACTACCTGCGGAGCATGCGGCAGTACCTGCACGAGCTCCGCCCCATGCTCCGCTACCGCACCGAGGACACCGTCGCCAAGGTCGCGCAGCCGGTGCTCGTCGTCCGCGGCGACCGGGACCCGATCGCACGGCGCGAGTGGTCCGAGCGCGTCGCCGCGGCGGCGCCCGACGGCACCTTCGTCGAGCTGGCCGGCCCGCACCACGTGCAGGAGCGTCAGCCGGAGACGTTCGCCCGGCTCGTCGACGCCTTCGACCGCGCTCACACCCCGCAGGCGTCACCGTGACCGGGTCGCTCCCCGCCGGCGCGGCCGGACCACCGCTGGAGCGTCCGTCCGGTGCGGGCGGCGTGGACCCGGGCCGTGTGCCGCTGGTGCGTCGGGCGTGGTGGGCCGCACTCGACTGGGCGTACGCCGCCCGCTGGCAGGTGCGGAGCCTGGGCCCGACCACCGCCGACGACTACCGGACCGGCAGCGGTCAGCCCGTCGTCGTGATCCCCGGGGTCTACGAGACCTGGCACTTCATGCGCCCGCTGATGGACGCCCTGCACGACCGCGGTCACCCGGTGCACGTGCTGCCCGTGCTCCGGCACAACCTGCGGCCGGTGCCGGCGTCGGCGCGCGACGTCGTGGCGTACCTGCACGAGCACGACCTACGGAACGTCCTGGTCCTCGCACACAGCAAGGGCGGGTTGATCGGCAAGTACGCGATGAGCCAGCTCGACGCCGACGGGCGCATCGATCGGATGGTAGCGGTGTCGACGCCCTTCGCCGGCTCGGTGTACGCGCGGCTCGCGCCGGTGCCGCACCTGCGTGCCTTCCGGGCGGCCGACCCGGTGCTGGCAGGGCTCGCGCGGGAACTCGGCGCCAACGCGCGGATCACGTCGGTGTACGGCGTCTTCGACACGCTCATCCCGGAGGGCAGCGAGCTCGCCGGGGCGACGAACGTGCGGCTGCCGGTCGGCGGGCACTTCCGGATCCTCGGCGATGCGCGGACGCGGTCCGCGGTGCTGGCGGCCGCGGACCCGGGCGGCGGCGGGCCCGGCGGCGAACCGGCTGGACCGGCCGGCGGTCTTTCGCGCTGAGCGACACTTCGTGGGCGCGCGACCGCGTGAGGTGTCGGTCAGCGCGAAACGGCGCGGCAGCGTCAGCGCGCGCGGTCGGCGACGCTCGCGCGCTCGACGATGCGGTGCGGCACCACGACGGTCTCGGGTGGCGCCGTCCGGTCCGCGATGCGCCGGGTCAGCAGGTCGAGGGCGGCGGTGGCGAACGCCCGACGGTCGAACGACACCGTGCTGAGCGACGGGATCGCGTAGGCGGCCGCGTCGACGTCGTCGAACCCGACGACGCTCACCTGCTCCGGCACACGGACACCGCGTGCGGCGAGGACGTGCAGCACCCCGAACGCGATCGAGTCGGTGAACGCGAACACGGCGTCGGGCAGCGGGTGCTCGTCGAGCCAGGCGGCGAAGGTCGTCGCGGCGGCACTGGTCGTCCACGCCGGCAGCGGGACGCGCAGCGCGGGGTCGAGCGCGATGCCCGCCGCCGCCAGCGCTGCGCCGTACCCGCGCTCGCGCAGTTCGCTCGTCGCGGTCGCCGCGTCCGGCAGCGACGCCCCGACGACCGCGATGCGCCGGTGCCCGCGGGCGATCAGGTGCGCGGTGACCTGCTGTGCCGCCGCGCGGCTGTCGACGTGCACCTGATCGACGTGCTCCGGTTCGACCTCGCCGATGACGACCGTCGGGGGCAGTCCCTCGGCTCCGGCCAGGACACTCGCGCTCAGGGACACCGGGTTGAGGATGAGCCCGTCCACCAGGTGGGCGCGGGCGCGGGACACCAGTTCGCGTTCGCGGGCGGGGTCGTTGCCGGTCTGCTCGAGCTGCACCACCCAGCCGCGTTCGCGGGCGAGCTCGACGAAGGACTGCGCGAGCTCGGCGGAGTACGCGCTGCCCATCTCCGGCAGGGTCAAGGCGATCGCGCCGGACCGCCCGTTCCGCAGGCCGCGTGCCGACAGGTTCGGCACGTAGTCGAGTTCGGCGACCGCCTGCTCGACACGCTCCCTGGTCTCCGGGCGCACGACCACCCCGCCGTTGATGACGTTGGAGACGGTCTTCGGCGACACCCCGGCCAGGGCCGCCACGTCCCGCACGGTCGCGCGCATCGAGTCGAGCGTAGCGCGGGGCAGGGCGTCGCGGGCGGGGGCTCAGCCCGCGAGCGGCACCGGCACCGTCCTGCCCGTCCGGACCGACTCCTGCGCGGCGAGCACGATCGACAGCGTCCGCAGCCCCACGTGGACGTCCGGCTGTGGCTGCTCGCCGGACCGCACGGCCGCCAGGAACGTCCGGAGCATCGGCAGGTCGTGGTCCGGCCCGTACCGCAGCTCGATCGGCCGACCGCTCACCGCGTCGAGCCCACGAGCAGCCGCGCCGAAGAAGTCCACCGACACCGTGCCTCCGGTGCCTGCGACGTCGAGCGTCAGCCCGCCCCACACCGGTGACGTGTCCGGCCGGCTCCACGAGCAGTCGATCGCCGCGACCATGCCGTCGTCGTAGGTGACGGTCACCAGGCCGGCGGTCTCGGCGTTCGCCCGGTCGGCGTGCAGCACCCGGTTCGCGACGGCCGTGACGGCCACCGGAGTCGCTCCGGTCAGCCCGTCGACCAGGTCGGCGACGTGCACGACGTGGTCGACGAGCGCGCCGCCGCCGCTCAGCCGGACGTCGGTGAACCAGTCACGGGCGAGCGGGAGCATGCCGTTGTTCGCGCCCCGCACCGAGAACACCGTGCCGAGTGCGCCCGAGTCCCGCGTCGCCCGTAGCCGGTCGAATGCCGAGGCGAAGCGCACCGGGAACGCCATCATCAGCCGTACCCCGGCGCGGTCCACCGCATCGCGGATGGCGAGCCCACGCGAGCGGCTTCTCGCAGAGCACGTGCGCCCCGGCCGCCGCGGCGAGCTCCACGAACTCGCGGTGCCGGGCGTTCTCGCTCGTCACGACGACGGCGTCCGGGCCCCAGGCGAGCAGGTCGTCGACGGAGTCCGCGTACCCGGCTCCGAGCGCGTGGGCCAGCTCGGCTCCGCGCAGGTCGCCGAGTCCCGTCCCCGTCGAGACCGCGCCTGGATCCGTCCCGCGCACCTCGACGTCGGGCATCGCCACCAGGGCGCCGAGGTAGCTGATGGCGTGCGTGTGGGCGAACGAGAGCACCCCGACCCGGAGCGTCACGACCCCAGCTCCACCGGCTGGCCGGACTCGATGGACGCGATGGCCGCGTTCGCGATCCGCACCGCGGCGACACCGTCTGCTGCGGTGACCCGGGGCGGCGTCCCGCCGTCGAACGCCGCCAGGAAGTCGGCGAGCTCCAGCGCGTACGGATCGTCCGCCGGGTCCACCGACGGCAGGAAGCCGTCGACGGAGGCCGGTGCCGCGAGATCGCTCCGGGTGTCCTCCTCGGCTCGTGAGGAGTGCGACAGGCTGCCGAGCGTCCCCGTCACCGAGTACTCCGTCGTGAACGCGAGGTGCTGCGGCCCCCACAGCCCGGCCACGTGACTGATCGCGCCGGATGCGTGCGTGAGCAGGACGTGCGCGGCCTCGACCGGCTCGGCCTCGGACCCCGCTCGCACGCTCACCGCCGACACCCGTGTCACCTCGCCGGCCACCCAGCGCGCGATGTCGAGGTCGTGGATCATCTGGTCCATCACGATCCCGCCGGACAGTGCGCGGTCGCCGAACCACGGGACGTGGGCAGGGAAGGCGCCGGACCGCGAGAACCGCAACACCGCCAGGTCGCCCAGGAGGCCCGTGGTCGCGGCCTCGTGCAGGCGCGCGTATGCGGGGAACCAGCGCACCACCTGGGCCGGGAAGAGCTGCACGCCTGCGTCCGCAGCGCGGGCGGCCAGGTCCGCCGCGTCCGCGTCGGTGCGGGCCAGGGGCTTCTCGCAGACGACGTCCTTGCCGGCCGCGATCGCCGCCCGCACGACCTCGGCATGGGCGTGCGTCGGGACCACCACGTCGACGACGTCGACCGCGGCGAGGAGGTCGTCGAGGCTGTCCGCCACGGTGATCGTGCTGCCCTGGGCCAGTGCGGTGTCGGCGAACGCGGCGGCGAGCTCGTGCGTACCGTCGTGCGAGTGCACCACGACATCGCCCAGGCGGAGCAGCCCGGGCAGGTGCGCGACGGAGATCCCACCCGCGCCGACGAGCCCGATGCGTCTGCGAGGGCCCGGTGTCGACTGCGACGTCATGGGTTCAGCGTAGGAGATGCGGTGGGACGGCGGGGCGGGTCAGCGGGGCCCTGCCACGCCGACCAGGTTGCCCGCCGGGTCGTGGAAGTGCCCGACCGTCACACCGCCGCCCTCGTTGCGCTGCGGCGGCAGGACGACGCTGCCGCCGAGCTCCTCGACGCGCTCGAGCGCCGCAGCGACGTCCTCGACGCCGACGTAGAAGACCGCGTGGGCGGTGAACCCCGGGCCGCCGCCGATGCCGCCTGCGACCGGTCCGGCACCCGGCGCCGGGTCGAGGAACGAGTACGAGGACCGGTCCGAGACGGCTGCGGCGACCGGAGCGCCCGCGGGGGAGTCCCACCCGAAGAGCGCGGCGTAGAAGGCCCGGAGCCGATCCGGATCGGGGCCGATGAGTTCGACGTGCACCACGGCGTTCGTCATGCGCGCCGTTCTACTCGCACGCGACCCTGCGGTCAACCGAGCCACGACGGGTCGGCGAACAGCTCGTCGAGCTCGCCGAGCAGCCGGGTCGTGTGGAAGCCGTCGGCGGCGGCGTGGTTGACGTGCAACGCCAGCGGCAGCAGCGTCCGTTCGCCGGCGGTCCGGTACCCGCCGAGCGTGATGATCGGCAGCAGGTGGTCCCAGCCGTCGCGCACCTGCAACGAGAACCCGGTGAAGGACGCCCGCGGCAGGGTCGAGACGTCGAACACGTTCCGGGGTCGGTCGTCCTGCGGGAACATCCGGGTGTCGTCGCGGTGCTCCGCCATCGTCGACACCGCGGCGTCGTGGAACGCGCCGAAGTCGTCGTCGTAGGGCACGACGAGGGCGGAGAACGTCTCGGTGTCCGGGTGGAACACGGTGAACATCGGGTGGACGCGGTCCCACACGGCGGGCGAGCCGTCGTCCAGCAGCTGCATGCGGAACTCGTCGTGCCGGTTCACCACGGTCGCGATGGCCCAGAGCTGCGACGGGTACGTCCGCCGGCCGGTCGCGCGGACGCGCTCGACGAAGGCGGTGACGTCGAGCTCGACGGTCACCTCGTACGCGCACGGCACCCGGCGCCGGTAGTGCTCGAAGTGTTCCCGACGGGCCCACTGGTCGACGTCGATCGCCCGGAGTTCGGTCATGGCTCCACCCTCGTGCGGGATCGCTTGCCTACGGTGGAGCCATGCCGACGCTCGAACGTGTTCCTGCCCTGGTCGCCACCGGCTTCCTCGCCATCCCCGTCGCCGAAGCCCTGGTCGCGCTGCCCAGCGACGTGCTCTCGACGATCGAGGGCGCGCCGATCGACGCCGACCTGGCCGACACTGCCGCCTTCTCGGAGGCCTACGGCTACCCGCTGGCGGGCGGCGCGAACTGCATCGTCGTCGCCGGCAAGCGGGGCGACGAGCTCCGCTACGCCGCGTGCGTCGTCCTGGCATCGACCAAGCTCGACGTCAACCGCGTCGTGAAGCAGCTGCTCGACGTGCGCAAGGCGAGCTTCGCCCCGATGGACCAGGCCGTTGAACTGACCGGCATGGAGTACGGCGGCATCACCCCGATCGGACTGCCGTCGTCGTGGCCGCTCTACATCGACGCGCGTGTGCTCGACGCACCCGAGGTCGTCATCGGGGCCGGGCGGCGTGCCGCCAAGCTGTTCCTCCCCGGGCGGGCGCTCACGGCCCTGCCGAACGTGACGGTCGTCGAGGGCCTGGCGACCGAGGCGGTCAGTCCGACGGCCGGATGAGGCAGAACGGGTGCCCGGCCGGGTCGAGGTAGACGCGGAACGTGTCCGTCCCCGATCCCGTGGCCGTCGCTCCGATCGCCAGCACCGCGGCCTCGCCGTCATCGAGGTCGTCGACCTTGACGTCGAGGTGGCTCTGCTGCGGCACGGTCTGGCCCGGCCACTCCGGTGCGCGGTAGTCGTCGACCTGCTGGAACGCCAGGATCGGACGGTGGTCGGTGAACGGGAGGGCGATCTCGGCCCAGTCCTCGTCGAAGCCGACGATCTCGCCGCCGAGCAGCTCGGCGTAGAAGCGGGCGAGGGCGCGGGTGTCCGAGCAGTCCAGGACGACGACGTCGAGTGTGCCGATCATGGCCGATACGGTAGACCGATCAGCGAGCCGCCGCCAGGGCCTTCGTGATCCGCTGCAGCGAGACGGTCTCGGCGGTCCCGAGCTCCTGCGCGAACAGGCTGAGCCGGAACTCCTCGAGCATCCACCGTGCGTGCACGAGCTCCGGGTGCGCCCCGACCGCGGGCGGGAAGGTGCCGCCGGCATCGGTGTAGCGGTCGGTCGCCACGGTGACCTCGCGCATCCAGGTGGCGTCGCGCCCGGGGTTCTGCAGGAGCTTCTGCACGCGTGCCTCGATGCCTTGCAGGTACACGCGGATGCGGCGGAGTCGATCGAGTCCCGCCACGGCGACGAACCCGGGGAACACGAGGCGCTCCGTCTGCTGGCGCATGTCCGTCAGCGCGGCGAGCAGGGACATGGAGTTCGCCTGCTTCAGTGCACGCTCGGCCGACCGTTGGGCGGCCAGGACCGCTGCGACCTCGGACACCGCGGTGAACATCGTGTCGACGACGGTGGCCGACACGGCGTCGCGGACGGACTCGAACTCGGCCTTCGTGAAGACCAGACCGTCGGGGTGGGCGCGGCGGATGCCCGAATCGACCACGGCGGCCAGGACGTCGTCGAACAGGGCGGCGGTCGACGGGTACGGGCTGGCGGCGAGCGCGAGCTTCTCCTGCGCGGTCAGGTGCGACTGGATGTACGACACGGGGGAGGGCACCGCGTGCATCACCAGGCGACGCACTCCGGCCGGCATCGTCACCGCCCGGTCCGACGGGGTGGCGAGGAGATGCACGCCGACGGTCGCCTTCGGACCAGAGCCCTCCTCGACCAGGGACGGGTACGCGCGGATGACGCCGCCCGCCTGCCTGGTGTCGAGGGTCTGCGGCAGGTCCTGGTCGGGCCAGGCGCTGAGGCCGGACTGCTCCAGGGGACGACCGACGCCGGCGGACGCGACGCGAGCCGCGCCTCCTGGCCGGCCCGCGCCCTTCGTCGTCGCGGAGGCGACGCTCTGCCGGGTCCGGTCCTTGAGCTTGGTCTGCAGGGCCGACAGGTCCTTGCCGGTCTCGACCCGGCGGCCGCGCTCGTCGACCACGGCCCACGTCGGCAGCAGGTGCGCGGGGACGCGGGACAGGTCGAAGTCGGACTCGGTGACCGGGACGTAGGTCATGCGCTGGATCGCCTTGGCGAGGGTGGCGCGGAACGACTCGGTCGGCTCGGTCGGGGCATCGTCGGGCAGCTCGGCGACGATCTTCTCGGCCCAGTCGGCGGCGGGCACGACGTTCTTGCGGATCTGCTTCGGCAGCGACTTGATGAGCGCGGTGACGAGCTCCTTGCGCAGCCCGCGGACCTGCCAGTCGAACCCCTCTTCGCGCATGCGGGGGAGGAGCGCGAGGGGCACCTGCACGCTGACGCCGTCGTCCTGGGCGCCCGGCTCGAAGCGGTACTTGATCGCCAGCCGCTGGTCGCCGCTCCGCCACTGGGTCGGGTACTCCTGCTGGTCCTGCGCCGCCTCTGCCGCGTCCTCGTCCAGCAGGTCCGACCGGCGCATGGTGAGCAGGTCCGGCTGCTCACGACGGGTGGCTCGCCACCAGCCCTCGAAGTCGCGGGTCGTCGTGATGTCCGCCGGGATGCGGGCGTCGTAGAAGTCGAAGACGCGCTCGTCGTCGAACAGGATGTCGCGGCGGCGTGTGCGTTCCTCGAGCTGTTCGAGTTCGCGCCGGAGTCGACGGTTGTCGCGGTCGAACGCCTGCTGCGAGTCCCACTCGCCCTCGACGAGGGCGTGCCGGATGAAGAGCTCGCGGGAGTGCTCGGGGTCGACGCGCTTGTACTGCACGCGGCGGCGCTCCACGATCGGGACGCCGAACAGGGTCACCCGCTCGTAGGCGACGACGGCGCCCTGCTTCTTCTCCCAGTGCGGCTCACCGTAGGTGCGCTTGAGCAGGTCGCCGGCGAGCGGCTCCACCCACGCGGGGTCGATGCGGCCCACCGTCCGCGCGAACAGCCGGCTCGTCTCGACGAGTTCGGCGGCCATCACGGCGTCGGGCTGCTTCTTGGCCAGGACGCTGCCCGGGAACACCACGAACCGGGTGTTGCGGGAACCGAGGTAGTCGCGCTTCTCGCGGTCGCGCAGACCGATCTGGCTGAGGAGCCCGGACAGGAGTGACCGGTGCACGGCGTCGCCGTCGTCGGAGCGGGACTGCCCGACCCGCACGTCGACCTGCTTGGCGGCGCGGGAGAGCTGCCGGTACAGGTCCTGCCACTCGCGGATGCGCAGGTGGTTGAGGAACTCCGCCTTGCACAACCGGCGGAACGCGCTCGACGACAGTTCCTCCTGCTTGTCCTCGAGGTGGTTCCAGAGGTTGAGCAGGGTGAGGAAGTCGCTCGTGGGATCGGCGAACCGGGCGTGGAGCTGGTCGGCGTGGGTGCGCTTCTCGAGGGGGCGCTCCCGCGGGTCCTGGATGCTCAGGGCGCTGACGATCGCCACGACCTCGCGCCCGACGCCCTGCCGACCGGCCTCGAGCACCATCCGCCCGAGTCGCGGGTCGATGGGCAGCCGGGTGAGCTGCCGCCCGGACTTCGTGATGCGGCCGTCCTTGTCGACGGCACGGAGTTCGCGGAGCAGGTCGAGGCCGTCCTTCACGCCCCGGCTGTCCGGCGGCTGCAGGAACGGGAACGACTCGATGTCGCCGAAGCCGAGGGAGATCATCTGCAGGATCACCGCGGCGAGGTTCGTGCGGAGGATCTCGGGGTCGGTGTACTCGGGGCGGCGGCCGAAGTCGTCCTCGGAGTAGAGCCGGATGGCGATGCCGGCGCTGGTGCGTCCCGCGCGCCCGGAGCGCTGGTTCGCACTGGCCTGCGAGATCGCCTCGATCGGCAGGCGCTGCACCTTGGCGCGCGGGGAGTACCGCGAGATGCGCGCCGTGCCGGTGTCGACGACGTACTTGATCCCCGGCACGGTGAGCGAGGTCTCGGCGACGTTGGTCGCCAGGACCACACGCCTGCGGATGCCCGGCGTGCTGCGGCGCTCGAAGACCCGGTGCTGGTCGGCGGCGGACAACCGCCCGTACAGCGGCAGGACCTCGGTGCCCGGGTAGCGCTTGCCCTCGATGGCGTCCTGCGCGTCGCGGATCTCGTTCTCGCCGGACAGGAACACCAGGACGTCGCCCGGGTCCTCCTGCGCCAGCTCGTCGAGGGCGTCGGTGATCCCCTGCAGGGTGTCGCGGTCGTCGGCGGCGTTCCCGCTGTCGCCGGTCCGGGAGTCGGACTCGTCGTCGGCGTCGTCGCCCTGGTCCTCGGCGACGAGCGGACGGTACCGGACCTCGACCGGGTAGGTGCGGCCGGACACCTCGATGATCGGCGCGCCCCCGAAGTGCTTCGAGAAGGACTCCGGATCGATCGTCGCACTCGTGATGATGAGCTTGAGGTCGGGGCGTCGGGGGAGCAGTCGCTTGAGGTAGCCGAGCAGGAAGTCGATGGTCAGCGACCGCTCGTGCGCCTCGTCGATGATGATCGTGTCGTACCGCTTCAGGTCGCGGTCGAAGTGGATCTCGTTGAGCAGGATGCCGTCGGTCATCAGCTTCACGCGGGTCTCGGAGCTGACCTTGTCGGTGAAGCGCACCTGGTAGCCGACGAGTCCGCCGAGCTCGCCGCCGCCGAGCTCCTCGGCCACCCGCTCGGCGATCGTGCGCGCCGCGATCCGACGGGGCTGCGTGTGCCCGATGTGCTCACGCCCGAGCTCGAGGCAGATCTTGGGCAGCTGGGTCGTCTTGCCGGAACCGGTGGCGCCGGCGACGATCACCACCTGGTTGTCCCGGATGGCGGCCGCGATGTCGTCCCGCCGCTGTGAGACCGGCAGCTCGGGCGGGTAGGTGATGGCGGGCAGCGTGGGAGACATGAGCATTCCAGGATACAGGCTGCGCGGAGCGAGCGGTGGTCAGGCGATCTGCTCGGCGAACGCGTCCGCCGTGCGGGCCGGCAGTGCGCACACCCGGTCGTGGCAGACGTAGGCGGCGGGGTCCAGGCCGTCACGCCCCGCGAACAGTGAGAAGCCGACGTCGCTCCACGCACGGGCCTGCTCGGGCGTGACCAGGGCGACGACGGTGCCCGGCTGCCGTGCGCTCCGCGCGACGGCGCGCAGTGGGTCGTCGGCGTCGCGCGTGACGACGACGACCTCGCGGGACGGACGCTGCAGTGCGAGCGCCACCCCGAGGGCGTCCGCGTGGCCGAGTGGTCGTTCGGTACCGGTCAGCGCGCGTGCCGCGACGAGCCGGGCCGCGGCGTCACGGAGTGCACCGTCACCGGTCAGGGCCGCGAGGATCGCCGCCGCCGATGCCAGCCCGACCGTGCCGGAGCGCATCGCGGTCTGCGGCTGTTCGCCCGTGGCCGTCCCCGCCGAGGCCAGCACGGGGTCGACCTGGAAGCGCTCGGCCAGCCCGTCGTCGACGAGCGAACGAGCGACGGTGGCGTACGACACCTCGCCCGTCGCGAGCGCGAGTTCCAGCAGCCCTTCGGCGAGCAGGCCGACGTCCTCGATGGTGGCCGGTGCCGAGGACACTCCGGCGGGTGTGCTGGAGCGGACCGTCACGTGTCCGTCCTGCACGTGCGCGGCGAGGACGGCATCGGCCGCACCACGAGCCAGGGCCACGAGTTCGGGATCGCCGTGCCGCGCCCCCGCGATCGCGAGCCCCCGGATCGCGAGCCCGTTCCAGCCGGTCAGGACCTGGTCGTCGAGCGGCGGCGGGTCGAGCCGGGAACGTTCTGCGAGGGGTCGCCGGTACCACTCGCCCTCGACCCGGCGGCCGTCGATCGTCGACTCGCTGTCCTGGGCGGCGACGAAGGCGCCGTCGGCGCGGCGCAACGTGTCGCGCAGGAACTCTGCGATGCCGCGTGCCTGCTCGGCCCCCGCCACCGCGAGCAGTCCGGCGTTGTCGTACAGCATGCGCTCGTAGTGCGGCACGCTCCAGTCGCGCCGGGTGGCGTACCGGAAGACCCCGCCGTCGGCGTCGGTCAGCTCCGACGCACGGATCGCGTGCAACGACCGGTCGAGCAGCCCGTCGGCCTCGGCGTCGCCGTCGGCTGCCGCATCGGCGAGGAACTCGAGCAACGGGGTGCTCGGGAACTTCGGCGCACCGCCGAAACCGCCGTGGGTGGTGTCCTCAGCCGCGGCCAGCTGGCCCGTGACGGCGCGGATGGCATCGACGGACGGGAGGCCCGGGTCGGCCCCGCCGCCGTCCTCGCCGGAGCGAGCGGTCGCGTCCGCCACCGCGCCCTGCCGGATCGCCGTCGCGATGGCCGACGCGTTCGCGTCCACCTCGTGCCGCCGCTCCGTCCAGGCGTCGAGCACCGCCGCGAGGATCTGCCGGAACGCCGGGACCTGGCCGACCGGGGAGGGCGGGAAGTACGTCCCCGCGAAGAACACGTGCCCGTCCGGCGTGAGGAACGTCGTCAGCGGCCAACCGAGCTGCTGCGTGAAGGCGCTCGCCGAGGCCATCAGGCTGGCGTCGACGTCCGGACGTTCTTCGCGGTCGACCTTCACCGACACGAAGTCCCGACGGAGCAGCTCGCCGATCTCTGGGTCCGCGAAGCTCTCGCGCGCCATCACGTGGCACCAGTGGCACGTGGCGTAGCCGACCGACACCAGGACGGGGACGTCGCGCTCGCGGGCCTCGGCGAACGCCTCGGGCCCCCACTCGCGCCAGTCGACCGGGTTGTCGGCGTGCAGCCGCAGGTAGGGGCTGACCGAGGTGCCGAGGCGGTTGTCGTCCATGCCCCCAGCGTGCCCCCGGGCGACTGGACGGACCACCGCCCGGGGGCGATTGTGGACGGGAGGACCACTGTGCACAGGCGCCGTGGGGCGATCAGCCCGGGAGCCGCCCCGTGATCGACGCGAGCTGCGCGGCGACCTGTGCGGGGGTCAGACCCGCCGTGTCCACCCGGGTGACCGTGTCCGGGGAAGCCGCGTCGAGCCTCCCGGCCGTCCGCGTGCTGTGCGCGAGCTGCGCCTGCGGGAGGGCGCCGCCCGCCCGACGCGCCAACCGGTCGGCGGTGGTGCGGTCGTCGGCGCGGAGCAGGACGGCCGTGACGAGTGGGTCGTCGCCCATCGCGGCTGCGAGGCGGCGGTGTTCGAGCACCGACACGGTGTTCGTGTACACGAGCCGTCGGTGCCCGAGTCCCCGGAAGCCGGACCACATCGTCGCGAGGTTCCGCTCGGCCAGGTGCACGTCGGGGTGCTCGACGTGCGGGGCAGGGTGGGCCAGGTCGAGCAGGTCGCCCTCGATCACGGCATGGCGGACGTCGGCGGCGACCAGCAGGTCGTGCAGGGCCAGCGCTGCGGTCGACTTGCCGACGCCGGAGCGCCCGCCGATGAACAGGACCTCCGAGCGCACGGCGTCAGCCGAGACCGAGTGACAGGAGCGCCAGTGCGGCGTCCTCCGGGCCGTAGTCGAACATGCGGTCCCAGAACGGGTCGTCGGCCCACGGGACGTCGCCGCCGGCCGGGACCGCGTGCGCGGTCTCGACCAGCCAGTCGAGCTCCGGGACGACCGCGGTGGCGAACGCCGGGGATTCCCAGCCGAGCGCGCGCGCCGCGGCGGTGTCGAGCACGAACGGCGACGGCGTCGACCACGGCGTCGTGCCGACGAAGGCGGGGGCGTCCTCGTCGAGCAGGACCTCGTCGAAGCGGTGACCCAGGTGCGCGCCGATGGTGCGCACGATCTCGAGGACGGTCGGGGCGGTGGCGTCCGCGACGTTGAGGATCCGGCGATCGGGTGCGTCCGCCACCAGGCGCACGAGCGAGCCGATGCCGCTCGCCGCGGTGGTGTGGTCGACGCCCCGGCCGTGGTCGGCGAGGAGCACGCGCTCCCGGCCGTCGAGCACGCGGCGGACGACGAACCACTCCCGCGGGCGACCGATCCCGACGCCGTACACCTTCGACGGGCGGAGCACGGTGACCGGGGCGCCGTGGTCGAGCAGGACCTGCTCGGCCGCGACCTTCGCGGCGCCGTAGCCGTCCCGACTCGTCGGGTCGCCGTCGCCCGCGGTGACGGTCGGCTGCAGTTCGGTGACCGCGCCGCCGAAGACCGGCTTGTCGAGCGAGTTGGCGTGGCGGCCCTGCTCGTCGGCGTAGACGGCCTTGGACGAGACGAAGACCGTGGAGCCGACGTCGTCGAGGAAGGGCTGGAGCTGCAGGGCGTCGTCGCGCGTCACGCCGACGGTGTCGACCAGCAGGTCCGCACCGGGGCGCAGCAGGTCGCGCAGGACGGAGCGGTCCCGTCGGTCGCCTGGCACGAACGAGGCTCCGGCCGCGGCGAGTGCGTCGGCGACGGGTCCGCCGGTGCGGGCAACGACGTCGACCTGCCAGTCGTCACCGCCCCGGCCCGATGCGTCGAAGAACGCACGAGCGACGGCTGAGCCGATCCCGCCGGTACCGCCGAGGATGACCGCGCGTCTGGTGCTCATGGTGCAACGGTAGTCGTGCTGCGAGCCGGTGCGGCCGGACGCCGGCGGCCGATGGTCGGTGCGGCTGGACGCCGAGGTGCGGTGGCCGGTGCGGCCGGACGCCGACGTCCGGTGGTCGGTGAGGTCAGGACGTCAGTGCCCGGTCGTCGTGCCGCCACCAGTCGGCCAGGGAGCCGTCGTACACCTTGACCCGGTCGTGCCCGAGCACCGTGAGCGCCAGGGCGTCGACGCACGCCGCGCTGCCCACGCCGCAGTACGTGACGATCTCGTCCGCTCCGATGACCTCGGCGAAGGCCCGCTCGAGCTCGGCACCGCGCAGGAACGTGTTCGTCTCGGGGTCCAGCAGGGTGTCCGCCGTGATCGGGGTGCTGCCGGGCACGATCGGCGGGTGGTCGTTGCCGAGCGCGGACCACGGCGCGGCGAACACGAGCGAGGCGGGTTCCTCGCCCGAGACGGCGCGGGTGACGCGGTCGTGATCGGCCCACAGCGCGCGTTCCTCGCCCGCCAGGAACGCTCCGGTGTCGGGCCTGGTCGCCGCCGGCGGGGTGTTGAGCGCCCCGACGCGGACCGGTCGGCCCTCGTCGCGCCACTTCGTGAAGCCGCCGTCGAGCACGGCCACCGAGTCGAACCCGAACGAGCGGAAGATCCACCACAGCCGCGCCGACCACTCGCCGTCGCCGTCGTCGTAGACCACGACGGTCGACGTGTTCGTAACGCCGAGCTGCCCGGCGGCGGCTTCGAACCGCTCCGCGCCCGGGCGGGTGAACGGGACGGGGGCGTCCGGCGTCGAGAACGCGTCGATCAGGTCGGCGAAGCGCGCTCCGGGAACGTGACCGCGCTGCTCGTGGGCGTCCTGCCCTGAGTGCCACGCGGTCTGGAAGCCGGTCCCCGCCGTGTGCACCGAGGCGTCGAGCACGACGAGCTCGTCAGCACCGAGGTGGTCTGCGAGCCACTGCGTCGACACGAGTGGTGAGGTCAGGACGGGGGCCATGCCGGACACCATAAACCGAGCCCCTGACGTGGGCCAGGAGGGGCGACACACGGCGCAAACAGGGCGGTGGGAAGTGGCTGGCGTGCGGTTGGGGCCGTCGCATACGTGTGCATCCGTCGACCGTGCACTTGATCTTCGACACGTGGATCGTCGGTACATGCACACGCAGGGGTTGCGTGTGCATGCATCGACCGTGCACAGCGTGTTCGACGCGTGGATCGTCGCAGAACGCGTGCGCCGGGCATGCGTCCACCCACCCGCACGCACAACGGCCCGCCCCCACAGAACGGGGACGGGCCGGGTGCGCCGGGGGTCAGTGCGCCGCGGCGGGGATGCTCCCGGTCGTCGCGGAACCGGCACGGGCGAGCCGCTCGAGCCGCACCGACTGCCGGTTGATGAGGAGCCCGCCGGCGAGGGCGACGAGCACGAGCACGCCGGCCGAGATCGCGAACGCCGCGTGGTACCCGTCGAGCACCGCCTGGGCCTGCTGCAGCTTCGTGGGCGCGCCGGACGATGCGGACAGGCTGCTCGACACGACGTCGGCGAAGATCGTCGACAGCAGCGCCGTGCCGATCGAACCGCCGATCTGCTGCATCGTGTTGACCGTCGCCGAGGCCACGCCGGCGTCGGCTCGGGCGACCCCCGTCGTCGCGGTGTTCATCGCGGACGAGAAGATCGTGCCCATGCCGAGCCCGATCACGATCAGCGCCGGCATGACGGTCCCCGCGTAGGAGCTGTCGAGGTCGGTGCGGAGGAGCAGGAGCAGTCCGGTCGCGGCGACCATGCCACCGGCGAAGATCAGGACCTTCGGGCCGACGCGGGGCAGCAGACGTCCACCGATCTGCGTCGCCGAGATCATGATCGACAGCGGCATCGGCAGGAACGCCAGACCGGTCTGCAGCGAGCTGAACCCGAGGGTCTGCTCGAGGTAGTAGGTCAGGAACAGGAAGATGCCGAACATCCCGATCGCGACCAGGCCGATGGCGATGAACGATCCGCCGCGGTCACGGTCGAGCACGACCCGGAGCGGCAGGAGCGGGTGGGCCACCCGCGTCTCGATGACCACGAAGGCGGCGATCAGGACGACCCCGGCGGCGAGCATGGCGATCGTGACGGGGGAGTCCCAGCCGTTCGTCTCCGCGTTCGAGAACCCGTAGACGACCCCGACCAGACCCGCGGTGATGGTGATGACGCCCAGGACGTCGATGCGCGGACGCTCGACCTTCGGCGGACGCTCCATGAAGACGAGGGCGCCGATCACGCCGAGCACGGCGAACACGACGTTGACGTAGAGGCACCAGCGCCACGAGGCGTACTCGGTCAGCACGCCGCCGAGCAGCAGACCGATGGCCGCACCCGATCCGGCGATGGACCCGAAGATGCCGAAGGCCCGACCGCGTTCCTTCGGGTCGCGGAACGTCGTGGTCAGCATGCCGAGCGCGGACGGTGCGAGCAGGGCACCGAACACGCCCTGCAGCGCACGTGCGGCGACGAGCAGGCCGAACGAGTCGGCGAGGCCGCCGAGCACCGAGGCCACGGCGAAGCCGACGAGCCCGACGATGAACGTGTTCTTCCGACCGAACAGGTCGCCGAGGCGCCCGCCGAGCAGCAGCAGGGACCCGAACGCCAGCGAGTACGCGGTGACGATCCACTGCCGCTGGTCGGTGCCGAAGTCGAGGTCGGCCTGGGCCGAGGGCAGCGCGATGTTGACGATGGTGGCGTCGAGCACGACCATCAGCTGCGCGAGGGCGATGACCGCCAGGGCGATCCAGCGACGGTTGCTCGGGGCGGGCGTGGTGCCGGGAGTCGTGGGCGCCGCCCCGGTGGGAGTCGGCGCGGTGTGTTCTGCCGTCACGGCAGCCTCCTTCGAGAAGGTTGGAGGGGGAGGTGGAGGGCGCGCCGTCGAGCCCTCCGGAGAGCGGTGTTCCGGAACCGGATGCGTGGCATCCGGTTCGCACCAGTGTAGACCGAAACGGAAGAACCGCATCCACTTGTTCCCAGAAGGTTCAACTAGATTCGGATCGTGAGCAGCACCGACTCCGCGTCCGACCTCGACCGACCGCTGCGCGCCGACGCCGCTCGGAACCGCGAGCTCATCCTGCAGACGGCTCGCAAGTGCTTCGCCGAACGCGGGCTCTCGGTCACCCTGAACGACATCGCGCACGAGGCGGGCGTCGGTGTCGGGACGGTCTACCGCCGGTTCGCCGACAAGGATTCCCTGATCGAGGCGCTGCTCGCCACCAAGTTCGAGGCCCTGAACGACGCCGCCGCCCGCGCCGCCGACGAGATCGACCCCCGCGAGTCACTCCGGGTCTACCTGATGGGGGTGTTCGAGTTCCGCGCGCGCGACCGCGCCCTGGCCGACGCGATCGTCCGGGCCGGCAGGGCACGCCCGTCGGTCGTGCACGAGCGCGACCGCCTCGAGACCCAGGTGTCCGAGATCATCCGACGGGCGCGCGACGCCGGGGTGGTCCGCAGCGGGTTCGACTCCCGAGACCTCCCCATGCTCACGTCGATGGTCGGAGCGGTCGCCGACACCACGCGCGCGCACGACCCCGACGCCTGGCGCCGGTACGCCGAGGTCCTGATCGAGGGCGTGCTGCCCGGCGGGACGACCGCCCCGATGCTCGGGGAGCCCCTGGACCGCGAGTCGATCGAACGGGCCCTGCACGCGCAGTCCTGACGCGGGGCGTCACGCCGGCACACGGACCGAGCGGCGGACGGGAGGCCCGTGGCGGGCCCGCCACGGGCCTCCCGTCCGCGCCGGGTCGTGACCACCGCACCCGGCGCGCGGTCGCGCCGGTCGGCCTACAACCAGCTCGGCAGCCAGTAGTGGGACCGGACGAAGTCCCACGGCACCTGCACCGCCGTCCACATCGGGTACCAGTACACCGTCGCGAGCACGACGACCCCGAGGTACACGCCCACCCACACGATCGCGCGCGTCCGTCGTCGGCGGTCGTCGTCGCGTGACCCGAGCACCAGGCCGATCGCGGCCGCCAGCGCCATCACCATGAAGGGCTCGAAGGCGATCGTGTAGAACTGGAACACCGTGCGGTCCAGGTAGCCCAGCCAGGGCAGGTACCCCGCAGCGACGCCGAGCAGGACGAAGCCGTACTCCCACCGCCGGCGCAGGACCCAGAGCACGAGCAGGGCCACGACGGCGACGACCGAGGCGTACCAGATGAACGGGTTCGCGACGCCGGTGATCGCCTCGCCGCAGCGCGAGGCCCAGCAGCCGTCCTGGCCGGCGTCGGTGCCGACGTAGTACATCGACGTGGGTCGCTGCATCAGGAGCCAGAGCAGCGGGTTCGCCTGGTACGAGTGCGGGGTGTGCAGCCCGATGTTGAAGGCGTAGATCTCGGACTGGTAGTGCCACCAGTTCTGCAGGCTGTCCGGCACCCAGGCGAGTACGCCGGTCCACCGCTCGCCGCCGGAGGCCAGCCAGTTGCGGTCCCAGCCGTCCTCCGAGACGAACCAACCGGTCCACGACGCGACGTACGTGACGGCCGCGATCGGCACCGTCAGCAGGAACGACACCGGTGCCTGCTGCAGCAGCGCGCTCGACGCCCAGAACTCCACACCGGCACGACGCCGCATCAGCATGTCGCTCAGCACCGAGTACAGGGCGAAGAACGCCAGGAAGTACAGCCCCGACCACTTCGTCGCCGCCGCGAGCCCCAGGGTCAGCCCCATCGCGAACAGCCACGGCCGCCACCACAGCACCGGCCCCCACAGGGTGTCCCGGCCCGCGGCGGCCCGCGCGGCCACCCACTCGTCGAGCTTCCGCCGCGTCCGCCGGCGGTCGAGCAGCAGCGCGCCGGCACCGAGCACGACGAAGAACGTCAGGATGCCGTCGAGCAGCGTGACCCGGGACATCACGATGGCCTGCCCGTCGATCGCGAGCAGGAACCCGGCGAGCGTGCCGATCATGGTCGAGCGGAACAGCGAGCGGGCGATGACGGCCGTCAGGAACACCGTCGCGATGCCCAGGACGGCGACCGTGAAGCGCCAGCCGAAGGCGTTGTCCGCCCCGAACAGCAGCATGCCGAGGCCGATCAGGTACTTGCCGAGCGGCGGGTGGGCGATGAACTCCGCCGCGCTCGTGAAGACGTCGGTCTCGCCGCGGACGAAGCGGTCGTCCGTCGTCGGGGCCGAGTCGCTGCTCGGGTTCGCCGGCCAGGTGCCCTCGTACCCCAGGTGGACGATCGACCAGCCGTCCTTCACGTAGTACGTCTCGTCGAACACCAGGGCGTGCGGGGTGCCGAGGTGCACCAGGCGCAGGACCGCGGCGAGCAGCGTCACCGCGAGCGGTCCCGTCCAGCGCCACACCGCGACGCGCCGTGACGAGGAGAGCACCCGCCCCCACCAGTCGTCGAGACGCGAGCCGACGGGCCCCTCGGGCACGGCCGTGCGGTCGTCGGTCAGCTCGCTGGTCATCGCTGAGCATCCTACGGATCGCGGTCATGTCCGCGCTGGCCGGGTGCTGCGACGACAATGGGTGCGTGATCGTCCTCGCTGCAACGCCCATCGGCAACCTCGGGGACGCCTCGCGCCGTCTCGTCGAGACCCTCTCCAACGCCACCGTGGTCGCTGCGGAGGACACCAGGACCGCCGTGCACCTGATGCGCGCGCTGGGCATCGAGAACCGTCCGCGGCTCATCGCCCTGCACGAGCACAACGAGCGGGCGAAGGCGTCCGAGGTGGTCGAGCTCGCCCGCGACGAGGACGTCGTGGTGCTGACCGACGCCGGCATGCCCGCGATCAGCGACCCGGGCTTCCCCCTCGTCGAGGCCGCTGCCGCGGCCGGGGTCACCGTCACCGCCCTGCCCGGACCGTCGGCGGTGCTCATGGCGCTCGCCGTCTCGGGCCTGCCCACCGACCGCTTCACGTTCGAGGGCTTCCCGACCCGCAAGGCCGGGGAGCGCCGCCGGGCGTTCCAGGCGCTGGCAGGGGAGCAGCGGACGATGGTGTTCTTCGAGTCGCCGCACCGACTGGCCGAGACCCTGGCCGACATGGCCGTCGGGTTCGGTGGCGACCGCCGCGCTGCGGTCTGCCGCGAGCTGACGAAGCTGTACGAGGAGGTGCGTCGCGGACCCCTGGACGAGCTGGTCGCGTGGGCGTCCGACGGTGTCCGGGGCGAGATCTGCGTCGTCGTGGCCGGCGCGGCCGAGGCGACCGAGGAGGCGACGCTCGACGACGGCGTCCGGCTGGTGCTCGAGCGGGTGGCCGCAGGCATGCGCATGAAGGAGGCCGCCGCGGCGGTCGCCGACGCGACCGGGCTGTCGAAACGGGACCTGTACGAGGGCGCGCTCGCGGCGCGGTAGACCGCCCGGGCCCGCGGTCTGGAGGCGCGGGACGGGCCCGTTACGGGCCTCCCGTCCCGTTTCTCCACAGGTTGCGCGCGGGGCGCGTCATGCTGGTCCTGCCCGCCCGTAGGATGGTCGGCATGTCCGACGGGTCCTCGTTCAGCATCACCACGCCGATCTTCTACGTGAACGACGTGCCCCACATCGGGCACGCGTACACCGAGGTCGCCGCGGACTTCCTCGCACGCTGGCACCGGCAGCGCGGTGACGACGCCTGGCTGCTCACCGGCACCGACGAGCACGGGCAGAAGATCCTGCGCACCGCCTCGGCGAACGACGTCACCCCGCAGGAGTGGGCGGACCGGCTGGTCACCGAGTCGTGGAAGCCGTTGCTCGACACCGTCGACGTCGCGAACGACGACTTCATCCGCACCACCGACGAGCGGCACGAGCGGGGCGTGACCGCGTTCCTGCAGAAGCTCTACGACGACGGCTTCATCTACGCGGGCGAGTTCGAGGGCTTCTACTGCGTGGGCTGCGAGGAGTACAAGCAGCCGAGCGACCTGGTCCCCGGCACCGGCGCGTACGAGGGGCAGCAGGTCTGCGCGATCCACTCGATCCCGGTCGAGGTGCTGTCCGAGCGCAACTACTTCTTCCGGATGTCCGACTTCGAGCAACGCCTGCTCGACCTGTACGAGTCGAACCCGCTGTTCATCCAGCCCGAGAGCGTCCGCAACGAGATCATCTCGTTCGTCAAGCAGGGGCTGCGCGACCTGTCGATCTCGCGGTCGAGCTTCGACTGGGGCATCACGATCCCGTGGGACCACGACCACGTGCTGTACGTGTGGTTCGACGCGCTGCTCAACTACGTCACGGCGCTCGGCTACGGCACGGACGACGACGAAGCGTTCCGCCGCCTGTGGCCGAGCGTGCACATCGTCGGCAAGGACATCGCCCGCTTCCACGCCGTGATCTGGCCCGCGATGCTCATGGCCGCGGGGCTGCCGGTGCCCGAGCGCGTCTTCGGCCACGGCTGGCTGCTCGTCGGCGGCGAGAAGATGTCGAAGTCGAAGCTGACCGGCATCGCGCCGTCCGAGATCACCGACACGTTCGGGTCCGACGCGTTCCGCTACTACTTCCTGCGCGCCATCACCTTCGGGCAGGACGGCAACTTCAGCTGGGAGGACATCTCGGCCCGGTACCAGGCGGAACTCGCCAACGGGTACGGCAACCTGGCCTCCCGCCTGGTCGCGATGCTGCAGAAGTACTTCGACGGCGCGGTCCCGACCCGGGGTGCGCTGACCGAGTCCGACCAGGCGATCGACGACCTGGCGATCTCGGTCACCGAGCGTGCCGACGCCGCGGTCGCCGCCTTCGCCCCGCACGACGCGATCGCCACCGTCTGGGAGCTCGTCGACGCCCTGAACGGCTACATCACCGAGCAGGCGCCGTGGACCCTGGCGAAGGACGACGCCGACCGCGAGCGGCTCGGCACGGTCCTGACCACGGCACTCCGCGGCCTGGGCACCGTCACCGTCCTGCTCTCCCCGGTCACGCCGAAGGCGACCGAGAAGCTCTGGGCCTCGATCGGTGCCGGCGGCTCCGTCACCGAGCAGCGCGTCGACCGCGCGTACGAGTGGCAGGGCGCAGCGAACGTCGTGCCGCTCGAGAGCGGGCTGTTCCCGCGCATCGAGCAGGTCTCCGCGTGACCGACGCGGAACCGCACGTCCGGGCACGTGGTGACGGGTCGTCCGGCGGGTCGAAGCGCGACCTGACCTACCCGCCGCTGCCCCAGGCGCTCGTCGTGCCGGTGTACGACAACCACACCCACATGGAGATCGCCGACGGCGTGGGCGACGGCGGCGACGGACCCCTGGAGTACCGCGCGCACCTCGACCGCGCGTCGAGCGTCGGGGTGCGCGGGGTCGTGCAGGTCGGCACCGACCTCGCCACCTCGGAGTGGTCCGCCGCGATCGCCGCCCGGGAGCCCCGCGTCCTGGCCGCCGTCGCGCTGCACCCGAACGAAGCCCCCGTGCTGCAGGAGCAGGGGCTGCTCGACGAGCACCTCGCCGGCATCGAACGGCTCGCGGGGCTGCCGCGGGTCCGGGCGATCGGTGAGACCGGCCTCGACTTCTTCCGCACCGGCGAGGACGGCCGCGACGCCCAGGTCCGGTCGTTCGAGGAGCACATCCGCATCGCCAAGGAGCACGACCTGGCGCTGACCATCCACGACCGCGACGCGCACGACGCCGTGGTCGAGGTGCTCGACCGCGTCGGCGCCCCCGAGCGCACCGTCTTCCACTGCTTCTCCGGCGGCCCGGACCTCGCCCGCCTGTGTGCCGAGCGCGGCTGGTACATGTCGTTCGCCGGCACCGTCACGTTCAAGAACGCGGAGTCCCTGCGCGAAGCCCTCCGGGTCGCGCCGCGGCACCTGATCATGGTCGAGACGGACGCCCCGTTCCTCACGCCGACACCGTTCCGCGGCCGTCCGAACGCGCCGTACCTCATCCCGCTCACGCTGCGGTCGATGGCCGAGACCCTCGGCACCGACGCGTCGATGCTCGCGGCGCAGATCGCGTCGAACACCGAGCTCGTGTACGGCGCGTGGGACGCCGAGCCCGTCACGGTGGACGAGTAGGCGTGGGCGCGCTGCTCGGCCCGGCGGAGATCCGGGAACTCGCGGCCGAACTCGACGTCACCCCGACGAAGAAGCTCGGCCAGAACTTCGTGCACGACGCCAACACCGTGCGACGCATCGTGGCCGTCGCCGGCGTCACCCCGACGGCACGGGTGCTCGAGATCGGGCCCGGCCTGGGGTCGCTGACGCTCGGGCTCACCGAGACCGGCGCACCCGTCACCGCGGTCGAGATCGACAAGCGCCTGGCCGCCAAGCTGCCGTCGACCGTCAGCACCATGCAGCCGGACGCGACGCTCACCGTCGTGCAGCAGGACGCCATGACCGTCGCCGCGTCGGACCTCGACACCGCACCCACGCACCTGGTCGCGAACCTGCCCTACAACATCTCCGTCCCCGTGCTGCTGCACCTGCTCGCGACCTTCCCGTCGATCGAGCGGTCACTCGTCATGGTGCAGGCCGAGGTCGGGTACCGGCTCGCCGCCACCCCCGGCAGCAAGGTCTACGGGTCGCCGAGCGTCAAGGCCGCCTGGTACGGCGCGTGGAGCACCGCGGGACTCGTCAGCCGCCAGGTCTTCTGGCCGGTGCCGAACGTCGACAGCGTGCTGGTGGCGTTCGACCGGCACGAGCCCCCGGGCGACGAGGCCCTGCGGTCGCAGGTGTTCGCCCTGGTCGACGCGGCGTTCCAGCAGCGCCGCAAGATGCTGCGGCAGAGCCTGTCCGGGGTGCTCGGCGGCAGCGCGCACGCGTCCGAGGTCCTGGCAGCGGCGGGCATCGACCCGACTGCTCGGGGCGAGGCGATCGGTGTCGACGACTTCGTGCGGCTCGGGCGGACGGTCCTCGCGGCTGCCGAGTGACGTCTGGTCGACGGACACGCAGCGAAATACGGAATGTTCGGTGGCGTCCGTTCGGCGCTCCTACGGTTGACTCCATCGACCAAGGAGGCACCGTGCGACCAGCCGAAACACCCCACCCGCTCCGCCGTGTCCCGACCGAGGAACGGCTCGCTGCGGGACATCGTCCCGCCGTCCTCAGCGCGGATCCTGCTGGGCCGCCTGGGCCGAGAGTCGCCACCGAGGCCGAGCGCCAGGCGTTGTTCGCCCGGACGCCACGGCCGGCCGGGACCTTCGAAGAACGCCGCGCGCGACGGCAGCGCGCGATCGCGTCGATCGATCCGGATTGCCGGGTCGAGCCGATCCAGCGCCTGCTCCGGGCGTCCTGACCGTGTTCGAGCCGCTCGGATCCGATGACTTCGACGAGCATCGGGTTCTGGAGTTCGACCGATGCTCGGGCCGACCGGGCGCGGTCCTCGTGGAGACGAGTTTCATCCAGTGCGTCCTGCATCGTGCGGAGCCGAACCACGCCCGTGCGGCAGCGTTCTGGGATCACCTCAATCTTGCCGACACGAGCATCGTGTACAGCGGGTTCACAGAGTTCGAGCTCTTCGAAGCAGCTCAGCGCAAGGGGTCCCAGGCGGGGCGTCACCACAGATCGGCGTGGCAGGACCTGTTGCGTTCGACCCGACTGCACTGGGCCAGTATCGATGCGGTCGCCGATGACGTTCCCGATCTCATGGAGGAGTTCGGCCTGACCGCTGCAGGTGCCGTGCACGTCGCGACGGCTGCCCACTGGGAGGTCGACGGCTTCGTGACGGTTGATCCCTCGTTCGGCGTGGTGGACAAGGCTCGGCTCCCGTTGATCATCGACTCCGAGGGTGCTCAGCTGGCGCGACGTGTGCGGGCAAGAGCCTCCACGAGCTGACCTGACGGTGCTCCGCACGCTCTGCGCCCTACGATGACGGCATGACCGACGGCACGGTTCGCTCGCACGCACAGGGGATGGCGCCCGACCGCGTCCTCGCCGCGACGGGCAGGTCACCGGACGAGTGGCACGCCCTGATCGACGGCGCAGACGGAACCACCATCGGGCACGCGGCGATCGCGTCCTGGCTGATCGACCAGGGCGTCGAACCGTGGTGGGCGCAGGGCATCACCATCGGCTACGAGCAGGCCCGCGGACTCCGCATCCCCGGTCAGCGCACGGACGGCACCTTCGCGGTGTCGGCGTCACGACAGGTCCCGGGTGAACGCGAGGCGGTGCTCGACCGGATCGTGCCGGTGTTCACGGCCGCACTCGGGTCGGCGCCGACGTCCGGACGCCGCGGCGGCAAGCGCCCGTCGGCACGGTGGACCTTCCCCGACCGCGAGTCCGTGCTGCTCACCACCGAGGACGGTCCCCGGCCGGACACCGTCCGCATCTCGGTGCAGCGGGAGCGGCTCACCGGCCCCGAGCGGATGCCCGACGCCAAGGCCGAACTGCAGCGGCTCCTCGCCGGACTCTGACACCGCGAACGGGGGTGCGCGGGCCGAGCGCGGACGCCCCTACGATCGACTCCGTGCCCCGTCGACCCGTCAGCCGCCTCGCCATCGCCATCACCCTGATCGCCGTCATCGGTGGCATCGCGATCATCGTGCTCTCGGTGCGTGACCTCGTGCAGCGTCCGACCGACGACGTGGTCTGGGTGCGACTGCTGGCAGGTGCAGCGATCATCGGCTGGGGCGTCGCCTTCAGCATGCTCGGCCGGTATGACGCGAATGCCGACGACGACGACGACGACGCCGCCGACTCGCGCGGCGCCGACGACGCCGTCGCGCTCGGCTCCACGCCCGTTCGTCCGGTCCAGCGAGCGGCCACGGCGTTCATGTGGACCGCGATCGCGGCGTGGGCCTACGAGGTCCTCCGGTCGTGGTTCGGATGGACCGTGTGGGGTTCCGCGCTCGGCCTCGTCGTGGTGTGCGGCCTCCCCGTGCTGAACCAGTTCCTCGACCGGGTCATCGCCCGACGCGAGGCCGGCGACGCCCCCGGTCCGGAGCACGCCGCCGGCTGAACCTGCTCGCCGGGCTCAGTGCCCCGCGCCGGCCATCATCTCGAGGATCTGCTGGTGGTTGCCGTTCCGCTCGGCGAACCGGAGCGGCTGCACGTTCTCCACCAGGATCTCGGTGTCGGTTCCCGAGGCCACCAGCTCGATGACCTCGTCGGCGAAGGCGTCGAGCGGCATGCCGCCGAAGTCCGCGCCACCCATCAGGTCGGTCATGACGGCCGGCGGCGCGAGCTCGAGCACCTCGACCGGCGAGCCGACGAGCTGCTGGCGGAGCGACTGCGTGTAGGAGTGCACCGCGGCCTTCGTCGCGTTGTAGGTCGGCGTCGCGGTGAGCGGCACGAAGGCCAACCCGGAGGTGACGGTCATCACCGTCGCCGCGGGGCGGGTGAGCAGGTGCGGCAGGAACGCGTCGATGAGCCGGATCGTCCCGACCAGGTTCGTCTGGATGGTCTCGATCGCGTCGGCCATGTGGTCGGAGGAGCGCAGGTCCTCGTTGCGCATGATCCCGGACATGGTGATGAGTGCGTCCAACGACGGGTACGCGTCGAGCACCGTGGCGGCGGCCGCTGCGATGGAGGCCGCGTCGGCGACGTCGATCTGCACGGCGCCGAAGCCGTGCTCGGCGGCGAGGGAGTCGAGCAGCGCCTGACGACGCCCGCCGATGACCACGGTGCTGCCGGCGGCCTGCAGGCGCTGCGCGAGGGCGAGACCGATGCCGGAGGTCGCGCCGGGGATGAAGACGGTGGAGTTCGTGATGTCCATGACGACGACGATGCCCGGCGGTCGCAGCGGCAACCAGAGCGCGGACATCGGGGGATCGGCGATCCCTGGCATCCGCCGACGAACCGGACCATGATCGAGCCATGGACCGCGCCGCACTCGCTGACTTCCTCCGTCGTCGCCGCGAGCTGCTGCGCCCCGAGGACGTGGGCCTCGGGCAGGGCCCGCGGCGCCGGACCCCGGGACTCCGCCGTGAGGAGGTCGCCGCCCTCGCCGGGATGTCCGTCGACTACTACACGCGGCTCGAACAGCAGCGCGGTCCGCAGCCGTCCGAGCAGATGATCGCGGCGATCGCCCGCGCCCTGCGCTGCAGCCTCGACGAGCGCGACCACCTGTTCCACCTCGCCGGGCAGAACGCCCCGACCCGCATGCACCGCGCCGACCACGTCGACCCGGCGATCCTGCGCGTGCTCGACCGGCTCGAGGACACCCCGGCGATCGTCGTGAGCCACCTGGGCGAGACCCTGGTCGAGAACCGGCTCGCTGCGGCACTCCTCGGCAGCTCGGTCGGCCTGGCCGGCAACCAGCGGTACCAGGCGTGGCGGTGGTTCGTGACCGGCGAGGAACGCGCCAAGTACGCACCCGAGCAGCACGGACGACTGGGGCGGACCGTCGTCGCGTCGCTCCGCGCGACCGTCGGCCTGGCCGGGCCCGGCGACCGCCGTGCCGCCGAGCTCATCGCCGAGCTGGAGGCCCGCAGCCCCGAGTTCCGCGAGCTCTGGGCGAAGCACGAGGTCGCCACGCGCTGGTCGGACAACAAGACGATCGTGCAACCGGAGCTCGGCCGCATCACCGTCGACTGCCAGGTGCTGCACACCGACGACCAGGCGCAGGCACTCCTGCTGTTCACGGCACCTCCGGGGTCGGAGGACGCGCAGAAGCTCGAGCTCCTCGGCGTCGTCGGTCAGCAGACCTTCGCCGGCTGACCGGCGCAGCGACAGACCCGCAGGCGGACACCTCGTCGCCGCACCGCGGAGCAACGCCGCGTCACACACCTGGCTCCCGCACCGACACCGTGCCTAGGGTGGGGCCGTGAGCTCTCCGCGCGTGTACGTCATCCACGAGAACCCCGAGTGGTTCCCGCCGCTCGCCGCCGCCTTCGAGGCCGAGGGCGTGCCGGTGCAGGAGGTCCTGCTGACCGACGGACAGATCGACCTCGGGGCCGAGCCGGAGCCGGGCGTGTACTGGTCCCGGATGTCGGCGAGCTCCCACACCCGCGGCCACGAGCACAGCAAGGAGTACACCCGGGCGGTCCTCGGTTGGCTCGAGCGTGCCGGCCGCCAGGTCGTCGGTGGCAGCCACGTGCTCGAGCTCGAGGTGTCGAAGGTCGCCCAGCACGGGCTCCTGCAGCAGGCCGGCTTCGACGTGCCCGGCACCACCGCCGTGTTCGGCACGACGACGCTCAAGGACGCCGCCCGCACCTTCACCGACGGGCAGGACGTCCCCTTCATCACGAAGCACAACCAGGGCGGCAAGGGCCTGGGCGTCCGCCGCTTCGACTCGCTCGCCGAGTTCGACGCCTACGTCGACAGCCCCGAGTTCGAGGCGCCGGTCGACGGCATCACGCTGCTGCAGGAGTACCTGACCGCGCGCGAGCCGTTCATCACCCGCGTCGAGTTCGTCGGCGGCGAGTTCGTCTACGCCGTCCGCGTCGACACCAGCGCCGGCAGCTTCGAGCTCTGCCCCGCCGACGCGTGCGAGGTCCCGCAGACCATCGCGGGAGCGGTCTGCGACGTGCCCGGCACCGAGACCGCCGGGGCACCCCCGGCGTTCAGCGTCCGCACGGAGATCACCGCCGAGCACCCGCTGGTCCAGCAGCTGCGCACGTTCCTCGCCGACCAGCGCATCACCATCGCGGGCGTCGAGTTCATGGAGACCACGGACGGCCGCACCGTCGTCTACGACATCAACACGAACACGAACTACAACCCCGCGGTCGAGGAGTCCGCGCCGGCCTCCGGCCCGCGCTCGATCGCCCGGTACCTCGGCGGTCTCCTGACCGACGAGTACGCGGCGCAGCTCACGGCCTGAGCACGCAAGACCCACCGGACTGGAGGCCCGTGGCGGGCCCGCCACGGGCCTCCAGTCCGCCTTCCCCACACCCCCAAGGAACACACGTGCGATTCGGATACTGGACCCCGCTCTTCGGCGGCTGGCTGCGCAACGTCGACAACGAGAACATGCCGGTCACCTTCGACTACGTGAAGCGGCTGGCGCAGCGCGCCGAGCGGATCGGCTTCGACCTGACGCTCGTGCCGGAGCTGAACCTCAACGACATCAAGGGCACGGCGGCGCCCTCGCTCGAGGCGTGGTCGCTCGCGGCGGCGATCGCGGCGACGACCGAGCGGCTCGAGATCATGGCGGCCATGCGTCCCGGGTACCACCTGCCCGCGGTGACGGCGAAGCAGGCCGCGACGATCGACGACATCTCGTGCGGCCGGTTCACCTTCAACGTCGTGAGCGCGTGGTGGGCCGAGGAGGCGAAGCAGTACGGCGGCATCTTCTCGGAGCACGACGACCGCTACAAGCGCACCGCCGAGTTCGTCGAGATCATGAAGGGGATGTGGCGGGAGACGCCGTACTCGTTCTCGGGCGAGTACTACGACATCGAGAACGCGCACCTCGAGCCGAAGCCCCGCGTGACGCCGCGGATCTACGCCGGCGGCGAGAGCGAGGCCGGCAAGGCCGCGATCACCGGGTACGCCGACGCGTACGTGACGCACGGCGGCACCGTCGACGAGCTCCGCGCGAAGATCGACGGCATGAAGCAGCGCCGTGTCGACGCCGGACTGCCGCCGTTCGAGGCGTTCGGCATGGCCGCCTACGTCATCGTGCGCGAGACCGAGGAAGCGGCACAGGCCGAGCTCGCCCGCATCACCGACGTGCAGCACGGCCGGGCGTACGAGTCGTACCAGGACTTCATCTCGAAGTCGCAGCTCGAGCACGTGCCCTCGCTCGAGGACTACTCGGTGTCGAACCGTGGGCTGCGCCCCGGGTTCGTCGGGACGCCGGAGCAGGTGGCCGAACGCATCCGCGCGTTCGAGGACGCCGGGGTCGACACGCTGCTGCTGCAGTTCTCGCCGCAGCTCGAGGAGATGGAGCGCTTCGGCGAGCAGGTCATCCCGCTCGTCCGCGCGTCGGTCCCCGCCGAGGCGGCGTCCTGATGGCCGCCGAGGACGACTGGGCCTTCGAGACCCGGCAGATCCGCGCCGGCTTCACGGCCGACCCGGGCTTCGGCGGCAACGTGCCGCCGATCGCGCAGACCGCCGCGTTCGTGTACCCCTCGGGGGAGGACGCCGCGGCCCGGTTCCTGCTCGACGCGCCCGGTCACACCTACTCGCGGGTGAACAACCCGTCGGCCGCGGCGCTCGAGCGCCGGATCGCCGACCTGGAGGGCGGGATCGGTGCCCTGGCCCTGGCGTCCGGGCAGGCGGCGACGTCGCTGGCCGTGCTCGGGGTCGCGCGTGCCGGCGACCACGTCGTGTCGAGCGCCTCGCTGTACGGGGCGACGTACACGTTGTTCGCGTCGACGCTCCGCGACCTCGGCATCGCGTTCACGTTCGTGCAGGACCCGACCGACCTGTCGGAGTGGGCCGCGGCGGTGCGCCCGGAGACCAAGGCGTTCTTCGGCGAGTCCATCCCGAACCCCCGCGGTGACGTCCTGGACTTCGCCGGGGTGGCCGGGGTCGCACACGAGGCCGGCGTGCCGCTCATCGTCGACAACACCATCGCGACGCCGTACCTGGTCCGGCCGATCGAGCACGGCGCCGACATCGTCGTGCACTCGGCGACGAAGTACCTGGCCGGGCACGGCAGCGCCATCGCCGGACTCATCGTCGACAGCGGGAACTTCGACTGGGCGGCGCACGCCGACGCCTACCCGCAGCTGGCGACGACCGAGCAGTCCGGGTTCGCGAACACGAACTTCGCGTCGAAGTTCGGGCGGCGCGCGTTCATCCAGCGCACCCGCTCGAAGCTGTCCGCCGACCTCGGCCCGGCGATCGCGCCGTTCAACGCGTTCCTGGTGCTGCAGGGCATCCAGACGCTGTCGCTCCGCATGGACCGGCACGTGTCGAACGCGGCCGCCGTCGCGGCGTGGTTGGACGCACACGACCAGGTGCTCGGCGTGCACTACGCCGGGCTGCCGTCGTCGCCGTGGCACCACCTGCAGCAGCGGTACGTGCCCGCCGGTCCCTCGGCGGTCCTGGCGTTCGACCTGGACGGCGGGGTCGACGCCGGACGGCGGTTCGTGGCCGCCCTCGAGCTGTTCGACCACGTCTCGAACATCGGTGACGTCCGCTCGCTCGTCGTGCACCCGGCGTCGACGACCCACGTGCAGATGACGTCGTCGGAGCGGGCCGCCGCCGGTGTCGGTGACGGGCTCATCCGGTTGTCGATCGGGCTCGAGCACATCGACGACATCACGGCCGACCTGGTCCGGGGCTTCGCGGCAGCCGCAGCGGGATAGGTTGGGGGCATGACCACGTTGGCCGCCCCGACCCGCGTGCGGACGCGCGCCCCCGGCAAGATCAACGTGTTCCTGTCCGTCGGGGCGCTGCAGGACGACGGGTACCACGACGTCGCCACCGCGTACCAGGCGGTGTCGCTGTACGAGGACGTCACGGCCGAGGTCGCCGACGACTTCTCGGTGACCTTCACCGGGCCGATCGACACGAGCGCCGTGCCGGTGGACGAGTCGAACCTGGCGATCCGCGCGGCCCGGCTGGTGGCCGACGCCGCGGGGCACCGGGGCGGGGTCCGGCTGACCATCGACAAGCAGGTGCCGGTCGCCGGCGGCATGGGCGGTGGCTCGGCGGACGCCGCGGCCACCCTGCTCGCCGTCGACACGCTCTGGGGCACCGCGCTCGGGCGCGAGGAACTGCTCCGGCTCGCCGCGCAGCTCGGCGCCGACGTGCCCTTCGCCTTCGCCGGCGGCACCGCCGTCGGCACCGGTCGCGGCGACGAGCTCAGCCCGGCCCTGGCGAAGGGGGAGTTCCACTGGGTCCTCGCCCTGAGCGACGACGGCCTGAGCACCCCCGCCGTCTACCGCGCGCTCGACGAGCACCGGGAGCGGTACCGTGCGGACATCGCGCCGGCCCCGTCGCACCCGGTGGTCGAGGCGAACGTGCTGCAGGCCCTGCGGGCGGGCGACCCCGACCTGCTCGCCGACTGCGTGCACAACGACCTGCAGGCCCCCGCGATGCGCCTGCAGCCCCGGCTCGCGGCGACGCTGGAGCTCGGTGAGAAGTCCGGTGCGCTCGCGGGCCTGGTGTCCGGCAGCGGCCCGACCGTGGCGTTCCTGGTGGGTGACCGCGACGCCGCGCTCGAGCTGCAGGTCGAGCTCAGTGCCGCCGGTCTCGTGGCGCTCCGCGCGACCGGTCCCGTGCACGGCGCGCGCGTCCTGCACTGACCCCGCGGGCGGGGACGGCAGGGCCGACCGACCGGGGAACGGTCAGCGGCTGTACTTCCACAGGATCACGGTGCCGGTGTGCCAGTACCGCACGACGTGGAACCCCTGGCCCTCGAGCGTCTCGGTGACCTGCGGGCGGATGTTCCGCGACTTGCCGCCGACGAACCACACCGTGTCGATGCCGGACAACCGGGCGGGCACGGTCGTCGCGACGTCGCCGTTGACGTCCCAGAGCTGGCCGCGCTCGGCACCGGTCTCGGCGACGGCGAGGTCCCGCATGCCCGTGAAGGCGTCGGGGTAGGTGTCGGCGATGACCTGCGCGGTCGTCGTGGGGTGACCCCAGACGCTGCCGAAGACCACGCCCTCGCCCTGGTCGGTGCGCCGGTCGCGTTCGCGCTCGATGATCGCCGCCGCGTTCGCCCAGTGCGAGTCCTGCTTGGCGTGCGGCAGCCGCACCGTGGTGCTCGTCGGCGCCGACACCAGCAGCATCGCGACCACCGTGAGGGCGAGCCAGCGTCGGGGACGGACGGCGGTGAGGGCCAGACCGATCAGCAGTGCGACGAACGGCAGGCTCAGGCTGGCGTACTTGGGGGAGTACAGGTGCTCGCCCGCTGCGGTCGCACCGACCAGCACGGCCGTGGGCAGGACCGTCAGGGGCACGGCGACGCGGACCGCCTGGGCGCGCAGCACGTCGCGAGCAGCGGGGGAGGGGCGGCGGGCCGCACGGAGCGCGAGCACCACGCCGACGACCATGAGCGTCCACCCGAGCACGGCGTAGGGCCAACGGGCACCGAACCAGGCCGTCGCGACGACCTGGCGCACGGTCGCCCAGCCGACGCCGGTGATCCAGCCGACCTGCTGCGTCTGACCGGCGGCCAGCAGGACGAACGGCGACACCACGACCGCGGCGCCGACGGCCGCGACGGCCCAGTGCACGAGCACCCGGCGGTCGACCATCGCCTCGGACACCGGGCCGGTGCGCTCCGACAGGGCCGAACGTCGGCGCGCAGCGCGGTCGGCCGCACCCGTCCAGACGAGCACCACCCCGTGCGCGACGACGGCCAGCGACAGGTAGACGTTGAACAGGACCGCGACGGCCGCGAGCACGCCGTAGACGACCCACCACCGGGTCGCGTGGTGCCGAGCGCGGGTACGTCGGACGGCGGTCAGCCCGACGAGCGTCAGGGCTGCGGCGAAGGTGGTGACGGCGGCGTACGGACGGCCCTCGGTGCCGGCCCAGGCGACGCGGGGCAGCACCAGGAACACGATGCCCGAGACGACCCCCAGGCGGACCCCGCCCAGGCGCCGACCGAGTGCGACGACCAGACCGGCGGCGACGCCGATCGCCAGGGCACTCGGGAACCGCAGCGCGAACGGGGAGTAGCCGACCAGGGCGAACCAGACGTGCATGACCGCGTAGTACAGGCCGTGCACGGCGTCGACGTTCTGCAGCTCCGCCCAGAGCGCCGGCCAGCTCCGCTGCGCGCTCGCGACGGTGGCGGCTTCGTCGTACCAGACCGACGGCACCCAGGTGAAGGCCGCCGCGACGAGGACGCCGAGCGCGCCCACGCTGATCTCCGGCGTCCGGGCGAGCGTGTGCGTGACCGCACGGGCGACGCCGAGGAGTCGTGCGCGCACCGAGCCGTCCGACGTCGTGCGTCGGACCGGGACGGTACCGGTGCGCGGGGAACTCACGAGCGCGACCGTACCGGCCCGCACTGGGGATCTGCCGCGTCCGGCCGGAGGGGGTCCACGTGCAGGAGTTCGGTGCCACGGGCCAGAATGACGGGATGCAGCCCCTCGTCGAGCCCGTCGCCGTCCTGTCGCCGTGGCGGACGCAGCTCGGATCCCGCACCGCGGCGCTCGCCGACGTCGGCCTGACCGGTCTGCGTCGCCTGGCCGGTGCCCGCGTGCTGGTGGTCGGGGCCGGTGGTCTCGGCGCACCGGTCGTCGCCCACCTGGCCGGCATCGGGCGGCTGACGGTGGTCGACCCGGACGTCGTCGACGCCTCGAACCTGGCGCGGCAGACCCTGTTCACGGCGGCGGACGTCGGGTCGTCCAAGGCGCAGGTCGCGGTCGCCCGGGCCCACGCCGTCGACCCGGAACTCGACGCGGTCGCGGTCGTCGGGTCGTTCACGCCGGACCTGGTGCCGGGCCACGACGTCGTGGTCGACGCGGCCGACTCGGTCGTGGTCACACGCGAGGTCTCGGACGCTTGTGCCGCAGCCGGGGTGCCCTTCGTGTGGGGGACGGTGCTCGGGCACGACGGACAGGTCAGCGTCTTCCGCGACGCCGGTCCCGACGGCGTGGACTTCCACGACCTGCACCCGGAGGCCCTGCCCGACGAGGGGTCCTGCGCCCTGGACGGCGTGCTCCCCGCGCTCTGCGGCGCCGTCGGTGCGGTGATGGCCGGGCAGGTGTCCGCGCTGGTCACCGGTGCCGGCGACCCGCTGCTCGGCCGTGTCCTGACGGTCGACGCCCGCCGGTGGCGCTGGACCGAGAGCCCGCTCCGTCGCGGCCCGGCTTCGCAGCGTCCCGTGCCCGTCCCCGCGTCGACGGTCCCACGCATCGCCCCCGCCGCGCTCGCCGCCCGGCTCGCCGACCCGGCCGACCCCCTGGTGGTGGTCGACGTGCGGACCGACGAGGAGCGCGCTGCCGGCGTGGTCAGCGGCGCGGTGACGGAGGACACCGCGGCGGACGACGTGGTCGTGTACTGCGCCCGCGGTCCGCGCGCCGACGCCTGGGCGGCACGGCAGCCGGCCGGGAGGCGCGTGGCGGTCCTGGACGGCGGGTTCGAGGCCTGGCGACGCGAGGGGTTGCCCGTGGCGCACGAGCACACGCCCTGACCCGGGGCGGTCGGCACCACCTCGCTCCACCCACGAGCCGCAGGTGCGGCTAGCATCGGGGCATCATGACGCAACTGCGGATCAGGGATGCAGCGGTCTTCCTCGGGGTGAGCGACGACACCGTCCGGCGGCTCGTCGACGGTGGGACCCTCACCCGTGCGGTCGACGACGCCGGGCGCGCGGTCGTCGACGGTCGCGAGGTCGCCGAGCACGCCCGCGCACGGAGCACCGAGCTCGCCGGACCGTCCACCGGCGTGCGGAGCTCGGCCCGCAACCGCTTCGTCGGCATCGTCACCGACCTCGTCGTCGACACGGTGATGGCGCAGGTCGAGCTGCAGTGCGGTCCGCACCGCGTCGTCTCGCTCATGAGCGCCGAGGCGGTGCGGGACCTCGGGCTCGAGGTCGGGTCCGTCGCCGTGGCGTCCGTCAAGGCCACGATGGTCGCCGTCGAGGCGCCGACGCCCCAGGAGGACCCCCGATGACCGCTCGTCGATCCGTGGTGGCCGGGCTCGTCGCGGTCGCCGCCCTCGTGCTGACCGCCTGCTCCGGCACGGACACGCCGGTGGGCTCGTCGTCGCAGTCCGGACCGTCGGACCCCGAGTCGGACGTGACCGGGTCGATCACCGTCTTCGCGGCGGCGTCGCTCCAGCAGCCCTTCACCACGATCGCCGGGCAGTTCGAGTCCGCGCACCCGGGGGCCTCGGTCGCGTTCTCGTTCGCCGGGTCGAGCGACCTCGTCACCCAGATCCGCAACGGTGCCCCCGCCGACGTCTTCGCCGCGGCCGACACCGCGACCATGGCGGAGCTGTCGTCCGCCGACCTGGCCGACGGGTCGCCGCGGGACTTCGCCACGAACACGATCGAGATCGCGGTCGCCCCGGGCAACCCCCTCCGGATCGCCGGCCTCGACGACCTGACCGACCCGGACGTGCAGCTCGTCACCTGCGCCCGTCCGGTGCCGTGCGGCGCCGCGGCGGCCGCCGCCGCGGACGCGGCCGGCGTCGACCTGCGGCCGGTCAGCGAGGAGCAGTCCGTCACCGACGTCCTGGGCAAGGTCGAGTCCGGGCAGGCCGACGCCGGACTCGTCTACGTCACCGACGTGCGGGGTGCGGACGGCCGGGTCGACGGTGTGCCGGTCAGCCAGGCCGCCGACGCCGTCAACACGTACTCGATCGGGGTGCTGCGCGAGTCCGCCGACCCGGAGCTCGCGCGGGCGTTCGCCGCCGCCGTCCGTTCCGCCGTCGGGCAGCGCGTGCTGTCGGCGGCCGGCTTCGGGACGCCGTGAGCCGTGCACCGCGCGCCGACGGACGGCCACCGGTCGCGTGGTGGCTGCCGCTGCCCGCGGCACTCGGCGGGCTGTTCGTCGTCGTGCCGGTGCTCGCGATGCTCGGCCGGGTGGAGTGGTCGTCGTTCGTCGCCCTCGTCACCTCGACCGCGTCGCTCACCGCGCTCGGCCTGAGCCTCGGCACCGCGCTCGCCGCCACCGCGATCGCGTTCGTCCTCGGCTACCCGCTCGCCGTGCTGTTCGCGCGGTCACGGTCACGGTGGGTCGGCGTCGCCCGGGCCGTCGTGCTCCTGCCGCTCGTGCTGCCGCCCGTGGTCGGCGGCCTCGCGCTGCTCGCGGCGTTCGGACGGCTCGGCGTGGTCGGTGCGTTCCTCGACGAGCACGGGCTGCGCATCGCCTTCACCACGACGGCCGTGGTCGTCGCCCAGACCTTCGTGGCGATGCCGTTCCTGGTGTCCTCGGTCGAGGGGGCGCTCCGGGTCGAGGGGGACCGCTTCGAACGGGTCGCCGCCACGCTCGGGGCCGGGCCGACCCGGACCCTGCTGACCGTGACGACCCCGCGCGTGCTGCCCGGCATCCTGTCCGGACTCGTGCTCTGCTTCGCGCGGGCCCTCGGTGAGTTCGGCGCGACCCTGACGTTCGCCGGCAGCCTGCAGGGGGTCACCCGCACGCTGCCGCTCGAGGTCTACCTGCAGCGCGAGGTCGACCCGGACACCGCGGTGGCCCTGGCCGTCGTGCTCGTCGTGGTGGCCGTGGTCGTGATCGGGGCCTCGTCGTTCCGGACCCGGGGAGCGTTCACGTGACGGCGTCGCGCTCCCGCTCGACGGCGCCGGGCGCCCGCCTCGCCGCGTCGAGCGCCGCAGGCGTCCTGGCGCACGTCGTCGTGGACCACCGCGCCGTCGACGTGTCGATCGCCGTCGCAGCGGGGGAGTGCCTGGCGGTCGTCGGGCCGAACGGCGCCGGCAAGTCGACCCTCGTCGAGGCGCTGGCCGGACTGCTGCCGATCGACGCCGGCCGGGTCGTGCTCGGCGGCGTCGAGGCGTCCGGGCCCCGCCGCACGGTCCCCGCGCACCGCCGACGGATCGGACTCGTCGCCCAGCGCCCCGACCTGTTCCCGTTCCTCGACGTCCTCGGGAACGTCGCCTTCGGACCCCGGGCCGCCGGAGCCGGTCGCGCCACTGCCCGGCGACGGGCACGGCACGCACTCGACGCGGTCGGTGTCGCGGACCTCGCCGGACGTGACCCGCGCACGCTCTCGGGCGGGCAGGCGCAGCGCGTCGCGATCGCCCGCGCGCTGGCCACCGACCCGACGGTCCTGCTGCTCGACGAACCGACCTCGGCACTCGACGTCGGTACGCGAGACGAGGTCCGCGCGGCACTGCGGACCGCGGTCGCCGGTCGCCCCGCCGTGCTCGTCACGCACGACCCGGTCGAGGTCGTCGCCCTGGCCGACCGCGTCGTCGTCCTCGAGGCCGGACGGGTGGTCGAGGAGGGCACCCCCGCCACCGTGCTCGGCCGCCCGACCAGCGCGTTCGCCGCCACGTTCTCCGGGTTGGCGCTGGTGCGGGGGACCGCCACCGCCGGTGGGATCGCGCTGGACGGCGGGGGCGAGCTCACGTCGGGGACGCACACCGTGCCTCCCGGCCGTCCCGCCCTCGCCGCGTTCCACCCGACGGCCGCCGTCCTGACGCGGGACGGAGGCGGTCCGGCGCGCACCGTCACCGCGCTCGAGGCGCGGGACGGCCTGGTGCGCGTGCACGCCGGGGAGCTGGTGGCCGACCTGACGCTCCCGGCGCTGACGGCGATGGGCGTGCGACCCGGCGACCGGGTGCACGTCGGCGTCGCCGCCGCCGAGGTGTCGGTGTACGCGCCGCGCGGTTGAGACAATGGTCGGATGACCTCCTGGTTCCCCAAGGTGTGGCCCGTGGCCACCCCGCTCGTGGCGGCCGTCGTGCTCGCGCTGTCGTACGGACGGTACGGGCTCGGCACGGTGGTGGTCGTGCTCGTGGCCGTCGTGCTGGCGGTCACGATCCTGGCGGCGGTGCACCACGCCGAGGTCGTCGCGCACCGGGTCGGTGAACCGTTCGGGTCGCTCGTGCTCGCCGTGGCGGTGACCGTCATCGAGGTGGCGCTCATCATCTCGCTGTCGAGCTCCGGCGGGGCGCAGGCCGAGACCCTGGCCCGCGACACCGTGTTCTCGGCGGTGATGATCACGATGAACGGCCTGGTCGGTCTGGCGATCCTGATCGGGACCCTGCGGCACGGCACCGTGCGGTTCAACCAGGAGGGCGCGAGCGCCGCGACGATGACGGTCGCCGCGCTCGCCGTGCTGACCCTGGTGCTGCCGACGTTCACCACCGGCACCGACGACGCGTCGTTCACCGGGACGCAGCTCGTGTTCGTGGCCCTGGCGTCCCTCGTGCTGTACGGGCTGTTCGTCGTGACGCAGACCGTGGCGCACCGCGACTTCTTCCTGCCCGTCAACCGCGCCGGCGGCGTGCTCGCCGAGTCGGAGGACGTCCACGCGGCCCGACCGACCGTGCGGGCGACGATGGTGTCGCTCGGGCTGCTCGTCGTCGCCCTGGTGGCGGTCGTCGGACTCGCCAAGGTGGAGTCGCCGGCGATCGAGGCCGGGGTCGCCGCGGTCGGGTTCCCGCCGTCGTTCGTCGGTGTCGTGATCGCGCTGCTCATCCTGCTGCCCGAGGGCATCGCCGCCTCGAAGGCCGCGGCGCGGAACCGGATCCAGACGAGCCTGAACCTGGCGATGGGCTCGGCGATGGCGTCGATCGGTCTGACGATCCCGTCGATCGCCGTCGCCTCGCTGTTCATGCCGGGCACCCTGCTGCTGGGGCTCGGGTCGAGTCAGATCGTGCTGCTCGCGCTGACGATCGTCGCGGCGGTGCTCACGGTGCTGCCCGGACGGGCGACACGGCTGCAGGGTGGGGTGCACCTGGTGATCTTCGCCGCGTTCATCGTGCTGTCCGTCTCGCCGTAGGCGCAGGCGCAGGCGCAGGCGCAGGCGCAGGCGCAGACGCAGGCGCCGGGACCGGGACTGGTCCGACCGTCGGACCGCTGCGGAGCGCCGCTCAGCCGCCGGCGAAGGGCGGCATGACGTCGACCACCGCGACGCCGTCGAGTGCGGTGCCCCGGTCGCGCGTGGTCACGCCGTCGACCAGGTACGAGCAGCGCTCCTGCAACGCGGTCCACCGCTCGGGGTCGGCCGCCTCGACCGCGGCGAGGGCTGCGTCGACCGTGGGCGCCGAGGTGTCGAGCGTGTCCACGCCGACGGCGGCCCGGGCGGCGGCGAAGAACCGGATCGTGGCCACGTCCTAGCCCCCGATCGCGCTCATGCCCCGGGCCGGGTGCACGAGCTCGTCGCTGTCGTCGCCGTGGTCGCGCGGCTTCGCCCACATCGCCCGCCGCCAGGCCTCGGCGACCTCGTCGTCGGAGGCGCCCGCACGCATCGGACCGAGCACGTCGGTCTCGTCGTCGGAGAACAGGCAGCTGCGCACGTGCCCGTCGGCGGTCAGACGGGTGCGGGTGCAGTCGGCGCAGAACGACTCGGTGATGCTGGCGATGATGCCGACCGTGCCGAGCGCCTCGCCTGTGCGGGCGTCCTGCACGCGGTACCGCTCGGCCGGGGCGCCGTCGCGCGGAGCGTCGTCGGGCGTCAGCACGAACGACGACGACAGCAGGGCGCGGGTCTCGGCAGCGGTGACCATCGACGTGCGGTCCCAGGTGTGGTCCGGGTCGAGCGGCATCTGCTCGATGAACCGCAGCTCGTAGCCGCGCTCCAGGCACCAGCGGAGCAGCTCGGGCGCGGCCTCGTCGTTGACCCCGCGCAGCAGCACCGCGTTGACCTTGATGTCGAGTCCGGCATCGTGCGCGGCCGTCAGCCCGGCGATCACCTTGTCGAGGAACGGGCGGCGGGTCACGGTGGTGAAGACGTCGGGGTCGACGGTGTCGAGCGACACGTTCACCCGGCGCAGCCCGGCGTCGGACAGGGCCCGGGCGCGGTGGGCCAGCCCGATCGCGTTCGTCGTGAGGGACAGCTCCGGGGCATCAGGCAGTGCGGCGCAGCGGGCGATCACGTCGACCAGGTCGTGCCGGAGCATCGGCTCGCCGCCGGTGAACCGGACCTTGCGGACGCCGAACCGCGACGTCCCGAGGCGCACCAGCCGCTCGATCTCCGCCGCGGTCATCAGGGCGTCGTCGGGGGCGAAGGGCAGGCCGGCCGCGGGCATGCAGTACGTGCAGCGCAGGTTGCAGCGCTCGGTCAGCGACACCCGCAGGTCGATCGCCCGGCGACCGAACCGGTCCACCAGCCCGGCACCGGCCGTGCCGACGGGAGCGTCGGCCGCGCCGGTCGCGCCGCCCGGACCACCGGTGGTGCCGAGCAGGATCGCGGGTGCCATGTCAGTCAGCGTACGTGGGGACCCGTCGGAACGACAGCCGCTCCCACCACCGCCGCCAGTCCGACCGGTCCGTGCGCACCAGGGTCACGACCACGATGACGACGATCGCCGCCAGCAGCCACCACCGGTAGGCGTCCACCGAGGGCCACACCCCGCGCAGGGCGATCGCCAGCCCGATCGACAGCCACTCCCACCGGCCGGACAGCACCACGAACGGGATGAGCAGCAGCGCGTACCAGGGGTAGCGGGGGGTCACGGCGAGGAACGTGACGCCGATCATCAGGACCTCGCCCGACCACGGTCGCGACGGGTCGACCAGGCGCCAGGCCACGAACGCGGCGAGCAGCACGAGCAGCCCCACCACGACGGTCCCGGCGTCCCCGGGGAACAGCAGCGAGACCAGGGCGAACCGGGACCCGTCCTCGTAGCCCTCCTCGCTCAGGTACCCGGGCAGGTAGCCGAGCACGTCGATGCCGGTCGTGAGCACGTAGGGCACGTAGAGCAGGCCGAACACGGCGATGCCGACCGGGATCGCCCACCAGCCGCCGCGCCGCCCGAGCAGCGGCGGGTACACGATCGCCGGGATGAGCTTCGTCGCGGTGGCCGCACCGAGCGCGATCCCGCCCCAGATCGGTCGCCCGAACGTCACGAGCACGACGCCCGCGGTGGCCAGCGCGGCACCGACGACGTCGACGTGCGAGTTGGTGACCGCCTCGGACGCCACCAGGGGCGACCACGCCCACAGCGCCGCCCACCAGGTCGGCCGGCCCGTGCGGCGGAGCACCGCGACCAGGCCGATCGTCACGCCGAGCGAGACGAGCAGCCCGGCGACCTGGAACGGCAGGTACTGGGCGGTCGCCGGGACGAACGCGCGCACGCCGGCGAACCAGAGCTGGGCCATCGGCGGGTAGATCGTCACGACGTCCGGACGGTTGATCGCGACGCAGTGCCCGTCGGCCCCGTCGCCCAGGCCCCGGAAGCGGGGCTTCAAGGGCTCGCAGGTGCCGTCGACCTTGTCGGGGAACAACCAGTCGGGTCGCAGGCCGGACAGTGCGGAAGACTGCGGCGTGTGCGCGTACGGTGAGATGCCGGCGTGCTGCACGATGCCGTCCCAGGCGTACCGGGCCGAGTCGGTGCTCGTGTTCGGCGGGCCGACGAGTGCCGCGACGCCGATCACGACCGCTCCACCGACGACCATCGTGGTCATCCACCGGACGGGCACGAACCGCACCGCGAACACGGCGACGACGAACACGGTCCAAGCGATCAGCGTCCACGCAACGAATGCAGAACGATGGCCCGACCGGAGGAACCCCAGATGCGTGACGCCGACGGCGATGACGCCCGCGAGGGCCAGTACTCCGACGACCGCCACCACGGTGCCGATCCGCGCGGCGGTGCCGTCGGCCAGGGACGGTCGGAGGGCACGCAGTCGGTCGCTCATGGTCCGTCGAGGCTATCCGGCGTCCGGACCCTGCTGCACGACGGACGAGCAGCGCTGGCGTCCCCCAACCGCAACGCCCGCTCGGCGGTGGTGCTCGGTCGCCTGCTCGGCATCGCGTTCCTGGTCTGCTTCGGCACCGGGATCTACAGCCACCTGCTGCAGGAGCCGCTCGGCTGGATGCGGTTCCCGACCCGGCCGACGCAGCTGTACCAGTTCACGCAGGGCCTGCACATCACCACCGGCATCGCGATCATCCCGCTGCTGCTCGCCAAGCTGAACACCGTCATGCCCGCACTCGTGCAGACGCCCCCGGTGCGCGGAGTCCTGCACCTGCTCGAGCGGGTGTCGATCGCGGTGCTCGTGTCCGCGTCGATCATCCAGGTGGTCACGGGTTTGCTCAACACGTACCAGTGGTACCCGTGGCCGTTCCCGTTCCGCCAGGTGCACAACGCGCTGGCCTACGTGATCATCGGGTCGCTCGTGATCCACGTCGCGGCGAAGCTGCCGGTCATCGCGCGGTACTGGCGGAAGCGCGACTCCTACGACGAGCACGGCCGGTTCATCGCGGACCCCGCGTCCGGCAGTGAACTGCTCCCTGCCGCTCAGGAGGCCCGGCCCGCGTCCGCCCCGCACGGCCTGGTCGGCCGCGTCTTCCGGTGGATCGACGGGGTCGACGCCGCCGGAGGCGGCGCCGAGGCTCGCCCCGCCGGACCGGCGGCCGACCCGGACACGGCGAGCCGGGCCTCCAGGCCGACGCCGGAGGCAGCCACCGGACGACGCGAGCGGATCGCCCGACGCGGGTTCTTCGCCGGCGTGACGGCCGCGACGGTCGGCGTCGTCGCGCTCACCGCGGGCCAGTCGTCGAAGCTCGCCGAACCGTTCAACGTGTTCGGCGCCCGCGGCCGGGGCATCGGCTCGAACGGACTGCCGGTGAACCGCACCGCGCGTGCGGCCGGGGTGCTCGCGACCGCGACCGCGGCCGACTGGACGCTGACGGTCGTCGGCCACGACGTGAGCCGGACCTTCGTCCGCGCGGAACTCGTCGCGCTCGGCACCACCCAGGTCGACCTGCCGATCTCGTGCGTGGAGGGGTGGAGCCAGGTGGCGACGTGGAAGGGCGTCCGGATGCGTGACCTGCTCGACGCGGTGCAGGCGCCGCAGGGGTCGCACGTGCGGGTGACGAGCCTGGAACGGCACGGCGGCTACCGGATCATGGACATGGGCCCGGAGTACGCCGAGGACCCGACGACCCTCGTCGCGCTCGAGCTCAACGGCGCGACACTCGACCTGGACCACGGGTTCCCGGCGCGGATCATCGCTCCCGGGCGGCCGGGTGTGCTGCAGACCAAGTGGATCGAGCGGATCGAGGTGCTCCGGTGAGGGCCGCGCGGATCGTGCTCGCGGTGATCGGCGTGCTGGTCATCGCCTTCGGTGCCTTCGTGCTGGTGACGTCGGTGTCGCCGAACCGCATCGGTGGGCTCGCGGTGTGGCTGCTCGGCGCGGTGGTGCTGCACGACGCGGTCCTGTCGCCGTTCGTGGTCGGGGCGGGACTGCTGCTGCGCCGGGCCGGTCGGACGCTGCGGGCGTCGGTGCTCGTGGTCGTGCAGGCGGCGATCGTGCTCGGGAGCGTCCTCGCCCTGGTCGTGCTACCGGAGATCGAGGCGAAGGACCAGGGGCCGAAGAACCCCACGGTGCTGCCGTTCGACTACGGCACGCGGCTGCTGCTGGTCGAGGGTGCGCTGCTGCTCGTGGTCGTGGCGGTGCTCGTGATCGGGGTGGTGCGGAGCCGGCGACCCGGGCGTTCGTCCACCGCGCGCACTACTGGTTGAAGGAACAACCTCTCGGTAGGATGGACAGCATGTCCGACGACACCCCGTGGCTCACCCGCGAGCAGCTGCGCGCGTGGATGAAGCTCGTGGCGGTCATGGAGCTCCTGCCCGCCGCGCTCGACCAGCAGCTGCAGCGCGACGCCGACCTGACGCACTTCGACTACATGGTCGTCGCGATGCTCTCGGAGACCGACACCCGCACGCTCCGCATGTCGGCACTCGCCTCGGCGACGAACGCGTCCCTGCCGCGGCTGTCGCACGTGGTCTCGCGGCTCGAGAAGCGTGGGCTCGTCACCCGCTGCCCGTCGACGTCCGACCGTCGGGCCACCGACGTCCGGCTCACCGACGCCGGGTACGCCACCATCGTCGAGGCGGCACCGGACCACGTCCGCACCGCGCGACGGATGGTGATCGACGCACTGAGCGACGAGCAGGTCGCGCAGCTCGACGGCATCGCCGCGTCGCTGCTCACCCGGCTCGACCCCGAGGGGCGGTTCGCCGCGCTGACCTACCCGCGCGAGGACGACGACGTCGCCATCTGCGAGGAACGGCTGACGGGCGCCGCGACCGACTGACGCGGGCGACGGACGGACGCGCCCCGCCCCCGGCCGGCCCCGGCGTCACGCTCGCCGGTCGGCTCGACGCCTGCAATAGGCTCGCCGCATGACCGAGCCCGTCGCGCCGTCCGACACGTACTCCTACCTCGGGCCCGCCGGCACGTTCACCGAGGCCGCCCTGAAGCTCGTCGAGGCCGCCGCCGGCAAGCCCTGGCGCAGCGTCAACAACGTCGGCGAGGCTCTGGACGACGTCGTCTCCGGCCGCTCCGTCGGTGCGGTCATCGCGATCGAGAACAGCGTCGACGGTGGGGTCAGCGCCACGCAGGACGCGCTGGCCCGGATCCCCGGGGTCCGCATCGTGGGGGAGTACCTCGTCCCCGTCGACTTCGTGCTCGTCGCCCGCCCCGGCACCACGCTCGACCAGGTCCGCACCGTGAACGCGCACCCGGTCGCCTACGCGCAGACCCACAACTGGCTCGAGGTGAACCTGCCCGGCCACGGGCACATCCCGGCGTCGTCGAACGTCGCCGCCGCCCTGGCCCTGCTCGACGAACGACCCACCGCGGACGCGGCCGTCGCCCCGCCCGGCATCACCGACCACCACGACGTCACGGTGCTCGCGTCGTCCATCGGCGACAACGCGTCGGCCGTCACCCGGTTCGTGCTGGTGTCGAAGACCCTCGCACTGCCCGAACCCACCGGCGCCGACAAGACGAGCGTCATCGTCGAGCTCCCCGCCGACCACCCCGGCGCCCTGGTCGACATGCTCGAGCAGTTCGCGACGCGGGGCATCAACATGGGGCTGCTGTCGTCGCGACCGATCGGCGACGAGCTCGGCCGCTACCGGTTCGTCATCGACCTCGACGGGCACGTGCGCGACGAGCGGGTGGCCGACGCACTGCTCGGCCTGCGGCGCTTCAGCCCGCGCGTGACGTTCCTCGGCTCGTACCCGCGGGCCGACGGCGCCCGGCCCGAGGTGCCCGCACGGTACTCGGACGCCGCCTTCGTCGAGGCACGGGACTGGCTGCGCGCGATCGTGTCGGGCGAGCCGGACGCGCGCTGACCGCAGACCCGGGGCCGGGTCGGCCCCGGGCCTGCGGTGGCCGCAGACCCGGGTCGGGGTCGGCGGTCAGCCGCGGTGCGCTGCCCGGACCTGCCGCGTCGACCGCGTCTCGTCGCGCGGCCCGGCGACGCGGACACGCAGCCCGCCCTCGTGGATCTCCGCCTTGAACGCCGAGACCTCGCCCACGGGGTCGCCGTCGATCTCGAACTCGTCCGGCCGCTCGAGGCGCGCCGTGAACTCCTGGCCGCGCAGGTAGCGCAGCGGACGTTCCTCGCGGGCGAGCGAGGTGATGCGCCTGCCGACCGCGGTCCGCCCCAGGGCCGAGCGGCGGAACGAGCGCAGGATCGCGTTCTCCCACAGCATGCGGGCGGCGATGCGGACCCAGCCGAAGAACCCGCGGGGGCGCATCACGACGACGTCGAACACGCCGTCGTCGATCTCGGCGTCGGGCAGCAGCGTCGCGCCGGCCTGCAGCGTGCCGCAGTTGCCGACGATCAGGGAGTGCGCGCGCACCGTGTGGGTGCTCCCGCCGTCCACGCGGTACCGGAAGTCGAAGGCGTCGGCGTCCCGCAGCGACCGGACCAGCGAGTCGACGTAGGCGAGCCACCCGACCTTCTTCTTCAGCTCGGGCTTGGTGTTCGCGAGCATCCGGGCGTCCAGGCCCAGACCGGCCATCACCAGGAAGCCGAACCGCTCGCGGGAGCCGTCCGGACGCTCGACACCGACCGTGCCGATGTCGATCGTGCGGTCCTCGCCGCGGAAGATCGTGCGGACGCTCGCCTCCAGGTCGTCGATCGGCGCCGGGATGTTCCGGGCGAGCAGGTTGCCGGTACCGCTCGGCAGCAGGGCCAGCGCGGCCTCGGACTCCCACACGACCTCGGCGACCGCGCGGACGGTGCCGTCGCCGCCGGCCGCCGCGATGACGTCGGCACCCGCCGCGACCGCCTCGCGGGCCATCCCGCCACCCGGATCCTCCTCGGAGGTCTCGAACCACAGCGTCTCGTTCCACCCGGCCTCGCGCCGGTACCGCTCCACCGTCTCCTTGAGCGAGGCGAGGTCCACCTTGACCGGGTTGTAGACGACGGCGGCGGTGCGGGGGTCCGGCGTGGGCGCGTCCGGCTGCGCAGGCGCGGTCTCCGAGGGTGATGACATGCTCCGAACGTACCGGCGGAGTCCTGTGCAGCGCGCCCGTCCCGGCCACGGTCGGACGGGAGGCCCGTGGCGGGCCCCGCCCCGCGCCTCCAGGCCGTCGACGCGCACCCGGTGCGCAACCGGCGCTGGCTAGGATGAACCGGTGATCGATCCCCAGCTGCTGCGTGACAACCCCGACGTCATCAAGGCCTCACAGCAGGCGCGTGGTGCCTCGGTGGCCGTCGTCGACGAGGCCGTCGCCGCCGACTCCGCACGGCGGAGCGCGATCACCTCGTTCGAGTCGCTCCGCGCCGAGCAGAACGCCTTCGGCAAGACGGTCGCCAAGGCCCCGAAGGACGAGAAGGCCGCGCTCGTGCAGCAGGCACAGGCCCTCGCCGCGCAGGTCAAGGAGGCCCAGGCCACCGTCACCGCCGCCGAGGACACGTTCAACACCGTCGTCCGCGGCATCCCGAACGTCGTGCTGCCCGGTGTGCCCGAGGGCGGCGAGGACGACTTCGTCACGCTCCGCACCGTCGGCACCAAGCCCGCGTTCGACTTCGAGCCGAAGGACCACGCCGACCTCGGCGAGCACCTCGGCATCATCGACATCCCGCGCGGGGTGAAGGTCTCCGGCTCGCGCTTCTACTTCCTGCGCGGCATGGGCGCCCGCCTCGAGATCGCGCTGATGTCGCTCGGGCTCGACCGTGCGGTCGCCGCCGGGTTCGAACCCCTCATCACGCCGACGCTCGTGCGCCCCGAGACCATGGCGGGCACCGGGTTCCTCGGCGAGCACGCCGCCGAGGTCTACCGGCTCGAAGCCGACGACCTGTACCTGACCGGCACGAGCGAGGTCGCCCTGGCCGGGTTCCACGCCGACGAGATCCTCGACCTCGCCGACCCGTCCGCCGCCCACCGCTACGCCGGCTGGTCGACCTGCTACCGGCGCGAGGCCGGTTCGGCGGGCAAGGACAACCGCGGCATCCTGCGCGTGCACCAGTTCAACAAGCTCGAGATGTTCGCCTACGTCCACCCGGACCAGGCCGAGGCCGAGCACGAGCGGCTCGTCGCGCACCAGGAGCAGATGCTCCAGGACCTCGGGCTGCACTACCGCGTGATCGACGTCGCGGCGGGCGACCTCGGCACGAGCGCGGCGAAGAAGTACGACATCGAGGCCTGGGTCCCGACGCAGGGCACCTTCCGCGAGCTCACCTCGACGTCGAACTGCACGACGTTCCAGGCCCGCCGCCTCGACATCCGCTACCGCACCGAGAGCGGCAAGACTGCCCCGGTCGCGACCCTGAACGGCACCCTCGCCACCACCCGGTGGATCGTCGCGATCCTCGAGACGCACCAGCAGGCCGACGGCTCGGTCGTCGTGCCCGAGGTGCTCCGCCCGTACCTGGGCGGCGTCGAGGTGATCGAGCCCCGATGAGCACCCGCGACCGGTTCGTCGACGGCTCCTCGCAGGGGGGCGGTCCGGACGCGCCCGCCCGCACCAAGCGGTGGCTGGTCGCGCTCGACGTCGACGGCACCACCATGCGCGAGGACGGCGTCGTCACCGAGGCGGTCGTCGCCGCGGTGCGGGACGCCGAGGCCGCCGGGCACGAGGTCATGCTCTCCACCGGCCGCAGCGAGGGCATGACCGTGCCCCTGCTCGAGACGCTCGGCATCGAACCGAAGTTCCTGGTCTGCGCCAACGGGGCGCTCACCCTGGCCCGTCGTGCCGACGGCTCGTACGAGCGCCGGCACGTCGAGCGCTTCGACCCGTCCGAGGTGCTGCAGACCATCCACGGTGCCCTGGAGAACGCGGCGTTCGGCGTCGAGGACGAGACCGGACACTTCCTGCTCTCCGGCAACTTCCCCGACGACACGATGACCGTCGCCGGCGAGCACGTGCCCTTCGAACAGCTGCTCGGCGTCGAGGCCACCCGCGTCGTCGTCATCTCGCCCGGGCACGACACCGAGGACTTCCTGCAGGTCGTCGAGCGGATGGGCCTGCACAAGGTCTCGTACTCGGTCGGCTGGACGTCGTGGCTCGACATCGCCCCCGAGGGCGTGACGAAGGCCACCGCGATGGAGCGCGTGCGGGAGTGGCTCGACATCCCGCGGTCCCGCGTCTTCGCCGCCGGCGACGGCCGGAACGACATCGACATGCTCCGCTGGGCGTCGACCTCCGGTCGCGGCGTGGTCATGGGGCAGGCCCCCGACGACGTCGTCGACGCCGGCAACGAGCTGACGGGCGGCGTGACGGACGACGGGCTGGCTGCGGCGCTCGACTCCCTGCCGCGCTGACGCGCATCCGGACGGGAGGCCCGGGTAGACTTCCCGGGACGCGGTCACGTCTCGCCACGTGGTCGCGTCACTGGAGGGTTGTCCGAGCGGCCGATGGAGCCTGTCTTGAAAACAGGTGGGCAGAGATGTCTCGTGGGTTCGAATCCCACACCCTCCGCGATGGACACCCGGCTGCGCCCCCTCCGCCTCGACGACGCGGCCGTGCTCGCTGCCGTCATCACCGCGAGCGCCGACCACCTGCGGCCGTGGGAACCCACGCGGGCGCCGTCGTACTACACGGAGTCCGGGCAGCTCGACGTCATCACGCAGGCCCTCGCGGCGCAGCGGTCGGGCAACGCGGTGCCGTTCGTCGTCGAGTCGACGGACGGCGAACTGCTCGGTCGGATCACCCTGAGCGGCATCACGCGCGGGGCCCTGCAGTCCTGCGCGATGGGGTACTGGATCCGGGCTGACCGCACCCGTCAGGGCCATGCTTCACGCGCGGTCCGAGCCGCCGTCGACCACGCGTTCGACGTGCTCCGCCTCCACCGCGTGCAGGCCGAGACCCTGCCCGAGAACGTCGGTTCGCAGCGCGCGCTGACGTCCGCGGGGTTCGTCCGGTACGGCTTCGCCCCGGAGTACATCCGGATCGACGGCGTCTGGCGCGACCACGTCATGTTCCAGCGGATCGCACCGTGACGGCACCGCGGTGATCGAGGTCGTCGGGTACCGGTCGTCGTGGCCCGAGCGCTTCGCCGAGCTGCGTGCCGCCTACGCCGCAGCCCTCGTCGACGCGGGCGCGCGGTTCCGGAGCATCGAGCACGTCGGCAGCACCGCCGTGCCGGGCCTCGCCGCCAAGCCCGTCATCGACGTCGACGTCGTGGTCGACGCCGAGGACGTCCCCGCCGCCGTCGTCGCACTCGAGTCGATCGGGTTCGTCCCGCGCGGTGAGCTCGGCGTGCCGGGGCGGCAGGCGTTCCACACGCCGGAGCGGTTCGCGCCCAGCAACACGTACGTCGCCACAGCCGGTTCGGTGGCGCTGCGGAACCACCTCGCCGTCCGCGACGTGCTGCGGTCCGATGCGGCGCTCCGCGACGAGTACGCCGCGGTGAAACGACGGGCGGCTGCGGCGGCGCAGGACATCGACGACTACATCCAGCGCAAGAGCGCGGTGCTGGGGCGGATCCTGCGTGCCGGCGGCCTGTCCGACGAGGAACGCGCCGCGATCGACGCCGTGAACCGTCGGATCACCGGCCGAGGCGCCGGCAGCTGACCCGCGGATCGCCCCGCGGCGCCGTCGCCCGGACGCTTCCGTCGCCGGCCGTGATCGGGCGCCGTCCGGCGGGGGGACGGGGAGTTGTCCGGGGCGGCTGACGGATCTGGTCCGCGAACCCGGCTGTTCGCGGACCAGGACCGTCATCGCGCTGACGAGAACACGCCTCGGGCGGTGGCGAGCATCGGGGAGCGGGAGACGGGAGGCCACCGGCACACGCGGGTGAGCCGCTGCGTCCGCAGCGGCTTCAGCGCACGCAGCGCACGCAGCGCACGCAGCGCGCTCAGCGCCCCAGGGCCTCCCGGCCGGTGCGGGCCTCGGCGGCCGCCGGGCCGAAGTCGACGACGCGGTCGTCGATCGCGAACCGGTACCGACCGAGCCGACGGACCTGCGGGTCGTGGCCCAGGAACGACGCGAGGTCGTCGTGTTCCTCCGGCGTGAGCCGCTGCACCGGGTCCGACGTGGAGCGGAAGCCGCACACCCGCGCGAGGTCGGCGAGCAGGGCGCGCTGGTCGGCGGTCAGTGCCTCGTCGTCGGCGGTTCCGTCGTCGGCGGTCCCGTCGCCGGCGCGGAACGAGACGACGTCGGGGTCGATCCGGTACAGCGAGTGCATCCAGACGCGTTCGAGCGGGCCGATCAGGCCGTTCAGGCCGCCCTCGTGGCTGGGGTCGGGCACGGTGGCGTCGCTCTTCCAGAACGACGCCGTGTCGGGGCCGGCGCGCATCGCGTCGAGGACCCCGACGGACGCCAGCATCGGCGCGCCGCACCCGAGCAGGTGCACGTCGTCACCGACGACCCGGCGGATGAGCGCGATCGCGTCGCGGTAGACCTGCTCCCGGTCGCCGTCCCGGTGGCGGACGCCCCGGAGTGCGGCGGCGGACAGGAAGTCGAGCTTCAGGTAGCGGAAGCCCCAGTCGACGACGGCGCGGAAGACCGCCGTCAGGTGCTCCTGCACCGCCGGCAGCGTGGTGTCGAGCGCCCAGTAGTGCGTGTCCCAGTTGTACCCGGCGATGATCGGACCGTCGCCGTCCTCGCGCTGGACGAGCCAGTCCGGGTGCTCGCGGGCGGTGCGGGAGTCGGGCAGGCAGATGAACGGCGCGAGCCAGAGCCCCGGGCGGGAGCCGCGGGCCGTGATCCGTCCCGCGATCGGCGCGAGTCCGTCGGGGAACCGGTCGTTCGGCTGCCAGTCGCCGACGATCTCCTCCCAGCCGTCGTCGACCTGGACGACGTCGAACGGCAGGGCGCCGAGGGCCTCGACGGCGCGCTCGATGCGCTCGGCGTCGATGTCCTCGAAGAACGAGTACCAGCTGCACCAGACGGTCGACACCGAACCGGCGTCCGGCGAGGTGCCGAAGTGGGCGGCGAGCTGCGCGGCGTAGGCGTCGAACACGGCGGACTCGTCGCCGACCCCGAGGAACCACTGCCCGCCGTCGTGCTCGGGCCGGCCCCACAGCGAACCGCCGTCCGCTCCCGCACGCGGGACGCCGAGTCCGACGGCGCCGAGCAGCACCACCCGGCCGTCGGCCAGGGCGACCGCGACGGCGCCGTTGCCCTCGTGCCGGTCCGGGGTGTCGTTCGCGGCGTCGTCGGCGGTCACGGTCCGCTCCGGGTCGCCCGAGATGCGCAGGGGTGCATCGCCGATCGGGGTCCAGCCGGTTGGCGACCACGAGGTCCAGCCGTGGCGGTACACCTCGACGGCCGCTCCGGCGTGCTCCACCGTGAGGGGCCCGGACGGCAGCAGCCAACCACCCGGCACCGCGTGCGCGCCCGGGTCGTCCGGTCCGGTCCCGCGCAGGCGGACCGTCCGTCCGGTCGTCGGGGGCGTCCGGTTCACGTCGTCGTCGCGGTGCACGGTCGGCAGTCTGCCGTCCACGGTCGTGGCACGACCAGTGCGGGCAGGGAGGTGCGCAGTCGGTCTGCGCGGTCCGTGCACGATCGCGCCCCCGAACGGGCATCGCGCCCCGGGGAGTCGGGGCGCGACGACGGCAGCGGGGCGCGACCGTGCTGCCGCTCGACCTGGCGCGCGGCGGCCGGCACGCCGCACCGGCGTCAGCGGGGCTCGGGGGAGCGACTCGCGACGACGTGCACCCGCACGCCCAGGTCCGCGATGCGGCCGAGCTCGGCGGGGTCCGCGCCGTCGTCGGTGACCAGGTCGTGCACGCCGCGCATCCCGACCACGGGCGCGAGCGTCGTCCGCCCGATCTTCGACGAGTCGGCGACGACGATCGTGCGCTGGGCGTTGCGGAGCATCGCGGCGTTCGTCCTGGCCTCGGTCTCGTCGTGCGTGGTGGCACCGCCGGCGGCGCTCACCCCGTCCATCCCGACGAAGGCGGCGCCGACGTTCATCGCCGCGAACGCGTTCTCGGCCAGGACGCCGACGAGTTCGAACGAGTGTGGTCGGATCGTGCCGCCGGTCATGACGACGCGCAGGTTCGGCCGCGCCCCGATCTCGCCGGCGGTGGTCAGGGAGTTCGTGACGATCGTGAGCCCGCTGCGGAACACCAGCGACCGCGCGACCGTCGCCGCGGTGGTGCCGCCGCCGATCGCCACCGCCAGGGGGCCGTCCGGCAGGAGCGCGGCAGCGGCTCGCCCGATGCGCTGCTTCACCCCGCGCGACCGGCCCTCACGCAGCCGGACGGGGATCTCGGACGTCGGGACCGCGATCCGCGCACCCCCGTGCGTGCGGGCCAGCAGTCCCTGCTGCTCGAGGTCGGCGAGGTCCCGCCGGGCGGTCGCCGCGGAGACCCCGAGGGTGTCGACGAGTTCCTGCAGCGACACCGCACCCTGCTCGGACAGGAGTTCGAGCATCGCGAGCATGCGCCGGGACCGCTTGCCCGAGCCGGATGCGGGCGAGGTCTGGCCGAGGGCGGTGGAGCGGTCGTCGATCACGAGGGCGATCGTAGCGGTCAGTCATTCTGATCGTTTCGCTCGGAATGTTGGCCGGACGATCGATCCGCAGCATCATTCCTGAGCATGACCCGTGTTGCGTTCATCGGTGCCGGCAGTGTCGTCTTCACCCGACAGCTGCTCGCCGACCTCCTCGGCTTCGAGGACCTGCCCCAGCTCGACCTCCGACTCCACGACGTCGACGAGCGCCGTCTCGCCGTCGCCGAGGGCACCGCCCACCAGGTGAGCGAGCGCCTCGGCCGCCCCCTGCAGGTGACGGCGACGACCGACCGGCGTCGCGCCCTCGCCGACGTCGACTTCGTCGTGAACATGGTGCAGATCGGTGGGGTGGACGCCACGCGCCTCGACCTCGAGATCCCGGCCCGGCACGGCCTGCAGCAGACGATCGGTGACACCACCGGCGTCGGCGGCGTCTTCCGTGCGCTGCGGACCTTCCCGTTCCTGACCGGTCTGCTCGAGGACATGCGGGCCGTGGCACCCGGCGCGGTGCTGCTGAACTACACGAACCCGATGGCGATGAACGTCTGGTGGGCGAACGTCGTGGCACCGGACATCACGACCCTGGGGCTGTGCCACAGCGTCTACTGGACGGCGAACGACCTGGCCGAGCTGGTCGGCCTGCACGTCGACGACACCCGGTTCCGGGCCGCCGGCGTCAACCACCAGGCTTGGCTCCTCGACTGGACCCACGACGGCCAGGACCTGTACCCGCGACTGCGCGAGCGCATCCGGCAGGACCCCGAGCTCGAGCGCCGGGTGCGCGTCGAGGTGTTCCGCCGCATCGGCTTCTACCCGACCGAGACGAGCGAGCACTCGTCGGAGTACCTGCCGTGGTTCCTGCGGTCCGCCGAGCAGATCGAGCGGTTTCGGCTGCAGCCGCTGGAGTACGTCGGGATCTCCGAGGAGAACCTCGCCGAGTTCGCGGCCGCCGAGCGCGCCCTGGCGAACGGCGAGCCGCTCGAACTCGAGCAGGGGGCCGCGGAGTACGCCCCGCAGGTGATCCACTCCCTGGTCACCGGCACCGAGCGCGAGATCCACGCCAACGTCGTCAACGACGGACTCATCGACAACCTGCCGGCCGGGTGCGTGGTCGAGGTCCCGACGAGCGTCGGCGCCGGCGGTGTCGTACCGCAGCCGATGGGCTCGCTGCCGACGGCCGCGGCGGCGCTGAACCGCTCGTACGTCTCGGTGAACGAACTCACGATCCGTGCCGCGCGCGACGGCGACCCGCTGGCCGTCCGCCAGGCCGTGCTCGTCGACCCGAACGCGTCGTCCACGCTCACCCCCGCGCAGATCTGGGACCTGTGCAACGAGCTCGTCGCGGCCCACGGCGACCTGCTGCCGGAGCCGCTCCGCGTGCAGCTCGACCCGGCCGCGATCTGATCCGCTCCCGAGCGACCACCCGACACTGACGACGAAGGAGTCCCCAGTGACCCGAACACGACCCCGCGCGACCCCGGCCCGGTCCGGCCGTCGCCGCCGTGCCCGCTGGACCGCGGCGGCGGCCGTCCTGGCGGTGACGGCCTCGGCCCTCGCCGGCTGCGCCACCCAGGGCGCCACGGAACTCGACACCGACGCCCCCGTGCGCCTGACCATGTGGTCGGGGCAGAGCGACGAGGCCGAGAAGCTGCTGCAGCGACTCGTCGACGAGTACGAGGACGACCACCCCAACGTGACGATCGACATGTCACCAGGGGCGTCGTCGACGGACGAACTGCTGCAGAAGCTCGCGGCCTCGTTCGCCGGGAACGACTCGCCGGACATCTCGTACACGTTCGGCTCGTGGGCGAGCCAGCTCGAGCGATCGGACCGCACGCTCGACCTGCGGGACACCGTCGCCGAGCCGGAGGTCGCGTGGGACGAGTTCACCCAGGCGGCGCGTGACACCGCCCAGCCGACCGGTGGCAAGGTAATCGGGTTCCCCGCGGTGGTGGACAACATCTCGCTGCTCTACAACACGACGGTGTTCGACCGCGCGGGCGTCGCGTACCCGACGGCCGACTGGACGTGGGAGGACTTCCGGGAGGCCGCGGAGCAGCTCACCGACGAGGACAGCAACACCTTCGGGTACGGCTACTCGGTGTCCGGCAGCGAGGAGACGACCTGGCAGATGTGGCCGCACCTGTGGCAGAACGGCGGCGAGATCCTGAGTGCCGACGGCAAGCAGGCGGCGTTCGACTCCGAGGCCGGCGTCGAGGCGCTCTCGTTCCTGCGCGACATGGCCGTCGAGGACGAAAGCGTGTACCTCGACCAGACCGACACGAAGTTCGCGCAGCTGTTCGAGAGCGACCGCATCGGCATGATCACCTCGGGCCCGTGGGAGCTGTCCGCCCTGAAGACCGCGGGGACCTCGTACGGGGTCGTCCAGTTGCCGGGGACCGACGGCGACCACCAGACGGTGTCCGGCCCGGACCTGTGGACCCTGTTCGACAACAAGGACGTCAACCGTGCCTACTGGGCGACGGACTTCACCAAGTGGTTGACGGCGAAGGAACAGGACGAGCGGTTCAACGTCGCGGTCGGCAACCTGCCGCTGCGCTCGAGCGAGGCGTCGAGCCCGGCGTTCCGGGAGCAGGCGAAGGCGCTCCCGGGCCTCGACGTCATGCAGGAGAACTCCGCGAACGCGAAGCAGACCCGCCCGACCGTCCCCGGCTACAACGGCCTGTCCGAGGCCTTCGGCAACGCGGTCGCGCACGTGCTGCAGGGCGAGGGCGACCCGAAGACCGCACTCCGGCAGGCGAGCGACGCCGCCGACAAGGCACTCCGCCAAGGCTAGGAGCCCCCATGACCACCTTCGCACTCCGCCCCGCCGAGCACGCAGACCACCCGGACGACCCCGAGCGGCCCCGCCGTCGTCGTCGATCCGCCGCGGCCGTCCGCGAGGGCCTGGCCGGCTGGGGCTTCGTCGCCCCCGCACTCGTCGTCGTGCTCGGGCTCACCCTGTTCCCCGGCGCCTGGGCACTCGTCCTGTCGTTCCAGAGCTGGGACGGGTTCAGCCCCGCGACCTTCGTGGGCGGACAGAACTACGCCGACCTGGTGACCGACGACGGCGTCCGCGCGGCGGTCGTGCACACCGTGCTCTACACGGTGCTGTTCGTGCCCGCCTCGCTGCTGCTCGGTCTCGCCCTGGCGGTCGCCCTGAACCGGCGGATCCGCTTCATCGGGCTGTACCGCACGGCGATCTTCGTGCCCTTCGTCGCGTCCGCCGCGGCCACCGGCATCCTGACGACCTACCTGTTCAGCCCGCAGTTCGGCATCGTGAACAACGTGCTGCGGGTCCTGCACCTGCCGCAGCAGGGCTGGCTGGAGGACCGGAGCGAGGCGATGCTCGTCATCGTCATCATGTCGCTCTGGGGGCAGGCGGCCTTCACGACGGTGATCTACCTGGCGGCGCTGCAGGACGTCCCCGCCGACGTGATCGAGGCCGCCCGCATCGACGGCGCGAACGCCTGGCAGACCTTCTGGCGCGTCGTGTGGCCGCACCTGGCCCCGGTCACGGCGTTCGTCGCGATCTACCAGACGCTGCAGGCGGTGCAGTTGTTCGACCTCGTGTACGCCACCACGCGCGGCGGCCCGCTCGACGCCACGCAGACCATCGTCTACTACCTGTGGAAGACCGCGTTCCAGAACCTGCAGTTCGGGTACGGGTCGGCGATCGCCTACGGCATGTTCTTCGTCACCCTCGTCGCCACCGTCGTCGTCACGCTCGTGCAGCGGCGCGCGGGAAGGAGCTCGCTCTGATGTCCACCGAGACCCAGGTCCTCGAGTCCCCGTCCCGCGTGCGGGTCGGTGCCGCGTCCCGCCCGACCGGGGCCGTCCGACGCCGTCGCCGCCTGCCGTTCAGCCCGTGGCACCTGCTCCTGCTGCCGGTGTCCGTCCTGTTCCTGCTGCCGTTCGTCGAGATGTTCCTCACGTCGATCGAACCGGCGTCGGAGATCAACAAGTTCCCGCCGTCGTTCTTCCCGACGCAGTTCACCCTGGGCGGCTACGCCCGGCTGTTCGCCGACTCGGACATCCTGCACTGGCTGCTCAACACCGTCATCGTCTCGTCGTCGGCGATCGTGTCGCACCTGGTGCTGTGCTCCCTGGCGGGCTACGGCTTCGCGCGGCTGCGGTTCCCGGGCCGCACCCTCGGGTTCCTCGCCGTCCTGGCGACGATCATGATCCCGTCGCAGCTGCTGATGATCCCGACGTACGTGATGTTCGCCCGGCTGCACCTGGTCGACCACCTCGGCGCCGCCATCGTGCCCTGGCTCGCCTCGGCCTTCGGCATCTTCCTCATGCGTCAGTTCTTCCTGTCGCTGCCGGCCGAGCTCGAGGAGGCCGGCATGATCGACGGCTGCAACCGGCTGCAGGTGTTCTTCCGCATCGTGCTGCCGCTCGCCAGGCCCGCCCTGGCGACGCTGGCGATCTTCACCCTGCTCGGTTCGTGGAACGACCTGGTGTGGCCGCTCGTCGCGATCAACGACGACGACGCCTTCACGCTGCAGCTCGGCCTGACCAACTTCCAGGGGTTCCGTCGGACCGACTGGTCGTTGCTCATGGCGGGGAACGTGGTCGCCACGCTCCCGCTCATCCTGCTGTTCCTGGTCGCCCAGAAGCAGTTCGTCGCGACGATGGCGTCGGCGGGCCTCAAGGGCTGACCGCCCACCCGCGTCCCCGTCGCACCCCCGGAAAGGAACACCGTGACCACCGACGTCACCACCCCCGCAAGCGCCACCCTCGGCGAGATCCACCAGCAGCCCCGGGCCTGGCGTGACCTCGCCGTGCTCCTCGACCAGGCACGGGAGCCGCTCGACGCCTTCCTCGGTCGAGCGCTCGAGGACCCCCGCACCCGCGTCGTGCTGACCGGCGCCGGTACCTCGGCGTTCGTCGGCCGCATCGTGGCCGAGTCGCTGCGCGGTCGCCTGCACCGGCGGTTCGACGCCGTGTCGAGCACCGACCTCGTCGCGGCGCCCCGCACGGTGCTCGCCGAGGGCGTCCCCGTGCTGCTCGTCTCGTTCGCCCGGTCGGGCAACAGCCCCGAGAGCATCGCCGCGACGGAACTCGTCGACGCACTCGCCCCCACCGCCCACCACCTGGTCGTGACCTGCGACCCGACGGGTGCGCTGGCCGTCGGGCACGGGGACCGCGAGGACTCCTTCGTGCTGACGATGCCGCCGCAGACGAACGACACCGGCTTCGCGATGACGTCGAGCTTCTCGAGCATGCTGCTCGCCGCCCTGCTGGCCTTCGTGCCGACGGACGCCGCGGCGCTCGACCGGATCGTGGCGTCGGGGGAGCGGGCGCTCGCCGCCGAGGACGGTCTCGACCGGATCCTCGACCGCGCACCGCGCCGCATGGTGTTCCTGGGCGGGGGTGCGCTCGCCGGGCTCGCCGAGGAGTGCGCGCTGAAGACGCTGGAGCTGACCGCGGGCACGGTCGCGGCGTTCCACGACACCCCGCTCGGCTTCCGGCACGGTCCGAAGGCGGTGCTCGACGACGAGACCGTGGTGGTCGTGCTCCGGTCGGCGGACCCGCGGGTGCGGCGGTACGACGACGACATCGTCCGCGAGATCCGCTCGGACCGCCCCGACCAGGTCGTCGTGGTCGGCGCGGACGCCGACCAGCAGGGGGCCGGGGGCCTCGACCTCGTCTTCCCCGAGGCCGAGGGACTCGACGACGGCCTGCGCGCCGTCGGGCTCGTCGCCGTCGCGCAGCTGCTCGCGCTGCACGCCTCGGTGCGGCTCGGCTGCACCCCGGACAACCCGTTCCCGGACGGGTCGGTCAACCGTGTCGTCCGCGGCGTCACCATCCACCCGCTCGACGCGACGGACGCGGGAGCGGGACGGGCATGACGCTGTTCCTGGGCCTGGACGGCGGCGGCACGAAGACCGCCGTGGTCCTCGCCGAGGGCGACGGCCGGGTGCTCGCCCGGTGGCGCGGTCCGGCGTGCTCGTGGCTGGACGGCGGCGTCGCCGTGGTGGCGGACGTGGTCGCTCGCGGGACGCACGCGGTGCTCGCCGAGGCGGGGCGCTCGACCGCCGAGGTCACGCACGCGTTCTTCGGGGTCCCCGGTCACGGCGAGTCCTCGGGCACCGACGACCGGCTGGACGCGCTGGCCGCTCAGGCGCTCGGCCACCGCCGGTACACGGTCGGCAACGACATGCTCGCCGGGTGGGCGGGGTCACTCGGTGGTCGCGACGGCATCAACGTCATCGCGGGCACGGGCTCGATGGCCTACGGCGAACGGGGCTCGCGGACGCACCGGGTCGGCGGCTGGAGCGAGCTGATCGGCGACGAGGGGTCGGCGCACTGGATCGCCCGCCGCGGCCTCAACGCCTTCAGCCGCATGGCCGACGGCCGCCTGCCGCGGACGCCCCTGTACGACCTGCTGCGGGCGCGGACCGGGATCTCGGACGACCTCGACCTGGTCGGCCTGGTGATGCACGACTGGCAGGCCGGCCGGACCGAGGTCGCGACGCTCTCCCGGGTCGTCACGGCCGCGGCCGCCGCGGGGGACCCGGCCGCCGGAGCCGTCCTGGACGCCGCCGCCGACGAACTCGTCGAGCAGGTCCGGGTGGTCGCGGACCGCATCGGCGACGACCCGGACGGACAGCCGACCGCGGTGTCGACCTCGGGCGGGGTGTTCTCCGACGACGGATTCCGCGCCCGGTTCGCGAGCCGCGTGGTGGCCGGACGGGGGAGCGGACAGGGGAGCGGTGCAGGCCCGCGCTTCGCCCTGGTCGAGCCGGTGCTGCCGCCCGACCTGGGCGCGGTCGTCTACGCGATGCGCGTCGTCGGACACGCCGTCCCCGCCACGTGGACCGCGGTTGAGGACCCGGCGCGCCAGCGCGCGACCGGCTGACACGTCGGCCCGTGCCGTCCGGTGCGGGCCGGTCGCGCCGACGGGACCCGTGTCGGTCTGGAGGCCCGTGGCGGGCCCCGCCCCGGGCCTCCAGACCGTCGCGGGGTGCGTCAGCGACGCACGTCGCACCCGCAACTCGCGCCGACGACCAACTCGGCGGGCACCAGGTCGCGGTGCCACTGGTTGTCGGCGTCGAGGCCGAGCACCCGGTCGACAGCGGCGACGGCCATCGCGCCGGTCGGCTGCCGGACCGTGGTGAGCTGCGGGTTCGTGTAGTCCGCCTCGGCCGTGCCGTCGAACGACACGATCGCGACGTCCTCGGGGACGCGCAGGCCGAGCTCCCACAGCGCCCGCATGACGCCGATGGCCTGCATGTCCGAGCTGACGAACACCGACCGCGGTCCGGAACCGTCGGCGAACATCCGCAGGCCGGCCTCGTAGCCGCCGCGTCGCGTGAAGTCGGTGCGGACGATGGGGCCGTCGGGCAGGTCCGCCTGGCGCAGGGCGCGCATCCAGCCCTGCTCGCGCAGCTCCATCGAGCCGGTGTGGCCCATCACCAGGCCCACGGAGCGGTACCCGTGCTCGATCAGGTGCCGGGTGCCGTCGAGGGCGCCGCCGAGTGCGTCGACGCCGATGCTGGCGTACTCGGGAACCTCGAAGAACGTGTTGAGCAGCACCATCGGCAGTCCCGGGTCGGTCACCGTGGACAGGTCCGGCCTTGTCAGGATGCTCGTCACGATGACGCCGTCGACCTGGCGGGCGGAGAGACTGCGGAGCCGCTCGCGTTCCTGCCGCGCGTCGCCGTCGCTGTTGGCGAGCAGGACGTCGTACCCGCGGGCGGCCGCGGCGTGGGTGACCTCGACCGCGAGTTCGGACCAGAACGGGTTCTCGAGCTCCGGGACGATCAGGCCGAGCATCTTCGACGACCCCGTGCGCAGGGCCTGGGCGCTGGCGTTCGGGCGGTAGCCGAGCACGCGGATGGCCTCGCGCACGCGGGCGGCGGTGGCGGCCGCGACCGGGCGGGGACCGTCGTGCACGACGTAGCTGACCACCGAGGTGCTGACGCCGGCGTAGCGGGCGACGTCCGCGCGGGTGACCGCCCTCGGGTTCGTCGGGACGGTCACGGCAGCCACCTTCGTCGGGTCCGGGTACGGCGTCCGGGTGCCGGCCCCGCAGGACCGACACCCGGACGACGTGTTACTCGGACGCGATCGTAGTCGACGCCGTGGCCCCCGCCGACGCCGGTGCGTTCGTCGACCCCGCGGTGCTGGTCGACGCCGCGGTGCTCGCGGTCTCGGGAACGTCGCCGAAGTCCGGCACCTCCAGACGGACGCCCCCCTGCAGGGCGGACTGGTGGGCGACGATGCCGGGCAGCGTGAACCGGGCGGCCGTCCAGGCGTTCACCGGCGGCAGCGTCCGGTCGACGACGGCACGGACGAAGTCGTCGGCCAGGAACTGGTGGCTGCCCTCGTGCCCGGTCGGCACGCCGTCGTACTCGGCCGGCAGGCGGTCGGTGTCGTGCACCTCGGCGTAGCCGGACACGAACGCCTCGCGCAGGGACGGGTCGACGTCGGCCAGGCGCGGGTCGTCGAGCGACATCGTGGCCTTGGTGTCGATCTTGTCGCTGATGTCGACCGAGTCCTGCTTGTCCTGCCAGACGCTGACCTTCGCCAGCTGCTCGAAGCTCGCTTCGGTGCCGAAGTACCGGAAGCGGGACTCGCGGATGTGCGACGGGTAGCCGACGCGGCGCATCTCGTTGATGCGCACGACGCCGCCGTTGTCGAGCTCGAACAGTGCCGTGGCGTTCGAGAAGTCGTTGTCGAACTGGCTGACGTCCTTGTCGAAGACGCCGTCGCCGCGGTCGTCGCGGACGCCGATGCAGCTGACGCTCACCGCGTGCCCCGGGATCGCGCCGAGCACCCCGCCGACCGAGTGGGTGGGGTAGAGCATCGGCGGGTAGCTGGCGGTGCGCTTCCACTCGTCGCCGCCGCTGTACTGGTACGCGGCGTAGAACCCGAGGTCCATGTCGTGCACGTAGTCACCCTCGGCGTAGAACACCCGGCCGAAGGCGCCGGCGGCGACCTGCTGTCGGGCGAAGACCGTCGCCGGGTTGTAGTAGCTCGTCTCGCCCATCATGTAGGTGAGGCCGGTCTCGCGCACGGCGTCGATGATGTCGCGGATCTCGTCGACCGAGATCGCCATCGGCACCGCGGAGTACACGTGCTTGCCGGCCCGCAGTGCCCGGACCACGAGCGGGCCGTGGGTCCAGCGTTGCGTGAAGATCGCGACGGCATCGACGTCCGACGCGAGCACGGCGTCGAAGTCGGGGAACGTGCCGTCCAGGCCCTGGGCCTCGACGAGTTCGGACGCGCGCTCGTCGACGAGGTCGGTGACGAAGACCCGGTCGACGTCGGGGTGGAGCTTGAACAACTTGGCGAACTGGGGGGCGAACTGGCCCGCGCCGACCATGCCGACAGAGATCATCAGTGACCTTTCCGAGGTGAGGGATGTGTCGCCGGGCGGGTCGCCCCGATGCGAACGCGGTCATCCTGTCACACGCTGTCTACACGTGACAACCGGCTTTCCCGCTGCTGGAACAGCCCTTGCCACTGTGTGTCCCCACGTGTAGATTCCCGGCTCACGGACTGCTGCACGTCAGTCCACCGCAGACGAAGGAGTCGCGATGGCCACCGAGAGCCCCGTGTCGTCAGCCCTGACGACCGCCAGCACGAGACGGAGGAGTCGGCCGGCCGACCTCGCCCGTGCACGCACCAGCGCACCGCGGCGCCGCCCCAGGAACGACCTGTGGCTCGCGCTCGCCTTCATCGCCCCGGCCGCCCTCGGCTTCGTGGTGTTCCTCGCCTGGCCGACGGTCCGGGGCATCTGGCTGAGCTTCACCTCGTACAACCTGCTGACCGAACCCGAGTTCACCGGCCTGCAGAACTACGCCCGGCTGGTGCAGGACTCGATCTTCTGGCACTCGATGGTGGTGACGATCGAGTACGTCGCGATCAACATCGTCATCCAGACCGTCGTGGCGCTGTTCATCGCCGTGATGATGCACCGCCTGACGAAGTCGACGTTCGTGCGGGGCATCGTCCTGGCGCCCTACCTGGTGTCGAACGTCGTCGCCGCCCTCGTCTGGCTGTGGATCCTCGACACCCAGCTCGGCATCGGCAACGAGCTGCTCGCCGCGATCGGGCTCGACCGGGTCCCGTTCCTGCAGAGCGACGTCTGGGGCATCCCCTCGATCGCGCTCATCAACGTCTGGCGGCACGTCGGGTACACGGCCCTGCTCATCTTCGCGGGCCTGCAGTCCCTGCCCGAGACCGTGTACGAGGCCGGGCGCATCGACGGCGCGAGCGAGTGGAAGATGTTCTGGCGCATCACGGTGCCGCTGCTCCGCCCGATCCTGTCCCTGGTGCTCATCATCACCGTCATCGGCTCGTTCCAGGTGTTCGACACCGTCGCCGTCACCACACAGGGCGGGCCCGCGAACGCCACGAACGTCGTGCAGAACTACATCTACAACCTGGCGTTCGGCCGGTTCCAGTTCGGCTACGCGTCCGCGGTCTCGGTCGCGCTCCTCATCGTCCTCAGCATCATCACGATCATCCAGTACCGACTCACCCGCTCGGGCGAGTCCGACCTGGACTGAACGGAAGCGCCATGACCACGACACTCACCCGTTCCGTCACCACGTCCCGTCCGCCCCGGATGGGAGCAGGCCACCGCAGTCGCCCCTCGGTCGGCCGGGTCCTCGCCTGGGCCGCGATGATCCTGGTCATCGTCGTCACCCTGTTCCCGTTCTACTGGATCCTGCGCACCGCGCTGTCGTCGAACACCGCGATCAACGCCGACCCCACCTCGCTGCTGCCCGTCGGGTTCAGCACGGGCGGGTTCGAGCGCGTGTTCGGCCTGCAGTCCACCGAGGAAGCGCTGGCGCAGGGTGGCTCCGGTGCCGCGCTCGACTTCTGGCGGTACCTGGGCAACTCGATCCTGGTGTCGACGCTCGTCACGGTCGGCCAGGTGTTCTTCTCGGCAGCGGCCGCCTACGCGTTCGCCCGCCTGCGCTGGCCCGGCCGCGACCGGGTGTTCGCGGTGTTCCTGGCCGGGCTCATGGTCCCCGCGATCTTCACGCTGCTGCCGAACTTCACGCTCATCAAGCAGCTCGGCCTCGTCGACAACCTGCTCGGCATCGCCCTGCCGACGATGTTCATGACCCCGTTCGCGGTGTTCTTCCTGCGGCAGTTCTTCCTGGGCATCTCGAAGGAGGTCGAAGAGGCAGCGCTCATCGACGGCGCCGGCAAGGTCCGCGTGTTCTTCCGACTGGTCATCCCGATGGCCGCGGCACCCATCGCCACCCTCGCCGTGCTCACCTACATCACGAGCTGGAACGACTACTTCTGGCCGCTCATGGTGTCGTACACCGACAGCTCGCGGGTGCTCACCGTCGCGCTCGGCGTCTTCAAGTCGCAGACCCCGCAGTCCGGCACCGACTGGGCGGGGCTGATGGCCGCGACCCTGGTGGCGGCGCTCCCGATGATCCTGCTGTTCGGCGTCTTCGCCAAGCGGATCGTCAACTCCATCGGCTTCTCCGGGATCAAGTGACCCGGCTCCGGACAGGACAGACACCATGACGAACCACCTGACCCGCCGTGCCCTGCTCGCCGGCGGCGCCTCCGCCCTCGCCCTCGGCGCGCTCGCCGCCTGCTCGTCACCGGGCGACCGCCGGACCCCGGCCCGCTCGGGCACCCGCACCGTGAGCTACTGGCTGTGGGACGCCAACCAGCAGCCCGCCTACCAGGCCGTCGCCGACGCCTTCCACCGCGAGCACCCCGACATCACCGTGCAGATCACCCAGCTCGGCTGGAACGACTACTGGACCAAGCTCACGGCGGGGTTCATCGCCGGCACCGCGCCGGACGTCTTCACCGACCACCTGACGAAGTTCCCGCAGTACGCCGACCTCGACGTGCTGTACGGGCTCGACGAGCTCGAGGCGACGAAGGGGATCCGCGACGACGACTACCAGTCCGGGCTCGCCGCACTGTGGACGGGCCGGGACGGACACCGCTACGGATCACCGAAGGACTGGGACACCGTCGCGATGTTCTACGACCGGAAGGCCATGGCGACGGCCGGGGTCTCCGCCGAGGAGCTCGGGTCGCTCGCGTGGAACCCGGACGACGGCGGCACGTTCGAGCGGATGCTCGCGCGGCTGACCGTGGACACGAAGGGGCGGCGCGGCGACGAGGACGGCTTCGACAAGGACGACGTCGCCGTCTACGGCATCTCGTCGAACGGGTCGGGCGGTGACGGCTTCGGGCAGACCCAGTGGTCGCCCTTCACCGGTTCGGTCGACTGGTCCTACACGAACGAGAACCCCTGGGGCGACCGGTTCCGCTACGACGAGCGGGTCGTGCAGGACACCCTCGCCTGGTACTACCGGCTGGCCGACAAGGGCTACATGGCGAAGTACGGGGTGTTCTCCACCACGACCGGGCCCGAGGTCCAGCTCGGCGCGGGCAAGTGCGCGCTGTCGTTCAACGGCTCGTGGATGATCGGCTCGTACCTCGGCATGGAGGACCTGGACATCGCGGTCGCCCCGACCCCGATCGGTCCGAGCGGCCACCGGGCGTCGATGTTCAACGGGCTCGGCGACTCGATCACGAAGCAGGCGAAGGACCCCGAGGCCGCGGCGGAGTGGGTCGCGTTCCTCGGCAGTGACGAGGCGCAGCGGATCGTCGGCGAGCGCGGGATCGTGTTCCCCGCCCGACCCGCCGGCACCGAGGCCGCGGTCGCGTCCTTCCGCGAGCGCGGGCTCGACGTGTCGGCCTTCACCCGCCAGGTCGAGGAGGGCACGACGTTCCTGTTCCCGGTGACGAAGAACCCGGCCGACGTGCAGGCGCTCCTGCAGCCCGCCTTCGACGGCGTCTACGCCAACGGCGAGCCGATCTCGACGCTCACCGGCGTCAACGAGCAGGTGAACACCCTGCTCGCGCTGACGTGACCCGAGCCGACCCCGCGAGCACGGACCGGACGCGCCGCGCCCGGTGGCCCTGGTCGTCCGCACACCGCACCGGCCAGTGCGGTGTGCGGACGACGCGTTGACCGCTCCGCCGACCGGACCGAGACTGGGGCCGATGACAGCTCTCACCTCACTCGTGTACATGTCCGTCGCCGTCGACGACCTGACCGACGACCAGCTGGTCGCCATGCTGCGTGAAGCGCGGCTCCGCAACGACGCCCTGGGGGTCTCGGGGCTCCTGCTCGCCAAGGGCGGCCGGTTCATGCAGGTGCTCGAGGGACCGGCGTGGAGCGTCGAGGACCGCTTCGCCGCCATCGAACGCGACCCGCGTCACCGTGACGTGAAGTCGCTGTCCCGCGAGACCATCAGCGCACGCCGCTTCGACGGCTGGGCGATGGCCTTCGGCAACCCGACCGCGGCCGAGATCCAGGACGAGCCCGGCTTCAGCACCTTCCTGAGCGAGCGCAGCGGCCTGCCGACGGGCCTCGCCGGCACGCCGGCCGACTGGCTGCTCCGCTGGTTCCGTGGTCGCGACCTGCAGGACCTGCCCGAGGAGCGGATCTCGCTGGGCCGCCACGCGGCCTGACGCCACCACCGGCGTTCTGGGCCGACGCGACCGGCCGTTCCGGTCGGGAGGCGCGGTGCGGCGCCGCCCCGCGCCTCCCGACCGGCAGACTGGTCGCGTGGAACGACGTGAGCAGATCCTGGTGGCCGCGGCCGAGGAGTTCGACCGCGTCGGCTTCGCCGCCGCGACGATCGCGGCGATCGCCCGCGCGGCGGGTGTGTCGCAGGGAGCGCTGCACTTCCACTTCCCGACGAAGACCGCCCTGGCGCTCGGCGTCATCGGCGAGCAGAACGCCCGCACCTTCGACGTCGTCAGCCACACCGACAGCTCGCCCGTCGCCGCGCTGATCGGGGCGTCGCACGGCATCGCGCTGCTGCTCCGCACCGACCCGATCGTGCGCGCGGGCATCCGGCTGTCGCTGGAGCGCGGGGAGTTCCAGACCGCGACGCTGAGCTTCTACGAGCAGTGGATCGGCGGGATCGTCGACGTCTTCCGCCTGGCGGGCGCGAGCGGGGAGCTCCGCACCGACCTGACCGCCGAACAGCTCGGGTCGACCGTGGTGCCGTACTTCACGGGCGTGCAGCTGGTGTCCGACGTCCGGACGCGGCGCACCGACCTGTTCCCGGCGGTCGCGACGATGTGGCGTGTGGTGATCGCGGCGACGGCGGACCCGAGGCACCGCGACCGGCTGCTCGCCGTGGTCGACGAGGCGTTCGGCACCGACTGACGCCGGGGGATCCGGCCGCTGGGTCGAGCCGGCGTCAGGGGAGGTCGTGCAGCTCGCGGTCGCGGAACCACTTCAGCAGCCAGGCGGCGCTGGTGCGGTCGAACGACCGCGGGAAGTCCATGGTGCCGGACAGGAAGGGACTGAAGCCCTCCTCGGACCGCACGTCGGCGTCGTCGAGTGCGCGGTAGGCCATCGACCAGCCGTCGAAGCGCCGTCGCTCGATGTCCTCGCGCACGAGCGACTTCACCTCGCCGTGGCGGGGGTCCTTCGCGATCACGGCGAACCGGTCGTCGACGCTCCACGCCGGCCCCTCGAGCAGCTGCATGAACCGGCCGCCCTTGGCGAGCAGGAGCCCGGAGACCCCGAGCGCCTCGTTGCGGAGCCGCGACTCGGCGAGCAGCACCGCCAGCGCGTCGTCGTCGAAGGGGACGACGGCGCGACTCATGTAGACGATGGAGACGAGCACTCCTCCATCCTGCTGGGTGCGGGCCCGTTGCGCGAAGTGGATGTCCGCAACGCGCCCGCTGGGGCGGCGCTGCGGGTCAGCCCTGCGGCAGCTCGTGCGCGGTGACGTCCTCGTTGCGCTTCTTCCGCCACGGGCGGGCGGGCGTGTTCGGGCCGTCCCAGACGAGGATCGCGCCCCAGGCCGCGGCGATCAGCGGCACGGAGATGATCGCGCCGGTGATGCCGGCGAGGACGGTGCCGGCGGTCAGCCCGATCAGGATGACGAGGCCGTGCAGCTTGAGGGTGCGACCCATCAGGACCGGCTGCAGGAAGTTGCCCTCGAGCTGGTTCACGACGATCACGATGCCGATCACGATGAGCGCCTGCACGGGACCGAGGGCCACGAGCGCGACGAGGGCGGCGAGGATGCCGGCGGCGGTGGCACCGACGATCGGGATGAACGCCGTGATGAAGACGATGACGGCCAGCGGCAGGGCGAGCGGGACGCCGACGATCGCGATGCTGACACCGATGCCGATCGCGTCGACGGCAGCGACGGTGGCCGTACCGCGGACGTACCCGCCGAGGGTCGAGACCACACGGTCGCCGACGCGGCGTGCACGGGCGTAGCGCTCACCGGTGAAGGGCCGGAGCAGGAACTCCCAGATGCTCGGGCCGTCCTTCAGGAAGAAGAACAGCACGACGATCATCAGGACGAGCCCGGTCAGGAAGTTTGCCGTGGCCGAGGCACCGGCGAGGGCACCGGAGCCGAACTGCGCGCTCGTCACGAAGTCGGAGGCACCCGCGACGGCGTCGTCGATCTGCTTGTCCGAGATCGAGAACGGCAGGGTCTTCGCGAACGTCTGCAGCTGCTGGAACCCGTCGACGGCGGACTTCTGCAGCTGTGCCCACTGGTTCTCGACCGCGACGACGATGAGCCAGCCGATCAGCCCCAGGACCGCGAGGACGCCGATGAGCACCGCGAGGGTGGCCAGCACCGACGGCACCCGGTGCTTGCGGAGCCACGACACCACGGGGTGCATGGCCGACGCGATGATGAGCGCGAGGAGCACGGGGATCGTGACGACGCTCAGGATGTTGCTCGCCCAGACGATGCCGGCGATGACCACCACGACGATGATGAGCTGCAGGCACCGGGTCGCGAGGTGCCCCGCGGAGTCGGACCAGGCCGCCTGGACCCTCGACGGAGTGGGCGTGGTGGTCGGGCGCGGAGCGTCGCGGAAGAACGGCATGCCCGAGACGCTACCGACCGGACGGCCGACGCGCCGGTTCCGCCGGTTCGATCGTGGGTGGGGTGTCCTGTCCCCGCGTCGCCGGGGCGACGAGGAACGCCGCGACCAGCAGGACGAGGGGCACGAGCATCGCCGTCTGCAGGCCGAGGTGCTCCCCGACGAACCCGAGCAGCGGCGGCCCCACCAGGAAGGCGATGTACCCGGCCGTGGCCACCACCGACACACGGCGGTCGCCGTCGGTGGGGTGGTCGCCCGCGGCCGAGATCGACAGGGGGAACCCGAGGGCGATGCCCAGCCCCCAGACGCCGGCGGCCGCCGCGGTGACGACCGGACTCGGCGACAGCACGACGAGCAGGACCCCGACGGCACCGACCGCGGCACAGACCCGGACGACCGGGGCGCGACCGAACCGGGCGACGAGCGGGGTGCCGGCCGCTCGACCGATGAGCATGGCGAGGGCGAACCCGGTGAACACGAGGGACCCGACCGATTCGGGGGCGTCGTGGTCGGTGGTCATCAGCAGCGGGAGCCAGTCGCTCGCGGCACCCTCGGCGAAGGCCATCGCCAGCGTGATGACGGCGATCATGGCGAGCTGCACGGTGAGGACGGAGCGGCGGGCTCCCCGGCGGGCGCCGGGGGCATCGGCAGGCGTGTCGGCCGGTGTGTCACGGGGCACCGGCCGCAGGTTCAGCGCCGCGAACCCCGCCAGTGCGGCCATCACCGCGGCACCGACGAGCAGGTGCGCCCCGACCGGGGTCCGCACCGCCGTGACGGCGATGCCGACGACCCCGCCGACCACGCTGCCCAGGCTGAAGCAGGCGTGCAGCACCGGCACGACCGGTCGCCCGATCTGCCGTTCGACCGCGGCGGCCTCGACGTTCAGCCCGATCTCGGCGACGCCCGCCCCGAAGCCGATCAGGAACAGCCCGGCCCAGACCCCGGCGGCGACCTGCGCCGGGGCGAGCAGCGCGACGAGCACCATGCCGACGACGGGCAGCGCGCCCCCGAGCAGGATGAGCGGGCGGTTGCCGGTCCGTCGCACCAGCGCCCCGGCGCCGAGGATCCCGATCATCGACCCGATCGACAGCCCGAGCAGGACCAGGCCCATCGCCTCGATGGACGCCCCGAGCTCGTCGCGGATCGCGGGCGTCCGGGTGATCCACGTCGCGATCCCGAACCCGGTCACCGTCGACGTGGCGAAGAGTGCGAGTCGATGCCGCCCGGCCATGCCCCCATCTGATCGGTCCGCGGGCAGCCCGTCAAGGGCGACCGCGTCACGCGCCTAGGATCGGGCCCATGGCGACCGTCCTCCTCGTCCGTCACGGACGCACCACCGCGAACGCCACCGGCGTCCTGGCCGGACGCACCGCCGGCGTGCGGCTCGACGCCGTCGGCCGCACCCAGGCCGAGCGGACCGCGGAGCGCATCGCCGCGGTGCCCGTCGTCGCCGTGGTGTCGAGTCCGCTCGAGCGCTGCCGGCAGACCGCCCGCGCGATCCTCGACCGGCAGACCGACCGGCAGACCGACCGACCGGCCGGGCCGCCCGCCTCGTTGATCGAGCGGGCCATCACCGAAGCCGACTACGGGCAGTGGCAGGGCCGGACGCTCGCCGACCTGGCGAAGGAACCCCTCTGGCGCACGGTGCAGGCGAACCCGAGCGCCGTCGTGTTCCCCGGCGGCGAGTCGATGCAGACCATGCAGTCCCGCGCCGTCGCGGCCGTGCGGCGGATCGACGCCGAGGTCGAGGCCGAGCACGGACCCGGAGCCGTCTGGGTCGCGGTGAGCCACGGCGACATCATCAAGAGCGTGCTCGCCGACGCGTTCGGCATGCACCTCGACCTGTTCCAGCGCATCGGGGTCGGACCGGCCTCGGTGTCCGTCGTGCGCTACGGCGAGCACCGGCCCGAGGTGGTCGCGACGAACACCGAGTCGGGCGACCTGTCCTGGCTGCGCACCGCCCCCGCGCCGAGCGGGGACGCCGCCGTCGGTGGCGGAGCCGGGCACGCGGAGCCGACCGCCGGGACCGGCCCCGTCGGACCCTGAACGGGCGGAGCCGCTCGCTCCTACAATGCGGGTATGCCCACCATCGTCCACGGCTTCGACTGGCCGGACCGCCTCGTCGTCGGCACCATCGGCCGTCCGGGTGAGCGCGCCTTCTACATCCAGGCCCGCTCCGGCAGGCGGGTGACCAGCGTCGCGCTCGAGAAGGAGCAGACCGCGGTGCTCGCCGACAAGATCGACGAGCTCCTCGACGAGGTCGCCACCGTCGACGACAACCGCTTCAGCGTCCCGCCGACGGTGCCCGCCGAACTGCGCGACCCGGAACCGCTGGACCAGCCGGTCGAGGCCGAGTTCCGTGCCGGGGCCCTGAGCCTGGGCTTCGACCCGTCCACCGCCCAGGTCGTCATCGAGGCGTACCCGATCGACGACGACGTCGAGATCGTGTCCGAGGAGAGCGAGGACGGCCTGGAGATCGAGGCCGTGGTCGAGATCCCCGAACCCGCCGAGCTCTTCCAGGTGAAGATCCCGGTCGGCACCGCCCGGGCCTTCGTCCAGCGCACGCGCGAGGTCGTCGCCGCGGGTCGTCCGCCCGGCACCGGGCGACCGTCCGGCGACGCATGACCGACGGATCGGTGTCCATCCGGGCACGCATCCGCGAGGCGTCGAACGCCACCTTCCTCGCCGAGCTCGACGGTGCGTCCGTCGTCTACAAACCCGTCGAGGGCGAGCGCCCGCTGTGGGACTTCCCGGACGGCACGCTGGCCGGCCGCGAGGTCGCGGCGCACCTGGTGTCCGAGGCGTTCGGCTGGGGCGTGGTCCCGCCCACCTGGATCGGCGACGGTCCGTTCGGCCCGGGCATGGTGCAGCGGTGGCAGGACGTCGACCCCGAGCAGGACGCCGTCGACCTGGTCGACCCGGAGACGGCCGAGGCGGACGGATCGCCCTGGCTGCCCGTGCTCGAGGCCATCGACGAGCACGACCGGCCCGTGACGCTCGTGCACGAGGACTCCGAGGCCCTGCGCCGGATGGCCGTCTTCGACGTCGTCGTGAACAACGCCGACCGCAAGGGTGGACACGTGCTCGCCATGCCCGACGGGCACCGCCACGGCGTGGACCACGGCCTGACCTTCCACGTCGAGCACAAGCTGCGGACGGTGCTGTGGGGCTGGATCGGGGAGCCGCTGAACCCGGACGAGCTGGAAGGGCTGGACCGGGTGTCCGAGGCGCTGCGCGGTGGACTGGGCGACGCGCTCGCCGAGCACCTGACCGACGAGGAGATCGACACGCTGCGGGCGCGCTGCGCGGCCCTGCGTGCCGTCGGGATCTTCCCGCCGCCGCCTGGTCACGGCCCCGCCGTGCCCTGGCCGCTGTTCTAGACGCACCCGACGGACGGACTGGAGGCGTGGGGCGGGCCCGCTACGAGCCTCCAGGCCGTCCCTGGCTGGCTTCAGCGCCCCCGGTCGTCGCGGGGGAGCGCGTCGCCGCCTCGGCGACGGGAGCCGAGGTAGGAGCCGACGACGGCGACCCCGAGGTCGTCGTTCTCCGGCGCCACGACGCTGCCGTCGACCCGCTTCGCCATCGCATCGATGAACCGGGCGAGCCCCGGGTCCTCGCCGAGCCGGAAGAACGTCGTCTGGGCGCCGAGCCGTCCGGCGTTCTCGAGTTCCCGGACGGTCAGGGCGATCGTGACCGGGTCGGGCGGGTAGTCGAACCAGACCTGCCCGTTCGGCTCGAGGTGCGACGTCGGCTCCCCGTCGGTGACGACGAGGAGCACCGGCTGCGCGGTCGGGTGCTTCCGGAAGTGCCGGTTCGCGAGCAGCAGCGCGTGGTGCAGGTTCGTGCCCTTGTCCCACTGGGCGTCGAGCCCGACGAGCTGGTCGACGTCCATCACCTCGGCCTCGCGACCGAACGCGATGAGCTGCAGGTCGTCGCCGCGGAACCGGGTCGACACCAGGGTGTGCAGCGCGAGGGCCGTACGCTTCATCGGGACCCAGCGGTCCTCCATCGCCATCGAGAACGACGTGTCGACGAGCAGCGCGACGCAGGCCTGCGTGCGGGCCTCGGTCTCCTGCACCTCGACGTCGTCGATGGTCAGGCGGACCCCCGGACCCGTCCGGCCGCCCGCACCGGCAGTCCGGGTCAGGGCGTTCGTGACGGAGCGCGGGATGTCCCACGGTTCGGTGTCGCCGAACACCCACGGCCGGGTCGCCCCCGAGAGGTCACCGGCGGCACCCGATCTGCGCAGGTCGCGGGTTCCCTGCCGCCCGGACATCCGCTGCGCGACGTCCTTGAGCAGGCTCCTGCCGAGCTGCCGCATCGCCTTCGGGGTGAGCCGGAGCTGGCCGTCGGCACCGCGGCGGACGGCCCCGGAGTCCCGCAGGGCCCGCTCGAGGCGTTGCAGGGTCCTCGCGTCGACCGCCGCCTCGTCACCGAGCTGCCGTGACAGGGCGTCGAGGTCGAGGTCGTCGAGCTCCGACCCGGGGCCGGACTGCGCGAGCTGGTCGGCGAGGGCGTCGAGGTCGGCGATGTCCTGGAAGACCCCCGTGCCGTCGCCGAGTCCGAGGCCCTGCTGCCCGTCCATCCGCTCCGACCCGCCCCAGTCCTCGCCGGGCCGCAGCGCGCGCAGGGTGCCGTCGAGCTGCGACAGCTGTCCCATCAGGTCGGGGGAGCCGAACGCCTGCTGCGCGAGGGAGTCGAGTTCGTCCCGCTGCTCCTGGGTCATCGAGTTCCGCATGCGCTGCGCCGCCGCCGCGCGGGCCGCCAGGTCGTCGAGCAGCTCGTCGACGTTCGCGGGGTCCGACGGGAAGTACTCCCCGTGCTGGTCCATGAAGTCGTCGAACTGCTGCCGGGTGTCCTCGCCGCGGGCGTGCGCCTCGAGCAGGGCGTTGAGGTCCTGCATCATCGCGCTCACCGCCGCGCGGTCCTGGTCGGTGGCACCCTCGAGCGCCTGCTTCATGCCGGCGAAGCGCTGGTCCAGCACCTCGCGGCCGAGCACGTCCTTGATCTCGTCGTACTTCTGGCGGGCCTCGCGGCTCGTCCAGTCGTAGTCGCCGAGTTCCTGCACGGCGGCGGCGGGGGAGGGCGACAGGCTGTCGAGCTGCAGCTCGGCCAGGGCACGGTCGCCGTCGTCGAGGTCGACGTTCCGGGCGAGCTCACCCCGCTCGGCACGCAGGGCCTGGTCGAGCAGCTCGCGCACCTGCTGCAGGGTGCCGTCGAGGTTGTTCGTGCTCGTCAGCTCCCGGCGCCGCTCGGCCACCCGGCGGGCCAGGTCGTCGAGGCCGCGCTGCGTCCGACCGCCACGGCGCAGGAACTCCCGCATCGCGCGCTCCGGCGAGGTGCCGCCCATCACGTCCTGCCCGATCGCGTCGAGCGCCTCGGCCAGGTCGACCGGTGCGGCGAGCGGGTCGGGACCGCCGTCGTAGCGGCCGTAGCGCGCGTCGCGGGTCAGGCGGCGGTTCTGCCTAGCCATAGACGGCTTCGCCCCCGCCGGACTCCTTGCTGATCCGTCGGGCCAGGAACAGTGCCTCGAGGGCGAGCTCGATCGCGCCGGCCCGTTCGCCGTCGTTCGTCGCACCCATCCGCTCGCACACCTGGTCGTAGACGTCCGACTCGCCGACCGAGGGCAGCCCCTCGAGGAACGCGCGAGCACTCACCTGTTCGCCCGTGGTCACCATCGTGCCCCCGTCGAGCGCGTCGACGAGCACGGTGAGGTCGAGCCCGCGGAACCGTGCGCGGACGGTCTCGGCGGTCGCGGTGCGGAGCAGGTGCTCGAGCACCTCGTCGGCCCGGTCCTCCTCGCCGTTCTCGAACTCGATCTTGCCGCCGAGCACGTCGACCGCGGTCTCGAGGTCGATCGGCCGTGCCACGGCCTCGTCCTCGCCCTGGCGTGCGGCCCGGTGCACCGCGGCGGCGGACACGGTCTCGGCGCCGGCGATCGCGAACCGGGCGCTGACCCCGCTGCGCTGGTCGACGGCGCTCGACGAACGGAGGGCCCGGGTGAAGCGGGCGAGGATCTCGACCAGGGCGTCGGGCACCGCGGCCGTCAGCTGGGCCTCCTGCCGGATGACGGCGATCTCGTCGTCGAGCTCGATCGGGTAGTGCGTGCGGATCTCGGCGCCGAAGCGGTCCTTCAGCGGCGTGATGATCCGGCCGCGGTTCGTGTAGTCCTCGGGGTTCGCGCTCGCCACCACCAGGACGTCGAGCGGCAGGCGCAGCACGTAGCCGCGGATCTGCACGTCGCGCTCCTCCATCACGTTGAGCATCGCGACCTGGATGCGTTCGGCCAGGTCGGGCAGCTCGTTGATCGCGACGATGCCACGGTGGCCGCGGGGGACGAGCCCGAAGTGGATGGTCTCCGGGTCGCCCAGACTGCGGCCCTCGGCGACCTTCATCGGGTCGACGTCGCCGATCAGGTCGGCCACGCTCGTGTCCGGCGTCGCCAGCTTCTCGACGTAGCGGTCGTCCCGGTGCCGCCAGCTGATCGGCAGGGCGTCGCCGAGGTCCTCGGCCCGCCCGATGCTCGCGGTGGTGATCGGTTCGTACGGGTGCTCGCCGAGCTCGGAGCCGGTGATGACCGGTGTCCACTCGTCGAGCAGGCCCTGCAGGGTGCGGAGCAGACGGGTCTTGCCCTGGCCGCGCTCGCCGAGCAGGACCACGTCGTGTCCGGCGATGAGGGCGCGTTCGAGCTGGGGGACGACGGTGGTCTCGAAGCCGTGCAGGCCGGGCCACGGATCGGTGCCCTGGCGCAGGGCGGTGAGCAGGTTGTCGCGGATCTCGGCGCGGACCGTCTTCTGGACGTGACCAGAGGTGCGGAGCTCGCCGACCGTGCGGATGTCAGGTCGGGTCACCGATCCGACGCTACGCCGCGTTCGCGACGGCGACCAGAGGCGGACCGGAGGCACGGTGCGGGCCCGCCCCGTGCCTCCGGTCCTGCTTGTGAGTTCTCACAGCACGCGCGATCGCCGGGATCTCGGCGAGGGAACCGGACGCGGTGATGCGGGATCCGGCTCCGGCGCCGGTCGACGTGGTTCAGCATCTGAACCAGATCGGCGTCTGCGGCGTACGGTCCGCCCCGTGAGCAGCGCGAACGGAACGATCACGAGCCTGGTGCCCGCCAGGATGGACAGACTGCCGTGGACCCGGTTCCACTGGAGCGTGGTGGTGGGTCTGGGGGTGTCGTGGATCCTCGACGGTCTGGAGATCCAGATCGTGTCGAACGCCGGGTTCCAGGCCGACCTGGACCTGTCGACGCAGCAGGTGACCCTGCTCGGCACCATCTACCTGGTCGGCCAGGTCGTCGGTGCACTGGTGTTCGGGCGCATGTCCGACCGGCTGGGGCGCCGGAAGCTCTTCATCCTGACGCTGGCGATCTACCTGATCGGCTCCGGCATCGCCGGCCTCGCGCAGGACTTCTGGTTCCTGGCGGCCTTCCGGTTCGTCGCCGGGCTCGGCATCGGCGGCGAGTACGCGGCGATCAACTCCGCGATCGACGAGCTCATCCCGGCGAAGTACCGCGGGCACGTCGACATCGCCATCAACGGGACGTACTGGGGCGGTGCCGCGCTCGGGGCCTTCGCGAACATCTACCTGCTCGACACGTCGTACTTCGCCGAGAGCGTCGGCTGGCGCATCGGTTTCTTCCTCGGCCCGGTGCTCGGCATCGCGATCATCTTCCTGCGCCGGCACATCCCGGAGAGTCCGCGCTGGCTCATGACGCACGGGCGCGAGGAGGAGGCCGAGGCGACCGTCGCCCGGATCGAGGCGTCGGTGGAGCAGGCGACCGGCCAGCGCCTGCCGGAGGTCGACCGGTCGAAGGCGATGACGGTCACGCCCACCGACCGCGTGGGCTTCCTGACCATCGCGCGCGTGCTGCTGCGGCAGTACCCGACCCGCACCCTGGTCGGCGCGACCATGATGATCACGCAGGCGTTCCTGTACAACGCGATCTTCTTCACCTACGCGCTCGTGCTCACGAACTTCTTCGGGCTGAAGACCGCGGAGACGGCGGTCTACTTCTTCCCGTTCGCGATCGGGAACCTGCTCGGGCCGATCATCCTCGGTCGGTTCTTCGACACCTGGGGTCGGCGCCAGATGATCTTCCTGACCTACCTGGTGTCGGGGCTCGTGCTCGCGACCTCGGCGTTCCTGTTCCGGGCCGACGCCATCTCGGCCACCGTGCAGGTCGTGTTCTGGTGCGTGTCGTTCTTCTTCGCCTCGGCCGGGGCGTCGAGCGCGTACCTGACCGTCAGCGAGATCTTCCCGCTCGAGCTGCGGTCGCAGGCCATCTCGTACTTCTTCGCCCTCGCGCAGATCTTCGGTGCCGTCGCCCCCGCGATCTACGGCGCGTTCATCGGTGACGGGTCCTCGCGTGAACCGCTGTTCTGGGGGTACCTGCTCGGATCGGCGGTGATGATCGCGGGCGGGGTCGTCGCGCTCGTGTTCGGTGTCGACGCGGCGCGCAAGGGCCTGGAGGACGTGACGCAACCCCTGTCGGTGCTCACCGGGGAGGCGGAGCGCGGGCGACGCTGAGGCGGCGCGCTGACATTTCGTATCCGGAGTGTTTAGCGGCGTCGACGCGGCGCTGTCATCGTTCGTCCATGGCACTCCTCCACAGCGCGACCTCGGCGGCCCCGATCCACGGCGGCGGTGACGCTCCCCTCGGGCGGTCCGTCCGTGCGTGAGCCTGGCGTGATGGAGTACACACCCCTCCGGGCCTCGGTCGGTGACCTCGACCCGCACGGTCTGCGCCGCAGCCTGCTCCGCGACGCGGTCTTCCTCCGCCTGCTCGACAACGTCCTGCGGGGGGAGTACCGCCGCGGTCAGCGTCTGCGTCTCGACACCCTGGCGTCGGACATGCGGGTCTCGCGGACGCCCGTGCGCGAAGCCCTGGTCACCCTCGAGTCCCTGCAGCTCCTCACGGTGCAGCGGTACGTCGGGGTCGTCATCTCGCAGTGGTCCGTCGAGCAGATGGTCGAGCGCGTCCGGATCGCGCGGACGATGCTCGCCGACCCACCCTCGAGCACCCCGGCGACGGACGACCGGTTCGACACCGCGTGCCTGCGCGGCTGCTGGACCGAGGCCGGCGCCTTCGTCGAGCTCGGCGCCTGGTACCTGCGGCGGCGTGGCTCGTCGGTGAGTGCGGAGTGGGTGCTGTCGCAGCGCATCGTGCTCGACATGTTCTTCACCGACGACGTCGCCCTGGCGAACGGCATCGACGCCGCGGTCGACCGTCGGCGACGGGTCGAACTCGTGGAGCGGGCGGCCGAGGCTGCCCAGCGCGACGCCCTCGACGACTGCGCGGCGGCGCTGCTCGACCTGGCGGCGACCCTGATCGGGCTGCCCGGTCGCTTCCGCACGGTCGTCCCGGCCTGACGGTCGGGGTCGCGGCCGGCCTGTCGCCGGTCGCGGGTGCTCCGCGGGACCTTCGCACTGGATCGTCAGGGAGCCGCGTGGCACGCTGGACCGGTTGCCGTCCCGTCGTGTCCATCGACGGGTGCGCCCGTCGTGCCCGTCGACGGGGCTGCCCCGTCTTGTCCGTCGACGGAGCGTGTGCGGCGTGTCCACCGACGACAGGAGTGCCCGTGCCCGACGTCCGCGATCGATCCCACCGCATGAACCGAGCGGACGGGATCGCACGGCACGGACGTCTGCCGCGGTCGTCCCCCTTCGGCGCCGCCGCCAAGCTCGTCTCGGGGGTCGTCGCGGTGGCGCTCGTGAGCACGGCGTCCGTCGGCGCCATCGCCGCGAAGCAGGTGTCGGACGACCTCGGCGACGGCGTCGCGATCGAAGGGCAGCCCGCGCCCCGGTCGAACGGCACCAGGGCGCCGTCGCTCGACGCGTACGAGGGCGGCTTCAACATGCTCGTCGTGGGCACCGACAACGACCCGGAGCAGAGCGCCGCGTTCGGGGAGCGGGACGCCACCCTGAACGACGTCAACATCCTGCTGCACGTCTCCGCCGACCACACCAACGCGACCGCGGTGAGCATCCCGCGCGACCTGGTGACGCCGATCCCCGCGTGCAGGAAGACCGACGGCTCCGGCACGGCCCCGGCGATGGCGGCGCAGCCGATCAACACCTCCTTCGGCGAGGGCGGCCTGAACTGCGTCACGCAGACGGTGCAGGGGCTGACCGGGCTGGACATCCAGTACTCGGCGGCGGTGTCCTTCAAGGGGGTCATCGAGATGTCGAACGCGATCGGCGGCGTGCCCGTGTGCGTCGCGCAGCCGGTCCGCGACCCGTACACCGGGCTCGACCTGCCGGCGGGCACCTCGACGCTGCAGGGGGACGAGGCACTCGCGTTCCTGCGGACCCGACACGGCGTCGGCGACGGCTCCGACCTCGGGCGCATCTCGAGTCAGCAGGTCTTCCTGTCGTCGCTGCTCCGCACCGTGAAGTCGAACGACACGCTCGGCTCGCCGGCCCGGCTGTACAAGCTGGCGCGGGCGGCGGCGTCGAACATGCAGCTGTCCCAGAGCCTGAACGACATCCCGACCATGGTGCAGATGGGCCTGGCGCTGCGCAGTCTGCCGCTGGCGCAGGTGAACTTCGTGCAGTACCCGGGCACGACCGGCGGCACCGGGGTCTACGAGGGCAAGGTCGAGCCGACGACGTACCTGGCCGACCGGTTGTTCGCCAAGATCAAGGCCGACGAGTCGTTCTCGCTCGGTGCCGACAGCACGGGCATCGGGTCCGAGACGAGTCCGTCGCAGCCGAGCGCGGCCCCGTCCGCACCCGCTGCGCCGTCGTCGCCCGCTGCCCCGTCCGCACCGGCTGCGCCGTCGTCGCCCGCCGCTGCGCCGTCCGGCGGCACCGCGTCGTCGGGCGCTCCCCGCACCCCCTCGGCCACGCCCGAGACCATCGACGGGCTCGAGGGCCAGTCGGCCGACCAGCGGACCTGCTCCAAGGCGTTCGGGTACTGACGGCGGGCCGGCGGGGCCGCCGCGCGTCGACCCGCCCCTGAACGCAGGAACGGGGGCGCGGTGGTGGGCCGCGCCCCCGTGGAAGTCGCTCCCCGAGCGGCGCCGGGCGATCGGGCGCGCCGGGCCGACTCGGAGAGCGACGTCGGGTGCTGTGTCGCGACGACGGGGACGAGCCCCGGAACGTGATTGCCGCGTCCCGACGATGCTATGCAGCGGGGTACACCGCGACAACCCCCTGGTGTCCCCACTTCAGGGGACTGCGCTCCCCGGCCCGTGCCACGCGCGGGTGCGGCGTCGGGTCGAGAGTCGTCCGGTCCTCCTGTATGGTGGTCGCAGCGCTCGCGAGAGTGCTTGGAGACGTCGCATAGTCCGGCCGAGTGCACCACCCTGCTAAGGTGGAGTCCCCTTTGAGGGGACCGAGGGTTCAAATCCCTCCGTCTCCGCACCACACGAAACCCCGGTCCGTCAGGACCGGGGTTTCGTCGTTCCGCTCGCGGCCACGGTCGGCGCGCCGGACGGGAGGCCCGGACCGCGCGGGCAGACCCGCTCACGTGATCCGGGCCTCCCGTCCGCTGCGCACTGCGGCGCACGGAGCGTCTGCCTGTCACCGGGCCGATGTAGCATGCACGACACCTGTCCCGCGACGATGGAGCCCTGCGTGCCGGAGCCGACCGACCCCACCTTCCCGCTCGAACACATCCGAGCGGTGGGTGACGACATCGTGGCCTCCGTCTCCACGGTGATCGACGGCAAGACGGACGCCATCCGCACCGCGCTCACCGTGATGCTCGCCGAGGGGCACCTGCTGGTCGAGGACGTCCCCGGGGTCGGCAAGACGGTGCTCGCCCGGGCGCTCGGCGCCTCGGTCGGTGGGTCCGTGAACCGTATCCAGTTCACGTCGGACATGCTGCCGTCGGACGTCACCGGCGTGAACATCTTCGACCAGTCGTCCGGCACGTTCCGGTTCTCGCCCGGGCCGGTCTTCGCCAACGTCGTCATCGGCGACGAGATCAACCGCACCAGCCCGAAGACCCAGTCGGCCCTGCTCGAGGCGATGGCCGAGTCCCAGGTCACCGTCGACGGCGTCACCCGGCAGCTCGACCGGCCGTTCATGATCGTCGCGACGCAGAACCCGATCGACATGGAGGGCACGTACCCGCTGCCCGAGGCCCAGCGCGACCGCTTCATGGCCCGCATCGCGATGGGGTACCCGAGCGTCGACGCCGAACGGCAGATGCTCGCGAACCGCGGCGGCAGCGACCCGTTGTCGCGCCTGCGGCCGATCGTCGACGTCGGCACGCTGCGGCAGGTCATCGAGACCGTCGCGCGGGTGCACATCGCTCCCGACGTCGAGGCCTACATCGTCGCGATCGTCCGCGCGACCCGGACCCACCCCGACCTCGTGCTCGGCGCCAGCCCGCGTGCGACCCTGCACCTGGCGCAGGCGGCCCGTGCGCACGCGGCCCTGCTCGGTCGTCCGTTCGTCACGCCGGACGACGTCGCCGCGCTGGCGCCGATCGTGCTGGCGCACCGGCTCGTGCCGGTCGCCCGCGGCCTCGGCGGCGCCGCCGAGGACACCGTGCGCGAGATCGTCGTCCGCATCGTCTCGGACACCGCGATCCCGTTCACGGCGACCCCCGTCCGCTCCTGATGGCCGGCCGGTCGGCGTCGTCGTCGGTCCTGCGACGAGCGGGAGCCGTGCGCTCGACGTCGCGCCGGTACGCCCGCCGCGGGTTCGCCCTGCTGCGCCGCACCCCGTTCCCCCGACCGACGGTGCGGGGATGGACGGTGATCGCCGTCGGGATCGGCCTGGTCGGCGGCGGACTCGTCGGCACCACGAGCGTGGCGGTCTCGGCCGGGCTCCTGCTGCTCGTGCTCGTCGTGCTCGGCATCGTCACGGCGTTCGTCGTCGCGGCACCGCTCCGCGGGACACGGAGCACCGCACGGGCGATCGTGCAGGTCGGTGAGGTGTACCGCGAGCGCATCACCCTCGGCGGCACCAGCCTGCCGATCGGCCCGCGGGCGACGCTGCTCGTCCGGGAACAGCTCGACGACGCCTTCGCGAGTGCCTCGGACGCCGAGACGTACGCCCAGGTGGGCCCGGGCCTGCCCCCGGCGGTGCTCGACGTCGAGGCGCTCGCCGTGCACCGGGGGCGCTCCCTGGTCGGCCCCGTCACCATCCGCGTCGAGGACCCCTTCGGGCTGCTCCGCATCGATCGTCCCGTGGTCGCCGCCGAGGAGGTCGTCGTCGTCCCCGCCTCGGCCCCCATCGGTGCCATCGACGCCGGTGCCCTCGCCGGTGCCGTCTCCGCCGACGAGGGACGGGTCGGTCAGGGTGGGTCCGCCGACGACAGCGAGCTCCGTCCGTACCGGCCGGGCGACCCGATCCGCCGGGTGCACTGGGCGCAGAGCGCACGTCGGGGCGAACTGCACGTCCGGCAGACGACGCAGGCCCAGCCTCCCGAGGCCGTGATCGCGCTCGACGTCCGCCGCGAGTCGTACCAGCGCCTCGGCCGCGAAGACCTCGCCGAGATCTCGGACCTCGGCGGCGACCAGGCGTTCGAGCACGCCGTCGTGGTGGCCGCGAGCGTCGCCCGGGCCCTCGCGGCGCGGACCTCGCGCGTCGTCCTGGTCAGTGACGGTCCCGACGGGAGCACCCGGCACACCGGTGACGTCGGCGGCCTGACCGACGTCCTGGTGGGCCTGGCGGACGTCCGACTGCGCACCGACGCCCGCGAGGTCACCGACGTCCTGCCCGAGGTCCGCGGTCGCGACGTCCACGGCATGACGGCCGTGGTCACCGGTGCCTGCTCGGTGGAACAGGCCGCTCAGCTCGTCAGCGCGACGAGCGGGTCGAGCCGGGGCATCATGGCGACCATCGTGCCGCCGGACCCGGTGGTCCGGGGGATCCTCGACCGTGCCGGCTGGCGCACCCTCGTGGTGCCCGTCGCCGGTGCCACACCGTCCGGAGCCGCCCGGTGAGCGGCGCCGCTGTGCCGACGCGCGGGCGGACCGACGTGCGCGAGATCCTCGACCGCGACGACGACCTCCGCGACGTCCCGAGCACGTGGGTGGTCGCGCTCGCCCCCGTGCCGGTCCTGATCGCCGCGCTCGCCATCCGTCCGCTCGTGCAGGGCACCGCGTGGTGGGTCTCCGGGGTCGTGGTCGTCGCCGTGCTCGTCGGCGTGGTGCTGGCCGTGCGGCGCCGTGCGCCCGGGGTCCGGTTCGTGGCCCTGGTCGCCGCCGTGGTCGCGTGCTCCTGCGCCGCCGCACTGGTCAACGACGTCCAACCGCTCGGGTGGCTCGACGCCGACGGGGCACTGGGGGAGACCCTGGCCGCGATCCGGCTCAACCCCGCGCCGCTGCCGCAGACCGATGCGATCCGGCTGATCGTGACCGTGTCGATCGGCTGGGTGGCGGCGGTCTCGCTGTTCGTCGCCGCCGTCGCGCGGATCCCGTCGCTCGCCGCGGCGCCCGCCCTGGTCATCCTCGTCGTGCCCGGCATCATCACCGGTCAGCCGGCGAGCACCCCGCTGGTGGTCGGCACGGCGGTGGCGTTCCTGGTGCTGCTCTGGCTGTCGGTCCGCCCGGTGCAGCGAGCGGTACCGGCCGCCGTCGTCGGGGCGATCGGCCTGGTCGTCGCCGTCGGCCTGCCCGCGGTCGTCCCGCTCAACGCGGGCTGGCTGTCCGGCGTGACGGGCGCGATCCAGTCGCCGATCCAGCCCGGCCGGCCCGGCACCCTGCTCGAGCTCGGTGACGACCTGCGCCGCCCGAACGAGCTCGAGGTGTTCCGGTACCGGTCGTCGGACGGCCAGCCCGAGTACCTCAAGCTCGCCGACCTCGACGAGTTCGGCACGGGCGACTGGGTGCCGACGGTCACGAACGCCGCCGAGGCGGAGACCGCCGACCAGCAGCAGTGGGCCGAGGGCGTGAACCCGCGCCTGGCGACCCGCGGCGACGTGACCGTGCGGATCACCGGCCTGTCGAGCACCTACCTGCCGGTGCCGTCGGGTGCGGTGTCGATCGAGTCGCAGTCCACCAACCTCGACCTGTCGCAGTGGCGCTGGATGGGGAACTCGAGCACCGTCCGGTCGACGGGGGCGGCGACGGCCCGGGGCGCGATGTACGAGGTCTACGGCGCCTCCACCTTCGCGAACGAGTACCTCGACGCGGTCGCCGCCTCCGGTGCCCTCGGTCGGACCGACGGGCGGGGCTTCCGCGCACCGAGCGACGAGCAGCTCCGCACCGACCTGACCCTGCCGGACGACCTGCCGGAGAACATCTCGGCCGAGGCCGCCGACGTGTCCGCCGCCGCCACCGACGACTACGGGCGGGCGCGCGCCCTCGAACAGTGGTTCCGGAGCGACCTGTTCACGTACTCCGAGACCGCGCCGGTGGAACAGGGCTACGACGGCGACAGCATGGACGTCGTCTCGACGTTCCTGCGCGTGCGCGAGGGGTACTGCGTGCACTACTCGTCGGCGATGGCCGTGATGGCCCGCTCGCTCGGCATCCCCTCGCGCATCGCGGTCGGCTACCGGGCGGGATCACCCCAGCCCGACGGCGAGTACGCCGTGTCGAACCGGCAGTTGCACTCCTGGCCCGAGCTGTACATCGAGGGGGCCGGCTGGGTGGCGTTCGAGCCGACGCCCGACTCCGACGAGGCCGCTCCCAGCGAGGAGCCCTCGGCGTCCCCGACGGCCGTCACCCCGGAGACGCCGCTGCCGGCTCCCGAGCAGACCACCCCGGCCGACCCCTCGGCGTCCCCGACCCCGTCGGCGACGTCCGCTCCGGGTGCCGCGGGGGCATCGGGCAGCGGTGGCGGTGGCCCCGCCGGGCTGCTGGTCGGGCTGCTGCTCGTCCTCGCCGTCCTGGTCGCGCCCGCTGCGGTGCGTGCCGCCCGGAGGCGTTCCCGATCGGCGGCGGTGGCGGCCGGACGGTCGCCCGCCGTGCAGGCCTGGCGCGAGGTGCTCGACGACGTCGCCGACCACGGGTACGCACCCGGGGTCGCGCCGACCGGTGATGCCGCCGCGGTCGCGCGCACGGCCCGAGCGGTGCTCGGGCGCCTGCGGCCGACGCTGCCGGCCGCGGTGCTGCCGCACCTGGAGGCCGTGGTGGACGCGGTCGACCGCGAACGGTTCGCCGCCGACGGGGCGGCATCCGTCGACACGGCTGCGTTGACCCGCCACCTCCGGGAGGCCCGGTCTGCCCTGGATGCGTCGGTGTCGGCCGCGCGGGTGGTGCGGTCGCGTCTGCTGCCGCCGAGCCTGCTGCCGTCGTCGGCCTGGTCCCACGACGGGCCGCGCCGCCGCGGGCGGGACCGCCGCACGGCCTGACGCCGCGGGCGGGACCGCCGCACGGCCTGCGCCGCGCTGACCGCGCTCAGCGGGGGCGGACGATCGCCTCGACCAGGGCGGCCACGACCTCGCCGGGGTCCACCCCCGGGAACGCCGGGGTGTCGAACACCAGGCCGACGTTCACGGCGATGAGCGCGCTCGCGAGCATCTCCGGCGACAGGCCCGCGTCGACCTCGGGGTGGGCGTCGAACCACATCCGGACGAGCCCGAGTACCCCGTCCTGCAGGGCCCGTCGCTGTCGGACGAACTCGGGCAGGAACTCCGGGTGCCGCACGGCGTACCCGCGGAAGGCCGACAGCAGCGCGAACTGCTCGCCCTGGTCGTGCCGTCCGAAGGCCGCGCGCACGACGTCGCCCAGGTCGGCGGCGGCGACGTCGGCGTGCACGAGTTCCTGCAGCGACGCGAGCACCACGTTCGTCGACCGCTGCATGACCTGCGCGAGCAGGTCCTCCTTGCTCGAGAAGTTCGAGTAGACCGCGCCCTTGCTGAAGCCCGCGCGGGCGGCGACGTCGTCGAGCCGGGCACCGTACACGCCCTGCTCCGCGAACACCGCGGCACCGGCGACCAGCAGGCGTTCACGGACCTCCGCACGCGGGGTGCGCGGGGTGGGGGCATCGTCGCTCATCGGTTCCTGCTTCGACCTGGCCCGGAGGCCGCCGGGTGGTGCAGCGTGGGGGAGACCTGCCGCGCCGCGCGTCTGATCCCGCGCGGCATCAGCGAAGCCCCCATCCCCACGTCTGCTCGGAACCGGCGCGTTCGGGTCGCGTCGGTGCTGTGCGGACAGCGTGTACCGGGACGATACCCGGCGGTACTGATGGTAGCGCCGGACGTCGAGGGAGGACAGCCCTTCAGTGCTCGTCGCCCGTGTCGTGCTCTTCTCGGACACTGCCGGCCCCGGTCCGACGTCCGGGGCGACGCAGCAGGCGCAGGGCGTCGGGCCGCAGACTGCGACCGCGGCGGAGCAGGGACCCGAGCGTGGACTTCGGCTGCCAGTCGCGGCCGTTCGGCAGCCCCCAGCCTCGGCGGACCGCACCCCAGCGCAGCCCGAGCGACAGCGTGATCGCGAGCAGGATCCCGATCGACGGTGATCCCAGGGCCGACGCGACGACCATCACGGCCGACGCGGCGACGGCGACGGTGGCGTAGAGCGCGTTCCCGCCGAACACCGCGGGCACGCGGCGGAGCAGCAGGTCGCGCATGGCGCCGCCGCCGACCGCGGTGATGGTGCCCATGATGATGGCCGCGGGCCAGTCGAGTCCGGCGTCGTACGTGCGTTGGACGCCGACGACGGCCCAGAAGCCGATGACCGCGGCGTCGAGCACCGTGAACAGCCGGTCCCACGTCAGCTCGGAGAACGACACGAGGAACGCGACGAGCGCTCCGGCGACGGCGACCGGCACGTACAGCGGGTCGACGAGCGCGACGGGCGGGCCGTTCTGCAGCAGCGTGTCCCGGAGCATGCCGCCGCCGAGCCCGGAGACGAAGCCGACGACCACGAACCCGAACAGGTCGAGGTCCATCGCGCGGGCGATGGACCCGCCGAGCAGGGCGGACGCGAAGACCCCGGCCAGGTCGAGCACGTTCGTGACCGACGCCAGACCGTCGACGGACAGCAGGTTCATGAGAACCATCAAACCTCACGCCGCAGGAGTGGCGAGCCGCTCCGGGGTTAGGTTAGCCTCACCTTCGTCATGCTCGCCACCCTCGTCATCGGCCTCCGCGAAGGCCTCGAAGCGACCCTCATCGTCGGCATCATCGCGGCGTTCCTGCGACGCAACCGCGTCCCGCTCGTCCCCATGTGGTCGGGCGTCGGGCTCGCGGTGCTGCTCAGCATCGCCGTCGGCTTCGGGCTGCAGGCCGTCGAGCAGGCGCTGCCGCAGGCCCAGCAGGAGGGCATGGAGGCGGTCGTCGGCGTCGTCGCCGTCGTCTTCGTCACCGGCATGATCGTCTGGATGCGCACCCACGCGCGCACCCTGGCGAAGGACCTCGAGGCGAGCGCGACCGCGGCGCTCGGCCGTGGCGCCGCGTGGGCACTCGCCGGCATGGCGTTCCTCGCCGTCCTCAAGGAGGGCTTCGAGACCTCGGTCTTCCTGCTCGCCACGTTCCAGGCGTCGTCCGACACCGGACTCGCCGCCCTCGGCGCCGTGGTCGGCATCGCCGCAGCGGTCGTCGTCGGGTACGGGATCTACACCGGCGGCGTCCGCCTGGACCTGTCGAAGTTCTTCACCGGCACCGGCGTCTTCCTGGTCTTCGTCGCCGGCGGTCTGGTGCTCACCGTCCTCCGCCGCGCGCACGAGGCCGGCTGGATCGTCATCGGCCAGCAGCGCACCGTCGACCTGACCTGGCTCGCCCCGAACGGCTCCGTGCAGGGGGCGCTGGTCACGGGAGTGCTCGGCATCCCGCCGGACCCGCGGGTCGTCGAGGTGCTCGGCTGGGTCCTGTACGTCGTCCCGGTGCTGGCCCTGACGCTGTGGCCGCGGCGGTGGCGTCCGTCCGCGGCGCGCGTGCCCGCGGTCCGCCTGGTGGTCGCCGGGGCGCTCGCCGTCGCCGCCGCCGTGCTGGCGGTCGCCGTGCCGTCCGGCAGTGCACAGCTGCCGCACACGGTCGCGGTACGCGGAGACGCCACGTCGGTCTCGGTGGACGTCGACGGCGCGTCCGGCGTCCTCCGCGTGGCCGGCGACGACCGGGAGGCCCGGCTGCGGTTGTCGGCGTCGGCCCACCGCTGCGTGACGCGCGCGGGCGTGGCCGCCGACCGGTGGCGCGTCGTGCAGGCCGGCACCGGTGCTCAGGGGAGCGGTGCCGACCGTCCGTCGACGCTGACCCTGGACGACCTCGTCACCCTGTTCGGCCGCCTGCCCGTCGGAGTCTCCCCGTCGACGAACCCCGGTCCGTTCGCGGCCCGCTGGGCCGTGCGCGACACGGTGACCCTGTGGACGGTCCGTGGTGGGGTCCTGGACGCGACCCGCGACGAACGCGAGGTGCTGACGCTGAGCGGTGGGGGCCTCCCGTCCGCGCGCACCACGACCCTGGACCGCACCGTCTGGTCCGTCCCCGACGCCAGCGTCGAGCGGTCGGCCGCCTCGGTGGCCGCTGCGGACTCCCGATCAGCCGACCTGCTGCTCTGGAAGGCCTGGCTGCCGATCGCCCTCGGCGCCGCGGCCGCCGTGCAGGCGCTGCTTGCCCTCCGTGACCGCCGTCGCCGGCGCCTCCCCACCGTCCCCACCCCCGAACCCGTACCAGCTCGTGGCCCTCCGGCCGCGGACCCTGCAAGGAGCACCGACCATGTCCTTCGGTAAGCCCGTCCGACCCCTGATCACCCTCGGCGCCCTCGGCGCCGCCGCTGCCCTCGCGCTCACCGGCTGCGCCGGCGGGTCCGCCGAGGCCGGTGGCTCCGGCTCCGGCGACGAGGCGAAGGTCTCCCGCGTCACCATCACACTCACGAACGACGGGCAGGACGCCTGCGCGGTGTCCACCACGAAGGTTCCCGCGGGCCCGGTCACCTTCACCGTCGAGAACGAGTCGTCGACCGCGATCACCGAGGTCGAGCTGCTGCAGGACCAGCGGATCCTGGGCGAGAAGGAGAACCTGGCGCCCGGGCTCGACGCCGTCCGCTTCACCGCCACGCTGACCGGTGGCGAGTACCAGGTGTACTGCCCCGGCGCCGAGACCGAGCTGACGGACTTCACCGTCACCGGCAAGGCCGCGTCGACCGCGGACAGCAGCGCCGCGACCCTGCTCCGTGGCGGGGCGACGGGCTACGCGACCTACGTCGACGGCCAGGTCACCGACATGGTCGCCGCGGTCGAGCAGCTGCAGCAGGACATCGACGCCGGCGACCTGGACGCGGCGAAGACCGACTACGCGAACGCCCGCCCGTTCTACGAGCACGTCGAGAGCGACGTCGACGGGTTCGTCAAGAAGGGCTTCGACGCCACCGACAACGCCGGCAACCTCGACTACCTGATCGACATGCGCGCGTCGAACCTCGACCCGGCGGTCGGCTGGAGCGGGTTCCACGCCGTCGAGAAGGACCTGTTCCAGGCCGGGAGGATCACCGCGTCGACCAAGCGGACCGCGGCGGACCTGACCGAGAACGTGCGCCTGCTCGCGAAGCTCGTGCCGACCCTGGACTACAAGCCGGAGGACCTGGCCAACGGTGCCGCCGGCCTGCTCGAAGAGGTGCAGTCGAACAAGGTCACCGGCGAGGAAGAGGCCTACAGCCACATCGACCTCGTCGACCTGGCCGCCAACGTCGAGGGCGCCCGCCAGGCCTTCGCGTACCTCAAGCCGGGGCTGACCAAGCTCGACCCGACCCTGACGAAGCAGATCGCGGAGCAGTTCGACGCCACGAACACCCTGATGGACGGCCACCGCGACGCCGACGACCTGGGTGGCTTCGCCACGTGGGACGCCGCGACCAAGCGGTCCGACGCGAACACGATCTCGCAGCAGATCCAGGCGCTGCAGGACCCGCTGTCCCGTCTGGCCGAGAAGGTCGCCACCGCGTGACCGGGCCCGATGACGCCGGTCGGACCGAGCCGGCCGACACTGCGCCGGCCGACGCTGCGCGCACTGCGCCCGACGCTGCGCCTGTCGCGCACGTCGCACCCCCTGACGGTCGTCGCGCCCCGGAGCAACGGGGCGCGACGACCGCAGCGGGGCGCGGTTCCGGACGCGATCCGGGACGCGGCTCCGGACGGGTCTCGCGACGCGGGCTCTTCGGCGCCGGGCTCGCCGCCGCGGGCGCCGGCGTCGGTGCCGCCGCGGGCATCGGCGGTGCCACGGCGGCGACCGGGGTGGACCCGTTCACCGCGGCGACGAACGGCGACGAGTCGATCGACCTGTCGCAGTCGTACCCCTTCTACGCGACGGCGGCCCGCACACCGCAGGGCGGGATCCGCACCACCCCGCAGCGGCACTGCGTGTACATGACGTTCGACCTGTCGACGACCGTGACGACCGAGCTGCAGGTGCTCCTCGCCCGCTGGTCGGCCGCGATCGCACAGCTGCAGGCAGGCGAGACCGTCGGCAGCGTCGAACCGGCCCACGGCAACGGGGTCGGCGCCGACACGGGCGAGGCGCTCGACCTCGGTCCGGCCTCCCTGACCGTGACGGTGGGGCTGGGACCCGGCGTGTTCGACGAGCGCTTCGGTCTGGCCGACCGGCGTCCCGCCGCGCTCGCCGACATCCCGACGCTGCCGAGCGACGAGCTGCAGCCGGGTCTCACCGGCGGTGACCTGTCCCTACAGGCCTGCGCCGACGACCCGCAGGTGGCGTACCACGCGGTGCGGGACCTGGCGCGGATGGCCCGGGGCACCGCGACGGTGCGCTGGACGGTCATCGGGTTCGGACGCGCGTCGGCCGGGCCGCACCAGCGCACGCCCCGCAACCTGATGGGCTTCAAGGACGGCACCCGGAACATCACGACGGACGCCGACCACGAGCGGTTCGTCCTGCTCGACCGCGACGCCGGGTGGATGGCCGGCGGCACCTACCAGGTCGTGCGGAAGATCCGGATGAACATCGAGACCTGGGACGCCGACGTCGTCAGTGACCAGCAGCGGGTGTTCGGCCGCACCAAGATCGAGGGCGGGCCGCTGTCCGGGGGCGGCGAGCACGCCACCCCGGACTTCCACGCGCGGGACGCCGACGGCGCGACGAGGATCGACCCGCGGTCGCACATCGCCCTGGCCGCGCACGAGGCGAACGGCGGGGTGAAGATCCTGCGGCGGCCGTACAACTACACCGACGGGATCGACGAGTACGGACAGCTCGACGCCGGGCTGCTCTTCATCGCCTACGTCAACGACCCGGAGCACTTCACCCGGCTGCAGCGGAGGCTCGGCGCCTCGGACCGGCTGAACGAGTACGTCTCGCACATCGGCTCGGCCGTGTTCGCCGTACCGCCGGCACCGCGCAAGGGGTCGTACATCGGTGAGCAGCTCTTCCGCTGAGACGGGAGTGGGCGTCCTCCGCCGTTTCCCTGGAGGCGGAGGACGCCCGCGTCGCGGAGTCTCGCCGAACGGAACCACCGTCGACTTGCTGAAGGCGACCCGGCGCGACGCGTCGCGGAGCGACAGGGCTGAGGATAGCGCGCGGATCCGCGGAACAGCAGGGCTGGACGAAGAATGCACAGTCGGCGTGCCCGCAGGACCACGAGCGCGACGTGCCGGACGTGCACCGGGCCTCCAGATCGACGCGGAACGGGCCGCCTCACCAGGGTGAGACGGCCCGTTCCGGCGTGTGCCTGGAGGCTCGGCTTCAGTCCGTCAGGACCGTCGCGTCACGTCGAGCCCGCTTGCGGCGGGCGACCACGAGTGCCGTCATCCCGGCGAGCAGCAGGAGCCCGGCGGCGATGGCCGGAGCGGCCAGGTCGGCGCCCGTGAAGGCGAGGTCGCCACCGGCACGCGGTGCGTCGTCCGCGTCGCCGATGCCGGTGCCGTCACCGGTCCCGGCGTCGCCGCCGGCACCCGTGCCGGGCCCGGGGGTGACCCCGCCGCCCGTGCCCGGGGTCGGGTCTGCCGGGTCCGTGGGGTCGGTCGGGTCCGTCGGGTCCGTGGGGTCCGTCGGGTCGACCGCGGCCGCGACCGGGATCGTCACCGCGAGGGTGACCCGCTGCCCGCCGGGCAGGGTCACGACGAGCGGGGCGTCCGTGGTGGCGACCGGCTCCGCGGCGGCGGCCAGGGAGACCGAGCCGGCGGTGCGGGCGGCGGCCCGGGCGGCGGGCGCCTCGATCTCCGGGACCGTCACGGTCAGGGACGCGCGGCCCTGCTCGTCGGTCGTGTCGACGATCGTCCGGTCGATCACGGACGAGGCGAGCACCTCGCCGTCGGCGCTGACCGACACGGTGCCGGCCTCGGTGGCGTCGTCGCTGCTGAACACCAGCGACGACAGGTCGAGGTCGATCTCGTCGCCGGGCTGGAAGCCACCGGCCGGGGTCGGCGTGACCCGGACGCCGACCGCGCGCTGGGCCTGGTCGACCTCGACGGCACGGTTCGCCTCGAAGTACTCGACCTGGGCCTCGAGGTCGACCTTGCCGCTGTCCTGCTTGGCGGCGGCGGCCTTGAACGCGCCGAAGTTGTCTCCACCGCTGGCGAGGAACGAGTTGACGGTGACCTTGTAGGTGGTGGCGTCGACGATCGGTTCGCCGGCGAGCGTCATGGACGTGATGCGGGAGCCGGCGTCGGCCTCCGGGTCGTAGGTGTAGGTGAAGCCCTGGGACGCGCCGAGCTTCAGGAAGGGACGGCCCGCGGTCGACGGCTGCCACTGCTGCTCGAGCGCCTGCCGGATCTGCGCGCCGGTCAGGTCGAGGACCACCAGCGTGTTCGCGAACGGCTGGACGACCGCGGCCTCCTTGTAGGTGACCGAGCCGGACAGGACGTCCGCGCGGAGCCCGCCCGGGTTCATGAAGGCGAGCTGCGACCCCTGGCGCTTCGTCGCGGTGCGCTGGACCTCGGCGACGAAGTTGCCCAGGGTCGACTCACCGCCGCGGTTCTCGGACCGGTCCGTCTGCACGGCGCGACGCAGGTCGCGGTCGACGGTCCCGAGCTCGACCTTGCCGGCCTCCTCGGCCGCGGCGAGGGCGGCGTCGACGGTGGTCTTCACGGTGGTGTCCGCCGGGTACGTGCCGTCGACGAGCCGGATGTTCTCGGCCGTCGTCGGCGTGACGGTGCCGTCGGCCGCGACGGTCAGCTGCACGTGCCCGAGGTTGAAGCCGTACGAACCGGTCTGGATGACCGGGCGGGCGACGGTGCCGCCGGTCGGCACGACCGAGTGCACGTACGTCTGGTGGGTGTGCGCGGAGAGGATCGCGGAGACCTCGGGCGACACCCCGCGCACGGCGCGGGCGAAGTCGCCGCTGCCGTTCAGGTCCGCCGCGGCCGACGTCTCGGCGCCGTCGTGCACCAGGAGGACCAGGACGTCGGCCTCGTCGTTGGTGTCGTCACCGTCGGAGAGCTGCGCGGCGACCTTGTTGACCTCGGTCGTGATGTCGCCCATCCGCAGGCCGGCGATGCCGTCCGGGCTGACGAGTCCCTGGCCGACGAGGTCCACGGTCGCGCCGATGAAGCCGACGCGCTTGCCGCTGATCTCCTCGATCGCGTAGGGGTCGAACGCGGGCTTGCCGGTGGCCGCGTCGAGGATGTTCGCGGAGACGTAGTCCCACTTCGCGTTGCGCGCCTCCGGTGCGCCGATGACGCGGTCGCGCAGGTCGTCCTGGCCGCGGTCGAGCTCGTGGTTGCCGATGGCGCTGACCGACAGGTCCATCTGGTTGAGCACGTCGATGGTGGGCTGGTCCTTCGCGATGAAGGACTCGAACGTCGAGCCACCGATGTTGTCGCCCGAGCTGACGAACGCCGAGGTCGACGTGTCGGCTCCGCGGAGCTGCTGCAGGGCCCCGGCGAGGACGGCGGCTCCGGCGGCGTCGCCGTCACGCGGCACCGGCTTGGAGATGGACTGGGCGATGCGACCGTGGAAGTCGTTCACGTTGTACAGGTCGATCGTCGTGTCGCCCGGTGCGGCGACCGCGGCGGACGGGAGGGACAGGGCGACGAGGACGCCGGCGGTCGCGAGTGCTGCACCGCCGGCGGCACGCCGTCGCCGGCGCATGGAGGAGTGGAGGTTCATCGACGGGGAATCTACGAGGATGCACAGGAGACGCGCCAGAGGTGCTGCGAAGTCGTCACGCGGAGTTCACACGACGCCGGCGTCAGCGGATCTCCTGCCACGCGTCGGTCGCGGCGCTCGTCACGACGGCGTGCACCACCTCGGCGGCACGGGCACCGTCGGCGAAGGTCGGCAGGCCCTCCGGCGTCCCGCCCCGCACCGCCGCGTAGGTGTCGGCGACGAAGGCTGCGAACGCGTCGAGGTAGCCCTGCGGGTGGCCGGACGGCACGACGGCGAGCCGACGCTGGTCGAGGTGCCCCTGGGACGGGTCGCGGACGACGATCTGTGCGCCGCGCTCGTTGCCGAACCAGGCGGACTCGGGCTGCTCCTGGTCGAAGGCCGCCGAGCCGCGGGTGCCGTCGACCTCGAACCACAGACGGTTCTTCCGGCCGGCGGCGACCTGCGAGATCACGACGTTGCCGATGCGGCCGGTGGTGGTGCGGAACGTGGCGACGGCGGTGTCCTCGGTGGTGACCTCGGCACGGTCGCCGGCGTTCGCGACGGGGTCCGGGTCGGGCGAACCGGAGAACGACGGACCCGAGGCGGCAGGGCGGGTCGGGTAGACGATGTCGGTCGCGGCCGAGACCGAGGCGAACCGCTCGCCCGTGACGAACTCGACCAGGTCGCACCAGTGCGAACCGATGTCGGCGAAGGCCCGGGACAGCCCGCTCGAGGTCGGGTCGACCCGCCAGCTCGAGGCGTCCTCGTCGAGCATCCAGTCCTGCAGGTAGTGCCCGTGCACGGCGAGCAACCGGCCGAGGTCGCCGTCGGCGATGCGTGCGCGGACCTCGCGGACCATCGGGTGGTACCGGTAGACGAACGGCACCGTGGCGACGACGCCGGCGTCCGCCGCGGCGCGGACGAGCTCGGCGGCCTGCGCCGGGTCGATCGCCAGCGGCTTCTCGCACACCACGTGGACGCCCGCGGCCATCACCGCGAGCGCCTGGGGGTGGTGCTGGTCGTTGGGCGTGCAGACGTGCACGACGTCGGGGGCGTCCGCCAGGACCTCGTCGAGCGAGGCGTACCCGCGGGGCAGCCCGAGCTGCTCGGCGGCCTGCTCGGACCGCGCGGCGGTGCGTCCGAGGACACCGAGCACGTCCGCACCCGAGGCCCGGGCGGCACGGGCGTGGACGCCGGCGATCATGCCCGTCCCGACCACGGCGACACGGAGGCGCCGTCCTTCGTACCCACTGCTCATGGTGCTCCCTCGCGCCCGACTGCCACCACCGTACCGACCGGTCGTGCGCCGGGCTCGGTGAGTACGGTCGAGGGCATGTCGAGCCTCCAGACCAGCCTGCTCATCCTCGGAGCGAGCGGCGACCTGTCCAAGCGCCTGCTCCTGCCCGGCCTCGCCACCCTGCTCGAGGTCAAGGACGACTGGGACGTCCAGCTCGTCGGCGCCGGCGTCGAGGACCTGTCCGACGACGCGTGGAAGGCGCAGGTGCGCGAGTCCTTCGAGAACGCGCAGGCGTCGAAGAACGAGGAGGACGAGGGCGCCTCCGGTGACGCCACGCTGTCGGAGCGGCTGCGCGCCGTCGTCGACGCCTCGACGTACCGGAAGGCCGACGTCACCGACCCGGACGACCTGCGGGCGCTGCTCGCCGCGTGCGACCACGACCCGGCCGTCTACTTCGCGCTGCCGCCGGCCGTCACCGAGAAGAGCTGCGAGCAGCTCGCCCACATCGACCTGCCCGCCGGGACCCGTCTGGCGCTCGAGAAGCCCTTCGGCACCGACGCCGACAGCGCCGCGCACCTGAACGACCTGCTGCACTCGTTCATCCCCGAGGAGCGCATCCACCGCGTCGACCACTTCCTGGGCCGCTCGACCGTGCTCAACCTGCTCGGGCTGCGCTTCGCGAACCGCATCATCGAACCGCTGCTGTCGTCGCAGCACGTCGAGCGCGTCGACATCGTGTACGACGAGACCCTCGGGCTCGAGGGACGCGCCCGCTACTACGACAAGGCCGGCGCGCTCACCGACATGATCCAGAGCCACCTGCTGCAGGTGATGGCCGTCGTCGCGATGGAGGCACCCGCCTCGATCGACGCCGACGACCTGCGCACGCAGAAGGAGCTCGTGCTGCGCGCCGTCCGGCCCTGGGGTGGCGACCCGGTCACCGCCGGCAAGCGCGCCCGGTACACCGCCGGCACGGTCGGTGACCGGCAGCTGCCGTCGTACGTCGACGAGGACGGCGTCGACCCGTCGCTCGGCACCGAGACGCTCGCGCAGCTCACCCTGGAGATCGCGAACTGGCGCTGGGCCGGGGTGCCCTTCACCCTGCGGTCGGGCAAGGCGCTCGCGCAGCAGCGCCGCGAGATCGTGATCACGTTCAAGGACTCGCCGCACGTGCCGCTCGGGCTGACGGGTGCGGTGCTGCCCGACCGGCTGCGCATCTGGATCGCGCCCGACGAGATGCAGCTCGAGCTCAACGTCAACGGTGCGGGCGACCCGTACGCGATCGACCACACGAGCCTCGACGTGACCTTCAACCCGGGGCGGCTGAGCGCCTACGGCGAGGTGCTCGCCGGTGTGCTCGAGGGCGACGCGACGCTGTCGGTGCGCGGGGACAGCGCCGTGCAGGGCTGGAAGGTCGTCGCGCCGTTCCTCGACGCGTGGGGGAGCGGCAAGGCTCCGCTCGACGAGTACGCGGCGGGCTCGAACGGCCCGGACGACTGGGACAACATCGAGGCCTGAGCCGACGGGCGGCGTAGCGTCGGGTGACGTGACCACCACCGACGACGTCCTGCAGACCGTTCCCGAGCCCGCCGGGGCCGACATCCGTGTCGAGCCCCTCCGGTACGACCACGAGGGCACCGAGTTGCTCGGCGTGCTCGCGAAGGACGCCGCGATCGCCGGCCGGCGGCCCGCCGTCCTGGTCGTGCACGACTGGCACGGGGTCAACGAGCACGTCGAGGCGCGCGTCACGATGCTCGCGCGGCTCGGGTACGTGGCGTTCGGCGCGGACGTCTACGGCGCCGGGGTGCGCCCGGGCGACGACACCGCCGGGGAGGTGGCGGGCGGGTTCTACCGCGACCTGCCGCTGCTCCGTGCCCGGGCGACCGCCGGTCTCGAGCGGCTGCTCGCCGACCCCGACGTTGATCCCGCCCGGGTCGTCGTGATGGGGTACTGCTTCGGCGGGTCCACCGCGCTCGAGCTCGCCCGGACCGGGGCCGACCTGGTGGGTGCCGTGTCGTTCCACGGCGGCCTCATCGTGCACGAGCCGTCGGACGCCGCGGCGATCCGGGCCAGGGTCCTCGTGCTCACCGGGGGAGCGGACCCGATGGTGCCGGACGAGGCCGTGCACGCGTGGCAGGACGAGATGCGCGCCGCACCACAGGTCGACTGGCAGGTCGTGACGTACTCGGGCGCGATGCACGCGTTCGCGGTGCCCGGCACGGACGCGCCCGACCACGGCGCGCAGTACCAGGCGCAGGCGGACCGTCGGTCGTGGCAGGCGCTGCGGGTGTTCCTGGCCGAGGTCTTCGACGAGGAGCCGGCCGGACTGTGACGCGCTCGTCCGGCGACCGGGCTCCCCGCGACACGCCGAGAGCGGGGGGTCGGAGGGCCTCGATTGGCGCCCGCGCCGCAGCTGTTGTAGAGTCTTCCACGGCCGCAAGGCCACGCGCTCGTAGCTCAATGGATAGAGCATCTGACTACGGATCAGAAGGTTGGGGGTTCGAGTCCCTTCGAGCGCACAGTGAGACGAAGGCCCCGGCGACATCGCCGGGGCCTTCGTCGTTCCCGGGCGGGGACGTTCTCGCGCAGGCCGCCGCGCTGCTCTCCCGCCCCGCGCGACTTCGACGCGTCCCGCCCCGCGCCACTTGGTGAGCAGAAGATGTCGGGTCGGCCGCCGTGACCCGACATCTTCTGCTCACCAAGTGCACGCGCAGCGATCACACGCGCACGCTCCGCACCCCCGAGCGCCCGCGCCGCACGCCACGCGCGCGCCCCGCGTCAGCGCTCGAACGCGGCGAGCCGGCGCTGCAACGCCCGCTCCAGGTACGGCTCGAGCGACGTCGCCCACGTGGCCGTGATGTGCGAGGTGTCCCGGTAGACCACGACGCCCCCGACGACCGCGGGGCAGCTCGTCGCCGTGCAGTAGTGGTCGCTCAGGTCGATCGCCGCCGCACGGCCACCGCCCTCGCGGAACGCGGCGACCGCCTCGACCGTCGAGTCGGTGGTGCCGAGGGCCTCGGAGCGGGGACGGTCGCACGCGTCGGTCGTCGGCCCGGACATCCGGCTGAGGCAGGCGATCACGTCGCGCTGGGGGATCGGGTTGTCGCGGATCGCGATGACGGGCAGCTCGTCACCGGCGGCCTGCTCCCACGCGTCGACCATGCCGTTGCGGGTCGCGGCGTCGCGGCGGGGACCGGCGGGCAGGCTGACGGGCATCTGGTTCGTCGCGTGGGTCACGACCAGGGCGTCGGCGTCGCGGTGCTCGCGGACGTAGTCGATCGCGGCGTGCTTCCACGCGTTGCAGCCGCGCATGGCCCGCAGGGTCACGGCGTCCTGCTGCGCCGTCGTCAGGTAGCAGCCGCCGACCCCGGCCAGGTCGATCCGCCACCCGTTGTCGTCGGCGATCTGCTCGTACGCCCCGAGCAGTGCGTTGCTGTGCGAATCACCGAGCACGATGAGGCGCTTCGACCACCCGGTCTCCTTGCCGAGCACGCAGGTACGGAACCGACCGTGCCAGCACTCGGCGCGGTTGTCGTCGTCGTCCGCGGCGGCTGCGGGCGCGGGTACGCGGACGTCGGCGAGCTCGGGGTCGGTGCAGGCGTCCTCGAAGCCGATCCGCGCCGCGGCCCCGAAGCAGGACTCGTCGTCCTCGTCCTGCTGCTCGGTGGTGATCCGCTGCGCCGTCTTCGCGGCCTCGACCTGCTGCACGTCGACGGCGGTCAGGGTGCCGGCGCCGAGGGTCAGGACGGTGAACGAGCAGATGACCGCGAGGGAGGCGACCCCGCGCGGCCGGAGGTGCCGCAGCCAGGTCGAGAACCGCACCGGTTCCTCGAACCACAGGGTCGACGCGGTGGCCAGGCCGACGGCGACCAGGAGCGCCGCGGTGCTCGTCGCCCCGTCGAGCGGGTGGCCGAGCACGATCGGCAGGATGACGACGAGCGGCCAGTGCCACAGGTACAGCGCGTACGAGATCCGCCCGACGAACGACACCGGGCCGAGCGCGCCGACCGTCTCGAACACGGTCCCGCCGCCGAACAGCACCACCAGGGCCGCGCCCGCCACGGGGAGCAGCGCCGCGGCTCCGGGGAACGCCGTCTCCGGGGTGATCACCACGAGGGACAGCGCGAGCGCCACGACACCGATCGACGTGCCGACGAGCCGGACGCGCGCCGCGACCTCGGTCCGGACCTCGGGCAGGCGGACGGTGGCGGCGAGTCCGCCGAGTGCGAACTCCCACGCGCGGGTGCCCGTGGAGAAGTAGGCGACCCCGGGGTTCGTGGCGGTCTGCACGACGCTCCACACCAGCGACAGCACGACGACGGCGCCGAGCAGCAGGCGCGCGGTGGTCAGGGGAGCGAACCGCCCCCGCGCCACCGTGGCGACCCCGACCAGCAGCAGCGGCAGGGTGATGTAGAACTGCTCCTCGACCGACAGGGACCAGAAGTGCTGGAACGGGGACGGCCCCTCGGCGGACCCCAGGTAGTCGACGGCGTTCGCCGCCAGCTCCCAGTTCTGCAGGTAGATCGTCGAGGCAATGAGTTCGCGCCCGTACTGCCCCCACAGCGCGCTCGGCACGGCGACGAGCACCGCGGTGCCCGTCACGACGATCGTCAGGAACGCGGCGGGCAGCAGACGCTTGGCCCGGCGTGACCAGAACCGGCCGAGTCGGACGGTGCCGGTCTCGACCTGTTCACGCACCAGCAGGCCGGTGATCAGGAACCCGGAGATGACGAAGAACACGTCGACCCCGACGAACCCGCCGGGCAGGGCGCCCGGCCACAGGTGGTAGACCACCACGGCGAGGACGGCGAACGCGCGGAGGCCCTGGATGTCCCACCGTGTCGTTTCGCGCGCTCGGTGCGCGGGGCCCCGCTCGCCCGGCGTTGCTGTACTCACTGCGTCGATCCTAGGAGACCGCGTCCCGCCGGCGGGCGCGCGCTCGTCGGCCGGCCGCTACGATCCTCGACGGGAGGGGGACCGATGGACCTGCGCTGGCTGACCGCGTCCGACGACGAGCTCGCGGCGAGGACGGCGGACCTGCCGCTGCCGCACGGTCGGCGTCCGCACGGACGCTGGTGGACCGTGCTGCTCCTGGCGATCGAGGTCCCGCTCGCCTGGCTCGCGTCCGCACTCGTCGTGTGGGGGACCGCCCTCGTGCACGACGGCGGCGGGGTCGGCGACGTCGTGCGCTGGGTGGTCTGGCTCGTGGTGCTCGTCGGTGGCGTCGTCGGGCTCGTCGTGTTCCTGGTCCGAAGCGACCGCCCGCAGGCACTGCATCCGGACGAGGCGCGTGCCGTCCTGACGGGGGCGGCCAGCGGCTACCCCCTGCTGCCCGTCCGCCCGAAGCCCCTCGACTCGATGGTCACGCCGCGGTACTCGGGGATCCGTGCGTGGCCGCGCTTCGGCTCCGCGCCCGTGCACGCCGACGGCGTCCCGGACGTCGAGTTCGGCTCGGTCCTGCGCCGGTGGATGGTCTCGCGGGACTGGACCTACGTGGTCGTGCGGCTGCCCGGCACGCTGCCGCACCTGCTCCTCGACGCGACGGCGAACGACGGCCGCCGCAGTGACCTGCCGGTGGTGCTCCGTCACCGGCAGCGGATGTCGCTGGAGGGCGACTTCGACCGGCACTTCCGCGTGTGGGCGCCGGAGGACTACGGGCAGGACGCCCTGTACGTGCTCACCCCGGACGTGATGGCCGCGCTCGTCGACCACGCCCCCGGCTGGAACGTCGAGATGATCGACGACCGGGTGGTGTTCTCGGCGCCCGGGACCGCGGACTGGTCGCGTCCGGGGCCGTGGATCCGCGTCGAGGCCGTGCTGACCGAGGTCGTGCCCCGGATCGTGCGCGCCGCCGCCCGGTACCAGGACGACCGTTCGCTGCTCGAGGACGGCCGGGCGGACGCCATCGCGGCCGCCGGCCGCCGCCTGGTGCTGCGCGACCGGCGGAAGAGCCGCGTGCGTTCGACGTGGGCCGGCATCGCGTGGATGGGCGTGGTCTGCGTGTCCTACAGCGGTCCGCTCGCCGTCGCGGTCGTCGGCTCGAGCTCGGTCGTCGACCACTGACGGACGGGAGGCCCGTGGCGGTGTCGCCACGGGCCTCCCGTTCCCCGGTGGGTGCGTCGACTACGCGACCGACGCGCGCGCGTCGGCCAGCGTCGGGTAGTCGGTGTAGCCCTCGGCCGTGGCGCCGTAGAACAGCTCGGGGCGCGGCTCGTTGAGCTCGGCGTCCTGCTCCCAGCGCGCAGCGAGGTCCGGGTTGGCGATGGCCGCACGGCCCACCGCGACGGCGTCGGCGTGGCCGCCCTCGACGATGGCGATGGCCTCGTCGCGGGTGGTCAGCGACGAGAAGCCCGAGTTCACGACGAACGGAGCCGCCGCGACGGTGCGGATGTGCTGCACCAGCGAGCCGGTCGGCTCGGCGTGCAGGACGTCGACGAAGGCCAGGCCGAGCGGTGCGAGCCCCTCGGCGACCGCGGTGTAGGTGGCGCGCACGTCGGCGTCGTCCTCCTCGAGCACGCCCTGGATGTTGTGCTGCGGCGACAGGCGGATGCCGGTGCGGTCGGCGCCGATCGCCTCGGCGACGGCCGTGGTGACCTCGATCGCGAAGCGTGCGCGGTTCTCGGGGGAGCCGCCGTACTGGTCGGTGCGGGTGTTCGACACCGGGGACAGGAACTCGTGCACCAGGTAGCCGTTCGCGCCGTGGACCTCGACGCCGTCGAGCCCGGCGGCGATCGCGTTGCGGGCGGCCTGCGCGAAGCCCTGCACGGCCTCCTGCACCTCGGCGGTGGTGAGCTCGTGCGGCACCGGCATGTCGGCCTTCGAGCCGTCGGCCAGGTGGGTCTGCCCGGGCGCCGCGACGGCCGAGGGGCCGACGATGCGCGGGGTCTGCGAGATGTCGGTGTGCGAGACCCGGCCGCCGTGCATGAGCTGCATCACGATGGTGCCGCCGTCGGCGTGCACGGCGTCGGTGACGCGGCGCCAGCCGGCGATCTGCTCGTCGGTCTCGATGCCGGGCTGCCCGGGGTACGAGCGGCCCTCCTGCACGGGCCAGGTGCCCTCGGTGATGATCATGCCGAGGCTCGCGCGCTGGCGGTAGTGCTCGACGAGCAGGTCGTTCGGGATGCCGTGCTCGCCGGCGCGGGTCCGCGTGAGCGGGGCCATCACGATGCGGTTCGACAGGGACAGGGCGCCGAGGGTGGCGGGTTCGAAGAGCTTCACGTGTCCGTTGAACCACGTGTTGCGCGGCGCAATTCCGACTCGGAGGAGTTCCTCAGCGTCAGTCGCGCGGGCAGACCAGCGTCGACGAGCGGACCTGGCCCTCGGGGCGGATCACCTGGTGCAGGGAGAGCGGCTTGCCGCACAGGGGGCAGCCGCGGTCGATCGTGCGGTCGTCGATGCCCTCGGGTCGCCCGGCGCCGATCTGCGAGGGGCCCATCTTGTCGATGAGCGTCGTGTTCCACCGTTCGTACCACTGGCCGAAGCGTCCCACGGGTCCGTCCTCTCGATTCGTTCGTGCACGAACCATTGTGCCACCGATCGCGGCGGATCACACCTGGTCGACGCGCTCCAGCAGTTCGGTGAGCTCGTCCTTCAGCGACTCCAGGCGGGCGAGCGGCCACCCGAGTCGGTCGGCGACGGCGAGCGGCACGGCCTGGGCGCGGTCGCGCAGGGCGTGCCCGGCGGTCGTCAGGGAGACCTCGAGCTGGCGTTCGTCGGCCGCGCTGCGGGTGCGGCGGACGTAGCCGGAGGCCTCGAGACGCTTGAGCAGCGGGCTCAGGGTCGCGGAGTCGAGTCGCAGTTCGCGGGCGATCTCGCGCACCGACCGCGGGTCGCGCTCCCACAGGGCGAGCATGACGAGGTACTGCGGGTGCGTCAGGCCCATCGGCTCGAGCAGGTCGCGGTACAGGCCGATGACGCTGCGGCTCGTCGCGGCCAGCGCGAAGCAGAGCTGCCGGTCGAGCGCGAGCGGGTCCGGTGCGGTCTCGGTCATGCGCCCAGCGTACCGTTCGTGCACGAAGTGTCGCAGGGGCCGGTCCATCGCTTCGAATGCACATGCGTCGTCCGACAGCACACGCGTCGATCGACGCGTGCTCTGTCGGATCCCGCGCACGCACCGGAACGCAACGGCCTGGAGGCGCGGGCCGACCCGTGTGGGCCGACCCGCGCCTCCAGGCCGGGTGCGTCGACTACGCGCGGTGCGCGGGCGGGTGGCCCGCGTCGTGCGGGTTCGCGTCGGGCTGCACCGGGAGCGCGTGCGCCCCGGTGTGCGTGTCCTCGTGGCCCGAGGTCGGGTGGGTGCGCTCGAGCTTCGCGCCCTCCACGTCGACGTCCGGCACGATCCGGTCGAGCCACTTCGGGAACCACCAGGCGCTCTTGCCGAGCAGGTGCATCGCAGCGGGGATGAGCAGCATGCGGACGACGAAGGCGTCGACGAGCACACCGAACGCCAGCCCGAACCCGATCGGCTTGATGGTGGACGACTCCGAGAAGATGAAGCCCGCGAACACGGAGATCATGATGATCGCCGCGGCCGTCACCACGGCACGACCGGCGTGCAATCCGCGCTGGACCGCGACCTTCGCGCTCGCGCCGTGGGCGTAGGCCTCACGCATGCCGGACACCAGGAACAGCTGGTAGTCCATCGCCAGACCGAACAGGATGCCGATCTCGATGATGGGCAGGAAGCTCAGGATCGGCGCGGGGTCGTGCACCCCGAACACCGAACCGAGCCAGCCGAACTGGTAGATCGCGGTCAGCCCACCGAACGACGCCAGGACCGACAGGATGAAGCCCGCGGTCGCGGTGATCGGCACGAGGAACGAGCGGAACACGATGATCAGGATGATCAGCGACAGGCCGACGACGACCACCAGGTAGAGCGGCAGGACGTTCGACAGCTTCTCGGAGACGTCGATGTTCGCCGACGCGTTGCCGGCCACACCGAGCGAGACCGAGCCGTCGTCGGTGGACACGCGCTGCTCGCGCAGGTCCTTGACGAGCTCCTCGGTCGAGACGCTGTCCGGGCCGCCGGCGGGCTTCACCTGGAACGCGATGATGTCGCGGTCCTTCGATGCACCGATGGGCAGCACGGCCTCGACGTCGTCGTTCTTCGCGATGGCCTGGCCGATGGTGACCTCGGTGGCGGTGACGTCGCTCTTGCTGATCGACTCGGGCAGGGTCGCGACGACGAGCAGCGGGCCGTTCTGGCCGGCACCGAACTCCTGCTCGAGCGTCTTGTACGCCTGGTACTGCGTCGACTCGACCGCCTCGGACGAACCGCTCGGCAGGCCGAGGCGCATCTGGGTCGCGGGCAGGGCGATGGTGCCGAGCACCGCGACGCCGGCGACGAGCGTGATGACCGCGCGCCAGGTCGACATCGGCTTGTCCGGGACGCGCGTGGCGCCCGTGTCACCGATGGAGGTGCGCTCCTTCTTCCGCAGGATCCGCATGCCGATGATCGACAGCAGCGCCGGGGTGAAGGACGTGGCGATGAGGATCGCGAAGAGCACCGCGACCGCACCGACCGAGCCCATCAGGCCGAGGAACGGGATGCCCGTGATGTTCAGGGCGAGGAGCGCGACGATGACCGTCGCACCGGCGAAGACCACGGCGTTACCCGAGGTGCCGTTCGCCAGGCCGATCGACTCGTGCACCTGCATGCCCTGCTTGAGCTGGGTGCGGTGCCGGTTCAGGATGAAGAGCGAGTAGTCGATGCCGACCGCCAGGCCCAGCATCACCCCCAGCACGGGCGTGACCGAGATGAACTCGACCAGGCTCGAGAACGACAGCGCCGCGAGCGAGGCCACCCCGACGCCGAGCACGGCGCTGATGAGCGGGATCGCGGCGCCGATGACGGTGCGGAGCATGAGCAGCAGCACGATCGCGGCGATGATGACACCGGCGATCTCGCCCGGGCCCAGGATCGACGGCACGCCCTGCGCGATGTCGTTCGAGACGGAGACCTCGACGCCCTCGATGTCGGCCGACTCGGCGTCGTCGGCGATCGCGGTCTTGGTGTCCGCGGGGACCTCGTACGTCGAGGTGGTGAACTGGACGGTGCCGATCGCGGCGTTGCCGTCCTGGGACACGAAGCGGATGTCCTTCGACAGGTCGAGGAGCTCCGAGCCCTGCTCCAGCTCCTGCTCGCTGTTGTCGAGCTTCTGCTTGTTCGTGTCGATCGTCTTCTGTGCGTCGGCGAGCTGCTGCTCGCCCGCCTCGAGCTGCTCCCGCTGTGCGTCGATCTGCGCCTGGGCCTGCTGCAGCTGGGCAGCCGCTGCCTGCGCCTGGGCGGTGGGGGTGGCTGCGCCGGCGGCACCGGCCGCCTCGGCCTGGGCCTTCTGCGCGTCGAGCTGTGCCTGCGCCGCGGCGATCTGCTCCTTGCCGGACTCCGCCTCTGCCTTCCGGGCGTCGAGCTGTTCCTGGCCGCGCTCGATCTTCGCCCGGCCGGACTCGATCTGCTCGCGGCCGTCGGTGATCTCCTGCCGCTGGTCGTCGAGCTGCCGCTGGGTGTCGAAGCCGCTCGTGGCGCCCTTGACGCCGTCCAGGTCCTCGAGGCCGGTCAGGAAGTCGTCGATCTCGGACTGCTGCGCCGACGAGAACCGCTTGCCGTCCGTCGTCTCGAAGACGAGCGTCCCGTTGCCGCCGTTCGCCGACGGGAACTTGTCGGCGAGCTGGTCCTGCACCTGACTGGTCTTGGTGTTCGGGATCGTGATCGACGACGAGATCGTGCCGGCGAAGAGCGTGTACGTCACGCCGGCGACGGCCATGATCACGACCCAGGTGATGATCACGAGCCAGTGGCGTCGTGCGGAGAACCGTCCGAGACGGTAGAGGAGACCGGCCATGCTGTGGTCTGCGTCCTTTCGCTGTCAGGTGCTGGTGGTGCGGGGTGCGCCGGTGGACCCCTGGGGATGAGGAGGCGGCAGGGTCAGCCGTCGGCCATGTAGCCGCTGCGGACGCTGTGCACGAGTCGGGCGAGCAGGTGGTCCCACGCGTCGAGCGCCGGTCGGTCGAGCTCGGGGCCGGACGTCGCGAGCCAGTGGTCCGCGATGACGACGATGCCGCTCATGAGCGACTCGACGAGCAGTGCGGCGTCCAGGGGGTCGGCGGCCGGGTAGCGTCGCGCGACCTCCGCGCGGAGCCGTTCCGTCACGCGCGAGAACGCGGTCTGGGTCAGGACCGCCGCCTTCGGGTCGTCCTTGCCGGGCGCGCCGAGGATCCGGTACATGCTGGCGATCGCCGGGGCCAGGTCGGCGCCGCGGGCCGCCGACTCGAGCTCGTCGAACATCGACGCGCGACTGCCGTCACCGACCGGGGTCCTGCTCATGTCGGCGAGGAACCGGTCGATGATCACCGACAGTTCCTGCTCGCAGACGGCCAGCAGGACCTCGTCGAGCGAGGCGAAGTGGTTGAAGACCGTGCGCCGGGCGATGTCCGCGCGGGCGGCCAGGTCGTCGACGCCGAAGTCACGCCCGCCGCGCTCGTCGATCAGGTCGCGTGCCGCCTGCAGGATCGCCGCACGGTGCTTCGCCTTCAGGGCAGCACGGCGGTCGGTCACGATGGTCACGGTGTCGAACACTAGGTGCATCGATGCACTCGGTGCAACGAGACAGGGGACTTCCCCAGGTTCGTCCCCCGGTGCGGTGCACCGGGCCGGGTGGCGGACGGGAGGCCCGTGCGGGCGCCGCCACGGGCCTCCCGTCCGTCGTCTGCGCACGTGACGGGCGCGGGACGACGGTTCGGTCTCCGCGCGCTGTCGGTTCCGGTTCGTGGACCCCGAGGATCGTGAACCAGGACCGTCAAGCGCTCAGCGCGCGACGTCGTCCCACGGCAGCGGGGTGGTCTCGCCCGTCTCCCGGTCGCGGCGGAGCACGCCGGAGCCGACCGCCCCGACAGCGGGGCCACCGTCGACGGGCCACGCCGGGCGGGTGGGTCGGGCGGCTGGCAGGGACGTGCCGCTCAGGGTGATCGCACAGTGGTCGGGCAGGCTCGGGGTGTGCGAGGTGGGACGAGGACGATGACGGCGGCCCTGGTGGCCGTGGTGCTGGCCGGACTGACCGCGTGTTCGGGGACGCCCGACGGCGGGCCGGCGACCGCGAGTGGGGCAGGGACCTCGGCCTCCGCGACCCGGTCGGCGGTGCCGGCCGGTGACGACACGGCGACGACCCGGGCGTTCGACGCGCTCGAGCGGCGGTACGACGCGCGGCTCGGGGTCACGGCGATCGACACCGGGAGCGGTCGGACGGTCGCGCACCGTGCGTCCGAGCGGTTCGCGTTCGCCTCGACGATCAAGGTGGCCATCGCGGCGGCCGTGCTCGACGCGTCCTCGACGGCGGACCTGTCGACCGTCGTGCGCTACGACCGCGACGACCTGCTCGAGTACGCCCCCGTGACGAGCGAGCACGTCGACTCCGGGATGACGGTGCGCGAGCTGGTCGACGCGGCACTGCGGTACAGCGACAACACCGCGGCGAACCTGCTGGTGGAACGGCTCGGCGGGCCGGACGCCGTCGAGCGGTGGCTGCGCGGCACCGGGGACCGGACGACCCACGTCGACCGGGTCGAACCCGACCTGAACGAAGCGACGCCCGGCGACCCGCGGGACACGACGACGCCCGAGCAGTCGGCGGCGGACCTCCGGGCCGTGCTGCTCGGCGACGCACTGGACGCGGACGACCGGCGGGTGCTCCGCGACGCGATGCTCGGCAACACCACCGGCGACGACACGATCCGCGCCGGGGTGGACCCGTCGTGGCGGGTGGCCGACAAGACGGGGACGGCGTCGTACGGGGTCCGGGACGACATCGCGATCGTCACGCCGCCCGGCCGGGAGCCCATCGTGCTCGTGGTCATGACGAGCCGGTCCGGCCCCGACGACGAACCGTCGGACGCCCTCGTGGCAGCGGCGACCCGGGCCGCCGTGGCGGGGCTGTCCGGCTGACGCGCCTGCCGGCGGCCCAGCGGGCGCTCAGCGGAGCGTCGTGGCCCAGCGCCCGATCGTGTCGTACGCCCGTTCCCGCACGTCCGGCGCGGACAGCACCACGTCGTGCAGGGCCCCGGTGAGACGCCGGACCGTGACCTCGTCGCCGAGCGACAGCGCCCGGTGCGCCACCGTGTCGACGTTCAGCGCGACGTCGGCGTGGGCCATCCCCGGGTCCCACCGGGGCTGGAGCATGCTCTTGTCGCTCAGCATCACGAGGGTCGGCACCCGGATGCCGAGCCCCTTCTCGACCCGTGCTTGACCGTCGAACACCGCGGCGAGCCACCCGGGGTGCAGCGGGAAGCCCCGCTCCGGGCGCCACCGCTGGTCGTACGTCCACGACCCCTCGCCCTCGGCCGAGACCGTGCGGGTGTAGAAGCCGGGGTCGACCGCGGGCATCGGTGCGAGCGGGTTCCGTCGCGCACCGAGCTTGATGACCGGAGCCACGACGGCCCGCCCGACCGCGGTGGCCTGGAACTCGAGCCACGGGCTGTTCAGGATCAGGCCGTCGACGAGCTCCGGGTGCCGGGCCGCCCAGAGCGACAGGGTCAGCCCGCCGGTGGAGTGGCCCATCGGGACGAGCCGGCGGGACCCCGGGCCGGGGTGTTCGGCGGAGATCGCGTCGAGGGCGGCGGCGATGTCCTCGTCGTACACGGCCAGGTCGTCCACGTTGCCCGGTGTCTGGCGTGGCCGCAGGCTCCGGCCGTACTTGCGCAGGTCGAGGGCGTGGAACCGGGCACCGAGCCGTTCGAGCCGTTCGGCCAGCTCGATCTGGAAGAAGTAGTCCGACCAGCCGTGCACGTACAGCACGTCGACGCCGTGCAGCGGACCGCGGCCGTGCAGCAGCAGGTCCGTCGGGGTGTGCCGGCGGCGGACCAGGGTGGCGACGACCGGCCCCTCGGCGTCGGAGCCGAGCGGCAGTTCGAGGCGCTCGAACGGTGCGCCGAGCACGTCCTCGTGCCACCCCCGGTCCGTCATGCCCCGAGCGTATCCGCGGCGGGCGGCGCCGGGTGCGGTGTCACGCGACGGTCACCACGACCTTGCCGGCGATGCGTCCCTCGCTGGCCTCGGCGTGCAGTGCCGGGAGCTCGGCGAGGGGGATCCGTCGGGTGACCTCGACGGTCAGGGCGCCGGCGTCGACCAGCGACACGAGCTCCGCCAGTCGCTCGCGGTTCCGCAGCACGAAGACGGTCGCCGCTCGGACCCCGCGGGACTCGTCGCTCGGCGTCGCCATGAACGCCGTGGTGCTGACGACCGCGCCGCCGTCGCGGACGAGCGGGACGAGGGCGGCGAACTCCTCCGGGTCGATCGGGGCGAGGTTGAGCAGCACGTCCACCGGCTCGGACACCACCTCGCGCACGTCGGTGGTGGTGTGGTCGACCACCTCGTCCGCACCGGCGGCCCGGACGGCGTCGATGCTGCGGGGACTGGCCGTCGCGATCACGTGGACGCCCGCGCGGACGGCGAGCTGGATCGCGTACTTCCCGACGACGCCGCCGGCGCCCATGACCAGGACGCGCTGGCCGGCCTGCAGCTGCCCGTCGTCGAACAGTGCCTGCCAGGCGGTGAGTGCCACGGACGGCAGCGCCGCGGCGTCGGTGAGCGGGATGGTCGTCGGTGCCGGGACGACCGCGTCCGCCGGAGCGACCACGTACTCGGCGGCGCCGCCGTCGCGCTCCATCGGCAGGAACGCGATGACCGCGTCACCGACGGCGATCCCGTCGACGCCCTCGCCGAGCGCGTCGACGGTGCCGGAGACGTCGTAGCCGGGGACGTGCGGCAGCTGGACCGGGATCGGCAGGAACCCGCCGCGCATCCCGTCGTCGGCGGCGTTGAAGGCCGAAGCGGCGATGCGGAGTCGCACCTGCCCGGCGGCCGGGGTGGGCTGGTCGACGTCCTCGGTGCGGAGCACCTCGGGACCGCCGACCTCGTGGAACCGTACTGCCTGCATGATCGTGCCCTTCGTCGTGTGGTGCATCGTGTGCTTCGAGTTCGAAGCAACTGGTGAGGACGCTACCACTGCTTCGAACTCGAAGCAACAGGTAGGATGGAGACATGACGGAAGCGCCGACGTCCCTGTCCCCGACGCAGCTCGGGGCGTACTTCGCCTTCACCGAGGTGAGCAACCTGCTGCGCCACGCGGTCGAGCAGCAGCTGCGCGACGCCGGGGGCCTGAGCTCCGTGCAGTTCCAGCTGCTCGCCCGGCTCGGCGACTCCCCGGACGGGCGACAGCGCATGACGGACCTGGCCGACGGCGTCGTCTACAGCCGGAGCGGGCTGACCTACCAGGCGCAGCTGCTCGAGAAGCGTGGTCTGGTCACCCGGGCGCCGTCACCGGACGACGAACGCAGCACCGTCGTCACCGTCACCGACGCCGGCAGGGCCGTGCTCGCGGACGTGTTCCCCGGGCACATCGCCGCCGTGCACGAGCTGCTGTTCGCGACGATGTCGGACGCCGACGTCGACGACCTCGCGCGGATCCTCGGCAGGGCGGCGGAGCACCTCCGGGCCGACCCCCCGCGGTCGGCGGGCACCCGACGGCGCAGCTGACCACGGCACGACGGCCGACCGCTCGGGGGAGCGGTCGGCCGTCACGCCGTCAGGAGCGGTCGCTCCCACGGGCGCCGATCAGTTGTACGCGGTCAGTCGGTTCGGCGCGGTGTTGCCGGCCGGCGTCGGCACCGCACCGCCCACGCCGTTGATGATGCTCGAGATCGTGCCGGTGTCACCGAGCGAGACGGTGACCAGGTTGTGCGCCCGGACGCCCGCGGTCTGCGGGACCTCGAACGCGCGGTCGGCGTGGACACTCGGGTTGACGTTGAAGAACGAGTAGACGCCGCCGCCCCAGATCTCGTGCTTCGTGACGTTCGACGCGACCTTGTACGCGGCCCATCCGTCGCCCGTCGGGCTCCGCCACGAGGCGTTGTCCGGCACGTCGTACGGCATCTCGTTCTGGAAGAAGATCGTCCGCCCGTTGTTGCCGTTCCAGAGCACCTCGTACTGCTGGTAGTGCTCGACGAAGAGCCCGGTCGCCAGCACGTCGTTGCCGTTCACCTCGACGCCGGTCGCGCCGGTGTTGACGGTCCACCCGGTCGGTGCCCCGCCGTGGTCGGCGCGCCAGGCCCAGATGTGGTCGACGAGGGTGTCGTCGGCGTTGACCTGGAGCGTGGTCGTCGCCCTGCCCTGCACGCTCGAGCCGACGCGGAAGAACACGTCCTGGATGCTCTGCGGGTCACCGGCGTGGTCGACGTGCGACCCGGACGTGCCGAGGCGGACGAGCTGCGCGCTGTTCTGCGTGCCCGCGTCGACGACGAGGTTCGACACGTTCACACCGGCGACGTCCGTCGAGGTGAGCACCGCGTTGCCCCTGGTGGGCACCAGGGTCGGGAACCCGATGCCCGTGACGACGGTGTCCGGTCGGGTGACGGTGATCGCCGCGTCGAGCTGGTACGTGCCCGGCGTGAAGAACAGGTTCAGACCCTGGGCCAGCGCGCTGTTGATCGTCGCCGCGGAGTCACCCGGGTGGGCGACGTAGAAGTTCCGCATCGGGATGTCGGTGCCGGCGGTGTTCGGCCAGGTGACGCCGCTCGAGTCCTGCCGCAGCGACGGGACGAACACGTGGTACTTGTTCGACGAGTCCACGTACAGGTACGGCTTCTCGCGCGTGGTCGGGGTGGTACTGAGCGTCGTGTAGCTCTTCGAGAAGTCGTTCGCCGGTGCGCCCTGCACGCCGGAGAACGTCATGTTCCAGTTGCCGCCCTGCCACGAGCCGATCGTCGAGTTGCGCGTGTACCACTGCTGCTGGGACCCGGAGGTGACCGTCCCGTCGACCTTGCTGTCGGCGATGTAGCCCCCGGAGGAGTAGCCCTGGCCGCCGTCCTGGTTCGAGGGACCCATCGTCAGGTTGCCCTTGACGTGCACGCGGCGCATCGGTGCCGCCTGGGACACGGCCCACCGGTCGGTGCCGCTCTCCGGTGCGATGGCGACGTTCTCGACCGACCGCCAGAAGTTCTGCGTCGCGTTCTTCTCGTCGCCGGCGTTCCACCCGGAGTCGACGTTCACGGCGCCGTTGATGGTCACGTCGTCGGGGTTCTTCCCGAGCCCGGCGATGGAGGTGTAGAAGCCGAGGTTCGCCCAGACCCGCCCGTAGTTGCCGGGCTTGAACAGGAAGGCGTGCCGCTGCGTGCCGAACTGCGCGGTGGTGCTGCGGAGCTGGCTGGTGAACGCGGCGTCGACGTCGGCCTGGATGGTCGAGGCGGGGACCGAGGGGTCGTAGATCTTCACGTTGCTGCCGAAGTCCGGGGTGTCGCTCGTGGCGACCGCCTGGGCCGAGACCGCCGGTGCCAGTGCCCCCACGACACCGACGCTCAGCGCGAGCGCGAGGATCCGGTTCATCCGTCGTTGCATGATGCTCGATTCGTCATCGTGCGGCGTCGTTGCCGCACGCGAGCGACGCTAGCCCCGATCGAGCGTCCGGACAGTCGGACGAACGGCGGACAAGCGGCGGACGGCCGGCGCCGCGGCATCAGCTCCGGGGCGCGCGCACCAGGAACAGCGTGATCGCGCCGAGCACGGCCGCGCCGACGATGAGCACCCACGCCACGACGATCACGGGGCCGTCCCACGGGGTGAACAGCAGGCCGACACCGGCGACCAGGGCGATCGCGGCGCCGAGGAGCGCGAGTCGGTGCGGGGAGCGTGTCACCGCTGCCACGGTACAGGCCCGGCCCTGGGCCTCCTGTCGCGCGCGCACCGGCACTTTCCCAGCGGACGTGGCGGTGTTCCGCGGGGGAGTCCCGGCAGACGTCCGAGCAGTGCTGGGACGCTCCTCGAGCCGGACCCGTGGGGGTGCGGCCGAGGGGGAGGACGACATGAGGATGCGACGTGCAGGGGGAGCCGCGCTCGGCTTCGTGGGCGGCAGCGTGCTCGCCGGGTTGCTGGTGAGCGTCGGGGTGACACCGGTCATCGCGGTCGCCGGCGTGGGCACGACCTCGGCCATCGGGCTGTTCGAGTCGCTGCCGGAGGACATCGAGATCGGCGAACTGCCGCAGCGCAACCAGATCTGGGCGTACCGCGGCGGTGAACCGGTGCACCTGGCGGACGTCTGGGCCCAGGACCGGCAGGAGCTCACGCTCGAGCAGATCGACGACGACCTGGAGCACGCGGCGGTCGACGGCGAGGACAAGCGCTTCTTCGAGACCGGCGGTGTGGACGCCACGTCCGTCGTCCGGTCGCTCGTGAGCATCGCTGCCTCTCGGGGCGAGGGCGGGTCGGGTGGTTCGACCCTGACGATGCAGCTCGTGCGGAACATCAAGATCCAGCAGGCGAGCGAACTGCCCACCGCCGAGGAGCGCGAGGCCGCGTACGAGGACGCGACCCGGCGGACACCGCAGCGCAAGCTCGCCGAGATGAAGCTCGCGATCAGCCTGGCGGAGCAGTACAGCAAGCAGGAGATCCTGGCGGCGTACCTGAACATCGCCTACTTCGGCGACCAGACCTACGGCGTGCAGTCGGCGGCGCAGCACTACTACGGCAGGTCGGCGTCCGACCTGACCCCGGCCGAGGCGGCGTCCCTCATCGCGATCGTGCAGTGGCCGGAGCGTCGGGACCTGTCGACGCCGGACCACCACCGCGACAACGCCGCCCGGCGGAACGTGATCCTGCGCTCGATGCACGAGCAGGGGCACCTGTCGACGGCGGAGTACCGCACCGCGCGGCAGTCCCGCGTCGCCGACGCCGTCCACCTGACGGCTCCGCAGCAGGGGTGCCAGGCGGTCGAGCTCGGCGCCGAGTTCTTCTGCGACCACGCGGTGACCATCGCCCAGCGGCTCCCGCAGCTCGGCGCGACGGAGCAGCAGCGTGCGGACGCGTGGCGCACCGGCGGCTACCGGATCCAGACCACGCTCGACCTCGACCTGAACGCCGAGCAGAAGCGGCTGCTCGACCAGTACGACCCGAAGACCGAGACCCGGCTGGCGCTCGGCGCCACGTTCGACACGGTCGAGGCCCGGACCGGCCGCGTGCTGACGATGGCCCAGAACACCGACCACGACCGGTCGCCCCAGGCACCCCACACCGCCACCTCGCTGAACTACGCCACCGACGAGGCGGACGGCAGCTCGACCGGGTTCCAGACCGGGTCGACGTACAAGATGTTCACGCTGCTCGCCTGGATCGAGGCGGGCCGGAGTCCGGACACCGTGGTGGACGGCACGCCCCACCCGCACAGCGAGTGGACCGCGTGCGGCGCACCCGCCTCGGCGTTCTGGCAGCCGAAGAACGACTCACCCGGCCAGCGCGGCCCGTACACCGTCCGCGCGGCGACGGCGCAGTCGGTCAACGCGGCGTACCAGTCGATGGCGGAGCAGCTCGACCTGTGCGACATCCGCGACGTGGCGCAGCGACTCGGCGTGCACCTGGCCACGGGCGGCGAGCTGCCGTGGAACCCGGCGTCGCTGCTCGGCACCGAGAGCATCGCGCCGCTCACCATGGCGTCGGCCTACGCCGGCATCGCGAACGGCGGGCGCTTCTGTTCCCCGATCGTCATCGACCAGGTCACCGCCCCCGACGGCGAGGAGCTCGGCGGGCAACCGCAGCACTGCACGCAGGCGGTGTCGCCGCAGACCGCGGCCACCGCGTTCGACGTCATGCAGGGCGCCTTCCGTGGTGGCACGGCGGACGGCGGGCAGACCCCGGACGGGGCGACCCTGTTCGGCAAGACCGGCACCACGGACGCGGCCGACCAGGTGTGGTTGGTGGGCGGGACCTCGCGGGCCGTCACCGCCTACTGGCAGGGCAACACGGACGGTGCGAAGCACAACCTGCGGTCGTTCTCCAACGGCCAGGGCGGCACCTACGCGGGATCGCGCGCCGCCGTGTGGCGCCAGGCGCAGACGGCGGTGAACGCCGCGCTGCCGGTCGGCTGACGGTCCGGCAGGTGACCACGAACGGACGGGAGGCACGGTGCCAGCTGACACCGTGCCTCCCGTCCGTTCGTCGGGTGCGTCCTAGGACAGCTTCTTGCTGTCCTCGAGCCAGCCCGCCATCTTCGTCATGTAGTCGGCCTGCGACGCGTAGTCGAGGGCCGGGAACGTCCAGCTGTGGACCTGACCGGCCTCGAGCGCCGCGTTGTCGGCGAAGGTCGGCTGCTTCTCGAGGTCGGCGACCTGGTAGCCCTGCTGCGACAGCAGCAGGACGTCACCGGTGATCTGGCCGGCGTTCTCCCACGAGTAGATGCCCCAGTAGAAGCCCTTCGGCTTCGGGTCCACGAAGTCGACGCCGAACGACGAGTACATCTGCAGCGACGGCTCGTCGCTCGGGCGGGTCACGTAGGCACCGCTGCCGTCGGCGAACATCGAGACGACCGACAGGTCCTTGTCCTTCGTGACCTGCTCGAGCTCCTCCGAGGCGGTGTCGAAGCGCTGCTCGGCGGCGTCGATCGTCGACTCCTTCGCACCGAGGGACTCGGACAGGTCCGCGATCTCCTCGATGACGTCCTCGCCCTTGCCGCCCCACTTGACCTGGGCGACCGGCGCGATGGCCTCGATCTGCGCCTGCTGGTCCTTGTCCTTGAACCCGTAGCCGGGCTGCGTGGTGTCGAGCGTGCCCTTCTCGTCCTTGGGGTAGACCGAGGTCACGACGAGGTCGGGCTTGAGTGCGGCGAGCTGCTCGAGGTCGATGTCGCCGTAGGCGGTACCGAGCTGGGTGATGCCGTCGGTGTCGAGGTCGTCGAACCGGGCGTCCTTCGCCATGGTCAGCTGCCCGAAGGTGCCGACGGGCTTGAGGCCGTACTCGATGAACGACAGCGCGATGTCGTTGAGGACGACGACGCGCTCCGGCGTGTGGTCGACCTTGACGGTCGTGCCGGTGGCGTCCTCGTAGGACCAGGCCTTCGACGCGGCGGCGCCGCCGTCGGTGTCGGAGTCGTCCGTGCCGCCGGTGCTCGAGCAGCCGGTGAGCAGGAGGGCCGAGACGGTCACGGATGTCAGGAGGGCGGCGCGCAGGTGGCCACGTCGGGAGTGCTTCACGTTAGGAGAGGCTAACCTAAGTTCCCGGCCGGCGCCAGTGCGTCGTGCCGATCGGTGTGCAGCAGCCGGTCGTGCTCGTCGGCCTCGGGCACGATCATCGGAGCGCCGGTGACCGGGTCGGGCACCACGCGGGCGTGCAGCCCGAACGCGTGCTCCAGCAGGGCCGGGGTCAGGACCTCGTCCGGTGCGCCGTCGGCAGCGATCCCGCCGTCGTGCAGCACGACGAGCCGGTCGGAGTACCGCGCGGCCAGGGACAGGTCGTGCAGGACCATGACGACGGTCGATCCCTGCTCGCGGTTCAGGCGGCGGACCAGGCGCAGCACCTCGAGCTGGTGGGCGAGGTCGAGGTAGGTCGTCGGCTCGTCGAGCAGGAGCGTCTCGGCCTGCTGCGCGACGACGAGGGCGATCCAGGCGCGCTGGCGCTGCCCGCCGGACAGGCTGGCGACGTCGCGGTGCGCGACCTCGGTCAGGCCGGTCGCGGCGATCGCCTCCTCGGCGACGGCGGCGTCCTCGGCGGTCCAGGGCTTCGCCCACGACTGGTGCGGGTTCCGGCCCCGCATCACCAGGTCGAGCACGCTCGTGCCGGCCGGGGCGACGGGGGACTGCGGCAGGATCGCGAGCTTCCGGGCCACCTGCCGGTTCGGTTCCCGGCGGATCGGCACGCCGTCCAGCAGGACCTCGCCCGACTGCGGCTTGAGCACGCGGCCGAACGCCTTGAGCAGGGTCGACTTGCCGCAGCCGTTCGCCCCGAGGAACGTCGTGACGGTGCCGCGCTCGACGCGCAGGTCCAGGTCCCGCAGCACCGGGTGCCGGTCGTAGCCGACGGACAGGGCCCTGGCTTCGAGGACGGGGGTGTCGTTCGTGTGGTGGGTCGTCATCGGGACATCTCCTTGCGGTGACGGACGAGGAGCCAGATCAGGTACGGCGCCCCGATCACGGTGGTGATGATGCCGACCGGCACCTGCCACGGGAACGCCGAGCGGGACAGCAGGTCGGCGGCGAGCACGAGCGCGGCACCGAGGGCACCGGCGAGCAGCAGGGGTGGACGGTTCGTGCCCGCCAGCCGGAGTCCGACCTGCGGCACCACGAACGCCACGAAGCCGACCGGCCCTGCGGCGGCCACGGCGGCGGCGGTCAGCACGACCGCGAGCCCGATGACGAGCAGGCGGTGGCGCTGGACGCCGAGTCCGACGCCGGTCGCGACCTCGTCGCCGAGCTGTCCGATGCCCAGGGCGGCGCTCGTCGCGAGCGCGATGGGCACCGCGACGGCCGCCACGACCAGCAGCGGCCAGACGCTGGCCCACGACGTGCTCGACAGGCTGCCGACGAGCCACTGCGACGCGGCCGCGGCGACCGTGATCTTCGCGCGGACCAGCAGGTAGCTCGTGACGGCGTCGAGCGTCGCGCCGACGCCGATGCCCACGAGCACCAGGCGGTAGCTCTGCACGCCGCCGCGCCACCCGAGGCCGTAGACCAGCACCGCCGCGACGAGTGCACCGATCGTGGCCGCCACCGGGATGCCGCCGCCGAGGGCGATCGAGGACACCGAGTAGGTCCCGCCGCCCAGGACGATCGCGGCGACCGCACCGACGCTCGCCCCCGCGGTGACCCCGATGATGTCCGGGGTGCCGAGCGGGTTGCGCGTGAAGGTCTGCGTGAGCGCCCCGGCGACGCCGAGGGTCAGCCCGACGAGTGCGCCGGTCAGGACCCGGGGCAGCCGGAGCGTGGTGATGATGAAGGCGTCGGGGCCGGACTCCAGGCCGAGCAGCGAGCGCACGACGACGACGGGCGGGATGAAGGTCGAGCCGACCGCGACCCCGATGACGACGAGCACCAGGACGGCACCGAGCGAGGCGGCGGTGTACCAGAACACCCGGGGACGCCAGGCGAGTCCGATCGGCCCGATGCGGACGCCGGCACGACCGGGCGCGCGGCTCTGGACCGCTGCGCCGCTCACAGCGACACCAGCGATCGGCGACGGGCCACGGCGACGAACACCGGTCCGCCGATGACGGCGAGGACGATGCCGACCTCGACCTCGGCGAACCCGCCGACCAGGCGTCCGACGACGTCGGCGAGCAGCACGAGCGCCGCACCGACGAGCCCGGAGACGGGCACGGTCCAACGGTGCCCGGTGCCGACGAGGGCCCGGGCGACGTGCGGCACGGTCAGGCCGACGAAGCCGATCGGGCCGGCGGCCGCCGTGGCCCCGGCGGCGAGGAGCGTGATCCCGCCGAGGCCCACGAGCCGCGCGACGAGCACGTTCTCGCCCAGGCCCTTCGCCAAGTCGGACCCCAGGCCGAGGGCGTCGAGGGCGCGGACGTTCAGGACGGCGAGCACGAGCCCGGCCACCAGGAACGGCCACACCGCCGCGAGGACGTCGAGCTGTCGCGCGGCGAGCGACCCGACGACCCACAGGCGGTACGCGTCGAGCGACTCCTGGTCGGTGAGCACGACGAAGGACGTCAGTGCCGCGAGCAGCGCCGAGACCGCGGCACCCGCGAGGGCGAGGGGGACCGGGCTGGCCGTCCCGCTGCCGGCGATGGTCACCGAGAACACGACGACGCTCGCCACCAGGGCGCCGACCAGGGCGAACCACACGGTCGCGCCCGTGCTCGTCACCCCGAACACGTAGACACCGAGCACGACGGCCAGGCCGGCGCCGGACGAGACGCCGAACAGACCGGGGTCGGCGAGGGGGTTGCGGGTGTGCCCCTGCATGAGCAGTCCGGCGATGCCGAGCGCTGCGCCGACGGCCGCGCCGATGAGCGTGCGCGGGACGCGGGAGCCCCAGACGATGGCCTCGTCGGTGGTCGTCCCGGTGCGCGTCAGGCCGGCCCAGACGTGGTCGACACCGATGCGGTTGCTGCCTAGCAGCATGCTCGCGACCGCCACGAGCACCAGCGCGACGACGAGCACCACGACGACGGCGGTGCGCCGACGGAGGGCGCTCCGGTGCACGCCGAGGGCGCGGGAGGCGTCGGTCGGACGGGCGTCCGGCGTGGGGGCCAGGGTGGGGGCAGGGGGTGGCACGGAGATCATCTTAGGTTAGCCTTGCCTCATGGCGAAGACCCCGCGGCTCCTGCCCACGAACCCCCGGCTCTTCCGTGCCCGGGTCCTGCGGACCGAGCGGGTGACCCCGTCGATGCACCGCGTGACGGTGACCGGCGACGACCTGCACGAGTTCGGGTACCTCGGCTTCGACCACTGGTTCCGCCTGTTCGTCCAGCGCCCCGACCAGGACCGCTTCCGGATGCCCGACCTGGACGGCACGAAGTGGTGGCCGACGTTCCTCGCCATCCCCGAGGACGTCCGACCGCACTGCGCGAACTACACCGTCGCCGCGTACCGCCTGCTCGCCGACGGCACCGCGGAGATCGACATCGACTTCGTCGTGCACCTGGACCCCCGCGGGCAGCTCGAGGGCCGCGCCGCGATCTGGGCCTGTGCCGCCCGCCCCGGTGACGAGCTCGCGATGCTCGACCAGGGCTGCATCTTCGACGTCCCGGCCGGCACGAGCGAGGTCGTCGTCGCCGCCGAGGAGACCGGTCTGCCCGGCGTCGTCGGCATCGCCGCCTCGCTGCCGCGGGACACCGTCGGCCGGATCATCCAGGAGGTCCCGACCGCCGCCGACATCCGCGACCTCGACGCCCCGACCGGCGTGCAGGTGACGTGGCTCGTCCGGCAGCCGGGTGCCGTGCCCGGCAGTGCGGCGCTCGCCGAGCTGCAGCGCCACGTGCCGTCCGACGACCGGGGCTACGCATTCGTCGTGGGGGAGTCGCGACTCGCCACCGAGGGCCGACGCCACCTGCACCGCGCGGGGCTGCCGAAGTCGCGCATCACGTTCTCCGGCTTCTGGAAGCACGACGTCCGGCAGCACGCGCACGCCTGATCGACACCGGTGGTCGCGACCACACGCAGGACGGGAGGCCCGGTGCCAGCTGGCACCGGGCCTCCCGTCCGTGGTGGGGTCGCGTCAGCCCTTGAGGCCGGACCCGGTCACGCCCTCCACGATCTGCCGCTGGAAGATCAGGTAGAGGATGATCAGCGGCAGCGCCGCCAGGATCGCACCCGCCTGGATGTCGGCGTAGCGCTGACCGAAGCTGCCCTGCACCGTGGCGAGCCCGACCGGGATCGTCATGAGGTCCGGGTTCGACAGCACGAACAGCGGCAGCAGCAGGTTGTTCCACACCCCGACGAAGGTCAGGATCGTCACCGCCGCGATCACCGGACGCGACAGCGGCAGGATGACCGACCAGTAGACCTTCCAGATGCCGGCGCCGTCGATGCGCGCGGCCTCTTCCAGCTCCTTCGGGATGCCGTCGAAGAACTGCTTGAAGATGAACACCGCGATCACGGCGGGCACCTGCGGGAAGATGACCGACCAGTAGGTGTTGAGCAGGCCGACGGCGTTGAGCTCCTGGAAGATCGGGATGATCAGCACCTGCGTCGGGATCATGATCCCCAGGATGATGAGCAGGAACGCGACGTTCCGACCGCGGAACACCAGGCGGGACAGCGCGAACGCCGCCATCGACGCGAACAGCACCGTCAGCACCGCCGTGACGACGCTCGTGATGGCGCTGGCCAGGTACCAGTTCCAGATGTCGCCGGCCTGGAACAACGACGCGTACGAGTGCAGCGTCGGGTTCCAGTTCGACAGGATGGCGTTCGCGCCGAGGGCGGCGACACCGTTGTCGGACAGCGACGTCTTCAGGGCGAACAGGCTCGGGATGAGCCAGATGACGGCGAAGACGCCCAGCACGATGCCGGCGACCAGGTTGAACCCCTTACCGGAGACGCCGATCTTCGCGGCGCTCGTGGGAGCGGCCGACGAGACGCCGGTGCGGAGCTTGCGGCCGGTGGTGATGCTCTCGGTGGCGGTCATGTCAGGCCCCGATCTCTCGCTTGGCGGCAGCGCGCTCGACGAGCTGCCGGATGACCGCGATCGCCACGATCACGATGAACAGGAGCACCGACGCGGCCGATGCGGCACCGAGTCGGTTGTCGGTGAAGCCGACGCCGGTGATGAGCTGCAGCGAGACCTGGGTCGAGATGCCCGGTCCGCCGTTCGTCATCAGGTAGACCTGGTCGAAGATCTTCAGGCTCGCGATGATCTGCAGCAGGATGACCAGGGTCGTCGTGCGGGCGAGCAGGGGGAGCGTGATCGACTTGATCTGCTGCCAGTTCGAGGCACCGTCGACGGCCGCGGCCTCGTACAGCTCCCGCGGGATCTCCTGCAGGCCGGCCAGGTACAGCACGAAGTTGAAGCCGAGCGTCCACCACACCGTGGCGATCGCGACGCCGATCATGGCCGTGTTCGGGCTGGACAGCATGCCCGAGCCGGGCGTCATGCCGATCGCGGACTGCAGGCTCGCCCACAGACCGGTCGACGGCGTGAAGATGAACACCCAGATGAGCGAGATCGTCGCCGACGGCAGGATGAACGGCAGGAAGAACGCCAGACGGAAGAACCACTGGCCGCGGTTCATCCGGTTCGTCAGCACCGCGAACACGAACGCCAGGATGACGAGCGGCGGGGTCGTGTAGAGCGTGAACTGCAGCGTGTGCCAGAGCGAGGACCAGAAGTCCGAGCGCCCGAGCATCTCGGCGTAGTTCGCGAACCCGGCGAAGCTGCCGAGTCCGGTGCGGACGGTCGAGGTGTTGAAGAAGCTCGTGACGAGCATCCAGACCGTCGGGCCGAGCAGGAAGGCCACGTAGAACAGGCCGAAGGGGGCGAGGAACAACCAGCCGCTGCGGCCCTGGCCGCTCGTCAGGCTGGTCCGGTAGGAGCGTGTCCGGCGGGGACGCGGCGCGGTCGTCGCGTCCGTCGGCCGGTCGAGGACAGGTGCTGTGGTCACGTCATCGTGCCTTTCGCGCGGTGTTCACGATCGCGGGTGTCGTCTGCCGGGAGCGTGCGTCCTCGGCGTGCGCCTGCCCGGTCACAGCGGGCTCGGGGTGTTGAGGTAGGTGGACAGCTGGCTCTTGATCGCCCGGAGCGCCTGCGCCGGCGTCGAGCTGCCCTGCTGTACCAGGGCGAGCTGGGCGCCGACCGTGCCCTCGAAGGTCGACCCGGAACCGCCGTACCAGGCGGCGTCGTCGAACACGGCGGTCTCGGCTGCGGCCGCGTAGTTCGACTGCGGCTTGAGCTCCTTGTAGGCGGTGCTGTCGAACGTCGGCATGTAGGCCGGCACGTGCCCGCCCTCGGCCCACGTCAGGCTCTGCTCGAGCATCTGCTTGATGAAGAGCATGTGCTGCTTGCGCTGCTCCGGCGTGCGCGCCTTCTTCGGCAGGACGAAGGTGTGCGAGTCGGCCTGCGTCGCGGGCTTGTCGTAGAGCTGGGGGATCGGGACCATGCCGAACTCCAGCCCCTTGATCGACTGCGCCGTGCTGATCTCCCACTCGCCCTGCATGAAGAAGCCGGCCTTGCCGTCGAACATGAGCGACTGCGCGGTGGCGTAGTCGAGGGCCTTGTTCAGCCAGCCCTCCTTCACCCACTTCTGGGTCCGGCTCGTGACCTCGGTGTAGGCGTCCTCGTTGAGGGTGAGCTCAGCGCCGCCCTTGCTGAGGAACGGGGTGGCACCGTCCAGCTGGTTGTACATCGTCCAGAAGAAGCGCCACGGGGTCGCGGTCTCGGGCACGACGTTCGCGACGTTGAGCGCGGTGCCGCCGGTGACCTTGGCGACCGCGGCGAGGGCCTTCTCGAAGTTGTCCATGCCGGACAGGTCCTTGAGCTTGCCGTCGCCGTCGATCAGACCCGCCTTCTTGCAGACGTCGACGTTGTAGAACAGCACGAACGGGTGGGTGTCCAGCGGGATCGCGATGTTCTTGCCGTCGGTCTTCTGCGCCGCCCAGGCCTTCTGGTTGAAGTCGGCTGCGCTCAGTCCGACGCTCGCCAGGTCGTCCGAGGTGATCGGGTCGAGCAGGTCGCCGTCCCAGAGCGGCTTCGCCCGGGTCAGGTGGGCGACCGCGACGTCCGGCGGCTTGTTCCCGACGGTGGCCAGTGTCAGCTTCGAGTAGTACGGGTTGCCCCACGCGAACGTGGTGCCCTGCAGGGCGCTCGAACCGCCGTGCTGCGCGGCGTAGCCGTCCTCCATCGCCTGCATGCGGACGCCGTCGCCGCCGCCGAACAGGTTCCAGAAGACGAGCGTCTCGGGGTTGAGCGCGCTGCCGGCGAGACCGGCAGCCAGGGGGCTGGAGCAGGCGGCGAGCGGCAGGACCGTCGCGGCCGCGGCACCGGCGGCGAGGAAGCCGCGGCGCGAGAGACGCGACGCGGAGGTTGCGGGTGGGGTCGGCATGGCATCACTCCATCGGGATGGGCCGGACTCGGGAACAGGGTCGGTGTTCCCGCCGGGGCAGCTCTGCCCCGGGCGGAGCAGGGATCGCTCCGTCACGGGGCGGCTTGCGGGTGCCCCGTGAGCGCTCACATTAGCGCTCGGTCCGATGATCCACCACCCCTTCCGCGTCGCCGTCGAACCGGGTAGCGTTTCCCGTAGGTGAGCGCTCACTTTCGTGACGGCCCGCTCCACTACCCGGAGCGCCCGTGACGGCCCGACCAGCTCGCCCCCACGAACCGCACTGCAACGATCGAAGGAGATCCATGCCCCGCACACACCTCGTCCTCGACGCCGCGTTCACCGTGGGGCCGGTGCGACGTCGCCTCTTCGGTGGGTTCGTCGAGCACCTCGGTCGCCACGTCTACGACGGCATCCACGAGCCCGCGCACGAGACCGCCGACGAGCACGGCTTCCGCGAGGACGTCGTCGAGCTCGTCAAGGAACTCGGCGTCTCCGCCATCCGCTACCCGGGCGGCAACTTCGTCTCCGGCTACAAGTGGGAGGACGGCGTCGGCCCCGTCGAGCAGCGCCCCCGTCGCCTCGACCTGGCCTGGCACTCGACCGAGACGAACGAGGTCGGCCTGCACGAGTTCCAGCACTGGCTCGACAAGGTCGGCTCCGAGCTGATGCTCGCCGTGAACCTCGGCACCCGCGGCACGCAGGAGGCGCTCGACCTGCTCGAGTACGCCAACATCGACGCCGGCACCGCCCTGAGCGAGTACCGCCGGTCGAACGGCCGCCAGGAGCCCTTCGCCATCCAGATGTGGTGCCTCGGCAACGAGATGGACGGCCCGTGGCAGCTCGGCCACAAGAACGCCGAGGACTACGGCAAGCTCGCCGCCATGACCGCGAAGGCCATGCGGCAGATCCAGCCCGACCTCGAGCTCGTCGCCTGCGGTTCGTCCGGGGCGTCGATGCCGACGTTCGGTGAGTGGGAGCGCACCGTCCTCGAGCACACCTACGACGACGTCGACTACATCTCCGCGCACGCCTACTACGAGGAGGACGACGACCTGCCGTCGTTCCTGGCCTCGGGCGTCAACATGGACCACTTCATCAAGACGGTCACCACGGCCGCCGACCACGTCCAGGCGCAGAAGAAGTCCGACAAGCGCATCGACATCTCGTTCGACGAGTGGAACGTCTGGTCGATCAAGAAGTGGGAGGCGAAGGCCAAGACCTTCACGCTCGACGAGTGGCCCGTCGCCCCGCGTCTGCTCGAGGACGTCTACACGGTGGCGGACGCCGTCGTCGTGGGCGGCCTGCTCATCTCGCTGCTCCGCCACGCCGACCGTGTCGCCTCGGCCTCGCTCGCCCAGCTCGTCAACGTGATCGGCCCGATCATGACCGAACCCGGCGGTCCGGCCTGGCGCCAGACCACGTTCTTCCCGTTCTCGGTCACCTCGCGCCTGGCGCAGGGCACGTCGCTGCAGGTCAAGGCCTCCGGTGACACGGTCGACGGCGGCAAGCACGGCGAGGTCCCGGTGGTCGACTCGGCCGCGACGGTGTCCGAGGACGGCAAGGCCGCGGTGTTCCTGGTGAACCGCCACCCGTCCGAGCCGACGACGGTGACGATCGACCTGGCCGGCATCGGTGCGACCGGCGACGTCCACGCCGAGGGTGTGTGGGACGACGACCTGCACGCCGTGAACGACCTGCAGAACACCTCGCGCGTGGGCCTGCGGACGAACGAGTCGGTCCGCCGCGAGGGTGACACGATCACCATCGAGCTCCCTCCGGTCTCCTGGACCGCCGTCTCGATCGGCTGAGAAGACGCCTCGGCGCACGCCACGGCGGGCGTCGAGTGAGCACAGAGGACGTCGGGCGCTCGCGCCCGACGTCCTCTGCTCGTTGCGGGCGCGGGGCGGGCGCGACTCCACGCGCTGGGCGACACCTCACGGGGCGCGGCGCGCGTGAGGTGTCGCCGGGCACGAAACCTGCGCCGCGCGGCGGCCGGGAGGCCCGTGGCGGCCTGGCACCGGGCCTCCCGTCCGGCGCGTGGCGACTCCACGGGCTGGGCGACAGTTCACGGGAACGCGCGCGCGTGAGCTGTCGCTCAGCGCGAAAAGCCGCGGCGCGCCGCGCCGCCTCAGCGCGCGGGCGGCGGCGCCGTGCTCGCGCGCTCGACCAGGCGCACCGGCACGAGGTCGGTCGTGGTGCGGACCGGGGAGCCCTCGATCTGGTCGAGCAGGTTGGCGACCGCGCGCCGACCGACCTCGTCGAACGACTGGTGCACGGTCGTGAGCGGCGGCCAGAACGAGTCGGACTCGGGGGAGTCGTCGAAGCCCACGACGCTCAGCGACGACGGCACCGGGCGTCCGGACTCGTGTGCGGCGCGGAGGACCCCGAGCGCCGTCTGGTCGTTCGCGGCGAACACGGCGGTGACCTCCGGCCGGGCGGCGATCTCCAGGCCGGCGTCGTAGCCGTGCTCCGTCGTCCACCCGCCGTGGAACACCGGCGGCACGACCCGTCCCGCCCGCTCGAGGGTGTCCTGCCACGCGGCGAGCCGCCGGGCGGCGGAGTACGACGACTCGGGCCCGGCGACGTGCCAGACGGTCTCGTGCCCGAGGTCGAGCAGGTGCTGCGTGGCCTGGCGGGCGCCGTCGGCCTGGTCGGTGTCGATCGCCGGGTGCTCGGTGGTGCCGGTCGAGTCGACGACGACCATCGGGACGCCGTCGGGGAGCGCGACCTCGGCGGTGTCGATGATGTGCGACTCGATGATGATGACGACCCCGTCGACGGCCTGCTCGTCGAGGCGGGAGATCGCCGACCGGACGCCCTCCTCGGTGCGCGAGGCCATCGGCAGCAGGGTGATCGTGAAGTCGGCGGCTCCGGCGGCGTCGGCGATCGCCTCGAGCGTGCGCATGTTGCCGAACGACGCGAGCGTGAACATGACCACGCCGATGGTCCGGAAGCGCCCGGACCGCAGGGCCCGCGCAGCACGGTTCGGCCGGTAGCCCATGTCGTCCATCGCGCGCTGGACCCGGTCGCGGGTGTCCGGGCTGACGTTGTCGAAGCCGCGGGCGACGCGGGACACGGTCTGCATCGAGACGCCGGCGGCATCGGCCACGGCAGCCATCGACGGCGCACGACGCGGTGCGGTCAGATCGGTTGACAACGCTGTTCCCTCCGTTCGACTTCACCGAACGCTAGTGCATGTTGACGTTGCCATGCTACGGTGACGTCGTTCGATGTTGACGTCAACATCGACGTTTCCGGATCCGTGCCAGCGCAGGCAGGGCACGACCCGCGGGTGCTGTCAGGCGCCCGGTCCGGAACCCGAACGCAGCAGACAAGGGAGTCACATGAGCACGCTCGCAGCGCGTCCGGCCGAGGCGGCCCCCGCCTCGCGGCCGACCGCTCGCCGTCGGAAGCCCCGAGGGCGGTACACCGGCTGGCTCTTCGTCGGTCCCTTCGTCGTCGTGCTGATCGCGATGCTCATCGTGCCGATCGGCTACGCGCTCTGGCTCAGCCTGTTCCGCGACCAGCTCATCGGCGGCAACCAGTTCGTCTGGTTCGCCAACTACGTGCAGCTGTTCCAGGACGCCGAGTTCTGGGAGGGCCTGCTCCGCGTCACGCTGTTCCTCGTCGTGCAGGTGCCGATCATGCTCGGCCTGGCCCTCGTCGCCGCGCTGGCCCTGGACAGCGCCCGGCTCTGGGGCACGTCGTTCTTCCGCATCGCGGTCTTCCTGCCGTACGCCGTCCCCGGTGTCGTCGCCGCCCTCATCTGGGGCTTCATCTACGGCAACCAGTTCGGCCTGACCGGCGCCGCGAACGACGCGCTCGGCATCGACCTGCTGCAGCCGTTCAGCCCGACCTGGGTCCTCACGTCGATCGGCAACGTGGTCACGTGGGAGTTCCTCGGCTACAACATGCTGATCTTCTACGCGGCACTCCGCACCGTCCCCGGCGAGCTGTACGAGGCCGCCGAGCTCGACGGCGCCGGTCCGATGCGCACCGTGTTCTCGATCAAGCTCCCCGCCCTGCGCGGCCCGATGGTCATCGCGACGATCTTCTCGATCATCGGCAGCTTCCAGCTCTTCAACGAGCCGAACCTGCTCAAGACGCTCGCCCCGAACGTCATCGGCAGCGCCTTCACCCCGAACATGTACGCCTACTCGCTGTCCTTCAGCGGTCAGCAGTTCAACTACTCCGCCACCGTCGCCATCGTCATGGGTGTCATCACCGCCGTGATCGCGTACGTCGTCCAGGTCCGCGGAACCCGCCAGGAGAACCGATGAGCACCCTGCAGCACCCCGCCGCCGGCCCCACCGGGCCGGCCACCGGCACCGAGGCGACCACGACCCAGCGCGATCCGCGCGACCGCGCGAGCCGAGCCTCCCGGTCGGCCCGGACCCGCAAGCCGGTCGACGGACGCAAGGTCAAGCGCTCCGGCCTGCTGACCGCGGTCATGGTCGTCTTCGTCGTGTACTCGTTCGCGCCGCTGTTCTACCTGCTCGTGAACAGCACGAAGACGCAGGCGTCCCTGCTGTCCACCTTCGGCCTGTGGTTCGGCGGGGAGTTCACGCTCTGGCAGAACATCGTCGACACGCTGACCTACAACGACGGCATCTTCGTGCAGTGGCTCGGCAACACGCTGCTCTACGTGGTCGTCGGAGCCGGCGGCGCCACCCTGCTCGCCACGATCGCGGGCTACGGCATGGCGAAGTTCCAGTTCCCCGGCCGTCGCGCGGTGTTCGCCGTCGTGCTCGGTGCGATCGCCGTGCCCGGCACGGCCCTGGCGGTCCCGACGTTCCTGCTGTTCTCGCAGGCCGGGCTCACCAACACCCCCTGGGCGATCATCCTGCCCTCGCTCATCAGCCCGTTCGGCATGTACCTCATCTGGACCTACGCGGTCGACGCCATCCCCGCCGAGCTCCTCGAGGCCGCCCGCATGGACGGCGCCGGCGAGTTCCGCATCTTCTTCACCATCGCGCTCCGCCTGCTCGCGCCGGGTGTCGTCACGGTCCTGCTGTTCGCGGTCGTCGCCACCTGGAACAACTACTTCCTGCCGCTCATCATGCTGAGCGACCCGAAGTGGTACCCGCTCACCGTCGGCCTGAACCAGTGGAACGCGCAGGCCACCGGGTCCGGCGCGGAGCCGATCTACAACCTCGTCGTCACCGGTTCGCTCCTCACGATCATCCCGATCGTGGTCGCGTTCCTCTTCCTCCAGCGCTTCTGGCAGTCCGGCCTCGCGGCCGGGTCGGTCAAGGCGTGACCTGCGGACGGGAGGCACGGGGCGACCCCGCCACGCGCCTCCCGTCCGACACACGGCAGCACCACCACCCCCTCCACGAAGAAGTGAAAGGCACTCCCATGCACAAGCGTCTCCGGCGCGGGCTCAGCGCCCTCGCGATCGGCGTCACCGCCACGATCGCCCTCGCCGCCTGCGCCTCCGGTGGCTCGTCCGCCGGCGGATCGGCCGACGACATCGACAAGGCCCTCAAGGAGGGCGGCACCCTGACCTACTGGTCGTGGACCCCGTCCGCCAAGGCGCAGGTCGCGGCCTTCGAGGACCAGTACCCCAAGGTGAAGGTCAAGATCGTCAACGCCGGCACCGGCGCCGACCAGTACACCAAGCTGCAGAACACCATCAAGGCCGGCTCGGGTGCCCCCGACGTCGCCCAGGTCGAGTACTACGCCCTGCCGCAGTTCGCCCTGTCCGAGTCGCTGCTCGACCTGTCGGGCTACGGCTTCGACTCGCTCGAGAAGGACTTCGCGACGAGCACCTGGAACTCGGTCACCATCGACGACAAGGTCTACGGCCTGCCGCAGGACTCCGGCCCCATGGCGCTGTTCTACAACAAGAAGGTCTTCGACGAGCACGGCATCGAGGTGCCGAAGACGTGGGACGAGTACGTCACCGCCGCGAAGAAGCTGCACGAGGCCGACCCGGACGCCTACATCGCCGCGGACTCCGGCGACGCCGGCTTCACCACGAGCATGATCGCCCAGGCCGGTGGCACCCCGTTCACCACCGAGGGTGACAAGGTCACGATCGACCTGCAGGACGAGGGCTCGAAGAAGTGGACGAGCACCTGGGACGAGCTCGTCGAGCAGGGCCTGCTGTCGAAGACGGTCGGCTGGAGCGACGACTGGTACAAGCAGCTCGGCAACGGCCAGATCGCCACGCTGATCACCGGCGCCTGGATGCCCGGCAACCTCGAGGCGAGCGTCGCCGACGCGTCCGGTGACTGGCGCGTCGCCCCGATGCCGACCTACGACGGTGGCGCCGCGCAGACCGCGAACAACGGCGGCAGCGCCCAGGTCGTCATGGAGCAGTCGAAGAACAAGGCACTCGCCGCGGGCTTCCTCAAGTGGCTCAACTCGTCGAAGGAGTCGACGAAGGTCTTCATGGAGTCCGGCGGCTTCCCCTCCACCACCGCCGACCTCGAGTCGAGCGCGTTCCTGCAGGAGAAGCCGGAGTACTTCGGCGGCCAGCAGATCAACGAGGTGCTCGTCGACGCGTCGAAGTCCTCGGACAACGACTTCACCTACCTGCCGTACCAGGTGTACGCGAACAGCGTCTACGCCGACACCGTCGGTCAGGCGTACGAGAACGGCACCTCGCTCGACGCCGGTCTCGAGGCCTGGCAGAAGGCCCTCGTGAAGTACGGCGAGGACCAGGGCTTCACGGTCACGTCGAAGTAGTTCCCGGTACCCCCGCGGGGCCGTGCGGACACCTCCGCACGGCCCCGCTCCACGCCCGGCTCCGGCCGGCAACGAGAAGGTCACACCATGCGCTTCGCCATCGGCGACACCGACTTCCTGCTCGACGGTGAGCCGCACCGGATCCTGTCCGGCGCGATCCACTACTTCCGCGTGCACCCCGACCTGTGGGCCGACCGGATCCGCAAGGCCAAGCTCATGGGCCTCAACACCATCGAGACCTACGTCGCCTGGAACGCGCACGCGCCGTCGCCCGACGTCTTCGACCTGACCGGCGGCTTGGACCTCGGCCGGTTCCTCGACCTGGTCGCGGCCGAGGGCATGCACGCCATCGTCCGACCCGGCCCCTACATCTGTGCCGAGTGGACCAACGGCGGCCTGCCGTACTGGCTCTTCGCCGACGGCACCGTGGGTGTCCGGCGCAACGAGCCGGGGTTCCTCGCCGCGGTTACCTCGTACTTGCAGGCGTTGGCGCCGGTTCTGGTCCCGCGGCAGATCGACCACGGCGGACCCATCGTGCTCGTGCAGGTCGAGAACGAGTACGGCGCCTACGGCTCCGATCCGGAGTACCTGCGGGAGCTCGAGGCGATGCACCGGTCGATCGGGCTCACCGTCCCGTTCACGAGCGTCGACCAGCCGATGGGCACGATGCTCGAGGACGGCTCCCTGCCCTCGCTGCACAAGACCGGCTCGTTCGGGTCGCGCTCCACCGAACGCCTCGCCCGCCTGCGCCAGGCGCAGCCGACGGGTCCGCTCATGTGCTCGGAGTTCTGGGACGGCTGGTTCGACAGCTGGGGCGAGCACCACCACACCACCCCTGCGGCTGCCTCGGCGTCGGACCTCGACGACCTGCTCGCGGCCGGAGGGTCGGTGAACATCTACATGTTCCACGGCGGCACGAACTTCGGCTTCACGAACGGCGCGAACGACAAGGGCGTCTACCGGCCGATCGCGACGTCGTACGACTACGACGCCCCGCTCGACGAGGCCGGCCGCCCGACGGAGAAGTTCCACGCGTTCCGCTCGGTGATCGCGCGCTACGCGCCCGTCCCGCCGCTGCCCGCGTCGATGGAGCCGGGTGGGTCCGGTCGACTCGCGTCCGGTGCGACGGACGGGGTCGGCCTGGAGGCCCGGATCGCCACCGCCACGGACCTTGCCGTCCGTCTGGACCGCGTCGCGTCGCTCCGCTCCCTGCTGCCCACGCTGACGACGTGGACGGCGCACGACGAGCCGCCGACCTTCGACGCGCTCGGGGCCGCGAGCGGCTTCGTCGTCCACCGCGCCGAGGTCGACCTGCCCACCGGCGGGGTGCTGACCGTCGGCACCGAGGTGCGCGACCGCGCGATCGTGGCCGTCGACGGCGTCGTCGTCGGGGTCCTGGAGCGCGAGCACCACGACCGCGCCATCGCCCTGCCGCCCGTGACCGGCACGCTCGAGCTGCTCGTCGAGGACCAGGGTCGCGTCGACTACGGCGTCCGCATCGGTGAACCGAAGGGCCTGATCGGGGGCGTGTCGATCGACGGCGCTCCGGTCGCCCGCTGGACGGCGTCCCCGCTCGCGCTCGACCCGATCGCCCCGGCGGCCGTGCGGGCGCTGGCCGAGGTCGCTTCCACCGGCGGTGACGTGCTCGCGGGTCCGACGTTCGCCGCGGGGACGTTCGACCTCGACTCGGCGGACGACCGGTACCTGTCCCTCGACGGCTTCCGCAAGGGGGTCGCCTGGGTCAACGGGTTCTGCCTCGGCCGGTACTGGTCACGCGGGCCGCAGCGGACCCTGGCGATCCCGGGGCCGGTGCTGCGTGCCGGGCGGAACGAGCTCGTCGTGCTGGAGCTGCACGCGTCGGCGTCCCGGACGGCGCACCTGCTCGTCGAGCCCGACCTGGGCCACACCGAGGCGTAGCTGGGGCGGAGCGCTCGGCCGCTGCGGTTCGGCGCCGACTGAGCAGAAGACGTCGAGCGCGCCCCACCCACCCGACGTCTTCTGCTCACTCGGTGTGCTGCGGGGCCGGCGTCGAGACCTCGTCGAGGCCGTCGAGCTCGGCCAGGGCGCGCTCGGCGTCGGCGATCCGGTCGGCCTCGGGGCGGGTCCACCACTCCGGACCCCGTTCGCCGAGGCCGTGCTTGGCGAGACCGTTGCGGTGTCGCGCGGCCTCGAGGGCAGCGTCGTCGCCCGCACGCTTCGCCTGCTTGACGGCGTTGCGACCGCGGCCCAGGTGGGAGCGGAGGGCGGCCGCTAGGTCCTCGGGCAGCGCCGGGTCGGTGCGGCGCCAGCGTCGTCCGTCCACGACGAAGAAGTGGTCGTCGGGCTCTGCGGTCATGCCCCGAGTCTGCACCGTCGGTGGTCACCGGTAGACAGGTGTCGATGAGCAACGCACGTGTCCGCCCGATGCTCGACGTCCACCGCATCTACGCCGAGCCCGCCGCCCTCGAGCTGCAGCGCGGGCAGGAGATCGTCGGGCGCTGGCCCGACGCCGAGATCGTCCCGGTCGACTCGCACTGGAACATCCCCGAGGTGCACGGCGACGAACGCAACGTGCAGCGCTGGGTCCGGATCAAGACCGAGGCGCTCGTGCTCGGGGTGAAGAAGTCGCTCGTCACCCGACCGAACGGCCGCTCCGCCGACTTCATCGCCCCGTCGACGGCGAACGGGTGCGCGATGGCCTGCGCCTACTGCTACGTGCCCCGGCGCAAGGGCTACAGCAACCCGGTCACCGTGTTCGCCAACATCGACCAGATCACGAAGCACGTGGCTCGGAACATCGCGAAGCAGGGGCCGAAGACCGAACCGAACCAGTGCGACCCGGAGTCCTGGGTCTACGACATCGGCGAGAACAGCGACTGCTCGGTCGACGCGATGATCAGCGACAACGTGCGCGACCTCTGCGACCTGTTCCGGATGACCCCGACGGCCAAGGCCTCGTTCGCGACGAAGTACGTCAACCGCGACCTGCTCGACTGGGACCCGATGGGCCGCACGCGCATCCGCTTCTCGCTCATGCCGCACGAGACCGCCAAGGTCACCGACATCCGCACCAGCCCGATCGCCGAGCGGATCGCCGCGGTGAACGACTTCGTCGACGCCGGGTACGAGGTCCACCTCAACTTCTCGCCGGTCATCCTCACGCCCACGTGGGAGTCCGACTGGGCCGAGCTGCTGCGCCAGGTCGACGACGTGCTGTCCCCGGCCGCCAAGGCGCAGCTCGCGGCCGAGGTGATCTTCCTCACCCACAACCAGCCGCTGCACGAGGTCAACCTCGGGTGGCACCCCAAGGCCGAGGACCTGCTGTGGCGGCCGGACCTGCAGGAGCAGAAGGTGTCGCAGAACGGTGCCGTCAACGTGCGCTACCGGTCCGGGATGAAGGGGCAGCTCGTCGAGCGCTTCCGTGAGCTCGTGGCCGAACACCTGCCGAGCTGCCGCATCCGGTACGCGTTCTGACACGGCGCTCCACGACGCGGAACGGCCCCGACGCGTGTCCGCGTCGGGGCCGTTCCGCAGGTCGACCTACTTGCCGTCGAGGGCGTCCTTCGCCTTCTCCTTGTCGAGGCGTCCCTCGCCCATGACCTGGTCCTTCTGGCCCTGGTGCGTGAGCTCGGCGTCGTCCGTGTGCTTGCCGACGGTCTCCTCGGCCTTGCCGGCGACCTTCTGCGTGACGTCCTTGGCCTTGTCTCCGAGCGACATGGTGTCTTCCTTCCTCCGGGAACCGCCGAGGGCTCCCGGCGTGTGTGCCCACGAGACAACCACGCGGGTCGTCGACGCTCGCGGCCGGGTCCGAGGAACCACGTACCCCGGTCGCCCGCTAGGGGACCAGGCGGTCCGCGCGGTACCGGGCGAACAGGTCGGCGAAGGCCCGCTCGGTGCGTCGGAAGGCCGTGAACCCGGCCTCGCGGCTCTTGCCCATGTCGGTGACGACCTCCATCGCGCGGCCCAGATCGGCGTCGGTGTGCCACCACGAGGCGAGCCGCGTGATGTCCGGCTCGACCAGCCCGTGCCGTTCGGCGATGCCGGCCCACGCGGACTCGTACGGGGCCATCTGCTGCTCGAGCGGACGGGGCGCGTCCTGGTACCCGACCACCCGCGCCGGGTCGACGCCGAGGTGTGCCGCCAGGCGCGGCCACATCCAGCGCCAGCGGAAGACGTCGCCGTTGACGATGTTGAACGGCTCGTCCGCTCCCTCGGGTGACGTCGCGGCCCACACCATGTGCTCGGCGAGGATCCCGGCGTCGGTCATGTCGGTCAGGCCGTTCCACTGCGCCTCGCTGCCCGGGAACACGAAGTCCAGGTCGAGCTCCTTCGCCAGCGTGGCCTGCACGGCGATCGTGAGGCCCATGTTCATGGCGTTGCCGACCGCGTGGCCGATCACGGTGTGCGAGCGGTGCACGGACCAGGTGAACCCCTGGCGCTCGGCGGCGGCGACGAGCTCGTCCTCCTGGGCGTAGTAGAAGTTCGGGGTGTCGAGCCGCGGCTCCTCCTCGTGGAAGGGCGTGTCGGGCATCTCGCCGGCGGCGTACGCCTCGAACGGGCCGAGGTAGTGCTTGAGCCCGGTGACGAGGGCGACGTGGTCCAGCGGCGCCGGGGCGAGTGCGGCGAGCAGGTCACGCACCATGCCGCCGTTGACGCGGATGTTCTCGGCCTCGGTCTCCTGGCGCTGCCACGCCGTGAAGAAGACGTGCGTGGGGCGTTCGTCGGCGAGTGCCGTCGCCACGCCCTCCGGGTCGCGGAGGTCTGCCGCGACGGTGCGGACCCCCTGCTGTGCGAGCGGTCGACGGGACAGTGCGGTCACGTCCCAGCCGAGGTCGAGCAGGTGGGTCACCAGCGCGGAGCCGGTGATGCCGCTGGCTCCCACGACCAGGGCTTCGCGGCGGGCAGGGGTCGATGGGGTCGATCCGGTGGAGGTCATCCGTGGCTGCAACCGACGATGCGCGACAGGTGTTCCCTCACCGCGGACGGCGGATGCGGATCGGCCCCTTCGCCGTCGACGGGTCGACCACGGACCCACCCTGGGTGATCTCGACCTCGCCCCGGGCCACCATGCGCCGCGCGGCTCGCCTTGTCGGTTCCATCAGGGGTCGCCAGTCGTCGGGGGCGATCGAGCGGGCCACCTCGGACGGGCAGATGCTCGAAGTCCGCGCCCGGGCGGCGAGCAACTCGTCGATCCGCTGCTCGAGTGCCCGGTCGGTGTCGTCCAGGCCGTGCTTGCGGCAGGCACCGGAGCACCACTTCGCCTCGGGTGCCGCCGACGACGGCATCCGCCGTCCGCACGAGGCGCAGGTGCGTTCCGCGTGCGCCGACTCCGACGCCGTCGCGTCCGCCTGCGTCCTGATCGCCCGTCCCATGTGTCCATCCTGGTCCTGCCGACCACGGCCGTCCCCAGGTCGGCGGCGCGCGGCCCAGGTCCGACTGGCAGCATCGGGGTGGTGAACCCCGACACCGCCCCCGCCCGTCCGTCCGAGCCCGCCTGGGTCGAGCACGTCATGTGGTGGCACGTCTACCCGCTCGGCTTCGTCGGCGCCGAGGTCCGGCCGGCCACCCCGGTGGGGGAGCGCCCGGTCGAGCACCGCCTCGACCGTCTGACCGGCTGGCTCGACCACGTGGTCGACCTCGGCCTGAACGGCCTGCTGCTCGGTCCGGTGTTCGCCAGCTCGTCGCACGGCTACGACACGGTCGACCACTTCCGGATCGACCCGCGACTCGGCGACGACGCCGACTTCGACGCCCTGGTGGCCGCCGCGCACGAGCGTGGCGTGCGGGTGCTGCTCGACGGCGTGTTCAACCACGTCGGCCGCGAGCACCCCGCGTTCCGGGCGCTCGCGGAGCAGGGTCCCGACGCACCCACCGCCGACCTGTTCTCGATCGACTGGTCCGGGTGGCAGCCGGGGCAGCCCGTGCCCGTCGGGCTGTTCGAGGGGCACGACATCCTCGTCGCGCTCGACCACGACAGCCGGGCGACCGAGGACCTGGTGGTCGAGGTGATGACGCACTGGCTGGCCAGAGGGGTCGACGGCTGGCGGCTCGACGCGGCGTACGCGGTGGCGCCGGCGTTCTGGGCGCGGGTCCTGCCACGGGTGCGCGAACGGTTCCCGGAGGCCTGGTTCAGCGGCGAGGTCATCCACGGCGACGCGGCGGCGATCGCGCAGGAGTCGACGATGGACTCGCTGACCCAGTACGAGCTGTGGCAGGGCATCTGGCACGGCATCGCCGACCGGAACGGCCACGAACTCGCGCACGCCATCGAGCGGCACGACGCCCTGCTCGCCACCTTCGCCCCGACCACCTTCGTCGGGAACCACGACGTCACCCGCATCGCGAGCGCGGTGGGGGAGCGGTTCGCCGGTCACGCCGCCGCCGTGCTGTTCACCGTGGCGGGCACGCCCGTGGTCTACGCCGGCGATGAGTACGGCTGGACCGCGGTGAAGGAGGAACGCGAGGGCGGCGACGACGCGGTCCGTCCGGAGTTCCCGGCCGAGCCGCCGGCACCGACGGACCTGACCCACGTGTACGAGGCCCTCGTCGCCCTGCGCCGCCGGAACCCCTGGCTGCACCGGGCGCACACCGACGTCGTGCACCTGACCAACGCCGCCGTGGTCCTGCGCACCGCGACGGCAGACGCCGCCGTGGTGACCGCCCTGAACCTGTCGGACGACCCCGTCGAGGTGCCCGCGGCCGACGCGACGCAGGTGGAGGCGGGCGGGGCCGATCTCGGGGACGGGACCGTGCGCCTCCCGGCCGGGGGTTGGGCCGTCCTGTCCCGCTGAAACGCGAAAGCGACAGAAGTGCACGGCTGTTCCGTGCACTTCTGTCGCTTCGGCGGGGGTGACTCCGACGCGTTACTTGCGCGCGGACGCCGCCCGGCGCTTGTTGAACACGTCGAACGCGACGGCGGCGAGCAGCACCAGGCCCTTGATCAGGGACTGGAACTCGGTGCCGACACCGAGGATCGACATGCCGTTGTTCAGGATGCCGATGATGAGACCACCGATGATGGCGCCCGGCACGGTGCCGATACCGCCGGTGACGGCCGCACCACCGATGAACACCGCGGCGATGGCGTCGAGCTCGAACCCGTTGCCCGCGCTCGGCGAGGCCAGGTTGAGCTGGCCGGTGAAGACCACGCCGGCCAGCGCCGAGATGACGCCCATGTTGACGAACAGCAGGAACGTCACGCGCTTCGTCTTCACACCGGACAGCTGCGCGGCCAGGGCGTTGCCACCGATCGCGTAGATGTGGCGGCCGAACACGGCGCTCCGCATGATCACCGAGTACACGACGACGAGCAGGCCGAGGATGACGAGCACGATCGGGGTGCCGTTGTAGCTGGCGAGCAGCAGCGCGACGTAGATGACGAGCGCGACGCCGAACGCGAGCTTGACGATGAACCAGACGAACGGCTCGCTCTCGAGCTGGTACTTGCGACGGGTCGCACGGCCACGGAAGGCGACGCCGACCATGATGGCCGCCGCGGCGATGCCGAGGATCATCGTGAGCGGCTCGTAGCCCGAGGTACCGAACGAGGGCAGGAAGCCGGAGCCGAGCGAGCGGAACCCGTCCGGGAACGGCGAGATCTGCTGGTTCTGCAGGGCGATCTGCGCGGCACCGCGGAAGGCGAGCATGCCGGCCAGGGTCACGATGAACGCCGGGATCCCGAAGTAGGCGATCCAGAAGCCCTGCCAGGCGCCGACCAGGGCGCCGAGGACCAGGCAGAGGACCACCGCGACGGGCCAGGGCAGACCCCACTGCGTGATCATCACGCCGGCCATGGCGCCGGTGAAGGCGACGACCGACCCGACGGACAGGTCGATGTGCCCGGCGATGATGACCATCACCATGCCGATGGCGAGGATCAGGATGTAGCTGTTCTGGACGACCAGGTTCGTGACGTTGATCGGTGCCAGCGTGATGCCGCTCGTCGTCACCTGGAAGAAGATGACGATGACGATCAGCGCGATGAACAGGCCGATCTGTCGGAGCTGCCCGGTGAGGTAGCCGGCGGCGGACTTAAGCGCGTTCATTGACAGGGGTCTCCCGTTCCTGGGTCATGTACTGCATGAGGACCTCGGGTGTGGCCTCGGAGCGGGGCACATCAGCCGTGATGGTGCCCTCGGAGAGCGTGTAGATGCGGTCACAGATGCCGAGCAGTTCGGGAAGCTCGGAGGAGATCACGATGATCGCCTTCCCCTGGTCGGCGAGCTGGTTGATGATCGTGTAGATCTCGTACTTCGCGCCGACGTCGATGCCGCGGGTGGGTTCGTCGAGGATGAGCACGTCGGGGTCGGCGTACATCCACTTCGACAGCACGACCTTCTGCTGGTTGCCGCCGGACAGCTTGCCGGTCAGCACGTCGACGTTCGGGGCCTTGATGTTGAGGTCCCGCAGGAACTTGCCGGCGACGGTCGTCTCGTGGGACGCGTTCACGAAGCCCCACTTGGCGAGCTTGCCGAGCGCCGAGCCGGACACGTTCCGCTTGATGTCGTCGATCAGGTTCAGGCCGTAGCGCTTGCGGTCCTCGGTGACGTAGGCGATGCCGTTGTCGATGGCCTGCGTCACCGTGTTCGTCTTGATCGGGGTGCCCCGCTTGTAGACGGTGCCGCTGATGCCGGTGCCGTACGACTGCCCGAACACGCTCATCGCGAGCTCGGTGCGTCCGGCACCCATGAGTCCCGCGATGCCGACGATCTCGCCGGCACGGACGGTCAGGTTCGCCTGGTGGATGATCTCGCGCGAGGCGTCGAGCGGGTGGTGGACGGTCCAGTCCTCGATCCGCAGGAGCTCCTCGCCGACCTTCGACTCGTGCTCCGGGTAGCGCGTGGACAGGTCGCGACCGACCATGCCGCGGATGATGCGGTCCTCGGAGACGTCGTCGGCGTGCATGTCGAGGGTCTCGATCGTCTTGCCGTCGCGGATGATCGTGACCTTGTCCGCGATCGCCTTGATCTCGTTGAGCTTGTGGCTGATGATGATCGCCGTCATGCCCTCGGCCTGCAGCGAGCGGATGAGCTCGAGCAGGTGCGCGGAGTCGTCGTCGTTCAGCGCGGCGGTGGGCTCGTCGAGGATGAGGAGCTTCACCTGCTTCGACAGCGCCTTCGCGATCTCGACGAGCTGCTGCTTGCCGACACCGATGTCCACGATCTTGGTGACCGGGTTGTCCTTGAGCCCGACGCGCTGCAGGAGCTCGGCGGCGGCGAGGTTCGTCTTGTTCCAGTCGATGAAGCCGCCCGTGGAGCGCTCGTTGCCGAGGAAGATGTTCTCGGCGATCGACAGGAACGGGCTGAGCGCCAGCTCCTGGTGGATGATGACGACACCGGCTGCCTCGGAGTCGTTGATGTCCGAGAACCGGACGGGCTGGCCGTCGAGCAGGATCTCGCCCTCGAAGGAGCCGGCCGGGTAGACGCCCGACAGCACCTTCATGAGCGTCGACTTGCCGGCGCCGTTCTCACCGCAGATCGCGTGGACCTGGCCACGCTCGACCTCGATGGAGACCCCCTGGAGCGCCTTGACGCCGGGGAACGTCTTGGTGATGTCACGCATCTCGAGGATGGTGTCCGTCACGTCGACCGCCTTCCGTAGTGCGCGCCAGGGCGCGCAGGTGGGGACGGACGGGAGGCGCGGTGCGGTCCGGCACCGCGCCTCCTGTCCGACAGATGGGTTGCGACCTACTTCAGGTCGGCGTCGGTGTAGTAGCCCGAGTCGACGAGGACCTTCTGGTAGTTGTCCTTCGTGACCACGGTGGGCTGGAAGAGGAAGGTGGGGACGACCTTGACCTTGTTGTCGTAGGTCTCGGTGTCGTTCACCTCCGGCTCCTTGCCGGCGAGCAGGTCCTCGGCCATCTGCGCCGACTTCTCGGCGAGCTGGCGGGTGTCCTTGTAGATCGTCGAGTACTGCTGACCCTTGATGATCGACTTGACGCTGGCCGCCTCGGCGTCCTGCCCGGTGATGACCGGGAGCGGACGGCTGTCGGTGCCGTAGCCGGCGCCCTGCAGTGCCGAGATGATGCCGATGGACATGCCGTCGTAGGGCGAGAGCACGCCGTCGAGCTTCGTGCCGCCGGAGTACGACTTGGCGACGAGGTTCTGCATGCGGGCCTTGGCGGTCGCCGGGTCCCACTGCTGCGTGGCGGCCTGGGTGAAGCCGTCCTGGCCGGAGCCGATCGTGATCGTGCCGTCCTCGATGTAGGGCTTGAGGGTCTTCATCGCGCCGTTGAAGAAGAACGTGGCGTTGTTGTCGTCGGGCGAACCGGCGAACACCTCGATGTTGAACGGACCCTTCTCGTCGGTCTTCTCGCCCTTGTCGTCGAGCACGCCGAGGCCGGTGAGCAGGCTGTTCGCCTGGTCGACGCCGACCTTCTCGTTGTCGAACGACACGTAGTAGTCGACGTTCTTGTTGCCGGTGAGCAGGCGGTCGTACGAGATCACCTTGATGCCGGCCTTGGCGGCGGCGTCGAGCTGGTCGGACAGCGAACCACCGTCGATCGACGCGACGATCAGGACCTTCGCGCCCTTCGTGATCATGTTGCTGACCTGCTGGACCTGCTGCGGGATCTTGTTGTCCGCGTACTCGAGGTCGACCTTGTAGCCGGCCTTCTCGAGGTCGCTCTTGACGGCGTCGCCGTCCTTGATCCACCGCTCGGAGACCTTGGTCGGCATCGCGACGCCGACGAGGGCGCCCTTGTTGGCGCCGCCGCCGTCACCGCCGCCCTCGGTGGATGCACGGCCACCGGCCGAGCACGCTGCCAGGGAGAACGCGATGCCGAGGGCCGCGACCCCCGCGATGATCCTGCGCTTCATCATCGAAGTACCTCTGTTTCCTCTCGCGTCGTCCTCGACGCGCTCGGGTGCCGGGGCTGCTGTGCCCCGCGGGATGCGCTCGTGTGAGCGCTCACATACTGCGGGTTCCGTACCGGGGTGTCAACTCGCGTACCCGAACCGCGGTCGTGTCGCGTCGGCGGGGCCGGGCGGTACGGTTGGCGACGTGACCACCACGACCGCCCCCGGGGGCAAGGGCGGCAAGCGCCGGAAGGCGCCGACGATCTTCGACGTCGCCGAACGGGCCGGCGTGTCCCACCAGACCGTGTCGCGGGTGATCAACGGCGACCCGACGGTGCGGGAGCAGTTCCGCAGCCAGGTCGCCGACGCCGTCACCGCGCTGGGGTACCGGCCCCGCGCCGCCGCCCGGGCGCTCGCCGGTGGTCGGAGCCGCGCGCTCGGGATCATCACCGCGGGCGACGCCCTGTACGGGCCGTCGAGCACCGCGATCGGGTTCGAGCGGGCCGCGCGGTCGGCCGGGTACCACGTGCTGCTCTCCACCCTGCCGGAGGAGCCGACGCCGTCCGACCTGTCCGGCGCGTTGACGACACTGCTCGCGCAGGACGTCGCCGCGATCGTCCTGGTCGCCGCCGACAACCGGGTGCTCGACGCCCTGGCCTCGCTCACCGTGCCGGTCACGGTGCCCGTCGTGGTGGCGAACGCCGTGCAGCGGGACGCCGCCCGGGCCCCGGTCGCGCCGAGCGTCGCAGCCGTCGCGATCGACCAGGCGGCGGGCACCTCGCTCGTGATGCAGCACCTGTTCGACTCCGGGCACCGACGCATCGTGCACATCGCCGGGCCGCACGTGTCGCAGGAGTCCGAGGTGCGCCGTGCCACCTACGTGCGGATCATGCAGGACGCCGGGCTCGAGCCGGTCGTGCTCGAGGGCGACTGGACCCCCGCGAGCGGGTTCGCGGCCGCACGGCACATCGACGTGACGACGGTCGACGCGGTGTTCGCCGGCAACGACCAGATGGCGCTCGGGGTGCTGCACGCCTTCGCCGACGAGGGGCTGCGCGTCCCCGACGACATCGCGGTGGTGGGGTTCGACGACGTCCCCGAGGCCGCGCACTTCACCCCGCCGTTGACCACGGTGCGGCAGGACTTCCGGGCGATGGGGGAGCGGGTGCTCGACGCCGTGCGGGCGCTGGTCGAGGGGGAGCCCCGCGACGAGACCCTGCTCGCGCCCGAGCTCGTGGTGCGCCGGAGCGCGTAGCGCCGCGCGGACGCCGGTCGTGGCTGACGCGCGCGGCCGAAGGGGCACGACGCGCCGCCTGCCAGTCGCCGAGGTCGCACGTCCTGTCGCCCCGGACGCCCGCGGCCGACGGTTCGTGCGACCTCGACGGACGTGAGCGGGGTGTCCTGCGACCTGACCGAACCTCCCGGCCGTCGACTCGCCTCAGCGCGACGCCGGCTAACGCGCCAGCGGCAACCAGACCCGCATCGGCGCCGCACCCCGGTTCGCCCACGCGTAGTACGGCACGGCGACCGCCGTCACGGGTGACGCAGCCTCCGCACCCGCGCCGGACCGGAGGCCCGTGGCCGCCCTGCCGGAGCCGGCCACGTCGTCGACGCTGGTCGCGTGCACGGCGGGAGCCGCGCCTTCCTCCCGGGTTGCCTCGAGCCGTCGGTACGGCCACGCCGGCTGCTCGTGTGCCGACGGGGCGAACCCGGGCACGCGCAGCGTGACGACGCCGTCGAGCAGGTCGTCGCGGCGTTCCTCGGTGATCGTCGCGGTCGCGTCGACCGTCAGGTCGTCGACCGTGAAGCCCTGCTGGTCTGCCTGCTCCACAGCGTACACCAGGGGACCGCGCTCGATGGCGACCTGCCCGCGGGCCGCGTCGATGCGGGCGTCGGCGACGTACCGGTGCGGCGTCGTGTCGAAGACGAGCTCGACCGTGTCGCCCGCCGACCACTCGCGGTCGACGACGTGCAGCGTGCCCGCCGCAGGGTTCGCGGACCCGTCCGGTCCCGTGACGGTCGTGGTGTCCGACCACGCCGGGATCCGCAGGCCCAGGGCGAGCGGCCCGTCCTCGGTCACGGTGACCACGACGCGACCGTCGTGCGGGTAGTCGGTCTCGACCCGCACCGGGCCGAGGTCGGCGGTGGCGTACTGGTGGACCTGCAGCCCGCCGTCGGTCGCGGTGGCCAGGTACCCGTCGAGGCTCGCGAACGTCCGCATGATGTTCGGCGGGCAGCAGGCGCAGTCGAACCAGCCTCGGCGGCCGTGCGCGGGGGAGCGGTTCTCGTCCTGGTGCGCGTGATCACGCTGCTGCAGCGGGTTGACGTAGAAGTACTCGGTGCCCGCCAGGCTCACGCCCGCGAGGAACGCGTTGTACAGCAGGCGCTCGATCGCGTCGGCGTAGCCGGGCTCGCCGGTCGCGAGGAGCAGGCGCCAGGCCCACTGCACCCCGCCGATGGCCGCACAGGTCTCGGCGTAGCCGCGGTCGGTCGGCAGCTCGTACGGGTCGCCGAAGGCCTCCCAGTCCCAGCGCGCCCCGAGGCCCCCGGTGATGAACGCCTTCGTCGCCATCATGTCGGCGAACTGGCGCTCGCTCGCGGCCAGGAGCTCGGTGTCGCCGGTCTCGATCGCCACGTCGACCGCACCCGCGGCCAGGTAGACCGCGCGGACGGCGTGCCCCTCGACGGTGGTGGCCTGCCGGGCCGGCACCCGGTCGGAGAAGTACGTCGGCTCGCCACCCGCGCGCTCGATGATGCCGTGCCCGCGGGCGTCGACGAACCAGTGCGCCAGGTCGAGGTAGGCGCGGGTCCCCGTCTCGCGGTACAGCTCCACCAGACCCATCTCGACGACGGGGTGCCCGTCGATGTCCTGCGTCCGGTCGGCACCGGGGCCGAACGTGCGGACCAGGTGGTCGGCGTTCCGGACCGCGACGTCGAGCAGTCCGGTGTCACCGGTGGCACGGTGCTGCGCGACGGCCGCCTGGTACAGGTGCCCGGCGCAGTACATCTCGTGGCTCCACTTGAGGTCCGTGTAGCGCTCGCCGCCACCGCGCACCTGCTGCACGGAGTCGAGGTACCCGTCGTCCGCCTGCGCCTGCGCGACCAGGGCGGTGACCTCGCGCTGCAGGTCGAGCAGGTCCTGCGCCGGGGCGCGGCCGTACTCCCAGGCCACGGCCTCGAGCCACTTCGTCACGTCGGAGTCCATGAAGATCGGGCCGACGGCCTCGCCCTCCTCGACCCCCGCGGCGATGCGGAGGTTCCGGAAGTTGCCGGCCGCGTCGAGCTGCTGGTAGCCGCTGCGGACGGCGTCGCGACCGTTGCGCTCCTGCCGCAGCGCCCAGAACCCGCCCGTGATCCGGGCGTCGCCGGCCGGCAGCGGGCGGAGCGCCAGGTGCGCCTCGGCGGTCGGCAGGACCGGCGTCGCGGTGCGCGCCCCGCGGTCGGTCGCGAGCGTGGTGGTCATGTCGCCTCCTTGCGATGTGACGGCGCCGCCTCCGACGCCGGACCCGGTGGGCCGCGCTGCGGAAAACGGTTTCTGCACTGACGGTACGACACGGCCAGGAGGCGCGCAAGGGCTCCGTCGCACCGGTTCCGTAGGATCGTGGTCACTTCTCGATCACCGGAAAGGGGTTTGCCGTGACCCTGGAGCGCACCGGGCAGCCCGTCCGGATCACCGACGTCGCGGCGCTCGCCGGGGTGTCGATCGGCACCGCGTCGAAGGCGCTCAACGGGACGGGGCAGCTCCGGGACTCGACCCGGCAGCGGGTGAAGGACGCCGCCGAGCGCCTCGGGTTCGTCGGCGACGCTCGGGCCCGCGCCCTGTCGTCCGGCCGGACCTACACGGTCGGCATGATCACCACCGACTCGTTCGGCCGGTTCTCGATCCCGGTGCTGCTCGGTGCCGAGGACGCCCTGTCCGCCGGGCAGATGGCCGTGCTGCTGTGCGACACCCGCGACGACCACGTGCGTGAGGCCCACTACCTGCGCTCCCTGGCGGCCCGCGGGGTCGACGGCATCATCGTGACGGGCCGCTCCGCCGACGCCCGGCCGCCGATCGACGTGTCGATCCCGGTCGTCTACGCGTTCACCCCCTCGACCTCGGCGCAGGACGTCTCCGTCACGCTCGACGACGCCGCGGGCTCGGCGGCGGTGGCGTCGCACGTGCTGTCGCTCGGGCGGTCGCGGGTGGCGATCGTGACCGGTCCGGCCCGGGCTCGGTCCGCGGTCCGACGGGTCGAGGGCGCCACGGCCGTGCTCGGGAGCCGGTTGGTCGGCGAACCGCTGTACGGCGAGTGGTCCGAGCGGTGGGGACGACAGGCCGTGGACGTGCTGACGCGGCAGTCGCTCGACGTCGACGCGATCGTGTGCGGCAGCGACCAGATCGCGCGGGGTGTGTGTGATCGGTTGCGGGAGCTCGGTCGCACGGTCCCCGGGGACGTCGCGGTGACCGGGTTCGACGACTGGGACGTGATGGCGCTGGCGAGCCGGCCGCCGTTGACCACTGTCGACCTGCGGCTCGAGGAGCTCGGGCGTGTGGCGGGGCAGGCGCTGCTCGCGCTCATCGACGGCGGGACGGCTTCGTCGGCGTCGGTCACCCCGTCGCTCGTCATCCGCGAGAGCACCGTCGGCGCGTAGCGCGCGGTGTCGGCGGGTGCCGGTGGCGGTGCGTCTGCTCCCGAGCGGTCACGACTCCCCGCCACCAGCGGCCGAGCGGTCACGACTCGTCGCTCGGCGCACCCCCAGCCGACAGGTCCTGACCGCTCGACGGTGCGGCAGCGGGGCGTCGTGACCGTCCGGGGTGCGGTCGTTGGGCGTGTCGTGGTGCGGAGGATCGGGACTCGCGAGGGTGTGTGGCGTCGGGTGGTCGGGACTCGCGCGGGTGTGGGGCGTCGGGTGGTCGGGACTCGCGCGGGTGTGGGGCGCCCGGCGGTCGATCCATGTCGTCACTCTCTTCCGTCGAGCGGTCACGACCTGCCGTGGGTGGGGCGTCGAGTGGTCGGGACTCGCGCGGGTGCGGGCGTCGGGTGGGCGGGACTCGCGCGGGTGTGGGGCGCCCGGCGGCCGATCGACGTCGTCACTCTCATCCGTCGAGCGGTCACGACCTGCCGTGGGTGGGACGTCGAGTGGTCGGGAACGGTCGACTGCGGATGTACCGGACGACGGTTGGTGACCGGTCGGGGGAAGTGAGCGGGGTGTTCCGACCGCTGGGGGAGGCGGGCGGACGAGTGGGACGCGCGGCCCCCGGCGCGCCGCACGTTGCACGTGTGAGCGCTCACGTGCCAGGATGTGAGCGCTCACTGAGGACGACGAGGTTCTGGAGGAACGCATGGGCGACGACCGCCGACAGCAGGTCGTGGACGGCCGCACCACGCTCGGGATCGAGCTCGGCTCCACCCGCATCAAGGCCTGCTTGGTGGACGAGGCCCTCGTGCCGATCGCCGCCGGCTCACACGAGTGGGAGAACGAGTTCGTCGACGGCCGCTGGACCTACTCGCTCGAGGCCGTCGAGACCGGACTCCGTGCCGCGTACGCCGCCCTCGTGGCCGACGTCGAGTCGCAGTACGGCGTCCGCCCGACCACCTTCCGGGCGGCGGGCGTCAGCGCGATGATGCACGGCTACCTGGCGTTCGACGCGTCGGGCGAGCTGCTCGTGCCGTTCCGCACGTGGCGCAACACCTCGACGGGTCCCGCGGCCGAACGGCTCAGCGAGGCCCTCGGGTTCAACATCCCGCTCCGCTGGTCGATCGCGCACCTGTACCAGGCGGTCCTCGACGACGAGCCGCACGTGGCCGAGCTCGCCGGCGTCACGACGCTCGCGGGGTACGTGCACCGACGCCTCACCGGTCGGGACGTGCTCGGTGTGGGCGATGCCTCCGGGGTGTTCCCGATCGAGGGCGGCCCCGTCGACAGCGGCCCCGGCGACCCGGGCACCAAGGACTTCGACCACGCCATGCTCGCCACCGCCCAGGACCTGATCGGGCTGCCGGACCTGCGGTCCCTGCTGCCCGAGGTCCTCGTCGCGGGTGCCGACGCCGGTGCGCTGACGCCCGAGGGTGCGGCCTGGCTCGACCCGACCGGCACGCTCGAACCCGGCGTCCCGCTCTGCCCGCCCGAGGGCGACGCCGGCACCGGCATGGTCGCGACGAACGCCGTCGCCCCGCGCACCGGCAACGTGAGCGTCGGCACGAGCATCTTCGCGATGGTCGTGCTCGAGCAGCCGCTCACCACCGCGCACGAGGAACTCGACGTCGTCACCACCCCGGCCGGCGACGCCGTGGCGATGGTGCACTGCAACAACGGCGCGAGCGAGATCGCGAGCTGGGCCCGCGTGTTCGGGCGGTTCGCCGAGGCCTCGAGTGCGCGATCGGGCACGGCCGCGATCGGCATCGACGACGTGTACGCCACCCTGCTCGCCGAGGCCGTCGCGGACGACACCGACCCCGACGCCGGTGGCCTGCTGTCCTTCAACTACCTGGCCGGCGAACCCGTCACCCGCGTCGAGGACGGCCGACCCCTGCTGCTCCGCACCCCCGGCGCACGGTTCACGCTCGGCAACCTGGTGCGCTCCGAGGTGCACGGCGCCTTCGCGACCCTGGCCATCGGCATGGACGTCCTGCACGGCGAACAGGTGCAGGTCGACCGGATGACCGCGCACGGTGGGCTCTTCCGCACGCCGGGTGCCCCGCAGCGGCTGCTCGCGGCGGCCCTGCGCGTGCCGATCGCGCTCGAGGAGACCGCGGGCGAGGGCGGCGCGTGGGGGATCGCCGTGCTGGCCGCGTACCTCGAGCACACCGACCAGCAGCTCGCCGACTACCTGTCGGACACCGTGTTCGGCGGGGACGCCGTGCACGTGGCCGAACCCGAGCCGACGGACGTCGCCGGGTTCCAGACGTACCTGGAGCGCTACCGGGCCGCTCTGCCCGTGCAGGACGTCGCCGCGGCGGCGACCCGCCCCAGCGCGACCACCGGACCGACCGAGCAGACCGACGGCGCCGACCCGCGCCTCCAGACAGAGGAAGTGACCCGATGACGGACGCGATCGACGAGACCACCCGCCAGGCTGTGGCGGCGACGCGGGAGCGCGTCGCACGCCTGCACGGCGAGCTCGTCCGCTACGGCCTGGTGATCTGGACCGGCGGCAACGTCTCCGAGCGCGTGCCCGGCACGGACCTGTTCGTCATCAAGCCGAGCGGCGTGTCCAGCGACGACCTGACGCCGGAGAACCAGGTCGTGTGCACCCTCGACGGGGTCCCCGCCGAAGGCTGGGGCAACGAGCACGGCCCGTCCTCCGACACGGCCGCGCACGCCTACGTGTACCGGAACATGCCCGAGGTCGGCGGCGTCGTGCACACCCACTCGACCTACGCGACGGCCTGGGCCGCACGCGCCGAGGAGATCCCCTGCGTCATCACGGCGATGGCGGACGAGTTCGGCGGACCGATCCCGGTCGGCCCGTTCGCGATCATCGGCGACGACTCGATCGGCCACGGCATCGTCGAGACGCTGAGCGGCCACCGCAGCCGCGCGGTCCTCATGCAGAACCACGGCGTGTTCACGATCGGCAAGGACGCGAAGGACGCCGTCAAGGCCGCCGTGATGTGCGAGGACGTCGCGCGCACCGTGCACATCGCCAAGCAGGGCGGCGAGGTCGTCCCGATCGCCCCCGAGAACATCGATCGACTGTTCGATCGCTACCAGAACGTCTACGGACAGAACCCCGAAGGAGCCATGCGATGACGCAGGAGACCACCGTCGACCCCCAGGCCACACTCGACGGCCACGAGGTCTGGTTCCTCACCGGCTCCCAGGGCCTCTACGGCGAGGAGACCCTGCGCCAGGTCGAGGAGCAGAGCAGGGCGGTCCACGCGGAACTCGCCGGGCACCTGCCGGTGAAGCTCGTGTGGAAGCCCGTCCTCAAGGACGCCGACGGCATCCGTCGTGCCCTCATCGAGGCGAGCGCCGACGACAAGGTCATCGGTGTGACCACGTGGATGCACACGTTCAGCCCGGCCAAGATGTGGATCGGCGGGCTCACCGCGCTGACGAAGCCGCTGCTGCACCTGCACACGCAGGCGAACGTCGCGCTGCCCTGGGCGGACATCGACTTCGACTTCATGAACCTCAACCAGGCCGCGCACGGCGACCGCGAGTTCGGGTACATGCTCGCCCGCCTCGGCGTCCGGCACGCCACGGCGATCGGGCACGTGTCCGATCCCCGGGTGCAGCAGCGCGTCGCCGACTGGACCCGTGCCGCCGCCGGCGCCGCGGCCGTCCGTGAGCTGAAGCTGACCCGCTTCGGTGACAACATGCGCTACGTCGCCGTCACCGAGGGCGACAAGACCGAGGCCGAGATCGAGCTCGGCGTGCAGGTCAACACGTGGGCGGTCAACGAGCTCGCGGCAGCGGTGGACGCCGCAGCAGCGGACACGGCAGCGGTCGACGCGCTCGTGGCGACGTACGAGCGCGACTACGACGTGGACCCGTCGCTCCGCAGCGACGGCGGCGAGCGGCACACCGCGCTCCGCGACGGCGCCGCCATCGAGCTCGGCCTCCGCACGCTCCTGCAGCAGAACGGCAGCGCCGCGTTCACCACGAACTTCGAGGACCTCGGCACGCTCAAGCATCTGCCCGGCCTGGCGGTCCAGCGCCTGATGGCCGACGGCTACGGCTTCGGTGCCGAGGGTGACTGGAAGACCGCCGTCCTGGTCCGCGCGATGGCCGTCGCCGGCGCGGGGCTGCCCGGTGGTGCCTCCCTGATGGAGGACTACACGTACGACCTCACCCCGGGTGCCGAGAAGATCCTCGGCGCGCACATGCTCGAGGTCTCGCCGACGCTCACGTCGACGAAGCCGACGCTCGAGATCCACCCGCTCGGCATCGGCGGCAAGGACGACCCGGTCCGCCTGGTCTTCACGGCCGACGCCGGCGAGGCCGTGGTGGTCGCGCTGTCCGACACCCGCGACGGCTTCCGCCTCACCGCGAACGTCGTCGACGTCGTGCCGCCGACCGAGGCCCTGCCGAAGCTGCCCGTGGGTCGCGCGGTCTGGGAGCCGCGTCCGTCGTTCCCGGTCGCCGCGGAGGCCTGGCTCACCGCCGGTGCCGCCCACCACACCGTCATGACGACCGCGGTCGGCCTGCAGGTCGTCGAGGACTTCGCGACGATGGTCGGCACGGAGTTCCTGGTCATCGACGAGCACACCACCTCCCGCGGCTTCCGCGACGAGCTGCGTCTCCAGCAGACGTGGCACCGTCTCGACCGCGGCTTCTAGGGGAGTCAGGACCCACGATGGACGACGTGATCGCGGCCGAGCGCACCCGCACCAACTGGGCGGGCAACGTCACCTACCGCGCCTCGGCGCTGGCCCGGCCGACGTCGGTGGACGAGCTCCAGCAGCTCGTCGCCTCGACGCCGCGCCTGACGGCGCTCGGCTCGCGACACTCGTTCAACACCATCGCCGACACCGACGCCGTGCAGGTGTCGCTGGCCGACCTGCCGCCCGTGCTCGACATCGACACCGCGCGTCGTGTCGTCCGGGTCGCCGCCGGGATGACGCACAGCCAGGTGGCCGCCGGCCTGGAGGCCCGTGGCTGGGCACTCGGGAACCTCGCGTCCCTGCCGCACATCTCCACGGCCGGGGCCGTCGCCACCGGCACGCACGGCTCCGGCGTGCGGAACCCGTCGCTCGCGCAGGCGGTGGTCGGTCTGGACGTCGTCCGCGCCGACGGCTCGCTCGTGCGGGTGGACGCCGCGTCGCCCGACGGCCTGCTCGACGCCCACCGGGTGGGGATCGGCGCCCTCGGCGTCGTCACCGCCGTGGAGCTCGCGATCGAGCCGACGTTCCAGGTCGCGACGACGGTGCACCTCGACCTGCCCTGGGACGCGGTCGCGTCGCGGTTCGACCAGGTGATGTCCGACGCCTACTCGGTGTCGATGTTCACCGCGTTCGACGACCGCGGTGCCCGGCAGGTCTGGGTGAAGCACCGTGTCGACGAGGCCGCACCCGCGGTCGACCTCGTCGGACTCGGAGCGCGCCCCGCGACCGGACCCGTGCACCCGGGCGAGAACGACCCCGCTGGCGTGACCGAGCAGGGTGGCGTGCCCGGACCGTGGTCCGAACGGCTGCCGCACTTCCGGTCCTCGTTCACCCCGTCGACCGGGGCCGAGATCCAGGCGGAGTACCTGATCCCCGCAGCCTCGGCGGTGCCCGCGCTCGAGGCCCTCCGCCCGCTGGCGTCGCTGTTCGCCCCGATCCTCATCGCCTCCGAGGTCCGCACCATCGCCGCCGACACCGCGTGGCTCGCACCCTCGGCAGGCCGGCAGTCGGTCGGCCTGCACTTCACGTTCCGCCGGGACGCCGCCGCGGTGACGGCCGCCGTCGAGCGGATCGAGGAGGTGCTCGCGCCGTTCGACCCGCGGCCGCACTGGGGCAAGGTGTCCGCCGCGAGCGCCGAGCGGCTGCACGAGGCGTACCCGCGGCTGTCCGACTTCGCGGCGCTCGCCCGTGACCTCGACCCCACGGGTCGGTTCCGCAACGCGTTCCTCGCGCGCATCCTGTCCTGACGCGCACCGTCGGCACGCTCACTGTCAGGGACCGCTCTCAGGCGATGCCCACCGAACGTGCGGGAGACGCGCTGGGTGGTCGCCGGGCCTGCACATGTGAGAACGCAAAGGTGGGGGCATGGCGAACTTCAACCGGATCCTGGGCATGGCCTCGAAGGCGATCGACAAGCAGATGCAGAAGCGCGGGGGTCAGGGCGGTTCGCAGCAGCACGGCGGCACCGACTGGCGGGACATCGTGCGGACGGCCGCGGACAAGCTGACCGGCGACGACCGTGGCCAGCAGCAGCGGCCGCCCCAGGCCGGGCAGCCGCCGCAGTACGGCCAGCAGCAGTACGGCCAGCCGCAGCCGCCCCGGTACGCGCAGCCGCAGCAGCACACCGGTCAGCCCCAGCGCGGCCAGGCGGACGCCGACAAGGTGGCCATCGCCAAGTACGACTACCTGCTCAAGACCTCGTCGCCGGAGCAGCTCGAGCAGGTCCACCACGACGCCTTCGCCCGGCTCACCCCGGCGCAGCGCCAGCAGGTCCGCGACCGCCTGAACTCGGAGCTCCCGCCCCACGAGCACCTGCGCGACGACTCGGCGGGCAGCATGGCGCGTGCGATGACCCGCGGCGAGATGTCGCGTCCGGGTCTGATCCGCCGGGTCCTCGGCGGCTCCGGCCGTCCGGGCGGCGGACGTGGCCGCGGCGGGGCCTTCGCCGGCGGTGCCGCGGTCGGTGCGGGCGCGATGGCGTTCGGCGGGCTCGCCGCAGCGGTCGCCGGGGGAGCGGTGCTCAGCGCCGCCGCCGGTCCGGTGCTGGCCGGTGCCGCCGACCTCGGCGTCGACTTCGAGGGGATCGCGTCCGGCATGGGCGACCTCGGGCTGAGCGACCTCGGCGGCGGTGTCGAGGGGCTGGTCGGCGAGGGCGAGCAGCTGCTCGGCGGGTTCGGTGAGCAGGCCGCCGGGTTCGGCGAGCAGGCGTCCGGCCTCGGCGAGCAGGCGTCGAACCTCGGCAACGACTTCCTGGGCGGGCTCTTCGACCGCTGAGGGCACGCGGTGTTGCTGCACCGGGAATAGCGGGACGGCGTCCGACGCTTGCAATGTTTCGTCGTGCGTCGTCCCGGACGCGCGAGATTCGGACGGGTCACCGTCGCGGTGTCAGGATGGACGCCGCCCGGCGACCGGACCGTTCCGTCGTCGGAGTGACCGCCACCCCGGTCACCACCACCCCTCCCGAGGAGCAGCACCGTCATGAGACGCCCCAACCGCCTGACGATCACCGCGGCCGTCGCCGCAGCAGCAGCCCTGGTGCTGACCGGCTGCTCGGGCGGGGACGCATCGGGCGACGGCGCCGAGGGCACGGCCAAGGGCGGCACGCTCAACATCCTGACGCCGCAGACCTCGTTCCACCTCGACCCGGCGACCAGCCAGAGCCTCGGGATCACCTCGATGGGCCTCGTCGCCCGCCGACTCACCACGTGGGACGTCGAGCCGGGCAAGACCGCGAAGGTCGTCCCCGACCTGGCGACGGACACCGGGACGTCCAGCGACGGCGGCAAGACCTGGACCTACACGCTCAAGGACGGCGTCGAGTTCCAGGACGGCACGCCCATCACCACCAAGGACATCAAGTGGGGCATCGAGCGCTCGTTCGCGCCGACGCTGAGCGGTGGCCTGAGCTACCACAAGTCGCTCCTGGTGGGCGGCGGTGACTACAAGGGTCCGTTCGAGGGGAAGTCGCTCGACAGCATCGAGACCCCCGACGACAAGACCATCGTCTTCAAGCTGAACGACGCGTACGGCGACTGGCCGTGGCTCGCGTCGATGCCGGCGTTCACCCCCGTCCCCGAGGGCGAGGGCAAGGACACCGGTGCCTACGACCTCGAGCCCGTCGCCTCCGGGCCGTACCAGGTGCAGTCGAACACCCAGGGCTCGCAGGTCACCCTGGTCCGGAACAAGAACTGGAGCGCGAAGACCGACGAGGTCCGCACGGCCGGCCCCTCGAAGATCGTCTTCAAGGAGAGCCAGGACCAGTCCACGGTGACGCAGACGCTCATCGCCGACAACGGCGACGCGAAGAACTCGTTCGGCGCGATCTACCTCGGTGCCGCCGAGCTCAACCAGGTCCGCAGCAACCCGGCGGCGCAGGAGCGTCTGGCGACCTCGAAGGCCGGCCCGATCTCGTACATGGCGATCAACACCCAGCGCGGGGAACTCAAGGACCTCAAGGTCCGCCAGGCGCTGCAGTACGCCGTCGACCGCAAGTCCTTCCGGATCGCCGCCGGTGGTGCCATCGCCGGGTCGTACGCCTCGACGCTGATCACCCCGGGCATCGCCGGTCGCCAGGACTACGACCTGTACGAGACGAAGCCCACCGGTGACGTCGACAAGGCGAAGCAGCTCCTCGAGGAGGCCGGCGTCAGCAACCTGAAGCTGACCCTCGTGACGCAGAACGACCCGACCTACCTCGCACAGGCGCAGGCGCTGCAGTCCGGACTGAAGCGTGCCGGCATCGCCGTGACGCTCAAGCCGCTCGACTACGACTCGTTCACCCAGGCGACCACGAACGGCACCGACTTCGACCTGTCGCTGTCGAGCTGGCAGCCCGACTTCCCGAGCGCGAACGCCAACCTGCAGCCCCTGTACGACTCGTCGCAGATCGGTGGCGGCGGCTACAACATCTCGAAGTACCGCAACGCCGAGGTCGACGCCCTCATCGCGAAGGCGAGCTCCACGGTCGACCAGGACGACGCGCAGGAGCTGTGGGCCGAGGCCGACCAGAAGATCATGGCCGACGCACCGGTCGTGCCGCTGATCTACGCGAAGCAGTCGTTCCTGGCGGGTTCGAACGTGCAGAACTTCCAGATCGCCGACTTCCCCGCGTACCCGAACTACCTCAAGGTCTCGCTCGAGCAGTGACCGATCCCATCCTGCAGGTCGAGGGGCTCCGCGTCGCGTTCGGTGACGCGGAGCCCGTCGTCCGTGACGTCTCCTTCGACCTGACACCCGGCCGCGTCCTGGCCCTGGTGGGCGAGTCCGGCTCGGGCAAGTCCGTCAGCGCCATGAGCGTGCTCGGGCTCCTCCCGCCGCAGGCCACGGTGTCGGGCAGCGCCCGCTTCCGCGGCGAGGAGCTCGTCGGTGCCCCCGCAGAGGCCGTCCGCGCCGTGCGGGGTGCTGGTATCGGCGTGGTGTTCCAGGAGCCGATGAACTCGTTCACACCGGTGTTGTCGATCGGCACCCAGATCGCCGAGGCCGTCCGCGCGCACCCGTCCGGGATCGACCGCTCCGGGGTCAGGACGCGCGTCGACGAGCTGCTGCGCGATGCCGGGCTGCCCGACCCGGAGCGCATCCGGAAGGCGTACCCGCACGAACTCTCCGGCGGCCAGCTCCAGCGCGCCATGATCGCGATGGCCCTGGCCGGCGACCCGGTCGCGCTCTTCGCCGACGAGCCGACGACCGCCCTCGACGTGACGGTGCAGGCCGGCATCCTCGACCTGCTGCGCCGGTTGTGCCGCGAGCGCTCCCTGGCCGTCCTGCTCATCACGCACGACATGGGTGTGGTGGCGGACGTCGCGGACGACCTGCTCGTGCTGCGCCGCGGCGACCCGGTCGAGCACGGCACCGTCGCCGAGGTCTTCGCCCACCCGACCGCCGACTACACACGCGAGCTCCTCGCCGCCGTCCCCAGCCTGGAGGCGCGGGCCGGCGAGCCCGGCTCACGCGCCCAGCGACACCTCACGTCTGCGGGGGCGCGTGCGGTGTCGCCCAGCGCGAACACGGCTGCGGTGACCGACGGGGCGGACGGGAACCGCGCCTCCAGTCCGCTCGTCGCGCGCCTGCGTGACGTCGCGGTGCGGTACTCGCGCCGGGGCGGACCGACGGTGTCCGGGATCGACCTCGACCTGCACGCCGGCGAGACCGTCGGCCTGGTGGGGGAGTCGGGTTCCGGCAAGTCGACGATCGGACGTGCGCTCGCGGGCCTGGTGCCCGTCGTCGCCGGTTCGGTCGAGGTGGACGGCAGCGACCTGCGCACCGCACGCGGCCGACGCCTGCGCGAGCTGCGCAGCCGGGTCGGCATCGTGTTCCAGGACCCAGCGTCGTCGCTCAACCCACGGCAGACCATCGGCTGGAGCATCGCGGAACCGCTGCTCGTGCACGGCACGGATTCCGCCGCCGACCGCGCCGAGCGGGTGCGCGAGCTCCTGACCGCCGTGCAGCTCGACCCGTCGTGGGCCGAGCGCTTCCCGCACCAGCTCTCGGGCGGGCAGCGGCAGCGCGTCGCCGTCGCCCGGGCACTCGCGCTCCGGCCCGCGCTCGTGATCGCCGACGAACCGACCTCGGCGCTCGACGTCACGGTGCAGGCCGCCGTGCTCGACCTGCTCGCCGAGCTGCAGCAGGACCTCGGGTTCGGCATGCTGCTCATCAGCCACGACCTCGCCGTCGTCCGCCAGCTCGCCGACCAGGTGATCGTGCTGCACGACGGCCGCGTGGTCGAGCGGGGCGACACCGACGCCGTGCTCGACGACCCGCAACAGGACTACACGCGCATGCTCCTCGCGGCAGCGCCCGTCGCCGACCCCGAGCGACAGGCCGCCCGCCGCGAAGCGTGGCGTGCGTGGGAAGGAGCGGCCTCGTGACCGCCAACGTCGTCGACCGACCGGTCGCACCGTCCGGCCGCGCCACCGGGTTCCGCGCCGTCGTGCGTCGGGTCCGGCAGGACCGCTGGGCCGTCGGTGCCGCCGTCGTCATCGCGGTGTTCATCGTGGTGGCGGTCGCCGCTCCGCTCATCGCGAAGCTGTCCGGGCAGGACCCGTACGCGTACGACATCGACGCGCTGAACGACTTCGGTGCGCCGCGTGGCGCCGGCGGTGGCATCAGCGGTGAGCACTGGTTCGGGGTCGAGCCGTTGACCGGCCGCGACCTGTTCTCGATCGTCACCTACGGCGCACGGACCTCGCTGGGCATCGGACTGGCGGCCACCCTGCTGTCGATCGTCATCGGCGTGCTCGTCGGCGTCACGACCGGGTTCTTCGGCGGCTGGTACGACCGGGTGCTGTCCCGGGTCGTCGACGTGATCTTCGGGTTCCCGTCGCTCGTGTTCATGATCGCCCTCACCGCGATCGTGCCGACCTCGTTCCCCAAGCCCCTGCTCGTCGTGCTCGTCATCGGGTTCTTCGGCTGGCCGGCCGTGGCGCGCGTGGTCCGCGGGCAGACGCTGTCGCTCGTCAGCCGGAACTACGTCGTGGCGTCCACGGCGATGGGGGCCGGTCGCTGGCACGTCATCCGCACGCAGCTGCTGCCGAACCTGGCCGCGACGATCACCGTCTACGCCACGATCTCGATCCCCTCGATGATCGGGGCCGAGGCTGCGCTGTCCTTCCTCGCCGTCGGGGTGAACCCGCCGACGCCGTCGTGGGGCCGCAGCATCGGCGACGCCATCGGCTGGGTGCAGACCGACCCCATGTACCTCGTGTTCCCCGGAGCCGCACTGTTCCTCATCACCCTCGCCTTCAACGTGCTCGGCGACGCCCTGCGCGACGCCCTCGACCCGCGAGGGGGCACCAGGTGAACGCCGCCACCCTCCGGTTCCTGGCGATCCGCCTGCTCGGGGCCGCCGTCGTGCTGCTCGTCGTCGCGGCGATCACCTACGCGCTGTTCATGCTGCTGCCGACGAACCCGGCGCGCGCGATCTGCGACAAGCCCTGCACGCCCGACCGGCTGCGCGAGGTCCAGGCGTTCCTGGGCACCGACAAGCCGTGGATCGCCCAGTTCGGCGCCTACCTGGCCGGCATCTTCGCCGGACGCACGTTCGGCAGCGGCAACAGCGTGATCGAGTGCGCGGCACCCTGCTTCGGCTACTCGTTCCAGCTGCACGAGAGCGTCACCGACCTGATCCTGTCGCGCCTGCCCGTGACGGCGTCGATCGCCGTCGGGGCCGCCGTGCTCTGGCTCGTCGCCGGGGTCCTCGGCGGCGCGGTGTCGGCCCTGCGGCGTGGCACGTTCGTCGACCGGGCGGTCATGACGGTCGCGGTCGCCGGGGTGTCCTCGCCGGCGTACCTGGTCGGGCTGCTCGGCATCCTGCTGTTCGGCTTCGTGCTCGGGATCCTGCCGACGAGTGGCTACGTGGAGTTCTCCGACGACCCGGTCGGCTGGTTCACGCACCTGATCCTGCCGTGGAGCGTGCTCGCGTTCATCAGCGCGGCGATCTACGCCCGGCTCACCCGCGGCGAGATGCTCGAGTCGATGTCGCAGGACTTCGTGCGGACGGCCCGCGCGAAGGGCCTGAAGGAGCGCCAGGTCGTCGTACGGCACGGTCTGCGGACCGCGATCCTGCCCGTGGTGACGCTGTTCGGGCTCGACCTCGGGTCGCTGCTCGGCGGTGCGGTGATCACCGAGAAGGTGTTCTCGATGCAGGGACTCGGAGCGCTGCTGATCGACGCGGTGCACACGCTCGACCTGCAGGTGGTCGTCGGGTTCACGGTGTTCTCGGCGCTGCTCATCGTCACCGCCAACGTGATCGTCGACATGGTCTCGGCGATCGTCGACCCCCGGGTGCGGCGCCGGGCGTAGGGCACGGGGCCGGTCAGGAGCGCCCGGCCGCCGACCGGTCACACAGGGTCGGGGACGCCAGGACCGACAGGACCTGGCGCGCCCGACCGAGCGTGTCGGCGACCGTCATCAGAAGTACGTGATGCCGTGCGGCGTCCGCGGCGGCGTCAGCATCGCCCCGAGCTGCTGCACCGACGTCGGGTCCGCGGCACGGACGAGTCCGGCCGCGGCCAGCGTGCCGGGGGAGACCGAGCCGATGAGCAGCGCGCCGAGCTCCGCGACGTCGAGCTGGATGTCGGACCCGGCCACGTCGACGTCGTCGGCGATCCGCGTGACCGTGCCACGGGCCTCCTGGACGTCGAGCCGGTACGTGCCGGTGGTGAAGCCGAGCGCATCGGTGACCGCGAGGGTCAGCGACCCGTCGACGGCGAACGGGCGCGATTCGAGCACCGCGGTCACGTCGAGCACGCGCAGCCAGACGTGGTCCTCCTCGTGGTCGACGTCGTACGCACGGTTGTCGCCGAGCGCCGCGACGATCGGGTCGTCGAGGCGGGAGCGGTTGTACTTCACGACGTCGTTGAGGTCGATCGACAGCAGGAACTCCCACAGCGCGGTGTAGGCGGCGTCGTCGGCGTAGACCAGGTCGACGATCTCGAGCGCGGTGTCGGCGCCGTTCGACTCCTTGATCCGCCACGTGACGTACCCGTCGAGCTCGTCCGAGCCGTCGGGGCGGTGCACGGCGGCACGGACGTCCTTTGCGGGCTTGTCGTCGGGACCGACCAGGCCGAACACGATCGGCCAGGTCCCGGTGTTGCGGACCATGGAGCCCGGCGTGCGGGCGTGGAAGCGCTCGAACAGCGCCTTGCCCGGGCCGTCGGCGAGCCACTGCGGCGTGACGACCGACACGGTGCCCGAGGTCGGTGCGAGCAGGGGGAGTGCGCGCTCGCGGCGGACGTGCACCGCGCGCTCACGGATGGCGCAGCCGAAGCCGAACCGGCGGTAGATGGTGCCCTCGGACGCCGTGAGCGACGCGACGGCGTACCCCTCGGCGACACCGCGCTCGAGCGCGTGCGTCATCATCCGGCGCAGGATGCCGCGGCGACGCTCGGTCGGGCGGACGGTCACGGCCGAGATCGCCTGTGTGTCGATCGCGGACCCGTCGCCCCAGCTCAGCGCCTTGCGGAACCAGGTGAAGGTGCCCGCCGGCCACGTCTCGTCGACGGAGCCCGGGAACGGCTGGCGCACGTACACGCCGAGGAACGTCTCGTCGTCGGCGATGAAGTGCGACACCATGCGGGCCGCGCCCTCGGCGTCGGGGTCGGCTTCGTGGAACCCCATCCCCACGGCCTGCATCCACGCTGCCGTCTCGGCGTTCGGTGCCCCCTTGTCGTCCGTCCCGGGCGCGAACTCGCGCAGCTCGTAGCGGTCGTCGAATGCCTCGTTGCTCACGTTCCGACACTACCGGGACCAGGTGCCGTCACGGCGAGTGGCGGGCGGCTTCCTGGGCGACGACCTGGTCGAGGTCCGGCAGCCGCCGCATCTGCTGCAGGGGGCGGACCATCCGGTGGTTGTCGCGGAGTGCCGGTTCGGCGCGGGACAGGAAGGCCCAGTAGCCGGCGGTGAACGGGCAGGCGTCGTCCCCGGTGCGCTTGGTCGGGTCGAACCGGCACCCACCGCAGTGGTCCGACATGCGGTCGATGTACCGACCGCCCGAGGCGTACGGCTTCGTGGCGACCATGCCCCCGTCGGCGTGCTGCGACATGCCGATGATGTTCGCCGGCATCACCCAGTCGGTGCCGTCCACGAACACGTCGGTGAACCACTCCGTGAGCCGGACCGGGTCGTACCCGCGCTGGAGCGCCCAGTTGCCGAGGACCATCAGGCGCTGGATGTGGTGCAGCCACCCGTGGTCGTGCAGGCCCTGGACCGCGGTCCGCAGGCAGACGGCGTCGATCTCGCTGGCGTCCAGCTCCCGCCACCAGTCGGGCAGGAGCTCGTGGGCCCCGAGCGCGTTCTCGGAGGCACCGTAGTCGTCGCCGAACCACCAGTAGAGGTGCCAGACGTAGTCGCGCCACCCGGCGATCTGCCGGACGAAACCCTCGACGCTGGCCAGCGGTGCCGCCTGGGTCCGGTGTGCCTCGAGCGCGGCGTCGATCGCCTCGACGGGGTCGAGCACACCCAGGTTCATCGGCACGCTCAGCAGCGAGTGCGCCATCGTCCAGTCGTCGGTGAGCGTCGCGTCCTCGAACGGGCCGAAGTCGCCGAGCCGCACCGCGACGAAGTCGTCGAGGGCGCGGCGGGCCTCGTCGGCGGTCACCGCGAAGCGGCGTCGGTCGTCGCGCCCGACGAACCGGGCGACGCCGTCCCGCTCCCACCGGTCCAGATCGTGTCGGACCTGTTCGTCGATGTCGTCCTCGACCGGCCACCACGGTTCGGGCAGCCCGAGGGTCGTCGCACCCTTCGGCGGTGGCTGGCGGTTCTGGGCGTCGAGGCTGAACGCGCCGCCGAGCGGTGCCCCCTGCTCCATGAGCCAGCCCTCGCGCCGCCGGACCCGCTCGTAGTGCTGCTCCATCCGGAAGCGCCCGGTGCCTTGCGCCGCCCACTCGGCGAACTCGGCTTCGTCGGTCACGAAGCCGCGACTCGGCAGGACGAGGACGTCCTGGCCCCAGTGCCGGACCTGTGCCCGCAGCGTGCTCGACGGGGGATCGACCACGTCGAGCCCGGCCCGCCCGTCCAGCGCCTCGCGCAGGGTGTCGACCTGGACGTGCTCGGCCCGGTCGCCGAGTTCGCGGACGCGGTGGCGCAGCGCGCTGAGCCACAGGTGGGCCTTCGCACGGTGCACCGGTCGCGCCGTGAAGAACTCGCGCGACTCGACCACCAGGGCCGGCCCGCCGTCGTCGAACGCGGGGCCGTACTGCCCGGGCAGGACGATGCGGCGGCGTTCGGCGTGCATGCCGCAGAACCTACCGAGGCGGTGCGGCGACAGCTGGGAGCCCGCGGGCTCAGTCGGTCGCGCCCCGCGGCGGGTCGACGAGGAGCCCGACGCGGTCGGCCAGGTAGTCGGCGAGCGGGACGGCGGTGCCTGCGGCGGGGGACCAGCGGACGGACGGCACGTCGTCGGCGACGAAGAGCACCCCGTCGCCGCCGACCAGGGTGTCGTCGACGGGGATCGGCACGGCACCGTGGTTGACGGTGTCGCCGGGGGCGAAGTGCCCCTTGGCCGCCGCGGCACGGTAGGCGCGGCGCACCTCGGCCGAGACCGACTGGTACTGCGCCCGGCCGGGTTCCGTCACCCGGGTGATCGCTCCCGTGGCCCAGACCCGGCCGGTGGTCTCGGGCGACGACCCGATCAGCAGCGCGCCGACCCGCCAGACCCGGCCGAGCGGTCGCATCGTCGGGTCACGACGGATCCCCAGGACGGCCTTCGGTTGCACGTACTCGCCGAGTGCCTCGTCCGGCACGTCTGCCGCGCGGAGCCGTCGAGTCGCCTCGTCGAGGAGCTCCTGCGCCCGCTGCACGCCGTCCGTCACGTCCACCGAGCCTAGACCGGCTCGTGTCCGTGGTCTCGGTGCTGCTGTGTGCGACCCGGTGCGCCGCGCTCCGGCGTCCGTGCCCGGTCCTGGCCCGTCGGCGTCGAGCGGTGCTGACGACGCCAGCGGTGATCATGACGGCGCCGTACGTCAGCAGCACGCCCGCGACCGCGGGGATGAGCCAGCTGCGCGACCCGTTCACGACCTGGTTGACGATGCCGATCTCCGGCAGGGAGTACCAGACCACACCGCGGATCTGCACCGCGGTGACGGGGGCCGGGTCGGCCTTCGCGTTGGCGTCGCCCTTGAGCACGAAGGTCCGTTCGCCGTCCGACGACGAGGCCACCGACACGACGCGGTGGCTGATCACCGCCGGCTGTCCGGAGACGATCTGGTAGGTCACGACGTCGCCGACGCGGATGTCCTCGACGGGGACCGGCCGGACGACGAGCAGGGTGCCCGGGGGCAAGGTCGGCTCCATCGAGCGCGTCAGGACGGTGAGCGGCATCGAGCCCGTGGCCTTCGGCACGACGATCAGCACGACGGCCAGGCCCGCGACGATGAGCAGCAGTCCGGTGCTGAGTCCGAACGCGACCGCGTGGACGACCGCACGCCAGCCGGTCCTGGGCGTCGTGGGGGTCAGACGCCGCATCGGATCGCCGCCCCGTTGTCCTGCGTGAAGAGCGTCACCTTGCCGGTGCCCGCGACGGTCGTCGTGGGCGTACCGGTGCTGTCGAGCACCTTGACGGTGACGGTCAGCGTGCCCGAGGTGCCGGCGCTCGCGGGGATGTCCGCGGGCGAGATGGTGATGAACGCGGAGTAGTCCTGCGCCTTCTGCCCGACCGGCGTCGAGCCGACGAAGGCCCCGTACCAGGTGTCCTGCGGACGGTTCGCGGCGTCCCACCGGACGTCGACGTACCAGCCGCCGTGGTCGGTGCAGACCAGTGACGGCGTGTCGGCCACCGCTGCCGGCGTGGTCAGGGTGAACCCGCCCGACACGACGGCGGAGGTCCAGGTCCCGCTCGTGACGGTCAGGGCGACGACCACCTTCGCGGTCGAACCCGCGGGGGCCGACGACTGCAGGGTGCTGCGGGTGCACCAGACGGCGGAGGCACCGGCGGCGAGCTTCGAGCTCATGCTCGGCAGCGACGCCCACGTCCCGGTGACGGAGCCGCCGCCGACGGCCGTGCTCGTGGTGCACGCAGCGGTCGAGACGACGGGCCAGGCGACGACGGTGACGGCTCGCGCCAGGGCGGTCGAGCTGCCGGCCGCGACGGAGACCGTGGTGGTGGTCGTTCCGCCGAGGGTGCCCGAGTCGGTCAGCGTGAGGGGCTTCGTGATCGCCGTGACGCCCGACGAGAACGTCGTGGTCAGTGCGTTGGTACCGCTGATCGTGCCCGCGACCGTGCCGACCCGGGTGGTCGCGGTGGTGGTGCCGGACGCGCTCCACAGTGCCCACGCGGCGCTCGACCCGCCACCGACGAAGACGGCGGCCAGGAGCACGGCGACGACGAGCCGGAGGCGGCGGTTCATGCGGAGACCTGCGTTCCCGTGACGGTGAGGGTGAAGTCGGTGGTGGCACCGGCGACGCTCTGCGGGGCGTCGGCGTCGAGGACGACCTCGACGCAGCCGACACCGCTCGCGCCGGCCGGCAGGGTGAACGAGCTGCTGCCCGTGTCGAAGGTCGCGAGACGGCCGCTCGCACCGGCGAGACCGGCGGCGCAGTCCGCGGCCGACGACACGGTCGCCAGTCGGAGGGTCAGCTCACCGAGTGCGGCCGTGGACGACGACGTCGCGGACGTCGTGGCGACGCGCATCGACAGGGGGATCGACCCGGTGTTCCGGACCGTGAAGGTGCCCCTGGTGCTGGTCCCCGGTCCGAGCACGGTGGTGTTCATCGAGGAGAGCGTGCCGACGGTGATCGTCGCGGTCGCGGAGCGCACGCTGGTGGCCGCGGTGCTCGCGGTCCCGTTCCAGAGGGCGTAGGTCCCACCGGTCCCGAGGAGGGCGGTGCCGACCGCGACGACCAGGCCGAGCGCGACCGGCCACACCCAGCGGTGTCGTCGGGTTGCGCGGTGGCGTCCCGTCGTCCGCGGTGTGGCGGTCATGCGTGTGCTCCTGGTCGTCGTGGTCGGCTCGTGGCGATCGGTGGATCAGGAACCGATCGCGGTCTGGGTCAGCGTGAAGGCGAGCGCGCTGAGGTTGATCGAGCCGCCCTGACCGGTGGTCGCCGAGGCGGGCAGCGTCACGGTGAAGACGACCTTGACGGTCGAGGTGGACGACGACGGCGAGACCACGAAGGTGTTCGCGGCGGACGAGGACTGCACGACCGAGGCGCTCGTCGACGTGACGGCCAGCGTCTTCGTGGTGGCGGCGAGCAGGGCGGCGTCGCCGGTGATGCTCTGGTTCGCGTAGGTCAGGTTGGCCTTGAGGTCCTGCCCGGTCGCGCCGATCGTCAGCGTCTGCGTGAACTGGAAGGTGTTGCCCGGGACCATCAGGGCCTTCGTCGGGTCGATCGCGGTGGAACGACCGTTCGTGATGTCGGTCCAGGCGCCGTCGTTGTTGGCGCTCAGCGTCAGGGTGCCCGAGTTGACCGACGACGCGGCGCTCGAGGCGCTCGCGTTCCAGAGGGCGAAGGTGCCCGCACCGCCGAGGAGGAGTGCGACGCCTGCTGCGCCGGCGATGGCGCCGGTGACGATCTTGTGCATGGGGTTGATCCGTTCCTGCGTGCTCGTGGCACGCTGAAGCCCACCGGGGACATTCGGGCGTCGTGTCCGGTGGGGGACTTCGTCATCGACCCAGGGGTTGGAGGGGGTCGCGGCTGACCGGTGCCGAGAACGGTCGCCGGGCCTCGGAGCGCATGTGCTGCTGCTCGGGCGGGCTGGACTCGCTCTGGCTTCGACGTTAGCTGTCCCCCAAAGTGCGGACAAGCGAGAACGAGCGTTCACCACGGCCCCAGAACGGGGGTCATTTCAGTCCCCGAGAAGGAGGACACAGTTTGTACCCCGTTTTCACGGTGCCGGCGAGCATGATCGATGGTCGTCCAGCAGGAATGCCGGTCGGTGATGCGTCGTTGCACTGTCCCGGAACGAGGAGGACCCATGGACATCGTGCGCTGGTTGTTCGACGCGCAGATCGTCATCGGCGACCAGACGGTGCTCTGGCGCGAGGTGATCGGCAACGTCTTCGGCCTGCTCAGCGCGCTGGGCGGCATGCGCCGGAAGGTGTGGGCCTGGCCCGTGGGCCTGGTCGGCAACGCCCTGCTCTTCACGGTCTTCATGGGTGCCCTGTTCGACACCCCGAACCCGGTGAACCTGCTCGGGCAGGCCGGGCGTCAGGTCATGTTCATCATCGTGAGCATCTACGGCTGGTACCGCTGGACGCACCGTCCCGACGACGCGACCACCGTGATCGACCCGCACTGGGCCTCCTGGCGGACCCGCGGACTGCTGGTCCTGGGGATGGTGGGCGGCACCGCCGCCCTGACCCCGCTGTTCCGTGCGCTCGGTTCGTACGAGCCGGTGTGGAGCGACGCGTGGATCTTCGTCGGCTCCCTGCTCGCCACCTACGGCATGGCGAAGGGGTGGGTGGAGTTCTGGCTCATCTGGGTCGCGGTCGACCTGGTGGGCGTGCCGCTGCTGTTCTCGGCCGGCTACTACGCGTCCGGCCTGATGTACGTGTTCTACGGCGTCTTCACGCTCGCCGGGTTCTTCGTCTGGATGCGCCAGCGGGTCCGCCCGTCCGCGGCTCCGGTGACCGTCGGCTGACGGTCGCACCCGCCGTCCGGAGGAGCCGAGCAGGACCCGAGGAGGACCCGAGGAGGACCCGAGGAGGATCCCAGGAGCCCGACGGCGCACGGCCCCCGGTCTGGGACGAGACAAACCGGCGCACATGCGGTGTAGTTGGGGGATGGAACCCCTGCAGGGCGAGCGCGTGGCGGACGACGAGTCCCTCGCGGAACGTACCGTGCGCGCGGCGATCCGTGCGTACCGCTTGCACCCGTTCGACGCCGTCGACGCCTCGGTCGTGGCCGAGGTGGCCGGTGTGCCGCTCGAGACCGTCGAACGGCTCTTCCCCACGTGGGACGCCCTGCTCCTGGTCACCTACGACCGGTGGGCGCAGCTGCGGGGGTCACGGCGCGTGACCGAGCCGTCCTGCACCATCGACCACGTCCGGCTCACCCTGGCCGAGGACGTCGCCGATCCGGGGCTCGTCCGGGTGCTCGCCGGTGTGGTCACGATCGCCAGCTCGGAGTCCCGGTTCTCGGACCTGTTCCGCAAGCGCTTCGAGGAGTACGTCGAGGAGCTGACCGTCGGCCTGCAGCGTGACTTCGACCGCGGCGTCGAGGAGTCGTCCATCCCCGCGTACCAGGCGGCCACGCAGCTGCTGGCCGTGTACGAGGGCATGCAGATCCAGATGCTCGTCCGGCCCTACATCGACGTCTTGGTGGAGTTCGACCGGGCGGTCGGCACGCTGCGGCAGGGGTGGAAGCGGCACGACGTCCCCTCGTGGGACCTCGACGAGGTGCCGGTCCGCGTCTGACGCCGCACGGTGTCCGGCGGTCTCAGCCCCGACGCCCCCGCCGCCACGACAGGACCTGCCGCACGGTGACCTTCGACCCGTACTGCGCGACCGAGTGCCGGAACAGGTACTCGGCGAACCAGAGCAGCAGCCCGGCGACGACGAACACCTCGACGATGCAGATCACCGACTCCGTCACCGTCAGCGCCCCGACCGCGTTCCGGACCATGGCCGACACGGGCGTGAACGTCGGGAAGTACGTGAAGAACTGCGCCACGGGCGACGACGGGCTGGTCGCCACGAAGAACGCCGCGTAGAGCGGGATGATCAGCGCGAAGATCGCCGCGGACTGCAGCGCCGAGGCGTCCTTGATCGACGGCACCGCGGCGCCGACGGTGACGAAGAGTCCCGATGCCAGGAGCACCCCGCCGACGAGCAGCAGGGCGCCGGTGACCATCCGCCACGGATCGACGGTGACGCCACCCAGGCGCGACGCGATGAAGGGCAGCGCGACGAGCAGGCCGACCAGGCCGGGCAGGAGGAAGACCCCGACCTGCACCAGGCCGACCAGCAGCATCGCGACGACCTTGCCGCGGATCAGGTCGCCGGCGGTGACCGCGGTCAGGATCATCTCGGAGATGCGGTTCTCCTTCTCCTCGACCACGACCGTGACCATGCGAGCGGCCAACAGGACCACGAGGCCGAAGAATGCCGCCACGAACAGGAACGGCGGGACGACGGACAGCCAGCCCGGTGCCACCCGGCCGTCGGCGTAGGTCGTGAGGTCGGTGTCCGGGGGAGTGCGGAGCAGCTTCACCGTCTCGGCGTCGTCGACCGACGCCGCGACGCTCTGTTCCAGCACCCGTTCGGCGAGCGACGAGTACACCCCGTTGGCGAACAGGCCGCGGTCGGCGGCGTCGATGCGGATCGCCGTGCTCGACGGCGACGACGGGAACACGATGACGGCGTCGAGCTCGCCGTCGCGCACCGCCGCCCGGTCGGCCGCGACGTCGTCGGACGGTGACCCGCCCCACCGTGCGGCGACCGACTCGGACACGAGCCCGGACTCGTCGACGTAGTGGAACGGGGTCTTCGTCGCCGAGGACCCGGACACCACCGAGTCGGTGCCGGCCGCCTGGCCGATGCCGACGAGCAGCGACACCACGACGATCACGACGGGCAGTGCGAGCGTGCCGATCCAGAAGGCGGGCTTCTTCACGGCGCGGACGAACTCGAAGCGCACCACGGTGCCGAGGGTGCTCACGCGGCGACCCCCTCGGCGGCGGCGAGGGCGTCGTGCCCGTAGACCTGCACGAAGATCTCGTCGAGCGGGATCCGCCGCATCTCGAACGCGGTGACGTGCACACCTGCGGCGACGAGCGACGCCAGGATGTCGGCGCCGTCGGGCGTGGCGGCCGGGGTCGGCACGAGGTGGGCGACGTGCCCCTCGTGCCGGGCGAGCCGGTACAGCGGCGACGGCGGCACGGCGCCGACGAGGCCGACCCGGGCGACGGCGCCGCCGAAGGCGTCCTGTACGTCGGGCACCGTGCCGTACGCGGCGGCGGCGCCGTCCTTGAGCAGCAGGATGCGGTCGCACAGCCGCTCGACCTCGTCCATGTGGTGCGTGACCAGGATCACCGTGGCGCCGTCGGCCTTCCGTTCGTCGACCAGGTCGAGCAGCAGCCGACGGTTGACGGGGTCGAGGCCCTTCGTCGGTTCGTCGAGGATGAGCAGCCGGGGCCGGTCCATGATCGTGATGCCGAGCTGCACCTTCTGCTGCTGCCCGCCGGAGAGCTTGTCGACGCGCAGCTTCGCCCGGTCGGCCAGCCCGACGCGGGCCAGGTAGTCCGTGCTCCACGCGGTCGCCTCGGCTCGGCCGAGACCACGGAGCCGCCCGAAGTAGGTCATCACGTCGATGACGGACTCCTTGCGGTACAGCCCGCGCTCCTCGGGCAGGTAGCCGATGCCGCCGGTGGCGGGCCGGTACGGTTCGCCGTCGATCGTCAGGGTCCCCGCCGTCGGGGTGGTGATGCCGAGCAGGGCGCGGATCGTGGTGGTCTTGCCGGACCCGTTGCTGCCGAGCAGGCCGAAGGTCTCACCGGGGGCGACGTCGAACGACAACCCGTCGACGACGGTGCGGTCCCCGAACCGCATCACGAAGTCCTGCACGTCGATGCTCGCCCCGCTCATGGGGCGACCCTACCGGGACCGGGCGACGTCGCGGTTGTCGGTCGCGGCCCGGTACGGTACCGCCACGACGGACGGGAGGCGCGGTACCTGCCCGCACCGCGCCTCCAGTCCGTCACCCGGTTCCGTCAGGAACGCAACCAGGCCGTCCCCACGCCCGACAGGGCGCCGTCGACCACGGGGGCGGAGGCGAGCAGCAGCTCGCCGGCCGGCAGCACGTACGACTCGTCGCCGAACACCGTCACGCTCGTCCAGCCGTTCGGCCGCCGGAACGCGAGCACGTCGTCGCGCCCGGTCTCGAGCCACTCGAGGTGCTCCTCGGACTGCAGCTGGCCGCGCAGGCCGAGCGCCGTGCGGTACAGGTTCAGGGTCGAGTCGGGGTCGGCGTCCTCGGCCTCGACGCTCGAGTCGGCGAACCACGCCGGCTGCGGCAGGTGCGAGCCCGCGGGCCCGAACCCGAACGACGGGCCGGAGCGGGTCCACGGGATCGGCACGCGGCAGCCGTCGCGGCCCACGTCGACGCCCGGGTTGCGGAAGAACGCCGGGTCCTGCCGCTCGGCGTCCGGGACGTCGCCGACCTCGTGCAGACCGAGCTCCTCGCCCTGGTACAGGTACGCCGAGCCGGGCAGGGCGAGCTCGAGCAGCGTGGCGGCCTGCGCGCGACGGAGTCCGAGCGACCGGTCGAGCGCGTCCTGCGAGCCGCCGGCGAGCAGCCACGCGGCGCCCTGCTTCTGCTCGTCGCCGTTCCGGGCGGGGAGCGCGTAGCGGGTGGCGTGCCGGACGACGTCGTGGTTCGAGAACACCCACGTGGTCGACGAGCCGGACTGCTCGGCGAGGCCGAGGTTGAACTCGATGATGGTGCGGAACTGGCCTGCGTCGAAGTCGGCCTCGAGCAGGTCGAAGTTGAACGCCTGTCCGAGCCCCTCGGCGCTGGCGTAGCGGGCGCGTCGGTCGGCGGGGACCCAGGCCTCGGCGACCGCGGTGCGGGCCGGCGTGTACTCGTCGAAGACGGTCCGCCACTCGGCGTAGATCTCGTGCACGTCGTCACGGTCCCACAGCGGGTGCGTGCCGTCCTTGGGCATCTCGGCGAGCTCGGCCCAGGTCGGCAGCGTCTCGCCCAGGTCCTTCGCCAGACCGTGGGCGACGTCGATGCGGAACCCGTCGACGCCGCGGTCCGACCAGAACCGCAGGGTGTGCAGGAAGTCGTCGCGCACCTGCCGGTTCGCCCAGTTCAGGTCGGGCTGCTCCTTCGCGAAGCTGTGCAGGTACCACTGACCGTCGCCGACCGCGGTCCAGGCCGGGCCGCCGAAGATCGAGACCCAGTCGGCGGGGGCGTCCTCGCCGGACGGCCCGCTGCCGTCGCGGAACACGTACCGGTCGCGGGCCGGTGAGCCCTTGGGGGCGGCGAGGGCCTCGCGGAACCACTCGTGCCGGTCGCTCGTGTGGTTCGGGACGACGTCGACGATCACCCGGATGCCGGCGGCGTGCAGCGCCTGGACCATCCGGTCGAAGTCGTCCAGGGTGCCCAGGCGCGGGTCGACGTCGCGGTAGTCGTCGACGTCGTAGCCGCCGTCGGCCAGGGCGGACGGGTAGAAGGGGCTGAGCCAGACGGCCTCGACGCCGAGCGAGGCCAGGTACGGCACCCGCTCGGTGATGCCGGGCAGGTCGCCGATGCCGTCGCCGTTCGCGTCGCCGAACGAGCGGGGGTAGATCTGGTAGACGCTGGCCTGGCGCCACCAGGTCTCGTCGTTCGTGGTGGTGGCGGTCTGGGCGAGGGTGTCGGTCACGTCGGGCCTTTCGTTGATCGTGGGATGCGTGGCGGTGTCGGTGGTGGCGGTGCCGGCGGCGGTCACTTGATGGCGCCCTGGGTCACGCCGGCCATCACCCACCGCTGGGTGACGAGGTAGACGATGATCGCCGGGGCCATCGCCATCAGGTACGAGGCGAACGACACGTTGTAGTTGTTGCTGAACTGGGTCTGGAACATCTGCTGCAGCACCGGCAGGGTCTGCAGTGCCGGGTCCGAGGTGATGAGCGACGGCATCACGAAGTCGTTCCACGACGCCAGGAACGCGAAGATGCCGACGGTGGCGCTCATCGGTGCCAGCAGCGGGAACACGAGTCGCCAGAACACCTGCCCCGTGCTCGCACCGTCGATGCGTGCACTCTCCTCCAGCTCGGCCGGGATCGACCGCAGGAAGGCCGTGAAGAGCAGCACGCTGAAGGACAGCTGGAACATGACGTGCAGGATCGCGACGCCGAGCGGGTTGTCCAGGTGCGCGAGCCCGGTGAGCTTCACCTGCGACAGCGCGAGCACCGGGAACGGCAGGAACATCGCGGCGAGCAGGTAGAAGAACGACCAGCGGAACAGCCGGCGGTCCCAGTTGCGGGCGATGGCGTACGCCGTGAACGAGGCGAGCAGGATCGTGCCGACGACGGTGATCGCCGCGACGAACACCGACACCGCGAACGCCCGCGGGAAGTCCGTCAGCTCCCACGCCTGCACGAAGCCGTCGACGCTGAACGGTGCCGGCAGCGAGAACGCGTTGCCGTCCACGGCCTGTCCGGTGGTCTTGAACGCCATGGTCAGCGTCACGTACAGCGGCACCAGGACGGACAGGGCGCACAGGACGAGGACGACGGTGACGGGCCAGTTGGAACGGCCGCGCCCGGATCCGCCGGACCCGCCGGCGGAGCGGTCGGCGTCGACGGAGCGGATGCTGCCGGTGGCGGTCGTACCGGGGCGCAGGGGTGCTTGCAGGGACATCAGAGCGCTGCCTTCCCGCGGGTGGCCCGCAGCTGGATCACGGCGATGACGACCGCGATGACGAAGAAGATCGTGGCGTTCGCCATCTGGTAGGCGTAGTCGCCGCCGTTGAAGCCCTTGAAGATGCTCATCGCGACGCTGGTGGTCGAGGTGCCGGGGCCGCCGTCGGTCAGGCCGACGATGATGTCGTACGAGTTCAGGAAGTTCTTGAACCCGATGACCAGGTTGATCAGGATGTAGCCCGCCGTCAGCGGCGCGGTGATCGAGACGAGCTGCCGCCACGCGCTCGCGCCGTCGAGGGCCGCTGCCTCGTACACCTCTCCGGGGATCGAGAGCACCCCGGCGATGTAGATGAGCAGGGTCGACGGGATCGCCTGCCACGCGGTGACGATCACGATCGCGATCCAGGCGAGGTCGGGGTCCGCCAGGATGCTCTGCTCGAGCGGCCCGAACCCGATCGCCGTCGCGAAGGCCGGCAGGCTGTTCGCGAACAGGAACGAGAACACGTACGCGATGACGATGCCGGAGATCACCATCGGCAGGACGAACACCGCGCGCAGCGCGATCTTGCCGCGGATCTTCGACGTCAGCGCGATGGCGAGCAGGAACGCGACGGCGTTCACGACGATCACGGTGACGAGCGAGAACCCGAGCGTGAACAGGTAGGCCTGCAGGATCGCGGGGTCGGAGAACACCGCCACGTAGTTCGTCAGGCCGATGAACCGGAACTCGCCGAAGCCGACGGAGTTCGTGAAGCTCAGCACGATGCCCATCACCGCGGGCAGCGTGATCGCGAGGGTGAACAACAGCAGGGTGGGGAGCAGGAAGGCGAGGAAGAGCGGGTCGACGCGGGGCTTGCGGCGTCCGTCCCGCAGTCCGTCCCGTCGTCCGGCCTGGAGGCCCGGCGCGGCTCCGCCCCGTCGGCGGCGGCCCGCCGTCGTGACGGCTTCGGTGGTCGTGGTTGCCATGGGACGTCTCCTTACGCGGCCGTACGGAGCGCGAGACGCGCCCAGTCGGCGTCGAGGGTGCGGAGCTGGCGCTGCGGATCGCCGCCGAAGGCGATCGACTGCGCGTAGTTCGCGACCGGGATCTCGGCGGGGATGAGCTGCGAGGCGCCGAGGTAGAAGGCGGCGTCGTCGTAGTACGACTGCATGCCGCGCAGGGCGGGGTTCGACGCCGGGGGAGCGTCCTTGCGGACCCCGAAGCCGTTGTTGTCGGCGTTGTACCGGTCGTTGACCTTCGTGCTCATCAGGAACGACAGGAACTCGCGGGCGGCCTCCTGCTTGCGCGACGCCTCGGGGATCCAGAGCGCCAGGTCGACGTTCACGCGCACCTTGCGGTCGGCCGGGTCGTCGGTGACGGGCAGCGGGAACGTGCCGAGGTCCATGTCCTTCGTGGTCTTGGCGATCTCGCCGAGGGCCCACGGCCCCTGCAGGTACATCGCGGCCTTGCCCTGCGCGAAGGCGAGGTTGCCGTCGCCGTACCCGCGGCTCGCGGCCCCGTCCTGGTGCCAGGCGCGGAGCTGCACCATGCGTTCCATCGGCTCCCGGAAGTCCCGCGCGAACGACACCGACGAGTCCTTCCCCACGCTCGTGCCCTCGCGTCGCAGCGCCTCGAACACCTGCGGGGTGTCGATCATGCCGCCGATCGAGTAGTCGAACATGCCCTGGGCGATCGTCCAGTTGTCCTTGAACGTGCCGTAGATCGGCGCGATGCCGGCCTTGGTCAGGCGCTCGCACACGTCGGCGAACTCGCTCCACGTCGTCGGGACGTCCAGTCCCTGCTCCGCGAAGAGCGCCTTGTTGTAGATCACCGACGCGGCGGTCACCGAGTACGGCAGCGCGCTCTTCCGGCCGGGGTAGTCCGCGGTCTGCTCCATGAGCGGCCACAGGTCGGGGTTGATGGTGTCGGCCTGGGGCATGTCGGACAGGTCCGACAGTGCGCCGTGCTCCACGAAGGGCACCACCGAGAAGTTGTAGTTCCAGCAGCCGAGGTCCGGCGGCCGGTTCCGGACGAAGTTCGCGGACATGCTCGAGGTCGAGTCGCGGACGACCCGGACCTTCGACTGGGTCTGGTGGAACCGCGCGATGACGTCGTCGAAGTAGCCGATGACCTCGGGCTTCGACACGTAGAACGTGATGGTCTCCGGCTTGGCGCTCGAGGACCCGATCGGGGCGCACCCGGCGAGCGCGAGGCCCGCCCCGATGCCGCCCGCTCCGAGCAGGAACCCGCGTCGGCTCACCGATGCCGTGCTCCTGGCGGTGGCGTGTGCTTGCACGTCGTCTCCGTCCGTCCGGACCCGGCGTCCCTGCCGTTCCGACCTGCGAACGGCTCCGCTGTCGCTCGCATGACTAAATATAGCGAGAAAATCTAATTCCGCAAGGAACTCGTCGCGCGATAGGGTCGCGGCATGCCGCCACCCCGTGGAACGAGCGCAGAGACGCTGCTCGCGTACGCCTTCGACTCGTCGGCGTTCACCGCGACCGAGGCGATCGACGCCACCGGCCTGACCCGGTCCACCGTGCTGAGCGCGGCCGAGGAACTCGTCCGGCTCGGCTGGCTGTGCGAGCTCGACGACGCCCGCGCCGCGGGGGAGTACCGGATGGGGCGCCCGGCACGCCGCTACGCGCTCGACACGGTCGCCGGCGTCGTCGTCGGCGTGGACGCCGGGCAGCACCGGGTGACGGCGTTCGTCGCCGACCTGCGCGGCGCCGTGCTGGGTCGTGCCGAGGGGGCGCTCGGCGAATCGGGCCTCGACGTGCCCGTGCGGCTCGGGGTCCTGGCCGACACCGTGGCCGCCGCACTCGCCTCGGCCGACGTCGACCGCGCCCGGGTCCTGGTCACGGTCGTGGGCATCCCCGCACCGGTCGACGCGGCCGGGGCGTCACCCGACGACGGCGGCTTCTGGGTCCGGATGAACCCGGGGTTCGCCGACGCGGTCCCGGACGGGCGGGTGCTGGTGGAGAACGACGCGAACCTCGCAGCGCTCGCCGAACGGCCGTCCTCGGGAGACGCCTCGTTCGCCGCGCTGCTGTCCGGCGAACGCTTCGGAGCCGGGCTCGTCGTCGACGGGGTCCTGCTGCGCGGTGCCCACGGCGGCGCGGGGGAGATGCGGGTGCTCGAACTCGTCGAGGGCGTCGGCTCGTCCGACGGCATCGGTGCCGTCGCCCGCACGTTCGTGGCCGACGCCGTCGCCGCCGGGCACATCCCCGCCGACACCGCGCTCGCCGCCGACGCCGCCCTGGTGTTCGCGGCCGCACGGAGCGGTGATCCGGTCGCCCGCACGATCGTCGACCGGTTGGGCGACCGCCTGGCCCGGGTCTGCATCCTGCTCGCGAGCCTGCTCGACATCGACCGCGTGGTGGTCGCCGGGGCGATCGCCCAGCCCGCCGTCGCCGTCATCGACCGCGCACGCGACCTGCTCGCCGAGGGGCACTTCGACCCGGTCCCCGAACTCGTCGCGTCCTCGCTCGGGGCTGACGTCGTCGTCATCGGGGCCGTGGCCCACGCGGTCGACGCGGTGCGGGCCGACCCGCTGTCGTTCCCCCTGCTCAGCCGGGCAGCGGGATCTCCCGATCGCGGTCCCACGGCTCCGTCCAGCCGAGCCGGTCGAACAGCGCATCCAGCAGCATCGCGGTGAAGCCCCACACCAGGTGCTCGTCGCCGTCGGCCTCGATGGTGAACGCCGGGCCGCGCCACTCCTGACCACTGCGCCGGATCACGGTGACGCCCCGGTGCGCCGGGTCGAGCAGGTCGGCGACCGGTACCCGGAACACCGCGGCCGACTCCTGGTCGTCGACGACCCGGATCGGTGACGGGTCCCGCCACCAACCGATGACGGGTCGCACCAGGTGGTTCGAGAACGCCAGCGGTACCGACGGCAGCGTGCCGAGCACCTCGACGCCCCTCGGGTCGAGGCCTGTCTCCTCCTGCGCCTCGCGGAGCGCAGCAGCGACGGCATCGGCATCACCCGGGTCGACGCGGCCGCCCGGGAAGGCCACCTCGCCCGCGTGCGAGCGGAGGGTCGCGGCACGGGCGAGCAGCAGGACGTCGAGCTCGCGGGGGACCGCGGAGGCCAGCGCCGGGTGATCGCTCGGGGTGTGGTCGAGCGTGCCGAAGAGCATGAGCACGGCCGCTCGTCGGGGCGAGACGGTGTCGCCCGGCTCGGAGGGTGGTGCGGCGTCGCCCCAGCCGGCCGCTGCCACCGCCGCGAGTGCTGCCCGTGCTGATCCGTCCTGCGCCACCCGTTCACCCTAGGCGTGCCGCTGAGCCCTCCGGTCGGTGCACCCGCCCAGGGTGCTCCCGGGCAGCGTGGGCAGGCTGAGCAGAGCGAGGATCACTCGGACAACCAGGAGAGACACGATGGACCGCTTCCGCTCACTGCCCCTCCCGGCGCTGCTGCCGATCCTGTTCGTCCTGGTCGGTGGCCTGTACTTCGCCATCGGTCTCGTGTCGGACCAGGACACCGACTCCCCGGTCGCGCGGGCCGTCGGCTCCTTCTTCTACGCCCTCGTCATGACGACCTTCTTCGGGTTCCTCATCGCACACCGGCGCCGTCGCGCAGGCGGGACGGAGACGGCGGCGGCGATCCAGCGTGCGGTCCGGAGCGGCGAGCTGCCCGAGCACGTCGACCACGTCGTGTGGACGCGCGAGCTCGAGTCGACGCGCAAGCGGTACCGCAACAACCGGGTCGTCGTGCCGGTCATGGTGGTGCTGTTCGCGGTGTTCTCCGTCTGGGCGGCGGCCACCGTCAGCCCGTTCTGGTGGCTCATCCTGGTGCTGTTCGTCGGGGCGTGCGCCTACTCGGTGTGGGAGACCCGACGGGCACTGCGGAACATCGAGCACCTGTTGACGGCACTGCGCGGCAGTTGGACCATCGACCAGCCCGACGCTTCCCGGACCGACTCGCCGGCGAACCAGGCGGGCTGATCCGAGCCCGGCCGTCGCCCCGCTGTGGGGCACCGTGTCAGGATCGGCCGTCGCACGACATCTCTCAGTGAGCGCGCCCTGCTCCGACCGAAGGAGAGACACCCATGAACACCCGAACCCGCCTCAGCGTCACCGTACTGGCTGCCTGCGTCACGGTCGCCGCCCTCACCGGTTGCGCAGCGAGCGCCCCGACTCCGTCGCCGTCCGCCACCACGGCGATCGCCGGGGACGAGACCCCGGTCCCGTCCACGTCTCCGACCGCGACGGACGCCCCCACTCCCGAGACCCCGTCGACTCCGTCGTCGTCTCCGTCGCAGGGGTCCGGGACACCGGCGCTCGCGCAGCACATCCACGACGAGTGCAGCAAGGGGGCCGCGGACGCCGGGGTCACCCTGACGTTCACGGAGGACCCGTCGGGGTACACGGGCAGCGACGGGACCTACCAGCTCATCTACCCCTTCACCTTCGACGACGGGCACACCGACCCGTACGCCATCTACAACTGCACGCTCACCGACGACACGGTCGACTCCTCGTACGTCAGCAGCGGGATGACCGACAGCCACTGACCACCGTCGGTGGCGGCGCGTGCGGCGGACCGCCCGCGGATCAGGGCGGGGCGTCGCGGGACCAGTAGTCCGCTCGGATCACGAGGAGCTCGCCCTGGACCTCCGACGTCAGGTTGACGACGCGCGGATCCCACAGCGTCCCGGGCAGCCTCGCGAACGGCTCGGTGCCCAACCTCGTCGACAGCTCGGCCGGGGTCGTGCCCGCTGGCGGCTGCACGGACACGAGTACCCAACACCCGCCGGAGGCGCACCCCTCGTCCTCGTCGACCACCGTGCTCCCTGCCGGCAGGGGGATCGACGAGGTCGCCGGGACGTCGCCTTCGGTCGCGCCCGCGAACACGACGGCGGCGCGCAGACCGAAGAACAGGGCCGCGGCGCCGACGATGAGGACGGTCGCGACGATCGCTCGTCGGGTGGTCGTCCGCCGCCTGGTCACCGTCGCAGCCTAGGCGGCGGCGCGGGCGGGACCCAGGACGTCGAGCCGATCCGGTCGACCGCCGCCGTGGCGAGAGCCGCGCAGGACCTACCCTGGACGGATGCTCTCCCGCCGCGACGCCGCCATCCGGCTCGACATCCCCCTCGAGATGGCGACCCACCACGGCCTGCCCGTCCGCCTCAGCGAAGCCGAGCTCGAGGCGATCGAGCAGGACCCGCCCGCCTGGCTCGTGCAGTCGCGCGCGAACCGCACCGGCACCAAGAAGGTCTGGGTGCGCCTGGAATGCGTGGTCTGCCACTACGCCGAGACCGCGCGGCCGAAGAAGTGGTGGCCGGACTGGGACCACCTGATGTGCGACTACCACGCGCCGTACCAGGCGCCCGAGCCGACCGCCGGGCTGACCCGGCGCGAGGTCGAGGGCATCGGCAGCCGCTTCGTCGCCCTCGTCGACGAGCGTCGCTGAGCCGGTCGCGACCACGTGACGGACGGGAGGCCCGGTGCCAGCTGGCACCGGGCCTCCCGTCCGTGACGTGCGGACGTGCGGACCTGCGGACGCTACTCGGTCGTCGAGACCCAGTCGATGAGCAGGTTGCCCTCGTCGCCCCAGTTGCCGACCTGGAACATGAACCGGTGCGGCGTGGTGGGCACGTCCTCGGTGATGGTCCGCAACTCGGTGCCGTCGACGCTGTACGTGACCGACTCGCCGGGCACCCAGTTCACCGTGTAGGTGTGCCAGTCGCGCCACGAGACCCCGGTGTCGACCTGGACGCGCTCGGCTTCCCGCCCCGGCGTCATCGAGTGGTGGAACACGGACGGGTTCGACTCGAAGTTGCCCTCGGGGAAGTCGATCTCGCCGTCGGACCACACGTTCGACGTCGGCCACAGCATGAACGCCGCACCGTTGCCGTCGCCGCCGGTCGCCTTCGCGCGCACGGAGAACGAGCCGCCGACGTGGTCCCACGCTCCGTCGGCGGAGCCGAACGTGCCCGCCGCACCGGCACCGGTGCCGAGCGCGACGTCGAGGACGCCGTCGTGCACGGAGACGGTCCGGCTCGGGGCGTAGATGCCGGAGGTGCCGTCGGGGTAGGGCTGCCACGACTGCGGGTAGGCCGCGGTGACGAGACCGGTCGCTGCCGGCACGTCGAAGTCCTCGACGAACGAGACGTCGGGGGCGATCGCCGCGAGGTCGGCGAGCGACGCGGGTTCCGGGGCCGGGTCGGCCTCGGGGGCGTCGGCGGCGGGTTCGGCCTCGTCGGGTGCGGGCTCCTCGTCGGGCTGCACGGTGTCCTCGACCGGCGCCGAGGCGGCGTCGTCGACGGGCGTCGGTTCGTCGGCGGGCGGAGCGGGCTCGGCGGTCGCGGTCGACTCGTCTGCAGGCTCCGGGGAGTCCGTCGGTGCGGGGACCGGGGTGGCGCTCGGCGGTCGGTGTCCGCCGTCGCGCCAGTCGCACCACGGGTGGGCGGCGGCGGCGGTGGGGACGCCGATGACCAGGGCGCTGACGGCGGCTGCCACCAGGACGGCGCGACGCCGGCGGTTCACCGCGGGCTCCGGCAGGGACGGGTGTCTGGGGTCGTGCCGCGCGTGGGCGTGCACGTGCTTCGGGTCGTGATGACGGGCTCCTCGGGTGCTTCGGGCGCAGGATGCGGGGAGGGACGGCGCGTCAGCCGGCCGGGTGCCGAGGGGATCGTTGACGCGTCCACGGACATCTTGCACCATGCGTGCCCCGTTCGGGGGGTGTCACGGAAATCGGAGGACGGGGTCCGGTGTCCTCAGGGGCGGGGGATCGGCTGCAACCGCTGCAGCTGGGTGACGTGTCCCGGTTCGAGCTCGTCGAGCGTGGAGACGCCGAGCAGGCGCATGGTGCGCTCGATCTGCTCGGTGAGGATCTGGATCACCCGGTCGACGCCGGCCTCGCCGCCGGCCATGAGCCCGTAGAGGTAGGCGCGGCCGACCATCGTGAACCGTGCGCCGAGGGCGACCGCGGCGACGATGTCGGCGCCGGACATGATGCCGGTGTCCAGGTGCACCTCGGTGTCCCCGCCGACCTCCTTGACGACCGTCGGGAGCAGGTGGAACGGGACGGGGGCGCGGTCGAGCTGCCGGCCACCGTGGTTCGACAGGGTGATCCCGTCGACACCCATCGACGCCAGCCGCTTCGCGTCGGCGAGGGACTGCACGCCCTTCACGACGACCTTGCCGGGCCACTGGTCGCGGATCCACGCGAGGTCCTCGTAGGTGACGGTCGGGTCGAACATGTGGTCGAGGAGCTCCCCGACCGTCCCCGACCACCGGTCGAGCGACGCGAACGCGAGGGGTTCGGTGGTGAGGAAGTCGAACCACCACCACGGCCGCGGGATCGCGTTGATCACCGTCTTCGGCGTGAGCTGCGGCGGGATCGAGAACCCGTTCCGCTTGTCCCGCAGGCGTGCACCCGCGACTGGGACGTCGACCGTGACGAGCAGCGTGTCGAAGCCGGCGCGCGCGGCCCGGTCGACGAGCGCCATCGACTTGTCGCGGTCCTTCCACATGTACAGCTGGAACCAGTTCCGGCCGTGCGGGTTCGCGCCCTGGACGTCCTCGATCGCGGTGGTGCCCATCGTGGAGAGCGAGAACGGGATGCCCGCCCTCCCCGCAGCCCGCGCCCCGGCGCGTTCGCCCTCGGTCTGCATCATCCGGGTGAAGCCCGTCGGGGCGATCCCGAACGGCAGAGCTGTGGGCGCGCCGAGCACGTCGCGGGAGGTGTCGACCGTCGACACGTCGCGGAGGATCGCCGGGGTGAACTCGATGTCCTCGAACGCCTGCCGGGCACGGGCGAGGGAGATCTCCGCCTCGGCGGCACCCTCGGTGTAGTCGAACGCCGCCTTCGGGGTGCGGCGGGCTGCGATCCGGCGGAGGTCCCAGATGGTGAGCGCGGACTCGAGCCGCTGGCGCCGACCCGGCAGCGAGGGCTTCTTGAACTGCATCAACGGCGCGAGGTCGCGGACGGTCGGCAGCTGGCGTCGGACCCGCGTCCGGGCGGTCGAGGCCGGACCCGTCGTCGGTGCCGGGGCACCGGTGGCGGGGTCGACGCGGTGCTGGTCGTCGCTCGAGGCCATGGAGACATCCTACGTCTCGGCTGGCTGGACGAGGAAGGACCACCCGCCGTCCCGTCAGAGCGAGCAGGCGGTCGGACCTCTCCCGGTCGTCGCTGCCGTCGGCTGCTGTCGTCCACCACCACCACCCGCCCCGCCATCGGGGGATGGGCCGGCGGCGTCCGGAACCCTACGGTGGACGCATGCGACACCTGCGTGGCCGGAACCCCTACCAGTTCACCCTCGGCGCCATCGCCGTGGTGGGCGGTGCGCTCATCGTGCTGAACGTCCTGGTGCAGATGGTCGCGCCACCGTCGGACTCCGGTTACGCGTACGTCGCGGGCGGGTACGCGTCAGGAGCATCGACGCTGGTGGCGTTGTTCGGGTTCATGGCGGTGCTGGCGACCATCGCGTGGCTCGTGGTCGGGGCACTCCTGTGGGGCCCGCGCCGGACCCCGGATACCGACACGACGGCCGACTGAGGCCCTGCACAGGTCGTCGTACCGCGCGTCACCGCGGCAGGCGGCCCAGCACCTCCGCCGCGCGGGCAGCGTCGTCGCCGGAGACGTCGAGGTGCGTCACCAACCGCACCCGACGCGGACCGAGCTGCATCACCCGGACCCCGGCGGCGGCCGCAGCGGCCACGAACGCCGGCGGATCGGACACCTCGGCGAACACGATGTTCGTCTCGACGGTGTCCGGATCGACGTCGAGTGCCGCGGCGAGCACCCGGGCGTTCGCGTGGTCCTCGGCCAGCCGCTCGACGTGGTGCGTCAGCGCGAACCGCGCCGCCGCCGCGAGGAACCCGGTCTGCCGCATGCCGCCGCCGTACCGCTTCCGCCAGATCCGCGCCGCCGCGATGCGTTCCGTCGACCCGACGAGCACCGAGCCGACCGGTGCGCCGAGGCCCTTGGACAGGCAGACGGACACGGTGTCGAACCCGGCGGCCAGATCGTGCAGCGGGGTGGCCGAGGCGACGTGCGCGTTCCACAGCCGGGCGCCGTCCAGGTGCACCGCGATCCCGTGCTCCCGAGCGAAGGCCTGCACGGCGGAGACCTCGGACGCGGGCTGCACCGTGCCGCCGCCGAAGTTGTGCGTGTTCTCGACCGCGATGGCGGTGGTCGACACCGAGTAGGCGCCGGCGTTCGGCTCGGCGATGTCCCGCACGGCCGAGGCGACGAGCCGCCCGCGATCCGACGCCCAGGTGCGGGTGGTGATGCCGGAGAACACCGCGGCGGCGCCGAGCTCGGCCCGCACCACGTGGGCCTGCTGGTCGGCGACGAGTTCCTCGCCGGGGCCGACCAGCAGCCGCAGCCCGAGCTGGTTCGCCATCGAACCGGTCGGAGTGAACAGGCCGGCCTCGTGCCCGAGCAGTGCCGCGACGTCCTGTTCGAGCAGGTTCGTCGTCGGGTCCTCGCCGAAGACGTCGTCGCCGACCTCGGCGTCGAGCATCGCTGCGCGCATCGCGGCGGTCGGACGGGTGACGGTGTCGGAGCGGAGGTCGATGAACGCGTCGGTCACCAGGCAACGCTAACCCGCGACCGGTGCGGCGCACGACCGCCGTGGCTACCGTGGTGGACATGCAGCCGCCCGCCGCCGGGACCCTCCGGATCCTCCACCTGTCCGACACCCACCTGACTGGCGACGGAGCCCTGCACCAGGGATCGGTCGACACCACCGCCGCGCTCGACCGCCTGCTCGGCCACCTCGACGACCTGCCCGGCGTCGGGCTCGTCGTGGTGTCGGGCGACGTGTCCGAGGACGGCAGCCCGGCCTCGTACACCGCGGTGCGCGAGCGGATCGGTGGCTGGGCCGAGCGACACGGAGCGGCCCTCGTCGCCGTGCCGGGCAACCACGACCTGCGCGAGGGCTTCCGGCAGGTGCTCGCGAACGGTCACGTGCTGGGCGAGGGCGGTCAGCCGCTGGCGCACACGATGGAGTACCTGCCGCCCGAGGTCCCGGTGTCCGGGCAGTCGGTCGTCGCCGGCCGCCGCATCGTGACCGTCGACACGAGCGTCCCCGGCGCCGGGTACGGCGAGATCGACGGGACGTCGCTCGAGCGGCTCCGCGCGGCGCTGGGCGCGGAACCCGCTCCGCACGGCACCGTCGTCGTCCTCCACCACCCGCCCCTGCCGGCTCCGACCGAGCTGCACGAGGCCCTGCGGCTGCAGAACCCCGACGCGCTCGCCGACGCTCTGCGCGGCTCGGACGTCCGCGTCGTGCTCGGCGGCCACTACCACCACCACTTCGCGGGATCACTGGCCGGCGTGCCGGTCCTGGTCGCACCCGGGGTCGCGAACGACACGGACGTCACCGGCGCCCACGACGAGGAGTCGGCGACCCTGGACAGCGGCGCGCTCGTCGTGGACGTCGCCGCGGACGGCTCCGTCTGGTCGACACCGGTGCGCGCACCGCGTCCCGAGGGCGAACCGCTCGCGTTCCACATCGACGCCGCCACGGTCGCGTCGGTCATCGCGGCGGCCGGCAAACACTGAGCGCACGCCTGCGCGCCGGACGTGCGCCGTGACGGACGGGAGGCCCGGGGCCGTGTCCGCCACGGGCCTCCCGTCCGTCACCGGGTCCCGTCCCCGTGTCGGTACCCCGCCTGTTCGGGTTGCACGCGGGAACACCGAGTAGGCCGGAGCGACACGGAGCAGAGGAGCAGCCATGCGGATCGGCAGTGCAGTCCAGTACGACCGGTACGGCGACTTCGACGTCGTCGAACTCGTCCCCCAGGAGAAGCCGTCGGCCGGCCCCGGAGAGATCGTCGTCGAGATCGTCGCCGCCGGCCTGAACCACATCGAGCGGTTCCTGCGCGAGGGGAAGCTGCGCGACCACGTCGACCTCGAGTTCCCCGCCCGCCAGGGTGTGGACTTCGCCGGCATCGTGCGCGCCAAGGGCGACGGGGTGAAGGACCTGCGGGTCGGTGACGAGGTGATGGGCCACGCGCCGAACGGCGGAGCGCACGCCACCTGGATCGTCGTGCCGCGCGGCGCCGTCATCAAGAAGCCGGAACACGTCGGTTGGGAGGTCGCCGGCGGCCTGTACCTGGCGGGGTGCACCGCGGTGTCGGTCGTGCGATCGCTCCGCCTGGGGCCCGAGGACACCGTCGTCGTCACCGCGGCCGCCGGCGGGGTCGGTCACATCGAGTGCCAGCTGGCGCACGACGCCGGAGCGACCGTGATCGCCCTCGGCAGCGCACGCAACCACGACTACCTGCGCCAGATCGGGACGCTGCCCGTCGTGTACGGCGAGGGCGAGGAGGACCGCATCCGCGCCATCGCCGGCGGGCGCCCGATCACGGCCTTCATCGACAACCACGGCGAGAGCAACGCGGAACTGCTGGCCGAGCGACTCGGCGTCAGCGAGAAGCGGTTCGTGTCATCCGAGGAGCGCCGCGACATCGAGGTGCGGTTCCTCCGCGCCCCCGCCGAGGACGAGGAGACCCGGGAACTCCTGACGCTGCTGACGAAGGCCGTGCAGGACCGACGCGTGCAGGTGCTCATCTCGGGCTTCTACCCGTTCGAGTACATCGTCGAGGCGTACGAGGACCTGGCCGAGATGAAGTCCCGCGGCAAGGTCGTGATCGGCATGCAGACGGTCGAGACCGGGGCGCGGCTGGACTGGTACCGCTCCGAGAAGGCCCGTGACCTGCGCGACCGGTACGCCGAGGCGCGGGGGACCGACACGGAGACGATGGCCGGTGGATCGGCGACGCCCGCGAGCTGAGGTGTGGGCGCGGTCGGCACCACGGTGCCGGCCGCGCTGCGTCAGCTCAGGATGTCCTTCGAGGCGAACCGGCTGAACGCGAGCGCCCCGAAGACCACGACGTACCCGAGCTGCAGGACGGCGTTCGCGCCGAACGAGTCGAACGCGATCGGGTCACGCAGCAGGTCGCCGAACCCGAGCCACTGGTGCGAGAACAGGAACGGGTGCAGCCAGTCGAGCTGGGGGAGCTGGTCGAGCACCTGCGACGCCCCGGCGAGCACGACGGTCGCGGCCATCGCCCCGACCGGCACGTTCGTCAGGGTCGAGGCGAACATGCCGATCGCCACGAGTCCGAGCATCGACATCGCCACGTACAGCGCCAGCAGCAGCGCGCGCCCGGCGTACGACCAGCCGCCCACCTGCGTGCCGGACAGCAGCGTCACCGGGCCGATCGGGAAGAGGACCGCGCCGATCGCGGCCCCGACCAGCACGACGAGCAGCGTGGCGGCGAGGCAGAACGCCACCGCCCCGGCGAACTTCACGAGCACGAACCGCAGCCGGCCCGTCGGTGCGACGAGCAGGTAGCGGATGGTGCCGTGGCTCGCCTCGCCCGCGACGGTGTCACCGGCCACCACGCCCACCGTGAGCGGCAGGAACAGCGGGATCGACACCGTCAGGGCGGTGAAGGCCACGAACAGGCCGTTGTTGGTGATGTCGCCGAGGAACGCCGGCCCGCCGTCGTCGCCGTCGGTCGTCAGCTTGACGGCGACGGCGATCAGGATCGGCACGAGCGCGAGCGCCCCGAGCATCGCCCAGGTGCGCCGGCGTCGGAAGACCAGGGCGAGTTCGGATCCGAGCAGGGCGAACGGGCGCTGCCGGCGTGCGGTCGGCACGGCGGCGTCAGGCTGCGACATCGAATCCCTCTCCGGTGAGCGCGACGAACAGGTCCTCGAGGGTGCCGCCGCCCACCGCCACGCCACGCACCCGCACGTCGGCGCGGACGAGTTCGGCGGTGATGGTCTCCGGCAGCAGCTCGTGCGGCAGGTCGGCGACCAGGACGTCGGCCCCGCCGTCGTGCCGGGGTGCGAGTCCGAGCCGGGTCAGCACCGTGGCGGCCTGCCCGACGTCCGGCGTGCGGACGGTCACGGTGCGGGCTCCGGCGGCCCGGAGTTCGTCGAGCGGACCCTGGGCCACGATCCGACCCGTCCGCATCACCGCGGCGTGCGTGCACACCTGCTCGATCTCGGCGAGCAGGTGGCTCGACACGAACACCGTCGTGCCGTCGTCCGCCAGGGACCGGATGAGGTTGCGGACCTCGCGGGTGCCCTGCGGGTCGAGGCCGTTCGTCGGCTCGTCGAGCACCAGCAGGTCCCGCGGCGAGAGCAGGGCGTTCGCGAGCCCGAGCCGCTGCTTCATGCCGAGCGAGTACGCGTGCGCCTTCTTGTCGGCGGCGTGGGTCAGTCCGACGCGGTCGAGGGCGCTCGCCACGCGAGCCTTCCGGGTGCGCGGGTCCGAGGTGGGGTCGGCGGCGTCGAAGCGCTGCAGGTTCGCCCGGCCGGACAGGTACGGGTAGAACGCCGGCCCCTCGACCAGTGCTCCGACCCGCGGCAGGACGTCGTGCAGCGCCTTCGGCATCGAGCGGCCGAGCACCTCGATCGTGCCGCCCGTCGCGCTCGACAGGCCCAGGAGCATCCGGATCGTGGTGGTCTTGCCGGAACCGTTCGGTCCGAGGAACCCGAAGACGGCCCCGCGCGGCACCGCCAGGTCGATGCCGTCGACCGCGCGTTGCCTGCGGAAGACCTTCTGGAGGCCCGTGGTGCGGATCGCGAGGTCAGATGCGGTCGGGGTCGTGGGTGCGTCGGGGACGGCCGTCCCCACGCTCGGGTCGTCCGTGCTCACTTCGCGGCGGCGACCAGGGAGGACACTGGCACCGCACCCGCGAGCACGCGGCCGTCGTCGGTCAGGTAGACGGACACCAGGGCGGTCTGCACGGCGCGTCCGCCGTCGACCGGCTTCGTCAGCTGGTCGAGCAGACCCGAGGCATCGCCCTCGAGATCGGACCGGTCGACCGTGCCGGCGGGCAGCTCGGCGATGGTGCCCCAGCCCGTGCCGGAGAACGTCGGCTCGTCGCCGCTGCGTGCACGGTCGTGGCCGCCGTGTCCGCGCTGCTCGTGCGTGCCGGCGTCGGACAGGTCCTTCTCGGTCACCTCTGCGTTGGACGGCGGGGTGAAGTCGAACAGTCGAGCGGCCGGAGCGCCGTAGTCGAGGCTCGTGAAGCCGACCTGCACCGCGGGGTCGTCGGAGCCGGCGGCCTCGACGGTCGCCCGGAGCGGGAGTCCGGTCTGCTGGTCGACGGCCAGGCGCACGGCACCGACGAGGGTGTCCGACGACTTCGGCGTCAGGGTGATCTGCCAGGCGTCGTGCCCGGCGACGCGCACCGCGGTCGGCCCCGACACAGCGGTGGTCGGGGTGATCGCGTCGACGGCCTGCCGCGCGACGTCGGCGGGGGTGGTCGTGCCGTCCCGCAGGTCCTCGGGCGCGTCGCTCGGCAGGGTAACGTGCGTGGCCGTGCGGTCCTTCGAGTCCCACGTCCAGACGTCCGACCCGTTGCGGACGACGTCCTGCTCGGCGAGCTGCTGCGTCAGCTGGAAGCGCTGCTTGTCCGGGCCGTCGACGTACACCCGGGCGGTGTGCGACGACGTGAGCAGACCGAGGACGTCCGACGCGTCGCCCTCGAGCGACGAACCACCGGAGCCGGTCGGGAGCTCGGGGAGCCCGAGTGCGCTCGTCTGCGCGAGCTTGCCGGAGTACTGGGCGTCCGACGACTCGGCGATGCTCGCGATGACGTCAGCGGCGGTGGGGTTCTTCCCCGCGATCGGGTCGTTCGCGGCGTTCGCGATCATCGGGGCGGCAACGGCGCCGGCGACGACGACCGGTGCGATGACGGCTGGCAGCCAGGCTGACTTCTTCATCGGGATTCCCATCGTGGAGCATCAGAGACGTGAGCACGGTACGTCCGCCCGCCGACAGGCAGCTGGGCGTCCCACCTGTTCCCACAGTGCTCCCCGCCGCGCAGCACCACCATCCACCCGGAGGATGATCTGCGGACGCGGGGCTAGCCCTGCGCGTCGACGCCGGCGGGCGCGCTGCCGTCGTACTCGCAGATCGCCTGGACCTTCGACGCGCTCGCGCTGGTGCGGTCGAATTCGTAGCCGAGCCACTCCTTCGCCAGGCGGCGCGCGAGCTCGATGCCGACGACGCGCTGCCCCATGCAGAGCACCTGGGCGTCGTTCGACAGCACCGAGCGCTCCACGCTGTACGAGTCGTGGGCCGTGACCGCGCGGATGCCGGGCACCTTGTTGGCGCTGATCGCGACGCCGAGACCCGTGCCGCAGACCAGGATCGCGCGGTCGGCCTCGCCGTTCGCCACGAGTCGTGCGGCGTCCACCGCGACGTGCGGGTACGCGGTGTGCCCGTCGGCGTCCACCCCGACGTCGGTGACGTCCGACACGCGCTCGTCGGCGAGCAGGTCGGCCTTGATGATCTCCTTGTAGTCGAACCCGGCGTCGTCGGACCCGATCACGAGACGGTACGTCATGCGTGTGTTCCTTCCCGGCCCGTGGCACCGGGCCCCGTCCCAGTGTGCGCGGCACCTGGACATCTGTCCAGCACACAATTTCTGCCCGAGCAGAGGCGGTAGCATCGCCCCATGTCCGCCGACGTCCCCACCGCCGAGGCTGCCCGGACCCGCTTCCCGCTCGACACCGTCTACCAGGCGGCGCGCATGTACTACCTCGAGGACGCCACGCAGGTCGAGATCGCGGCCCGCCTGGGGGTCTCGCGGCCGACCGTCTCGCGGCTCGTCGCCGAGGCCCGCAAGGCCGGACTCGTCCGCATCGAGGTCGTCGACCCGTTCCAGGACGAGACGGTGGCGCTCGCCGAACGCCTGCAGGTCGTGCTCGGCCTGCGCGCGGTGCACCTCGCCGCGGTCACCCACGCCGCGACGCTCGGCGCCGACCTGGCCGGTCCGATCGCTGCGGCGGTGGAGGGCATGGGCCTGGTCCCCGGCGACGCCGTCCTGATGTCGTCCGGTCGCACCGTCCACGACGTCGCCCGGTCCGGCATGCCGACGATGCCGGGCGTCCAGCTCGTGCCGACCGTGGGCGGGCAGACCGACCCGATGCCGTGGTTCCAGACGAACGAGATCACGCGCACCGCCGCCGAGCACTCGGGCGCCATCCCGGCGTTCCTGTTCGCGCAGGCGCTGCCCTCGCCCGCGATGCGGTCGACCCTCGACGAGGACCCGGCGTTCCAGCACGTCGTCGGACTCTGGAGCCGCGCGAAGGGTGCGATCCTCGGGATCGGCGCACCCACCCCCACCCGCGACGCCCTGGCGAGGGGCATCCCGACCGACGACGCCGTGTTCGACCACGCCGCGGGTGACGTCTGCCTGAACTTCTACGCCGCCGACGGTTCGGCCATCGAGTTCCCCGGCAGCGACCGGATGGTGCGGACCTCGCGCGAGATCCTGGCGTCGGTGCCGCACGCCGTGGGGGTCGCCGTCGGCAGCGCGAAGGTCCCGAGCATCATCGGCGCGGTGCACGGCGGGCTCGTGAACGAGCTCGTCACGGACGCCGCGACCGCGCGGGCCGTGCTCGACGCCCTCGCCTGACCGACCCCGGTCGGTGCCGGATCCGGTGGTGACCGTCGCCGGACGGGAGGCGCGGTGCGGGGCCGCGCCGCGCCTCCCGGCCCTTTATCCCCGCGTCTAGGGCGTGCGCCGCACGTCCCACAGGTGGTGCACCGGGTCGTGCGCGTAGTAGGTGGCGAGCGTCGCGACGGTGAAGGCGCTGCCGTCGGACCGGAGCCCGGTGCGCTCGAGCACCGCGTCGGGGACCGCCGCGAAGGCCCGGGCCGCGCGGTCGGCCGACTCGCGCAGCTCCTCGGCGACGACCGCGGGGTCCTGCTCGGAGTAGCGGTCCTCGACGGCGGTGGCGTCCTGGTCCCAGTTCGCGAAGGTCGGGGTGTCCTGGGTGAGCATGAGCTCGAGGCGCTCGGCCATCTTCCGGTGCACGTCCCGCACGTGGGCGCCGTACTCGAGCGGCGACCAGGTGTGGTCGTCCGGACGGTCGCGCACGTCGTCGCGCCGGAGGACCTCCGGCCACGCGGCGGTGTTCTCGTCGATGATGCCCGGCACGTCGCGGACGGTCACCACGCTGCCGTCGTAGCCGCACTCGGGACACGCGGACTCGATGACCCACGTCCAGTTCTTCGTCTCGGGTTCGATCGCCACGCTGCCGATGGTAGGGCCTCGGTCACTCGTGCCGGTGCCCGGGCGCCGGGTCCGCCGCGGGCCACACCGGGAACGGGTCGGCCCAGCCGCGCCAGACGTCGGGCCCGGCCAGCAGCTCCGACGGTCTGAGCAGTGCGTGGTCCAGTGCCCGCTCGATCGCCCGGACGTCCAACCGCTCACCGACGAACCACAGCGCCTGACCGATCGGGGCGTCGGCGTCCCACGACGGGTTCGCGGTCGGGTCGAGCGCCAGCATCGCGCCGAAGCTCGACCACGAGCCGACGTGGTCGGGGCGTGACGCCAGGCGGAAGAACCCCTTCGACCGCAGTACGCGACCGTTCGCCCCGGCAGCCAGGTCCCGTTCGACGGCGGTCGCCAGCCGCACGGGGTGGAACGGCAGGGGCTCGCGGTAGCGCATCGACACCAGGTCGTCGCGGGCCTCGCGACCGGCGTCGGCACCGCTCGACAGGGCCCGCATCCAACCCGCTCCGGTGGCGAGCACCCGTGCCGCGCCGCCGTTCGACGCCGGCAGGTCGGCGGCGCTCCGGATCGCGGGCAGTGCGACGATCACGGCCTGGGGAGCCAGGCGGTGGAGCAGCGAGACGAGGGCGCGACGGCGGCGTCCGGACAGCGGTTCGACCCGGTCGAGGGCGATGACGGTCGCGTACTCCACCAGTGCCGTCACCCGGTCGGCGGCCACGAACGCGTCGTCGACGTCCGACCAGAGCAGGTGCGCGACGTCGTCCGCGCGCAACACCCCGACGACGTGGCGGAGCACCCGGTCGTCTCCGGTCTCGGAACGGGCGGCGTTCGCGAGCATCATGCCGACCGCTCGTGCGTCGGCGCCGGGGGTCATGGTGACGACGAGGCCGTGGTCCGCCGTCGGTCCGCACACCTGGTCGAGTCGGTCCGCACGGTCGGCGATCGCCCGTGCCGCGGCGAGGGCACTGCCCCCGGCGAGCATGCGGTGCCCGGTGGTGATCCGGGCGGCGAGACGGTCGGTGTCGACCTGGTGCAGGGCGGTGACGAGGGTGATGGCAGCAGCACGCATGTGGGCTACTGTAACTGACAACCGTTCTCAACAAGGAGGCTCGACGTGAAGGTCCGCAACTCGCTCAAGGCACTCAAGAAGATCCCCGGCTCGCAGGTGGTCCGGCGCCGGGGCCGCGTCTACGTCATCAACAAGAAGGACCCCCGCTGGAACACGCGTCAGGGCTGACGTCGGCGGCGGTCCGTAGGGTGGCGGCATGCGACTGCTGCTCATCCGCCACGGCCAGACCCCCGCGAACGTGCACGGCATCCTCGATGCCGTGGTGCCCGGACCCGGGCTGACCGAGCTCGGGCAGCAGCAGGCCGACGCCCTGCCGGCGGCGCTCGCCGACCGGGGGATCGAGCGCCTGTTCGCGTCGACCATGGTCCGGACGCAGATCACGGCGGCACCGCTGGCGACCGCGCTCGGGCTCGAACCCGTCGTCCTGCCCGGGCTCCGCGAGATCGAGGCGGGCGACACCCAGGGCAAGAACGACACGGTGTCGGTGCAGACCTACATCTCCACCGTGCACGGCTGGTCCGGCGGCGACCGGACCACCCGGATGCCGGGCGGCGAGAGCGGCACCGAGTTCTTCGAGCGGTACGACGACGCCGTGCGCCAGATCGAGGCCTCCGGGGTCGCGGTCGCCGCTGCCGTGAGCCACGGTGCCGCCATCCGCACCTGGGCGAGCGCCGCGGCGCAGAACACGCCGGACCACTTCGGCACGAAGCGGAACCTGGAGAACACCGGCATCGTCGAGCTCGAGGGCTCCTCGGCCGACGGCTGGCGCCTGGTCGACTGGGAGGGCGAGCCGGTCGGCGGCGACCAGCTCATCGACCGCACGGCGCTCGACCCCACCGGCGAGCGGTTCTGACGCGCGGGCGCTGACGCGACCAGCAGACGGACGGGAGGCGCGGTGCCAGCTGGCACCGCGCCTCCCGTCTGTCGCGTCGACTACGCGAGCTGCGCCGACGTCAGCGGCACGATCACGCCGTGCGACTCGCGCAGCACGTCGAGCGTGCGCTGCACCTCGTCCGCGCGCTCCTCGGTCGTCCAGTCGAGCGCACCGGCGAGCACGTCGGCCAGCTCGTCGAGCAGCTCGATCGTGACGCCGCCGACGAACGCCAGGTTCGTGCGGCGCAGGACGACGTCGACCAGGTGGACGGCCTGCTCGTGGCGGGCGAAGTACGCGACCTCGGCGCGGGTGAGCGACGGGTCCGACTCCAGGGCCTCGACGGGGCCGTCGGTCAGGACGTCCACGACCTCGGCGGCACGGGTGCCGTAGCGCTCGAGCAGGCCCTCGACGAGGGACTCGTCCAGGCCGTCGCGGTGGGACTTGATCCACAGGGCGCGCTGCGCGTCGGTGGCCGGGAAGTCCTTGCCGCCGCCGATCGGCATGCCGGTGGTGTCGACCTTGCGGGTGATGCCGAGCTTGGTCGTCGCCTCGGTGGACAGGTGTGCGGCGAGGGCGCGGAAGGTCGTCCACTTGCCACCGACGAGCGACAGCACGGTCGACTCCGGCAGGCCGGCGATCTGGGTGTCCACGATCCGGTAGTCGCGGGACACGAAGCCGGGGGCGGTGTCCTCGTGGCGGGGGAGCGGGCGGATGCCGGAGTAGCTGTAGACGATGTGGTCGCGGGTGACCTCGATCTGCGGGAACACGTGCTTGACGAGCCCGAAGAAGTAGTCGATCTCCTCGTCGGTCGTCGTGACCGGCTTCGCGGGGTCGGCGTCGATGTCGGTCGTGCCGATGAGCACCCGGCCCTTGAGCGGGTAGATGAGGACGATGCGGCCGTCGTCGTTCTCGAAGAACAGCTCACGGCCCTTGGTGGCCTCGAGCAGCTCGTCGTTGTGGACGACGATGTGCGAGCCCTTCGTGCCGCCCATGAACTTCGTCTCGCCGCCGAACGCCTCGTTCGTCAGGTCGGTCCAGGGGCCCGATGCGTTGATCACGACGTCGGCGGTGAACACGAACTCATCGCCGGTCTCGCGGTCGCGCAGCAGCACGCCGCCGTCACGGGTGCCGGCGGCCTCGACGTAGTTGGTCGCGCGGGCGGTCGCCGCGGAGCCGGTCCCGGTGCCGGCGGTCAGGCCGTCCTTCAGGACGTCGAGGGCCAGACGCTCCGGCTCGTGCACGCTCGCGTCGTAGTAGGTGCCCGTGTACTTCAGGTCCTTGTTGAGGGCTGGCATGTCCTCGAGCGCCGCCTTCTTGGTGCGGAAGACGTGCTTCGGGACGGAGCCGCCGTCGCGCGAGAAGGAGTCGTAGATCGTCATGCCGATCTTGATGAGCATCGCGCCGCGCTCCTTGGTGGAGCGCTGCTTGTGCGTCAGCATGCGCAGCGGGGCGTTCATGATGCCGGAGAACGTCGAGAAGATCGGCATCGTCGTCTGCAGCGGCTTGACGTAGTGCGGCGCGATGCGGATCAGGCCGTTGCGCTCCTGCACGCTCTCGCGCACCAGGCGGAACTCGCCGTTCTCCAGGTAGCGGATGCCGCCGTGGATCATGTGGCTCGATGCCGCGGAGGCGCCGGAGGCGTAGTCGCCGCGCTCGACCAGGGCGACGTCGACACCCTGCAGCGCGAGGTCGCGGAAGGTGGCGATGCCGTTGATGCCGCCGCCGACGACGAGGACCTGTGCATTCGGGCGCTCGGTGAGGGCGGTCACCGTGTTCCGGGGCTGTGTCTTCTTCGACATGGTTCGTCGCTTCCTTCGTCCGTTCGTGGGGTCACCAACGATCGTGCGCTCGTCGCGCACTGCGGGCAACCTGGGTGCACGAACGTGCAGAACAGGTGTCGCGCAGTGCGAACGGGCGGTCTGGAGGCTCGGCCGGGGTTGCAGACGCCCTGCACGTCCGTGCATGGTTGCGTTCGACAGATCGGAGCACCATGAGCGATGCGGGTCAGCCCATGCGCACCCAGCAGGCGCTGCGCGCTGCGCACCTGTACTACCTGCAGGACCTGACGATGGACGCCATCGCCGACGAGCTCGGCACGTCGCGCTCGTCGGTGTCCCGCCTGCTCAAGTACGCGCGCGACACCGGCCTGGTCGACATCCAGATCCGGTCGCCCCTGGACCAGGCCGCGGCGCTCAGCCGGTCGATCCGGTCGCGGTTCGGGGTGCACGCGCACGTCGTGCCGGTGCCCGACCACACGAGCGACGTCGACCGGCTCGAACGGGTCGCGCTGTCGGCCGCCCGGATCCTGACGCAGTACGTCGAGTCGAACATGGTGATCGGGCTGTCGTGGGGCTCGACGGTGAGCGCGGTGAGCCGGTACCTCGTGCCGAAGACCACGCACGGGTCGACGATCGTGCAGATCAACGGGGCCGCGAACACCCGCACGACGGGCATCGTGTACGCCTCGGAGATCCTGCGGCGGTTCGGCGAGGCGTACGGCGCCTTCGTGCAGCAGTTCCCCGTGCCGGCCTTCTTCGACGACCCCGCCACCAAGGAGGCCCTGTTCCGCGAGCGTTCGATCCGCCGTTTGCTCGACATGCACGAGCGGATGGACCTGGTCGTGTTCGGTGTGGGTGCCCCGCAGGCGCCGGTGCCCTCGCACGTGTACTCCGGCGGGTACCTCGACCCGGCGGACCGCGAGGAGCTCACCCGGGCACAGGTCGTCGGCGACGTGTCGACGGTGTTCTACCGGGCCGACGGGTCGTGGCGGGACATCGGTGTGAACGCCCGCGCGGGCGGACCCGACCTGGACACGATCAAGCGTGCGCCACGACGGGTGTGCGTCGTCGCCGGTCGCTCGAAGGCCGCATCGTTGCGCGGGGCACTGGCCTCGGGACTCGTGACCGACCTGATCCTGGACGAGAGCGTCGGACAGGCCATCCTGCAGCCCTGAGTCAGCATCTGAAGCAGATTGTCGGTGGGTACCAATAAGTTCAGGACCATGCTGCCTTCTCTCGAACTGCCCTCCGAGCGGTACCGCCGCCGGCTCGTCGGCAACGACGTGGACGAGGCGCTCGCGTTCTTCACGGGCGACTACGACTTCCGGGCCCCGGTCGTCCGGCGCACCCACGAGAACGCGTACTGGGACTTCGCCGGGGTCGGTGACGAGCGCATGTCGCTCCGCTCCTCGCGGTTCCTGGTGGACCTGCGGAGCGAGAGCCGCGTCGACGACCAGTTCCTGGTGGCCTGGCTGCGGCACGGCTCGAGCCGGATCACCTCCGGGGGCGAGGAACACGAGCTGCAGGCGGGCGTGCCCGTCGTGCTGCCCTTCGCCGAGCCCTACGAGCTGCACCACCGCGACATCGCCCTGAACCTGGTGCACCTGGACCGCGACTTCGTCCGGGCGATCGCCGGGGACGACGACTTCGCCTTCGACACGATGCGGCGGCCGACGTCCGAGGGCGCGGCGCTCTGGCAGTCGGTGGTGCGCCGGCACTCGTCGACCTGGCTCGACGTCGAGCGTCCGATGAGTCCGATCGAGCAGCGCGACATCGCCGAGGCGTTCGCGACCGCGGCGATCCGGGCGTTCCCCCGCCGCGACCGCTGGCGCGCCGCGGTGTCCGGCAGCGGTCCCGAGCACGAGCGGCTGCGCCGTGCCCTGGAGTTCGTGCACGAGCACGCCCGCGAGTCGATCGGCACGCCGGAGATCGCGAGTGCCGCGGGACTGAGTCCGCGCGGCCTGCAGCAGTCGCTCCGGCGGCACCTCGACCAGACGCCGGGCGAGCTGCTGCGCGGCGTGCGGCTCGACGGCGCGCGCACCGACCTGGTGAGCAGCGGCTTCGACGAGACGACGGTGGCCGAGGTCGCGCGCACCTGGGGGTTCGGACACCTCGGCCGCTTCTCGGCGACGTACCGCACCCGGTTCGGTGAGCTGCCGAGCGAGTCCCTGCGCGGCAGCTGACGGCGCTCCGCCGAATCACGTCGCACGGATCCGGCTGATCCTGCTCGGATCTTCGGTGGGACGGTGCTCGGAGCGAATCCGCGGCTCAATGGTGGAGACGAACGCACCGCCCACGAAGGAGTCCGCATGCGCATCGGCGTCCCGACCGAGATCAAGAACAACGAGTACCGCGTGGCGGCCACGCCGGCGGGGGCTGCCGAGCTGAGCGCCCACGGGCACGAGGTCCTGGTGCAGGCCGGGGCCGGTGTGGGTTCGGCCTTCACCGACGACGAGTACCGCGCTGCCGGTGCCACGATCGTCGACTCCGCCGCCGAGGTCTGGGACCGCGCGGAACTCGTGCTGAAGGTCAAGGAGCCCGTGGCGTCGGAGTACCCGATGATCCGACCGGGCCAGGTGCTCTTCACCTACCTGCACCTGGCCGCCGACCGCCCGTTGACCGACGCGCTCGTCGACTCCGGGGCCACCGCGATCGCCTACGAGACCGTGCAGCTGCCGGACCGCTCGCTCCCGCTGCTGTCGCCGATGTCCGAGGTCGCCGGCCGCCTGTCCGCCCAGGTCGGCGCCCACCACCTGATGCGCGCGAACGGCGGGCGGGGGCTGCTGCTCGGCGGGGTCCCCGGCGCACCGAAGGGACGGGTCGTCGTGATCGGCGGCGGCGTCGCGGGCGAGCACGCCGCGACGATGGCGCTCGGCATGGGTGCCGACGTCACCGTGTTCGACATCAGCCTGCCGCGGCTGCGCGCACTCGACGCCCGGTTCGACGGCCGCATCACGACCCTGCGGTCGTCGGCCCACGCCATCGGCGAGGCACTGCGCGACGCCGACCTGGTGATCGGTTCGGTCCTGATCCCCGGGGCGTCGGCGCCGAAGCTCGTGACCGACGCCATGGTCGCGGACATGCGACCGGGGTCGGTGCTCGTCGACATCGCGATCGACCAGGGCGGCTGCTTCGAGGGGTCGCACCCGACCACCCACGACGACCCGACCTTCGCCGTGCACGACACCGTGTACTACTGCGTGGCGAACATGCCGGGGGCCGTGCCGCGCACGAGCACGATCTCGCTGACGAACGCCACGCTGCCCTACGCCGTCGCGATCGCCGACCGCGGGTGGCAGGCCGCGCTCGAGGCCGATCCCGCGCTCGCCGCCGGCCTGAACGTGCACGGGGGAGCGGTCACGAACGCCGCGGTCGCCGCCGCCCACGACCTGGTGGCCGCCGCGCGCTGAGGCCGCGCTGACGCCCCCCGAGTCTTCGCGCTGAGCGACACCTCACGGCCCAGCGGCTGCGTGAGGTGTCGCTCAGCACGAAACGACGTGCCGGGGCTCGTGCGTCAGGCAGCCACCCACCCGGCGCGCGCCCGCACGACCACGGTCACGACGACCACCGCCGCCGCGGCCACCACGGCCGTGACCGCCGTCGGCACGGAGACGAGCGGTCCCTCGAACCGGGCGACCGCCACCCACGCCAGGCCCCACGCGAGCGAGGCCGCCGGGGCGAGGCGACCGCGCCCCCAGGACGCCAGCAGCACCCCGACGAGCCCGGCCACGGCCGCGACCACCACACCCCAGACGTCCTGCCCGAGGCCGAAGCCCCGGAAACCTGCCGCCGTCAGCACCGCGGCCGTGTTCGCCGCCGTCGCGACGCACACCCACCCCAGGTAGAGGCCGAACGTGCCGTCGACCAGGATCGCCTCGACGACGCCTCGCGAGCGGGTCCGGCGCAGGATCGAGAACGTCCAGACCAGCACGACGAGCAGCGCGACGATGATCGGCTCGCTGGCCCACAGCAGCCCGAACTGCACCGACAGGATCCACGCCGCGTTGAGCAGCAGGGACAGCACGGCCGGCAGCACCAGGCGGTCGTGTCGCTCGTCGTTCGCGGTGCGGACGAGCTGCAGGACCGCGTAGCCGATGAGTCCGGCGTAGATCACGCTCCAGATCGAGAAGGCCGGGCCGCCCGGGGCGATCGCGGTCGACGACGCGGAGAGTGCGCCTCCGGCGGCGTCGGCGATCGGCGTCCCACCGGCGGCTCCCGAGCCGATGTACGCCCCGACGACGGCGACGACCGCGCTCACCGCGACGGCGATCCGCTTCCAGATGCGCTTCATGACACTCCCTTTCGTCAGCATGCTGATGACCTGCACGGTAGACGCCGGCCGGGGGACCGCGCGCACCGCGCGTCCAGCGGAGCGGGGGACGGGCCGCAGGCGGCGGGGCGGGCCCGCGCCGCGCCTCCCGTCCGTCCACGCGATGTGCTGCGTACGGTGGTCGCGTGAGCGTCGAACTGAACACCGTCTACATCGACCGGATCGCCCCGATCGCGAGCCCGTCCCTCGACGACACCTTCCGGATGCTCGACGAGCAGGGCGCCAGCGCGTGCATCGTGCTGCACGAGCCGGACGCCCAGGAGCTCGGCGACGTCGCGGTCGCCCTCGGCCTGCACGAACTGGCCGTCGAGGACTCCGCCGAGGGCCACCAGCGCCCCAAGCTCGAGCGCTACGGCTCGACGCTGTTCGTCGTGCTGAAGCCGGCGCTGTACAACGACCGGCAGGAAGAAGTGGCCTTCGGCGAGGTGCACGCCTTCGTGGGGGAGCGCTTCTTCCTGGCCGTCGTCAAGGCCGACCCCCGTGGCCCGCAGACCGTGCCGCGGGCGCTGCAGCGGATGAGCGGCAAGCCGGGGCTGGTGACGGTGGGGCCGCAGGCGCAGCTCTGGGCACTCATGGACTCGATCGTCGACGGGTACGTCCCGGTCATCGACGGGCTCGAGGAGGACATCAACCAGATCGAGGACCAGCTGTTCTCCGGTGAGGCCGGGGTGTCCCGCCGGGTGTACGAGCTGTTCGGCGAGGTCGTCGACTTCCAGCGGGCCGCCCGACCGCTCATCCACATCATCGAGAACCTGCACCGCGGCGCCGAGAAGTACCACCTACCGGTCGAGATGCAACGCCGGTTCCGCGACGTCCTCGACCACGCCATCCGGACCGTGGAGCGGCTCGACACCTTCCGGCAGCTGCTGCAGAACGCGCTGACGGTCGACTCCACCCTGGCGGCGCAGAAGCAGAACGACGACACCAAGCGGATCTCGGGCTGGGCGGCGATCCTGTTCGCACCGACCCTGATCGCCGCGATCTACGGCATGAACTTCACCCACATGCCCGAGCTCGGGTGGACGTGGGGCTACCCGCTGTCGATCCTGGCGATGATCCTGTTCGCGGCGATCCTGTACGTGGTGTTCAAGGTCAAGCGCTGGTTCTGAGCCGCGCCGCCCGCGGAGTTGCGACGGGCACCCCGACCGGCGAGGCTCGGGGTGCAACGACGCCGACTGGAGCCCGCATGCCGCACGACCTCGTCCACCTGACCGCCGGGGGCGTGTCCCTGGTCCTCGACTGCCGCGGTGCCGCCCTGCCCGCCGTCGTGCACTGGGGCGCTGCGCTCGGACCACTCGACGAGGCGGCCCTCACCGCGCTCGCCGACGCCGACGTCGCCCCGGTCGCCCCGAACGAGATGGACGAGCCCGTCCGCCTGGCGCTGCTGCCGGAACCGCACCGCGGCTGGACGGGCCGACCGGGTCTCGCCGGACACCGTGACGGCCACGACTGGGCACCGGCGTTCACCGTGACCGCGCTCGACGTGACCGACACCACGCTCACCGCTCACGCCGTCGACACCACCGCCGGGCTGGCCGTCCGGCTGACGGTCGAGATGCTCGACTCCGGACTCGTCCGCGCCCGGGCCGCCGTGACGAACACCGCCGCGGGCGTCTACACCGTCGACGACCTCACCGTGGCGATGCCGATCCCGTCCGGTGCGCGCGAGATCCTGGACTTCGCCGGGCGCTGGGGCAAGGAACGGACGCCGCAGCGCCGCGAACTCGTCGTCGGCACCCACCAGCGCGAGGGACGGAAGGGCCGGACCGGTGCGGACGCCGCCACGGTGCTGACGGTCGGGGAGCCCGGCTTCGGGTTCGCCCACGGCCGGGTGTGGGGCGTACACACGGCGTGGAGCGGCAACCACCGCCACCACGCCGAGCGGCTCAGCACCGGTCGGCAGGTCGTGGGCGGCGGCGAGCTCCTGCTGCCCGGCGAGGTGCGGCTCGGACGCGACGAGTCGTACGAGGGGCCGTGGGTGTACTTCGCGCACGGCGACGGCCTCGACGACCAGGCGCGGCGCTTCCACCGCTGGCTGCGCAGCCGTCCGCAGCACCCCAGCTCCCCGCGCCCCGTCACGATCAACGTGTGGGAAGCCGTCTACTTCGACCACGACCTCGCCCGGCTGGTCGACCTCGCCGAGCGGGCTGCGGCACTCGGCGTGGAGCGGTACGTGCTCGACGACGGCTGGTTCCGCGGTCGGCGCGACGACCACGCGGGCCTCGGCGACTGGTACGTCGACGAGGACGTCTGGCCGGACGGCCTCGGCCCCCTGGTCGACCGCGTCCGCGCACTCGGCATGCAGTTCGGGCTGTGGTTCGAGCCCGAGATGGTCAACGAGGACAGCGACCTCGCCCGCGCCCACCCCGAGTGGTTCATGCAGGCGGACGGCCGGTTGCCCGTCCGGTCGCGCGACCAGCAGGTGCTCGACCTCGCGATCCCCGAGGCGTACGAGTACGTGCTCGAACGCATGACCGCGATCATCGGCGAGTACGGCGTCGACGCCGTCAAGTGGGACCACAACCGTGACCTCGTCGACGCCGGGTTCCCCGGGGGCGGCGCCGCCGTGCACGAGCAGACGCTCGCCACCTACCGCCTCATGGCGACGCTCGGACAGCGGTTCCCGTCGCTCGAGATCGAGTCGTGCTCGTCCGGTGGTGCCCGCGTCGACCTGGGTGTCATCGAGCACACCAGCCGGGTGTGGGTGTCCGACGACATCGACCCCCTGGAGCGGCAGCACATGCACCGGTGGACGCAGCAGCTCCTGCCGCCGGAGATGCTCGGCGCGCACGTCGCGAGCGGGCGGAACCACACCACCGGCCGCGTCCACGACCTCGCGTTCCGTGCCGGCACCGCCCTGGTCGGGCACCTCGGCATCGAGTGGGACCTGGCCCGGGCGAGCCCGGCCGAGTCCGCGGAGCTCGCCGAGTGGATCGCGCTGTACCGCGAGGTCCGCGGTCTGCTGCACGGCGGCGACCTGGTGCGCTCGGACGAGACCGACCCGTCCCGACTGGTGTACGGCTCCGTCGCCCCCGACCGACGGAGCGCGGTGTTCTTCCTGGCGAGCACCGGCCGCTCCGACGTGTCGGGCACGGGCCGGGTCACGTTCCGCGACCTCGACCCGGACGCCGAGTACCGCGTCGACCCGGTCGTCATCGGTGACGGTCACGGGCTGGTCCGACCGCCGTGGTGGTCCGGCGAGCGGGTGTTCCGCGGACGGGTGCTCGGCACCGTCGGTCTGCAGCCGCCGCTCATGCCGGCCGACTGCGTGGTCCCGTTCCGGGTGACGGCCGTCTGACCGCGGGCGGTCGGTGCGCGGTCTGGAGGCACGGTGCGGCTCCGCGGGGACCGCTCGGGCCGGGTGGGCGGCCCGGTCGACGGCTCGGCTGTGGCGGCCCCTCCTCAGACGGTCGCGCGAGCTTCGACTGCCGGGGCCAGCTTCGCCTGCACGTACGGGGCCCACGCGGTCCGCAGCGCGGTGAACGCCCCCGCGGCGACGACGACGAGCAGGACGGCGGTCGCGGCGGCGATCCAGAGGCCCTGACCCCGGCCGGGTTCGATCAGCGCGACGACGATGAGCGGCAGCGGCGAGGACACCCACATCGCGCAGGCGACCGCCGTCGCCCGGGTGCGCTGCCGTCGGTGGACGCCCTCGAGGCGCTCGGCCCACCGCAGCGCCCGCGCGCCGAACCGCACCCGTTCCTGGCGGATCGGCAGGAACGGGGACAGCCGGCCGGACGCCCGGACGAGGTGGAGCGTCGCGACCAGGGCGATCGCGAGCAGCGCCCCGAGCCCGATCGCGATGGCGACCTCGACGCTCGTGGGGACGAGGCCGGCGTCGGCCCCCGCGATCAGCAGCACGACCGGGGCCGGCGACGTCACGAGCAGGGCCACCCCGAGGGCGATGTCGCGCCAGGCACTCCGCGCTGCGTCGGCGAAGTGCCGAGCAGCAGCGTCGTCCCCGGCGGCCGGACCGCCGGTGTCGTCGATGTCGTCGGTGCTGCCAGCGTTGCCGGTGTCGTCGCGCTCGGCGCGTTCCGCGACGAGGTCACGGAGCGGGACCTCGAGTGCCCCGGCCAGACGCGACAGGGTGTCGAGGCTCACGTCGTTCCCCGCCTCGAGCCGCTGGACGGTCCGGACCGTCACCCCGCTGACCTCGGCCAGGCGTTCCTGTGTCCAGCCCCGCTCGGTCCGCAGCCCGACGATCCGTGTCTCGCTCATGTCGCCCACAGTACGAGCGACGCGCGTCCGGCCCCACGCTCGCGACCCGACAGAGAGCCGAAATCCACCCGACAGGGCGCGGGTCCGCGGGCCGTCGGCGTGTCCGAGCGCCGACGCGGTGGCCTCCGGCGCTCCCCGGTGAGCCCACCCACTAGGCTTCCGGCATGCCGCACTCCGGTCTCGCGACCCCTGTCTGGGCGGTCAAGCTCGCGGTCATCACCGCCCTGGTCGGCATCTCGGGCGGCATCGCGGGGATCGCGGTCTGGCTCGCCCTGCAGCTCATCCAGTTCGTCGCGTTCGGGTACGGCTTCGGCGGGCACCTCGAGGCCGCCGACGCGCCGTCCGGCCTGAACCGGTTCCTGGCGATCACCGCCGCCGGTGTGCTGACGGGGGTCGCGTGGTGGGCACTCCGACGCTGGGGGCGGTCGATCGTCTCGGTGACCGCCGCGGTCGACGGGGCCCGGATGCCGGCACTCGCAACGCTCGCCAACGCGGGCATCCAGATCCTCGCCGTGGGGCTCGGCGCGTCCATCGGCAAGGAGGTCGCGCCGCGCGAGGTCGGGGCCTGGCTCGCCCAGCTCGTCACGCGCCGCGCCGGCCTCACGCCACGCGAGACCCGGATCCTCGTGGCGTGCGGAGCGGCCGCCGGTCTCGCGGCGGTCTACGACGTGCCCCTCGGCGGCGCCCTGTTCGCGGTGGAGGTCCTGCTCGGCGAGATCAGCCTGGCGACCGCGCTGCCCGCGTTCGCGACGAGTGCGGTCGCGGCGATCGTCGCCCGACTCGTGATCCCGGACGAGGTGCTCTACGACGTCCCGACGATGCACCTGACCCCGTCGCTGCTGGTGTGGGCGATCGTCGTCGGCCCCGTGCTCGGGCTGGCCGGGGTCGGGTTCGTCAAGCTGACGAACCGGCTGCAGGGGATCGCGCCGAAGGGCTGGCACCTGCTCGTCGTGCTGCCCGTCGTCTTCGCGCTGGTCGGGCTCATCGCCATCCCGTTCCCGGAGATCCTCGGCAACGGCCGCGCGCTCGGGCTCGTGGCGATGAACACCGCGCTCGACGACGACCCGTTCGCCGGGCTCTCGCCGATCGTCCTGCTCCTGCTGCTCGGTGTGCTGCGCACCGTGACGACCACGGCCACCATCGGCGGGGGCGCGGTGGGCGGCACCCTGACGCCCTCGATCGCGATCGGCGCGGCGATCGGCGGCGGGCTGGGCGGTGCCTGGCTGCTGCTCTGGCCCGCCGACGGTCCGAGCTTGGCGGCATTCGCCTTCGTCGGTGCTGCGGCGTTCCTCGCCACGACGATGCGCGCACCCTTCACGGCGCTCGTGCTCGTCGTCGAGTTCACGCAGCAGGGCGTCGACATCCTGGTGCCCTCGTTGCTGGCGATCTCCGGTGCCGTCGCCGTCGGCCACGTCCTGGCCCGCCGCCGCAGCGCCCAGATGGTGTGAAGACCCCGAACGTTCCGGTACGCGCGTCGTGGGCTCGGCCTACGCTCGGCGGCACGACGGAGCGACGGGCTCCGCACCGACACGAGGAGCAGCGATGGCGGCGTTCGATGACATCACCAAGAAGGCGCAGGCGTTCCTGCAGGACGGCAAGGTCCAGGACGCCCTGAAGAGCGAGCGCGCCGAGGGCGTCAGCGACAAGGTGCTCGGCGGCGTGGCCGACGCCGTCAAGAAGGCGACCGGCGGCAAGTACGACGAGAAGATCGACGGCGCCCGCGACGCAGCGGACAAGAAGCTCGGCAACGAGTAGCCGACGGCCCACCGTCGACGCGCGCTGCCCCGGACCGCTCCGGCCCGGGGCTGCGCCGTGCCGACTGGACGGCGTCGGGAACAACGGCCACCATTGACGGGTTGTCGTGGACGGCAACACCAGGAGGACGAGACGTGACAGTCGTGGCGCCGAACCAGCCGCTCACCGAGACCGAGGTCGCAGCGATCAAGCGGGACTTCCCGATCCTCGCGCAGGACGTGAACGGGCAGCCGCTGGCGTACCTGGACTCCGGCGCGACGGCTGAGCGCCCGCGCCAGGTCCTCGACGCCGAGCGTCGGTTCCTCGAACACGACAACGCGGCCGTGCACCGTGGGGCCCACACGCTCGCGGCGCTCAGCACCGACGCCTACGAGGACGCCCGTGCCACCGTCGCCGGGTTCATCGGTGCCGCCGCCCCGACCGAGGTCGTGTGGACGGCGAACGCCACCGATGCCCTGAACCTCGTCGCCCACGGCATGGCGAGCGCCAGTGCCGGCCGCGGCGGGCCGGACGCCGCGCGCTTCCGCCTGGGTGCGGGCGACGAGATCCTGGTCACCGAGGCGGAGCACCACGCCAACCTCGTGCCGTGGCAGGAGCTCGCCGCGCTGACCGGTGCGACGCTGCGCTGGATCCCGGTCGCCGACGACGGCACGTGGACCGCGGACGACGCCGCCGCGCTCATCACCGACCGCACGAAGGTCGTCGCGTTCTCGCACGTCTCGAACGTCACGGGCATGGTCGCGCCCGTCGAGCAGATCGTCGGGCTCGCGCACGCCCGCGGTGCCCTCGTCGTGCTCGACGCCTGCCAGTCCGCCCCGCACCGTCCCCTCGACGTGCAGCAGCTCGGCGTCGACTTCGCCGCGTTCTCCGGGCACAAGATGCTCGGCCCGAACGGGATCGGGGTGCTGTGGGGTCGCGGCGACCTGCTGAACGCCCTGCCACCGTTCCGCACCGGCGGTTCGATGATCACCACCGTGACGATGGAGGGCTCGGAGTTCATGCCCGCGCCCGAGCGGTTCGAGGCCGGCACGCAGCCCGTGTCCCAGGCCGTCGCCCTCGCCGAGGCCGTCCGCTACCTGCAGGGCATCGGCATGGAACGTGTCCGCGCCCACGAGGAGCACCTCGCCCGTCGCATGCTCGACGGTCTCGCCGCCGTCCCGGGCATCCGCGTCGTCGGCCCGCCCGCCGGCGTGCCACGGTCCGGCCTGGCGGCGTTCGACGTCGAGGGCGTGCACGCCCACGACGTCTCCCAGTACCTGGACGCGCAGGGCATCGCCGTCCGGTCCGGGCACCACTGCGCCCAGCCCCTGCACCGACGCCTCGGCCTGACCGCCACGAGCCGCGCGAGCACCTACGTCTACACGACCGAGCACGACGTCGACCGGTTCATCGCAGCCGTCGCCGAGGTCCGCGACTACTTCGGAGCATCCGCGTGAACACCCTCGACTCCCTGTACCAGCAGGTCATCCTCGACCACGCGAAGGCCCGGCACGGTGACGGCGAACTGCCCGACGCCGACGCCTCGCACTTCGAGCGCAACCCCACGTGCGGCGACGAGATCACCGTCAGCCTGCGGCTCGAGCCCGGCACGGACCGCATCGCCGGGCTCGCCTGGCAGGGCGACGGCTGCTCGATCTCGATGGCCTCGGCGTCCGTCCTCACCGACATGGCCGTGGGCCGGACCGTCCCGGAGCTCCTCGCGCTCACCGACGAGTTCCGCACCATGATGCGCTCGCGCGGCGTCGGCGAGCCCGACGAGGACGTCCTCGAGGACCTCGTCGCCTTCCACGGCGTCTCGAAGTTCGTCATGCGCGTCAAGTGCGGCATGCTCGCCTGGGTGGCGGCGGAAGCCGCCGCGCGCGAGGCGACCGCGTCCCGCTGAGCCAGGTGCGGCTCGCGATCGCGACCACCTGACGGACGGGAGGCCCGGTGCGGGTCCGCCCCGCGCCTCCCGTCAGCAGCTGGTCGCCCGCAGGGCTCGGACAGGACGACCACGCAGGGGGCGTGATGATCTTCGAGACGGAGCGACCCGGCGCAGCGCGCGCCGACGCGATCGTGCGGGCCTACCTGACCGAGGTCGCGTCGAGGTGGTATGGGCGGGCGGCGACGTCGGCCGAGATCGACCAGGCACACGCCGAGGAGCCGTACGACGACCTGCAGGGGGACACCGGGGCGTTCGTCGTCGTCTCGGACGGGGGAGCGGCAGTCGCCTGTGCCGGCGTGCGCTTCGTGGGTGGCATCGGCGAGCTGACGAAGGTGTTCACGCTGCCGGAGCACCGTGGCCGAGGCATCGGTTCGGCGCTGCTGCGGCACGTCGAGGGCGTCTGCCGAGAACGCGGGTTCGCGTCGTTGCGCCTGGACACCCGCGCCGAGCTCGCCGAGGCCTGTGCGCTCTACGAACGGCTCGGGTTCGTCCGGGTGGCGCCGTTCAACGACGATCCGTACTCCGACCGCTGGTACGCCAAGCGGCTCAGCTGACCGCGCCGATGTCGCGGAGCGCGTCGCCGACGGTGATGCGCTCGTCGTGTTCCTGCGCCCGCGCCCACCGCTCGTGTGCGAGGCGGACGGTGGCGGCGTCGAGGCCGAGGAGCTCGTACAGGCCGTCGAGTTCTCGGGGAACCAGGTCCGCGAGCGGTAGGGGGAACTTCCGATCGGGGCTGGCGTAGCCCTGCTGGGCGAGCTGCTCGAGCACGTCCGGGTCGGTCTCACGGGCCTCCATGAGCAGCACGACGGTCCGGGACCGGGTCGTCCCGGACAGGAACACCGACCGGACGTTCGCGTCGGGGTCTGTCGCGAGGGCGATCTCGACGGCCAGCGGGAGGTCCTCGGTGCCGGCGAGTTCCCAGCGCTGGCTCGTGTCGCCCTGGATCGCCGTGAGCATGTCCGGGTGGACTCCGAAGCCGCGCTCGCCCCGGTCCGGCGTCGACGACGTCGCACGCGGGTCGTCGCTGACCCGCGCCGACGGGAAACCGACCCCGGCGTAGACGGTGTGGGCGATCGGCAGGAACTGGAGCGCCTCGTGGAGTGCGGTGGCGGCGTCCTGCACCGCTGGGGCGGTCACGTCGCCGTCCGCGTCGTCGAGCGCCCTGGCGTAGCCGGACAGCGCGGTGTGCTGCTTGTCGACCGCCCCGGCGAACATCTCCTTGCCCCGGGCGGTGTCACCGAGGAGCCGGGGGTCCAGGTGCAGTGTGACCGCGCTCGGGTCCTGCAGGTGGCCGCGGGGCGTGCCGCCGCTCGACATCGTGAAGCTGAAGGTCTCGTCGTCGTGTTCGCCGGTCTCGGTCACGTCGCTGACGCTACCGGCTCAGGGGAGCGTGGCGACGAGCCTCCGCGCGCCGGACGGCCGAGGTCGTCGACGAGCAGCTCAGTGCGCTCCCTGGCATGCTCGATCGGCGGCCCGCAGCGTCATGAACACGTCGACGCCGTCGTCGGTGTCGAGCACGAAGCCGTGGCGTTCGTAGAGTCGGCGAGCGGGGCTGCCCACCAGCACGTTGAGGCGCGTCGGGCCGTCGTGCAGTTGGTCGAGGACGGTGCGCAGCACTCTCGATCCGACCCCTCGCCCCTGGACGTCGGGCGCGAGGTAGAAGTGCTCGACCCAGCGGACGTCGCCCTCGACCCGGACGGTGATCGACCCGACGTCGCGGCCGTCGACCACGACGATGCGGGTCAGCTGCGGCTGGAACGCGTTGCGGAGTCGCTGCCGGACGCGCGTCTCGTCGAAGACACCGAGGCGTGTCAGGTCGTCGCGCAGCACCACGGCCCGGAGCTCGACGAGCCACTCGAGGTCCTCGGTGGTGCTGTCCCGCAGTGCGACGTCCATCCGATCAGCCTAGGGACCACGTCCGCCCACGGTCTGGCCCACGGGCCGGCGAGCAGGGCCAGGCCCAGGCGGAACGGTTCCGCATGCGTGCCTACCCGTGGGTCAGTCCTGCCGGCGGAGTGCCGTGACCATGCTCCGGAGGACCTGACGGGCGTCCGCCTGCTGCTGCTCGGTCAGCCCCTCGAGCATCCGCTGCTCGACACCGCGGACCGCGGCGCTCGCCTGCTCCAGGCTCCGACGCCCGCTCGCGGTCAGCTGCGTCGGCAGCGCCTTGCCGACGGACGGCTCACTGGCTCGCGTGACGAAGCCGTCCCGCTCCAGTGCTTGCAGCAGGACGTTCATCGACTGCCGGGTGACGAAGGTGCCGCGGGCGAGCTCGGAGTTCGACAAACCGGGGCGCTGCGCCAGCAGCTCGAGGCAGGAGTAGTGCGTGATCGTCATGCCCAGTGGTCGCAGGACGGCTTCCATGGATGCGCGCAGGGCGCTCGCCGTCTCCTTGAGCAGGTAACCGATCGACGTCTCGAGGTCGATGCCGTCTCCGTCTTGACGCATGTCAGTAGTCTGACATACGTTGGTGTGTGTCAGAAGACTGACACAACCGAAGGAGCACCACATGCCCGTCACCGGCCCCGACTTCATCTCCCTGCAGAGCCGCGACCTCGCCGCGTCGCAGGCGTTCTACGAGCAGTACCTCGGTCTCGTCCGCGCCCAGGCCGGGCCGCCGCACGCCGTCGTGTTCGAGACCTCGCCGATCGCGTTCGCCCTGCGCGACCTGGTGCCCGGGACCGATCTCGACGACGTGTCGCAGCCGGGCATCGGTGCCGCGATCTGGATGCACGCGACCGATGTGCAGGCGATCCACGACGCCCTGGCAGCCGACGGTCACCGCATCGTCTCGGCGCCGATCGACGGCCCCTTCGGTCGGACCTTCACGTTCGCCGACCCCGACGGCTACCACGTCACGCTCCACGACCGGGCCTGAGCCGCGGGAGCGATGTCACGTCGCACAACCGAAGTGCGCTCGCGCCGTGCGATCGCGCGGTTCCGGAGCACTTCGGTTGTGCGACGCGCATCCGCGCCGGGGGGCCGGCGGAGACACCCGCACCGCGCCGGGGACCCGGCGACCGGCGCGGCCGGCCACCCGCCCGGCCGGGGCGGCGGGGCGGAGGCGGGGCGGGCCTCCAGGCCGGTGCCGGAGCCGGCCCGTCACGCTTCGTCACGGTCCGTGACGGACGCGCGCGACCGACGTAGCGTCTCGACCCGTGAGCAGCAGCAGCGAGCACCGGCAGATCCGCTTCAACGCGTTCGACATGAACTGCGTGGCGCACCAGTCCTCCGGGCTGTGGCGGCACCCGCGCGACCGCTCGCGGGACTACCGCGACCTGAGCTACTGGACGGACCTGGCGAAGACGCTCGAGCGTGGGGCGTTCGACGGCATCTTCATCGCCGACGTCCTGGGCACCTACGACGTGTACGGCGGGTCGAACGAGGCCGCGCTCCGCACCGGGTCGCAGGTGCCCGTGAACGACCCGGTGCTGCTCGTGTCGGCGATGGCCTCGGTCACCGAGCACCTGGGCTTCGGCATCACGGCCGGCACCGCGTACGAGCACCCGTACCCGTTCGCCCGACGGATGTCGACGCTCGACCACCTGACGAAGGGCCGGGTCGGCTGGAACGTCGTCACCGGGTACCTGCCGAGCGCGGCGCGGAACATGGGGCAGGCCGACCAGTTGTCGCACGACGACCGCTACGACGTGGCCGACGAGTACCTCGAGGTCCTCTACAAGCTGTGGGAGGGCTCGTGGGAGGACGACGCCGTCGTCGCGGACCGCGACGCCGGGATCTTCACGGACCCCGCGAAGGTGCACCCGATCGAGCACCACGGCACGCACTTCGACGTCCCCGGGATCCACCTGTCCGAGCCGTCCGTGCAGCGCACGCCCGTCATCTACCAGGCGGGCGCGTCACCGCGCGGCATCCGCTTCGCCGCCGAGAACGCCGAAGCGGTCTTCGTGGGCGCACCGACCGTCGAGCAACTCGCGTCGACCGTCGCGAAGGTCCGTGACGCCCTGGAGGCAGCTGGTCGCGACCGGTACGCCGCCCGCGTCTACACACTGCTCACCGTGATCACGGACGCCACCGACGAGCTGGCCCAGGCGAAGTACGAGGACTACCTGTCGTACGCCTCGGAGCTCGGCGCCCTGGTGCTCAACTCGGGGTGGATGGGCGTCGACCTGTCGCAGTGGGACCTCGACGAGCCCCTCGGCGACGTCGAGTCGAACGCGATCCAGTCCGCCGCGGCGAACATCGCGGCAGCCACCGGCGAGGACGGGTCGTCGTGGACGATCCGCGACCTGGCCCGTCACACGGCGATCGGTGGTCTCGGCCCGGTGGCGGTCGGCGGGGGAGCGACCATCGCCGACCGGCTGCAGGAGATCCAGGAGCTGACCGACGTCGACGGCTTCAACCTGGCGTACGCGGTGACCCCGGGCACGTGGGAGGACGTCATCGAGTTCGTGATCCCGGAGCTCCGTGCCCGCGGGGCCTACCCGGAGGAGTACGCGCAGGGCTCGCTCCGGCAGAAGCTGCACGGACGGGGCGACCGGCTGCCCGAGGAGCACCGTGGGGCCTCGTTCAGGATCGGGAGCCGCGCCGCCGTAGGCTGAACGGATGATCGAATCGTCCGTGGTCGTGCGTCCTGCGAGCCCCGACGAGACGGACGCCTGCATCGACCTGTGGGCTGCCGCGGTCGCCGCACGGGACGGCGTCGGCGAGGACCCCGCGGTGCGGGAGCGCGCCCGGCAGAAGTTCGCGGCGGAGCACGTCGCCTGGCTGGTGGCGCCCGGTGACGACGGCACGGTCGACGGCTTCGTGCTCGTGACGGCGCCGGGCACCGGGCGTTCGACGGACCCGACGGACGCCGCCTACCTGTCGTTGCTCGCGGTGCGACCCGGCGTGCAGGCGCGGGGGCTCGGGCGGTCCCTGCTGTCCGAGGCGGTGCACGACGCGCGAGCTGCCGGTCACCCGCGCGTGGTGCTGCACGTGCTCGGCGACAACGACCGGGCGGTGCGCCTGTACGAGGCGGGTGGCTTCGTCGCGACGGGCGACGAGTTCGCACACGCCCTGAGCGGCGTCACGACCCGGGTCTACGTCGCGGGCTGATCCCGGCGGCCGCCCGACTGCGGTCCTGCGGGCTGTCCGACCGGGGTCCAGGTGGGGAAGGTGGCGGAGCGGCCGTCGCCGGACGACCGCCGCGTGACCCGGCGTCGGACCCACGGCAGGACGTGCTCCCGGTAGTAGCGCAGCTCCTCGCCGAGCCTCGCCCGGGACCTGCCGTCGTCGGTCGGTTCGACCGGTGCGGGCGCGTCGGTGACGGCGTGCAGGGCGAGTTCGGCGACGCGCTGGTGGCCGGTGGCGTTCATGTGCAGCCGGTCGTCCGACCAGAACTCCGCCCGCCGCAGGTGCGGGTCGCGCGAGACGTCGACGAACGGCAGGCCACGACGCCGGGCGAGCGTGCCGAGCGCCTCGGCCCAGGCGTTGCCACGGCGGTTGATGAGGGACCCGAGCGGCAGTCGAGCGCTCGGGTCGGCCGGGCTGAGGAGTGCCAGGCGGGCACCGGTGGCGGCGACCCGGTCGGCCGCTGCCTCGACGAGGGCGAGGAGCGCGGGGACGTCGTAGCCGGGGCGCAGCATGTCGTTGCCGCCGGCGCAGAACGTGATGAGCGTCGGCGCGGGGTCGAGCGCGAGCGCGGCCTCGAGCTGCCCGTCGATGACGCCCGCGAGCAACCGCCCGCGCACGGCGAGGTTGGCGTACGAGACGCCGGTGTCCGGCGCCGCGGCCATCCCGCTCGCGAGTCGTCCGGTCCAGCCGGGGAGCGGAGCGGGACCGGCGTCGCCGATGCCCTCCGAGAAGCTGTCGCCGATCGCGACGTAGCGGATGGTCTCGTGCATGGGTGCATCATCGTGCACATGGCTGTGCACGTTCTCTGTGTCGCCGCGAGCTTCGTGAGCAGGAATGGTCGGGTCGCCGTTCGGCACCCGACCATTTCTGCTCACGAAGGGCTCGTCTTTGCGTCGCGTCAGTGCACGGCGGGGGCCGGCACCGGGAAGACGTCGTCCGACATCGGCCACGGTGCCCACTTCGGGCGCGGTGCGTACAGCAGGTACGGCTGCGGCGTCGGGTAGCTCACCAGCTCGAGGGTCGACCCCCACGGCGTCCGCGTGTAGACGAAGCGGTTGCCGGTGCCGGCCTCGTCGCCGCGCAGGTCACGCGGGTCGGAGTTCCTGGTCCCTCCGGCTGCCTCGACCCGGGCGAGGGTCTCGTCCAGGTCGTCGGCGTACACCGCTAGGTGCTGCCAGCCGAGGTCCGACGGGTGCGCCGCGGTCCGCTGCTCCGGGCCGAGGTACTCGAACAGCTCCAGGCCCGGGCCCTCGGGCAGCGCGAGCATCCGCATGGCCCCCTGCGCCATCGTGCTCGGGATGCCGAGGTAGCCGTGCGCCTCGGCCGTGCCGTTCGGAGCCTCGTCACGACGCCGCATGTCGTACAGGACGACGGCGTCGAACGCCGCCTCGAAGAACGCCGTGGCCGCGTCGATGTCCGGCACCGTGACGCCCACGTGGTCGATCCTGATTCCCCTGCTCATGGTCGATTCCTACCATCGCGGCGGGCTCGCGATCCGCTCGGTCCGGTGGGCGTGCGTCATCGGTGCGGCAAGCCGCAGCGAGCAACGGTCTGGCGGCTACTGACCGGAGCTGCCCGGGCCGCCGGAGCCCCCCGAGCCGTCCGAGCCACTGGCACCACCGTGGCCGTCGGCGCGGAGCTCGGCAGCGAGCGAGGCGTTCCGGTCGGCGATCAGCCGTGGCATGTACCGACCGAGTGCGAGCACCTCGGCCAGGCGACCCAACGGGCCGAGCGGAGCGCGGAACGTGATCGTGTCGACCATGCGCGTGCCGCCGGCCGACGGCTCGAACCGGTGCTCGTGGTGGAAGCGGGCGAACGGACCACGGACCTGTTCGTCGACGAACCGGTGTGGGGCCTCCAGGGCGGTGATCCGGCTCGTCATCCGCCAGACGACCCCGAAGTGCCGCGCACGCCACGTCACGGTCTCGCCCAGGCCGATCGTCCCGGAGGTCGTGCCGGCCACGGCGCGCTCACCGCTCGCGGCCATCGACCGCTCGTGCGCGCCGACGTCGAGCGACAGCGCGAAGGCGCGCTCGGGGGAGCAGGCGAGCTCCGTCTCGCACCGGAACGAGACCGTCACCGGACCGGCCGGTCCGTCGACGTGTTCGTGGAGGTCACCCGGAGATCGTAGCGACGGGCGGTAGCGTCGCAGGCATGACGTTCGACGCGCTCCCGTTCCCGGTCATCGACGGCCACAACGACCTGCCGTGGGAGCGCCGCGAGTCCCACGACTCCGGCGTGGAGGGCATCGACACCGAGGCCGACTCGCTGCACACCGACATCCCGAAGCTCCGCGCCGGTGGCGTCGCGGGCCAGTTCTGGTCGGTGTTCGTCCCCGCCGACGACCCCGACCCGGTGCGCACGACCCTGCAACAGGTGGACCTTGCCCACCGGATCATCGAGCGGTACCCCGACGACCTCGCGTTCGCCCGGACCGCCGCCGAGGTGCGTGCCGCAATCGACACCGGTCGCATCGCGTCGTTGCTCGGAGCCGAGGGCGGGCACTCCATCGGTGACGACCTGGCCGTGCTCCGCACCCTCGCCCGGCTCGGCGTCCGGTACATGACGCTCACCCACAACGACGACACCCCGTGGGCGGACTCCGCGACGGGGGAGCGCGCGCACGGCGGCCTCACCGACCGCGGACGCCAGGTCGTCGCCGAGATGGAGCGGATCGGCATGCTCGTCGACCTGTCGCACACGGCGCCGACGACCATGCGGGACACACTCGACGTGGCGACCCAGCCGGTCGTCTTCAGCCATTCGTCCACGGTCGCGATCGACGACCACCCGCGGAACGTCCCCGACGACGTGCTCGCCCGGCTGGCCGACAACGGCGGCGTGGTCATGATCACCTTCGTGCCGAAGTTCGTGTCGCGGGCGTGGGCGGACTGGGAGGAAGGCGGCTCGGTCGGGGAACCGCCCCTGGTGACCGTTTCCGACGTCGCGGACCACGTGGAGCACGCCCGCGACGTCGCCGGTGCGGCGCACATCGGTCTCGGCGGCGACTACGACGGCACCCCGGTGCTGCCGCCGGACCTGCGGGACGTGTCGCGGTACCCGGTGCTCGCGGCGGAGCTCGAACGACGTGGCTGGGGCGGGTCCGACCTGCGGGCGCTCGCCGGGGGCAACGTGCTGCGGGTGCTCGAGGCGACGGACGAGCGGTTCGTGCGGACGTCGCTCGCGCGCTGACCCGGACCGGGCGAATGCCTCGCATCCGTCGTCCATACCGATTCGTGGACAGCCAGCCTGTCGCCCGTCCACCATCGGCGGATGACCGATGACGCCGCACTGCCGAACGAGTACGCCGAGACCCTCCGGTCGATCCGAGACCGCGTGACGGCGACGAGAGGGCGGGTGCAGCTCGCGGCGAACGCTCACCTCGTCCACCTGTACTGGTCGATCGGTTCGGTGTTGCTCGAGCGGTCGAGGGCCGGACGTTGGGGGAGCGGGGTGCTCAACCGGCTGGCTGCGGACCTGCGCACCGAGTTCCCCTCGATGAAGGGGCTCTCGGCGACCAACCTGAAGTACATGCGGCAGTTCGCGGCGACGTGGCCTGACGAAGCGGCAATCGGTCCACAGCGTGTGGACCAATTGCCCTGGGGGCACATCCGAGCGCTCCTCCCGGAGACTGACCCCGACCGACGCGCTCGGTACGTCGAGGCTGCCGTCGAGAACGGCTGGTCGCGGAACGTCCTGGTCCACAACCTCCGGTCCCAAGCGCTCGAGCGGTCGGGGGTGCAGACGACGAACTTCAGTCGTCTCCTCGATGAGGACGACGCGACGCTCGCGCAGCAGATCACCCGCGACCCGTACGTCCTCGACTTCCTGGCCGTGGACGGCGACCGCGACGAGCGCGCCATCGAGTCCGCGATGGTGGACCGCATCGCGGACACCCTCCGCGAGCTCGGCTCGGGGTTCGCCTTCGTCGGCCGCCAGGTGCACTTCGACGTCGACGGGAGCGACTTCTTCGTGGACCTGCTCTTCTTCCACGTGGAGCAACTGCGCTACGTGGTCGTCGAACTCAAGAGGGGGGAGTTCCGCCCCGATCACGTGGGTCAGCTCTCCTTCTCCGTCGCCCTCGTGGACGCACGACTGCGCCGAGCGCGGCACGCCGAGACCGTCGGGCTCCTGCTCGTCGCCGGCAAGAACGACGCGGTGGTCCGGTACTCGCTCGGCGCCTCGAACGCGCCGGTCGGCGTCGCGTCGTACGACCTCCTTCCACCCGAGATCCGGCAGGCGCTGCCGACCGAGGCGCAGCTGCAGCGTGCGCTGCGCGGACGCGCGTGAGACCCGGCCTGGAGGCGCGACCCGCGTCCGGCGCGGAGCGCCCGTCACGGACAGGACCACGCTGGGTCCGGTCGCTAGGATCGGGCGCACACCGCGCCTCCAGGAAGAGCGATGCGCGACTGACCCGCAGAGGACGGACCGGATGAGCGGCACCATCTACGAGAACATCTCCCAGGCGTTCGGCAACACCCCCCTCGTCAAGCTGAACCGCCTGCCGAAGGCCGGCGGTGCAGAGGTCCTCGCCAAGCTCGAGTTCTACAACCCCGGCGCGAGCGTCAAGGACCGTCTGGGCGTCGCGATCATCGACGCGGCCGAGGAGTCCGGCGAACTGCAGGCCGGTGGCACCATCGTCGAGGGCTCGTCGGGCAACACCGGCATCGCGCTCGCCCTGGTCGGTGCCGCCCGCGGCTACCGCGTCGTCATCACGATGCCCGAGACGATGAGCGTCGAGCGCCGTGCGGTCATCCGCGCCTACGGTGCCGAGATCGTCCTGACCCCCGGGCCGGAGGGCATGAAGGGTGCGGTGGCGAAGGCCGAGTCGATCGTCGCCGAGACGCCGGGCGCGATCCTCGCCCACCAGTTCGAGACGGCAGCGAACGCCGCGATCCACCGGAAGACGACGGCGGAGGAGATCCTCCGCGACACCGAGGAGCACGTCGACGTGTTCGTCGCGGGCGTCGGCACCGGCGGCACGATCACGGGTGTCGGCCAGGTGCTGAAGGAGCGGGTGCCCGGCGTGCAGATCGTCGCGGTCGAGCCGAAGGACTCGCCCCTGCTCACCGAGGGCAAGGCCGGGCCGCACAAGATCCAGGGCATCGGCGCGAACTTCGTGCCCGAGGTGCTCGACCGCAGCGTCATCGACGAGGTGTTCGACGTCGAGCTCGATGACGCGCTCCGCGTGGCCCGCGCCCTGGCGACGGAGGAGGGGATCCTGTCCGGCATCTCGTCCGGCGCGATCATCCACGCTGCGCTCGAGATCGCGGCCCGCCCCGAGAACGCCGGCAAGCGGATCGTCGCCATCGTGTGCGACACCGGGGAGCGCTACCTGTCGACGGTGCTCTTCGAGGGGCTCACTGCGTGAGTCGAACCGGGCGCCGGGGTGTGCTGCGGACGGTCCGCGAGGACCTGGCCGCAGCACGCCGCGGCGACCCCGCTGCCCGGGGCGACCTGGAGAACGCGCTCCTGTACCCGGGCCTGCACGCCGTCTGGACGCACCGGCTCACGCACCGGTTGTGGATCGCCGAGGGGCTGCCCGGAGCACGCTTCGTCGCGCGGCTGCTCGGGCAGGTCGCCCGGGCGGTGACGGGGATCGAGATCCACCCCGGGGCACGCATCGGTCGCCGCTGCTTCATCGACCACGGGATGGGTGTCGTGATCGGCGAGACCGCAGTGGTCGGCGACGACGTGCTCGTGTTCCACGGCGTGACGCTCGGCGGTCGCGGGTTGGAGCACGGTCCGGGAACACGACGGCACCCCGTGGTGGGGGACCGCGTGGTGCTCGGTGCCGGGTCCTCGCTCATCGGGGCGATCACCGTGGGGTCGGACTCCGTCGTCGGAGCGAACACCGTCGTGACGAAGGACGTGCCGGCAGGGTCGGTGGTCACCGGGGTGGCTGGTACCGCGCGGCCGCGGACGGGGCACGAGGGCGTTCCGTCGCTCTGAGTGGTCCGGGAGACGCCGTCGTGGCAGCGTCACGCCGTCGTGTCAGCGCGACGAACGTCTCGTCGAGATGACGCCGGCGTCGTGGCCGTCCGTCGCGTCGAGATGACGCCGGTGTCTCGGATCGACGCCGCCGAAGGCCCGAGACGCCGCCGGTTCTGACGGCGTCTCGAGCGCATGACGGCGTCTCGGTCACACGACGACGACGGCGTCTCGGTCACACGACGACGACGGCGTCTCGGTCACACGACGACGACGGCGTCTCACGCCCACGACGGCGTCATGTGCGGTGGAGAGCGGGTCAGCTCTTCTCGCAGGCGATGCCGTCCTTGTCGCGGTCGAGCTTCGTGTTCGCCTTGTACAGCGCGTCGTCCTTCTTCACCGTGCCCTTGAGCGCGCGGTAGGTGGCCTTGCCGCCGGAGACGACCTTGTTCTTCTTGACGGACTTCTTCGCGATGCCGCCCGAGTAGACCTTGTGGACGGCGGAGCAGTTGGCGTACGCCTTCGGGGCCGCCTGCGCGGTCGTGGCGCCGCCGACGACGACGGAGGTCGCGAGGACAGCGGTGGCGGCGGCGAGGCCGAGGGTTCGGGTGATGCGCACGGGTTCCCCCTGGAACTGGTGGTGATCGCCGGGGCGACCGCCGCGTCGGGTGCGCGGCGTGGGAATCCTACGACGTGATCGGTCCTCACGACCCGCCCCCGAACGGGTGGGTGTCGGCGGCCTGCGGCAGGCTGTGCGCATGGACGGCGAGCAGCTGCACGAGGTCGCGATCCGCACGGCGGCGGGGCTGCCGGCGGCCGTCGAGACCCAGCCCTTCGGCGAGGGGGCGATCGTGCACAAGGTCGTCGGCAAGATGTTCGTGATGGTCACCGAGGTCCGCGGCGTCCCGATCGTCAACCTCAAGTGCGCGCCGCCGCACGGAGCCGCCCTGGTGCGCGACCACGCCGAGATAACCCCCGGCTGGCACATGAACAAGCGGCACTGGATCACGCTGTCGCCGGGCGACGGGATCGACGAGACCCTGGTCGAGGACCTCGTCGCCAACGCGTACGACCTGGTGGTCGCCGGGCTGCCCGTGGCGAAGCGTCCGATCGACCCGTCCCGGGGCACGCCGCCGGCCCGAGCGACCGACTGACCGGAAGCCCCGAGCGGCTGACCGGCCGGAAGCCCCGAGCGGCCGTCCGACAGCAGATCCCGAACGCGCGTGTGACGAACGGGCCGCGGCCTCCGTCTCATCGGTACCGGACCACCCGACCGAGGAGACCACATGGCACGCACCGACCCCGTCACCAGGAGCACGCGCTCCCACCCGCTGGCGCAGACCCGTGTCCGGTCCCTCGCCGCGCGGCCCGTCGGTCCGCTGCGCGTGGTCCCGGCCGCCGGGCGCACCCAGCCGATCACCACCCGTCACCAGTAGAAGGAACGCGTGCACCAGCAGTCCCTCGCCGAGCTCGACGACGCGGTCCTCGCCGGCCGGTCGTCCGACGGCGACGTCCGGGCCTTCGAGGTCCTGATCCGCCGCCACACCCCGCTGCTCCGCGCCTACGCCCGTCGCACACTCGGTTCGACCGACGAGCTCGACGACGTGGTGCAGGAGACCTTCATCACCGCCTGGGACCGGCTGGACGGCCTCGACGACCCGGCGCGCGTGAAGGCTTGGCTGATGCGCATCCTCAGCCGGAAGTGCCTCGACCGCATCCGTGCCCGCCGCGTCCACGACGACGTCACGGAGCTCGAGGTCGCCGCGCCGGCAAACGACGCCCCGGAGCGGGTCGCCGAGGCGCGCTCCCGCGAAGAGGCCGCCGAGCGGGCGCTGGCCGAACTCCCGGAAGCGCAGCGACGGTGCTGGATCATGAAGGAGGTGCTCGAGTACCGGTACGACGAGATCGCCGCCGAACTCGACCTGCCACCGTCGACGGTCCGGGGCCTGCTGTCCCGAGCGAGGAAGAACATGATCCGACTCATGGAGGGATGGCGATGAGCGACCACGACGGCATCCGACCGGACGGCCCCGACGCCTCCGACACGACGGACCTGCCCGACAGCCCCGAGGCACTCGACGCGCTCGAGCCCGGCGACCTGGACGGCCACTCGATCGACGAGCTCGCCGACTACCTCGACGCCGGCATGCAGCCGGCCGACCCCAGCATCGACGATTCGCCGGCCTGTCAGAACGCCCTCGCGGCGATCATCCGCGTCCGGCACGCCTCGCTCCGATCGCTCGAGGCGGCGGCTCGCGACGAGGCCCCGGCCGACGAGTCGTGGATCGGCAACGTCCTGGCGAACATCTCGATCGAGTCCCGCTCCGGTCGTGACGTGCCGCTGCGGCCGCTGTCGGAGACCGAGCACCCCGTGATGACCGAGGGTGCCATCCGTTCGCTCATCCGGCGCACGGGTGACGGCGTGCCCGGTGTGCTCGTGGCCCGGTGCCACCTGGACGGCGACGTCACCGAGTTGGCCTCGCCGGTCCGGGTGGTCGTCGAGATCGCCATCGCCACCGGCCCGTCGATCCCCGCGACCGCCGAGCTCGTGCGGACCGCGGTCGCCGGCACCCTGGCGGAGCAGACCGACCTGCTCGTCGAGGCGATCGACGTGGTCGTGCGCGACCTGCTGCCGGAGCACCCGGCCGAGCACGAGCACCAGGCCCACCAGCGAGCCGAGCACGACCACGAGACGACCCACGGAAGCGATCAGGAGGAGGCCCGATGAGCGCCACCGACGAGACCCTCGCCGCGATCGAGGCCGCCGTCACCGAGGTCCCGGGCGTCACCGACCTGTACCGCGCCCGCCCGACGGTCGCGAGCGCCGTGCAGGCCGTCCGCAGCATCGCCACGAACGCCGGCCCGCTCCTCCGTACCGTCGTGGACGACGACGGCGTCCTGCGCGTGGTCATCGGCACCGACGGCGTCCGCCCGGCCCCCGAGGTCGCCCGCGCCGTGCACGACGCCGCCCTCGCGACCGCGACGGCCCTCGGCCTGTCCCTCAGCCGCGTCGACGTGCGCGTCGCGCGGGTGGGGTGAACCGGACCACACCGACGGACGGGAGGCCCGCGGCGGATCCGCCACGGGCCTCCCGTCCGTCACCGGTCGCGGTCGCGACCGCGGGGATCAGTAGAAGTTGTTCGCCTGCGAGTGCGCCCACGCGGCGCACGGGGTGCCGTACGCGGCGCTGATGTACTGCAGGCCCCAGGTGATCTGGGTGGTCGCGTTCGTGCGCCAGTCCGAGCCGGCGGTCGCCATCTTCGAGCCGGGGAGCGCCTGCGGGATGCCGGTCGCGCCGCCGTTCGCGTTGACGGCCTGGTAGTCCCACCCGGACTCCTTGGTCCACAGGTTGTCGAGGCACTGGAACTGGTCGGCCCCCCAGCCGTACTCGGCGGACGCCATCGAGGTCGCCGTCGCCTTCGCGCCGGCCACGGTGTTGCCCGCGGCGAGCTTGCGCGCGGCCTCGGCGGCCTCGGCTGCTGCGCGCTCGTCGGCGGCGGCCTTCGCTGCCGCCGCGGCCTTCGCATCGACGTCCCGCTTGTCCTGGGTGGCGCTCGCCTGGGCGACGTGCGTCGTGGAGGCGACCGTCGTCGAGATCCGCGTGGTCAGGGCGGCACCGGACAGCTCCGGGTAGTCCCGCAGGGCGTCGACGCGGCGCTCGAGCGCCGAGGTGTCGACCTTGTCGTTCGCGGTCTGCATGACGGTCTTCGCCGTGGTGATCGTCGCGGCGGCCTGCGCGCGGTCGAGTGCGGTGCCGTGCAGCGCCGGCTGCGGGGTCGACGACGCGCTCGCGGTGCCGGACGGGACGCCGAGGGCCTCGCCGATGGCGGGCTGGGTGCCGACGGTCAGCGCACCGCCGGCGACGGCCAGGACGGCCACGCCGCCGGCGACCAGGGTCGCCCGGTGCCGCAGGGCACGGCGCAGCCGCCGGGACGGGGTGTTCAGCGCCTGACGTCGGGTCGAGGCGGTGGTGCTGGGGAGCTCGGGGGTGTGTCGCATCGGTTCCGGTGGGTCGGCGGCTCGCGGGTGGCGCTCCGGGACACGTCGGGGGTGGTCGATCGTGCGGGCGTGACGGGCGTCGGTGACGTCGTCATCGGGGGAGGCCGCGGGCCGGTGGGGACCGGACGGTGGGGTGGGGCCCGTCCGTCCGCCGGGCGACCGTGGGGTGGTCGCCGTCAGGCGGAGCGGACACCATGACCGGGCAGCCTGGGCGGCCCGTCCAGGAACACTGGCAGAACGGTCCGTCCACCTGCTTGGTAACGGTTCGGTAACGGCCGGAGAGGCGTCAGAAGGTGTGAGGTTCCTGGGCGTGCTCACCCTGCGCGACGCGCTCGAGGGCGCCGAGCGCACTCGCGATGGCCTCGACGTCGTCGTCGTCGAGTTCGCCGATCAGCTCGGCGACGATGCCGGTGCGGTTCGCGCGGGCGCGTTCGACCGCCGCGATGCCCTCCGGTGTGGCCGAGACCATGAACGCCCGGCCGTCGCGCGGGTCGGCCTCGCGCTCGATGAACCCCCGCTGCTCGAGCTCGGTCAGGATGCGGGTCATGGTCGGCTTCGTGACGACCTCGATCCGCGACAGGTCGCCGGGGCGCAGGGGACCGTGACGCTGGATCGACGCGAGCGCCGACACGATCCCGTAGCCGAGCGACGCCGAGTCGGTGCGTGCCCGACGGTTGATCCGTCCGACCGCGGCGGCCAGGCGTGCGGCGACCTCGGTGCGGTCCGTCGGGCGGGTGCTCATGTGTGGCTCCGGGTGGGGGTTCGGGTGGTCGCTCGCGATGCTATCGGCTCCCGAGCGCCCCAGTCTGGGAGCGTCGCGGTCGTGGTGCGCCGGGTCCGGCCGGTCGCCGCGCACCGGGCTCCGCGGCGTCCAACGCCCTCGGAGCGCCTGTTCCTGTACGGCGGTACAGGAACGTTCAGCGCTTCTCGCCCGGCAGCTGGTGGATCGCCTCGGTCGCCAGCTCGGCCGCCACGTTGTCGCCCGACTCGGTCGCCGCGCGCAGGCGGCGGAAGTCCTCGGTCATCCGGTCCCAGTCGACCAGCTCGTCGAGGTTCGGCAGGCGCAGCCGGAAGGCCAGACCGTCCATCGTGTCGCGGCAGACGCGCTGCAGGTTCTCGTTGCCGCACTCGGCGACGTAGAGCGCGAAGACGTCGAGGGCGTCGTGGTTGACGGCCGGGACGTCGTGCGCCTCGAGCTCGGCGATGGTGGTGTCGAGCTGCGCCAGGATCTTCTTCCGGGCCGCTGCGCCGAGACGGGGGACCGCCAGGCGGACGACGCCGCCGAACAGCACGCCGAGCGTCTGCATCGCCTCGACGACCTCGGCCGGGTCCGGTGTGGTGACGCGGGTGTACCGGTTCGGTGCCATCTCGATCAGGCCGGCCCGGGACAGCTGGCTCAGGGCCTCGCGGATGGGGGTGCGCGAGACGCCGAGCCACGAGATGAGCTCGTCGTCGTTGAGCCGCTCACCGGGCAGCAGCGTGCCGTCCATGATCGCCGCGTGGATCTTGTGCCGCACGGTGTCGCGGAGCAGCTGGTGCTCGGTCGGGGCGCTGCGGGGGACCGGCATGCGTTCTCCTTCGGGGACGGGGCGGGCTGCCCGCCTCACCGTACCTGATATGGGACCGGTCTTGCGCTCGGCTCGAGGCCCGCCGTGCCCTCGACCCAGCGCTCGCTCCGGCGCCTGGTCCGGCCGCGGTTCAGCGGTCGTCGTCCGCCGCCTGGGACGACCCGCCGAGCAGTCGCGTCGTCGCCGGGTCGACGGCGCCGCCGTACCAGCGGTCGAGCACCGCGGAGAACGGCCGCGGGTCGTCGGCGACCGCGGCGAACAGGGTCGCCGACGACCGCAGCTTCACCGCGTCGGTGCCGCCGAGCACCGCGTCCGCCGACCGTCCAGGCGCCGCCGCGACGACCTCGGCGGCGGTCCGCAACCGGGTGCCGAGCACGGGGTGCGCCAGGTACGCCCGAGCCTCGTCGGCACCCGAGATCCCGTACCGCTCGGCGGTCGCACTCCGCCCGAGTCCGGCGAGCTGGGGGAACACGAACCACATCCAGTGGGACGTCTTGCGGCCGCGGCGGAGCTCGTCGAGTGCGACCTCGTGCACCCCGTCCTGCGCCCGGACGAAGCGCTCCAGGTCGAACGGGTCGGTCACCGGACCACCCCGCCCCAGCCGTACCGCACCGTGGTGCCGTCGACCACGAGCAGCGAGTCCGGCTCGCGGTCGAACAGGCCGGGCATCCCGACCGCGTCGGGCAGGTCGCCCTCGAGCCGGTCCAGGCGACCGGCCCGCGTGGTCAGCGGCGGGTGCTGGCGCTGCCAGAACAGCGTCTGCGTCAGGTACCGGGCGTGGATGCCCGCGCGCGTGGTGAGCTCGGCGGCCAGCGGGGTGTCGACGACCTCGCCCGCGGTCACCCGGACGGTCGCCGCGTGCCGGGGTCGTGCCGTCCCGGTCGTCCGGCCCGGGCGCAGGGAGCGTGCCCACCGGACCGGGTGCAGTGCGCGGGCCGGGTGCCGGACGGACCGGTGCGCCACGGTGTCACCGCGGCGGCCGGACCGGGCGTGCGAGAACGTGTACGGCACGCCGAGCAGCGCGTGCGCCGCGACGATGGCGGGGACGTTCGCCGTGTCCACGGTGCGGTAGGTCACTCCGCGACGGCCGTCGTCGTCCACCGTCAGGACCTCGATCGTCACCTCGCTCATCGTGCCGAGCCGGCCGGCGGACGGGAACGGCGGCACCCGGGTCTCGCGGAACACGTAGGCGGACAGGCCGACCCACGCACTGCCGTCGACCACGTCCGGCCGCGTCCCGCGCGGGACGAGCCGCTGCAGCGCCGCCGGGTCGGACCGCCAGTGCGCGAAGACGATGTCCTCCCAGGCGTGCTGCGTGACCGGCCGGTGCAGCAACGGCACCGCCGCACGGGTCCACGACGGCTGGTTCACGGCTTCGAGGCGTGGCGGGCGACGCGCACGGCCCACAGCACGAGAGGCGCCTGCAGGGGGAGCCGGAGCACCGAGACGATCCGCATCGTCCGGCTCGACCGGGGGTGGTCGAGCAGGTCGCTCGCCATCTTGAGGTTGGCCGGGAACACCGCCGCGAACAGTGCAGCGGCCGCCCACCCCGAGGTCCGTCGCGCGGCCGGGACCACCAGACCGGTGGCGATGGCGAGCTCGGCGACGCCCGAGGCCAGGGTCGTCAGGCGCGGCGGCAGGGCGTCGGGGACGATCCGGTCGTAGCCGCGCGGGCGCAGGAAGTGGGTGACGCCGGCCCCGCCGAGGATCACCGCGAGGATGGTGGCCGTGCGGTCGGCACGCCGGGCCCGCTCACGTCGTCGCATGGCCCCATCGTGCTCGCCCCTGCTCGGGAGCGGCCGGAGGTGTCGCGGGTGCGGCGGGCGCGTCGGGCTCAGGTGAGGGCGGTCGCCACCAGGTCGAGGACCGCCGTCGCCACCTCGGCCTTGGTGCCGGAGGTCTCCCGCACCACCTCGCCACCGGGCACGAGGACCTCGATGGCGTTCTCCTCGCGCTCGAACCCCGCCGACCAGCCGACGTGGTTCACGACGAGCAGGTCGGCCGGCTTGCGGGCGATCTTGGCGCGGCCGAGCTCGATCCGGGCGGCGCGGTCGGGCTCGGTCTCGGCGGCGAACCCGACGATGATCTGCCCCGTCCGCCGCGCCGCGACCAGCTCGGCCAGGACGTCCGGGTTCCGCACGAGCTCGAGCGTCATGTGCTCGCCCTGCGCGTCCTTCTTGAGCTTCTCGGCGTGCACCTCGGCCGGCCGGTAGTCCGCCACGGCGGCCGTCATCACCACCACGTCGGCCTGCTCCGCCGCGCGGTGCACGGCCTCGGCGAGCTCGAGCGCCGATCCCACCGGCACGACGGTGGCGTCCAGCGCGTCGGTGGTCGCGGCGTCGATGTTCGCCGCCACGAGGGTCACGGCTGCGCCGCGACGGACGGCGTCGGCTGCGATCGCCAGGCCCTGCCGTCCGCTCGACCGGTTGCCGACGAAGCGCACCGGGTCGACGGGTTCCCGCGTGCCGCCGGCGCTGACGACGACGCGGACGCCCGCCAGGTCGCCCTGCTCGCCGCGGGCACCGGTGCCGGCCTGGAGGCCCGGGTCGACCCCGGCGCGTCGGCCCCCGTCGGTCGGGTGGTCGAGCACCGCGAGTGCCGCGGCGACGATGTCCTCCGGCTCCGCCATCCGACCGATGCCGGCGTCGTCGCCCGTGAGCGCACCGACGACCGGCCCGACCAGGTGCACGCCGCGCTCGCGCAGGGTGGCGACGTTCGCCCGGGTGGCCGGGTGCTCCCACATCTGCGGGTGCATCGCCGGCGCGACGACGACGGGGGCCTCGGTGGCGAGCAGCGTCGTGCCGAGCAGGTCGCTCGCCAGGCCGCCCGCCATCCGCGCCAGCGAGTCGGCGGTGGCCGGGGCGATGACGACGAGGTCGGCGCGGCGGCCGAGTGCGACGTGCCGGACCTCGGCGACGTCGTCCCAGACGCTCGTGGTGACCGGGTTGCGGCTGAGGGCCTCGAGCGTCGGCAGGCCGACGAAGCGCAGGGCGCCCTCGGTCGGGACGACGTGCACGTCGTGGCCGCGCTTGACGAGGTCGCGGACGACCCCGACGGCCTTGTAGGCGGCGATGCCCCCGGTGATCCCCACGATGACGGTCAGGGCGCGCTCAGCTGGTGCGTTCACCCGGCTCACGCTACCGGGACCACGTGCGAGGATCGAGGGCATGTGCACCGTCGTCGTCCGCGTCGACCCCGGGGCCGCGTGGCCCGTCACCGTGCTCGCCCTGCGGGACGAGTCGCCCGAGCGTCCCTGGGACCCGCCGGCGGCCTGGTGGCCGGACCGCGACCCGAGCGTGCGCGGTGTCCGTGACCGTTCCGCGGGCGGCGCGTGGCTCGCGGCGTCCGACCGGGCCGGCCTGGCGGTGGTGCTCAACCGGTCGGAGGCGGTGCCGAGCGACGACGGCACGTGGACGACCCGGGGCGTGCTGCCGGTCGACGCCCTCGCCGACGACCACCTGCCGGGTGACGACGGCGTGCTGCCGACCACCCGGGCGTTCAACCTCGTGCGCGCGACGGCCGAGGGCGCGTCGGTCCTGACCTGGGACGGCGAACGGGTGCGCACCACCGAGCTCGGACCCGGCGTCCACATGGTCACGCACGGCGAGGCCGACGACCCGGCGGCTCCGCGGATCGGCCGGTGGCTCGGTGCCTTCCGCGCGGTCGACGCGCCCGTCGGTCCGCCCGAGCTCGGCCCGTTCGACGAGCTGCGGGCCGCCGATGCCGGCACCGACGCGGGGGACGGCTGGAGCGGCTGGTTCGGGGTGCTGGCGGATTCGGCCGCGCTGCCCACCGACCACCCCGACGCCATCCTGCGCGACGCGCACGAGGCCGAGGGACACATGACGACCCTGTCGATCGTCGCCGCGGCGATCGGTCCCGACCGCACCGTGCTGCAGCACGCCCGGCTGGCCGACCCCGGTCGGCTCGACGGGTCGGTGGAGCTGCACCGGGCCTGACGGGCGCCGCGGGGCGGAGCCGGGCCGGGCCTCCCGTCCGCGCGACCGCACCGTCCCGGCGGCGCGAGGGGTCAGAACGGCGCGCGCGTCCCGGTGAGGTCCTCGGCGACCGCCCACAGGGAGCGGGCGAGGTCGGCGCTGCGGGCCGAGCCGGGGATCGACACGGTGGTGGCGGGGCCGGACATGCCGAACGCGCCGGACGGACCGTAGTAGGCGCCGCCCACCGCGTTCGGTCCGACGGCGGCGTAGAGCAGCGGCTCGGTGCCCTGCTCCACGCTCTGCGCGAAGGGCATCTGCCGGTCACCGGAGCGACCCGACCCGGACCGTCCGAGCGACCGGCCGTTCGCCATGAGGTTCGTGCGGGTGATGCCGGGGTGCGCGGCGGTGCTGAGCAAGGGGACGTCGGCCTCGACGGTCAGGCGGTGCAGGTGCAGCGCGAGGAGCAGGTCGGCGAGCTTCGACTGCCCGTAGGCACGCCAGCCGTTGTAGCCGCGCTCCCACTGCAGGTCGCGGAACCGGATGCTGCCGCCCATCGCCGCCAGGCTCGACATCGTCGTGACCCGCGGGGCCTCGGCGCGGAGCAGTGCGGGCAGCAGCAGGTTCGTCAGCGCGAACGGCCCGAGGAAGTTCGTCGCGAGCTGCAGCTCGAAGCCGTCGACGGTCTCGATGCGGCGCGGCGGGGCCATCACGCCGGCGTTGTTCACCAGGACGTCGACCGGGCGGTCCTCGTCGGCGATGCCGGCGGCGAAGCGCCGCACGCTCGCGAGGTCGGCGAGGTCGAGTTCACGGACCTCGAGGTCGGCGTCGGGGTGGGCCGCGCGGATGTCGGCCGCGGCGGCGTCGCCCTTCCCGGTGTCGCGCACCGCGAGCACGACGCTCGCGCCGGCGGTCGCCAGGCGGAGCGCGGCTTCTCGGCCGGTGCCGCTGTTGGCGCCGGTCACGACGATGCGGCGTCCGGTCTGGTCAGGGAGGATCGGCATGTCGGTGACCGTACACGCGCCACGTGCGTCGCAGCCGCGCGGGCTGCGGGGTGCGGCCGCTGGTGCGTGCGCCGCGGCCGCGTCCGTGGTAGTTTGATGCAAACGCATGGAAGTGCGACCAGGAGGAGACCATGAGCAACGCATTCGGTACCGACCGCCCCTCGGACGTGCCGCCGCCCGCACCCGACCGGGTCGGCCCCCTGCAGCTCGGGCTCGACACCTTCGGCGACGTCACCGAGCGTGCCGACGGCAGCCTGCAGTCCGACGCGCAGAGCATCCGCGACGTCGTCGACCAGGCCGTCCTCGCCGACCAGGTGGGCGTCGACTTCATCGGCGTCGGGGAGCACCACCGCGCCGACTTCGTGGTGAGCGCGCCCGAGGTCGTCCTCGCCGCGATCGCCGCGTCGACCTCGAAGATCCGCATGGGATCGGCGGTCACCGTACTGTCCTCCGATGACCCGGTCCGCGTGTACGAGCGGTTCGCCACCGTCGACGCCCTGTCGAACGGCCGCGCCGAGGTCATCCTGGGTCGTGGCTCCTTCACCGAGTCGTTCCCCCTGTTCGGCTACGAGCTGAGCGACTACGAGGTCCTGTTCGAGGAGAAGCTCCAGCTCTGGGCAGCGCTGCGCGGCGGCGACGCCGTCACGTGGTCCGGCACGAAGCGCGCGAGCCTGGTCGACCAGGACGTCTTCCCGAAGCTCGAGCACGGCGCCATCCCCACCTGGATCGGCGTCGGCGGATCCCCGCAGTCGGTCATCCGTGCGGCCTCGTACGGCCTGCCGTTGTTCCTCGCCATCATCGGCGGGCAGCCCGCGCAGTTCGCCCCGTTCTCGCGCCTGTACCGCCAGGCACTGGCACAGCTCGAGCTTCCGCAGCAGCCCATCGCGATGCACTCGCCGGGCTTCGTGGCCGCCACCGACGAAGAGGCCGCCGAGCGCTACTGGCCGTACCACAAGGCCGTCACCGACCAGCTCGGCCGGGAGCGCGGCTGGCCGCCCCTCGACGTCGCCGGCTACCGCGCGAGCCTGTCGGCCGGCGGGTCGCTCTACGTCGGGTCTCCGGAGACGGTCGCCCGCAAGATCGCGCGCAACATGCGGATCCTCGGCGCCTCGCGCTTCGACATGCGGTACGCCACGGGGCGTCTGCCGCACGCCGACATGATGCGCTCGATCGAGCTCTACGGCACGCAGGTCGCGCCGCGGGTGCGCGAGCTGCTGGCGCAGCCCGTCCCCGTCGCCTAGCCGCGCGGCGGGCGCGCCAGCCGGGAGGCCCGCACCGGCCCGCCGTGATCGCCTCACGGCGGCGCCGGGTACGGTCCACGGCATGCCCTCACGTCCCAGCACCTCCCACGTCGAGCGTCGGTTCCGCGGCCGGATCATGGGCGTCGGCACGACCTCGGGCGTGCGGATCGTCGTCGGCATGTGGGAGCAGTCGCCGTTCGGCGCGTTCACGGACGTGTTCCTCGAGCTGCCCGACGGCACGAGTGTGCTGCTCGCCCCCGACGAGATCGTCGCCGCGTACGTCTCCGGCACCTACCGCTTCGACACCGTCTCGGTCGTCGACGTCCGTGCCCGCCGGACCGCCAGCGGCCTCGAACTGTCGGCCGGGGCACTGGAGGCGTCGATCGACGTCGGCGGCATCTCGCCGCTCGGCCGGATCCTGCGCATCGTGCCGAAGCCCGTCGCGCGGGACCCGCGCTGGCTCGCCGCGATCGACCCCGTCGCGCGTCTGGTCGCGCCCGGTTCCGGCACCGCGGGCTCGGCGGGCAACGGCCGCCGCGAGTACTACGGCGTGACCGGGGCGCACGACGTCACCGGTGTGCGCGGCAGCTGGGCGGGGGAGCCGCTCGGGGAACTCGCGCCGCTCGACCCACCCGTGGCGTTCGGCTTCGCCTCGATGCCCCGGATCCCGCAGGTCGTCGACGTCGAGACCACGATCCGCGAGCCCGCCTGACCCCGGTCGCGCCGGGTGCGTGCGCGCGCATGTCCCGACGATCGACGCGTCGAACGTCTCGTGTCCCGTCGCTCCGTGCACCTGCATCCGGTGCGGGTGCATGCATCGACGATCCACCCGGCGATCGACGCGTGGATCGTCGCCCGGTGCACACGCATCGGCAGCGTGCGGGCTCGGGAGCCGGCGCGCGCCGGGCGGGAGCCGACCGGCGGACGTGCGCCGGGCCTCCAGACCGACCCGCTCGCCACGCCGGGCTGACGCGTCCAGCGCTCGAGGGGCAGACTGGTCGGAACGGTACGGCCCCGTGCACCGACGGTCGCACGTCGGCGGAGCGGGGCGCATGACGCAAAGGAGCACCATGACCGACACCCAGACCGACCAGCGCGCCGCCATCTCGGACATCGTCCACGGCGCCCGCACGGCACTGCTCACCACCGTGAGCGAGGACGGCAACCTGCACGCCAGACCCCTCGCCGTGCAGGACAAGACCTTCCACGGGACCCTGCGGTTCCTGGTGCAGGACGGCAGCGAGAAGGTCGAGGACATCGCGCGGAACCCGCACGTCAACGTCGCCATCGAGTCGCAGGGCGGGTACCTGTCGATCGCCGGCACGGCCACCGTGACCCGGGACGACTCCGTGGTCGACGAACTGTGGTCCCCGTTCGCCGAGGCCTGGTTCCCCCAGGGACGTCAGGACCCGTCGATCCGACTCCTGACGGTCGAGGGGGTGTCGGTCGAGTACTGGACCCAGGACACCGGACCGGTCGGCAGCCTGGTGCAGATGTTCAAGGCCGCGATCGGCAAGCAGAGCCAGCCGGACACCGGCGACCACGGCACGGTCGAGCTCTGACCGCCAGCCGCTGACGCGGAACGACGGAGCCGGTGTCGCACGACACCGGCTCCGTCGTCCCGCGTCTGCACGCGTCCCGCGCCCGTCGCCCTACGGCGGGCCGAGCAACCACAGCACCGCCACGAGCACCGGCTGCCCGGCGAGCGCCGCCGTCACGAAGGTCCGGCGCATCCACGGCTTCGCCACCAGCTCGGGCGAGCCGAACAGGGGTGCCAGCGGCATGAGCAGCCGCGGGGTCGACGCCATCGGGAGCGACACCGCGAAGATGTACAGCGCGTAGGCCGCCGAGTACAGCACCGTGGTGGACCCGAGCCGCAGCGTCGACCGCCGCAGCAGCCAGACCGGGTAGGCCACGAGCAGGAACACCACGATGAGGACGCCGCCCACCCCGAGCCAGCGTACGGCGATCAGGAACCACGGGGTCATCGGCACGAACTCCACCCGACCGATGAAGTTCACCCACCAGGACATCTCGGTCTCCAGGTAGGCGTCCGGCGTCCCGGTCACGTGCGAGGCGATCACCGGCCAGGCGAGCCCGGCGGCGACCATCGTCAGACCGGCGGCCACGACCCGGACCTGTTCCCGCAGCGGGAACGTCTCGAGCACCCGACCGTCAGCACGCCGGGCACGGATCCAGCGGACGAGTGCGACGACGCCGAGCACGAGGGGGATCGCCAACGCACCGGGACGGGTGAACGCGGCGACGACCCCGAGCACGGTGACGAGTCCGTACCGCCGTCGCTCCAGGGCGAGCAGCGCACCGAACGTCAGCGCGAGGAAGGTGCTCTCGGCGTAGCCGACCTGCAGCAGGAACGACAGCGGACCGCACGCGAAGAAGAAGACCGCCCACATCGCCGCCGCGTGCCCCGTCCGATCGCGCACCAGGCGGTACAGCAGGGCGGTCGCCACCAGGCCGGCGACCGTGGCGACGATCGGCGCGCCGACCTCGAACGGCAGCCCGGTCGAGATGGTCAGCAGGCGGATGGCGAAGGGGAACGCGGGCAGGAAGGCCCACGCGTTCTGCGCGACGTTGCCTGCGGCGTCGAGGGGGAGCGTGTCGGGGTACCCGTGCAACGAGATCTGCTCGTAGTACTGCCCGTCCCACGCCACCAGGAACGCCCCGAAGCCGTGGCCGTCGCCCCAGACCCCGTTCTCGGGCATCGCACGGGCGGCGAGCGGGAACGCGATGAGGAGCCAGAACGTCGACAACACCCGTCCGCCGGCCCAGACGAGCAGGACCGCGGCCCACGCGGGCAGCGAGGTGGCGAGGTCGATCGCCCGTCGGCGAGCCGAGGCGGTGCCGGCGCCGACGACCACGCCGGCGTCGTCGAGCCGGCTCACGCGTGGGCTCCTCGGCGCTCGGGCAGGCGGGTCGACACCCGCCCAGGGTAGTCGTCCCCGGCTTGGGAACCCGCCCGGTGGGCCACCGACCGCGTCACGCGGCGGACGGCGTCGGGGCGCGGCGTGCGTCCTGCAGGCCGCGACGGTTCGGGCACGGTCTGGAGGCGCGGCGTGCGTCCTGCGGACCGCAACGGTTCGGGCACGGTCTGGAGGCGCGGCGTGCGTTGTGCAGGCCGCAACGCCTCGCGCGGGTGCCCGGGTCCACCCGGTGCGTGCCGCCTAGCCTGGAGGCCCACCCACCGACACCGCGAGGAGCCACCGTGCCGAAGACCGCCATCGTGACCGACAACGCCCCCAAGCCCGCCGGGCCCTACAGCCAGGGCATCGTGGCGAACGGGTTCATCTACACCGCCGGGTTCGGCCCGCAGGACCCGACGACCGGGGCCATGGCCGACGACGTCGCCGGGCAGACGGCGCAGGTGCTGGCGAACGTGGCCGCGGTGCTCGCCGAGCACGGGGCCACCCTCGACGACGTCGTCAAGGCCACCGTGCACCTCGAGCACTCCGACCGTGACTTCGCGGCGTTCAACGAGGAGTACGCGAAGCACTTCACCCAGCCGTACCCGGTCCGCACGACGGTGCAGTCGCACCTGGCGGGCATCCTGGTCGAGATCGACGTCGTGGCGGTGCTGCCCGGGACGGAGTGACCGGCGGCCGCCGGCTCACCGGCCCCCGGTGCCCGACCCGACGTGACCTCGGTCGCGACGGATCCCGGCGCCGGGGGTCGCGTGCGTCAGGGCGCCGTCCGCCAGGACCGGGACGCCTGCGACCAGCACGTCGTCGATGCCGTCGGCCAGCTGCATCGGGTGCTCGTACGTCGCGTTCGCCCGGACCCGACCCGGGTCGACCACCACGAGGTCGGCCACCGCGCCGACCGCGACCGAGCCCCGACGACCGAGCCGCAGGTGCTCGACCGCCGACGTCGACAGGTGCCGCTGTGCCTGCGCCCACGTGGACCGGCCGGTCACGGCGTACTGCTCGAGGTACCGCGCGAAGGTGCCGTACGCCCGCGGGTGCGGGTGCGTCCCGACGAAGATGCCGTCCGACCCGGCTGTGTGCGCCGGCAGCCGGAACAGCGGCGCGAGCTCGTCGGCCGTGCGGGGACGCGGCACGCGCATCACCGCGGTGACCTGCGACCGCGCGGCGACGAGCACGTCCAGGGCCAGGTCGACGGGGGCGCGTCCGGTCGCGGCGGCGGCGGCCGCGAGGGTCCGGCCCTGCAAGGCGTGGAAGGCGGCCGCGGGCACGTGCGAGAGCGTGACCTGCTCGGCCCAGTCGGTCCCGAGGTCCGCGCGGGACGTCACGCGGGCGAGCACCTCGGCCCGGACTCGGTCACGGCCACCGGCGTCCGCGAGCGCTCGTGCGAGGTCGTCGGTGCCGGGGCGGGCGAGGGCCGCCGGCAGGAGCAGCATCGACAGGATCGTGCACCCCCGCGAGTACGGGTAGGCGTCGAACGTCATCGGCGCACCGTCTGCTGCCAGGTCGGCGAGTGCCGCCACGGCGAGGTCGACGGGCGCGTGCAGGTGGGAGACGTGGGTCCGGACGCCCGTTCGCCGAGCGACCTCGGCCAGTTCGTCGAGGCCGGCGCGGGCGTTCCCCTCGTACCCGCCCCGCATGTGCGAGACGGCGACGGCGTCGACGGCAGCCACCTCGGTGCACAGGGCGGCGATCTCGTCGGTGTCGGCGAACAGCCCAGGGACGTAGTCGAGCCCGGTCGAGAGGCCGACCGCCCCGGCGGCGAGTCCGTCGCGCACGAGGCCGCGCATGGCGTCGATCTGGTCGGCGCTCGCCGGTGCCGGGTCGTCGCCCATGACCTCGTGCCGGACCGTGCCGGCCGGCACGAGGGTCGCGACGTTGATCGGTGTCGTGCCGTCGTACCCGTCGAGCAGCGCGCCGATGCCACCGCCCCGGTACGTCGGGTGCGGGCCGTCGATCGCGGCGAAGTACCGGTCGGCGTAGCTGCCGTCGCCCGGTGCCGGTCCGACGCCGTCCTGCCCGGTGACGACGGTGGTGACGCCCTGGCGCAGGAGCGCGAGCTGCACCGCAGGGTCGGACACCGACGACCCGGCGTGCGAGTGCGCATCGACGAACCCGGGCATGACGAACCGACCGTCGCACCGCACCCGCTGTGCCCCGACGGGGACGTCGAGTCCGGTGCCGACCGCTCGCACCACGCCGTCGACGACGAGCACGTCCGCCCGGACCCGCTCGTCGTCGGGGCCGAGCACCGCGCCGCCGTGCAGCAGGACGGCGGTGGTCATCGGCGGAGCGCCGCGGTGAGGCGTTCCGCGCGGCTGCGGAGGGCGTCGAGGTCGCCGGTGGACAGCGCGTCACCGACCAACGGCGAGCCGAGTCCCACCGCGACGGCGCCGGCTGCCAGGTAGTCGGCGGCGTCGTCGACACCGATCCCGCCGGTGGGGACGACGTCCACGAAGTCGAGCGGGGCGAGCACCTGCCGCAGGAACGCCGGGCCACCGAGCTGTGCCGCCGGGAAGACCTTGACGGCGCGGGCCCCGAGGCGCCAGGCGCGGACGATCTCGGTCGGTGTCGCGGCGCCCGGGTACCACCCGAGGCCGCGTTCGTGAGCCCGTTCCGCGAGGTCGGGGTCCAGGTGCGGGCTCACCGCGAAGCTCGCCCCGGCTGCGGCGGCCTCGTCGATCTGCCGGACGTCCAGCACCGTGCCCACCCCGACCGACACCGCGCTGCCGTGCTGGCTGACCGCGCGCTCGATGCCGTCGCGCCAGCCGGGGGTGTTCGTCGTGATCTCGATGGCGGTCACGCCGCACCCGACCAGGGTGTCGACGACGTCGTGCACGTGCGGACCGGTGCCGCCGCGCAGGATCGCGACGGCCGGGCCGGCCTGGTGGCGGTGGCGGGCGTCGTCCCGCGGCCCGGGGACCCCGGTGCTGTCGCTGGTCGTGGTGCGGTCGGTCATCGGGACGCTCCCTCTCGTGGGACGACGGGCGGGTGCCCGGACGGCGTGTGGGTGGTGCGGTGGTGGTGGTGGCGGTGGCGGTGGCGGTGGCGGTGGCGGGCGGTAGTGGTGGTGGTGGTGGTGGTGGTGGCGGTGGTGCGGCGGTGAGGGGGTGTGCGGTGCGGTGCGGCGGTTCAGCGGTCGACCCGGTCGTGCACGGCGTGGTCGCTGCCCGGAGGCGCCCCGCGGTGCAGGGCACCGGCGTCCGGCCGCTCCCAGTCACCCGCGACCGTGCAGGCGAGCGCCCCGGTGTCGGCGGCGCGGTCGAGCGCCTCGGCCGGGCTGACTCCGGCGAGGGTCGCGGCGAGCCACCCCGCGACGAACGCGTCGCCGGCACCGACGGGGTCGACCACGTGCACCGGGGTCGCTGGGCGGCGCAGGAGCACGCCGTCGATCGAGGCCACCGCGCCGCGCGACCCGAGCTTCACGATCGCTCGGCCGCCGGCGACTTCCGCGAGCCCGTGCGCGAGTGCCTCGTCGTCACCGTCGTGCTCGTCGCGCCCGAGCACGAGCCGGGCTTCGTCGTCGCCGGCGAACACCACGGCGGCACGGCTCGCCACCCGTCGGTAGTGGGTGCGGGCCGCCTCCGCGTCGATGAGCTTCGGACGGTGGTTGACGTCGAACGACACCGGGACACCTGCTGCCGTCGCGCGGTCGACCGCCGCGGCCACGGTCTCCCGCGCGGAGTCGGAGAGCGCGAGCGTGATGCCGGTCAGGTGCAGGAGCGCCGCCGACTCGACGATGCTGGCGGGCAGGTCGTCCGGTGTCAGTGCCGCGCCTGCCGACCCCCGGCGGTGGTAGGTCACGCGGGTGCGGCCGTCGTGCAGCCGCTCCTTCATCATGATCCCGGTCGACCGCTCCGGGTCGGGCACCGCGACGACGTCCACGCCCTCGCCGCCGATGTCGCCCGCCACACGGTCGCCGGCCGGGTCGGTGCCGACACGTCCCAACCAGGTGGTGGGCACGCCGGCCCGGACGAGTCCGATCGCGACGTTGCTCTCCGCCCCACCCGTGTCGACCCGCATCTGTCGCAGGTCGGGCACGGCACCGACGTCCTGACCGGTCAGGAGCAGCATGGTCTCGCCGAAGGTGAACACCGAACCGGTCATCGGGCACCCCGGGCGAGGGCGAGCTGCGCCGACGAGGACCCGAGCGCCACCGAGATCTCGCGGGCCGTCCGGACGACCCCGTCGCCGAGTTCGCGGACCGCCGCTGCGGGGAAGCGCGAGGCGAGCCCCGAGATGCTCATCGCGCCGACGACCTGGTTCGCGTGGTCGAACACCGGCGCCGCGACGCAGCGGATGTCCGGTTCGTTCTCGCGGTCGTCGATGCCGTAGCCCCGACCGTGGGTGCGGTCGACCTCGGTCCGCCAGCGGTCGTCGTCGGTGATGGTGTGCTCGGTCACGGCCCGTGCCGGCTCCGCGAGCACGCGGCCGAGCAGCTCCGGCTCGCCGAACGCCACGATCGCCTTGCCCGAGGCGGTGTTGCGCATCGGCAGGCGGTTGCCGATCCTCGACCCCATCCGCACGGTGCCGCGGGTCTCGACCTTGTCGACGTACACGATGTCGGTGCCGTCGGGCACGACCAGGTGGCAGGTGAGGCCGGTCTGCTCGGCGGTCCGCCGCAGGAACGGCGCGGCGGCCGAGCGCAGGTCGATGCCCTCCAGGTAGCTCTGGCCGAGCAGCAGGGCTCCGAGCCCCAGCGTGAACCCGGCGTCCGGCGTGCGGCGCAGCAGGTCGTTCTCGAGCATCGGAGCCGTCAGCCGGAGCACGGTCGACTTCGCCGTGCCGAGCTCCGCGGCCAGTTCGGTCAGGCTCACCGACGGTTCCCCCGTACGGGTGCGTTCGGCGATGCAGTCGAGCAACCGGAGCGCCCGCCGCAGCGACAGCGCGGCGTTCCGGACCGGCGTCCCGCCGTCGAGGGGCTCGGCGGACCCGGGTGCGGCACCCATCAGAACCACGTCGCGATCGTCCGGACCACGGTGTCGTCGTCGTCGAGCACGTGCACCTGCCGCCACTTGTCGAACACCGTGCAGGGGTGCGAGATCCCGAACACGACGACGTCCCCGGGCGTGAGGGTCGGTGCCCCGTCGCCGGACGCCAGGTAGCAGTGCTGGTCGTCGAGGCGGGTGACGGTGACCGCCCCGGGTGGTGGGACGACCGGCGCGGCTGCAGCCGTGCCTCCCGGCCGGACCTGTCGGACCACCGGCAGTCCCTCGTCGAACGAGATGTCGCGCTTGCCGACGGCGACGAAGGCGAGCCCGGGTTCCGGGCAACTGGTGACACGCCCCCAGACCTCGATGGCGGCGCGCAGCGAGCCCTCGGCGGGTTGCCGCCCGAAGGGTGTGCGTTCGGCGTAGAAGCCGTCGTCGTGGACCAGTGACGCACCGGAGCGCAGCAGCACGTCGAGGTCGTCCGGACGGGCGGTGACCGCGTCGACGACGGCGTCGAACCAGGCGCTGCCGCCCATGCTCAGCAGGGCGCGGGGGCCGGGGACCAAGGGGCGGACGGCGAGGGCGACGGCGAGCACACCGGCGACGTACGTGCGGGCGGCGTCGACGCCGGGGAGCCCGCCCTCGTAGCCGGAGACGCCGCGGAGCACGAGCCCGGCGGCGTGAGCGCGCTCGGCCAGGTCGCGTGCCTCGGCGGGGGAGCGGACCCCGGTGCGTCCGCCGGGGAACCCGACCTCGACCAGGACGTGCAGTTCGCCGTCGACGGCCTCCTGCGCAGCGACACCGGCGGCGACGCCGGCCGTCGAGTCGACGCAGCAGAGGACGTCGGCACCGGGGTCGACCGACCGGCGCGACGCCAGCCAGGCGAGCCCCGCGGGATCGAGGACCTCGTTCGCGACCAGGATCCGGTGCACGCCGTGCTCCCAGGCGACCATCGCTTGCTGCACGGAGGCGACCGTGACGCCCCAGGCGCCCGCGGCGATCTGGTCCGCGGCGAGCTCCGGCGCCATGTGCGTCTTCATGTGCGGCGCGAAGAGCAGGCCGTGTCGGTCGACGTAGGCCTGCATGACCGCGGTGTTGTGCGCGAGCGCGGAGGCACGCAGGGTCATCACGGGCAGGTGGGCGTCGTCGAGCACATGGTGCGGCGTCGGGGCCGCCGGGGACCACGCGCCCTTGGCGGTCACCGTGGCGGGTGCGATCGGCATCGGTCCTCCTGGTCGTCGTGGTGCCACCACGCTCCCGCCCCGACGGGTCGCGGGGCAACGGCTCCGTCGCGCTCATTCTGCAATGCAGAAGGACCGGCTGCCAGGGTGGGCTGCCGCACGGGCATAGGCTCGTACAGCGATGACGACGACGGCGACGACACCCAGACGGCGGACGGGCAGCACGGCGGTCGCCGTGCTCGTCGCCGGGACCTTCTTCATGGAGCTCCTGGACGGCACGATCCTGGCGACCGCGGCCCCGGCGATGGGACGTGACCTCGGGGTCGACTCCGCCGCGGTCGGGGTCGCGATCACCGCGTACCTCGTCACCCTCGCGGTCTTCATCCCGGTGTCCGGCTGGCTGACCGACCGGATCGGCTCCCGCACGGTCTTCGCCGGCGCGATCGCCCTGTTCACCATCGCGTCCGCCCTGTGCGCGATGTCGACCGGCCTGGTCGAGCTGACGCTGTGGCGCATCCTGCAGGGGCTCGGTGGCGCACTCATGGTGCCCGTCGGCCGGCTCGTCGTGCTCCGGAGCGCCGGACGCGAACAGCTCGTCACCGCCATCGCGATCCTGACGTGGCCGGCCCTCGCCGCCCCGATCATCGCCCCGTTCCTCGGCGGTGTGCTCGTCGAGACCCTGACGTGGCACTGGATCTTCCTCATCAACATCCCGCTCGGGGTCGTCGCCTTCGTCGCGGCCCTGGTGCTCGTGCCGCAGGAACGCGCCGCCCAGCGCGTGCCCTTCGACTGGTTCGGGTCGCTGCTCGCCTGCGTGGGGCTCGGGTCGCTCGTGGTGATGGCGTCGCTGCTCGCGCTCGACGTCGTGCCGGTCGTCGCCGTGGTCGTCTCCGGTGTCCTCGGCGCGGTGTGCTGCTGGTTCGCCGTCCGGCACTTCCGCCGCGCACCGCACCCGATCATGGGACTGGACGCGTTCCGCCTCGAGACCTTCCGGGTGTCGCACGCCGGCGGCAGCCTGTTCCGTCTGGCCGTGTCGGCCGTGCCGTTCGTGCTGCCGCTGCTGTTCCAGGACGCCTGGGGCTGGAGCGCGGTGCTCGCCGGGTCCGCCGTGCTCTGGGTCTTCGTCGGCAACCTCGGCATCAAGCCGATGACCACGCCGTTCCTGCGGTGGTTCGGCTACCGCCCGGTGATCATCGTGTCGTCGGCGGTCGCAGCGCTCAGTGTCGTCGCGATGGCGTTCATGACCCGTGAGACGCCGTTCTGGGTGCTCGCGGTGCTGCTCGTCGTCAGTGGTGCCGCCCGGTCGGTGGGGTTCACGGCCTACAACACCATCGCCTTCGCCGACGTCGAGCAGGCGGACATGACGCCGGCCAACACGCTGTCCTCGACGCTGCAGCAGACCGCCGCCGGGTTCGGCGTCGCCGTCGCCGCCGTCGTCATCCGCGCGGCCTCCGGGTTGGGCGGCGACGGACCGTACGCGGTCGCGTTCTGGGTCATCGCCGCCCTGCTCGCGGTCGCCTGCCTCGAGGGCGTCCTGATGAGCCGTACAGCGGGCGAGACGATCCGCCCGGCACGCCGTGTCCGCGCCTGACCGGGGCGCTGTCCGTTCTCGTCACGGTCACACGGAGGGGACCCGCCAGGCGTTACAGTCTCAGCATCCGCTTGCGAACGCCGAGTACGGTGACCGCGGCAGGGTGACCGGACCGCCCGGACAGGAAGGCAGCATGGCCGCGCCAGAGCAGCAGAGCACGATCGCGACGGACCAGTCCGTGCAGCCCATCCAGCTCCGTGTCGTCAGCTACAACCTCCGCGAGCACACCGCCAACGGCGAGCTCGCCGCCCTGGCCGAGGCGTCGGACGCCGACGTCCTGTGCGTGCAGGAGTGCGACAGCAACGACCTGGCGCCGTCGATCGGTGGCCTCTCGCTCGCCGCCTCCACCCGCACCAACCGCCTCGGGCTCGCGATCTACAAGCGCGACGACCGCTTCGAGGTGCAGGACTTCAGCATCCACTCGCTGCAGAAGTCCCTGCACGACCGGGTGCTCGCCCCCGCGCACGAGCGGCTCATCGCGATGCACCTGCGCGACACCGAGGCCGACGCCGAGGTCGTCGTGGCCTCGTTCCACGCCTCGCCGCTGACCGCCACCAACTCGCTCCGCCGCAAGCAGATCGAGGCGGCGCACCAGTTCCTGCGCGACCTGGCGAAGGACGTGCCGGCGATCATGGTCGGCGACTTCAACTACCCGTGGTTCCAGACGAACCTGCGGCGCAAGATCGAGCAGCACGGCTTCGCGCTCTCGCTGTCGGACCAGCCGACGTACCTGCGCTACCGCAAGTTCACGGGGCACTTCGACTTCGCGACGAGTGTCGGTTTGCACATCGCCGGCGTCGAGACCCTGCCGGCCGGCATCTCCGACCACCGCCCGATCCTGGTGCGAGCCCACTACGAGCACCCGGGCGAGACCGGCGCCGTCACCACCGTCGAGGCCCCGGCCGCCTGACGCGCACGGCGCGGGCGCCGCGGCGCCCGCGAGATCGCACTTCGGCCGGTCTCCCGGCCGGTGAGCCGGGACGAACTGCGATCTCGACTACCCGGCGCCCCGCGCCCGACGCACGCACGGGAGGCCCGGTGCCGGTCTCGTGGACCGGCACCGGGCCTCCAGGCGGTCGCCCCGCCCCGGCGTCAACGACGCAGGGTCGCCCGGGCCAGACGGTTGCCGATGAACTGGCCGAGCTGCACGATGACCACGATCGCCGCCACCGAGACGTAGACGATCCACCAGTCGTACCGCTGCGAGCCGTACACGATCGCGTACTCGCCGAGGCCACCGCCGCCGATGAGCGCCCCCTGCGCCGTCATGTCCACGATCCCCACGAAGATGAACGTGTACCCGAGGATGAGCGGTCCGACGCCCTCCGGGATGAGCACCGTCAGCAGGATGGAGAGCGGGTGTGCGCCCGACGCCCGCGCCGCCTCGACCACGCCCGGGTCGACCGCGAGCAGGTTCTGCTCGACGATGCGGGACACCGCGAACGATGCCGCCAACGAGATCGCGAAGGTCACCGCCGGCACGCCGATGGTGGTCTGCACGGCCACGCGGGACAGGGGCGCGATCGCGGCGAGGAAGATCACGAACGGGATCGGCCGGACGATGTTCACGAGCACGTTGACGATCGTGTAGACCGCCCGGTTGCCCAGCAGGTTGCCCGGCCGGGTGGCGTACAGGACCAGGCCGAGTGCGAGGCCCACGACCCCGGCGACGACGAGGGAGACCAGCGTCATCACGAGGGTGTCACGGATCGCGGCGAAGAACACGTCGGACGTGTCGATCACGCTCTGGAAGCCGTCGTTCACGCTGCCACCTCCTCGTCGACGGTGATGCCGCCGGACCGCAGGGCCCCGACCGCACGGTCGGCGGCTGCGGGGTCGGGTGCGGTCAGTTCGTAGGTGAGCGAGCCGATCCGGCGCTCCCGGATCTCGCCCACCCCGCCGTACACGAGCTCGGCGGTGACGCCGGCGTCGCGGAAGGCCGCGTCGACGCGGTTCTGCAGGCCGGCCTCGTCGGTGATCTGCACGGTGACGAGGCGACCCGGGTGGCGGTCGCGCAGGCGTCGGAGCGTCTCGGCGGACGGGCGGTCGTGCAGCGCCGTGCGGACGAAGCGCTGTGCGGCACCGGTCTGCGGGTTCGCGAACACGTCGTACACGTCGCCGACCTCGACCACCCGGCCCTGCTCCATCACGGCGACGCGGTCGGCGATCTGCCGGACGGCGTCCATCTCGTGCGTGATGACGATGATGGTGACGCCGAGCTCCCGGTTCACCCGACGGAGCAGCCCGAGCACCTCGGACGTCGTCTCGGGGTCCAGGGCGCTGGTCGCCTCGTCGGCCAGGAGCAGGTCGGGCGACGCCGCGAGCGCACGGGCGATGCCGACACGCTGCTTCTGCCCACCGGACAGCTGCTCCGGGTACGCGTGGGCACGTTCGAGCAGGCCGACGAAGTCGAGCAGTTCCGCCACGCGACGGTTCCGCTCCTCCTTCGGCACGCCGGCGACCTTGAGCGGGTACGCCACGTTGCCGGCGATCGTGCGGGACCGGAACAGGTTGAACTGCTGGAAGATCATCCCGATGTTGCGACGCGCCAGACGGCGGTCCCGCTCCGGGATCGCCGTCAGCTCGCGGCCCGCGACGGTCACCGTGCCGGCGCTCGGCAGCTCGAGCGCGTTGACCAGGCGGACCAGGGTGGACTTGCCGGCGCCGGAGTACCCGATGACGCCGAGGACCTCGCCCTGGTGCACGTCCAGGGAGACGTCCTCGACGGCCACCACGCTCTCGCCGGTGTCGGCGCGGCGGTAGTGCTTCGAGACGCCGCGGAGTTCGACGAGGACCGGCACTACTGCTTGGCCGCCTTCGCGTCCTGCTCGACCTCGGCGAGCTCGTCCTGCAGGGTCTCCGCGCTCTCGTCGCGGGCGACGGCCTCGGGCAGGTCCTTCGCGAAGGCCTGCTGCACGGCGTCGTCCTGGAACAGCTCCGCCAGGTCCAGGTAGGTCTCGTCGTCCTTGTCCTCGTCACGGACGGCGAACACGTTGACGTACGGGGCAGCGCTCGCGCTCGAGGGGTCGTCCTGGTAGATCGCGTCCGAGATCGGCAGGCCGGCGGCGGTGGCGAAGTTGTTGTTCACGACGGCCGCGTCGACCGACCCCTGCTGCAGGGCGTTCGCGGTCTGCGAGGCGTCGAGGGTCTGCACGTCGACCTGCTTCGTCTCGATGTCGTCGGTGGTCGAGAACGCCGAGCCGCCGTCCTCGAGCGTGATGAGGTCGGCCGCCTGCAGGATGAGCAGCGCGCGGGCCTGGTTGATCGAGTCGTTCGGGATCGCGACCTTCGCGTTCTCGGGCAGTTCCGACGGCTCGTCGTACTTCGTCGAGTAGAGGGGCAGCGGGTACACGGCGGTGGAGCCGATCGGCTGCAGGTCGTCGTTCGAGGTGACGTTGTAGTCCGCGAGGTACTGGATGTGCTGGAACTGGTTGATGTCCAGCTGGCCGTCCTTCAGCGCCGGGTTCGGCAGCGAGTAGTCGGAGAAGTTCGTCAGCTTCACCGTGACGCCCAGTCGCTCCTTCGCGAGCTCCGTGTAGGTGTCCCAGTAGCCGAGCGACTTGTCCGCGACGCCGATCGTGACGGTCTTGCCGGCACCGTCCCCGGCGGCCGCACCGCTGCTGCCTCCGGAGCGGAGCGCTCCGACGACGACGGCGACGACGATCGCCACCACGACGATCGCGGCGGCGACGATCCAGCCGATCGGGCGCTTGCCCTTCGGCTTCTCGGGCAGTGTGGGGGCTGCGGACATGCTGGTGCTCCTCGTGGGCCGTGCGGTGGGGGAGCCGCGGTGGTCCGCGGCGTGGAGTCGAGTGTGACGCGCGCCCGGCGACGGTGCGAGTTCCGTTCCGCTGTGTTACATCCGCGGCACGGACGCATCCCGTCACGGACGCAGCCACGACGGGATGCGTCCGCGTCACGGCGCAGCTTGGTTGACTCGGTCCGTGCGCAGCATCGAACTCGTCCTCGACCAGGAGTCGGACGCCGCCGTGCGGACGGCGTGGCAGGCACTGGTCGACGCCGACCTGCCGAGCCTGGGGCGGTCCGCCACGAACAGCCCGCACGTCACGCTGGCCGCCGGCGACGGCCTGCCGGTCCCGAGCGGCTTCGACGTCCCGGTCCCCACGACCCTGCGGCTCGGCGGGGTCCTGCTGTTCCCGGCCGGACCGGACCGATCGGTGCTGGTGCGGGCCGTGGTCGTCGATCCGGCGCTCGCGGACTTCCACCGTGCCGTGCACCGCACCGCGCCGGGTGGGGTCGACACCTCGCTGCCCGGCGCGTGGTCGCCGCACGTCTCGTTCGCCCGCCGGGTGCGCGACCAGGACCTGGGCGCCGCGGTGGCCGCGCTCCGCGGCGCGCCGCTGCCCGAGGTGCTGACCGTGGGCGGCGTGCGCCACTGGGACGGGGTGTCGAAGACGGTCACGCCCGTGGCGTGACCGTCGGGGCCGGCGGGTGGCGGGCCTCCCGGCCGGCGCGCGGCGCGCAGCTGCGCCGGTCCACGCGGCTCTGCCTGGAGGCCCGGGTCAGGTCCCGAGCACCCGCTCGCCGAACGCGGATGCGAACGTCCGCTCCGGGTCCGCGCGGGCCACGAGGTCGCGGAAGTCCGCCAGGCGCGGGTAGAGCGCGGCGATGGCGGCCCCGTCGAGGGAGCTCATCTTGCCCCAGTGCGGTCGGCCGCCGAACGGTGCCAACCGGGCCTCGAGGTCGGGCAGGAGCGCGGCGACCTCCGCCGGGTGCTTCTTCCAGGTGAAGGCGATGCAGAGCACGTCCTCGCCCTGGCTCGGGCTCAGCCACAGGTCGTCGGCGGCCATCGTCCGCAGCTCGGACACGTGCAGGTGCGGCTGGATCCGGTCGGCCAGGCCGCGCAGGGCGTCGAGCGCGGAGGCCGCGTGCCGGAGCGGGACGAAGTGCTCGCTCTGCACCTCGGAACCGTGGCTCGGCACCGAGCCGATGGGGAAGTGCGGCAGGCGGTCCCACCACGGACCGACGCTGCCGTCGCGGGCCGTGCGGTGGTCGTCACCGGGCGCTCCCGGCAGCCGGGGCGCGCCGAAGAGCTCCTCGGGCACCGGCACGTCGTCGGCGTCGACGGGGACGCGCGTCTTGAGCAGGACCTCGCTGACCTCGTCGCCGAACACCGTGTACGAGCACACCGAGTCCGCTGCGGCGTGCACCTCGGCGACGAGGGCGGTGAAGGTGTCCCACGGGATCGAACCGTAGGCGTCCTGTCGCATGCGGTAGGCGGGCTCGACGTCGAGCGTGACCCGGGTGACGATCCCGAGCAGGCCCAGGTGCAGCACCGCGCCGTCGAAGGCGGGGTCGTCGCGGTCGACGGTCCGCACCGATCCGTCGGGGCCGATCACCTCGAACGCGCGCACCGCCGTGCTCAGGGAACCGAGGGCGGTGCCGGAGCCGTGTGTGCCCGTCGCGACCGCCCCGCCCACGGAGATGTGCGGCAGCGACCCCATGTTGTGCAGGGCGGCGCCGGCGCGGTCGAGGTCAGGCGCGACGACGCCGTACCGGGTACCGGCGCCGAGGGTCGCGGTCTGCCGGTCGGGGTCGACGACCAGGTCCGTGGGGATCGCGGTGAGGTCGAGCAGGACCCCCGGGGCGTCGGCGACGTCGTTGAACGAGTGCCGGGTGCCGAGGCCGTGCACCCGTCGGGAGCGTGCGACGAGCTCGGCGGCCTCGTCGACGGACCCCGGACGTGCCACGTGCTCGGCCGTGTAGGTGACCGTGCCGGACCAGTTCAGCTCGCGCGCCGTCGACCGCATGCCGTCAGCCTGCCACGCCGCCGACGGGACGGGACGGGAGGACGCAGAAGACGCCGGGTGGCGGCTGCCGACCCGACGTCTCCTACGCACTCGGTGTGCGCGTCCGCTGGTGCGCGTCCGCTAGTGCACGGGCGGCGGCGTGGGTGCACCCTCGGCGACGGCCGGGCGGCGGACGAACACCGACGCCAGGATGCCGAACAGCGAGATCACCGCACCGACCAGGAACGCCGTCTGCACGCCGGACGCGGTGGCCACGGCGGCGCCCTCGGCACCCGAACCCTCGACCGCGGTCGCGGCGCCGATGGTCAGGAGCGTGACGAACAGGGCGGTGCCGGCCGCACCCGCCAGCTGCTGCGCCGTGCCGAGCACCGCACTGCCGTGCGAGTACAGCTTCGGGGGCAGGCCGCCGAGCGCCGCGGTGAACAGCGGGGTGAAGGTCAGTGCCAGGCCGACGCTCAGCACGACGTGCGCGGCGAGCACGAACCCGACGCTGGTGTCGACACCGACCGTGGAGAGGGCCCAGAGCACGCCGCTCACGATGATCGATCCGGGGATCAGGAGCACGCGCGGGCCGTGGCGGTCGTAGATGCGCCCGACGATGGGGGAGAGCAGCCCCATGAGCAGACCGCCGGGCAGCAGGAGCAGGCCGACCTGGAGCACCTCGAGCCCGAGGACCCGCTCGAGGTAGATCGGCAGCAGGATCAGCGTGCCGAACATCGCCATGAAGCTCAGGCCCATCGCGACGATCGGCACCGTGAAGCCGCGGGTGCGGAAGGTGCGGAGGTCGAGCAGGGCGCGGTCGGCACGCTGCAGCCGCGTCTGGCGGACGATGAAGACCGCGAGTGCGACGGCGCCGACGACCAGGGCGGTGATCGGGACGAGCGGGCCGGTGGTGCCGGCTTCGCCCAGGCTCGAGAGCCCGTAGACGATGCCGCCGAACGCGAAGGCGGACAGCACGACCGAGAGCACGTCGATCGGGGCACGGCGCGGGGTCGAGACGTTCTGCACCTTGACCAGGCCGAGGATCAGCGCGGCGATCGCGATCGGGAGCACGAAGCCGAACAGCCAGCGCCACGAGAACGCGTTGAGGATGAGGCCGGAGATGGTCGGACCGATCGCGGGGGCGACCGAGATGACGATCGAGATGTTGCCCATGATGCGGCCGCGGTGCGCCGGGTCGATGAGCGTCAGGACGGTCGTCATGAGCAGCGGCATCATGATCGCGGTCCCGCTGGCCTGCACGATGCGGCCGACCAGCAGCAGCGTGAAGCCGGGGGCGAGCAGGGCGATGAGCGTGCCTGCGGAGAACAGCCCCATCGCCCAGAGGAAGACGGGCCGGGTGTTGAAGCGCTGCAGCAGGAAGCCGGTGATGGGGATCACGACGGCCATGGTGAGCAGGAAGCCCGTGGTCAGCCACTGCCCGGTGGCGGCGCTGATCCCGAGGTCCTGCATCAGGCGGGGCAGTGCCACACCCATGATCGTCTCGTTGAGGATGACGACGAACGCGGACACGAGCAGCAGCCCGATCACGAGTCGGGTCTCGGCAGCGGACGGCTGCGAGACGCTTCCCGTGCGGGGGGCGGAATCGACGGCCTGGGTCATGCGGGGGCTCCTGGTGGTTCACGACTGGTGGAACTGGGGTGGCGCAGGTCGCGCAGACAGGGCAACCGCCTGAGTGGATGCGATTATTCCGCTTCGTGCCGACATCCGCAGGTGAACGATCGGTGCCGGTCGGAGCGAGCGGTGCCGAGGGTGCCGGGCCGGGCGTGCTGGGCCTGTCGGTCAGCGCAGGACGGCGAACTCGTCGGCGTCGACCCGCGGTGCGACGCTGCGGAGCGTCACGTCGGTCACGGTCGCCGACGGCGGGCCGGTCCGCAGGCACGCGACCAGCGAGTCGACGGCGTCCGACGGCCCCTCGGCCTCGACCTCGACCGTGCCGTCCCAGAGGTTCCTGGCGTAGCCGACCAGGTCGAGCCCGTCGGCCTTCGTGGCGGTCCAGTACCGGAAGCCGACACCCTGGACGGTCCCCGACACCACGGCGTGCACCCTCGTCACCGTCGTCATGTCGTCCACGGTAACGGCGTCACCCGCTCGGCAGTTTTCGTCCCCGTGACGGTTTGTTTCCGACTCGTGACGAGCGGACCGCGGCAGCAGTGATAGTGTCATCGCAACCCGAACACTTCGAGTCAGGATGACACTAACGTGAGCGAACCCGACATCCGCGTCGCCGTCTCCACGGTGATCGTCGCGCTCCGTCCGCACCCGGACACCGGGGCCCCGGCGCTGTGGATGCCGCTCGTCCGTCGCGTCGCGGAACCCTTCGAGGGGTCCTGGGCGCTGCCCGGCGGGTGGGTCGGCGTGGACGAGGGCCTCGAGGACTCGGCAGCCGCCCGCTTGCGCGAGACGACGAACGTCCAGCCGCGGTACCTGGAGCAGCTCTACGCGTTCGGTGACGTCGGACGCTCCCCGAGCCGCGTGGTGTCGATCGTGTACTGGGCGCTCGTGCACCCGGACGAGGCGAACGTCGTGCCCGACGACTGGAACGTCCGGTGGTTCCTGGCCGACGAGCACCCGCCGCTCGCCTTCGACCACGACCGCATCGTCGAGTACGCCCTGTGGCGGCTGCGCAACAAGATGTCCTACTCGCGGATCGCGCAGGCGTTCCTCGGCGACCGGTTCACCCTCGCCGAGCTCCGCGGGGTCTACGAGGCGGTGCTCGGGCGGGCGCTCGACCCCGCGAACTTCCGTCGGCAGGTCGAGAAGACCGACGCGGTCCTGCCGACCGACGAGACCACGAGCGGGGGCCGGCACCGTCCGGCTCGGCTGTACCGCTCGAACCCCGACCTGGCCTACGCGGACAACGGCCCGCTGCAGACCGGGGCCGATCAGCACCAGCAGCGGAACCGATAGGAAACCCCGTGTCCATCGCCACGACCATCGAGCTCATCTCCAACGGCCAGGCCGGCGGCAGCACCTGCACGCCGGACCTCGCCATGCCGACGTGGGACTTCGACGCCCGCCCCGGGTACGGTCCCGGATCGTCGATGTCCGACGTCATCCCGACGAGCGCCCCGCGCCAGGGCGTGCTGCCCGACGAGTACAAGACGGCCCCGACCGAGGAACTGCACGAGCGCATCGAGCGGGCCAAGGCCACCCTGGGCGACCGCGTCGTCGTGCTCGGCCACTTCTACCAGCGCGACGAGGTCGTGCGGCACGCGGACTTCCTCGGCGACTCGTTCCAGTTGGCGAACGCCGCCCTGACGAAGCCCGATGCCGAGGCGATCGTGTTCTGCGGTGTCCACTTCATGGCCGAGACCGCGGACATCCTGGCCCGCGACGACCAGCGCGTGATCCTGCCGAACCTGGCCGCCGGATGCTCGATGGCGGACATGGCCGACATCGACAGCGTCGAGGCTGCCTGGGCCGAACTGACCGCCGTGTACGGCACGGAGCCCGACGCCGACGGCCGTGTCCCGGTGATCCCGGTGACCTACATGAACTCCGCCGCCGACCTCAAGGCCTTCTGCGGTCGCAACGGCGGCATCGTCTGCACCTCGTCGAACGCCGCGACGGTGCTCGAGTGGGCGTTCGAGCGCGGGCAGCGGGTCCTGTTCTTCCCCGACCAGCACCTCGGCCGCAACACCGCGAAGGCGATGGGCATCAGCACCGACGTGATGCCCATGTGGAACCCGCGCTTGCCGGGCGGGGGCAACACCGCCACCGACCTGCTCGAGGCGAAGGTCATCCTCTGGCACGGCTTCTGCTCCGTGCACCGACGCTTCACCGTCGACCAGATCGACCAGGCCCGCCGCGAGCACCCCGGCGTGCAGGTCATCGTGCACCCGGAGTGCCCCATGGCCGTCGTCGACGCCGCCGACCACGCCGGCAGCACCGACCTGATCCGGAAGACCGTCGCGGCCGCCACCGAGCCGACCACCTTCGCGATCGGCACCGAGATCAACATGGTGAACCGGCTCGCCGCCGAGTACCCGCAGCACACGATCTTCTGCCTGGACCCCGTGGTCTGCCCGTGCTCGACGATGTACCGGATCCACCCGGGCTACCTGGCGTGGGTGCTCGAGGCGCTCGTGCGCGGCGAGGTCCTCAACGAGATCGTCGTCCCCGCCGACGTGCAGGCCGACGCCAAGGTCGCGCTCGAGCGCATGCTCGCCGCCAAGCCGCGCGGCTGACCGCCGACTCCGAGCGTTCGAGGAGACCACCGTGCACGTCGTCATCGTCGGGTCCGGCATCGCCGGCCTGACCGCAGCGATCCGCGCGAGCACCCTGCACGACGTCACCCTCGTGACGAAGGGGGCGCTCACCGACAGCGCCACCGCGTACGCCCAGGGCGGCATCGCGGTGGCGCTCGGTGCCGACGACTCCGCGGCGCTGCACCAGGCCGACACCCACGTCGCCGCGGCCGGCAGCGCCGACGCCCGTGCGGTCGAGGTCCTGTGCACCGACGGCCCGGCACGCGTGCGCGACCTGCTCGCCCTCGGGGTGCCCTTCGACCGGTCGTCCGACCTGACGGCCCTCGACCGGTACGGCGACGACCTGGCCCGTGGTCGCGAGGCCGCGCACGGGCGGTGGCGGGTCCTGCACGCCGACGGCGACGCGACCGGTGCCGCCATCGAACGCACGCTCATCGCGGCGTTGCACCGACGGCACGTGACGATCCTCGAGCGCACCAGCCTGACCGACCTCGTGGTCCGCGACGGCACGGTCGTCGGCGTCGACGTCCTCGACCTGCTCGGCGAACCCCGGCGGATCGACGCGGACGCCGTCCTCATCGCGTCCGGGGGAGCGGGACACCTGTACCGCGAGACCACCAACCCCCTGGTCGCGACCGGCGACGGGGTGGCCGCCGCCTGGCGGGCCGGCGCCGTCCTCGCCGACCTGGAGTTCGTGCAGTTCCACCCGACCCGACTCGCGGTCCCCGGCGGCGGGCTCGTCTCCGAGGCGGTCCGCGGCGAGGGCGCCGTCCTCCGCGACGCCGCCGGACACCGCTTCATGACCGCCGTGCACCCGGACGCCGAGCTCGCTCCGCGCGACGTCGTCGCCCGTGGCATCGCCGCCGCCGTGCGCGACCAGGGCGGCGCACCCGTCCTGCTCGACGCCACCGGCCTCGACGCCGACTTCCTGGTCGGGCGGTTCCCCGGACTCACCCGGGCCACACGCGACGCCGGCTACGACTGGACCCGCCAGGGCGTCCCGGTCGCACCGGCGGCGCACTACTCGATGGGCGGCATCGCGACCGACGCCGAAGGACGGACGAGCCTGCCCGGCCTGCTCGCCGTCGGTGAGGCCGCCTGCACCGGCGTCCACGGCGCCAACCGGCTCGCATCGAACTCGCTGCTCGAGGGCCTCGTCTTCGCGGTCCGCGCAGCGGACGCGGTCGCCGGACCGCGACCCGGCCTGCTCCGCCTGCGCGGCGACGCCGATCTCCACGTCACCAGCGTGCCCCGAGCGGCCGACGCGATCCGCGCCTCCCACCCGACCCTGCCGGGAGGCGCGACCCACCCCGACGACGCAGGGACGGTCCGGCAGGCGGTCCAGTCCGTCATGACGGACCGCGTCGGGCTGCTCCGCGACGCCGCGGGACTGGCGAGCGCGCGCCGCGACCTCGACGCGCTGACCGCGCCGGCCGGCGGCGGCGTGCGCGAGCACGAGGACCGCGCGCTGCTCGACCTGGCCCGACTCGTCGCGCTCGCCGCCGAGACCCGCACCGAGTCCCGCGGCGCGCACGCCCGCACGGACCACCCCGACACCGACCCAGCCGCCCCGGCCTCGTACGCCTGGGTCGCCGACCACACCGACGCACGCCCCGCCGAACGCACGGGCGAACACACCGACGACCCCGCCGTCGTCCCGCAGGAGGTACCCGCATGACCACCGACCCCGGAACCATCCCGCCGCACGCGCTGCGTCGCGTGATCGAGACCGCGCTCGAGGAGGACGCGCCCTGGGGCGACGTCACCAGCGAGACGCTGATCCCCGCCGAGGCGACCGCGACCGCCACCCTCGGCGCGCGTGAGCCCGGCGTGCTGAGCGGCGGTCCGGTGTTCGTCGCGGTGATGCACGCCGTCGACCCGTCGATCGAGGCCGTCGTGCACGTAGAGGACGGCACGCACTTCGTGGCGGGCGACGTCCTCGCGACCGTCACCGGGTCGGCGCGGGCCGTACTGCGGGCCGAACGGGTCGCCCTGAACCTGGTGCAGCGGATGTCGGGCATCGCGACGACCACCGCAGCCCACGTCGCGGCGGCCGCCGGCACGTCCGCGCGGATCGTCGACACCCGCAAGACGACGCCGGGCCTCCGCGCGCTCGAGCGCTACGCGGTGCGGTGCGGCGGCGGGCACAACCACCGCACCTCGCTGTCCGACGCCGTGCTCGCCAAGGACAACCACCTGGCGGTGCTGCTGGCCGGCGGCACCGGCATCGGCGAGGCGATCGTCCAGGCGCGCCAGCGGCTCGGGCACACCGTGCACGTGGAGGTCGAGGTGGACCGCATCGACCAGATCGAGCCCGTCGTCGCGGCCGGGGTGGACACGATCATGCTCGACAACTTCACGCCGGACGAACTCGTGACCGGGGTCGGCATCGTCGCCGGTCGCGCGCTCGTCGAGGCCTCGGGCGGGGTGTCGCTCGACACCGTCGCGGCCATCGCGGCGACCGGCGTCGACGTCATCTCGGTCGGGGCGTTGACCCACTCGGCACGGGCGCTCGACCTCGGGCTCGACATCGACGTCGCGGCGCCGGTGCGGGACTGACGTGTTCTACCTGGACCGCGCTGCGACCACCCCGGTCCGACGCGAGGTGCTCGAGGCGATGTGGCCGTACCTGACCGGCGTGTTCGGCAACCCGTCGTCGACGCACGGGGTCGGGGACGAGGCTGCTCGGGGGCTCGCCGCCGCCCGGGCCACCGTCGCACGGGTGCTCGGCTGCCGACCCGCCGAGGTCGTCTTCACCACCGGCGGCACCGAGGGGGCGAACACCGCCGTCAAGGGGATCGCCCTCGCCACGCCCCGCGGCCGGCACGTCGTCACGAGCGCCGTCGAGCACGAGGCCGTGCTGGAGAGCTGTGCGTACCTCGCCCGCTTCCACGGTTTCGACGTCACCGTGCTGCCCGTCGACCCGGACGGGCGCGTCGACCCGGCCGTGCTGCGGGCAGCGCTCCGGCCCGACACCACGCTCGTGTCGATCGCGCACGCCGACAACGAGATCGGCACCGTGCAGGACCTGCCGGCGCTCGCGGCGGTGGCGCACGAGGTCGGAGCCCGGTTCCACACCGACGCCGTGCAGTCCGCGCCCTGGCTGCCGATCGGCCTCGACGTGCTCGGGGTCGACGCGCTGTCGTTGTCCGGGCACAAGCTCGGCGCCCCGAAGGGCACCGGGGTGCTCGCGATCCGGTCCGGGGTCCCGCTCGAACCGCTGCTGCACGGCGGGGGACAGGAGCGCGGTCGTCGGTCCGGTACCGAGGACGTCGCCGGGGCCGTCGCGGTGGCGACCGCGCTCGGACTGGCTGCGGAGACGGTTCGGTCGGGGGAGGGCACGGCGACCACCGTGCGCGACGCGGTGCTCGACGGCGTGCTCGCCGCGGTCCCCGGTGCGTTCGTCACCGGGTCGCGGGAACACCGGCTCCCCGGGCACGCGTCGTTCTGCTTCCCGGGTGTCAACGGCGAGACCGTGCTGCTCGAGCTCGAGCAGCGTGACGTGGTGTCGTCCTCGGGCAGCGCGTGCGCCGCGGGCAGCACCGAGGCCTCGCACGTGCTCACGGCGCTCGGGATCCCCGACGACGTGGCCAGGACTGCGCTCCGTCTGACGTTCGACGCGACGCTCACGGCCGACGACGTCCCGGTCGTCGTGCGGGCCGTGACCGAATCCGTGGCGACCGTCCGCGCCCTCGGCTGAGGTGTACTAGACGTTCTACTCCATCTCTGGGTACGTGTCCCCCCTTCTGCGGACAACCGTTCTGCGTCAGAGTGGGGGCATGGCCAACGTGATGGTGTCCCCGACGCGACAGGACGACCGCTTCCGAGCGATCCAGCTCCTGCCCGCGCCGGCGACCCTCGTCGCGCTCGCCCTGGCAGCGCAGCACGATCTCGGCACGGCCCCGCTCGGGTTCATCGCCGTCGTCGGTGCGCTCGCGACCGCCGGGAGTGCCCTGCTCCCGATGGTCCGCCCTGCCGCAGCCCACCGGTCGATGCCCGCACCGACCGAGACGGACCGGTACCGAGAGGACACCGAACACCCTTGAGGTCCACCACCCCGCGGTTCTCCTGAACCGGACCGCGTGGTGCCCCAGACCGGGCGTCGACCCCTGATCGGCACCCGGCGCGGGGCGCGACGTCCCCTGTCGTCGTGTCCCGCCGTACACCGCGATCCCGCCGTGGGTCGACGTCCGCACCCCCTGTCAGCGGCGTCGGTTCCCCTGCAGCCCACGGCGGGCTCCGGTCCTCCCTGGTGCTCCGACGCGGTGCACGTCAGACCCGGTGCGGAGCCGGTTCCGGCGTGCCCGGCCACAGGTACGCGAGGTCGTCCGGCACGTCCGGGAACAGCCCGCGGTAGTGCTCGGGCGCCTTCTGCACGAGCTTCGAGCGGTGCGACTCGTGCAGCGCCTCGTCGTCGTTCCACGGCGGGATCGGCACGTCACCGCGCTCGTACGCCGCCAGGTCCTCGGGCACCCGTGCGAGGTCGAGCAGCGTCTTCTCGAGGCAGGTGTCCGCGTGACCCCGCTCGGTCCAGACCCGGCACGTGGCCTCCTGGTACGCCATCAGCGCCGGGCGGTAGCCGCGCCACATCGCCGTGACCGGGTGGTGCTGCCAGCCGTAGTCGGGGAGCGTCAGTGCCCGCATCACCTGCAGGGTCTCGACACGTTGCTTGCCGAGCCGCCGGTCGTCGAGCACCTCGGCTGAGGCCCGGAAGTCGGCGTACGGCAGGAACGTCTGCATGCGCCGGACCGTACCCGCCGGCGCTGGCACCCGACACATGTCGTCACGAACGCGCGGCGCCACCCAGGGCCGTGTGAGCATCGACCGCATGAGCGGAGCACTGGTCGTCGGCGTCAGCGGCAGCCCATCGGACCCATCACGCACGTCGACGTTGGTGGCCGCCACCGTCGCGCGGATGGCCGACGAGATCGACGGCGCCCGCACCGAGACGATCGAGATCGGGCCGCTCCTGGCCGACCTCGGGGCCGCGACGAGTCGGGCGGGGATGTCCGAGCGCACCCGACGCGCGCTCGAGACGGTCGAGGCCGCCGACGTGCTCGTGGTCGGCAGCCCGGCGTTCCGCGCCGCGTACTCGGGCGCGTTCAAGTTGTTCTTCGACTGGGTCGGGCAGTACGACCTCGTCGACACTCCGGTGCTCCTGACCGCGACCGGCGGCAGCGACCGGCACGCCCTGCTCGTCGAGCACCAGATGCGACCGCTGTTCGGCTTCTTCCAGTCGACGACGCTGCCGCTCGGGGTCTTCGGCAACGAGCGGGACTTCGTCAAGCGTGAGGGCGGCTACGACATCGGCAGCGTCGACCTCGAGCTCCGCATCGACCAGGCCGTCCGCCGAGCCGTCCCGATCGTCCGCGGCGGCTTCGTCTCCGCAGGGCTCGCCGAGGTGCGGCGCCCCGACGAGTTCTAGCCGCCACCCCGGGTCACGGCGCCGCGGCGAGGATCCGCCACGGGCCTCCCGTCAGTCGGTGACGTCCGTCACCAACGACGCCACGTGCGCGACCGCCAGGCGGTACCCGTCGGCACCCGCGCCGGCGATGACCGCGGTCGCGGCGGTGGCGACGTGGTCCACGTGCCGGAACGGCTCGCGCTTCCACGTGTTCGACAGGTGGACCTCGACGACGGGGACGGACAGTGCCTCGACGGCGTCGTGCAGTGCGACGGAGGTGTGCGCGTACGCGGCCGGGTTGATGACGACCGCGACGAAGGCGTCGAGCGCCTCGTGCAGCCACTCGACCAGTTCGCCCTCGCGGTTGGTCTGCCGGAAGTCCGCCTCGAGACCGTGCACCGCCGCCTCGGTGTGCACGATCGCCTCGATCTCGGCGAGCGTCACGGTGCCGTACTGCTCCGGGTCGCGACGCCCGAGGATGTCGAGGTTCGGTCCGTTGAGGACGAGGATGCGCGACGGCTCGGTCATGGCCTGATCCTAGTGAACCGGTGGATGGCGGGGCCTCGCCAGGGTCGCACCAGCGAGGTCCTGCACCGGGCTTGACGGAGGGGGACGGTGCTCCGTAGCATTGATATGTCGATCGCGTGCTGCTCGGTCGGAAGTGATCCTTGGATGTCCTGCAGCCAGCGCGGGCCCGGGGATTCGCGCTTTCCAGGGCCGGATCAGGAGACCTGGACCGGCGTCGTCGGCGCGTGCTCGCCCTCGAGGCCGGCGACGTGTGCGCCACATGCGATGTCGGCGAGGGCCAGGAGCGGCTCCTCGGACGGCGTGACGTGCACGAAGTGCATCCCGCGTGCGGCCCCTCGGTCTCGCAGGGCGTCGAACATCGCTCGGTCGTCCTTGTCCCGCGCCGCTCCGCGCGTCTCGAGGACCACGTGGTGGACGTCGCGCAGCGTGAGCTCGTGCACGAGCCGCTCGATGCAGCGTCGTCGTCGCCGCTCTGCCCTCGCCGCCGCGCCCTCGTACCGGACCACGACGACGTCGACTGCGTGTCGCAGGAGGTCGAGCCACGAGATGCGTTGCGCCGGGAGTGCCTCGTACCAGTGCAGCTTCCTCATCCGCTTCGGAGTCGCCGATCGCACAGCGTCACGGGCGATCTCGCTCGCACCCGTCGCGATGACCACTGCCGCAAGGACGTACACGGTGTGGTCGAGGCCTCCACCGGGTTCCGACTCGTCGACGTAGGCGGTCCGCATCGGACCAGCACATTGTGTTCCAGTTGCTTCCACCGAGGAACAGTTGCGCTCGGCCCGCCCTCGGGCCAGGTTGAGCACGACGAAAGGAACCCCTCATGGAAACGATGGTCTTCATCAACCTGCCCGTCGCCGACCTCGAGCGCTCGAAGGCGTTCTACGAAGCCCTCGGGTACACGATCAACCCGATGTTCAGCGACGACACCGCCGCGTGCGTCGTCGTCAGCGACACGATCTTCGTCATGGTCCTCACCCTGCCGAAGTTCGCCGAGTTCACCGACAAGACCATCGCCGACGCGGAGACCATCGAGGTGATCAACTCCCTCTCGGCGCCGTCGAAGGACGAGGTCCACCGCATCGTCGACGCAGCCGTCGCCGCCGGTGGCACCGAGGACCGTCCGGAGATGGACCTCGGTTCCATGTACCAGCGCAGCTTCACCGATCCGGACGGACACCGCTGGGAGTACGTGTGGATGGACGAGCAGGCGATGCAGGACGGTCCGCCCGTCGAGTGACCTGGCGGGTGTCGGCGCCGGCCGTCAAGATGGACCGATGACGACCGACGCCGCGCCCACCAGCACCACGCCCGCCGACGCCGACCTCGTCATCGGCGACGACGGCCTGGCCCGGCCGGTGTGGGCGTCCGCCGACCCGATGCTGCGGAAGTACTACGACACCGAGTGGGGCGTGCCCGTGCGGGACGAGCGTGGTGTGTTCGAGCGGCTCTCGCTCGAGGCGTTCCAGTCCGGCCTGTCGTGGCGCACGATCCTGGCCAAGCGGCCGGCGTTCCGTGCGGCGTTCGCCGACTTCGACCCGGACACCGTGGCGACCTTCGGCGAGGACGACGTCGCCCGGCTGATGACCGACGTCGGGATCGTCCGGAACCGGGCGAAGATCCTCGCCACCATCACGAACGCCCGGGCCACCGTCGCCCTGCGCGCGGACGGCGGGCTCGCCGACCTCGTGTGGTCGTTCCGTCCTGCGTCCACGCCGGAGCCGCGCTCGGCCGCCGAGGTCCCGACGACCTCCGACGAGTCGACCGCCCTGTCGAAGGCGCTGCGGAAGCGCGGGTTCGCGTTCGTCGGCCCGACCACGATGCACGCCCTGATGGAGGCACTCGGCGTCGTCGACACCCACCTGGTCGGCAGTCACCGCCGCGGTACCTCCGGCGTCTGGCAGTGACCGCCGATCGTCGCGGTGGTCCTGCGACGACGGGCCCCGATCAGGCCAGGGCCTTGCGCATCTGCGTCGCGGTGACCCCGTACCCGAGCGACGCGTAGAGCTCCTGGGCACCCGTGTTGTAGCCGAACACGTTCAGGCCGATGCTGGTCGCGCCGTGGTCCGCCGCAGCCCGCTCGCCCGCCTCGAGTGCACGCCGCGCGTGCCCCCGGCGACGGTGTGCGTCGTCGATCTCGACGTCGAACACCCACCAGGCGGTGCTGCCCGGCTCGAACGGCCCGATCCACAGGTACCCGACGACGGTGTCGTCCTGGTCGACGACGTCCCACACGAGGTGCCCCGCGGCCGGGGTGCCGCCGGGGAACCACCGGTCGCGCGTTGCCTGCGCATTCGCCTCGGCCTGCTCGCGGGTCTCACCCGCCTGCATCCGCGACGCCACGTACTCGGTCATCGTGCGGTCGAGCCAGGCCGGGAGGCGCGTGGCCGGCATCGCGACCAGCCGCGTGTCCGTCACCGGTTGCCCTTCGAGCCGCGGCTCGGCTTGCCGCGCATCTTCCCCCGCCCCGGCGTGGGGCCCTTGCCGGTGTTCGACTTCTTGCCGCCGCCGGACTTGCCGCTGCCGGGCGACTTCGCCTTCGCCTTGCCGCCGCCGGAGCCGGCGGCCCCGCCGGAGCCGCCCCCGGTCTTGGCGCCGCCACGAGGCGGACGCGCGCCGTCGGTCCCGTCGCGATCGGTGCCTCCCGGCCGGTCCGGCTGACTGCGCGAGCTGTTGGCGGTGCGTCCGCGCACCACGCCGATGAACTCCTCGGTCGTGTCGCTGGCGTCGGCGTCGCGCCAGACCAGCGCGACCCGGGTTCCGGCGGCGCCGACCAGGGGGCGGGCGACGAGGTCCTTACGGCTCGCGGCCCGGAACAGGGACTGGGGCAGGACGACCACGCCGACGTTCGCCTCGACCAGGTCGAGCGAGCCGTCGATGTCCGCCGGCACCGGACCGGCGTCGACGACGTGCACCTCGGCGTCGGCGAGGTCCACCTCGGCCAGCTCGGCGAGGGGGGAGTCCTTCGGCATCGCGACGACCGCGGTCTCGGTCCAGAGCGGGATGGCGTTGTGCTGCGTGGAGACGGGCATCCGGGCGAAGGCCATGTCGGCCTCGTCCGCCAGGGCGGCGTCGACGTCGTCGGGCCCGATGGGGCGCAGGCGGAGCTCGATCCCGGGGAACCGTTCCCGCCAGACACGGGCCCACTTCGCGGGGGAGACCCCGGGGACGAAGGCGATGGTCAGTGCCGCGGTCATGCAGACGAGCATAGGGGCCGTACCCTTGTCACCATGGCGCAGGAACAGACCATGAAGCCCGAGACGGCTGCGAAGAAGCTCGGCATCTTGCTGGCGGCCGCTCCGGAGTCCTTCCAGAGCGCTCCCCTCACGCGGACCGCCTTCGACGAGCTCCGGACCGACCCGCCGACCTGGCTCGAGGACCTCCGTCGCGACGGCCCGCACCCGCGACCCGTCGTGGCACAGAAGCTCGGCGTCTCCATCTCGGGCCTGTCCCGCGCGGGGATCGACGACGCCCTCACCACCGCCGAGATCAAGACGCTGCTCGAGCAGAAGCCGGAGTGGCTCGTCCGCGAGCGCGCGACGCAGGCCGCCGTGCACGCGGAGAACGCCCGCGTGAAGCAGGAGCGCGCCGCCAAGGCCGCTGCCCGCGCCGAGGACTGACCCGAGCCGCACCGCCCGCGCCGAGTACCCGCCGTGCACGAGACCGTCGCCGACGCCATGCTCGTCGTGCCGCAGTTCGCGTCGGTGTGCTGCATCGTCGGCGACCGCTACCGCCCGCGGCCCGGTGTGATCGTGCCGGCGGGAGTGATGCTCGTCGCGATGCTCATGCCCGTCGTCGATGCCGGAGCGGTGTGGACCCTGTTCGCCGCGACCCTGCTACTGCTCCTGGCGCCCCTGCCCGTGATGCGCCGCCGTCGAGCCGACGGCCGCCGGGGTGAACCGATGGACGTGCACCGTGCGCTCTCCGCTGTCGTGATGGCGGGGATGCTGCTGATGGGGCACGCGACGGGGGTCGCCGACCCGCACGCCGGGCACGGGATCGCCCTGTCGGCGGTGCTCGGTGCCGGCGTGATCGGCTACTGCGCCTTCAGCGGTTGGCTGCTCCGGTACGAGTGGGCGCGCGAGGACCGGCGCGCGGTCCGGAGCGGCGAGGTGTTCGCGATGACGGTGGCCGTGGTCGGCATGACCCTGGCGATGTAGCGGACCCCGGTCTGCCGCCGGCCGTCGCGACCCCGGTGTCGTCCCGTCGGCTCCGTCAGCCGCGCGCCGCGCCGTCCGACGGTGCGTCCGACGCGTGCGACACCCGCTGCTTCGCGGCCTGGATCGTGTCCTTCGGCACCGGCGGCACACCGCGCCGGATCCCGCGCAGCCCGACGACGAACAGCACCGCGGTCACGATCGCGAACACGGCGACGGTGATCCCGGCCGCCGCCCAGAGCGGCAGCACCAGTGCGAGCAGCACCACGACGAAGCCCGCGAGCGCGACGAGGGTGGTCAGTGCGAAGGCCACGGCCGCACCCGTGAGCAGCAGGCCGGTCCTGGCACTGCGGGCGCGGGCGCCGATCTCCCGCCGTGCCGACGCGATCTCCTCGCGCACGGCACGGAGCAGCGGTTCGACCACCTTCTGCACGAGCCCGGCGGCCATGCCGTCGCGGAAGGACGGTCGGGCGTGCGGGGTGGCGTCGTCGTGGTCGGTGCTGCTCATGGGGCTCCTCGTCGGGGACGGCGGTCGTGTCCCTGCCGGACACGGTCTCTTGGATGATCGTCGCGTCCGCCCGGGAGCGGTCACGGTAGCGTCGGGGCCGTGTCCGACCGTGCCGACCGCCCCGTCCGTCGCCCCGACCCCGCTCCGCGCCTCGACGAGGTCGACGAACGCATCCTGTGGACGCTCGCCGCCGATGCCCGGATCCCGAACAACCGGCTGGCGGCAGCGGTCGGCATCGCGCCGTCCACCTGTCTGGCGCGGGTGCGTGCCCTGGAGGACGCGGGCGTGATCCGGGGCTACCGCGCCGAGGTGGACGTCGCCCGGCTCGGGTTCTCGATCGAGGCGATGGTGTCCGTGCGCGTCCACGCCGCCGCCCGGCACGAACTGCGTGACTTCGCGAAGCGACTGCTCCGGGTGCCCGTCGTGCAGGACGTGTCGTTCCTGGCGGGCGACAAGGACTTCCTCGTGCACATCGCGTGCGAGTCGACCGAGCAGCTGCGCGACTTCGTCGCCGACGAGCTCAGCGGCGACCCGTCCGTGGCGACCACGCAGACGAACATCGTGTTCGAACGCCTGGTCGCCGACCGTGCGGCGCAGGGCCGGTCGTTCGACGAACTGCGCCGCTGGCGGGCCTGAGCCCGGTCCGAGCAGTGCCCCGGACCCGGGCGTGCGGCCGACCGCTCAGCGCGTGCGGGTCATCGGGACGTGGAGGATCCGGTCCTCGACGTACTCGTCACCGGAGCGCACGAACCCGAAGCGCGCGTACCACTGCTCCAGGTGGGCCTGGGCGCCGAGGGCGATGCTGCGCGAACGGGCCTCGCCGATCGCCGCCTCCATGAGCTGCCCGGCGAGACCCTGCCCACGGGCGTGCTTCGCCGTCGCGACCCGACCGATGCGCTCGGTGCCGTCGGGCTCGCGGAGCAGGCGCAGGGTGGCGTCCACCGAACCGTTGCCGGCCCAGAACTGCACGGTGCCCGGCTCGAGGTCGCGTCCGTCGATGTCGCCGTACGCGCACTCCTGCTCGACGACGAACACGTCCTGCCGGAGTCGGAGGATCTCGTGCAGCGTGACGATGTCCAGGTTGCGGGTCGGAGCGTTGAAGATCGAGACCACGGGCGGCCTTTCCTGAGAATATCTTCCGAAACAGGGTGTGTCCCGGACCGGACCGGCGTACATTGCCGGTCAACCACTCTACGTGCGCGGCCGAGATCAGGAGGTGAGCGCATGGACAAGGCGTTGCGCGCACCCTGGCGCGCCGCACTCCGGATCGTCCTGCTGGGCGTCGGGACCCTCGCTGCCCTCGTGCTGCTGTCCCTGCTGCTCGGTGCGCGGCCGGCCTCGGCTGCGCCGGCGGCACCGCTCGCGAGCGAACCGCGCGGCCTGGTCGGCAACGTGGTCGACGGGGTCGGTGGGACCGTGCAGGGCGCGACCGGCGAGGTCGGGAAGGTCGTCGGCGGCGTCGTCGAACCCGTCCGCAAGGCAGTCGCACCGGCACCGGCACCGGCACCGGCACCCGCACCGCAGGCACCTGCTCCGGCAGCCCCGGCGCCCGCCCCGGCGGCTCCCGCGCCTGCTCCAGCAGCCCCGGCCCCGGCCCCCGCAGCAGCACCTGCGCCGTCGAGCTCCGCTCCGGTCGCCACCAGCCCCGCTCCGGGACCGGCCACTCGTCCGACGCAGGGCGTCGTCGACACGGTGAGCACCGCCTCCCGGCCGGTGACGGACACCGTCGCGACGGTGGTGCGCCCCGTCACCGAGACCGTCGAGCGCGTCACCGACGCTCGCCCGACCACGACCGTCGTGGAGACCGTCGACCACGTGGTCGGCGCCGTCCCGGTCGTCGGTACCGTCCTGGGCGACGACACCCTGAGCACCGTCACCGGACCGGTGACGGACCTGGTCGACGACACGCTCGGCCCGGTCGGCACGACCGTCGGGAGCGTCCCGGACGTCGTCACCGGCGTCGTCCCGTCGGTGGGCGGCACCCTGCCTGGAGGCACGGCTCCCGTCGTCGACGTCCCCGCACTCCCGGTGGGCGGCGGCACGGACCCGTCCACCGGGCCCGTCCCGTCCACTCCGGTCGCGCCCGCACGGCCCGCCGCCGGTCCGGCGCACAGCGGCCAGGAGGCCGCGTCCGCCGGCCCGTCCAGCGCGGGTGACCGCTCGGTCACGGGCGCTCCGGCGGCCCGGACCAGCGTGGCCTCGACCACGGGCCCGGTCGCCGCCGTCGACGGCGTGCAGGACGCGACCCTCGTGGAGCGGGCGTCGCTCGTGCCCGCCGACCGTGACGGTCACCGCACCCCGTTCCCCGCACAGCACACCGGCGCCCTGGGTGGCGGCTCCTCGACCACCGGCGGCGTCGCAGCCGTCGGCATCGTCGGCTCGACCGACGGCACCACCTCCCTCGCCGCGGGGTCACGCGGCACGCTCTCCGACGACGCGGTCCCCGCATCCGTCGTCGGCGAGCACGACGTCGCCCCCGACTGAGATCGGTGCACCTGTCCGACACGGCAGGAACGCACACATCCCGACCGCGACCGCGGTCGGTGACGATCTCGATCAGGGAGTACGACCATGAACAAGTACGTCTCGAGAGGGCTCTGGTTCACCCTCTTCGTCGGCGGGCTCACGCTCGGCGGCACGGCTGCGGCGAACGCAGCCACGACCTCGGGCGCCGACGGCGTCCTGTCCGGCACCCAGGTGGCCGCGGCTGCGGACGCTCCGGTGACCCTCACCGACAACGCGATCGCGGTGCTCGGTGGTGCGACCTCGGCGGCGACGGCAGCGACGCCGGCGGCCGCTCCTGCACCTGCTCCGGCACCTGCCCCGGCGTCCGCACCGACGACGTCGGGCGCGGACGGCACGGCCTCCGGCACGCAGGTGGTGCCGGACGTCTCCGCACCGGTCACCGTCGGCGGCAACGCCGTCGCGGTGGGTGGGGACGCGGTGTCGACCTCGGCACCTGCTCCGGCGCCGGCTGCGGCTCCGGCTCCGGCTCCGGCTGCTCCGGCTGCCGCACCCAGCACCTCGGGCGAGGACGGCACGGCGTCCGGCACGCAGGTCGCCCCGACCGTGACGGCGCCGGTGACGGTGTCCGGCAACGGGATCGGCGTCCTCGGTGAGGGCACCAGCTCCGGCTCGACGGCTCCGGCCGCGGGCACGTCGGGCAGCACCACTCCGGCGGCCGGTGGGACGACCTCCGGCGAGGACGGCACGGCCTCGGGGACGCAGGTGTCCCCGGTGCTCTCGGTGCCGGTGACGGTCGGTGGCAACGGGATCGGCGTCCTCGGTGAGGGCACCAGCACCAGCACCGGCACCGGTTCGACCACACCGGGGGCCTCGACTCCGGTGACGGCTGGGACGACCTCCGGCGAGGAGGGCACGGCCTCGGGGACGCAGGTGTCCCCGGTGATCGACGTGCCGGTGACGGTCGGTGGCAACGGGATCGGTGTCCTCGGTGACGGCACCAGCGCCGGCACCGGTTCGACCACACCGGGGACTTCGACCCCGGCGGCGGGTGACACGACCTCCGGTGACGACGGCACGGCCTCGGGCACGCAGGTCACTCCGGTGATCGACGTCCCGGTGACGGTCGGTGGCAACGGGATCGGTGTCCTCGGTGAGGGCACCAGCGCCGGCACGGGTTCGACCATCCCTGGGGCCTCGACCCCGGCGGCTGGTGGGACGACCTCCGGCGAGGACGGCACGGCCTCGGGCACGCAGGTCACTCCGGTGATCGACGTCCCGGTGACGGTCGGTGGCAACGGGATCGGTGTCCTCGGTGAGGGCACCAGCGCCGGCACGGGTTCGACCATCCCTGGGGCCTCGACCCCGGCGGCTGGTGGGACGACCTCCGGCGAGGACGGCACGGCCTCGGGCACGCAGGTCACTCCGGTGATCGACGTCCCGGTGACGGTCGGCGGCAACGGGGTCGGCGTCCTCGGTGACGGCACCAGCACCGGCACGGGTTCGACCACCCCGGGGACCTCGACCCCGGCGACGGGTGGGACGACCTCCGGTGACGACGGTCTGCTCTCCGGAACCCAGATCACCCCGGTGATCTCGCTGCCCGTGACCATCGGCGGCAACGGGATCGGCATCGTCGGCGACGGCACCTCCGCGACCCCGGGGACCGGCACCGAGCCGGGCACCACCCCTGGTGACGGCACGGACCCCGGCACCGAGCCCGGCACCACCCCCGGTGACGGCACGGACCCCGGCACCACCCCGGGCACCACTCCCGGCGACGGCACCGACCCCGGCACCACGCCCGGAGCCGGGACCGACACCGGCACCGGCACCACGCCCGCGATCGTGACCACCCCGGTCGAGCAGGCCGACACGGTCGAGCCGACCCGGGCCTCCACGGCGGGTGTCGTGACCACCGCGGCAGCGGTCACCAGCGGGACCACGGCGACCACGAGCACCGTCGCGGCGACCACCGCGGCGGCCGACGGACAGTCGGAGCTCGCCTACACCGGGGCGCCCTCGCCGATCCTGCCGGCCGGGTTCGCGCTCCTGCTGCTCCTCGCCGGAGCGGGCACACTCGTGCTCCGACGTCGGCACTGACAGCGGGGGGACGAGGGGCGTCACCGTGGTGGCGCCCCTCGTCCCCGTGCCCGGTGGTGCGTCCGCACCGTCCGACAGCACACCGGTCGATCGACCGGTGCGCTGTCGGAACATGCCGGCGCACCGGATGCGTGTGCACCTTCCGACAGGGCACGCGTCGATCGCCGCGTGGATCGTCGTGGAGCACGCGCGCCCCACGACCGCACCCGTGACGCCCCGTGACGGCTCCCGCAGCGCGGCCGTCAGCGGCCTGGGGTATCGTTCCGACTACGCAAGCGCTCCGGGGTCGGTGGAAATCCGAGCCGGTGGTGACAGTCCACGAACTGATGACGGGTGCGAACCCGACTGATGTTGACCCGGTGGGATTCCGGGACCGACGGTGAGAGTCCGGATGGGAGGCGCGCTTGGCGGACAGGACGACCCCACGACCCGTGGGGTGCGGCCCGTCCGCCGATGCCGACGATCGTCGAACGCCCCCGGAGTCCCGTTGAGAGGACACCAGTGTTCACCGGCATCATCGAGGAACTCGGCACCGTCACCGCCGTCGAGCAGCAGGGCGACTCCGTCGCGCTCACCGTGCACGGCCCCGTCGTCGTGCAGGACGCCCGTCACGGCGACTCGATCGCGACGAGCGGCGTCTGCCTGACCGTCGTCGAGCAGACCCCCGAGACCTTCACCGCCTTCGTCATGAAGCAGACCCTCGACATGAGCGCCCACGGTTCGCTCCGGGTGGGGGACCGCCTGAACCTCGAGCGCGCCGCCTCGGTCGGCGACCGCCTGGGCGGCCACATCGTCCAGGGCCACATCGACGGAACGGCGACCGTGCTCGAGACCGCCGACGGCGACGGCTGGCGCCGCGTGCGCTTCTCGCTCAGCCCGGCGCTCAGCCCGCTCGTGGTCGACAAGGGGTCGATCGCCCTCGACGGCGTCTCCCTGACGGTCAGCGCCGTCTCGGCCGAGGACACCGCACCCAACGCGGCCTGGTTCGAGGTCAGCCTGATCCCCGAGACGCTCGAGGCGACGACCCTCGGCTCCCGCGTGCCGGGGGACCGGGTCAACGTCGAGACCGACGTGCTCGCCCGCCACGTGCGGCGGATGCTGCGGCTTGACGCTGCGGCGTCCGTCCTGGAGGCCCGGTGATGGTCGCCGGGACCGGTCACCGCCCCGACGTGGTCGCGACCGCCGCCGGACCCGCCGACGCGGGTCTGGCCACCGTCGACGCCGCGGTCGCCGCCATCGCGGCGGGGCGACCGGTGATCGTGGTCGACGACGAGGACCGCGAGAACGAGGGGGACGTCATCCTGTCCGCCGAGCTGGCGAGCCCGGAGTGGATCGCGTGGACCGTTGCGCACTCGTCCGGGTTCATCTGCGCCCCGGTGAGCGTCGAGATCGCGGACGCGCTCGACCTGCCGCCGATGGTGGCGCACAACGAGGACGTCCGGGGGACCGCCTACACGGTGACGGTCGACGCGGCGGTCGGCGTGACCACGGGCATCAGCGCCCACGACCGGGCACGCACGCTCCGGGTCCTCGCCGACCCGACATCGGTGCGCGACGACCTGCACCGCCCCGGGCACGTGGTGCCGTTGCGGGCCCGTCCGGGCGGCGTCCGCGAACGCGCAGGACACACCGAAGCTGCGATCGAGCTCGTCACCGCGGCCGGACTCCGGCCCGCCGCGGCGATCTGCGAGATCGTCGACGAGGACGGCAGCATGATGCGGCTGCCGGCGCTCGTCGCACTCGGGGCGCGCGAGGGCGTGCCCGTCATCACCATCGCCGCGCTCGCCGACTGGCTGGACGCGGCAGACCGGGCGGCGGCAGCGGATGCCGGGCCCACGGAAGGAACGACACGATGAGCGGAGCAGGCGCGGCGGACCGCGACCACGTGGACGGCACCGGGATCCGGGTGGCCATCATCGCGGGGCAGTGGCACGACACGATCGCCGGCGGGCTGCTCGCCGGCGCCCAGCGCGAGGTCGAACGGCTCGGGGCCACGGCCGACGTCTTCCCGGTGCCGGGCAGCTTCGAACTGCCGGTGGTCGCGAAGACCGCGCTCGAGGCCGGGTTCGACGCGGTGGTGGCGCTCGGCGTGATCATCCGCGGCGGGACGCCCCACTTCGAGTACGTCTCCGACGCGGCCACCAGCGGCCTGACCCGCGTGGCGGTCGAGGCCGGCAAGCCCGTCGGGTTCGGCGTGCTCACGCTGGACGACGAGCAGCAGGGCCTCGACCGCGCCGGCCTGCCGGACTCCAAGGAGGACAAGGGTGCCGAGGCCGCACACGCCGCGATCAGCACCGCGGTGACGCTGCGGAAGCTGCGCGTCCTGCTCTAGTCGGTCATCCGGGCTGCCCGAGTCGCTCGGGTCGCCCGGGCAGCCCGGATCGCGCCCCTGTGCGGTCGTTGCGCCCCAGTGCTCCGGGGCGCAACGACCGCCAGGGGGCGCGGTCGTCCACGCGCGGTCTCCCGCGTCCTCGGGGAGCGCGGACCCACGCACGACGCACGACACCCGGCGCACGACACCCGACTGACGACGCAGAACGGCCCCGCACCTCGACGAGGTACGGGGCCGTTCGTGGTGCGTGACGGTCAGCGCTTGCCGAACACGTGGATCGGCAGGAAGAACGAGAGGCTCATCAGGAGCACGCCGGCCATGAAGACGAAGGCCTGGCCCGACTCGACCTGGAAGGCGAACCCGAACAGGTACATCGACACCAGCAGCAGCAGGATCGAGAAAACAGCGGCGATGACGCGGCCCACGGGATACCTCCGGGTGTCGACGAGTGGATCGTCGCCCAGTCTATCCCCAGGAGCGGGGGCAGCGGTTCACGCGCCCGGTCGGGTCGCGATCAACCGGTCGACGACGGCGAGCAGCGCCTCCATGTCGACGGTCCCGCGCTTGGGTCGGACCTCGCTGGCGGCACCGAGCGAGGCCTGGTGGTAGAGCCCGTCACCGAGCAGCTTGACGGCCTGTGCGGTCGGCTCGTCACCGAGGGCGTCGACGAGGGTCGCGAGCCACGCGTTCTCGGTGTCGTCGAGCGTCCGACCGGCCTCCTCGTGCCCGGCCTGCTGCAGTCGGCTCGCCGCCAGCAGGGCGAGGTCGAGCTCGCTGCCGACGAACAGGCAGTTGCGGACGAAGTAGCGCGCTGCGCCGTCCTCGGCCTCGCGCATGCGCTCGACGTCGATCGCGGACAGGTCGGAGAGCCGCTCGCAGAGTCCCTCGACCAGGGCCGCCTTCGACCCGAAGTGGTACAGCAGGCCACCCTTCGAGACACCGGCGCGCGCGGCGACGGCGTCGAGGGTGGCGGGACGCTCGCCCTCCTCGCACACGATGGCGACGAAGCTGTCGAGGACACGGTCGCGGGCACTGGCCATGCGGAGAGTCTAGGAGCACTTCCGGACGCCGCGGCCCCCGTGACGACGCGCCGCACCGTGAACGCTCACGGACCGCTGCCCGACCATTGCCCTCCCCGCTGGTGCACGCTAGCGTCGACGCGACCGTGAAGGTTCACGAGACGACAAGGATCCGCATGTCAGCGCAGACGGCGAACACCGCCACCACCACGACCTCCCCCACCACGGACCGTCCCGGATGGGCGGTCCTCGGCCCCGGCAGCATCGCCCGACGGTTCCTGTCCCAGCTCCCGGCGAGCAACGGGGTGCTCGTCGCGGCGGGCAGCTCGGCGCCCGAGCGTGCCCGGGCGTTCGCCGACGAGGCCGCTGCGTCCGGCACCACCGGGGTCACGGCGGGCACCTACGACGAGGCCCTCGCCGACCCGCGGGTGGACGCCGTCTACGTGTCGACCGTGCACACCGGGCACGCCCGGCTCGTGCTCGCCGCGCTCGAGGCCGGCAAGGCCGTGCTGTGCGAGAAGCCGCTCGCCGTGAACCACGGGACGGCGATGGCGCTCGCCGACGCAGCGCGCCAGGCCGGGCTGCCGCTCGTCGAGGCGTTCATGTACCGCTTCCACCCCCAGACCGCGGCCCTGCTCGACCTGGTGCGCGACGGTGCCGTCGGCGACGTCACCCACGTCGACGCGTCCTTCGCCTTCCGGGCGGGCGAGCGCACCGGGCGGCTGTTCGACGTCGACACCGCCGGCGGCGGCATCCTCGACGTCGGCGGCTACCCGGTGACCATGACGGCCGCGATCGTGCAGGCGGCCACCGGGGTCGCGGTCGCCGAACCCGTCGACCTCACCGCCACGGGCACCCTCGGCCCGACCGGCGTCGACGAGTGGACCGTCGCGCAGCTCACCTACCGGGGCGGCATCACGGCGTCCGTCCGCACCGGGGTCAGGGTGCAGGACGACAACGCCGTCACCGTGCACGGCACGCGCGGGCGCATCGTCCTCACCGACCCGTGGACGCTCGGTGACGACCCGACCATCGAGGTCCGCACCGTGGACGAGGACCCGCGCACGCTGTCCTTCGCCGGTGAACACCCCTACGCGCGTGAGGCCGACGCCACCACCGACGCACTGCGGGCCGGTACGGTCGAGGCGTCGCAGATGACCCTGGAGGAGACGCTCGCCACCGCCCGCACCCTCGACCGCTGGCGCGCCGCGATCGGCCTGCGCTACCCGTTCGAGGCCGAGACCGCCGACATCCCCACGGTGTCCGGCCGGCCGGTCACCGTGCAGGACGGCAACCCGATGCGGTACGGCGAGGTGCCCGGTGTGGGCAAGCGGATGTCCCGCCTGGTGATGGGCGTCGACAACCAGCCCGACCTGGCGCACGCCAGCGCGATCTTCGACCTGTTCGTCGAGCAGGGCGGCAACGTCTTCGACACCGGGTACGTCTACGGCGGGGGTGTGCTCGAGGGCCGACTCGGCAGGTGGATCCAGAACCGCGGCATCCGAAAGGACGTCGTCGTCATCACCAAGGGCGCTCACACCCCGTACTGCGACCCGGAGTCGCTGTCGCGCCAGCTGCTCGAGAGCCTGGAGCGCCAGGGCACCGACTACGCGGACATCTACATGATGCACCGCGACAACCCCGACATCCCGGTGGGGGAGTTCGTCGACGTCCTCGACGAGCATCGTCGCGCCGGCCGCATCCGGGTGTACGGCGGATCGAACTGGACCCCCGCCCGCTTCGACGAGGCGAACGCCTACGCCCGCGCCAACGGCAAGCACGGGTTCGAGGTCCTCAGCAACCACTTCGGCCTGGCCGAGGCGTACGACGTGCCGTGGGACGGCTGCGAGCACGCCACCGACGCCGCGTCGAAGGCCTGGCTCGAGGAGCGCCAGGTCCCGCTGCTGCCGTGGTCGTCGCAGGCCCGCGGGTTCTTCACCGGTCGGGCCCGGCCGGACGACACGAGCGACGCCGAACTCGTCCGCTGCTACTACAGCGACGAGAACTTCGAGCGGCTCCGTCGCGCGCGGGAGCTCGGCGAGCAGTTCGGCGTGCCGGCCACCGCGATCGCCCTGGCGTACGTGCTCAACCAGCCCTTCCCGACCTTCCCGCTGTTCGGACCGCGCACCATCGGCGAGGCCCGGTCCTCGATGTTGGGGCTCTCCGTCGACCTCACGCCCGAGCAGGTGGCATGGCTGGACCTCCGAGCCTGACCCCGGGCGGCCGCGCGACGATCATCGACGTCGCCGCGGCCGCCGGGGTGTCCCGGCAGACCGTCACCCGGGCCATGAACGGCATGCCCGGCATCAGCGCGGCGACCAAGGAGCGGGTACTGGCCGCCGCCGCCGCGCTCGACTACCGACCGTCCCGCTTCGGGCGCGGGCTCGTGACCGGTGGTGACCACCAGCTCGGGCTCGTCGTCAACGACCTGCGGAACCCGTACTCGCCGGCACTCGCGTCGGCGGTGCTCGGGCTGGCGGCGGGGCGCGGGTGGAACGTCATGCTCGCCGACGTCGGCCTGGCGAGCGACTCGGACCGGATGGTCGAGTCGCTCGGCGCGCAGACGGACGTCGTCATCGGCTACCTCGGCGCCCGCGCACCGGAGTGGATCGAGCGCCTCGGCTCGGTGCCGGTGGTGGAACTCGACCCGTCCGGCCCCGTCACCCGTGCCGCCGTCCGGATCGACCCGACCGCGGCGATCGAGGAGCTCGCCGACCACCTGGTCGCCGTCGGGGTGAAGCACCCCGTGGTCCTCGACGCGGCCGCGGACGGCACGCCGAGTCACCGTGGTGCCCGCATGGTCGAGTCGCTCCGACGCCGCGGGTACCTGCCGGAGCTGGTCGTCGCGGCAGCACCCACCGCCGAGGCCGGTGCGGAGCACACCACCCGGATCCTGGCGGAGCACCGGCGGGTCGACGCCGTCCTGGCGTTCAACGACGTGCTCGCGCTCGGCGTGCTCTCGGCCTGCCGCCGTGCCGGCGTCGACGTGCCCGGCGACGTCCGGGTCGTCGGTGTGGACGGCCTGGCGCTCGGGGAGCTCGTCGCCCCGACCCTGACGACCCTCGCGGTCGACCTGGACGAGGTCGCCCGACAGGCGCTCGACCTGGCCCTCGGGATGCTCGCGGGGGAGCTGCCGCGCTCCGGCGGCGCGGTCGAGCGCGTGGTGCGCCACCGCCTGCTGGTGCGGGAGTCGGCCTAGCCGCACCCACCGGCGGACGGGAGGCGCGGTGCCGGCCCGCACCGCGCCTCCCGTCCGTCACGTGGTGCGTCCGGACCGTCAGCGACGGGAACGGGTGACCAGGCGGGACCGGCGTGGTTGCAGTTGCAACCAAAACCGTCCAGACGGTACACTTACGGAGTCCTGACGGGACGCGTGTCCACTCCGCGTCCCGTCTCGTCTGCCCCACGTACCACCGCCGTCGACCCGGTCCGGCTCGAAGTCCCAGGAGTCCGCTGTGTCCGCACTGCTCACCAGCCCCGTCGCCACCCGCGTCACGGGCAGCCGCGCCCGACGCTTCCTCGCGCTCGCCGTGCTCATGCTGCCGGTCCTGCTCATCTCGGTGGACAACACCGTGCTGAGCTTCGCGCTGCCCTCGATCGCCCGGGCGCTCCGGCCGGACGCCACGACCCAGCTCTGGATCGTCGACGCCTACCCGCTCGTGCTCGCTGGCCTGCTCGTCGTGATGGGCAGCATCGGTGACCGCATCGGTCGGCGCCGGATCCTGGTGATCGGCGCGACCGGCTTCGCCCTGTTCTCGGTCGCCGCTGCCTTCGCGACCGACGCGTGGATGCTCGTCGCCGCCCGGGTCGCGATGGGCGTGTTCGGCGCGATGCTCATGCCGGCGACCCTGTCGATCATCCGCAACGTGTTCGTCGACGCGGGGGAGCGGCGGATGGCGCTCGCCGTCTGGTCGACGATGTTCGCCGCCGGCAACGCGCTCGGCCCGCTCGTCGGCGGCACCCTGCTCGCGCACTTCCACTGGGGCAGCGTCTTCATGGTGGCGGTGCCGATCCTCGTGCTCATGCTCGTCGCTGTGCCGTTCTGCGTGCCGGAGTCGCGTGACCCGATGCCCGGGCCGGTCGACGTGCCGAGCATGGTGCTGTCCCTCGGCGCCCTCGCCCCGACCGTGTGGGCGATCAAGTCCGTCGTGCACCCGGAGGAGCGCGGCCTCGCGATCGCGCTGCTCGCCGTCGGCGTGGTCTGCGGCATCGCGTTCGTGCGTCGGCAGTTGCGGTCCCGGACGCCGATGCTCGACCTGCGGCTGTTCCGCAGCACGGCCTTCACCGGCAGTGTGCTCATGAACCTGGCCGCGATGTTCTCGCTCACCGGGTTCCTGTTCTTCATCGCGCAGCACCTGCAGCTCGTCGCCGGCCTGGACCCGTTCGCCTCGGGTGTCGTACTCATCCCCGGCTCGGTGCTGACGATCGTCGCCGGTCTGGCGGTCGTGCCGGTCGTCGCCCGGGTGGCCCCGCGCTGGGTCGTGTCGGTGGCGCTGCTGTTCTCGGCGGCGGCCTACGCACTCGTCGCGGTGCTCGGCCACCACGCGTCGATCGCGGCGCTCGCCTTCGCGTTCGTCCTGCTCGGCATCGGCATCGGTGCGTCGGAGACGGTGACGAACGACCTCATCATCTCGACGGCACCGGCGGACAAGGCCGGCGCGGCCTCGGCGATGTCGGAGACGGCGTACGAGATCGGCGCCGTCCTCGGCACGGCGGTCCTCGGCACCATCCTGGCGACGGCCTACCGGTCGCACGTGGTGGTGCCCGACGGGTTGTCCTCGGCGGCGCACGTCGCGGCGCAGGAGACCCTCGGCGGTGCCGTGACGGCCGCCGGTCAGCTCGGCGGCGGCGCCGGGCAGGCGCTCCTGGAGTCGGCGCGGGCCGCGTTCGACTCGGGCGTCACCATCACCGCCGGGGTCGCCGCGGTGCTCATGGTCGTGGCGGCCGCTGGTGCCGTCGTCATGCTCAAGCGCCGCTGAGCGCCGCGCGCGGAGCCGTCCCACGGCACGCCCGGCCGCGTCCGAACCTGTGAATCGTTGACCTCAACCAGGGTTCAGGTCATACGTTGGGTGGCAGCCGCCGAGTGACGGCGACCCCTCCCGAAGGAACGACCACCATCACCATGCCCGACGAAGCACCGGCGACCATCGCCGACGCGTACAAGTCCGCGTTCCGCGCGCACCCTGCCGGTGTCGCCGTCATCACCGCCGAGGGCCCGGACGGCCCGACCGGCCTCACCGCGTCGAGCGTGGCCAGCGTCGCGGTCGACCCGCCGGTGCTGGTCTTCTCGCTGTCGACCAACTCCGGGTCGGCCGGCGTCGTGCTCGGTGCGCCGCTGTTCGTCGTGCACCTGGTCGACTCGCTCGGCGTCGGTCTCGCGAAGCGCTTCGCGAGCACCGGCAGCCCCGCCGCCGACGACCCGATCTGGGGGACGCTCCCGTCGGGAGACCGCTACCTGCCCAGCGCCGCCAGCGCCCTGCGCTGCCGTCCGCTGTCGACGACCCCCATCGGCAGCTCGACCGTCGTCGTCGCCGAGGTGCTCGACATCGTCGTCGGCGCCGACCGGGGCGAGCCGCTGGTCTACCACAACCGGGAATTCCACTCCCTCACCGATCGTTCCCGGCTCTCGTGAGCCGCGGAGCCCGCCGCCCAACCCACTGATCGAAAGGACCTCACATGGCTGAGTACACCCTGCCGGAGCTGCCGTACGACTACGCCGCACTCGAGCCGCACATCAGCGGCAAGATCATGCAGCTGCACCACGACAAGCACCACCAGGCCTACGTCACCGGTGCGAACACCGCGCTGCAGCAGCTCGGCGAAGCGCGCGAGTCGGGCAACTTCGGTGCGATCAACAAGCTCGAGAAGGACCTCGCGTTCCACCTCGGTGGCCACGTCAACCACTCGATCTTCTGGACCAACCTCGGCCCGGACACGAAGGTCCCGGAGGGCGAGCTCGCCGCCGCGATCGACGAGTTCTTCGGCTCGTTCGAGAAGTTCCAGGCGCAGTTCGCCGCCGTCGCCAACGGCATCCAGGGCTCCGGCTGGTCCGTGCTGGCCTGGGACGTCGTCGGCCAGAAGCTGACCACGTTCCAGCTCTTCGACCAGCAGGGCAACATCCCGTTCGGCCTGGTGCCGATCTTCATGCTCGACATGTGGGAGCACGCCTTCTACCTCGACTACCTCAACGTCAAGGCGGACTACGTCAAGGCCGTGTGGAACATCGTCGACTGGGAGAACGTGGCCGCGCGCTTCGCCAACGCGAAGTCGCAGCAGTTCGTCACGCTCTGATCGACGCGGGCGGGTCGCCACGGTGACCACCTGACGAACGGGAGGCACGGTGCCAGCTGGCACCGTGCCTCCCGTTCGTCGTGGGGGCGGTCGACGGCGCCGTGTGCCCGGCCGGGACGCGCGCGCCCGGGTCAGGCCGCGGCGAACGCGGAGCGCGCCGCCAGGTCGTGCGCGATCCGTCGCAGCGCGGCGTCCGTGTCGGCGTGCGCTCCGTCGACGACGGCGTTCCACTGCGCGCCCCTGGCCGTCATCACGGCGAACCGTGCCGCGCGGTCGGCTGCCGGGCCGTCGTAGCCGTGCGCGCGGCACCAGGCGGTGAGCGCCGCGACGTGTGCGCGGTGGAAGCGGCGCTGCCGGTCGCGGCCGCCCAGCGCCTCGACCGACCCCAGCTCGAAGGCGAGCCGGGCGGACAGTGCACGCTGTGGGTCGTCGAGCCCGCCGAACGTCGCGACGAGGTGGTCGGCGAGCGCTGCGCCGTCCGCCGACGGGTCCAGCGCGGACGCGGGCCAGCACGCCGCGAGGTGCTCGACGACGGCCTCGATGAGGCCGTCCCGCGAGCCGAAGTGGTAGACGATCGGGTACGCGCTCGTCCCGAGCACCCGGCCGAGGCTCCGGACCGACACGTCCTCGATGCGGGTGGTCGCGAGGTGCGCGGTGACCTTCTCGAGGATCGCGGGCTTGATCGTCGGATCGGGCTTCCTGGGCATGGCATCTCCGCGTCGTCGGTCGGCGATCAGTCTCCGTATGTTAGCAGCAGGAATATCAGCTCAGCACCGACTGTGCACGGAGCCGGGGCCGTTCGAGTGGCTCAAAACGGAGCAATACTCGGATCCGACTAGACTGTCCGGGATGTCCACGCCGCAGGGGGGCTCCGTGCCCGCGCCAGGTCCCGGGGACGCCCGTGCCGGACGGGCGGTCGCGGGGCGTCGTCGTGGCGCCGGCAAGCGCTTCCTGGTGGTCGGCGACGTGCTGGACGGGGTGCTCGTGCACACCGCCGCGCACCGGATCGGCGTGCACGACCCGACCGCGGTGATCCGGCACCGTCCGACCGGCGGCGGTGGCGACACGGCCGCGTGGCTCGGGTGGCTCGGCGCCGAGGTGGACGTCGTCGCACGGGTCGGGGTGGACGACGTCTACCGTCACGAGCGTGCCCTCGAGGACGCCGGCGTCCGTGCCCACCTGCGGTACGACGCGATGACCTCGACCGGGGTCGTGGTGTCGGTCCGGAACGACGACGGCCTGACCGCGATGACGGATCCGGCCGCGAGCGGACGGATCAGCGCCGAGGACGTCCCGCCGTCGCTCGTCGCCCGTGCCGACATCGTCCACCTGACCGGGGCGGCGATGCTCGGTGCGGGTGCCGATCGGCTCGCCGAGCTGGTGGCCTGCGCTCGGTCCGGTCCGGCGCGGGTGTCGGTCGACCCGTCTTCCGCCGTGGCGGTCGACGCCGTCGGCGCCGCGCGGTTCCTCGACGCCCTCGCCGGTGTCGACGTGCTGCTCCCGAACCGTCCCGAAGCGCTCGCACTGACGGGCGAGACCGACCTGGACACCGCGGTCCGCCGCCTGACGCAGGTCGTGCCGCTCGTCGTGGTGACGGCCGGGGCCGACGGTGCGCTCATCGGGCGACGGGGGAGGAGCGTGCACCGCGTGCCGGCCACCCCGGCGGCCGTCGTGGACACCGTCGGCGCGGGTGACGCCTTCGCCGCCGGCTTCGTGCGGGCCTGGGCGACCGATCCGGTGCGGGTCGGGGCCGCCGCGCAGGAGGGCACCCGGGTCGCCGCGCGCGCACTCGGGGTCGTGGGCGGTCGGCCGCCGGTCTGAACCGCTGCCGCGGGTGCCGGGGACGAGCCCGCGCTCAGCGCTCGGTCGGCTCGGGCTCGACGGTCAGGGTCTGCACGAGCCCCGCCGCCGACGGAGCCAGCCGGATCTCGACCCGCAGTCGGCCGCACGAGCCCGGCACCCACCAGCGCAGGTGCGACGGCGCCGAGGAGGACTCGGCGACCGGGTCGGCACCGAGGTCGGCGCCGACGGCCGCGACGGCCTGCGCCACCGCCCGGCGACGGCGCTCGTAGGGCACGTCCATCGCGACGTTCGGCGTGCAGATCGCGTCGGCCAGGTCGTCACGCCAGTCCCGCAGCAGGCCGGTCACCGCCGCCTGCGCCGCACGCGTCGCGGACACCGTCGTCGCCGGGCCGCCGAGGACCCCGGTCGAGCCCGTCGCGGAGTCGAGCACGAGGTCGTGGGCCTGCTGCGCGGCGACGGACACCTTCGCCTGCGTGGCGTTCTCGAACGCGACGACCCCGATGCCGTCACGGACCGACCACCGCATGTGGGCCGAGAAGCCCGGGTAGCCGCCGGAGTGCGACACGAGTTCGCCGAAGCGGTCGTCCTGCTCCACGAACACCCCGAACCCGTACGCCGTCGGCCGGGTCGAACCCGGGACCACGGTGGTCGGCACCACCCGCATCGCCTGCTGCAGCAGACGCCGGTCGGCCGGGGACACCGGGCCGGGCTCCGGCGACGCCGTGAACGCCGACGCCAGGTGCGTCGCCCACCGCGCGAGGTCGCGGACCGTCGAGAACAGGCCGCCGATCGGTGAGAAGGCGCCCGGTCCGGTCAGCGGGAGCGGCTCCCAGGTGCCGTCGTACGGGCGGAACCCGGTGACGACGTGTCCGCGGGCCTCGTCGGCGCGGAACACGGTGTCCGTCAGTCCGAGTGGTCGGAGCACGGTCTCGCTGGCGACCTGGGTGTAGGGGCGTCCCGTCACCACGGCGACCACCCGCCCGAGCAGCGCGTACGCCAGGTTCGAGTACGCGAACCGCGTGCCGGGGACGGAGTCGAACAGCAGTCCACCGCGCAGCACGTCGTCGAGCTCGTCGTCGGTGATCGACTCCTGCCGATCGGCCCACGCGTCGTCCGTCGGGAAGCCCGCCGACATCGTCAGCAGCATGCGCACCGTCGGTACGGGGGAGTCCGGCGTCGGCAGGGGCACGGCGCGGAAGGCCGGCACGAAGTCGGTGACGGGGGCGTCGAGGTCGAGCGCGCCGTCGGCGACGAGTGTCATCAGGGTCGCGGCGGTCACGCTCTTCGTGCACGAGGCGATCCGGTAGACCGTGTCGGCGTCGGGGCTGCGGCCGTCACCGCGATCGCCGTGGCCGCCCGACGCCACCAGGCCGCTCCGGTCGAACACACCCCACGCGCTGCTCGGTGCGACGCCGCGTTCGACGCGCTCGCGGAAGACGGCCTCGACCTGCTCGACGACCGCGGTGGGGAAGGCGGATCCGGCGGTCACGACCGGCGCATCGTCTCGTAGGCGTCGAGCGCTCGCTGCCGCGTGGCCTTGAGGTCGAGCATGGGCTCCGGGCGGTCCTCGTCGGCGGGCACCCACCGGCGCACGTACTCACGGTGCGGATCGAAGCGCTCGAGCTGCCGGTCCGGGTTGAACACCCGGAAGTACGGGGCGGCGTCGAACCCGGACCCGGCGACCCACTGCCAGTTCGCGGCGTTGTTCGCGGAGTCGGCGTCCACCAGGGTGTCCCAGAACCACTGCTCGCCCACCCGCCAGTCGACGAGCATGTTCTTGACGAGGAAGCTCGCGGTCGCCAGGCGGACCCGGTTGTGCATCGCGCCGGAGTGCCACAGCTCGCGCATCCCGGCATCGACCAGGTCGAACCCGGTGGTGCCGGTGCGCCAGCGGTCGACCTCGGCGTCCGGTGCGTCCCGCCACGGGAACGCGTCGAACTGGCGGCGCACGTTCACCGTGGTGATGTCCTCGCAGTGGAAGTACTCGTTCCAGTTGAACTCGCGCCAGGCGAGCTGGCGCAGGAACGCGGCGGCGTTCCGCCGCTGCTCCGGTTCGAGCTGCCCGTGCAGTCGGTGCCACACCTGGTACGGGCTGACCTCGCCCCAGCGCAGGTGCGGGGACAGGTCGCTCGTGGCCGCCATGGCGGGTTCGTCCCGCTGGTCGTAGTCCTCGAGCGCGTGGGTCACGAAGTGTTCGAGTCGCTCGTGGGCGCCCTGCTCGCCCGGTCGCCATGCCTCGCGCAGGCCACCGGCCCAGTCGGGGTGCGTCGGCAGCAGGTCCCAGGCGTCGAGGTCGTCACTCGCGACGCTCGCCGGGGCAGGGAGCTCGTCGGGGTCCGGCAGCGGGTGCCGTGGCTCGGGCATCGCCTGCGCCGCGCGCCAGAACGGGGTGAAGACCTTGAACGGTTCGCCCTGCCCGGTGAGCACGGTCCACGGTTCCCAGAGCAACGTGGCGGCGAAGCTGTGGGCCTCGATCCCGCGGTCGTGCAGCGCGCTCTTGATGCCGGCGTCGACCGTGCGCTCCGCCGGTCCGTACCGACGGTTCCAGAACACCGCGTCGGCATCGGTGTCGGCGACGAGGGCATCGATCGCCTGTGCGGCCGGGCCACGGCGGAGCACCAGGCGGGACCCGCGCTCGCGCAGTCCGGCGTCGAGCGACGTCAGCGAGTGGTGGAGCCACCACCGGCTGGCCGCACCGGCCGGTCGGACGCCGGGGGACTCGTCGTCGAGGACGTAGACCACCGTGACGTCGCCGCCGTGGTCGATCGCCGCCCGGAGCGCCGGGTTGTCCGCGAGCCGCAGGTCGTCGCGGAACCAGACCAGTGCGCCGGTCACACCGCGGCCGTGTCCCGCTCGGCGACCGCGCGTGCGGCCGGACGGCGCCCCTGGTCGGCACCGGCCGCCAGGCGGAGCTTCGTGCAGAGTTCGGTCAGGGTCCGCAGCTCGGGGTCGGACAGGCCGGCACCCACCTGTCGGGCGATGCTCGCGGCGTGCTGCACCGCGACCTGGCGGTAGACGTCGAAGCCGTGCGGGGTCAGCGCGACGATCACCCCGCGGGCGTCAGTCGGGTCCGGCTGCTTCTCGACGATCCCGCGGGCCTGCAGACGGTCGACCAGGCGGCTGACGCTCGGCTGGGTCAGGAGCAGGTGGCCGGTCAGGTCGCGCATGCGGCACCGACGGCCGGGCTGGGTCGACAGGTTGAAGCAGACGTCGTACTCGTTGAACGAGATCTCGTCGCCGGGGAAGTCGGCGTTGAGACTCCGCATCACGGCGACCTGGGCGCGGAACAGCGCTTCCCAGGCGGCGACGGCGGTCGCCTTGTCACTGCGGCGTGTCTCGGTCACGGTCGCGATCCCTCCGGTCGTACGGTCTGTCCACACTACCGACGGGGGTCCGACAGGGGCTGCCGACATGCACGAGGGCCGGTCACCTGACGGCGACCGGCCCTCTCCCTTGCACCAAGAGTTTCCTGCAATCACATTCCGCAGCCGGTGCCACAGCAAACACCGTCTGCACCGCCGACTGTATAACGAGCGGGTAACGGCGCGCCAGCCTCTCCCGCTGCTGTTCGCTGCGAGTTCGCCGAGACCGCGCTGACCGTCAGAACAGGTCGGGTGACGGGGTGGACGCGTAGCGGACCGCGACGTCGGCGTGCCGGTCGAACCGGTAGCCGACGCCCCGGACCGTGCGCACGATCTCCTCGAAGGCACCGAGCTTCGAACGGAGCCGCCGCACGTGCACGTCGATCGTGCGCTCGTTCGGGGTCTCGTCCTCGCCGTCCGACCACAGCCCCTCGATGATCGCGGACCGGTCGACGGTCTGCCCCTCGCGGAGCACCAGGAACTGCAGGAGCTCGAACTCCTTGAAGGTCAGCGGGGCGGCCTCGCCGTCGAGCGTCACGCGCTTGCGGGAGATGTCGATGACGACCCCGGTCTCCTCGGGCTCGGGCTTGTCCGCCTGCTTGCGGGCGGCGACGGCGGAGCGGTCCTGCAGGGCGAGCCGGACGACGTCGACGTCGCGCCCACCGGACTGCTCGGCGGCGACCGCGACGGCGGCGTACGTCTCGGCGGACGGCACGAGCTGCGCCGTGAGCGCCTTCAGCTGCTCGACGACGGCTGCCAGGGTCGTGCCGGCTGCCGCGGCCTTGGCCTCGTCGAGCCCGACGTAGAGCGCGAAGCCGCGCGCCTCGGTGCCCTCGGGCAGCCCGCGGTTGCGCTGCGGGGCCACGACGGGGCTCGTCGGCACGGTGGACGGACCGGCCGCCGGCGTGGTCGGACGCGGACGGATCGGGGTGACCGTCCCGAGGTCGGTGGAGACGGGGGCTGCGCTGCGGAGCACGGTGCGGGGCTGGGCGATGGTGAGCGACATGGTGGTCCTCCGGGCGGTGACCGGGCGCGGGGTGGCGCGGGCGGTCGGTGTCGAATGCGTCATCCCGGGTACGGCGGTACGCCGATGCCCTGCGGTCCTGCTGCGGACCGGGGCCGACCCGGGGGAACGGGAGACAGACCTCGTGACGTGGTGCGCGTCGCCGACGGTGTCCGTCACCCGGGGATCACGCGCTCGCGACGGGGATGGTGTCGCGGGGGATCCGGCTGGAACGGGTGCCGATCAGGCACACATTCGACAACGCATGACGGCGACCGGCATCATCATGCCGGCAGTCCCCTGTGCCTCGGTGAGGACGCGGGCGGACACGGTTGCAGTCATGGCACGAGTATGGGTGGGATACCAGCGCGGTGTCAACCGTCCGCACGGACGGTCGGGCACAGCGCGCCGGGTTCCGGACAGTGCCCTGGGACCGACGGGAGGCACGGTGCCAGCTGGCACCGTGCCTCCCGTTCGTCAGGTGGTCGCTGACGCGACCCGGGCCGGCTACTCGGCCAGGCCGTACAGGCGGTCGCCGGCGTCGCCCAGACCGGGCACGATGTACCCGTTCTCGTCGAGCTTCTCGTCGAGGGCCCCGAGCACGATCGAGACGTTGCGGTCGCCCACGGCCTCCTCGACCATGGCGAGCCCCTCGGGTGCGCCGAGGATGCACACGCACGTGACCTCTTCGGCCCCACGGGCGAACAGGAAGTCGATCGCGGCGGCGAGGGTGCCACCCGTGGCCAGCATCGGGTCGAGCACGAAGCACTGGCGGCCGGACAGGTCGTCGGGCAGGCGCTCGGCGTAGGTCTGCGGCTCGAGGGTCTCCTCGTTGCGGGCCATGCCCAGGAACCCGACCTCGGCCGTGGGGACGAGCTTGACCATGCCCTCGAGCATGCCGAGGCCGGCACGCAGGATCGGCACGACGAGCGGACGCGGCTTCGCGATCGCGACGCCCATGGTGTGCGCGACGGGCGTGTCGATCGGCGTGGCGGTCACGCGGACGTTGCGGGTGGCCTCGTAGGCCAGCAGCGTGACGAGCTCCTCGGTGAGGGCGCGGAACGTGGGGGAGGGTGTGGTCCGGTCGCGGAGCACCGAGAGCTTGTGGGTGATGAGCGGGTGGTCGGCGACGTGGACTCGCATAGGGTCGAGCCTAGCGTGCCGCCGACCGTCAGGAGGTCCCGTGGAGGAGCCCGCAGCCCGCCCGTTCGTCCCGGCGATGGAGCGTGCACTCGACGAGGCCCGGCGGTGCCTGGACACCGACGACGTCCCGGTCGGCGCGGTGGTGCTCGACCGTGACGGCGTCGTCGTCGCCACCGGCCGGAACGAGCGCGAGGCCCGCCAGGACCCGACGGCCCACGCCGAGGTGCTCGCGCTGCGGGCCGCGGCGGCCGTGACGGGGGACTGGCACCTCGAGGAGCACACGCTCGTGGTCACGCTCGAACCGTGCCCGATGTGCGCCGGCGCCGTCATGGCCGCACGGGTGCCCCGGGTCGTGTTCGGCGCGTGGGACCCGAAGGCCGGTGCCAGCGGCAGCGTCTACGACATCGCCAGGGACCGCCGGCTGCCGCACCGGTCCGAGGTCGTCGGCGGCGTGCTCGAGGCCGCGTGCGCCGAACTGCTCGACGACTTCTTCAGTCAGCGGCGAGGATGACGATCGCCTCGGTCGGCGGCTGCGGCCCGGTGCGCAGGACGTCCGGCTCGACGTAGATCACGCGGGCGATCGGCACGGCACTCCGGACACGCTCTTCGACGGTGTCGATGCCGGCGGCGACGTCACCGAGACGGCGGTCGCCGTCGACCGCGACCTTCACGCCGACCATCAGCTCGTCGGGGCCCAGGTACAGGGTCTTCAGGTGGATGATCTCGTCGACCTCGGGACCGTCGAGCACGGCGCGCTTGATCCGTTCGACGTCGGCCGCGCTCGCTCCCTCGCCGACGAGCAGGCTCTTCGTCTCGATGCCGAGCACCACGGCGACGGCGATGAGCAGCGCCGCGATGAACATCGTGCCGACGGCGTCGAACACGCCGTTGCCGGTCAGGGCCGTCAGCCCGACGCCGAACAGGGCGAAGACGAGGCCGAGCAGGGCCGCGGTGTCCTCGAGCATGACGACGGGGAGCTCGGGGGCCTTCGCCCGGCGGACGAACTGCACCCAGCTCTGCGAGCCCTTCTGCGGTCGGGCCTCACGCAACGCGGTCCGGAGCGAGAAGCCCTCGAGGCCGATCGCGATGACGAGCACGGTGAGGGGCAGCCACCAGTTCTCGAGGGGGTGCGGGTGGGTGAGCTTCTCGATGCCCTCGTACAGCGAGAAGACGCCGCCGACCGAGAACAGGATGATCGACACCACGAAGGCGTACACGTAGCGCTCCCGGCCGTAGCCGAACGGGTGCTCCTGGTCCGCCGCGCGTCGGGCCTTCCGGCCACCGAGCAGGAGCAGGAGCTGGTTCGCGGAGTCGGCCAGGGAGTGCACGCCCTCGGCCAGCATCGACGCGGATCCGCTGATCGCCGCCGCGATGAACTTCACGATCGCGATGCCGATGTTGGCACCGAGTGCGGCGAAGATCGCCTTCGTGCCTCCCGAAGCGCTCACAGGTGTCCCTCCTCGTGGTCTGCGACACGATCCTAGGCGGGCGGCGTCGGTAGGGTCGGGAGCATGACGATCGACCTGCCCCGCACCGCCCTGCTCGGGGTCGGCTCCATGTCCGGCGCGGTCCTCGACGGCCTGCTCGCCGCCGGACTCGACCCGGCCACCGTGACCCTGACCACGAAGTCGGAGCAGTCCGCGGCGGCCCTCCGCGACCGCGCGCTCACCGCCACCGCGAGCGACACCGACCCCGACGCCAACCGGGCGGCGGTCCGTGGGGCGGCACTCGTGGTGCTCGGCGTGAAGCCGTACGTGATCGCGGACCTGCTCGACGAGGTCGCCGGTGACCTGGAGCCCGGTGCCGTCCTGGTCAGCGTGGCCGTCGGCACCACCACCGCGAGCATGGAGGCACGGCTGCCGGAGGGCGTCCGTGTCGTCCGCGCACTGCCGAACACCCCGATCGGCGTCGGGCACGGTGTCACCGGCATCAGTGCCGGCGCCTCGGCCGACGCCGAGGCCGTCGCGCTCGCGTCGTCGGTGTTCACCGCCTCGGGTGAGGTCATCGAGGTGCCCGAGTCGCAGCTCGACGCGCTCTCGGCCGTCTCGGGCTCCGGCCCCGCGTACGTCTTCCTGCTCGTCGAGCAGTGGCAGCGCGCCGCCGAGGAACTCGGCTTCACGCCCGACCAGGCGGCGACGATGGTGCAGGGCACCGTGCGCGGCGCGGTCGAGCTGCTGGAGCGGTCCGGCCGTGCGCCCGCCGACCTCCGCCGTGCAGTGACGAGCCCGAAGGGCACGACGGAGCGTGCCGTCGCGGTGCTGCAGGACGCCGACCTGGCGGACACGCTGTTGCGCGCGTCGCGCGCCGCGATCGCGCGTGCCGAGGAGATCGCCGCGTCGTAGACGCACCCCGAGGCGGACAGGAGGCCCGTGGCGACGCTGCCACGGGCCTCCTGTCCGGCCCTGGTCGCGACCCGGGCCGCGCTCGCTACTCGTAGGCGGCGAAGCGCTCCAGGTCGGTCTCCGACCCCGAGACGATGATGACGTCGTCCTCGCCGATGATGCTCTCCGGGGTAGCCGGCACGAACGGGCTGCCGGGCGGCTTGATGCCGAGCACCGTGAGGCCGAAGCGCGTGCGGATCACCGTCGTCGCCAGGTCCTTCCCGCGTACCGCCCGCGGCGGGAACATCTTGACCACGGCGAAGTCGTCGTCGAACTCGATGAAGTCGAGCATCCGACCGGACACCAGGTGGGCCGTCCGCTCGCCGGCCTCGCGCTCCGGGTACACGACGTGGTTCGCCCCGATGCGGGACAGGATCGTGCCGTGCGACCGGCTGATGGCCTTCGCCCAGATCTGCGGGATGCCGAGGTCGACCAGGTTGGCGGTGATGAGCACGCTGGACTCCAGGTCGCTGCCCGTGCCGACCACCGCGATCGCGAAGTCCTGCGCGCCGATCTGCCGGAGCGCGTCGATGTCGGTCGCGTCGGCCTGCACCGCGTGGGTGACGCGGTCGGACCACTTCTGCACGAGACCGGGGTCGGTGTCGACGACCAGGACCTCGCGGTCCTGCCGCTCGAGCTGCCCGGCGGTCGCCGCGCCGAACCGACCGAGGCCGATCACCAGCACCGGGGCGTCGTGACTGATCGCACCGAGCGGGTGCGGCGGACGGGTGCGGTCAGCCAACGATCGGCCTCTCCTCGGGACGACGGAACAGTTGCCGGCTCTGGCTGGCGGCCAGTGCAGCGGCGATGGTCACTGTACCGACCCGGCCGAGGAACATGGTCGCGGCGAGCACGTACTTGCCGGACTCCGGCAGGTCCGCGGAGACGCCGGACGACAGGCCGCACGTCGCGAACGCCGAGATCACCTCGAACAGCACGCGGTCGAGCGAGTCGTCGGTGATCTGCAGGAGCACGACGGTCGCGACGGCGACGATCGTGGCGCCCCACAGCACGACCGCGACGGCGACGCGCAGGACGTCGCTCGGGACCCGACGGCCGAAGGCCTCCATGCTCTGGCGTCCGCGGGCCTCGGCGACCGCCGCGAGGAACAGCACCGCGAGCGTCGTCACCTTGATGCCGCCGGCGGTCGACGCCGAGCCACCACCGATGAACATGAGCATGTCCGTGACGAGCAGGCTCGAACCGTTCAGTTGGTCGAAGTCGACGAGCGAGAAGCCGCCGGACCGCGTCATCGTCGACAGGAACAGGGCCTGGAACGCCGTGCGGCCCGCTCCTTCCTCGCCGAACGTCGTCGGGTTCGACGCCTCGAGCGCGATGTAGGCGGCCATCCCGCCGAGCAGCAGCACGGCGCTGGTGGCCAGGGTGAGCTTGACGTGGATCGGCCACCGTCGGGGCGTCCGGAACTGCTTCGTCACGGCGCGGATCACCGGGAAGCCGATCGACCCCGCGACGACGCCCACCATGAGCAGCGAGAGGAACCAGTAGTCGTGCGCGAAGGGGTCGAGCCCGTCGGCGTTCGGCGAGAAGCCGGTGTTCGTGAACGCCATGGCCGCGTAGTAGAACGAGTCGCCGACGGCGGTCCAGAACGGGATGCCCGCCAGCAGGACCGACGGCAGGAGGAGCAGCCCGAGCACGATCTCGATCGTCAGCGTGCTCACCGCGACCGTCGCGAGCAGCGTGCCGACCTCGCCGAGGCGCACCGCCTGCCCCTCCGGCACGGCACCGTGGTGCGTCCGGAGCGGGTTCGAGTCGCCGGCCGCCATCAGCTTCGCCCGGAGCCCGAGGCGGCGCGTGACGAAGAGCCCGAGGATCGACGCGAAGGTCAGGACGCCGACCGCGCCGATCTGCGTGCCGATCACCACGAGGGTCTTGCCGAACACCGACCAGTGCGTGGCCATGTCCACCGTCGCCAGCCCGGTGACGCAGACCACCGACGCGGCGGTGAACAGGGCGTCCGAGAAGTGGGTGCCGGACCCGTCGGCCGAGGCCCACGGGGTCATGAACAGCACGGTGAACAGGAAGATCAGGGCGATGAACACCAGGATCGCCAGTCGTGACGGCGACGATCGGAGCACGGTGGCGACGCGTCCGACCCGTCGGCGGCTGGCGCTCACGCGGTGCGCGGGCGGCTCGGTTCGGTCGAGCATGCGGATGCCTCCGAGGACAGGGGCCGGGACGGTTCGACATGGTACATCCGTGGTGCCCCGGCTAGCCTTGCCACCATGGCCGACATCTTCTCCGTCGTGGCGGACCCCACCCGGCGTGAGCTGCTCGGGACCCTGCTCGCCGCCTACGGATCGGACGTCACGGGCGGCGAACTCAGCGTCGGCCAGCTGGTCGCGCGCCTCGGGGTGAGCCAACCGACGGTGTCGAAGCACCTGCGGGTCCTGCGCGACATCGGGCTCGTGACGAGTCGCGAGGAGGGCCAGCACCGCTTCTACCGGCTCGACCCGGAACCGCTCGTCCAGCTGGAGGAGTGGGTGCTGCCGTTCACGACCGCGGTCGACGCCGACGGCCGACCGGCCACGACCGCCTGGACGCCGGACGGGCAGCCGGTGTCGGTCCGACGCTCGGGCGCGGCGGGCACGACCACGGTCGAGGTCGGCACGGAGCTCGGCCGGGTGATGGCCGAGGCGTCCTTCCGGGCGACCGCCGCGATCTCCGGCGCGCAGCAGGGGTGGGAGCGCGTGGTCGACCGCAGCCGCAAGCGGTTCACGCGTCGTGGCGACGAGGACGGACCCCGCGACGCGGACCGGGCGCAGGGCACGGACTGATCCTGGACACCGGCTCGCGCGCCCATCTACAGTTGCCACAGACCACACGGGTCACACCACTCCCGTACGCAGGCGCGTGCGAGCTCGGCGAAGGCGGATCATGACCGGCAGTTTCGACGACGTGCGCTTCCTCACCGTCGCGGAGGTTGCCGAGATGATGCGCGTCTCGAAGATGACCGTCTACCGCATGGTGCACGCCGGTGAGCTCCCCGCGATCCGGTTCGGGCGGTCGTTCCGCGTGCCGGAGTCGGCCGTCGCCGACGTGCTGCGCGGCGGGATCGCCGACGTCGGCTGACCGCGCGTTCGACATCGCAGCGGGCAGCCGGTAGGATCGGGCAGGTTGATTTTCCGCGGTCTCTTCGGCCCGGTGTCCGTACATCAGCATCAGTCCGAGCGAGGTCCACATGGGTTCTGTCATCAAGAAGCGTCGCAAGCGCATGGCGAAGAAGAAGCACCGCAAGCTCCTTCGCAAGACGCGTCACCAGCGCCGCAACAAGAAGTAGACCGAACACGGTCTACGCAGGTCGGAGGACCTGCACGAGAAGCCCCGGTCCGCCGGGGCTTTTTCCGTTCCCGGGCGTCGGACGGCACCGGGCTACGCTGGGGGCATGCCAGCAGTGACCTTCCTGACGAAGCCCGGATGCCACCTCTGCGACGACGCCCGCCCCGTCGTGGAACGCGTCGTGGCCGACCACCCCGGCGTCACGATCGAGGAGCGCTCGATCCTGGACGACGACGCCCTCCGCCTCGAGTACGCGGAGGACATCCCCGTCGTGCTGGTCGACGGGCGCGTCCACAGCACCTGGCACGTCGACGCCGACCGACTCGCCCGCGCACTCGAGCAGGCGGAGGCCCGCGCATGATCTCGCACGTCGTCTCCTGGTCCCTGCGCGAGGACCTCGACCGCGCCGCGTCGATCGCGCGCATCCGCGAGCTGCTGACCGGCCTGGTCGGCACGATCGACGCGATCCGCACGCTCGAGGTCGTCGAGAACGTCGCCTACCCCGACAAGAACCACGACGTCGCCGTCGTCGCGACGTTCGACGACCTCGCGGGGCTCGACGCGTACCAGGTGCACCCGGACCACCAGGCCGCGGCAGCGGAGATCCGCGAGTTGGTCACGGCGCGGGCCGCCATCGACTGGCGGAGCTGAGCCGGGCCTCCTGTCCCGTCGCTCCGTGAGCAGAAGACGCCGCCTCCGGAACTCGGAGGCGGCGTCTTCTGCTCGTTCGCCGGTGACTACGGGGTCAGGCGCGTCGGGCCGCGGAACAGGTACGTGACCTCGCGGATCGACGGCTCACCGAGCATGAGCATCAGCACGCGAGCCAGGCCCATGCCGAAGCCACCGTGCGGCGGGACGCCGTAGCGGAAGAAGTCGAGGTACCAGCCGAGCTCCTCCGGGTCGAGGCCCTTCTCGACGGCCTGCGCCTCGAGCACGTCGACGCGGTGCTCGCGCTGGGCACCCGTGGAGATCTCGGCGCCGTTGAAGATGAGGTCGTAGCTGTTGGTGACCGACGGGTCGCCCGGCTTGCGCATGTGGTAGTACGGCCGGATCGAGGCGTCGTACTCGGTGACGAAGACGAACTCCGAGCCGTGCGTCTCCTTGGCCCAGGCGGCGACGCGGCGCTCACCCTCGGGGTCCAGGTCGCCGTCGGCACGGACGACGTCGTAGCCGCTGTCCGCCACGATCTTGCGGGCGTCGGCCAGGGTCACGCGGGGGAACGGCGTCGCGGGGACCTGCAGCTCGAAGCCGAAGACCTCCTCGATGTCCTTGCCGTACTTCTCCTTGACGGCGGTGATGCCGGCGACCAGGACCTCTTCGTGCATCGCCATGACGTCCTCGTGGGACTCGATCCACGAGAACTCGGCGTCGACGCTCGTGAACTCGGTCGCGTGACGGCTCGTGAAGGAGGGGTCGGCACGGAACGCGTCGGCGATCTCGAAGACGGCACCGAAGCCGGCCGGCTGCGCCATCTGCTTGAAGTTCTGCGGCGACTGCGCCAGGTAGGCGGTCGTCTCGAAGTACTCGAGCTGGAAGAGCTCGGCACGGGACTCCGACGCCGAGGCCATGAGCTTCGGGGTGTGGATCTCGATGTAGTCGCGGTCGACCCAGTACGTGCGGAACGCGTGCTCCAGCGTGGTCTGGATGCGGAAGATGAGGTTCTGCTTGCGGTTGCGCAGGTCGAGGAAGCGCCAGTCGAGGCGCTTGTCGAGCGAGGAGTCGTCGGCGATCGGGGTCTCCGGGATCGCCGCGCTGACGACCTGGAGCGAGCCGATCTTGACCTCGAGCCCGCCGAGCTTGACGCGCTCGTCGTGCTTGAGCGTGCCGGTGGCGTGCACGAAGGTGCCGTGCGCCAGGCCGGAGATCTCGTTGGTCGTCGCGAGCGCGACCTGTGCGGCGTCGTCGCCGTCCTCGGCCTCGCGCGTCGCCGGGTTCACGAGCTGGACGGCGCCGGACTCGTCGCGCAGCACGACGAACTGCACCTTCTTCTGGTCTCGGACGGTCTCGACCCATCCGGCCACGGAGACGGGGCCGTCGGGGAGGGCTGCCAGGTCGGCGATGCGGGTGCGTTCGATCACGGTGGTCGAGTCTACCGGCCTGCGTCCGGCGGCGTCGGTCCGTCTCCTCATCCCTCCACAGGGCGGCTCGCCTGTCGTGTCGTCCACCGGCTGGCCGGGAGGCCCGTGGCGGCGTGCTCGGGCTCCGTAGCGTTCTCGACGTGGCCGGGTCGCGGGACGAGAGGGGGACCGGGTGGGGACGGGGACGGGGGAGCTCGCGGCCTGGCCGCCGGCGGCGGTGGCGGTGGTCGTCGCCGCGTTGTGCACGGCGTGCTTCACGGTGCTGGTGGCGGTCGTCGGTGGGCTGTGGGCGGTCGTCCGGTGGCGTCGGGACGTCGCGCGGGAACAGCGCGATCGGGCCTGGGCGCGGTTCGTCTGGACGGTCGACCACGTCACGGACGCGGACGTGGGTCGCGCCGAGATCGGGAGACTCGTCGCGGCAGCGATGTACAACATGCAGATCCTTCGCGAGGCCGACGAGGTCATCGGCAAGCTCGTGCTGGAACTGGTGACGGAAGAGGAGCAGACATGACGCAACAGGACCCGGTGAAGGCCTTGTTCGCGCGGCGGGACGAGGAGTGGAAGGCGAACGTGCGTCGGCGGCACCGGTTCCGGCCGTGGCGGGCACGTCGGGTGATCGCCGAGCACGATCGGCTGCGCGAGATGATGGCGGAGATGGCCGAGGCCAAGCGGGAACGCAGTCGCCTCGTCGCGGCCGGCGTGCTCGACGGCTCAGGGGAGCGACGCGCGGAGTGACCCCAGGGTGCCGATGAACTCCTCGGCCATCCCGGCCCGCTCGACGAGCTTCGCGTGCCGGGCCCGGGCGTCGGCGAGCCACTCGTCGAGACGTGCCGCCAGGGCCGGAGCGCCGTCGGGGTCCTTCGTGGCGAGGGCGTCCACGACCCGGAGCAGCTCGGCCATCTCGTCGAGCGTGAACCCGAGCGGCTTCATGCGGCGGATGACGAGCAGGCGTTCGAGGTCCTGCGCCGTGTACACCCGGAACCCGCCCGTGGTCCGGCCGCTCGGTACGAGCAACCCGACCTCGTCGTAGTGCCGGATGGTGCGCAGGGACATGCCGGCGCGGTCGGCGAGTTCGCCGATGTGCATCGTGTCGGGGACGTCGCTGGTGCTCACGGTGCGCAACTCTACTCTCACGTGAGGGTAGAGTTCACGACGATGTCCGTGATCACCCACGCGCCGACGGCCCCGAGCGTCCTCGCCGCCCTCCGCTCTCCCCGCATGCTCACCCGCGAGGTCCTGGCCGGTGTCGTCACCGCGCTCGCCCTCATCCCCGAGGCCATCTCGTTCTCGGTCGTGGCCGGCGTCGACCCGGCCGTCGGGCTCTTCTCGAGCGTGATCATCGCGATCGTCATCTCGATCGTCGGCGGCCGACCGGCGATGGTGTCCGCGGCAGCCGGGTCCGTCGCGCTCGTCATCGCACCGCTCGTCCGCGAGCACGGCATCGAGTACCTGGTCCCCGCGGTCGTGCTCGGCGGGGTGTTCCAGCTCGTGCTCGGGTTCCTCGGTGTCGCGCGGCTCATGCGGTTCATCCCGCGGAGCGTGAACGTCGCCTTCGTCAACGCGTTGGCGATCCTCATCTTCACCGCGCAGCTGCCGAACCTGCTCGGCGACGACGTCCCGTTCGTCGTCTGGCCGCTCACCGCCCTCGGCATCGCGATCATCGTCGGGTTCCCGTTCCTGACGAAGGCGGTCCCGGCGCCGCTCGTCGCGGTGGTCGTCATCACGGGGATCACGATGCTCTTCAGCATCGTCGTCCCGACGGTGGGTGACGAGGGCGAGCTGCCCACCGCGCTGCCCGGGTTCAACCCGATCGTGACGCCGTTCTCGCTCGAGACCCTGCAGATCATCGCGCCGTACGCCTTCGGCGTCGCGATCGTCGGACTCATCGAGACGCTGCTGACCGCGCAGCTCGTCGACTCGCTCACCGACACCGGGTCGAGCAAGTGGCGGGAGTCGTGGGGGCAGGGCGTCGCGAACATCGCGTCGGCGTTCTTCGGCGGCACCGGCGGCTGCGCGATGATCGGCCAGACGGTCATCAACGTGAAGACCGCCGGAGCCCGCACCCGGGTGTCGACCTTCGTGGCCGGCGCCTCGGTGCTCGTGCTCACGATCGTCCTGCACGACCTCGTCGCCCAGATCCCCATGGCCGCCCTGACGGCCGTGATGCTCATGGTCTGCGTCGCGACGTTCGACTGGCACAGCGTCCGACCGCGCACCCTGCGCCGGATGCCCCTCGGCGAGACCGCGGTGATGCTCATCACCGTCGTGGTGGTCGTCGTCACCGAGAACCTCGCGACCGGGGTGCTGGTCGGCGTGGTCGTGGCGGCCCTGGTCTTCGCCCGCCGCGTGGCGCACGTCGTCGAGGTCGTCCGCGAGCCGGTCGACGACCGGACCGTGCGGTACCGCGTCCGCGGCGCCCTGTTCTTCGCCTCGTCGAACGACCTCGTCACCCGGTTCTCGTACGCCGACGACCCGGAGCACGTGGTCATCGACATGTCCGACGCGCACGTCTTCGACGCCTCGACCGTCGCCGCGCTCGACGGCGTGGAGCAGCGCTTCGCCAGGCACGGCTCCACCGTCGAGGTGGTCAACCTCAACACCGGTTCGGTGGCCATCCACGGGCGGCTCTCCGGTGAGCTCGGCGGCTGAGCGCTTCCGCATCCGGTGAATCCCCTGAGGGGGCGGTGGGAACGCACGAGCGACCTAGACTGGAACCCATGCCCGCCACCCGACTCCACCTCGTCCGGCACGGTGAGGTGCACAACCCCGACCGCGTCCTCTACGGTCGGCTGCCGGGCTTCGGACTGAGCGACCTCGGCACGCGGATGGCCCAGGCCTCCGCGACCGCCTGGAAGGACGCCGGCGTCGACGTCCGTCGGATCGTGGCCTCGCCGTTGCAGCGCACGCAGGAGTCTGCCGCTCCCTGGTCCGAGGCCTTCGGGCTCGACGTGCGCCTCGACGAGCGGCTGATCGAGCCGACGAACCGGTACGAGGGGCAGCCCCCGGGGTTCACGAAGCGCTCGCTCGGCCGTCCGGCGGAGTGGCCGTGGATCGCCAACCCGCTCCGTCCGAGCTGGGGCGAGGCCTACGAGTCGATCGCGAACCGCATGCTCGCGGCGATGACCACGGCGTGGGAGAGCGTCGACGGCGGGGACGTCGTCCTGGTCAGCCACCAGCTGCCGATCTGGATGGTGCACCGCAGGCTCGCGGGGGAGCCCCTGTGGCACGACCCGCGCAAGCGTCGGTGCGACCTGTCGAGCATCACCACCGTCGAACGGGTACCCGCCTCGTCGACCGGTCGGTTCACCGAGGTCGGGTACGCGGACCCCGCGCAGGACCTGCGCGCGACCGCCGTCGACGAAGGAGCAGTGTGACCAGCACGAGCAGTGTGACCAGCACGAGCAGTGAGGCCAGCACGAGCGGTGTGGAGCGCACGAGCAGTGTGCACGGCACCGGCAAGCGGTTCGCGGTCCTCGCGGCGACGGCGATCGCCGCAGCACTCGTGCTGTCCGGCTGCTCGTCGGACAGCGGCGACCTCGCGAAGCAGTACGGCAACGGCACGACCCAGAACTACATCTCCGGCGACGGCGCCGTGACCGAGGTCTCGGCGGAGGACCGCCGCGACCCGGTCACGTTCCGGGCGGAGGACGCGAACGGCGACACCGTCTCGTCGGAGGACCTGCGCGGCAAGGTCGTCGTCCTGAACTTCTGGTACGCCAGCTGCCCGCCGTGCCGCGCCGAGGCGAAGTACCTCAACCAGGTGCACGACGCGTACGCCGACTCCGACGACGTCGCGTTCATCGGGGTCAACGTCCGCGACGAGGCAGCGACCGCCGCCGCGTTCGAGCGCACCTTCGGTGTCGAGTACCCGACGGTGCTCGACCAGCGGACGGGCACCATGCAGCTCGCCCTCTCCGGCCAGATCGCCCCGAACGCCGTGCCCGCGACGATCGTCCTCGACACGAAGGGCCGCGTCGCCGCCCGGGTGCTCGGTGCGATCGACGGCACGAGCATCCTGAAGACCCTGGTCAGCGACGAGCTCGACGCCGGCAAGGCCTCCTGACCGGTGGCCTCCAACCCCTTCGCCGACGCGATCCTGAGCGGCCAGATGGCCGTCGCGCTGCCCGTGGCGGCGCTCGCCGGTCTCGTGTCGTTCCTGTCGCCGTGCGTGCTGCCGCTCGTGCCGGGGTACCTCGGGTACGTCGGCGGGATCGCCGAGGGCGGCCAGCGCCGCGGTCGTGTGGTGGTCGGGGTGCTGCTGTTCGTCGCTGGGTTCACCGCGGTGTTCGTGGCGTACACGACGGTGTTCGGTGCGCTCGGTTTCTGGCTCGTCCGGTGGCGTGACCTCATCACGCAGGTGCTCGGGGTCGTCGTCATCCTGATGGGCCTGGTCTTCGTCGGCCGGTTCACCTTCCTGCAGCGCACGATCAAGCCCGGTTGGACACCCGCGACCGGGCTCGTCGGCGCCCCGCTGCTCGGCATCGTGTTCGGCCTCGGCTGGACGCCGTGCCTCGGCCCGACGCTCGCCGCGATCAACCTGCTCAGCGTGCAGTCCGGCAGCGCCTGGCAGGGCATGTGGCTCGGCGTCGCGTACTGCATCGGACTCGGCCTGCCGTTCGTCCTGGTCGCGGTGGGGGCCGGCTGGGCCACCGGGGCCATCGCTGCCCTGAAGCGCCACATGCGCACCGTCAACATCATCGGAGGAGCGATCCTGATCGTCATCGGTCTGCTCATGGTCACCGGTATCTGGTCGGCCGTCATGTCGAGCGTCGGGGCGGTGATCCAGAGCTTTGTCCCCGCGATCTGACCCCGACGACACGACGACCGGTGCCGAGGCGGCCGGCACCGACCGGGCCGCCGATCCGCAGCGACCGTCCGACCACGTCGACGGCTCCGCCCCCGTCGACAGCGGCCCGAACCAGCCGAAGCTCGGGTTCGTCGGGTACCTGCGGTTCTTCTGGCGCCAGCTCACGAGCATGCGCACGGCGCTGTTCCTGCTCATGCTGCTCGCCCTCGCGGCGATCCCGGGCTCGCTCGTACCGCAGCGCACCGCCGACCCGAACGGCGTGGTGCAGTACAAGGCCGACCACCCGCAGCTGTTCCCGGTCCTCGACGCCCTGCAGGTCTTCGACACGTACACCTCGGTGTGGTTCTCGGCGATCTACCTGCTCCTCTTCGTCTCGCTCATCGGCTGCATCGTGCCCCGCACGAAGCACCACTGGCAGGCGCTCCGCACGCGTCCGCCCCGGACGCCGGCGCGGCTGACGCGACTGGCGGGGTTCCGCCGGGTGGCGGTCGAGCGTGACGCGATGATCGACGGGACCACCGGGATCGACGTCACCACGGGCCTCCCGTCCGCCGAGCAGGCGGTCCAGCGCGCCACCGCGATCCTCAAGCGGTCCGGGTACCGCGTCGAGCGGTTCGGCGACTCGGTGAGCGCGGAGCGCGGCTACCTGCGCGAGACCGGCAACCTGGTGTTCCACTCGGCGCTCGTCGGCGTGCTGCTGGCGGTCGGCGTCGGCGGCGGGTTCGGGTTCACCGGCCAGCGCCTGCTGGTCGAGGGCCAGACCTTCTCGAACGTGCTCGGCTCGTACGACTCGTTCAACCCGGGTCGGTGGTTCCAGCAGACGGACCTCAAGGGCTACAACCTGCGACTCGACGAGTTCACGACGACCTACGAGGAGCGCAACCTCGACGCCCTCGGCCAGGCGCTCGACTACTCGGCGACGGTCACGAGCACCGAGAAGGGCGGCGAGCCGAAGACCAGCCGGCTCGGCGTGAACGAGCCGCTGCACGTGGGCGGCACGAACGTCTACCTGCTCGGCAACGGCTACGCGATGCAGCTCACGGTGCGGGACGGCAAGGGCGACGTGGCGTTCCAGGACGTCGTCCCGTTCCTGCCACAGGACAACAACTACACCTCGCTGGGCGTCGTGAAGGTGCCGGACGCCTCGCCGGACCAGCTCGGCATCCGCGGGTTCTTCTACCCCACGGCGGTCAAGAACGAGCGCGGCGCGTACACCTCGGCGTACCCGGACGCCGAGAACCCGCTCCTGACGCTGCAGGTCTACACCGGCGACCTCGGCCTCGACGACGGGGTCCCGCAGAGCGTCTACACGCTGAACACCGGCGGCCTGCAGCAGATCGCCGGGACGGACGCGGCGACGAAGAGCCTGGAGCTCAAGCCGGGACAGACCGAGCAGCTGCCCGACGGCGCCGGGTCGATCACCTTCGACGGGGTGAAGCGGTACGTCTCGCTCGACGTGCACCACGACCCCTCGCAGCTCTGGGTCGGCGGGTTCGCGCTCCTGTCGACGCTCGGGCTGCTCACCTCGCTGTTCGTCCCGCGCCGCCGCGTGTGGGTGAAGGTGGTCCCGCGCACGGGAGCGGAGCACGGCGAGTACGACCTCGAGTACGCCGGGCTCGCCCGTGGCGAGGACCCGAACCTCGAGCGGGCCGTCGCGGACATCGCCCAGCGCCACACGTCGGACCTCGGAGTTAGGATGCCCCAGTGAACGACATGACCACGAACCTGGCGACCTACTCGGTCGTGCTCACGTACTCCGCGATGGCGGTGTACGTGATCGCGTTCATCTCGTTCGCCCTCGACATGGCCAAACGGTCCGGTGAGGTCACCGCGGCGGCTGCCGCCGGTGCCGGTGCCGGCGACACCGCGGGCTCCGCAGCGGCGTCGGCCCGCGGTGCGAAGACGGTCGCGACCGTCCGCGGCGGGACCGTCGTCCTCGAGCAGGTGGCGACGCCTCCGTCGGGCGGCTCCGCCGGGCGCGGCACGAAGTTCGAGCGCGTCGGCATGGCCATGACGATCCTGGCGCTGGTGCTGCACGTCGCCTCGGTCGTGTTCCGCGGGATCGCGGCCGACCGGGTGCCGTGGGGCAACATGTTCGAGTTCTCGCTCACCGGCACGGCACTGATCACGCTGATCTTCCTGCTCGTGCAGTTCTGGCAGAACCTGAAGTTCCTGGGCGTCTTCATCACCGGGCTCACGATCATCCTGCTCGGCGTCGCGACGGTGAACTACTGGGTCCCCGTCGTCCCGCTGCAGCCGGCGCTGCAGTCGTACTGGCTCGTCATCCACGTCTTCGTGGCGATCGCCGGCACGGGCTTCTTCGCCCTCGGCGCAGGCTTGGCGGTGGCGCAGCTCGTGCAGACGTACCGCCAGGGCCGCGGACCGTCGAGCAAGCTCCGCTTCATGGCGACGCTGCCCGACGCCGACCGGCTCGAGGTGCTGACCTACCGCGTCCTGCTCGTCGGCTTCGTGCTCTGGACCTTCACGCTCATCGCCGGTGCGATCTGGGCGGAGCGCGCCTGGGGCCGCTACTGGGGCTGGGACACCAAGGAGGTGTGGACCTTCATCATCTGGGTCGTCTACGCCGGGTACATCCACGCGCGTGCGACCCGCGGCTGGCGCGGAGCGCGCTCGTCGTGGCTGGCCCTGATCGGCTTCGCCGCGGTGATGTTCAACTTCTCGGTCGTCAACGTCTTCTTCAAGGGTCTGCACAGCTACTCCGGACTGTGAGCTGGGTGGGTCGCTGACGCGACCACGATCGGACGGGAGGCGCGGTGCCAGCTGGCACCGCGCCTCCCGTCCGTCGTCCGGGTGCGTCCGAGGCCAGGAAGACGCCGTCGTGTCGGTGGGACGCCGTCTCGTCGGCGAGACGCCGCTGATCCCGGCGGCGTCTCGCTGACCTGGCGGCGTCGAACGGAGACGCCGGCGCTACCCGGCGGCGGCGAGCAGTGCGTGCACGCGGGCCACCCGCTCACGCCACCACGCCGAACGCTCCGGCGACGCCGCGTACCGCGCCAGCAACTCCGGCGACACCTCGACACGACGCACCGGGACCCGCCCTTCGACCGGCAGCAGCGGCGCCGTGGTGACGTCACCCGTGAACATCACCGCGGTGCCGAGCCCCGCCGCGTACCCGGGGGACATCGCCGCCGCAGCGAGGAATGCCCCCATCCCGAGTCCCACCGACGTGTCGAGCGCACTGGAGACCACGCAGGGCAGCCCGGCCTCGGCGATCACCCGTCGGGCGGCGGTGACGCCACCGAGGGGCTGCGCCTTGACGACGAGGACGTCCGCGGCACCGGCGCGGGCGACCGCCAGCGGATCGGTGGCCTTGCGGACGCTCTCGTCGGCGGCGATCCGTACGCCGAGCCCGTCGATCCGGTCCCGCAGCGCGGCGAGTTCCGGCACCGTCGCGCAGGGCTGCTCGGCGTACTGCAGGTCGAACGGTGCCAGGCGCTCGAGGGCCGCCGCTGCCTGGTCGACGCTCCACAGCCCGTTGGCGTCGACGCGGACGGCGGCGTCCGGCCCCATCGCGCGCCGGACCGCCGCCACCCGGGCGACGTCGTCGTCGACGGTGGTGCCGGGCTCGGCGACCTTGACCTTGGCGGTGGTGCAGCCGGGGTAGCGGCGCAGCAGGTCGGCGACGTCGTCGGCCACGATCGCCGGGACGGTGGCGTTGACCGGGACGGACCCGGCGGTCGGCTCGTGGTCGGTCCAGCCGAAGTCGACGGCCGCACGGAGCCACGCGGCGGCCTCGGCGTCGTCGTACTCGACGAACGGCGAGAACTCGGTCCACCCGGACGGGCCGCGGAGGACGACGGCCTCACGCGTGGTGATGCCGCGGAACCGCACCCGCATGGGCAGGGCGACCACGTGCGCGTCGGCGAGCAGGTCGGCGAGGTCGGGGAGCACGTCGCCATCCTCCCACCGCGCCCAGTCGACCTGCCGGTTCCTCGGAGGGGACCGCCAGGGCGGGGCACTAGCATGCACCGGTCGGCCTCGGTCGGCGAGGGGAACGACCCGGAACGATGGAGGCTCGGTGGCGGCGGATCCGCAGCAGCGCGCGTCGCAGCGCGCGACGCAACGCCCGTCCGACCCGTCCCGTGGTGGCGGTCGTCCGTCCGGTGCCGCTCGCCCGGCCGCGGCGGGTGCGTCCGGTACCGACGAGTTCGCCCGGCTCATGCACCGCAACACCGTCGACGTCCGGCAGACCGGTACACCCCGACGCCGCAACCCCGTCGTGGGCAAGATCGCCCTCGGGCTCGCCGTGGTCTCGGCCGCGGTCGACGCCAGCGCGTTCGCGGTGTTCATGGGCGGGGACACGAACTTCGCGTTCGGCATCTGCTTCGTCGTCGTGTTCCTGACCCTGATCGCGGCGGTGCTCGGCTTCGTCGCGGCGGTGGGGTCGTTCGGCCGGTGGTACGGCGCGGTCGGGGTCGTGGTGGCGTTCTTCGCGAACCCGGTCATCCTGATCGTGATCCTGGTGTTCGTCGCGCCGGAGGTCCTGACGGGCATGGGCGCCTGACCTGACCCGACCGCCGCCGGTGCAGCCGGCGGTACGTTGGGGGCATGGCTGCTCCCGTCTCCGACCTGTTCGATCCCGACGTCTGGACCGCGGCTCCGATCGCGGAGCAGTTCACGGACATCACGTACCACAAGCACGTCTCGAAGGGGATCGTCCGGGTCGCCTTCGACCGTCCCGAGGTCCGCAACGCGTTCCGCCCGCGCACCGTCGACGAGCTGTACCGCGCCCTCGACGACGCCCGCCAGGACCCCCGCGTCGGCGTGGTCCTGCTCACCGGCAACGGCCCGAGCCCGAAGGACGGCGGCTGGGCCTTCTGCTCCGGCGGCGACCAGCGCATCCGCGGGCGCAGCGGGTACCAGTACGTGGGCGACGAGGGCGCACCGCCGGAGGGCGTCGACCCCGCGGCGGCCCAGGCGTCGATGGGTCGCCTGCACATCCTCGAGGTCCAGCGCCTCATCCGGATGATGCCGAAGGTCGTCATCGCCGTCGTGCCCGGCTGGGCGGCCGGTGGCGGGCACTCGCTGCACGCCATCTGCGACCTCACCATCGCGAGCGCCGAGCACGGGAAGTTCAAGCAGACCGACGCCGACGTCGGCTCGTTCGACGGCGGCTACGGCAGCGCCTACTACGCCAAGCAGATCGGGCAGAAGTTCGCCCGCGAGGTCTTCTTCCTGGCCCAGGAGTACTCCGCCCAGCGCGCGTACGAGATGGGCGCCGTGAACGCCGTCGTCCCGCACGCGGACCTCGAGCGCGAGGCGATCCGCTGGGGCGAGATCGTGCTCGGCAAGTCCCCGACGGCGATCCGGATGCTCAAGTACGCGTTCAACGCCGTCGACGACGGCATGGTCGGCCAGCAGGTGTTCGCCGGCGAGGCCACGCGCCTGGCCTACGGCACCGACGAGGCGGTCGAGGGTCGCGACTCGTTCCTCGAGAAGCGCGCTCCCGAGTGGACCGCCTTCCCCTGGCACTACTGATGCCCCGCCCGCTGGTCGCGACCGGCACGTCGGACCCGTCGGCCGTCCTGCGCGGCCTGGAGGCGGCACTCGGCGGCGGCCCCGCACTGCTCCCCGTCGCCGAGGGGGCCCCGGCGCTGCCGACACCACCTCCGGCCGAGGTCCGGCAGGCGGTCGCCCTGGTGGTCGAGACGAGCGGGTCCACCGGCACCGGCAAGCGCGTGGCGCTGTCGTCCGAGGCGCTCCTGGCCGGCGCGGCCGCTGCCGACGCGGCGCTCGGCGGCCCGGGGCGCTGGGTGCTCGCCCTGCCGACGCACTACATCGCCGGGCTCAACGTCCTGACCCGGTCCATCACCGCGGGGACCGACCCGGTCGTCGTCGCCCCGGGGCACTTCGCGGCGAGAGCGTTCACCGACGCGGCCGACCGGCTCGTGACCGGTCCAGCAGCACCCCGGCGCTACACATCGCTCGTGCCGGTGCAGCTCGCCCGGGTGCTCGACGACCCCGACGCCACCCGGGCACTCGCGCGCTTCGACGCCGTGCTCGTCGGCGGCCAGGCCACCCCCGCGCCGCTGCGACAGCGGGCGGCCGACGCCGGGGTCCGGATCGTGACGACGTACGGCGCCAGCGAGACGAGCGGCGGCTGCGTGTACGACGGGACCCCGTTCGGCACCGTCCGCACGGCACTGGTCGACGGGGAACTCCAGCTGGCCGGGCCGATGCTCGCCGAGGGGTACCTGGGCGACGACGACCGCACCGCGGCGACCTTCGTCGAGCGGGACGGACTGCGCTGGTACCGCACCGGTGACGCCGCGCGGCTGACCGACGGCGTGGTGCAGGTGCTCGGGCGCCTCGACGACGTGGTGATCTCCGGCGGCGAGAAGGTGCAGCTCGGTGCGGTCGAGCGGATCGTCCGGGGGATGCCCGGGCAGGAGGCCGCGGTCGTCACGCGTCGCACGGCGGGGGAGTGGGGCGAGGTCCCGGTCGTCGTGACCGAGCAGCCGCTCGACCTCGACACCGTGCGCTCCGTGGTCGGGGACGCCCTGGGACGTGCCGCCCGCCCCGCGGAGGTGGTCCTGGTGGAGCGGCTGCCGGCGCTGGCGTCGGGCAAGCCGGACCGCCTGGCCGTGCGTGCCCTCGTCGACCCGGGCCGGTAGGGCCGCGAGCCGCGCGGCGCCGCGGCGGCAATAGGATCGGTGCTCGTGGCACGAACGAAGAACTCGACGCAGAAGCAGGGCCGGTCCGGCAACCCGGCGAAGGCCGCTGCCCCCGCCCGCGGCAAGCGGAAGGCGACCGCCCGCGACTGGATCGGCGGCGCACGCCTGCGGACCCTGACCCTCGGGGTCGTCCCGGTCGTGCTGGGCACGGCCGTCGCGTTCGTCGACAGCGGGCAGCCCGGCGACTTCGGCGACTACCTGGCGCAGGACGGCCACCTCGCCGTCGCGCTGCTCGCCCTCGCCGTGGCCCTGTTCCTGCAGATCGGCGTGAACTACAGCAACGACTACTCCGACGGCGTGCGCGGTACCGACGAGTTCCGCGTCGGCCCCGCGCGGCTCACCGGTGCCGGTCTGGCCAAGCCCCGCACGGTGCTCACCGTCGCGCTGACGTTCTTCGGCCTGGCGGCGGTCGCCGGGCTCGTGATCGTGCTGCTCACCCAGCTGTGGTGGCTGCTGCTCGTCGGCGCCGCGGCCATCGTCGCCGCCTGGTTCTACACCGGCGGCAAGAAGCCGTACGGCTACAACGCCCTCGGCGAGGTCTTCGTCTTCGTGTTCTTCGGGCTGGTCGCCGTGCTCGGCACGCAGTTCGTGCAGATCCGCGCGGTCACCGTCAGCGGATGGGCCGCCGCGGTCGCCGCCGGGTTCTTCGCCTGCGCCGTCCTCATGGTGAACAACATCCGCGACATCGACGAGGACCACCTGGCGGGCAAGCGCACGCTCGCGGTGGTCGTCGGCCGTCCGGTGGCACGGGTGCTCTTCGGCCTGTTCCTGATGCTGCCGTACGTCGTGCTGCTGTGGTTCGTGCTGCTCTACTTCCGCACCGGCCTGACGTACTTCTCGCTGCTGCTGGCGCTGCCGGCCCTGGCGATCGGGGTCTCGTCGCGGAAGCCGCGGGAGCTCATCACGGCCCTGCAGCTGTCGTCGTTCGCATCGCTCGCGTACGGCGTGGTGCTCGGGATCACGCTGGCCGTCCAGCCGTAGCCACGCGGGCCGGCTTCCCGGCCGGAGGGGCCGTCGGGTCGGCTCAGGCGGCGTCGGTGTCCCGGCGTTCGACGAAGTCGTCCTCGAAGTCCGAGTCGGCGTCGCGGTCCCGCACACCACGGCGGTTCGCCAGGCTCAGCGCGACCTGGGTGCGCAGGCCGGACAGCGCGATGTACGACACGAGCAGACCCACCAGGGCCGCGACGATCGTCGCCCAGTACCAGCGCATCGGCGTCAGGACGAGCAGGAGCACGAGCGCCGCGGCGAAGATGCCGAGTCGGGCCAGGGTGTACAGGAGCCACGCTTTCACACGGTGAGTCTACGGACGGCCGACCGGCAGGGGCATCACAGGGTCGCGACCTAGACTTCACCGCATGGTCCGCTTGTGGTTGATCGTCGCCGTGGCCGCCGTCGCCTTCACGGTGTACGCCGCCATCGACTGCGGCACGATGCCCCGTCAGCGCGTCCGTTCCCTGCGCCGCGGCGTGTGGCTCCTGCTCGTCATCGTCCTGCCCGTCCTGGGCGGCGTCCTGTGGTTCCTGCTCGGCCGCGCACCGGTGCCCCCGGCCCCCGCTGCCCGGTACCGTGGACCGGAAGACGACCCGGACTTCCTCGGTACCACGCCGGAGCCGGGCGACACCCTCACGGACAAGGACCAGGACGACGCGACCCTCCGAGACCTCGAAGACCAGTTCCACGACCGCGACGACGACGGCCGCACCGATCGCTGACGGCCCCGCCGGGTCGGGCAGCCCGGCGACGGACACCGCCCTCGCGCTGCTGCAGGAACTCGTCCGCGCCGGTGTGACCGACGTGGTCGTCAGCCCCGGCTCGCGGTCCCAGGCGCTGGCGCTGGCCGCGGCCGCCCTGGAACGCGCCGGCGGGCTGACGGTGCACGTGCGGCTGGACGAGCGGACCGCCGGGTTCTTCGCGCTCGGACTGGCCGTCGAGACCCACCGACCGGCTGCCGTGGTCACGACCTCGGGCACCGCCGTCGCGAACCTGCACCCCGCCGTGCTCGAGGCGCACCACTCCGGTGTGCCGATGATCGTCCTCAGCGCCGATCGCCCCGACGAACTGCGCGGCATCGGCAGCAACCAGACGACCGTGCAGCCGGGCATGTTCGGACCGGCCGTCGCCTTCGTGCGGGACGTCGAGGCGCCGTCGACCCACGGCGTCGACGCGACCGTCCGGGACACCCTCCGCAGCCTCGCGCGCCAGGCGGTCGCAGCCGCCTCGGGCCACTCCGGCCAGCCCGGACCCGCGCAGCTCAACGTCGCGTTCCGCGAGCCGCTCTCCGCAGGGCTGTCGGACGAGCACGTCACCGGCGTGCCCGACGACGAGATCGACCTCGCGTTCGCCACCCGCCGCGCGCACACCGGGTTGCCGGTCGCCGAACTCAGCCCGGACGACGAACCGGGCACCGTCGTCATCGCGGGGCACGACGCCGGCGAGGACGCCGAGCGGATCGCGTGGGAGCTCGGCGCGCCGCTCCTCGCCGAGGTCTCGAGTGGCGCGCGCTTCGGGCGCAACCTGGTGGTGGCGTACCGCGAGCTCCTGCGCGACCCGGGCCACGGCGGCGCCGTCCGACGGGCCGTCGTCCTCGGCCACCCCACCCTCAGTCGCGAGGTCCCCGCGCTCCTGCAGCGCGACGGGGTCGAGACGATCGTGGTCCGCGGACCGGCGGCCGACCCCTTCGACCCGGCCCGCGCCTCCCGGCCCTCCGACACCACCTTCGTGTCCGACGTCCGCGTGACGGGCCGCACCCGCCCGGAGCACCGTGCGTGGGTGGGCCGCTGGGTCGGCGCCAGCCGACGGATCACGGGGGACGGCGACGCCGGACCGGACCTCGACGCGAAGCGTTCGGCCGACCGCGCGGAGCGGAACAAGTTCCTCCGTGACGAGGTCGCGCTCCGTCGTCGCCCCGTCGACCGGGCCATGCTCGCCGACGCCGTCTGGGGTGTGACCTGGCCGCACGACCGGCTCGTGCTCGGCGCGTCGCAGCTCATCCGCGAAGCCGACGCCCGGGTGCTCGGCAAGAAGATCCGGGTGCACGCGAACCGGGGGCTCGCCGGCATCGACGGCACCGTCTCGACCGCGCTCGGCATCGCCGCGGCGCTCGAGCAGTCCTCGGCGTCGGTGGGCACCACGCGTGTGCTCCTCGGTGACCTGACGCTGCTGCACGACCTCGGCGCGTTCGTCACCGGCACCGAGGAACGCACCCACCGGGTGCAGGTCGTCGTCGGCAACGACCACGGCGGGGCGATCTTCCGCGGCCTCGAGGTGGCGGCGACCACGCCCGCGCACGACATGCGCCGGATGATGTCCACCCCGCAGCACGTCGACGTCGAACGCGTCGTCACCGGTCTCGGGTGGGAGTACCGCCGTGCCGCGACTTGGGGTGACCTGGAGCAGGTGCTCACCGATCCCGCGGAACGGGTCGTGATCGAGGTCCCGCTGGCCGACTGAGCGGATGCCGACGGGCGCGTGTTCCGGGCGCGCGCTGCCGTCTCGCGGGCGCTGCCGGTGCTCTCGATGCCGCGCGCCCCGCTGCGGGCATCGCGCCCCGGGGAGTCGGGGCGCGACGACGGTGTCGGGGCGCGATCCGTGTGCCGGGGCGCGGTCCGGCCGCCGGAGCCGGCGCCGTCCCAGCGGACGGACCGGCGCTGCCTCAGGCCAGCGCGTCGACGACCGGTCGGAACTTCAGCGCGGTCTCAGCGACCTCGCGAGCCGGGTCCGACCCGGCCACGATGCCCGCGCCGGCCCAGGCGCGGACGGTCCCGTCGTCGTCGATCTGCGCACTGCGGAGCGCGAGCATCCACTCGCCGTCGCCCGTCGCCCCCATCCAGCCGACCGGTCCGGCGTAGCGGCCGCGGTCCACGCCCTCGAGCTCGGCCACCAGCCGGACGGCCACGTCGGTGGGGGTCCCGGCCACCGCGGCCGTCGGGTGCAGGGCGTCGGCGACGTCGAGCGAGGTGGTGTCCGGTGGCAGCGTGGCCTGCACGTCCGTCGCCAGGTGCCACAGGTTCGGCAGCTGCAGGCGGAAGGGCTCGGCGTCGACGCGCAGGTCGGTGGCCAGGGGACGCAAGGCTGCGAGCAGGCTGTCGATCGCGAACGCGTGCTCCTCGACGTCCTTCGTGCTCGACGCGAGGGCCTCCGCCGCGGCGCGGTCGGACACCTCGTCGGTGCCCCGGGCCGCGCTGCCGGCCAGGACCCGGGCGCTCAGCCGGGTGCCGTCCGTGCGTGCGAGGGTCTCCGGGGTGGCGCCGACGAGCCCGTCGACGGCGAACGTGACGCACTGCGGGTACGCGGCGGCCAGGTCGAGCAGCACGGCGCGGCGGTCGGCACCGTCGGGCAGCGTCCCGACCAGGTCCCGTGCCAGCACGACCTTCTGCGCGGACCCGGCGACGATGCGGCGGACGGCCTCGGTGACGCCGTCGGCGTAGGCGGTCTCGTCGATGCGCCCGGGCCGGAGCACGACCGAGACGTGCGGGCCCACGTGGGGGACCGGCACCGATGTCCGGGTGAACCCGAGGGGCTCGGCGCCGACCGTGGTGTCGACGGCGGTGAGCCAGGCCTTGCCCCGACGCCGGCCGATCACCACGCGCGGGACGATGAGCACGCTCTCGTCGGCGGAGTCGTCGGCGAACGCGAAGGACCCGAACGCCACGAGCCCCGAGCCGCGCAGCTGCACCGGGTCGTCCACCGTGGCGGCCTCGACGACACCGCGCCACACCGCCGCAGCCTCCCGCATCCGATCCGGCCCGGTGAACGTGAACCGCAGCGCCTCGCCCATGCCGACGATGCCGTCGCCGTTCCGCACGAAGGCCAGCGGTCGGTCGCGGAGGGTGTGGCGGAGGACGGTGCCCGGGTCGTCGAGGATCCGGGTCGAGACCGTCAGCGGGGGCGCCGCCGTGGTGGTTCGGGTCACGGTCCCGATGCTACGCGCGGTCGGTGGACGGGCCGCGCGCCGTCGGTACCCGCCCGCGCGGTCGTCCAGCACCCGCCGCGCACCACCCGGGTGGCTGTGGGTCCGGTGAACGCTCGGTCGAGACCTCTAGGATTGAGCGCGTGAGCAGAGCGGACCTGAACAAGCGGCCGGACGAGGTTGCGGCGATGTTCGACGACGTCGCGGCCAAGTACGACCTCACGAACGACATCCTGTCGGCGGGCAACGCCCCGCTGTGGCGTGTCGCCACGGTCCGGGCCGTCGACCCGCAGCCCGGCGAGAAGGTCCTCGACATCGCCGCCGGCACCGGCACCAGCGCGGCGGCCTTCGCCAAGAAGGGCGCCGAGGTCACCGCGCTCGACCTGTCCGCGGGCATGATCGCCGTGGGCCGCGAGCGCCACCCCGAGATCACCTTCGTCGAGGGCGACGCCGAGCGTCTGCCCTTCGACGACGACTCGTTCGACGCCGTGACGATCTCGTTCGGCCTGCGCAACGTCAACGACCCGAAGCAGGCGCTCGCCGAGATGCTGCGCGTGCTCAAGCCCGGTGGCCGTGTCGTCATCTGTGAGTTCTCGACGCCGCCCCGCGCCCTGCTGCGCGTCGGCTACGGCACCTACCTGAAGCGGGTCCTGCCGGGCATCGCACGACTGTCGAGCAGCAACCCCGCCGCCTACCGGTACCTCGCCGAGTCGATCGACGCCTGGCCGGAGCAGCAGGTGCTGACCCAGTGGCTGCGCGGGGTCGGCTTCTCGGTCGTCGCCTACCGCAACCTGACGGCCGGTATCGTCGCACTGCACCGTGGCCGCAAGCCCGTCGCGGACACCGTGCGCGAGTCCGCCGCCCGCCGGGCGAAGGCCCGCCGCGACCACCAGACCACCGGCGAGCAGCCGCGCGTCGACCCGGCCGACTGACCGGTCCCCACCCCCGAAGACGGAGCAGCACTTGAACCCGAGCGTCCCGGTCGCACGTCGTGCGCCGAGCCTCCGCGCCTCGCTGGGCATCGGCGAGCGGCTGTTCGCCACGCCCGCAGACCGTCGCTTCATCGCCGCCGTCGACGACGGGCTCGAGCTCGTCGAACAGGGCCTCGAGGAGGCCATGCGGTCGACGGACACCCTCGCCGACACGACCAGCCGGTACCTGCTGTCCGCGGGAGGCAAGCGGATCCGCCCGACGCTCACGCTGCTCATCGCGCAGCTCGGCGACGGCGTGACCGACGCCGTGGTCAAGGCAGCGGTGAGCATCGAGACGACGCACCTGGCATCGCTGTACCACGACGACGTGATGGACGAGGCTCCGGTCCGCCGCGGGGTGCCCGCCGCACAGATCACCTACGGCAACAACGTGGCGATCCTGACCGGCGACCTGCTCTTCGCCCGCGCGAGCCTGATCACGGCCGACCTCGGCACCGAGGGGATCCGCATGCAGGCCGAGACCTTCCAGCGGCTCTGCATGGGGCAGCTGCACGAGACCACCGGCCCGCAGCCCGACGACGACCCGGTGGAGCACTACATCCAGGTGCTCAGCGACAAGACCGGATCGCTCATCGCGACGGCCGCGCGTGCCGGTGTGATGTTCTCCGGCGCCGACCGTTCCTGGCTCGAGGCCGTCGGCACCTTCGGCGAGAAGGTGGGCGTCGCCTTCCAGCTCGTCGACGACGTCATCGACCTCGCCCCGGCGACCGACAAGACCGGCAAGATCGCCGGCAACGACCTGCGCGCCGGCGTCGACACACTGCCGGTGCTCCAGCTGCGCCGGATGGCCGCGACCGACCCGTCGGCGCAGCACCTGGTGGAGCGCATCGAGCGCGACGTCAACGGTGCGCCCGACGACGTGGTCGACTCCGCGCCGTACCAGTCGGCCGTCGCCGCGCTCCGCGAGCACGAGGCCACCGCGGCCACCCGTGCCGTGGCCGTCGCCTGGGCCCGCGAAGCCGTCGACGCCCTCGCTCCGCTGCCGGACGGCACGGTGAAGAAGGCGCTCACCCGGTTCGCCGACTCCGTCGTCGACCGCAGCCGCTGACCACGTCGCGCGACGAGGCCGGACGGCCGCCGCGCGGAACGCCACCGGGAACCCCCACCCGAACGAACTGGAGACGATCAGTGCCCACCCTCCGACTCGCCATCGTCGGCGCCGGCCCCGCCGGCATCTACGCCGCGGACATCCTGCTGCGCGAGGCCCACGGGCACGACGTGGCGATCGACCTGTTCGAGCAGCTCCCCGCCCCGTACGGCCTGGTCCGGTACGGCGTCGCCCCCGACCACCCGCGCATCAAGGGGATCGTCAACGCGCTGCGTGACGTCCTCGACCGCGGCGTGGTGCGCCTGTTCGGCAACGTGCGCTTCGGCGAGGACATCACCCTCGAGGACCTCAAGAAGCACTACAACGCCGTCGTCTTCTCGACGGGTGCCATCAAGGACGCCGACCTCGACATCCCGGGCGTCGAGCTCGAGGGCTCGTACGGCGCCGCCGACTTCGTGAGCTGGTTCGACGGCCACCCCGACGTGCCGCGCACCTGGCCGCTGGACGCCGAGAGCGTCGCGGTGATCGGCGTCGGCAACGTCGCACTCGACGTGTCGCGCATCCTGGCGAAGCACGCCGACGACCTGCTGCCCACCGAGATCCCGGCGAACGTGTACGAGGGCCTCAAGGCGTCGCCCGTCACCGACGTGCACGTGTTCGGCCGCCGCGGCCCGGCACAGGTCAAGTTCACGCCGCTCGAGCTCCGCGAGCTCGGTGAGGTGCGCGACGTCGACATGGTCGTGTACGACGAGGACTTCGACCACGACGAGGCGTCGAAGACCGCGATCGCGACGAACAAGCAGGTCATGGTCATCAACCGCGTGCTCGAGCAGTGGCGCACGCGCGAGGTCGGACAGGCGAGCCGTCGCCTGCACCTGCACTTCTACGCGAAGCCCGTCGAGTTCGTCGGTGACGAGCAGGGCAAGCTCACGGCCATCCGCTACGAGCGCACCCGCCCGAACGGCGAGGGCGGCGTCGAGGGCACCGGCGAGATCCGCGAGATCCCGGTCCAGGCCGCCTACCGCGCGGTCGGGTACTTCGGGTCCCCGCTGCCCGGCGTCCCCTTCGACGAGCGCCGGGGCGTCATCCCGAACCACGAGGGCCAGGTGCTCGACGACGACAACCAGCAGGTCCCCGGCGTGTACGCCACCGGGTGGATCAAGCGCGGTCCGGTCGGCCTGATCGGGCACACCAAGTCCGACGCGATGGAGACGGTGCAGCACATCGTCAACGACCAGGCGAACTGGTGGACCCCGGAGGACCCCTCCGCCGAGGCGATCCCGGCCCTGCTCCGCGAACGTGGCGTCGCCTACACGGACCTCGACGGCTGGCACGCCCTCGACACCCACGAGCAGGCGCTCGGTGCGGCGGACGGGCGCGAGCGCATCAAGGTCGTCCCGCGCGACGAGATGATCGACGTGTCGCTCGGCCGCGTCGACACACCGTCGAACTGACCGACCGATGACCGGCACGCGCCCCGTCCCGCCGACCGCGGTGCGGGGCGTGCCCGCGTCCGGCGTCCGGTTGCAGGGCGTCGACGTCGCCCGCGCGCTCGCCCTGCTCGGCATGATGGCCGCCCACATCGGCGGCATCGCGGAGCAGCTCGACTGGGCTGACCCGACCAGCTGGTCCGCAGTGGCCCACGGACGCCCGTCGACCCTGTTCGCGGTGCTCGCCGGGGTGTCCATCGGGCTGACGAGCGGACGCACGGACCCGCCCGGCCCACCCCTGATCGGACGCATCCGGGCGCGACTGGCGATCCGCGCCGTGGTCGTCGTCGTGATCGGCTTCGGCCTCATCGCCCTCGACACGCCCGTGTACGTGATCCTGCCGACCTACGGCGCGCTGTTCCTGCTCGTGGTGCCGGTGCTCCGGCTCCGCCCGGTGCCCCTGCTCGTGATCGCCGCCGTGTGCGCCGTCCTGTCACCGGTCGCCGCGCTGTTCGTCGCGCCGGCCTACGCCGGCGCCGGCATGGTGGGCGTCCAGCTCGGCCTGGTCTACCCCGTGGTCACCTTCCTGGCGTACGTCCTGGTCGGGCTCGCGGTCGCCCGGGCCGGCCTGGAGGCACGGAGCCGGCAGGTCGTGCTGCTCGCGTCCGGCGCGCTGGTCGCCGCCACCGCGTACGTCGTCGGGTCCGTCCTCGCCCCGCTTCCCGACGACGCGGCCCTGGCGTTCCCCGGGGTCCCGTACGCGGGCGAGGCCTCGACCCCCGGCCAGGCCCTCGCGCAGCTGTTCCTGTCCCCGCGGGACCACTCGTCGTCGGTCGTCGACGTCGCGGGCACCGCGGGGGTGGCCGTCGCCGTCATCGCCCTCTGCACGCTCGTGTTCGACGGTCGCGGTCGGACCGCCGAACGCGTCGCGTACCCGCTCGCGGCGGTCGGGTCGATGCCGTTGACGATCTACTCGGGTCACCTCGTGGTGATCGCGCTGCTGCCCGGCTACCCCGAGTCGGCGGAGGCCTGGGGCTGGTTCGCCCTCGGCTCGGTGGTCTTCGCGATGCTGTGGCGGCGGTTCCTGGGCCGCGGCCCGCTCGAGCGGGTGGTCGGCGCCCTGGCGTCGCTCGTCCCGGTGCGCTGAGCGCACCTGGCGGGCCTGCGCCGCGCCTCCAGACCGCTACTGCAGCGCCGCCGTGAGCCGCGCGACGTTGTCGAGCACCTGCGACCGCCGCGGTCGGTCGAGCCACGCGTCGAGCGTCAGCTCGAAGCTGTGCTGCTTGTAGGCGTCCTGCACCTCGCGCAGGGCGTCGACGAAGCGGTGCCCACGCACCATGACGGACACCTCGAGGTTCAGGCTGAACGAGCGCATGTCCATGTTGCTCGACCCGATGACCGACACCTCGTCGTCGATCGTGAAGTGCTTGGCGTGCAGGATCGTCGGCGCCCGGTACAGCCAGATCTTGACGCCGGCGCGCAGGAGTCCCTCGTAGTACGAGCGCTGGGCGTGCCACGTCATCGCGTGGTCGCCCATCTCGCCCACGAACAGCTCGACCTCGACGCCGCGCTGGGCCGTCGTGGTGATGGCGTAGAGCATGGAGTCGTCCGGCACGAAGTACGGCGAGGTGATCGACACCTTCTGCTGCGCCGAGTAGAGCAGCGCGTTGAACAAGCGCAGGTTGTTCTCACCGTCGAACCCGGGGCCGGACGGCACGACCTGGCAGTCGAGCGCGTCACCACGGTCGGCGCGCTGCACCGGGTCGCTCTCGCGCAGCAGCAGCTCGTCGGTCTCGCTGTACCAGTCGGTGACGAACAGTGCGTTGAGCCCGGCGACGACAGGACCCTCGAACCGGGCGAACAGGTCCTTGTAGACCATGCCCTTCTCGACGTGCGCCTTGAGGTCGTACGACGCGTCGATCAGGTTCTGCGAGCCGGTGAAGGCCACCGATCCGTCGATGACCATGATCTTGCGATGGTTGCGCAGGTCGGGGCGCTGGAACTTCCCCTGCAGCGGCTGCAGCGGCAGCATGAGGTGCCACGCGATGCCCGCCTGGTCCATGAACGCCAGCGTGTCCTGGTACCCGGGGTAGCCGCGGCTCGCCCAGTGGTCGAGCAGGAACCGCACCGTGACGCCCCGTGCCTGCGCCCGGGCCAGGGCGTCGAAGAAGGGCCGCGTGGTGTCGTCGAGCGTCGCGATGTAGAACTCGACGTGCACGAACCGGCGCGACTGGTCGATCGCGCGGGTCATCTCGGCGATGGACTCCTCGGTGTCCGGGTAGAGCTCGGCCGAGTTCCCACCGACCAGGGGCATCGCGCCGAGTTCACGGTTCAGCTTCGTGATGCTCTCGAGCCAGAGCGGCCAGGGGTGGTCGCGGCGGACCCGCTCGATGCCCTCGGTCTGCTCGAGGATGTACGCGTTGATCTCGGTCTGCTTCTCACGCCGGGCTCGGGGGAGCTTCGTCGACCCGATGACCAGGAAGACGATGAAGCCGATGTAGGGGATGAGGAAGATCGCGAGCAGCCAGGCCGTCGCGGTCTGCGGCTTCCGGTTGATCGGGACGTAGATGATCGAGAAGACGCGGATCGCCAGGTCCAGCAGGACGAGCAGGACGGTGATCGCGACGCTGAGCCAGTGCTCCACGGGGTGCCGGTGTCGGGTTCGGGGGACGTCGGGTGGGCCGCGCGTCAGCGGAAGTTGATGAACTGCAACGGGACGTCGAACTCTTCACCCTTGAGGAGCTGGATCGTGTTCTGCAGATCGTCCCGGCTCTTCGACGAGACACGGAGCTCGTCGCCCTGGATCTGGCTCTTCACGCTCTTCGGTGCGTTCGCCCGGAGGAACGCGCCGATCTTCTTCGCGACGTCCTGCTCGATGCCGTTCTTGAACTTGACCTCGATGCGGTACTCCTTGCCCGAGGGGTAGGGATCGCCGGCGTCGAGGCTCTTCAGGCTGATGTTCCGCTTGATGACCTTGCTCTGCAGCACGTCGAGCACGGCCTTCGCGCGCTCCTCGGAGTTCGCCTTGATGAGGACGTCCTCGCCGCTGAACGCCACCGAGGCGCCCGCGCCCTTGAAGTCGTACCGCTGCTCGATCTCCTTGGCGGCCTGGTTGAGGGCGTTCTCCGCCTCCATCTTGTCGACCTTGCTGACCACGTCGAAGGAACTGTCTGCCATGCAGGACAGCCTAACGGCGGACAGGAGGGCCGGTTCCGGTCCTGTGGACAGGCACACGGTGGTCACGACCATCGTCTGCGATCCGCTATGCTTTCATGCGCGCCTTCGGTTGGTGATCACACCGGCTGGGTGCGCATGGCAAGTTACCCAAGCGGCCAAAGGGATCTGACTGTAAATCAGCCGGCGTAGCCTTCGGGGGTTCGAATCCCTCACTTGCCACCACATCGAACGGCCCCGTCCACACGGACGGGGCCGTCGTGTTTCCGCAGGGACGGGGCCGTCGTGTTTCCGCAGGGACGGGGCCGTCGCGTTTCCGCGAGGATGGGCACATGCCCACCGAACCCACGCCCGTACAGTTCGCCGACCTCGCCGAGTCGATCGCGCTCGAAGCCGCCGCCCTCGCCGCACGGCGACGGGCCGAGGGGGTCGAGGTCGCGGACCGGAAGTCGAGCATCGTCGACGTGGTCACCGCCGCCGACCGCGAGGTCGAGGCGCTCATCCGTGCCCGCATCGCCGAGACCCGCCCCGACGACGCCTTCCACGGCGAGGAGTCCGGGTCCGCCCGTGGTGCCTCGGGCTTCACGTGGGTGGTCGACCCCATCGACGGCACGGTCAACTACCTGTACGGCAGCAGCGACTACGGCGTGAGCATCGGTGTCGTCCGTGGCGACCCGGACCCGATGACGTGGGAGCCCGTCGCCGGCGTCGTCGTCGCCCCCGCGACCGGCACGGTCTTCCGCGCTGCCGTCGGCCAGGGTGCGACCCGCGACGGGGTCCCGTTGACGGTCGGCTCGCCGGCCTCGCTCGCCGAGACGCTCGTGGCCACGGGGTTCGGGTACACGGCCGACCGCCGCCGTGACCAGGTCGCGGTGCTGGCCGGGCTCATCGGCGAGGTGCGGGACATCCGACGCGGGGGAGCGGCATCGCTCGACTGCTGCGCGGTCGGAGCCGGCGTGGTCGACGCCTACTACGAGCGCGGCATCAACCCGTGGGACATGGCGGGTGGCGCCCTCGTCGCGCAGGAGGCCGGCGCGACGATCCGGATCTGGGAGGCCGGGGGGACGCGGTCCTTCCTGTTCGCGAGTCCCGCCGTCGCCGACGAGCTCGAGGCACTGGTGCGCCGGCTCGAGGCCGAGGTGCTCGGCGCGCGGCGCGACTGACGCAGCACGCGTCCCCTCGGTCTGGGGGCACCCCGTGCGGCCGTGCACGACTGGCGACCCACGGCGACCTTTGCTAGCGTGCTCAGGTCCCGTTATCTGCTCGTTACCAACGAGCGCGCCCCGCCTCGATCAGGATCGCCACCGAACGCATGCAGCAGCCCCTTCTGTCGTCCGCTCCCACCGACGGTTCCGTCGACGCCGCCACCCCGGCCGTCCACCTGACCCGACGAGCGCGGATCGAGGCGGAGCGTGCAGCGGCGAAGGGCGCCGTCCAGACGGAACGAGCGGCTCGCCCGTCGTTCGACGAGGTCGTCGGAGCCGGGACGCCCGTCTCGCCCGTCGACGCCGCGCCGGCCTCGCCCGTGCGGCCCGCGGAACGGATCGTGACCCCGCCGGCCCCCACGTCGCCCGACGTCCAGGTGGCGCCCGGCGCAGGCAGCAGTGCCCGCTCGCCCCGTGTCGCAGCGCAGGCACACGCGTCGCGTCGCCGTGCCGGTGGTCCCGCACGGACCGCTCCGAGCCTGCACGTCGACCGCGCGACCCGGCACATCCCGGCGAGCACCGTCCGGACCCCCGCGACGCCGAAGCAGGGCACGTCGTTCGGACGCGCGGCCTCGCGCGTCACGGCCGTCGGCGCGCTGCTGTTCGCCGCCGGGCTGGTCGTCTCCACCTCGCTCCCCGCACAGGCCCTGTGGGTCCCGGAGTCCGGCTCGACCGCGGCACGTGCCACGGCGGCGGGCGGTGCGACCCAGTCGATGAGCGTCGGCGCCGGGGTCGACGGGACCGACCCGCGCGACCAGTACACGGTGTCGGACGCCACCCAGTACGCCCACGTCGACGCCTCGAGCTTCACGAACGACCCGACGGGCACCATCCAGTGGCCGTTCCTGACCGGTGTCCCCATCACCTCGGGCTTCGGCGGGCGCCAGGTCGCCGGGTGCTCGTTCTGCTCCACGAACCACATGGGCGTCGACTTCGCCCCGGGTGAGGGCACCCCGATCCGTGTGATCGCCTCGGGCACCGTCATCAAGGTGCAGGCGGGCGACGGCGGCTTCGGCAACGACGTCTGGGTGCAGCACGAGATCGACGGCAAGGACATCGTCAGCGTGTACGGCCACATGGAGGACAACTCCTTCAAGGTCGTCACCGGCCAGCAGGTCGAGGTCGGCGACGAGCTCGGTCTGGTCGGCAGCACGGGGAACTCCACCGGCCCGCACCTGCACCTCGAGGTGCACGTCGACGGGGTCCCGGTGGACCCGCAGACCTGGCTCGAGACCAACGCGAACTAGCGGTCGACGGCGCGGCACGCCCGGGCGTCTCGTCCGGTTCCGGAGCAGCGTCGGAGGTCTGCTATCCTCGTGTGGTGCCGTTCGCGGCACATCGCCCCGATAGCTCAGTGGTAGAGCACTTCCATGGTAAGGAAGGGGTCGTCAGTTCAATCCTGACTCGGGGCTCCGACCCGGCGCGCGTGTCGCTCCGGATCTCTGGCGGGGTAGCTCAGTTGGTTAGAGCACACGACTCATAATCGTGGGGTCGCGGGTTCAAGTCCCGCCCTCGCTACCACGAGCCCGGCGATCTGATCGCCGGGCTTTCGTCGTTCCCGGGGCGCACGAGTACCGGGCGACCGAGCGCCGGACGCCCGACCTCCGGCCGCCGAGCGCTCGAGTGAGCAGAAGACGCCGGGTCGCTTCCGCGAAGGCGACGTGTTCTGCTCACTCGAAGCCGACGGGGCCGACGAAGCCGACGGGGCCGACGGGGCCGACGGGGCCGACGAAGCCGACGATCAAGCCGCCGCTCAATGCGTGCGGAGCGGCCCCGTGTCCGTCCGCGCCTGCAGCACCCCGGCCGCCTGCAGCGCGTGCTCGAGCCCGGCCGTGACCTCCCGCCACGCGGTCCGCCGTCGGCTCGCTCCGATGCTGCCGCCGGACACGGCGGTCGGGTGCCCGGCGTGCCGCAGCATGATGGTCGTCGAGGCGCCACTGACGATGGACGACAGCTCGTACCGGCGGAACTCCCGCGACGGGTGCACGAGCGCCCCGAGCAGGATGGTCAGCAGCCGGTTGCCGGTCGTCGCGGTGAGCGTTCCGCCGGTCGACTCGACGTGGTGGCCGCTCCGCCGCAGTGCCGCTCCCGCGACCTCCATGGCCGTGCACCGGTCTCCTGTGTGCACGGCGAACTCGGTCGTGGTGTGCATCGGTCCTCCCCTCCCGGAACCGCGTGTCGGAACACGCGCCGGTTCCCCCGAACCGGTCCTCGGCAGCATAACCGATGCGTGCTCGAGGACGACAGACCCCGGACCGGCGTCGGTAGACTGCCGTGGTGTCAGTGAACCCCGAGCTCGTCGGCAGGACGTTCCCGCCGGCCCAGCCCTACCTGGTCGGTCGTGAGAAGGTGCGTGAGTTCTCGCGCGCGGTGTTCGCGACCAACCCGGTCCACCACGACCCCGAGGCCGCGCGCGCCGCCGGGTACGCCGACGTGGTCGCCCCGCCGACCTTCGCCGTCGTCGTGCAGGAGGCCACGCTCGCGCAGCTGCTGGACGAGCCCGACGCCGGGATCGACTTCTCCCGCGTCGTCCACGGCGAGCAGGCCTTCACCTACGACCGGCCGATCGTCGCCGGTGACGAGCTCACCGCGACCCTGACGGTCACCAGCGTGAAGACCCTCGGCGGCAACGCCATGGTCACCGCCCAGAGCACGATGGACGACGCCACGGGGGAGCACGTCGTCACGGCGACCTCCACCCTCGTGGTCCGAGGAGACGACGCATGACCGCCGCACCCGCCACCGCGCTCGAGGTCGGTACCGTCGTCGCCGAGCGTGAGGTGCACGTCACCCGTGACTCGCTCGTCCGCTACGCCGGCGCCTCGGGTGACTTCAACCCGATCCACTACCGCGACGACGTCGCCGCCTCGGTCGGCCTGCCGGGCGTGCTCGCCCATGGCATGCTCACGATGGGCATCGCGGTGCAGCCGGTCGCCGAGTGGCTCGGCGACAGCGGCTGGGTCGCCGGCTACGGCGTCCGCTTCACGCGCCCCGTCGTCGTCGACCCGGAGCAGGGCGCGACCATCGGCATCGTCGCGAAGGTCGGCACCGTCGACGACGACGGCCGGCCGAAGCGCATCGACCTCACCGTGACCGCCGCCGGGCAGACCGTGCTCGGCAAGGCGCAGGTCACGGTGGTGTTCCGCTGACCGTGTCCGAGCCGGTGCTCGCCGACCTCACGACGCTCCGCGTCGGCGGTCCCGTCGCCCGGCTGCTCACGGCCACGACCACCGACGAACTCGTGGCGCGCGCGCTCGACGCCTTCGCCGACGACGAGTGGCTCGTCCTCGGCGGCGGCAGCAACCTGCTGGTCGCCGACGGCGGCTTCGACGGCGCCGTCGTGCTCGTCCGCACCACCGGCGTCGACGCCGACCAGGACGCCGACGGCGTCACCGTCCGCGTCGCGGCCGGTGAACCCTGGGACGCGTTCGTCGCCACCACCGTCGCGAACGGCTGGACCGGCCTGGAGGCCCTCAGTGGCATCCCGGGCACCGTCGGTGCGTCCCCCGTGCAGAACATCGGCGCCTACGGGGTCGAACTCGCCGACGTGCTCACCCGGGTCGAGTTCCTCGACGCCGCCACGGGGGAGCGCGCGTGGGTCCCGGCGGCCGAGCTGGCGCTCGGCTACCGCACGTCGACGCTGAAGCACGGTCGGCGGGGGGTCGTGCTGACGGTCGAGTTCCGCTTCGGCCTGGCGGGCGAGCAGGGCGTGCCCGTGCGGTACGCGCAGCTCGCCGGTTCGCTCGGGGTCGAGCTCGGCGCACTCGTGCCGCCGGCGACCGTCCGTGCCGAGGTCCTGCGGCTGCGCGGGTCGAAGGGCATGGTGCTCGACGCCGAGGACCCCGACACCTGGAGCGCCGGCTCGTTCTTCACCAACCCGATCGTGTCGCCGGCCTTCGCCGAGACGCTCCCCGCCGACGCGCCCCGGTGGCCTGCGGGCGACGACGTCAAGCTCAGTGCCGCCTGGCTCATCGAGCACGCCGGTGTCCACCGCGGGTACCGGGTGCCGGGATCGCTCGCGGCGATCTCGTCGAAGCACACCCTCGCGCTCACGAACCGGGGCGGCGCGACGGCGGCGCAGGTGGCCGAGCTCGCACGGTTCGTGCAGGTGACCGTGCTGAACCGGTTCGGTGTCTCACTCGTGCCGGAGCCCGTCGTGGTGGGGGACCTGCTCGGCTGATCGTCCGCGTGACGGGACGGACGAGCACGACGCACCACGGGCCTCCAGGACAAGCGAACGGGCCACCTCGACGAGGTGGCCCGTTCCGTGCATCCGCGAGGACTACGCGAAGAACGCCGCCAGGCGTGCGACGCCCTCGGCGATGTCGTCGTCACCCAGTGCGTACGACAGGCGCAGGTAGCCCGACGGGCCGAAGGCCTCACCGGGCACGACCGCGACCTCGGTCTGTTCGAGGATCAGGTCGGCGAGCTCGAGCGTCGTGGTCGGGGTCGAGCCCGCCCACTCGCGTCCGAGCAGTGCGGTGACGTCCGGGTACACGTAGAAGGCGCCCTGCGGCGTGGGCGTGCGGAAGCCCGGGATCGCGTTGAGGCCGTCCACGATGGCCCGGCGGCGACGGTCGAAGGCCTCGCGCATCGCGGCGACGGGCTCCTGCGGACCGGTCAGGGCGGCGATCGCGGCGCGCTGCGAGACGTTCGAGACGTTCGACGACAGGTGCGACTGCAGGTTCGACGCGGCCTTCACGGCGTCGACCGGGCCGATGGACCACCCGACGCGCCAGCCGGTCATGGCGTAGGTCTTCGCGACGCCGTTCACCAGGATCGTGGTGTCGGCGAGGGCGGGGACCGCCTGCAGGATCCCGGTGAAGGCGATGCCGTCGTAGACCAGGTCCTGGTAGATCTCGTCGCTGATCACCCAGATGCCGTGTTCGAGCGCCCACTCGCCGATGGCCCGGGTCTGCTCGGCGGAGTACACGGCGCCCGTCGGGTTCGAGGGCGAGCAGAACAGCAGCGCCTTCGTCCTGGGCGTGCGTGCGGCCTCGAGCTGCTCGACGGTCACCAGGTAGTCCTGGTCGCTGCCGGCGAAGACCTCGACGGGCTCGCCACCGGGCAGGCGGATGGCCTCGGGGTAGGTGGTCCAGTACGGGGCGGGGAGCAGGACCTCGTCGCCGGCGTCGACGACGGTCTGGAACGCCTGGTAGACCGCCTGCTTGCCGCCGTTCGTCACGATGACCTGCGAGGGGTCGACGGTGACGCCGGACGCGCGCGCCGTCTTGTCGGCGATGGCCTGCTTCAGCTCGGGGAGCCCGGTCGCGGGCGTGTAGCGGTGGTTCTTCGGGTCCTGCGCCGCGGCGACGGCGGCGTCGACGACGTGCTGCGGCGTCGCGAAGTCGGGCTCGCCGGCGGCGAACGAGATGACCGGGCGGCCGGCGGCCTTGAGTGCCTTCGCCTTGGCATCGACCTTGAGCGTGGCGGACTCGGCGATCGCGGCGATGCGGGACGCGATGCGCGGACGGTCGGTCGGTGCGTCGGCGAGGGCGTCGACGGACTCGTGGGCGGGGGACTCGGGGCCGGGCGCTGCGGTGCTCACGGGGGCCAGCCTACCGGCGCGGCACGCCGGGGAGCCGGTCAAGTGGACACCGTGTGACGGACTCCCGTAGACTCGACCACCGGAACACGGGACGGCGACGAACCGTGTCCCGAAGGGCGGTGGCTCAATTGGTAGAGCAGCGGTCTCCAAAACCGCAGGTTGCAGGTTCGAGTCCTGTCCGCCCTGCACATCTGGAAGGGTAGAAGTTGGCGAGCAAAGACATGGAGACGACGGCGGACGACGTCGTCGCCAAGGCGAAGCAGGACCGGGCCGAGCGCCGCGGTCCCATCGCCGCCATCGTGCTCTTCATCCGCCAGGTCCTCGGCGAACTGCGCAAGGTCGTCACGCCGACCCGCAAGGAGCTCTTCAGCTACACGGGCGTCGTGCTCGTGTTCGTCGTCGTGATGATGATCCTGGTGTCGATCCTCGACTTCGTGTTCGGTCTCGGCGTCGGGTACGTCTTCGGCAACGGGCCCACGCCCACAGCCTGACCCGGGTGTCGGCTGCCGTTCGTGGCCGGCCCGAGGAGTACGGTCGCCCGAGACGGCATCGATCGTGACGGCGTCGATCACGACCACGACCGCACGCCACCCCGACCAGCACCACCGAACGGAAAGAACCGACTGTGTCTGACAACTCCCGCGACGACATCGACCTCGCGACGGCTGCCGAGCAGTCCTCGGAGGTCGAGGAGAACCAGGAAGGCGACGTCGAGACCGGCGAGGGACGCTCCGTCGAGTCCGCTGAAGAGCGCGCCGTCTCGATCGAGGGCGAGGACGACGAGTCGCTCGGCCTCAGCTCCGAGCCCGACGACGGCACCGTCGACGTCGGTCTCGACGAGGCCCTGACCGCGCTGCAGGAGGCCCGCGACCCCGAGGCCGACGCCGTGGTCGACGACGCGCTCGAGATCGACTCCGCCGACGAGGCCGAGGCCGCCGTCGAGGCCGTCGAGGACGAGGAAGAAGTCGAGCTCGAGGCGGAGACCGCTGCCGAGGCGAACGAGACGCTCGCCGCCGACGAGGCGCTCGAGGACGACGAGCCGGCCGAGGTCGACCCGTACGAGGCGTTCAAGGCCGAGCTGCGGATGAAGCCGGGCAAGTGGTACGTCATCCACTCCTACGCGGGCTTCGAGCGCCGCGTGAAGTCGAACATCGAGAACCGCATGGTCTCGATGTCGATGGAGGACTACATCTACCAGGTCGAGGTCCCGATGGAGGACGTCGTCGAGATCAAGAACGGTCAGCGCAAGCTCGTCACGCGCGTCCGGATCCCTTCGTACGTGCTCGTCCGCATGGACCTCAACGAGGACTCGTGGTCGGTCGTCCGCCACACCCCGGGTGTGACCGGCTTCGTCGGCAACGCCCACAACCCGACGCCGCTCCGGTTCGACGAGGCGTTCGGCATGCTCAAGTCCCTCGTGCAGGTCGCCGAGGCCGCCCCGACCAAGGGTGGCGCGAAGTCCGGCGGCTCGCTGCAGGCGCAGCCCGCGGCCGAGGTCGACTTCGAGATCGGCGAGACGATCACCATCAAGGAAGGCTCGTTCGCGGGCCTGCCGGGTTCGATCTCCGAGATCAAGCCGGAGAGCGGCAAGCTCACCGTGCTCGTCTCGCTGTTCGAGCGGGAGACCCCGGTCGAGCTCAGCTTCGACCAGGTCACCAAGCTCTAGCGACCACGATCCTGTAGCGATCACCGAGATCGACTACACTGAACGGGTTTGGGCCCGCGCGCCTCGTGCGAGCGGGCCTTCACCGCTGTCCGGAACCGCCGGGCCAGCGGGAGAGTGCACGGGTCCCCGTGCGTTCGATTCCAGGAGGAAGACAAGTCATGGCACCGAAGAAGAAGGTCACGGGCCTGATCAAGCTGCAGATCAACGCGGGAGCCGCCAACCCGGCCCCCCCGATCGGTCCGGCGCTCGGTCAGCACGGCGTCAACATCATGGAGTTCTGCAAGGCGTACAACGCGGCGACCGAGTCGCAGCGTGGCAACGTCGTGCCGGTCGAGATCACCGTCTACGAGGACCGTTCGTTCACGTTCGTCCTGAAGACCCCGCCGGCCGCCGAGCTCATCAAGAAGGCTGCTGGTGTGCAGAAGGGGTCCTCGACCCCGCACACGGTCAAGGTCGCGAAGATCTCGATGGACCAGGTCCGTCAGATCGCCGAGACCAAGCAGGCCGACCTCAACGCCAACGACATCGAGCAGGCCGCGAAGATCATCGCCGGCACCGCACGCTCGATGGGCATCACGGTCGAGGCCTAAGCACCGATCGGGCTCCGGCCCACCACCAGACACCTTTCCGTGGGAGAGCCTCGCCGGCTCGCCAACCACGTATCTCGCAAGGAGACCACCATGGCGAAGAAGTCCAAGGCCTACCAGGCCGCGGCCGCGAAGATCGAGGCCGACAAGTTCTACACCCCGACCGAGGCCGTCGCCCTGGCCAAGGAGACCGGTTCCTCGAAGACCGACTCCACGGTCGAGGTCGCGCTGAAGCTCGGCGTCGACCCCCGCAAGGCCGACCAGATGGTCCGCGGCACGGTCATCCTGCCGCACGGCACGGGCAAGACCGCCCGTGTCATCGTGTTCGCGACGGGTGCGGCTGCTGAGGCCGCCATCGCCGCCGGTGCCGACGAGGTCGGTGGCGACGAGCTCATCGCGAAGGTCGCCGAGGGCTACACCGCCTTCGACTCCGCCGTCTCGACCCCGGAGCTCATGGGCAAGGTCGGTCGTCTCGGCAAGGTGCTCGGCCCGCGTGGCCTCATGCCCAACCCGAAGACCGGCACCGTGACCCCGAACGTGGCGCAGGCCGTCAACGACATCAAGGGCGGCAAGATCGAGTTCCGCGTCGACAAGCACGCCAACGTGCACTTCGTCGTCGGCAAGGCCTCGTTCACGCCGGAGCAGCTCGACGAGAACATCTCGACCGCGCTCGAGGAGATCAACCGCCTCAAGCCGTCGTCCTCGAAGGGCCGGTACGTCATGAAGGGCGCCGTCTCGACGACCTTCGGTCCCGGCATCCCGCTGGACGTCAACAGCATCTGAGTCCGCTGACTCACGAGTCCCCGGACTCACCGAAGGGCCCGCGCCGGCAACGGCACGGGCCCTTCGTGCACCTCCGGCCAGGGTGCAGCTAGCGTTGTGGCCGTGCGCACCCTCGTGAACTCGCTCCGACTGATCGCCGTCGTCGCCGTCGTCGTGGCGGTCGTCGCGCAGTGGCTCGAGAGCGCTCGGTCACCGACGTACTCGCCCTGGGACTTCTTCGGCTACTTCACGATCCAGTCGAACCTGATCGTCGCCGTGGCCCTCGCGGTGACGCTCGTCGCGGCGGCGAACCGGAAGCGGTCGGACCTGCGGGTGAGCCTGCTCCGCGGTGCTGCGACGGTGTACATCGCCACGACCGGCATCGTCTACAACACCCTGCTCACCGGCGCGAACGTCTCGGCCTCGGTGCCGTGGTCGAACGACATCGTGCACAAGGTCGTCCCGGCGTACGTCGTGCTCGACTGGCTGCTGTTCTCCGACCGCGCACGGCTGCTGTTCCGGCACGTGTGGTGGTTCCTGCTGTACCCGGCGGTGTGGACCACCGTCGTGCTCATCCGGGGTGCGACCGACGGGTGGGTGCCCTACCCGTTCCTCGACCCGGCGCAGGGCTCCGGCGTCGTGGCGATCTACGTCGTCGGCATCGCCGTGTCGATCGCCCTGCTCGGCGTGCTCGTCGTCGCGATGAGCCGCCTGCGTCTGGTGCGGGTCTAGCGCTGGTCGACGGCTAGGAGCGGAAGCCGCGCAGCTTGTCGAGCACGAGGTCGGCGAGCTGCACGAGCCCGCGGATCTGGTCGTCGTCGCGGTCGACCCACCGGCACTCGGGCTCGTCGGCGACCGGCACGAACCCGTCGTGCCGTTCCCACACGAACAGGGTGCGGTCGGCCCCGAGCACGTACTGCTGCCACCACACCTGGCGCAGGTAGTGCCGGGGGATGCTCCGCCACCCCTTGCCGGTGGTCTTGATCTCGGCGAGGACGACGCGGGAGGACGCATCGACGCCGACGCCGTCCGGGGTGGCCAGGTGCGCCCGGTTCGACGCGGCGTGGAACAGGTGCGCCGAGGGCTGGATGCCGTGGGTCGCGGCCACCCACGCGGCGATGTGCGGCTCGCGGTCCTTGCCGTGCTCGGTGAACGCGTTGCCGGAGAACCGGGAGCCGTAGCGCTTGTCGGCGACGACCGCCTCGACCGCGTGGAGCGAGGCCAGCCGGGCGACGTCGGTGGCGGTGATGCCCATGGCGCGAGCGCGGAGCCACGCGACGCGGTCCGAGGAGTGCGCGACGATGCGCTCGGTGTGGCCGCGCAGGGCGGTGAACGCGTCGCGACCGGGGACCGCAGCCGGCGTGGCGGAGGCAGGCGCTGCCTCCAGGCCGGGGTCCAGGTCGCCCCACAGGGTGGGCTGCACGATCGTCACCCGACGATTCTCCCCCCGACCACCGGCACAACCGAAACCGACGCGCTCACCGATGCGCGGCGTCGGTCAGGAGACCAGCTGCCGCCCCTCGGCGTAGGCGACGAGTTCGTCGACGCCGACGGGGGACAGCGCGTAGCCGATCGCGAGGGCGGCGGCGCCCTGCAGTGCCGCGAGCGATCCCGCGCGGGACTGCACGATGACGAGGTGCTCGCTGGCCAGGGGCATCGAGCGGGAGTAGACGACCTCGCGGACGCCGGCGAGCAGGTGTTCGCCGGCCTGCGTGATCGATCCACCGAGGGCGATCACGGACGGGTTGATGAGCGAGATGCAGGTGGCCAGGACCTCGCCGATGTCCCGGCCCGCCTGGCGCACCGCGTAGATGGCGTCGAGGTCGGACCGGTCCACCAGGTCGATGACCTCGGCGCTGGTGTGCACGTCGTGGCCCTTGGCACGCAGCGTGCGGGCGATGGCGGGACCGGAGGCCACGGCCTCGAGGCAGCCGGTGTTGCCGCACGGGCACGGCACGTCCCCGGCGCGCGCGACCCGGACGTGACCGATGTCGCCCGCCGTGCCCTGGGCGCCGCGCTGCAGTCGACCCTCGGACACGATGCCCGACCCGATGCCGGTGGCCACCTTGACGAACAGCAGGTGGTCGACGGCCGGCCAGCCGTGCTCCCGTTCGCCGAGGGCCGCGATGTTCACGTCGTTGTCGAGCAGGACGTGGGCGGGGATGTGCTGACGGAGCCAGGTGGGCACGTCGAAGCCGTCCCACCCGGGCATGATCGGCGGGTTGGCGGGACGGCCCGTGGAGAACTCGACCGGCCCGGGGACGCCGATGCCGATCGCGATGACGTCCTGCCGACTGCGCCCGACCTCGGCGAGCAGCTCGTCGACGGTCTCGACCAGCCACGTCAGCGTCGGGACCGGTCCGGCGGCGATGTCGATCCGGGCCTCGCGGGTGGCGAGCGGTGCGGCGACGAGGTCGGTGACGGCGACGCGGCCGTGCGAGGCACCGAGGTCGGCGGCGACCACGAGCCGGGAGCGCGGCTTCAGTGCGACCTGCGCGGGAGGACGCCCACCCGTCGAGACCGCGGTGTCGACGGCGCCGACGAGCCCGATCTCGATCAGGGAGTCGAGGCGCACGCCGATGGTGGAGCGTGCGAGTCCCGTCAGGGCGGCGAGCTCGGCCCTGGTGCGCGGCACGCCGTCGCGGAGGATCTGGAAGAGCTCGCTCGTCCCGACCGGAGGCGACGCTGCCGTCCGGTTCAAGTCGACCATGGGGGGAGTGAAGCACACATCGAACACGGCACGCAACGAAGTCCGTCGACATTCCTCGGACTTCTGCTTGACCGCCGACAGAAGGGGTCATAGTGTGACGCTCGGTCAGTGACGACCGCACCATCTCGACGAGGAGAACCCTGGTGACCCAACCGCTCTCGGTCCAGCTCTACACCGTGCGTGATGCGCTCGCGACGGACCTGCCCGGCACGCTGCGCCGCATCGCGGACATCGGCTACACGGACGTCGAGGCCTTCGGCTTCGTCGACGGTCCCGAGGCCCTGCGCGACGCGCTCGACGGCGCCGGACTCGTCGCTCCGAGCGGCCACGCGCGCCTGCTGGACGCCGGAGCGCCGGACCTCGACCGCATCTTCCACGCGAGCGTCACGGTCGGCCTCACCACCCTCATCGACCCGCACATCGACGAGGCCCGCTGGACCACCCGCGAGGACGTCGAGGCGATCGCCCGCGAACTCAGCGCCCTCGCCCCCCGCGCCGCCGACCACGGCCTGGTGCTCGGCTACCACAACCACGCGTTCGAGTTCTCGAACCGCATCGACGGCGTCAGCGCCTACGAGGTCTTCGCCGACGCCCTGTCCGACGACGTCGTGCTCGAGCTCGACACCTACTGGGTGACGGTCGGCGGCGACGACCCGGTCGCGATCCTCGGCAAGTACGGCGACAAGGTCCGCTTCCTGCACGTCAAGGACGGCGACGGCTCGCACGACGACAAGCAGCAGGTCGCCGTCGGCAACGGCATCATGCCGATCCGGGACATCGTCGCCGCGGCCCCCGACGCCCAGCACGTCGTCGAGCTCGACGACCACGAGGGCGACGTGTTCCAGGCCGTCGCCGACTCGTACACGTTCCTGCAGGGCGTCCGCGCATGACCGACACCACCACCGCCGCGGGGACGGCGACCGACAGCGCCCCCCGCACCGGCCCGGTCGGCGTCGGGGTCATCGGCGCCGGGGTCATCTCCGACCAGTACCTGTCGAACCTCACCGTGTTCCCCGACGTCTCGGTCCGCTTCATCGCCGACATCGACCTGGCCCGCGCGGCGTCGCAGGCCGAGAAGTGGGGCGTGCCCGGGTCCGGCACCGTCGAGGAGCTCCTGGCCGCCGACGACGTCGAGATCGTCGTCAACCTGACCATCCCGGCCGCCCACGTCGAGGTCGCCGTGCAGGCCCTGGCCGCCGGCAAGCACGTCTGGGGCGAGAAGCCCTACGCGCTCGACCGCGAGAGTGCCGCGCAGCTGCGTGACGCCGCGGCCGCTGCGGGCAGGACGGTCAGCGTGGCACCGGACACCTTCCTCGGCGCCGGCCTGCAGACCGCCCTGCGCACCATCCGCGAGGGACGCATCGGCACGCCGCTCAACGGCCTGACGCTGTTCCAGAGCCCCGGCCCCGAGTCGTGGCACCCGAGCCCCGAGTTCCTGTTCGCGCACGGCGCCGGCCCGCTCTTCGACATCGGCCCGTACTACATCACCACGCTGGTGCAGGCGTTCGGCCCGGTGCAGAAGGTCACCGCGACGGCGTCGCGGTCGCGCGCCACGCGCACCATCGGCTCCGGTCCGAAGGCCGGCACCGAGTTCCCCGTCGAGGTGCCGACGAACCACTCCGCGCTCATCGAGTTCGAGAACGGCGGGAGCGCGCAGAGCGTCTTCTCGTTCGAGTCCGACCGGGGGCGCACCGGCTTCGTCGAGATCGCGGGGGAGACCGGCACCGTCGTGTTCCCCGACCCGAACGAGTTCGACGGCGACACCGTGCTGTACACGCTCGGCGCCACGGAGCCCGAGACGATCCCCGCGGTCGGCTCCACGTACTCGCGCGGCACCGGCGTGGTCGACCTGGCCCGCTCGCTCCGCGCCGGCGACGAGAACCGGGTCCCCGGTGCGCTCGCCTTCCACGTGCTCGACGTGATGGTCTCCATCGCCGAGTCCGCAGAACGTGGCGAGGCGGTGCTCGTCGAGAGCACCGTGTCGCCCTCCCCGACCCTCCCCGAGGGCTGGGACCCCGCGGAGTCCACCCTGGCCTGACGGCCCGGACGGCTCCGCACCACAGCAGCACCCGACCAGCACCATCCCTGCATCACCTCAACGACGAGAAAGTAGAGAGTCATGCGCACTGCCATCCGCGCACTGGCCATCACCGCGGCCGCCGCACTCACCGTGTCCGGCCTCGCAGCCTGCTCCTCCGGATCGTCCGGCGACGCCGGCGACTCCAAGACGCTCACCTACTGGGCGTCGAACCAGGGCACGTCCCTGGAGAACGACAAGGAGGTGCTGACCCCCGTCCTCGAGAAGTTCACCAAGGAGACCGGGATCAAGGTCGACCTCCAGGTCATCGGTTGGAACGACCTGCAGAACAAGATCCAGACCGCCGTCACCTCGGGCCAGGGCCCGGACGTCGTCAACATCGGCAACACCTGGGCGACCTCGCTCCAGGCCACCGGCGCCTTCCAGGAGTTCGGTGACGCCGAGATGAAGGCGATCGGCGGTGCGGACAAGTTCGGCAAGGTCGCGCTCTCCACCGGTGGTGCACCGGACAAGACGGTCACCAGCGTCCCGCTCTACGGTCTCGCCTACGGCCTGTACTACAACAAGAAGATGCTCGCCGACGCCGGCATCACCCCGCCCACCACGTGGGAGGAGATGGTCTCCGCCGCCGAGAAGCTCACCAAGGGCGACACGTACGGCTTCAGCCTGGCCGGCGGTTCGTACACCGAGAACTCGCACTTCGCGTTCATCAACTCGGCGCAGAACGGTGGCGAGTGGTTCGACGAGGACGGCAAGCCGACCTTCACGTCGAAGGAGAACGTCGACGGCATCAAGCGGTACCTCGACCTCATGCAGGATGCGAAGGTCGCGAACCCGTCGAACGCGCAGTACGACAACGCGACGCAGTCCACCACGGACTTCGCCAAGAAGAAGGCCGCGTTCATCCTCAACCAGAACAACGCGAACGCGACCATCGAGTCGCTCGGCATGAAGTCGTCGGAGTACGGCGTCGTCGCCCTGCCCGCCCCCGAGGGCGGCGAGGAGATCGCCTCGTTCCCGGCCGGCATCAACCTGTCGATCTTCAAGAACACGAAGAACAAGGACGGCGCGCTCGAGTTCGTCAAGTACATGACGAGCATGGACACGCAGACCACGCTCGACAAGCCGTACTCGGCCCTGCCGGTGCTCGCCGAGGCTGCCGAATCCGTCGAGGACGAGCAGACCAAGACGTTCCTCGACATCTACAACAACAAGGCGAAGCCGCTCCCGCTGGTGCCCGCCGAGGACCAGTTCGAGTCCACGGTCGGCAAGGCGATGAACGACATGTTCGCCAAGATCGCGACCGGTTCCACGGTCTCCGAGTCCGACATCGAGTCGGCTCTGCAGACCGCCCAGGACCAGGTGTCCCAGGCCGCCGGTTGATCCGCCTGGAGGCCCGGGTCGCGTCCGTCAGGACGCGCCCGGGCCTCCGCCCCTCGCTCCAGAGCCGACCACGGGTCGGCGGTGAGGCTCCCGCCCCACGCACCCCGCGCCTCCCCGCCGCTGCCCCGGCCGCGGAGGACCGCACCCGTACGCCCCTCCTGCCGAAAGGCCCCGTTCATGTCCACCTCGGTCCTCCCCGACTCGGAGCGCATCGACCTGACGCACACGAAGGCCCCGACCATGTCGGGCCGTCCGCCGGGTCGCAAGCGCAAGGTCCACTGGCTGCCGTACGCGCTCGTCGCGCCGGCCATCCTCTTCGAGCTGCTCATCCACATCGTCCCGATGCTCGTGGGCATCTGGATCTCGTTCATCCAGCTCACCAAGTACTTCATCGCCAACTGGGGCGCCGCTCCGTTCGCCGGGTTCGGGAACTACGCCGTCGTCGTCGACTTCGACCAGGCGATCGGCCGCGGGGTCCTCAACTCGTTCCTCATCACCTGCGCCTTCACGGTGCTGGTGGTCGGGCTGTCCTGGACCTTCGGCATGGCGGCGGCCGTCGCCCTGCAGAAGCCGTTCGCCGGCCGCGGGCTGTTCCGCACCCTGTTCCTCGTGCCGTACGCGCTGCCGATGTACGCCGGCGTCATCACCTGGAAGTTCATGTTCCAGCGCGACACCGGTGCGCTCAACCACCTGCTGGTCGACCAGCTCGGGCTGTTCGGTGGGAACGCCCCGTTCTGGCTCATCGGCAACAACGCCTTCGTCGCGGTCGTGGTCGTCGCCATCTGGAAGACCTGGCCCTTCGCCTTCCTCATGCTCATGGCCGGACTGCAGTCCGTGCCGAACGACGTGTACGAGGCCGCCTCGGTCGACGGCGCCAAGCCGTTCCGCCAGTGGCGCTCCATCACGCTGCCGATGGTCCGCCCCGTCAACGTGACGCTCGTGCTCGTGATGTTCCTGTGGACGTTCAACGACTTCAACACGCCGTTCGTGCTGTTCGGGTCGACCGCGCAGCCCCCGGCCGCCGACCTGTTGAGCTTCCACATCTACAACGCGTCGTTCATCACCTGGAACTTCGGTTCGGGTGCCGCGATGAGCGTCCTGCTCCTCCTCTTCCTGCTCGTCGTCACCGGCATCTACCTCGCCGTGACCAACCGGAGGTCCGTCCGTGCGTGAGACAGCTGGCGCCAAGTCCTTCAAGATCGTGACCCTGGTCGTCCTGACCCTGTTCACGATCGTGCCCCTCTACGTCATGGTCACCACGGCCATGAAGCCGCTCGGCGACGTGCAGGACAACTTCACGTGGATCCCGTCGACGGTCACGATCCAGCCGTTCATCGACATGTGGTCCACGGTGCCGCTCGCGCGGTACTTCGTGAACTCGCTGGTCGTGTGCACGGTCGCGACGGTCTTCTCGCTCATCATCGCGACGTTCGCCGCCTACGGTGTCTCGCGCTGGAACTTCAAGGGCAAGAGCACCTTCACCACCGCGGTGCTCTCCACCCAGATGTTCCCCGGCGTGCTGTTCCTGCTCCCGCTGTTCCTGATCTTCACGAACCTCGGGAACACCCTCGGCATCCAGCTCGTCGGGTCGTGGCTCGGCCTGATCATCACGTACCTCACGTTCACGCTGCCGTTCTCGATCTGGATGCTCGCGGGCTACTTCGAGACCATCCCGCGCGAGCTCGACGAGGCCGCGATGGTCGACGGTTCCGGTCCGATGGGTGCCCTGTTCCGGGTCATCCTGCCGTCGGCCCGCCCGGGTCTGGTGGCGGTCGGCATCTACTCGTTCATGACGGCGTGGGGCGAGGTCCTCTTCGCCTCGGTCATGACGAACGGTCTCGGCTCGACGCTCTCGGTCGGTCTGCAGCAGTACTCCACGCAGACGAACGTGTACTGGAACCAGGTCATGGCGGCGTCGCTCGTCGTGTCGATCCCGGTCGTGGCCGCGTTCCTCGTGGTGCAGCGCCAGTTCGTGGCCGGCCTGACCGCCGGCGCGGTGAAGTAGGCGGACCCCCTGACGGGAGGCGCGGTGCGGGTCGGACCCGCACCGCGCCTCCCGTCCGTGCGTGCGCTGGTGCGCACGTGAGCGACACCACGACAGGATGGGACCCATGAACGAACCGCGCGGACGGCAGCTGCTGCCGGGACAGACCAGCCGGGTGCACGTGTACGACCTCGAGCGCCGGACGAGCCGGCTCGTGTTCGAGTCGAGCACGCTGCTCGTCGAGGCGCCGAACGTGCTGCCCGACGGCAGGCTCCTGCTGAACGGCGGTGGTGACCTCTGGCTGCTCGAGCACGGCGGGACGGCCGTCGACGAGTCGGCGTTGGTGCCCGTCCCGATGCCCGGCGTGCCGGAGATCAACAACGACCACGTGCTCGACCCCTCGGGCACCTCGGTCGTGGTGAGCGGGCGGGACGGCGACCTGTACCGGGTCCCGGTGCCGCTCGGGGGAGCCGCGGCGACGCTCACCGACGTCACCACCGCGCTGCCGGTCGTCCGGAAGTTCTACCTGCACGGCATCGCACCCGACGGCGAGACCCTCGCGGCGATCGTCGGGGAGCATGCCGAGGACGGCACCTGGACCACCGACGTCGCACTCGTCGACCCCGCCACCGGGGACCCGACCTTCCTGACCCGCGACGAGCACCCGGACGACGGCGTCTCGTTCGCCGGCGACCTGCTCGTGTGGAACTCGGAGCGGTTCACCCCCGGCACCGCGCAGCTCGTCGCCCTCTGGCCGGGGGCGACCGACCCGGTGCGGATCACGAACGACGACCGCGTGAACTGGTTCCCGCACGTCTCGCCCGACGGTGCGCACCTGCTCTACCTGTCGTACGAGCCCGGTGTGCAGGGCCACCCCGCCGACCACCGCGTGGAGCTCCGACTGCTGCCGGGGTCGCTCGTCCGCGGCGCACGGATCGCGGTCCAGCCGGAGACCCTCGTGACGCTCGACGGTGGGCAGGGGACGGTCAACGTGCCGCCGTGGTCGCCGGACTCGCGGTGGTTCGCGTACTGCGACTACCCGGTGGCGGGGTAGCGGCGGCGTCTTCACGCGCTGAGCGACAGTCCACGCGCCGCCGGACGCGTGGACAGTCGCTGGGCGCGGAACGCGGGTCGACGGCCCGCCCGGCTACGCCTCGCGGACCCGCCCCTGCCCGATGTGCAGGCGCCGCTCGGCACGCTTCGCGACCCACGAGTCGTGCGTGACGATGACGACGGTCAGCCCGCGCTCCCGCCACTGCCTCTCGATGAGGCCCATGATCTCGTCGCGCGTCGCCTCGTCGAGTGCCCCGGTCGGTTCGTCGGCGAGCAGCACGCTCGGGTCCTTCACGAGCGCGCGGGCGATCGCCACCCGCTGCTGCTGACCACCGGAGAGCTCCGCGGGCAGGTGGTCGAGTCGCTCGGCCAGCCCGACCTCGGCGAGTGCCGCCTTCGCCCGCTGCCGGACCGCACCGCGCGACCGCTCCGCCAGGGCCCCCGCGAACGCCGTCTCGACGTTCTCGAGCGCCGTCAGGGTCGGGATGAGGTTGAAGCTCTGGAACACGAAGCCGATCTCGGTCGCCCGCAGATCGGTCAGCGCGCGGTCGCCGAGCTCCGCCACGTCGCGGTCCCCACCGAGGTGGACGGACCCGGCGCTCGGGCGGTCCAGCGCGCCGAGCATCTGCAGCAGCGTCGACTTGCCGCCGCCGGTCGGCCCCTGGATCGCCACGAGCTGCCCCCGCGGGATCGTCAGTTCGACGTTCGTCAGGGCGGTGACGGTCCGGTTCTTCTGCCGGTAGGTCTTGCTCACGTTCGTCAGCCGGTACATCGGACTGGAGGCACGGGTCGCCTCCGCCTCGCCGGTCGCGGTGTCGGTGGTGGTCACGGTGGGTCCTCCTGGTCGGGTGCTCGGGGCCGGTGCGGGTCCGGTGATCGGTGTCGCACCGGTGGACGGGCCGGGCATCAGGCCACGCTCCGGAGCGCCTCGGCCGGACGGAGCCGGCTCGCACGCCATCCGCCGAGCGCCCCGGCGATGAGGCCACCGAGGATCGCGAGGCCGATCGCGAGCAGGATGATCTCGACGGTCACCGGGGCATGCAGGACCACGTCGGTCGTCGACGCGGTGCTCGCACCGCCGCCGAAGCCGCCGGCCGGGGCGCCGCCCGTCGTGCCGTTGCCCGCTGCTGCCGTCGCCGCGCCGCCGGGCATCCCGCCACCGCCACCGCCACCGCCGCCGGCGCCGCCGCCCGTCGTGCTCGAGGCGCTCGCCGAGACGGTCGGGGCGATGGTGTTGACGACGAGGATGCCGATGAGTCCGGCCACCGCGCCGAGCACGCCACCGATGAGGCCCTGCACCAGGGACTCACCGGCAACCTGCCGGGTGATGCGGCCGTTCGACCAGCCGATCGCCTTGAGGGTCCCGAACTCGCGGGTGCGGCGGGTCACGCCGGAGATCGTGAAGAGGATCGCGATGAGGAACGCCGCGGCGAGCACGACGATCGACAGCCACCTGCCGAGGTTCGAGACCAGGCTCGACGCGGTGCTGAGGGACCCGGAGACGCTCGAGGCCAGGTCGGCCTCGGTGGAGACGGTGGCGCTCGGCAGCTTCGCCTGCAGCGCGGCCTTGATGGTGCTGACGTCGGAGGACGACCCGGCCGAGACGGAGATCGAGGTGACCTTGCCGTTGAGGTCGGCCAGCGCCTGCGCGGTGTCGAGCGGGATGTAGGTGTTCGAGCCCGTGGTCGAGGCCGAGCCGGTGGAGCTGACGATGCCGATGACGGTGAAGTCGGTGCCGCCGATGTCGATCGTGTCGCCGACCGCCTCGTCCTCGCTCTTCGCGTACGACGCGTCGAGCACGACGACGTCCTTGCCGGCGTCCTTCGTGGTGAAGGTGCGCCCCTTCGTGAGCTCGGTGCTCGTCAGCGGGCCGACCGTGTCGCCGGAGACCGGGATGCCGGTGACCGTGAACGAGTCGACGCTGAACGAGCCACCGCCGAAGCCGCCGCCGGTGTCCCCACTCGGCGGTCCCTGCTGAGTCGTGCTGTCGCTGCTGGAGTCGCTGCTGCTGTCCGTGCTGCTGTCGTCGGTCGACTGCTGCTGCACCTGGCCGGAGAACGTGCTGTTCTCGAGCGTCAGCACACCCGTCGCGGCCTCGACCCCGTCGGTCCCGGTGATCGTCGAGAGGTTCGACGCGTCGAGGGTGCTCGTGCCGCGCGCGACCGCGAGCCGCGACTGCGACAGGTCCGTCGAGCCGCTGTCGTCCCCGCTGCTGTCGCCCTGGCTGCCGAAGTCGAAGGCCGGTCGTCCGCCGCCGGAGGACGCCGTCGCGGTCTTGGTCACGGTGATGTCCGTCCCGACGCCGTACACGGACTGCAGGACGCTCTTCTGTGCAGCCTGCACCCCGCCGGAGATCGACGACACGATGACGACGAGGGCGATGGCCAGCGCCATGCCGATCGCGATGATGACGGTCTGCTTCTTGCGGTTCGTGAGTTCGCGCCTGAGGTAGGTCAGGAACATGGGTCTCCTCGGGTGGTGGCCGGCTGGGGTCACCGATCGCGTGGAGCACGCGGCGGGGCCGACGGAGGAGAACCTAGGGAGCGACCTTCTGCGCAGGATTGCTGCTCGCTATGAGGCGCGTGAGGGTGTCAACTCGCGTCGCCGTACTGCTGTCGCAGGTGCTCGGCGTACCCGCCCGGCGTCCGGCCCTCGAACCGCCCGCTCGTGACCACCGGCAGGTCGACGGTGGCGTCGACCCGGAAGCCGAGCGCCCGCGCCCGGGCCACCAGACGCGCGTCCTCGTGCTCGGGAACGGGGTCGAACCCGCCGAGCGTGACGTACGCCGCGGCGAGCACGCCGAGGTTCGCGCCGTGCACGTGCCCCAGGGCGGCGCCGGGCGGGTGCGCCCGGGTCCACCGTTCGAGCACGACCGGTTCGAGGTCGTCGGGATCGGGCACGACGGCGCCGACGAGCACCTGCGCACCAGCGGCGAGGGCGTCGGACTGTTGCACGAGCCACCGTTCGTGCACACGCGAATCGGCGTCCGTGTGGGCGAGCCACCGCGCTGCCGGTGCGCCGTCGTGCGCACGGAGTGCGTGCGTCGCCCCGATGGTCCGTGCCCGGCCGACCCCGACACGGTCCGTCGTCAGCACGTCGACCGGGTACCGCTCGACCACCGAAGCGGTGCCGTCCGTGCAGCCGTCGAGCACCACCGTGACCGCGGCGTCGACCCCGGGTCGCTCCGTGGCGAGCCGGTCGACGGCCACCAGGAGCGCGTCGAGGCACGCGGCGATCCGGTCCGCCTCGTCGTGCGCGGGGACGACCACGTCGATGCGTGCACGCGGTTCCGGTCGGGTCACCGGATGATCCCCTCGGCCCGGGCCACCGAGGTGACCGCCGCGCCGGGCAGGACGCTCAGGACGAAGTCCTCTTCCACGTGGCGGAGGAGGGCGGGCCGCGGCCACCGTTCGGTCAGCCGCGCGTCCACCGTGTCGCCGCTCGACACCGCCTCGTCGTCCGGGTGCCGCCAGTGGCAGGCCACGAGCACGCCGTCGTCGTCGAGGCTGTCGAGCACACGGTCGATCGTCGCGTCGAGGTCGGCGGGCGACAGGTAGTACCCGACCTCGGACATCACCACCAGGTCCCAGCGCCCGTCCGGCCACTCCGACGGCAGCGCCGCCTGCACGAACCGCGCGGTCGGCGCACGGTGGGCAGCACGCTCCAACGGCGCCGCCGAGATGTCGGTGCCGAGCACGTCGTCCGCGCGTTCGGCGAGGGCGGCGGTCAGGACCCCGGTCGCGCAGCCGAGCTCGAGTGCGGACCGGAACCGCCGGCGGGGGAGTGCGGCCAGGGTCACCGCGCGCTTGCGCTGCTCGTACCAGGATCCCTCGAAGTCCCACCCCTCGGGCTTCCGGTCGTAGTGCGCGTCGAACGACTCCCGCGACCGCGAGGACGGCGCCGACACCGCCTCCGCACCCGGCGCGAAGAACCACTCGGTCGTCCGCAGGTGGTGGGCGGCGTGCCGCTCGTCGATGATCGCCTCGTCGCCCGGAGCCGGGGAGAGCGCGCGGGTCTGCGACGAGTAGGCGTCGAGGGCAGCACGCTTCCGGGCGACGAGGTCGTCGGGCAGCGACAGGGCCCGGACATCGTCCCAGGGGGCGACGGAGTGGTCCGGGTCGTCCCAGTGCCAGGCCCAGATCGGGTACGCGAGCAGGTCCACGTCGGGGGCCCTCGCCGCGGCGACCTCGGCGACCTCGCCGGCGATGCGGTGGTCGCGGTGCCCGTCCCCACGCCACGGTGCGACGAGCAGTGCGGGGCGAGCAGCCCCGGCGAGCGCGGCATCGAGGGTCTCGACGACCCGGTCCCGGTGCTCGCGGGTCGCGCCGTCCGGGATCCCCACCGAGGTCGAGGCGGCACCGGGGTGCAGGCTGCGCAGGGCTGCCACGAACTCGTCGTCACGGGCGGCGGCGAGGGCCTCCGAGGTCGTCGTGGGGGAGTCCGGGTGGGAGCGCTCGCCGCGGGTGAGGAGCAGCACGTGCACGGGGATGCCGGCCCGGCCAGCGGCCGCGATGAGGCCACCGGCGCCGAGGGTCTCGTCGTCGGGGTGCGGTGCAACGACCACCACCGACCCGGTGCCGGCCAGGTCGACCGCCGGAGCGTCCTGGCGGTCGAGGAAGCGGGTCCACGCGTCGGGGTCGGTGCCCGGCTCGCGGTGGTCGAAGCTCACCACGCGACGCCGCCCCGCTCGAGCACCATCCGGCCGATGCGGGCGAGGTCGCGTGCGCCGTGGTCCTGCAGGACGTAGAGCTCGAGGTCGGCGACCCGCGCGGCGACGGCGGGGTCCGCGGTCAGCGGTGCCGGCCCGATCGTCGCGACCACCCGCTCGCGCACGGCGTCGACCGATCGGCGCACCCGCGAGCGGGTCGTCTGGGCGAGCAGCCGCCAGTCGGTGTCGTCTGCGGTCGGGTCCGACCCGTCGATCCGGGCGGCGGCGTCGGCGAGGGCGTCCTCGGCGTCGGCGAGGTCGGCCACGGTGGCACCGAGTGCCGCCTGCAGCAGCTCGGACTCCGGGTGCGCTGCCGCGGTGTCCCGGAGCACCCGGGCGAGCCCGACCGCGCCGCCCCACCAGCAGGCCGCGACACCGATGCCGCCCCAGGCGAAGCCCGGACGTCGCAGGTACCAACCCGGTGCGCCGACGGGGTCTGCCCGGACCCCGTCGAAGTCGACCGGTCCGCTCGGCACGTCCGGCATGCCGCGTGCGACCCAGGCCTCGTCGTGCGCGGTGACCCCGGGCTGGCGCAGGTCCACGGCGACGAGGACCCGCTCGTCGCCCAGGTGCGCGGTGACCAGCGCGTGCGAGAGCGTCGAGGCGAGCGAGCACCACGGCTTCGTGCCGTGCAGCAGGACCGAGCCGTCGTGCTGCGGCGCGGCGTCGAGCCGGAGGCCCGGCCCCTCGGCCGCGAAGACGCCCCAGGTCGAGCCGTCCGGAGCGTCGACCCCGGCCTGCGCCAGGATGCCGAGCGCGTCCAGGTGCGGTTCGACGGTGCGGGCGGTGGCGACGTCCGCCGCGGCGAGCGCGGCGAGCGTGCCGAAGAAGCCGCCGGCCGTGCCGGCGGACAGGGGCGGGGTGGTGGCGGCGACCGCTCGCGCGACCGCGAGGCGGTCCGTCGGTGCCGACCCGGGCCTCCCGGTCGTCCGTTCGATCCGCGCGGTGTCCAGGTGCCGGGCCGACGCGGGCCAGGCTGCAGATCGCAACATGCCCCCACCGTACGGAGGGGGAGGTGTGGACGCGTCCTCGATCCACAGAACGCACCGGGTTGCCCCACAGACCGCTCATAGGAACTTCTCGATACTCGAAGACGTGACCATCTCCCAGCCCGCACCGGCCCCGCGCCTCACCCGTGCCGACGGCACCCCGTTGCGCATCCTCGTCGTCGACGACGAAGCGAGCCTCACCGACCTGCTGTGCATGGCGCTCCGCTACGAGGGCTGGGACGTCAAGAGCGCGAACGGCGGGCAGGACGCCCTGGCGACGGCCCGCGAGTTCCAGCCCGACGCGATGGTGCTCGACGTGATGATGCCCGACCTCGACGGGCTGCAGGTGCTGCGTCGGCTGCGACAGAACGACGACGACACCCCGGTGCTGTTCCTCACCGCGAAGGACTCCGTCGAGGACCGCGTGACCGGGCTCACCGCGGGCGGCGACGACTACGTCACGAAGCCGTTCTCCCTGGAGGAGGTGGTCGCGCGACTCCGGGGCCTGGTCCGCCGGTCGCAGATCGCCACCCGGGAATCCGGCGACTCGCGCATCGTCGTCGGTGACCTGGTGCTCGACGAGGAGTCGTACGAGGTGCACCGTGCGGGGCGGCCGATCGAGCTGACCGCCACCGAGTTCGAACTGCTGCGCTTCCTCATGCGCAACCCGCGGCGCGTGCTCTCGAAGGCGCAGATCCTCGACCGGGTGTGGTCGTACGACTTCGGGGGCAAGTCCTCGGTGGTCGAGATCTACATCTCCTACCTGCGCAAGAAGATCGACGCCGGCGAGACGCCGATGATCCACACGGTGCGCGGGGTCGGGTACGTCATCAAGCCGACGTCGTGACGCTCCGGCGCCGCCTCGTCCTGAGCATCGTCGCCCTCGTCGTCGCCGTCAGCGCGGTGATCGGCGCAGGCAGCATCATCGCGCTGGCCTCGATCCAGACGGGCGCGATCGACGAGCAGATCACCGGCGCCACGAACCGGGCGCAGCGCTACCTGGAGCAGAACCCGTCCGGGCAGCCGGACATCGACCTGACCCGGCCGTCCGGCCAGTCCGTCGGCACCCTCACGGCGTACTTCATCGACGGGCAGGTCGTGATCGCGAACGTGCTCGACGACTACGGGCGCCCGAGCGCGATCACCCGGACGAGTGCGGACGCGCTGGGCACCGTGCGGGTCGGGGCGGCCCCCGCGACCGTCGACCTCGGGTCGCGACTCGGCGACTACCGCGTCGCGGCCGTGACCGTCGGCCCGGCCGTCCTGGTCGTCGGCCTGCCGATGGCCCCGGTGTACGACAGCGTCTGGAAGCTCTTCTGGGTCGTCGTCTCCGTGCTCGCGGGTGCGCTGCTCACCGGATCGATCGTCGCCGCGGTCGTCGTCCGGCGGTCGCTCCGTCCGCTCGAGCGCGTCGCCGAGACGGCGTCGACGGTGGCACGCATGCCCCTCGACCGCAGCGACGCGCTCGACGGCGTCCGGGTCCCCGACACCGATCCCCGCACCGAGGTCGGCCGGGTCGGCAGCGCCTTCAACCGGATGCTCGGCCACATCGGGGGCGCCATGCAGGCCCGCGAGCGATCGGAGCAGCAGGTCCGGCAGTTCGTGGCCGACGCCTCGCACGAGCTCCGCACACCCCTGGCATCGGTCCGCGGCTACGCGGAACTCACCCGCAGGATGGGTGGCGACCTGCCGCCGGACGTCGTCTACGCGATGAGTCGGATCGAGTCCGAGTCCATCCGGATGACGTCGATGGTCGAGGACCTGCTGCTGCTCGCCCGCCTGGACGAGGGCCGCGAGATCCAGCTCGCCGAGGTCGACCTGACCGGCCTGGTGCTCGACGCCGTCAACGACGCGCACGCCGCCTCGCCCGACCACGTGATCGAGGTCGACGTGCCCCCGGAGCCGGTTGCGGTCGTCGGCGACGCCGCTCGACTGCACCAGGTCATCGTGAACCTGGTCACGAACGCGCGGACGCACACCCCCGAGGGGACCCGCATCACGGTGGGGCTGGCACCCGTCGACGGCGGCGTGGACCTGACCGTGCGGGACACCGGCCAGGGGATCGACCCCGCCTTCCTGCCGAAGCTGTTCGAGCGCTTCGCCCGTGGCGACGGCTCGCGCTCGCGCGCCGTCGGGTCGACGGGGCTCGGGCTCGCGATCGTCGACGCGGTCGTGCAGGCGCACGGCGGTCGCGTCGACGTGACGAGCGAGCCGGGCGACACCGTGTTCACGGTGCACCTGCCGCGGGATCCCGCGGCGGCGGTGGGCGCACGCCCGTGACGGACGGGAGGCGCGGGGCGGGCCGGTCACGGGCCTCCCGTCCGGTGCTTGGTGACGGCCACGGCGTCTGGTACAGTTCTCGAAGCCAAAGACCGCCGGTTGTCGCGCTGCTCGCAGCGTGACCGAAGGTCCTCACTCGGTGAGGCATCCAGCGCAGGTGTTCCGAACCACTCCTCCCGTTCTCGGGGGAGCAGCTCCGAGCCTCTGCGCCGGAGCTTTTCTCGTTCGTGGGCCTGGGGCTGCCGGCAAGACCCCCAAGGAGAACCATGGCGAACAAGGAAGCTGCGGTCGCCGAGCTCACGGAGTCCTTCCGTAGCTCGAACGCCGTTCTGCTCACCGAGTACCGCGGTCTCACGGTCGCGCAGCTCAAGGAGCTCCGCAACTCGATCCGTGAGCACGCCACGTACGCCGTGGTGAAGAACACGCTGACCAAGATCGCGGCGAACAACGCCGGCATCACGTCGTTCGACGACGAGCTCGCCGGTCCGTCCGCTCTCGCCTTCGTGCACGGTGACACCGTCGCCGTCGCGAAGTCGCTGCGTGCATTCGCCAAGGCGAACCCTCAGCTCGTGGTCAAGGGCGGTTACTTCGACGGTAACCCGCTCACCGCGACCGAGGTGGACAAGCTCGCTGACCTCGAGTCCCGTGAAGTGCTGCTCGGCAAGCTCGCCGGCGCGCTCAAGGCCTCGCTGTTCGGTGCTGCGTACCTGTTCCAGGCACCCCTCTCGCAGGCCGTCCGCACCGTGGACGCCCTGCGCGAGAAGCAGGAGTCCGCGGCCTGATCAGGCACGCGTTCATCAACCACACGTACTAGCTAGTAGTAGGAGAAAATCATGGCGAAGCTTTCGCAGGACGAGCTCATCGAGGCCTTCAAGGAGCTCACGCTCATCGAGCTCTCGGACTTCGTGAAGAAGTTCGAAGAGGTCTTCGAGGTCACCGCGGCCGCCCCGGTCGCCGCTGCCGCCCCCGCCGGCGCAGCTGCCCCGGCCGAGGCCGCTGAGGAGAAGACCGAGTTCGACGTCATCCTCAAGTCCGCTGGTGACAAGAAGATCCAGGTCATCAAGGAGGTCCGTGGCCTGACGTCGCTCGGCCTCGGTGAGGCCAAGGCGCTCGTCGAGACCGCCGACGCCAAGATCCTCGAGGGTGCGAACAAGGAGACCGCCGACAAGGCGAAGGCGACCCTCGAGGCCGCTGGCGCCACGATCGAGCTCGCGTAGTCTCGACCGTTCCGGTCACGGAGGCCGCTGCCCCTCGGGGTGGCGGCCTTCGTCGTGTGCGGGTCGCGGGGGCGGGGTTGGCGCGGCGGCGGGGCGGGCGGGGCGGGCCGGCCTTCGCCGAGTCTCGGCCGGGCTCCGGCAAAGCGACAAGGTGCTGGCAACTGTTCGTGGCACAGTGACGGCGACGCGGGACAATTCCCGCCCGTTCACGCAGAACTGTCGCTTTCGAGGGGCACGGTCGAAGGTCGGTAGGCGTGCGCGTTGTCCACAGATCGATCCCTGCCGTCCATGTTGATCTCTTCTGGCGACAGAGTGCTGGCATGCACCCCGCGAACGCGATCAGCCTCTTCCGGACGACCAGCCTCGACCGCGCGGCGGCACGTCACCTGCAGCGCCGTCAGCGAGCCGACGAACTCGTGCGTGTCAGGCACGGCGTGTATGCGGAACGAGCAGCCTGGGAGGCGCTCGACGGCCGCGCTCGGCACCTCGTTCGCATGCGTGCGGTCGCTCCGCTCCTCAGGCCCACCGCGGTCTTCGCCCTCGACTCGGCCGCAGCGATCCTCGGGATCCCGAGGCTGAACGGATGGCCGGAGCGCGTCCAGGCGGTCGACCCCACCCTCGAGCACGATGTGCACCGGGTCGGACTGACGACGCATGTCGGTGAGCCGGAGTACGCGGAACGCCTCTTCCATGGTGTCCGGTACACGTCGCTCCCGCAGACCACCGTCGAGGTGGCACGCCGCGGGACTCTCGCTGGTGCTGTCGTCGTGGTGGACCATGCACTCCGCGGTGGCGTGGGTCGGTCGCAACTCGAACAGTTCGCCTCGAGAGCCGGGCCCTGGGGATCGGTGCAGCTCGAACACGCGCTCGAGATCTCGGACGAGCGTCACGAGTCGGTAGGCGAGTCCTACCTAGCGGCACGCGCTGCTGAGCTCGGCTGCCCGGACGTCGAGCCGCAGCACGAGTTCGTCTCGCCGGACGGGCGGGTGGATCGCGTGGATTTCTGGCTGCCTCGACAGGGCATCGTCATCGAGTTCGACGGTCGCCAGAAGTACGAGGACCCGGCGATGCTCCAGGGGCGGAGCGGCGGCGAGGCACTCTGGCGCGAGAAACAGCGAGAGGACCGCGTTCGACGTCAGCGAGAGGTGAACGGCTTCGTCCGTGTGTACTGGCAGCACCTCGTGGACCCGGAGCGGCTCAGGACCCTCTTCCGCCAGCACGGCGTGCCGTGTCGATGATGCGGACCGGGCGCAGTGGACGGTGAGTGTGCCCAAGACGACGGTGTGCGCCGAGGCCGCGCGGAGCCTCATGGCAGAGCGACAGGATTCCGCGAACCTTCTGTCGGAATCTGTCGTCTTCGCGGACGCAAGCCGCGCTGTCCGGCCGGAGCGGACAGAGCGATAGCGCGTCAGCGCAGGGTGCTGTGGCGGCGGCCGTAGGCCAGGTAGAGCGCGGCACCGGCGACCATCCAGATGCCGAAGGCGATCCAGGTCGTGGCGCCGAGGAACACCGCGAGGAGCGCGCAGCTCAGGGCGCCGACGACCGGGACGACGGGGAACAGCGGCACACGGTAGGACCGCTCGAGGTCGGGCTGCGAGCGACGGAGCACGATGACGGACACGTTCACCAGGGCGAAGGCCACCAGGGTCCCGATGCTCGTGGCGTCGGCGAGTTCGCCGAGGGGCACGAGGGCGGCGACCACCGTCACGGCCACGCCGACGATGAGCGTGTTCGCGATCGGGGTGCCGGTGCGGCGGGACACCCGACCGAACACCTTCGGCACCAGCCCGTCGCGGGACATCGTGAGCAGGATCCGGGTCTGGCCGTACAGCACGGTGAGCACGACGCTCGCGATCGCGACGACCGCGCCGATGGAGAACACCAGCGCGACGACCGGTTGGCCGGTGACGTCGACGACGATGCGGACGAGCGAGGCCTCGGTCGACGAGAAGTCGGTCCACGAGCGGGCGCCGATCGCCGCGATGGCGACCAGGATGTACAGCGCGGTGATGATGACGATCGAGCCGATGATCGCGCGGGGCAGGTCGCGGCGGGGGTCCTTCGCCTCCTCGCCGGCGGTGGACGCGGCGTCGAAGCCGATGTACGAGAAGAACAGTCGGGACGCCGCGGCGGTGACCCCGGCGGCACCCATCGGGGCGAGCGGCTCGAAGTTCTGCGCCTGGAACGCGGTGAACGCGACCACGACGAAGAAGACCAGCAGGGCGATCTTCACGATCACCATGACGGTGTTGACCCAGGCGCTCTCGCGGGCGCCGGGCAGCAGCACGACGGTGGCGAGGAGCACGAGCACCGCTGCCGGCAGGTTGACCACGCCGCCCTCACCCGGGGGAGCGGACAGCGCGGTGGGCAGGTGCAGCCCGAACACGCGGAGGGTCTCGTCGACGTACTCGCTCGCGCCCACCGCGACCGCGGCCACCGAGACGGCGTACTCGAGCACGAGGCACCAGCCGCAGACCCACGCGATGCCCTCGCCCATCGTGGCGTAGGTGTACGAGTAGCTCGACCCCGAGGTCGGGACGGCCCCCGCCATCTCGGCGTAGGACAGCGCCGACAGCAGCGCGGCGATCCCCGCGACGACGAACGAGATCCACACGGCGGGACCGGCGAGCGGCACGGCGGTCCCGAGCACCACGAGGATGCCGGTGCCGAGCGTCGCGCCGACGCTGATCATCGTCAGGTGCCAGACACCGAGCGACCGGCGGAGGGGTGCGCCGTCGACGCCGGTGCCGGCTTCGGCCTGCAGCTGGGCGACGGGCTTGCGGCGGGCGAGCTGCGCCCCCAGGGACGTGGGACGTGACGGCGCGGACGACATGGGACCTCGGTGGTGCGGGGACGTGGACGGCACATGCTCGCACGGCCCCTGAACGGGGTCAAATACGGGCGCGGCGGCAGCGGCACGGCGATGTCCGACGGCGGGGCTACGGTTGCTCCATGAGCATGGGACACGGTGTGCGGGGCGGTCCCCGCGGCGGTGGGCGCATCTCGAGCGGTGACGTCCGCGCGCAGAAGGCCGCCAACGCCGAGGCGCCGGAGATCCCGCACCTGGTCCGCCGGATCGCTGAACTCTTCCGGCCGCACCGGAACGCGATCGCCCTGACCGTCGTGCTCGTGCTCGTCGGTGCCGCCATCTCGGTCGTGCCGCCGCTGCTCACCCAGCAGGCCTTCGACCGCGGGCTGTTCCCGCCGTCGGGGCGTCCGGACGTGCCGGTGCTCGTCGAACTCGTGAGCGCGATGGTGCTGCTGTGGATCGCGAGCGCCGGAGTGGGGGTCTGGCAGACGTACCTCACCGCGACGGTGGGCAACAAGGTGATGGGCGCGATGCGGATGCGGCTGTTCGCGCACCTGCAGCGCATGGAGCTCGCGTTCTTCACGCGCACCAAGACGGGTGTCATCCAGTCGCGCCTGCAGAACGACGTCGGCGGCGTGGCGAGCGTGCTGAACAACACGATCTCGTCGGTGCTCGGCAACACCGTCACCGTGATCGCCGCCGTCGTCGCCATGCTCCTGCTGAGCTGGCAGATGACCCTGGTCGCGGTCGTCCTGCTGCCGCTCCTCGTGATCGCGCAGCGCCGGGTCGGCCAGGTCCGCGCCCGGATCGCCGGCCAGACCCAGGAGTCGCTGTCGGACATGACCGCGATCACGCAGGAGGCCCTGAGCGTCTCCGGCATCCTGCTCGCCAAGAGCTTCAACCAGCAGGCCAGCGAGACGCGTCGCTACGGCGACGAGAACCGCAACCAGATCACCCTGCAGGTGCGGCAGCAGATGTCCGGGCAGTGGTTCTTCGCGATCGTGCAGATCTTCCTGTCGATCATCCCGGCGATCATCTACGTCGTCGCGGCGTACCTGATCATCGGCGACGTGCCCATCACGGCCGGGACGATCGTCGCGTTCACGACGGTGCAGTCGCGGCTGCTGTTCCCGACCGTGGGGCTGCTGCGCGTGGTGCTCGACCTGCAGACCTCGGGCGCGCTGTTCGCCCGCATCTTCGAGTACTTCGACCTCCGGCCCGCCATCACGGACGCCCCCACCGCGAAGCCGGTCGACGCATCGAAGGTCGGCCACGTCGCCTTCGAGGACGTCACGTTCGTCTACCCGGACGGCGAACCCGACAAGCCCACCCTGCGCGGGGTGTCGTTCGAGCTGCAGCCCGGACAGTTCGCGGCGTTCGTCGGGCCGTCGGGCGCGGGGAAGACCACGGTGTCCTACCTGGTGCCCCGCCTGTACGAGGCGACCGCCGGGTCGGTGCGGTTCGCCGGACAGGACGTCCGCGACCTGGTGCACGAGGACCTCATGCGGCACGTCGGCATCGTCAGCCAGGAGACGTACCTGTTCCACGCCACCATCGCCGAGAACCTGCGGTACGCCAAGCCCGACGCCACCGCCGAGGAACTCGAGCGAGCGGCCCGTGCGGCGAACATCCACGACACCATCGCGTCGTTCCCGGACGGCTACGACACCGTGGTGGGGGAGCGGGGGTACCGGCTGTCCGGCGGCGAGAAGCAGCGCATCGCCATCGCCCGGGTGATGCTGAAGGACCCGCCCGTGCTCGTCCTCGACGAGGCGACGAGCGCCCTCGACTCCATCTCGGAGCACGTGGTGCAGACGGCCCTCGACACGGCGGCGGCCGGTCGCACGACGATCTCCATCGCGCACCGGCTGTCGACCGTCCGGGACGCCGACGTCATCTTCGTCCTCGACCACGGTCGGATCACCGAGCAGGGCACGCACGACGAACTCCTCGCGCTCGACGGCACCTACGCGCAGTTGCACCGGCAGCAGAACACCTCGGCCGACACGGTCCGGTCCTGACGCCAGGGCGGCGGCCCGGCCACGCGGTGGCCGTGGTGCACACCGGACGGGAGGCGCGTGGGGCCGCCGCCACGGGCCTCCCGTCCGTCCGCCGGCGCGTCCGCCACCGCGGGCGCGTGCAGCGCCCGATGTCCGCGGACGACACACACCAGCACGCTGACGGTGGCGCCGCCTAGGATCGGCGCGTGCGTTACGCGAACTCCGTCGTCGACCTCGTCGGCGACACTCCGCTCGTCAAGCTGAACCGGGTGACCGAGGGTGTCCGGGCGACCGTCCTGGTGAAGGTCGAGTACCTGAACCCCGGGGGATCGGCCAAGGACCGCATCGCCACGCGGATCATCGACGCCGCCGAGGCGTCCGGCGACCTGGGCCCCGGCGGCACCATCGTCGAACCGACCTCGGGCAACACCGGTGTCGGGCTCGCCCTCGTGGCGCAGCAGCGCGGCTACCGGTGCGTGTTCGTGCTGCCGGACAAGGTCGGCGAGGACAAGCGGAACGTCCTGACGGCCTACGGCGCCGAGATCGTCGTCACCCCGACCGCGGTGGCACCGGAGCACCCGGAGTCGTACTACTCGGTGTCGGACCGGCTCGTGCGCGAGATCCCCGGCGCCTACAAGCCGAACCAGTACGCCAACCCGAACGGTCCGCGCAGCCACTACGAGACCACGGGTCCGGAGATCTGGCGCGACACCGAGGGGCAGATCACGCACTTCGTCGCGGGCGTCGGCACCGGCGGCACGATCTCGGGCACCGGGCGGTTCCTCAAGGAGGCCTCCGACGGCCGTGTGCGCATCGTGGGCGCCGACCCCGAGGGCTCCGTGTACTCCGGCGGGACCGGTCGCCCGTACCTGGTCGAGGGCGTCGGCGAGGACTTCTGGCCGAGCGCGTACGACGCCGGCGTGCCGGACGAGATCATCGCGGTGTCGGACGCCGACTCGTTCGCCATGACCCGACGACTCGCACGCGAGGAGGGGCTGCTCGTCGGCGGGTCGAGCGGCATGGCCGTCGTCGCGGCGCTCCGCGCGGCCCGCGACCTGACCGAGGACGACGTCGTGGTGGTGCTGCTGCCCGACGGCGGCCGCGGGTACCTCGGCAAGATCTTCAACGACCGCTGGATGCGCTCCTACGGCTTCGCCGAGACCGACGACGAGCGCACCGTCGGCTCGCTCGTCGCCGGCAAGGACGGCCGCCTGCCCGACCTGGTGCATGCCCACCCCGCGGACACCGTGCGGGACGTCGTCGACATCATGTCGAAGTACGGCGTCTCGCAGATGCCCGTGCTCAGCGCCGAGCCGCCCGTCGTCATCGGCGAGGTCGTCGGTGCCGTCGAGGAGAAGGCGTTGCTCGAGCTGGTATTCACCGGCGCGGCGAAGATGTCCGACGCCGTGTCCGGGGCGGTCGGTGATCCGCTGCCGCTCATCGGCGTCGGCGAGTCCGTGTCGGCGGCCCGACGTGCCCTGCAGACAGCCGACGCGCTGCTCGTCGTCGCGGACGGCAAGCCCGTCACCGTGCTGACGCGGCACGACCTCCTGACGTCCCTCTCCGAGTAAGGAACACCGAGCATGACCGAGTTCAGCACCCGGGCCGTCCACGCCGGCCAGGAGCCCGACGAGACCACCGGCGCCGTCATCCCGCCGATCCACCTGACGTCGACGTACGTGCAGGACGGCGTCGGCGGCATGCGCAACGGGTACGAGTACTCCCGCGCCGGCAACCCGACCCGCGACTCGCTGCAGACGCTGCTGGCCGACCTGGACGGCGGCGTCGCGGCGTACTCGTTCGCGTCGGGACTGGCGGCCGAGGACGCGCTGCTCCGGGCGTACCTGGAGCCCGGCGGCCGCGTCGTGATGGGCAACGACGTCTACGGCGGGACGCACCGCCTGGTGGACCGGCTGCACGTGCCGTGGGGTGTCGAGCTCGTCGTGGTCGACATGAGCGACCTCGACCGGGTGCGCGCGGCGCTGCAGGGTGCCCCGGCGAAGACCGTCCTGTGGGTCGAGACCCCGACGAACCCGCTCATGAAGATCGCCGACATCGCGGCGCTCGCGGCCCTCGGGCACGAGTCCGGCGCACTCGTCGTCGTCGACAACACCTTCGCGTCGCCGGCGCTGCAGCAGCCGCTCGCGCTCGGGGCCGACGTCGTCTCGTACTCGACGACGAAGTACCTCGGCGGGCACTCCGACGTGGTGGGCGGTGCGATCATCGTGGCGGACGAGGAGCTCGCGGCGAAGGTGCAGTTCCTGCAGTTCGGTGCCGGCGCGATCTCGTCGCCGTTCGACTCGTACCTGACGACCCGCGGCATCAAGACGCTCGCGGTGCGGATGGAGCGGCACTCGCGGAACGCGCAGGCCGTCGCCGAGGCGCTCGTCGTCGCGCCGGGCGTCGAGCGCGTCTACTACCCGGGCCTGCCCGACCACCCGGGCCACGACGTCGCCGCCCGCCAGATGCGCGGGTTCGGCGGGATGCTCTCCGTGGCGCTCACGGGCGGCCCGGCGGCGGCAAAGCGGTTCGTCGAGTCGACGGAGCTGTTCCTGCTCGCCGAGTCGCTCGGCGGTGTCGAGTCGCTCATCGGGTACCCGAGCGAGATGACGCACGCCTCGGTCAAGGGCACCGAGCTCGCCGTGCCGGAGAACGTGGTGCGCCTGTCGGTCGGCATCGAGGACGCCGGCGACCTGGTCGCAGACCTGGAACAGGCGCTCGCGCGCTGACACATCGATGCGCTGACACGTCGGTGCGCTGACGCGCCGACGGAACGGGAGGCACGGTGCGGGCCCGCACCGTGCCTCCCGTCCGTCGCCCGTCGCGTCGGTGGCCGCCCCTACGATGGACGGGTGAGGACGACGGCGTCGCGGGTGGGACTGCTGAGCGGGCCGTACGCGCTCGCCACGATCGGCATGGTCGCGATCGTCGGGGTCGCGGCGTTCCAGAACCTGGCGATGACGACGATCATGCCGGTGATCAGCCACGACCTCGACGGCGAGACCCTGTACGCGCTGGCGTTCGCCGCCCCGCTCGCGGCCGGGGTGCCGGGCATGGTGCTCGCGGGCAACTGGTCCGACCGCGCGGGCGGCCGGGTCGTCGCCTGGGTCTCGGCGGCCCTGTTCGCGGTCGGGACGGCCGTGGTGATGCTCGCACCGACCATGGAGGTGTTCCTGGCCGGGCGGCTGATCGAGGGCTTCGGTGCCGGCGCGATCGACGTCGTGCTCTACGTGCTCGTCGCCCGGATCTTCCCCGCCGACCTGCACGGGCCGGTGTTCGCCGGCTTCGCCGCGGCGTGGGTCGTGCCCGCGCTGATCGGCCCGGCACTGGCCGGCATCGTCACCGACCTGTGGAACTGGCACTGGGTGTTCGCCGGGGCGCTCGTCATCGCGGTCGGCGCCTTCACCCTGCTCGTCCCGACGCTCGGGCGCCTGCACGCCCCGCCGGTCGCCGTCCGTCCGCCGTGGCAACGGGTGCGCATCGGGTGGTCGGTGGCGGCGGCCGCGTCCGTCCTGCTCCTCAACGTCGCACCCGACCTGCCGCCGTGGGGGATGGTGGCAGCGGTGCTCGTCGGCCTGGTCGGCACCTGGTCCGCGCTCCGTCCGCTGCTGCCCGCCGGGACCTTCCGCGCCGCCGCGGGACTGCCCTCGGTGGTGCTGCTGCGGGGACTGGTGGCGGCGTCGTTCTTCGGGAGCGAGGCCTACGTGCCGTTCCTGCTGCAGGCCGAGCACGACCTGTCGGCGTCGGCGGCCGGGCTCGCGCTGACCGTCGCCGCGCTGAGCTGGGCGGCGTCGAGCTGGGCGCACGGGCGGTTGGGCGAGCAGCGGTTGACCGCCCGGCGCACCTTCGGGGCGGGCCTGGCGCTCGTGCTCGTCAGCCTGCTCACCGCGCTCGCCGTGGCGACGCTCGACCTGTCGTGGTGGGTGCTCGTGGCGGGCTGGTTCGTCGGCGGTGCCGGCATGGGGGCGATCTACCCGCGTGCCTCGATGCTGACGCTGCGGTTCTCGGGCGAGGGGGACGACGGCTTCGCGAGTTCGGCGCTGACGATCGCGGACGCGGCGGGCACGGTCGTCGGGCTCGCGGTGACCGGACTGCTCTTCACCGCGACGGGCGGTGCCGACGGTGCGGTGTCGTTCCCGCTCGTCTTCGCGGCGATGGTGTGCTTCGCCCTGCTGGCGGTCGCCGCGGTGCGCCGTCTCGGTCCGGTCCCGGCACCCACCACGGCGGGATCGTCGCCGCGCGGGGCGGACGCCGGGTAGCGTGGCAGTCCCGGAGCGGAGAGGAGACACCGTGCTGCGCATCGTCACCGTGACCGTCGCACTGGCGGCGGCACTGACCCTCGCCGGGTGTCAGAGCACGACGTCCGCCGCGCCGACGCCCGTCCAGAGCACGGACCTGACCAGCTCGGACGGCGGGTTCGACAAGCAGGCGGTGATCGGCGTCGTCCTGGTGCACGACGACGCGGCGCTGGCGGACGAACTCCGGACCGGCCTGTCCGACGCCGGGTTCCGTCCCGACGTGCGGGTCGCGCCGGCGTCCGGAGCGGCCTCGTCGCAGCGGGCCGCGGTCGCGCAGCTCGTGCGGAAGGGGGCGAAGGCGCTCCTGGTGCACGCCGAACGGCCGTCGACGCTCACCGGTGTGGTGCAGACCGCCCACGACTCCGGGGTCGTCGTGGTGTCCCTGGGCGACCAGCTGCCCGCGGCCGGCACCGGCGGGGACGGGGTGTCCGCCGACTACCGGGTGCCCGCGGGGGCGGACGACGCCGACGTGGCGGCGACGGCGGTCGAGATGGTGCGGTCGCTGCAGCGCGGCGAGAAGCCCGAGACCGACGTGACCGACGGCGACACGACGGACGCCGAGTAGGCGGACGGACGGACCGGGGCGCGTTGGTCCGACCCAGGCTCGGTCCGATCCGGTCTGGCTCAGCGTCGGTCGACGCTCGCGTCGATCCGGCTCAGCGCCACCAGGCCGGGAACGAGAGCGTGATCGTCTCGACCAGCGCCCTGCGCGACCGTCGCGGTCCCGCCAACCACGCCTCGATCGCGCCGACGAACCCCTGCGCCACGAAACCGGCGGCGACGTCGGCGAGCAGCTCCGGACGCTGCTCGGCGCCGAGCTCGCGGATGTGCAGGGCGCTGGACACCGTGAAGTGCTCCACGAGCAACCGGTGCAGCGAGGCGTCGTTCGGGTCGGGCAGTGCCCGGCAGTAGATGTCGCGGTGCGCGGTGACGTGCTCGACCACGGCGTTGATCCCTCGCCGCGTGACGGCCGCGAGCTCGTCGGCACCGGCCCCGCGGGCGGCGGCTGCACGGCGTTCGTCGGCGTCGTCCTGTCGGATGCGGTCGAGCTCCGGCGTCAGGACGTCGGCGAGCAGCGAGCCGGGGGAGACCGCGTGCGAGTAGAACGTCGCCCGGTTGATGCCGGCCGCGCGGGTGACGTCCGCCACGGTGATCTCGGAGACCGGACGTTCCGCCGCGAGGCGCAGGATCGCCTCGCGGAGCGCAGCGGTCGTGTGCAGGATCCGGGCGTCCACCATGACACCCACCCCCTTCTGGTCCGGTCCGCCCGGGAGCACCCGAGCAGTCCGACGCTACCCCATGGCGTGCCCGTGGCGGGCGGTCGCACGAGCCGCAACACGCGGTCCCGCCGGACGCCCGGCCGTGAGAGCGCTCACCCGGCCGTAGGATGGTTCCGCGCACGAATCGATTCGATCGACGTCGCGCCGCCCGCTCCCACCCCTCGCCGAAGGACCCCTTCCTCGTGACCGCGCCCGCCACCACCGGTTCGCTCCGGGTCGTGCTGCACCCCGGAGACTCGCTCTCCCGTGGGCAGCGACTCGTCTACGTCTTCGTCCTGGGCGCCCTGACGGCGCTCGGTCCGTTCACGATCGACCTGTACCTGCCGGCGTTCCCGGCGATCAAGGACCAGTTCGCCGTGACGGACGGCGCGGTCCAGCTGACGCTCACGGCGACGACGCTCGGGTTCGCCATCGGCCAGCTGCTCGTGGGTCCGTGGAGCGACAAGGTCGGGCGCCGGCTGCCGCTCATCATCGCCACGACGGTGCACATCGCGGCGTCGATCGGTGCCGCCACGGCTCCGGACATCGAGCTGCTCGCGGTCTTCCGGGTGCTGCAGGGCATGGGCGCTGCGGCCGGTGGTGTCGTCGCGATGGCCACCGTGCGCGACCTGTTCGGTGGCAAGCCCCTGGTGCGCATGCTGTCCCGTCTGGCGATGGTGAACGGGCTCGCGCCGATCCTGGCGCCGCTCATCGGTTCGCAGATGCTGCAGTTCACCAGCTGGCGCGGCATCTTCGTGTTCCTGGCCTGCTACGGCCTCGCCGTGGTGATCGCGTCGATCCTGCTCATCGTCGAGACGCTGCCGCCGGCCCGTCGCCGCGAGGCCGGGCACTCCACCATCGGGCAGCGCTACAAGGCGCTGTTCTCGGACCGGATCTTCGTCGGCGTCGCACTCATCGGCGCCATGGTGTTCAGCGGGCTGTTCTCGTACCTCAGCGCGTCACCGTTCCTGTTCCAGCAGGTCTACGGGCTCGACGCCCAGCAGTACGGGTTGCTCTTCGCGGTCAACTCGGTCGGCGTGGTGCTCGGGGTGCAGATCTCGGCGCGGCTGGCCCAGCGCGTCGGCCCGCAGTGGATCCTGGCCTGCTCGACGGGGACCCTGCTGCTGTCGTCGGTGGCGATCATCGTCCTCGACCAGCTGGGCGCCGGGCTGGTCGGCGTCCTCGTGCCGCTGTGGTTCTTCATCGCGGCGTGCGGGTTCTCGTTCCCGCTGGTCCAGGTCATCGGCCTCGCCGCGCACGGCAAGGAGGCCGGCACCGCCGCCTCGGTGCTCGGCGCCCTGAACTTCGGCGTCGCCGGGCTCATCTCGCCCGTCGTCGGGTGGCTCGGCATCACGACCGCCTCGCCGATGGCGATGGTCATGGCGTCGACGGCCGCGGTCGCGATCGTCGTGCTCTGGGTCGTGGTGCGCCCCCGGACGGTCCCGGCCCTGTCGCACTGACCGGTCGGCGAGGTCAGCGGCCGAGCAGCCCGGCGAGCTCGACGGCGAGCACCCCGCCGACGACCACGACGACGAGCCCGGCGGCGAGCACGACCGCGACCCGACGCTCGTACCACGCGCGGCTCGACGGGTAGCGCTTCACGAACGCCCGTGCGGAGACCGGCCGCGGCTCCTCGGTGATCTGCGCGCCGAGGGCGTCGGCCACACGGTCGATCCCGTCGTCGCCCCACACGTCGGCGCGCACGCGGAACAGGTGGGCGCCCGTCGCGTCGAAGGCCACCAGTTCGCGCACGGCCCGGTCGACCGACGACCCGTAGGTGGTGGCGAGCACCAGGCTGTGCACGTGGTCGCGCGGGAAGCGGCGACGACGGGTCAGGACGCTGCGCACCGTGATGCCGTGCTCGTCGATGCCGATGAAGGCCGTCTGCAGGCGGACGAAGACGACGCCGAGCGCCGCGGCGATCGCGACGACCGCGCCGGCGACGAGGACCCACGTCCGGAACGGGAACGAGACCCAGAGCAGGGCGACGGCCAACGGCACGGCCGAGAACACGACGCTGAGCGCGGTCGACCGCACCAGGGACCGGCGCGGGCGGAGCACCGTGTCGTACTCCGGTGCGCGGGCGGCCGGTGTCGCGGGCGCAGAGCGATCCCCCATGCGCGTCTCCTCGTCCCCTCGGGTACCCGGGCACGCCGATCGGCACGCCCTCCGAGCGACGCCCCTGCCGCTCGATGCACCGCGGTCGGCTCGTCCCGGAGCCGTTCGCTCGGACAGCATAGGTGACCGACCGGCGCCGAGGACAGCCCGTTCCACCCCGCGTCGGCGTGTCCCGGCCAGCGCCGCACAGCCGGGTACGCGCTCGTCCGCCGACCGGGGGACCGGACGCCCGTGGAACGACGAAGGACCCGCACCGATCCGGTACGGGTCCTTCGTCCTGCTGGCGGAGAATGGGGGATTCGAACCCCCGAGGGCTTGCACCCAACACGCTTTCCAAGCGTGCGCCATAGGCCACTAGGCGAATTCTCCTGGCACCGTCTCGCGACGGCGACACCCAATGGTACAGGTTCTCCGGGGTGCTCACGACCGCGTGTCGTGGAGCCGCCCGCTCCCAGTCGGCACGACGTGTCCGGCGACTACCCTGGGCCAGGTGTCGACCCGCATCTACATCACGTCAGCAGAAGGGCACACGGGCAAGAGCACCGTCGCCCTCGGTGTCCTCGAGACCCTCGCGCGGTCGGTCGGCCGCGTGGGCGTGTTCCGCCCCGTCGCCCGGTCGGTGGTGGAGCCGGACTACGTGCTCGAACTGCTGCTGCAGCACACCGCGGTCGGCATCTCGTACGACGACGCGGTGGGCGTGACCTACGACGACGTGCACGCCGACCCCGAGGCGGCGCTCGGCACCATCGTCACCCGCTTCGCGCAGGTCGAGCGGCAGTGCGACGCCGTCGTGGTGCTCGGCTCCGACTACACCGACGTCGGCAGCCCCACGGAGCTCTCCTTCAACGCCAAGGTCGCCGCGAACCTCGGTGCGCCGGTGCTCCTGGTCCTCGGCGGCCGGGACACCGCCGAGCGCGGTGCCCGGACCCCCGAGGGCATGGCACAGGTCGCGGACGTCACGACGAGCGAGCTGCGGGCGGCACACGCGCAGCTGTTCGGCGTCGTCGTGAACCGCGCCGACCCGGACGCCCTCGCGACCATCGTCTCGAGCGTCGAGCGGGCCGTGCACGACGACCACCCCGACGTGCCGGTGTGGGCGATCCCTGAGGACCGCGTGCTCGTCGCCCCGACCGTCCGCGCCCTGCTGCAGGCCACCGGTGCCACCCTGGTGCGCGGCGACGAGGCCCTGCTCGACCGCGAGGCCCTCGGCACGGTCGTCGCCGGCATGAGCATGGAGAACGTCCTGCCCCGCCTGATCGAGGGCGGCATCGTCGTCGTCCCCGGCGACCGCAGCGACGTCCTCATCGCGACCCTGCTCGCCAACCAGTCCGAGACCTTCCCGAGCCTGGCCGGCGTCATCCTGAACGGCGGGTTCGAGATCGCCCCGCCGGTGTCCCGGCTGCTCGAGGGCCTGTCGAGCTCGCTGCCCATCGCGCAGAACGACCTCGGCACGTACGACACCGCGCTCCGGATCACCCAGACGCGTGGCCGCCTGGCCGCCGACTCGCCCCGCAAGGCCGACCTGGCGCTCGCGCTGTTCGAGCAGCACGTCGACGCCGAGGCCCTGCGCGACCGCCTGCAGCTCGCCCCGTCCGGGGTCGTCACGCCGCTCATGTTCGAGCACGGGCTGCTCGACCGGGCCCGCGGCTACGGCAAGCGCATCGTCCTGCCCGAGGGCGAGGACGACCGCATCCTCCGTGCCGCCTCCACCCTGCTGCAGCGCCAGGTCTGCGAGCTGACGATCCTCGGCGACCCCGCCGCCATCCGCACCCGCGCGACCGAGCTCGGCCTCGACCTCGAGGCCGCGCAGCTCGTCTCGCCGTTCGACCCCGAGCTGCGGGAGCGCTTCGCCGAGGAGTACACCCGGCTCCGCGCCCACAAGGGGATGTCGATCGAGCTCGCCCGCGACACCGTCACCGACGTGTCCTACTTCGGCACGATGATGGTGCAGCTCGGGCTCGCGGACGGCATGGTCTCGGGTGCGAAGCACACCACGGCGCACACCATCCGACCGTCGTTCGAGATCATCAAGACCCGTCCCGACACCTCGATCGTGTCGAGCGTCTTCCTGATGGCGCTCGCCGACCGCGTGCTCGTCTACGGCGACTGCGCCGTCATCCCGGACCCGACGAGCGAACAGCTCGCCGACATCGCGATCTCGTCCGCCGAGACCGCGACGCAGTTCGGCATCGACCCGCGCGTCGCGATGCTCAGCTACTCCACCGGCGACAGCGGCTCCGGCGCCGACGTCGACAAGGTGCGGGCCGGCACGGCCTTCGTCCGCGAACGCCGGCCCGACCTGCTCGTCGAGGGGCCGATCCAGTACGACGCCGCCGCCGACCCGACCGTCGCGCGCACGAAGATGCCGGACTCCCCGGTGGCCGGCAAGGCGACCGTGTTCATCTTCCCGGACCTGAACACCGGCAACAACACGTACAAGGCCGTGCAGCGCTCGGCCGGTGCCGTCGCGATCGGCCCGGTCCTGCAGGGCCTGCGCAAGCCGATCAACGACCTGTCCCGTGGCGCCCTCGTCGGCGACATCGTGAACACCGTCGCCATCACCGCGATCCAGGCCGGCACCGCGACCGACGCGTAGCCGACCGACGGACGCGCGCCGCGCCTCCAGGCCGACGGCGACGTGGTCGCCGGACCAGCCACCCACCAGCAGTGCCGACAGAGAGTGACCCAGCAGTGACCGCAGCGCTCGTCGTGAACTCCGGATCGAGTTCCTTCAAGTACCAGCTCATCGAGCTCGAGGACGAACGGACGCTCGCGTCCGGACTCGTCGAGCGCATCGGCGAGTCCGCCGGCGCGTGGAAGCACACGAACGCGCTGACGGGGGAGTCGTCGTCGAACGACGCGGCCGACGTGCCCGACCACGCCGCCGGGTTCCAGGCGATGATCGACGCGTTCGCGAAGGTCGGGCCGTCCTTCGACGAGCACCCGCCGGCCGTCGTCGGCCACCGTGTCGTGCACGGCGGCACCACCTTCGACCGCGCGACCGTGGTCACCGACGAGGTCGCGCAGCAGATCGACGACCTCAGCAGCCTCGCGCCGCTGCACAACCCGGCCAACCTCGAGGGGATCCGCGCCGCGCAGCAGGTGTTCGACACCGTGCCGCACGTCGCGGTGTTCGACACCGCGTTCCACCAGACGATGCCGCCGCACGCGTACACCTACGCGATCCCCGCCGACCTCGCCGAGCGGTACGGGATCCGCCGGTACGGCATGCACGGCACGAGCCACAAGTACGTCTCCGAGCAGGCCGCCGAGTTCCTCGGACGCCCGTTGGCCGAGCTCAAGACGATCGTGCTGCACCTGGGCAACGGGGCGTCGGCCGCCGCGATCGACGGGGGCAGGTCGATCGAGACCTCGATGGGGCTCACGCCGCTCGAGGGGCTCGTCATGGGCACCCGCTCCGGCGACCTCGACCCCGCCGTGCTCGTCCACCTGCACCGCGAGGCCGGGCTGTCGTTCGACGAACTCGACACCATGCTCAACAAGCAGTCCGGGCTGCTCGGCCTGACCGGCAACGGCGACATGCGCGACGTGCAGGACGCCGCCCTGAACGGCGACGAGGTCGCCGAGGCGGCGCTCGCCGTCTACCGGCACCGCATCCGCCGCTACGTCGGCGCCTACACGGCGCAGCTCGGCGGGCTCGACGCCGTCGTCTTCACCGCGGGGGTCGGCGAGAACAACGCGCTGCTGCGCCGGCGCGTGCTCGCCGGGCTCGAGCACCTGGGCATCGAGATCGACGCGGACCGCAACGAGCTGGCCTCCCGGGAGGCCCGGCTCGTCTCCACGGACACGTCGCGTGTCGCGGTGCTCGTCATCCCGACGAACGAGGAGCTCGAGATCGCCCGGCAGTCGGCTGCGGTCGCGCTCTGAGCGTCGGGCGGTCGGCCCGCGGCGGCGGCCGCTCCGCCGTTCCGCTCCGCCGCTCCGCGCCCCGCTGCGGTCGTCGCGCCCCGACCCACCGGGGCGCGATGACCGCAGCGGGGCGCGGGCGGTGATCAGCTCAGGGCGTCGAGTGCGGCCGGGATCGGGGTGTCCCCGCTCGTGACCTCGAACTGCACGCCGACCGCTGCGTCGTCGAGCAGCGCGTGCAGCACCACGGTCGCCACGTCGGCGCGGGGGATCGAACCGCGGGGGACCGTCCTGCCGACGTCGACGGTGCCCTGCGGCGGCGTGTCGAGCAGCGCCCCCGGGCGGACGATGGTCCAGCGGAGCCGTCGTGCGCGCAGGTTGGCGTCGGCCTCGGCCTTCGCGCGCAGGTACACCTGGAACACCGCACGGTCGTCCTGCGCCGGCACGACCGCGAGCTCCGGGTCGTAGGTGTCCGCGGCCATCGCCGAGATCATCACGTAGCGCTCGATGCCGGCTCGCTCGGCGGCGTCGGCGAGCAGGATCGCCCCGTCACGGTCGACCGACAGCTTGCGTTCGGCGCCGCTGTTCGGCCCCGCTCCGGCCGCGAAGACCACGGCGTCGACACCGCGCAGTCGCAGCGCCAGTTCGTCGTCGCTCAGGTGTTCCAGGTCGGCGACGATCGCGCGGGCGCCCTGCTGCTCGACGTCGGAGACGTGGGCGGGGTTGCGGACGATGGCGACGGCGTCGTGGCCGGCCTCGGTGATCTGGTGGGCGAGGAGCAGGGCGATCTGGCCGTGTCCTCCGGCGATGGCGATCTTCATGTGTCCGATCCTGCCCGTCGCATCCGGTAGACTTCTCGGCGGCTCCTCACGTGACGCCATCCAGGCCAACTCCCCCAGGGCGGAAACGCAGCAAGGGTAACCAGGCTCTGGCGGGTGCGTGGGGAGTCTTCTTCGTCTGCGGCCCGTCGTCCCAGGACCTCGCCCACGCACCTCGTGTCTGCGCTCCGTCGCTGTCCCCCGTTCGGGGAGGTCGGTTTTTTGCGGACGCCTGCGGACACGATCCTGATCATGTGTAAAGATCACCATCAGGGATCCCCAACCAGGATCCCGACCCTCCACCGCCTCACCAGCGGGGGAGTTCCGAGGATCAGGTGGCGGGCGTGCCCGCCAGGAAAGAGACGCGCATGCGCAGGCTTGCGTCGCTGCTCGGTACCCGCGTACCCGCCGCAGCGTACGACCAGGAACGACGGACCACCGGTGCCGACCGAGGAGCTCGACGACGAGCACCGAACGGACGGCGTCTCCTGCTGCGCGGCGGCGTCGTCGCCACGGTGACGGCGCTCGTCGCCGCCACCGTGGCGATCCAACCCGCGGCGGCCGCCCCCACCGACGTCGCCGAGGCCGAGGGGCTGCTGCTCAGCGGTTCCGGCATCGTCGACGCCGACGCGATCGCCCAACTCGGCGGGGCCTACTCGGCCCGCGGGACGACCTCGGGCGGCGGGACCACCTCCCAGCCGCTCAACCTGACGGCCCTCGAGACGGTGGGGGTGGACCTGGGCAACGACGTCGACCTGCTCGGGGCGAACGGCATCCTCACCCTGGGCGTGGACGGCCAGTACGCCACGACCTCGGCGAACGGGGCGACGGCGTCCTCCGGGCTGCTGACGAACGACGGCGGCATCGGTGTCGGCACAGGGGCCGGCACCGGTGCCGCCACGCTCGACCTCGCCCCGCTGTTCTCGCGGGTCGGAGCCGACGCCACGGTGCTCTCCACCTCGCAGCTGCGCATCGGCGCACTGGCGTCCCGCATCCAGGCGACGCGCGGCACCGAGGTCAGCACGACGAGCGACTACCGGATCGCAGGTGCGACGCTCGACCTGACGAGCCCCGCCGTCGCCGGGCTCTCCACCGCGCTGCGGAACGACCTCCGGACCTTCTCGGGCACCGTGAACTCGGCGGTCGGTGCGGACGGCGCACTCTCCGGCACGACCACGGCGTTGACCGCCGAGATCCAGCGGCTGCTCCGGACGACGAGCCTCGGTCTGGTGACCGTCAACGGGACGAACGTCACCGCCACCGTCGACCTGAACCTCGACGACACGCTGACCCGTGTGCTGCAGCAGCCGCTGACGGACGGAGCGGTGACGATCACCCCGGCGACGGGCGCGATCTCGGTCGACCTCGACCGCCTCACCACGCTCAACGGTCAGCCGGCCAACACACCGGTGCTCACCGAGGCAGCCGTGAGCTCGATCAACCGGAGCATCACGACGATCCTCGGCACCCAGCTCCCGACGGCACTGCAGACCGCGGTCGTCAACACGGTGAACTCGACGGCCGTGCGCGTGAACGTGACCGCGAACGTCACCGCGGCCGGACTGCCGCTCGCGGGTCTCGCGCTCCGGGCGGACACCACGCTCGGCGCCCTCGCCGGGACCTCGCCGGCCCGCGCCACCGTCACCGCGACGGGTGGTCCGCTCGGACTCGCCGCGCTGGGCACGCTGCTCGCCCCGGCGGTCAACTCGATCGTCATCCCGGCACTGCAGGACACCGTGCGGCCGCTCGTCTCCGGGACCGCGCTGACGGAGCTCGGCACGACGCTGACCGCCACGACCTCGGCGGTCTCGAGGCTGCTCAGCCCGGTGGTCCTGCTGCTCCGCCAGGTGATCGACCTCACCGTCAATGCGCAGGACACCGTCGGCTTCCGTGACCCCCGCGGGACCGACACCGGATCGCGGAGCGTGCACGCCCTGCGACTCTCGGTGCTGCCCGGGGCGGACGTCGCCACCGTGGACCTCGCGACCTCGACGGTGCGGGCCACGGCCTTCGCGGCCCCGACCATCACGGCGCCGACGGCGGGGCAGCAGTTCACCGTGCCCTCGGCCGACGCCACCCGCAGCATCGTCGTCCGCGGTGCCGGTGAGCCCGGCGCCACCGTCGTCGTGCGCCTCGGCGACGACCGGACCGGCACGGCGACCGTCGGCGCCGACGGGACCTGGACGACGACCATCGCCGACGTCCCCACCGGCGAGTACACCGCGACCGCGACCCAGACGGTCGGCGGCACCGCGGCCGGCACCGCGACGCAGGACTTCTCCGTCGTCGCCCAGCGTGCGCTGACCGTCACCAGCCCCACGACCGGCCAGACCTTCACCACGACGGGGGAGACCGCCCCGGTCACCCTGACCGGCACGGCGACCGCGAACGCGACCATCAGCGTCGACCTCGGCGACGGCGTGACCGCGACGGGCACCGCGGACGAGACCGGTGCGTGGAGCGTCACCGTCCCGGAGGTCCCCCTGGGCGACCGGACGGCCAGCGTGACGCAGACCGTCGGTGACTCGACCTCCGCCCCCGTGACCCGGGACTTCCGGGTCGTCGCAGCGGCAGGACTCACCGTCGACACCCCCACCGCCGACCAGGACTTCCCGCTCGCGGCGGACACGCGCTCCGTGCCCTTCGCCGGCAGCGCCCAGCCCGGGGCGCGGGTCGACGTCGACCTCGGTGACGGGCTGACGGCCACCACCCGGGCGAACGCCGACGGCACCTGGTCCACCAGCGTCACGGACGTCCCGGCCGGCGAGTACTCGGCCGACGTCACCCAGACCGTCGGCGGCACCACGAGCGCCCCGGTCACCCGGGACCTCACCGTGACCGCGGCCCCCGCGCTCATCATCGACGAGCCGGCCGACGGCAGCACCATCACCGTCGCCGACGAGACCGCGACGACGCAGGTGACGGTGTCCGGGACGGCCGCTCCGAACGCCCGGGTCACCATCGACATCGGTGGTTCCTTCGCCGCCGCGGTGACCGCCGACGAGGACGGCGCCTGGACGACGACCTTCGCCGACGTCCCGGTCGGGGAGCGCACCGTCACGGCGCGTCAGAGCGTCGACGGCACCACGTCCGGCCCGGTCGAGACCACCTTCACCGTCGAGGCGGGCGACCCGCTCGCGATCACCTCGCCCGACGCCGGCGACGTGGTCACCGTCCTCGATGCCGACACCGCCACCGACCTCGACCTGGCCGGCACGGCCGAAGCCGACGCCGAGGTGCGGGTCTCGCTCGGCGACGGGCTGACCGCCACCACGACGGCCGACGCCGACGGCACCTGGACGCTGACCGTCACCGACGTCCCGGTCGGTCGGTACACGATCACCGCGACGCAGACGGTCGGCGGGACCACCTCGCCGGCGGTCCGCCAGGTCGTCACGGTGCAGGCGGGCGCACCGCTCGCCGTCACCGCGCCGGACCAGGACGACACGCTCACGGTCGCGACCGACGACTCCGCGCTCGACGTCACCGTGCGTGGCACCGCCGAGCCGGGTGCGCAGGTCGCGGTCGTCCTCGACGAGGGCGACGCGGTCACCACGACGGTCACCCCGCAGGGCAACTGGTCGGTCGTCCTCGAGGGCGTCGGGACCGGCGAGCACACGGCGACCGTGACCCAGACCGTCGACGGCGCGACCTCGACCCCGGTCGACCGCGACTTCACGGTCGAAGCCGGCGACGACCTGGTGATCGTGGCCCCGGGCGACGCGCAGGAGGTGCCAGCGGGCACCGGTGGGCAGGCCAACGTGGTCGTCCGCGGCACGGCGGAACCCGGTGCGGACGTCGCCGTGACCATCGACGACGCCGACCCGGTCGACGTGACGGCGGACACCGCCGGCAACTGGGAGCTGCCGACCACGCAGCTCGGCATCGGCGAGCACACCGTCGAGGCCGTGCAGACCGTGAACGGCACCGACGGCCCGGTCGTCACGCGTGCCTTCACCGTGGTGCCCGGCAACGCGATCGTCATCGACACCCCGGCGAGCGGCGCACGCTTCGTCGTGGTCGACGAGGACGCGACCGCCACGGTCCGGATCACCGGCACCGCCGAACCGGGCGCCGACGTGCGCGTCTCGGTCGGCCCCGGTACGCAGTTCCCCACCACCGCGGACGCCGAGGGGGAGTGGGCGGTCGACGCGACCGGCCTGGCCCCGACCGGCGTGTACACGGTGACGGCGAGCCAGCAGGTCGAGGACGTCGTGACGAGCGCCGTCCCGGTCGCCATCGAGGTCGTCGTGGCGAACGCCCTGACGATCACCGGCCCGGACACCGACCCGATCACGGTCGCCGGCCCGGACGTCGAACGCGATCTCACCATCACCGGCACCGGCCAGCCCGGCGCCACGGTGACCGCGACCCTCGCCGGGGCCGACGACCAGGAGACGACGGTCCGCGCGGACGGCACGTGGTCGGTCACGTTCCCCGACCTCGGGGTCGACGTGCACCAGATCGCGGTCACCCAGACCCTGGCCGGCACCGTCTCCGACCCGCGGACCTCCGACCCGGTCGAGCGCACCGTCACGATCGCGGCGGCCGACGCCGTGACGATCACGGCGCCCGAGGCCGACGTGGTCCTGCTCGTGCCGGACGGTGACGCGACGCGCGACGTCGTGGTCTCCGGCGCGGCGGAGCCGGGCGCCCCGGTCACGGTGCGGCTCGGCGACGACGAGCTGACCACCACCGCGGACGCCGAGGGTGACTGGACGGTCACGTTCGGCGGGGTCGGTGTCGGCACCCCGACGCTGACCGCCAGCCAGACGGTCGGCGGGACCACCGCCTCCAGTCCGGAGCAGACCGTCACGGTGCGGGCGGCGGACGCGCTCACCATCGCGACCCCGGAGGACGGCGACGTCCTGACCGTCGCGGACACGGCCGGCACGGCCGACGTCGTGGCGAGCGGTCGGGCGCAGCCCGACGCCGAGGTGACGGTGCGGCTCTCGACCGGTGCGACCGAGACGGTGACGGCCGACGAGGACGGCCGGTGGACCACCACGTTCCAGGACGTCCCGGTCGGCGACCACCGCGTCACCGCGACGCAGGTCGTCGACGGCCAGCCGTCGACGCCGGTCACGGCTGCGGTGTCGGTCCGCGCGGGCGCTCCGCTCGTCGTGTCCACCCCGCGGGGCACCGCCACCGTCACGGTGGCGGACGACGACGCCACCACCGACGTCGACTTCCGGGGCACCGCGGAGCCGGGCGCGACCGTCACGGTCGACCTCGGCGACGGCGGGACCGCCACGGCGACGGTGGACGACGACGGCCGCTGGGCGACGACGGTCGAGGTCGTGCCGACCGGCTCGTGGACGGCCTCGGTGACGCAGTCGCTGAACGACACCACGAGCGCAGCCGTCGAGCGACCGGTGTCGGTGGTGGCGGCCGCGGCGCTCACGATCCGCGAGCCCGGCGACGACCCGATCACGGTCGCCGGCGACGACGCCACGACGACCGTGACGGTCGCCGGCGACGCCCAGCCCGGTGCCACGGTGTCGGTCACGGTCGACGACCGCGACACCGTCGAGGTGACCGCCGGTGACGACGGCTCGTGGAGCGTCCGGGTCCCCGACCTCGGCGTCGGCGAGCACACGGTCGAGGTGACGCAGACGGTCGACGGGTCGACCTCGACCGTCCCGGCCGAGACCACGTTCGTGGTCGAGGCGGGCGCGCCCGTCCGGGTCACCGAGCCGACGGCCGGCCAGCAGTACACGGTCGCCGACCGCGACGCCACCACGACGGTGGACGTGGCGGGCACCGCGGAGCCCGGGGCGACGATCGTCGTCGACCTCGGTGGCGGCCGCACCGAGACGACCACCGCGGACGACGGCGGCGACTGGGACGTCAGCGTCCCCGGCGTCCCGGCGGGCACCACCACGGTGAGCGTCACGCAGCGCGTCGGTGACACCGAGTCCGCGCCGGTGACCGTGGGCGTCCGCGTCCTCGTCGCCGACCCGATCACGATCGCCACCCCGGCGGACGGGTCGACGGTGCGCGTCGCGCAGGCCGACTCGGTCCTGACGCTCACCGCCGCTGGTGCGGCGGAGCCGGGTGCCGAGGTCCGGGTCACGATCGACGGGGGCGACCCCGTGACCGTGACGGCGACCGACGCCGGCACCTGGAGCGTCGACCTGCCGGGCACCACGGTGGGCGAGCACGTCGTCCGGGCCACCCAGACGGTGGACGGCTCGACCTCGAGCCCGGTCCGCACGACCGTGACCGTGGCTCCGGGGGCAGCGCTGACGGTGACCGCCCCGGCGGACGACACCACCTTCACGGTGCCGAGCACCGAGTCGAGCGCGACGGTGCCGGTCGGCGGCGAGGGCCAGCCCGGCGCGACCGTCCGCGTCGTCGTCGACGACGGCGACCCGATCACGGTCCGTGTCGGCCCCGACGGCCGGTGGGAGACCAGCGTCACCGTTCCCGAGGGCGAGCACACGCTCACCGTCGAGCAGGTGGTGAACGGCACCACGTCCGACCCGGTCGAGCGCGACGTCACCGTCGCGGTGGCCGCCGAGGATGCGATCGTCGTCACCGCCCCGGCGGACGGCACGGTCTACCGGGTGCTCGGCGGGACGACCGACGTGCGCGTGGTCGGCACCGCCGCACCCGACGCAGCGGTCAGCGTCCGCATCGACGGCGGCCGCGCGGTCACCACGACCGCGGACGGCGACGGCGCATGGGCCGTGACCGTCGAGGACGTCGCCGAGGGTGCCCACACCATCGCCGCCAGCCAGACGGTGGCGGGTGACACGACCGAGGCTCCGGAGGTCGGCTTCCGGGTCGAGGCCGTCGCACCGGTCACGGTCACCACCCCGACCGACGGGCAGCGCTTCCCGACCACCGGATCGACGACGTCGGTGCCGGTGAGCGGCACGGCCGAGCCCGGCGCCGCGGTGCGGGTGGACGTCGACGGCCGCACGGCCACGACGACGGCCGGCGACGACGGCTCGTGGACGGTCACGGTCGGCGGCGTCCCGGTGGGCGACCACACGGTGTCGGTCACGCAGACGGTCGGCGGGCGGACCTCCGACCCGGTGACCACCGACATCACCGTGGTGGCGGCCGACGTGACGGACATCACCATCACCAGCCCCGAGGCCGGGGAGCTCATCCCGGCCGACGGCTTCGGTGACACCGGCTCGTTCACGGTGACGGGACAGGCGACCCCCGGGGCGACCGTCACGGTCACGCTGTCGACCGGACAGGTGCGCACCACCACCGCGGACGCGGAGGGCGACTGGAGCGTCACCTTCGACCGCGTGCCAGAGGGCGAGTGGACGATCCGCGCCACCCAGTCCGTCAACGGCACGACCTCGAACGCACCGGCGGTGCCGATCGTGGTCGACGCCGTCGAACCGCTCGCGGTCACCTCGCCCACCCCGGGCGAGCGGCAGATGGCGGGCGACGACGGCGGGGTCGAGTGGATGATCACGGGGACCGCCGAGCCCGGAGCGACCGTCACGGTCGTCCCGATGGGTCGCGACGGCGTCGTGACCACGGCCGACGCGTCCGGCGAGTGGTCCGTCATGGTCTGGCTGCCGGTCGGCGAGCACGTGCTGCGGGTGACCCAGACCGTGGACGGGGCGACCTCACGGGCGCAGATGGTCCGCGTCGTCGTCATGGCCGACACCGCCGACCCGGAGGCGCCGGGCACGCCCGGTACGCCGGGAGCGCCCGGCCTGCCGGGGACGCCGGGAACGCCCGGTGCACCGGGGGTCGGCGGCGGGGCAGGGGCCGGCAACGGCACCGTGACGGGACCGGGCAGCGGTGACCTCGCCTTCACGGGCGCCGACATCGCGCCGATCGCCGGCTCCGCGGGAGCGCTCGTGGTGCTCGGGTTCCTGCTGCTGGGCCTCTCCCGCCTGGCCCGCGGGGTCCGCCGCCGCACGCGCGGCTGAGTCCGCAGCGCGTCACGCACCGCGCCTCCGGCCCGTCGTCGAGACGGACCGGAGGCGCGGTGCCGTCCGTGCGCCCGGCTCGCCGCTGACGGGCGGTCCGGCCCGGCGGTGCCCCCTGTGGACGGGCACGCGGGTTGTCGGTCGCGGCGGCTACCCTTGTCGCGTGGTCACCGCCCTGTATCGCCGTTACCGGCCCGAGAACTTCGCCGAGCTGATCGGGCAGTCGCAGGTCACCGACCCGCTGCGCACGGCGCTCCGGACCAACCGCGTGAACCACGCCTACCTGTTCAGCGGCCCGCGCGGCTGCGGCAAGACGACGTCGGCCCGCATCCTCGCGCGCTGCCTCAACTGTGCCGAGGGCCCGACCGACACCCCGTGCGGTGTCTGCCCGAGCTGCGTGGAGCTCGCCCGCGACGGCAGCGGGTCGCTCGACGTGATCGAGATCGACGCCGCCAGCCACAACGGTGTCGACGACGCGCGCGACCTGCGCGACCGGGCGGTCTTCGCGCCCGCTCGTGACCGCTACAAGATCTTCATCCTCGACGAGGCGCACATGGTGACGCCCCAGGGGTTCAACGCGCTGCTCAAACTGGTCGAGGAGCCGCCGGAGCACGTGAAGTTCATCTTCGCGACGACCGAGCCCGAGAAGGTCATCGGCACCATCCGGTCGCGCACCCACCACTACCCGTTCCGTCTGGTGCCGCCGGCCGCGATGCTCGAGTACGTCGAGCAGCTGTGCACGCAGGAGTCGGTGTCGGTGGCGCCGGGGGTCCTGCCGCTGGTCGTCCGTGCCGGCGGCGGTTCCGTCCGCGACACCCTGTCCCTGCTCGACCAGCTGATGGCCGGCAGCGAGGACGGCGCGATCGCCTACGAGCGTGCGGTCGCCCTGCTCGGCTACACCGATGCCGCGCTGCTCGACGACGTCGTGGACGCCCTGGCCGTCGCCGATCCCGCGTCGGCCTTCGCGGCCATCGACCGGATCGTGCAGACCGGTCAGGACCCCCGGCGCTTCGTCGAGGACCTGCTCGAGCGGTTGCGCGACCTGATCGTCGTCGCGGCGACGAACGAGAGCGCCGCGGCGGTCCTGCGGGGCGTCTCGCCCGAAGAACTCGACACGATGAGCCGGCAGGCCGGCGTGTTCGGGGCTGTCGGGCTGTCCCGGGCGGCCGACATCGCGAACCGTGCCCTCACCGAGATGACCGGAGCCACCTCGCCCCGGCTGCACCTCGAGCTCATGACGGCGCGCATGCTCGTGCCCGAGGTCGACGACACCCAGCGCGGCGCCCTCGCACGCGTCGAGCGGCTCGAGCGACGCGTCGGTGTCGGCGACGCCGGCGGACACCAGGCCGACGGCAACGCCGCTCCGACGGCTGCCGCACCCGCGTCCACCGGGCCCAGGGCCGCCGCGCCCAGGGACTCCGCGACCGGCGCACGCGGGTCCGCGGCGTCCGGGGCCGCAGCACCGACGACGGCTGCCGGCTCCGCACGACCGGAGCAGTCCGTGCCGCAGGCGGCATCCGTAGCTCCCGCCGCTGCGCCGTCGGCAGCGCCGGAGCAGCCCGACGAGCAGTCCACCGCGCCCCGGCCGGACGCCGGTGCCGTGGCACGTGACGCCGCTGCGTCCTGGGCCGCCGTCGCCCCGAGCGAGCCGGCCGCCCCGGCCGTACCTCCGTCGACGTCCGCCGCGCCGGCGCCCACGCGCGCCCCGACCCCGACCCCGACCCCGAGCGCCGACGAGCCGGTCAGCGCATCGTCGACCGGGCAGGGCACCACGATCGGCGACGAGCCGGCCGTGCGGAGCGTCAGCACCGTCGGGTTCCAGCAGATGCGGGACTCGTGGCCGCAGATCGTCGAGCACGTCCAGCACGCCAAGCGTTCCGCCTGGTCGGTCGTCGTCACGGCGCAGGTCACCGCGCTGCGCGACGACGTCCTGACGCTGACGTTCCCGAGCCAGCAGGACGTCGCCTCGTTCAAGGAGATGTCCGACCCGTCGGCCAGCGTCAGCGAGCTGTTGCGCGCGGCGATCGTCGAGGTGCTCGGGATCCGGGTGAAGTTCGTCGCCCGCGGGCCGGGACAGCAGCGGCAGCAGCAGCAGCAGCAGCAGACGCAGGCGCCGGCACCGGCTCCGACGAGCGCCGCGCCGCAGCGTCCGTCCGCCCCGGCAGCGCCGTCGGGTGGGACTGCCCCCGTCGCAGACCGGCAGCCGGTCGACGCACCCGCGGCCAGCGCCGCGCCCACCCCGGCGTCGGCCCCCACGCCGGACGCCCCGACCGCGACTCGGGCCGCGACCGCACCGGCGTCGGAGCCGGCGGCACCGGCACCGGCGCCGGCATCGGCACCGGCCGCGACCGCACCGTCGTCGAAGCCAGCCACCGACGCAGCGCCGACGCCGGACACCGCGTCCGACAGGCCAGCCGCCGCTGCCCCGGGAGCGCCGGTCACGGAGTGGGCAGTCGCGACGATCCCCGCCAGCGACCCCACCGCCGATGCCGTGCCCGAGTCCGTCGAGCCGAGCTGGGCCGCCCCGTTCGGCACCGCTCCAGCCTCGGCCCCGGTCGCACCCGCGCAGACCGTCCAGCAGCCCGACCAGCCCGCGGCCACGGGTGCGGACGGTCCGACCGCACCCGAGCACGACCGCCCCACCACGCCGGCACCGCAGGCGTCCGGTACGGCAGCCGCTCCCGGCGTCGGAGCGGGCGCGCCGGGCGTCCCCGTCGACGACTACCCGCTCGACGACGAACCGTACGACGACGGTGCCCCGTTCCCCGATCCCGGTCGCGGCGGTCCGGCGGCAGCGCCCACGGCGGCGCGACAGCCCGCGCAGGCAGCACCGCAGCAGACGGCACCGCAGCAGGCAGCACCGCAGCAGCAGCAGCGAACCGCCGCTGCCCCGCGGACCGCACCGCCCGCGCGCCGGGCCCCGGTCGCCGGTCGCTACGGCGAGGCGGTGGTGCGTGAGATCCTCAACGCCCAGTTCATCGAGGAGACCGCCCTGCACGAGGACGGCGCCTGATGTACGACGGCATCGTCCAGGACCTCATCGACGAGTTCGGCCGCCTGCCCGGCATCGGCCCGAAGTCGGCGCAGCGCATCGCGTTCCACATCCTGCAGACCGAGTCCTTCGACCCGTCACGCCTGTCCGAACTGCTCGCGGACGTCAAGGAGCGCGTGCGGTTCTGCGAGGTCTGCGGCAACGTCACCGAGTCCGAGCGCTGCAGCATCTGCCGCGACCCGCGTCGCTCGCCCTCCGTCATCTGCGTGGTCGAGGAGGCGAAGGACGTCGCAGCGATCGAGCGCACCCGGGAGTTCCGTGGGCTGTACCACGTGCTCGGCGGCGCGATCAGCCCGATCGACGGCATCGGTCCGGACGACCTGCGCATCCAGCAGCTCATGACGCGCCTGGCCGACGGCACGGTCGACGAGGTCATCATCGCGACCGACCCGAACCTCGAGGGCGAGGCCACGGCGACGTACCTCAGCCGGCTGCTCGTGCCGATGGGGATCCGGACGACCCGACTGGCCTCGGGGCTGCCCGTCGGCGGTGACCTGGAGTACGCCGACGAGGTCACGCTCGGCCGGGCCTTCGAGGGGCGGCGCGTGGTCGGCGGCTGAGCGCCGCGCAGCTTCCTTGCGTCCGGGGCCGCTCGCACGCAACATCCCCGGAACACCCTCTACGATTGGGACACCGCGTGACCGCGCGGTGTCGCCGTCCCCGGGAGTACCAGCCAGTGGCCTTGATCGTGCAGAAGTTCGGTGGTTCATCCGTCGCGGACGCCGAGAGCATCAAGCGCGTGGCGAAGCGGATCGTCGAGACGAAGAAGGCCGGCAACGACGTCGTCGTGGCGGTGTCGGCGATGGGCGACACCACCGACGAGCTCGTCGACCTGGCGCACTCCGTCACGCCGATCCCCGCCGGTCGTGAGCTCGACATGCTCCTGACCGCGGGGGAGCGCATCTCGATGGCTCTGCTCGCGATGGCGATCAAGAGCCTGGGCGTCGAGGCGTCGTCGTACACGGGCAGCCAGGCGGGCATGCTCACCGACGCCCAGCACGGCAAGGCGCGCATCGTCGACGTCACCCCGAAGCGCGTGCGCGAGGCGCTCGACTCCGGCCACGTCGCGATCGTCGCCGGCTTCCAGGGCTTCAACCGCACCACGGGCGAGATCACCACGCTCGGCCGCGGCGGCTCGGACACCACCGCCGTCGCCCTCGCCGCAGCCCTCGACGCCGACGTGTGCGAGATCTACACCGACGTCGACGGCATCTTCACGGCCGACCCGCGCGTGGTGTCGAAGGCCCGCAAGGTCGACCGCATCACGAGCGAGGAGATGCTCGAGCTCGCCGCCTCGGGCGCCAAGGTCCTGTACATCCGCGCCGTCGAGTACGCCAGGCGGCACGGCGTCACCCTGCACGTCCGGTCCTCGTTCAACAACGCCGAGGGCACCATCGTCTACAACCCTGCAGAGGGGGAAACCGTGGAAGAACCGATCATCACCGGGATCGCCGGAGACCTCTCCGAGGGCAAGATCACCGTCGTGGGGGTCCCGGACCAGCCGGGCAAGGCCGCCGAGATCTTCACCAACGTCGCTCGTGCCGGCGCGAACATCGACATGATCGTCCAGAACGTGTCGGCGGCGTCGACCGGTCGGACGGACATCTCGTTCACGCTGCCGAAGGACCAAGGACAGTCGGTGCTCACCGCGCTCGAGGTCGCGAAGGCCGACATCGGGTACGAGAGCATCCAGTACGACGACCAGATCGGCAAGCTCGCCCTGGTCGGCGCGGGCATGCGCACGAACGCCGGTGTCTCCGCGAAGCTCTTCCGCGCCCTGCACGACGCGTCGATCAACATCGAGATGATCTCGACGTCGGAGATCCGGATCTCCGTCGTGACGCGCGCCGACACCCTCAACGAGGCGATGCGGGTCGTGCACAGCGCGTTCGACCTGGACGCCGACGCCGAGGCCGTCGTCTACGCCGGCACCGGCCGCTGACCCGACCACCGATCAGGAGCACCGCATGAGCACCCTCACCGTCGCCGTCGTCGGCGCCACCGGCCAGGTCGGCGCCGTCATGCGCCGTCTGCTCGAGGAACGCGCGTTCCCGGCCGACCGGGTCCGCTTCTTCGCCAGCGCACGGTCCGCCGGCACGACGCTGCCGTTCCGCGGCGAGCAGATCGTGGTCGAGGACTCCGAGACCGCCGACCCGTCCGGCATCGACATCGCGCTGTTCTCCGCCGGGGCCACCGCCTCGCGGGCGCTCGCGCCGAAGTTCGCCGCCGCCGGGGCACTCGTCGTCGACAACTCCAGCGCCTGGCGCATGGACCCCGAGGTGCCGCTCGTGGTGAGCGAGGTGAACCCGCACGCCATCGACCAGGCGCCGAAGGGGATCATCGCGAACCCGAACTGCACGACGATGGCGATCATGCCGGTGCTCAAGGTCCTGGACACCGAGTCCGGACTCCGCCGCCTGGTCGCCACGACCTACCAGGCCGTGTCGGGCTCCGGGCTCGCCGGGGTCGACGAACTGCTCGGCCAGGCGAAGGCCGCGCTCGAGCAGGACACCGCGGCGCTCACCCACGACGGGTCGGCCGTGACCTTCCCCGAGCCCGTCAAGTACATCCGCCCGATCGCGTTCGACGTCGTGCCGCTCGCGGGCAGCATCGTCGAGGACGGCCTGGGCGAGACCGACGAGGAGAAGAAGCTCCGCAACGAGAGCCGTAAGATCCTCGAGCTGCCCGACCTGCTCGTCGCGGGCACGTGCGTGCGCGTCCCCGTCTTCACCGGCCACTCCATCTCGGTGCACGCCGAGTTCGAGCGCCCGCTGTCGCCCGAGCGAGCGACCGAGATCCTGGCGGACGCTCCCGGCGTCGAGCTCTCCGACGTCCCCACCCCGCTGCAGGCCGCCGGTCAGGACCCGGCGTTCGTCGGTCGCATCCGTGCCGACCAGTCCGCGCCCGAGGGCCGCGGCCTGGTGCTCTTCGTCAGCAACGACAACCTGCGGAAGGGCGCCGCGTTGAACGCGGTGCAGATCGCCGAGACGATCGTCGCGCGGCGTTCGGTCGCCGCGTAGCGCAGCGACGCGACCAGCAGACGGGAGGCCCGTGGCGACACCGCCACGGGCCTCCCGTCCGTCCCGCATCGGCTGCGCGTGCTCCGCCGCCTGGGCGACGGAGCGTCCGCCGACCGGCCTGTCGGCCGACGTCGGTAGGATCGACGGGTGGCAGAGAAGCAGGTGGACCCCATCGACGTCGTCCTGATCGGCGGTGGCATCATGAGCGCCACCCTCGGCGCGATCATCCACCGGCTCGAACCGAGCTGGAAGATCCGGGTGTACGAGCGGCTCGGCACCGTGGCGCAGGAGTCCTCGAACCCGTGGAACAACGCCGGCACCGGTCACTCCGCGCTCTGCGAGCTGAACTACACACCCGAGCTGCCCGACGGCCGCGTCGACATCGCGAAGGCCGTCACGGTCAACGAGCAGTTCCAGGTGTCCCGCCAGTTCTGGGCGCACCTGGTCGAGACCGGTGTGCTGCCGGAGCCGTCGAACTTCATCAACCCCACGCCGCACATCTCGTTCGTCTGGGGCGAGGCGAACGTCGCGTACATGCGTGCCCGGTACGAAGCCATGCGCGACCACCCGCTCTTCGCCGGCATCGAGTTCTCCGACGACCCGCAGCAGATCCGGAAGTGGGCCCCCGCGCTCATCCCCGGTCGCAAGAAGGACCAGCCGATCGCCGCGACGTACTCGGCGGCCGGTTCGGACGTCGACTTCGGCTCGCTCACCCGGCAGCTGTTCGACCAGCTCGAGATCGACGGGGTCGAGTTCGAGCCCTCGCACCAGGTCACGAAGCTCAGCCGGTCCAAGGTGTCCGAGGGGTGGGTCCTCGACGTCCGCAACGAGATCGGTCGCTCCACGCAGCGGATCGCCGCGAAGTTCGTCTTCGTCGGCGCCGGCGGCGGGGCACTGCACCTGCTGCAGAAGTCCGGCATCCCGGAGATCCGCGGCTACGGCGGCTTCCCGGTCTCGGGGGAGTTCCTGCGCACGGACGACCCCGAGGTGGTGCAGAAGCACGCGGCCAAGGTGTACGGCAAGGCGAGCGTCGGCGCCCCGCCGATGTCCGTGCCGCACCTCGACACCCGCATCGTCGACGGCAGTGCCTCGCTCATGTTCGGGCCGTACGCCGGGTTCAGCCCGAAGTTCCTCAAGCAGGGCTCGCTGCTCGACCTGTTCCGGTCGATCCGGCCGCACAACCTGCGGCCGATGCTGAGCGTCGCGTTCTCGAACTTCGATCTGGTGCGGTACCTGGTGGGGCAGCTGCTCGCCTCGAAGCGCACGAAGTTCGACGCGCTCCGCGACTTCATGCCGAGCGCGCAGCCGGAGCACTGGCACCGCATCACCGCCGGGCAGCGCGTCCAGGTGATCAAGCCGGACAAGGACAAGGGCGGCGTGCTGCAGTTCGGCACCGAGGTCATCACCTCGGCCGACGGGTCGATCGCCGGGCTGCTCGGCGCGTCGCCGGGGGCGTCGACGGCCGTGCCGATCATGCTCGGCCTGCTGCGCCGGTGCTTCCCGGACCGCTGGGACGGCTGGCAGGACGACATCCGCGCGATGGTCCCCACCTACGGGCAGGACCTCGGCGACGACGCGGCCCTGGCGGACGCTACGCTCGAGCGCACGGCGAAGGTGCTCGGGCTGCACCACTGACGGCCGCCACGACCGATCACGGCTTGCGGCCCGTTCGAACATGTGTTCGAATGACGGCATGCGGTGGAGTGGACAGGCGATCGACGCGTCACAGGACGACGCGCTCCCGGGCATGGAGTCGAACAGCGGCTTCGTGCGGAGCGTGACGACACCGGAGTTCGCCGGGGTCACGTTCCACGAGGTCCTGGCGAAGAGTGCCCTGAACCGGGTCCCCAGCGCCGACGGCTCCGGCACCTACGGGTGGACGATCAACCCGTACCGGGGCTGCAGCCACGCCTGCGTGTACTGCTTCGCCCGGCCGACGCACACCTACCTGGAGTTCGACGGCGGCGCCGACTTCGACCAGCAGATCGTGGTGAAGACGAACGTCGCCGAGGTCCTGCGCCGCGAGCTCGGCAAGCCCACGTGGGACCGCCACCCGGTCGCGCTCGGCACGAACACCGACCCGTACCAGCGGGCCGAGGGTCGGTACCGGCTGATGCCCGGCGTGATCGAGGCACTGGCCGAGTCGCGCACGCCCTTCAGCATCCTGACGAAGGGCACGCTGCTCCGTCGTGACCTGCCCCTGCTGGTCGAGGCGGCGAAGGTCGTGCCGGTCGACCTGGCGATGTCGATCGCCGTGTACGACGACGGCCTGCAGCAGTCCGTCGAGGCGGGGACACCGACGACGGCCGCGCGGCTCGCCACCGTGCGGGCCATCCGCGACGCCGGGCTGGACTGCACGGTCTTCCTGATGCCCGTCCTGCCGTACATCACCGACACCACGGCGCACCTCGACGATGCGGTCGGGCGGGCCACCGCGGCCGGCGCGACGAGCATCACGTACTCGGCGCTGCACCTGCGGCCGGGCGTCAAGCCGTGGTGGTTCGAGTGGCTCGGTCGCGAGTACCCGGACCTGGTGCAGCGTTACCGGGCGATGTACCTCGACAACACCTACGCGCCGAAGGACTACCGGCGCTGGCTGACCGAGCGCATCCGGCCGATCCTGGCCGCGCACGGGGTCGGCATCGGTCGCGTCGACCCGGCCACCGGGTCGATGGGGTTCTCGGAGCCGCGGGCGCTCCCGCAGGAGCAGTCCGTACCGACGGTCTCCCCGCTCAAACGCGCCGATCCGGGGTTCGACCGACGGCTCCTCCGCCCGGTGGCGGCGCAGACGCTCTTCTGACCACGGCGGTCCGTCTTCGGGGGACAGCAGGCCCCCGGCGCGGGCGACTATCATCGAGCCAGTCGCCGAGAGTCCCTGCTTTCGGGGTACACGGTCGCCGCCGCGGTGGTTGGATCGTGGACGGCGCCAACGCCACCCGGAAGGATCCACCTCGTGCTCGGCATCCCCACGCACCTCGCGCCGCGCGTGAACGCGTGGTCGACGGTGCGTGCGTTCCACGCCGGTGCGATCGGGTCCATCGTCGCCGCGGGGATCGCCCTGGTGCTCTACCGGCTGTCCGAGCCGGAGGTGCAGGTCCTGCCCGCCGTGCTGGCCCTCCTGCCGATGCTGGCGATGGTCGGCGTGCACGTGCAGTTCGGTACCTCGCGGTCGGCCGGCGCGTTCCTGGTGGTCGGCGGCGTGTGTGCCTGGTGGTTCGCCCTCGGGGTGCAGGAGCAGGTGCCGACCGGTTGGGTGACGTCGTACCTGCTGTCCCTGGTCGTCATCCCGCTCATCCTGGTCGGCGGGGCCGGTGCCGCGCCGCGCGGGGTCGCCCTGTGGTCGTTCGTCGGCTTCGTGGTCGGCCGGGCCGCCACCTGGATCGCGATCGAGCAGGCCGGTGCGACCCTGCGGCCGCTCGTGCTCGCCTGGGTCACCCTCGGCTTCGTGGTGGCGCTCGTGCTCGCCACGAGCCGGAGCACCACCCGCTCCGAGCAGGTGCAGCCGGAGCTCCTGCGGTCGGCGCGCGAGGAGCACGTCTCGGCGTACCGCGCCGGGGTCGAGGCCGAGGCCGCCGCGATCCTGCACGACACCGTCCTGAACCACCTCGGCGCGATCGCCGTCGCGCCCGACGGCCCGATGGACCCGCACCTGGCCGAGACCGTCGACGCCGACGTCGCGGTCCTCACCGGCAAGGGGTGGCTCGCCCCCGTGGTGCGACCGCAGCCGGGCGCCGGGGCAGCGGTCTTCGACGCCATGGTCGACGAGCACCGCGCACTCGGGCTCGACGTCACCGTCTCCGGCGACACCTCGACCCTCGAACGACTCGACCAGCGAGCCCTCGCCGCGCTCGTCCGCGCCGTCGGACAGTGCCTGGCGAACGTCCGGAAGCACGCCGGCACCGACGCCGCCGAGGTCAGCGTGTTCGACGACAGCGCCTCGTGCACGGTGATGGTCGTGGACGACGGCCGCGGGTTCGACGAGGACGCCACCGGGGCGGACCGGATGGGGCTCCGCGGATCCGTCCGTGACCGCATCGGTCGGGTCGGCGGCGAGGTGCAGATCTGGTCGTCGCCGGGTTCCGGTACCAGCGTCATGATGACCGTCCCGTACGGACCCGTCACCGGCGCGGTCACCGTGCCGGTCGGGAGCGGCGACGGCCAGGGAGCCGGGCGGTGAGCGCGGTGCGCGGCCGTCGGGTGCCCGAGGTCCGTCGGACGGCCCAGCAGTACGACCCCCTCGGCGCCATGGGCTCCCGGCCGCTCGCCGTCGTGCTCGGCGCCGCCGGGATCGTGTGGGCGCTCCTCGTGTCGGTGTTCGACCGCGACGTCGAGGGGAGCGCCACGCTGAGCGCCCTGACCGTGCTGCTCGTCGCCGCGTCGGCCGCCGTCGTCTTCGTCGCGTCGAGCCCCTTCCGTGCACCGTTCCCGCGCTGGGCGTACATCGCGCACGTCGGGCTGCTCGGCCTGGCCTCCATGACGAGCGTCGCCGCGCAGTGGGGCCCGGACCGCAGCGCCCTGAACGACTTCATGTCGCTCATCACGGCGACCGGCATCGTGATGGTCGCGCCGTACCGCCCGTGGACCGACCTGGCCGTCGGTGGTGTGGTGCTCGCCGTGGTGAACGCCGTGACGTGGGGCATCGGGGCCGCGGTCTTCCCGCACGAGGTCCCCGTCGCGGTCGCCGCCTTCCTGGCCGCGGCACCCACCCTGGTGCTCACCGCGGCGTCGGCGGTCTTCGCCCGCACGTTCGCCGGCCTGGCGGAACGCGTGCAGATCCGCGCCGGCTCCTACTCGGTGGCGCGGGCCGAACGCGACGGCATCGCGGCGAGCGTGCAGCAGGACCGATCGACCATCCTGTCCCGTGACGTCGCACCGTTCTTCGCCGAGCTGCGCACCCGCGACGGCATCACGGACGCCGACCGCGAGCGAGCCCGCGAGATCGCCGACGGCATCCGTCGGTCCATGGTCGCCGACGCCGACCGCACCTGGTTCGAGTACGCCGTCCGGGTCGAGGGCGGTGCCGCCGCCGTGGTCGACGACCCCGACGGACTCATCGCGACGCTCGACACCGACCAGCGGACCGTCGTGCGCACCTTCGTCCGCGCGGCGTTCCGTGCCGTCACCGTCGACCCGGCCGGGTTCCGGGCGACGGTGCGCCGCGCAGACGACGGATCGGCCGGCGTGGTCGTCGCGCTCGACCTCGTCGTCGCCGACTCCGACATCGGCATCCACCGCACGTTCGACCCCTACCTCGCCGTCCTCCGTGTGACGTTCCCCGACCTCGACGTCTCGGTCCGTCCGTCCGCCCTCGCACTAAGGTTCTCGTATGACCAGCACTGACCCCAACCGGCTCTCGGAGGGGCTCCCGGCCGTCCCGAACCCGGGAGCACGACGTGTGCGGCTGGCCATCCTCGACGACCACGAGGTGCTGCTGGACAGCCTGTCGAGCTGGATCGCCGTCAACGCATTCGACTTCGACCTCGCCCTGACCGCGCACACCTGGCTCGAGATGGTGCACAGCGACAGCTTCCCGACCGACCTGGTGTTCCTCGACTTCCAGCTCAAGGAGCCGGTCTCGATCGAGGCCCGCGTGCGCACCTGCCGTGCTGCCGGCGCCAAGGTGATCGTCCTGTCGAGCGTCGACAGCCGCGAGTCCCGCGACCGTGCCCTGGCCGCCGGAGCTGCGGCGTTCCTGTCGAAGTCGCTCCCGATGCGCGAGGTCATGGACGTCGCTCGCGAGATCATGGGCGTCGCCCGCGAGACCCCGCAGCCGCGGGAGTGGCGACCGCTGCCGACCGGAGCGGCCGCCCACCAGCGGCCCAAGCTCAGCGCCGGCGAAGAGGAAGCGCTGCGCCTGTACGTGTCGGGCTACTCGACGAACGAGGTCGCCGCGCAGATGAACGTGCAGTACGAGACCGCCAAGACCTACCTGCGTCGGGTGCGCGAGAAGTACAGCAAGGTCGGTCGACCCGCCTCGAAGAAGTCCGACCTCATCCGTCGGGCCGCCGAGGACGGGTTCCTCGCGTAGTGGCGAAGCTCTACTTCCGCTACGGCGCGATGAACAGCGGGAAGAGCACCGGACTCCTGCAGGCGGCGTACAACTACGAGGAGCGCGGGCACCGGGTACTCCTGGCCAAGCCGGCGATCGACACCAAGGGCGACCGTGAGATCGTCTCGCGGCTCGGGGTCACGCGCACCGTCGACATCGTGTTCGGCCCCGACGCGGACGTCCGCCAGGCCGTCACCGCCGCGGGCGCCGTCGACCCGGAGTCGGACCGCCTGGACGGCATGGTGCGTCCGGTCAGCTGCGTGCTCGTCGACGAGGCGCAGTTCCTCACCCCGCGCCAGGTCGACGACCTGCTGCGGATCGCGGTACTCGACGAGATCCCGGTCATCACCTACGGCATCCGCACCGACTTCCGCACCGAGGCGTTCCCCGGCAGCGCCCGCCTGCTCGAGGTCGCGCACTCCCTCGAGGAGCTCAAGACCATCTGCCGCTGCGGTCGCAAGGCCGTGTTCAACGCCCGGACCGTCGACGGGCGGTTCGTCTTCGACGGGTCGCAGGTCGCGATCGACGGCGTCGACGTCGCGTACGAGTCGCTCTGCGCCAACTGCTACCTGACGGAGTCCGGCGGACGCCTCGACGGCGCCTGAGCGGTCGGGGCGGTCGGTCACGACACCCCGCCCGGGTCCGGCGAGCGGTCGCGTTCCGTCGGCGGTGCGCCCGTCAGGCGACCGGACGTGACCGGTCCGCGAGGTGCGCACGGCACGTCGTGACCGTGCGCGCCCGAGACGTGACCGGACGGCGGCCGGGAGGCGCGGCACGGCCCCGCCCCGCGCCTCCCGGCCGCCGCGCCGCCTCTCCAGGGCGCGCCACGCCCGTCCGCCGAGTGGTCGCGAAGCGTCGCCCCCGCGGGCGCCCGGCGACCGCCCGGCGACCGCCCGGCGACCGGGCGACGGCACGTCGTGACCGGTCTCCGCTGGAATGTGCGGCGGCACGCACGGGTTGGTGCCCACATGACCGACGACACCCTGCACCTCTCCGTCCTCGACCTGGCGACCCGCGAGTACGGCCAGACCAACACCGAGGCCCTGCAGGGCTCCATCGACATGGCGGTGCGCGCCGAGCAGCTCGGGTACGAGCGCTTCTGGGTCGCCGAGCACCACGGCATGCCCGGCATCACGTCCTCGGCACCCGCCGTGCTGCTGAGCGCCGTCGGCGCGGCCACCTCGACCATCCGCATCGGGTCCGGCGGGGTGATGCTGCCGAACCACGCGCCGCTCGTCGTCGCCGAGCAGTTCGGCACGCTGCGGGCGCTGTACGGCGACCGCGTCGACCTCGGGCTCGGGCGTGCCCCCGGCACGGACGGCGCCACGGCGATGGCCCTGCGTCGCACCGACCGACTGGACGTCGACGACTTCCCGGAGCGCCTGTCCGACCTGATCGGGTTCTTCACCGGCATGGACCCCGCGAACCCGCTGTCGCGCATCCAGGCGGTGCCCGGGTACGGCGACGTGCCCGAGTTCTGGCTGCTCGGGTCCTCCGGCTACAGCGCGCAGGTCGCGGGTGCGCTCGGCGTCTCGTTCGCCTTCGCGCACCACTTCGCGTCCGACAACACCGAGGCGGCGCTCGCGCTGTACCGCGACTCGTTCCGCCCGTCGCGCTTCCGGCAGACGCCGAACGCGCTGATCGGCGTGCAGGTCGTCACCGACGAGGACCCGGCCGTCGTGGACGAGCAGAGCGCCCCGGGCATGATCTCGTTCATCCGGATGCGCCAGGGGGCCAAGCCCGAGCCGGTGTCGATGGACGAGGCACGGGCGTACGAGTTCTCCGACCTCGAGCGTCGGTTCATCGCCGCCCGCACCGAGCGGCAGGCCTACGGCACCGCGGACCAGGTGGCCGACAAGATCAACGCGCTCGTGGCGTCGACGGGGGCGGACGGTGTGATCGTCTCGCCCGGGGCCGCCCAGGCGAGGTACCGGCACCAGGCCCTCGAGGTCGTGGCGCGGCTGCACGGCGAGGGGCGGCTCGTGCCGGCCGGGGCGGCCGCGGCGGTCTAGTCGTTCGCTCGCACGGTCGAGCGTTCGTGCTTGGTGAGCAGGAATGGTCGGGTCGCCGCTGGGCACCCGACCATTCCTGCTCACCCAGTGGGGCGCTGCCTCAGGGGAGCAAGCCCAGGCGCGTCGCAGCGGCGACCGCGCCGACGCGGGAACCGACGTCGAGCTTGCGGAACACGTTGTAGACGTGGCGCTTCACCGTGCCGATCGCGAGCTGCAGGTCGGCGGCGATCTCGGCGTTGCTTCGGGCGGCGGCGATCAGTCGCAGGACCTCGAGTTCGCGGTCGCTCAGCGGTGAGCCCGCGCGGGCCTCGGTCACCAGGTCGACCGGGAAGGTGACGGAGGCGGCGTCGGCGTGGGCTGCGCGCGCGATGCGGTCGACGAGTTCGCGGCTCGGGGTGTCCTTCGTCACGAAGTCGACCGCGCCGGCGTCGAGCAGGGTCCGGCGCAGCACGGCGTCCCGGTGCATGGTGAGCACCACGACCGCGATGTCCGGCCGGGTGCGGCGGACCGTGGCGATCGTCGTGCGTGCGGGTGGTCCGTCGAGTTCGACGTCGAGCAGCAGGACGTCGATCGCGGCGGCCTCGGGGGAGTCGAGCACGTCGGACGGCCGCTCCCCGTGTGCGACCACCCGGACCGTCGGCACCGAACCGAGGATCGTGACGAGCCCCTCGCGGAACAGCCGGTGGTCATCGACGACGGCCACGTGCGTGACGGTCACAGCGTGCCCCTCGGGATCGTCAGCCGGACGGTGGTGCCGGTGTCCGGACCGCTCTCGACGCTCTCGACGTCGAGTCGGGCGCCGATGACCGCGGCTCGCTCGCGCATCGTCTGTCGCCCGAGGCGTCCGTCGGCGTCGGCGCTCGGGTCGAAGCCCGGACCGTCGTCGGAGACGGTCACGACCACCGCAGCGGGCGACCAGTCGAAGTGCACCGACGTCGTCGATCCGGGAGCGTGCTTGCTGCGGTTCGTCAGCGCCTCGAGCAGGATCGTCAGGGCTTCCTCGGCCTGCCAGTTCGGCAGCGGAGCGGGCGTGCCCGTCGACCCGACCGACAGCCGGTCGTCGTCGGGGAACAGGTCCCGCACGTGCCGACGGAGCGCGTCGTCGAGCAGTGCGTCCCCGACCCGGGCGTGCAGGCTGACCGCCAGGTCCTGTACGTCGCCGAGGGCTCGGCGCAGCAGCCGTGCGGCGTCGTCCAGCTGGTCGGCTCGTTCGTCCGCCGGCGGGTCCGTCAACAGGACGAGGTCGAGGCGTTGCAACCCGGCGAGGATGCCGTGTGCCACGCGGTCGTGCAGGTCCCGCGCGATCTGCGTACGGGAGTCCAGGTGCGCCGTCGTGACGCGCTGGCGCAGTGCCTCGGTGTAGGCGACCGCCCCGGCGGGGAACCGGCTCCAGATGCCGGCGTGCAGGGCCCGGGTGGCGCGCAGGACCTCGACGGTGGACGTCGCACCGACCTCGTCGACGAAGACCGGCAGGTAGGCGTCGAACAGCATCTCGGCGGCGAGCATGGCACCCGCCGGGTGTTGGGCGTGCTCGGCGTGCAGGCTCCCGGTCGCCAGGTGTTCGGGGTCGAGGAACGCGTGGCTCACGACGCTGCCGTCGGTGCCCGCCGCGTACCGCTCGTGGGCCTCGGCGATCATCGACGTCACGTTGTCGACCAGGTTCTGCGTCAGGACCGGGTCGTCCGCGACGTCGGGGAACTCCGCGGCGATCGTGGTGAGCACGGCGGCGAGGGGATGGTCGTTCTGCATGGCGCTTGCGAGCGTAGCGGGAGGGCGTGCTCGCGGTGGGGGAGGAGGTCGCGCATGGGTCGTGCGACCCATCCGACGGTCGAAGCGCGCCGGGGCAAAGAAGAAGGCCCTGGTTCCGGAGAACCAGGGCCTTCTTCGTACTGTCTCAACACAGTGTCGGGGTGACAGGATTTGAACCTGCGACCTCCTCGTCCCGAACGAGGCGCGCTACCAAGCTGCGCCACACCCCGCGGTGTGGTCACTCCGTGTCGGAGCAACCCCAGAAGTCTATCCGATGTTCGGGGATGCTCACGACCATCGGGTGAACTCCCGGGCGCGTCGGATCAGGAGGTCCGTGCAGTCAGGGTGACGACGACGGCCTCGGGACGGCACGCGAACCGGACCGGGGCGTAGATCGACGTGCCGAGACCGGCCGAGACCTCGAGCCACGACCAGTGGTTGCGGTGCTCCCACTTGTGCAGCCCGCTGGCGAACCGGCGGGGGAGGTCGCTGTTCGTGAGCAGTGCACCGACCCCGGGCACCGCGACCTGGCCGCCGTGCGTGTGTCCCGCGAAGATGACGTCGGCACCCTGCGTGACGAAGGCGTCGAGCACCCGCCGGTAGGGCGCGTGCGTGACCGCGATCGACACCGGGGCGGGGCCGTCCTCGTCGTCGGACCAGGACACGTCGCTGCGCATCTCGTCGACGTTCGTCGGCAGCAGGTCGAGCCGGTCCCAGTCGCGGTGGGCGTCCGACGTGCCGAACAACTCGAAGCGCGAGCCGCGCAGTTCGACGGCGTGCGCCTTGTCGTTCAGGTCGAGCCAGCCGAGGGACTCGAAGAACGCCGTCTGGCGGTCGATGTCGAGTTCCACGGGTGTGGCGGTGGCGTGCGTGCTGCTCGGGCCCGAGAAGTACCGCAGCGGGTTGCGGGGGGAAGGGCCGAAGAAGTCGTTCGACCCGTAGGCGAAGACGCCGGGCACCCCGCGGAACGGCTCGAGCGCGTACTCGACGGCGGCGTTGGCCGTGGCGTGGCCGAGGTTGTCGCCGGTGTTCACGACGAAGTCGGGCTCGACCAGGCTGAGGTCGCGGATCCACTGCTGCTTGTCGGCCTGCCACGGGGCCATGTGGATGTCCGACAGGTGCAGGACCGTGACGTCGCGCGACCCCGGCGGGAGGACCGGGATGGTCTCCCACCGGATCCCGAAGCGACGGCGCTCGACGAGCGAGCCCCAGGCCGCCGAAGCTGCACCGACGGCCGCGCCCGCTGCGAGGACCCCCAGCGCGGCGCGACCGCGTGTCACTTGCAGTCCTTCGGCGCCTTGCCGTTCTTGTCGCCGTAGAGCTGGACGCGGAGTTCGGCGTCCTTGGCCACGTCGGTGTTGGCGGCCGGCTCGACGGCCGCGACCTTGCAGGTCTTGCCGCCGCCGCCCTTCGCGTAGTCCTCGGTGAGGCTGACGTTGGTGAAGCCGGCGTCGTTCAGTGCCGAGCGGGCGCTGCCGACGGACGCACCGCCGATGTCGGGGACCGTCGCCTGGCTGCCGTCCGACGTGTAGACCGTGACGCTCGCGCCGCTGGAGAGCAGCGCGCCGGCGGCCGGGGAGGTCGTCGAGACACGGCCGGGCTCGCCGGTGCCCGGGCGAACTCCGCCGTCGACGTAGGTGAAGCCGGCGCCGGAGATCGCCGAGCGTGCCTCGTCGGCGGTCTTGCCCTGCAGGTTCGGCAGCGACTTGGCGTTGCCACGGATGGACGACTGCTGCGGATCGGTGAACGGGCCCGCCGGGTAGAGGGCGTTGATCGGGGTCATGGCCTGACGCCAGACGTCAGCGCGAGCGCCGGCGTAGGTGTTGCTCACGCCGTTGCTGAAGTGGCGGAGGTTGATCTTCCGGCCGTCGGTGTTGCCCTGCCAGTAGGCGGTGGCGACACGCGAGCTCGCGCCGACGAGCCAGATCTGGTCGGCCTCGTCGGTGGTACCCGTCTTCGCGAAGAGCTGCGTACCGTCGGGGGTCTGCGCGCCCTGGGCAGTACCGCTCCTGATCGTGCCCTTCATGGCGTAGACCGCGGCCTGCGCGAAGGCCGGGTCGACGGCCTGCTTGCAGTCCTTCGTCTGGCCGCCGAGCTTCTTGCCCGACGGCGAGGTGATCTGGTCGATCGCGATCGGCTTGCAGTACACACCGTTGTTCGCGACCGCGGCGTAGGCGGAGGCCATCGTCATCGGCGCGATCTCGTTGGTACCGAGGATCGCGGACGGGTTCATGTACTGGAGCTCGTCGCCGTCCGCACGGTGGACGCCGAGCGACTTCGCGACGTCGCGGATGTCGCAGAGGTCGAGCTTCTGCGCCATCGAGGCGAACGCGCCGTTGATGGAACCAGCGGTGGCACCCATGACGCTCCAATTGCCGCCCTCACCCGGAGCATCGTTCGACACCGGGAACGCGGTGTAGTCCGTCTGGCCGCAGATGGTCCACGGCGAGACCGTTCGCTCCGCTCCACTGACGGTCTCGTTCAGGCCGTGCCCCTGCTTCACCCAGTCGAGCAGGGTGAAGAGCTTGTACGTGGAGCCCGTCTGGAAGCCCTTCGAGCTCCCGTACTTCTCGTCCACGCTGTAGTTCAGCGACGTCGACGTGGGGGCGGACTTCAGCGATTCGTCGAAGTCCTTGTTCTGCGCCATCGTGATGATGCGCCCCGACCCGGCCTCGATGGAGTTGAGGGTCGCGCCGAGCGCCATGTTCGTCTCGGCCTTGTTGTCGTACGTGTTCAACAGACGCTTCTGCTCGGCGTTCAGGTCGATGTTCAGCGACGTCTGGATCTTGTAGCCGCCGTTCCGCCACGCGGTGTCACGCGCCTTCTGCGACGAGCCGAGCTGCGGCATCTCGAGCACGACCTTCTTGGCGTAGTCGCAGAAGAACTGCGAACCGTCGCCGACCGATGCCCGGCAGCCCTGCGACGGCTGCGTCAGGTGCACGTAGTCCGCCGGCTTCGACTGGCGCGCCGTGCGGTACTCCTCCTCGGTCAGGTTCTTCTGCGCGTACATCGAGCGCAGGACCACGTTGCGTCGGGCCACGTTCGCGTCGTACTTCTTCGGGCTCGACAGGTTGCGCGCCTCGGGGTACTGCACGATCGCGATGAGCGACGCGGCCTCGGCCGGGGTCAGGTCGGTCGCGCTCTTGTTGTAGTAGTGCTGCGCGGCGGCCTGCACGCCGTAGGTCTGGTCGCCGAAGTAGGCGATGTTCAGGTAGGCGGTGAGGATCTCCTTCTTGGAGTACTTCTTCGCCAGCCCGATCGCGAGCTTCATCTCCTCGAGCTTGCGGGGGATGGTCTGCTCCACGGCCTCGTTGTAGGCCTTGACCTGCTCCTTCTTCGTGGGGAGCTCGAGGGCCTGCTGCATCTTGATGTTGCGGACGAGCTGCATGGTCAGGGTCGACCCACCGCCCGACTCGCCGAGCCCGCCGGCGATGCTGCCGACACCCGCGCGGATGAGCGAGGTCATGTCGACGCCGCCGTGGTCGTAGAAGCGCTTGTCCTCGCCGTCGATCGCCGCGTTCTTCAGCTGGTCGCTGATCTGGTCGAACTTCAGCTCCTGGCGGTTCTGGTCGTACAGCGTGGCGAAGTGCACCGACTTGCCGCCCGAGTACGCGTACATCTCGTTGCGCTGCGGCAGGTCACCGATCTCGATGTACTCCGGCAGCGACTCGAACACACCGATCGTGGACGTCGTCGTCACGCCGGCGACCGCGATCGCGGGGGTGACACCGATCGTCACGAGCAGGCCGGCGAGGGCACTGAACCCGACGAATCCGATGAAGGCGCCGACTGCTGAGACGGGCTTGGTCCGCGATGCAGACGTCTTCTGGGCAGACATAGGATGCAGCCTAAACGACACCCACGACTGAAAGGCTGGCAAGGAACCGCATGACTCGCTGGGAGTACTTCACCACGCCCCTGATGATCCACAACACCACCGCGATCCTCAACAACTACGGGGACGAGGGCTGGGAGCTGGTCCAGATCGTCACCGGTCCCGAGGGCGGCCTCGTCGCCTACCTGAAGCGCCCCAAGGCCGACGCATGAGCATCGCCGACCGGCTCGCCGAGCTCGGGTTGACGCTCCCGCCGGTCGCCGCGCCCGTCGCCGCCTACGTCCCGGCAGTCGTCACCGGCCAGTACGTCTACACGGCGGGCCAGTTGCCGTTCGTCGACGGCGCGCTGCCCGTCACCGGCAAGGTCGGGGCGTCGGTCGACGCCGAGACCGCCACCGCCCAGGCGCGCGTGGCCGCGCTGAACGCCCTGGCCGCCGTGCAGTCGGTCGCCGGCTCGCTCGATCGCGTGGCCCGTGTCGTGAAGGTCACGGTGTTCGTGGCGTCGGACCCGTCCTTCACGGGCCAGCCCGGTGTCGCGAACGGCGCGTCGACCCTGGTCGGCGAGGTCTTCGGTGACGCCGGCGTCCACGCGCGCAGCGCGGTGGGCGTCGCGGTGCTCCCGCTGGACGCACCGGTCGAGGTCGAGCTGGTGGTTGAGCTCACCGCCTGACGGACCGTCAGCTGCACACGTCACGCGAGCCGCGCCTCCCGTCCGACCCGGTCGGGAGGCGCGGCTCGCGTCGTTCCCGCTACATGAGATCCGCGATGGTCGCCATGATCGTCGGGTCGGCGAGCGTGGTCGTGTCGCCGATGCGGCGGCCCTCCGCCGCGTCGCGGAGCAGACGGCGCATGATCTTGCCGGAGCGCGTCTTCGGCAGCTCGGGCACGATGACGACCTGCCGGGGCTTCGCGATCGCGCCGATCCGCTTGCCGACCCAGTTCCGGAGCTCCGCGGCGACGGCCTGACGGTCGACGTCCGCAGCGGCCTCGGCGGTCAGGATCACGTACGCGACGACAGCCTGGCCCGTGGTCTCGTCGGCGGCGCCCACGACGGCCGCCTCGGCGACGCCCTCGTGCCCGACCAGGGCGGACTCGATCTCCGCGGTCGACAGCCGGTGACCGGAGACGTTCATGACGTCGTCGACGCGGCCCTGGATCCAGATGTCGCCCTGGCCGTCGAGCCGAGCGCCGTCGCCCGCGAAGTAGCGGCCCGGGAACCGTGACCAGTACGTCTCGACGAAGCGGTCGGGGTCGTTCCAGATGCCGCGCGCCATCGACGGCCAGGGCTCGGTGATCGTGAGGTAGCCGCTCTCGCCCGGGTCGGCGCGGTTGCCGTCGTCGTCGACGATCTCGGCGACGATGCCGGGCAGCGGTGTCTGCGCAGCGCCGGGCTTGAGCTTCGTGACGCCGGGCAGCGCGGAGATCATGATCGCGCCGGTCTCCGTCTGCCACCAGGTGTCGACGATCGGGGTGCGGTCGTGGCCGATGACCTGCCGGTACCACTGCCACGCCTCGGGGTTGATCGGTTCACCGACGCTGCCGAGCAGGCGGAGGGTCTGCAGGCTGCGCGCCTCGGGGATCTGTCGGCCGGCCTTCATCGCGGCGCGCACCGCGGTGGGCGCCGTGTACAGGACGGTGACGCCGTAGGAGTCGACGATGTCCCACCAGCGCCCCGGCTGCGGCTCGTCCGGGGTGCCCTCGTAGAGCACCTGGGTGACGCCGTTCGCGAGGGGCCCGTACACGACGTAGGAGTGCCCGGTGATCCAGCCGATGTCGGCGGTGCACCAGTAGACGTCCTTCTCGGGGTGCATGTCGAACACGTTCTTGTGCGTGTACGCCGCCTGGGTCAGGTACCCACCGGAGGTGTGCACGATGCCCTTCGGCTTCCCCGTCGTGCCCGAGGTGTACAGGATGAACAGCGGGGTCTCGGCGGGGAAGGCCCGGGCCACGTGCTCGGGCGCGGCCTTCGCCAGCTCGTCGTGCCACCACAGGTCGCGGTCGTTCCAGGTGATCTCGTTGCCGCCGCGCTTGACGACCAGCACGTGCTCGACGCTGTCCGTGCCGTCGCCGGTCAGGGCTTCGTCGACGGCGGGCTTGAGCGCGGACACGGCACCGCGACGCCAGCCGCCGTCGGCGGTGACGACCAGCTTGGCGCCGGCGTCCTCGATGCGGGCGCGGAGGCTCTCGGCGCTGAACCCACCGAACACGACGGAGTGCACGGCGCCGATGCGGGCCACGGCCAGCATCGTGACGACGGCCTCGGGGATGAGCGGCAGGTAGACCACGACACGGTCGCCCTGTCCGACGCCCAGGTCGGTGAGCATGTTCGCGGCGCGCTGCACCTCGGCGGTGAGCTCGGCGTAGGTGATGCGGCGGGTGTCGCCCGGTGCTCCCTCGAAGTGGATCGCGACCCGGTCGCCGTTGCCCGCGCGGACGTGCCGGTCGAGGCAGTTCTCGGCGACGTTGAGGGTGCCGTCGGCGAACCACTTCGCGAACGGGGCACCCGACCAGTCGAGGGTCTGCGTGAAGGGCGTGCGCCAGTCGACGAGGTCCCGCGCCTGCCCGGCCCAGAACGCCTCGCGGTCGGCCGTCGCGGCGTGGTGGAGGTCCTCGCCGGCGATCGCGTCGGCCACGAACTCGGGCGGCGGCGCGAAGGTCGCTCCGTCGTCGCCACGGGAGTCGGTCTGGGTCGGAGTGGACATCGATGTCCTTTCGCGTCGTTGCGGCGGGGTGCACCGGGATGCTACCCCTCACCCCACCGGGCGGTGGCACGGCGGCACGCCCGGCGGTCGTGTCCGGGGTTGCCCCGGGAGGCCGATCATGGGGTACAGTAGATCCCGCTGGACTCGTTTCCGGCGGCATCGAATCGGATTCCCCCCAATCCCTCGATGTCAAGGCGGCACCTGTTCCCCCCAACCGGTGCCGCCTCTTCTGTTTCCCGGGGTCTGATGCGAGTGATCGTCGCTGTTCGGACTCCGATGACGCGCTACGATCCGCGCGGGTATGCGGTCGTCGTGGACAGAACGGTCCATGACGAGGGATGAACTCGGTTGCGCGAGCGTGGCGCGCTGAACCCTTCTTCCGCGGCTCCGGGATGCTCGATCCGCCGCGCTCGGTCGTGCCTGGTGTCGCGTCACCGACCGGGGTACGGCTTTCCGTTTCGGGGTACACATCGGACCGTTGGTGCTGGCTGGAGGGAGTTGTCCACCGCGCATGTGTGGGGCGGCTGGTGGGATCCCGTTCGTCCGTACGGTCGGCGTGTGCCCCTGCATCGCGCCCCGCCGAACCCGCCATCCCCGCCGTCCCGATCCGGTCCGCCGTCGACTCCGCCGGGGCCGGCGCACGCGGCCCACGACGCCAGCGGACCCTTCCTGCCCGGTGCGGTGCCCTCGCGGCGTCGACGCACCGACCGCCTGGTCGAGTTCGAGGAGCTCGCCGCACTCGTCGCGGACGCCTCCGTCACCGACGTGCTCGTGGTCGGTGGGGTCGGGACCTGGGTGGACCGGGGTGCCGGGCTCGTGGCGGTCCGGCCGCGGCTGACCGAGGGGCGCGTCCGCGAACTCGCGACCCGCCTGGTCGCGCTCGGCGGCCGACACGTCGACGAGACCACACCGTGTGCCGACGTCCGACACGGCGACGGGGTGCGGGTGCACGTGGTGCTCGCCCCGGTCTCCGTCGCCGGCACGGCCCTGTCGATCCGACTGCCCCAGGTGCACCGCCCCACCCTCGCCGCCCTGGAACGGTCCGGGACGTTCTCGACGGTGTCGCGTGCGGTGGTCAAGGACGCCGTCGACCGTCGCCGCAACGTCCTGGTGACGGGGGCGACCGGCAGCGGCAAGACGACACTGCTCGCGGCGATGCTCGGGGCGGTGCCGACCCACGAGCGCATCGTGACCGTCGAGGACGTCGCCGAGCTCCGCATCGCCCACCCGCACGTCGTCGCGCTCGAGGCACGGCAGGCGAACGCGGAGGGCGCCGGTGCGCTCGGGCTCGACCGGCTCGTGCGCGAGGCGCTGCGCATGCGTCCCGACCGGATCGTCGTGGGGGAGTGCCGCGGGGCCGAGGTGCGGGAGCTCGTGTCGGCGCTGAACACCGGTCACGACGGCGGCGCGGGGACGGTGCACGCCAACGGCATCGCAGACGTGGCGGCACGGCTCGAGGCGCTCGGTGCGTTGGCCGGACTCGGGGCCGAGGCACTCGCGCGCCAGGCGGTCAGCGCGTTCGACCTGGTCCTGCACGTGGAGCGACGGCAGGGCGGGCGTGTGCTCGGCGGCGTGGGCACGCTGCGCGTGGGGGCGGACGGGAGGCTCGAGGTGCGTCCGGCGGGCGGGCGCGGGTGAGCGGCGGGGAGCGTCGGGCTAAGGCTGGGGCTCGGGCTCGGGCTCGGGCTCGGGGGAGCGGCGTGGGCCGGGTGCGTGGTGCGGTGCGCGCGTCCCGCGCGTCGGGTGCGCCCCGCGCGCCCCGCGCACCGGTTGCGCCTCGCGCGGCCGCCGCGGGACGTCGGCCCCGCTCAGCTGCATCGGGGCCCTCGGGGCCCTCTGGTGCGTCGGTCGTCGCGGGGGCGCTCGATCGGGTCGCGACCCTGGTCGCGGCCGGCGTGCCGCCACCGCGGGCCTGGCAGCTCGTCGGGGGCCTCCCGACGCACGGCGGTCCCGCCGAGCGGGACATCGCCGTCGTGCTGCGGGTCGCCGACCGCACCGGAGCGCCGGTGGCCGACACGCTCCGCGCGCTCGCCGGGGCGCTGCGCCGCACGGCGGCGTCCGACCGCGCGGTCCGCGTCGCGCTCGCCGGACCGCGGACGAGCGCGCGGGTCGTGCTCGCCCTGCCGCTCTTCGGCCTCGGGCTCGGGGCGGCCTGGGGCGCAGGAGCGATCGAGGTGCTCGTCGGCTCACCGGCCGGCTGGGCGTGCACGGCGCTCGCCGCAGTGCTGGTCACGGTCGGCCGGAGCTGGACGGCACGACTGGTGCGGTCTGCCACCCCCGACGGCCACGTGCCCGGCGTGCTCCTCGACGCGTGGGCTGTCGCCGTCGCCGGAGGGGGATCGTGGACGACCGCGGGCGCGGCCGTCGCCGAGGCGTCCGGCGGTGCCGCACCGCCACCCGGGGAGGCCGCCCGGCTCCACGACGTCCTCGACCTGGCCCGCCGCGCCGGCGTCCCCGCCGCCGGGCTGCTCCGACGCGCCGCCGAGGACGTGCGGGACGAGGCAGCCGCCGACGGGCTGGCCGCCGCCGAGCGGCTCGCCGTCCGACTGGTGCTGCCGCTCGGGGTGTGCGTGCTGCCGGCCTTCGTCCTGGTGGGGGTGGTGCCCGTCGTGGTGGGCGTCCTGTCCTCCACCACGGTGGGCACCGGGTGACCTCTCCACAGAACGCCCACGGCGCACGCGGCCGACCCGGTACCCCGGACAGGCTGGTCGCACCGCAACAGGAAGGACGGAACCCATGAACAGCACACCGGACCGCACCCACCCCGCACCGAGCAGCCGGCGCGACGGCTGGAGCGCCCGCTGGCGGTCACGCATGCGGGACGAGCAGGGATCGGCGACGGCCGAGTACGCCGTCGTCATCCTCGCCGCCGTCGCCTTCGCCGGGGTCCTCGTCGCCGTGATGCGCTCCGGCGAGGTGCAGACCATCCTGACCGACCTCGTCCGTGGCGCCCTCTCGTCGTGAACGCGGCTCCGTGACCGTCGAGTTCGCCGTCGCGCTCCCCGTGGTGGCCGTCGTGCTCACCACGCTCGTCGCGGCGGTGCTCGTCGTCGACGGGCAGGGGCGGCTCACGACGGCGGCGGCGACCGCGGCCCGGGCGGTCGGACGCGGGGACGACACCGGACTCGCCGTGGCCTCCCGGATCGCGCCCGGCGCCACGCTCGGCGTCCGCCGCGAGAGCGGGTTGGTCTGCGTCGACGCCGCTCGCACGGGTGCCGGTCCGTTCGCGGCGCTGACGCTCCGCGCCACCGGCTGTGCGGCCGCCGGGGGAGGGTGACGTGGCACGCGGCGGCGAGGACGGTTCGGCGACCGTCCTGCTCGCGGCGGTGCTCGGGGTGGCGGTCCTGCTCGCCTCGACGGCGCTCGCCGCTGCCGGGCACCGCGTCCTCGCGGAGCGGGCAGCAGCCGCGGCGGACGCAGCGGCGACGGGGGCGGCGGCCACCGCCATCGGGCTCGTCCCCGGCGCGCCGTGCGCCGTCGCGTCCCGTGTCGCCGGCGCGAACGGAGCGACCCTCGACGCCTGCGACGTCGCCGCGACGACCGCCCGCGTGCGCGTCCGGATCGGCAGCGGTCCGTTCGCACCCAGCGCGGTCGCGGTGGCCGGTCCGGCGGGCGACCCGTCCGAACACTATGTGTATGGTGTGCCTGTCGGCCCGCGGTCACCGATGTCACGGTCGACCCGGACACGTTCGTGGACAGGGCCGACCAGCACCATCGATCAAGGAGACACGTGCCAGGCACGAAGAAGCTCGTGATCGTCGAGAGCCCTGCGAAGGCGAAGACGATCGCGCAATACCTCGGTGACGGATACGACGTCCAGGCCTCGGTCGGACACATCCGCGACCTCGTCGAGCCCAAGAACCTCCCGGCCGAGCTCAAGAAGGGCTCGCTCGGCAAGTTCTCGGTGGACGTCGACAACGGCTTCGAGCCGTACTACGTCGTGTCCGACGCCAAGAAGAAGACGGTCTCCGAACTCAAGCGTGCCCTGAAGGACGCCGACGAGCTCTACCTCGCAACAGATGAAGACCGCGAGGGTGAGGCCATCGCGTGGCACCTCCTGCAGGTCCTCAAGCCGAAGGTCCCCGTCAAGCGGATGGTCTTCCACGAGATCACCAAGGAGGCGATCCAGCGCGCGCAGGAGGCGACCCGCGAGCTCGACACCTCCCTCGTCGACGCGCAGGAGACCCGCCGCATCCTCGACCGCCTGTACGGGTACGAGGTCTCACCGGTGCTGTGGCGCAAGGTCGCCCCGGGCCTGTCCGCCGGCCGCGTGCAGTCCGCGGCGACGCGTCTGGTCGTCGACCGCGAGCGCGAGCGTCTGGCCTTCGTCTCCGCCAACTACTGGGACCTCTCCGCCCGGTTCGAGAAGGCCGGCGAGTCCTCCTTCTCCGCCCGGCTCGCGCGGATCCACGGCACCCGGGTCGCGTCCGGCCGTGACTTCGACGACCGCGGCACGCTCAGCGGTGACGTCGTCCGTCTCGACGAGGCCGCAGCGGCGTCGCTGACGACCGTCCTCGAGCGCGCCGGCGACGCCACGGTCCGCAGCGTCGACTCGAAGCCGTACACGCGTCGCCCGGCGGCGCCGTTCACCACCTCGACCCTCCAGCAGGAGGCGGCGCGCAAGCTCCGGCTGTCGCCGCGGCAGACCGCCCGTGCCGCGCAGACCCTGTACGAGAACGGCTACATCACCTACATCCGTACCGACTCCGTCTCGCTCTCGAAGCAGGCGATCGACGCGGCGCGCAAGCAGGCGGCCGACCTGTACGGTGCGGCGACGGTGCCGGACAAGCCCCGGCTGTACGCCAGCAAGAGCAAGAACGCGCAGGAGGCACACGAGGCCATCCGCCCCGCCGGTGACTCGTTCCGCACCCCGCAGGACCTGCAGGGCACCCTGACCGGTGTCGAGTGGCGCCTGTACGACCTCATCTGGAAGCGCACCATCGCGTCGCAGATGGCGGACGCCAAGGGATCGACCGCGTCGATCGTGCTCGGCATCGCGTCGACCGAGTCGGTGGAGGGCATCGCCTCGACCGCGAACGGCACGGACGCCGAGTTCACCGCCTCCGGCACGGTCATCACGTTCCGTGGCTTCCTCAGCGCGTACGAAGAGGGCCGTGACGAGGACCGCCACGAGTCCTCCGAGCGTGCGGGCCAGGACGTCGCCCTGCCGAACGTGTCCGAGGGCGAGCACCTCGCCGTGACGGACGTCGAGGCGAAGGGCCACGACACCACGCCGCCGCCGCGCTTCACCGAGGCCAGCCTGATCAAGACGCTGGAAGAGCTGGGGATCGGGCGCCCGTCGACCTACCCCACCATCAGCCCGACGATCATCGACCGTGGCTACGTGTCGCTCCGCGGCACCCAGCTCGTGCCGAACTGGATCGCGTTCAGCGTGGTGCGTCTGCTCGAGGAGTACTTCGGCGAGCTGGTGGAGTACGACTTCACCGCTGAGATGGAAGAGGACCTCGACCGCATCGCGCGCGGTGACGCAGACCGAGTCGACTGGTTGAAGGGCTTCTACTTCGGTGGCGGCGACGACGACCAGCGCGGCCTCCGGACGGTCATCGACAACCTCGGTGAGATCGACGCGCGTGAGATCAACTCGGTCGAACTCGCGCCGGGCCTCACCCTGCGGATCGGTCGCTACGGCCCCTACATCGAGGTGCCGAGCGACGACCCGGAGAAGCCCCGTCGGGTCAACGTGCCCGAGGACCTGGCCCCCGACGAGCTCACCGTGGACAAGGCGAAGGAACTCGTCGACGCCCCTGTGCTCGGCGACCGCGTCGTCGGTGTGAACCCGGAGACCGGCAAGGAGGTCCTGGCGAAGGACGGCCGCTTCGGTCCCTACGTCACGGAGCGCACGCCCGAACCCGAGCCGACGGTGGACCCGAAGACCGGCGAGGTCATCGAGGCGGCCCCCGCGGCAGCGGAGACGACCGACGCCTCTGCCACGGCCGAGGCCGCCGCGGGCACGACCGCCACGGCGGGGAAGGCTCCGGCGAAGAAGGCTCCGGCGAAGAAGACGACCAAGAAGGCCGCCGCTCCGAAGGAACGCACCGCGTCGCTCTTCAAGTCGATGGACCCGCAGACCGTCGACCTCGAGACCGCGCTCAAGCTCCTCGACCTGCCGCGCGTCGTCGGGCAGGACCCGGAAACGGGCAACGACATCACCGCGCAGAACGGCCGGTACGGTCCGTACCTGAAGAAGGGGACGGACACCCGGACGCTCCCCAGCGAGGACGCGATCTTCGACATCGACCTGCCGGGCGCGCTCGAGCTCTTCGCACAGCCGAAGTACGGCGGCAACCGGACCGCCAGCGCCGCGCTCAAGGAGTTCGACGCCGACCCGGTCTCCGGCAAGCCGATCAAGATGAAGGACGGCCGGTTCGGCCCCTACGTCACCGACGGCGAGACGAACGCGACGATCCCGCGGGGCGAGGACGTCGAGGCGGTCGACCACGCGCGTGCCGTGCAGCTGATCGCGGACAAGCGGGCCAAGGGGCCGGTCAAGAAGAAGACCCCGGCCCGCCGGACGGCGGCCAAGAAGAAGTGACCGGGCGGTTCATCACGCTCGAGGGCGGCGACGGCGCGGGCAAGACGACCCAGGCGGAACTGCTCTCGGCGTGGCTCGTCGGACACGGTCGCACCGTCCTGCGGACCCGTGAACCCGGCGGCACCGACCTGGGGGTCCGCATCCGCGAGATGGTGCTGCACGAGCGCGGCCACGTGGCGCCCCGTGCCGAGGCGCTGCTCTACGCGGCGGACCGCGCGCAGCACGTCGAGACGGTCGTCCGGCCGGCGCTCGCGCGTGACGAGGTCGTCCTGCAGGACCGCTACATCGACTCCTCGGTCGCGTACCAGGGCGTCGGCCGCGGCCTCGGTGCCGACCAGATCCGCTCGGTGTCGACCTGGGCGGCCGACGGTCTGGCCCCGGACCTGACGATCCTGCTCGACCTCGACGTCACGGTCGGGCGTGCGCGGGTGGCCGCTGCCCGAGGCGACACCTTCGACCGGCTGGAGTCCGAGGCCGGGGCGTTCCACCAGTCGGTGCGCGATGCGTTCCGCGCCATGGCCGACGCCGAGCCCGGGCGCTTCCTGGTGGTCGACGCCGCCGAGTCCACCGACGAGGTCCAGCGCCGCATCCGTGCCGCGGTCGCACCGCTCGTCGAGGTCGACCCCGCATGACGGTGGTCGCTGCGAGGATGGTCCCGTGAGCGTGTGGGACGGCCTGACCGGACAGGAAGAAGCGGTCGCATCGCTCCGGAACGCCGCGGAGTCCACCGACGGCACCGGGGGCATGACCCACTCGTGGCTCATCACCGGCCCGCCCGGATCGGGCCGCTCGAACGTCGCGACGGCCTTCGCCGCGGCGCTCGTGGGTGACGGCCCGGACGACGACCACACCCTCCGGCAGATCACCGCGAAGACGCACCCCGACGTCTCGGTGCTCACCACGCAGCGCGTCATCATCACCATCGACGAGATCCGGCAGCTCGTCACCTCGTCGCACTACTCGCCGTCGGTCGGGCGCTACCGCGTCGTCATCATCGAGGACGCCGACCGCATGACCGAGCGCACCTCGAACCTGCTGCTCAAGGCGCTCGAGGAACCGCCGGAGCGCACGGTGTGGATCCTCTGCGCCCCGAGCGAGGCCGACCTGCTGCCGACGATCCGGTCGCGCGTCCGCTCGGTGCGTCTCCGGGTGCCGGGCATCGAGTCCGTCGCCGACCTCCTCGTCGCACGGACCGGTGTCGACCGGGTGCTCGCGATGGACGCGGCCCGTCAGGCCCAGAGCCACATCGGGATGGCCCAGCGACTCGCCACGAGCGAGGACGCCCGCGACCGCCGACGTCGCACGCTGACGACGGTGCTCGGCGTGCGGAGCGTCGGCGACGCCGTCATGGCTGCCGCCGACCTGCTCGCGGTCGCCGACGAGGACGCCAAGTCGATCACCGAGCAGCGCGACTCCGAGGAGCGCGACGCCGCCCTGCGGTCGCTCGGCGTCGAACCCGGTGGCACCATCCCGCCGGCGCTCCGCTCCCAGTTGCGTGCCCTCGAGGAGGACCAGAAGCGCCGGGCCACCCGCAGCCTGCGCGACGGTCTGGACCGCATCCTGGTCGACGTCTCGTCGCTCTACCGCGACCTGCTGCTGCTCGGTCTCGGGGCCCCGGCCGAGCCGGTGAACCTCGCGATGCGGGACCAACTCGACCACGCGCTGCCGACGGTCCCGCCCGCCGCGGCGCTCGAGGTGCTCGACGCCGTCGCCCTCGCCCGGCAGCGGATCGCTGCGAACGTCGCTGCGCTGCTGGCGCTGGAAGCCCTGCTCGTCACGATCGCCCGCGCGCGCCGCTGACGGGCGGCGGCGACCCGGGCGAGGCGACCCGTGCCTCCAGGCCGGCGCCCCCGTCCACGGGGCCGCATGCGACAATCACGGCATGCCCGACCCCGAACCCGGTCTGCGTGAACGGAAGCGCCACGCCACCCGACTCGCGATCCAGCAGGCCGCCCTCCGGATCGCCGTCGAGGACGGCCTCGGCGCCGTCACCGTCGACGAGATCTCCCGCCGCGCCGACGTGTCGCCCCGCACGTTCTTCAACTACTTCGCGAACAAGGAACAGGCGATCCTCGGCGACGACCCTCGGTTGCCCGACGACGCCGCACTGCAGGCCTTCGTGGACGGTGGGCCGAGCGGTGAGCTGGTGCCCGACATCGGCGCCCTGCTGGTGCACTCGGCGCAGGCGTTCTTCACGGAACGCGGCCTGGTCGCGGAGCGGCAGCAGGTGCTCCGCGCCAACCCGGAACTGTTCAGCCGCCGGATGGCGTCGATGCAGGAGTTCCAGGCGGAGGTGCAGGCCGCCGTCGCACGACGTCTCGAACGCGCGGACCCGGTGCTCGCCGCGGACCCCGAGGGGCTCCGACGCCGGGCCGGTCTCGCGGCGGTCATCGCCCTCGCCGCACTGCGGCACGCGTGGTGGGAGTGGTCGGCCTCCGATGCCGGTGGGGAGCTCGTCGACGAGCTCGAACGCTCCTTCGCGGAGCTCGACGCGCTGGTTTCGCGTTCGCTCGTGTGAACCTGTATAGTCATTGCTCGTGCCGCTCCGGAACCGGAGCGCGCGCCGCCTTAGCTCAGTCGGTAGAGCGATTCACTCGTAATGAATAGGTCGTCGGTTCGATTCCGACAGGCGGCTCGGACAACACCCCGGTCAGCTCCGTGCAACACGGCGCTGACCGGGGTTTTCGCATTCCGGACGGAACGGACGCCCCTCGACCGAGGGACAGACGCCGGCTCGTCCGAGGGGCTACCCTTGTCCGCGATACGGGGGACCACGTGACCGAGCACCAGCCCAGCGACGCCGCAGTCGGCAGGACACCGGCGGTGCCGTCGTGCTGAGGCGGGTCCTGACGGTCGTCGTCGTGGCAGCCGCCGCCGGAGCCCTCGCGGTGACAGCGGCCGCGGTGCCCGGCGACCGTGCGACCTCGGCGACGGACCTGGACGCCGGTGTGACGACGGCGAGTCCGACCCCGGCCCCGACCATGCCGTCGTACCTGTCGGACCGCGAGCCGACGTTCTCCGAGGACTTCGACACCCCGGCGTCGGCAGGTGGGCCGTTCGCAGCCACCTACCGCGACTCGTGGCAGCCCTACCCGGACGGCACCGGCGGCAAGTACTGGTCGGGCAAGCTCATCAGCGCGCACGACGGGTACATGGACGTGGCGATGGACGGCGAGCACGGCGCCGCCGGAACCTTCGGCACGCCGACCGGGGCGTGGTCGCACGTCGGGGGCACGTTCAGCATCCGGGCCCGGGCGACCGGTGGCGAGGGCAACGGGGTGGCCGTGATGCTCTGGCCGACCTCCGACGCGTGGGTGGACGGCGAGCTCAACTACCCGGAGGGACAGTTCGAGGGATCGCCTCGGGTGTTCCACCACTCGATGACCCCCGGGTCCGAGCGTGACACCGAGCACTACAACACGCGCGTGTCGTGGCAGGACTGGCACACCTACACGACCGAGTGGGTCCCGGGGAAGATCATCCGGTACTACCTGGACGGCAAGCTCGTCTTCACCGTGCCGCGGAACGTCCCGACCACGCCGCACCGCTACATGTTCCAGGTCGGCAACTGGGGCGACCCTGGCCACCTGCAGATCGACTGGGTCCGCACCTACGACCCGGAGTGACCCGGCGGCCCGCTCGGTCGGCGATCCCCGTTCTGGGGATGCCGCGGTCGAACGGCGCACGCCACGATGGGAGGCGGTCCCGCTCCCGTCGCGTGGGACGGTCCCGTCGCGTCACGAGGAGAGGTCGTCATGCTGCTGTCCCTGGTCTACATGAGCGCCGCGAACCAGGTGTTCGACCAGGAACGCCTCGACGCGCTCCTGGAGTACTCGCGGCAGCGCAACGGTGCCGCCGGCCTGTCGGGGATGCTCGTCTACAAGGACGGCCGCTTCATGCAGCTGCTCGAGGGACCCGAGTCCGCCGTGCTCGAGACCTACCAGCGCATCATCGAGGACCCGCGTCACACCGACGTCGGCCTGCTGGTCGAGGAGCGCATCCACACGCCGCGGTTCGGCGAGTGGACGATGGCGTTCCACCGCGAAGCCGACGCGGAACTGCCCGACGGGTTCGACGCCTTCCTGACCGACGGGGATGCCAGCGCGGACAGCAGCCGGGCGCGCGAGCTCCTGCGCTGGTTCCGCAACCACCCGATGGCGGCACCGGACGCGGCCCTCGGCAAGCACCGCCGCTGACGCCGGGCCGGAGCCGACCCCGCCCTGGTAGACAGGGGCCATGACGGTTCGCTGGGGAGTCATCGGCACGGGCGGCATCGCCCGGTCCTTCGTGAGCGACTGCACTGCCGCGGGCATCGCGTTCAGCGCGGTGGGCAGCCGCACGCTCGAGCACGCCGAGGCGTTCGCGTCCGAGTTCGGCATCCCGCGGGCCCACGGCTCCTACGAGGACCTCGTCGCCGACGACCACGTCGACGCCGTGTACATCGCGACGCCGCACGTCCGGCACGCCGAGGACGCCCTGCTCGCGATCCGCGCCGGCAAGCACGTCCTGGTCGAGAAGGCGTTCACCATCACCGCGGACGAGGCCCGCACCGTCGTCGACGCAGCCCGGCAGGCCGGCGTGGCGGTGATGGAGGCGATGTGGACGCGCTTCCTGCCGCAGATGGCGATGATCCGCGAGGTCCTCGCCGAGGGCCGCATCGGACGGCCGATGGTCGTCGAGGCCACGCACCACCAGGCCCTGCCCACCGACCCCGACCACCGGCTCCGCGATCCCGCGCTGGGCGGGGGAGCGATGCTCGACCTCGGGGTCTACCCGGTGTCGTTCGCGGTGGACGTGCTCGGGGTGCCGACCTCGCTGGTGGCCGCGGGCACGCTGAGCGAGCAGGGCGTCGACGAGCAGATGGGGCTCGTCATGACGCACGAGGGCGGTGCGCAGTCGGTGATCCACTTCGGGATGGACCTGCGGAGCCCGAACACGGCATCGATCATCGGCGAGACCGGCCGCATCGACCTCGACACGACCTGGTACACGCCGACCACCTGGCGGATCCGCGACCGCGACGGCGCCGTGGTCGAGGAGTTCGACGGCCGCGAGGAGCTCGCCGGCTACGCGCACGAGGCCCGCGCCTTCGAGGCCATGATCACGTCGGGCCACCGCGACGGCGGCCCGATGGACCCGGACGAGACCGTCGCGATCATGGCGGTGATGGACGAGGCACGCCGCCAGGTGGGCGTCCGGTACCTGGCCGACGGCCCCGCCACGGCTCCCTGAGCGGGCCCGCCGCACGCACGGGTCACCGATCCGGCCTGGAGGCTCCTGCCGCGGTTCCGTAGGATCGGTCACGATGTCCGAGCCGCAGCCCACCCCGCGTCCCGTCTCCGCGCGACTCCGCGCCGCCGTCGCCGCGGCGCGCGCCTCGGCCGCTCGACGACCGGTGCCGTGGATCGCCGGCGGACTCGTGGGGCTGCTCGTGCTCGGATCCGGCGGTGCGGTGGCGGTCGCCGCGGCCACGACCCCGGACACCCGGACGGCCGCCGCACCGGGCCCGACCCGGAGTGCGTCCTCGGCTCCCGAGCGGACGACCACCACGAAGCGTCCGACGGCGACGCCGACGCCGACCCCCGCTGCCCGCGCGGTACCGGAGGACCTCGCCGGACCGTCCGCGCTCCGGACCTGCTCGATCGCCACGGCCGCCTCGGCGAGCGGCCTCGGCGACTTCGAGGGGTACGTGATGGACGCGAAGACGGGCAAGGTCCTGTTCTCGGAGCACGGCGAGCGTGCCGCGCAGACCGGCAGCGTGATGAAGACGCTCACGTCGGCGACCGCGCTCTCCGTCCTCGGCGGGGACCACCGCATCCCGACGACCGTCACGCGGGAGTCGCCGGACACCGTGGCGCTCGTCGGCCACGGGGACGCCACGCTGTCCGCCGGTGGCGGCACGGTCTACCCCGGCGCCCCCACCCTGGCGCAGCTGGCGGAGCAGGTGAAGACGAAGGTCGGCAGCACCCCGATCACCACGATCGTGGCCGACGGCACCTACTGGAGCTCCGCCGACGCCTGGGACCCCACGTGGCCGGTGTCGGAGCGGACCATCGGGTACCAGCCCAAGGTCACCGCCCTGATGGTCGACGGCGACCGTGCGGACCCCGCCGCGGCGACGTCGCCCCGGTCCGAGGACCCCGTCGGACGCGCCGGCACCGCCTTCCGGACGGCGCTGGCGAACGCGGGGGTCGCGGGAGCGGCGTCGGCGCAGATCGTCCAGCGGGCGACCACGGGGACCGAGACGATCGCGACGGTGTCCTCGCAGCCGGTCTCGGCGCTCATCGGGCAGATGATCCCGAACTCGGACAACACCCTGGCGGAGATGCTCGCGCGGGTGTCCTCGAAGGAGTCCGGGTCGAACGGCTCGGCGGCATCGCTGACGTCGGTGTACCAGTCGGCGCTGCGCTCGTACGGCCTCGACCCGGTCGGCATCGTGATCAAGGACGGCTCGGGCGAGAGCGCCGCGAACGCGGTGTCGCCGGAGTTCGTCGCGCACCTCATGGTGCAGGTCGCCTCCGGCGCGGACGGACTCGGGACGCTGGGGAACGCCCTGCCGGTGTCGGGACAGTCCGGCACCCTCGCCAGCCGGTTCACCGGCGCGAACGCGGTGGCCCGGGGCAAGGTGCACGCGAAGACCGGCTGGATCGACAGCGCGAACACCCTGGGTGGCTGGATCGACGCGGCCGACGGCACCCGTCTGACCTTCGCGTTCTACGCCATCGGCTCGCAGCGCGCCGCAGCGCTGCCGGCACTCGACGCCGTGACCGCCGCGACCTACTCGTGCGGGGGCAGGCTCACCGGGTCCTGAGCCACCGGGTGTTGGATGGACCCATGGCAAGAGCACTGCTCGTCGTGGACGTCCAGAACGACTTCACCGAGGGCGGTGCGCTCGCGGTCACCGGGGGTGCGGCGCTCGCGGAGCGCATCACCGCGTTCCTCGGCAGACACGGGGACGAGTACGACCTCATCGTGGCGTCCCGTGACTGGCACCACGGCGACGACGACAACGGCGGCCACTTCGCCGGTCCGGACGGCCCCGACTTCGTGGACACCTGGCCCGTGCACTGCGTGGCCGGCACCCCGGGCGCCGACTACCACCCGAAGCTCGACACGGCGATGATCGACGTCGGCGTCCTGAAGGGACAGGGGACCCCCGACTACTCGGCGTTCCAGGCCCGGACCGAGGACGGCGTCCCGCTGCCCGAGCTGCTGGCGGAGCGTCGGGTGACGACGGTCGACGTCGTCGGCATCGCCACGGACCACTGCGTCCGGGCATCGGCGCTCGACGCGCGTGCGGCCGGATTCGACGTCGCCGTCTACGAGGACCTGGTGGCCGGGGTCGACGCCGAGCGCAGCGCACGAGCACTCGACGAGATCCGGGCGGTCGGCGGCCACGTCGATCGCAGCGACATGGACGAGGGGCTCGCCAACCCCGGAGGAGCACAACTGTGAACAGCACGACCAGCACGACCAGCACGACCAGCACGACCAGCACGACCAGCACGGACGCCACCGCCACGTCCGACGCGGCGACCGACCCCGCCCTCGTGACGACCGTCGCCGACGAGCACGTCAGCGTCGTGGGCGTCCCCACGGGGCTGTCCATCGGCGGCGTCTGGCGTGCGGCGTCGACCGGTGCGACCTTCGCGGTGCGTGACCCCTCCACGGGGGCGGTCCTGGCCGAGGTCGCCGACGCGAGCCCCGAGGACGGCACGGCCGCGCTCGACGCCGCCGTCGCCGCGCAGTCGTCCTGGGCGGCCACGGCTCCCCGCGAACGGTCCGACGTGCTGCGGCGGGCGTTCGACCTCGTCCGCGAGCACACCGACGACCTCGCAGCCCTGATGTCGCTGGAGATGGGCAAGCCCCTGGCCGAGGCCCGCGGCGAGGTCGTGTACGGCGGCGAGTTCCTCCGCTGGTTCTCGGAGGAGGCCGTGCGGATCGGCGGCGACTACCGCACCAACCCGGAGGGCACCGGTCGCGGCATCGTGCTCAAGCGCCCCGTCGGCCCCGTCTACGCGATCACGCCCTGGAACTTCCCGCTCGCGATGGCCACCCGCAAGGTCGGACCCGCGCTCGCCGCCGGCTGCACGGTCGTGCTGAAGCCCGCCGACCTGACGCCGCTGACGACCCTGTTCCTGGCGGAGCTGTTCCGCCGCGCCGGGCTGCCGGACGGTGTGCTCAACGTGGTGCCGTCGAGTGACGCAAAGGGCCTGTCCGAGCCGATCATCGCCGACCGACGGCTGCGCAAGCTCACCTTCACCGGGTCCACCCCGGTCGGTTCGGCACTGCTCAAGCAGGCCGCCGACAACGTGCTGAAGACGAGCATGGAGCTCGGCGGCAACGCCCCGCTGCTGGTCTTCGACGACGCCGACCTGGACACCGCAGTCGACGCAGCCATGCTCGCGAAGTTCCGGAACGTCGGCGAGGCGTGCACCGCGGCGAACCGGTTCTTCGTGCAGGACGGCATCGCCGACGCGTTCGTCGCGGCGCTCACCGCGAAGGTCGACGCCCTGCGGGTCGGACGGGGCACCGAGGACGGCACGACGCTCGGGCCGCTCATCGACGACCGCGCGGTCGACAAGGCTGCCGGTCTGGTCGACGACGCCCTGTTGCGCGGCGCCCGGCTCGTCACCGGCGGGCACCGCATCGACCGCCCGGGCACGTTCTACGAGGCGACGGTCGTCGACGACGTGCAGCCCGGGTCGGACATCCTGACGACCGAGATCTTCGGGCCGGTCGCCTCGATCACGCGCTTCGGCACCGAGGACGAGGGCATCCGGCTGGCGAACGACACCGAGTACGGGCTCGTCGCCTACGCCTTCACGTCCGACTTCCGCCGGGGGCAGCGGCTGGCCGAGCGGCTCGAGACGGGCATGCTCGGGCTGAACACCGGCGTCGTGTCGAACGCGGCCTTCCCGTTCGGCGGGGTGAAGGCGTCCGGCCTCGGCCGCGAGGGCTCGCACGAGGGCATCGAGGAGTACCTCGAGTCGGTCTACGTGCTGACCCCGGACCCGTTCGCCGCCTGACCCCGCGGAGGACGGGCCTGCCTCACACCAGCAGCTGGTGCTTCGCCAGGTCGCGGTAGAGCGGCGTCGACTCGACGAGCTCGGAGTGCGTGCCGGCACCGACCACCCGGCCGTGCTCGAGCACGACGATGACGTCCGAGTCGACCACCGTCGACAGCCGGTGCGCGATCACGAGCAGCGTGCGGTCCTCGGCGACGGCGTCGATGGCGAGCCGCATCTTCTGCTCGTTGACCCCGTCGAGCGACGACGTCGACTCGTCGAGCAGCAGGATCGGGGGAGCGGCGAGCAGGGCGCGGGCGATGGCCAGACGCTGCCGTTCCCCGCCGGAGAGCATCACGCCGTCCTCGCCGACCTGGGCGTCGAGCCCGCGGGGATCGCGGTGCAGCACCTCGCCGAGGTTGACGGCCTCGAGCACCCGGACGCAGTCGTCCTCGGTGGCGTCCGGCGAGCCGAGCAGCAGGTTGGCGCGGATCGTGCCGGCGAGCACCGGTGCGTCCTGCTCGACGTAGCCGATCTGGGCGCGGAGCTCCTGCCGGTCCATGCCGCGGACGTCGATGCCACCGAGGCGGATCACGCCCTCGGTGGGGTCGTAGAACCGCTCGATGAGCGCGAGGGTCGTGGACTTGCCCGCACCCGACGGGCCGACGAGCGCGACGCGCGACCCGCGGGGCACCCGGAACGAGACGTCCTGCAGCACCACGTCGTCGGCCGGACGCGCGTCGTCGACGCGATCCGGGCCTCCCGGACGATCTGCGGGGTCGGACGCGACGGCGCCGTCGGCGCCCGATGCGTCCGCCTGGGCGTTGTACCGGAACGACACGTGCTCGAACGTGATGGCGTCGTCGCTGGCCACCGCTGCTGCGGGCCGGACCGACTTGTCGTCCTGCGACTCGGTGGGCAGGTGCAGGATCTCCTCGATGCGCCCGAGGGCACCGAGCGCCTGCGCGACGGCGACGACCGCCCCCATCGCCTGGCCGAGCGGCATGATCATCATGAAGAGCAGCAGGATGAACGTGATGAGCGTGGCGATCGTGATCGTGCCCGCGGCGACCTGCGCCCCGCCGACCCCGAGCACGACGATGAACGCGACCTGCATGACGATGCTCGCGACGGGGACGACGAGTGCCGACATCCGGGCGATGTCGAGGCCGCGGCGGTACGCCTCGGTCGCGTGGCCGTCGACCTCGCGCACCTCGCGGTCGGTCGCGCCCGCCGCGCGGATGGTGCGGACGGCGCCGATGCCGCGCTCGACCGCGGCGGTGAGGTCACCGACCTTCTCCTGCGCGCGCTTCGACGCCACGCGGATGCGACGGCTGAGCCCGCCGACGACGACGATGGCGACGACGACGATGATCACGACGATGCCGAGCAGCAGCGGGTCGATGACCGCCATCGCGACGATCGCACCGACGAAGGTCAGCGCGCCGCCGATCGACTCGATGAGGCCCTGGGTCAGGACGGCGCGCAGCAGGGTGGTGTCGCTGCCCACGCGCGACACGAGGTCGCCGGTGCGGCGGGTGTCGAACTCCGAGATCGGCAGGTTGAGGATGCGGCCGATGAGCTTGCGGCGGGTGGAGAGCACCACGCCCTCGCCGGCGCGCTGGAGCAGGAAGTGCTGCACGCCGTTGAGGACGCCGGCCACGATGACGAGCCCCACCAGCAGCCACACGAGCGTGCTGAGCGTGTCCCCTTGCTGCACGGCGGTGATGACCTGGTTGACCAACAGGGGTTGGGCGAGCGACGCCCCCGCGCCCAGGACGCTCAGCACGATGATGACGACCATCGCGGGCTTGTTCTCGAACAGGTAGGACAGCAGCCGACCGAACGTGGCGCGGGGGCCGTCGGTGGTCTTCGGGCGTGCGAAGGGGAAGCTCATCGTGCTCCTAGTTTCTGCCGTACTTCTTGTGCACTGCCTGTCGGCTGACGCCGAGCAGGGTCGCGATCTCCTGCCACGACGCGCCGGCGGTGCGGGCCCGGCGGGCGGCGAGCTCCTCGGCGCGGTCGAGCTCGCGGCGCAGCTCGCGCACGCTGGCGAGCGCCGAGAACGGGTCGTCCCCGGATGCGCCGGCCGCCAGGCTCGTGATGGTCGGTCGGTCCATGGGTGTCAACGTACATTGACGCGCTGACATCTGTCAACCTGCGTTGACGCGCGTCGGGTCGGTGGCGGGGTGTGGCGGGGTTGGTAGACGCCGGCGTCTCCGCTCGACGCCGCCACGCGCGCGAGACGCCGCCGAACTCGGCGGCGTCCCGGCGGGCCCGCGGCGTCTCGCTGACACGACGGCGTGTTGCGCGGGGCGGGGGTGGACGTGCGCCGCGACGGACGGGAGGCCCGGTGCCAGCTGGCACCGGGCCTCCCGTCCGTCAGGTGGTGACGCCTCAGGCGTCGGTGAACTCCTGCGACTTCGTCTCGCGCACGAACAGCAGCGCGACCAGGGTCACGACCGCGGCGATCGTCAGGTACAGACCGACCAGGAAGATCGTGCCGTCGGGCTGCCAGAGCGCCAGCGCGATCGTCGGCGCGAGCGAGGCGCCGAGGATGGACGCCACGTTGTACGCGATCGCCGACCCGGTGTAGCGCACGTTGGTCGGGAACAGCTCGGGCAGCAGTGCGCCCATCGGGCCGAACGTGAGCCCCATCAGCGACAGGCCGACGATGAGGAACGTCACCACGGTGAGCGGACCGGTCGAGGCGGCGAACCAGATCTGGAACGTCAGGCCGAACAGCGCGATGCCGATCGTGGTCGGGATGAGGGTCCGGCGGCGGCCGAAGCGGTCGGCCAGCATGCCCGCGATCGGGGTGAAGATGCCGAAGAACACCACGCCGATCATGAGCAGCGTCAGGAACTCGCCGCGCGTGTAGCCGAGGCCGACCTTCGGGACCAGCGGGCCGGCCTCGGCGCCGGTGGTGCCGTAGGACAGCGTGAACGTCGTCATGAAGTAGAAGAGCACGTAGGTGGCGACCATGCCGAAGGTGCCGACGATGAGCGCCTTCCACGAGGTGCGGAACACCCGGCCGAGCGGGACCTTCGCGACCGTGCCGGACTCCTGCACACCGCGGAACACGGGGGACTCCACGAGCTTGAAGCGCACGTACAGGCCGACCACGACGAGCACGGCGGAGAGCAGGAACGGGATGCGCCAGCCCCACGCCTGGAAGTCGGCGTTCGGGGTGCCGTCGGCAGCGGCCGGCATCGCCGCGTTGATCGCGATGAACAGGCCGTTGGCGAGCAGGAAGCCGATCGGGGCGCCGAGCTGCGGCATCGAGCCGAACACGCCGCGCTTGCCCTTCGGCGCGTTCTCGGTCGCGAGCAGGGCCGCGCCGGACCACTCGCCACCGAGCCCGACACCCTGGGCGAAGCGCATCACGGCGAGCAGGACCGGGGCCCAGATGCCGATCGAGTCGAAGGTCGGCAGGCAGCCGATCAGGAACGTGGCGGTGCCCATGACGAGCAGGGACGCGACCAGCGTGGTCTTGCGGCCGACGCGGTCGCCGAAGTGGCCGAAGACGACCGAACCGATCGGGCGGGCGAAGAAGGCCAGCGCGAAGGTGACGAAGGACGACAGCTGCGAGGCCGTCGGGTCCTCGTTCGGGAAGAACAGAGTGGGGAAGACGAGGACCGCGGCCGTCGCGTAGACGTAGAAGTCGTAGAACTCGATCGAGGTGCCGACCAGGCTGGCGATGACGACGCGGGAACGGGGGTTGCCGGCCGGTGCCTGGCCGTCGGGGGTGGGGTGTGCTGGTGCCGGTGCGGCGGTCATGGGTGCGGTGCGGTCTTCCGTGCTGCGCACTCCCGGACGGGAGCGCAGGGGGCCGGAACGGCGGACACCGACCAGTTCGCGCGGGGTGGCGCGGACACCGGTCGGGTGCGTTCGGTGGGGAGGGACCCGCTCGTGACGGGAGACCCGATCATACGGCAGATGCCGGATGGCTGCGAATCAGCCCGGAGTCGCCTGGTGGTCGGGACTCAGGCGCCGGCACCCGCTTCGAGGTGCGCCGGCAGCTGGTGCCCCATCCGGTCGCGCTTGGTGTCGAGGTACCCGGCGTTCTGCGCCTGGACGCCGACGACGAGGGGCACGAGCGACTCCACCGCGATGCCGTGCTCCTCGAGCTGCCGGCGCTTCTCCGGGTTGTTCGACAGCAGCCGGACGCTCGTGATCCCGAGGTCGGCGAGGATGCCGGCCGCACCGCCGTAGGCACGGGAGTCGGCGGGCAGCCCGAGCGCGAGGTTCGCGTCGAGGGTGTCGAGACCGTCCTCCTGCAGGCGGTAGGCCTTGAGCTTGTTGATCAGGCCGATGCCGCGCCCCTCGTGGCCGCGCAGGTAGACGACCACGCCGCCCTCCGCCGCGATGGTGTCGAGCGCCGCGTCGAGCTGCGGACCGCACTCGCACTTCAGCGATCCGAAGGCCTCGCCGGTCAGGCACTCGGAGTGCACCCGGACGAGGGTGCCGTCGGCGGGGAGCGACCCGTCGGGTAGGGGCGCGATGATCGCGACGTGCTCGGCGCTGGTGACGAGGTCGCGGTAGGCGCGCATCTCGAACGTGCCGTGGGTGGTCGGCACGTTCGTCGACACCTCGAAGTGGACCGGGCTGCCGGGCGTGGGGGAGGTCAGCGCGTCGCTCATGTGGTGCTCCGGTCGTTCGTGGGGCCGTCTGCCGACCCGGGTGTCGCGTGGTGCTGCTGCTGCTGCTGCTGCTGGCTCGGCTCGTGCGGGAGCCGGTGGTGCGGGTCGCCCTGCGGTCGAGCACGGACCAGCAGGTCGGGGCCCAGGGCGGTGGTCGATAGTACGTCCAACCGACGACGGTCCGGCATGCTTCCCACCCCGAGGTCACCGAGGGCCACTCGGGGTCCGCCGAGCAGGACCGGGGCCACGTACACCAGGTACTCGTCGACGAGCCCGGCGGCGATGAGCGCCGAGGCGACGGTGGGGCCGCCCTCGACGAACACCGAGTGCACGCCGTACCCACGCAGGGCGGCGAGCGAGGCACCGAGGTCGTGGCCGCGCAGGGTGACGAGTCCGCGTGGGTGTCGACGCACGGCGGCGTCGGCCGGGACGGGCCGGTCGCCGAGCACGACGGCGAGGGGCTGGTCGGCGAGGAGCTCACCGGCGTCCCCGCGGGCGGTCAGGCTCGGGTCGTCGGCGAGCACGGTCCCGGTGCCGACCAGGATCGCGTCGTGCGCGGCGCGCTGTTCGTGGACGTGCTGCCGAGCGGCCGCCCCGGTGATCCACTTGCTCGTGCCGTCCGGCGCGGCGGCCCGACCGTCGAGGCTCGACGCCCACTTCACCGTCACCCACGGACGCCCGAGCCGCACCGACAGCAGCCAGCGTTCCAGGAACGACTCTGCCTGGTCGGCGAGCACCCCGGACACGACGTCGACGCCGCCGGCGCGCAGGCGATCGGCACCGCCGTGCACCTCGGCACCGGGATCGTCGATCGCGTACACGACGCGGGCGACCCCGGCCTCGAGCAGGGCGAGCGCGCACGGCCCGGTCCGGCCGGTGTGGTTGCAGGGTTCGAGCGTCACGACGGCGGTCGCGCCGCGGAGGCGTTCCGGGTCGACCTTCGCCATCGCGTCCACCTCGGCGTGCGGTGTGCCGGCACCCTTGTGCCACCCCTCGGCGAGGACGTCGCCGTCGGGGGAGAGGAGCACCGCACCGACGCGCGCGTGGTCACCGACGGCGGGCCCGAGGGCCGCGAGTTCGAGCCCGCGGCGCATCGCCCGGACCTCGGAGGGTCGTGCCGTGTCGCTCACGGGCCGAGCCTACCGGCGGGGGAAGGGTGACGTGTCACCACGGCCTGCGGGCACCCTCAGGACGCGGACGGCCAGGGGAGGTCCGACGCCGGAGCGCCGTCGCTGCGACGGAGTCCGGTCCACGCGGTCGTCGGGCCGCCGTCGCGGTCGGGGATGCGGGCCGTGCCGGTCCCCGTGAACGAGAACCCGGCGGCACGGGCCACGGCGGCCGATGCGGTGTTGCCCGCGTAGCACTCCCAGTAGACGTCGGGTGCCCCACCCGCGAAGGCCCACTGGACGACGAGTTCGACGGCGTCGTGCATCAGACCGGCGCCGCGGGCGGACGGCGCCAACCAGAAGCCGAGGTCGCGCCCGGCCGTGCGGTAGCTGATGACCCCCTCGAGCCAGGTCGAGCCGGCGCGACGGATCGCCCAGGTGTACTCGCGGTCGGACGCCCAACCCGGACCGACGAGGGCGTCGACGAACGTGCGGGCGTCCTGTTCGCGGTACGGCGTCGGCACCGTGGTCCAGCGGACCACGTCCGGGTCCTGGCAGGCGTCGGTGATCGCGGTGGTGTCCGCGCGGGTGGGGACGTCGAGCCGCACCCGCGCGGACTCCAGCGTGACGGGCTGCATCGTCAGCCGCGCGCCCGGGGCACGAAGCCGATGCGGTCGTAGACCCGGGCGAGGGTCTCGCGGGCGATCGACTCGGCGCGGTCGGCGCCCACGGCGAGCAGCCGGTCGAGCTCGGCCGGGTCGTCGAGCAGCTCGAGGGTCCGTGCGCGCACGGGTTCGAGCTCGGCCACGACGGCGTCGGCGACCTCGCCCTTCAGGTCGCCGTAGCCCTTGCCCTGGAACGACGTCTCGAGGTCGGCGACGGACGTACCGGTGAACGCGGACAGGATCGAGAGCAGGTTCGTGATGCCGGGCTTCGCCTGCCGGTCCGCCCGGATCTCGCGCTCGGTGTCGGTCACGGCCGACCGGATCTTCTTCGCGGTGCGCTTCGGGTCGTCGAGCAGACGGATGAGGCCGTTGTCGGACGCGGCCGACTTGCTCATCTTGCTGGTCGGGTCCTGCAGGTCGTAGATGCGCGCGGTGTCGGTGAGGATCCGCGCCTCGGGCACGACGAAGGTCTCGCCGAACCGCGAGTTGAAGCGGCCGGCCAGGTCGCGGGTCAGCTCGACGTGCTGGCGCTGGTCGTCGCCGACCGGCACCACCTTGGTGTCGTAGAGCAGGATGTCCGCGGCCATCAGGATCGGGTACGTGAAGAGCCCGACGGACGCGGTCTCCGCGCCCTGACGCGCCGACTTGTCCTTGAACTGGGTCATCCGGCTGGCCTCGCCGAAGCCCGTCAGGGTGTTCAGCACCCAGGCGAGCTCGGCGTGCGCGGGCACGTGCGACTGCACGAAGAGCGTCGCCCGGCTGGGGTCGATGCCGGACGCGATGTACTGCGCGGCGGTCGCCCGGGTGTTCGCCCGGAGCTCGGCCGGGTCCTGCGGCGAGGTGATCGCGTGCATGTCGACGACGCAGTAGATGGCGTCGTGGTCGTCGAGCAGCGTCCTCCACTGCATGAGCGCCCCGACGTAGTTGCCGAGGTGCAGCGAGCCGGCGGACGGCTGGATGCCCGAGAAGATGCGGGTGGTGGTCATGGTGGTGCTCCGGTGCGTCAGGTGAAGCGAGAGAAGAGGGTCAGAGTTCGTAGTCGACGACCACGGGGGCGTGGTCGGACCATCGCTGGTCGTACGCCGCAGCGCGGTCGACCGTGTACTCCGTGACCTTCGCGGCGAGGTCGGGTGTGGCCATCTGGTAGTCGATGCGCCAGCCGGTGTCGTTGTCGAAGGCCTGACCGCGCCACGACCACCACGTGTACGGGCCCTCGACGTCACCGGCCTGGGCGCGGCCCACGTCGACCCACCCGAGCCCGGGGCCGGTGGAACCGTCGGCACCCTCGACCTCGGTGCCCTGCTCGCCGAAGAAGCGGGAGAAGTAGGCACGCTCGCGCGGCAGGAAGCCGGCTCGCTTGACGTTGCCCTTCCAGTTCTTGATGTCGCGCTGGTCGTGGCCGACGTTGAGGTCGCCCACGACGACGGCGAGCGGGTTGTGCTCGCGGAGCGCGGGCAGCCGCTCGGTCATCGCGTCGAGGAACGTCCACTTCTCGTCCTGCTTGGGGGTGTCGACCTCGCCCGAGTGCACGTAGGTGGAGACCACGGTGACCGTCGTGCCGCCGATCTCGTAGTCGGCCTCGAGCCAGCGCCCGGCGGAGTCGAAGTCGTCCGCACCCAGCGCGACACGGTGCACGTGTGCGCTGTGACGTGAGGCGATCGCGACGCCGGCCCGACCCTTCGCGGTCGCCGGGTCGTGCACGATGTCCCACTCGTCGCCGAGCAGCGCCGCCAGGTCGTCGCTCGACGCGCGCACTTCCTGCAGGGCCAGCACGTCGACGTCACGGGTGGCGAGCCAGTCGCCCATTCCCTTGCGGAAGGCGGCGCGGACGCCGTTCACGTTGACGGATGCGAGGCGCAGGCGTGTCATGCAGAACACCTTATCGGCGGGTGCCGACAGCCCTGGACGCCCCCAGGACGCACGGGAGGCACGGTGCCAGCCGGCACCGTGCCTCCCGTGCGTCCGGTGGTCGCGTCCCGGACGCGACCTGCGCGATCAGGCCGCGTCGTGGTCCGTCCCGAGGAACTCGACCAGGCTGTCCGCGGTGGTCTCGGCGTCGTCGCCCGAGACGGTGAGGGTGACCTCGTCGCCGTGCTCGATGCCGAGCCCGAGCAGGGCGAGGATGCTGCCGGCGTTCCCGGACTTGTCGCCCTTGGCGATCGTGACCTGGTGCCCGGACGCCGTCACGGTCTGGACGAAGAGGGAGGCGGGGCGAGCGTGCAGGCCGGATGCGCTGGCGACGGTCACGGTGCGGGTGGCTTCGGACATCGATGAACTCCTGTCGATGGGTGGTGCGCTCATGCTAGCGAGCGCGTGGTGGACGGGTCCGGCGCGCGGTCAGGGTCGACCGGGCCAGAAGACCTCGGTGCCGGCGGCCTCGACCTCGCGCACGAGGTCGAGGTTGACGGCGGGGTCGGTGATGATCGTGTCGATCGCCGCGAGCGGGGCGACGCGGCCGAACTCCTCGCGCCCGAACTTGGTGTGGTCGGCGAGCAGGATGCTCCGGCGAGCGGACTTGATCATGGCGGACTTCACGGCGGCCTCGGCCATGTTGTGCGTCGTCAGTCCGCGCTCCGGGGTGATCCCGTTGATGCTGATGAAGGCCACGTCGACGCTCACCATCCCGATGAGCTGGTGCGTCCAGGTGCCGACGCCGGCCAGCGAGTCGCTGCGGATGTTCCCGCCGAGCAGGTGCAGGTCGATGCCCGGACGGTTCGCGACCGCCGAGGCCACGGGGAGCGAGTGCGTGACCACGGTGAGCCCGCGGTCGGTGGGCAGCATCTCGGCCAGGCAGATGGTCGACGTGCCGGCGTCGATCATCACCGAGCCGTTCTCCGGCAGCTCCTCGAGCGCGGCCTCGGCGATGACCATCTTCTCGGTCTGGTTGATGCCGCCGCGGTCGCCGACGCCCGGGTGCAGGGTGATGCGCTCCACCGGGATCGCCCCACCGTGGGCACGGCGGACGAGTCCGCGGCGTTCGAGGCTGGTCAGGTCGCGCCGGATGGTCTCCGGCGTCACGGCCAACAGCTCGGCCAGGTCCTTGACGTCGACCCGCCCGTGCGCGCGCGCCTGTTCGACGATGCGCTGGTGGCGCTCTGGTGCGTACATCGGACCTCGTCGTCTCGGGTCGGAACGGAACGGACATGCTCGGGCACGTGGTCGGCGACGACGACGGCCGCGGTCGATCCGCCAGACGCAAACGGGCATCTGTTTCTGCATTTTTATCCCCGGATGTGTTTGTTTGTCAACGCGGATCGGGGTAGTGTGCTCTCAGCCGCACGGGCGTGGTCCGCTTCCGTGCCGCTGCGCACCGAACGAACCACCCCACCGCAAGCGCGTGTGAGATGAAGGAGTCTCGAATGTCCGAACTGCTCGGCACCGGCGTCGGCCGTGGCGTCGCCCACGGCCCCGTGCTCCGGATGGCTGACCCGCTCGGCGAACCGTCGAAGGACGCGCTCGCAGGGTCGGCGGACGACGCCAAGCAGGCCGTGCACGACGCGCTCGCCGCGGTGGCGGACGACCTCAACAAGCGCGGACAGCTCGCCGGTGGCGACGCCCAGGCCGTGCTCGAGGCGCAGGCGCTCATGGCGCAGGACCCGACGCTGCTCGACGACGTCCACACCCGCATCGCCGGCGGCACCAACGCCGAGCGCGCGGTGTTCGAGGCCTTCGCCCAGTTCCGCGACCTGCTCGTCGGCATGGGCGGCTACATGGGGGAGCGCGCGGCCGACCTGGACGACGTCGCCCAGCGCATCATCGCGAAGCTCCGGGGCGTCCCCGCTCCCGGTGTGCCCGAGTCGGACACCCCCTTCGTCCTCGTCGCACGTGACCTCGCTCCCGCCGACACCGCGCTGCTCGACCTCGACAAGGTGCTGGCGCTCGTCACCCGTGACGGCGGTCCGACCTCGCACACCGCGATCCTCGCCCGCGCCAAGGGCATCACCGCCATCGTCGGCGTGACCGGCGCCGACGAGCTCGCCGAGGGCGTCCACGTCGTCGTCGACGCCGCCGCCGGGACGGTCGTCACCGACCCGTCCGAGTCGCTCGTGGCCGAGGTCGACCAGCGGATCGCGGACCGGCTCGCCGCCGCTGCCGCCCCGCTCACCGCCGGCGCCCTCGCCGACGGCCACGTCGTGCCGCTGCTCGCGAACCTCGGCAGCCCCGCCGACGCCGCCGGCGCCGTTGCTCTCGGTGCGGAGGGCGTGGGGCTCTTCCGCACCGAGTTCCTCTTCCTCGACTCGCCGACGGCCCCCACGGTCGAGCAGCAGACCGAGTCGTACCGCCAGCTCCTCGCGGCGTTCCCCGGCAAGAAGGTCGTCGTCCGCGCGCTCGACGCCGGTGCCGACAAGCCGCTGCCGTTCCTCACCGACAAGGACGAGGAGAACCCGGCGCTCGGTCGTCGTGGCCTCCGTGCCCTGCGGAACCACCCCGAGGTGCTGCGCGACCAGCTCACCGCGCTCGCCCAGGCCGACGCCGCGACCGAGGCCGACCTGTGGGTCATGGCCCCGATGGTCGCCGACGCCGAGGAGACCGAGTACTTCGTCACCCTGGCCCGCGAGCTCGGCATCCGCACCGCCGGCGTCATGGCCGAGGTGCCGTCGCTCGCCCTGATGGCCGAGCAGGTGTTCCAGAACGCGGACTTCGTGTCCATCGGCACGAACGACCTGACCCAGTACACGATGGCCGCCGACCGCATGCTCGGCAGCGTCGCGTCCTACCAGGACCCGTGGCACCCGGCCGTCCTGCGCCTCGTCGCGCAGCTCGGCACCGCCGGGGCCACCGCCGGCAAGGCCGTCGGGATCTGCGGCGAGGCGGCAGCGGACCCGCTGCTCGCCGTCGTCCTGGTCGGTCTCGGCGCCACCACCCTGTCCATGACCCCCGCGGCCCTGGCCGACGTGCGCGCCGAACTCGGTCGTCACACGCTCGAGCAGGCCCGCGAGATGGCGACGGCGGCACTCGCCGCGAGCACGGCGGCGGCCGCCAGGTCCGCCGCGGCCGCAGCGCACGCCGCCTGACCCACCACCCCCGGCACCACCCCTCCCATCACCACGCAGCAGCTCCACCACACAGAAAGTCACCGCACATGACAACGTCGTCCGTTGCAGCGCCCGACGCTCCCGCGAAGTCGCGGGGCGGCGCACGCGTCGCCGTTCAGAAGTTCGGCACGTTCCTCTCCGGCATGGTCATGCCCAACATCGCGATCTTCATCGCGTGGGGTCTGATCACGGCCTTCTTCATCGAGACCGGTTGGACCCCCGTCGGCATCCTCGGCGGGTTCGGAGAGACGGACGGCGTCGCGAACGTCGGCCTCGTCGGCCCGATCCTGACCTACCTCATCCCGCTCGCGATCGCCTTCCAGGGCGGCCGCATGGTCTACGAGACCCGCGGTGCCGTCGTCGGCGCCATCATGGCGATGGGTGTCATCCTCGGTGCCGCCGGCACGGTGATGATCCTCGGCGCGATGATCTGCGGCCCCCTCGGTGCATGGCTCATCAAGCAGATCGACAAGATCTGGGACGGCAAGATCAAGCCCGGCTTCGAGATGCTCGTCAACAACTACTCGGCCGGCATCCTGGGCTTCGGCCTCGCGCTCCTCGGCTTCTTCTGGCTCGCGCCGGTCTTCAAGGCCATCGCCGAGGGCCTGGGCGTCGCCGTCGAGTTCCTGGTGAACAACTCCCTGCTGCCGCTCGCGAGCGTCATCATCGAGCCGGCGAAGGTGTTCTTCCTCAACAACGCCATCAACCACGGCGTGCTGTCCCAGCTCGGTGCGCAGCAGGTCGAGGAGTCGGGCAAGTCCATCCTGTTCCTGCTCGAGGCGAACCCCGGCCCCGGTCTCGGTCTGCTGCTCGCATTCACCTTCTTCGGTGTCGGCATCGCCCGCTCGACCGCTCCCGGCGCGATCCTCATCCAGTTCTTCGGTGGCATCCACGAGATCTACTTCCCGTACGTGCTGCAGAAGCCGATCCTGTTCGTCGCCGTCATCCTCGGTGGCGCCACGGGCGTCGGCACCAACGTGCTCTTCAACTCCGGTCTCGTCGCCCCGGCGTCGCCCGGTTCGATCTTCGCGGTGCTGACCGCGACGTCGAAGGACAGCTACGTCGGCGTCATCCTGTCGGTCGTCCTGTCCGCCGCGGTCACCTTCGCGGTCGCGTCCTTCTTCCTGCTCGCCAGCCGCAAGCGTGACCTGGCGTCGGGCAACGGTGGCGACATGAGCGCCGCGATGGCGAAGCTCCAGGCGAACAAGGGCCGCGAGGCCAACGCCGCGACCGCCGGCCTGCTCGGCAACAACTCGCCGGCCAACGAGGAAGAGGCCGAGGCCTCCCTCGGTGGCGTCGGCTCGGCGAGCACGGCGACCGCGACGAAGGTCCAGAACCTGGTCTTCGCCTGCGACGCCGGCATGGGCTCGAGCGCCATGGGTGCCAGCGTCCTGCGCAACAAGATCAAGAAGGCGGGCATCGAAGGGGTGACGGTCTCCAACAAGGCGATCGCGAACCTGTCCGGTGACGAGGACCTGATCATCACGCAGGAGGAGCTCACCGAGCGCGCCAAGCAGAAGAACCCGAACGCGCAGCACGTGTCGGTCGGCAACTTCATGAACGCGCCGCAGTACGACCAGGTCGTCGAGCAGCTGAAGAACCAGTAACGCCACAACCAGTAACGAAGTGCAGTATCGGAGGGGACGGGTCTGACCCGTCCCCTCCATCACGTCCTCGAACACAAGGAGAACCCCCGATGCCCGTCCTGCAGGAGAGCCAGATCCGCATCCACACCGAGGACACCGCTCCGACCAAGTCGGAAGCGATGAAGGAGGCGGCCGAGATCCTCGAGGCTGCGGGCGCGGTCACGGCGGACTACTACCCGGCGATGCTCGAGCGCGAGAAGAGCGTGTCCACCTACATGGGCAACTTCCTCGCCATCCCGCACGGCACCAACGACGCGAAGGACGCCATCAAGTCGTCCGCCCTGTCGTTCATCCGCTACGCCACCCCCATCGACTGGGACGGCAACCCCGTGCGGTTCGTCGTCGGCATCGCCGGCGTGAACAACGAGCACCTCGACATCCTGTCCAAGATCGCGATCGTGTTCTCCGACGAGGACGAGGTCCAGAAGCTCACCGACGCCGCCGACACGAGCGCCATCCTGTCGATCCTCGGCGAGGTCAACGAGTGAGCGCGGAACACGGCACCGCGGTCCACTTCGGCGCGGGCAACATCGGTCGTGGCTTCGTCGGGCTCCTGCTGCACCAGGCGGGGTACGAGGTCGTCTTCGCCGACGTCGCCGCTCCGCTCATCGACGCCCTGGCCGCCGCCGACTCGTACACCGTGCACGAGGTCGGCGCCGGTGCCCAGGACCACGAGGTCACCGGCTTCCGCGCCCTGAACAGCGCGCAGGACGAGGACGGCGTCGTGGCGGAGATCGCCGCCGCCGACGTCGTCACGTGTGCCGTCGGCCCGAACGTCCTGCGCTTCATCGCGCCCGTCATCGCCCGTGCGCTCGTCGCACGCGACGCCGACGCCGCGCCCATCGCCGTCATGGCGTGCGAGAACGCCCTGAACGCCACGGACCGGCTGCGTGAGTTCATCGTCGACGCCCTGCCCGAGGACGGCCGCGACGCCGCCCTGGCCAAGGCCGTCTTCGCGAACACCGCCGTCGACCGCATCGTGCCCGCGCAGCCCGAGGGCGGCGGACTCGACGTCACCGTCGAGACCTACTTCGAGTGGGCCATCGACCGCACCCCCTTCGGTGGCAACGAGCCGGCGATCCCGGGTGCGCACTACGTCGACGGGCTCGCCGCGTCGATCGAGCGCAAGCTCTTCACGGTGAACACCGGGCACGCCACCGTCGCGTACCACGGGTTCCTCGCTGGGGCGGACAAGATCTCGGACGCCATCGCGATCCCGGCGGTGCGTTCCGCGCTCGAGTCCGTGCTCGCCGAGACGAGCGACCTGCTCGTCCGCCGGCACGAGCTCGACCCCGAGGTGCACCGCGCCTACGTGCGGGCGATCATCGCGCGGTTCGAGAACGAGCACCTACCCGACACCGTGACGCGCGTCGGCCGACAGCCGCTCCGCAAGCTGTCGCGCGACGAGCGCTTCGTCTCGCCCGCCGCCGCGCTGGCCGAGGACGGCACGGAACCGACTGCGCTGTTGGACGCGATGGGTGCGGCACTCCGCTTCGACGTCGCGGACGACGAGCAGAGCGTCGAACTGCAGGCACTGCTGGCCTCGGACGCATCCGATGCCGACGTGGTCACCCAGATCACCGGGCTCGACGCGCAGCACCCGCTGCACGCGGCGTTCGCCGACCGGGTGCGCCAGGCGCGCGCCTGACGACGTCCGCGTTCCACGGACTGGAGGCCCGTCACCAGCTGGTGACGGGCCTCCAGTCCGTCACGGGGTCGCGACACACCCATCCGCGGTGCCGCGGGTGGGGCGCACCCCGAGAGTCCGCGGGAGGCGGCGCGTACCGTCCGGTGCATGACGAAGCACTGGGTGGCACCGCGGTTCGGCGGCAGCGAGGTCCTCGAGTACACCGACACAGCGGTCCCCGCGCCCGGTCCCGGCGAGGTCACCATCCGGGTCCGCGCCGCCGGCATGAACCCCGCCGACACGAAGCACACCCGCCAGGGTGACCCGTCCGACCTGCCGATCGCCGTCGGCTACGAGATCGCCGGCACCGTCAGCGCGATCGGGCCCGACACGGAGATCGCCTCCGGAGGGGGAGCCGTCGGTGACGAGGTCCTCGCGTTCCGCGTCCAGGGCGGGTGGGCCGAGGAACTGACGGTGCCCGCGCGCGACGTGTTCGCGAAGCCCGCGTCGCTCGGCTTCCCCGAGGCCGCGAACCTCCTCCTCGCCGGGACCACCGCAGCCGACATGCTCCGGGTCACCCAGGCCTCCGGGAACGACACCGTCCTCGTGCACGGCGCCGCCGGAGCCGTTGGGGTCAGCCTGCTCCAGCAGCTTCGCCTGCTCGGTGCCCGGGTGATCGGGACCGCGTCCGAACGGAACGCCGACGTGGTCGCGGACTTCGGCGGGGAGTGGATCGCCTACGGGGACGGGCTCGAGGAGCGGGTCCGAGCGTTGGTCGCGGACGGCACGGGCGACGGCGTCGACGTGGCGCTCGACTGCGTCGGCACCGACGAGGCGGTGGACGTCTCCCTCGCGCTCGTCGCAGACCGCTCGCGCATCGTGACCATCGCGGCACCCGGCCGGGCGGAGTCCGACGGCATCCGGGCGATCGGCGGCGCACAGCCGGAGAGCAAGGCGTTCCGTGACTCCGTTCGGCAGCGGCTCATCGACCTCGCGGGTGCCGGGCACCTCGAGGTCCCGGTGGCGCGGACGTTCCCCCTGTCCGAGGCGAAGGCAGCGGCGGCGCTGTTGGAGTCCGGGCACCCCGGAGGCAAGCTCGCGCTCCTGCCCTGACCGGGCGGTCGGGTCAGGTGTCGTCCGGGCGGATGACGCTCTGCGGGCCGGGGGAGTGCCACACTCTGTGTGGACCGACAACCCGCGCCGGAAGGAACGCCCGATGAGTGACCAGTACCCGCCCCGGGACCCGTACGGCCAGCGGCCGGATCCGTACGGGCAGCAGCCGGGCCCGTACGGCCAGCAGCCGGGCCCGTACGGCCAGCAGCCGGGTCCGTACGGCCAGCAGCCGGGTCCGTACGGCCAGCAGCCGGGTCCGTACGGCCAGCAGCCGTGGGGCCAGCAGCCTCCGGGCCCGTCCGGGCAGTCCGCGCAGCCCGTGCCGGGACAGCCGAGTGGTGGGAAGGCCGGGCCACCGCTCTGGGCGCCCTGGTACGGCATCCCCTTCCCTCAGGCGTTCGTGCGGTTCTGGAAGAAGTACGTGCGCTTCGACGGTCGGGCCAGCCAGTCGGAGTACTGGTTCTGGGCGCTCTGGTACCTCATCGGTTCGGCGGCCGCCGGCATCTTCGGCAGTGGCTTCGACGTGCTGCCGTTCGTCGACGACGGTTCGGACGGGCTCGGCAGCCTCTGGAGCCTCGCGTGCGCCCTCGGGTTCATCGCGCTGACCGTGCGACGGCTGCACGATGTGAACCTCAGCGGCTTGTTCGCCTTGTTCTTCATCATCCCGCCGATCGGCATCCTGTTCTCGCTGATCATCGGGCTGATGTCCTCGAACCCGCAGGGGCAGCAGTACGACCGTCCGCTGCAGCGGTGACGTCGTCGGAACGGTCCTGACGGCCGCTCAGGGGTTCTGGTTGACTCGAACGTGAACATCAGCCAACACTCGAGGGGGACCAGGTGAGCGATCAGTACCCGCAGGATCCGAACAACCAGCCGAACGCCCAGTTCGGCGGCGCACCGCAGTACGGCCAGCAGCCGCCGACCGGTCCGAACGGCGAACCGCCGCTCTGGGCGCCGTGGTACGGGATCTCGTTCGGCAAGGCGTTCGTGCGGTTCTTCAAGAAGTACGCGACGTTCAGCGGCCGTGCCAGCCGCAGCGAGTACTGGTGGTGGTACCTGTGGAGCGCGATCATCGGTGTCGTCGTCTCCGTCCTCTCCGGGATCCTCATCGCCGCGACCGGGACGACGACCACCACCACGTCGTCCACCTACGCCGGGTTCTCGTCGACTTCGTCGAACCCCGCAGCGGGCGTGCCCATCTGGATCGTCGGTCTCGTCCTGCTGATCCCGACCCTCGCGCTCATCGTGCGTCGGTTGCACGATGCGAACTTCAGCGGCTTCCTCGCGCTGCTCCTGCTCATCCCGGTCCTCGGACCGCTGGCCGTGTTCGTGATGATGTTCCTGCCGTCGGCTCCCGAGGGCGCGCGGTTCGACCGTCCCGCCGGCTCGCGATGAGTGGAGCCAGGAACGCGACGCCGACGCGCCAGGGGAGCAGCCGATGAGCACCGCCGGGACGCCCGGGCAGGAGCGTCCGGACGAGCAGCCGCAGGACGACCGGCAGCCGCAGGGTCCGCCGCCCGGGTACGGGCAGCCCTACGGGCAGCAGCCCGGTTACGGCCAGCAGCAGCCCGAGTACGGCCAGCAGCCCGAGTACGGCCAGCAGCCCGAGTACGGCCAGCAGCCCGGGTACGGGCAACAGCCTGGCTACGGGCAGCAGCAGCCCGGGTACGGCCAGCAGCCCTACGCGCAGCAGCCGTACGCGCAGCCCTACGCCGACCCGTACCCGCAGTTCCAGCAGCCGATCCCGGTCGGCCCGGACGGCGCACCGCCGCTCTGGGCCCCGTGGTACGGCATCGGGTTCCTCGACGCGTTCGTCCGGTTCTTCAAGAAGTACGCCCGGTTCGACGGCCGCGCCAGCCGGAGCGAGTTCTGGTACTGGATCCTCGCCAACGCGATCGTGACCATCGTGCTGTTCGGCGGCTTCTACGCGATCCTCATCGCGTCGCTGGTGTCGAGCTCCACCGTCGACGAGTACGGCAACCCCTCGGGCAGCGCCGCGCCGTCGCCGTTCGCGTTCGTCCTGCTCGGGCTGTTCGTGCTGTGGTCCCTGGCGACCCTGGTGCCGAGCATCGCCCTCGGGTGGCGACGTGTGCACGACGCGAACCTGGCCGGTCCGTTCTGGCTCATCGCGCTGTTCGTCGGCGCCGCCGCCATCGTCTTCGGCTGCCTGCCGTCCAACCCGGCTGGCGCCCAGTACGACCGCCCCGACCAGCAGTAGCTGCCGGAACGAGGACAGCCCGCCCCACGCGTCGAGCGTGGAGCGGGCTGTCCTCGTGTGTCGGAGGGGTCAGACCACGCGGAGGCGGACGAGCGAGCCGTCGACCACCAGGTCGCGCACGGTGGTCGACGGGTCGGCGACCTCGAAGCGGAGCGCGCCGCCCGGCTGCTCGAACCAGGGCTGCACGAACCGGACGACCACCAGGAACGGGCGGTCGACCACGTAGCGGTGGGTCTCCGGGGACTGCGCCACGTGCGGCGGCAGCGAGCGACTCGGCAGCGGGGTGTCGAGCGGGTGCAGCAGGTAGCCGTCGGGACCGCCGATGCGGTCGACGGGCACGCCGGCCGGGATCTGGATCGTCAAACCCTGTGCGCCCGCCTGGGCCACCTGCTGGGCGAGCTGCGGGTAGGTGCTCGCCGCACGGTCGCGCAGCCCGTCGAGCTCGTGCCGCCGGATGTCCCGCGGCTCCGGGAACGGCCGGTTGAGGAACCGACGCAGCATCTCGACGGCGTCCTCCTCGCCGGTGGCCTGGGCCAGCCGGCGGGCGGTGCCGTAGTCGACGACTTCCAGGGCGTAGCCGGTGGCGTCCGTCTGGACGACGCGGAGCGCCCCCTCGACCGGCGGCTCGTGGAGGGTCTCGCCGGGGAGCTGCACGTACCGGATCGTGTAGCCGAGCTGGTCCAGGATGGGGCGGGTGTCCGCGAACGTCATGGACGGGAGCCTACCGGTCGACCCGCAGCCGGACCCCGGACCGGGCCGGGACTACGCCCGACCCCGCATGATGGCCTGCTTGACCTCGGAGATCGCCTTCGTCACCTGGATCCCGCGGGGGCATGCGTCGGTGCAGTTGAAGGTCGTCCGGCAGCGCCAGACGCCCTCCTTGTCGTTGAGGATGTCGAGGCGGACGTTCGCCTGGTCGTCGCGGGAGTCGAAGATGAACCGGTGCGCGTTGACGATCGCGGCGGGGCCGAAGTACTGCCCGTCCGTCCAGAAGACCGGGCACGACGAGGTGCACGCCGCGCAGAGGATGCACTTCGTGGTGTCGTCGAAGCGGGCGCGGTCGGCCACGGACTGCACGCGCTCCTTGCCCGGGGTGGGCGCCGACGACGACTGCAGGAACGGCTGGACCTCGCGGTACGACTGGAAGAAGGGCTCCATGTCGACGACCAGGTCCTTCTCGAGCGGCAGGCCCTTGATCGCCTCGACGTAGACCGGCTTCGAGACGTCGAGGTCCTTGATGAGGGTCTTGCACGCCAGGCGGTTGCGCCCGTTGATGCGCATCGCGTCGGAGCCGCACACGCCGTGTGCGCAGGAACGACGGAAGGTGAGCGAGCCGTCCTGCTCCCACTTGATCTTGTGCAGGGCGTCGAGGATGCGGTCGGTCGGCAGCATCATGACGTCGAAGTCCTGCCAGCGCGGCTCGTCGTCGACGTCCGGGTCGAAGCGGCGGATGATCACCGTGACGGGGAACGATCCGGGAGGGGCGTCCTGCACGGTGTCGGTGCGGGGTGCGTCGGAGACCAGGGTGTCGGTCATCTCAGTACTTCCTCTCCATCGGCTCGTAGCGCGTCACGACGACGGGCTTCCAGTCGAGCGTGATGTGGTCGTCGGCGAGCGACGAGTGCGGGTCACCCGTCAGGTACGCCATGGTGTGCTGCATGTAGTTCTCGTCGTCGCGCTTGGGGTAGTCGTCGCGCATGTGCCCGCCACGGCTCTCCTTGCGGTTGCGCGCGGAGTAGACCACGACCTCGGCGAGGTCGAGCAGGAACCCGAGCTCGACCGCCTCGAGCAGGTCGGTGTTGAAGCGCTTGCCCTTGTCCTGCACCGAGACCTGCATGAAGCGGTTGCGGAGCGTGTGGATGGTCTCGGTGACACGGGCGAGCGACTCGTCGGTGCGGAACACCTGCGCGTTGCGGTCCATCTCGTCCTGCAGCTCCTTGCGCAGGGCGGCGACGCGCTCGGTGCCGGTGGAGGCGCGGAGCTGGTCGAGCATGCCGCGCACGTTCGCTGCCGGGTCCTCGGGCAGGGGGAGGAACTCGGCGGTCTTGACCCACTCGGCCGCGTTGTTGCCGGACCGCTTGCCGAAGACGTTGATGTCGAGCAGCGAGTTCGTGCCGAGGCGGTTCGAACCGTGCACGGACACGCAGGCGCACTCGCCGGCGGCGTACAGGCCGGGCACGACGGTGGTGTTGTCGTAGAGCACCTGGGCGTCGGTGTTGGTCGGGATGCCGCCCATCGCGTAGTGGGCGGTCGGCATGACCGGCACGGGCTCGACGACGGGGTCCACACCGAGGTAGGTGCGGGCGAACTCGGTGATGTCCGGCAGCTTCGTCTCGAGCACCTCGGCACCCAGGTGCGTGCAGTCGAGCAGCACGTAGTCCTTGTTCGGGCCGGCGCCGCGGCCCTCCGCGACCTCCTGCACCATGCACCGGGCGACGATGTCGCGGGGCGCGAGGTCCTTGATGGTGGGCGCGTAGCGCTCCATGAAGCGCTCACCCGAGGCGTTGCGCAGGATCGCGCCCTCACCGCGGGCACCCTCGGTGAGCAGGATGCCCAGCCCGGCGAGCCCGGTCGGGTGGAACTGGAAGAACTCCATGTCCTCGAGCGGCAGACCCGTGCGCCAGACGATGCCGACGCCGTCCCCGGTCAGGGTGTGGGCGTTCGACGTGGTCTTGTACATCTTGCCGAAGCCGCCGGTGGCGAAGATCATCGCCTTGGCGTGGAAGACGTGCAGCTCGCCGGTGGCCAGCTCGAAGGCGACGACACCGGCCGGCTGCTTCCGGGTCACGCCGTCCTCGCCCACGACGTCGACCATGATGAGGTCGAGCGCGTAGAACTCGTTGTAGAACTCGACGCCGAGCTTGACGCAGTTCTGGAACAGCGTCTGCAGGATCATGTGGCCGGTGCGGTCGGCGGCGTAGCAGGCACGACGCACCGGCGACTTGCCGTGGTCGCGGGTGTGGCCGCCGAAGCGCCGCTGGTCGATCTTGCCCTCGGGCGTGCGGTTGAACGGCAGGCCCATGTTCTCGAGGTCGATGACGGCGTCGATCGCCTCCTTCGCCAGGATCTCGGCGGCGTCCTGGTCGACCAGGTAGTCGCCGCCCTTGATCGTGTCGAAGGTGTGCCACTCCCACGAGTCCTCTTCGACGTTCGCCAGGGCCGCGGCCATCCCGCCCTGCGCGGCACCCGTGTGGGAGCGCGTGGGGTAGAGCTTCGAGATGACGGCGGTCTTCGCCTTCGGGCCGGCTTCGATCGCGGCACGCATGCCCGCGCCTCCGGCGCCGATGATGACGATGTCGAACTGGTGGTGGTGCACGGTGGTCTCGGTCACAGGGGTCTTTCCGTAGACGGTGGGCGGGCGGTCAGCAGCGGTGGTGGTGCTACTGCGCCGGGCAGAAGGACGGCAGGTCTGCAGCGGCGGCGCCGGCGGGGCACGGGTCGAAGGTCCAGCAGACGAGCAGTCCGAGGACGATCAGCACGGTGCACGCGGCGAGGATCGCGCCGAGCAGGGTCTTGCGGACGCCCGGCTTCGACACGTAGTCGTTGACGATCGTGCGCATGCCGTTCGACCCGTGGATCAGGGCGAGGACCAGCATGAGCGAGTCCCAGACCTTCCAGAACGGGTCGGCCCACTTGCCGGCGACGAAGGCGAAGTCGATCTGCTTGACGCCCTCGCCCGCCACCATGTTGACGAAGAGGTGGCCGAAGATCAGCACGACGAGCAGGACGCCCGAGGCGCGCATGTAGATCCAGCCCCACTTCTCCCAGTTGGTGGTGCGTCGGGCTGCTGCTGCCGAGCGGGGAGGTTCGACGATCTGTGTGGTCATCTTCGTGCCCCTCAGTTGAAGTCCGCGACGAGGTTCATGAGCTGGCGCGGGAGGAAGCCCGCGATGAGGATCGCCCACACGACCATCACGATCCAGAACATGGCGCGCTGGTACCTGGGGCCCTTCGACCAGAAGTCGACCAGGATGATCCGCAGTCCGTTCAGCGCGTGGAACACGATCGCCATGACGAGGGCGATCTCGCCGAGGTTCATGATCGGGGTCTTGTAGGTGCCGATCACCGCGTTGTACGCCTCGGGGGACACGCGCACCAGCGCGGTGTCGAGGATGTGCACGAGCAGGAAGAAGTAGATCGCGACACCGGTGATCCGGTGCAGGACCCAGGACCACATGCCCGTGGAACCGCGGTACAGCGTGCCCTGCGGCGTCCGAGAAGCCCGCGGGGCTTCGATCGAGACGTCGGGCACCGCGGTCGCCGTGCCACCGCCGGAGTGCTCAGCCATGAGCTCGTCCTTCCATAGGACGGGCTCGCCCGATCGGCGAGCCCTTGCCGTTCGTGTTCGTGTGGAACACGACCCATCCTATGCGCGGGCGCTGACCTTCTCGTCCCGACCGGTCCGCAGGCCCCGTCCGACGGGCGGCGCGCCGATGGTCCGTGCCGTGTCGTGGTGCGCCAGGAGCTGGTCGCCGACGGCCTCCCAGGTGGTGTCCTCGACGCGCAGTCGACCCGCGGACCCCATGCGCTCGGCGAGGCCGCGGTCGTGGTGCAGCCGCAGGACCGCCTGCCGCAACCCCTGGGGCTCGTCGGCGTCGTAGAGCTCGCCGTCGAGTCCGGGCGCGACGAGGTCGAGCGGACCACCGGACGCCGGGGCGACGACCGGGAGCCCCGAGGCGTGCGCCTCCTGCAGCGTCTGTCCGAAGGTCTCGGCGGGACCGGTGTGCACGAAGACGTCGAGCGCCGCGTACGCGTCGGCCAGCGCGGCACCGCGCAGCGGACCGGTGAACGTCACGTCGAGGTGCCGGAGGCGGCGTTCGAGCACCGCCCGCGACGGTCCACCGCCGGCGACCACCACGCGGATGCCCGGGATGCCGCCGAGTCCGGCCAGCCGCTCGACCTCCTTCTCCGGTGCCAGGCGGCCGACGTAGCCGACGATGGTCTCGCCGTTCGGGGCGAGACGGCGACGGAGCGCCCGGACGTGCCCGGACGTGCGGCGTGCGGGGTGGAACAGTTCGGTGTCGACCCCGCGGCCCCAGCGGGCGACGCGGGGCACGCCGTCCTCGGCGAGCATCGCGGCGGTCGCGCTCGACGGCGCGAGCGTCAGCGAGGCGCCGGCGTGGATGCGGCCGAGGATCTTCCGCACCAACGGGACGGTCGCGGTCAGACCGTTGCGGCGGGCGAACCCGGCCACGTCGGTCTGGAAGACGGCGACGGAGGGGATGCCGAGCCTCCCGGCCGCCGTGATGGCGCGCCCACCCAACAGGAACGGACTCGCCGCGTGCAGCACGTCGGCGCCGGAGGCGGCGAGGATCGTGTCGAGCACCGGGTGGGGGAGCGCCACCGGGAACTGCCGGTACGCGACCGCGGGGACGCGGTGGACGTCGAAGGAGCGGTAGCGCTCGACGGCGCTGCGGGACCGGAACTGCGCGAGTCCGGGGGTGTCCGGCGCGATGACGACCGCGCGGTGACCACGTCGTTCCAGGTGGTCGAGGACCGCCAGGACGCTGGTGGTCACGCCGTTGAGGGTGGGCAGGAAGCTCTCGGTCACGACGGCGACGGTCCGGGGGGACGTGCCGCGCTCCACGCTGCGTGCGTTCATGGCGATGGCCATGTTCCGCGCACGGTGTGTCGTCGTGGGGCCGCCGACGTGAACGCCGAGCACGCAGGCGGTGAACAAGCGGGCGGCGGACGGGCAGGCGGTCGGTGGGCGCACTGGAGGCACGGTGCGCGCCCGGCGGGCGGGTCACGGCGCACGTGTGCGGGCTCCCGCACCGCACGTGCGGGAAGCGTGCGGGAAGCACCCAGGTGCCGCCCGGCGGCACCGGTACGGTGAGCACGTGGCAGACGCACTCGAGGACTTCTACGCGATCATCCCCGCCGGGGGCATCGGATCGCGACTGTGGCCGTTGTCGCGCGCCGACGCACCCAAGTTCCTGCACGACCTGACCGGCTCCGGCACCTCGCTGCTGCGGCAGACGTGGGACCGCCTCGCGCCGCTCGCCGGCGACCAACGCATCATGGTCGTGACCGGACGCGCGCACCGGGTGGCCGTCGAGTCGCAGCTGCCCGGCGTCGAGGACCACAACGTCGTGCTCGAGAGCGAGCCGAAGGACTCCACCGCCGCCATCGGCCTCGCCGCGGCGATCCTCGTGCGGCGCGAACCCGACGTCGTGATCGGGTCGTTCGCCGCCGACCACGTCATCGGCGACGCCAGGGGCTTCCGTCGGTCGGTGCGCGAGGCGGTCGCCGCCGCCCGGGCCGGCTACGTCACCACCATCGGCATCACGCCGACCGAGCCGGCCATCGGCTTCGGCTACATCCACGCGCACGGCGACACGCTCGGCATCGAGGGCGCACCGACCGCGCACGCCGTCCGCTCCTTCGTCGAGAAGCCCGACCTGGACACCGCGCGGTCCTACGTCGAGCAGGGCACCTACCTGTGGAACGCGGGCATGTTCATCGCCCGCGCCGACGTGCTGCTCGCCGAGATCGGCCGGACCAAGCCGGAGCTGCTCGCCGGCATCGAGGAACTGGCCGACGCCTGGGACACCTCGGCCCGTGGCGCCGTCGTCGACGCCGTCTGGCCCGGGCTCGAGAAGATCGCGATCGACTACACCGTGGCGGAACCCGCCGCGGCCGCCGGGCGCATGGCGGTCGTCCCGGGCGACTTCGACTGGGACGACGTCGGCGACTTCGCCTCGCTCGCCAAGCTGCAGTCCGGCGGTCGGCCGAACAACCTCGCCGTGCTGGGGGACGGTGCCCGCATCCTCGCCGACTCGTCGAGCGGCATCGTGGTGTCGCACAGCCAGCGCCTCATCTCGCTCATCGGCGTCGAGGACATCGTGGTCGTCGACACCCCGGACGCCCTGCTCGTGACCACCAGCGCGAACGCGCAGCGGGTCAAGGGTGTGGTGGACGCACTGAAGATCAGCGGCCGCGGCGACGTCCTGTAGCGCTCCATCGACACCCCCCCCTCGAACTGGGGGTCCGTGGGTGACCCTGCGTTACGGGCGCGTTTCGGCGGGGTCGCGATCCCGTAACCGATGTCCGGGACCCCCGCAACGGGTCCTGTACCGGCTCGACGGTCGTGTACTGTCGCCACGATCGCCCGGAACGCACGTGGTCCGGGCACCGCTCCCCGGAGGAACACACCCGTGACATCTCGTACCCGACAGGTCGTCCTCAGCGGCCTCGCGCTCGCCGGCACCGTCGCCGTCCTCGCTGGATGCGCATCGGCGCCTTCCGAGTCGACGACCGCCAAGAAGACCGACTTCCAGCCCTGCATGGTCTCCGACGCCGGAGGCTTCGACGACAAGTCGTTCAACCAGCTCGGCTACGAGGGCATGAAGGACGCCGCCGAGGAGATCGGCGCGACCGTCAAGGAGGCCGAGTCGAAGGACGCGACCGTCTACGACGCCAACATCGAGCAGCTCATCAGCCAGAACTGCAACCTCGTCGTGACCGTCGGCTTCAACCTGGCCGACGCCACGAAGAAGCAGGCCGCGGCGAACCCCGACACGAACTTCGCGATCATCGACGACAACTCGATCGACGCGGACAACGTCAAGCCGATCACGTTCGACACCTCGCAGGCGGCGTTCCTCGCCGGCTACGCGGCGGCGTCCTACTCGAAGACCGGCGTCGTCGGCACCTTCGGTGGCATGCAGATCCCGACCGTCACCATCTTCATGGACGGCTTCGCGGACGGTGTGAAGTACTACAACGAGCAGAAGGACGAGGACGTCAAGGTCGTCGGCTGGAACGTCGACACCGGCAAGGGTTCCTTCACCGGTGGCTTCGAGGCCGGCACGCAGGCCAAGTCGGTCGCGCAGACGCTCCTCGACCAGGACGCCGACGTGATCCTGCCCGTCGGTGGTCCGATCTACCAGTCCGCTGCCGAGGCCATCAAGGACGCCGACAACGGCTCCGTGCTGATCGGTGCGGACAGCGACCTCTACGAGGCCGACCCCCGCTACAAGGACATCGCCTTCACCTCGGTCGAGAAGGGCATGCGCCCGGCCGTGAAGGACGTCGTCGAGCAGGCGGCTGACGACAAGTTCTCGAAGGACCCGTACGTGGGCACCCTCGAGAACGACGGCGTCGGCATCGCCCCGTTCCACGACTTCGAGTCCAAGGTCGACAAGGGCCTGCAGGGCGAGCTCGACGACGTGAAGGCCGGCATCATCGACGGCTCGATCAAGGTCAAGACGCAGTCCTAACCCGTTGGACGCGGGCGGGGGAGGAATCCCTCGCCCGCGTTCTCGTGTGCCCGCGTGGCGCACGCGAGACAGAAATAGACTCCCGACATGAAGCTCGAACTCCGCGGCATCACCAAGCGGTTCGGCGCCCTCGTGGCCAACGACCACATCTCGCTCACCGTCGAGCCGGGTGAGGTCCACTGCCTGCTGGGCGAGAACGGTGCCGGCAAGTCCACCCTGATGAACGTCCTCTACGGCCTGTACGAGGCCGACGAGGGCGAGATCCTCCTCGACGACGTGGTGCAGGACTTCGGTGGCCCCGGTGACGCCATGCGCGCCGGGATCGGCATGGTGCACCAGCACTTCATGCTCGTGCCCGTGTTCACGGTGGCCGAGAACGTCATGCTCGGCCAGGAGCAGACCACCTTCGGCGGTCGCCTCGACCTGGCCGGCGCCCGCCGCCGCGTGCAGGAGATCTCCGACCGTTTCGGGTTCGACGTCGACCCCGACGCCAAGGTCGAGGACCTGCCCGTCGGCGTGCAGCAGCGCGTCGAGATCATCAAGGCGCTGTCCCGTGACGCCTCCGTGCTGGTGTTCGACGAGCCGACGGCCGTCCTCACGCCGCAGGAGACCGACGAGCTGATGGGCATCATGCGCCAGCTCCGCGAAGCCGGCACCGCGATCGTCTTCATCACCCACAAGCTGCGCGAGGTCCGCGAGGTCGCCGACCGCATCACGGTCATCCGCCTGGGCAAGGTCGTCGGCGAGGCCGCACCGACCGCGACGAACAACGAGCTCGCCGCGCTCATGGTCGGCCGCGCGGTGTCCCTGGTGGTCGACAAGGAGCCGTCGACGGGCGGGGCGGACGCCCTGGTCGTCGAGAACCTGACGGTGACCGACCCGTCCGGCATCGTGCTCGTCGACGACGTCTCGTTCACGGTGCGCCGCGGCGAGGTGCTCGCGATCGCCGGGGTGCAGGGCAACGGCCAGACCGAGCTCACCGAGGCGATCATCGGCCTCGAACCCGCACACGCCGGCCGGATCACGCTCGACGGCAAGGAGCTCACCGGTCGCAGCGTCAAGCAGGTGCTCGACGCCGGCGTCGGGTTCGTGCCCGAGGACCGCAAGGAGGACGGCCTGGTCGGCGAGTTCACGATCGCCGAGAACCTCATGCTCGACCGCGCCGACCACGCCGAGTTCGTCCGCGCCGGCACGATCCGGCCGGCCGAGCGCGACGCCTTCGCCGACGAGAAGATCGCCGAGTTCGACATCCGCACGCCGGCCCGCACGACCGCTGCCGGTCGGCTGTCCGGCGGCAACCAGCAGAAGATCGTGCTCGCCCGCGAGCTGAGCCGTGACCTGCGGCTCTTCGTCGCCGCCCAGCCCACGCGTGGCATCGACGTCGGCTCGATCGAGTTCGTGCACAAGCGCATCGTCGCCACCCGCGACACCGGTGTGCCCGTCATCGTCGTCTCCACCGAGCTCGACGAGGTCGTGGCGCTGGCCGACCGCATCGCGGTGATGTACCGCGGCGGCATCGTCGGCATCGTCCCCGCGACCACCCCCCGCGACGTCCTCGGCCTCATGATGGCCGGGGAGGTCCCAGAAGGAACGGAGCTGGCAGCGTGACCACCCCACGGCCAGACGACGCGCAGCAGCCCGCGACCCCCGAGGCGCCCGTCACCGACGACCGCCTGCAGGAGGTCGAGTCCACCCCGCACCTGATGACCGACTCGGCCGACGACTCCGAGCGTCGCGACGGCGCCGACGGCAGCGACCGCTGGCAGGCGGCCCTGCACAGCGTGCTGAACGGCTCGGTGCTCGTCACCGTCCTCGCCGTCGTGCTCGCCCTCGTGGCGTGCGGCGTGCTGATCGCCCTGACGGACGAGACCGTCCGCACCACGGCCGGGTACTTCTTCGCCCGACCGACGGACATGCTGCAGGCCGTCGGCACCGCGGTCGGCGGCGCGTACTCCTCGCTGTTCCAGGGCTCGGTCGTCAACTTCGGCGCCGACTCGTTCCAGCAGGCGATCGCCCCGCTCACGCGTTCGGTCGACTACGCGGTCCCGCTCGTCGCGGCCGGCCTCGGTGTCGCGCTCGCGTTCCGCGCCGGCCTGTTCAACATCGGCGGTCAGGGACAGATCCTGATCGGCGCCGCGGCCGCCGGGTGGGTCGGGTTCTCGTTCGACCTGCCCGCCGCGGTCCACATCCCCCTGACCATCGTCGCCGGCATCGTCGGCGGCGCGGTCTGGGGCGGCATCGTCGGCGTGCTCAAGGCCCGCACCGGTGCGCACGAGGTGATCGTCACGATCATGCTCAACTACATCGCGCTGTACCTGGTGAGCTACCTGCTCCGCACCCCCGGCCTGCTGCAGGCCCCGGGCAGCAGCAACCCGATCTCGCCGGCGACGAAGGACAGCGCCCTGCTCCCGGCGCTGTTCGGTCCGCGGTACGGCGTCGACCTCGGCTTCGTCGTGGCGATCATCGCCGTCGTCGTGGTGTGGTGGCTCGTCAACAAGTCGTCGCTCGGCTTCCGGTTCCGCACCATCGGCGAGAACCCCCGCGCGGCCCGCGTCGCGGGCATGAGCGTGCCGTCCCTGACCATCTGGGTGCTCGTCATCTCCGGTGCGCTCGTCGGCATCGCCGGGGCGTACCAGGTGCAGGGCGCGGTGACCTCCGGCTTCACGTCGGGCATCGACGCCGGCATCGGCTTCGACGCGATCACGGTCGCGCTCCTCGGCCGGTCGAAGCCGTTCGGCGTGTTCTGGGCGGCGATCCTGTTCGGCGTGCTGAAGAACGGCGGCTACGCCATGCAGGCCGCCAACGGCATCCCGATCGACATCGTCGGCGTGATCCAGGCCCTCATCGTCCTCTTCATCGCGGCGCCGCCGCTCGTCCGCGCGATCTTCCGGATCCCGCAGCCGGGTGCCCGCGGTCGCGCGAAGACGAGCAAGAACAGCAAGAAGGCGGTCGCAGCATGAGCACCCTCAGCCCCACCGCGGCCCCCGCGTCGCCGCTCGCCGGTCGTCCGGTCGAGACCACCCGCAGCTGGAAGCTCGCGATCGGGTACGGCGTGTTCACGCTCGTCGCGATCGTCCTGTTCGGCCTGCTGCCGCGCTCCGGGACGACCACGTTCCGCCTCGCGAACGGCGGTGACTTCTTCGCGCTGCCGGACGTCCCGCTGCCGGCGACGGCCACCGGCATCGTCGTCATCGTGCTGCTCGCGATGCTGACGGTCTACGCCGTGGTCGAGACCCGCTCGTACCGCCGGGTCCCGCTCTGGGTCACGACGGCCTTCGCCGTGGTGTTCGTGATCGGCTTCCTCGCGTGGTCCGCCGCGGGTGCGTCGCTGGCCATCCCGGGTCTGCTCCTCGGCGCGCTGAGCCTGAGCGTCCCGCTCGTGTTCGGTGCCCTGGGCGGCGTCATCTCGGAGCGCGTCGGCGTCGTGAACATCGCCATCGAGGGCCAGTTCCTCGCCGGGGCGTTCACCTCGGCACTCATCGCCTCGATCACCGGGTCGCCGTGGGTCGGCCTGGTCGGTGCGCTCGTCGCGGGTGTGCTCGTGTCGTTCATCCTCGCGGCCTTCAGCATCAAGTACCTGGTCGACCAGGTCATCGTCGGTGTCGTCATCAACGCGTTCGTCTCCGGCCTGACCGGCTTCCTGTACTCGCAGGTGCTGTCACCGAACGAGCAGACGCTGAACATCGGCGTGCGCTTCCCGCGGCTCGAGATCCCGCTGCTGCACCAGATCCCGATCATCGGACCGGTGCTGTTCGAGCAGACGGTCGTGGTCTACCTGGCCTACGTGGCCGTCGCGGTCGTCACCTTCGGTCTGTTCAAGACCCGCTGGGGCCTGCGCCTCCGCGCGGTCGGCGAGCACCCGCAGGCCGCCGACACGGTGGGCATCAACGTCACGAGCACGCGGTTCTGGAACGTCTCGCTCGCCGGGGCGATCGCCGGTCTGGGCGGTGCGTACTTCACGCTCGACGCGGTCGGGCCGTTCACCAAGGACATGACCGCCGGCGCGGGCTACATCGCCCTGGCCGCCGTGATCTTCGGCCGCTGGGACCCGATCAAGGCGACGCTCGCGGCGCTGCTGTTCGGCTTCGCGTCGAACCTGCAGAACGCGCTCGGCGTGATCCCGAACTCGCCGGTGCCGAGCGAGTTCCTGCTCATGCTGCCGTACGTGGTGACGATCCTCGCCGTGGCCGGCCTGGTCGGTCAGTCGCGCGGTCCCGCCGCGTCCGGCAAGCCCTACATCAAGAGCTGACGGCCAGGAGGCACGGCACATGACCGACACGCACGCTGCGGGCGACGAGACCCCCGCGACCACCGACGCGACGGCCTGGACGGACCCGGCCACGGCCCTGGGCGCGACCGGCGTCGCTCCGGCCGTGCCGGTGGGGAGCCTCCCGACCGACGACGTGGACTGGAGCGCCCTGCGGGACGCCGCCACGGCCGCGATGCGGCACGCCTACGTGCCGTACTCGTCGTTCCCGGTGGGGGCCGCTGCGCTCACCGACGACGGTCGGATCGTCTCCGGCTGCAACGTCGAGAACGCGTCCTACGGCGTGACGCTCTGCGCCGAGTGCTCGCTCGTGTCGCAGCTGCACATGACCGGCGGCGGCAAGCTCGTGGCCTTCACGTGCGTCGACGGCGACGGGGCGACCCTGATGCCGTGCGGGCGCTGCCGCCAGCTGCTGTTCGAGCACTCGTCCGAGGGCATGCTGCTCGAGACGGTCTCGGGCATCCGCACCATGGACGAGGTCCTGCCGGACGCCTTCGGACCGCGCACCCTCGCCACCTACCAGCAGGAGCACTGACATGGCCGTCGAGCCGTTCGACACCGTCGACCTCATCCGCACCAAGCGCTCCGGCGGAGTCCTGAGCACCGCCGAGGTCGACTGGCTCGTCGACGCCTACACGCGCGGGTACGTCGAGGACCCGCAGATGGCGGCGATGGCGATGGCGATCTTCCTGAACGGGATGGAACGGCGGGAGATCAAGGACCTCACGCTCGCGATGATCGCGTCGGGGGAGCGGATGTCGTTCGGCTCGCTCGGCAAGACGACCGTCGACAAGCACTCCACCGGCGGGGTCGGCGACAAGATCACGCTGCCGCTCGCGCCGTTGGTCGCCTCGTTCGGGGTCGCCGTGCCGCAGCTGTCCGGCCGCGGTCTCGGCCACACCGGCGGCACGCTCGACAAGCTCGAGTCGATCCCGGGGTGGCAGGCGTCCATCTCGAACGACCGCATGATGCAGGTGCTGCAGGACGTCGGCGCGGTCATCTGCGCGGCGGGTTCCGGCCTGGCCCCCGCGGACAAGAAGCTCTACGCCCTGCGCGACATCACCGGCACGGTGGAGTGCATCCCGCTCATCGCGTCGAGCATCATGTCGAAGAAGATCGCCGAGGGCACCGGCGCACTCGTGCTCGACGTGAAGTTCGGGTCCGGCGCGTTCATGCCGACCTACGAGGCGTCCCGGGAGCTCGCGCAGACCATGGTCGACCTCGGCAACGACGCCGGGGTCGCGACCTCGGCACTGCTGACCGACATGGAGGTCCCGCTCGGGCTGACGATCGGCAACGCGCTCGAGGTGCGGGAGTCGGTTGCGGTCCTCGAGGGCGGCGGGCCCGCCGACGTCGTCGCACTGACCGTGGCGCTGGCGACCGAGATGCTCACGCTCGCCGGCCTGCCCGACGCCGACCCGGCCGCGGCACTGGCCGACGGCCGCGCGATGGACACCTGGCGCCGGATGATCGAGGCGCAGGGCGGTGACCCGTCCGCCGCACTGCCGGTCGCCAGGGAGCAGCACGTCGTCACCGCGCCGTCGTCCGGGGTGCTCGTGCAGCAGGACGCGCTGCCGTTCGGCGTGTCCGCCTGGCGCCTCGGTGCCGGTCGTGCGCGCGCGCAGGACCCGGTGCAGGCGGGCGCCGGCATCGAGCTGCACGTCAAGCCGGGCGACACCGTGACCGAGGGACAGCCCCTCTGGACGCTGCACACCGACGAGCCGGCGCGGTTCGACCGGGCGCTCGAGTCGCTCGAGGGGGCCTGGGCGATCGGCGCTCCCGACGCCGTGGTCGACCGCGGGCCGATCGTGCGGGAGCGCATCACGGGCTGACGTCCGGGGCGGGGCACGGGCGCGCGTTGCTCGTGCGTTGCGTGGTTCGTGCTCGCGTCTGCGTTGCGCGCCCCCGTACGGGCATCGCACCCCGACACACCGGGGCGCGATGCCCGTACGCGGGCGCGGACCGTCAGCTGGCGTGGCCGGCGCTCGCACGTGCACACGGACCGCCACCTGGAGGGGCCGACGCGCGTCGTCGGGCCAGGGGGAGCCTCCCGCCCGCCTCGCGGTGTGTCGTGCACAGGTGCCTGCGCGTCGTCGGTGACCACCGATAACCTGGTGCGCATGAGCGCCGACGCCCCGACCTACCGCCTGCCCGACGCCGGAGCGGTCATCAACGACCTGCCGAAGGTCTCGCTGCACGACCACCTGGACGGTGGGCTGCGTCCCGCGACGATCGTGGAGCTCGCGGCCGAGGCCGGTGTGTCGCTCCCGACCACCGACCCGGCGGAGCTCGGCCAGTGGTTCGCCGACCAGTCGAACTCCGGGTCGCTCGTCGAGTACCTGAAGACGTTCGACGTCACGACGTCGGTCATGCAGACGGCGCCGCAGCTGCACCGCGTCGCGAAGGAGTTCGTCGAGGACCTCGTCGCCGACGGCGTCGTGTACGGCGAGATCCGCTGGGCCCCGGAGCAGCACCTGCAGGGCGGGCTCACGCTCGACCAGGCGGTGGAGGCCGTGCAGGCCGGCATCGAGGAAGCCGTCGACGCCGCCGGTGGGCGCATCCGCGTCGGCCAGCTCGTCACGGCGATGCGCCACGCGGACCGGTCGCTCGAGATCGCGGAGCTCGCCGTGCGACACCGTGACGCCGGGGTCGTCGGGTTCGACATCGCCGGGGCCGAGGCCGGGTTCCCGCCCGCGAACCACCGGGCGGCGTTCGAGTACCTGGCGTCCGAGCTGTTCCCCGTCACCGTGCACGCCGGCGAGGCCGACGGGCTCGCCTCGATCCGCTCCGCGCTGGTCGACGGTCGGGCGCTCCGCCTCGGGCACGGCGTGCGCATCTTCGAGGACGTCGCCCTCTCCGACGCCGGTGACGGCTCGACCCTCGCCAGCCTGGGAGAGGTCGCGTCGTGGGTGCGGGACCGCGAGATCCCGCTCGAGGTCGCGCCGTCGTCGAACCTGCAGACCGGGGCGATCGCCGCGTGGGGCGACGACCTGGCCGACCACCCCTTCGACGTGCTCTACCAGCTCGGGTTCCGCGTCACGGTGAACACCGACAACCGCCTGATGAGCGGGACCTCGCTGTCGCGCGAGCTCGCGCTGCTCGCCGGCACCTTCGGCTACGACCTCGACGACCTGGCAGCGTTCCAGATCAACGCCGCGCTCGGGTCCTTCCTGCCGCTCGAGGACCGCGAGGAGATCATCGCCACCATCACGGCCGGGTACCAGGAGGCCTGACGCATGCCACTCCCACCGCTGCCGGACACCGCCGTCCTCCTCGGAGCGGACGCGCCCACGTGGCGTGACGCGATGCGGCTGGTCGGCGGAGCGCTCGTCGCGTCCGGCGCCACCACCGACGACTACACCGACGCCATGATCGGCATGGTCGAGGAGCACGGGCCGTACATCGTCATCTCGCCCGGGCTGGCGTTCGCGCACGCCCGGCCCGGCGGTGCGGTCCTGCGCGACGGCCTGGCGATCGTGACCCTCGCGTCCCCGGTGGCGTTCGGGCACCCGCACAACGACCCCGTGCGCGTGGTGCTCGGACTCGCGGTGGCCGAGGTCGGCACGCACCTGGAGTCCATCGGCGAGATCGCGAACCTGTTCGACGACGCGACGGTGACCGGGCGGATCGCGGCGGCGACCACGGCGGACGAGGTCCGGGCGATCACGGGGGTCTCCGCGTGAAGATCGTGACGATCTGCGGCGCGGGCATCGGCGCGAGCGGGATCCTCAAGGTGAACGCCGAGAAGGCGCTCGTCGCCCTCGGGCTCTCGGCAGAGGTGGTGGCGGCCGACGTCGCCTCGGTCCGTGACGTCTCCGACGACGCGAACGTGATCCTGACGAGTCAGGAGTTCGTCGAGGCGATCGGGGACACCTACGCCGAGGTCATCGTCATCCGGAACCACTTCGACCAGGGCGAGATCACGGCCGCCGTCGACCGGGCGCTCGGCGAGCACTGAGGCGGGTCGCGCGCGTCGCACGGTGCGTCGGCTGTGCGCTCTAGCATGGGGACATGAGCACCGAGAACCCGCTGAACGACCCCGCTGCCGACCCGTTCGAGGTCGCGCGGGACGCCGCCGCCGTCATCGCGTCGAAGTCCGGGATCGACCGGCACGACATCGCCCTGACCCTCGGGTCCGGCTGGGGGAAGGCCGCCGACATCATCGGCGAGACCGTGTCCGAGATCCCCGCGGACCAGGTCCCCGGCTTCAGCGCCTCGGCCGTGCCCGGGCACTCCGGCACGATCCGGTCGATCCGGCTGCCCGACGGTCGGCACGCGCTCGTCATCGGCGCCCGCACGCACTACTACGAGGGCCACGGCGTCCGTCGCGTCGTGCACAGCGTCCGCACCGCCGCGGCGACCGGCGCGACGGTCATGGTCCTGACGAACGGTGCCGGTGGCATCAAGGAGCACTGGACGCCCGGCACCCCCGTGCTCATCAGCGACCACATCAACCTGACGGCCGACAGCCCGCTCGAGGGCGCGACCTTCATCGACCTGACCGACCTGTACTCGGCCCGACTGCGCGCCGTGGCGAAGTCCGTCGACCCGTCGCTCGACGAGGGCGTCTACACGCAGTTCCGCGGGCCGCACTACGAGACCCCGGCCGAGGTCCAGATGGCCAAGACCATCGGCGGGCACATCGTCGGCATGTCCACCGCGCTCGAGGCGATCGCGGCGCGGCAGGCGGGCATGGAGGTGCTCGGCTTCTCGCTCATCACCAACCTCGCCGCGGGCATCCAGACGACGCCGCTGTCGCACACCGAGGTCCTCGAGGCCGGCAAGCAGGCCGAGCCGGTGATCGCGGACCTGCTGGCCCGCGTGGTGGCGGCGCTGTGACCCGGCACGAGGGCGCGTCCGACGGCGCGATCGCGGACGGCGACCTGGGCGACGGCGGCGCTGCGCAGGACGCCGGCACGGCGCAGGACACCGGTCTGGAGGCGCTGCTCGCCGCCGCCAGGTCCTGGTCGGCCCAGGATCCCGACGACGAGACCCGCGCCGAGCTCGACGCGCTCGTCGCCGCCGCCTCGGGCGCGTCCGCCGAGTCGGGGGACGCGGTCGCCTCGCTGCGCGAGCGCTTCTCCGGCCGTCTGACCTTCGGCACCGCCGGTCTCCGCGCCGAGCTCGGCGCCGGACCACAGCGGATGAACCGCGTCGTCGTGACGCAGGCAGCCGCCGGGCTGGCCCGCTTCCTCATCGACACCGGGCGCGCGCGCAGCGTCGTGATCGGCTACGACGGCCGGGTCAACTCGGACGTCTTCGCGCGGGACTCCGCCGAGGTCATGCGCGGTCTCGGGCTCGAGGTCACGCTGTTGCCCTCGGCCCTGCCGACGCCTGTGCTCGCGTTCGCCGTCCGGCACCTCGACGTCGGCGCCGGGGTCATGGTCACCGCGAGCCACAACCCGCCGCGGGACAACGGCTACAAGGTCTACCTCGGCCAGGACGACGACGGGTCGCAGATCGTGCCGCCGGTCGACGGCGAGATCGCCGCGGCGATCGACGCCGTCGCCGCCGGCGACGTGCGCGACCTCGTCCGCGCGACGGACTACACGGTGGCGGGGTCCGACCTGGTCGAGGCGTACGTGGCCGCGACGGCCGCGACGGTGCCGGCCCCGGGCCTCCCGGTCGACGACCAGCCGACCGTCGTCTACACGGCCATGCACGGCGTGGGGTGGGAGACGGCACGCGCGGTCTTCGCCGCAGCCGGCTTCGCGGAGCCGGCCGTCGTGCCGGAGCAGATCGAACCGGACGGGGCGTTCCCGACGGTGTCGTTCCCGAACCCGGAGGAGCCGGGCGCCATGGACCTGGCGATCGCCCGCGGGCTCGAGGTCGGCGCGGACCTGGTGATCGCGAACGACCCCGACGCCGACCGGCTCGCGCTCGCGATCCCGGTCGTCGCCGACGCGGGTGCTCCCGGCTACCGTCGGCTGTCCGGCAACGAGGTCGGCTGGCTGCTCGGGTGGCGTGCCGCCGCACGGGCCGCCGCCGCGGGGACGACCGGTACGCTCGCCGCGTCGATCGTCTCGTCGCCCGCCCTGGCCCGTGTCGCCGCCCGGCACGGCCTGGAGTACCGCGACACCCTGACCGGCTTCAAGTGGGTCTCACGGGTACCCGGGCTGCTGTTCGGCTACGAGGAAGCACTCGGCTACCTGGTCGATCCGACGGTCGTCCGCGACAAGGACGGCATCTCCGCCGCGCTCGAACTGCTGTCCCTTGCCGACGAGCTCGCGGCGTCGGGCTCGTCGATCGCGGGCCAGCTCGAGGCCTTCGCCGCCGAGTTCGGGGCCTTCGCTTCGGGCCAGGTCGCGACCCGCGTGGACGACCTGTCGCGCATCGGCGAGGTCATGGCGGCACTGCGTTCCACGCCGCCGACGTCGCTCGGTGGGTTGACCGTGCAGAACGTGACCGACTACGTGGACGGCGTCGACGGCTTCCCGCCCTCGGACATCCTGCGCTACGACCTGGCCGGCGACGCCCGGGTCATCGTGCGGCCGAGCGGCACCGAGCCCAAGGTGAAGGTCTACATCGACACCGTCGCCGACACCCCGACCGAGGCCCGGCGCCTGGTCGACGCCCTCGCCGAGTCCGTGCGCCCCCTGGTGTCCTAGGGGCGCGATGCGCGGTCCGCCGTTCCGCCGGTCCGCCGGAACGCGCCGCTGGTTCGTGCTGCGCCCCGCTGCGGGCAACGCGCCCCGACTCTCCGGGGCGCAACGCCCGCAGCGGGGCGCGATGCGCGTGGTCCGTCCACAGATCATGCACGCCCGGCCCTCAATCACTGGTGCGACGCGATCATCGGAGCATGGAACACGTCCCCATCTCGACCGTCGGCCTCGCGCAGGAGCCCGGACGCGCGTCGGCGATCCGTCGCGCAGCGGACGCCGGCACCCTCGTCCGGGTGCGCCGTGGCACGTACGTCGGGTCGGACGAGTGGGCGTCGATGACGGGACGCGAACGACATCGCGTGCTCGTGCGGAGTGTGCTCGCCGGCGGGTCCGACTCCGTCGTGGTGTCGCACGGGTCGGCGGTCGCCGTGCTCGGGCTCCCGTGGATCGGGGCGTTCGGCGAGCGCGTCACGGTGACCGACCCGATGCGGGACCGAGGCCAGGTCAAGCGGAGCATCCAGCGGATCGGCGGCGCCGGCCGTCAGCCATCCTCCGTCGAGGTCGACGGGGTGCCCGTCACGACGTTGACCGAGACCGCGGTCGACGTCGCCCTCCGCGAACACCCGTGGCGGGCCATCGTCGTGCTCGACGCGGTCCTGCGGCGCGGCGTGGAGCGGGCGACGATCCTCGAAGCGCTCCGGAGCCGCCGTGCTCGGGGGCAACGACGCGCGCGGGAACTGGTCGAGTACGCGGATCCACTCGCCGAGTCACCGGGGGAGAGCATCACACGGTGGGGTGCGCACGTGCTCGGCGCTCCCGACCCGGTCCTGCAGCAGGAGTTCACGCACGACGGCCTGCTCCGCGACCCGGGTCGACCTGTGGTTCGCGGAAGCTGGTGTGATCGTCGAGTTCGACGGGCGGGTGAAGTACGACGACCCACTGCGGGGGCGGACACCGACCGCCGCCTTGATCGACGAGAAGCGCCGGGAGGACCGTCTCCGCCGCCGCCGTGACGTCAACGGCTTCGCACGGGTGATGTGGTCGGACGCGATGCCCGCGGGGCAGCTCCCGCGGATCCTGCACGACGCCGGGGTGCCGCTCGGACCGAACTGGGGCACGGCTTGGCGTCAGGCTGCGAACCGCGCCCTCTGACGGTCATCGCGCCCCGAAGAGTCGGGGCGCGATGACCACAGCGGGGCGCAATCCGGAACGGCCGCGCGACCGCACGCGGCGCGAGCCGCGCGACCGCACACGCCGCGCGCGCCTACGCGAGCTCGAGCAGGACGTGGCCGGAGGAGATCGTCTGGCCGACCGGGGCGTTCAGGCCGGTCACGACGCCGTCCTTGTGCGCCTGCACGGGCTGCTCCATCTTCATGGCCTCGAGCACGACGAGCAGGTCGCCCTTCACCACGGTGTCACCCTCGGCGACGGCGAGCTTGACGACGGTGGCCTGCATCGGCGACGCGACGGCTCCGCCCGACTTCGCCATGCCCCCGCGCACCGCCGACGAGCGGCGCTTCGGAGGAGCGGAGGGACCGGCCGGACGACGACCCGCGGCGCCGACGGACCCGCCGCCGACGATCGACGGCATGGTGACCTCGATGCGCTTGCCCTGCACCTCGACCACGACGGTGTCGCGCGAGGTCGGCGCCGGCAGTTCCTCGGGGGAGCCGCTCCACGCCGGGATGTCGTTGACGAAGTCGGTCTCGATCCACTGCGTGTAGATGCTGAACGGCTCGTCGTCGGGGGTGGCGAACGCCGGGTCCGACACGACCGCACGGTGGAACGGCAGCACGGTCGGCAGGCCGGTGACCTCGAACTCGGCGAGTGCCCGACGCGAACGTTCCAGGGCCTCGGAGCGCGTGGCACCGGTGACGACGAGCTTCGCGAGCATCGAGTCGAACGAACCGGACACGACGTCGCCGGAGACGACACCCGAGTCGACACGGACACCGGGGCCGGACGGCGCGTTGAACGCGTGCACGGGGCCGGGCGCGGGGAAGAAGTTGCGGCCCGGGTCCTCGCCGTTGATGCGGAACTCGAACGAGTGCCCGCGCGGCTCCGGGTCGGAGTAGTCGAGCACGCCACCCTCGGCGATGCGGAACTGCTCGCGTACGAGGTCGATGCCGGTGACCTCCTCCGAGACGCAGTGCTCGACCTGCAGACGGGTGTTCACCTCGAGGAACGACACGGTGCCGTCGGCTCCGATGAGGAACTCGCACGTGCCGGCGCCGACGTAGCCGACCTCGCGCAGGATCGCCTTCGACGACTCGTACAGGCGCTCCTGCTGCGCGTCGGACAGGTACGGCGCGGGCGCCTCCTCGACGAGCTTCTGGTGTCGACGCTGCAGCGAGCAGTCGCGCGTCGAGACGACGACCACGTTGCCGTGCTCGTCGGCGAGGCACTGGGTCTCGACGTGGCGCGGCTTGTCCAGGTACTTCTCGACGAAGCACTCGCCGCGACCGAAGGCGGCGATCGCCTCGCGCGTCGCCGACTCGAACTGCGCGGCGACCTCGTCGCGCGTGCGAGCGACCTTCAGGCCACGCCCACCGCCGCCGAACGCCGCCTTGATGGCGACCGGGAGCCCGACCTCGTCGGCGAACGCGATGACCTCTGCCGCGTCCGAGACGGGCTCGATCGTGCCGGGGGCGAGGGGTGCGCCGACCTTCTCGGCGACGTGCCGCGCGGAGACCTTGTCGCCGAGGCGCTCGATCGACTCCGGCGAGGGGCCGATCCAGACGAGCCCGGCGTCGATGACGGCACGGGCGAAGTCGGCGTTCTCGGCGAGGAACCCGTAGCCCGGGTGCACGGCGTCCGCGCCGGAGCGGCGGGCGACCGAGATGATCTTGTCGATGACGAGGTAGGTGTCGGCGCTCGTGGTGCCGTTCAGCGCGTAGGCCTCGTCAGCGAGGCGGGCGTGGAGGGCGTCACGGTCCTGGTCGGCGTAGACGGCGACCGATGCCTTGCCTGCGTCGCGGGCCGCGCGGATGATGCGGACGGCGATCTCGCCGCGGTTCGCGATGAGGACCTTGCTGATACGGGGCATGGTAAGTCAGCGTATTCGCGCCACGGGGCCGGGAATTGACCGGCATCCACAAAGAACTGTGTCCAACAGGTGCGGATGTCTACAGTGCGCGCGTCTGGTGTCCCCAGAGGTCGTGCCACGCGATGCCGAAGCCCCGGAGGAGCATCGTCCGGAGCATCGGGAGCGACATCCCGATCACCGCGGACGGTGCGCCGTCGATGCGCGTGATGTAGGCCGCGGCCCGCCCGTCGATCGTGAAGGCCCCCGCGACCTCGAGGGGCTCGCCCGTCGCGACGTACGCGTCGATCTCGTCGACGGACACGTCGTCGGCGAAGGTCAGCACCGCGCTGTCGACCGCGACCACGCGGTCGCCGTCGACGACGATGGCCGACCCGCCGGGCGCGACGTCGGCGAGCGACCCGGCCAGCCCCAGCGGCCCGCCGCCCGGCGCGTCCACCGGTCGGACGGGAGGCGCGGGGCGGGCCGCAGCCGCGCCTCCCGTCCGATCCGTGGCCGGGTCCGGGTCCCGGCGCCGGTCGACGACGCAGTGCCCGCTCCACAGCGTGCCGCCGCCGGCGGCGAGCATCTGCCGCCAGCGCTCGCGGGCGACCACCGGGTCGTGCGGCTTGCCGTACAGCTGCCCGTCGACCTCGAACGCGGAGTCGCCGCCGAACACCACGCCGTCCACGGGAGCGCCGGCGACCGCCGAGTCCGCGACGGCCGACGCCTTGGCGACGGCGAGCAGCGAGACCAGCTCCGGGCCGGCCAGGGCGCGGCCGAGGGACGCGGCCGCGGCGGCGCCGACGGCGTCCTCGTCCACCCCGGGCGCGACGAGCACGGGTTCGATCCCGGACTGGGCGAGGAGTGCGCGGCGGGCGGGGGATGTACTCGCGAGGTACAGACGCATGGGACCATCTCACCATGGGTGAATCCGTCGGCACGCTGCTCGAACTCGACGTCACCGGGATCGCCCACGGCGGCATCTCGGTGGCACGGCACGAAGGGCGGGTGGTGTTCGTCTCGGACGCGATCCCCGGTGAGCGCGTCGTCGCCCGGGTGACCGAGGACCGCAAGAAGTCCTTCTGGCGCGCCGACACGGTCAGCGTCCTCACGCCGAGCGAGCACCGCGTGGACCACGTCTGGGCCGAGGCCGCGCTCGACCGCGATCCCGAGACGCGCCCGGGTGGTGCCGAGTTCGGGCACATCGCCCTGCCGCACCAGCGCACGCTCAAGCACGACGTCCTCGTCGACTCGTTCGCGCGGTTCGCGCGCACCGACCTCGCCGAGGTGCTCGGACACGACGTCGTCGTCGAGCCCGCTCCCGGGGACGACGCGGCGAACGGTCTCGGCTGGCGCACCCGCGTTCGCCTGCACGTCGACGAGCAGGGCACCGCCGGTCCGTTCGCGGCCCGCTCGCACTCGGTCATCCCGGTCACCGGCCTGCCGCTCGCGACCGCGGTCGTGCAGCAGAGCGCCCCGCTCGGCCGGGGCGCGGTGCCCGGGTCGTCGGTGATCGACGTCCTCGCGCCGAGCGGCTCCGAGGGGGCGCGGCTCGTCATCGACGACCAGAAGCCCACCGTCGTCACCGAGGTCGTGGGGGAGCGGACGTTCCAGGTCGACGACAACGGCTTCTGGCAGGTGCACCGGGCGGCGGCCTCCGTGCTGACCGAGGCCGTGCAGGACCTGGTCGACCGCGACCGGCTCGACCCCGAGGGCACGCACCTGGACCTGTACGGCGGCGTCGGCCTGCTCGCAGCGGCGCTCGGCGACCTGGTCGGCCCGAAGGCGCGCATCACGAGCGTCGAGAGCGCCGGCCGCGCCACCGAGCATGCGCAGGAGAACCTGTCCGAGTGGATCGGTGCGCGCGCCGAGACCGGACGGGTCGACCGCTGGCTGACGAACACGGTGGCGAACGCCTCGCGGGCCGAGAAGGACCGCTTCCGGGCCGGCACGATCGTCCTCGACCCGCCGCGCGCCGGTGCCGGTCGTGACGTGGTCGTGCAGATCGCGGCGCTGCAGCCGGAGCAGGTCGTCTACGTGGCGTGCGACCCGGTCGCGCTCGCCCGCGATGTCGCGACCTTCGCCGACCTCGGGTACCGGCTCGAGGCGCTGCGCGCGTTCGACCTGTTCCCGCACACGCACCACATGGAGGCCGTCGCTCGCCTGGTGCCCGCGCGCTGACCGCACGCGGCCCCGTCGGCGCACGCCCGACGGGGCCGTCGTGTCGACGTGTCCGCGCTTCGGTGGACCGGCCCGTGCGCAGCCGTGTCCGCTCTTCGGTGGACCCGTCTGCGCGCCGTGGCCGAGAACCCCCGCACCTGAGTCCGGGCTGGGTATCCTGAGTCGTTGATGGCACACCGGTTTCAGGGGCCGGCGTCGCACATCGGAACGAGAGGCCACTGTGGCAGCAGGAACGACAACCACCAGCACCGAGACGTCCGGGGCGGCCGCGAGGCCCGTCCGGGTCGCGATCGTCGACGACCACGAGTCCGTCCGACTCGGGATCCAGGCGGCGTGCCAGAACGAGGGGTTCGAGGTGGTGCTCACCGCCGCCAGCGTCCCCGAGTACGTCCAGCACCTCGACGGGCGTGAGGTCGACGTCGTCGTCCTCGACCTGTCCCTCGGTGACGGCTCGACCGTGACCGAGAACGTCAAGGGCGTCCAGGGCACCGGATCCGCGGTGCTCGTGCACTCGATCGCCGACCGCGTCGCCAACGTCCGCGAGGCGCTCGCAGCAGGGGCTGCCGGCGTCATCCCGAAGTCCTCCGCCACCAAGACCGTGATGGCGGCGGTCGCGACCGTCGCCCGCGGTGACGTCCTCAACAACCTCGAGTGGGCGAGCGCCATCGACGCCGACCGTGACTTCGCCAAGGCGCAGCTCGGCCGACGCGAGCGCGAGATCCTGCACCTGTACGCGTCGGGGCTGCCGCTCAAGCTCGCCGCTCAGCAGCTCGGCATCGGCTACTCCACCGCCCGCGAGTACCTCGACCGCATCCGGGTCAAGTACGTCGAGGTCGGTCGCCCGGCGCCGACGAAGGTCGACCTGCTGCGTCGTGCGGTCGAGGACGGCATCCTGCCCGGGCTCGACTCGGGCATCGACCCCGACGGCGACGGTCGCTGACACGGATGGCGACCGCGGCTGAGTCGGTGCGGACGGCCGTCGAGCCGACCCCGTTCGGCGCCGACCCCGCGCGGAGCGTCCGCACCTCGATCACGCAGGCCTCGGTCGAGCGTGCCTTCGCGATCCTCCTCGCGATGGCCGCGGTCGGGCTCGGCATCGTGGACGCTCCGGCGGTGCTGCAGCAGCTGCCGTACCTGCACCCGTTCTGGGGGCCGGTCGTGGCGCTCGCGCTCGCGGCGTCGTTCGTGCTCGTCGGCGTCTCGGCGTTCGTGCAGCGGATCGCCCAGCTCGCGCAGATCGTGTGCGCGCTGCTCTTCCTCGTCGCGCTCGTGACCTGGCCGGTGACGGTGCAGGACGCGATCCCGGACACGCAGCAGCCGTGGCCGTGGTGGTTCTGCACCGTCGGCTGCACCGCTGCGGCGATGGGCTTCGCGGCGTGGCGTGCGACGGTCTACACCGCGCTCGTGCCCGCCGTGTACGTGGTCGTCCGGCTCAGCCCGGTCGGCGGCGACGTCGGGCTCGTGCGGGCGCTGCTGGACGGGGTGTACACGGCGCTGCTCAGCGGCGCGGTGCTCGTCATCGCGGTGGTCCTGCGGCGGGCGGCCACGGCGGTCGACACAGCACAGGCCACCGCGGTCCGCCGGTACTCGCTCGCCATCCGCGAGCACGCCACCGAGGTCGAGCGCGTGCAGGTCGACGCCATCGTGCACGACAGCGTCCTCACCACGCTTCTCTCCGCCGCGCGGGCGGACACGCTCGAGGCGAAGACGCTGGCGGCACGGATGGCCCGGAACGCGATCGACCACCTCGAGGCCGCGGCGTCGGACGGCCCCGGTGACCGGACCCCGGTGTCCCTCGCGGAGCTCCGGACCCGGATCGGCGACGCCGTCGGCGCACTGACCGCACCGGTCCGGCTCGTCCCGGCCCCGGACGGACCGGCACGGCTGCCCGCGGCCGTCGCCGACGCGCTGGCCTCGGCGGCGCTGCAGGCCGCCGTGAACAGCGTCCAGCACGCGGGCGGGCCCGACGTCACCCGGTGGGTGCGTGTCGAGCAGCAGGACGACGGCGTGCTCGTCGAGGTGGGTGACGACGGCCGCGGCTTCGACGTGGCCGCGATCCCCGCCGAGCGGCTGGGCGTCCGACGCTCCATCGTCGAGCGCGTCGCGACCGTCGGTGGCGAGGCGCAGGTCCGCACCGCACCCGGCGAGGGCACCCGCGTGGTGCTGACCTGGACGCCGACGACGGAGACGAGCGCGTGAAGGTCTCGCTGCCGGCCAGCATCGCCGTCGGACTGGCCTCGCTGTTCTCCGTCTACCACCTGGTGCTCGCCGTCGCGACGCTGCCGCGCGTGGACCAGGTCGCCCCGATCGTCGCGTGCATGGTGCTCTACGCGGCGGCGACCGGTCTCGCGCTGTTCGTGCCCGGTCGGGTCGTCCCGGTGTGGACCGCCTGCTTCGCGCTCGCGACCGCGGTGGTGATGCCGGTGATCGCCGCTCCGGTCGTCGAGACCGGTACCGGCCCCGGCTCCTCCACGTGGTGGATCGCCGCGGTCGGCACGCTCATGGTGGTGCTCGTCGTGCGCGGGCGCGGGCTGTTCGCCTGGGCGGGCGTGCTGTTCCTCGCCGTCTACACGGTCGCCTGGGCCGGGCTCGGCGCGCTCGGTGAACTCGGTGTGCTCGGCAGTGTCGCCTGGGTCGCCATCGCCACGGTGTTCGCGGCGGCGATGAGCCGCGCGATCCGGAACACCCGCGAACTCGTGCGTGCCGAGCAGGAGACCGCCGACTGGCAGGCTGCCCAGGACGCGCACGTGTTCGAGCGCCAGTTCCGCCTGAGCCAGACGACGCGGATGGCCCTGCCGATGCTGCAGCGGATCATCGACTCGTGCGGCGACCTCGACGAGGCCGACCGTGCCGAGTGCCTGCACCTGGAACAGGCCATCCGCGACGAGATCCGCGGCCGTTCGCTGCTGTCGGACGACGTCCGCGACGAGGTCATGCGCCTGCGTCGCCGGGGCGCCACCGTGCAGCTGCACGACGACGGCGGGCTCGACGAACTCGACGCACCGGACATCCGCCGGATCCACGCGCACGTCGCTGATGCCCTCCGGCAGGCCCGGGACGCCGACAACGTGATCGTGCGGACCGTCGCCGAGGGCTCCGACTCCGCCGTGACCGTCGTGGGCCTGCGGCTGGACGGCGCTGCGAGCGAGTCCGCCGCCCTCGGGGCGGGGCTGGACGACGACGACGGCGACGAGGACGACTCGGTCGCCCTCTGGCTCGAGATCCCGCGGCACGAGCCCGCCTGACGCCCGCGCCGCGCGCGGCGCGGCGGGGGACGGACGGGAGGCGCGTGGCGGCGTCTCCACGGGCCTCCCGGCCGCCGCGTGGTCGCGTCGGGCTGGCGCGCGCGTGCCGGGGCGACGATGTCGGTGTCGTGCGACAGCGACGGTGTCGTCCGGCATCGACACGCGCCGGGGGACGGACGGGAGGCGCGTGGCGGCGTCCCCACGGGCCTCCCGGCCGCCGCGTGGTCGCGTCGGGCTGGCGCGCGCGTGCCGCGGCGACGATGTCGGTGTCGCACGACGTCGACATCGTCGTGCGAGCGGAACGCGTCTGCCGGGGCGACGATGTCGGTGTCGTACGACGTCGACATAGTCGTGCGAGTGGCACGCGCCTCCCCGCACCGCCGGCCGACCACACCCCGGAAACGGGGGAACGGGCCGGTCGATGCGACCGGCCCGTTCACGACCCGAGGCTGAGCGGCAACCCGAATGTCGCCCTGCCTCGCTCCGGACGGTGGCGTCGTACCCTAGTCGGCCACCGACCTGCGATGTCTTCTGTCGAAGGACACCGAACACCAACAACTATGCCGAGGCACGTGTGGCGTGTCAGTCGTCATTATGGGGGACAATCCTGGCAGTTCCGCTGGGGACGCGCACTTCTTGGCCCCCCGTTCAGGGGGATACCGACCGGGATGTGCCCGCTGCACCCACCCGGGACGTCGTCCGGGCAGGGGTACATCAGCGCAGCGAGCGGCCCCAGGCTCCCGGCCCGTGCTCGAGCGGGCGACGCACGCCGCGCGCCGATGCGTCCCAGCCGGCGCGTGGCTGGTCGACGACCTCGGCGCGTCCGGCAGCGGCGGCCTCGTCGGCCTGGCGCTGCAGCACGGCGACGACGGCCGCGAGCTCCTCGGGCGTCGGCTCGCCGGAGACGACCCGGACGTCGGCCACCGCGGTCGGCTCGTCGGCCGGCACGGGGGCGGCGTGGCGACCCATCAGCGGCCGCCCGTCGGTGCGTGTCCGGTCACAGCGGGATGTTCCCGTGCTTCTTCGGCGGCAGCGAGGCGCGCTTGCCCCGCAGCGAGCGGAGCGACTTGATCACGGCCACGCGGGTGGCGTGCGGCTGGATGATGCCGTCGAGCTCACCGCGCTCGGCCGCCAGGTACGGCGACGCGACGTTGTACGTGTACTCGTTCGCGAGCTTCGTCCGGACCGCGGCGACGTCCTCGCCGGACTCCTCGGCGCGCTTGATCTCGGCGCGGTACAGGATGTTCACGGCGCCCTGGCCGCCCATGACCGCGATCTCGGCGGTCGGCCAGGCCAGGTTGATGTCGGCACCGAGCTGCTTCGAGCCCATGACGATGTACGCACCGCCGTAGGCCTTGCGCGTGATGACGGTGACGAGCGGCACGGTGGCCTCGGCGTAGGCGTAGAGCAGCTTCGCGCCACGGCGGATGACGCCGGTCCACTCCTGGTCGGTGCCGGGCAGGTACCCGGGCACGTCGACGAGGGTCAGGATCGGGATGCCGAAGGCGTCGCAGAACCGCACGAAGCGCGCGGCCTTCTCGCCGGCGTCGATGTTCAGCGTGCCGGCCATCGCCTGCGGCTGGTTCGCGATGATGCCGACCGTGCGGCCCTCGACCCGACCGAACCCGATCAGGATGTTCGGCGCGAACAGCGGCTGGACCTCGAGGAACTCGCCGTCGTCGACGATGTGCTCGATGATCGTGGTGACGTCGTAGGGCTGGTTCGTCGAGTCCGGGATCACGACGTCGAGCTCGTGGTCGGCGTCGGTGGTCTCGAGCTCGGGTGCGACGTCGTACGCGGGCGGGTCGGACAGGTTGTTGTCCGGCAGGAACCCGATGAGCGAGCGCGCGTAGTCGAGCGCGTCGGTCTCGTCCTCGGCCAGGTAGTGGGCCACGCCGGAGACCGCGTTGTGGGTCTGGGCGCCGCCGAGCTCCTCGAAGCCGACGTCCTCGCCGGTGACGGTCTTGATGACGTCGGGGCCGGTGACGAACATGTGGCTGGTCTTGTCGACCATGATCACGAAGTCGGTCAGGGCGGGGGAGTACACCGCGCCGCCGGCCGCCGGGCCCATGACGATGGAGAGCTGCGGGATGACGCCGGAGGCCTGGGTGTTCAGGCGGAAGATCTCGCCGTACTTGCCGAGCGCGACCACGCCCTCCTGGATGCGGGCGCCGCCCGAGTCGAGGATGCCGATGATCGGCACGCCCGTCTTCAGCGCGTGCTGCATGACCTTGATGATCTTCTCGCCGGCGACCTCGCCGAGGGACCCGCCGAACACGGTGAAGTCCTGCGCGTACACGGCGACGTTCCGACCGTGGATCGTGCCCACGCCGGTGACGACCGCGTCGCCGTAGGGCCGCTTGGCGTCCATGCCGAACGACGTGGTGCGGTGCCGCACGAACTCGTCGAACTCCACGAAGGAGTTCTCGTCGAGCAGCTGCTCGATGCGTTCGCGCGCGGTGCCCTTGCCCTTCGCGTGCTGCTTGGCGATCGCGGATTCGCCCGCGGCGGTCACGGCCTCGTGGTACCGGTCGCGGAGGTCGGCCAGGCGGCCGGCCGTCGTCGACAGATCGGGGGTGTCTCCTGAAGTCACCCGCTCACCCTACCGGCGGGCACGACGGGGCCGGTTGGAGGACCCCCACGGTTCCTGCCCGTACATTTGCGTGCATGTCCACATCCCCGTCGCCGTCGTTCCCCGCCACCAGCGCAGCGGTCGCGGCGGCGGGCGCGACGATCACCACCCCGGCCGAGACGGGCTCGACGAACGCCGACCTGCTCGCCGTGGCCCCCGGGCAGGAGCACGGCAGCGTCGTCGCGACCCTGCACCAGACCGCCGGGCGAGGCCGCCTCGACCGCACCTGGACCGCCCCGAGCGGGCAGGCCCTCGCCGCGAGCATGCTCGTCCGCACCGACCTGGACGACCGGGACCGCGGCTGGCTGCCCCTGGTCGCCGGCGCCGCGATGCGCGACGCGATCGTCACGGTGCTGCCCGGAGGCGCCGACGTCACCGTGAAGTGGCCGAACGACGTGCAGGTCGCCGGCGACAAGGTGTGCGGCATCCTGTGCCAGGTCGCCGCCGACGGCAGCGTCGTGGTCGGCGCCGGCGTGAACCTCACCGTCCCCGCCGACCGACTGCCCACCCCGACGTCCACCTCGCTGCTGCTCGCCGGCGCAGCCGACGACGCACCCGCCCTGGCCGACGCGGTGCTGTCGGTCTTCCACGCCGCCGTCCTGGAGGCCGTGGCCGGCCTGGTCGCTGGTGGTCCCGCCGCCGAGACGGTCCGGTCCCACGTCCGGACGGCGTGCGGCACGATCGGTCGCCGCATCCGGCTCGAACTCCCCGACGGCACCGTCGAAGAGGCCGACGCCACCGGGATCGACGACGCCGGTCGCATCACGATCCGGGACCGAGCGGGCACCACCAGGGGCGTCGCGGTGGGGGACGTCACCCACCTGCGGTATGCATGACGGCATGACCGAGCCCCCGCCCGAACGCGTCGTCGCACGGCTGCGGCCGCACGCGCGTCGGCTGGTGCGGCCGGCGGTCTTCGTCGTGCTCGTCACGGCGGCCGGCGGCTTCGGCTTCGGGGTGTTCCGGGCACAGCTCGCCTGGTTGAACGCCGTCGTCGCGCTCGTCGTCGTGGTGCTCGTCGTGCTCGGCGGGGCGGTCCCGCTGTTCCGGTGGATGTCCGAGCGCTACGTCGTCACGACCCGGCGCCTGGTGGTGGTGCACGGCCTCGGCACCCGGACCCGGCGCGAGCTCCTGCACTCCCGGGGGTACGACGTCACGGTGCGACGCCGCGGCCTGCAGGGACTGTTCCGCTCCGGCGACGTGCTCGTGTTCCCCGGCGACGACCCGGCCGTGGTGCTCGCCGACGTGGCGCACGCCGACCTCGTGGTGGCCGTGCTGCACGACCTGGTCGAGGCGTACGAGGCCCGACGCCGACACCGCGAGCCCGACTGGGACGAGATCGTGGGCGGCCCGGACCGCCCGCCGTGGGGCGACGTGCGGGCCTGACGACGGCCGCCGCGACACCCCCTGCGGGGGCCGTCGTGAGACTTCGGCGAGAAACCGGTACCGTCGTCCCGTGCGTATCTCTGTCATCGGCTGCGGCTACCTCGGTGCCGTGCACGCCGCCTCCATGGCCAAACTCGGACACGAGGTCGTCGCTGTGGACGTCGACCCTGCCAAGATCGAGCGGCTCGCCGCGGGCGAGGCCCCCTTCTTCGAGCCCGGGCTGCCCGAGATCCTGACCGAGGCCCTGGAGTCCGGTCGGATCCGCTTCACCACCGACATGGCCGAGGTGGCCGGGTCCCGCGTGCACTTCCTCGCCGTCGGCACCCCGCAGGGGCCCACCGGTGCCGCGGACCTGACCTACGTGGACGCCGCCGTCGCCGCGCTCACCCCGCACCTGTCCGCCGGCGAGTTCGTCGTCGGCAAGTCGACCGTGCCCGTCGGTACCGCCGCACGTCTGGCCGCCGAGGTCAGCGAGGCCGTCCCCGGTGCCACGCTCGTCTGGAACCCCGAGTTCCTGCGCGAGGGCTTCGCCGTGCAGGACACCATCGCGCCGGACCGCTTCGTCTACGGCGTCCCGGACGGCGACGCCGGCGAGCAGGCCGTCGCGGTGCTCGACGAGGTCTACGCGGAGGCACTCGCCACCGGCACGCCCCGGCTCGTGGTCAACCTGCCCACCGCCGAGCTCGTGAAGATCAGCGCGAACGCGTTCCTCGCCACGAAGATCTCGTTCATCAACTCGATGGCCGAGATCGCCGAGGTCGCCGGTGCCGACGTCACCGCGCTCGCCGACGCGATCGGCCACGACGCCCGCATCGGCCGCCGGTTCCTGAACGCCGGGCTCGGCTTCGGCGGCGGCTGCCTGCCGAAGGACATCCGTGCCTTCCAGGCCCGCGCGAACGAGCTGGGCGTGGGGGAGTCCCTGGCGTTCCTGGCCGACGTCGACGCCACGAACCTGCGGCGCCGCGCGCACGTGGTCGAGCTGGCGCAGGAGCTGCTCGACGGCGTCGTCAGCGGCAAGCGCGTCGCGGTGCTCGGCCTGGCCTTCAAGCCGAACTCCGACGACGTCCGCGACTCGCCGGCCCTCGACATCGCGGCCCGTCTGCACGAGCTCGGTGCCGTGGTGTCGGCGTACGACCCCGAGGCCGTCGTGACCGCGCGCCGCGTGCACCCGGAGCTCGACTACGTCGAGAGCGCCGCCGAGGCACTGGGCGGCGCCGAGCTGGTGCTCGTGCTCACCGAGTGGACCGAGTTCCGCGAGCTCGACGCAGCGGCGGCCTCCGCACTCGTGGCGTCGCCGGTCGTCATCGACGGTCGCAACTGCCTGGACCGCGACGCCTGGACGGCCGCCGGCTTCACGTACCGGGGCATGGGGCGCTGACCCCGACGGTGGCGGACCGACCCGGACAGCGGCTGCTCGACAGCCTCCGCGACCTCGGCGGCATCCGGGGTCGGTCGTGGGCGACCCCGGTCGTCCTCGCCGCCACGCTCTTCCTGCTCGTCGCCGCGGTCGCACGGATTGCCTCGACGGAGCCGCTGAGCAGCACCGACGAGTCCGCGCACGTGGACTACGCGCTCCGGGTGTGGCACGGCCAGCTGCCCGTGCTGCTGGACGGCGTCCGCTTCCGGCCCGGCTTCGGGCACACCCCGCCCGTGCAGTGGGTGGCGCAGCACCCGCCGCTCTACTACGTCCTGCTCGCGCCGCTCGTCGGGCCGCTCGTCGACTCCGGGCACCCGGTGCAGGCGGTCGTCGCCGCGCGGCTGGTGAACGCGGTCGTCGTCGCGGGCATCGTGCCCGCCGCGGCGTGGGCGGCCTCGCGCTGCTTCCCCGAGGCACGCCGGCTGCCCGCGACCGTGGCGGTCGTGTCCGCGTTCACCGCCGTCCTCGTCGTGCAGGCCGGCGTCGTGTACAACGACTCCCTCGCGGCGCTGCTCGGTGCCCTGGCCTGCGGCGTCGCCGGTGCCGCACTGCGGACCGGGGTCGGTCCGCGTCTGCTCGTCGGCGGAGCACTCGTCGCCGCGGCCGGCATGACGACGCGCCTGTCGTTCGCCCTGTGGCTCGTCGCGATCGCGGTCGCCTTCCTGCTGGCCCGGACGGTGCGGGTCGGTCGGCTCCACGGGGTGGGGGCACGCCTGCTCGTCGCCCTCGTGCCGGTGGTCGCGGCCGCCGCGGCCTCCGGGTGGTTCTGGATCCGCAACTCGATCGTCGCCGGTTCGTTCAGCGGTCGTCCGAAGCCGTGGCCGGGGTGGGTGCCCCGTCCCCACTTCACCGACGGCGAGGTCGTCACGATGCCGTCGTTCTGGAAGCAGCTGTTCGCCCTGTACCGCGGGGCGCTCGACCTGCGCGACCCCGTGCCGTGGACCCTGTTCCTGGTGCCGCTGCTGCTCGCGGTGGTGTTCGCCCTGGTGCTCGTCGGCCGTGGCGTCGTCCGGCGTCGGTCCGGAGCGGCCCCGGTCGAGCCGGTCGGACCGTCCGAGGCCTGGCCGCGGGCGCTCGTCGTCGCGATGCTCGCCACGGTCACCGTGCTGTTCGTCCTCGTCGAGATCCGCTACATGGCGGGCGGCGGTGCGCCGATCAACCGGTACACGCTGACCGTCTGGGTCCCGCTCGCGCTGGCGATCGCCGCCGGGCTCCGGGTGTCGCGGTACGCCGCCGTCGTGCTCGTGCCGGCGTGGGTGCTCCTGGCACTCGTGCCGATGTCGACCCTGGTGCACGCCGAGGGGGCGACGCTGGTCCCGCACGCGGCGACCCTGGTGCTCGGCGCGATGATCGTGGCCGGACTGCTGACGCTCGTGACGCTCGTGCTGTTCGTGCTCGGCGAGGTCCGCGCGATCCGCCGCCGCGACGTCGAGCCGGCGGCGGACCCCGCCGAGGATCAGCCGATCGCTGCGCGCAGCACCGAGCGGTAGCGCGCGCCGATCCGCTCGGTGGAGAACTCCGCCGCCGAGACGACGGCCTGCTCCTGGTAGCGCGTCCGTGCCGCGTCGTCGGTGAGCACCCGCCGGAGCGCCGCACGGAGCGCCGGGACGTCACCCGGGGGCACGAGCACGCCGGACACGTCGTCCTGCACGACGTCGCGGATGCCGGGCAGGTCGCTCGCCACGATGGCGGCACCGACCGCGGCGGCCTCGAGCAGGGTGACCGGCAGGCCCTCCTGGTCGCCGTTCGCCGCGGGGATGGACGGCACCGCGACGACCGTGGCCGACGCGAGGGTCTCGAGCACCTCGGTGCGACCGCGCTGCCCCAGGAAGGTCACCGGCAGACCGGACGCCTGCTGTTCCAGCTGGGCGCGGTACGGACCGTCGCCGACCACCGTCAGGCGCCACGGCACGTCGTCGCCGAGTCCGCGCAGCGCCTCGATCAGGTTGCCGAAGCCCTTCTTCTCGACCAGGCGGCCCACGGCCACCACGTGGTGCTCCTGCGCGGGTACGCGGGAGCGGGTGTCGCGCGCGGGGCCGAGGTCGACGCCCATCGGGATCACCGTCGACCGCGACTCGGGCACGCCCCACTCCGTCAGGCGTTCGCGCATCTCGGAGTTGACGGTGGTGACGTGGGCGGACCGCCCGAAGACCCATCGCTTGAGCCGCACGAGCGGTGCGGCTCGGAGGGCGTAGATGTCGCCGCCGTGCGTGGTGACCACGATCGGCACCCCGGGGGCGGCGAGCGTGGCGACCAGGGCCTGCGGGATCGCCCAGTGTGCGTGGATGACGTCCGGTCGGGCGGAGCGGACCACGCGTCGGACGGCCAGGTACTGCGCGAGGACGAGCGCCGGCACCTGCACGATGCGGGAGCGCTTCTCCTTGAGGTTGTCGAGGATCGCGCCGTCGGCCAGGTCCTCGAACGCCTTCGGGAAGTACGGGAACCGCCGGACGCCGACCTCGCCGATGCGCTCCGTGGTGGCGCCGCCCGGCACACGCGGGGTCAGCACCATCGTGTCGAACTCGGTCGCCTCCTGGTGGGCGAGGTCGAGCACGAACGCGGGCACACCGTCGTCCGGACGGGCCGGGAAGGTCGATCCGAGCACCAGCAGGCGGGGCCGGGGAGCGTGGGGACGGGCGGAGCGGGTGCTGCGGGACATCGTGCCTTTCCGGGGCTGGCGGTGGACGGTCCGGTAGGCTCTCCACCCGTGCGCGTACTGATCCACAATAGCGATTCCCCCCACAACCGCGGGGACCGGGCGATCCTCGCCGGCAACATCGAGCTCGTCCGCCGGCGGTGGCCGGACGCCGAGATCGTGTCCCTGTCGCAGTACCCCGAGCGGGACGCCGCGTGGTTCGGGATCCGCTTCCTGCCCGTGTCGCCGTACAGCACCGGGATCGGCGACCTGTTCGCCCTGCTCCGTGCCGCGCGGGGCGCCGACGTGGTGCTTTGGGGCGGCGGCGAGATCCTCAAGGACTACACGAACAAGCTCGGCCTCGTGTACTGGTTCGGCAAGATGCTGCTCGTCCGCGCGGTCAACAAGAACCTCGTCGGGGCGTTCCAGGGCATCGGCCCGACCACCGCCGGGGTCAGCAAGCGCCTCATCCGCGCCACCGTCGACCTGTGCCGCTCCTTCGCGGTCCGTGACGACGAGTCCCGCGACAAGCTCCTGTCGTGGGGGGTCAGGACGCCGGTCGTGTCGTCCTTCGACCCCGCCGTCGTCGGGACGGTCACCGCGCCCGACGCCGACGTGCTCGAGCGGCTCGAGCGCACCACGGGCCTGACCGCCGAGCGGCTCGAGGGCTCGATCGGCTTCGGCGTCCGCCGCTGGTTCCACTACAAGCGCAGCGGCTGGATCCCGTTCCGGTTCTTGCCGAAGCGCTTCCGCCAGACGGGTGTCGACAGCGACAAGCTCGTGACGTACCGACAGGCCGTCGCCGACCTGGCCGACCGGGTCATCGACCGTTGGGACGCCGACGTGGTGTTCTACCCGATGCACATGGAGGCGTCCGAGGGCGACGCCGCGTTCGCCCGCGAGGTCATCGCCCTGATGCGGCACGCCGACCGCACCCACGTGGTCGAGGCCGACGAGTTCTCGCCCTCCGAGTACGCCGGGCTGATGTCCCGCAGCCGCCTGTTCCTGGCGAGCCGCCTGCACTCCGCGATCGTCGCGACCATCGCCGGGGTCCCCGCCGCAGTGCTCTACTACGTCGACAAGGGTCGGCTGTTCTTCGAGCAGATGGGCCAGCAGGCCTACTCGAAGCCGATCGAGGCGGCACTCGAGCCCACCTTCGTCGACGACGTCACGGCGCAGCTCGAGGCGCTCGACGCGGACCGCGACGCGGTCCGCGCGCAGCTGGCCGCTGGTGTCGCGACGATGGCGACGGCGCTCGACGCCGACTTCGCCGAGGCCGTGCGCGACGTGCGCTGACGTCGGAGACCGACACGGCGGGCGCGGACGCTCGCCCCTGACGGACGGGAGGCCCGTGGCGACGCCGCCACGGGCCTCCCGTCCGTTCGTGGTGACGCCCTGTGGGAGGCTCACGCCGTGACCGAAGGTCGGGCCCCCTCCATCGCCGGCGGCATCTCTGGACGGCGTCAGCTCGTCCGGGACGCGAAGCGCTTCAGGTACGTGATGTCGTTGCGGTAGACGTCCTGGTCGCCGGGGAGCGTGCCGCTGGCCGCCCACTGCCAGAAGGTCCACTTCGACCAGCTGCGTCCGAGGGTGCCGGGGGTGGTGAAGTTCTTCACCGGGTAGATCGCGACGAACAGCGGGTTCTTCGAGAACTGGTTGCTGTTGTTCGTGCAGCGCTTCCACCAGTCGGTCGTGGTGTAGATCGCGGGGTACCGCCCGGTCTTGGCGACGACGGTCCGGTTGAAGTCCTTGATCCAGCTGCGCATGGACGACCACGACTTGCCGTAGCAGGTGCCCTGGGCGGCGCTGCCGTACTCGATGTCGAGCAGCGGGGGCAGGGTCTTGCCGTCCTTGCTCCACTGGCCGCCGTGCTTGAAGAAGTAGTTCGCCGTCGCGGCGCCGCTGGCCTGGCTCGGCTGGGCGTAGACGTAGCCGCCGCGGTACAGGTTGCGCTGCTTCGCGGTGGCGTACTGCTGCTTGTACGTCGAGCTGACGTACGACGTGCCCTCGGTGGCCTTGACGTACACGAAGCGGGCGCCGTTGCGGTACGCCTGCAGGAAGTTGACGCTGGGCTGCCAAGCGCTGATGTCGAAGCCCTGCACGCGTCCGGGGGGCGGGCCACCGGCCCGTGCTGCGGAGGCGGCGCTGAAGGCCTGTGCGCTCGCGCCGCCGACGGCCAGGGCGTCGGGCGAGGCGGTGGTGACGTGCGAGGCGCCGGCGTGGGCGGCGATCCCGGCACCCATGGTGTGGTTGCCGGTTCGGTCCATCTCGGCGATGGAGAGCTGGTCGACACCGGACGGGGCCGCAGCGGGGTCCGTCGACTCGGGAGCGGGCGGCTCCGCGGCGGTCTCCGGTGCCGTGGTGCCCGGTGCGGTGGTGGCCGTCGTCGCCGGCTGGGTCGGGGACGACGGCGCCGGGGCCGACGGGGTCGGTGTCGCGGTGCCCGGGTCGGTCGCGGTCACGCCGACCGCCGGGCCGCTGCCGAAGGTGATCGCCCCGGCGACGACGGCAGCGGTGCCGAGTCCGAGGAGCCTGCTGATGGGTGCGCGCATGTGGTCTCGTCTTCCCTGTCGAGATGCCGTGGGGCCTGATCTCCCACGCCGCGGTCCGAGCATGCTAACCGGCAGAGACGCCGATGTCCGCCAGGCGCAGCATCAACGCCGGGTGCGCCGCCGCGTCTCCGTGCCCGGTGCGTCCTCGTCCCTGTCCGCCGCGGCCCGCGGGTCTGCGGCGCTCGTCGTGGCGACCGGGGCGTCGACCGTCTCGACCTCGGGCAGGCGGCCGCGCGAGGAGACCTCGCGGGTGGCGTGCTTCTGCCGGCGGTTCAGGAAGTTGCGTTCCACGAGCCACCAGAAGCCGACGCAGATCGCCAGGGTGACCGGGATCACGACGAACACCATCATCAGGAACTGGTACTTCGGGGTCAGCCCCATCGGCAGGAGCAGCAGGTTGCCGAGTCCGAGCAGGGGGCTGTGGAACAGGTAGATCGTGTACGAGACCAACCCCGCGAGCACGAAGGGCTTCCAGGCGAAGAACCGGGCGAGCCAGGTGTGCTGTCCGGTGACGGCGCGACGGCCCATCCACGTCAGCAGGACGCCCGCGAAGATCCCGAGCACGACCTCGGACGGCCAGGTCTGGTGCTGCCAGTAGTCGCGGTTGCGGAAGAACACCAGGAGCATGCCGATGAACAACGCGGCGACGAAGATGCCCCCCTGTCGGCGCGACCCGCCCAGCTTCGAGGCGTTCAGCGTGCCGGTCAGGTGCTCGTCGCGCGCCTTGACCGTGAGCTCGGCGGCGAGCATGCCCACCGCGAACAGGCCGACGAACCACGGGTGCATCCACGAGTACCGGCTCTCGGCGCCCATCCACATGCCGATGAGGACCAGCGACGACGCCGTCGCCCAGCCGCCGAAGACCTTCCACAGCGGCAGGATGACCAGCGGCATGAGGAAGTAGATCTGCCACTCGACGGCGACCGTCCACATCGGTCCGTTGATCTTGCCGATGTACTGCGGGAAGAAGTCGTGCACCAGGAACAGGTGGGTCAGGAACGTGCCCCAGCCCATCGGGAGCTTGGTGTCCCACTGGGTGCCGCCCGGCTGCGCCATGACCGGCACGAACAGGATGACCAGGGCGAAGACGATGAGCGACGCCCAGTACGGCGGCAGGATCCGTCGGGCACGGCGCCAGATGAACTTCCAGAAGCCACCGGGCAACCGGTAGCGGTCGAAGCGGGTGACGACGGGCAGCATGAGCACGTACCCGGACAGCACGATGAACAGCGGGACACCGAGGTAGCCCCACCCGACGATCGGACGGAGCCACGGCAGCTCGGCCGGGCCGGTGCCGCGCATCCCGGTGAACAGGTAGGCGTGGTAGAGCACGACCGCCAGGGCAGCGAGGCCGCGGAGCCCGTCGAGGTACGGGAACTCGATCCGGCCCCCGGCGCGGGGAGCGGCGGCCGTCGGTTCGGCTGCGGATTCGGCTGCGCGGGTTTCGGTGGCCAACGAACGTCCTCGAGGTGGTCGGAGCGGGGTCCCCGGCAGTCTCCCACACGCCGAGCGGGGGCACGCGATCCTCGTCGGTGCGGTCCGACACGCGAACGGATGTCATGATGAAGCACGTGACCGTGACGACGCCCGAAGCACCGCAGATCGCCCACGACGTCCCGCGACGGCACGCACGGGTGGTCCCGCGCGGGTACCGGCACGTCATCGCGCCGTTGATCCTCGCCGTGCTCGTGGTCGTCGGTGTCGCCCTGAGCGCCGCCGTGGCGTACCACAACCGCCTCGGCGTGACGAACGTCGACGGCATCTCGTACATGGGCATCGCCCGCGAGTACGCCAACGGCTGGCTGCCCGACGCGATCAACGCCTACTGGTCGCCGATGGTGTCGTGGATGATGGCGCCGTTCGTCGCGGCGGGCCTCGGCCTGCAGACGGCCTTCGCGATCGTGAACTGCTTCGCCGTGGCCGTGGTGCTCGGCATCGGCGGTTGGCTCGTCTGGTCGCAGAACCACCGCATCGTCCCCGCCGTGCTCTTCATGGTCACCGCGATCCCCGCGTTGATGAGCGCGGTCTCGGTGCAGACCCCGGACCTGCTGGTCGTCGCGTGGGTCGTCGGGTTCCTGTGGGCACTCCGCTGGGCCGACCAGGCGCTGCACGGCTCGAGGCGTGCCCGGCTCGTCTCCGGGGCGGTGCTCGGCGTCGTGGCCGCCCTCGGCTACTTCACCAAGCTCTTCCTGCTGCCGGTCGCCGTCGGCGCCGTGATCCTCTGGCTGCTGCTGCGCGTCTGGTCCGCCCGCCGCCGCGGTGAGCCCGTGCGGCACTGGTGGACGGCCCCGGTCGCGACGATCGTCGTGTTCGCCGTCGTCATCGCCCCGTGGGTCGGCGCCCTGACCGTCAAGTACGGCACGGTCACCCTCGGTTCGTCGCTGTCCGTGAACATCGGCTCGAAGTTCGACGACGGCGGGCGCGCCACGGACTGGCCGTTCCTGCCGGTGCCGCCGAACGACCACGCGTTCTCGCCGAACGAGGACTTCACCCCGTCGGTCTACAAGCAGGGCCCGATGGAGAACCCGGACCCCGAGGTCGTCCCGCCGCCCGCGGCGTCGACGACCGAGGACACCGCCCCGAGGGTCACGAAGGAGTCGGGCATCGCGGCCCGCGCCGGCTACTACCTGCACGAGCGCATGCTCGCCCTGCCGTACTACCTGCAGAAGATCAGCACGTTCGCGCCGTTCGCCGCGCCGATCGCCCTGCTCTTCGCGGCCGCACTCGTCATCGGCGTCGTGCGGTTCCGCCGCTACGCGTTCACCTGCATCGTCGCCGCGACCACCCTGGTGTACTTCGTCGGCTACGGCATGATCACGTCGTCGTCGAGCGGCGGTGGCAACGCCCGCTACTACTGGCCGCTCTTCTACCTGACGGCGATGATCGGCGCACTGATGCTGCCGGCGATCTGGCGGCTCGTGCGTCGCCGCGGTGTGGTGCGCACCGTGGTGGCCTGCCTGGCGATCGCGGTCGTGCCGGTGGCGTCGTACACGCAGAACTGGCTCGGTTCGCCGGCGCCGTTCTACCCCTCGGTGAACCGCACCGAGCCCCTGCGGGTGTTCGGCCCCACCGAGGTACCGGAGATCGTCCGGCTCGCCGACCAGATCCGGGCGAGCGGCGCGCTGCCCGAGGACGCCACGGTGATCGGCTCGAACTACCGGTCGCTGTCCTCGCTCGCGTTCCTGACGGACACCCGTGTGTACGGTCGCTCAGGTCAGGGCTACACGTACCACTCCGACGCGATGCGCAACCTGTTCATCGACCAGGGCGTGCAGTACTTCGTGCAGTTCGACCCCGCGAACGCGCCGGCACGCGACTACTCCGTCGCCGGCAAGCTCGTCGGCACGTACAACGCGACGATCGCCTGCAGCGCCGACCGGTCCACCGACCCGGAGGTCCCCTGCCGCGTCCAGATCGTCCGGCTCGCCCGGTAGCGGCGGGCGGTGACCGTGCCGCAGGGAGCGGCGCGGACCACCGTCTACCATGACCTGAGCCCGTCACCCGAGCAGGAGTCCCGTTTGTCCGACAGCGCCACCGACCGCCCCGCAGCCGAGGGGAAGCGTCCGTTCACCTGGCGACGGTTCCTGGGCAAGGCGATCCCGATCGTCTTCTACGTCCTGCTCGCCGTCTTCCTCGTGCTGTACGTGCGCAGCGTCGACTGGGGGCAGCTCGCCGGGCTCGACTGGCAGTGGTCGTGGGTCGTCGTCGCGACGCTGATCAGCCTGGGCTTCCGGTACTGGGGCGTCGGCATCTGGTTCTACCTGCTGCGCCGACTGGGTGCGACGGGGCTCAAGGGCAGCGGCGTGACCCTGACCTACGTGTACGCGAAGTCCTGGATGGGCCGCTACATCCCGGGGGCCGCCACCTGGATCATCGGCAAGGTGTACTTCGCCTCGAAGCACGGGGTCTCCAAGGCCCGGCTCGGCGTGAGCGGCCTGCTCGAAGGCGCCCTGCAGATCGCGGCGACGCTCGCCCTGGCCCTCGTGCTGCTGCTCATCGACCCGCGGACGCACGAGCTCGACCCGTGGCTCATCGTGCTCATGATCGCGGCGTTCGTCGGCTGCGTCGTGTGCCTGATCCCGCGCGTGTTCGTGTTCCTGATCGGCATCGCGCTGAAGATCCTGCGCCGCAAGCCGCTCGAGGCCGACGTCCGCCCGAACCTCGGCACGGTGCTCGGCGGCGCGGGCCTGTACGTCGCCGGTGCGGTGCTCTCCGGGACGGCGTATTACTTCATCACGCTGGCCGTGTACCCGTCGCTGGAGATCACCGACGCAGCCTTCGTGATCGGCGCCGCGAGCATGGCCTCGGCGATCAGCATGCTCGCCGTCTTCGCCCCCGGCGGGCTCGGCGTGCGCGAGGGCGTGCAGGCCCTGCTGCTCGCGATCGTGATGCCGGCGCCGATCGCCCTCGTGGTGGTCGTCGTCACCCGCGTCTGGAGCCTGGCGGTCGACGGCCTCTTCCTGCTCTGCGCCGCCGTCCCGACGTGGTTCCGGCGCAACCGCCCGACGGACGACCCCGCCGCGGTCGAGGGTGGCGTCCCCGCCGCCTGACCCGCCCTTCGTGAGCAGGAATGGTCGGGTCCGGATGCCGGACTCGACCATTCCTGCTCACGGTGGGGGCGCGTGACGCCCCCGCAGACGGACGGGAGGCCCGGTGCCAGCTGGCACCGGGCCTCCCGTCCGTCGTGCGGCCGGGCGGGTCAGGGGACGGGGACCGTCGCGGGGAGTCGCGCCGCGTGCCGGTCGGCGCGCGCGACCTGCACGACGGACACCACGAGGCCCACCGCGACCAGCGCCACGACGACCACGAGCACCGCGGGCGGCACGGGCCCGATCTCGGAGTACCGCAGCAGTCCGCGGCCGGTCACCGGGAAGACCGCGGCGTTCCAGAACCACGCCGACGCCACCGCGAACCCGTACACACCGACGGCCGGCAGCAGCACGGCCAGGGCGACGGCCGCCCAGCGCCGGGTACGGCCAGCAGGCACCAGGCGTCGCCACGCCATCGCACTGAGCACGATGAGGCAGACGATCGCCGGGAAGTAGTAGCGGCCCTGGGTCGCGGCGACCTCGGTGGTGGTGAGGTACGAGTGCGCGCTCGTGCGGTTCTGGATGCCGATGAGCAGGGCCGGGAACACCGCCAGGCACAGCGCGACACGCAGGTCGGGGCCGCGACGGAACGCCCAGCCGACGAGCACGACGAGCACGATCACCGTCAGGACGGCGGTGAGCAGGTCGCCCATGCTGACCTGCGCGCGACCGCCGAAGCTGCCCCAGAAGGTGCGGGCGAGCGTGCCCCAGCTGACGTCGAGGAAGTGCCCGAGGGTCGGTTCCTCGCCCGGCGGGAAGTCCTTGGGTGGGCGCATCGCCGTGTAACCGTTCGGCTGGACCCGGCCGTAGGCGACGACGTTGTGCAGCCACCACCAGGCGCCGATGCCGCCCGAGACCGCCATCGCGACGACGGTGCGGAGGATCCGCTGCCGCAGGGTCAGCAGACCCGCGCCGGCGAACAGCACGACGACCGCCACGAACGGCACCGCGGGCAGCCCGGTCCCCTTGATCCAGACCAGGGCCCCGAGCGTCACCGCGAGTGCGATGGTCGTCCGCCATCGGGTGTCGCCGGTGAGCAGCCGGGTCGCGAGCCAGACGACGACACCGGCGACCAGCAGCACCGGGGCGTCGTTCGAGAACGACGACCCGATCGACGCGAGCTCCGGCGTCGCGAAGACGGCGAGCCCACCGACCAGCGCGGCGCGCGGACTCCGGGTCACCCGACGCACCGACGCCCAGGCGAGCAGCGGCAGGGCGGTCACCGCGAGGACGTCGGCCAGGCGCAGTGCGACGACGGCGTGGTCCCAGCGCAGGTCGCCGTAGTCGACCGCGCGCAGGACGGCCGCACCGGCCAGGTACGCGGTCGGCGGGTGCTGGGTCATCTGGTTGACCGTCGCCGAGGGACCCGGAGCGTCCTGCAGCAGCGCGCTCACCGTCGACCACTCGTCGGACGGCTTCGTGGCCTGCTCGACCTTCGCGGCCTGCACGGCGTTCGTGACGAAGAGCTCGCCGGGATCTGCCCACGGATCGCCGAGGGCCAGATGGACGGCGGCGTCGACGTGCGCGGTCTCGTCCGGCGCCTCGAACGCCGGCACGATGAACGCCCACGCCACCAACCACAGGCCGAAGGTCGCCGTGATCACCGCGATCGCGACACGTTCCCAGCGGGCGGCGCGGAGCGGAGCGGGGGTGGTGGTCTCGTGGGCCGTCACGCCACCGATCCTAGGTCAGGCGTCGTGGCGGACCCGGGGCTGGCCGGACGTCGGTCGGCCGGACGCCGGGTCCTCGGCGGGGTCCGTCCGCGCGGCGGTCCGTTCCGGGTGGTACACCCACACCTTGTACAGCCAGAAGCGGAACACGGCACCGAGCACGAGGCCGACGATGTTCGCGACGTTGTCGGCGAGCACGGAGGTCAACCCCAGCGCGTAGTGCGACACCCCGAGGCAGGCGAGCGCGATGACCATGCCGCCGATCGACACGATGACGAACTCGATGCCCTCGCGCGTCGCGACCGACCGACGCTGCTCGCGGAAGGTCCAGTACCGGTTGCCCATCCAGTTGACGAAGATCGCCACCGCCGTCGAGACGACCTTCGCCCAGAACGGCCCCGAGTGGATCTGCTCGGGGTCGAGGACGGTGAGCCGCAGCAGGTTGAACACCGTGGTGTCCACGACGAAGCCCACGGCGCCGACGACGCCGAAGCGTGCCAGCTGGGCGATGAGGCGCCGCACGTGGCCTCCAGGATCCGTAGAGTTGGGAACGGCCGCGCACCACGCGACCGATCAGCCATTCTAGACAACGCGTCCGCACCGCCCGGTGTGAACGCCGGAAGGATCACACAGCATGACGTTGCGCGTCGGGGTCGTCGGTGGGGGACAGCTGGCACGGATGATGGTGCCGGCGGCGATCGAGCTGGGGATCGACATCCGGGTCCTCGCCGAGGGGCCGGACATGTCCGCCGCCATCGCCGCGACCGCCGAGGGCGACTACCACGACGCCGCCACGGTGCTCGAGTTCGCCCGCCAGGTCGACGTCGTGACCTTCGACCACGAGCACGTGCCGCAGGACGTCCTGCGCGCCCTGGTCGAGGCCGGGGTGGCGGTCCATCCCGGCCCCGACGCGCTCGCCGTCGCCCAGGACAAGCTGACGATGCGCTCGCGGCTCAGCGAGCTCGGCCTGCCGGTGCCGGACTGGGCCGCGGTGCACGACGCCGACGAACTCCGCGCGTTCCTGGACGACCACGGTGGCCGTGCCGTCGTGAAGACGCCCCGAGGCGGCTACGACGGCAAGGGGGTCCGGGTCGTCTCGGACGCCTCGGACGTCGACGACTGGTTCATCGCGGTGGCCGAGGCGGGCGGCGACCAGGCGCTCCTGGTCGAGGAACTCGTCCCCTTCACCCGCGAGCTCGCGCAGTCCGTGGCGCGTCGCCCCTCCGGGCAGGTCGTCGCCTGGCCGCTCGTCGAGACCGTGCAGCGTGACGGCGTGTGCGCCGAGGTCATCGCGCCGGCCCCGGCCAGCGCGGGCCGCATCGCCGACCTGGCCGAGTCGATCGCGGTCCGGATCGGCGAGGAGCTCGGCGTCACGGGGGTCCTGGCGGTCGAGCTGTTCCAGACCGACGACGAGCGCATCCTCATCAACGAGCTCGCGATGCGCCCGCACAACACCGGGCACTGGACCATCGACGGTGCGACCACGAGCCAGTTCGAGCAGCACCTGCGTGCCGTGCTCGACCTGCCCCTCGGTGCGACGGGCGCCTTCGCCCCGGCCGCGGTCATGGTCAACGTGCTCGGAGGGCCCGCGGACGGCGACCTCGCGGCCCGGTACCCCGCGGCGCTCGAGGCGTTCCCCGAGGCGAAGTACCACTTCTACGGCAAGTCGCCGCGACCCGGCCGCAAGATCGGCCACGTCACGGTGCTCGGCGAGGACGTCGACGACGTCGTCTACCGCGCCCGCGCCGCCGCCGCGCACTTCGACGACTGACCCCGCGCGCCCGACGCGACGGGTGACGGCCCGGTGCGCCGGTGCCGGTCCGGTCGAGTCGGACGGGAGGCCCGTGGAGACGCCGCCACGGGCCTCCCGTCCGCCACCGCGCCACCGGCGCCACCGGCGTCGCGTGTCCGCCGGACCGCCGACACCCCCTCGGGTGGCACCCGGTCGGGAGACTGGTCGCGGCGGCACAGCGCGTGTTCCCCTGGGACCTTCCGTGCCGATCGACCAGGGGAGCCCCCATGCGCCGCCGCCAGCGCCGTGCCGCCGTCTGTGCTGCCGTCGTCCTCGTCGCCTCCGTCGTCGGGCTGCTGCCCGCGACCGCGGCGACCGCTGCGGAGGCGGCGCCGTCGACCACGACGGCAACGACGGCGACGGGGATCCGGTCCGCGACGTCCGCCTCGCTGTACGGGGCGGGGCCGTACCGGTCGCCCACGAGCGAGGCGGCGAAGGCCCAGGCCGCACTCGCCGCCACCGACCCCGCGGGGGCGACCGCCGCGGGCACCATCGCCCGCTACCCGGTCGCGACCTGGCTCGGCGACTGGACGCAGGGCACGCAGCTCTCCAAGACCATCACCACCGCCCTGAGCGGCGCCGAGCAGGCCGGTACCACCCCGGTGTTCGTGCTCTACGCGATCCCGGACCGTGACTGCGGCGGCTACTCGGCGGGCGGGTTCGACGAACGCTCGTACGACGCCTGGGTCGACCAGGTGACCGCGGCACTCGCCGGGCACCGTGCGGCCGTGGTCGTCGAACCGGACTCGCTCGCGATGCTCAGCAACGCGAAGTGCAGCGACAGCCTCGACGAGCAGCGCTTCCGCATCCTGTCGCGCACCGTCTCCGGCCTGACCGCGGCGGGGGTGCCGTCGTACCTCGACGCCGGCAACTCGAACTGGGTGCAGCCCGCGGTCATGGCGCAGCGGCTCGACCGCGCGGGCGTCCGGCAGGCGCGCGGCTTCTTCACGAACGTGGCCAACTACTACCCGACCGCCCAGGAGCAGGCGTACGCGCAGAAGGTGTCCGCCGCGACCGGCGGCTCGCACTACGTCATCGACACCTCGCGGAACGGGCAGGGCTGGCGGGGCACCTGGTGCAACGGCCCCGGCGCCGGACTGGGCACGTCGCCCCGCGTGGTGTCGGACGGCACCGCGCTCGACGCGCTGCTCTGGGTGAAGACCCCCGGGGCGAGCGACGGCACCTGCGACGGCGCACCGGCTGCCGGCAAGTGGTGGTCCCCCTACGCCCGCGCGCTGGTCGCCAACGCGCAGCTCGGCGCCCCGGCCGTCGACGCGGCGCCCCGCGGCTTGCTCGAGGTCGTCGCCGGGACCGGCGGCGGCGTCCGGGTGTCCGGGTGGGCGTACGACGAGGACGACCCGACCCAGGCGGTGCGGGTGCGCGCCACGGTCGACGGACGGTCCGCGGGCAGCGCGCCCGCCGTGCTCGACCGGCCCGACGTGGACCGCGCGGCCGGGGTCGGCGCGACCCACGGATTCGACGCCGTGCTGGCAGCCTCGGCCGGACCCCGACGCGTGTGCGTCACCGCGGAGAACATCGGCGCCGGCTCGGACCGGCTGCTCGGGTGCGCGACCGTCCGCTCCTACCGGCACGATCCCTACGTGCGCCTCGACTCGGCGACGGCCACCACCGGTGGCATCCGCGTGCGCGGCTGGGCGTTCGACGGCGACGCCGCGGGATCGGCGAGCCGCGTGGCGGTGACGGTGGACGGCAAGCGGGTGACGACGGTGTCCGCCGACCGGAAGCGTGCCGACGTCGACGAGACCTGGGGGTCCGGTGCGACGCACGGCTTCGCGGCCACGGTGCGGGTGCGCGCCGGCGAGCACACCGTCTGCGCCGTCGCCCGGAACGCCGGGGCCGGGACGGACCGGAAGGCGAGTCCCTGCCGGACGGTGACGGTCGCTCGGCGCTGACGCACCGGGCCGGGCGGGCACGCCGCGGTGCGCCGGGCGGTGCGAGAGGATGGGCGCATGCCGCGTGATCTCCTCCGCCGTGCCGCCAGCCGCCTGCGCCGGACGGTCGCGGGCACCCCTCCGCAGCCGGCGCCCCTTCCCGTCCTCGGGTACGTCGTCGCCGGTGCCGGGGGAGCGCACCCCGCCTCGGCGCACGTCCGCGTCGTGCGCCGGACCGAGCACCTGGCAGCGAGCGGTGTGGCCGAGGCGCGTCAGGTCGACCCCGCGGCGTTCCTGGACGGCACCGACACGACCCCGTACGCGGCACTCCTGGTGCAGCGCGACATCCTGCCGCTCGACGCCGTGCAGCCGTTCCTCGACGCCGCTGCGGCCCGGGGGATCCGCGTGGTGGCCGAGGTCGACGACGACTTCTTCACCGAGTCGGGTCGCAGCAGACTGGCCCGCGCCGAGTACGACCCGGACCGGCTCGCCTCGATCGACGCGCTGGTGCGCGGCGCCGACACCGTGGTGGTGAGCACGCCCGAGCTCGCCGACGTCGTCCGACCGGTCGCGCGGGCCGTGACGATCGTGCCGAACGCCCTGGACCCCGCGCTCTGGACCGCCGGCGCCACCGAGGACGACGACGAGCGACCCCGTGACGAGCACCGCGTGCTGTACATGGGCACGCTCACCCACGCGGCGGACCTCGAGCTGCTGCACGACGTCTTCGTCGACCTCACCGCCGAGGACGGCACGCCGATCCGGCTCGAGGTGATCGGCGTCACCGAGGACGGCGAGTCCGACTGGTTCCGCCGCGTCGAGGTGCCGGACGGGCACTACCCGGCGTTCTCCCGGTGGCTCGTGGCACACCGCGAGCGCTGGAGCGCCGGGGTCGCCCCGCTGCGCGACGAGCCGTTCAACCACGCGAAGAGCGACCTGAAGTTCCTGGAGTACACCGCGCTCGGCCTGCCCGCCGTGGTCTCCGACCGCCCGTCGTACGCGGTGGCCCGGACGCACGGTGCGGTCGCGGTGCCCGACGACACCGACGCCTGGCGCACGGCCGTCCGGGCCGCCGTCGACCGGGGAGCGCCAGACGCACGAGCCGCGCGCTGGGTCGCAGAGGAACGCACCATCGGTCGGGACGGCGACGCCTGGCGCCGCGTGCTGCTCGGCTAGGCTCGTCCCGTGACCGACTCCGCCGCGCCCGCACAGCCGCTCGTCTCGATCATCATGGGGTCGGACTCCGACTGGCCGACGATGCGGGCCGCGGCGGACATCCTCGCCGAACTCGGCATCCCGTTCGAGGCCGACGTCGTGTCGGCGCACCGCACCCCCGACAAGATGACGCGGTTCGCCCGCGGAGCAGCCGACCGCGGCGTGCGCGTCGTGATCGCCGGTGCCGGTGGCGCGGCGCACCTGCCGGGCATGGTGGCCTCGATGACGACGTTGCCGGTGATCGGCGTCCCGGTGCAGCTCGCCCGCCTGGACGGGCTCGACTCGCTGCTGTCGATCGTGCAGATGCCGGCGGGGATCCCGGTGGCGACGATGGCGATCAACGGCGCCGCGAACGCCGGGCTGCTCGCCGCACGGATCATCGGGTCCTCCGAGCCCGCCGTCGCGGCGCGCCTCGTCGAGTACGCCGAGGGGCTCGAGCGCCTGGTCGACGAGAAGGCCGCGCGGCTGCGCGACTCGCTGTGAACCACGCACCGCGTCGCGGGCGGGCGATCCCGGGCGGGCTGCTGGTCGTCGTCGCCGTGGTCGCCGCCGTCGTGGTCGTCGCCGCGACCGTCGTCTGCGTCCTCGCCTTCCAGCAGGCGGGCCCGCTCGCGCCCCGGCTGCCGGGGCAGGGGAGTCCGACCGGCGGCTTCGTGTCCACGAAGTCCCAGTACGAGACGATGCTCGCGGCGCGTTCGCGCATCGTGGTCTCGGCGGTGACCGCAGCCGTCGCGGCGGTGGTCTCGATCGTCGCCGTCGTGCTCGGCGCCCGCCGGCGCGCCCGGCCCGACGGTCACGTCGTCCCGGGTGCCGACACACCGCGACACTCGGTCTGACCGGGGCTTCCTGCAGCCGGAGCGCCGGCCCGCAACCCCCGAGAAGTGGGGGTGCGAGGTCTTGTCAACCCCCGCGCGGGAATTGCGGACAGCAACTACCGTGAACGCCGGGCCACCGAGATCCGGTCGCCCGGCGCCCGACCCGACGGGCGCGAACCGTCACGTCAGGGAGTGACCGACCCCATGCAGAAACGTTCCACCAGGAGGGCAGCGCTCGCCGTCGTGCTCCTCGGAGCTGCACTCGTCGCCGGGCCGTTCGGGCAGGGAACCACCGCATCCGCCACCTCCGCACCACGGGGTGACGTCGGCGCGTTCAAGCAGACGTACCGCGAGCAGTTCAGCACCGCCGCGTCGGCCAAGGGCCAGTTCGCCAAGACCTACGCGAAGTCGTGGCAGCCGTACCCGGACGGCACCGGCGGCATGTACTACTCCGGCTCGCAGATCAGCTCGCACGACGGGTACATGGACGTGCGACTCGACGGCAAGCACGGCGCGGCCGGCACCTTCGGGACCCCGACCGGTGCCTGGGGCCACAAGGGCGGCAAGTTCATCGTCCGCGCCAAGGCGACCGGTGGTGCCGGCAACGGCGCCGCCTTCATGCTCTGGCCCTCGTCGGACCGATGGGCGGACGGTGAGATCGACTACCCCGAGGCGAACTTCGACCAGGAGCCGATGCTCCACCACCACTCGATGACCCCCGGCCGTGAAGCGAACGCGACGAGCATGGGCACCGGTGTCTCGTGGCGCCAGTGGCACACGTACTCGATCGAGTGGATCCCCGGCAAGTCGGTGCGGTACCGCGTGGACGGCCGGATCATCAAGACCGTGACCTGGGACGTGCCGAAGACGGCGCACCGCTACATGTTCCAGGTCGGCGACTGGGGCGCGACCGGCCACCTGTACATCGACTGGGTCAGCACCTACGCGTACCGGCCCTGACGCCGGCGCCGCCCGTCAGAGGTCGGCGTGCAGCTGCCAGGTCTCGGCGGCGGAGTCGGACCAGTCGTACATGCGGGCACGGTCCGGCCCCGCCACCGCCAGCTGGGAGGCCAGCAGCGGGTCGTTCACGACCTGGTACACCGCCTGGGCGATCCGTTCGGGGTAGGACTCGCGCGGGCCGCGAGCCACGGTGACCCCGGCGTCCGACGCCACCTCGGACACGGCGGGGTCGTCGGAGTGGATCACCGGGGTGCCGAAGCTCATCGCCTCGATCACCGGCAGGCCGAACCCCTCGGCCAGGCTCGGGAACACGAACACCGTCGCGCGGTCGTAGACCACCGCGAGGTCGGCGTCGTCGATGCGTCCGAGCACCTTCACCCGCTCGCGCGACAGACCGGCGCGTTCCGCGGTGCCGTACACGTCGACGTCGCCCCAGCCGTCGGGCCCCGAGATCACGAGCGGGATGTCGGCGGGGGCGTCCGGGTGGGCCATCGCCTCGATCAGGGACGACAGCGCCTTGCGGGGCTCGAGCGTGCCGACCGCGAGCACGTAGCGGTCCGGCAGACCGAGCCGCTCGGCGCGCAGGTCGGCGTCGACGGGCAGCCGGAGCCGTCCGCTCGGCGCGCCTCCGATCACGCGGATCCGGTCGTCGAAGCGGTGGATCTCGTTCAGCGCGCTCGCGACGGCGTGCGTCGGCACCACGACGGCGTCGGCGTGCTTCCACGCCCGCTTCACCATCGCCTTGTGGAAGTGCACACCGCGCGGCGTCAGCGTCTCCGGGTTGGTCCACGGCACCACGTCGTGCACGGTCACGACGGTCTGCCGACCGGGGTCCTGGAAGCGGTCGTGCTTGACGAGCGGCGCGAGCACGCTCGGCGCGTGCACCATGCCCTTCGCGATCCCGCCGACGATCCCGCCCTGCCATGCGAGCGACAGCTCACGACGGGGGAGCGGGAGCCGCTGCAGCTCGGCCAGTCCGGGCAGCAGGGTGCGCAGGCGAGCCATGTCCTCGGAGCCGACGGCGGAGACCACGCCGACGACGTCGCAGCCGTTCGGGGCCTGCTCGACCAGGTGGCGTGCCAGTTCCTCGGCGTACCGACCGATGCCACCCGGCACCGGTGCGACGATCTGGTCGACGACGACGTGGAGGGTGGTCATGGTGCTGGTCTCCTCGTCGTGGTGATGGGGCCGAGGGCCGGCCCGGCGCCCGGCTGCCCGACCCTAGCAGGGCGATCGGGGCGCCCCCTGGGCGGACCGGGAGGCGCGGGTCGCCAGGCGCGGGCCGGGAGGCGCGGGTCGGGTTCCCGACGTCGGTGACCCGACCCGCGCCTCCAGGCCGACTGCGGTGGCTACGCGGTCAGCGCACCCGCGGCGACGGCGGCGTGCAGCGCGTCGCGCCAGTCACGCATCGGCGCGAGGCCGGCGCGCGACCAGCCGTCGTGGCCGAGCACGCTGTAGGCCGGACGCGGCGCCGGGCGGACGAAGGCGGCGCTGTCGGTGGGCAGCACGCGCTCCGGGTCGAGCCCGAGTTCGCGGTAGATCGCCTGCGTGAAGTCGAACCAGGAACCCTGGCCGGCGTTCGTGCCGTGGTAGGTGCCGGCGGGGGCATCCCCGTCGACGAGCTCGACGATCCGGGCGGCGAGGTCGCCGGTCCAGGTCGGCTGCCCGACCTGGTCGGTGACGACGCTGACGGTGTCGTGCGACCCGGCCAGGCGGAGCATCGTCGCGGCGAAGTTCGGCCCGTGCGCGCCGTAGATCCACGCGGTGCGGACGACGTACGAGGTGTCCGGGGCGATCGCACGGACGAACGCCTCGCCGGCGGCCTTGGTGCGGCCGTAGGCGTTGATCGGGTCGGTCGGGGCGTCCTCCGCGTACGGGGCGGTGCCGTTGCCGTCGAACACGTAGTCCGTCGACACGGTCACGAGCTTCGCCCCGTGGCGGACCGCGGCCTCGGCCAGGAGTTTCGGCCCGGTCGCGTTGACCGCGTAGGCGTCGTCCTCGTGGTCCTCGGCGTCGTCGACCTTCGTGTACGCGGCCGAGTTGATGACGACGTCGTGCCCGGCGACGGCGGCGTCCACAGCGGCCGGGTCGGTGATGTCGAGGTCGGCACGCGACAGCGCGGTGACGTCGCGGCCGGCCAGCGCGGCCTGCAGGTCACGGCCGAGCATGCCGGCGGCGCCGGTGATGAGGTACCTGGTCACGGTGTGCGCGCTCAGCTCAAGGCCGCACGCTGCTTGAGCGGCTCCCACCAGGAACGGTTGTCGCGGTACCACTGCACGACGTCGGCCAGGCCCTGCTCGAACGGCACGAGCGGCTCGTAGCCGAGCTCCGCCTGGATCTTCGAGATGTCGACCGAGTAGCGCAGGTCGTGGCCGAGGCGGTCGGCGACGCGGTCGACGTACGACCAGTCCTTGCCGGTGGCGTCGAGCAGCAGCTGCGTGAGCTCCTTGTTGGTCAGCTCGGTGCCGCCGCCGATGTTGTAGATCTCGCCGGCGCGGCCACGGGTCAGGACCATCGCGATGCCGCGGGTGTGGTCGTCGACGTGCAGCCAGTCACGGATGTTGTTGCCCTCGCCGTACAGCGGTACGTGCACGTCGTCGATCAGGTTCGTGACGAACAGCGGGATGACCTTCTCGGGGAAGTGGTACGGCCCGTAGTTGTTCGAGCAGCGGGTGATCGACAGGTTCAGCCCGTGCGTGCGGTGGTAGCTGCGCGCGAGCAGGTCGCTGCCGGCCTTCGACGCCGAGTACGGCGAGTTCGGCTCGAGCGGTCGCTCCTCGTCCCACGAGCCCTCGCTGATGGAGCCGTAGACCTCGTCGGTGGAGACGTGCACGAAGCGCTCGGTGCCGTGGCGCAGGGCCGCGTCGAGCAGGCGCTGGGTGCCGACGACGTTGGTCTCGACGAAGATGCCGGAGTCGCGGACCGAGCGGTCGACGTGGGACTCGGCGGCGAAGTGCACGATCGCGTCGACCGTCGGGACGACCTCGTCGAGCTTGGCGGCGTCGCGGATGTCGCCGTGCACGAAGGAGTAGCGCGGCGAATCCGCGACCGGAGCGAGGTTCGCCTCGTTGCCCGAGTAGGTCAGCGCGTCGTAGACGACGACCTCGGCGCCCTCGAGGCCGGGGTACGCGTCCTCCAGGGTGCGGCGGACGAAGTTCGAGCCGATGAAGCCGGCCCCTCCGGTGACGAGGATCTTCACGAGTTCTCTTTCCTGACGGTCGGTTCGTGGGTCGGCGGCGATTCTAGCGGGACCCCGGTGTCGTCGGGGCCGGGGCGCGCGCTCCTGTGGAGGGCGGCGGTGGCGTCGGTGTCGGCGGCGGTCGGGGGCGCGGTCGCGGTACCGGTCCCGGGGTCGGCGTCGTGGGCGGTCGCGGTCGCGGTCGCAGTGGCGGTCGCCGTCGCGGGCGCGGTCGCAGTGGGGGTCGCCGTCGCGGTCGTCGTGGCGCGCCAGACCAGCACCACCGTCGCGACGGCCGTGACGGCGAACAGCGCCACGGCGGCCAGGATCGGACGCGGACCGGCCACCGCGGCACCCGCCATCGCGGACAGGCCTCCGGGGGTCACCCGGAACTGGGCGTTCTCCCACCCGCCGCGGTACGTCAGACCGAGGCCGTACGCACCGATCACGAGTGCACCGATCGTGGCGAATCGCGCGAGTCGGCGGCGCAGCTCCGGACGGACCACGAGCGCTCGCCAGGCGACGGCCTGAGCCAGCACGAGGGCGACGACCGCCACGAACAGGAACCGGCCCTGCAGCCCGTTCCCCTGGTGCGTGCCGAGGTAGTTCCGCCAGTTGTACGCGAGCGTGGCGACCAGCACGAGCGCCGGCCAGACGAGCGTGACCACCATCACGCGCCGCCCCGGTGCACGGCGGGCGGAGGACCACGCGACCACGGCGAGCCCGACCACGGCGAGCGTGTCGATCACCGTCGGCGGGAGCGGCCACTGGTTGGCGCCGAGCGCGCCGAAGAACGACGCCGTCAGGCCGTCCCACTGCCGGCCGGCGAACGCACCGGGGTTCGCGCCGCCCTCCGGGTACGGCTGCACCGTCGTGACCGCGCGCAGGGCGTCCGGCAGGAGCGTCCCGCTGGCCAGCAGCGTGCGGACCCACCACCAGCCGGTCGCCGCAGCGGCCGCGACGACGACGACGCCCGCGTGCAGGGCCCGTCCCGTCCAGGGTCGACCGGGGGCCAGGGCCAGCACGAGCACGGCGAACGGCACCGCGAGCAGGCCGACGGCGTTCAGCGCGCACATCCCGGTCACCGCGACGGCGATGCCCGCGGTGGTCCACCAGGACCGGTCGCCGGTGAGCACGCGGGTGCTCAGCCAGACCAGGACCGCGCCGAGCAGGACGACCGGCGACCACACGGTCACGCCCGAGGTCACCTGTGCCAGCTGCGGCACCGCGAACAGGAGCAGCGGGGCGACGAGTGCCGTCCGCGGCGACCGGGTCACCCGTCGGACGGTTGCCCACACGAGCACCGGCAGGGCCGTCACGACGACGACGTCCGCGATGCGGAGCACCAGCACCGAGGTCGCCCAGTCGTGCGTGCCGAACCGGACGAGGCGCAGGATGCCCGCAGCGACCAGCCAGTACGTCGGCGGGTTCTGGGACATCGGGTCGACGGCGGGGGAGTCACCGGGCACCGCGGCGAGGAGCGCGTCGACCGTCGGACGGTCCACGCTCGGCACGGGGTGCTCGACGATCTGCCGGACCGCGGCGAGGTAGTGCATCTCGCCGGCCTGGGGCCAGCCGAGACCGAGGGCGAGCCGGAACGCCGCGTCGACGTGGGCCGGCTCGTCGGGGGCGCCGAAGGCCGGGGTGACCAGGGCGAAGGTGAGCAGGAAGGCGAACCAGGCGAGGGTCACGGTGCCGAGCAGGACCCACTCGGAGCGCGGCACCGCGAGGCGGCGGGCCGCGGGGCGGCGGGCTGCGGGGCGGCCGGCGGCGGGACGGCGGCTCATGCCTCCACCCCCGGTCGGGGCGCGGCGGCCGGTGGCTGGGACTCGTCGACCGTCGGTCGGGCCGCGGTGAACTCGGGACGCCGCATGAACCGCACGAGCAGGACCGCGGTGCCGACGAGCGCCACGGCCGCGACGGACGCCAGGGTGAACGCACCCCCTGCCGCCAGCGCTCCGGTCTGGTCGAACTGCTGCACGACGGCGTCGTCGATCCAGAACGCGGCGTCCTGTCCGAACGCCCGCAGCGCGTAGACGACCCCGTAGAGCCCCATCGCCGTCGCCGCGACCGACATGCCCACGGCCAACCGGGTCGTGCCGGCGGCGGTCACCGTCACCCGTCGCCAGGCCAGGGCGCTCAACGCGATGAGGACGAGCAGGGTCGGGTAGTAGTAGCGACCCTGGGTACCCGCGACGATCGTGTTCTTCATGTACCCGCTCCAGCCGCTCTGCATGTGCAGGGCGATCAGGATGACCGGGAACGACGCGAGCACGATCGCGGGGCGCAGGGACGGTCCGCGGCGGAACGCCCACACGATGATCCCGAGCAGGCACACCACGGTGAGCCCGTCGATGAGCACCTGTGCGATCTGGAACTGCGTCAGCCCACCGACGCTGCCCCAGAACGTCCGGCTGACGCCGTTCCAGTAGTCGCGGAGGAAGACCTCGGGGTTCGCAGCCGTGTCGGCCGGGAACGGCTTCGGGGGACGGGCGTACTTCGCCAGGCCGTCCGGCTGGATGTCGTGGTACACGATCAGGTTGCGCAGCCACCACCACCCGCCGACGACCGCGGCGATCGCCAGGGTCCACAGGGCGCGGAGCGCGTTCCGCAGGGCGGTGGCGCGGGTCAACCCGGCGGCCAGCACGGCGATGCCGACGAAGGGCACGGCAGGCAGGGCGGTGCCCTTCACCAGGAGCATCGCGCCGAGCAGCAGTCCGATCCAGATCGTGGTGCGCACGCGGCGGTCACCGGTGAGCAGCCGGACGACCAGGTACACCAGGGTGCCGGCGAGCGGCAGCATCAGGGCGTCGTTCGTGACCGAGGCACCGATGGCGGCGACCTCGGGGATCCCGATGATCGCCGCGCCGCCGACCAGGGCGGCCCGCGGGGACCCGGTCAGTCGTCGCACGGTCGCCCACGCCAGGAACGGCATCGGCAGCACGAGCAGGGCGTCGAAGAGTCGGAGCACCAGGACGCCGAGGTCCCACCGCAGGTCCTCGAAGTGCACCAGGTGCAGCACCCCGGCCGCGATGGCGTAGTACGTCGGCGGGTGCTGCGACATCTGGTCGATGCTCGTCGCCGTGAGCCCGGGGAACTGCTCGAGGAGCGCGCCCCACGTCTGGTGGCGGGACGCGGGCTCGGCGAGGTTCGCGTCGAGCGAGGCCTGCGTCGCGGCGAGGTAGTGCATCTCGCCGGGCGCGGCCCACTCGTTGCCGATCGCCAGGTGCAGCACGGCGTCGACGTGGGTCGGCTCGTCCGGCGCCTTGTAGGTCGTGGTGACCACGGCCCACACGGCCAGCACGGCGGCGAACGCGATCGTCAGCGCGATCACGACGGAACGCTCCGCGCGTCCGACCCGGGGGTGGACGGCGGAGCGCGACACGGCCGGGGCCGTGTCAGTCGCCATACCGCTGCAGTTTCTGCAGGTCGAGCTGCTCCTCGGCCAGCGTGCGGTTCAGACGGGTCAGGTCGGCCACGACCCCGATGACGATCGAGAGCACCGCCGTGATGAGCAGGACCACCCCGAGGATGATCGACTGCAGGTGGTTGCCGCCGGTGTCCATGGCGAGCAGCACCAGGTAGCGCACCAGCGGCCAGAGCCCGAGCGCGCCGAGCACCGCGGCGACCCAGAGGAACAGCGCCATCGGGCGGTACATCAGGTAGACGCGGGCGATGGCCGACCCGGACTCGAACATGTGCTGGAAGATGTTGTTGAACAGCCGCGACTCGCGGGTCTTCGGGTTCGTCGTGATCGGCACCGAGGCGATGGCCAGGCGCTTGTAGCCGGCCTGCACGATGGTCTCCATGCAGTAGCTGAAGCGCGTCACGATGTTCAGCCGGATGAGCGAGTACTTCGAGTACGCGCGGAAACCACTCGCGGCGTCCGGCAGGTCGAGCCCGGCCGCACGGCTGGCGACCCACGAGCCGAAGCGCTGCATGAGCTTCTTGAAGCCGGAGAAGTGCTCGATCGTCCGGGTCTGCCGGTCGCCGATGACGATCTCGGCTTCCTTGCGCAGGATCGGCTGGACCAGCTCGGCGATCTGCGCCTGCGGGTACTGGTTGTCGCCGTCGGTGTTCACGACGATGTCGGCACCGTGCAGCAGGGCGTAGTCGACGCCGTCGCGGAACGAGCGGGCGAGCCCCATGTTCGTGCTGTGGTGCACGAAGTGCTTGACGCCGTGCTCCTTGGCGACCTCGACGGTGCGGTCGGTGCTGCCGTCGTTGATCACCAGGATCTCGATCTCGTCGATGCCGTCGATCTCCCGCGGGATGGAGTCGATGACGCTGGCGAGGGTGTTCTCCTCGTTGAGGCAGGGGATCTGGACGAATAGCTTCACGGGCTCGCTTGGTCTCTCGGTTCAGGAGTCGGCTGTGCGCAGAACCATGACAGCCTATGCGAACTCGTGCCTTGCTAGGATTCCCCGGTGCAGATCCGCGAACTGAAGATCCCTGGCGCGTGGGAGTTCACGCCCGTCCAGCACGGCGACGCACGAGGAGCGTTCCTCGAGTCGTACCGCGCCGACGTGGTCGAGGAGACCGTCGGGCACCCGCTCGACCTCCGCCAGGTCAACATGTCGATCTCCGCCGCCGGAGTCGCGCGCGGCATCCACTACGCCCTCGTCGCGCCGAGCCAGGCGAAGTACGTCACCGCCGTGCGCGGGGCCTTCATCGACTACATCGTCGACATCCGCGTCGGCTCGCCCACGTTCGGCCAGTGGGACTCGGTCCGCATCGACGACGTCGACCGCAAGGCCGTCTACCTGTCCGAGGGGCTCGGGCACGCGATCGTCGCGCTCGAGGACCGGTCGACCGTGAGCTACCTGGTCAGCGCGCACTACGACCCCGAGCGTGAGAAGGGGATCACGATCCTCGACCCGACCGTCGGCCTCGAGCTCCCCGAGGGCATCGGCGAGCCGGTGCTGTCCGAGAAGGACACGACCGCGCCGACCCTCGAGGAAGCTGCGGCCCAGGGCCTGTTGCCGACCTACGAGGAGTGCATCGCGTACACCGAGTCGCTCCGGACGAAGAAGTAAGGGGAAAGCGATGAAGGGCATCATCCTCGCCGGCGGTTCCGGCACGCGCCTCTGGCCCATCACCAAGGGCATCAGCAAGCAGCTCATGCCGATCTACGACAAGCCGATGGTCTACTACCCGCTGTCGACGCTCATGATGGCCGGCATCCGCGAGGTCCTCGTCATCACGACGCCGGAGTACAACGAGCAGTTCAAGGCCCTGCTCGGCGACGGCTCCGCGCTCGGCATGGAGATCCAGTACGCCGTGCAGCCCTCGCCGGACGGCCTGGCGCAGGCCTTCGTCATCGGTGAGGACTTCATCGGCGACGACAGCGTCGCACTCGTCCTCGGCGACAACATCTTCCACGGCACGGGCCTCGGCACGAACCTGCGGAAGAACACCGACGTGCAGGGCGCCACGATCTTCGCGTACCACGTGGCCGACCCGAAGGCGTACGGCGTCGTGGAGTTCGACGACGACTTCACCGCCGTCTCCATCGAGGAGAAGCCGGCCGAGCCGAAGTCGAACTACGCCGTCCCGGGCCTGTACTTCTACGACAACAAGGTCATCGAGATCGCCAAGACCATCGAGCCGAGCGCCCGCGGCGAGCTCGAGATCTCCACGGTCAACGAGCGTTACCTCGAGGCCGGCGAACTCGGCGTCCAGGTCCTCGACCGCGGCACCGCCTGGCTCGACACCGGCACGTTCGAGTCGATGATGCAGGCGTCGGAGTACGTCAAGGTGATCGAGGACCGACAGGGCTTCAAGATCGGCTGCATCGAGGAGATCGCCTGGCGGAACGGCTGGATCGACGACGCGCAGCTCGCCGAGCTCGCCGCGCCGCTGGTCAAGGGCGGCTACGGCGTCTACCTGCAGCGACTCCTCGGCGCCTGACCCGCCGGTGGCCCTCTTCCGTCGTGGCCGTCGCCGTGTCGACACGGCCGGTCCCGACGTCGCCCGGGAGGCCCGCCCCGCGTCCCCGACGTCGACGTCGGTCGTCCCCGTGACCGGGTCCGCGGACCCGCTGCCGCGGCTGGACCACGACGTCACGGTGCTCGTCACGACCCGGTCGGACCGGCACGCCGAGGTCGCTCGGCTCGTGTCGGTCGCCCGCGGCGCCTTCGGCCGTGCCGTCGACGTCCGCGCGGTGAGCTACGTGGCGGACGCCTCGCCGATCGACCCGTTCGGCCGGCGGCTGCCCTGGGTCCGCCCCGAACCCGTCGACGGCCTCGGCCCGGCGATCAACGCCGGTGTCGCCGGCGGCGTCGGCCGGACGCTGGTCGTGCTCGACACCTCGGTGTCGGTCGAGGTACCGACGCTGCACGCCCTCGCGGCGGCCGGCTCGGTCGCGCAGGCCCGGGTCCGGATGCCGGACGGCACGCTGCGGGGCGGTGCCCGGCTGCTGCGCCCCGGCGCCCTGCCGTGGTCGGACGACCGCGCGGACACTGCGACCGACGGTGCCATCGTCTTCGCGGCGGACCAGCCGGTGCTCTCGGTGCCGGGGGCGGCGCTGGTGCCGGCACCGGGCCTCCCGGACGAACGCATGACCCTGACGGCCTGGAGCCGCGCGGTCGCCGACGTCGACGGCGGACCGGTGCGCGTGGTCGGCGAGGCGACCCGCTCGGTCGAGGCCGGGCGCACGGTCGACGCCGCGACCGTCGACGCGTTCGCGGCCTGGCGTGATCGCGAGTCGGACGGGGACGGGGTCGACGCCGGCGCGCCCCTGCCACCGTGGGGCGCCCGTCCGGTGCGGCCCGCGCGCCGGTCGGCTGCGACGGACGACCACCTCACCTGGTCGCTCAAGATCGCCGCGCCCGCCGGGGCAGAGGGCGACGGCTGGGGCGACGTGCACTTCGCCGCGGAGCTCGCCGGGGCACTCGAGCGGCTCGGGCAGCGCGTGCGAATCGATCGGCGGGACGCCCACGTGCGGGGGGACGACGCCGCCGACGACGTGACGCTCGTGATCCGCGGGCTCGACCGGGTGCCGCCGAACCCCGCGTCGGTGAACCTGCTCTGGGTGATCAGCCACCCCGACGACGTGTCCGACACCGAACTGCGGTCCTTCGACGCGGCGTTCGCGGCCGGACCGGTGTGGGCGGACGCCGCTGCTGCGCGCGCGGGCGTTCCCGTACGTCCCCTGCTGCAGGCGACCGACCCCGCGGTGTTCCACCCGGGGGCGCGCTCGGCCACGAGTGCCGATGCGGACCGCGTCGTGTTCGTCGGCTCGACCCGGGGTGCCCGACGGCCGGTGGTGGCGGACGCGGTCGCACTCGGCGCGGACCTGCGGGTGCACGGTCCCGGGTGGGAGCAGCTCGTGCCGCCGGAGTCGCTCGGCGGAGCGTCGCTCTCGCGGGACGCCGTCGCGCAGGCGTACGCCTCGGCTCGGGTGGTGCTGAACGACCACTGGCCGGACATGGCCGACGGGGGCTTCGTGTCGAACCGGGTGTTCGACGTGCTGGCGTCCGGGGGCGTCGTCGTGACGGACCCGGTCGCCGGGCTGTCCGACGTGCTCGACGTCCCGACGCTGGCGGTGGCGGGGTCCCGCGACGAGCTCGGTGTCCTGCTTGACCCTTCGCACCCGTGGCCCACCGCTGCCGAGCGGGCGTCGGTGGCTGCACGCATCGCCGCCGAGCACTCCTTCGACGCCCGGGCCGCCGTGCTCGTCGCGGCGGCCCGTGCCGAGCGCGCCCGCCTGCACCGCTGACCCGCTGCCCGCCCGCCCGCGCCCGCCGCACAACCGGAGTGCATCCGAGCCGCGCGATCCCGCGGTTCGCGTGCACTCCGGTTGTGCGGGACGCGATCGATCCGGGGCTTTCGAAGCCACGCCCGACGCGCGCCCCGCTGCGGTCGTTGCGCCCCGAGGGGTCGGGGCGCGATGCCCGTTCGGGGGCGCGACGCGGAGGAGCCGCCGCTGCATCGCACAATCGGAGTGCGTCCGAGCCGCGCGATCCCGCGGTTCGCGTGCACTTCGGTTGTGCGGAGCGCGATCGCACCGGGGCCTCCGCACCACGCCCGACGCGCGCGCCCCGCCACAGTCGTTGCGCCCCGAAGAGTCGGGGCGCGATGACCGTGCGCGGGCGCAACGGCAGATGCGCACCGCAAACCCGCGCCTCCGCGCCCCCGCGCCCCCGGGCTACTTCCGCGTCACCCAGCGGGCGCGGAGCGACAGGCCGGCGTGCAGGGCCACCCGGAGGGGCCAGAGCCACCACGCCCGGTACTTCCGCGACAGGAACCGGTAGGCGCTGCGGTGGTGCTCGATCTCCATCCGGCGCCGGTTCGACGACGTCGAGTGCGCCCCGGTGTGCGTCACCACGGCGGTCGGCACGTACACGTTCGCCCGACCCGAGCGGCCGACGCGCTGCCCGAGGTCGACGTCCTCGAAGTACATGAAGTACGACTCGTCGAAGCCGTCGAGCTCGCGGAACAACGACGTGCGGATGAGGAAGCACGCGCCGGAGAGCCAACCGGCCTCGCGCTCGACGACACGCGTGGTCGACCAGTACCGCTGGCTCCACGGGTTCGCGGGCCAGAACCGCGAGAACGCCGCGTGCCCGAGCCCGGTGCGCAGCGAGGGGAGCTGTCGGGCGGACGGGTAGGTCTCGCCGTGTTCGTCGAGGATCCGGGGTCCGAACGACCCGCCGGACGGCAACCGGTCGGCAGCGGCCACGAGTTCGTCGATCGACCCGGGCGCGAGCACGACGTCGGGGTTGGTGACGAGCAGGAACTCCGGGCGGACGTCGGGCAGGACGTCGTCGAGTGCCGCGAGTGCCGCATCGATGCCGCCGCCGTACCCACGGTTGCCGCCGGAGGACACCACGACGGCGCCGTACGACTCACCGATCGCCCGGAGTGCGTCGATGTCGGTCGAACCGTTGTCGGCGATGACGACGGCGACGGGCTCGGTGGACGCCGCCGCGATGCTCGCCAGGAAGGGCCGGATGGTCTCGCCGGTGTTGTAGGTGACCGTCAGCACCGCGACCCGGGTCACCGCACACCCCGACCGACGGACTCGTACGCCGCGACGTGCACGGCGGCGGTGGCCTCCCAGGTGAACGAGGACGCCCGGGTCAGCGCCGCCGCACGGTGCGACGTCACGAGCGACGGGTCGTCGAGCAGCGTCGTCATCGCCGCGGCCAGCGCGGTGGCGGACGGCTCGCTGTAGACGGCCGCGTCGCCACCGACCTCGGGCAGCGACAGCCGCCGGGTGGTCAGCACGCACGCGCCGGACGCCATCGCCTCGACGACCGGCAGGCCGAAGCCCTCGCCGAGCGACGGGTACACGACGAACTCCGCACCGCCGAGGTAGCCGGCGAGGTCCTCGAGGGGCAGGTACCCGGCCTCGATCACGTGGTCGTCGGGCTGCAGGGCGTCGAGGCGTGCGACGGCCGACTCGTCCCAGCCGCGGGCCCCGGACAGCACGAGCCACGGGGTCTCCGCGCCGGCGGCCGCACGCGCGGCGCGCACCGAGGCGTACGCGTCGAGCAGCGCCGTGACGTTCTTGCGCGGTTCGATCGTGCCGAGGAACGCGATCCACGGCGCGCCCTCGGGCAGGGTCGCGGCGATCCGGGCGTCCTCGACCTCGGCCGTCGTCGGCTCGTGGAACACGGCCCGGTCCACCCCGAGCGGCGCGACCCGCACCTCGGCGCGGATGCCGCTGACGACCCGTGCGGCCTCGGTCGCGGTCGCCTCGCTGGGCACGACGACGACGGGCCGGGTGCGCAGCGACCGACGGCTCCACCAGGTGAAGAACGTGCGCTTCAGGCGCGAGTGCCACTCCGGGTTCGAGAAGAACGTGGCGTCGTGCAGCGTGACGACGGATCCGCCGCGCCAGCCGAACGGGAACGTGTAGTGCGGCGAGTGCAGCACCGCGGCGCCGAGTCGACGCCCGAGCGCCGGCAGCCCGGTCTGCTCCCACAGGAAGCGCAGCGGCACCGAGTCGGTCCAGCCCGGCGCGGTGTGCACGGTGGCGTGCGGTGCGAGGGCGCGGAAGTGCGCGGCGTGCACGGGACGGACGACCAGGTGCACGTCGAGCGTCGGGTCCGTCAGGTGCGACACGACCCCCTCGACGTAGCGCCCGACGCCGCCGAGCGCCTGCGGGACCGCGGTGCCGTCGACCAGGACGGTGAGCTGCGGCACGCGGTGGTCCTTCCGGGCGGGGACGTCGAGACCGGGTTCGTCGACGGGGGAGTGTCCAGGATAGCCCGCGGCGCTCATGCGCCCGGGTCCACGGTCCGGCGCGGGACGGACGCGCGACGCGTCTCGTGGAGCCGGCGCGCGAGGTGCGCCGGGAGGGTCCCGACGACGTCGGCGAACGCTGCCAGGACGAGCCGGGCCTCCCGTCGGGTGGAACCGGAACGCAGTCCCACCAGGCCGCGGAGCAGGGTGCGGGCGCTCGCCCGCAGCGCGGTCGGCCAGGGCGCGTGCCAGAGCGCGACGACCATCCGGTTGCGCGCGTTGCGGAAGACGAACAGGTCGCTCTGCACGCCGGACGACGCCGAGTGGTCGTGCTCGACCACGGCGTCCGCGGCGTGCTCGACGCGCCACCCGCGCCGGCGGAGCCGCCAGGCGAGCTCGGTGTCCTCGTAGTACATGAAGAGCGACTCGTCGAGCAGACCGACGTCGTCGAGCGCTGCACGTCGCAACGCGGACGCGCCGCCCGAGAACCCGAAGACGTCGACGTCGGCGACCCGGTCGGCGGGGGCGAACCAGTCGCGGTCCATGCCGTTGCCGTCGCGGTCGACGCGGACGCCGGTCGAGTTGAGCCGGACCTCGCCGTCCGCGGACGGCGTCCACAGGTGGCCGTCGTGGTCGCGCAGCACGCGTCGGCCGGGTACCGGCGTCGCACCGGCCGGGAGGCCCGTCCAGCGTCCGGCGAGCACGATGCGGCCCGTCACCGCGGCCACCTCGGGCGCGGCGCGCGCCAGGTGGTCACGGAGCGCCCGGACGAAGCCCGGTGCGGGCACCGCGTCGTTGTTGAGGAGCACGACGACGTCGGCGTCGGTGTGCCGGATGCCCGTGTTGGCGCCCGCGGCGAACCCACCGTTGTGCTGCCGCGTCAGGACGGTCGCCTCGGGCAGCTCCCGGCGCAGCACGGCGACCGAGTCGTCGGACGAGCCGTTGTCGACGACCACGACCTCGTCGGCGGTGCCCTCGGCGAGCACCGCGCGGACGGCGGCGGTCGTCAGGTCGGCGCGCTCCCAGTTGACGACGACGACCGCGGTGCGCGGCGTGCCGTCGGCCGCGCTGCCGGTGGCGCCGTCGGCCGGGTTCAGTCGAGCTCCTCGATCGAGGGCTGGGCGTACACGGTGCCGACGGCGTTGCCGAACGAGGGGACCTCGAACGAGTCGCACTCCGGCATGTCGTGCAGGTGGCGTCCGGCGGAGTCCATCATCGAGACGTTGATGAAGTACTTGCCGGTGCCGAACGCGGTGTCGGCGATCCGCATCCGCAGCTTCCGGCGCCCGTGCAGGGGCTGGAGGGTCTGCTCCATGATGCCGGTGGTGGTGCCGTACACGACCTGGCCGGACGCGTTGTTGATCTGGACCGCGGCCTCCCAGTCGGTGATGCCGTCCAGGTGCTCGAACTCCATCTCGACCACCAGGTCGTCGCCGGGCAGGACCTCGGCGCGGGGGGCCTTGCCGTCGACGTGGACGCTGGCGCCGAGGACCTTGCCGCGGCCCACGGCGACGTCGGTGCTCGACTCGCCGAGCCGGCGTTCCTCGAGGACCTCGCGGAACTTGCTCACCGCGGCCACCGGGTCGCCGTCGTGCAGCACCGTGCCCTTGTTGAGCAGGACCACGCGGTCGCACATCTCCTGCACCTGGCTGAGCGAGTGCGTGACGATGATGATCGTCTTCCCGGCCTCCTGGAAGGTGCGGATGCGGTCGAGGCACTTGCGCTGGAAGGCCTCGTCGCCGACGGCCAGCACCTCGTCGACGAGCAGGACGTCGGGGTCGGTGTGCACGGCGACGGCGAAGGCGAGTCGCACGTACATGCCCGACGAGTAGAACTTCACCTGGGTGTCGATGAAGTCGCCGATGCCCGAGAACGCCAGGATGTCGGCGAACTTCTCGTCGGTCTGCTTCCGGCTCAGGCCGAGCAGGGCTGCGTTCAGGTAGACGTTCTCGCGGCCGGACAGGTCCGGGTGGAACCCGGCGCCGAGCTCGAGCAGGGCGGCCAGGCGGCCACGGCGCGAGACGGTGCCGGACGTCGGCTGGATGATGCCGCCGATCGCCTTGAGCAGCGTCGACTTGCCGGAGCCGTTCTGGCCGATGAGCCCGACGGTCGAGCCGGCCTGGATCGACACGGTGACGTCGTTCAGGGCCCAGAAGTCCTGCCGGTGCTTGCGGCCCGCGCGGCCCAGGGTGACGATGCGCTCGCGCAGCGTGTTGTCCTTGCGGACGGTGAAGCGCTTGCGCACGTGGTCGACGACGATGACGTCGGGTCGGTCCGCGGTGCCGTCGGTGGTCGCCGGTGCGACGGGGGTGCTGATGGCCATGGTCTAGAGCTCCTGCGCGAAGTTGCCCTGCAGGCGGGAGAAGATCCGCTGCGCCCCGATGAGGAGCAGGACCCCGATCACGAACGCGATCGCGAGCCGCAGCAGCAGGTGCGACGGGTACGCCACGTCGGCCGGGTCGTGCAGCCAGATCGCGTTCTGCATGCCGAGCACGGCCAGGGTGAGCGGGTTGTTCGTGTAGATCGCGAGCAGCCAGTCGACGTTCAGGCGCGCGACGACCATCGAGTACGAGTAGACGATCGGCGACGCCCACAGCAGCACCATGAGGCCGACGTCGATGACGAACTGCACGTCGCGCAGGTAGACGTTGAGCGCCGAGAGCACCAGGCCGATGGCCGCGCCGTACACCAGGATCACGGCGAGCGACGGGATCAGGTAGAGCAGCCCCTCGTGGAACGGGAACACCCCGATGACCACGGTCGCCGCGAGCAGGATGGCGAACTGGATGGTGAAGTTGACCAGCGCGGCGCCGACGCTCGCGAGCGGGAACACCTCGCGCGGCACGTAGACCTTCTTGATCAGGCCGCTGTTGCCGACGATCGAGCTGGTCGACCCGGCCACGATCTCGCTGAACAGCGTGTACGCGGTCAGTCCGGTGAAGACGTAGATCGCGAAGTTGTCGATGCCCTTCGCGGCGCCGAGCACCTGGCCCATCACGAAGTAGTAGATGAGCAGCTGGGTCAGCGGGCGCACGAGCGTCCACACGAACCCGAGTGCCGAGTCCTTGTACCGCGCCTTCAGGTCGCGGCGGACGAGCATGCCGAGCATCTCGCGCTGCCGGAAGACGTCGCGCAGCTCTCGCCAGGTTCCTCGGAAGGCGCTCGTCGGGGCGCCGATCACGACGAGGGGTTCCTTGGCGAGCGCCGTCATGCGGGCTTGATCGACCATGTGTCTCTTCGTTCGTGGGGGCAGGACCGGAACAGCATACTCACCGGGCCCGCGCGACGGGGTTGGACGACGGCCGTCGTGCACCCCGAGTGGGGGTGATTCCGGTCGATCCAACCCTCAACCTTGACTTTCGAGTTACCGTTGTCGCAACCCGGACCCTTGTCAACTCCCACAGGACGGCCCGTCAGCATGCTCCTCGCATCCAGGCCGATCGCTGCGTTCGCGGTGGTCGGTGCACTCAGTCTCCTCGTGGCCGGCTGCTCCGGTGGTGGCGACGACGCCACCCCGACGCCGTCCGCGTCGACCTCGCGCACCGCGAGCCCGGCACCGACCGACGACGCCGCGACCGCCGAGCCGAGCGCCTCGGCACCGACGTCCGACGACGGCGCCGCCGAGCCGGACGACGACGACACCCCCGGTCCGTTCCCCGGATCCGGCGCGACGAACGAGCCGGACGCCGACCCGTCCGACTTCCCGGCGACCGCGGTCGTCACCTACGCCGGCTGGGACACCGGCTCGAAGACCCTGCAGGCCGGCGGCCTCGTCTCCGGCACGACGGACACCAGCGGCACGTGCACCTTCACCGCGGAGCAGGGCGGAGTCTCCCGCACCGCGACGAGCTCCGCCGAGGCGAGCGCGTCCTCGGTGAACTGCGCGCAGGTCGCGTTCCCCGCGTCGCAGATGCGCAGTGGCACCTGGGACGTCACCCTGACCTACGCCGTCGGCTCCGCGTCGACGACGTCCGACCCCCTTCCGGCGGAGGTGCCGTGATGCGCTCGACCCGTTCTCCCCGCAGGGGACTCCGGAGTTCCCTCGCCCTGGTGGCGTCCCTCGCCGTGGCGGCGAGCGGGCTGACCTTCGGCACCGTGCTCGCCGAGCAGACCACCACCCAGACGGCCTCGGCCGCGGTGGCCTCGGACTTCGACCCGGGCAACATCATCAGCGACGCGGCCTTCTACAACGGCTCCGCGATGAGCGCCACGTCGGTGCAGTCGTTCCTGGACAGCGTCGCCCCGAACTGCCGACAGCAGAGCGGCGGTCCGGTCTGCCTGCAGGACTTCTCCCAGAACGTCAACACGATCGGTGCGGTCTCCGGCCGCTGCAAGGCCATCGCGGGCGGCAAGAAGTCGGCGGCGACGATCATCGCCCAGGTCGGCGCCGCGTGCGGCATCAGCCAGAAGGCGCTCCTCGTGCTGCTCGAGAAGGAGCAGGGCATCGTCTCGACCTCGCGGCCGACCGCGTGGATGTACCAGCACGCGACCGGCTTCGCCTGCCCGGACACCGCACCGTGCGACCCGGCCTACCGCGGGTTCGCCCAGCAGGTCTACGCGGCGGGGCTGCAGTTCAAGCGCTACCAGGCCACCCCGACCTCGTGGGCGTACCAGGCGGGCCGCACCAACGCGATCCTGCTCAACCCGAACGCCGCCTGCGGTCGGAAGAACGTCTACATCAAGAACCAGGCCACCGCCGGGCTGTACATCTACACCCCGTACACGCCGAACAGCGCCGCGATGTCGAACCTGTACGGCTCGGGTGACAGCTGCTCGGCCTACGGCAACCGCAACTTCTGGCGCATGTACACCGACTGGTTCGGCTCGGCGACCGGCAACGGCAGCCCGACCGGCGACGTCGACTCGGTCACCGCGACCGCGACCTCGACCCTCACCGTGAAGGGCTGGGCCGCCGACCCCGACACCACCGCGCCCCTGCGCGTCGCCTTCTACGTCGACGGCGCCGGCGAGAAGACGGTCACGGCGGACAAGACGCGCAGCGACCTGGCCGGCACCCTCGGCGCGAACAACACCAAGCACGGGTTCGAGGCCGAGCTGACCGGGCTGAGCCTCGGCAAGCACTCCGTCTGCACCTACGCCATCAACCAGGGGCGTGGCGCGAACACGCTGCTCGGCTGCTACACCCGCACCGTCACGAGCGCGCCGCCGAAGGGCGTCCTCGACTCGGTGACCGGCGGTGCCGGCACCATCTCGGCGAGCGGCTGGGTCCTCGACCCCGACTCGTCCAAGCCCGGCGCGTGGAAGATCCTGGTCGACGGCGTGAGCAAGGCCACCGGCACGGCGGACCGCACCCGCACCGACGTCGCGAAGGTCTACCCGGGCGTCGGCACCACCCTCGGCTTCGCGAAGACGATGGGCGGCATCACCGCCGGCAAGCGCGCCGTGACGCTGTACGTGCAGGACAAGCCGGGCACGAAGTACGTCAAGGTCGCGTCGAAGTCCGTCACGGTCACGCCGCCGACCACCGGGAAGACGGGCAAGACCGGCTCGGTGCGCGGCTCGTACGACTCCGTCACCGGCGGCGTCGGCACGGCCACGGTGCGCGGCTGGGCGATCGACCCGGACGTCTGGGACCCCGTCAAGTACAAGATCCACGTCGACGGCGTCAGCACGGACAGCGGTGTCGCGGACGCCACCCGCACCGACGTGCAGGCGAACCACCCGAACTGGGGTTCCGACGTCGGACTCACGCTCCGGCTCACCGGCCTGAGCGCCGGCAAGCACACCGTCCGCGTCTACTTCCAGGACCTGCCGAGCGGCAAGTACGTCAGCTTCGGCACGAAGACCGTGACGGTGGCGAGCGCGACGACCGCCCCGCCGACGTCGGGGGACACCGGCAAGACCGGCAAGACCGGCTCGGTGACGGGCGCCTACGAGTCGGTGACCGGCGGCGTGCACAGCGCCACGGTGCGCGGCTGGGCGATCGACCCCGACGTCTGGGACCCGGTGGCGTACAAGATCCACGTCGACGGCGTCGCGATCGCCCCGGGCGTCGCGAAGGCCAAGCGGACCGACGTCGAGGCCGCGCACCCCGCGTGGGGCTCGGACGTGGGTCTGTCCCTGACCATCCCGGACCTCACGGCCGGGACCCACACCGTCCGGGTGTACTTCCAGGACCTGCCGAGCGGCACGTACAAGAGCTTCGGCACGAAGAGCGTCACGGTGACCGACCCGCCGACCACCGGCAAGACGGGGAAGACCGGCTCCGTCACGGGCAAGTACGAGACGGCCACCGGCGGCAAGGGGACCATCTCGGTCGCCGGCTGGGCGATCGACCCGGACGTCTGGGACCCGGTCAAGTACAAGATCCACCTGGACGGCAAGGCGGTCTCGCCCGGCACCGCGAACGCGATCCGCACCGACGTGCAGGCCGCGCACCCGGACTGGGGCTCGGACGTCGGCCTGGCGCGGACGTTCACCGGCCTGTCGAAGGGCACGCACACCGTGCGCGTGTACTTCCAGGACCTGCCGAGCGGCACCTACAAGAGCTTCGGCACGAAGACCGTCACCGTGCAGTAGACGGTCACCACACGACGGACGGGAGGCCCGGTACCAGCTGGTACCGTCCCTCCAGTCTCGGCCGTCACCCCGCTGGCGCGGTGCGCCGGTACCGGCTGGCGGGGCCCACCTCCCGTCCGTCCTGGGCTGCGTGACCGGCACGCGGATCGTGAGCAGGAACGGTCGGGTCCGGCGGGCGGACTCGACCGTTCCTGCTCACGAAGCGAGCCGCGACGACCGCCGTCAGCGGCGCGCGCGCCGCGCCATCAGGCCCACGCCGTGCAGCAGCCGGTACTCGGGCGACCGGGTCAGGCCGTGGAAGCGGGCCGCGATCTGGTCGCGCTCCGCCTCGGCCGCGCGCCGCGCGGTGTCGTACGCACCGACCTGCTGCTCGGACGCGACCAGGCGCGCGTTGATGTCGTGCACGCCGGCCAGGTGGACGTCACGGTCGTGCTCGGCCTGCCGGAGCGTCTCGCGCTGCGCGGTCGCCCAGCGCAGGAACGCCCCGCGCTCGCCGGTCCGGCCGGAGGCCGCGGTGACGGCGGCGTCGAGCGACGGCCCCACCTGCTCGGCGCGAGCGGTGAAGGAGTGCCGCTCGACCACCACGGCGCGCAGGCGGTCGACCAGGGCGGTGCGCTCCTCGCGCGGCATCGCGAGCGCCCGCTCGAGCGAGGCCGCGTCGTCGAAGACGGGCACCTCGGACAGGCCGAGCTCGTCGAGTCCGAGCGCGCAGTCGGTGACGGGCAGCGCCCCCGAGGCGAGCGACTCGTACAGGCGGGAGTTCAGGGTGCCGTACTCGGCGGCCGGCGCGATGACGTCGTCGACGACGAACCCGGCGGCGCGGTAGACCTCGGGCAGGGCGAAGTACGACACGGCGGGGCGGAGCTCGACGCCGGCGGAGGCCTCGACGTGGTCGACGTTCGCGGCGAACCACACGATCGGCTCGGCGGGGGCGACCCCGGCCAGGACGTCCTGCACGCGACGGCGGACGCCCCAGAAGTTGACGGTCGTGACCGCGCGGTCGGTGCGCTCGCGCGGAGCCGGTGCGTCGGTGGTGAAGAGCTCGGTGTCGACGCCGATCGGCACGACCTCGACGGGGCCGGAGTAGGTCGCGGCGACCGCGTCACGGGCGATCCCGGACGAGGTCCACACGGCGTCGAACTCGTCCAGGTACGGCAGGGCCGCCCACTTCGCGGTCCAGTTCCGCACCCACGCCACCAGGGCCGTCGCCGCGGGCACGTACCCGGGCACGAACGACTCGATCATGCTGACCACGACGGCGGTGTCCGCGGGGACCGCCTCGCCCCAGCGCTCGAGCGGCCACATCGCGACGCCCCAGCCCGCGGCGCGGAGCGCGCGAGCCAGGCCGAGCGCGACGAACAGGTCGCCCTTGCCCTCGTCCGGGTCGGCGGTCGACACCGCGAAGCGGATCGTGCCTCGGGGCCCCTCTGCGTGCTCGCCGGCCGCGATGGCCGCGTACTCCTCGCGGAGGGGGGAGGACATGGGGGTGCTCGGGATCACGGCGGTCACGCACGCCATTCTGCACGAATCGTCGCCCGCCACAGGGGAGTGGCGGGGCGCGCCTTGTAGGGTGTCATCGGTCCGCGGCACCCCGCGGCCGAGCCATCGACCCGCGCTCCGCGCGGCAGCTGCTGGAGGAACCCGCGTGACAGAGCGCAAGCCGGGAGTCGTGTCCGTCATCCTCGTGAACTACAAGGGCACGGACGACACCCTGACGAGCATCGCGGAACTCCGCAAGCAGGACTGGCCGCAGGACAAGCTCGAGGTCATCGTCGTCGAGAACGGCTCCGGCCCGGAGCACCTCGGTCGGCTGCAGGCCTCGGAGCTCGACTTCACCCTCATCGACGCCGGCGCGAACCTCGGGTTCACCGGCGGCTGCAACCTCGGCGTCGCGAAGTCCTCCGGCGAGGTCGTCGCGTTCCTCAACAACGACGCCCGTCCGGACACCGGTTGGGTGCGCGAGGCGATGGCGACGTTCGCGTCCGGTGCCGACATCGGCGCCGTCGCGTCGAAGGTGCTCGACTGGGAGGGCGTCAACGTCGACTTCACCGAGGCGGCGATGACCTGGTACGGCATGGGCTACAAGCCCTTCGCCGGGTCCCCGGACACCGGCCGCTGGGAGAGCGAGACCGACGTGCTGTTCGGCACCGGTGCGGCGATGTTCATCCGCGCCGAGCTCTTCGAGCAGCTCGACGGCTTCGACGACCGCTACTTCATGTTCTACGAGGACGTCGACCTGGGCTGGCGCCTCAACCTGCTCGGCTGGCGCTTCCGGTACCAGCCGAAGTCGGTCGCGTTCCACAAGCACCACGCGTCGATGAACAAGTTCGGCGACTTCCGCGAGACCTACCTGCTCGAGCGGAACGCGCTGTTCACGCTCTACAAGAACCTCGGCGACGAGCAGCTCGCAGCCGCCCTGCCCGGGTCGCTGGCCCTCGCCGTCCGCCGTGCCGTGGGCCGCGGGGAGCTCGACTCCACCGAGCTCGACCTGCGCAACCCGGGTGACGACAGCGTGCCCACGATCCCGGTGCCGAAGACGAGCATGGCCGGCATCTACGGCGTCGACCAGTTCGTCGAGCAGCTGCCGTCGATGACCGAGTCGCGTCGCGCGATCCAGGCCACCCGAGTGCGCTCGGACCGCGAGCTCCTGCGCCTGTTCGGCAACCGCGACGAGCCCGCCTACCCGATCGAGAACTACCTGGCCGGCTACGACAAGATCGTGCACTCCCTGGGCGTGCTCGAGGTCGGCACCCGCCGCCGCGTGCTCATCATCACGGGGGACTCGATCGGCGCGAAGATGGCCGGCCCGGCGATCCGCGCGACCCAGATGGCGAAGCAGCTCGCGTCCGAGCACGACGTGCGCGTCGTCAGCCTGACCCGCTCGTCGCAGATCGACCCGTCCTACGAGGTCGTCACGGTCCCGCACCGCCACCCGCGCCAGATGGTCGAGCACGAGGGCTGGGCCGACGTCATCATCGTGCAGGGCCACGCGCTCCGGCTGTTCCCGGTGCTCGAGTCGACGAGCAAGATCCTGGTCGTCGACGTGTACGACCCGCTGCACCTCGAGCAGCTCGAGCAGGGCCGCAGCGACGACGTCGACAAGTGGAACCGCCAGATCCTCGACGCATCGGACACCCTGAACCACCAGCTCGAACTCGGCGACTACTTCATCTGCGCGTCCGAGCGGCAGCGGATGTTCTGGCTCGGCCAGCTCGCCGGCTCCGGCCGCGTGAACGCCCGGACCTACTCGCGCGACGCCGACCTGCGCTCGCTCATCGGCGTCGTGCCGTTCGGCCTGTCCTCGACCCCGCCGGTGCACGACCAGCAGCGGGTCAAGGGCGTCATGCCCGGCATCGGCAAGAACGACAAGCTCGTCGTCTGGGGCGGTGGCATCTACGACTGGTTCGACCCGATCACCCTCGTCCGGTCGATCGCGCAGCTCGCCGAGCACCGTCCGTCGGTCAAGCTCTTCTTCATGGGCGTGCAGCACCCCAACCCCGACGTGCCCGAGATGGACATCGTCGCGAAGGTCCGGGCCGAGGCCGACGCCCTGGGCCTCACCGGCAAGCACGTCTTCTTCAACGACCAGTGGATCCCGTACGAGGAGCGCGGCGCCTACCTGCTCGAGGCCGACGCCGGCGTCTCGACGCACTACGAGCACCTCGAGACGACGTTCTCGTTCCGCACCCGCATCCTCGACTACCTGTGGGCGCGCCTGCCGATCGTCACGACGGCAGGCGACTCCTTCGGCGACCTGGTCGCCGAGGAGAAGCTCGGCATCGCGGTGCACGAGCAGGACGTCGACGGCCTCGCCGCGGCGCTCGAGACGGCGCTGTTCGACAAGAAGGCCCGCACGCAGTTCATCGCGAACGTCGACCGCGTGCGCGAGCAGTTCACGTGGGAGAACGTCCTCGCCCCGCTCGTCGAGTTCTGCCGCAACCCGATCCGCGCGGCGGACAAGTCGGTGCGCGACACCACGACGACGCTCGCGCCGCACACGATGCGCGTGCGGGTCCCGGAGCGCAAGAAGCTCTCCGGCGTCCGGTACGACCTCGGCCGCGCCGTGCACTACCTGCGCACCGAGGGCCCGCGCAGCGTCGCCGGCAAGGTCAAGCGGCGACTCAACCGGTGACCCCGGGCGAGACCACGGCCCTCGTCATCGTCCCGACGTACGACGAGGCCGAGAACATCCGGACCATCGCGTCCGCCGTCCTGACGGCGTCTCCCGGCGTCCACCTGCTCGTGGTGGACGACGGGAGCCCCGACGGGACGGGCGACATCGTGCGAGCGATGGCCGCCGAGGACGACCGGGTGCACCTGCTGCAGCGCGCCGGCAAGCTCGGCCTCGGCACGGCCTACGTGGCCGGCTTCCGCTGGGGTCTGGAGCGCGGCTACCCGCTGCTCGTCGAGATGGACGCCGACGGCTCGCACCCGGCTGACCGGCTGCCGGCCCTCATCGACGCCGTGGCGTCCTCCGACGACGTCCAGCTCGCCATCGGCTCCCGCTGGGTGCCGGGGGGATCGGTCGTCGACTGGCCGCTGCGTCGCCAGGCGCTCAGCCGCGGTGCGAACACCTACGCGCGGTGGGTGCTCGGCCTCGACGTGCGGGACATCACCGCCGGCTACCGCGTCTACCGTTCCACCGCGATCGCGCGCATGGACCTCGGTTCGGTCGACTCGAAGGGCTACTGCTTCCAGGTCGACATGACCCTGCGGGTGGACGCCCTGGGTGGCCGCATCGTCGAGGTGCCCATCCGCTTCCGCGACCGCGTGCACGGGGTGTCGAAGATGAGCCGCTCGATCGTCGTCGAGGCGATGCTCCGCGTCACCCAGTGGGGGCTGCAGCGCCGTCTCGGGCGCCGCACCCGCCCGTAGCGCTCGCGCTCGCTCGCTTCGTGAGCAGGAACGGTCGGGTCGCGTCCGTGTGGGCGACCGTTCCTGCTCACGATGCGCGGGCCCGGAACGTCCGGCGTGACGGCCTGGAGGCGCGGTGCGGGGCCGTGACGGGCCTCCCGGCCGTCTGTGGGTCGCGCGCAGCGCGCGCTACGAGCGCGGCAGGTGCCGCCGCCACGACCGGCGTCGAGCGGCCACCACGAGCACGGTCACGAAGAACATCAGGCCGGCCCCGTGCAGCAGGTAGCTCTCCGCCGTACTCGTCACGGCCAGCAGCACGAGCACCGCGGCCGGCCACACGTACGCCACCCCGGGGAACGTCGTCGCCGTCACCCAGGCCCGGGCGAACGCGAGCAGCGCCGTGACGCCCAGGATGATCGTGCCGGCGAACCCGATCTGCAGCCAGGCGTCGACGAACGCGTTGAGCCCCGAGGTGAAGCGTGCCCCGGCGGGGTCGATCAGGGTGACGTAGGGCACCACGGGCTCCGTGGGCCAGGTGCCCACCCAGCCCCAGCCCTGGATCGGGTAGCGCTCGACGAGCACCCGGATCTGTGACCACAGGTCGGTGCGGGTCGCCGTGCCGCCCGCGGCGCCGATCTCGGCGAGCAGCCGACCACGGGCGAGCACCGCGACGACCAGCGTCAGCAGCACCGCCGCGCCGAGCACGGCGTTGACCACCGGCCGTGTCGCCGGTCGCGCGTGCCGGAGCGACCAGAGCGCCAGGGCGGTGACGGCGAGGGCGATCATCGCGAGCCCGGTGATGGGGGACTGCACGAGCATCAGGGCGATGACGGCCAGCGAGGTCGACGCGACGGCGCGCCACACCGTGACCGACCGCGTCAGGAACTCGACGACGAAGGTCACGAGCGCCATCGCCGCGATGAACCCCATGAAGTTGCGCGTGCCGCCGATGCCCTGGATCGGCCCGCCGTAGGCGATGTCGCCGCGGATGCCGAACGCCGGGAACGGCACGTCGAGGACCAGGCCGGACAGGACCTCGAGCCCGAGGGCCGTGACGAGCAGGATGCGGAACGCGTCGCCGGAGGCCCGGATCACCTGCACCAGGTCGCGGCCGAGCGCCAGGTACAACCCGAGCCCGATGAAGCAGACGGTCTGCACGAGGCCCCGGAGCGCGAACCAGGAGTACTCGCTCCACAGCACGCTCAGGGCGCAGTACCCCACGAACGCGAGCAGCGACAGGGGCAGGACCCCGTGCCACTCGATGCGGTAGCGCTGCCCCAGCAGGCTCAGCCCGGCCAGGACGAACAGCGTCAGGAGCACGGCCCACGTGCCGGCCCGGCCGACCAGGGCCTGCACGGTCGGCTGTCCGAACCCGAACAGCACGATGACCGTCGCGAGCGCCTGGCTGAACCGTCCACCGGCCGAGAAGCCGATCCAGGCGGACAGGTACCGGCGCCCGAGCACGTGTCTGCTCACCCGGCCGTCCGTCACCCGTCCATCTTGGCGCACGACCCCGGGACGAGCCGACCACATCGCGGAGTGGCTGTATCGACGATGCGCGATCTCAGAACTATCCTCACCGGATGGACCTCGTGCGCAGGGTCGCCGGCGTCCCCCTCGTCGCGCTCGTCCTCGGTCTGCTCGCGGCCGCCCTGGCCTGGTACCGACTCGGCCCCGTGCCCCGGAACACCGTCTGGGCCGAGGACGGCGGCGTCTTCCTGCGCGAGCGCATCGCGATGGGGCCGATCGACACCCTGCTGCACCCGTACGCCGGCTACGTGCACCTGGTGCCGCGGCTGGTCGTCGACCTCGGCTACGCGCTGCCGGCGGCCCGCTACGCCCAGGTCGTCGCACTGACGTCGTGCCTGCTGGTCGGCGGGGTCTGCGCGCTGGTGTTCGTGCTGTCCCGCGACACCGTCCGTCCCGCGTCGCTCCGGGTCGTGCTCGCCGCGGTGCCCGTGGTCCTGCCGCTCGCACCCCGCGAGATCAGCGGCAACGCCGCCAACCTGCACTGGTACCTGCTCGTCCTCGTGCCCTGGGTGTTCGCGTACCGGGCGCGTTCGTGGTGGGGAGCCGCCGCGCTCGCCGTGGTCGCGGGGGCAGCCGTCCTCACCGAACCGCTGACCGTCCTGTTCCTGCCGCTGCTGCTCCTGGCATGGGCGGCGCCGGACACCGACCAGACCGGCCGGCACCGCCGCCTGCTCGCCCTGCCCGTCACCGCGACGGCGATCGTGGGGCTCGCCGTGCAGGGGACCACGACCCTGACCAGCCCCCGTGCGCTCACCCCCGTGGTGCCCGCCCTGCGCGACGTGCTGGCGGGCTACCTGCTCCGACCCGTGGCCGGCTCGTGGGACCCGCACCTCGGCGCCGTCCTGAGCGCCGTCGTCGCACGCGGCTGGGCGGTGGTCCTCGTCCCCGCCGTCGTGCTCCTGGTCGTCCTGGTGGCAGCTGTCGTGGTCGCCCCGACACGCACCCGGTGGATGGTCGTCGCGCTCACCCTGGCGTCCGTCGCCGTCTGGGCCGCCGCCCTGGTCGCCAACGGCGGCTCCGGCACCCGCTGGTCCGCCCCGGTCGCCGCGATGGCCGGCCCGCCGCCGCAGCGCTACGCCGCGGCCGCCGGCCTGCTCCTGGTGAGCGCCGTGGTGGTCGCCGCCGCCGCGCTCGTCGACTCCGGACGCTGGTCGCGTGCGGCGCGACGGACGGGAGGCGCGGGTCGCCTGGTCGGGGCGCTCGCCGGCTGGTGCGTGGTCACCGCCGTCGTGGCCGCTGCCGTCCTGCACGTCGCCCCGGCGGACACGCGGCGGAGCGACGGACCGGTGTGGGCCGAGCAGCTGCCCGCGGCCGCGGAGGCCTGCCGAGCGGACCCGACCCTGCAGGTCGCGCGGGTGCGGTCGAACCCGTGGTCGTCGCCGGTGGCCTGCGCGTGGTTGATGCGCTGACCGGGTAGCCGTGGGTCGAGGGCGCGCTCAGCCCTCCGTGCCAGCAGCCCGGGTCGCCTTCCTCGCCCGGTGCGCCGCCGTGTTCGTGCGGTTGCTGCAGCGCACACTGCAGAACCGTCTCGAACCGTTCTTCGAGAGGTCGACGAGTCGCCCGTCACAGTCGGTGGCGGCGCACGCCCGGAGCCGTCGGGTCCGTCCGGAGCGGACGACGTCCACCAGGGCCATCGCCGCTTCCACCGCGATGCGGTCCGCCAGCGCCGTGTCCGCGGACGTCGCGTGGAGGTGCCAGTCCGTTCCGTCGTGCCGCGTCAGCCGCGGCCGCGCATCCCGTGTCGCGAGGACGTCGTTGACGAACGTCACCATCTCGTCCGGGGGGAGGGTCCAGGCCGACCGCAGGAGCGTGCGCACCGATCGGACGGCATCGAGTTCGGCGGCGTCCCCGTCGACCCGTCCGGAGAACCGGAACCGGTCGACGAACCCGGCGAGCTGGCCCGGGTCGGCGATCTCGTCACGACCTGAGGGCGACGCACCGGCGACGGTGTTCATCAGCGCGACGTCGAACGCGAGCGCCTCGTCCGTGTCAGGGGCAAAGAACATTTTGACTCCTTACGAATGCCGAGCGTACCGTCAGGGGCAACAGCCCGTTCAATCATGACGTGAGGTGCTCATCGTGACACGGACACCGCGGTCGACGGGGCTGCTCAGCGCCGTGGCGGCCGCCGTCGCCTTCGGGTTGTCCGGCCCGTTCGTCGAACCGCTCCTCGACTCCGGGTGGACGCCGGGCGCAGCGGTCGCCGTCCGGGCGGCCATCGGTGGGATCGTGCTCCTCCCGTTCGCGGTGTCCACGCAGCGGGGCCGGTACCGGGCGCTCTGGGCAGCGCGGTGGCGGGTCCTGGCGATGGCCGCCCTCGGGGTCGTCGGCACGCAGCTGTGCTACTTCTCGGCGATCGAGCACATCCCGGTGAGCACCGCGATCCTGATCGAGTACACGGCCCCGGTCCTCCTCGTGCTCACCGGTTGGGTGCTCCGGCGTCGCCGCCCGGCGGCGGTCGTGCTGATCGGCGCCGGCACGTCGATCGCCGGGCTCCTGCTCGTGGTGTCACCGAGCGGGCAGGCGCTCGATCCCCTCGGCGTGCTCCTGGCTGCCGGGGCGACGGTCTGCCTCGCCGTCTACTTCGTCGTCTCGGCCGGCACGCCGGGCGACGTCTCGAGCGTGGCGTTCGCGGCTGCGAGCCTGCTCGTCGGCGCCGCACTCCTCGGCGTCCTCGGCGTGCTCGGGGTCGTCGAGCTCTCCGCTGCCGTGACGCCGGTCGAGGTCCTCGGCCGGCAGGTGCCCTGGTGGCTGCCGACGTTCGTCATCGGACTCGTCGCGACCGCGTTCGCGTACGCCACGAGCATCGTCGCGTCCCGGCTCCTCGGGAGTCGTCTCGCCTCGTTCGCCGGTCTGCTCGAGGTCGTCGCAGCAGCGGTGTCGGCCTGGATCCTCCTCGGCCAGACGCTGGCGGCGCTGCAGCTGACCGGGGGACTGCTCGTCCTCGTCGGCATCGCCTTCGTCCGTGCTGAGCGGGTCAGCGGGAGCGGCGCCTCAGCGTGAGCCGGCCCAGCGGAACGCACGCGCCGCGGGCGGCGTCCGGGGGCCGTCACCGGCCGAGACGGGCTCCTCGCCGGTCAGCACGATGCGGGTCTTGATCGCGAACAGGGCGAACAGCACCCAGTTGCCCTGGTAGAGCAACCGCGACTCGGCCACGGACTGCACCAGCAGGGCGACGACGACGAGCAGCGGCAGGAGCGACACCGGGTCGAACGTGCGCGGGCGGAGCGCCGCGTCGTACCCGATGCGGGTGGCGCAGGCCCACGACCGCGAGAGCGTGGTGACGACGTAGACGGCGAAGAGCACCAGGCCGACGATGCCGGTCTGCATCCAGACGTCCAGGTAGGCGTCGTGCGCCTGCAGGTAGACGACGCCCTTGCGGTGGGCGAGGTCGGCGAGGGTCGGGATGCCGGGCCACCAGTAGCCGATCCAGCCCCACCCGACCACGGGGTGCTGGTCGATCAGTCCGAGCACCTTCGCCCAGATCTCGCCCCGACCGGTGGCGTCGGAGCCCTTGCCGAGCAGCTCGGACACCGGGCCGCGCAGCAGCACGCCCGCCACGGCCACCACGGCGGCACCGGCGGCGAGCAGCAGGTAGCGCGGCGTGCGGCGCTCGGTGGGCACCCGGCGGATCGCGACGGCGGCCAGGGCGACGAGGACGACCACCAGAGCGGCGGCGAGGACCGTGGAGGAACGGGTCAGGACGAGCCCGAGCCCGGCGACGACGAGCCAGCCGATCGCCTGGTTCCGACGCAACCGGCCCTCGGCGAACTGCACCGCCACGACGATCGCGACCAGCAGGGCCACCATGGCGAGCAGGTTCGCGTTGCCCGGCAGCCCCTGGATCCGGCCGCCGGTGAAGAGCTCGGCGCGTGAGAAGTAGAACGCGTCGGGGATGTCGGCATCGCCGTAGTCGGTCCAGATCGGCGCGATCGGGTGCCGCACGACCACCGCGACGACGGCCTCGAACAGGAGCGAGAGCAGCAGGACCCAGCGCAGCGCCAGGCTCAGTGCGTCCGCGATCCGGCGCCACGTCAGGGTCGAGGCGATGGCGAAGGCCACCGCGGTACAGACCACCTGCACGAACAGGCTCGGAAGCGTCGCGAACCGCCAGTGCGACCAGATCAGCGTGACGAGGCACCAGCCCAGGAACGCCCACAGCGCCCACGGGGTGCGCACGAGCGGCGGCTTCGCCCGGACCAGCACGGTGACGCCCCACACGGCCACCGCCGCCCACAGGAACCCGGCGCCGACCCAGGTCAGGGTGTTCGGCACGGCGTCGCCCGCGAACAGCACGAACAGGGTGGTCGCCCCGAAGGCGAACGCCTCGCGCTCCGGTACGGTCCCGCGTGCCAGCGGCCAGGTGTTCGTCACGACGCCAGGCTACCGGCCGGTCGCGGTCAGCAGGAGTCCCGTCGGCAGCGCCGGTAGGCTCTCGCCCATGTTCCTCGGCATCACGAACACCCCCCGCGACTACGCATGGGGCTCGGTCACGGCGATCCCGGAGCTCCTCGGTCGCACCGTCACCGGCGCCCCGCAGGCCGAGCTCTGGCTCGGCGCGCACGCCGGCAGTCCCAGCGTGGTCGTCAACCCGGCCATGGTCGGCGGCGCGGACACCCTGCGTGACTGGATCGCCGACGAGCCGGAGACCGCGCTCGGCGCCGACCGCACCGGGCTGCCCTTCCTGCTCAAGGTGCTCGCGGCGGCGGCCCCGCTCTCGCTGCAGGCGCACCCGACGCCGGAGCAGGCGGAGGAGGGGTACGAGCGCGAGGAGCGTGCGGGCGTCGCGATCGACGACCCCGCCCGGAACTACAAGGACCCGTTCCCCAAGCCGGAGCTCGTCGTCGCGCTGAGCGACCGGTTCGAGGCGCTGAGCGGCTTCCGTCCGGTCGAGGAGACCCTGGCCGAGGTCCGTGCCCTCGACGCCGGCACCGGTCGGCTCGGGCCGCTCGAGGTGCACCTGCTGCACGGTCTCGAGGACACCGTCCGGTGGCTCGAGACGGCCGACGAGTCGGCGCTCGCCGTGGTGCAGGCGGCCGGTGACCTCGCTGCCGCGACGGACGAGGACCACCTCACCCCGAACACCCGCACCGTGCGTGACCTGGCCGCCAGCTGGCCGGGGGACCCCGGGATCGTCGTCTCCCTGCTCATGCACCGCGTCACGCTGTCCGCCGGTCAGGCCATGTACCTGCCCGCCGGGAACATCCACGCCTACCTCGACGGCCTGGGCATCGAGCTGATGGCCCCGTCGGACAACGTGCTCCGCGGCGGACTGACGCCGAAGCACGTCGACGTGCCGGAGTTGCTGCGGGTGCTCGACTTCACCGCGTACCCGGCGCCGGTGCTCGAGCCGGAGCACGTCGGACCCGGCGTCGACCGGTTCGCGCCGCAGGGCGTCGGCTTCGCACTGCTGCGGGTCAGCGGCGACGGTCGTCCGGCGGGGCTGAGCACGGGCGGGGTCGCTCCGCTGTCGGGGCCGTCCATCGCGATCTGCACCGAGGGCGTCGTCACGCTCGTCGGGTCGCGGTCGGCGACGCTGCTGCGCAGGGGTGAGTCCTGCTTCATCACCCCCGACGAGGGCGACGTCACCGTCGAGGCGGACTCGTCCGACGGCGTCACCTCCACCGTCTTCATCGCCACCGGGGCCTGACCGAACAGGACCGGCTCGGGCCTCGCCACCGGGGCGTCGTCGTCGTCCGCTAGCGTGGCGACCATGAGTTGGCTGGTCACCGGCGGTGCCGGGTACATCGGGTCCCACGTCGTCCGCGCGCTGCGCGCGGCGGGCATCGACACGGTCGCGTTCGACGACCTCTCGAGCGGCTTCCGGGCCTTCGTACCCGACGACGTGCCGTTCGTCGAGGGCACGATCCTCGACGGCGAGCTCCTCGCGCGCACCTTCAGCGAGCACGACGTCACGGGCGTGGTGCACGTGGCCGGGTACAAGTACGCCGGCGTCTCGGTGGACCGTCCGCTGCACACCTACGAGCAGAACGTCACCGGCACGGCGACCCTGCTCCGTGCGATGGCGGACGCCGGCGTGACGAAGGCCGTGTTCTCGTCGAGTGCCGCCGTGTACGGCACCCCGGACGTCGAGACGGTGGTCGAGTCGACGCCGAAGAACCCCGAGTCGCCCTACGGCGAGTCGAAGCTCATCGGCGAGTGGCTGCTGCGCGACATGGAGGTCGCGGCGGGCTTCACGACGACGTCGCTGCGGTACTTCAACGTCGTCGGCTCGGGGGAGCCGGACCTGTACGACGCCAGCCCGCACAACCTGTTCCCCCTGGTGTTCGACGCGTTGCTCGCCGGCCGCACCCCGCGGATCAACGGCGACGACTACGCGACCCCCGACGGCACCTGCGTGCGCGACTACGTGCACGTGGCCGACCTCGCCCACTCGCACGCCGTGGCGGCCCGCAAGCTCGAGGCGGGGGAGCCGCTCGACCGCGCCTACAACCTGGGCAGCGGCGACGGCGTGAGCGTCCGGCAGATCATGGACGCCATGGCGGCCGGCACCGGCATCGCCTTCGAGCCGGAGGTCGCACCCCGCCGACCCGGCGACCCGGCGCGCATCGTCGCCACCGGCGAGGCGGCCGGACGCGACCTCGAGTGGGCCATGCGGCACACCCTGGACGAGATGGTCTCGAGCGCCTGGGAGGCGCGGCGCCGCGCCTCCTGAGCCGGCAGGACGGGGCCCGCTGTCCCCCGGAAGGTCGACCGACGCAGTGCGACACGCCCAAACGGGGGACATGACACGCCGAAGCGGTCAGTGCCTTCTATGATCCGCGACTTGACTCCAGCGAATGACACCGCTGTAATTACAGGCAACGACGGCAATCCGTCGTGGTTCGTCATCGAGACGTCAGGGGTGATCAGGGTGAACGGTTCCGACTTCCGCGCCGGAGTTCCGGAGGACTGGCACGTCGACCCCGTGGCGCTCGGCGTCCCGGGTGTCCGGCGACCGGACTCCGACGACGAGGAGAACCCGCTCGCGTGGCAGGTCGACTCGCTCTGCGCGCAGACCGACCCGGAGGCGTTCTTCCCCGAGAAGGGCGGCTCGACGCGCGAGGCGAAGAAGATCTGCACGTCCTGCGCGGTCCGTGCGCAGTGCCTCGAGTACGCGCTCGAGAACGACGAGCGCTTCGGGATCTGGGGCGGGCTGTCGGAGCGCGAGCGCCGGAAGCTGCGGAAACGCGCCTGAGCGCCCACGGCGCGCCAGCGCCCTGCGAGGGCGCGCCTGGGGAGCGCACCCCGAGGTTCACGGCGCGCCGCCCTGCGCAGCCGACCCCGGGCCTCCAGACCGTAGAGTGACGCCCGTCATGCAGCCCAGCGTCTCCCAGCCCCGCGTCACCACGATCCTCGTCGCCGCGAACGGGGCCGACCACCTCGACCGGACCCTGGACGCGCTCGCCGCGCAGACGCGCCACCCCGAGAACCTCGTGGTCGTCGACGTCGGCTCGACCGACGGGTCGACCGCCGAGCTGTCGTTCGGCGGGTCCGCCCGGCTCGTCCGGCTGCCGGCCGGTGTCGCGTTCGGTGACGCCGTGCGCCAGGGGGAGCGCGCCGCCCCGCCGGCCGCCACCGACGAGCCCGTCGACGAGTGGCTCTGGGTGCTCGGACACGACAATGCGCCGGCACCGACCGCGCTCGCCGACCTGCTGTCCGCCGTCGAGATCGCACCGTCGGTCGTCGTCGCGGGGCCGAAGCTCGTCGCCGACGACGACCCCTCGCGCATCCGTGCCTTCGGTGAGAGCACGACCCGCTTCGGCCGGTCCGTCGTGCTCGTGCAGGACGAACTCGACCAGGGACAGCACGACCGCAACACCGACGTGCTCGCCGTCAGCGCCGGTGGCATGCTCGTGCGCCGCTCGGTCTGGAACGAGCTCCGCGGGTTCGACCCGGCACTGCCGGACGTCGACGCCGCACTCGACTTCTGCACCCGGGTCCGGCTCGCCGGGCACCGGGTCGCCCTCGTGCCGGAGGCACGGGTCACCAGCGCCGGACCCATCGAGGAGTTCGGGCGCAAGCGCGTGTCCGAGGCCCGGCGCGTCCGCATCCACCGGCAGGCGCAGCTGCACCGGCGGATGGTCTACGCACCCGTCGGCCTGCTGTGGTTGCACTGGTTGACCCTCGTACCGTTCGCGGTCGGTCGTGCCCTCGGGCACCTGGTCGCGAAGCACCCCGCTGCGGTCGTGCCCGAGCTGGCAGCCGCCTTCGCCGTCGCCTTCGGCGGGGGCACGGGCCGGGCGCGGAAGAACCTGGCGCGGACCCAGAAGCTCGGGTGGGCGGCCATCGAACCCCTGCGGGTGAGCTGGCGACGCCTGCACGAGCACCGCACCACCACGCGTGACGCCGAACTCGCCCGGGTCGAGGACGCCCCGATCGCGCGGGCGTCGTTCCTGGGCGACGGCGGGATCTGGGTGGTCCTGGCCGCCGCGGTACTGAGCGTCGTGACCCTCTACCCGCTGCTCGGCTCGCCGGCGTTGACGGGCGGCGGTCTCCTGCCGCTCAGCGCCACCCCCGGCCAGCTCTGGCAGAACGTCGGCTACGGCTGGCACTCGCTCGGTACCGGCTTCACCGGCCCGTCCGACCCGTTCGCCGCCGTCCTCGCGGTGCTCGGCTCGATCGTCTTCTGGTCGCCGTCGACCGCGGTCGTGCTCGTGATGCTCGTGGCGTTCCCGCTGTCCGCCCTCGGTGCCTGGTTCGCCGTCCGCAAGGTCACGACGCGCACCTGGGTGCCGGTCATCGGCGCGGCGCTCTACGCCATCGCCCCGTCGCTCGTGGGGGCGGTCACGACGGGCCACCTCGGTGCCGCGATCGCGCACGTGGTCCTTCCGTGGCTGTTCCTCGCCGTCCTCGAGGCGCACCGCTCGTGGGCGTGGGCGTCCGGCGCCTCGTTGCTCTTCGCCGTCGTCGCGGCCTCGGCGCCGTCGCTGCTGCCGGTCCTGCTGGTCTGCTGGCTCGTGGCGCTGCTGGTCGGCTGGCGGCGCGCGCACCGTCGGGTCTTCATCCCGGTGCCCACCGTCGTGCTCTTCCTGCCGCTGGTGCTCGCGCAGGCGGCCAGGGGCAACCTGCTCGCCGTCTTCGCCGACCCCGGTGTGCCGTCGGCGACCCGTGCGCCGTCCGCGCTGCAGCTGGCGATCGGCCAGCCCCTGCCCGACTGGAGCGGCTGGCTGCCCGTCACCAGCGGCCTGGCGATCGCCGCGGTGGTGCTCCCGGTCGTCATGGCCGTGCTCGCGCTGCCGGTGGCGGCCGCCGCCATCGGTGCGATGCTCGGTCACCGCTGGGCCGTCGCGGGCGCCGCGCTCGTGGTGGCACTCCTCGGGTTCGCGACCGCGTTCGCCGCGACGCACGTGACGGTGACGGGCGTCGGCTCGACGACCACGATCGTGTGGCCGGGCAGCGGGCTCTCGGTGTACTGGCTCGCCCTGGTCGTGGCCGCATGCATCGGGATCGACGTGCTGCCGAAGGCCGCGCCGGTGGCGGGTCTCGCCGCGACGGTGCTCACGGGGGTCGCCGTCGCGCCGGCCTTCGCCGCGTTCTACCTCGGCAACGCCACGATCGAGCCGACCACCGGCCGCGTGCTGAGCGCCTACGTGAACGCCGAGGCGCAGGCGAACCCCGACGTGGGCACGCTCGTCGTGGTGCCGCAGGACGACGGCTCGCTCGCGGTCACGCTCGAGCGCGGGCAGGGCTCGACGCTCGACGACCAGTCGACCCTCGACGCGACGGCTCTGCGTCTGAGCGAGTCCGGGGCGCGTCTGACCACGCTGGCCGGCAACCTCGCGAGCCGCAGCGGGTACGACCCGCGTCCGGCGCTCGCGGAACTCGGCGTGAGCTTCGTGCTCATCGACGACGCCGGCGACGACCCCGAGGCCCGCGCGGTGCACGACCGTGCCGCCGGGGCGATCGGGCAGGACGCGCGGTTCACGGCCATCGGCGAGACCGCGACCGGCCAGCTGTTCCACTACGACGGCGAGGTCGACCGCGTGCGCACCGGCTCGGCCGCCACCCAGGCCACCCACGTGCTCTACCTGGTCGTGCTCGGCGTGGTGTTCGGGGCCGCGGCCCTGCTCGCCGTGCCGACCGCGCCCCGCCGACGCCGCGCCACCTCGAACGTCATCGAGGCCGAGGAGCCCGCCACCACCTTCGACGAGGAGCGAGACGAATGAGCCCCACCCCCGCCTCCGTCCGTCGGTGGGTCGTCCGCGGGACCGCCACCGCGGTCGCCGTGGTCGTCGCCGCGGGTGCCGTCACCGCCGCACACGCCTTCGGCACGGAGTCCGACCCCGGCCGGCCGGCCGGACGCACCGTGACGCCGGTGCCCGCCGCCGCCGAGCGCGTCTGTGCCGGCAGCGCCCTGCGGCTGTCCGACGATGCCGGCAACGACGCCACGACCGCGAGCACGGTCGGTTCGGCCACCATCGCGACGGCGACGACGGGCTCGACGGTCGACCGCTCGGCGCTCGACCCGTCGACCACCGGCGGGAGCGACCCCCGTCTGCTCACGGCACCGGCGGGCGAGACCACCCCGCAGGTCGCCGGCAGCAGCTACCAGAGCGTCTCCAGCGGCGACCTGGTCGGCGCCGGAGCAGCGTCGTGCGACGACCCGAGCCGGTCCACCTGGCTCGTCGGCGGCTCGACCGAGACCGGACGCACCAGCCTCGTGACGCTGTCGAACCCGACCGAGGTGAACGCCACCGTCGACCTGACGATCCACGACGGCAGCGGGACCGTCAGCGCACCGGGCACGACCGGCATCGTCGTCGCGCCGAACACGCAGAAGGTCGTGCCGCTGTCCGGCTTCGTCTCGGACGCTGCATCGACCGTCGTGCACGTCACGTCGTCCGGCGGGCAGATCGTCGCGCACATGCAGGAGACCGTCGTCCGCACGCTCACGCCGGGCGGCTACGACATCGTCTCCGGCGGCGCGGCGCCCTCGCGTGCGCAGGTGATCCCCGGGGTCGTGCTCGCCGACACCCAGGCGGCGCAGCGCGGCGACGACACCGCCGACGCCGCGCCCATCGTCCGGCTGTTCGTACCGGGCGACAAGTCGGCTCGGGTGACGCTCGGCATCAGCACGGCCGACGGCGGTGGCTCGACCGTCAACGCGACCGCGGAGCCCGGGGTCGTGACGGACGTCGCGCTCGACGACTTCCCGGACGGCCGGTACTCCTTCACCGTGACCTCGACCGAGCCCGTCGTCGCTGGCGCCCGCACCACGACGCCGACCGACGGCAACGGCGACGGCACCGACCTGGGCTGGTTCGCGTCGGCCGAGCCGCTCGGCGACCGCGCGATCACGGCGATCGCCCCGGGGGACGGCGTCCGCCTGAACTTCGTGAACCCGACGCGCGAGGACCGCTCGGTGACGGTGCGCTCCGGCGACGAGCGACGGACGCTCGCGATCCCGTCCGGTGCGACGGTCACGCTGCCGGTGCAGACGGCGAAGCAGCTGACGCTCACGGGGACCGACGGGATCGTCGCCGGTGTCACGTACCGCGGACCCGACGGCATCGCCGGCTTCCCGGTCCGCCCCGAGACCGACGTCTCCACCCCGGTCCGCATCTACCCCTGAGTGGCCCGGCCACCGACCGCGGCGGTGTCGTGACGAGACCGGCCGCGCGTCACCAGTGGCGGTAGCGGTCCGGTGCGAGGTCCCACGGGTCCTTGCCGATCAACTCGCCGACGGCGCGGAACACCGCGGTCTCGACGACGATCCGACGGTCCGTGTCGTCCTTCTCCGGGCTGCGGGTCACCCGTTCGACCGGGATGCGGAAGACGGTGACCCGGCGGGCGTCGCGGTCGATGCGCCAGCGCGGCAGCTCGTCCGGCAGGGTGGCGTCGGACGGCATGTCCGCCACCTGGAAGACCACGCCGGCGAGTTCGTCCGGCCAGAGCCCGAGCAGGTAGTGGGCGCTGTCGCCGACGAGGCGGTCGAAGGCCTCGGCGCGGGTGACGACCGGCGCGAGCTCGGGGCCGGTGACGCTCGAGCGTCCGCCGCGTCCGTGTCGCGAGCGCCCGCGTCCGCGGTCGACCGGGGTGACGAGGCGGGGCTTGCGACGCATCCCCACATCGTACGCGCGGACGGGCGTCGGTCGGACGCTCCGCTAGGCTCCCTGTCGACATGGACGTGCGGATCTGCAGCAAGGTGGCGTGTGCCAACAGCGCTTCGTCGACCCTGACGTACGACTACGCCGACTCCATGGTCGTGGTCGGGCCGCTGTCCACCCGCGTCGAGCCGCACGGGTACGACCTGTGCGCCCGGCACGCGGCCGCCCTGCGCGTGCCGCGCGGTTGGCAGGTGGTGCGGCGCGAGCCGCTGCCGCGCGACGCCGACTGACGCCTCGCCTCCGCGACGTGGTCGCGGTGGTCGGACGGGAGGCCCGGGGAGCGTCACCGACGTCGGCTGGTGACCCGCGCCTCCCGGCATGGAACACTGGTGCGCATGTCGACCGAAGCCCAGACCGCCGTCCCGTACCGCGTCGCCGACCTCACCCTGGCCGAGGCGGGCCGCCACCAGATCCGTCTCGCCGAGAACGAGATGCCGGGCCTGATGGCCCTGCGCGACGAGTTCGCCGCGGCGCAGCCGTTGGCGGGCGCGCGCATCGCCGGCTCGCTGCACATGACGGTGCAGACCGCGGTGCTCATCGAGACGCTCGTCGCGCTCGGTGCGCAGGTGCGCTGGGCGAGCTGCAACATCTTCTCGACGCAGGACGAGGCCGCCGCCGCCGTCGCGGTCGGCCCGACCGGCACCCCTGACGCCCCCGCCGGTGTCCCGGTGTTCGCGTGGAAGGGTGAGACGCTCGAGGAGTACTGGTGGTGCACCAGCCGGATCTTCGACTGGAGCGACGAGGCCGCCGCGGCCGGTGCCGACTGGACCGGACCGAACCTGATCCTCGACGACGGCGGGGACGCCACGATGCTCGTGCACACCGGTGCCGACGCCGAGGCCGCCGGGGCAGCGCCCGTCGCCGCAGCCGACGCCAGCGCCGAGTGGAAGATCGTGCTCGACACCGTCGCGCGGTCGCTCGAGACCTCGTCGGACCGCTGGACCCGCATCGCGGCCGACATCCAGGGTGTCACCGAGGAGACCACCACGGGCGTGCACCGCCTGTACGAGCTGTTCCGGAACGGCGAGCTGAAGTTCCCGGCGATCAACGTCAACGACTCGGTGACGAAGTCGAAGTTCGACAACAAGTACGGCATCCGGCACTCGCTGCCCGACGGCCTGAACCGTGCCACCGACGTGCTCATCGGCGGCAAGGTCGCGTTCGTCGTTGGCTACGGCGACGTCGGCAAGGGGGCGGCCGAGGCGCTCCGCGGGCAGGGGGCCCGCGTGATCGTCAGCGAGGTCGACCCGATCTGCGCGCTGCAGGCCGCGATGGACGGGTACCAGGTCGCACGCCTGGCCGACGTCGTCGGCGAGGTCGACATGGTCATCACCTGCACGGGCAACCTCGGCGTCGTGGGCGTCGACGAGATGCTCGGCCTGAAGCACCTGGCGATCGTGGCGAACGTCGGCCACTTCGACAACGAGATCGACATGGCCGGGCTCGAGGCGCTGCCCGGCGTCGAGAAGGTCGAGATCAAGCCGCAGGTGCACGAGTGGCGCCTGCCGACCGGGCGCTCGATCCTGGTGCTGTCCGAGGGGCGGCTCATGAACCTCGGCAACGCGACCGGGCACCCGTCGTTCGTGATGAGCAACTCGTTCACGAACCAGGTGCTCGCGCAGATCGAGCTGCACACCCGGCGCGACGAGTACCCGACCGGGGTGTACGTGCTGCCGAAGCACCTGGACGAGAAGGTCGCACGGCTGCACCTCGACGCGCTCGGCGTGCAGTTGACGGCGCTGCGGCCGGAGCAGGCGGCGTACATCGGCGTGCCGGTCGAGGGCCCCTTCAAGCCGGACCACTACCGCTACTGAGCGGGCGAGGCGGCGGCCGGCGGCGGCGCGGCCGGCGGCGTTGTCGTTCGCACAACCAAAGTGACCCGGAACCGCGCGATCGCGTGGCGCCGGGTCACTTCGGTTGTGCGGACCGTTTCCGAACCGGCCCGCCGCCGGCAGGCGGCTGGCGGCCGCGCCGGCGGCTGCCGGCGATCGATTCGCGCCCCGGTGCGGTCATCGCGCCCCGGAGAGTCGGGGCGCGACGACCGTCAGGGGGCGCGAACCGCGCGCGCCCGCGCCGCGCCGTGCGCCGCGCCGCGCCGCGCGCGGCGCGCGCCCGCTCAGCGCGGGAAGCCCGGCGGCCGTGCCCCGGCCGTCGCCCCGGCCCGGGCCAGCAGCGCCGCCCGGGCTCCCAGCGCCCGCTCGTCCCGTCGGCGCCGCAGCACGACGACCCCGGCCAGGAACACCTCCGGCGGCACGGGCGGCACCGGGTGCGCGAACGCCGACACCTCGGCCGCCAGCGACTGCGCCGCAGCGTCGCGCAGTTCGGGCCGCATCAGCGCGGCCCCGCGGAAGAACGCACCGAGCCGGTTCTCCAGTCGCTGCGGCAGCGACGAGACGTCCGCGACGCCCGCCCACGCCTCCAGCTCCGGCGGCAGCCGTACCTCGGGGTCGCGCTGCTTCGGCAGGCGCTCGTGCTGCACGACGGTGCCCGCGAGCAGGTCACCCAGGCGCCGCGGTCGGCTGCCGAACAGCGCGACGAGCAGGGCGACCGAGCCGAAGCTCATCCAGAGCTCGAACAGCCCCACGAGCGCCCGGGTGAACGCGTGCCGGAACCCGATCGCGCCGCCGTCGAGCCGGACGACCCGGGTGCCGGTGGCGAAGCGTCCGACGCTCCGCCCCCTCGTCACCGTCTCGACCGCCGCGGGGACCAGCACGAGCGCGACGACGAGCAGGACGATGTTCAGCGCAGCACCCCAGGCCGGCTCGATGCCCTCGGGCCACAGGCGCGAGACACCGAAGAACGCCAGGACGAACAGGACGAGGACGCAGAGCCCGTCCAGGAGGGCCGCGGCGAGCCGCAGCACGAGCCCGGCGGGCTGGACGTCGAGCGCCACGCCCTCGCCCACGACCAGCTCGTCGGCGGTCTCCTCCAGGTCACGTGAGAACCGGGCGTCGGCGAGGTCACGCGGCGTGCGGGGCTTCGGCATGGGATCATTCTGTCGGACATCGCGCGACCTGAGGGGGAACACGTGGACCTGGATGCCTACGCCGAGGTGCACGGCGACCGGTGGCGGGAGCTCGACCGCCTGGCACGTGCCCGTCACGCCTCCGGTGCCGACGTCGACCGGCTCGTCGCCGGCTACCAGGAGGCCGCGACGGACCTCGCGCGCATCCGGGGCGCCGCACCGCGCACCGCGACCGGGGACCGGCTCTCGCTCACGCTCTTCCGGGCCCGCCTGCGCTTCACCGGCACCCCCGTCGACCCGCTGACCGCGGTCGCCCTGTTCTTCACCCGACAGCTGCCCGCGGCGCTCTACCGGATCCGGTGGGTGACCATCTGGGTCGCCCTCGCCACGGTGGCGATCGGCGCGATCGTCGCCGTGTGGATCACGACGACCCCCGGCGCGACGGCGACGTTCGGGACGCAGGAGGCCCTGCGGCAGTACGCCACGCAGGACTTCGTCGACTACTACTCGGACCGTGGCCTCGGGGCGTTCACGGCGCAGGTCTGGACGAACAACGCCTACATCGCCGCGACGATGGTCGCCTTCGGCATCACCGGTGTCTTCGTGCCGTTCTCGATCATGCAGAACGCCGTCAGCCTCGGGGTGTCCGCCGCGATCATGCACTCGCAGGGGCGCCTGGCCGACTTCTTCCTCTACATCTCGCCGCACGGGCAGCTCGAGCTGTACTCGGTGTTCCTCGCCGGTGGCGCAGGCCTCATGATCTTCTGGTCGTGGGTGGCACCCGGCCCCGGCCGCACCCGCGCGCAGGCCCTCGCCGAGGACGGTCGTGCCCTCATCACCATCGCGATCGGACTCACCCTGACGCTGCTGCTGTCCGGCATCGTCGAGGGCGTCGTGACCCGTCAGGACTGGCCGTGGCCGATCAAGATCGGCATCGGCACGGTCGCCCTGGTCGCGGTGCTCGCCTACCAGTGGGTGCTCGGCGGTCGTGCGTACCGGGCGGGGGAGCGCGGCGACCTCGAGGAGTTCGAACGCGGCTCCACCGCCCTGGTCGCCGGCTAGCGACCGGTCGGCGTCAGAGTCGACCGCTGGCCTTCGCCCGGATGTAGGCGTCGGCGACGAGCGGGGGGACGTCGGCAGGGGTCCCACGGACGACCTCGGCGCCGGAGCGCCGCGCGACGTCGGCCGCGCCGTCCGCGTCGAGCAGCGTGCGTTCGGCGGCCGCCCGCCGGTACACGTCGCGCTCCGCGCCGGTGGGGAGGCCCGGCACCCGTCCGCCCCGCGACGTGCGGATCGCCGTGGTCTCGTCCACCCCGCCGCGCGCCATCCGCTGCACGGCCGGGTCCTCGACGCTCGTCACGACGACGGCGTGCCGCCGCGCCAGCCGGGGGAGCACGGCGAGCAGGTCGCCCGACGCACCGACCGAGTCGAGGCTCGACGCGAGCACGACCAGGGCGCGCGACGTCGTGATCGAATCGACGAGCGCCGGGACCGTCGCCCAGTCGGTCGCCGCGAGCCCCGGTTCGGCCATCGCCAGCGCCTCGCCGAAGCGCTGCACGACGTCGGCGCGGGTGGCTCCGTGCACGCGGTCGTGCGCCGTGTCGTCGAGGACCACCAGGTCGACCCGGTCGCCCGCGGCCGCCGCGAGGGCGCCGAGGAGCAGCGCCGACTCGATGAACGTGTCCAGGCGCGGCTCGTCACCGACCCGGCCCGCACCGGCGCGCCCGGCGTCCACCACGACGACGACCCGTCGGTCGCGTTCCGGTCGCCACGTGCGGACGACCAGGTCCTGTCGCCGGGCTGTCGCCCGCCAGTCGATCGAGCGCACGTCGTCGCCGCGCACGTAGTCACGCAGCGAGTCGAACTCCGTGCCGTGGCCGCGCAGCTGCAGGGTCGTCTCGCCGTCGAGTTCGCGCAGCCGTGCGAGCCGTGAGGGCAGGTGCCGACGGGAGCGGAACGGCGGCGTCACGACGAGTTCGCCGGGTGCCGCGACCACGCGCTGGCGTGCGGCGAGGCCGAGGGGACCGAACGACCGGACGGCGACCCCGGTGGTGCGGCGGCGACCGCGGCGGAACGGGGTGAAGCGCATCCGGGCCGTGCGGCGCTCACCACCGGGGACCTGCATGCGGAGGCGACGGGGGCGGTGGCCCGCCGAGGGCTCCCACATGTCGCGCACCACACCGCGCACCGTGCGGGACCCGTCGTTCGCGAGCACGAGGGTGCCGTCCGCGGTGCTGTCGCGTCGTGCGAGCCGCGGCATCCGACGCTCCACCCGGACCTGTCGCAGGTCGGCGGCGAGCAGGACGTCGAGCGTCGCCGCGAGCAGCACCACGCCGACCCACGCGAGCCCGGCCCACGCGCTGGCGAGCAGCACGGTGGGCACGATCGCGACGGCGAGGAGCGCGACGAACCGGCCGGAGACCGCCACTAGATCGGCACCCGCACCTGCTCGAGCACCTGCTGGAGCAGGCCGTCGGCACCGACGCCCTCGAGCTCGGCGTCCGCGGCGACCCGCAGACGGTGCCGCCAGACCGGCAGCGCCATCGCCTGCACGTGGTCCGGGGTGATCGCGTCGTAGCCGGTGAGCCAGGCCCAGGCCTTGGCCGCCGCGAGCAGGGCCGTCGCGCCACGGGGACTGACCCCGACGCGCACGGACGGCGCTTCGCGGGTGGCACGGGCCAGGTCGACGATGTAGGCGAGCACGTCGTCGCGCGCCCCGACGGCACGGACGGCCCGCTGCGCGCGGACGACCTCGTCGACGCCGACCACCGGCGTGATGCCGGCCGATCGCACGTCACGCGGCACGAACCCGTCGGCGTGACGTCGGAGCACCTGCCACTCGACGTCGCGCGGCGGGACGTCGAGCGTCAGCTTCATGAGGAACCGGTCGAGCTGCGCCTCGGGCAGCGTGTACGTGCCCTCGAACTCGATCGGGTTCATGGTCGCGGCGACGAAGAAGGGGTCGGGCAGCGGACGGGCGTCACCGTCGACGCTGACCTGCCGTTCCTCCATGGCCTCGAGGAGCGCCGACTGGGTCTTCGGGGGCGTGCGGTTCACCTCGTCGGCCAGCAGCACGTTGGTGAAGACGGGGCCCTCGCGGAACGGGAACGTGCCGGTGGACGCGTCGTAGACGAGCGAGCCGGTCACGTCGCCGGGCATCAGGTCGGGGGTGAACTGGATGCGCTTGGTGTCGAGCGACATCGACGCCGCGAGGCTGCGGACGAGCAGGGTCTTCGCGACGCCGGGCACCCCCTCGAGCAGCACGTGGCCCTGCGCGAGGAGCCCGACGATCATGCCGGAGACCGCGCCCTCCTGGCCGACGACGGCCTTGGCGACCTCGGAGCGGACCCGTCCGAACGCGTCGCGCAGGTCGCTGCGGTCGGGGCCCGCGGGGTCGTGCTCCGTCGCGGCGTGCTCGGGGGAGGCAGGGGGCATGTCGGTCACGGTCGTGCTCCTGGTCGGTCGGTGTACGGGGTGGTCCGGTCGCCGGAGGTGGCGCGCCGGACAGCGCGTTCGAGGTCGTCGAGTGCTGCGGCGCCGTCGACGAGCGCGCGGTCGTCATCGGTGGTCCCGCCGACGAGCACGGCGCCGACGCGGGTGTGCGGGATGCCGGTGGCCTGCGCAGCCGACCGCACGACCTCGTCGACGTGGGCCGATCGCGGCAGGCCGAGCAGCCGGCCGGTGCGTCGGACGGCGGCGACGCGCAACGTGTCCAGCGCGTGGGTGCGGTCGCGGGTGCGGGCGTACATCCGGGCGCGACCCTCGGTGGTCTCGGCGGCGCGGACGACGACGGGCAACTGCTCGACGACGAGCGGGCCGAGGCGCCGGCCCCGCCACACGCCGGCCGCCACGGCGACGAGCGCGAGCAGGGCGAGCGCACCCGGGACCCAGGGCGGCGCGAGCTCGCCGAGGGTCGGGGCGGCATCGGGGGTGCCGACGGCGGGGGTGTACCAGGTCAGTCGGTCGTCGTCGCCGAGCAGGCCGAGGGCGAGTGCCGCGTTGCCCGCGGTCCGGATCGTGTCGTTGCGCAGTGCCGAGGTGGTGCCGAGCAGGGTGACGTCGCCGCCCGGGGTCGTGGTGCGCACGAGCCCCCACACCGTGGCCCCGCCGCTCCCGGTCGGCGCACACCGCTCAGCCTCGGGGTCCTGCACGGTGTAGCCCCACCCGCCGGTCGACACCCGCTCCGCGGAGGCAGCCGCCGGGATCCCGCACGAGGCGGTCGACACGGTGTCGTCGCCGTCGACGGGTACGGCCGGGTCGACGTCGAGTCCGAGCGCCTCGAGGCCGGCGCCGCCCGACGACACGACGACCACGTGCCGGGCCGTGCGGCCGATGCGTTCCGCGACGGTGGCGTCGAGCACGCCGTCGGAGTCGTCGACGAACACCGTGCCACCGTCGATCCCGTCGGCGGTGTCCGTCACGGAGACCGCGGTGCCGCGCTGCTCGAGCACCCGTACCAGGGCGGCCGAACCGCTCGCCGTCGTCGAGGTCGGGTCGAGCGGGCGCGGGGCCGCCGGGTCGGTGCCCTGGACGACCGCGGTCAGCGCGGCGAGGACGATGCCGACCAGCACGATGGCGACCCAGAACCCGACGCGCAGCCGGCGGCCCTCCCGAGTGGTGGACGCCGGGGCAGCGACCGCCCGGCTCGCGGTGTCGGCCGTCACGCCGGGACCGCCGGGCTGTCAGCACGGGCGGGGCGGGCCTGTCGGACGGCGCGCTCGGTGTCGAGCACGCGGCGGGCCGCGGCCTCGTCGGCGTCGGCACCGAGGTACCGCACGCCGTCGAAGGTCGTGGCGGCGTCGCCGAGGGCCTCCGCCGAAGCGGGGAACGGCACCGCGCCGCGGATCGCGATCGTGCGGGCGGTGGCACCGGGCACGTCGGGCACGAGGTCGCGTTCGCCGAGACCCCGGGCGACGGCACGGAAGCCGTCGAGCACCGCCGCCGACCAGTCGGCACGCCGGACCGCGGCCTGCGCGGACTCGAGCAGCTCACTGGCCGACCGCAGGTCGTCGGCGTCGAAGACCCCGCCGGTGTCGCCGTCCCCGGTCCGCGCCCGGCGGCGGGGGAGTCCGCGGGCGACGACGACGAGCACGACGACCGCGACGAGCACGACGATCGCGATCACCAGGGCCGTGCGGGCCGCAGCGGGGGAGTCGAGACCGTCGGCGCGGAGCGACCCGAGCCAGTCGAGGAAGCCCCGCGAGGCACGGTCCCACCACGTCGGCTCCGCACCGTCGTACGCGGAGCGGTCGAGCTCGCGTTCGAGCAGGCGGCGCGCCTCGTCCGGGTCGACCGCGGTCACGCGGTGCCGTCCGGCGGTGCCTGCCCGGAACCCTGCTGCCACGGCTGCTGCTGGCCGGGCCGGCCGCTCTGGCCGTTCCAGGGCTGCTGCTGCTGGCCGGGCTGCCCGTACCACGGCTGCTGCTGCGGCTGGCCCGGCTGCCCGTTCCACGACTGCTGGCCGCCCTGGCCGTTCCACTGCTGCTGCGGCCACTGCTGCTGCGCCTGCCACTGCTGCCCGGCCCACGACTGCTGCGGCGGCCACGGCGCGCGCGCGACCGGCTCGGACGGTGCGAACGGGTCGGTCGGCCGCCCCGAGTCCAGGTGCGACGCGATCCGCTGGTCGAGCGCCTCGGTCCGGATCCGCCGGTCGATCGCCAGGAACGTCACGACGGACGCGCTCAGGACGTCCGTGATGCACTGCACCGCGATCGCGAGCAGACTGCCGACCACGACCGCGACGACCGCTCCGGCCCCGGCCCCGGACGCGGAGTCCGTCTGCCCGAGCGGGTCGAACGTGCCGGCGACGAACACCGATCCGACGGTCAGCGGGATCGACGCGATGGACGCCGCGAACCCGAACATCACCTGCACGAGCAGCAGGATGCCGAAGGTCCGCCAGAAGGCCCCGCGGGTCAGGCGCCACGACTGGGCGGCAGCGGCGAAGACCGGTCGGCCCTCGAGCGCGATCGTCGGGACGGTGAACACGAAGCGCGTACTGAGCCACACGACCACGACGACCAGGCCGAGCACGAACAGCACGAGCGCCAGCACGAACCAGCCGGTCCCGGAGTCGGCCGCACCCATCGCGGCGAACACCCCGAAGAACACGAGTCCCGCGACGATCGCGATGACGACGCCGGCGCCGACCTGCACGAGCATCCACGCCACGACGGACCACCGGCGACCGGCGAGCAGCGCCCACAGCCCGCGGAACGTCGCCCGCCGGCCGAGCACCCGCTGCCCGGTGTCCGCGGCGACCGGCGCCACGAGGAACCCGCGACCGAGGTAGGCGAGGAACGGCAGTACGACCGAGATCAGCGCCGTGAGCGTCAGCGTGCCCGCGAGCACCGAGTCGGCACCGCTGCCGCCGTCGAGGGCGGAGAACATCCGCGACTGCAGCGCCCGCTGCCCGAACGTGCTGGCCAGCGTCGAGAGCAGGCCGAGCACGCCGCTGAGCAGCACGCTCCAGAGCAGCAGGACGCGGGCGTTGCGGCGGAAGACCGTGAACGCGCCGGCCAGCACGTCGCCGAGCCCGAGCGGGCGCAGGGGGATCACCGGACGCTGGCCGCGGGGCGGACGGCCCGGACCCGACGGACCCGGCCCCGGGGCGGGCGGTGGCGGCACGGAGGAGCCGGACGGGCCTCCAGGCCGGGGTCCCGGTCCCTGCGTCGACCCGGAGCCGTACCCCGTGCGGGACCCGGACGCGGGTGGGGTCGACCCACCCTGCTGCCCGGCACCCGGTGTGTGCCAATCGGACATGACTCCAGCCCCCTCGTCGTGTCGGACCGTGCCAGCGGCGCGCGGTCCACCCCCATCCTGGCGGAAAACCTGGCCTGACGGTGCCTCGGCTATCGTGTGGGGACACGTGCCGCCCGGCACCCCGCACCGCCACCCGGAGTCCACACCACATGACACCGCGCATCCTCGTCGTCGACGACGACCAGGCCCTCGCCGAGATGATCGGCATCGTGCTCCGCTCCGAGGGGTACGAACCCGAGTTCAGCGCCGACGGCAACGACGCCGTCGACGCGTTCCGCGCCACGAAGCCGGACCTCGTCCTGCTCGACGTCATGCTCCCGGGCATCGACGGCATCGAGGTGTGCAAGCGCATCCGCGCCGAGAGCGGCACGCCGATCATCATGCTCACCGCGAAGAGCGACACCGCCGACGTGGTGGCCGGGCTGGAGAACGGCGCCGACGACTACGTCGTGAAGCCGTTCAACCCGAAGGAGCTCGTCGCCCGCATCCGCACCCGGCTGCGTCCGAGCGCCACCGACTCCGGCGTGCTGCAGGTCGGCGACGTCACGGTCGACGTCGCCGGGCACGAGGTGCGGCGGGGCGACACCGTCATCGCGCTCACCCCGCTCGAGTTCGACCTGCTCCGCGCGCTCGCCGAGAAGCCGAACCAGGTGTTCACGCGCGAGATGCTGCTCGAACAGGTGTGGGGCTACCACTACAAGGCGGACACCCGTCTGGTGAACGTGCACGTGCAGCGGCTCCGCGCGAAGATCGAGCACGACCCCGACAACCCGAAGACCGTCACCACGGTCCGCGGCGTCGGGTACCGCGCCGGAGGAGCCTGAGCACCGTGCCGCCCTCGACGCGCCCGTCGCGTGCGGCCAGCACCGCCACCGTCTCGATCGGCGTCGTCGGCCGCGGCCGGCGGCGCATGCGTCGGTGGCTCCGGCGCGGCTGGCGACCGATCGCGTTCCTGTGGCGGCGGTCGCTCATGTTCCGCTCGGTCGCCATCACGGTGATGACGACGGGCCTCGCGGTGGCGATCATCGGCACCGCCGTCATGGTGAGCATCTCGACCAACGTCTACTCGCAGCGGCGCGACCAGATCGAGTCGGAGTCGGCGCGGGCGACCATCGTCGCGCAGGGCATCTTCGACGCCGCCACCGCGGCCGAGGACAACAACCAGTCCGAGCTCGAGACCCTGCAGAACGAGGCGCAGCAGGCGATCCTGTCGAACACCACCAGCCCCGGCGGCACGAGCATCGCGATCGAACGCAGCCCGGGCCAGTCGACCCCGCAGACGCTGCAGACCATCGCGAGCCAGGACTTCCCCGACGCCGTGATCACCGACGCGCTGCGCAAGGAGGTCGGCAAGAACACCGGCCGGCTGAGCCTGCAGCCCGTGGAGCTCGACGACGACGGGCGCAGTGTCCCGGGCCTGGCGGTCGGCTCGACGCTGCAGATCCCGAGCGCCGGGCAGTACGAGCTCTACCTGGTCTACGACCTGTCCGACGCCCAGCAGACCCTGGACTTCGTGTCGCAGACCCTGTCGATCGGCGGCGTCGCGCTCATGGTGCTCATCGCCCTCGTGACGTCGCTCGTGGTCCGGTTGGTGGTCGTGCCGATCCGCGGGGCGGCCGAGACGAGCCGGAAGATCGCCGCCGGACGGCTGGACGAACGCATCCCGGTGCGCGGGCAGGACGACCTGGCGACGCTCGCCCGCAGCTTCAACGGGATGGCCGAGGCGGTCAGCCGGCAGATCACCCAGCTCGCCGAGCTGTCCCGCGTGCAGCAGCGCTTCGTGTCCGACGTCTCCCACGAGCTGCGCACCCCGCTCACGACCATCCGGCTCGCCGGCGACGTGCTCTACGACTCCCGTCACGCGTTCGAACCCGCGGTCGGCCGGTCCGCCGAACTGCTGCACGCCCAGGTGGAGCGGTTCGAGCTCCTGCTGGCCGACCTGCTCGAGATCTCCCGCTACGACGCCCAGGCCGTGCAGCTCGACACCGAACCCGTGGTGCCGGCAGCGCTCGCCGCCGACATCGTCGACGAGTTCCGGCCCCTCGCCGAGCGCGCCGGCGTCGAGCTCCAGCTCGTCACGCCCGGTGGCCACACCACGATGCGGCTCGACGCCAAGCGGGTGCGCCGCATCCTGCGCAACCTGGTCGGCAACGCCGTCGAGCACGGTGACGCCCGGCCCGTGCAGGTGGTCGTGGACAGCGACGCCAGGACCGTGGCCATCGCGGTGCGCGACCACGGCGTCGGCATGCCCCCGGAGGACGCCGCCCGGGTGTTCGACCGGTTCTGGCGTGCCGACCCGAGCCGCAAGCGCACGATCGGCGGCACCGGGCTCGGGCTCGCCATCAGCCTCGGCGACGCGAAGCTGCACGGCGGCCGCATCGACGTGTGGTCGCGGCCGGGCGAGGGCTCGACCTTCGTCCTCACCCTGCCCCGCAACGAACACGGCACCACCGCCACCTCGGCGATCCCGCTGCCCGAGCTCGACGAGTCGTACGACGGGCCGCGCGCCGTGCGAGAGGAGTCCTGATGCGATCCCGTCCCCGGTTCCGCCGTGTCCTCGCCGCAGCCCTGGCCGCGCTCGGCGTGCTCGCCCTCACCGCCTGCGCCGCCATCCCGGTCGACGGCGGCGTGCGCACCGGACAGACCATCAAGGACGAGTCGCTGTCCGGCGTCGACTTCCGGCCGGCCAAGCCGATCACCGGTGCCGACCAGACCGCCATCCTGCGCGGGTTCGTCGCCGCGGCGACCGGCGCGCAGGACAACTACGCCATCGCCCGGCAGTTCCTGGCGTCCGGCTTCGCCGAGCAGTGGAACCCGCGGCAGGGCGTCACGATCCGCGACGGCAGCGGCACGGTCGAGCGCGCCGACGACCGCGAGCTCACGTACACCCTCACCGCGAGCGCCACGGTCGACGCCGAGGGGGAGTACACCCAGGCGGTCCGGCCGACCTCGTCGACGCTGACGTTCCAGTTCGTCCGCGAGGACGGCGAGTGGCGCATCGCGTACGCCCCCGACGGGATCATCCTGTCGCCGGTGAGCTTCGCGTCGGTCTTCCAGCCGCACGCACTCTACTTCTACGACCCCACCTACCGGTTCCTCGTGCCGGACCAGCGCTGGTTCCTCGCGCGGTCCTCGACGAGCACGCGCATCGCCAGCGCCCTGCTCGCCGGCCCCGCGGACTGGCTGAAGGGCGCCGTCGTCTCGTCGTTCCCGGAGGGCACGCAGCTCTCGCTCAACGCCGTGACGATCGACAGCGGCACCGCGCTCGTCGACCTGTCCAGCGACGCCCTGCGCGCGAGCACCGTCGACAAGGTGCGGATGCGGGAGCAGATGAGCAAGTCGCTCGCCTCGGTCGCCACGATCTCGTCGGTGACGATGACGTTCGAGGGCACGACCGTGGCGCTGCCCGACACCGGCGGCGCGGACGCGCAGGTCAACCCCGACGTCGACCCGCGCCCCCTGGTCGAGGACGACGGCACGGTCGGCTACGCCGCGACGGGGACGGGTGACGTGGCCGAGCTCGGCAGCGGTGTCGGCGACGCGATCGCCCGGCTCGACCCGACCTCCATCGCCCTGTCGGCGTCCGGCACCACCGCCGCGGTCGGCAACCGGGACGGTGCCGTCGTGGTGCGCGGCGACGACCGCCTGCGCGTGGACGCCCGCGAGGACCTGGTCGCACCCACCCTGGACGACCTCGGCTTCGTCTGGGTGGGCCAGCGGTCCGACACGCGCCGGGTGACGGCGTACGGGCTGGGCGGTGACCCGCACCAGGTCGCGACCTCGCTGCCGCGCGGCGACCTTGTGTCGTTCCAGCTGTCGCGCGACTCCACCAGGGCACTGGCGCTCATCGAGACCGGCGACGGTCCGGGCCTGTACGTGATGGCCGTCATCCGCGGGTCCGACCGCGCCCCGACCGCGCTCGGCCCGGCGGTGCGCGTGCAGGCGGCGACCGGCAACGCGGTCGGAGCGACCTGGGTCGACGACACCGACGTGGCGTCGGTGGGGCAGACCGCCGCCGGTCCGAACGTGGTGCGGACGACGATCGGGGGCAAGTCGAGCACGCTGCCCCGACCGGACGGGCGCGCGACCGCGATCAGCGGCGGCGGGGGTGGCGCACTGCTCCTCCGCATGTCGGACGGGTCGGTGCTGCAGTCGACCGGCGGCGCGTGGGACACGACGCTCGTCACCGCCGACGTGCTCGGCGTCCAGCGCTGACGGCATCCCTCCACCGCCGGGACGGCCGGGAGGCCCGTCCACCGTCCGACAGGCCGGCCCACCGCCGCCGCCGGTGCGGCACCACGCTGGTGGCCGTGCCACCGGACCTGCCTGCGACCCCACCGCCCACCACCTCACCGCCCACGGGCCCGTCGCCCGAGCCGCCGACGCCGTGGCGCGACGCCGCGCTCGCGGTGCTCGGGCTGTTCCTGCCGGTCGCGTGCCTGGGGTGCGGGAAGCCCGACCGGGCGCTCTGCCCGAGGTGCCGGCGTGCCCTCGCCGCCCGGCCCGGACGGGTGCGACTCGTCGCCGGGGTCCGGCTCGACGCGGCCTTCGCGTACGAGGGGCTCGTCCGCACGCTGCTCCTCGAGCTGAAGCTGCGCGGTCGGGTCGACGTCGCCCGGCCGCTCGGCACCCGGTTCGGTGCACTCGTCCGGGCAGCGCTCCAGGCCGCCCCTGACGACGCGGTCGTGCTCCGCGTGCCGCCGTCGCGGTCCGGGTCGCGGCGGCGGGGGTTCGACCCGGTGGTGCTCCTGCTCGCCCGGGGTGGTGTGCGCCGGACGCGGGCGCTCCACCGCGTGCGACGCGGCGCGACCGACCCTGCGGCCGGGGCCGGGGCCGGGGCCGGGGCCGGGGCCGGGGGCGCCGGCCCCGGCCTGGGGCACGTGCACCGGGCGGGCGCCGGGCAGAAGGAGCGCACGGCGGTGGAACGCGTCGCCGCCACGGTCGGGACGCTCCGGGCCGTGGGGGTGGCCGGCCGCGACGTCGTCCTGGTCGACGACGTCGTGACGACCGGCGTCACCATGGCCGAGGGCGTCCGTGCCGTGCGGGCCGCCGGGGGTCGGGTGGTCCGCTGCGTCGCCGTGGCGAGCGTCGACGACTGACCGTCTCGATGAACGCCCGGTGTCGACTGTGCGTCCGGTGGGTGTCCGGCGGACTCGCCGTGGTGCCGTGACGCCGGGCAGTCGACGGGTCTAGCCTCGCGGCAAGGCGTTCGGGTCGCCGGACGGAGGCGACGCGCCGACACTGGATGGGAGCCGCCACATGGACGTGACGATCACGGGCCGGAACGTCGGGGTCACCGACCGTTTCCGCACCTACGTCGAGCAGAAGTCCGAGAAGATCGACGTGCTCGCCGACCGCGCCCTCGCCTTCGAGGTGCGCATCAGCCGCCACAACGAGAAGTCGGGCGGCAGCCAGGGCGAGGACCGCGTGGAACTCACGCTGATCGGTCCGGGGCCGCTGGTCCGGGCGGAGTCCGCGGCGTCGGACAAGTACGCCGCGTTCGACCTCGCCTTCGCGCGGATCACGGAGCGCCTGCGTCGCGCACGCGACCGCCGCAAGGTGCACCACGGCCGGCACCGCCCCACCTCCGTCGCCGAGGCCGCCGGCAACGCCTTCGACGGCATGGGCGTCGTACCCGCCGACGGCAAGCTCATCGAGGACGTCGCGACCGGCGCCGTGCCGGTGGTCGACGACCAGCGCGAGGACGACGAGAGCGAGGTCTACAGCCCCGTCGTCATCCGGCAGAAGGTGTTCGAGGCCGCCCCGATGACCGTCGACGACGCGCTGTACCACATGGAGCTCGTCGGGCACGACTTCTACCTGTTCCTCGACGCCGAGACCCGTCGTCCGAGCGTCGTGTACCGCCGCAAGGGCTGGGACTACGGCGTGATCGGCCTCGACGAGGTGTCCGCCGACCGGGCCCCCGCGGACGAGGCACCCGTCAGCGCGATCGCCTGACCCCTCGCCGCGGATCCGTTCCGCGACCGTGTGCGCGGCCCGTCCTCGGGCCGCGCGCACCCGTTCCGCCCCCGATCGGGCAGTGGCGCTCCTCACAGCGCGGCGGTGGTCGCGGGTTGCTAGCATGACTGGTCGATCGGGCGCGCAGGTCGCGCGCGACGACCTCGTAAGGAGCTCACGTGGCAAACGTGCTGGAGAAGGTCCTCCGCATCGGCGAAGGACGAACCCTCCGTCGGCTGAAGGCGTACGCCTCGGCGATCAACGACCTCGAGGACGACTTCTCGAGCCTCACCGACGAGGAACTCCACGACGAGACCAAGGAGCTCCGCGAGCGGTACGCCAACGGCGAGACCCTCGACGACCTCCTGCCCGAGGCGTTCGCGGCCGTGCGCGAGGCGGCGAAGCGCACGCTCGGCATGCGGCACTTCGACGTGCAGCTCATGGGCGGCGCGGCGCTGCACCTCGGCAACATCGCCGAGATGAAGACCGGTGAGGGCAAGACCCTCGTCGCGACGACCGCCGCCTACCTCAACGCGATCCCGTCGCGCGGCGTGCACGTCATCACGGTGAACGACTACCTGGCGTCGTACCAGTCCGAGATCATGGGCCGCGTCTTCCGCGCCCTCGGCATGACGACCGGCTGCATCATCGCGAACCAGACCCCGGCCGAGCGTCGCGAGCAGTACGCCGCCGACATCACGTACGGCACGAACAACGAGTTCGGCTTCGACTACCTGCGCGACAACATGGCGTGGCAGGCGTCGGACATGGTGCAGCGCGGCCACTTCTTCGCCGTGGTGGACGAGGTCGACTCGATCCTCATCGACGAGGCCCGCACGCCGCTCATCATCTCCGGCCCGTCCTCGGGCGAGGCCAACCGCTGGTTCACCGAGTTCGCCTCGATCGCCAAGCGCCTCACCCCGGGCGAGGACTACGAGGTCGACGAGAAGAAGCGCACCGTCGGCGTGCTCGAGCCCGGCATCGAGAAGGTCGAGGACTACCTCGGCATCGACAACCTGTACGAGTCGGCGAACACCCCGCTCATCTCGTTCCTGAACAACTCGATCAAGGCCGTCGCCCTGTTCAAGCGCGACAAGGACTACGTCGTGATGAACGGCGAGGTGCTCATCGTCGACGAGCACACCGGCCGCATCCTGATGGGACGCCGCTACAACGAGGGCATCCACCAGGCGATCGAGGCCAAGGAGGGCGTCGAGGTCAAGGCCGAGAACCAGACCCTGGCGACCGTCACGCTGCAGAACTACTTCCGCCTGTACCAGAAGCTCTCCGGCATGACCGGTACCGCCGAGACCGAGGCGGCCGAGTTCATGTCGACGTACAAGCTCGGCGTGGTCCCGATCCCGACGAACAAGCCGATGCAGCGCATCGACCAGACCGACCTCGTCTACAAGAACGAGAAGGCGAAGTTCGAGCAGGTCGCCGAGGACATCGCGGAGCGCCACGAGAAGGGCCAGCCCGTCCTGGTCGGCACCACGAGCGTCGAGAAGTCCGAGTACCTGTCGAAGCTCCTCGCCAAGAAGGGCGTCAAGCACGAGGTCCTCAACGCGAAGAACCACGCGCGTGAGGCCGCGATCGTCGCGCAGGCCGGTCGCCTCGGCGCCGTGACCGTCGCGACGAACATGGCCGGCCGCGGTACCGACATCATGCTCGGCGGCAACTCGGAGTTCCTCGCCGTGCAGGAGATGCACGCCAAGGGCCTGTCCCCGACGGAGACGCCGGACGAGTACGAGGCCGCGTGGGACGACGTCTTCGCCGAGGTCAAGAAGACCGTCGAGGAAGAGGGCGACAAGGTCCGCGAGGCCGGCGGCCTCTACGTCCTCGGCACCGAGCGCCACGAGTCCCGCCGCATCGACAACCAGCTGCGTGGACGGTCCGGCCGTCAGGGCGACCCGGGCGAGAGCCGGTTCTACCTGTCGCTGACCGACGACCTCATGCGCCTGTTCAACTCCGGCGCCGCCGAGAGCCTGATGGGCCGCTCGAACGTGCCGGACGACCTGGCGATCGAGAACAAGCTCGTCGGCCGCGCGATCCGCTCCGCCCAGGCGCAGGTCGAGGGCCGCAACGCCGAGATCCGCAAGAACGTCCTGAAGTACGACGACGTCCTGAACCGGCAGCGCGAGGCGATCTACAGCGACCGACGCCACATCCTCGAGGGCGACGACCTGCACGACCGCGCGCAGTCGTTCCTCAAGGCCGTCATCGACGACGTCATCGACTCCCACACCGGCGAGGGCTCGCCCGACGACTGGGACCTCGACGCCATGTGGACCGAGCTCGGCACGCTCTACCCGATCTCGATCTCGATCGACGAGGTCATCACCGAGGCCGGCTCGAAGGGCAAGGCGTCGCGCGACTTCCTCGCCCGCGAGATCCTCTCCGACGCCAAGCTGGCGTACCAGCAGCGCGAGGAGCTCCTCGGTGACGAGGCGATGCGCGAGCTCGAGCGTCGTGTCGTGCTCTCGGTGATCGACCGCCGCTGGCGCGACCACCTGTACGAGATGGACTACCTCAAGGACGGCATCGGCCTCCGGGCGATGGCGCAGCGCGACCCGCTGGTCGAGTACCAGCGCGAGGGCTACGCCCTGTTCCAGACGATGATGGGGCAGATCCGCGAGGAGTCCGTGGGCTACCTGTTCAACCTCGAGGTGCAGGTGCAGTCCGACGGCGAGAACGCGGTCATCGAGGCCAAGGGCCTCGGCGAGGACGAGGTCTCCGGCCTCGAGTACTCGGCGCCGTCCATCGACGGCGAGGTCGAGGTCCGTGACGAGCGCGGCCGCCTCGAGCAGGCAGCGACCGCCCGCGCGCAGCGCGCGCAGGCCGAGGCCGAGGCAGCAGCGGCGCCCGAGCAGGGCTCCGCCTTCGGCAACGCCGCCACCGCGTCCGGTCAGGCCGCCGCGGCCGGCAACCGGGCCGAGCGTCGGCAGGCCGCCAAGAAGAACTAGCGTCGGCACCGCCGGACGGGAGGCACGGGACCAGCTGGTCCCGTGCCTCCCGTCCGTCCGGGGGCACCGCTAGAGCACGCCGACGGCGGTTGCCCGCCACCTGCCGTGCCGTTCCTCGAGCCGGATGGCGACCGCGCGGGCGTGGCTGCGGGTGTGCACGACGACCGTCGCCTCGGCCACGCCCCGGGCGGGTCGGCAGACGACCACGCTGCCGACGCGGAGCACGGGTCGGCCGCGGGACCGACGGGCCGTGCTGCGGGCCCGGGCCGCGAGCGCCGCACGCTGCTGCAGGTGTCGGTGCACGTCGTCGGTGATCCAGCGGGCGATGCTGTCGACCTCGCGGGCGCCGGTGAGCACCTCGGCGATGCAGAGGCCGAGCGCGCGGGCCGTGGCCGCGGGGTCACCCGGGTCGGCGGGGTCCGGGGGAGCCGACGGGGCCGTGGCGGCTCCGACGGCTGCGATCGACCCGTCGCGTCGGTCCGGTCCGTCCGACTCGTGCTCGTGCGGTCGTTCCGGCTCCACCGCGACGAGCCGCGGTGGACGTGTCGTCGCCGTGTCCTCGATCCGGCGTGCCTGCTCTGCCACCCCTGCCCCTTCCGTCGGTGGCTTGAGCGTATGATGTGTACGACATGCAGAATACGGACGGGTGTCAGCCTGTGGAGAGGGCGGCATTGTCCACAAGGCGCCGGACCTAGACTGGCGTGGTGTCGACCCTCAGTGACCTCGTCCTCGCGCAAGGCCGTTCCTCCGAAGCAGACGTCGAGTGGCTCCACCTGCTCGTGGGGGACTGGCAGCTCCTCGCCGACCTGTCCTTCGCTGACATGGTGCTCTGGGTCCCGACCGCCGAGGACGGCTCGTTCGTCGCGGTCGCCCACGCCCGACCGAGCTCCGCGGCGACGCTCTTCTACCGCGACATCGTCGGGCAGGAGCTCCGCGAGGAGTGGCGCGGCCAGGTCACCGAGAGCTTCGCGGGAGCGCGCGTCGTCGACTCCGCCGAGCCGGACTGGTACGAGGACACCCCGACCCGCGTCCGGGCGATCCCGGTGCTGCGCCGACTGAGCGCGAAGAGCACCGAGACGACCGAGCGGCCCATCGCGGTCGTGACGCGGCACTCCAACCAGGACGAGATGCGGACCCCGAGTCGCCAGGAGCTCAACTTCACGGCGAGTGCGAACGACCTGTTCGGCATGATCGCCACCGGTGACTTCCCCGACCTCGGCGCCCCGGCCGGCCCGCGTCGTGGGGCCCCGCGCGCCAGCGACGGCCTGCTGCGGCTCGACACCGCCGGTACCGTGACGTTCGCGAGCCCCAACGGCCTGAGCGCCTTCAACCGGATGGGCTTCGAGGGCGAGCTCGAGCGCAAGTCCCTCGCCGAGGTCACGACCGAGCTCATCGGCGCGCAGCTCGACGTCGACGAGTCCCTGCCCCTCGTGGTCACCGGGCGGGCACCGTGGCGCGCCGACGTCGAGGCGAAGGGCGTCACCGTGTCCCTGCGCTCGATCCCGCTGCGCGACCACGGGGAGCGCATCGGCGCGATCGTGCTCTGCCGCGACGTCACCGAGCTGCGGCACCAGGAGCGCGAGCTCATCACCAAGGACGCCACGATCCGTGAGATCCACCACCGGGTGAAGAACAACCTGCAGACGGTGGCCTCACTGTTGCGCATCCAGGCCCGCCGCACGCACTCCGACGAAGCCCGGACCGCGCTGCAGAACGCGATGCGCCGCGTCGCCGCGATCGCCGTGGTGCACGACACCCTGTCCAGCGGACTCAGCCAGACGGTCGACTTCGACGAGGTCTTCGACTCGGTGCTCAAGCTGGTCACCGAGGTCGCCGCGTCGCACAACACGACGGTGCAGCCGAAGAAGACCGGCGAGTTCGGGGTCCTGCCCTCCGAGGCCGCGACGCCGCTCGCCCTCGGCCTGACCGAGCTCGTCACGAACGCGGTCGAGCACGGGTTGGACGGCCGCGACGGTGAGGTCGAGATCGTCGCCCGCCGCTTCGACGACCACCTGGAGATCGAGGTCCGTGACAACGGCGTCGGGCTGCCAGAGGGCAAGGTCGGGTCAGGCCTCGGCACGCAGATCGTCCGCACCCTGATCCAGGGCGAACTCGGCGGCACGATCGACTGGCACACCCTGACGGGCAGCGGCACCGAGGTCACGATCTCGATCCCGTTCCGCTGGCTCACCGCCGCCGCGTAGCCGCGAACGACGACGCCCGCCGTCCCCGGAGGGACGGCGGGCGTCGTGGTGTCGGACGACCTCGGTCAGGAGGCGCGGCGGGCGCGGGCGGCGCGACGCTTCAGCGCACGACGCTCGTCCTCGCTGAGGCCACCCCAGACACCGGAGTCCTGGTTGTTCTCGAGGGCGTACTGCAGGCACATCTCGGTGACGGTGCAGCGTGCACACACCGACTTGGCCTTCTCGATCTGGTCGACGGCGGGCCCGGTGTTCCCGACGGGGAAGAAGAGCTCGGGGTCCGCGGTGAGGCAGGCTGCCTGGTCACGCCAGTCCATGTGTGGTGCTCCTTGATGTCGATGCTCGAACGGCAGGCCGGGGCCGTGGTTCGGGGGATCGGAACGCTGACATGCATGCGGCATGACGGGGACAACTGTGGGGAGGAGTCCGCAGGAAGCGAGTCTGACGCCCGCGCGACGCTCGGGGGAGGAGCGATGAACCACGGGAGACGCACACCACATCGTGCCGTCCAAACGACCTCCAATATCGTTCCATACTGGTAGGGCCAAATCAAGGGTTGCAATCCTGGAGGATCACTGTGCACGACGACACCCCGAACGACACGGACGCCTCCGCCCCCGCCGCACGCCGCACGCCGGCGATGCTGGGACTGCTCGTCGTGGTGGGGCTCGAGTTCCTCGCCCTCGTGGTGGTGACCGTCGTCCTGGTCGTCGAGCTCGTCGTCGCGCCGGCCACGAGTATCGCCTCGGCCATCGCGCTGACCGTCCTCGCGGCGATCGCGGCCCTGTGGCTCGGCGCGCTGCTGAACGGCCTGTGGAGGGGGCGGTCGTGGGTGCGCTCCGGGATCATCGTCTGGCAGGTCCTGCAGGGCGCCGTCGCGATCGGTGCGTTCCAGGGCGTCTTCCGGGTGGCCGCGGTCGGTTGGGTGCTGCTCATCCCGGCGCTGCTCGGGATCACCCTCGTGCTGTCGCGCTCGGTGACGGCCGCGCTCGCGCGCCCGGTGGAGTGATCGGTCCGGTCCGGACGCCCTGGAGGCCCGGTGCCGGTTCTCGGAACCGGTGCCGGGCCTCCAGTGCGTGGCCGGTCCTCAGACCAGGCCGAGCTTCTTCCGCAGGCTCGCCACGTGGCCGGTGGCCTTGACGTTGTAGAGCGGCAGCTGCACCGTGCCGTCCTCGTCGACGACGATCGTGGAGCGGATGGTGCCGGTGACGATCTTCCCGTAGTTGTTCTTCTCGCCCCACGCCGCGTAGGCCTGGTGCACCGTCAGGTCGGGGTCGCTCAGCAGTGGGAAGGTCAGCGCCTGCTCGTGCTGGAACGTCTTGAGCTTCGCGGGCTCGTCCTTCGAGATGCCGAGCACCTCGTAGCCGGCCGCCTGCAGCGACGACATGTTGTCGCGGAAGTCGCACGCCTCGGTGGTGCACCCGGGGGTGGACGCCGCCGGGTAGAAGTACACGATCACCTTCCGGCCGCGCAGGTCGGCGAGGGCGTGCTCGACACCGTCCTGGTCGGGCAGCGTGAAGTCGGGGGCGGTGTCGCCGGCGGCGAGACGGTCGGTCATGGTGCTCCTGTTCGCGTCGTGTGCCGACGAGTGGTCGTGGGCACGCGAAACCCATGCTATTGTTGATTCCCGTTGCGGCACGGAAGCCGGAACATGCACCTCTAGCTCAATTGGCAGAGCAACTGACTCTTAATCAGTGGGTTCTCGGTTCAAGTCCGAGGGGGTGCACCGCAGGACGAACGCCCCGGCTCATCGAGTCGGGGCTTTCGTGCGTTCCGGGAGCGTGCACGCGCCGACGGCGGGACACGCCCGAGGTGCACAGCAGCCGAGAAGTCAGTCCGCGTGCACGTCGACGATCCGTTCCTCGCCGACGACCGGGTCGACGGCCCCGGCCGACGCCGCAGCCATGTCGGCCCGCAGCACGTCGAGGGCGTCGGCGGGGACCCAGACCTCGAAGGTCGCCGCACGCCCGTACGTCGTCGGGCCGAGGGTCGCGTGGTGGTGCCGGACCCAGTCGCGCAGGACGTTGTCGAGCCGTCCGGCGTCGGCGTGGTCGACGTCGAAGCGCACCTGCGTGAGCGCCTCACGACGGACGAGCGTGGCCGCGTCGAGTGCCTCGGTGACCGAGGTCGAGTAGGCGCGCACCAGTCCGCCGGCCCCGAGCTTGACCCCGCCGAAGTACCGCGTGACCACCGCGACGACGTCGGTCAGCTCGCGGCGTCGCAGGACCTCGAGCATCGGGACGCCCGCGGTCCCGGAGGGCTCGCCGTCGTCGGAGGAGCGCGCCTGGTCGCCGAGCACGCCCGTGACCATCGCGGTGCAGTTGTGCCGGGCGTCCCAGCGGCGGCGTCGGACCTCGGCGATCACGCGGTCGGCGTCCTCCACGCCGTCGACGGGCGCGAGCGTCGTGATGAAGCGCGACTTGGTGATGACGATCTCGTGCTCGACCGCTGCCGCGATGGTGGCGGGGAAGCGTCGGGGCACGTCCCGAGGGTACCGGCGTGGCGGTGGGCGCCCGCGCTACCATGGCGTCCACGCGCCGGGCCGACGGGTCGCGCGGACACGGCTGGGGAGGAGCCCGCGATGGACACCGACGACCCGAAGGGCGGCGCCCTCGACGCAGCCGAACTCGCGCGCCGGCTCAACCTGCTGCTCGACTTCGAGGAGTCCCAGCGCGGGACACCGGTGCCGTTCGCCTCGATCGAGGAGTACGTCGCCGCCGGGGGTGGGTCGCTCTCGCGGGCGAAGTGGACCTACATGCTGTCGGGCGACGGTCGCCGCAACCGGGACTCCGACCTGCTGCGTCTGCTGGCCGGGTTCTTCGAGGTCGACGAGCGCTTCCTGCTCGAGGACAGCGCCGTGCCGGAGCGGATCGGCGCCCAGCTCGCCCTCGTCCGGTCCCTGCGCTCCGCGCGGGTGAGCGGGTTCGCGGCGCGCACGTTCCCCGGCGAGCTCTCGCCCGAGGCACTGCGGCGCATCGCCGAGGTGCTCGAGGAGGAGTCGCAGCGGGGGACCGTCGCATGAGCAGGGACGCCCTGCTCGATGCGTTCTGGGAGCGCGGTGCCGACGAGGGCTGGTCGGACGTCGATCAGGCCGTCGCCGCCGCCGCCCAGGTCGTCGGCAAGCCGATCGTCGTGCGTGAGGAGCAGTTCCTCGCCGCGGAACCGGTGTGCGGCTTCGTCGCCACACTCGAGCGGGCGCACCTCGTGATGATCTCGCCGACCGCGTCGCCGACCTTCCGGTCGTTCGTCATCGGCCACGAGCTCGGGCACGTCCTGCACCGCCACCACGAGCACGCGCCGCAGTCGGCCTACATCCGCGACGTGATCCCCGACCTGCCGGAGTACAAGGTCGAACGGGCGCTGGCCCGCGGGGTCTTCTCGAACGCGTACGAGCACGAGGCCGAGGTGTTCGCCGATCGCCTCGCCACCCTGATCCGTCAGCACCGCGGCCGCCCGAGCGCCTTCCGCGGGGTCTTCGGGTGATCGTCGCCGTCGTCATGGCGGTGCTGCTCGTCGTCGGGACGATCGCGCTCTTCGTCCTGCAGCGCGGGCAGGACCGCACGCTGGCGTTCACGTTCCTGCTCTTCGCTGCGACCATCGTGACGAACGTCGACCCGCTGTACCGGTGGCTCGACCCGCTGCTCGGTGGCCGCAACGTGGTGACGGTCGTCAGCGACTGCCTGATGGTCGCCGGGACCGGCACCTTGCTGTGGGGCGTCGCGAAGGCCGTGGGCGCCGCACGGCCGTGGCTCCGGAACGCGATCGCCGTGTCGTTCGTCGTGGTCGTCGTCGTGGTCGTGACCGCTTTCGTGGTGCTCGACCCGCCGGGCACCACGACCACGTTCATGCTCGACGCCGGGTCGCACCCGGCGGCGACCGTCTACGCCGCGGCACAGACCGTGTACCTGGGGCTGGCGCTCGGCGCGACGGGGATCATCTGCGTGCTGCGGTTGCGCGAGGCGCGGACGACCACCGACCTGGTCGGCCTCTGGGCGCTCGTGCTCGGCGGGGTGTTCGGGGTCGTGCGCATGGTGGTGGTCGTCGTGATGGACGTGGCCCACGTCGTCGGCGACCTCGAGCTGACGCACGCGCTCGGCCTGCCGTACGACGTCACCACGCCCGGAGCGGTGCTGTGCGCGGCGTCCGGCATGCTCCTGCTCGTCATCGGTCACCGGATCTCCCGTCGACGCCGGGACCGACGCGTCGAGGAGGCGCTGCGGCGCCTCGGCCCCCTGCACGAGCGCTTCGGGGTCGACAACGCGTACCCCGCGAGCGACGACCCCGCGACACGTCTCAGCCGACGGATCGTCGAGATCACGGACGGCGTGCGCTCCGCCCGGGTGTCGTTGCGCGAGGACGAGCGGGCGGTCCTGGCCGAGGCGGAAGCGGCGCTCGAGACCGCTTGACGGTCCGGCACCGGCCGCGTCGGGGCGGAACCGGGGTGCTCGACGCCGCACGACGGGCCGTGTAGGGTCTGTAGCAGGTGCTACAGGAGCTGTGGCCAGCCGGGTCGGGACTCGGCCGCGTTGGGGGCGGCCGAGCACCACCGGCCCGGTGCGTAGGATCGGACCGTGTTCGTCTTCGCCGCAGTCGTCCTGTTCCTCGGTGCCGTCTTCAACGTCGTGACCTGGCCGCGCTTCTTCCAGCGGGTCGCCTCGGACCCCCGCGCCCGTGACGCGGCCGGCAAGCCGACGACGTTCTACACGGTCCACCTCGTGCTCCTGCTCATCGCGCTGGCCATCGCCGTCGCGTCGGTGATCGGCGGGATCCTGCTGCTGGTCTGACCCGACCGGCCGCGGTCGCGGGCCGCTCCGTGTCGGTACGGCCCCGCTTCAGCGCTGCTTCAGCGGCACACGGCAGGATCGTCGCCATGCGTGTGCTCGTGGTCGACGACGAGGTCCGGCTCGCCGACGGCGTGCGCCGCGGGCTCGAGGCCGAGGGCTGGGCGGTGGACGTCGCGCACGACGGCGTGGACGGCCTCTGGCACGCACGCGAGTTCCGCTACGACGCGATCGTGCTCGACCTGATGATGCCGGGCCTGAGCGGTTGGGCCGTGTGTGCTCGGCTCCGCGCCGACGGCGACTGGACCCCGGTGCTCATGCTGACCGCCAAGGACGGCGAGTGGGACCAGGTCGAGGCGCTCGACGCCGGCGCCGACGACTACGTCACGAAGCCGTTCTCGCACCCGGTCCTGGTCGCGCGGCTCCGTGCCCTCGTCCGCCGCGGCGCGCGGGAACGTCCGACCGTGCTGACGCTCGGCGACCTGGTCGTCGACCCCGCCGCGCGCACCGTGCGCCGCGGCGACGTCGCCGTCGAGCTCACCAGCCGCGAGTTCGCGGTGCTCGAGTACCTCGCCCGGCACCCGGGACAGGTCCGCTCCAAGCGCGACGTCATCGAGAACGTCTGGGACGTCGACTTCGAGGGCGACCCGAACATCGTCGAGGTGTACGTCGGGCACCTGCGCCGCAAGCTCGACCGACCGTTCGGACGCGCCGCGATCGAGACGGTCCGTGGTGCCGGGTACCGTTTGGCGGCCGACGGTGGGTGACACCGGGCAGACCACGACCCGGCGGCGGTTCCGCTCGGTCCGCGCCCGGACGACCCTCGGCGCCGGCGCCGTCGTGCTGGCTGCCCTGGTGGTCGGCGCCGTCGCGTTCGTCCTCGTGCTCCGGTCCGTGCTCCTCGACGGGGTGCGGGCCACGGCGGAGGCCGGTCTCGAACAGGTGTCGTCGCAGGTCGAGGCGGACGGCGTCGGCGTGGTCGCCGGGTACGAGGACGTCCTGGTGCAGGTCGTCGGTGCCGGCGGGACCGTCCTGGCGCACGGCGAGGACACCGACGGGGTCGTGCTCCCGACGGACGACGAGTCCCGGTGGTCGCACGACGGCGAACGGTGGCTCCTGGTGGCCGACGGGGTCGACCTGCCGAGCGGCGACGAGGGCACCCTCGTGTACGGCGCATCGCTGGAGCAGGCCGACACGGCGGTCCGCACCGCGGTCGTCCTGCTCGCCGTCGGGGTCCCGGTCCTCGTGCTCGTGCTGGTCGGCGTGACGTGGGTCGTGACGGGCCGTTCGCTGCGCCCGGTGGAACGGATGCGCACCGAGGTCGAGACGATCCGTGCGGCGCGACCGGACGCCCGCGTCGACGTGCCGGACACCGGGGACGAGGTCGCCCGGCTCGCGACGACGATGAACGGCATGCTCGACCGGCTCGACCGCGCGGCGGCGAGCCAGCGGCGGTTCGTGTCCGACGCGTCGCACGAACTCCGGTCGCCGATCGCGTCGATCCGCCAGCACGCCGAGGTGGCCCGAGCGCACCCGGACCGCTCCGACGTCGGGGCGCTGGCGGCGGTCGTCCGCTCCGAGGCGGTGCGCCTGCAGGAGCTCGTGACCGGCCTGCTCGAACTCTCGCGCCTCGACGAGGGCGGACTCGCGACGCGGCGGGCGGTCGACCTCGACGACCTCGCACTCGACGCCGTCGCCCGCGCCCGATCGGCTTCTCAGGACGACGACGGCGAGCGGTCCGGCGTCCGGGTCGACGGTTCCGGGATCGGGGCGGCGCGGGTGCGCGGCGACGAGCGCGTGCTCGCCGGGGTGGTCCGCAACCTCGTCGACAACGCGGTGCGGCACGCCCGGTCCCGGGTCGCCGTCGCGCTCGTGGCGCAGCACGGGGCGGCCGTCCTGACGGTGGACGACGACGGCGCCGGGGTACCGGAAGACGCGCGGGAGCGGGTCTTCGAACGCTTCGTCCGACTCGACGAGGCCCGCAGCCGCGACGCCGGTGGTGCCGGACTCGGACTCGCGATCGTGCGGGACGCCGTGCGGGCACACGGCGGACACGTCTCGGTGACCGTGTCGCCGCTCGGGGGAGCCCGCTTCGTGGTGCGCATGGCGCTCGGCGACTGATCAGCCGGCTTCAGGCCTGCTTCAGCGCCTCGACGCGATGCTCGTCCCCATGAACCTCCGCACCCAGCACCAGAAGTCCTCCGCCCGCCGCGTCGCCGCGTTCGCCGCCCTGCCGATCGTGGCGGCACTCGCCCTCACCGGCTGCGCCGGCGACGACGCCGACGACGACACCCGTTCGGTCGGCTCCGGCTCGGCCGGCTCGTCGGCCACCGAGGCGTCCGGCAGCGGCTCGTCCTCCTCCGGTGCCGGTGCCGGTGCCGGTGCCGGTGCGACGTCGGCGGCCTCGAACGAGGCGCTGCTCGCCGCCGTCGCGACCGCGCGCGGCGAGGTCGGCTCGGGCACCGTCATGTCCGCCGAGCACGAGCAGGGCGGGTCGGCCTACGAGGTCCTCGTCGTCACGAAGGACGGCACCGAGCACGAGGTGCACACGAACGCCGACGGCACCGCGGTCGCCGGGACGCCGCAGACCGAGGCCGCCGACGCGGACGACACGGCGGAGCACGAGCGTCTCGTCGCCGGCGCCGACCTGAGCGTGCAGCAGGCCGTCGACGCCCTCCGTGACCTGCACACCGGCACCGTCACCGAGATCGGGCTCGACGACCACGCCGGCGCGGTCGTCTGGGAGGGCGACGTGCTCGAGTCGTCCGGCACGAAGCAGAGCGTGCGGATCGATGCCGGGAGCGGTGACGTCGTCACCGACCGTGTCGACACCGACCGCGCCGACTCTGACGACTGACTCCGCTCAGCCCTCCTGCTGCGGCGGTCCGAGCACCTTCCGGACCGCCAGCTCGGCGACGCGTTCGTCGGGCGTGTCGAGCAGGACCCGGTAGGTCTCCTGCGGGGTGACGAACTCGACGCACACCGCGTCCTCGTCGCACGGCCCCAGCCGCCAGGCCTGCACCTCGTCCATCGGCACCGCGGTGCGCGCCGGACGCTGGTAGTCGGTCTCCGCCTCGAGGCGACCGGGGAACGCCCGGAGACGACCGTAGGCGCCTCGCCAGCTGAGCTGCAGGTCGAGCGTGGGGGAGACAGAGGAGTCCGGCACCCGCCGATCGTAGCGACGGGTGCCGGACTCCTGACATCGCGCGGCCGCAGGGCTCGCGTTCCGGGGACAATCCTCGGGTCAGACCCCGTCGTCGCCGTCGCCGTCGCGGCGGACCGGGGCGGCCGGGTTGCGGACGCCGATCGGGAACGGACCCGTGACGCCCTCGCGCAGCGCGGCGATGCGCAGGATCCGGTCGCGCTGCAGGAACCAGCCGACCACGAGCAGCGGGATCACGATCACGAGCGACGCGATCGTGTACGTCCCGATGGGGTAGTCGATCGCCATCAGGACGATGACCGACGCCAGGAACGCCAGGGTGAGCCACGAGGTCACCGGGGCACCGGGCAGCTTGAACGAGGGCTCCTTGGCGAGTCCCTGCTTGGCCCACTGCCGCAGGCGCATCTGGCAGAGGATGATCGTGCCCCACGCGGTGATGATGCCGAGGCTCGCGATGTTCAGCGCGATCTCGAACGCCTGCTTCGGGACGAAGTAGTTCAGCACGACGCCGGCGACGGTGAACGCCGCGGTGAGCAGGATGCCGGCGTACGGCACACCGCCCTTCGACATCTTCGTGGTCCACTTCGGTGCCGACCCGTTCATGCCCATCGAGTGGAGCGCCCGACCGGTCGAGTAGAGGCCGGCGTTCAGCGAGGACAGCGCGGCGGTGAGGACGACGAAGTTCATGATCCCGCCGACGATCGACCCGACCTGCGGGTTGCCGAGCGACGAGAAGAACGTCACGAAGGGGCTCTCGCCCTCCTTGTAGGCCGTGTACGGCAGCAGCAGGGAGAGCAGGACGATCGAACCGACGTAGAAGACCGCGATGCGGAAGACGACGGAGTTGATCGCGCGGGGGATGACCTTCTCGGCGTTCTGCGTCTCGCCCGACGCGGTGCCGACGAGCTCGATGGCCGCGTAGGCGAAGACGACGCCCTGGATCACGATGACCGCCGGCAGCAGCCCGTTCGGGAACAGTCCGCCGTTGTCACCCCAGATCATGAAGCCCGTGCGGACCGCTTCGCCGCCGGCCTCGACCGGGAACGCGAAGACCAGCCAGACGATCGCGACGACCAGGAACGCCACGAGCGCGGCGACCTTGATGAGCGCGAACCAGAACTCGAGCTCGCCGAACACCTTGACCGCCACCATGTTCGCGGCGAGGACGACCAGCAGCGCCACCAGGGCCAGCAACCACTGCGGCGCAGCCGTGAAGGCCGACCAGTACTGCAGGTAGATGGCGACGGCGGTGGTGTCCACGATCGACGTCATCGCCCAGTTCAGGAAGTACATCCACCCGGCGGCGTAGGCGAACTTCTCGCCGTAGAACTCGCGGGCGTACGAGATGAACGAGCCCGAGGACGGGCGGTGCAGCACCAGCTCGCCCAGGGCCCGCAGGATGAAGAAGGCGAAGATCCCGGCGACCAGGTAGGTCAGCGCGAGCGCCGGACCCGCGGTGTGCAGGCGTCCGCCCGCGCCGAGGAAGAGTCCGGTGCCGATGGCCCCACCGATCGCGATCATCTGCAGTTGCCGGGGCTTCAGGCCGTGCTGGTAGCCCTCTTGCTCGTGCGAGAAGTCGTTGGCCGGTGCGCGGCTCGCGCCCGTGTCGTTCTGCGCTGTCATGCGCGACAACCTACATGCGCACGGGGCCCGGCTCGTACACCGGCCCCGGTCCGGTCGGCTCCGGACGCCTGAGCGACCCGACAGGGACGGCGCTCGGGCGGGTTCCTGGACGGCGGCCGACGTCCGTTGCTTGCATGGAGGGATGGACATCCTCCTCCGACTCCTCGTCGCGATCGGGTTCGCCCTGCTCGTCACCGCCCTCGCCGCCCTCGTCCTGCACCTGGTGCTGCGGACCATCGCCCGCCGGGAACGGTGGGCCGGTGTGCTCTCGCGCCGGACGAAGCACCCCTTCCGCACCACGCTCCTGGTGGTGCTGCTGTGGATCGCGTTCACCTCGAGCATCCCGCGCGACCCGGACGCGTACCCCTGGCGGGACGAGGTCGTGCACGGCTTCCTCATCGTGACGATCGCCGTCGGCTGCTGGCTCGCCTGCCAGGTGGCGATCTTCCTGGAGGACCTCGGGCTGCACCGCTTCCGCATCGACGTCCCGGACAACCGGCAGGCACGGCGGATCCGCACCCAGGTGCTCATCATCCGGCGGCTCACGATCGCCGTGCTCGTCATCATCGCCGTCGGTGCGATCCTGCTGACCTTCGACGGCGTCGAGGCGGCCGGTGCGAGCGTCCTGGCGAGCGCCGGGCTCATCTCGGTGGTCGCGGGTCTCGCCGCGCAGTCGACGCTCGGCAACGTGTTCGCCGGCATGCAGCTCGCGTTCTCGGGCTCGATCCGGGTGGACGACGTGGTCGTCGTGGAGCAGCAGTGGGGCCGGATCGAGGAGATCACCCTGACCTACGTCGTCGTGCACCTGTGGGACGACCGCCGCTTCGTGCTCCCGTCCACCTACTTCACGTCGACGCCGTTCGAGAACTGGACGCGCACCGGCAGCGAACTGCTCGGCGCCGTCGAGTTCGACCTGGACTGGCGGGTGAGCCCGGCCGACATGCGTGCCGAGCTGGACCGGATCCTCGCGACCTCGACGATCTGGGACGGCCGGGTCAAGGTCCTGCAGGTCACCGACGCGGTCGGCGGGACGGTACGGGTGCGCATCCTGGTGACGGCCCCGGACGCCGGTGGCCTGTTCGACCTGCGCTGCTACGTGCGCGAGGAGATGGTCGAGTGGATCCAGCGGACCCACCCCGACGCTCTGCCGGTGCAGCGCGTGCAGCTCACCGAGCCCGGCGCGCCCGCGCTGCGCCGTCGCGGCCGTGCGGCGGAGGGGGACTCGCAGCTCTTCGGCGACGCCGACGAGCGCGGCGCGCTCTTCACGGGCCCGATCCAGACGTCCGGCATCCCCGAGTCGGAGCGCTGACCGCCCTGGACCGCACGTGCGACGGACGGGAGGCCCGGTGCCAGCTGGCACCGGGCCTCCCGTCCGTCAGGGGGTCGCGACTGCGGCCCCTGCCGCGCTCCGGCCTACTGGCGCGCCTTGACGGCGCGGTCGTCCTCGACGACCGTGCCGATCGCGACGATCGTCGTGGCGAGCCACGCGATCCACGTCAGTGCGAGCCGCCAGTCACGCGGGCCCTGCCGCGTGGTCTGCAGCACGCTGTAGCCGCTGATGAGCGAACTCCACACGGCACCGTTGAACATGAACTTGCGCACAGAGGCCTCCTGTCGTCGTGCCGACCACGCTACCGGCCAATACATTGGAGCGCCGCCGGTCACCCTGGGCCGGCGCCCGGAGGAGGAGGACGCGTGCGTCAGGCGGTCATCGGAGCAGCCCTGCTCGTCGTGGGCGCGGTGTGCGTCGTGTTCGGACTCCTGCCCCTCGACGACCTCGGCGCTCTGGCGGAGCGGGTGCTGCCCGTCCTCGGCTTCGTGCTCGGGCTGACCGTCGTCGCCGAACTGGCGGCGGACGCCGGCGTGTTCGACCGTCTGGCCGACGTCGCCGCGCGGGTCGGCGGGGGTCGCACGATCGGGCTCTGGGGCGCGGTCGTCGTGCTCGCGGTCCTCTGCACCGTCTTCCTGTCGATCGACACCACCGCCGTGCTCCTCACCCCCATCGTCATCTCGCTCGCGCGCCGGGTGGGTCTGCCGCCGATGCCGTTCGCGCTCACCACCGTCTGGCTCGCGAACACGGCATCGCTGCTGCTGCCGGTCTCGAACCTCACCAACCTGCTCGCCGTCGACCGGATGGGACTGGGCGGACCGCTTCCGTTCGCCGGGCTGATGGCCTGGCCCGCCGTCGCCGGGGTGGTCGTGCCGTGTGCCGTCCTGCTCGTCCTCCACCGTCGGCAGCTGTTCGGCCGGTACACGCCCGTGTCGGTGCGGAGCCCGGCCGACCCGGTGTCGTTCTGGGCGGCGTCGGCCGTGCTCGTGGCGCTCGTCGTGGCGCTCACCGCCGGCGTGACCGTGTGGATCGCGGCGATCGCGGCGGCCCTCGTGCTCGTCGTGGTCGCGGCGGTGCGGTCCCCGTCCGAGCTCCGTCCGTCGCGGGTGCCGTGGTCGACGCTGCTGTTCGCCGCCGGACTGTTCGTCGTGGTCGAGACGCTGCACAGCACCGGGCTGACCGACCCGGTCGTGCAGGCGCTCGAGGGCGGCACGGGCACCGGTCCGCTCCTGCTGCTCGGCGGGGCCGGTGCCGTCGCCGCCAACGTGATCGACAACCTGCCCGCCTACCTGGTGCTCGAGCCGGCCGCCGGGCATGAGGCCGTGCGGTACGCGGCCCTGCTGATCGGGGTGAACGCCGGCTGCCTCATCACGCCGTGGGCGTCGCTCGCGACCCTGCTGTGGCACGCACGACTGTCGGCCGAGGGGGTGCACCTGTCGTGGGGGCGGTACATCGCGCTCGGGTGCGTCGTCGCACCGCTGACCGTGGTCGCCGGCGTGCTGGCCCTGCAGCTCTGACGCGGGCGAACTGCGCCGGCGTGCTCGTGGAGGCTGCGCCGGCGTGCTCGTGGAGGCTGCGCCGGCGTGCTCGTGGAGGCTGCGCCGGCGTGCTCGTGGAGGCTGCGCCTCAGAGCCAGTCGCGGGTCTTGAACACGCGGTAGAGCACGAGCGACGACGCGATGATGATGGCGAGCGAGGCACCGAGTCCGCTCCAGGCGCCCTCGCCCGGGAACTTCACGTTCTGCCCGAAGAAGCTCGTCACCCCGGTCGGGATGGCGATGATCGCCGCCCAGCTCGTCACCTTCTTCATCACGGTGTTCTGCCGGTTCGACGCCAGGTTCAGCGTGGTGTCGAGGACGCTCGACACGGCGTCGCGGAGCTGCTCGACCGAGTCGGCGATCGACACCAGGTGGTCCTCGACGTCGCGGAAGTACGGGCGGACCCCGTCGGCGATCGTCTCCGCGTCGCCGTGCAACAGCGACGCGACGCTGTCCCGCGTCGGGACGACCAGGCGCCGGAGCAGGCCCAGGCTCTTCCGCAGTCGGAACGAGCGCCGCTGGATCTGGTGCTCCCGGGGGTCGCCGGGTTCGAACAGGTCGTCCTCGAGCGCGTCGATCTGCCGCTCCAGGTCCTCGACGGTGTCGGTGGCGTGGTCGACCACGGCGTCGAGCAGCGCCCAGACCAACCAGGGCACGCCGTGCTCGGCGAGGTCGGCGTTCGCCGTCAGCCGGCGTTCCATCGCCGTCGTGTCGACGTCGGCGCCGTGGATCGTCACGAGCGCGTGCCGGGTGACGAACGCCTTCACCTCGTGCGTGACGAGGTCGCCGGAGTCGTCGGTCCCGCCGACGTCGTAGACCACCAGGAACAGACTGTCCCGGTACCGGTCGAGCTTCGGTCGCTGGCCGTGCTCCACGGCGTCCTCGACGGCGAGGGCGTGGATGCCGAGCTCCTCCTCGACCTGCTCGAGGTCGGCTGCTGTGGGGTCCGTGTAGTCGAGCCAGACGAAGGTGCCGTGCTGTCCGACGAGGTCGGAGACCCGGTCGACGGGGAAGTCCTGTTCGACCGCGTCCCCGTCGCACCACGCCCGTGTCCTGACCATGGCGTCAGCCTAGTGAGACGGCCGACCCGGGGATCCCGGATCGGCCGTCGTGCTGCGCGGGCGCTCAGTAGCCGGGGACGAGCTTCCCGTCCTCGACCTTCAGGTACTCGTTCACCACGAACGTGTCCTCGCCGTGCTTCCTGTCGCCCGTGTACGAGGTGTAGTCGTACGCGACCGCGCCGTCACGGGTGCTCGTCACCAGGACGGTACCGGAACCCGTGGCCTCGACCTCGAGCTCGGGCTTCGTCGTGACGTCGTACCGCACCGAGCCCTCGGCGTCGTACGGGCCGTACCAGGGGCAGTCGCTCAGCGCACCGATGTCGGTCTGCGCCGCGCACTCCTCGAGCAGGTCGTCGACGTACTGCTCGGCGTCCTGCTGCAGCGCCTTCGTGGCCTTCGGCGAGAAGTCGACGTAGCCCGAGGTCGCCGCACCGACGGCGAGCTCCTGCGTGCCCCCGGTGAAGTACTCCGTCCCGCCGACCGTGATCTCGTACGTGCCCGGGTAGGCGAGCGAGGTGAACTTGCCGTCCGTGATCTCGCCGATCTCCTTGCCGCCGATGGTCACCGGCGCGCCCTCGAGCACGTCGGTGGCGGTCAGCGTCACGGTCTGCGCGAGCGGCTGCGTGACCCGCCACTCGTCCTTGACCAGGAACGCGGTACCGGTCCGGCGGAGCGTCACCTGACCGGAGCGGTTCTCGCCGTCCTGGGTGTAGCTCAGCGTGGCGATGGCGTTGTCACCGGACCGCTGGACGCGACCGACGCGGATGTCCGAAGGGCGGTCCTCCGCGCTCTCCAGCACGGTGGAGTCGAGCATCGCCGCGTCGGAGGGGACCTCGCTCAGGTCGGCGGCGGTGTCGGCGTCACCGCTGGCGATCGCCTGGACGTAGGACTTGACGGTCGGGGCCGGACCCCACACGTTCGCGCGGAGGACGCTCGTCGTGACGGCGCCGGCGATGACGACGACGACCACGGCGCCACCGGCGATGAGCGACCGCACCAGGATCCGCTTCGCCTTCGGGGACATCGGTGCCGGGGCGGGAGCGCCGCCGCCGATGAAGGGCTGCGCCGGCTGCGCGAGGTACAGGGGCTGCGGGTACCCCGGCTGTGCGGCTCCGGACTGCGCGCCGTACCCGGGCTGCGTGCTGCCGGGTAGCCCGGTCCCCGGCTGCGCGCTCGGCTGCTGCGCGGCTGCGCCCGGCGTGCCCGTCCAGTGGCCGTCCGTCGGCGGGACCTGCGCGGTCGGCCCGGACGGGCCGGTCGGTGCGGCAGGGGCGGAGCCGGCCGGGAACGCCGGCGCCTGGCCCGCCGCCGCTGCAGCCGGGGACGCCGTCGCCGGAGCGCCCGGGAACGTCCCGGGCGCGCCGGGGGACACCGTCGGTGCGACCGGGCGCGGGTCGGCACCCACCAGCCGCGACGTCCGCAGCACCACGGCGCCGCCGAGCCGGGGGAGCAGCACCGGGGCGAGGAAGCGTGCGACGACCTCGATCGCGCCGCCCCACACCGCGAACACCAGGGGCGTCCACGGCGCCACGCCGACCGACCCGGCGCCGGCCGCCGAACTGACCCCGTCGACCCGGTAGGACACGATGCCCGTGCCGAGCACGAACAGCAGCAGTCCGAACGCGAACCACACCAGGGGCGTGACGATCCAGTCGAGCGTGGTCCGGACGCGGTCGTTGCGGCGGACGGCGAGGGCGAGGCCGGCCGCGACCGAGGTCACGACGACGAGCAGCACGACCAGCCACGTCCAGCCGCCGGCTCCGCCGAACACCGAGGCGGTGTCCGAGACCGAGCCGAGGCCGGACGTCCCGACACCGCCGAGGAAGCCGAGCGCGGTGAGGGCGACCGCGACGTTGCCGAGCAGGAGCGGCAGGGCCGCCCCGTACTCGGGCTGGGCGACCAGTGCGGCGACGACGACGACCAGCGCGACCGGGACGACCACGAGCGTGAGCTGCGACGCGGCGATCCGGAGCGTGCCGAGCAGCCGTGCGGCCAGCAGGTTGCCGCCGACGAGCACCGACGGGCGGGCGAGCGCAGCGGCCAGGGCGCCGATGACGAACGCACCGAGCACGCTGCCGACACCGACCGCGTGCACCGGCTCGATCGCCGCACCGGCGACCGAGGGGAACCGGATGGCGAACAGGCCGGCCGCACCGTTCGTCAGGACGGTGGTGACGAGGCCGCTGACCACGGCGGTGAGGAGCACCTGCGGTCGGCCCAGGGCACGGGTGCGGATGCGTCGGGTGAGCACGACGGCGAGTACGACCTGCGCGGTCAGGACGAGCGCCGGGACGACCGCGAGCGCGCCGGACCCGGACCCGAGCAGGCCGATCGAGCCGGACAGGTGGAGTCGGCCGAGGTCGGCGAGGGCGACCAGCTGGGCCGGGGCGCCGAGCAGGACGCTCACGCCGGACAGCAGCGACTCGATGTCGGGCGTCGTGCCGCCCATGTCCGGAGCGGAGCCGGGCCCGGTGGACGGGGTGGACGAACCACTCCCGCCGGACGCCAGGAGCGCCACCGTGAGCAGGAGCGAGAGCCCCGCGACGACGTACGCGGCGACCCAGCCGCCGACGGCGGCGAGCACCGCGGCGAGCCAGTCGCGACCGGTGACGGCCTGCAGGGCGCGACCGAACGCACCGGGCTGCTGCAGGGCGGGCGCGAACGGTCCGGACGGCTGCTGCGGGCCTCCCGGCTGCTGCCACCCCTGCTGCTGGCCCTGCCGGACGGGCTGACCCTGCTGCCACCCCTGCTGCTGGCCCTGCGGGACGGGCTGACCCTGCTGCCACCCCTGGTGCTGCCAGGCCTGCTGGCCCTGCTGGAACGGCTGGTCCTGCGGGCCGGGCTGGCCCTGCGGGGCCGACTGACCGGGCTGCCCGGGCGGGGTGGGCGGGTTCTCGCTCACGAGTGGTGGTCCTCTCCGACCGGAGGGCCGGCGCCGCACTCCAGCACCCGTGTCCCCCCGACACGTGGCTGCAGCGTACCGGAACCGCCGATCCGCCGTGAATGCGCTGTCCGGGCGCTGGTAACTTCGGCTGCGCACCAGCACCAGCACCAGCACCAGCACCACGGTGCGACCCGACGCTCCCCGGCGCACGTGGCACCACCGCACGTGCCCAGCCCACCCGGCGCTCGCCGCCGGACCGACGCGCCCGTCACCCCGGGCGGAACGGAGAACACACCACCCCATGCCTGCCGACCGCACCGAACAGACCCGCTACTCGTTCGTCGTCGCCTCCAACCGCCTCCCGGTGGACCGCGTCGTCGACCAGGACGGCAACGAGGGCTGGCGGCACTCGCCCGGCGGCCTCGTCACCGCCCTCGAACCCGTGATGCGTGCGAACGACGGGGCCTGGGTCGGCTGGGTGGGGCAGCCCGAGGTCGAGGTGGCCCCGTTCGACAACGAGGGCATCCACATCGTCCCCGTGCCGCTCTCCGACGACGACGTCGAGGAGTACTACGAGGGCTTCAGCAACGACACGCTCTGGCCGCTGTACCACGACGTGATCGAGCACCCGAGCTACCACCGCGACTGGTGGAACGCGTACAAGCGCGTGAACGAGCGCTTCGCCGAGCAGATCGCCCAGATCGTCGAGCAGGACGGCATCGTCTGGGTGCAGGACTACCAGCTGCAGCTCGTGCCGGCGCTGCTCCGCGCCAAGCGTCCCGACCTGACGATCGGCTTCTTCAACCACATCCCGTTCCCGCCGGTCGGCATCTACGCGCAGCTGCCGTGGCGCGCGCAGATCCTCGACGGGCTGCTCGGCGCCGACGTCATCGGGTTCCAGCGGCACGACGACGCGAGCGACTTCCTCCGCGCGGTCCGCCACATCAAGGGCTACACCACCAAGGGCACGACGATCGACGTCCCCGTTGACGACCCGGCCGCACCGCGCAGCCGCAAGGGCATCACCGTGCGCCACGTCGAGGCGCGGCACTTCCCGATCTCCATCGACGCCGAGAGCTTCGAGGCGATCGCGCACCGGCCCGAGGTGCAGGAGCGTGCGCGCGAGATCCGCGAGAGCCTCGGCAACCCCAAGACGGTGCTGCTCGGCGTCGACCGGCTCGACTACACCAAGGGCATCCGGCACCGCATCAAGGCCTTCGGTGAGCTCGTCGAGGACGGCCGCATCGCGGTCGAGGACGCCACGCTCATCCAGGTGGCCAGCCCGAGCCGCGAGCGCGTCGACTCGTACGCCGCACTCCGCGACGAGATCGAGCTGAGCGTCGGCCGCATCAACGGCGACCTCGGCGTCATCGGCCACCAGCCCATCTCGTACCTGCACCACGGCTACCCGCGCGAGGAGATGGTCGCGCTCTACCTGGCCGCCGACATCATGCTCGTGACCGCGCTGCGCGACGGCATGAACCTCGTCGCCAAGGAGTACGTCGCCGCGCGGTTCGACAACGACGGCGTGCTCATCCTGTCCGAGTTCGCCGGGGCCGCCGACGAGCTCAAGCAGGCCCTCATCGTCAACCCGCACGACATCGGCGCACTCAAGGACAGCATCGAGCGTGCGATCGAGATGCCGCGCCGCGAGCGCTCCACGCGCATGCGCGCGCTCCGCAAGCGCGTCCGCGACAACGACGTGGCCCGCTGGTCGCGCTCGTTCCTCGAGGCGCTCGACCGGCACGCGCCGCGGAACGCCCAGCTCGACCCGTCCGCCACCGACCCGGCGGACCGGCACCGCGAGGCGCAGACCGACAACATGTCGATCTTCGACCAGGACGCCCAGTCCGCGCGTGCCGCCGAGGACACCCGGGAGGCCCGTGATGCGTGACGAGACCACCACCGGCGACCTCGACCAGGCCCTCGAGACGCTCGCGGCTGCGCCGCGACTGATCGTCGCGCTCGACTTCGACGGCACGCTCGCGCCCTTCGCCGACGACCCGTCGCAGGTCGGCGCGCTGCCCGGCTCGTGGGCGGCGGTGCTGACCCTGCACCGGGCGCGGGACACCGAGGTGGTGCTCGTCTCCGGCCGTCCGCTCGACAGCCTCGCCGCGGTCACGCACGCACCCCAGGAGATGGCGCTGGTCGGGTCGCACGGCGTCGAGTGGCGCGTCGACGGCCACGCCGAGGCCGCGCTCACCGCCGACGAGCTCGAGCGGGTGGCCCGCGTCGGTGCGGCGCTGGACGAGGTCGGCGCCCGGTTCCCCGGCGTGGTGATCGAGCACAAGCCGGCCGGGCACGGGGTGCACACGCGCCGTGTCTCCGCCGAGGTCGCGGCCGAGGCGGACGCGGCGGCGAGCCGTGCGGCGCACGAGGCCGACCCCGAGGTGCTCGAGCGCGGCGGCAAGGACATCGTCGAGTTCGCCGTCCGGCACGTCACGAAGGGCGACGCGATCGCCCGGTTGCGCGAGCTGCACGGCGCGGACGCGGTGTTCTTCGCGGGTGACGACGTCACCGACGAGGACGCCTTCCGTGTGCTCGGCGACGGCGACGTCGGGGTGAAGGTCGGACCGGGGGAGACCCTCGCCGGGTACCGCATCGCCGACCCGGCCGCGCTGACCGGGGTGCTGAAGCAGCTGGCGAGGCTCCGCGCGACGCGCTGACCAGGGCGATCCGCGCCTCCCGACCGCCCTTCACCATGCAGATGCATGTTGTTGCGCGACTGGTATCCCAAAGCGTCCTAGACTCCATCCATGCCTGATATCGACGTCAAGCCGCGCAGCCGGGTCGTCACCGACGGGATCGAAGCAACCACCTCACGTGGCATGCTGCGGGCCGTCGGTATGGGAGACGAGGACTGGAGCAAGCCGCAGATCGGCATCGCGTCCTCGTGGAACGAGATCACGCCCTGCAACCTGTCGCTCGACCGCCTCGCGCAGGGCGCGAAGGAGGGCGTGCACTCCGGTGGCGGGTACCCGCTGCAGTTCGGCACCATCTCCGTCTCCGACGGCATCTCGATGGGCCACGAGGGCATGCACTTCTCGCTCGTCTCGCGTGAGGTCATCGCGGACAGCGTCGAGACCGTCGTGAACGCCGAGCGTCTGGACGGCACCGTCCTGCTCGCCGGGTGCGACAAGTCCCTCCCCGGCATGCTCATGGCTGCCGCGCGACTCGACCTCGCGAGCGTCTTCCTCTACGCGGGCTCGGTCATGCCGGGCTACGTGAAGCAGGCCGACGGCACCATGAAGGAGGTCACGATCATCGACTCCTTCGAGGGCGTCGGGGCCTGCAAGGCGGGCACCATGTCCGAAGAGGAGCTCAAGAAGATCGAGTGCGCCATCGTCCCGGGCGAGGGCGCCTGCGGTGGCATGTACACGGCGAACACGATGGCGAGCGTGGCCGAGGCCCTCGGCATGTCGCTGCCGGGCTCCGCCGCCCCGCCGAGCGCCGACCGTCGCCGCGACTACTACGCGCACCGCTCCGGCGAGGCCGTCGTGAACATGCTCGAGCACGGCATCACCGCACGGCAGATCCTCACCAAGGAGGCCTTCGAGAACGCCATCGCCGTCGCGATGGCCCTCGGCGGCTCGACGAACGTCATCCTGCACCTGCTCGCGATCGCCTACGAGGCCGAGGTCGAGCTGACGCTGGACGACTTCAACCGCATCGGCTCGAAGGTCCCGCACCTCGCCGACATGAAGCCCTTCGGCAAGTACGTCATGGTCGACGTGGACCGCAACGGCGGCATCCCGGTCATCATGAAGGCGCTGCTCGACGCGGGCCTGCTGCACGGCGACTGCCTCACCGTGACGGGCAAGACCGTCGCCGAGAACCTCGCCGAGATCGACCCGCCGGCGCTCGACGGCGAGGTCTTCCGCACCCTCGAGAACCCGATCCACGAGACCGGTGGCCTCACCGTGCTGCAGGGCTCCTTCGCCCCCGAGGGCGCCGTGGTGAAGACCGCGGGCTTCGACGCCTCGGTGTTCGAGGGGCCGGCGCGGGTGTTCGACCGCGAGCGCGCCGCGATGGACGCCCTGACCGAGGGACGCATCGAGAAGGGCGACGTCGTCGTCATCCGCTACGAGGGCCCCAAGGGCGGCCCGGGCATGCGCGAGATGCTCGCGATCACGGCCGCCATCAAGGGCGCGGGCCTCGGCAAGGATGTACTACTCTTGACCGACGGTCGATTCTCAGGCGGCACAACCGGCCTGTGCATCGGCCACATCGCACCGGAAGCAGTGGACGCAGGTCCCGTCGCTTTCGTTCGCGATGGCGACCGCATCCGTGTCGACATCGCGGCTCGCTCGCTCGACCTACTGGTCGACCCGGCCGAGCTGGAGGCCCGCCGTGACGGCTGGGCCCCGCTGCCCCCGCGCTACACCCGCGGAGTCCTCGCGAAGTACGCCAAGCTCGTCAAGTCCGCCGCCCAGGGCGCGGTCACGGGCTAGCGTCCGACACCCGCACCATCGCCACCTCTCCAGGCAAGGACCACCTCATGCCCACGGAAGCAACCCCGTTGTCCGCGGCCGCCGGTGCACGCCGGTCGCCGGAGATCCTGACCGGCTCGGGAGCCGTCCTCCGGACGCTCGAGCACCTCGGGATCACCGACGTCTTCGGCCTGCCGGGCGGCGCCATCATCCCGTTCTACGACGAGCTGATGGCCTCGACGACCATCCGCCACATCCTCGTCCGGCACGAGCAGGGCGCCGGCCACGCCGCCGAGGGCTACGCGTCGTCGTCCGGCAAGGTCGGCGTCGCCATCGCCACGTCCGGCCCCGGCGCGACGAACCTCGTCACCGCGATCGCCGACGCCTACATGGACTCGGTGCCGTTCATCGCGATCACCGGCCAGGTGTTCTCGACGCTGATGGGCACCGACGCGTTCCAGGAAGCCGACATCGTCGGCATCACGATGCCGATCACCAAGCACTCGTTCCTGGTCACCGACCCGGCCGACGTGCCGGCGACCCTGGCCGCGGCGCACCTCATCGCGACCACCGGCCGCCCCGGCCCCGTGCTGGTGGACATCACGAAGGACGCCCAGCAGAAGTCGGCGCCCTACGTGTGGCCGCCGAAGATCGACCTGCCCGGCTACCGCCCGGTCACCAAGGCGCACGGCAAGCAGATCACCGCGGCCGCGCAGCTGCTGTCCGAGGCCGAACGACCCGTGCTGTACGTCGGCGGCGGTGTCGTCCGCTCCGGCGCGAACGCCGAGCTGCTCGCCTTCGCCGAGGCCACCGGCGCCCCGGTCGTGACGACGCTGATGGCCCGCGGCGCGTTCCCCGACTCGCACCCGCAGCACCTCGGCATGCCGGGGATGCACGGCACGGTGCCCGCGGTGCTCGGCCTGCAGGACAGCGACCTCATCATCGCCCTCGGCGCCCGCTTCGACGACCGCGTGACCGGCAAGGCCGACGAGTTCGCTCCGGACGCCAAGGTCGTGCACGTCGACATCGACCCCGCCGAGATCTCGAAGATCCGCTTCGCCGACGTCCCGATCGTGGGCGACGCGCGAGAGGTGCTGGCCGACCTGCTCGACGCCTGGGGCGGCATCGCCCCCGAGGACCGTGCATCGACCGCCGCGTGGTGGGCGAAGCTCGAGCAGCTGAAGACCGACTTCCCGCTCGGGTACGCCGAGCCGACCGACGGGCTCCTCGCCCCGCAGGCGATCATCAAGCGCATCGGCGAGCTCACCGGACCCGAGGCCGTGTACGCCTCGGGCGTCGGACAGCACCAGATGTGGTCCGCGCAGTTCATCAAGTACGAGCGGCCGAACGCCTGGCTCAACTCGGGCGGCGCCGGCACGATGGGCTACTCGATCCCCGCGGCCATGGGCGCCAAGGTCGCCCAGCCGGACCGCGTGGTCTGGGCGATCGACGGTGACGGCTGCTTCCAGATGACGAACCAGGAGCTCGCGACCTGTGTCATCAACGACATCCCGATCAAGGTCGCGATCATCAACAACTCGTCGCTCGGCATGGTGCGGCAGTGGCAGACGCTGTTCTACGACGGCCGCCACTCGTTCACCGACCTCGAGACCGGCCACCAGTCGCGCCGTGTGCCCGACTTCGTGAAGCTCGCCGACGCGTACGGTGCCCTCGGCATCCGCGTCGAGAAGGCCGACGAGGTCGACGCCGCCATCGAGCTCGCCCTCGCGACGAACGACCGTCCCGTGGTCATCGACTTCGTGGTCAGCCGCGACTCGATGGTCTGGCCGATGGTCCCGCAGGGGGTCGGCAACTCCTCGATCGAGTACGCCCGAGCCCTCGCGCCCACCTGGGACGACGAGGAAGCCGACATGACGGGGGAGACCGCATGAGCCACGTCCTTTCCCTCCTGGTCGAGGACAAGCCCGGCCTGCTGACCCGTGTCGCCGGCCTGTTCGCCCGGCGCGGGTTCAACATCGAGTCGCTCGCCGTCGGCAACACCGAGGTGGACGGCCTCAGCCGCATCACCGTCGTGGTCGACGTCGAGGACCTGCCGCTGGAACAGGTGACGAAGCAGCTCAACAAGCTGGTCAACGTCATCAAGATCGTCGAGCTGGACTTCCCGCAGTCCGTGCAGCGCGAGCACATGCTCGTGAAGGTGCGTGTCGACAACCAGACGCGCTCGGCGGTGCTCGAAGCAGTGAACCTGTTCCGTGCCCAGGTCGTCGACGTGGCGACCGACTCCCTGATCGTCGAGGTCACCGGTGACCCCGGCAAGATCCAGGCGATCCTCCGTGTGCTCGAGCCCTACGGCATCAAGGAGCTCGCCCGCGCGGGCCTGCTCGGCATGGGCCGCGGACCGAAGAGCATCACCGACCGGGTGCGTTGAGCACCGCCGCACCCGCACAGACCACCACCAAGGAGAACCAGCACCGTGACTGACATCGTGTACGACGCCGACGCCGACCTGACGCTCATCCAGGGCAAGAAGGTCGCCGTCATCGGCTACGGCTCGCAGGGCCACGCCCACGCCCTCAACCTCCGCGACAGCGGCGTCGAGGTGAAGATCGGCCTCAAGGAGGGCTCGAAGAGCCGGCAGAAGGCGGAGGAGGCGGGCTTCGAGGTCCTCACCCCGGCCGAGGCCACCGCCTGGGCGGACGTCGTCGTCATCCTCGCGCCGGACCAGGTCCAGCGCATCGTGTACGCCGAGGACATCGAGCCGAACCTCAAGCAGGGCGCCACGCTCGTCTTCGGCCACGGCTTCAACATCCGCTTCGGGTACATCCAGGCCCCCGAGGGCGTCGACGTCTCGCTCGTCGCACCGAAGGGCCCCGGTCACACCGTGCGCCGCGAGTACGAGGCCGGCCGCGGTGTGCCGGTCATCGTCGCGGTCGAGGTCGACGCGTCCGGCTCGGCGTGGGACCTCGCGTGGTCCTACTCCAAGGCCATCGGCGGCCTGCGCTCCGGTGGCATCAAGACCACCTTCACCGAGGAGACCGAGACCGACCTGTTCGGCGAGCAGGCCGTCCTGTGCGGTGGCACCTCGCAGCTCATCCAGTACGGCTTCGAGACCCTGGTCGAGGCGGGCTACCAGCCGCAGATCGCGTACTTCGAGGTCCTGCACGAGCTCAAGCTCATCGTGGACCTCATCTGGGAGGGCGGCCTCACCAAGCAGCGCTGGTCGATCTCCGACACCGCCGAGTTCGGTGACTACGTCTCCGGCCCGCGCGTGATCTCGCCCGAGGTCAAGGAGAACATGAAGGCCGTGCTCGCGGACATCCAGAACGGTGCCTTCGCCAAGCGCTTCATCGACGACCAGGACGCCGGCGCCCCCGAGTTCAAGGAACTCCGCGCCAAGGGCGAGGGCCACCCGATCGAGGCCACCGGTCGTGAGCTCCGCGCGCTCTTCGCGTGGAAGCAGAACGACGGCGACTACGTCGACGGCTCGGCCGCGCGGTAGTCTCTGGAGGACCACTCGACTCTCGAGGCGGCGGTGCAGTCCTGCACCGCCGCCTCGCGATGTGACCCGAACGTTATGCAGCAGCTCTCATCCAGTCCCCGCGCGGCCCAGCGGCCGAACTCCGTCCTGCGACGGGTCGGATCCCGACCGACCGTGTCCGTTCCGAGCGTCCGCGGTCACGACCGGTGCGAGCAGCGTGGGAGGATCGTCGGATGGCGGTGACGAAGCGAGCGGTCCACATCGGCGCCGGCAAGATCGGGCGCGGGTTCGTGGGCCAGTTCCTCGTGGCGAGCGGCTTCGAGCTCACCTTCGTCGACGTCGACGACCGGGTGGTCTCCGCCCTCAACGAAGCCGGCCGCTTCGTGGTGCACGAGGTCGGCGAGATGCCGGTCGAGCACCTCGTGCACGGGTTCCGCGCACTCAACAGCAAGACCGACCGCGAGCGCGTCGTGCAGGCCATCGCCGAGGCCGACGTCGTGACCACGGCGGTCGGTGCCCGCACCCTGCCGCTCGTGGCACCGCTCATCGCCGAGGGCCTCGCGGCACGTCCGCTCGAGCGCGGTGACGTGACGATCGTCGCCTGCGAGAACGCGTTCAACGCCACGGACTCCCTGCACGCCAGCATCCGTCGCGCCCCGATCCTCGAGGACCGCGTCATCGCCGCCGTCTTCGCGAACTGCGCCATCGACCGCATCGTGCCGGACCAGTCCGGCGTGCTCGGACAGTCCGGTGGGCTCGACGTCGTGCTCGAGCCGTTCTACGAGTGGGTCATCGAGCGCACCCCGTTCCTCGGCTCCGACGCCGAACCGCCCACGATCGAGGGCGTCACCTGGGTCGACGACCTGCAGCCGTTCGTCGAGCGGAAGCTCTACACGGTCAACACCGCGCACGCCACCGCCGCCTACCACGGCTACGTCCGGGGGATCCGCCTCATCCGCGAGGCCCTCGAGGACGACGCCGTCCGCGCCGAGGTGGACGGTGTGCTCGCCGAGACGACCGCGCTGCTGGTCGCCAAGCACGGCTTCGACCCGGCGGCGCACGCCCGCTACGTCGCCGCGAACCTGTCCCGCATCGCGAACCCGCACCTCCCGGACACCACGGCGCGTGTGGGACGGAACCCGCTCCGCAAGCTCGGCCGCCGCGAGCGGTTCGTGGGGCCGGCGTCGCAGCTCGCCGAGCGCGGCCTGCCCGTCGAGCACCTGCTCGGGTCGGTGCGCGCCGCCCTCGCCTTCGACGACGAGAACGACCCGGAGTCGATCGAGCTGCACGCACTGCTGCGCTCCGGTGCCACCGCGCACGCGCTCACCGAGATCCTCACCGGCCTGATGGAGAGCCACCCGCTCTTCCCGGCCGTCCGCGACGTCGTCGCCCAGGTCCTCGAGTCGCAGCCAGCCGACGCCTGACCGCACCGCTCCGGACCCGCGGTGGTGCCGCGGGGAGCGGGTCCCTCGTAGGATCGAGGGCATGACCACGGCAGCATCCCCACCAGACGGGTCGACCGACCCGGACGTGACGAACGCCGTCGACACCGACGAGGCCGCGCTCAGCTGGGGTGACGCCGACGACGCCACGCACGTCGACGCCGCACACAACCCGGTCGCCGTGCGAGAGCGCGGTGCGCGCGACCCCGAGGCCCCCGAGACCTCCGGCGCGCTCGTCGGCTTCGGCGTCTTCGGCGGCCTGTACCTGCTGTACACGGTGGCCTGGTTGCTCACCGCGTCCACCGCGTACGTCTCCGGCGTCGACTCGGTGCTGACCGTCTTCGTCGAGGTCCTGCGGTTCCTCGCCATCCTCGCGCCGGCACTCTGGTTCACGGTCGTCCTCTGGGCTGCCCGTGGCAGCCGGACGCGCACACGCCTGCTCTGGATGCTCCTCGGTGCCGCCGTGCTGTTCCCCTGGCCGTTCCTCCTCACGCGGAGCTTCGGGTGACCGGCGCGGTGCCGGCGACGACGCGGCGCCCCTCGGCGACCGTCGTGGGTCGGGTCGTCGTCTGGGTCGTGTTCGCCGTGCTCTTCGCCTACATGACGGCCCAGGCCGTCGGGAACCTCGCGCAGATCGCGCAGCGGGTCGAGGCGTTCAACGCCTTCCTCGAGACCACCTCCGGCGGCGACTCGCTGCAGACCAGCACGCCGTGGCTCTGGCTGGTGCTCGACATCCTCATCGCCCCCGTCGCCTTCGTCGTCGCGCTCGTCGTCACCCGACGAGCGAGCCTCCGCGTCACCCTCGCGGTGTTCGTCGTCGCCTTCGCGGGGGCCGGCGCGCTCTGGTTGGACCTCCAGCTGTTCGTGCCGACGCTGCTGGACTTCTGACGCGACCGCCCGCCGGCCTGGAGGCGCGGGTCGGTCCCGCCCCGCGCCTCCCGTCACCGGTACGGCCGGACCGCCGCTGGTGCGTCGGTCCGGGACCGGCGGCGTGGGCTCGGCCCGTGTGGTCCTCGACAGGCCGCCCCGGGCGGTCGTAACCGACCGCCTGCGTCGATAGCATGGTGGGATACCAACCGTCTCGTGTGAGGAAACAGCTGCTGTGTCGAAGCCGGTCGTCCTGATCGCCGAAGAACTCTCGCCCGCCACGGTCGACGCCCTCGGGCCCGACTTCGAGATCCGGAACGTGGACGGCACCGACCGCGCCGCGCTCCTGGACGCGCTGTCCGACGCGCATGCCGTGCTCGTGCGGTCCGCCACCAAGGTCGACGCCGAGGCCATCGCGGCCGCTCCGGAGCTCAAGGTCATCGCCCGTGCCGGCGTCGGCCTCGACAACGTGGACATCAAGGCGGCGACCACCGCAGGCGTGATGGTGGTGAACGCTCCGACGTCGAACATCATCTCGGCGGCGGAACTCACCGTCGGGCACATCCTGTCCCTCGCCCGGCACATCCCGGCCGCGCACGCGTCCCTGGCGGCCGGTGCCTGGAAGCGCTCGTCCTACACGGGCGTCGAGCTCTACGAGAAGACCGTCGGCATCATCGGTCTCGGCCGCATCGGCGCGCTCATCACGCAGCGCCTGCAGGCCTTCGGGGTGTCGGTCATCGCGTACGACCCCTACGTCACGACGGCTCGCGCGCAGCAGCTCGGGGTGGAGCTCGTCTCCCTCGACGACCTGCTGCGGCGCGCGGACTTCGTCACGATCCACATGCCCCGGACGCCGGAGACCCTCGGGATGATCTCCGACGACCAGTTCGCGCTCATGAAGCCGACCGCGTTCGTCGTGAACGTCGCCCGCGGCGGGCTCATCGACGAGGACGCCCTGCACCGGGCGCTCACGGCGAACACGATCGCCGGTGCCGGTCTCGACGTCTTCGTCTCGGAGCCGCCGAAGGACTCGCCGCTCGTGTCCCTGCCGAACGTCGTCGTGACGCCGCACCTCGGTGCCTCCACCGACGAGGCGCAGGAGAAGGCGGGCGTCTCGGTCGCCAAGTCCGTGCGCCTGGCGCTCGGCGGCGAGCTCGTCCCGGACGCCGTGAACGTCGCCGGCGGCGTCATCGACCCCTACGTGCGTCCCGGCATCCCGCTGATCGAGAAGCTCGGCCAGGTGTTCACCGCCCTCGCGACCTCGCCCGTCACGAGCATCGACGTCGAGGTGCGCGGCGAACTCGCCGGGTACGACGCCAGCGTGCTGAAGCTGGCGGCGCTCAAGGGCGTCTTCACCGACGTCGTCAGCGACCAGGTCTCGTACGTCAACGCCCCGCTCATCGCGGAGCAGCGCGGGGTCACCGTCCGGCTCATCACCGAGACGGACAGCCCCGAGTACCGCAACGTCCTGACGATCCGCGGCGCGCAGTCCGACGGCCCTGCGATCAGCGTCTCCGGCACGCTCACCGGCCAGAAGCAGGTCGAGAAGCTCGTCGAGATCAACGGGCACGACGTCGAGGTCCCGCTCGACCGGCACCACGTCGTGATGGAGTACACGGACCGACCCGGCATCGTCGCGGTCTACGGCAAGGAGTTCGGCGAGGCCGGCATCAACATCGCGGCGATGCAGATCTCGCGCGAGGCCGCGGGTGGTCAGGCGCTCAGCGTCCTGACGGTCGACTCGCCCGTCCCCACGGAGATCCTCGAGCACGTCCGGTCGACGATCGACGCGTCGTCCCTCCGCGAGATCGACATCACCCTCTGATGACCGTCCAGACGATCAGGCTCGCGGTCATCCGCGGCGACGGCATCGGCCCGGAGGTCGTCGACGAGGCCCTGAAGGTCCTGCACGCCGTCCTCCCCGACGACCTCGTGGTCCAGGAGACACCGTTCGCACTCGGTGCCGCGCGGTACCTGTCGACCGGGGACATCCTCACCGAGGACGACATGGCCGAGATCGCCGAGCACGACGCGATCCTGCTCGGCGCGGTGGGTGGGGACCCGCGCGACCCGCGGCTCGCCGGCGGCATCATCGAGCGCGGCCTGCTCCTGAAGCTGCGGTTCGCGTTCGACCACTACGTCAACCTCCGCCCGACGAAGGTGCACGCGGCGGTGGCGACCCCGCTTGCCGACCCGGGCGAGGTCGACTTCGTGGTGGTGCGCGAGGGCACCGAGGGGCCCTACGTGGGCAACGGGGGAGCCATCCGCACCGGCACCCCGCAGGAGATCGCGACCGAGGTCTCGCTGAACACGGCCTTCGGGGTCGAGCGGGTCGTCCGGTACGCCTTCGACCTGGCCGACCGGCGCCCTCGCCGGCACCTGACGCTCGTGCACAAGAGCAACGTCCTGGTGCACGCCGGCGCCCTGTGGCAGCGCACCGTCGCGGCCGTCGCCAGCGAGTACCCGGACGTCACGGTCGACTACCAGCACGTCGACGCGGTCACCATCCACATGGTCCGCGACCCCGCGCGCTTCGACGTCATCGTCACCGACAACCTGTTCGGCGACATCATCACCGACCTCGCCGGCGCGATCAGCGGCGGCATCGGGCTGGCGGCCTCGGGCAACGTCAACCCGGACGGCGCCTTCCCCAGCATGTTCGAGCCGGTGCACGGTTCCGCACCGGACATCGCCGGTCAGCAGCTGGCCGACCCCACCGCCGCGATCCTGTCCGTCGCCCTGTTGCTCGACCACCTCGGTCGCAGCGACCTGGCGGCGGCGGTGACGAGCGCGGTGGAGTCCGACCTCGCCGACCGGGGCACCACGCAGCGCAGCACGGCCGCGATCGGCGACGCGATCGCCGCCGCGGCCACGGCACGCACCACCACCGCCTGAGAAGGAGTCCTCCCCATGAGCACCGACACCGACTTCGGACTCGAGTTCGCCAGCACACCGTCCGTCGACCGACGAGCCGCCGCCGAGCGCGAGCAGATCCTCGCCGACCCGGGCTTCGGCAAGCACTTCACCGACCACATGGCGACGGTCGAGTGGACGCTCGACGACGGCTGGCACAGCGCATCGATCCACCCGTACGGCCCGCTGTCCCTCGACCCGAGCGCGAGTGTCCTGCACTACGCGCAGGAGATCTTCGAGGGGCTCAAGGCGTACCGGCACGCGGACGGCTCGGTGTGGTCCTTCCGGCCGGACGCCAACGCGCGACGCTTCCAGCGGTCCGCCCGGCGCCTGGCGCTGCCGGAGCTGCCGGTCGAGGCGTTCGTCGAGTCGATCCGGCAGCTCGTGCGCACCGACGTCGACTGGGTGCCCTCGGCGCCCGAGACCAGCCTGTACCTGCGACCGTTCATGATCGCGACCGAGTCGTTCCTGGGCGTCCGTGCGGCACAGGCGGTGGCCTACCACTGCATCGCGAGCCCGGCCGGTGCGTACTTCACGTCCGGACCGAAGCCGGTCTCGATCTGGCTGTCGACGCAGTACGCGCGGGCCGGCAAGGGCGGGACCGGAGCGGCGAAGACCGGCGGCAACTACGCGTCGTCCCTGTTGCCCCAGCAGGAGGCCTACGAGCACGGGTGCCAGCAGGTGATGTTCCTCGACTCGGTGGAGGGCAAGTACCTCGAGGAGCTCGGCGGCATGAACGTCGTCCTGGTGAAGTCGGACGGCACGCTCGTCACGCCGGACTCCGACTCGATCCTCGAGGGGATCACCCGCGACTCGATCCTGCAGTTGGCGGAGGACCGCGGGCTCACCGTCGAGAAGCGTCGGGTCACCCTCGACGAGTGGCGCGACGGCGTCGCGGACGGCTCGATCACCGAGGCGTTCGCCTGCGGGACGGCCGCCGTGGTGACCCCGATCGCGGAGCTCCGCGGCGAGGGCTTCACCATCGGGTCCCCGACCGTCGGCGCCGGCGAGCTCACGATGTCGCTGCGTGACGAGCTCACCGACATCCAGTACGGCCGTCGTCCCGACCCGCACGGGTGGATGACCAAGCTGACCGACGCGTCCTGATCGACCGGCGAGCGTGGGTAGGGTCGAACGGTGAAGATCGCACGGTTCAGCAGCAAGGGTGAAGACCCCCGGTACGGCATCCTCGACGAGCGGCACCTGGTGGTGCTCGCCGGTGACCCGATGTACCAGGGCTTCGAGACCACGGGGGAGCGGGTCGCGCTCGCGGACGCCAAGCTCCTGGCCCCCGTCATCCCGCGGTCGAAGGTCATCGGCGTCGGCCTCAACTACTCCGAGCACGCGTCCGAGATGGACGAGCGTGCCGGTGACGACCCGGTGGTGTTCCTCAAGCCGAACACCTCGGTCATCGGTCCTGACGAGCCCATCCGGCTGCCGGCCGACATCGGGCGCGTCGACCACGAGGGCGAACTCGCCATCGTGATCGGGTCGCTGGCCAAGAACGTCCGCCGCGAGGACTTCGCGAGCGTCATCCTCGGGTACACGATCGCGAACGACGTCACCGCCCGAGACCTGCAGGCTCGCGACGGACAGTGGACCCGCGCCAAGGGCTTCGACACGTTCTGCCCGCTCGGTCCGGTCATCGAGACCGAGATCGACCCGTCGGACATCCGCATCGAGACCCGGGTGGACGGCGACCTGCGTCAGGCCGCCTCGACGAACGAGATGGTGCACGACATCCCGTCGCTCGTCGAGTTCGTGTCCTCGATCTGGACCCTGCTGCCCGGCGACGTCATCCTGACCGGCACCCCGGCCGGCGTCGGTCAGATCCGCGACGGCGAGATCGTCGAGGTGACGGTCTCGGGCATCGGGTCACTGAAGAACCCCGTCATCGCCAAGCACTGACACGACCGGAGACGGCCCGTTCCCCGTGGGGAGCGGGCCGTTCGCCGTTCCCGGGGGACTGCGTTGAGCGCCTCAGCTGCCCCGAGTACCCCGTGTTCCGCGTGTTTCCGGGGGAGTCGGGGTACGACACGCCCGGGATGTGGGCTGGCTTGGCGCTGGTGTTCACCTCTGCGTAAAGTAATCACTCGTTGCCGCTGAGGCGGAGAACGGAACGGCCGAGACGGTCACAGGGTTGAACCCCTGAGACGCAGTCCGGACGGGGTCCCGCTCAGGCAACCATCCCCCTGAACAGTCGGAGTGATTCGGCGTGTGTTCGGGTGGTGCAAGACGAATGCCTCTCTGGCGATGCTCGTGTTTCGGGCGGAGCGGGGAGTGCGTCTGGTCCTTGAGAACTCAACAGCGTGCACATTGTCAATGCCAATTTTATTGACCTCGTGCCTGGCCTTCGGGCTGGGTTTGAGACAATTCCTTTTGGATTGAAGATTGTCAGTAGACAGTCGACAGTCAGAATCAACTCGCTGACGCTTTCGGGTGTTGGTTGTAATTTTTTACGGAGAGTTTGATCCTGGCTCAGGACGAACGCTGGCGGCGTGCTTAACACATGCAAGTCGAACGATGATGCCCAGCTTGCTGGGTGGATTAGTGGCGAACGGGTGAGTAACACGTGAGTAACCTGCCCCTGACTCTGGGATAAGCGTTGGAAACGACGTCTAATACTGGATACGACTGCCGGCCGCATGGTCTGGTGGTGGAAAGATTTTTTGGTTGGGGATGGACTCGCGGCCTATCAGCTTGTTGGTGAGGTAATGGCTCACCAAGGCGACGACGGGTAGCCGGCCTGAGAGGGTGACCGGCCACACTGGGACTGAGACACGGCCCAGACTCCTACGGGAGGCAGCAGTGGGGAATATTGCACAATGGGCGAAAGCCTGATGCAGCAACGCCGCGTGAGGGATGACGGCCTTCGGGTTGTAAACCTCTTTTAGTAGGGAAGAAGCGAAAGTGACGGTACCTGCAGAAAAAGCACCGGCTAACTACGTGCCAGCAGCCGCGGTAATACGTAGGGTGCAAGCGTTGTCCGGAATTATTGGGCGTAAAGAGCTCGTAGGCGGTTTGTCGCGTCTGCTGTGAAATCCCGAGGCTCAACCTCGGGCTTGCAGTGGGTACGGGCAGACTAGAGTGCGGTAGGGGAGATTGGAATTCCTGGTGTAGCGGTGGAATGCGCAGATATCAGGAGGAACACCGATGGCGAAGGCAGATCTCTGGGCCGTAACTGACGCTGAGGAGCGAAAGCATGGGGAGCGAACAGGATTAGATACCCTGGTAGTCCATGCCGTAAACGTTGGGCGCTAGATGTAGGGACCTTTCCACGGTTTCTGTGTCGTAGCTAACGCATTAAGCGCCCCGCCTGGGGAGTACGGCCGCAAGGCTAAAACTCAAAGGAATTGACGGGGGCCCGCACAAGCGGCGGAGCATGCGGATTAATTCGATGCAACGCGAAGAACCTTACCAAGGCTTGACATACACCGGAAACGGCCAGAGATGGTCGCCCCCTTGTGGTCGGTGTACAGGTGGTGCATGGTTGTCGTCAGCTCGTGTCGTGAGATGTTGGGTTAAGTCCCGCAACGAGCGCAACCCTCGTTCTATGTTGCCAGCGGGTTATGCCGGGGACTCATAGGAGACTGCCGGGGTCAACTCGGAGGAAGGTGGGGATGACGTCAAATCATCATGCCCCTTATGTCTTGGGCTTCACGCATGCTACAATGGCCGGTACAAAGGGCTGCGATACCGTAAGGTGGAGCGAATCCCAAAAAGCCGGTCTCAGTTCGGATTGAGGTCTGCAACTCGACCTCATGAAGTCGGAGTCGCTAGTAATCGCAGATCAGCAACGCTGCGGTGAATACGTTCCCGGGCCTTGTACACACCGCCCGTCAAGTCATGAAAGTCGGTAACACCCGAAGCCGGTGGCCTAACCCTTGTGGAAGGAGCCGTCGAAGGTGGGATCGGTGATTAGGACTAAGTCGTAACAAGGTAGCCGTACCGGAAGGTGCGGCTGGATCACCTCCTTTCTAAGGAGCATCTGGCATCGCTTGCGGTGTCCAGGCGCCCGATTCGGACCGAACGTGTCCGACGGGTAGCTCATGGGTGGAACATTGACAGTGCAGTTGGGAGTGATGCTTCCGGTCTCAGTACGTCCTGCTTGCAGGGTTGGAACGGGTTGGGGTGGAGCTGCTGGCTGGTGCACGTTGTTGGGTCCTGAGGGACCAGGCTTCTCGGTCTGTGATGGACTGAGGGTTGAGCTGTGACTGGGACGGGTTCGTTCTGGTTGCTGGTTCTTCGTCGGGCCGGTGTGATCCTACCTGTTGGTGGGGGAGTGCTGGTGCCGATCGTATGTTGAGAACTACACAGTGGACGCGAGCATCTTTGATTCGCGTCATCCATGATCAGCCTTTGGGTTGTTGATTGGTGACGTTGGATCGCAATTTTAATCTTTGTGGTCAAGTTTCTAAGAGCAAACGGTGGATGCCTTGGCATCTGGAGCCGAAGAAGGACGTAGAAATCTGCGATAAGCCTCGGGGAGCTGATAATCGAGCTTTGATCCGAGGATTTCCGAATGGGGAAACCCCGCCAGGCGTTCTGCGACCTGGTGACTCCCGCCTGAATATATAGGGCGGGTAGAGGGAACGTGGGGAAGTGAAACATCTCAGTACCCACAGGAAGAGAAAACAACATGTGATTCCGTGAGTAGTGGCGAGCGAAAGCGGATGAGGCTAAACCGATCATGTGTGATAGCCGGCGGGCGTTGCATGGTCGGGGTTGTGGGACACGTCGCTCAGTTCTGCCGGACTGGGGCGGTTACAGCGCATCATAGTCGAACCGGTTTGAAAGCCGGGCCGTAGTGGGTGCCAGCCCCGTAGACGAAATGGTGTTATGGCCGGATGTGTATCCCAAGTAGCACGGGGCCCGAGAAATCCCGTGTGAATCTGTCAGGACCACCTGATAAGCCTAAATACTCCCAGATGACCGATAGCGGACAAGTACCGTGAGGGAAAGGTGAAAAGTACCCCGGGAGGGGAGTGAAATAGTACCTGAAACCGTTTGCTTACAAACCGTCGGAGCCTCCTTGTAGGGGTGACGGCGTGCCTTTTGAAGAATGAGCCTGCGAGTTAGTGATATGTGGCGAGGTTAACCCGTGTGGGGCAGCCGTAGCGAAAGCGAGTCTGAATAGGGCGTTTGAGTCGCATGTTCTAGACCCGAAGCGAAGTGATCTATCCATGGCCAGGTTGAAGCGACGGTAAGACGTCGTGGAGGACCGAACCCACTTCAGTTGAAAATGGAGGGGATGAGCTGTGGATAGGGGTGAAAGGCCAATCAAACTTCGTGATAGCTGGTTCTCTCCGAAATGCATTTAGGTGCAGCGTTGCGTGTTTCTCGCCGGAGGTAGAGCTACTGGATGGCCGATGGGCCTCAACAGGTTACTGACGTCAGCCAAACTCCGAATGCCGGTGAGTGAGAGCGCAGCAGTGAGACGGTGGGGGATAAGCTTCATCGTCGAGAGGGAAACAACCCAGACTACCAACTAAGGTCCCTAAGCGTGTGCTAAGTGGGAAAGGATGTGGAGTTGCACAGACAACCAGGAGGTTGGCTTAGAAGCAGCCACCCTTGAAAGAGTGCGTAATAGCTCACTGGTCAAGTGATTCCGCGCCGACAATGTAACGGGGCTCAAGCACACCACCGAAGTTGTAGATTTCGCACATTCGACAAGCCTTCGTGGTTCAGTCGTGCGGAGTGGTAGGAGAGCGTCGTGTGGCGAGTGAAGCGGCGGAGTGATCCAGCCGTGGACGCTACACGAGTGAGAATGCAGGCATGAGTAGCGAAAGACGGGTGAGAAACCCGTCCTCCGAAAGACCAAGGGTTCCAGGGCCAGGTTAATCCGCCCTGGGTAAGTCGGGACCTAAGGCGAGGCCGACAGGCGTAGTCGATGGACAACGGGTTGATATTCCCGTACCGGCGAACAACCGCCCAAGCTAATCCAGTGGTGCTAAGAGTCCTAACCCGGCTCACCGGATCCCTTCGGGGTGATGGTGTCCGGTCTAACGCTCGACCCCATGCTGGTGCGGTTAGCGTATGAACAGGTGTGACGCAGGAAGGTAGCTGAGCCAGGCGATGGTATCCGTAAGGTGATCCTGGTGTAAGGATGTAGGGCTGACGATAGGCAAATCCGTCGTCTGTGTGCCTGAGATCCGACGCGTACCCGTAAGGGGAAATCAGTGATCCTATGCTGCCGAGAAAAGCATCGACGCGAGGTTGCAGCCGCCCGTACCCGAAACCGACTCAGGTGGTCAGGTAGAGAATACCAAGGAGATCGAGAGAATCGTGGTTAAGGAACTCGGCAAAATGCCCCCGTAACTTCGGGAGAAGGGGGGCCGGACGCGTGACCGGACTTGCTCCGTGAGCGTTGAAGGCCGCAGAGACCAGTGGGAAGCGACTGTTTACTAAAAACACAGGTCCGTGCGAAGTCGCAAGACGATGTATACGGACTGACGCCTGCCCGGTGCTGGAAGGTTAAGAGGAAGGGTTAGCCTTTGGGCGAAGCTCTGAATTTAAGCCCCAGTAAACGGCGGTGGTAACTATAACCATCCTAAGGTAGCGAAATTCCTTGTCGGGTAAGTTCCGACCTGCACGAATGGCGTAACGACTTCCCAGCTGTCTCAACCGCGAACTCGGCGAAATTGCACTACGAGTAAAGATGCTCGTTACGCGCAGCAGGACGGAAAGACCCCGTGACCTTTACTACAGTTTGGTATTGGTGTTCGGAGTGGCTTGTGTAGGATAGGTGGGAGACTGTGAAGCGGGCACGCTAGTGTTCGTGGAGTCATTGTTGAAATACCACTCTGGTCACTTTGGATGTCTAACGTAGGACCCTGATCGGGTTCATGGACAGTGCCTGATGGGTAGTTTAACTGGGGCGGTTGCCTCCCAAAGAGTAACGGAGGCGCCCAAAGGTTCCCTCAACCTGGTTGGCAATCAGGTGGCGAGTGTAAGTGCACAAGGGAGCTTGACTGTGAGACTGACAGGTCGAGCAGGGACGAAAGTCGGGACTAGTGATCCGGCAGTGGCTTGTGGAAGCGCTGTCGCTCAACGGATAAAAGGTACCTCGGGGATAACAGGCTGATCTTGCCCAAGAGTCCATATCGACGGCATGGTTTGGCACCTCGATGTCGGCTCGTCGCATCCTGGGGCTGGAGTAGGTCCCAAGGGTTGGGCTGTTCGCCCATTAAAGCGGTACGCGAGCTGGGTTTAGAACGTCGTGAGACAGTTCGGTCCCTATCCGCTGCGCGCGTTGGAAATTTGAGAAGATCTATCCCTAGTACGAGAGGACCGGGATGGACGAACCTCTGGTGTGTCAGTTGTTCTGCCAAGGGCACCGCTGATTAGCTACGTTCGGACCGGATAACCGCTGAAAGCATCTAAGCGGGAAGCCGTCTTCGAGATGAGATTTCAATGCACCTTGAGTGTGAGAGGCTCCCAGCAGACTACTGGGTTGATAGGCCGGATGTGGAAGCGGGGACTAACGACCCGTGGAGCTGACCGGTACTAATAAGCCGAAGACTTGATAACACACTGATTTCCCGCACCTTGTGTGCGGGGCTCGCGTCCACTTTGTGGTTCCCGACAGACGATCGGGAATCAAACTGAATACACCGCTCCACCCACTTTTGTGTGGGTGGTAGCCGGGACAGCTTTGAGACCAAGCATCATCATGGTCGAGAGTGTTCCGGTGGTCATAGCGAGAGGGAAACGCCCGGTCACATTCCGAACCCGGAAGCTAAGCCTCTCAGCGCCGATGGTACTGCAAGGGGGACCTTGTGGGAGAGTAGGACGCCGCCGGACTTAACGTTGGAAACACCAGGGAACCCCTGACCAGTCATGGTCAGGGGTTTTCTGCGTTCCAGGGAAGTGGGACGAACCGCCACCGCGGTAGGGTTGTCGGGTCATGACTGCGCCCTTCACCACTGCCTCTGGCCCCGACGTCCGCGTCCGCTTCTGCCCCAGCCCGACGGGGACCCCGCACGTCGGGCTCATCCGTACTGCGCTGTTCAACTGGGCCTACGCGCGGCACACCGGCGGCAAGCTCGTGTTCCGCATCGAGGACACCGACGCCGCCCGGGACAGCGAGGAGTCGTACGCGCAGATCCTCGACGCCCTGCGCTGGCTCCGGCTCGACTGGGACGAGGGTGTCGACGCCGGCGGCGAGCACGGCCCGTACCGGCAGTCCGAGCGCACGGCGATCTACGAGGACGTGATCGCGAAGCTCAAGGCGTCCGGCCACATCTACGAGTCCTACGTGACGCCCGACGAGATGGAGGCCCGGAACCGTGCCGCCGGCCGTGACCCCAAGCAGGGCTACGACAACCACGAGCGGGACCTGACCGACGCCGAGCGCCAGGCGTTCCGCGACGAGGGCCGTTCGCCGGCACTGCGGCTGCGGGTGCCCGACCGCGACCTCAGTTTCGACGACCTGGTGCGCGGCGAGATCACGTTCAAGCAGGGCACGTTCCCGGACTTCGTCGTGGTGCGTCCGAACGGGACCCCGCTGTACACGTTCACGAACCCGGTGGACGACGCGCTGATGGGCATCACGCACGTCCTGCGCGGCGAGGACCTGCTGTCGTCGACGCCGCGGCAGATCGCGCTGTACGAGGCCCTGTACGAGATCGGGCTGGCGCCGTCGATCCCGGTGTTCGGCCACCTGCCCTACGTGATGGGGGAGGGCAACAAGAAGCTGTCGAAGCGCGACCCCGAGTCGAACCTGTTCCACCACCGCGCCGCAGGCATGATCCCCGAAGGGCTCGTCAACTACCTGGCACTGCTCGGCTGGTCGATCGGACCCGACCGCGACGTGTTCTCGATCGACGAGATGGTGCAGGCGTTCGACGTCACCGACGTCAACCCCAACCCGGCACGCTTCGACCACAAGAAGGCCGAGGCGATCAACGGGGACCACATCCGCCTGCTCACGCCGGAGGACTTCCGCGACCGGCTCCTGCCGTACCTGACGGCGTTCGTGTCCGACCCCGCGACCCCGGAGCAGCTCGAGCTGCTCACCAAGGCCGCACCGCTCGTCCAGGAGCGCATGCAGCTGCTCGGTGAGGCGCCCGCGATGCTGGGGTTCCTGTTCACGGCCGACGACGACCTGGTGGTCGGGGACGATGCCCGGGCCTCGCTCAAGGGCGACACGGACGCCGTGCTGACGGCCGGCATCGCGGCGCTCGAGCCGCTCGACACCTGGACGACGGTCTCGATCGAGGAGGCGCTCCGCTCCGCGCTCATCGACGAGCTCGGCCTCAAGCCCCGGGTCGCTTTCGGACCCCTCCGCGTCGCCGTCTCCGGCCGTCGTATCAGCCCGCCGCTCTTCGAGTCGATGGAGATCCTCGGCAAGGCGTCGACGCTGACCCGACTGCGCGCCCTCGCGGGCAGCTGAACCGCCGACCATGAGCAGTCCGGCGGTCCCGGTCCCGGTGCCGACGTCCGAGGACATCGTGCACGACGTCGCGGTGATCGGTGCCGGGCCGGCCGGGCTGAGTGCAGCGCTCAACCTGGTCCGGGCCAAGCGCACCGTGCTGCTGGTCGACGCGAACCGGCCCCGGAATGCGGCGACCCTGCGGTCACACGGCTTCCTGACGCGGGACGGGATCTCGCCGCTGGAACTCCGCAAGCTCGGCCGTACCGAGGTGGAGGGGTACCCGGAGGCGACCGTCGTGCAGTCCGTCGTGGACCGGGTCGCTCCGGCCCCTGACGGCGCGGGGTGGACGGTGCACGGCTCGTGGCGGGGCGTCGAGCTGGACGCCCGCGCGCGGACGGTCGTCGTGGCCACCGGTCTGCGTGAGGAGTTCCCGGCGCTGCCCATGCTGCGCGCCTTCTACGGCACGTCGATGCACAGCTGCGTGGAGTGCGACGCTTACGACAAGGCCGGCCAGCCGCTCGCGTTCGTGTGCGAGACCGACGACGTCGTGGACCGTGCCCTGCTGATCGCCACGTGGACCGACGACCTGATCGTCTACACGAACGGCGTCGCGCCGCTCGACGACGCCGGACGCGCTCGCCTGGATGCGGCAGGGGTCCGGGTGGACGAGCGGCCCGTCGCCGACCTCGAGGGGGACCGGACCGGGATGACCGGGGTGCGGCTCGCCGACGGACACATTGAGCCCCGGACCGGCGGGTTCGTGCGTCCGACGTGGCACGCCGACCTCGACTGGCTCCAGGTCACCGCCAGCGCCGAGACCGGCGACTCCGCCGAGGACGCGCACGGCGGGGCAGCAGGGGGCGCCGCCCGCGACACGCCCGACGCTCCACCTGTGCTCCGACGAGATCCGGACGGGTTGCTCGTGGTCGACCGGGTGGGCCGGACCTCGGTCGCGGGCCTGTACGCGGTGGGAGACGTCACTCCTCCCGGGCCGGAACAGCTCATCGTCGCAGCCGGACACGGTGCGGCGACGGCTGCTGCGGTGCACCGCGACCTGGTGGGTGGTCTCACGGACCTCCGGGATGCTGTACAGTAGTTGATCGTGCCCCGGGTGATCGGGGCGAGAGGCCGACAGGCTTCTTGGGGTATGGTGTAATTGGCAACACAGCGGTTTCTGGTACCGTCGTTCTTGGTTCGAGTCCAGGTACCCCAGCACTCGACGAACAGCCCCCGGGACATCCCGGGGGCTGTTCTCGTTCCCGGCGCCGTCCACGGGCGCCCGCGAAACCCGGCCCTCGGCGCGCGCCCCCGGTCCCGGGGCGTTGCGCGGAACCGCACGATGTCGCCTCGGAAGAGCACCGACCGGCGCTGGACCAGCGCGCCGACCCGGCGCAGCGTGCTGCGCCGGCGTGGTCGGGCATCGCGCCGAGCGGGCCGACCCAGGAACAGCGCCGGGGCAGCGCGTGTGCCGCCGAGGTGCTCGACCGTCCACCAAGCGGAGGTGGGCGTCCGAGGCGGACGCGAGCCGCGCCTCCAGGCCGGTTGCGGTTCCCCGCAGGGCACGCTCGCCGGGTCGCGGGCGCGATCGGCGCGGACCTACGGTCGGAGGACCGTCGCGGGTGTCGCGGCGGTCCGCTGCCGAGCCCCGAGGTGTCACCGTGACCTCCGTCGATCCGCTGATCTCCGACGATCCGCTGACCACCGTCCACCCCTGGAGCGACCGCACCGCCGCCGTGCCCGCAGCCGACGACCACTCGGTGCTCGACCGCTGGGACCGCGTGGTGGCGGCCCACGCCGATGCGCCGGCCCTCGCCGGCAACGGGCGTTCCTACACCTTCGGCGAGGCGGACCGTGCTGCTCGGGGTCTGGCGACCGTGCTCGCGACGACGCTGCGACCCGACGACCACAGCGGGGCGGGAGTCGGTGCGGTCGCCGGCGGCGCGTCGAAGCCCGTCGGGATCATGGCCGGTCAGACGTCGGAGGCCGTGGTCGCGGTGCTGGCCCTGGTCCGCGCCGGACGGACCGTGGTGGTGCTCGACGACCACCTGCCCACGGCACGACTCGAGCACGTCGCCCGGCTCGCGGGGGTCGACGAAATCTTGGCGGACGGTGAGCGCGCTGCCCTGGCTGCCGACGTCGTCGCCGAACGCGCCGGCTCGGTCCACGGGCTCGGGGACCTGCTGGCGCGCGGTGCGGTGGCGACGGACGGCCCGGCACCCGCGGAGCGCCCCGGGGGACGGGACCCGTTCGCGATCGTCTTCACCTCCGGATCGACCGGCATGCCGAAGGGCGTCGTGCTGACCCACCGGCAGCAGCTCGCGAACGCGGAGCAGGACGCCGCCGCCCTCGGGCTCGGCCCCGGCGACCGGCTCGGGGTGGTGCTGCCGCTGTCGTTCGCGGCCGGACTGCTGTTCTCGTTCGACACCCTGCTGTGCGGGGGCGCCGCGGTGCTGCTCGAACCCCGCGAACTCGGCGTCGAACGGCTGGTCGGTCGGTTCGCCGAGGAGCACGTCACCGTGCTCGTGTGCACGCCGCACCTGCTGCGGTCGATCGTCGGGTCGCAGACGGCCCCGGGTGCGCACGCGACGGCCTCCGGGACCGCGCCCGTGCTCGGTGGGCTCCGGTTCCTGATGACCACCGGCGAGGCCGTCACCGGTGCCGACCTCGAGGCCGCACGCCCGCACCTCGACCCGGACACCCTGCTGCTCAACGCGTTCGGGTCGAGCGAGACCGCCTGCGTGGCGTACTGCCCGATCGAGCCGGGGCAGCCGGTGCCCGTCGGCGTCGTGCCGGCCGGCTGGCCGCTGCCGGGCAAGACGGTGCTGGTGCTGCGCGAGGACGGCAGCCCCGCCGATCCGGGGGAGACCGGTGAGCTCGTCGTCGTCTCCGACGGCATGACCGCGGGGTACTGGGGTGCGCCCGAGAAGACCGCGGAGCGCGCGGGGACGACCGGCGAGGCCGAAGCGGCGCTCGGGATCCCCGTCGGGACACCGAGCTGGCGCCAGGGCGACCTGGCCCGGTTCGACCCGGACGGCCGACTCGTCCTGCTCGGCCGGTCCGACGACGCCGTCAAGGTCCGCGGGTACCTGGTCGAGCCGAGCGAGGTGGAGGCAGCGCTCCGTGCGGTGCCGGAGGTGCACGACGCCGTCGTCACGGCGCAGGTCGACCCGCCCGCGGTCACCCGGCTGGTCGCCTACGTGGTCGGTCGGCCGGGCCACCGGACGCCGGCGCCCGCCGCGCTCCGACGGGCGTTGCGCGACCGCCTGCCCGAGTACATGGTGCCGGCGTCGATCGTGCCGATGACCGAGCTGCCCCGCAACGAGCGCGGCAAGGTCGACCGGGCCGAGCTGCCCGCCGCACCGAGCGTCGAGACCGAGATGGTCGAGGGCGAGTACGACCAGTGGGAGCTCGTCGTCGGGCAGATCTGGGCCGAGGTGCTCGGGCTGCGCGGCGTGCACCTGGACGAGGACTTCTCGGCGCTCGGCGGGGACTCGCTCTCCGCCGAGGAGATGCTCGCCGTCGTGCAGGACCGGCTCGGGGTCGACCTGCGGTCCTCGGACGTGCTCGAGCACCCCACGCTCCGGTCCTTCGCCCGCCGCGTCCGTGGCGGTACGAGCGCGCTGCCGAGCCACCCCGACGTCGTCAAGGTGTCCGAGGCCCGGGTCGCCGGCCGGCCGCCGGTGTTCTGCTTCGCCGGCGGCGGTGCCCTGGCCCTGACGTTCCTGCCGCTGTCGCGGCACCTGCCGGAACACGACCTGTACGCGTTCCAGCAGCACGCCCTGGAGCGTCGCGGTCTGCCGGACTGGAGCATCGAGCGGAGCGCCCGCCGCGCGGTCGCGCTCATGCGGATCGTGCAGCCGCGCGGACCGTACCTGCTCGTCGGGCACTCGCTCGGCGGTCTCGTGGCGCTCGAGATCGCACGCCTGCTCGTCGAGAACGGTGAGCAGGTCGAGCACGTCGCGCTGCTCGACACCTACCTGCCCCGCACGAAGTCCGAGCAGGCGCGCCTGCACTTCGGTCGGATGGAGCCCCGCGACCAGCCGGACACCGCCGTCCGCGCCGTGCAGCGCGGCCTCGACCGTGCCGTCCGCCGCGTGCTGCCCGCCGGGGTGCCGTACGGCGCGCTGTTCGCCAAGCGGGTCCGGGCCTACACCGCCGGCGTGCTGCGGCACGACGGACAGAAGGGCTTCGACGCGTTCTTCGACCAGGCCGAGATCGTCACCAGACGGCACCACCCCACGCCGTTCCACGGCCGGGCCACGTACGTGCTCGCGGACGCGAACCCCGACGCCGCCGGGTGGTCGGCACTGCTGCGCGGCCCCACCGAGATGGTGCGGATCGCCGCCGAGCACACGTCGTTGCTGCGCGAACCGCACGTCGCGGAGCTCGCCACCGCGCTCCGCGCCGCGTTCGTCTCGGCGGAGGCCGCCGGGGACTGAGCCGGGCGACGCCGCGCGCACGCGACGTCGCTTCCGCCCCCCCGCCCCCGGCGGCGGCGACGTCCCCTGCGCCCTCGGTGCGGTGGTCGCGACCACGGGCGGACGGGAGGCGCGGGGCGGCCGTGCCCCCGAGCCTCCCGTCCGTCGTCCTGGTGCGCCCACGGCACGCGGGCCGCCGTCGCCGACGCGCCGCCCGCACGGCGGTTGCGGGTTTCCGTATCCGCACCCGGGTGTCCGCAAGGGACCGCGCCGCGCATTGACCGGCCTGCTGCCCGCGGCGAGGGTAGGAGCCGCGGGGGAGGGTACCCACTCACCCGCGGAACCCGGCGGCGCCGTACCCGCGTCCGCATCCCGACCGACGACGTCCGACCGTCGTCGCATCGCCCGACGAGGCGCCGCTCGACCCGCGAGCACGCCCCGACAACCACCCTGACCCGACAGGACCGCGATCATGCCCGCACGAACCGTCCGCCCTGCAGACCCGAGGGTCTCCGTCGTCATCCCGGCGCGGAACGAGGCCCGCAACCTCGAGATCATCCTCCCGAAGCTCCCGCCCGTGTACGAGGTGATCCTGGTCGACGGCAACTCCGTCGACGACACCGTGGCCGCCGCCCAGCGCGTGATGCCCGACATCCGTGTCGTGCACCAGACCCGGAAGGGCAAGGGCAACGCCCTGGCCTGCGGGTTCGAGGCCGTGACCGGCGACGTCGTCGTGATGTTCGACGCCGACTGCTCCGCCGACCCCGACGAGATCCCGCGCTTCGTGCAGGCGCTCGTCGACGGCGCCGACGTCGCGAAGGGCACGCGCTACGCGCTCGGCGGTGGCAGCGACGACATCACCGTCGTCCGCAACCTGGGCAACCGCGGGCTCAACATGCTCTGCAACATCATCCTCGGCACCCGCTACAGCGACCTCTGCTACGGCTACAACGCCTTCTGGGCCGACGTGCTGCCGGAGATCGGACTGCTGTCGTCGGAGCTGCCGAAGCCGGCCGACGGCTCGATGCTGTGGGGCGACGGGTTCGAGATCGAGACCGTGCTCACCTGCCGGTGGTCGGCCGCCGAGCTGGCGATCACCGAGGTGCCGAGCCACGAGAAGCTCCGCGTGCACGGGGCCAGCAACCTCAACGCCGTGACCGACGGCATCCGCGTGCTCAAGTCGATCATGCACGAGCGTCGCCGCGCGGCGATCGGACGTGCCGAGGTCCGGCGCGCGGCGATGAGCGTCGTCGCACCCGCCGAGCAGCTCGCGGCCACGCCCGCGGCGCCGGCCGCCGCCGCACCGTTGGTCCCGGTCGGTCCCGTCAGCCCGGTCGTGCCCGCGGTCGGCGCGCCCGTCGTCGCCGCCGTCGTGGGCGCCGACGAGGACGTCGCGTGACGAGCGTCGCGGTCGTCATCTGCGCCTACACCCAGCAGCGCTGGGGCGACCTGCAGGACAGCGTCGAGTCGGCCAGGCGTCAGCCCGAGGCGCCCGAGGTCGTCGTGGTGATCGACCACGAGCCCGAGCTCCTCGCCCGGGCGGCCGCGCGGTGGCCCGACCTGCGCGTCGTCGCGAACACCGAGGACCGCGGCCTCTCCGGGGCACGCAACACGGGTGTCGCCCTGACGGACGCCGACGTCGTCGCGTTCCTCGACGACGACGCCACGGCCGACCCCGACTGGCTGGGACACATGCTCACCGCGCTCGACGACCCCGAGGTCGTCGGCGTGGGCGGCCGTGCGACCCCCTCGTGGCCGGACGCCACCGGGGCGGGGCCGTACGCCGACGAGCTGCTGTGGATCGTCGGGTGCTCCTACCGTGGGCTGCCGGAGACCCCCGGCGACGTCCGCAACGTCATCGGTTCGAGCATGGCGTTCCGCCGCGAGGCGATCCTGCTCGCCGGCGGCTTCCGGTCCGGCATCGGCCGCGTCGGCAACCAGCCCCTCGGGTGCGAGGAGACCGAGCTGTGCATCCGCATCGCCCAGGCCCGTCCGGGCGCCCGCATCCGGCACGAGCCGCGGTCGAACGTCTCGCACCGGGTCTCCCCGGACCGCGTCACCATGCGCTACCTGCGCCGGCGCAGTTACTACGAGGGGATCTCGAAGGCCGTGCTGAGCCGTCGGGTCGGCACCGGGGACTCCCTCGCCAGCGAGTCGACGTACCTGACCCGGGTGATCCCCGGGGCGGTGCTGCGCGAGCTGCGTGCCCTCGGGCGCGGCGGCGGGCTGCGTGCCGCCGCGATCCTGGTGTCCGTCGCGTCGACCGTCACCGGCTACGCCGTCGGTCGCGTGCTCGGCACCGTCGTGGTGCGGACGCCCGCCGCCACGCCCGTCCCGCAGCCGGTGGGCACACCGTGACCCGCGCGACCCTGGCGATGGTGCTCTCGCCGATCGTGGCGGGGCCGCTCGTCCCCACCTGGGACGGGGCCCTGTGGGTCGGCGAGGTGGACCGTGCCGACGTGCACGCGTCCGGTCACCGCGACGTGGTCGCCCTCGAGGGCGCGGCGGGGTACCGCCGCGCCCGGCTGCTCGTCCGCGACCACGGTGAGCCGCTCGGCTTCGTCGAGGTCGACGTCACCGAGCGTCGCCGCATCGGCGGGACCGTCGACGTCCGCGCCCTGCAGCGCGCCGTCCGGCCCATGCCGGTGCCCGACCGTCGGCCGGCAGCAGGTCTGGTGCTGCCGTCCGTCACGGTGGTGCTCTGCACGGACGGCGCCGCCGGCACCACCATGCGCTCGGTCCTGGCGAACCGCCACCCCGACCTCGACGTCGTCGTCGTCTCGCACGGCGCCGACGACGGTGGCGTCGCGACCGTGCAGCTCGACGGACGTCGGGTCACGACGATCCCCGCACCCGACGGCGGCCTCGCGGCGGCCCGGAACGCGGGACTGCTCGCCGCCACCGGCGAGGTCGTCGCCTTCGCCGACGAGGGCGCCGTCGTCGACGCCGGCTGGGTCGACGCGATCGCCCGGGCCTTCGCGGCCGACCCCGACGTGGCCTGCGTCACCGGGCTCGTCCCCAGCGCCGAGCTGCGGACGCCCGCGCAGCGCTGGCACGACGACCACACACCCGGCGGACGCACCGTGCGCCGACGGGTGTTCCGCCTCGACGACGCCGCGGACGACGTGCCGCTGCACCCCTTCGCCGCCTCGGCCTACGGCACCGGCGCGAACCTCGCCGTGCACCGCGCGACCGCGCTCCGGATCGGCGGCTTCGACACCGCCTTCGGGCCGGGCACCCGCGTCGGCGGCGGCGACGACCTCGACCTCTTCACCCGACTGCTGTTCGCCGGATCCGCGATCGCCGTCGAACCGGCCGCGATCGCGTGGCAGCGATCGGCGGACGACGTCGCGTCGCTCCGCGCAGCCGCTGCTGCGCACGGCCACGGACTCGGAGCCTGGATGACCAAGAACGCCCTCGACCGCGACACGCTGACCGCCTCGGTCGACGCGGTGCCGGAGGCCCTGAGCGCCTTCGCCCGCCTCGGCCTCGAGCCGGACGGGGACCCGGACGGCGCTGCGGGCGTCGGGCACGGCGCCGTGCCCGTCGGGCGCAACGCCGGGACCGTCGGGCGCGACGCCGTCGACGCCGAGTTCACCGCGACGACCCGACGACTGCGCCGCGTCGAGCGACGCTCCGTGCTCACCGCGCCGTTCCTGGCGCTCCGTGAGCGGCTCGGCGGGGCGGGGACCATCGACCGCACCGCACACGGTCGCCACCAGCTGCAGCGTGGACTCGCCACCACCCACGCACCCCGTCCGACCCAGGACGACGCCATGGGTCCGGTCGCGCGCCTGGCTGCCGCCGCGGTCGTGGTGCTGACGCTCCTGCTCGCCGCCGTGGGCAGCGTGGCCGACCTCGGCGCCCTGCGCGCCAGCGCCGTCGCGGTCTTCCTGTTCGCGCTGCTCGGGGTCGCCCCGATGCTGCTCGTCCGGCCGGTGCCCCTGGCCCGGTTCGCGGTGTTCGCCGTGACCGCGTCGCTCGTCGGCACGATCGGCATCGGCTACACGATGGCGACCTTCCACGTCTGGGCACCGACCGTACCCTTCGTCGGAGCCGTGGTGCTGACGGCCGCCGCCCTCGCCGTCGCCGTCCCGCGCGACCTGGCCGAACTCCGGCGCGCGCGACTGGTCCCCACCGCAGCCGTGCGCCCCCGGTGGGGGACCACCGCCACCGTCACGACGCTGTCGCTCGCCGGACTCGTCGTCGTGGTCGTCGCCGCGCTCGTGCACGCGGGCGACCCGGTTCCCGCGGGCCTGTTCGGTTCGCTCGGCCCGGCGCTGGTGGTCGGGCTCGCGCTCGTCGTCGGTGCGGCCGTCGTCGCGCTGGTGCGGGGTCGCGGTCTCGCCGTCCCGGTGGTCGTGCTCGGCGGTGTCGTGCAGCTCGCCCAGGCGATCGCCTACGGCGTCCCGACCGTCACGGCCGCGGCGCGGCACATCGGCGTGGTCGAGTACATCCGGCAGTTCGGTGGCACCGACCCGTCCCGTGACATCTTCCAGACCTGGTCCGGTCTGTTCGCCGGCGCCGCGTGGGTCGCCGACGTCGGCGGCATCGGCAACACCATGCTCATCGCCGCGTGGTTCCCGGTCCTGCTCGCCTTCAGCACCACCGCCGCGGTGGGGGTGCTGGCAGCGCACTGGCTGCCGGGGGCCCGTCGGCCGTGGATCGCCGCCCTGCTGACCGCGATGACCGGGTCGTTGAACACCACGTACTTCTCGCCGCAGTCGACCGGCATCCTGATGTCGCTCGTCATCCTCGTGCTCGCGACGGGCCCGTTGCGTGTCGCTGCCGCGAACACCGGTGACGGGAGCGTGGCCGCGAAGCCCCGCGCCCGCCGCGTGGGCCTGTCGCGGATCATCGGGATCACGGTCATCGGCATCGTGCTCGTCGTCACGCACCAGATCTCGCCGTACCTGACGGTCGCGGCGCTCGTCACGCTCATCGTCTTCCGGATGCTGCGCCCGTGGTGGCTGCCGGTCGTCGTCCTCGTGCCGGCGGTGGCCTTCGCGGCGATGAACGGCGACATCCTCGGGCGGTTCCTGTCGCTCGCGGCCGTCGGGCGCGTGCTCGACAACGTGCAACCGCCGACGCACGACATGACCGTCCTGCCGAAGCCGCTCGTGACCCGCCTGGCGTTCGACGTGCCCGCAGCCGCACTCGTGCTGCTCGGGATCGCCGCCGTCGTCACCGTGCTCGTGCGTCGGGACCGGACGCACTGGGCGCTGCTCGCCGCGGCGGCCAGCCCGATCTCGCTGCTGGTGGCGACGAACTACGGGCAGGAGGGGATCTTCCGCGTCGTGCTGTTCGCGACGCCGTGGATCGCGATCCTGGCGGCCGCGCTCCCGGCTCCGTCGGGAAGGCTCGCTCCCGTGGGCGCACTGCTCGGACGGGGGATGCGTCGCCCGACCGTGCGGTTCGCCGTGGCCGGCGCAGCCGTGGCGGCGCTCGTGGCGATCGGAGCGTTCGGGCAGACCGCGCTCGACTGGAACCGCGTGATGACGCGGAGTCAGTCCGAGGCCACGCGCTTCTACGACCGCACCGCGCCGGCCGGGAGCCTGATGCTGCTCACCGGGTCGGCGAACGCCGTGCCGAGCAACACCGGTGCACGCTACTTCGACGTGGGCTACCTGACCCGCGAAGCCCTCGGCCCCTACCCGGACCCGGCCGGCGACTACGACGCCGCCGGCGACGTGTCGGACCTGACGCGCGAGCTGGTCGAGAACTGGCCGGCCACCGAGTACTACGCCCTCGTCGCCGAGCCGTTCGGCGCCTACGACGAGCGGTACGGGTACCAGAGTGACGACGACTACCAGGAGCTCGGGGCCGCCATGGCGGACTCGCCCTACTGGGAGCGGGTCTGGTCGTCCGGGACGACCGCCATGTACGAGCTGACCACCGAGGGCATGCGGCATGCCACCGACTGACCCGGCAGCGGGTCACTCCCGACGGACACGGCGCCTGCGCGTCGCGTCCGTCGCGGTCGTGCTCGTGTCGGCGCTCGCGGTGCTCGTTGCACCGGGGCTGACGGGACAGGCCGCTGCGGCCGCCACGTCTGCGGCCTGCACTGCGGGCCGGGTGCTCAGCGTCATCGCGCACCCCGACGACGACCTGCTCTTCCTGGGTGCGGACCTGCGGAAGGACATCGCGGCCGGACGCTGCGTCCGCTCGGTCGTGGTGACCGCGGGCGACGCCGGCAGACCCCGCTGGTACTGGCAGGAGCGCCAGGTCGGGTTGCTGGCCGCGTACGCGAGCATCGCCGGCGTCGACCCGGCGTCGACCGCCGGGAGCACGTCCGTCGCCGGGCGCACCCTGCGCACCGAGACACTCACCGCCGATCCGCGGATCAGCCTGGTGTTCCTGGACCTGCCCGACGGCAACGTCGGGGGGAACGGCTTCTGGGCGAACGACTACGCGTCGCTGCAGCGGCTGTACACCGGCGACCGCGACACGATCCACACCGTCGCCGACGCGCCCGAGGCTGCGTCGTACACGCTCACGCAGTTGCGTGCGACGCTGCAGGGGATCGTGCAGGACTTCGCACCGACGGACATCCACACGCTCGACCACGAGGGCACGTACGGCGACGGGGACCACAGCGACCACCACACGGTCGCCTACCTGACCGACCAGGTGCAGCAGCAGTACACCGGAGCGCACGACTTCACCGGGTACATGGGGTACCCGATCGCGGACCGACCGGCGAACCTGACGGCGGCGCAGACGCAGGCGAAGGCAGACGCCTTCTTCACCTACGCCGCACACGACACCGAGACCTGCGCGTCCTGGCAGGCGTGCTCGGCCCGTCCCGAGACCAGCTGGCTCAGCCGCGAGTACACCGCCGGGTCACCGGTGCCGACGCAGCCCTCCGAGCCGTCCGCGCCCTCCGAGCCGGGTGCCGAACGGTCGGACGTGACGGGTTCGGCGTCGGTGACGGCGAGTGCGGAGAACGGGGCGGACGGTCAGACGGCGGTGAAGGCCGTGGACGGTGTGGTGAGCGGGTACCCGGACGCGCCGACGGCGGAGTGGGTGGCTCCGGGTGGTCGGGCGGGGTCGTGGATCCAGCTCGGGTGGGCGGGAGCGACAAAGCTCGATGCGGTCGAGTTGGCCGACCGGCCGAACTCGGTGGACCAGGTGACCGGTGGGACGTTGACGTTCTCGGACGGTTCGAGCGTTGTGGTGCCGGCGTTGGAGAACGGTGGTGCGGTGCAGCGGGTGACGTTCGCGGCGCGCAGCGTGACGTGGGTTCGGTTCTCGGTGACCTCGGTGCGGGGTGGGACGGAGAACGTCGGCCTGGCCGAGATCCGCGCCCTCGCACCGGTCGACGCACCGCCGCCGACGCGGTCGGACGTGACGGGTTCGGCGTCGGTGACGGCGAGTGCGGAGAACGGGGCGGACGGTCAGACGGCGGTGAAGGCCGTGGACGGTGTGGTGAGCGGGTACCCGGAGGCGCCGACGGCGGAGTGGGTGGCTCCGGGTGGTCGGGCGGGGTCGTGGATCCAGCTCGGGTGGGCGGGAGCGACAAAGCTCGATGCGGTCGAGTTGGCCGACCGGCCGAACTCGGTGGACCAGGTGACCGGTGGGACGTTGACGTTCTCGGACGGTTCGAGCGTTGTGGTGCCGGCGTTGGAGAACGGTGGTGCGGTGCAGCGGGTGACGTTCGCGGCGCGCAGCGTGACGTGGGTTCGGTTCTCGGTGACCTCGGTGCGGGGTGGGACGGAGAACGTCGGCCTGGCCGAGATCCGCGCCCTCGCACCGGCGAGCAGTGGCGGGACGCCGACGCCGACGCCGACGTCGACGCCGACGCCGACTCCGACCCCCACGCCGACGCCGACTCCGACTCCGACTCCGACTCCGACCCCGACGCCGAACCTCCGCGACGTCACCGACTCGGCGACCCCGACGGCCGTGGCGGACAACCCGGCCGACGGCCAGACCGTCGCGAAGGCCGTCGACGGCGTGGTGTCCGGCCACCCGGTCGACCACACCGCCGAGTGGGCGGTGCCCTGGGGCCGGACGGGCATCTGGCTGCAGCTCGACTGGGCCCGACCCGTCGCCCTGCAGCGCATCGTCCTGCACGACCGCCCCAACGGCGACGACCGGATCACGAGCGGCGTCCTGACCTTCTCGGACGGCAGTAGCGTGACGGTGGGGGCGCTCCCGGACGACGGCAGCGCCAGCACGGTCGACTTCGCGGCGCGGAACGTCACGTGGGTGCGGTTCACCACGACGGGCGTCTCGCCGAGCACGATCAACGTCGGGCTCTCGGAGGTCCGGGCATGGGCCGCGCAGTGATCCCGGACGAACCGGGCACCCGGCCCCTCGCCGAGCAGTCGGCCGCCGCGCACGGCGCACCCCCGGCACACGGCGCGGGTCTGCCCCGTCACCGGCCACCGCTCCGCGCGCGGGGTCGACGGATCGCGCTCGCGGCCGGGGCGCTCGTGATCGCCGCTGGGGCCGTCGCGGCGGCGACCACGGGAACGTCCTCGAGCGGCACCGGGCCGAGCGGTGTCGCGATGCCGACGGAGGAACGCGCCGGGTGGGACCGCGTGTTCTCCGAGGACTTCGACGACGCCACGGGGCCGGGCGGGTTCGAGGCCGCGTACGACGACCGGTTCACGGTGTACCACGGCTTCGCCGACACCGCGGGGACGGGCCGCTACCAGGCGTCGACGCTGAGCGCGCACGACGGAGTGCTCGACATGCACCTCCGGACCGCCGAGGACGGCACCCCGCTCGCGGGCGGCGTCGTCCCGCTCGTCGACGGTCGGTGGGGCGGACAGACCGCGGGCCGGTACAGCATCAGGATGCGGAGCGACGAGGTCGACGGCTACGGGGTGGCGGTGCTGCTCTGGAGCGACCAGAACGTCTGGGAGCACGGCGAGGTCGACTTCCCCGAGGGCGCGCTCGGTGCTCCCGCCTGGCTCAACGTGCACTGCCTGGTGGACCCGGCCGAGAAGTGCGTCCACCACGAGACCGACGCCTCGCTGGCCGACTGGCACACGTACACGATCGAGTGGACGCCGACGCGGATGTCGTTCCTGGTGGACGACGAGGTCGTCGGCTCCACGACCGAGGACATCCCCGTGGAGCGCATGCACCTCGTCGTGCAGACGGGGTCGCTGCAGGGGCTGCCGCCGCGGGACGCCGAGGGCTCGCTGCTCATCGACTGGATGACGATCGACGTGCCGGCCGAGGGAGAGACGCCGCAGGCCACCCTGCCGTCCGGTGCGCCCGTCGCCGGTTGACCCGCGCGGACTCGCTCCGCGGCGAGCGGGCCGCCAGAGAGTCGGAACCCGGTGAGCCCTCCGCCGGACCGCCCGGCCGCCGGTCAGCGTGCGTGCTCGAGCAGCGCGTCGAGCAGGGCCGCCACGTGCGGCTCGCGCCCGTAACGGTCCCGGACGAACGCACGGCACCGGTCGCCCAGCGCGGGGTCGAGCTCGGCCTCGTCGAGCGTGGCCAGGACCCGCTCGGCCAGCGCGTCGGGGTCGGCCGGGTCCACGGTGAACCGCGCCCAGTCGCCGGACAGGATCTCGCCCGTCCCGCCTGATGCGGCGGCCACGACCGGGCGCCCCGCCGACATCGCCTCGACCACCACGCGGCCGAAGCCCTCGGGCTCGATCGACGGCGCGACGACCACGTCGGCGGCGTGCAGGAGCGGGACGACGTCGTCCCGTTCGGGCAGGACGAGCACCGACCCGGCCGGCAACTCGGCGATCGCCGAGCGCACCGCGGGGGCCTCGTCGGGGTAGAGCGCGCCGGCGAGCACCAGGAGCGGCGCCGGTCGTGCGGAGCCGACCGAGGGGGGAGTGGTGACCGCGGTGCGGGCCGCAGCCGACGCACGGACGCGCCCCCACGCCTCCAGGAGGGCGAGCACGCCCTTCGACCGCGTGAGCCGACCGTAGTAGAGCACCGTCGGCGTCCCCTCGGGGATGCCGAGCGCGGCACGCGCGTGGTCGGCGGACGCCGGGGTCGCAGCGGGGAAGGCGTCGGTGTCGACGCCGTTGGGGACGATCGTGATCGCGTCGGTGGGGACGCCCGACGCCGCCCAGGCACGTGCCATGGCGTGGGAGACGGCGAAGTAGCGCGTCCGGCCGCCGGCGATCGGTCCGAGCCGGCGGTAGTTCGGGGCGTGGTGCAGGTGCACCGCGAGCGGGACGCCGGACAGCATCGACACGACACGTCCGAACGGCAGGTACTCGGGCCGGTTCAGCCACAGCACGTCGAGGCGGGACCGGCGGATGCGCAGCCCCTCGCGGGCGAAGCGCCAGGCGTCGCGGACGGCCGTGCGCACCCCGAACCGGTAGTCGGTGGCCTCGACCAGGCGGACGCCCATCGCCTCGTACGGTGCGAGGCCCTCGTCCTGACGTGGGGCGGTCCGGTTCCGGTGCCACACCTCGACCTCGTGCCCGGCGGCGACGAGCTCGCGGGTGTCCTCGAGGACGCAGCGTTCGAGTCCGCCGGTGATGGCGAGCCCGGTCACCAGGACCCCGACCCGGAGCCGGCGCGTGCCGTCGTCGGTCGTCCGTCGCGTCGTCATGCCACACCACCCCTGGCGGTCTGCAGCCGGCGGAGGAACCACGGCAGGCAGGCGAGCACGCCCGCGACGCGGACCCAGTTCCACAGGACGTCCTGCGGCAGGAGCAGCGAACCGGCTGCCACGGCGAGGGCGGCGACGGTCGTCAGGACGATCCTCGGGCCCGGCCCGCGCCACTCGCGGCGGTCCGGCATCGCCAGCAACTGCATGGCGGCGAGGACCACGTACGCCACGACGGTCGCCAGGCCGGCCCCGGCGATGCCGAACACGGGCACGAGCACGAGGTTCGCCCCGATGTTGACGGCTCCGGCGATCGCGGCGATCACGCCGACCGCGACGCCGCGGCGCTCGACCAGGAGCAACCGTCCGGTCGCGCCGCTGGCGACCACCGGGTACGCGGTGACCGCGACGACGAAGACCACGACCGACAGCTCCTGCACCCGGTACGACGCCGGGGCGAGGACCGGCAGCGCCACCGGCGACACCAGCGTCACCGCGAGGAGCACCGGTGCGAGCATCCGGTAGAGCTCGTCACGGGAGTGCATCGCGAGCCGTCGGCGTGCGACGGCGTCGCGGAGCGCGGCGAAGTGCGGCGCCCAGGCCTGGTTCGTGAAGGTCAGCAGCAGGATGACGGCCGAGCCGACGACGTAGGCGATCTGGTAGCGGGCGACCTCGTCGGGCCCGAGCAGCCGCTGCACGACGATGCGGTCGCCGGCGTTCAGCACGAAGTACGACAGGTTGCCGAGCGCGACCGGGATGCCCAGCCGGAAGGCGCGCGCCGTGGTCCTGGCGTCGAGCAGGCCGGCGAGGCGCGGTCGGGTGGCCGCGATGCCGATCACCATCGCGACGCCCTGGGCGACGACGCCGCCCCAGGCGTAGGTGGTGGCGTCGGCGTGCACCCAGGTGAGGAGCCCGAGGCCGATGACCGAGCCGCCGATCGACGACAGCAGACTGGTCACGGCGAAGACCCGGATGCGGTCCTGCGCGACGAGCAGCGCCAGCGAGATCTGCACGACGGCGGCGGGGCCCGTCCAGAGCACGGCGACCAGGAGCAGCGGGTGCTCGCCGACGAACCCGGCCGCGTCGCCCCAGACCGGGATCGTGGTGAGCGCGACGACGGTGACGACGCTCGCGGTGATCATGCCGACGGCGAGCAGCCCCCGGGCCTTGCGGTCGTCGCCGTCCTCGGCGCGCTGCAGGACCGACGCCTGGTCGATGCCGGCGACCGCGAGCACGACGAGCGCCTGGAACAGCGCGATCGCCGAGGCGAGGACGCCGAACTCCGACGGCGGCATCAGGTGCGCGAGGACTGGGGAGATGAGCGACGAGACGACGAGCTGCATCGACCAGACGACGACGTACAGCAGACCACGACCGAAGAGGACGGACGAGCCCTTGCGGACGGCGACGGCGCCGGTGTCGAGCGACTCGGGCGCTGTGGCGACGGGGTCGTCGGACTCCGTTGCCCCGCGTGCCGCGTCCGCAGCGGCCTCCGCTGCGTCCCGCGCCGCGCGGGCCTCCCGCCGGGTCTGCGGTGTCTGCTGGGGGACCGTCACGGTGCGACCGCCCCCGCCCCGGTCACGCCCTGCTCGGACCGGACCGAGGCGCCCTGGCGCAGCCCGGACGCGCCGTCGACGACGTCGAGCAGGTCACTGCTCCGCTCCGTCGAGAACTTCCGCGCGAACAGGTGCTGCACCTCGACGTCCGGCTCGGTCCGGCGCTCGAGCAACTGCCCGGCGTCGGCGACCGTCAACCACGGCGGGCTCTTCCGTGCCGTGCCGTCCCACCCGATCCACCACAGCGGCTGCGGCACGTGCTCGTCGGCGAACCCGGGCGTCAGCGCGGGCGAGTTGAGGACCGACGGCACGAAGGTCTCGTCGGCGACCCAGGTGCGACGCCAGAACCGGACGAGGTCCGGGCGCCGGTCGACGGCGTCGACGACCGCCGCGGCGTGGTGCCGGGCGAGCACCTTGAGCTGGGACGCCCCGGAGAACACCACGCCGCCGGGGACCCGACGGGGGACCGGGAGCCGGAGCATGTGCTTGCGCCACGCCCAGTGCCGGAAGCGGATGCGGGACACCCCGCCGTCCCGCCCCCACGGCGCGAACGGCAGCGGGTGCACGTCGATGAAGGACCGCTCGCGGTGCGCCTCGAGCAGCGCGGAGATCTCCGCCGGGTTCGCCAGCGGGTAGTCGCTGCCGGTCAGCACGGCGACGTGCGACGCGTCCGTCCCCGCGAGCGCGGCCCGGTACCCGGACACCTCGGCGGCGACGTTCTCCCACCGCGCCCACCCCGTGCGGATGCGCGGCAGGAGCCGGACCCGTTCCGGCAGTCCCTCGGTCATGGCGCGGAACACCGGCTCGGGGGTCCGCGCGTCGCAGTGCAGGAACACCGCGAACGGGTCGAGCGCCTCGACGAGCCGGCGCACGTGCACGGGGTCCTCGTGGGCGAGGACGATGCACGCGGGAGCGGCGGGGGAGATGGCCATGGACGCGACGCTAACCGCGCCGTTCCAGGCCGGACAAGGCGCCCTCAGCCCGTCTGCGGGGAAGCGGCGGTTTCCCGCAGGACCCCCGTCGGATCAGCGGTCGCGGCGGAACTTCGGGCAGTCGCAGAGGGCGCAGTCGGAGCCGGGACGGTAGTGCTCGTGCGCGTCCTGCACGTGCCCGCAGACGCACGTCACGGCGTCCACCACGAGCACGGTCCGCTCCGAGGGGAGCGCGGCGTCGAGTCCGGTCCTGGGGCCCATCGACATGCGTCCTCCTCGTGCCCGGCGTGCTGCCGCCGGGTCGTCCCCGCGATCCTACCGGGCGGGGCGTGTCCACTGGCGGCAAACCGCAAGTCGGGCGACCGTCGCCGCACGCCCCGTGGGCCGCCGTTGACCCTGCCGCGACGCCGCCCGAGCATCGGAGCATGACCGACCAGCAGGCCACCACCACCCGCGTGCTCACGCTCACGCCCGCGATGCCGTCCACGGCGGCACCCGCCTGGGCCGGAGCCGCCTGGGTCGGGGCGGTCGACCGACAGGAGGCGCTCGCCGCGTCCGCCGTCAGCCTCGCCGACGCCGACGGCTTCCGCCGGGCACGCCTGCTCGTCCGCGACGGCCGCGAGGTCGCCGGCTTCGTCGACGTCGCCGTCGACGGGGCCGGCGCCGTGGACCCCGCCGAGCTGGGACCGGCCCTGCGCGCCCTGCGTGCCACGGGCCTCCCGGCGGCGCCGACGGGCACGCCCGTCGGCCGCATGTCGGTCGTCATCGGCACCCGCGACCGCCCCGAGGCGCTCCGCCGGTGCGTCCGGTCCGTGCTCGCCAGCGACCACGACGACCTCGAGGTGCTGGTCGTCGACAACGCACCGAGCACGTCGGCGACCCGCGACGTCGTCGCCGCCCTCGGCGACCCACGGGTCCGCTACGTCCTGGAGGCCCGACCCGGCGTCTCGCGCGCACGGAACGCCGGTCTCGCCCTGGCGTCCGGGGCCGTGGTCGCCTTCGTCGACGACGACGTGGTCGTCGACCGCTCGTGGCTCGCGGCGCTCGCCGACGCGTACGCCCGCGACGCGGACGTGGTCTGCGTGACCGGGCTGGTGCCCAGCGGCGAACTCCGCACCCCGACGCAGCGCTACTTCGACGAGCGCGTGACGTGGGCGCGCAACACGGACCGCCGCGTGTTCCGCACCTCGGCGCCCCCGGCCGACCTGCCGCTGTTCCCGTTCTCGGTCGGCGCCTTCGGCACCGGCGCCAACATGTCGCTGCGCCGGACGGCCGCGCTCGCACTCGGCGGCTTCGACGTCGCGCTCGGCCCCGGCACCCCGGCACGCGCCGGCGAGGACCCGGACCTGTTCACCCGGGTGCTGTTCTCCGGCGGGGCGCTCGCCGTGGAGCCGTCCGCCATCGTGTGGCACGAGCACCGGTCGGACCGGGCGGCGCTGCGCTCGCAGGCCCTCGGCTACGGCACGGGGCTCGGAGCGTGGGTCACGAAGCTCGTGCTGCGCCCCCGGACGGCGGTGGCCGTGCTGCGGCGGGCCGTCGGGGCGCTGCGGCAGCTCGGGGCGCTCGGTCAGGGCACGGGACCGGACCAGGTGTCGGCCGCCGTGGACGCCGTCGGCGGGTGGCCCGTCGACGAGGAGTTCCGCGCGGCGACCGTCGGGCTCAAGCGGGTCGAGCTGGTCGCGGCGCTCGGCGGCCCGTGGCGGTACGTGGTCGGGCGGCTGCGGCGCCCCTGAGGCGCGCGCCCCCACGCGATCCGCGACAGGGCCGGTGTCGGACGACGACGGTTCTGTCGCTCCGCACCGTCGCTCGGTCTCGACCTGCGGTGCGGACGCGACTACGCGACGGACGGGAGGCCCGTGGCGACGCTGCCACGGGCCTCCCGTCCGTCGGGTGGTCACGCCCCTAGGGACGGAAGCGCCCCTGCTCGACCTCGCGCCAGAACCGGCGGCTGCGGAAGTACGCCGCCGGGCCGGCCGGGAAGCCGCGGAACTCGTGGTACGCCAAGGACCGGGGGATGCGGGTCGTCGACGCCTCGGTGATCGTCTCGGCCGCCGCGTCGCGCCTGCCCGCCAGCCGCGACACCAGCTGCTTGAGCTTGATCCTGCCGGCACGCGGCATCAGGCGGGCCAGCACGAGCGCGTGCCGACGGTCCTTCGCGATGAGCTCGCACATGAGCGCCGTGAACCCGACCCCGTTCGAGTGGAGCTGGCCGTGCAGACCGGCGAGGTCCTGGCGGTGCCGGTGGTGCACGACCGCACGCGGTTCGAACCCGATGCGGCCGCCGCTCCACAGCAGGTCGATGAAGATCGCCAGGTCCTCGCCGCCGCGGGCGGGGACCCCGGCGCCGAGCACGGGGTCGAAGCCGCCGACGGCGTCGAACGCCGACCGGCGGACAGCCCAGTTCGCGCCGGCGCCGTAGCCGCCGATGCCGTAGACCGCGAAGTGCTTGCGGACCGAGCCGTCGGGGCCGACGGCCGAGACCTGCGCGTGCCGCATGACGCCCGGTACGTCGTCGGGCACGATCGTCACGGGGTCGAAGGTGCGCTCGCCGCTGAAGCCGCCGTAGTACGCCTCGTACCAGATCTGCGCCGGGGTCTCGAGTTCGACGGGCAGGATCATGCCGGTGACGGCGGCGATCTCCGGCTCACGGACGAAGCGGGTGCCGATCGACCGGAGCCACTGCGGGTCGACGCGGACGTCGTCGTCGGTGAACGCGATGATCTCGCCGTGCGCCTCGGCCACGCCGGCGTTCCGACCGGCGGAGCAGCCGGGGCGGCGCTCGACGACGAGTCGGACGTCACGGCCCTGCAGCAGGCCGGGCAGCGGGTCGTCCGCGGGCACCTTCGTACGGTTGTCGACGAGGACGACCTCGTACCGCGGGTAGTCCAGGTGCTCGAGGAAGTCGAGCAGCTTCCGGATGTCCTCGACCCGGGTCACGATGGTCGAGACCACGATCGAGATGAGGGGGAGTTCGAGGTCCGGCACCGGGGGCAGCGCCGTACCGACCGGACGGGCTCCGTCGGCGATGAGGGGGGCCAGGGCGCGGGCGGCGTCGGCCGGGTCGGCGGTCAGGAGCACGTCGAGCGTCGTCACCGGGAACCCGTCGCGGTACCCGACGACGAGGGCGGAGGAACCCGTGCCGTCGGCGACGAGGCGCGGCAGCGGAGCGTCGAGGTCGACGCTGACGACCCGGCGGGGGCCGGGCACGGTGACGGAGGGGTGCAGGGTCATGGGGTGGACGCTAGGGCGGGCCCGGTGCGCGGACAACGGGGCGGAGCCGCAGTGGCGGGGTTCGTGCGGGGTTCCGCAGTGCGGAGCGCCCGCGGGGCGGCGGCGGGCGCCGGCTGACGGGGCGGGCGCCGGCCGGCGCGTGAGCGCTGACCGCGGGGCGGGGCGGCGCGTAGGGTCGGCCGCATGGAGGTCACGAAGCTCGAACACGCCTGCCAGGTCCTGCGGGAGGGCGACGCGCGACTGGTCCTCGACCCCGGGGGCTTCACCCGTTCGGTCGACGCCACCGGTGTGGTCGCGGTCGTCGTCACGCACGAACACCCCGACCACGTCACGCCCGACCAGGTGCGCCGCATCCTCGACGCGAACCCGGACGCCGTCGTCATCGGCCCCGAGGGCGTCCGCGCCGCGCTCGCCGACGCGGACATCGCGGTCGACGTGGTGACCGACGGCGACCACCGCACGGTCGGCCCGTTCTCGCTCGACTTCCACGGCACGCGGCATCAGCTCATCCACTCGTCGGTGCCGATCGTCGACAACACCGGCGTGCTCGTGGACGGCCGCCTGTTCCACCCCGGCGACTCGTACACCGATCCCGGCGTGCCGGTCGAGCTGCTCGCGGCACCGGTCGGAGCGCCCTGGCTGAAGGTCGCCGAGATGATGGACTACGTCGCCGCGCTCGCGCCGACGCGGGCGTTCCCGATCCACGAGGCCACGCTGTCCGACGTCGGGTACCAGGCGCACACGGCACGACTGCGCGAGGCGGTCGAGCCCCACGGGTCCCTCGTGGTGCTCCGTCCGGGGGAGTCCCTGACGTTCTAGACCGGCGGCCCGGAGGCGCGGCACACCCGGGCGACACGCCCCGTTTTGGTACGCGTGCACGGGGTGTGCCATACTTGTCGAGTTGTCGGAACGGCCCCATCGTATAGCGGCCTAGTACGCTGCCCTCTCACGGCGGTAACGCGGGTTCGAATCCCGCTGGGGTCACCACAGGTGGCTAGCCTCCGAGTCCGACAACATGCCGCGGCCCCATCGTATAGCGGCCTAGTACGCTGCCCTCTCACGGCGGTAACGCGGGTTCGAATCCCGCTGGGGTCACCAGCACGAAGCCCTCCGGTCCGCCCGGGGGGCTTCCGTCGTTCCGGACCACGTCCGTCGCAGCTCGACGTCGCGTCCGTCCGTGCCCGCGCGGTGTCGGTCGTCGTGGCTACCGTGAGCGCATGCCAGAGGGCGACTCGGTCCACCGCCTCGCCGCACGCCTGCGGCAGGTCGACGGTGCCGTCGTGCTGCGCGGCGAGCTCCGCGGTGGTGACGCCGCCGGTCGCAGCCTGGCGGGGCGCCGGGTCCTGGGACACGACACACACGGCAAGCACCTGCTCACCCGGTTCGACGACGGCACCACGCTGCACACCCACCTGCGGATGCAGGGGTCGTGGACGCTCACCGGGGCCGGTCGTCGCCTGCCCGCCCACGCCGCACGGGACGCCCAGGTCCGGATGGCGTTCGACGACGGTCGCACCCTGTGGGGCCTGTCGCTCCCGGTCGTCGAGCACGTCGCGACCGCCGACGTCCCGCGCGTGCTCGCGTACCTCGGTCCGGACCTGCTGCACGACCCGTTCGACGCAGCGGACGCCGCCGACCGGCTCGCCGCACGCCCGGACCGTGCCGTCCGCGCGGCGCTCCTCGACCAGCGGAACGTGGCTGGGCTCGGCAACCTCTGGGTGAACGAGCTCTGCTTCCTCCGCGGAGCGCACCCGGACACCCCGGTCGACCGGGTGGACGTCGACGCGCTGCTCGTGCTCGCGCGCCGGATGCTCCTGCACTCGGCGACCGTGCCGGCGGCGTACCAGGTCACCACGGGGCGGACCCGCCGCGGCGAACGGCACTGGGTCGTGGGTCGCGCCGGTCGCCCGTGCCTGCGCTGCGGCACCGCCGTGGTCGCACGCGACGACGTCGAGCGGGTGGGGTCGCCACCGCGTCGGGTGTGGTGGTGCCCGCGGTGCCAGCCGGTGGTCCGCTGAGCAGTCCGCCGCCGTGCCGGGAGAGTAGCCTGATCGCCGTGCGCGACGACCGACCTCTGCACCTGCGCTGGCGGCTCGTCCTCCTCGTCGCCCTCGGTGGCGCGGTCGGCACCGCAGCACGTGCGCTGCTCGCCGCGGCGTTCCCCCCGCGCGACGGCATCAGCTGGGTGGTCCTCGGCATCAACGTCGTCGGCGCGTTCTGCCTCGGACTGCTGCTCGACGCGCTCGCCCGCCGTGGTCCGGACGCCGGTCGTCGGCGCGGCATCCGCCTGCTCGTCGGGACGGGCGTCCTGGGCGGGTTCACGACGTACAGCACCCTCGCCGACGACACGGCACGGCTCCTCGACGCCGGTCGGTGGGGCGCCGGCTCCGGGTACGCGCTGCTGTCCGTGGCGCTCGGACTCGTGGCCGTCGTGCTCGGCACGTGGATCGCGGGGCTGACCCGACCGCGAGCGCGGCCGACCCGACCGCGAGCGCGGCCGACCCGACCAGGAGGGGACACGCGGTGAACCCCCTCGAACTGCTGCTCGTCGCGGTCGGTGGGGGCGCCGGTGCCGCGCTCCGGTTCGTGCTCGACGGGGCCGTCCGCGCCCGCACCGCACGCACGCGGATCGCTCCGTTCCCCCTCGCCACGGTGCTCATCAACGTGTCCGGCTCGCTCGTGCTGGGCCTGCTGACGGGGCTCGGCCAGGCGGGCACCATCCCGTCCTCCGTGGTCGTGGTGCTCGGGACGGGCATGATGGGTGGGTACACGACGTTCTCGACGGCGAGCGTCGAGACCGTACAGCTCCTCCGATCCGGCAAGCCCCGGCTCGCCGTCCTGAACGGCCTCGGGATGCTCGTCGTCTCGGTCGGCGCGGCTGCGCTCGGCCTCTGGCTCGGAAGGAACACATGACCTCGGAACGCCCCGGCGAACTCGTCCTCGTCCGTCACGGAGAGACGGAGTGGTCGAAGAGCGGACAGCACACCGGCCGCACCGACATCCCGCTCACCGAGAACGGCGTCGAGCAGGCCCAGCGCGCCGGCAGGTACCTCGCCGACCGCTCGTTCGCGCTCGCACTGTCGAGTCCGCTGCAGCGAGCCCGGGACACCGCGCACCTGATCGGCGTCGAGCCGGAGCTCGACGAGGACCTGTACGAGTGGGACTACGGCGCGTACGAGGGCCTGACCACGCCGCAGATCAAGGTGCTGCGGCACGGGCCGTGGGACCTGTGGACCGACGGCGTGCCCGCGGGTGACACCCCGGGGGAGAGCGCCGCCGAGGTCCGGGTCCGCGTCGAGCGCATCCTGAACCGCGCGCGCCCGGTGCTCGCCGAGGGGCACGACGCCGTGTTCGTCGCCCACGGGCACGTGCTCCGTGCGCTCGGCGCCGCGTGGATCCGGCTCGCGCCGCAGGACGGTGCGGTGCTGAAGCTCGGTACGGCGTCGGTCAGCATCCTCGGCTACGAGCACGGCCGCCCCGTGATCGACGCCTGGAACATCCAGCCGCGCGACTGACCGGGCGGCTCGACCGTCTGCCGACTGCCGGGAGGCCCGTGGCGACGCCGCCACGCACCTCGCGGCCGTCAGACGGTCGGGATCGCGCTGGTGGCACCGAGCGGCCGCCCCCGCCGGCGCTCCACCGCCCGCCCGACGACCAGCAGCCCGACGCTCACCACGGCGCCGAGCACGGTCTGCGCGATGCGGTCGAGGGCCAGCAGCTCCGGTGCCTCGGGCACGCTCAGCCACGACACCGCCAGCGCCAACGGGGTCAGGAACAGCAGGCAGACGGCGTAGTACCGCGCCACGAAGATCTCGGCGAAGAACTGTCCCACCACGGCGATGACGACGATCCACCACGCCGACGGCTCGAGCAGCAGGATCCCCACCGCGATCACGGTGCCGCCGACCGTGCCCACGACGCGCTGCCCGGCACGGGCCACGGTGTGCCGCTGCCGGAGCGCGGGCAGGGTCGAGACCACGGCGATCACCGCCCAGTACGGGTGCCCGAGCACCGGGATCGACTCGGCGACCCCGCCGGCCACGAGCGCCCCGACCACGTTGAGCGCCACGGTCTCCCACAGCGCCGGCGTGCGCAGGACGGCCAGGGTGCGGTGCTTCCGTCCGGACAGGGGCCGGAACCGGTGCGGCGCGTGGGGGTGGAACACGCGGCGGAGCACCAGGCCCGACATCGCGACGAGCCACGCCCACACCACCGAGCCGAGGATGATCGCCGCGACGAGCGGCAGGTCGGACGGCCGGACCGGCACGAGCGCCGACACGACGAACGCGAACACCGGGAAGATCGGCTGCGCGGGGATGGTCCGGAGCACGGAGAGCGTGCAGACCGCCACGACGAGCACCACGACGAGCCCGACGGCCTGCAACCAGAGCTGCGACCCGGCCAGCGCGACCCCGACGCCGGCGGCCATGCACAGGGTCTGCAGCAGGCCGGCGACCCCGGTGGTGACGGCGCGCTGCCGGTACGGCTCCGTGGCGCCGAAGATGGCGGTGAACCCGGCGAACACCGCGAACGCCGCGTACTCGGGCAGGTCGAGCGCGATGAGCAGGGCGAGCGGGGCGCCCCCGGCGATCGCGGCGCGTGCTGCGCCCTCCAGGTTGGTCGTGCGGGCGGAGTGTGCAGCTGTCGTCATGTCGCGACCATCCTCCCACCGCGACGGGTGTCGGGGAGCCGGGGTGGGCCTCCAGGCCGGTGCGACGGGCGTGACGAGGCCTGCGCGACGGACCGGACGCAGGATCCGTGCCGGACACGACGAAGCGAGCGCGGCGGGCGTGGCACGCGTTGGTATACCAATGGTAGGGTCGCCTGATGGTGCCGCGGTCGCGGTGCACCGACGATGACGAGGAGGGCCGAGCCGATGGGAAAGACGCTCGCCGAGAAGGTGTGGGACGACCACGTCGTGGTCAAGGGCGAGGACGGCAACCCCGACCTCCTGTACATCGACCTCCACCTCGTGCACGAGGTCACGAGCCCCCAGGCCTTCGACGGCCTGCGGCAGGCCGGTCGCCCGGTCCGACGCCTCGACCTGACCATCGCGACCGAGGACCACAACACCCCGACCCTCGCCATCGACCGCCCCATCGCGGACCCGACCAGCCGGATCCAGATCGAGACGCTGCGTCGCAACTGCGAGGAGTTCGGCGTGCGCCTGCACTCGCTGGGCGACAAGGAGCAGGGCATCGTCCACGTCGTCGGCCCGCAGCTCGGCCTGACCATGCCCGGCATCACCGTCGTCTGCGGCGACTCGCACACCAGCACGCACGGGGCGTTCGGCGCGATGGCGTTCGGCATCGGCACGTCCGAGGTCGAGCACGTCCTGGCCACGCAGACCCTGCCGCTCAAGCCCTTCAAGACCATGGCGATCACGGTCGAGGGCACGCTGCGCCCGGGCGTCACGGCGAAGGACATCATCCTCGCCGTCATCGCGGAGATCGGCACGGGCGGCGGGCAGGGCTACGTGCTCGAGTACCGTGGTTCGGCGATCCGTGCGCTCTCGATGGAGGGCCGCATGACCATCTGCAACATGTCGATCGAGGCCGGCGCCCGCGCGGGCATGGTCGCACCCGACCAGACCACGTACGACTACGTGCAGGGCCGCGACCACGCCCCGACCGGCCAGGACTGGGACGACGCCGTCGCGTACTGGGACACCCTGGCGACCGACGACGACGCCGTGCTCGACGCCGAGGTGTTCATCGACGCCGACGAGCTCGAGCCGTTCGTGACGTGGGGCACGAACCCCGGTCAGGGCGTGTCGCTGTCCGAGACCGTGCCCTCGCCTGCTGACTTCGAGGACCCGAACGACCAGGCGGCGGCGTCCCGCGCGCTCGAGTACATGGACCTGGCGGCCGGCACCCCGATGAAGGACATCGCCGTCGACGCCGTCTTCATGGGGTCCTGCACGAACTCGCGCATCGAGGACCTGCGGGCCTTCGCGTCGATCATCCAGGGGCGGCAGAAGGCACCGGGCGTGCGCGTCATGGTGGTGCCCGGTTCCGCCCGCGTCCGGCTCGAGGCCGAGGCCGAGGGGCTCGACGTCGTCATCAAGGAGTTCGGCGCCGAGTGGCGGTTCGCCGGCTGCTCGATGTGCCTCGGCATGAACCCCGACCAGCTCGCGCCGGGGGAGCGCTGCGCCAGCACCTCGAACCGCAACTTCGAGGGGCGCCAGGGCAAGGGCGGCCGGACGCACCTGGTGTCGCCGCTCGTCGCCGCCGCCACCGCCGTGCGCGGCACGCTGTCCAGCCCGTGGGACCTGGCGACCGACGACGAGATCGCGGCGGCGACGTCCGCCACCGCCACCGAGGGGACCTTCTGATGGACAAGATCACCACCGTCACCGGCATCGCCGCACCGCTCGAGCGGTCGAACGTCGACACCGACCAGATCATCCCCGCGGTCTACCTCAAGCGCGTCACGAAGACCGGGTTCGAGGACGCCCTGTTCTCCGGGTGGCGTCAGGACCCCGCGTTCGTGCTGAACCAGCCCGAGTACCAGGGTGCCCGGGTGCTCGTCGCCGGACCGGACTTCGGGACGGGGTCGAGCCGTGAGCACGCGGTCTGGGCGCTCCGCGACTTCGGGTTCCGGGTCGTCGTGTCGTCCCGCTTCGCGGACATCTTCAAGGGGAACGCCGGCAAGCAGGGCCTGATCACCGCGATCGTGACCGAATCGGAAGTCGAGCGCCTGTGGGCCGCCATCAAGGCGCACCCGGGGATCGAGGCGACGGTCGACCTCGTGACGCAGCGCGTGTCGCTCGGGGATGTGGACGTCCCCTTCGAGATCGACGCCTACACTCGTTGGCGGTTGATGGAAGGGCTCGACGACATCGGGCTCACCCTCCGTGACGAGACCGCGATCACGGAGTTCGAATCCCGCCGCTCCAGTTGGCGGCCGAAGACATTGCCGGTGAAGTAGTGAACTCTCTCGTACAGGACGCAGCAGCCGCAGGGGCGCGCGTGGGCCTCAAGTCGGACGAGATCGTCATCCGCGGGGGCAAGCCCCTGGTGGGACGCATCGAGGTCCGCGGGGCGAAGAACCTCGCGACGAAGGCCATGGTGGCCGCGCTGCTCGGCGACACCCCGTCGATCCTCAAGGACGTGCCGGACATCTCCGACGTCAAGGTCGTCCGCGGCCTGCTCGAGGTGCACGGTGTGCGCGTCACCGATCCTGCACGAGGCGAACTCATCCTCGACCCGTCCCGTGTCGAGTCGGCGCACTTCGCCGAGATCGACGCCCACGCCGGCTCGAGCCGCATCCCGATCCTGTTCTGCGGCCCGCTGCTGCACAAGCTCGGCGAGGCGTTCATCCCCGACCTCGGCGGCTGCCGCATCGGCGACCGTCCGATCGACTTCCACCTCGACGCGCTGCGCGCCATGGGTGCCGTCGTCGACAAGCAGCTGAACGGCATCCACCTCACGGCTCCGAACGGCCTCAAGGGCGCGCACATCGAGCTGCCGTACCCGAGCGTCGGCGCCACCGAGCAGGTCCTGCTGTCGTCGGTCCTGGCCGAGGGCGTCACCGAGCTCCGCAACGCGGCGATCGAGCCCGAGATCATGGACCTCATCGCGATCCTGCAGAAGATGGGCGCGATCGTCACGGTCGAGCCGAGCCGGACGATCTTCATCGAGGGCGTCGCGAGCCTGCGCGGGTACACGCACCGGGCGATCAACGACCGCAACGAGGCCGCCAGCTGGGCCTCCGCCGCGCTCGCGACGAACGGCGACATCTTCGTCGAGGGCGCGAAGCAGCAGGAACTCATGACGTTCCTCAACGTCTTCCGCAAGGTCGGCGGCGGCTTCGACATCCAGGAGGACGGCATCCGGTTCTACCGGGAGCTCGAGACCCTCAAGCCCGTCGTCATCGAGACCGACGTGCACCCCGGCTTCATGACGGACTGGCAGCAGCCGCTCGTCGTCGCACTCACCCAGGCCGAGGGCACGAGCATCGTGCACGAGACCGTGTACGAGAACCGGTTCGGCTTCACCGAGGCGCTCAACGAGATGGGTGCCGACATCGTCGTGCACAAGGAGGGCCTGCCCGGCCACGACCGCCGTGTCGCCCGTCGCCCCTTCGAGCAGGCCGCGGTCATCACCGGCCCGACCACGCTGCACGCCGCGAACGTGCGCGTCCCCGACCTGCGTGGCGGGTTCAGTCACCTCATCGCGGCGCTGACCGCCGAGGGCGAGTCGCACATCACCAACGTCGGCATCATCAGCCGCGGCTACGAGCACTTCATCCCGAAGCTGCGCAAGCTCGGCGCCGACTTCGACTTCGCGGGCTAGACGCGTGTCGTCATCGCGATCGGGCGACGACGTGTCGCCTCGCAGCGACGGTGACGGCCTGGAGGCCCGGCGTGCGTCCGCCACGGACGTCACCACGGGCCTCCCGGTCCCGGGGCGCCGGTGGCGCCGCGGTGAGCTGAACACGGCCTTCCGCATCGTCGCCTCGATCGTCATCCCGACGTTCCGGTTCTCCGCGCGCTACCACTGGCACGGCCCGAACCGCCTGCCGGCGGAAGGCGCGTTCGTGCTCGCGCCGAACCACTTCACGAACATCGACCCGCTCGTGGTCGGCACGGCGGTGTACCTGAGCCGCCGCGCGCCCCGCTTCCTGGCGAAGGCGTCGCTGTTCAAGGTCCCCGTCGTCGGCAAGCTCATGTCGGGCATGGGGCAGATCCCCGTCGAGCGGTCCGGCCGGACCCGCTTGAGTGACCCGCTCGGTGGCGGACGGTCGCTGGTCGAGCAGGGCGGGGCGATCATCGTCTACCCCGAGGGCACGCTGACCCGCGACCCCGATCTGTGGCCCATGCGCGGCAAGACCGGGGCGGCGCGGATCGCGCTCGAGAACGACGTGCCGCTCGTGCCGATGGCGCACTGGGGCACGCAGCACATCATGGCGCGGTACGGCAAGAAGCTCCGGCTGTTCCCGCCGTCCCGGGTCGACGTCGTCGTCGGGGACCCGATCGACCTGTCGCCGTACCGCGGTCGGCCGATCGACCAGCAGACCCTGCTCCAGGTGACCGAGGTCCTGATGAGCCGCATCACCGCGCTGCTCGAGGAGCTCCGCGGCGAACCGGCTCCGGCCACCCGCTGGGACCCGGCCGCCAACAACCAGAAGGAGACCGGCAGGTTTGAGTGACCTCCGACCGCACGACGACCGACCCGACCCCGCCGCCGCGGCGCCCGGGGCCTTCGACACCGCCGCCATCCGGGTGGTGATGCAGTCCGCCGACAAGCCGCGTGTCGCCGTCATCGGTGCCGGCAGCTGGGGGACCACCTTCGCGAAGGTGCTGGCCGAGGGCGGTGCCTCCACCGTGCTGTGGGCCCGCCGACCCGAGGTCGCCCGCGAGATCACCGAGACGAAGCGCAACTCCGACTACCTGCCCGGCATCAACCTGCCGCGCACGCTCACCGCGTCGACGTCCCTGGCAGCCGTGCTGTCGGGAGCGGAGCAGGTGTACGTCTCGGTGCCGTCGCAGACCCTGCGGTCGAACCTCGCCGCGATCAAGGAGCTGCTGCCCGAGGGCGTCCCCGTCGTCAGCCTGATGAAGGGCGTCGAGAAGGCGACCGGTCTGCGGATGAGTGAGGTCCTGCTGCAGGGCCTCGGCATCGACCAGGACCGCATCGCCGTCGCGAGCGGCCCGAACCTGGCGCTCGAGATCGCCCGTCGGCAGCCCACCGCAGCCGTGGTGTCGTCGTCGAGCGCGGACACCGCGACCGCCGTCGCCGCCGTCGCGACGAACCCGTACTTCCGGTCGTTCACGAACACCGACGTCATCGGCACCGAGTTCGGCGGCGTGCTGAAGAACCTCATCGCGGTGGCGATCGGCATCGTCGACGGGGTCGGCTACGGCGAGAACACCAAGGCGTCCATCATCACGCGTGGGCTCGCCGAGATGACCGAGTTCGCGGTGTCCCTCGGCGCGCAGCCGTCCACGCTGTCCGGGCTGGCCGGCCTGGGCGACCTCATCGCCACCTGCCAGTCGCCGCTGTCGCGGAACAACACCGCCGGCCGGCTGCTGGGTCAGGGGTACCGGTTCGACGAGGTCGTGCGCCAGATGGACCAGACCGCAGAGGGTCTGGCATCCGTCGCCCCGATCCTCGAGCTCGCCGCCGCGAACGGCGTCGACATGCCGATCGTCAGCCAGGTCGGCGAGGTGCTCGCCGGTAGGCTCGATCCGCGCAACATCGCGCCGCACCTCACCGAGACCGACGAGCCCCAGGGCGAGTGACCGGTCCCGCACCGAGTCACGAAGGGACTCCCGTGCCCACGATCCCCGAGGGAACCATGCCCACGACCACCGTCGCCGTGCTCTTCGGCGGGCGGTCGAGTGAGCACGAGATCAGCTGCGTCACGGCCGGCGGCATCATGGACGTCGTCGACCGGGGCGAGTACCTGGTCGTCCCGATCGGCATCACGCGCGACGGTGCCTTCACCCTGCAGCCCGACGACCCGGCGCAGTGGACGATCCAGGACGGCGTGCTGCCGACGGTGCCCGACAACGGCACCCGCATCGCGTTCCCGACGTCGCCCGCCACCAACGAGCTCGTCGTCTCGCACCCCGACGGCACGGTCTCGATGATCGAGGTCGACGTGGTGTTCCCGATCCTGCACGGCCCGTTCGGCGAGGACGGCACGATCCAGGGCATGCTCGAGATCGCCGGTCTGCCGTACGTCGGCGACGGGGTGCTCGCGAGTGCCCTGGCGATGGACAAGCACGTGGCGAAGGCCGTGCTCGAGCACGCCGGGCTGCGGGTCGCGCCGTGGAGCACCGTGCTCCGCCGGCAGTGGGCCGCCGACCCGGACGGCGTCGCCGGGGCGGTCGCCGCGCACGGCTGGCCGCTGTTCGTGAAGCCCGCCCGCGCCGGTTCGAGCATGGGGGTCTCGCGCGTCGACGACCCCTCGCAGCTCGCCGCCGCGATGGACCTGGCCTTCGGACACGACTCCAAGGTCATCGTCGAGCCCCGCGTGGTCGGCCGCGAGGTCGAGGTCGCCGTGCTCGAGGGGCGCGACGGCGTGCCGCGCACGAGCCTGCCCGGCGAGATCGTCGTGCCCGACGAGGGGTTCTACGACTTCGCGTCGAAGTACCTGGGCGGTGACGAGTCACTGCTCTGCCCCGCGCCCCTGACCGCGGCGCAGACCGACGAGATCCGGTCGATCGGCGCGCGCGCGTTCGAGGCGATCGGCGGGGCCGGGCTGGCGCGGGTCGACTGCTTCCTGACCGAGGACGGCTTCGTCGTGAACGAGGTCAACACCATGCCCGGGTTCACGCCCCTGTCGATGTACCCGCGCTGCTGGGCGGCGTCCGGCGTCTCGTACGGCGAACTCGTCACCGAACTCATCGAACTGGGGCGGGCCGCCGTCCGCTGACCGGCGCGGGCCGCGTCAGCCCTGCACGTCGGACGGGTCGAGGCAGGCGTGACCGTCCTTCGGCAGCGTCGACACCGCGTCGGACAGGTCCTGCACCACCTGTGCGGTGGTCTTCGTCGTGTCGACGACGACCTGCGCCGCGGGTGACCGTCCGAAGGTGGTGAAGACGACCTGGTCGCCCCGGTCGTCGCGGATCCAGTCCACCCCGCCCTGCGAGAAGCACGGCAGGTCGGACACCGTCGGCACGGCGACGCCGCAGTGGTAGATCGCCACCTCGGGATCGCCCCAGGCGGCGGTGGCCTGCGCGTTCGTCGCGCGGAGGGCCGATCCCGAACCGACGGTCTCGGGCAGGCGCACCTGCACGGCGGCGCAGGCGGCGTCGTTCGCAGATGGGGCGGGCGCCATCGACACCGCGTTCGTGCACCCGGTCAACCCGGCGGCGAGGGCCACGACGGCCCCCACGATCGCGAGGGTGCGAGGGGTGCGGCGCGCGGTGTCCATCGCGGTCCAGGCTACCGTTCTCGTGTGGACGCGACGTACGACGCCTGGGCCGGACCGACCGTCGGGGAGCTCGGCGAACTCGCCGTCCTCGACCGCATCACGAGCCGCCTGCCCGCGGGCGCGCCGATCCTCGGTCCGGGCGACGACTGCGCCGTCGTGGCCGCTCCCGACGGCAGCTTCGTCGTGACGACGGACATGATGGTGCACGGCCCGGACTTCCGCTGGGCGTGGTCCTCGCCCGAGGACGTCGGGTGGAAGGCGGCGGCCACGAACCTGTCCGACGTCGCCGCCATGGGGGCGACGCCGAGCGGTCTCGTCGTCGCCATCGCCGCACCCCAGGACACCCCCGCCGCGGTGCTCGAGGGCATCGCGGACGGGTTCCGGCTCGCGGTGGAGGCTCTGGCCCCCGGGTGCGGCGTGGTGGGCGGCGACCTGTCGACGTCGGCCACGTTCACCGTGACCGTCACGGCGTTCGGTGACCCGCACCCGCTCGGACCCGTCCTGCGCTCCGGCGCCCGGCCTGGCGACGTCCTGGCGGTGTCCGGCGAACTCGGACGCGCTGCCCGCGGGTTGGCCCGGTTGTTCCGCGACGGCGTCGACCAGCGCGGCGAGCCGGACCGCGCGGCCACCGTGGCGAGCGGCGCCGACGCGGACCCGGACGTCGGACGGCAGCGCCGACCGGTCCCACCGATCGCGGACGGCCCGCTCGCGGCCGGGGCGGGGGCGACGGCGATGCTCGACCTGTCCGACGGGCTCGCGATCGACGGGGGCCGGATGGCCCGAGCGAGCCGCGTCACGCTGGAGCTCGACGCCGCGACCGGGCTCGACGACGCCGCGACCGGACTCGACGCCGCCGCGACCGGACTCGACGAGGCCGCCCTGCACGGGGGCGAGGACCACGGCCTGCTCGCGACGTTCCCGGCCGACGCGGTGCTCCCCGGGGGCTTCCGGCGGATCGGGGTCGTCCGGGAACGCGGCGACGCGGACCTCGTGCGCGGCGGGGCACCGGTGCCGACGACCGGCTGGGACCCGTACGCCGACTGGGACGGCGCCGCCGGGTGAACCCGCACGGGCGGTACGGGCGGCACGGGCGGTTCAGTCCGCGACGGCCTCCCACGCCACCGTCTCGCCGTAGCTCCGCTTGCTGAACGGCGCGAGCCCCGCGGGCCAGGTCGGTTCGGGGGAGCGCTTGCTCCGCTCCACGACCACCACCGCGTCGGTCGTCAGCTTCGGCACCAGGGTCTCGAGCACCTCGGCCAGCTCGTGCTCCGTGACGTCGTACGGCGGGTCGATGAAGACCAGGTCGAACGTCCGGACCGTGCCGCGCAGGTAGCCGAGCACGGGCTGCGGCTGCACGTCGATCCGCACGCCGGGGATCCGCTGCTGCACGGCCTTCGCGTTCGCCCGGCAGGCCTGCGCTGCCGCCGACGCGCGGTCGACCAGGACCACCTCCGCCGCACCGCGGGACGCCGCCTCGAGCCCGAGTGCACCCGTCCCCGCGTACAGGTCGGCCACCGACGTGCCCTCGACGAGCCCCCGTGCCTCGAGCGACGAGAACAGCGCCTCGCGCACGCGGTCGCTCGTCGGGCGGGTACCGGACTTCGGCACCCGGAGCGTCAGGGAGCCGGCGGCGCCGGCGATGATGCGGGTCATGGAGCCACCGTACCGGCGCGACGGCTCCGGCCCGGCGTTCTCCACAGGCCGCTCGGGAGGCGCGGGTGAGGTCGGTCGTGCCCGGTACCGTTGGAGCGTGGTCACCTCCGGAACCCCCGCTGCGCCGGCCGCGCCCGACCTCGGTCCGGCGCCGCTCGACGCGCGGCTCGCGAACGTGCTCGGTGGCCGCACGGCGACCGCGATCGAGAAGGCCTTCGGGTACCGCACGGTGGGGGAGTTCCTCGAGCACGCGCCCCGCCGCTACGCCGAGCGTGGGGCACTGACCGCCCTCGACTCGCTCGCGATCGGCGAGCCGGTCACGATCGTGGCCGAGGTGGTCGACGTCCGCGAACGGACCATGCGTGCGCGCCGCGGCTCGATCCTCGAAGCGAAGATCGGCGACGGCAAGGGCCTGCTCACCCTCACGTTCTTCAACCAGGGGTGGCGCACGAAGGACCTCGTGCCCGGTGCCCGGGGCATCTTCTCCGGCAAGGTCAGCGACTACCGGGGCGCCCGGCAGCTCGCCCACCCGGACTACGAGCTGTTCGACCCCGACGACCCCCGCGCCACCGCCGAGCCCGGTTCCGACGAAGCGATCCGGTGGTCGCGCCAGCCGATCCCGATCTACCCGGCGACCGCGTCGCTCACGTCGTGGCAGATCGCGAAGTCCATCGGGATCGTCCTCGACACCCTGCCGGACCTGCCCGACCCGGTGCCGGCGTCCGCGCGGTCGCGACTCGACCTCGTGCCGTTCCGCCGCGCCCTCGAGCTGCTGCACCGCCCCGAGAAGGTCGCCGACTTCAAGCGCGCGCAGGACGCCCTGCGCTACCGCGAGGCGTTCGTGCTGCAGACCGCCCTGGTGCAGCGCCGGATCGCAGCGCGGCGCACCGCGGCGACGCCCCGGGTGGCGGCTCCCGGTGGGATCCTCGAGCGCTTCGACGCCTCGCTGCCCTTCACGTTGACCGACGACCAGCGGGCCGTCGGCGCCGACGTCGACCAGGACCTCGCGCGCACCTGGCCCATGCACCGGCTGGTGCAGGGCGAGGTCGGCTCCGGCAAGACCCTCGTCGCGATCCGCGCGATGCTCACGGTGGCCGAGTCCGGCGGGCAGTCCGCGCTCATCGCCCCGACCGAAGTGCTGGCCGCGCAGCACCTGCGGTCCATCGTGAAGTTCCTCGGACCGGACCTGGCCGCCGAGCTCCGACCGGTCATCTTGACGGGCTCCCAGTCCACCGACGAACGCCGGCGTGCCCTGCTGGCGGCGGCGTCGGGCAGCTCGCGGCTGGTCGTCGGCACGCACGCGCTCCTGGGCGACCGGGTGGACTTCGCCGAGCTCGGCCTGGTCGTCGTCGACGAGCAGCACCGGTTCGGTGTGGAGCAGCGCGAGGCCCTCCGGACCAAGGGCGCGACCCCGCCGCACGTGCTCGTCCTCACCGCGACCCCGATCCCGCGCACCGTCGCGATGACGGTCTTCGGCGACCTCGACGTCTCGACCATCACCGGTCTGCCGTCCGGCCGCGCCGGCGTCGAGACCTTCACGGTCCCGCTCGCCGAGCACCCGGGGTGGGAGTCCCGGATCTGGTCGCGGATGGCCGAGGAACTCGCGAAGGGCCGGCAGGCGTTCGTGGTGTGTCCCGCCATCGACGAGGCCCACACCGAGGACGACGGCGAACCCGCGGCGACCGAGGGCGAGGACGACGCCCCGCGGCGCGCTCCGGCGACCGTGCTCGCGACCGCCGAGCGGATGCGCACGATGCCCGTGCTCGAGGGGCGCCGCATCGCCGTGCTGCACGGCCGGATGACCGCCGACGAGAAGGACCGCGTGATGACGTCCTTCGCCGCCGGCGACCTCGACGTGCTGGTCGCGACGACCGTGATCGAGGTCGGGGTCGACGTGCCGAACGCGGCGATGATGGCCGTCCTCGACGCCGACCGGTTCGGGGTCTCGCAGCTGCACCAGCTGCGCGGCCGCATCGGTCGTGGGCAGTGGGCGGGCGTGTGCCTGCTCGTCACGACGGCCGAGCTCGAGACCACCTCGCGTGAGCGGGTCGACGCGGTGGCCGCCTCGGACGACGGGTTCGAGCTCGCCCGGGTCGACCTCGAACTCCGACGAGAGGGCGACGTGCTCGGCGAACGGCAGTCCGGTGGGCGGTCCTCGCTCAACCTGCTCCGGGTGGTGGAGCACGCCGACCTCATCGTCGACGCGCGCGAAGAAGCCGAGCGCGTGCTCGAGCCCGACCCGGAGCTCGACGGCTCCCCGGCGCTCCGCGACGCCCTGGCCCGGCGCCTGGACGAGTCCGACGCGGCGTTCCTCGGCAAGAATTGACGACGGTCCACCGCAGCGCTGGCGGTATCGTCGCTGGCATGGCGCAGATCGCGGTGGTCCCCGGTTCCTTCGACCCCGTCACCCTCGGGCACCTCGACGTCATCGGGCGTGCGGCGGGCCTGTTCGACGAGGTGCACGTCCTGGTGGTCCACAACCCGGACAAGAAGCCCGCGATGTTCGAGGCGGTCGACCGCGTACGGCTCATCCGCGAGTCGCTCGTCGAGGTCGGCGCGCCGGACACCGTGACCGTGGGCGAGTGGACGTCCGGGCTGTTGGTCGACTACTGCCGCCAGGTCGGTGCGAAGGTGCTGGTCAAGGGCGTGCGGTCCGGCGAGGACGTCGCCTACGAGACCCCGATGGCGATCATGAACCGCCACCTCGCCGACGTCGAGACGGTGTTCCTGCTGCCGGAGGCCTCGCGAGCGCACGTGTCGAGCTCGCTCATCCGCCAAGTGTCGACCCTGGGGGGCGACGTGACGCCGTACGTGCCGAAGGCGGTCGCGGACGCCCTCGCGGCGCGCTGAGCACGCTCGCTGCACCACCACGTCCGGACACGCCTGTCGCCACCTCGACTCTCGGTCCCGATCGCGCTAGGCTCGTCGATCGTGTCTTCCCCCGTGAACAGCCCCTACGCCCTGCGCGTGCGCGACCTCGCGCACCGGCCGGGCGAGATGCGCGAGCACACGCTCGACATCACGGTGCCCGACGCGATGGGTGCCGGTCTGATCGCCGTCCGACAGGGCGCCGAGCTCCGGATCGACGTCAAGCTCGAGGGGCTGCACGAGGGCGTCCTCGTGTCCGGCCACGCCTCGGCCGACGCGACGGGGGAGTGCTCGCGCTGCCTCATCGAGATCAGCGAACCCATCGAGGTCGATTTCGCCGAGCTGTTCGCGTATGATGCCTCGGAGGATTTCGACTTCTTCGTTCGCGATGACCACGTGGACACCGAACAGGTCGTTCGAGATGCGGTGGTGCTGTCGCTGCCGTTCCAGCCGGTCTGCCGACCGGACTGCCCAGGACTCGACCCGGTGACGGGTGAGCGTCTGGCCGACCTCGGCGAGCAGCCCGCTCGACAGGTCCTGGATCCGCGGTGGGCGGCGCTCAGCGCGGTCCAGCTCGACAGCGATGCAGAAGACCGCGCCGCAGACCAGACCGACGGTGACACCACCGCACCGAAGACCACCGAGGGCGAGGAGCGGGCCGAGGCCGAGTAGGCCCCGACACCGCCAGCCCCCGAACCGACCACCGACCAACCGAAAGAGATTCACCATGGCCGTTCCCAAGCGCAAGCAGTCCCGTGCGAACACGCACGCCCGTCGTTCGCAGTGGAAGGCCACGCCGATCCAGCTCGTGAAGACGATCGAGAACGGTCAGGTCACCTACAGCCTCCCGCACCGCGCGAAGGTCGTCGAGGACTCGGCCGGCACCCCCCTGTACATGGAGTACAAGGGCCGCAAGGTCGCCGACGTCTGATCGGACCGAACGCATGTCGACGACGTCCGGCGCTGCGGGGTCTCGCCCCGTGGGGCCGGACGTCGTTCGTCTGCAGGGCATCCTCGGGGTCGACATCGACCTCGAGCTGCTCCAGCTCGCCCTGACGCACCGCTCGTACGCCTACGAGCACGGGGGCATCAAGCACAACGAGCGCCTGGAGTTCCTCGGCGACTCGATCCTCGGCCAGGCCGTGACCGTGAAGCTCTACCGGTCCTTCCCGGACCTCGACGAGGGTGACCTCGCGAAGCGTCGAGCGAGCCTGGTGTCGACCGTGGCACTGGCCGAGATCGCCCGCATGGTCGGGCTCGGCAGCTACCTGCGCCTCGGCAAGGGCGAGGAGCAGACCGGTGGCCGCGACAAGTCGTCGATCCTGGCCGACACGGTCGAAGCAGTCATCGGCGCGACCTACCTGTCCGCCGGTCCCGACCCCGCGACCGAGCTCGTGCTGCGGCTGGTCGAACCGCTCATGATCGACCCGGACCGCTTCGGCGCCGCGATGGACCCGAAGACGAGCCTGCAGGAGCTCGCGTCGAGCCAGTCCCTGGGCAACCCGGCGTACCGCGTCACCGAGACCGGACCCGACCACGACAAGACCTTCAGCGCAACCGTCGTCCTGCAGGGCGAGGACGTCGCCACCGGGACCGGATCGAGCAAGAAGGCCGCCGAGATGGCCGCCGCGCTCGACGCCTGGACCCGCCTGTCCGGTCGAGCGGCCTGACCGCGTGCCCGAACTCCCCGAGGTCGAGGTCGTCCGCGCCGGCCTCGAACCCGCGGTCAGCGGCGCGCGGGTCCTGCACGTCGACGTCGTCGACGACCGTGCCCTCACCCGGCACGACGGCCCGTCCGAGGACTTCGCGGAACGGCTGACCGGCCGCACCATCGCCGCCGCGGTCCGCCGTGGCAAGTTCCTCTGGATGCCGCTGCAGCCCGAGCACGACGGCGACCGCCCCGAGGCCCTCGTCGCACACCTCGGCATGAGCGGACAGATCCTGCTCGGCCGCGGTCGACCGGCGGCCAGGCACCGACGGATCCTGATCGACGTGCAGCCGGCGGGGGCCGACCGGACCGGGAACGCCGAAGCCCGCGTCGAGCTCGAGTTCGTCGACCAGCGCACGTTCGGTTCGATGGCGATCGACGCGATGGTCCCGACGGTCGACGGCGCGCCCGCCGGGTTCGCCGGACACGTGGACGACGCCGACCCGGATGCCGCGTGGCGCCGCTGGGTGCCGGGCCAGGTCTCCCACATCGCCCGCGACCCGCTCGACCCCGCGTTCGACGACGACCGCTTCACCGCGATGGCCCGCAAGCGTTCGAGCGGCATCAAGCGGGTGCTGCTCGACCAGGGCGTCGTGAGCGGGATCGGCAACATCTACGCCGACGAGTCCCTGTGGGCCGCGAAGCTGCACTACGACCGCGCGGCCGACCGGCTCACCCGCGCCGACCTGCGCCGGCTGCTCGACGAGGTCCGCAGTGTCCTGCGGCGGGCGCTCGAGGACGGCGGCACGAGCTTCGACGCGCAGTACGTCAACGTCAACGGGCAATCCGGGTACTTCTCGCAGCGCCTGAACGTGTACGGGCAGCAGGGGAAGCCCTGCCCGCGGTGCGGCACGACGATCGTGCGCGAGGCGTTCATGAACCGGTCGAGCCACATCTGCCCCGTGTGCCAGCCGCGCCCCCGCGCCCGCACGCGTTAGCCTGAAATGGTGATTGACAGTGTGATGGGGACACATGAGTCCACCGATGCCGCTCCGCTGACGGACCTGCGGCAGGCGACGCGCGACAACTTCGAGTATCTCGTGGCCACGCTCTCCAGGCGTACGACCGGGAAGAAGTACGAGAACTACGTTGTTAATGCAATCTGGAACGCGTTGAGCGATGAGACCCTTCGTCCCGTCACGCAGCAGTACGTGAATCGTCGGGTTCAGCGCGACGGTCTCGCGCTGGTGAATCTGGCTCCGGAACGCACGCTCGCCGAGAGCAAGCAGCGTGCATACATCGACCTCTACTTCCCGGCGCTTCGCCTCGGCATCGAATGTGACGAGGCGCAGCATGACGCTCAAGACCCCGAAGCCGCGGACGACGCCCGGCGTCAGGACATTGAGCGCGCCATCCCTGGCTACCGTGAAGAGCGTGTTCGAGTGCAGACCGACGAAACGGGAAAGGCCGTATCTCCGGCGACAGTGCTAGAACGCATCGATAAGGTTGTTGCAATCATTAGGGAGCGAAAAAGCCAGGTGGAGCGCGGGGACTTCGAGTGGGCCCTCGCTGGGCCGGTGGCCTGGCCCCTGGACGTGCCCGACTGGCAGCTCGCGCTCCGGGCCGGTGCATTGCGCGCCGCCGATGGATTCTTCTTCCGGTCAAACGGTGAGGTGCGTGAATTGTTCGGTCGAGGGAATGGGACAGGCACCGGGTCCGACCACTTCACGACAAACATCGAGCTGACGGGCTCTAGTGACGTCGTTTGGTGTCCGACTCTCGCTGTTCACGACCCCAAGACCGGTTTCCGAACGACCAACACCGCGGGTTGGCTCAACTGGATCATGACTGAAGGCGATGAGGTGCTCATTGGGCAGGCGGCGCCGAGCGAGGCATCAGCTGCTCGCCGTAAAGCGGCTTCTCTCGCCAAAGCCAAGCCACTTCCCGCATGGGAGTACGGAGTCCCCGCCGATGTCGCTGCCCAGTTCGAGAGCTCGATCGACCGGGAGCCGGTCGCTTGGACCCCCGATGGTCACCGCTGGGACGGGGCCCGACGCATCACCTTCGTCCGCACGAAGGATGCGATTGGCCGAAGGGGATTTCAGTTCGTCGGGGTCTTCAGCGCGCCGATCGGGCATCGCGCGATCGACGGTGTCTGGTTCGAGGTGTGCCGACTGGTGTCTGACTCGGTCCAGTTGCCGAGACTCGGCGCGCCTACGCGTTAGCCTGACGCCGAGCAGCACAACCCAGCAGCGGGCCAGCACTCGCAAGCGAGCACACCCGGAGACCGCATGTACTTGAAGAGCCTGACCATCAAGGGGTTCAAGTCCTTCGCGCAGCCGACGACCTTCGCGTTCGAGCCGGGCGTCACCTGCATCGTCGGTCCGAACGGTTCGGGCAAGTCGAACGTCGTCGACGCCCTCGCCTGGGTGATGGGGGAGCAGGGCGCGAAGACCCTGCGCGGCGGCAAGATGGAGGACGTCATCTTCGCGGGTACCTCGACCCGCGGGCCGCTCGGCCGCGCCCAGGTGCTGCTGACCATCGACAACAGCGACGGCCTGCTGCCGATCGAGTACTCCGAGGTCACGATCTCGCGCACCCTGTTCCGCAACGGCGGCAGCGAGTACGCGATCAACGGCGAGAACTGCCGACTGCTCGACGTGCAGGAGCTGCTGAGCGACACCGGCCTCGGCCGCGAGATGCACGTGATCGTCGGGCAGGGACAGCTCGACAAGGTGCTGCACGCCACCCCGGAGGACCGCCGTGGCTTCATCGAGGAGGCCGCCGGCATCCTGAAGCACCGTCGACGCAAGGAGAAGACCCTCCGCAAGCTCGACGCGATGCAGACGAACCTGACCCGCCTGTCCGACCTGGCCGGCGAGATCCGGCGGCAGCTCAAGCCGCTCGGACGCCAGGCCGAGGTCGCCCGCAAGGCGCAGTCGGTCGCCGCGGTCTTCCGCGACGCCAAGGCCCGCATCCTCGCCGACGACGTGGTGCGCCTGCGCCGCGAGCTGCACGACCACCAGGAGGTCGAGGCCGGCCGGAAGTCCGAGCGGATCGTCCTGACCGAGCGGCTCGACCAGACCCGGGCGCGGCAGCAGCACGTGGAGCAGAGCATGGTCGGCGACGACGTCGACCGCGCCCGCACGGTGGTGCACCGGCTCGAGAGCGTGCAGGAACGCCTGCGCGGCCTGTCGAGTCTGGCGAACCAGCGCCTGATGTTCCTCGCGCAGCAGGCCGACGCCCCGCAGCAGGGCCCCTCCGTCACGCCCGAGCAGGTCGCCGGCGTCCGTGCCGAAGCGGACCGCCTGGCCGCCCGCGCCGACGCGATGCAGGGCGGGTCGGCGGAGACCGCGCGCGCGGTGCAGGACGCCCGTGCCGCGCTCGACGCCCTGGACGAACGGATCGCCGCGCAGGCCGCACGCGTCTCGCAGCACGACCTCGAGGCGCAGCGGCTGTCGAGCGCGGTCGACGTCGCCCGGTCGAGGCGCGGTTCCGCCGTCGCCGACCGCGAGCGGCGGGAGCGTGCACTGAGCGAGGCGGGGGAGCGCGCCGAACGTGCCGCGGCCGCCCTCGCCGAACTCGGCACCGACCCGTCCGAGGGGGTCGACGAGACCGCGCTGGCACGGGACCTCGAGCAGGCCCGCGGCGACCTGGAACGCGCGCAGGCCTCCCGCGACGAGCGCAGGGACCGACTGCACGCCCTGGAACGCGAACGCGACGCCCTGGACGCCCGCGTGACGGCGCTCGCCATGTCGATCGAGGTCCGCGACGGCTCGCAGGCCCTGATCGACGCCAGCCGCGCCGGCATCGTCGGCCGCCTGGCGGACAGCCTGACCGTGGACGCCGGGTACGAGGGCGCGATCGCGACGGCGCTCGAGGGTCTCGCCGACGCCGTCCTCGCCGACGACCGCGGAGCTGCGCTCGACGCCGTCGACCACGCCCGCGAAGCCGACCTCGGTCGCATCGACGTCGTGGTCGCGGACGCACCGACGACCCCCACGCAGCTGCCCGACCGGTTGCCCGCGGGCGTCCGTCGTGCGGTCGACCTGGTGCAGGGGCCGCCGGCACTGGCCGCCATCCTGCACGACACGCTCGTCGCGGACGGCACGAGCGACGCCGCCGACGTCGACCTGGAGGCGCTGCTGACCGCCGCCCCGCAGGCCACGGTCGTCACGCGGTCCGGTGACCTGGTCCGTGCGGTCCGCGTGACCGGCGGCGGGGAGCGCGTGACCTCGCGCATCGAGCTCGCCGCCGAACGCGACGACGCCGTCACCCGGCGCGACGCAATCGCGACGGACGCCGAGGACGCGGCCACGGGCCTCCAGGCCGCGCGCAGCGCCGTCGAGGACGCACGCCGCCGTGCGGACGAGGCCGACGCGGCGTCGCGCGCGTACACGCGGGCGACGGCCGAGTACGACCGCACGAGCGCGTCGACCCGGGCGAAGGCCGAGAACGCCGCTGCCGAGGTGGAGCGACTGCGGGCTGCCCTGGCCGAGACGGACGGTGCCGTCGAGGCGGCCGACGCCGCCCTGGCCGAGGCGGAAGCCGCGTCGCGGACGTTCACCGAGCAGGAGCGCCCGGTGGTCGACGCCTCGGAGCGTCCGGCGCTGCAGGACGCGCTCGAGACCGCACGTGCGGCGGAGGTCGAGCAGCGCGTCCAGGTGGAGACCGTGCGCGAGCGGGTCCGCGCCGAACGGGGCCGTGCCGACCAGCTCGAACGCCAGCTCGAGGCCGAGCGCGCCGCCGCCGAGGAGGCCGCCCGGCTCGCCGTGATCCGCCGCGGGCAGATCCGCACCGCCGAGGAGGTCCTCGCCGACCTGCCCGGGCTGCTCGGCGCCGTCGACCGCTCGCTCGCAGAGGCCCGCGTCCAGCTGGCCACCGAGGAAGCCGAGCGGTCGAAGCGCAACACCGAGCTGCAGACCATCCGCACCGAGGAACGCGAGCTCCGCGACCGGCTGCAGACCATCACTGACGGCGTGCACTCGCTCGAGATGGAGATCTACGAGAAGAAGCTGCACGTGTCCGGCGTGCTCGACCGGGCGCTGAGCGAGCTCGGGCTGACCGAGGCCGTGCTCGTGCGCGAGTACGGGCCGCACGTGCCGGTGCCCGTCGACGTGCTCGTGGACCCCCGGGTGCTGGCGCGGAAGCACCGTGCCGCCGAGCGGGCGGCGGCGGCAGCGGCTGCCGAGGCGGCGGGCGTCCCGGTACCGGACGCAGACGCAGACGCAGGCACGGAGGCAGACGGCGCCGCCCGTCCGGACGACGGTACCGACGCCGACGACGCCGACGACGTGGCCCTCGTCGACGCCGAGTCCACCCTGCCCGGCGGCCCCGCACTGCCCGAGTTCGACACCACCGACGAGGTCGACCCGGCCGACGTCGAGACCGTGCCCTACGTCCGCGCCGAGCAGGAGCGCCGGCTGAAGGCGGCCGAGCGCGACCTCGGGCAGCTCGGCAAGGTGAACCCGCTGGCGCTCGAGGAGTTCCAGGCGCTCGAGCAGCGGCACGCGTTCCTCGCCGAGCAGCTCGAGGACCTGCAGAAGACCCGGACGGACCTGCTGACGATCATCGAGGAACTCGACTCGAAGATGCAGACGATCTTCGAGTCGGCGTTCAACGACACGAAGGACGCCTTCGACGTCATCTTCCCGATCCTGTTCCCGGGCGGCTCGGGGTCGATCACGCTCACCGACCCGACCGACCTGCTCGGCACCGGCATCGACGTGCAGGTGAAGCCCGCCGGCAAGAAGATCGACCGCCTGACGCTGCTGTCCGGCGGTGAGCGGTCCCTGGCCGCGGTGGCGCTCCTCGTCGCGATCTTCACCGCGCGGCCGTCGCCGTTCTACATCATGGACGAGGTCGAGGCAGCACTCGACGACGCCAACCTCGGGCGCCTGCTGACCGTGTTCGAGCGGCTGCGCGAGTCGTCCCAGCTCATCGTCATCACGCACCAGAAGCGCACGATGGAGATCGCCGATGCCCTGTACGGGGTCTCGATGCGGCAGGACGGCGTCTCCGCCGTGGTCGGCCAGCGGGTGCAGCAGCGCGCCGGGGCCGTCGCGTAGCGCGATCGCCTGCGCGGCGCCCGCGTGCTCACGCGCTCACCGACACTTCACGCGCCCGCGGTTGCGTGAGGTGTCGGTCAGCCCGAGGACCGGTCACGCCCGCGACGCCGGGACGCGACCGGACGACAGACGGGAGGCGCGGTGCCAGCTGGCACCGCGCCTCCCGTTCGTTCGTGCGTCCGGAGCGGACGCCGGGTCGCTACGCGCGACCGCGGATGCTCCGGAGCAACCAGCCGATGACCGCCAGCAGGATGAGCACGATGCCCACCCAGAGCAGGAACTTCAGCGCACCGACGAAGATGCCGCTGAAGAGCAGGACGAGGCCGACGATGATCGCGATGATCAGCAGTGCGGGCATGAGGGTCTCCTATCCCTGGAACGAGACCGAGCAGACGCCCGGACCGCCGGAGACGCTACTCCTCGGGGTGCGATCGCGTTCGCTCAGCCGACCAGGTTCTGCACGAAGACGTGCGGCGTGAAGCCGGTCAGGTCGTTGATGCCCTCGCCCTGCCCGATGAGCTTGATCGGGATGCCGGTCTTCTCCTGCACGCTGAGCACGAAGCCGGCCTTGGCCGAACCGTCGAGCTTCGTGATGACGAGGCCGGTCACGCCGGCACCCTCGATGAAGGCCTGGGCCTGGGCGAGCCCGTTCTGCCCGGTCGTCGCGTCGAGGACGAGGAGCACCTCGCTGATCTCGGTCTGCTTCTCGACCACGCGCTTGATCTTGGTGAGCTCGTCCATCAGGCCGGCCTTGGTGTGCAGTCGACCCGCGGTGTCGATGACGACGATCTCGGTCTGGTCGCGGATCGCCTTCTCGACGGTCTGGTACGCCACCGACGCCGGGTCCTGCCCGGGCTGCGACGGCCGGACGACGTCGACGCCGGCGCGCTGGGCCCAGGTGGCGACCTGCTCGACCGCTGCAGCGCGGAACGTGTCCGCCGCCCCGACGAGCACCGTGCGGTCGTAGGTCTTCAGGAACTTGGCGAACTTGCCGATGGTGGTGGTCTTGCCGACGCCGTTCACCCCGACCACGAGCACCACGGCGGGCCGAGCGCTGAGCTTCAGGGTCGTGTCGAGCTTCGACAGCCGTTCCTCGAGGACCTCGCGGAGCATGCGCTGCAGGTCCGCGGGGTCCGTCGTGCCGTAGCGGTCGACGCGCGCGTGCAGGTCCTCGATGATCGCCTCGGAGACGTCGGGACCGAAGTCCGCGCCGATCAGGGCGGTCTCCAGGTCCTCCCACGTGGTCTCGTCGATCGTCTTGCGCTGGAACAGGCCGCGCAGCCGTGAGGACAGTGACCAGGAACTCGCCATGCTCCCAGCTTAGAGCGCGGCACATGTCCGCCGTGCCCGGTATGCTCGGTGACACGAAGGGGAGTATTCCCTCTCGGTGTCCCCGTCAGTACGGGCCGGAACGATCCGGCTCCGGGGCGCCGGTCGTGCCGTACCGGTTCCGGTGCAGCGCGACGGAAGAGACCTTCAGGCCTCAGCGTACCCGCGCGACACGCAGCACGTGTCCCGTGCGACGCCCTACCTGAAGGAAACCGTGGACGTCCCACTCTTCGTCTGGCTCATCACCATCGCAGGCATCCTGGCCCTGCTGGTGTTCGACTTCTACTCGCACGTGCGCACGCCGCACGTCCCGCACATCCGTGAATCGGCGTTCTGGTCGGTGTTCTACATCGGCCTGGCGATCCTGTTCGGTGTCGGCATCCTGGTGTTCGGCGGCGGACAGGCCGGCGGTGAGTACTTCGCCGGGTGGCTGACCGAGAAGGCACTGTCGGTCGACAACCTGTTCGTCTTCCTCATCATCATGTCGAGCTTCGCGGTGCCGAAGGAGTTCCAGCAGAAGGTCCTGCTGGTCGGCGTCGCGATCGCGCTCGTCGCACGCGGTGTCTTCATCGCCCTCGGCGTCACGATCATCGAGAACTTCTCGTGGGTCTTCTACCTGTTCGGTGCGCTGCTGTTCTGGCTCGCCTGGTCGCAGGCCCGCAGCGGCAACGACCACGGCGACGAGGGCGACTCGCGGCTCATCCGGATCCTCAAGCGCATCATCCCGACGTCGGACCACTACGACGGCGACCGTCTGACCACCCGCGTCGACGGCAAGCGCCTGTTCACGCCGATGCTGCTCGTCATGGTCGCGATCGGCCTGACCGACGTGCTGTTCGCGCTCGACTCGATCCCCGCGATCTTCGGGCTGACGCAGGACGCCTTCATCGTCTTCACCGCGAACGCGTTCTCGCTGCTCGGTCTGCGCCAGCTGTACTTCCTGATCGCCGGCCTGCTCGAGCGCCTCATCTACCTGGGTCAGGGGCTGGCCGTCATCCTGGCGTTCATCGGTGTGAAGCTCGTCTTCCACGCCATGCACGTCAACGAGCTGCCCTTCATCAACGGTGGCGAGCACATCGAGTGGGCGCCGGAGATCCCGATCTGGTTCTCGCTGAGCTTCATCGCGCTGACCATCGCGGTCGCCACGGTCGCGTCGCTCGTCGTCTCGAAGAAGCGCGTGGAGCGTGGCCTCACGCCCTCGGGCCAGCCGAAGGAGACGGTCGAGGCCGACGCGAAGTAGTCGTCCCCAGCTGACGGACGGGAGGCGCGGTGCCGGCTGGCACCGCGCCTCCCGTCCGTCTCGGTGTCGGCCGGACGCGGGCTTTCGGCCTGAGCGACAGTCCACGTGCTCCCCGGCCCGTGAGGTGTCGCCTGGCGCGAAGTGTCGGCCGCGTCGTGCGATCCGGCCGAGCGTCCGGAGCGTCCGGAGCGTCAGACGGCCTGGCGGCCCGGCGCTGCATCGAGCAGGTAGGACAGGTGCTCGGGCACCGAGCCACCGCGGGCCACCGTCGCCCGGGCCCACAACCGGCCCGCCCGGTAGGACGACCGCACCAGCGGCCCGGCGAGCACACCGGCGAAGCCCATCTGCTCGGCGACCTCGCGCAGCGCGACGAACTCGTCCGGCGCCACCCAGCGCGCCACGGGCAGGTGCCGCGGCGAGGGGCGGAGGTACTGCGTCAGCGTGATGATGTCGGTGCCGGCGTCGTACAGGCGCAGCAGGGCGTCCTCGATCTCGGCGCGGTCCTCGCCCATGCCGAGGATCAGGTTCGACTTCGTCACGAGCCCAGCGTCCCGGCCCTGGGTGATGACGTCGAGGGAGCGCTCGAACGTGAACGCGGGGCGGATGCGCTTGAAGATCCGCGGCACCGTCTCGACGTTGTGCGCGAAGACCTCCGGGCGGGCGTCGAACACCTGGCCGAGCTGGTCCGGACGGCCGTTGAAGTCCGGCACCAGGATCTCGACGCCCGTGCCGGGGGAGTGCTCGTGGATCTGGCGGATGGTCTCGGCGTAGAGCCAGGCGCCGCCGTCGGGCAGGTCGTCGCGGGCCACCCCGGTCACGGTGGCGTACTTGAGCCCCATGGACGCGACCGAGTCGGCGACCCGTCGGGGCTCGTCGCGGTCGAGCGGCTCCGGCTTGCCGGTGTCGATCTGGCAGAAGTCGCACCGGCGGGTGCACTGCGAGCCACCGATCAGGAAGGTGGCCTCACGGTCCTCCCAGCACTCGAAGATGTTCGGGCAGCCGGCCTCCTGGCAGACGGTGTGCAGCTGCTTTTCCCGCACCAGGGCCGACAGGTCGCGGAACTCGGGGCCCTGCGTGGCGCGGGTCTTGATCCACGCGGGCTTCGTCTCGATCGGGGTCTCGGCGTTCCGGGCCTCGACCCGGAGCATGCGGCGGCCTTCGGGGGCGAGTGTCATACGAGGGTCTCCTGACGTGCTGGCGCGGTGCTGGGGGCGGCGGTGCTGATCCGGCGGCCCGCGTGCATGCCGTCGACGGCGTCCTGCACGCGGCGCGCGACGAGCGGCGCCAGGAGGTCGACCGTCACCGGTCCGCCGCCGGTGCGGGCCGCCGCCGCACTGAGCGTCGTGACCCCGGCGTCGGCGATGCCGCACGGCACGATCGCGGCGTAGGCGTCGAGCGCGTTGTCGCAGTTGATCGCGATGCCGTGGGTCGTCACCCCGTCGGCGACGTGCAGGCCGACGGCGCCGACCTTGGCGGCGGGGGAGCCGTCGACGCCCGGCACCCACGCGCCGCTCCGACCCGCGATCCGCTCGGCGTGCACCCCGACGGTGGCTGCGACGTCGATGACGACCTGCTCGAGGTCGCGCACCCAGGCGACGACGTCGATCGGCGCGGGCAACCGGAGCACCGGGTACGCGATGAGCTGTCCGGGTCCGTGCCACGTGATGCGTCCGCCACGGTCCACGTCCACCACGGGGGAGCCGTCGGTCGGCAGGTCGGACGGCTCGGTGCGACGGCCGGCGGTGTACACGGACGGGTGTTCGCACAGCACGAGGGCTCCGGGGGAACGGCCGGCGACGACGTCGGCGCGCAGGGCCTGCTGCAGGCGGACCCCGTCCGCGTGGTCGAGCAGCCCGGTCGGTCGCAGGATCTCGAGTTCCGGCATGCGGCGAGCGTACGACAGTTTCTGGACGGCGTCCAACAACCAGGAGGACCACGATCAGGACAGCCCTCGCGGGCCCCGTCCTGGTCAGCGCAGCCGGTCGAGCTCGCCGAGGAAGTACGCATCCGCTCGGGCGTGCGCGTCGGCGGAGGAGTTCTCGGGCGGCAGGTCGTCGAAGGACCGTGCCAGGTCGAGTTCCGCGTCGACGAAACGGACGAGGACACCGGGCGGGGTGCCGGTGCCGACCTCGCGCGTCCGTGCCTTCACCGCGATGAGTTCCGCCGTGGCGTCGGCCACCGCGCGGTCGACCGTCGACTCGGCGAGCAGCGTCGGCAGGTCCATCGGCGGCGTGGCGCTCTCCGGGTGCTCCCGCAGCCAGCGGAGCGAGGCAGCGGTGCGGAGCACGTAGAAGAAGCGCTTCAGCGTGACCTCGCGCTCGTACTGCCGATCGGCGACGTGCAGGTAGTGCCGGCCGATGCGCCCGCGGTCGGCCACGCTCGCCACGAACGCCAGCAGGCGGTCGCGGAAGCCCTCGTCGCCCGAGTACACGATCGGTGACCGCAGCCACTCGCCGACCGTCGCGTTCCCGTTCACCGCCAGGCGGACCGTCTTGGCGAGGTCCCACCCGTTGACGTCGAAGACCTTGTCCAACGGCGTCTCGATGACGTCACGGCTGGGCCAGAGCGACAGGTAGTCGTCGGGCCGTCGCACGTACAGGAACCGGCAGTCGTAGTCGCTGTCGGGGGACGGGAAGCCCCAGGCGCGGCTGCCGCTCTCGATCGCCCAGGGGATCGTCACGCCGAGCTCGGTCTGCAGACGCGCGAGGCGCCCGTCGATCTCGGCGACCACCGCGGGGTCGAGCTCCTCGGGGACGGCGCGCATGCCTCGACGATACCGAGCGCTGGACCCCGGATCCGGTGATCTGCTCGTCTACCGGTAGAATCGACGGATCATGGCGCAATTCGGTTCACTCTCCGATCGGCTGACCGAGACCTTCCGCAACCTGCGGAGCAAGGGTCGGCTGACTCCGTCCGACGTCGACGGCACCGTCCGCGAGATCCGGCGGGCGCTCCTCGACGCCGACGTCGCGCTCGAGGTCGTCAAGGCGTTCACCGCCTCGGTGCGCGAACGTGCGCTCTCCGACGAGGTCAACCGCGCGCTCAACCCGGCGCAGCAGGTCGTCCAGATCGTCAACGAGGAACTCGTCGGCATCCTGGGCGGGCAGCAGCGACGCCTGGAGTTCGCGAAGAAGCCGCCGACGGTCATCATGCTCGCGGGTCTGCAGGGTGCCGGCAAGACGACCCTCGCCGGCAAGCTCGGCAAGTGGCTCAAGAAGGACGGCCACACCCCGATGCTCGTCGCGGCGGACCTGCAGCGTCCGAACGCCGTGCAGCAGCTGCAGGTCGTCGGCGAGCAGGCCGGCGTCCACGTCTTCGCACCCGAGCCCGGCAACGGCGTCGGCGACCCGGTCAAGGTCGCCAAGAACGCCATCAAGGCCGCGGTCGACCAGCAGTACGACACCGTCATCGTGGACACCGCCGGTCGGCTCGGCGTCGACGCCGAGCTGATGAAGCAGGCCGCGAACATCCGCAAGGCCGTCGACCCGGACGAGGTCCTGTTCGTCATCGACGCGATGATCGGTCAGGACGCCGTGACGACCGCGCGCGCCTTCCAGGAGGGCGTCGACTTCACCGGTGTCGTCCTGTCGAAGCTCGACGGCGATGCCCGCGGTGGTGCGGCCCTGTCGGTCGCCAGTGTCACGGGTCGCCCCATCATGTTCGCGTCGACGGGTGAGTCGCTCGACGACTTCGAGCCGTTCCACCCGGACCGCATGGCGAGCCGCATCCTCGACCTCGGCGACATCCTGTCCCTCATCGAGCAGGCGCAGTCGGCCTTCGACGAGGACGAGGCGCGCAAGGTCGCCGAGAAGATCGCGAGCGACTCGTTCACGCTCAACGACTTCCTCGAGCAGATGCAGCAGCTGCGCAAGGCGGGGTCGATCAAGGGCATGCTCGGCATGCTCCCCGGCGCGAAGGGCATGCGCGAGGCGCTCGACAACTTCGACGAGGGCGAGATCGTCCGCACCGAGGCGATCATCCAGTCGATGACCAAGCAGGAGCGCGAGCTGCCGAAGCTCCTCAACGGCTCCCGCCGACTCCGCATCGCCAAGGGCTCCGGCACGACCGTGACCGAGGTCAACGCCCTGGTGAACCGGTTCGAGCAGGCCGCCAAGATGATGAAGACCGTCGCCCGCGGTGGTGTCCCGCAGATGCCGGGCATGGGTCCGATCCCGGGCATGCACGGTGGCAAGAAGCAGCAGCAGGGCGGCGGCAAGAAGAAGTCGAAGGTCGGCAACCCCGCCAAGCGTGCCGCCCTCGCGGCCGGCGCCGCGGCGGCACCGCAGCAGGCCCCGAAGGGGTCCGGCCTCGGCCTCGGTGGTGCCAAGGGCGCCAAGGCGCCGACCGAGGAAGAGCTCGCGAGCCTGCAGAAGTTCCTGGGTCGCTAGGCCCGACCCCCTGACGGACAGGAGGCCCGTGGCGATCCCGCCACGGGCCTCCTGTCCGTCCACAGGCCGCGTCTAGAGCGACTCGCGGAACTCGGTGACCAGGTGGCGGACGACGGCGCGCAGGTCGCCGCCGTTCTCCTGCGCGACCCGCAGCTGTCGCTGGTACGACGCGCCGCGCTCGATCATGGTGTCGAGGTGGTGCAGCTCGTCTTGGCAGCCGAGCCGCTCGGCGATCGGGTCGAGTCGCTGCACCAGGTCGTGCACCTCGTCGGTCACCAGTCGCTCGTCGCCGGCGACGTTCGTGATGATCTCGGCCTCCATGCCGTAGCGGGCCGCGCGCCACTTGTTCTCGCGGATGAACCACGGCTGCATCGTGGGCAGGGTCTCGCCGGCGTCGAGCCGGTCCGAGCAGGCGGTGACCAGGCACTGCACGAGCGCGGTGACGGCGCCGACCTCGTGCAGGGTCGAGATGCCGTCGGAGACCCGGTTCTCCAGGGTGCCCCAGCCCGGCGACGGGCGGATGTCCCAGCGCAGGTCCTTCACGCCGTCGATGACGCCGGTGTGCGTGAGGTCGCCGACGACCTCCTCGAAGTTCGCCCACGCGCCGAGCTGCGGCGGGAGTCCACCGGTCGGGAGCTGCTGGAACATGAGCGCGCGGTTCGACGCGTAGCCGGTGTCCGTGCCGCCCCAGAACGGGCTCGACGCGGTGAACGCCTGCAGGTGCGGGACGTAGGCGAGCATCGCGTTCATGATCGGGACGGCCTTGTCGCGGTCGTCGATGCCGACGTGCACGTGGACGCCCCAGATGAGCATCTGGCGCCCCCACCACCGGGTGCGGTCGATGAGCGTCGTGTAGTGCTCGCTGTCCGCGGTGATCTCCTGCTGGTCCCAGAGGGCGAACGGGTGCGTGCCGGAGCACATCACCTGGGCGTCGAGCGGCTCGGCGGCGTCGATGACCTCGCCGATGATGCCGGACAACTCGCTCGTCGCCGCACCGACGCGTTCGTGCACGCTCGACACGACCTCGACGGTGTTTGTGAGCAGTTCCTCGGTGACCCGGTCGTGGTCGCCGAGCCGCTCGTGCACGGCGGCGATGACGGCGGGGGCGCGGGGCGTGAGGTCGCCGGTCGAGCGGTCGACCAGCGGGAGTTCCCACTCGACGCCGATGGTCGACGGGCGGGACTCGGTGAAGCGGATGTCCATGCCGTCCATCCTGCCCGGCGGGTCCCCGGAACGCCCGGCAGCGGTGTCCGGTCCGTCCGTCGGGCGGTTCGCGGACGGAGACCGCAGAATGGAGCACATGAGCAGCGTCGCTTCCGCCCCCACCGTGCCGACCGCCCTCCGGACGGTCGCCTCCCCCTGGACCCTCGGGCCCCTGCGCCTGGGCAACCGGGTGGTCATGGGGTCGATGCACACCGGGCTCGAGGTGCAGGACGACGGCGGCGCGGGCATGGCGGCGTTCTACCGCGAACGTGCGGCGGGCGGCGTGTCGTGCATCATCACGGGCGGCATCGGGGTGAACGACGAGGCTCGCGGGGGTCCCGACTTCGCCGTGTTCGGGGTCGGGGGAGCGGACGAGCGGTTCCGCGTGGCGGTCGACGCCGTGCACGACGAAGGCGGGACGATCCTCGCGCAGCTGTTCCACGCCGGCCGGTACGCGCTGGCGTCGGCGATGGTCGACCGCGACGGCGCACCCCAGCGGGTGGTCGCACCGTCGGCCCTGCCGTGGGCCGCGGCCCGTGGGGTGGTGCCGACGGAGCTGACGTCGGCCGAGGTCGAGCGCACCATCGAGGACTTCGCGGCCGCGGCGCGCAGCGCCCGTGCGATCGGGTTCGACGGTGTCGAGATCATGGGGTCCGAGGGGTACCTCATCAACCAGTTCCAGTCGCCGCTGACGAACCTGCGCGACGACGAGTGGGGCGGTGACGCCGTCCGTCGTCGGCGCTTCGCGGTCGAGGTCGTCCGGGCCGTGCGCGCCGCGGTGCCCGACCTGGCCGTGACGATCCGGTTGTCCGGCGCCGACCTGATGCCGGGGTCGTCCACCGACGACGAGGTCGACGCGCTCGTGCACGACCTGCTGCCGCTCGGACTCGACGGGATCTCGGTCGGCATCGGCTGGCACGAGTCCCGCACCCCCACCGTGCAGGCCGCCGTGCCGCACGGTGCCTGGCTCGCGTACGCGGCGCGGATCGCCGAGGTGGTGCGTGCCTCGCCGTACCCGGACGTCCGCGTGATCGCGTCGAACCGGATGACCGACCTGCGCGACGGCGAGGCCGTGCTCGCCGACGGGCTGATCGACGCCGTCGCCCTCGCCCGGCCGTTCCTCGCCGACCCCGCGCTGGTCGAACGGTCCCTGGCCGGTCGGTTCGCCCTCGTCAACACCTGCATCGGCTGCAACCAGGCGTGCCTCGACCGCTCGATCGTCGGCGCACCGGTGTCCTGTCTGGTGAACCCGCGGGCCGCCCGCGAGGTCGCGTTCCCATCCCGTCCGACCACCGAACCGAAGCGTGTCGACGTCGTCGGCGGTGGGCCGGCCGGTCTCGCCGCCGCGGTGGACGCCGCCCGTCGCGGGCACCGGGTCACGCTGTGGGAGGCGGACGAGCAGCTCGGCGGGCAGTTCGGCCTCGCCGCGATGGTGCCCGGCAAGGAGGACTACGCCGCCACGGTCCGGTCGGCCCGGGCCGAGCTCGACGAGCGCGGGGCGACGATCCACCTCGGCCGACGTGCCACCGCCGCCGACCTGGCCGGCAGCGACGCCGTCGTGCTCGCCCACGGGGTGGTGCCGCGTGCGATCGACGTCCCGGGCGCCGAGCTGCCGCACGTCGTGAGCTACGAGCAGGCGCTCCGCGACGGCGTGCCCGAGGGGACCGTGGCGGTGATCGGCGGCGGCGGGATCGGCGTGGACACCGCGGCGTTCCTGACCGAGTCGCCCGACGAGGCCGTCCGCGCCGCCGAGTTCGCCGTCCGCTGGGACCTCGACGTGTCGGACGAGCTCGTCGGCGACGTCCCGCAGCGGCTGCCCGCCGCGCCGCGCACCACCCGTCCGGGATCCCAGGTGACGGTGCTCCGGCGGACGGGCAAGTTCGGCCAGGGCATCGGCATCACCTCGCGCTGGGTCGCCGTCGGCCGGCTGCGTGACGCCGGGGTCCGGATGGTCGGCGGCGTGCAGGAGTACCTGCGCATCGAACCCGGTGTGCTCTGGATCCGCGACGAGCACGGGGACGAGGTCGGCGTGCCGGCGGACACCGTGGTGGTCTGCGCCGGGCAGGAGCGGGCGAGCGACGGCGGCGGCGACGTGTCCGACGGACTCGCCACGGGCCTCCAGGCCGCCGGCGTGCCGTTCGCCGTCGTGGGCGGAGCGCGGGACGCGCGGAGCGTGGACGCGGTCCGCGCGACGTCCGAGGCCCTCGAAGCCGTCCGGCGACTCGCGCCGTAGCGCGTCGGCTCGCATCAGGGCCGGGAATCTGTAAGAATGAACGGTCGAATCGCCGCAGCTCGACCCTCTATCCAGCTGTGAGCGATCTCTCTCGAGCTTTCACCGTGTGTGCCCCCACGCCCGCGGTTCCAGTTCAACCACAACGAAAGCAAACAGGAGCAATTGTGGCTGTCAAGATCCGTCTGAAGCGTCTCGGTAAGATCCGTGCGCCCTACTACCGCATCGTCGTCGCCGACTCGCGCACCAAGCGCGATGGTCGTGTCCTCGAGGAGATCGGTCAGTACCACCCGACCGAGGAGCCCTCGGTCATCAAGATCGAGTCCGAGCGTGCGCTCTACTGGCTCGGCGTCGGCGCGCAGCCGACCGAGCAGGTCGCGGCCCTCCTCAAGCTGACCGGCGACTGGGCCAAGTTCAAGGGCGAGAAGGACACCGAGTCCAAGGTCAAGGTCGCCGAGCCGAAGCAGCCGTTCCAGGCCGACTCGTCGAAGAAGGCCGTCCTCAAGCCGAAGTCGGAGAAGACGGCTCCCGCCGCCAAGGCCGACGACGCCGAGACCGCCGACGAGACGACCGAGGCGTAGTCCTTGCTCGAATCCGCGCTGACGCACCTCGTCAAGGGGATCGTCGATCACCCTGACGACGTGCGCGTCGCCAGTAGCACCTCCCCACGCGGCGAGGTCCTCGAGGTGCGTGTGCACCCCGAGGACCTCGGCCGTGTGATCGGTCGCGCCGGGCGTACCGCCAAGGCGCTCCGCACCCTCGTCACGGCCCTGGCCGACGGCAAGCGGGTGCGGGTCGACGTGGTGGACACCGATTCCTAGGGAGACGACCCAGCTCCGGGTGGGTCGCATCACGAAGGCGCACGGGCTCAAGGGCGGCATCAAGCTCGAGCTCTACACCGACGACCCGGATCGTCGGTTCACCCCGGGTGCCACCTTCACGCTCCAGGTCCCCGACGACTCACCGTGGTCGGGCAAGACCCTCGAGCTGGACGAGCTCCGCTGGTACAACGGTCACCCCGTCGCGTTCTTCGGCGGGATCGACGACCGCACCGCGGCTGAGTCCCTGGCCCGGGTCATCCTCTGGGTCGAACAGGACACCGACGCCGAGACCGGCGAGGACGACGCCTGGTACGACCACCAGCTCGTCGGGCTGACGGTCCTGCGCGACGGCGTCGAGGTCGGCACCGTCGCACGCGTGGACCACATGCCCGCGCAGGACCTGCTCGCGATCGACACGCCCTCCCGCGGCGAGGTCCTCGTGCCGTTCGTCTCGGCCATCGTGCCCGCGGTCGACATCGCTGCCGGCACCGTCACGGTCACGCCGCCGCAGGGGCTGTTCGAGGACCCCGAGGACACGTCCCGCCCCGAGACGGTCACGGACTAGCTGCCGTGCGGATCGACATCGTCACGATCTTCCCGGAGTTCTTCTCCGTGCTCGACGTGTCCCTGCTCGGCAAGGCCCGCTCCGGCGGCCTGCTCGACCTGCACGTGCACGACCTGCGCGCCTGGACCACCGACCGGCACCGCACCGTCGACGACACCCCGTACGGCGGTGGCGCCGGCATGGTGATGAAGCCGGAGCCGTGGGCACAGGCGCTCGAGGCGCTGTTCCGCCCCGACGGTTCGTCGACCCTGGTGGTCCCGACGCCCGCCGGCACGCCCTTCACGCAGTCGATCGCGCGCTCGCTCGCGTCGACGTCGGAGCACCTCGTCTTCGCCTGCGGGCGGTACGAGGGCATCGACGCCCGGGTGTTCGAGTGGGCGGCGTCGCGCGCGACCGTCGTCGAGCTCTCACTGGGCGACTACGTGCTGAACGGCGGCGAGGTCGCGGCGATGGCCATGATCGAGGCCGTCGGTCGACTCGTCCCCGGTGTGGTCGGCAACCCCGAGTCGCTGGTCGAGGAGTCCCACGAGGACGGGCTGCTCGAGTACCCCTCGTACACCAAGCCCGCGTCGTGGCGCGGCCTCGACGTCCCCGACGTCCTGCTCAGCGGGCACCACGCCCGCGTCGGTGCCTGGCGGCACGAGCAGCAGGTGGAGCGGACGCGGCGCGTCCGCCCGGACCTGCTGCCCGACGAGTAGGGCGCGCTCGCGCTCGCGCCCGCTGCACGAGTTTCGCGTTGAGCGACACTCCTCGCGGTGTGTTCCCCGTGAACTGTCGCTGAGCACGAAACCGGGCTCCGCCGTGTCGGCCTGGAGGCACGGGGCGGGCCCGCGCCGTGCCTCCCGTCCGTCAGGTGGTTGCGTTGGCGCGCTGGGCGCGACGCAGGGTCAGGACCTCGGGGCCGGCCTCGGTGACCGCGACGGTGTGCTCGACGTGCGCGGCACGCGAGCCGTCGACGCTGCGAAGCGTCCAGCCGTCGTCGTCCTGGTACAGCTCGTCGGTCGACTGCATGAGCCAGGGTTCGATCGCGACGACCAGCCCGGGGCGGAGCTTCAGCCCGCGCCCCGGACGGCCGTCGTTCGGCACGTGCGGGTCGCCGTGCATCGTGCGACCGACGCCGTGGCCGCCGAACTGCAGGTTGACGTCGTAACCGGCCTGGCGCGCGACGTGCCCGATCGCGTGCGACACGTCGCCGAGCTTGTTGCCCGGCGCCGCCTGGGCGATGCCGGCGGCCAGTGCGCGCTCGACCGTCGCGATGAGGGCCTGGTCCTCGTCCCGGGGCGTCCCGACCTGCACGCTGACGGCGGAGTCGGCGACCCAGCCGTCGACGCTCGCGGCGAAGTCGAGGCTCACCAGGTCACCGTCCTGCAGGACGCGGTCGTGGGGGAGGCCGTGCAGCGCGGCGTCGTTGACCGAGGTGCAGAGGTTCTTGCCGAAGGGGGACTTGCCGAACGACGGGTGGTAGTCGACGTAGCAGCTCTCCGCGCCGCGCTCGGCGATCATCCGGGCCGACACGCGGTCCAGGTCGAGCAGGTTGACGCCGACGTCGACCGTCTCGAGCAGTGCGTCGAGGACGTCGGCCACGAACCGGCCGGCGACACGCAGCCCGTCCAGCTCAGCAGGGGTGCGGAGTTCGATCATGGGTCCATCCTCGTCGTTTTGTCCCGCGCGCTCTCTGTGGCAGTATGGATCGCTGTGCCCTGGCTGGACTCTGCCACGGGGGAGTCGCCGACACCGGGCACGCACCACCACCTTCCGAACCTTCGATCCGCGGCGACCCGTGTGCGTCCGCAGAGAGTGAAACCCACCATGAGCCAGCTCCTCGACAACGTCGACGCAGCATCGCTGCGGACCGACGTCCCGGACTTCCGCCCCGGCGACACCATCAAGGTGCACGTCAACATCGTCGAAGGCACGCGCTCGCGTATCCAGGTCTTCCAGGGTGTCGTCATCGGCCGTCAGGGCCACGGCATCGGCGAGACCTTCAAGGTCCGCAAGGTGAGCTTCCAGGTCGGCGTCGAGCGCTGGTTCCCGGTGCACTCGCCGATCATCGACCACATCGAGATCGTCACCAAGGGTGACGTCCGCCGTGCGAAGCTCTACTACCTGCGCGAGCTGCGCGGCAAGGCCGCCCGCCGCAAGATCAAGGAGAAGCGCGACGCCTGATCGCCTTCACAGTGAGCGTCCGCGAGCCGGACGCCGCTACGGGCCCCTCGTCCATGTACGGTTGTGCATCGACGGGGGGCTTTCCCTTTGTGTTCGTTCCATCTGGCCGGACACGGTGTGAACGAGAGCGGAAATGACGGACACGACAGAGGAACCCGTGCGCAGGCCCCGAGCCGAGAAGCAACGGAACGGCGTCCTCACATTCCTCCGCGACCTCGTCATCATCTTCCTCGCGGCACTGCTCGTGTCGTTCCTGGTGAAGACCTTCCTGATCCGCTCGTTCTACATCCCGTCGGCGTCGATGGAGAACACGCTGCAGATCAACGACCGGGTCATCGTCAACGAGCTGGTGCCGGACGTCGTGTCGCTCAAGCGTGGCGACGTCGTCGTGTTCAAGGACCCGGGCGGGTGGCTCACGGGTTCCGGGGTGCCGAGCGTCACGCCGGACACGCAGCCGGCCAAGGCGATCGACTGGCTCCTCACCCAGGTCGGTCTCGGTACCGGTGACAGTGACGACCACCTGATCAAGCGGGTCATCGGCCTGCCGGGTGACAAGGTGTCGTGCTGCAACGACCTGGGCCAGATGTCGGTGAACGGCGTGCCCATCAAGGAGCCGTACCTCAAGCTGCCGCCCGGTGCGCCCGCCTCTGCCACCGACTTCTCCGTCACCGTGCCGAAGGGCACCATCTGGGTGATGGGCGACAACCGCAACGACTCGAAGGACTCCCGCTACAACGGGGACACCCCGTCGAAGGGCTTCGTGCCGCTGTCCGACGTGACCGGCCGCGCGTTCGTCATCTCGTGGCCCTCCAGTCGTTGGACGTGGCTCGACGACCACCCCGAGGTGTTCGCCGGTGTGGAGGAGCGGGACGAGTGACCGCCGTCTGCCCGTCCCTGCGGGTCGAGAAGCGTCTGCTCGCCGAGGGCCGCGTCACGGTCATCGGGATGGACGAGGTCGGTCGCGGCGCGATCGCCGGGCCCGTCGGGGTCGGGGTCGCCGCGGTGACGCTCGACATCGGCCGCGTGCCGCAGGGCCTCGCCGACTCCAAGCTGCTCTCCGAGACGCGGCGTACCGACCTGGTGCCCGTCGTGCGGCGCTGGGCGCGCACGGCGGTGGGCATGGCCCCGGCCGAGTACGTCGACCAGCAGGGCATCGTGCCGGCGCTCGGCGCTGCCGGTGCCCAGGCGCTCGGGGCCCTGGTCGACCAGGGGGTGTCGCTCGACGGCGCCGTGGTGGTGCTGGACGGGTCGTTCGACTGGTTGAGCCGAGCGGTGCCCGCGTCGCTCCGGCCCGCGGCGGATCCGCTCGAGGTGGTCGTGCGGGTCAAGGCCGACCGTGACTGCGCGTCCGTGGCTGCTGCGTCGGTGGTGGCGAAGGTCGCCCGGGACGCGGTGATGATCGCCGCCCACGACGAGGTGCCGCACTACGGCTGGGCGTCGAACAAGGGGTACGGGTCCACCGCGCACTACGACGCCATCCGGGCCGTCGGGGCGCACGCGCTGCACCGGAAGTCGTGGTTGCACCAGGCGTCGAGCGTGGCGTTGGACGGGTTCGAGGAACTGGACGCCGTCGCGGGCTGAGGCGGGCGGCGGTGTCGTCCGTCCGGCTGTTCGGGACGGGTCGGCGGTGTCGTCCGTTCGGCTGTTGGGGACGGGTCGGCGGTGTCGTCCGTTCGGCTGTCCGTCGCCGTAGACTGTGGGCGCGATGGATGAGGACGAATTCGACGACTACGACCGCGAGGTCGAGCTGGCCCTGTACCGCGAGTACCGCGACGTGGTTTCGCAGTTCCGCTACGTGGTCGAGACGGAACGACGTTTCTACCTGGCGAACGAGGTCGAACTCGTGCGCCGGGACACGGAACACGACTTCTACTTCGAATTGACGATGAACGACGTCTGGGTGTGGGACGTCTACCGTTCCGACCGGTTCGTGAAGGGCGTGCGCGTCCTGACGTTCAAGGACGTGAACGTCGAAGAACTCACGACGCGGGAACTCGAACTGCCGAAGGAACTCGCACTCGACGAGTGATCGTCAATTCTTCTTCTGCCGCTTTGTCGAGGGAATCGCCGGTGTGTGGAACCGAGCAGCAATTGACCGCGCTATTCTGGTGGGGATTTCCCGCCCCACGAACAGGAGCACTCCATGGCACAGAAGGTCACCGTCCAGCTCGTCGACGATCTCGATGATTCCCCCATCACCAGCGGTGAAGGCCGGACCGTCGAATTCGCATTCGACGGCTCGTCGTACGAGATCGACCTGTCGAACGACAACGTCGACAAGTTCCGCGAGGCGCTCTCCGACTACATCGCCGCGGCCCGCAAGGTCTCCGGCCGTCGGACCGGTGGCGGTTCCGCTCCGAAGTCCGCCCCCAAGCGTGGGAACTCCGAGGAGCTCGGGAAGATCCGCGAATGGGCCAAGGAGAACGGCTACGAGGTCTCGTCGCGTGGACGCATCTCGACGCAGGTGCAGGAAGCGTACGCAGCAGCACACTGAGTCGCAGTGACCAGGAAGGACCCGGGTGATTCCGATCGCCCGGGTCCTTCGTCATTCCTGCACAGCGCCGAGCCGGAACGATGGTCTCCACAGATCCCGGCACGGCGCACCGAGTCGCTGACTCGGACGGGATCGTTGCCGTGGAGGCAACGACATGGAACGACAATCGCACGGCTCGACCGGAGGATCACTGCGGAACGGGCGACTCGGACGGTTCGGCGAGGAACGGGCGGTCGCCTGGTTGGAAGCACGGGGATTCCGTGTGCTCGAACGGAATTGGCGATGTGCACGCGGTGAGATCGACATCATCGCCTGGGATTCCTGCACGCTCGCGTTCATCGAGGTGAAGACACGCTCCGGCACGTCGACCGGGCACCCGTTCGAGGCGATCACCGCGACGAAACTGGCCCGCATGCGGCGGCTCGTGCCCGAGTGGTTCGACGCGCATCCCCGGGTCTCTGCCCGATCGGTGCGGATCGACGCCGTGGCGGTGCACGTCGACGGCGAACGCACCGTCGTCGAGCACCTGCCGGGTGTGCTGTGACGGACATCGGCCGGGCGGCGGCCGTCGCGCTGCTCGGCGTCACCGGCAGGCGCATCGAGGTCGAGGCGCACCTGACCAGCCAGCTCCCCGCCTTCACCATCATCGGGCTGCCGGACACCTCGCTGGGCGAGGCACGTGAGCGGGTCCGTGCCGCCGCCGCCAACGCCGGGTGCCCGCTGCCCGCCCGCCGGATCACCGTGAACCTCACGCCGGCAGCCATCCCGAAGCGGGGGTCCGGCTTCGACCTGGCGATCGCGATGGCGGTGCTGGCCGGTGCCGGTCTCGCGCCGCAGGCATCCGAGCGGATCGTCTACATCGGCGAGCTCGGGCTCGACGGACGCGTCCGGCCCGTCCCCGGGGTGATCCCGATGCTGCTCGCCGCCCGCGACGCCGGCGCAGACCGCGTCGTCCTGCCGGTCGGCAACCTCGAGGAGGCCCGGGTGGTGTCCGACGTCCCGGTCCGGGGTGTGGACTCGTTGCGCGCTGCAGCGATCGACGCCGGGGCACTCCTGCCGCCGGTCGAGGTGGACCCCGTGCTCCCGGCCCCGGTGCCCGTGGTTCCACGACCCGTCGCCGAGCTGTCGGACGTGATCGGCAACCCGGTCGGCGTGCGCGCGATCGTCGCCGCGGCGGCGGGCGGGCACCACGCGCTGCTGCTCGGCCCACCGGGAGCAGGCAAGACGATGCTCGCCGAACGGTTGCCCGGGCTGCTGCCCGACCTCGACGACGCGACCGCGCTCGAGGTCGCCGCGGTGCGCTCGGTCGCGGGCCTCGGACCGGCCTCGTGGAGCACGAAGCCCCCGTGGGAGGCACCGCACCACTCCGCGTCCGCCGTGGCGTTGATCGGCGGCGGCTCCGGGGTGCTCCGCCCGGGAGCCGTGTCGCGTGCCACCGGGGGCGTCCTGTTCCTCGACGAGGCGCCGGAGTTCCCGCGGGCCGTGCTCGACGCGCTCCGGCAACCGCTCGAGTCCGGTCGCATCACGATCCACCGGGCGGCCGGTGCCGCCGAGTTCCCCGCACGCTGCCAGGTCGTGCTCGCGGCGAACCCCTGCCCGTGCGGCAACGCCGGTGGCGCCCACGGGCAGCCGTGCGAGTGCTCCGCGAGCACCGTCCGCCGCTACCTCGGTCGGATGTCCGGCCCGCTGCTCGACCGGATGGACATCCGGGTGCTCGTGCCCCGCGTGACGACCGGGCGGATGCGCGGGGCAGACGACAGCACCCCGACGACAGCGGACGCACGAGCGGCGGTCGCGGCGGCCCGGGCGCGGATGGCCGAGCGGCTGCGGGGGACCGGCTGGTCGCGCAACGCGGAGGTCACCGGGACGTGGCTCCGCGCCGAGGGACGCATCGAACCGGGGTCGACCGCGGACCTCGACCACGCCCTCGACCTCGGCACGCTCACCATGCGTGGCTGGGACCGGGTGATGCGTCTGGCGTGGACGCTGGCCGACCTGGACGCGGCCGACCGCCCCACCGGAGCCCACGTGCGTGGTGCCCTGGCGCTGCGGAGCGCGCTGTGACCCCGGTGGGCACGGAGCTCCTCGACGCCGTCGTGCGGCTGCTCGGTCGGAGCGGTGGCGCGGTGGACCCGGCGCAGGCCGCCGCGAGGGTCGCGTGGTCGGCCGTCGTCGAGCCGGGGGACTCCGTCGCGGGCGAGCTCCTCAGCGGACTCGGCCCGGAGCGCGCGCTCGGCGCCGTGCTGCTCGCGGCGGACGACGGGTTCGACACGCTCCTGGGGCGATGTGTCGAGGCAGAGGTGGCGGGCGCCGAGGACCCCGCGGCGCTGCTCCACGGGCTCAAGGCCGCGGTGGAACGGTGGACGCCCCGGCTGTCCACGATCAACGTGGGGGACGTCCTCGCCGCGGCCGGCGCGGTCGGTGCCGGTCTGCTGGTCCCCGAGAGCGACGAGTGGCCCTCGGCGATGGACGACCTCGGGCCGCACGCCCCGGTGGTCCTCTGGGCGCGCAGTGCGGCAGCGCAGCTCGGTGGCGGTGCTCCGGCACTCGGCGTCGTGGGATCGCGAGCGAACACGGTCGCCGGGGCCGAAGCCGCGGCGGAGATCACGTCGACCGCAGCCGACGCCGGGTGCACCATCGTCAGCGGGGGCGCGTACGGCATCGACGCAGTGGCGCACCGGGTCACCATCGCCGCCGGGACGCCCACGGTGGCGGTCCTGGCCGGGGGCATCGACCAGCTCTACCCGGCGGGGAACGCGCAGCTGCTCCACAACGTGGCGCGGCAGGGTGCGCTGCTCGCCGAGTCGGCACCGGGGACGCGACCGACGCGGTGGCGCTTCCTCGCCCAGAATGTCAAGTCGATGCGTCCGGTTAGGATCTGAGCGTGGCTCGCACGTACACGCCCGAGAGGCGCTACTCCTTCGATGACTCGTCAAAGCGCCTCGACGCGTTCCGGGCGCTCGATGCTGAAGCCCGGAAGGTGCTCCGGACTCATGCGACAGGCGCGCTTCCCCTTGAAGAAGGCGTACGAATCACGACCCACGAAGGTGCGGACGTATCGACCGAAACCCTCGCCCAAGCGGAACGTGAGATGCGGGAGGACCACCTGACCTCAAACCTGACGCTCGTCATGCTTCGGCTTGGCCATGTCGGCAAACACACGGTCGGTCTCAGCATGTGGGACCACGACACCGACATCCTGGTGCAGTTCAGTAGCGGTGACGAGGGCCTCGTCTCTGGTCTTGCCTCTCGTTTCGACCGCATGATGAAGCCTCTGACATCTCCGGAGCCGAAGACCGTTCCTTACGAAATCAAGGTGGAGCCGTCTCCCTTGCCCATGGAAACGTCGGATGCGAGCACTGCACGGCCCCGGTGGACTCGTACTCGGAAGGCCTGGACCGCCATCGCCACCGTCCTCGGTGTTCTCGCTGCCATCGCAACGATCGTCCAGACCTTCAGGTAGCTCTAGAGGTCCTGCAGGATGACCTCGAAGGTGAGGGACGTCGCGCCCTCATCGACGCCGACCGTGTTCGCGCCGTAGTTCGTCTGGTACCCAGCGACCCGAAGCTCGTCACCCTGGTTGAGCGCCACGAGGAGCCGGGTCGCCGTGATGGACGGTCCGACACTGCTGGACTGGTTCGACGCGCGGTCGCCGGGGTAGACGACGCCACGGGCAATGAAGGCACCGGCCGTGAGGTTGGCGGGATTGGACACGTTGCGGGTCACGCCGACGTACTGCGAGTAGAAGTCCGTAGGTGCCAGCTTCATGCTTGCGACCACCATGTAGACGCCGGTCTTCGGCACCGTGAGCACGCCTCCACTCCAGCCCCAACCGCCCTTGTTCAGGACCGGGCTTCCCCACGCTGCGGACGTGAAGAACGTGGGGTTGCCCGACTGGACCGTCTGTCCGTTGGTGCTCTTGGCGACCGAGAACTTCGGGACGCCGATGGACACGCCTTCCAAGGTCTTGATGCGCGCCAGGGCGGCTGCCAGCTCGTCACCCCGCTGATTGTCGTTCTGGTACCCGAGACGTCGGTCCTGGGTGCTGGTCCAGGTCGCGAGGCCCGCTGCTGCGGCTGCGTCGCCAATTGCCATGATGTGTCCTCTCAGACGGTCTCTGCGGCCCACGAGCCGCCGACAGGGGATGCGCTCCACGCGACGCCAGCGGCAAGCTGACTCCAAGCGGAGGACGGGGTGGTGACGAGGCCCTTGGTGCTGAGGGCCATGGTCCGGGTGGCGTAGTCGAAGGTCAGGGCCTCGACGTATCCGGTCGCGAGTGGGCGGTTCGGAAGGACCACGGTTGCGCCCATGCCGGGGCGAGCCGACCAGTCCGGGCGACCGGTGGTCTCGATGAGCCGCGTGCGAGCCTGGAGGCGCTTCAAGAGGTAGGCAGCCTGCCCCTTGCCGGGGAACGGTGTGCCGTCCTTCTCCAACACGTAGGGGCGCGTGGAGCCGGTGGGAGCTGCGACATCGACTGCGGAGCGCTCGTTCCCCAGGTAGTCGGTCCAGGAGTACTTCACGATCACGGAGTCCGCGTTGAGTGGGAAGCCGTCCACGTCCTCGGCCTGCACGCTGGTGGTCTCGCTGCCCTCGTAGAGGTTCGATCCGGCGCGCAAAGCCACATCCCCAGGGACGGCGTAGTCCGCGTTCGCAAGGAGCCATGCCCCGGTCTCGTTCTGGAACAGACGGAAGCCCGCTGCCTCCACGACAGGGCGAAGAAACTCGTCAGCCGTGGTCCCCGCGGTCCAGAGCAAGGAGTCCTCATCGGCACCCAGTGCGGTGCGGGTTGCGGTGCTCAGGCCAGCGTCTCCCGTCCAGTCGTAGCGGTACAGGGCGGTGTCCGTGACGTCGCCGTCGAAGTAGTCCATGACCGTGCCGTTGGTGTCCTTGCCGTTCCCTTCCACGAGGAGGACGCCATCGACGTAGATGGAGTTGTCCGCGAAGTTGGAGGCACCGTTCACCAGACGCACGGCGACGCTGGTGGCGTTCTGCGGCACGGTGAAGGTCATGCTCACCCGGGTGGTGGTGAAGCCCGTGTTGGGGGCCTGGTCGCTGCGCCCGATGATGACGTTGCTGACGGCGGTGCCGTCCTGGAACGTCGCGACTGCCTGGAAGGTGCGTGCCGAACTCTGAGGCGTGCCGGTCTGTACGGCCTGGACTCGGACGTACGCGGACAGCGTGTAGGTGCCACCGGCTGCCACGGGCACGACGACAGAGGCCCAGCTCTGCGTGGAGGAGCTGTTGGGTGTGATCTTCAAGGAGTAGCTGCCGAACTGCTTCCAGCCGGTCACGAGGGTGACCGTGGCTCCGATACCCGTCCAGAGGCCAGTAGAGGTCTCGAAGCTGCCGCCCGGAATGTAGTTAGTGACGTCCCGCGTGGTCGGGAGTGCGACGTCTGCACCGGACCCAACCGTGACTGTCGTGGTCTTCCCCATAGCCTTCGTGAGGACCTTCTGGCAGAGGCCACGAAGGCTGCCCTGGTCCGTGGTGTTGTAGTTGATGTTGGAGGGCGGTGCGTATGTCTGGAGCGTGTACTCCGACGATGCGAGCGCGAGCGCGACGCGGTCCTCATCCGGGCTGAAGCCCCAGTCGATGACCTGGAAGGACAGTGCCAGCGGCACCCCTGCCACGTTGAACGTCAGGACGATGGTGGACTTCGCCACCGGCTCCAGGAGCGCCAGCGTGGCGTCTGCGGGGCGCACGACGACAGCGGTCGCCGTCATCCATGGGCTGTTGCCCTCATCGAAGGTGAGCGTGACGGCATCCTCGGCAACGTCGAGCGCGGTGCTTCCGACCTTCACGGTGCACGTCACGTCAGAAAGGATCGCCATGTCATACCTCCTGGAAGTTGACGGTGACCAGCCAGAACTCACGGGACTCGTCGTCCAGAGCGCGGGTGAGATCGCCAGCGAGCACGTAGGTCATAGCGACGCTCGGGCGCTCACTGTCGCTGAGCGTAAAAACAGCGGCCTTGCGGTGCATCTCGAAGGCAGCCTGAGCGTCGGACTCGTCGGTGTACACGAGAACGAACGAACCGGTGCGCTTGCTTGCCGCCTGGAGCGTGACGTCCACGCCGCCGCCCATGATCGGGTTGACGATGTTCTTTCCTTCGGCGGACTCCTCCCAACCGTCCACGAGGAGCGGCGCGGTCTGGGTGCTGTCAGAGGACGTGATGATCGTGGACATGGCTACGCCACCCGCTTTCCGAGCTTCTGGTTCACGGTCTGCATGATGGGGTTGTTTCGGATGCGCGCCGCTGCGTTGTCCACGGCAGACGTGTCGACTCCGAACTTGATCGTGGGGCCAGTCACGGACTTGTTCTTGTACCGAGCCAGCGCCTTCTCTACGGCGTCGTCATCGACCCCGAACTTCAGCGTGGGGCCGTCCTTCTTCTCACGGCCCTTCGCTGCGGTGGTCTTGTCGACGTCCTTGGCATCTGCCTTCAGCTTCGACGTGGGACCGGCCTTGGTCTCCTTGGACTTCTCGTCCGTCTTCTTGTCGACGTCGGACGTGTCGCCCTTGGCCTTGACCGTGGGGCCTTCGATGTCGGTTCCGGAGCCAGCGGCCTTCTTCCAGCCCTCCAGGATGGTTGCCTGCTGTTCGGGCGTTGCGGAGAGGTAGGTAGCCAGCTCGTTGGAGAAGGCGTCGCCCTGCTCCTTCAGGAAGTTGAGGACGTCGCTCGGGACTTCCTTGCCGACCGCAGAGAGGTTCGCGTAGTACTGGCCATCGGCTGCCTGACGCTTGCCCATGTCCCGGATGTACTTCTCAGCGCTCAACGAAGAGTTGTCCAGGATGTCCGACGTGGACTCGGCGCTCTGCTCGGCCAGCGACTGCATGGAGTCCGCGAAGCTGTCGTTGGCCTCCTTGGCCTCGTTCTGCGCTTCGACGTAGCGTCGGTACTCCTTGACGGACTTGCCGTTGGCAGCGGCCAGCGCCTCCTCTGCGTCCTTGGCGTTCTGGTTCGCTTCGATCTGCTGCTTGATCGCCGGGAGGACGTCCTTCTGCAGGGTCTCGGCCTTCTTGCCAGCCTCCCGCGATGCGGAACGGTCTGCTCCCGCCGTGGTGTCCACGGAGGCAGCCAGACGGCGCTGCTCGGCCTCGGTGTCCTCCACCTGGCTCTGGAGCTTCTTCAGCTCCTTGGTCGTGCCTCCAGCGATGGTCTGCGCCCAGTCCTTAAAGGACCGGTCGACGCTCTTCGCGTCCTTCTGGAGCTGAGCGAGGCTGAGGCCGTACTTCTCGGTGTCGGAGGCCCACTCACGGAGCTTCCGGTCCAGGGTCGAGATTGCGTCGCCGGAGTCCGCGAACTCGGAGACCAGCTCGTCGGTCATGGACTTGACGCGCTCCTTGAACGCCTCGGCGTCCTCACCCGACTGCGCGAAGGCAGCGCCGATGATGCCGATGCCGGCAGCGGCTGCGGTACCGGCCACGAGGCCCAGCGGACCCAGCTCGGTGATGATGCCGCCCAAAGTGCCCTGGAACAGGTCCGTGATGCTCTGCGCGGAGCCGTCGAAGGAGGACGCAACTTCAGACAGGTTGGAGACTGCCTCGTCCTTGAACGCCTTGCTGGACTCGGCTGCGGGGTTGAAGGCCTCCTTGCCCTCGCTCTTCAGCTTCGCCGTCTCCGCCTTGATCTTGGCGGTCATGGCCTTGTAGTCGTCGGCTGTCAGGTTGGTCTGGCGCTGCGCGTCCTTCAGACCGGCTTCCAGGTCATCCCCGGCTTCCTTGCCCGCCTTGCCGAGCTTGTCGGTGGCGCGCTCGGCGTCCCTCATGCCGCGCTCTACATCGTTCCCGGCGTCCTTGGCCTCACGGCCCAGCTTGCCGAGACTCTTCTCCGCGTCCTTGGTCGAGTCGGAGAGACCGTTACCGGCCTTCTCGCCGGACTTCCCCAAGTCCTCCAGGGCGTCCTGAGCGTCGTCCAGCGGGTCGATGATGCCGGACTTGACTGCCGACTCGAAGGCGCGGGTGTCGGCAGCTACGCCGATGCTGAATCCACCAGCCACTGGGGCCTCCTACTTGGCCTTGTCGAACGCGTCGAGAAGCGTTCGCATGGAGGTCTGGTACCAGAGCGATGCCAGACGGGGAACGGACTTGCGGCTGGACGGGAAGATGATCCGCCCATTGGTGTTGCGGGACGGGAGCTGGCGCTTCGTGTGCCGGGTGGCGGCGTAGCGCTTGCCCCGCTTGGAAGTGGTCATGTACGTCATGCGCTCGTCGCGGTTCGCGCCGAACTCGACGCCACCGGAGAGCTGAGATGGCTTCACGCCGTGCTGAAGGCTCTTGCCGATGCGGGCCGACTCCAAGAGGACGTTCTGATTGGAGACCCGGACTCGAGCGGTGTTCCCCAGGACGCGCTGGTCCAGACGGGACTGCACCCGGCTCTGGACTTCGGACTGCCAGATGGGCTGAGCGTCGGCCTTCGTGTAGGCGCGGACGTTCTTCTGGATGTCCTTGGGGACCTGCTTCAGGAGACCGAGAAGCGTCCGGAGGTCCTTCGATGCGAAGACACTGATCCGACCACTACCGGCCATCCTGAAGCACCCCCCCAAGCTCAGGCAGTCGGAGCCGTGAAGGACGGCTTGCCGACGACACCCAGTGCGACCGTGGCGGCGGCAACGGCGTCAACCGCTCCACCGATCGAACCGGGCACGATGATGACGGTGGCGTAGATGGTCGCGCCACCCTTGACCGGGCTGAACTCGACGTCGATGGTCTCGCCGGAGTGGTCGAAGAGGTAGCGGCTGAGGCTGTCCTCGTTCTCCCAGTCCTGGGCGTACGCGACGTTGGCGACCCAGGTGGGCGACTGCGCGAAGGTGAAGACCGACTCGGGAGTCAGACCCTTCCACGTGGCCTGAGCCGACGTGGGAGCGAACTCGACGGACGATACGGATGCTTCGTAGTTGTCAGCGGCCACCTTGAAGGAGGCGTTGGACATCATGAAGGGCGATACGGATACCTGAGCCATGGCTCTACTCCTTGGTTGGGGTGCTGGTGGTGATGACCGAGACGGTGATGTCGAAGGCCAAGTTGAAATCGCCGTAGACCCTGCGCTCTGCACGAGTCCACCCGAGGACAGGGAAGCCCTTGTCGTCCCGGGCGTTGTCGATGGCGTGGAGCAAGTCAGCGATGTCGTCATCCAGGTCTGCGTCTGCCTGCGCGAGGTCTGAGACCGGGCTGACGACGGTGACGACGTACTCGGTGACGTGCGAGGACATGGGTGCCTCGGGAAGTCGAGTGATGTTCTGAAGGCCGACAATGACGGTGGTCTTCTCGATGGACTCCGGCGTCCGCGAGTAGGGGATGAGGTCCCACCCGCGAGGCAGCAGTGGCTTCAAGCTCTGCATGACCCAGCCCCGGTAGCGGGTCGGCTTCTTTCGAGTAGGCATCAGCCGACCGCCTTCTTCGCTCGGGCGGGACGGAGGAGCTGCTTCACGGCCCAGTCCAGTGGGCGCGGGCTAATGACGAGGCCGCCGCCCAAGTCCACGCTGTTGTCCCCGTTCGTGATGGAGGCGTTGAAGGTGTTGCGGGCCTGCATGAGCTGGCCAGCCCGGTAGCGCTCCGGGATCGCTGCGCCGTCCGGAAGCTCCGGGGCGTACGCCTCGACCTGATCGCGAGCGACGCTGAGGAGGCGCTGGAGCGTGCCGTCCTGATCCGGGGCACCGTCCCACTCCAGGCGGGCCGTGATGACGTTGTGCCACTCGTCGTCCGGGTCGACAACCACGAGGGTGTCAACCAAGGAGCGCTGCGAACGTCCGTCCTTGGTCACGACGCCGAACACCTTGTAGGTGCCGACCTCGGGAAGCGTGAGGTCCGACCAGGAGCCAACGAAGGCGTCCACGGTCTGCTCAGTCGGGAGCGTCTGCCCTACGACTTCCAGCGACGTAGTGCCCTGCTGGGGCAGCTCGTCTGGCTTGTCGTAATCGAAGTCGGCAACCGGCTGGTCACCCGCGATGAAAGCGGCCATGGCTGCCTCCTCTCTAGAAGTTGATCCAGGGGCCGGCCAGGTCAGTCATGACCGGCCCCCGGGGTGGTGCAGCTTGGTCAGCCAGCGGCCTTGTCACCGATGAGCACGAGGCCATCCGCGTACTCGGTCATGAACTGCGTGTAGCCGTGGACGCCCTTGTCGATGCCGCCACGAGCGATGTCGAGTGCGTCCACCGTGAGAGGCGAACCACCGGACAGCTCGTTCAGGTGAGCGGCCTCGCTGGAGAGACCCAGGACCTGACCGTCGCCCAGCACGTCGAACTTGTCGCGAAGGATGGTGATGCCGTCGCCGGTGCCCTCACCCTTCGTGCCGAAGCTCAGCGAGATGTACTCGGGGATGAGGTCCTTCGGGGTGTACATCAGCTCCTTGAAGACGTCACGGGCGACGACGATGGACGTGGCGTCCGTGTCGCTGTCGTTGATGACGTCCAGGACCTGCAGGACCTTGCCGATGCTCGGGTTGTACTGAGCCGGGAAGGTGTCAGCGTCCACCTGGGTGCCAGCGGCAGCGAAGAACTGCTCCAGCGCCCAACGGTCGGTCTCCTTGGCGTAGGAGTTGAAGATGCCCTTCACGAAGGCCTCAATGACCTCGTTGTTTCCGGGCACGTCGTAGAACTCACGCGCGATGTCCACGGCGACCGCCCAGCGCTGGAACACGCTGTCCACGAGAGAAGTCGAACCGGTGCCGGTCGGGACGTTGGCCTTGTTACCGGCGTAGGGCTGCACGATGGCGGTGCCCTGGTCCAGCTTGAAGCCCTTCTCGAACTGGTTCGTGAGGTTGCCGTTCTTGACCAGAGGCCAGAACTTGCGGTCGTAGGCGCGAGCGCTCCAGACCTCACCCAGCCATGCGGGCTGCACGACGCCATCGACGGGAAGGGCACCCGTGCCAGAGGTCTTGATGTCCGCGAGAGCTGCGAGCAGGGTCTCCTGGTCGGACGATGCGCGGTTGACGCTGGCGTTGCGGATGGCCTCGAAGACCGTTGCCGCCTTCGTCTCTTCGATCTTCGGAGCAGAGGCCTGAAGCGTGCTCGGAGCGGTTGCAGTGGGCACGGGTGCCTCCTCCTTGGGCTGGTCCTCGGGAGCGGGCTGCTCCTCCGGCTTGGCGATGGTCTCGGTGGTCACGGACTTGGTGACGGTCGTGGTGCCGTCCGCCGCCGTCTCGGTGAGCGTGGAGGTCACGGTGACGGTCTGGGAGCCGTCCGCGTTCGTGACCGTCTTGGTCTCGGTCTCTGCCTTGGGGTCGTCCGGCTGGACCGGCTCAACCTCGGTGTCTGCGGCAGCCGCGAGGAGCGTTGCCGATGGGAAAGCTGGGGTCTGCACGAGGGCTCCTCCAAACAGGCGTCCGCCGACTGCCTTGCCTGCCTTGATGACGACGTGCGCCACTTCGGCGGACAGGTGCTTCCGACGTCCGGAACGGATGTCAGCAAGGGCGGCGTCGCCGTCCTCACCTGGGGCGACGGAGAACGTCGCGACGATGCCCTCCGGGGTCTCCTGGAGCGCGGTTGCGCGCCCCACGGAGTCCTCACGCGCGTGCTCGACGTTGAAGCCGACCACGGACGGGTGAGGGAGCTTGAATGCGCCGGGGTCGACGCTGAACTTGCCGAGATTGGAGCGGCAGTCTTCGCCGTAGGGGACCAGCAAGCCAGTGACGGTGCGGTCCTCCTCGGACGCAGTGAGCGTTCCGGCATCGATGACAACTTCGGTCATGGTCAGTCCTCCTCCAGCGGCCCAGTGGGCGATGGCGTCGGGGCGTAGACGTCGTACATGTCGAAGCGCACGCGCGTCCCGCGAGGTACGCAGTCGTCCTGGCTCAGGCGCTGCATGATCGGGTCGATCCAGTACGGAAGGCAGAGGTCGTAGAAGAGGTTCCGCTCGCCTTCCTTAGTCGTGTAGGTCAGCGACGCTTCAGACAGCGAGCCGTCCAGGAGCGTGGTCGGAACGTTCGTGTAGTTGGCGACGTCGGTCTTGACGGCGTTGCGGCCCTGGAGCATGAGGTCCGGGCTGACTTCGCCGTGGACTTCCATCTCCAGACCAGCGGGCAGCATGCCCACGGCTCCGCCTTCTGCACGGCGCGCGGTAGACCACTCCTGGACGTACTGGTCCACTTCCTCCTGAGTGAGGTTGGAGTCGTCAGTGACCTTCAGGACCATGACTGGGATGGGGTTGCGGGCACGGCCCTGCCATGCGCGCTCCACGTCCTTCGCCCCTCGGAGGTTCGATGCTCCGACGCTGAGGAGGCCATCCCAGAGCGGCACGGAGTGGAGGATCATCTCGTCCCGCTGGAGCGGCGTCTTCCGTCCTTCGATGAAGAACTCACCGTCCTGGACACGCCAGAGGTCGATGGGTACCCACTCGGCCTCCAGAATCTGTCCCGAGGCACCACGGGTGGTGAGCCAGAGGCTCCGACCGTGGAACATCAAGTCATCGACCGTGGCGACCATGCGTGCGTACGGCGACACGTCTCCGTTGCTGCGGTAGAGCCACGTCGGCTGCGTTGCGAGCGCGCCGGTCTCGTCCATGGCACGGAGCGGGAAGCGGGCGATGGTGCTGGTCAGAAGGTGCTGCGCCTTCGCCACGGACGGAATGCTCATGGCTTCGCCGCGACCCATTGGGAGGTTTTGGAGCTGCACGCCCAGAGCGTCCGAGATGACGATGGTTCCCAGGTCGCTGGGTGCCGCGTACTGAGACAAGACGCCAACGCTGGTGGACTGGAGGATGGTGCTGGAGCGCTGCGTGCTCAGTCCAAGCCAGTCCAGAAATCCCATGCCGCTATTGTATCGGCGCTTGTGCTATCTGCGAAGGATACTCAGGTTCGCGAAGCTGCATATTTGCTACAAATTCTTTACTTGTATCAGGCTGCGAAGCTCGGGCGGAGGTTTGCGCGCTTCGGGTTCTCGTCGGCCCAGCGGAGAGCGAGCGACGCACCTTCGGCGGCGATGATGCTGTGTCCCGGTTCACGGCGACCGAAGGCCCAGCGGTTGCTGGTCGGCGTCCCGCGCTTGGTCACGAGCTGCACGGCGGTGTTCAGCTCCGGCTGATTCCAGTGGACGATGCGTCCGTCACTGATCTCCTTGGCAAGGAGCGCTGCGGCGGTGCTGACGTTAGCCCAGGTCTGCGGTGCCAGCTTCGGGCGCGGGCGCATGCGCTGCAGGGCTTCTACCGTCACGAGGACCGGACCGGCGTTGTCGTAGATGACCGTGGCGCGAAGCTTGGATGCCAGCTCCTTCGCGCGCTTCGCGAGCCAGTCGGTGCCGGACCGGTAGTCCACGAGGAGGAGGCAAGCACGGCCCTTGTCGTCGCGCCATGCCGCCGTGATCGCCGCGCACGACTGGTCAGGGTGCACGCTGACCGCGAGGCCGACAGTGCGGTCCGTGGGCATGTCCGGGAGCTTGTCATCCGTGCCATGCGCCAGCCACTGCCCCTGGTCCAGGAAGTACTGCGCTGCGCCTTCGGTGCCGAAGAGGCTCAAGTACTCACGAGCGAACTGTCCGTGCGAAAGCTCCTCCCAGCGCTCCTGTGCGATGTCCAGGTCCGTGAGATTGTCCGGTGCTGCCTCTGTGGAGATGCCAGGGTGCGCTGCGAGGACCAGCGCCTTTGCGCCCTCCCATGTGTCCAGCTCGGTCATGTCGGTCTCGTCGGGGCTGGCGTACTCCACGATGCCCGCTCCGGTCTTCCCGTCACGAGCGCGCTGGAGGGAGTCCCAGAGAATGTTGCCCTGCCTGTACTCGGCAGCCGTCCCGGCGATAACGAGCTGCGCGCCCGGGCGTGTGTCCAACGTCGGCAGGAGGCCCTGCACGATGTCCTCCGACATCTCCGGCGTTGCTGCTCCAGCCTCGTCCAGGATCACCATGTCGTAGGCGTCACCACGGAAGGCATCGGCCTCGGGCACGAGCACGGAGATGCTGGAACCGTTTGCGAACTCGATGCGCTCGGAGCCGCTGCCGCGGAAGAGCTTCCACGGGTTCTCCTCCTTGTTCGGGAAGAGGCGTTCCATGACCTGGATGACGTCCTTCCGGAAGCGGCGGCGGGCATCCTGGCCCGTGGTCATCTGGGTGTACGCGACCGCGTAGTCCTCACGACTCGCACACCGCCCCAGTGCCACTGCGAAGATGCTGGTGGACTTCGCGCTGCGGCGGGGAAGCAGGATCGCCACGCGCCGATAGCGAGCGTTCAGGGCGTCGCTGAGGCGGAGCTGCTGCGGCTGAGGGTGCTTGTTGCGTCCGGTCACCCCCAGGAGCCGCGCACCTTCCAGGAACTCCTCTCGAAGGGTCAGGTCTTCGTTCAACTCCGACTGGTTGAGAGGGAGGATGCCGGAGTCTCGTACGGTATTCCACCGTTCGGTATAGAAAACATGTGCTGCCAAGGCGGGGGACTCCGAAGCTGCTGTCAAAGAAGCGGTCATCGTCACTTGCTCGTCTCCTCGCACGCCGACCAGAGGTCAGCAAGGTCTTCGTCGGGGTAGTCGGCCTGGAGCGTGGCAGCGCACTGCTCGACCGTGCTGCTGGTGTCTTCGGTCCGCTCACCGGAGTGAGTGGCGAAGGTGATGACCACGAGGGCTGCGAGCACGAGGGCACCAGCGATGATGGCCAGTGTCGTGAGGGTCTTCCGAGCTACCACGAGGGGAGCCTCCGCTTCTGCTTGCTTGCTGCTACCTGGATGGCGCGGCCTGCCTTGCCACCGGCTGAGCGGTTGCACTTGGGGTGTGCCGGCCCCAGGTTGGATGCGTCGTTGATCTGCTGCTCTGTCCAGCCCAGGCGGCGGGCTGCTGCCACGTCCACGATGTGTCCCAGGTCGAAGGTGGAGCCGTGCTCGACCAGGCGACCACACCCGTTGACGCACGGTGCCGGGAGGGCTGCTGCGACCCGTGGCTTGGTCGTGCGGAGGATGAGCTTCCAGCTCGTCGTGCGGTGGTGCTCACTCATGCCGAGTCGCCACTAGATGGACCCCTTGATGAGCTGTCGGAGGCAGAGCGTGGTCTCGTCCTTGGTCGAGTCGTACTCAGTCGTGCGGCGTTCTTCCAGGACATCCACGTCAGGGACGGTGGGCTTCGGTGCGTCGCGCTCTGGCTCGTACTCGAAGTACTTCGGGCTGATGCCGTGCTTACGGAGCATGGTCAGCACGAGGTCCAGGGAGTCCTCCTGCGAGTAGTTGTCGAGAGACTGACCCACGGTGTAGTTGATCGTGGCGTTGATGTTGTCAGTGGTGCTCATGCTGCGTCCTTCTGGTGGGTGCGGTACTGCTGGCGCTCGGTGAGCACGAGATGCAGAACACGGTTCGCACGGCTGACTGCACGTGCGTCCTTCACTCGCTGCGGAGTGAGAATGTCGATGATGTGCCGAAACATTTCTTAGCCTTTCCTTCGCCCGGGATAGAAGACGGGAACACCCGCCTACATCTCCTACTATCGGCGGATCGGCTGCAGAAATCGAATCATTTGGTAACGGAACTGTTACGAACGCCGCAGTATCTCGGAGGGGCATGAAGAAGGCCCCCCAGAACTTAATCTGAGGGGCCTATCCACACTCGGGCGAAGGAGCTGTACCAGTCTAGCGAATTAGCTCTGACGCTGCTTGGCTTGCAGGTTCTCTGCGATTTGGACTAATGCTGCTCGGTGCTCGGGGTGCTCTTTCAGCCACTGCTTCGTCTCGTCCGGCACGTTGTCCATGTTAATGCTCACTTGCCCAGCCCCTTCTTCGCGGCCTTGATGAAGTCAGTGATGCCCTTCTCCTCTTCGGGATCGGACTGCCGCCTTGCTGACTTGCCGTCCAGTCGCCGCTGGACTTCTGTCATGAACCGCTCCTGAGCCTGCTTCGGAGTCTCGCCGTCACGGACTTTCACTCGTCCGCCCTTCGGTGTTGCCATGGTGTCTCCTCTGTTCGGGTCAGAAGAACTTCTGACAATGCACAAGCTACGTCGGACCTCCGACAGCCCGCAACGGACAACGCGCAAACTAAGGTGCGGAGCGCACAAACTAACCTGGCAGGCGCTCGTCCAGGAGTGCTTCCAGCTCGTCGGTGATGTCCACTTCACCGTGGGCACGGCGCTCCCAGTCCTTCTGCCATGCGTGGAAGTTCGCGTAGAACCTGTCGAACACGTCGGGCTGGTCCGTGTCGGTTCCCTGAGCTACCTTCAAGTCATGGATACCGTCTTGCTCTTCCACCCTTCCGTTCAGCCTCCTCGTCAGGTCGTCGTCCCGGACGGCGTCTCGCCCAAGGACTTCGCCGGACAACTGGTCTCGAAAGGCTGGCACGACGTCGAACTCCTTGGAGGTGGCAATATCGTCTACCAGGGTGGCCCGGACTCGGGCGTAGCTGTCATCTGGGAGTGACGCGGTAGCAGTCCTCGCCTTGCGACGGAGATTGTCCACGGTGCCCAAGCTGCACCCCAGGGTTTCTGCCTGCTGCGCCTTCGTCATGCCCTCTGGGAGCGCCAGTAGCGCCTCCAGGCGGTAGGTTGCCCCGCGCTTGCTCTTCATGCCTCCAGCGGCCCCACGACGGCGCGCAATAGCACGTGCGTCCTTGTCCCACTGGTCCAGTGCCCATGCGGCTACGTCGTCACACTCATGTGCCAGTGCCGACTGGATCAGCGCATGCGCCCGGTGTGCACTCTCCACGTGGTCGTACTGGTCATAGACGATGTGCTGAGCCGCCTTGTGGTGGACGAAGTAGTAGAGAGCTTCACTGAGCTGGTCCTTGCTCAGGAGACGGCCCCGGAGGGGCGTGCGGTCCTGGTCCAGGACGTACTCCACGTTGTCGTTGAGCATGCGGAGCGCCACGGAGTTGAGGTACTTGCCGACACGGAAGAGGTAGGTGTCCATCTTCTTCGTCTTCCACCCGTAGGCAGGACGTGGGAACTGCTTCGTCTTCTCGCCCTGCTGGCGGAGCCGGAGGTTCAGCTTCCGCTGGTGATCCAACTCCGTTGAGAGGATGTCTTCCATGTCCTGCTGACCCTGTGCGGTGTCGAGGTCCGTGGAGATGTGGACTACTCCTGTGGAGTAGTAGGTAAGACTGTGCAGTGCCACGGTGCTTCTTTCTAGGTATGACTGAGACGTCTTCTACATCTTCGATACCTGAGGCTTCCTTCGCTTGGTTTCGACGGCCAGGAAGTCCGATTCTCAGGTAGCTAGCAGAGTGAAGAACTTCTTTTGAGCCTCACTAGGACAAAGAAGTGGCCCCCCGGTGACGAGCCGGGGGGCCTGTGTTCGCACTTTCAGTCAACGTCTCAAAGCCAACAGAAGCAACGTGTTCACTCTACCTGATTTCGCTTCGACTTGTAGACTCCCGTGCCATTAATGAGGTCATTTGCCTCACGGGCCATTCGCTCCGCGTACCGGAAGTCCATCGCCAGTGCCTTCGAGAACTCCGCTGTGAGGCGGTCATATCGGCGGAGCTTTCCACGAGCGCAGCCGCATGACCTGGCCTTCCGAATGGAGACCGGAAGCGCATCCCATGGCTGCTTGCACCATGGGCACCGAACACGCACGGTGAGCGCTGCCGAGTACGGGACGGATTCACGCCGCCCAGACATGACGACAAACTCTCCGAGCTTCGTCCCGATGGGGTACTTGTTCGGGAACTTGTTCTTGCCCTGCTTGCAGCCGCACCCCTTCACACGGCGGAGGTTGGACGGCATGCTCTTGAACTCCTTGCCGCACGATGGGCACTCGACCCAGACACCTCTCTTCGTCCCGTAAAGGGGCCGCTCGCTGCGCGTGACGCGGAAGCCGTGCACGAGGTCACCGGGCGCGACGTCGCCCCTCACGCGGCATCCTCGTTGAGGGAGTCCACGACTCGGTGAGCGACGACCACGCGGTCCTCAGAGCGACCGGGGTTCACCGTCACATGCACGAGGAGCTGGACCAGCTCACGGTGCCTCGCGAGGCTCAGACTCTCCACACGCTCCTGGATCGCCTGACGGGCTTCCACGGCCTTCTCGATGCTCACGCGGTGTCCGTCGAACAAGTGGCTCTTGATGCCAGCCAGGACCTCCGCTGCCACGCTTGACTGCGCGAGCTGGTCACGGCGTGCCACGAGGCGGCGCTCTTCGTCCTTCAAGCGGGTGAGCGTCGGGCGTTCTGCTGCGGCGTCTGTGAGGCCTTCACGGACCAGAGCCATGATTCCCTCACGCTGCTTCTGGACGCGGCTCAGGGCGGCGTCCAGAGCCTCCAACGTGTCCTGCTCGTCACTCGTCGCCGGGAGAATCGCGGACGGTCCCAGGAGGAGCGCTGAGGTCACGGCTCGCATGACGATGCCCTCCAACTTCTCCTTCTTGATGACGGGGTGCTTGGAGTCGGCGCGGCACCGATAGTCCCGCATGAAGGTCATGCGCGAGCCACAGACACCGCAGTAGGTGATGCCGGACAGAAGGTGCCTGACCTCCGCGCCGGGGCTGGTCTTCCGAGTGGGATCGGCAAGCATCTCGTTTGCGCGCCTATAGAGGGGTAGCCCCACCAGGGGGACCAGGGCCTCGCTCTTGGTCCAGGTGCCCAGGTGTGGGACCTCTCCGATGTAGGCGCGACTCATGATCGTGTCCCGGATGCGACGGGGCGTCCAAAGCTGCGTGCCGGTAGTGGGGTAGCGGCCTTCGGCGTTGAGGGTCTGCGCGACCCCACGGACCGAAGCTGTCTCCACGAAGCTCTGGAAGATGTACTGGACCACGGCTGCCTCATCGGGTCTCGGTGTGATGTTGTCCCGCTCATAGCCGTAGCGACGACGCCCTGGCACAGGACGGCCCTGGGATGCCCGGTACTCGTTCGCCCGCTTCTGCCGCTCGCTCTTCCGCCTGACCTCGAAGCGAGCCATTGCCGCCATCATTGACGCGCGGAACTCGCCGTCCGCCGACGCGAGGTCAATCTCCCCATCGACCGTCACCACGGCCAGACCGGACTCAATTAAGGTCAGCAAGTCCTTCTGTGAGCGGAGAAGGCGGTCCAGGTCCACGGCAACCACGTGGGTGATGTCGCCCCGCTCAGCGGCAGCCAGCATCTGACGCCACGCACTCTTGGGACCACGGTCCTTCGAGGCCGACTGCCCGTCATCCGCGAAGACGCCCGCCACCGTCCAGCCACGAGATGCGGCCATGGATCGGGTGCGGGCGTCCTGGCGGTCGATGCCTTCGGCGTGCTCCACCGACTGGCGGAGGTACAGGGCGGCTCTCGGGGTCATGTCCTGTTCTACGTGTCTGGCAGGCAGAGTCTCAGTCTTCACGCATACATTCCCTCGTTTCTGGCCCGCAACCGGCTGATCGCCGCGCTGGCCGACGTGACGGTCGTGGTCGAGGCCGGTGCACGATCCGGTGCGCTCAACACCGCCCACCACGCCGCGCAGCTCGGCCGTCCGGTCTTCGCCGTACCGGGAGCGTTCGCGTCCTCGGCCTCGGTCGGGTGCCATCGCCTCATCGCGCAGGGGCGGGCGCAGATCGTCGTCCACCCCGCGGACCCGGTCGCGGCCGCGCGCCCCGACGTCACGGACGGACGGGCGGGAGCGGCGGACACTCCGCTGCTGTCCGGCCGGGAGGACCCCGAGGTGCTGCGCGTGCTCGACGCTCTCGGCAGGCGGGCGCTGCCCGAGAGCGAGATCGCCCGGCGCTCCGGGATGTCCGTCGCCGACGTGACCGACGCGCTCGCCCTGGCGCAGTTGCAGGGGCTCGTCGTGGTGGGCAACGGCGGGTGGGCGCGGGCATGAGGGTCGGCGGCCGTACGCTGACGTCGTGGCGGACCAGGCGGACCAGGCATCGCGGACCGACCGACGGCTCGTGGCCTCGGTGGACGCGTTCCTCACACATGCCCGGAGTGCTCGCGGACTCAGCGAGCAGACCGTGCGTGCGTACGCCAACGACCTCGACCAGTTCGTGGAGTTCGCCGCCCGTCACGGTGTCGAGCACGTCGGCGACGTCGGCCTCGAACTCCTGCGCGACTGGCTCTGGGAGGCCGACCAGCGCGGCCTCGCCCGCTCGACGATCGCTCGGCGGTCCGCGTCGGTGCGGGCCTTCACCCGGTGGGCGAGCGAGACCGGGGTGACGCCGACCGACGCGGGGGTCCGCCTGCGGGCACCGAAGGGTGGCGCACACCTGCCCCGGGTGGTCTCCGCCGACCAGGTCCGCGCAATGCTGGACGGGCTCGGTGCCCGCGCGGCCACGGACGACCCCTCGGCGCTCCGGGACCTGGCACTCGTCGAACTCCTGTACGCGGCGGCGATCCGGGTCAGTGAGCTCGTCGGGATCGACGTCACCGACCTCGACCGCGGGCGGTTGACCGTGCGGGTGCTCGGCAAGGGCGGCAAGGAGCGGGTCGTGCCGTTCGGGGTGCCGGCACGCGACGCGCTCGAGGCGTGGCTGGAACGCGGACGCCCCGCGCTCGCCGCCCGGGCGGAGGGTGCGGCCAGTACGGCGTTGTTCCTCGGCGACCGGGGTGCGCGGCTCGGCGTGCGCAGCGCGTACCGGGTCGTCGCTCGCCTGCTCGGCGACCTGCCCGGAGAGGGGCCGAGCGGCCCGCACACCTTCCGACACACCGCGGCCACCCACCTGCTCGACGGGGGAGCCGACCTGCGTGCGGTGCAGGAGCTCCTCGGACACGCGAGCCTCGGCACGACGCAGATCTACACGCACGTGTCCTCGGCGCGCCTGCGCGAGGTCTACCGCACGGCCCACCCGCGCGCCTGACCGCGAGCGGCCTCGGCGGGACCTGCTCCCCGACTGCCGACTCCGCGAGTGGCCTCGGCGGGACCGGACTCCGAGCGGCTGACTCCCGTGCGGCCTCGGTGACCGGCCTCCCCGGCTGTCGACCCGCACGGCAGGTCCCGGGTCAGTCGGGCCACGCCGACTCGGGCAGCAGCACCGGCCACTCCGCCGGGGGCAGGTACGGCATCGGATCGACGTAGCGACCGTCGACCCGGGCGCCGAGGTGCAGGCAGGGTGCCGACGCCGGACAGTGCCCGACCGCGACGCGACCGACGGCGTCGCCCTGCCCGACCTCGTCACCGGCGGACACCAGGGGCTCCACCGAGTCCAGAGTGCTGACCAGCCCGCCGCCGTGGTCGATCGTGACGACGCTCCGACCACCCACGGCGCCGGCGAACGCGACCGTGCCGTCCGCCACCGCGACGGCCGTGGCTCCGAGGGGAGCGGGGACGTCGAGCCCGCGGTGCCCTGCCGAGTAGTCGGAGGACGGGGCCTCCCACGCGCGCTCGACCACGCGCGACCCGGTCGGCCAGACCCACCGGGCCTCGGCACGGTCCGGCCGCGCTGACGCCGACCCCGCCCCCGACCCCGAGCCAGCCGCCGCTGACCCCGACCCGGCCGCCCACACCGACACCAACCTCGAAGCTGATCCCGACGCCGACGCCGACGCCGACGCCGACGCCGGCGCCGAGCCCGCCACGGGTGCCGACCCGAGTACGGCCATGACCACCGTCAGCAGCAGGACCACGGGTCCAGGGCAGGGAGTCGATCGCATGCCCCCAGCCTTTGCTCCGGAGCGAGGCCACGGGGCGGGGGAAGGGCGGCCTGTGGAGGGGGAGCCGCGCCTCCAGGCTGGGGAGGAACGGCGCGCGACCGCCGCGACAGAACCGGTGTCGCACGACGTCGACGCTGTCGCACCGGTGCGCACGACCGCGCCCGCGACCGCGTCCACGACGGCGCGCACGCCCGCGCCCCGCCCCGCCGCGACAGAACCGGTGTCGCACGACACCGACACCGTCGTTCCGCGTCGGACACGAGCGTCGCACACGAGCGACACCACCCGCGCACCGTGTCCACCCGAGCGAACCCCGGTTATGACCACCCGCCCGTCGAGGAGTACAGTCGGGGCCGCTCCGGACCCCGCAACGCCGCTCGGACGGCGAACCAGCCGACCGCCGGGGCACCGTGCTGCACGACTGCACGGCGGCAGAACCCAGGAGCATCGTGTCCACCACGAACACCGGGCACGGCGAAGACCGTGCCTTCAAGGGGAAGGTCACCCTGTTCGCCATCGCGGCGGCTGTCGGTGGCTTCCTGTTCGGCTTCGACTCGTCCGTCATCAACGGCGCAGTCGACGCGATCAAGGGCGAGTTCGACCTCTCCGACGCCGCCAGCGGCTTCGCGGTCGCCTCGGCCCTGATCGGCTGTGCGTTCGGCGCCTACTTCGCCGGTCGCCTCGCTGACCGCTTCGGCCGCACCCGGATCATGTTCTGGGCCGCCGTCCTGTTCTTCGTGAGCTCGATCGGCTCGGCCTTCGCGTTCGCCACGTGGGACCTCGTCATCTGGCGCCTCGTCGGCGGACTCGGCATCGGTACGGCGTCCGTCATCGCGCCGGCCTACATCTCCGAGGTCTCGCCGAAGGCCATCCGTGGTCGTCTGGCGTCGTTCCAGCAGCTCGCCATCACGCTCGGTATCTTCGCCGCGCTCCTGTCCGACCAGCTGTTCGCCGTGACCGCGGGCAGCGCCTCGGCCGAGATCTGGGGCCTGGCTGCATGGCGTTGGATGTTCCTGGTCGGTGTCGTGCCGTCGGTGGTCTACGGCATCCTGGCGGTCACCCTGCCGGAGTCGCCGCGATACCTGCTCACGAAGGGTCGCAACGACGACGCCCGCGAGGTCATGGGCAAGATCGTGCCGCGCGACACCGTGAACACGAGCCTGGAGGAGATCCAGGACGGCATCAAGAAGGAAGCCAACGAGAAGAAGGGCTCCATCCGGGGCAACCGCTTCGGGCTCCAGCCCATCGTCTGGGTCGGCATCATCCTGGCCGTGCTGCAGCAGTTCGTCGGCATCAACGTGATCTTCTACTACTCGACGACGCTCTGGCAGGCCGTCGGCTTCAAGGAGGAGGACTCGTTCCTCATCTCCACGATCACCTCGGTGGTCAACGTCGCCGTCACCTTCGTCGCGATCTTCCTGGTCGACAAGGTCGGCCGCAAGCCGCTGCTCGTCGCCGGGTCCGCGGGCATGTTCGTCTCGCTCACCATGGTCGCCATCGCGTTCTCGCAGGCGACGATCGTCGACGGCAACCCGAGCCTGCCCGGCGCGTGGGGCATCATCGCCCTCGTCTTCGCCAACCTGTTCGTGGTGTCGTTCGGTGCCACGTGGGGCCCGCTCATGTGGGTGCTGCTCGGCGAGATGTTCCCGAACCGCATCCGCGCCACCGCGCTCGGCGTCGGCTCGGCTGCCAACTGGGTCGCGAACTTCATCGTCACGATCTCGTTCCCGGTGCTCTCCGGCTTCAACCTGACCGTCACGTACGGCATCTACGCGCTGTTCGCGCTGCTGTCGCTGTTCTTCGTCATCGCCAAGATCCCGGAGACCAAGGGGCGCTCGCTCGAGGAGATGGGCATCTCCGCCGACGGCGACACGGCGGACGCCAAGGCCTGATCGGCCCGCCGCACTCCGCGTCCGTCCACACGGATCGCCGGACGGGAGGCCCGGATCACGCAAGCCGCGAGGCGCGCGTGATCCGGGCCTCCCTTCTGTTAGCATCTATCCAGCAGCGCGCTGATGCGCGCTGACTTCGCGTGTCCACCAGGCCGTCACCGGCCCGGCGTCCGACCACCGGTCCCGCTCGTACGAGCGGGCGGTCGTGCGCCAGGACACCAGGGACCACGACCTCCGGTCGCGGTCGACACAACCGCAACAGGTCCGCAGCGACGTGCGAGAGCACGGCTGCGCGCCGAGAACACAGAAGGAGGACGGCACATGGCCGTCGTCACCATCCGCCAGCTGCTCGACAGCGGCGTCCACTTCGGACACCAGACCCGTCGGTGGAACCCGAAGGTGAAGCGCTTCATCCTCGCCGAGCGCTCGGGCATCCACATCATCGACCTGCAGCAGTCGCTGGCCTTCATCGACCGCGCGTACGACTTCGTCAAGGAGACGGTCGCGCACGGTGGCACGATCCTCTTCGTGGGCACCAAGAAGCAGGCGCAGGGCTCCATCGCCGAGCAGGCGACTCGCGTCGGCCAGCCGTACGTCAACCAGCGTTGGCTCGGCGGTCTGCTCACGAACTTCCAGACGGTCTCCAAGCGCCTCGCGCGCATGAAGGAGCTCGAGGAGATCGACTTCGACGACACGACGAAGGGCTTCACCAAGAAGGAGCTCCTCATCAAGAAGCGCGAGCTGGACAAGCTCCACAAGACCCTCGGTGGTATCCGCAACCTCACGCGGACCCCGAGCGCGCTCTGGATCGTCGACACCAAGAAGGAGCACCTCGCCGTCGACGAGGCGCAGAAGCTCGGTATCCCGATCATCGGCATCCTCGACACCAACTGCGACCCGGACGAGATCACCTACCCGATCCCGGGCAACGACGACGCGATCCGCTCCGTCGGTCTCCTCACCCGCATCGTCGCCGACGCCGCGGCCGAGGGCCTGAAGACCCGCCACAACGGTGGCGACGACGAGCCGGCCGAGCCGCTCGCCGAGTGGGAGCAGGAGCTCCTCGGTGGCGATGCCGCCGCCACGACCGAGGCTGCTGCCCCGGTCGAGGGCAGCACCGTCGAAGAGAATGACGCTGATGCGCAGGTCGCCGCGAAGGAGATCGGCGAGCCGATCGCCGACGAGGCCAAGAACGCGGAGCCGACGGCCGAGGCCGCCGCGGCCGCGGAGACCACCCCCGCCGAGTGACCGTCTGCAGGCGCCGGATCCGACAGGGTCCGGCGCCTGCGACTCCACTCTCCACACACGTACAGTCCAGAAAGGACTCCAGTCAATGGCAAACTTCACCGCTGCTGACGTGAAGAAGCTCCGCGAGGACCTCGGCGCCGGCATGATGGACGCGAAGAACGCGCTCGTCGAGGCCGACGGCGACTACGACAAGGCCGTCGAGCTGCTCCGCATCAAGGGTGCGAAGGCCGTCGCCAAGCGCGACGACCGCGCCACCTCCGAGGGCGTCGTCGTCGCGACCGCCGAGAACGGCGCCGCCACGGTCGTCGAGCTCGCGAGCGAGACCGACTTCGTCGCGAAGAACGAGAAGTTCACCACCCTCGCCGACAAGGTGCTCGGGGCCGTCGCCGCCGCCGGTGCGACCGACGTCGCGTCCGCCAACGCCGCGCCGCTGGACGGCAAGACCGTCCTCGACGTCGTCAACGAGGCTGCCGCCGCGCTGGGCGAGAAGCTCGAGGTCCGCACGGTCCGCCGTGTCGAGGGCTCGGCCTTCGAGATCTACCTGCACAAGACGAGCCAGGACCTGCCGCCGCAGATCGCCGTCGTCGTCGCCTACGAGGGTGACAACGCCGCCGAGGCCCGCTCGATCGCGCAGCACGTCGCGTTCGCGAACCCGTCGTACCTGACGCGTGACGAGGTCCCGGCCGACGCGATCGAGAAGGAGCGCGCGACCGTCGAGGCGATCACGCGCGAGGAGGGCAAGCCCGAGGCCGCCCTGCCGAAGATCGTCGAGGGCCGTGTCAACGCCTTCATCAAGCAGGTGTCGCTCCTCGACCAGGACTACGCGAAGGACAACAAGATCTCCGTCGCGAAGGCCGCCGAGAACGCCGGCATCACCATCCAGGGCTTCGCCCGCGTCAAGGTCGGCGCGTAACGAACCCGTGACGGGGCCAGGGACCATACGGTTCCTGGCCCCGTTTTCGCGCGCTGCGGCGCGTGACGACGGACCGGAGGCGCGACCCGCCTCCGCCGGACCGGCTGCGGCCGGGTAGATTCCCACGAGACATTCGACGAAGGGTGCGGACCAGATGACCGACGAGAAGACCGGACGACGCCGCGTCCTGCTGAAGCTGTCGGGAGAGGCGTTCGGCGCCGGCTCCCTCGGGGTGAACCCCGACGTGATCGGCACCATCGCCAAGGAGATCGCGGTGGCTGCCCAGGACGTCGAGATCGCGATCGTGGTCGGCGGCGGGAACTTCTTCCGCGGCGCCGAGCTCTCGCAGCGTGGCATGGACCGCGGACGGGCCGACTACATGGGCATGCTCGGCACGGTGATGAACGCCCTGGCGCTGCAGGACTTCCTCGAGCAGGCCGGTGCCGCCACGCGCGTGCAGTCCGCGATCGCGATGACCCAGGTCGCCGAGCCGTACATCCCGCGGCGCGCCGAGCGGCACCTCGAGAAGGGCCGGGTCGTCATCTTCGGCGCCGGTGCGGGTCTGCCGTACTTCTCCACCGACACGGTCGCCGCGCAGCGCGCGCTCGAGATCAAGGCCGACGAGGTCCTCGTCGCCAAGAACGGCGTCGACGGGGTCTACACCGCCGACCCGAAGAAGGACGCCACCGCCGAGAAGCTGCACCACGTGACCTACCAGGACGCGCTGCTGCAGGGGCTCAAGGTCGTCGATGCCACCGCGTTCTCGCTCTGCATGGACAACGGCATGCCGATGCACGTCTTCGGGATGGAGGGTGAGGGCAACGTCCAGGCCGCCATCCGCGGGGAGCGCATCGGCACGGTGGTCAGCAACTGACCCCCGGCGCTGACTAGACTCGACGCCAGTACCGAAGGAGTAACACCGTGATCAGTGATGTCCTGACCGAAGCCACCGAGAAGATGGCGAAGGCCGTGGAGGTCGCCAAGGACGACTTCTCGACCGTCCGCACCGGCCGGATCAACGCCGCGCTCTTCCAGAAGATCCCGGTCGACTACTACGGCACGCCGACGCCGCTCGCGCAGCTGGCGTCCCTGCAGACGCCCGAGGCACGCACGCTCATCGTCACGCCGTACGACAAGTCGGCGCTCAAGGAGATCGAACGCTCCATCGCGACGTTCCCGAACCTCGGCGCCAGCCCGTCGAACGACGGCGAGATCGTCCGTGTGACGATCCCGGAGCTCACCCAGGACCGCCGCAAGGAGTTCGTGAAGCTCGTGCGCGGCAAGGGCGAGGACCACAAGGTCGTCATCCGCAACATCCGCCGCAAGGCCAAGGACGACCTCGACGCACTCAAGGGTGAGATCTCGGACGACGAGATCTCGCGCGGCGACAAGGACCTGGAGTCCCTGACGAAGAAGCACGTCGACCAGATCGACGACGCGCTGAAGAAGAAGGAAGCCGAACTCCTCGAGGTCTGATGCGTCGTCCCGACCAGGGCGGTGACCGCCCCACAGCAGAGCACGGGCCCGCGTCGAGCGGGCCCGTGAAGAAGGGGCTCCGCCAGGACTTCGACGCGCGCGCCCGAGCGGCCCGCGTCGACTTCGAGGCGCAGCTCCGGCAGCGCAAGGCCGACCTCGGCGCGCGGAACCAGGCCCTGACCGCCCGCACCGGCCGCAACCTGCCGGCGGCGATCGGGATCGCGCTCGCGTTCGCCGTCGTCATGCTCGGCACGCTGCTCATCTGGACGCCGTCGTTCATGGTCGTGGCGGCGTTCCTGCTCGGGGTGGGTGTGTACGAGCTCACGAGCGCGATGCGCTTCGCCGGGCGCGACGTCCCGCGGATCCCGAGCGTCGCGGTGGCGATCGCGATCGTGCCCGCGGCGTTCCTGGTCGGTCAGGCAGCGGCGCTGTTCACGCTGCTCGGCGGGATCGTGGTCGTCAGCGCGTGGCGCCTGGTCGAGGTCGGACTGTCGCGGCAGCGTCCGCCGGCGGGCAACGTCGTCCGCGACCTGACGAACGGCCTGTTCGCCCAGGCCTACGTCTCGCTGCTCGGCGCCTGCGTGGTGCTGTTGTCAGCACAGCCGGACGGGCAGCTGTGGGTCATCGGGTTCATCCTGGTGGTGGTCGCGGTGGACACCGGGGCGTACGCGACGGGGCTCAACCTCGGCAAGCACCCGATGGCGCCGCGCATCAGCCCGAAGAAGACCTGGGAGGGCTTCGCCGGGTCCGTCGCGGCGAGCATCCTGGTCGGCATCCTGGTGACCTGGCTCATGCTCGGCCTGCCCTGGTGGACCGGCATCGTGCTCGGTGTGCTCATCTCCGGGTCCGCCACCCTCGGCGACCTGACCGAGTCGATGATCAAGCGCGACCTCGGCATCAAGGACATCTCGTCGTTCCTGCCCGGGCACGGCGGGCTGCTCGACCGCATCGACAGCATCCTGCCGTCGGCGGCCGTCGCCTACGTGCTGTACCTGATCGTCCACCACTGACGCCCGTCCGCGCAGGAGCGGGAACGGGAGGCCGCAGGTCCGCAGCGCGTCCAGGTTGTGCCATGGTGCGGGACTGGCAGAATGACGCCGTGGCCACCACCTTCCCGACCGCAGCCCGTTCCGCCCTCGGATACGACGTCGACGAGGTCGAGCGTTTCCTCGAGGACGCCCGTCGCGCGTACTCGGCCGACGACAGCGCCCCCGGCATCGAGGCGGCGAAGATCCGCGCCACCGCGTTCTCGATGCGCAAGGGCGGCTACTCCACGTCGCACGTCGACGCGGCGCTCGAACGGCTGGAGGACGCCTTCGCAGCCCGTGAGCGCGAGCGTGAGATGAGCGAGGTCGGCAAGAAGGCCTGGTACGCCGAGGCACGCACGAAGGCGTCGGACGTCGTGGCTCGACTCGAGCGGCCGGACGGTCAGCGCTTCAGCCGGGTCAGCGTGCTCGGCACCGGGTACCACCCGAAGGACGTCGACGCCTTCGCGACCCGGCTCGCCGGCTACTTCCGCGAGGGCAAGCCGCTCAGCCTGACCGAGGTGCGCTCGATCGTGTTCCGTCCGAAGCACGGCGGCTACCGCGAGGCACAGGTCGACGCCCTGCTCGACGCGGTCGTCGAGGTCATGCTCGCCGTCCGCTAGACGACGCGCGGGCACGAGGTGCTTCGCTTTCCGTGATCGTTCCGTTACCCTGGTCCTACTCATGGGCAGGCACACGGCAGACATCAGCTCCGACCGCGCATCCCGCGAGCACCTCGGCCTCCAGGCTGCCGGTGAGCGTCGCGCGGCAATGCAGCGAACCCGCACGACGGCGACGTCGGTGATCCGGGCGGACGAGCAGGCTCCGGCCGTGACCACCGGTCCGGTCGCCATGCCGAAGTCGGTCGCGGCGAACCGCGTCTCGGACGAACGCGTCGCGGCCTACGCGCACGACGTCCCGAGCGCACCGGTCGCCCCCCGCGCCGTGCAGCAGCGCCGTGCGACGGTGGAACCGAAGGCGCTCGGCGGGGTCGCCGCGGTGAACACCTTCGCCCGCAAGCGCGCTTCGGTGCCGACCTTCGCGTTCGTCGGCGTGTTCCTGTTCGTCGGTGCCTCGCTCTTCAACCCGCTCCAGGCCGACGTCGCCCGTGCGGCCGTCGACACCCCGGTGCTCGTCAAGACCCCCTCGCCGCAGCAGTACACGGCGAACGGCGCGGACGCCGTGGTCGCCGACCGCGACGGCTACGGCGTGACCGTCCCCGCACCGAAGGTCGTCAAGCCGGCTCCGGCGGAAGACGCCGAGGAGACGGACGACGCCGAGGCCACGACGGACGCCCCGGCCGAGACCGCCGACGAGCCCGTCTCCGCCGGCAACACCCTGGCCGCGGTCGCCGCGACGCCCGACCCGGGCAGCGCGCAGGCCATCGCCCTCGAGCAGGTCACCGCACGCGGGTGGGGCACCGACCAGTACAACTGCCTCGTCTCCCTGTGGAACAAGGAGTCGGGCTGGCGGGTCAACGCCTACAACCCGAGCGGTGCCTACGGCATCCCGCAGGCGCTGCCCGGCAGCAAGATGGCGACGGCCGGTGCCGACTGGCAGACCAACCCCGCCACGCAGATCACCTGGGGTCTCAACTACATCGCGGGTGTCTACGGCACCCCGTGTGCTGCCTGGGGTCACAGCCAGGCCGTCAACTGGTACTGATCGGCAGTTCGGGTGCCGCGCAGCAACCGGCCGCGGCGTCCCCGTGGCCGCGAGGTCGTGCCTGACGAGGAGTCCGGTCTCGACCGCCTGATGAGCTCCTGGCGGCGCACCGAGGTGCGTCGGGGGCGCGAGTACCAGGTGCAGCCGATCTCGGCCGCGTCGGCGCAGAAGGAGTACGTCTGCCCGGGCTGCGGCGGGACGGTCCTGCCCGGGACCGCCCACGTGGTGGTGTGGCGGACCGACGGCGTCCTCGGCGACGCCGCCGACCTGGCGTCCCGCCGGCACTGGCACAACCACTGCTGGAGCATCGCATGACCGACACCGAGATCCGCTCCGCCACCGAGTTACCGGCGCTGCGCACCGACGTCGAACTCGTCACCGACGACCACCTCACCCTGGTCGGCGAACTGGCCGAGCCCCTCGACCGTCCGGCCCGCGGCACGATCGTGACGCTGCACCCACTGCCCACGGCGCACGGGTTCATGGACTCGCACGTGCTGAAGAAGGCCGCAGCCCGGCTGCCCGCCCTCGCGGACATCGCCGTCCTGCGCTTCAACTTCCGGTCGGTGACGTCCCCGCGCGGCACCTCCGAGGGGACCTTCGGCGACGGCGTCTCCGAGGGCTTCGACCTGCGCGCCGCCGTCACCGAGGTCGTCGACCGCGGCCTGCCGACGCCGTGGCTCGTCGGGTGGTCGTTCGGGACCGAGGTGACCCTCAAGCACGCGCTGGAACACGTCGAGGCCGGTACGGTCGCCGGGGTCGTCCTGCTGTCGCCGCCGCTGCACCGCACGTCGGACGACGAACTGGCGCGCTGGGCCGCCGTCGACGTGCCCGTGGTCGCACTCGTCCCGGAGCACGACGACTTCCTGCAGCCCGATGCGGCCGCTGAGCGCTTCGCCGTCGCCCCGAACGTCCGGGTGGTCCCGGTCGCGGGTGCGAAGCACCTCTGGGTGGGGGAGCGGTACGTCCGCATCGTGCTCGACGCGGTCGCGGACCTCGTCGTCCCCGGCGCCGCGCCGCTGCCCACGCACTGGCCGGTCTGACGAACGGCGGTCGCCGTGGACCGTGCCGACCGCCCGGGTGACCCGGTCTGGAGGCGCACCACGCGCCTCCAGACCGGGTCCCGTCAGCGGTCGGTGGCGTCCCGGTCGTCGCTCGCGTCCTTCGCGTCGACCGGAGCGTCGACGAGCAGTCCGGTGGCGTTCGTGAGGACGCCGCGGAGGTTCTCGAGGTAGCCGGCCACCGCTTCGCGCTCGGTGCGGATGGCAGCCAGGCGGTCCTCGGCCTCGGCGATCACCCCGGCGGTGCGCTCCTCGGCGTCGGCGACCATCCGGTGCACCCGGTCCTGCGCGTCGGCGACGATGGTGCGGGCGTGCTCCTGCGCCTCGGCGGTGCTGGTGCGCTCGAGGTCGTCGGCCTCCTGCTGCAGGCGTTCGGCGCGCTGTCGGGCCTCGGTCGCGCGACGGGTGGCCTCGGCGAGCTGCAGGTTCGCCTCGTCCAGGTACTTCTGGGTCTCGGTGACCGTCTCGTGGTGCTTCTGCAGGTACTCCTGCTCGGCGTCGTCCCGGCGTGCCGCGAGCTCGGACTCCAGGGCGGTGCGGGCTTCGTCGCGCTCGCGGGCGATCTCGGTCCGGACCTCGTCGCGCTCCTTCGCCAGGTCCGCGCGGGCGGTGTCGATCTCCTGGCGGAGTGCCGACCGCTCGGCCTCGAGCGTGCCGAGCTCTTCGGCCCGGCGGTCGGCGATCTCGGTGTCGACCTCGGCGTGCTCACGCTCGCGCCGGGCGGCCAGGGCCTGTTCGTGCTCCCGGACGGCGCGTTCGGCCGCGGCGTCGGCCTCGGCACGCTCCTCGGCGAGGCGCGCGTCGTGCTCCTCGAGCTCGCGGGCGATGCGCGAGGCGGTCTCCTGCACCAGGCGCTCGTTCTCGACCCGGGTCTGCTCCTCGTCGACGCGGAGCTGGGCGCGCGCCGCCTCGACCTCCTGCGCCAGTGCGACGCGGGCCGCGGCGAGTTCGCGGTCCCACTCGGCACGGGCGGCGGCGAGGTCCTCGTCCAGGACACGGCGGCGGTCGGCGAGCTCGCTGTCGAGCTCGGCACGGCGGCGCGCGACCTCGGCGTCGAGTCCGGCTCGGCCGGCTTCCAGGGCCGCGGCGTGTGCCTGCTGCTCCTCGTCGCGTTCGCGGTGCCAGGCGGCGCGGCCCTCGCGCACCTCGCGCTCGAGGGCCTCGCGTCGGGCGGTCTCCTCGCGGTCGAGGTCGGCGGTGCGCCGGGCGTGGTCGGCCTCGAAGACCGAGCGGCGGTGCTCGGTGTCGCGGTCGAGCTCGGCGGCTGCCGTGCGGGCGTCGGCGGACTCGCGCTGCACGGTCTCGCGCAGCTCGGCGACCTCGTGCGCGACCTGGGCGCGTAACGCGTCGGTCTCGCGGATCGCGATCGACCGCACCTCGGCGGCCTCGGTCACCGCGGCGCCACGGACCGCGGCGGCCTCGTTGCGGGCGTCCTGCGTGAGCAGGCCGGCCTCGGCGCGGGCACGCTCGACGGTGTCCGACGCCTCGGCGCGGGCGCGGCTCAGTTCGGCGGTGGCGCGGGTGCGGGCGTCCTCGAGGGTGTCGCGCGCTTCCTCGCGGGCCTCGCGGACGGTCCGCTCGGCCTCGGCACGGCTCGAGGCGCGGAGCCGCTGGGCGTCGATGTCCGCCTGGCTGATGAGTCGGGTCGACTGCTCCTCGGCGACGCGCAGGGTCGACTCGAGCCGGGTGCCGAGACCGCTGTAGGTCGGGGTGCCGGCCTCGTCGAGCTCGCCCTGCAGCTCGGACACGCGGGCCTGCAGCAGCCGGATCTCCTTGGCGGCGTCGGCGCGGTCGTTGTTCGACTTGATGAGCTCGCGACGCAGGTCGTTCAGTGAACGGTCCACCTCGTCGCGGCGGTACCCGCGCAGTTCGGTCCCGAACTCGGCCTCGTCGTTCGCCACGTGTCGCTCCTGGGTGGTCGGCGGAGGGCTCAGGAAAGGCCCGCGGTCGAGTGTAGTGGGGGCCGGAGCGGGTCGTCTGAGACCGACGACAGCGCGGATTGATGCGCCGTCCAGCGTTGCTCGCTATCCTGAGTCGCTGATTCGCGCGCCGACATCCCCACCCCGGCGCGGTAGGGAGAGAGTTCGTGCGATTCGTCCTGGCGATCGTCAGTTTCGTCATCGGCCTGCTGCTCGTCGCGCTGGCGGTGGGACAGCGCACCGTGTTCGCGCCGCCGCCCTCGCTCGTCGCCGAGAACGCGACCACGAGCTCGGCACCGGTCACGGTGATCCCGGGCTCGACGCTGAACGCCAACCCCGGCTACCAGCGGATCAACGTGTCCGGGTCCGGCAAGGTCTTCGCCGCCTACGGCCGGTCGGCCGACGTCGACGCGTGGGTCGGCGACGCCGCCCACACAACGCTCCGGTTCGACGCCGAGAAGGGCGCCCTGGTCGGGTCGACGACCGGTTCCGGAACGAGCGTGCCGTCGCCGGAGGGGAGCGACCTCTGGTACCAGGAGTACGACGGCGCCGGGCAGTTCACCGTGCGGCTGCCGCAGGACGTCTCCGTCCTCGTCGTCAGCGACGGCAAGTCGGCGGCACCGGCCGACATCTCGGTCACGTGGCCCCGCGACACGGCGACCCCGTCCGTCGGCCCGCTGCTCGTCGCCGGTGGCGTGTTCGTCCTGGGAGGCCTCGTGCTGCTCGTCCTCGCGTTCCTGCACCAGCGTCGCGGCCGCGGACCTCGCCGTCGGAGCGGCGGCTCCCGTCCGCCGCGCGTGCGTGCCTCGCGCCGTGCCGCCGCCGCCGGGGCACAGGTGCCGCGCCGCGGTCGTCGTGGCTCCCGCGCGTTCGTCGCCGTGCCGGTGCTGCTGACCGGCGCCCTGACCCTGGCCGGCTGTTCCTCGGACTACTGGCCGCAGGGCGGGGACGCCTCGCTCGCCACCCCGACCCCGACCGCGACGGCGACGGGTGCACCCGAGACGACCGAGCCGACCGCGGCGACGAAGCAGCAGATCACGCGCGTCGTGCAGCGCATCGCAGCGGTCGCGAAGCAGGCCGACGGGGCGCGGGACGGCGAGCTCGCCGAGACCCGCTTCACCGGTGCCGCGCTCGAGCTGCGCCAGGCCAACTACTCGATCCGCGGCAAGGACTCGGACGTCAAGGCGCCGCCGGCGATCTCGGCGGCCCAGGTGTGCGTGGCACTGCCGCAGCAGACCGACACCTGGCCGCGCACCGTGTTCACCATCGTCGCCGAGGACTGCGACGCGAAGTCGGCTCCGCAGGCCCTGACGCTCGTGCAGGACTCCGCGCGCGACCCGTACAAGGTCGCGTACGACGTCTCGCTCGAGGCGGACGCGACGATCCCGAGCCTCGCCCCGACCAGCGTCGGTGCCGCGCTGCTCGCGCCGCAGTCGAAGTTGCTGACGATCGCACCGGACCAGGTGGCCACCGCCTACGGCGACGTCCTGTCGAAGGACACCGGCAGCGAGTACGCCGACCTGTTCGCCACCGAGGGCGACGGCCTGCGCACGACCATCGGCAAGGCCTACAAGGACAAGAAGGCGAAGGCGCTGCCGGACACGGCGGAGATCGAGTACTCGTCCGAGGTGCCGGCCGACTCCGCCGTCGCCATCGCGACCGACGACGCCGGTGCGCTCGTGTCCGCCGACCTCAACGAGGTCGAGAAGGTGACCCCGACCGCCTCGGGTGCCGAGGTGAACACCGAGGGCGCCGTCAAGGCCCTGTCCGGTGTCGACACCAGCAAGAAGGGGATCAGCGCCACGTACAGCGTCCAGCTGCTGTTCTACGTGCCGCCGGTCGCCTCGGATGACAAAGTGGTCCTGCTCGGGTTCACGCAGGGCCTGACCGCAGCGAGTGAGGTGCAATGAGCAACATCCCCCCGACCCCGTCCGGACTCCGTGGCGCCGTCGACCTGTCGTCCCTGGTCGACCGCGCACAGCGTCCGCCGCAGCCGCCCACCGGAGCCCCCGCTCCGGACGGTGCGGTGGCACCCGGCCCCGATGCCGGCGGTGACCTGACCGTTCCGTCGCTCGTGATGGACGTCACCGACCAGTCGTTCCAGGACGTCCTGCAGCTGTCGACCGTCGTGCCGGTCATCGTGGACATCTGGGCCGAGTGGTGCGGTCCGTGCAAGCAGCTGTCGCCGATCCTGGAGCAGCTCACCGCCGAGTACGACGGCCGTGTGGTGCTCGCCAAGGTCGACGCCGACACGAACCCGCAGCTCGTCCAGGCGTTCCAGGCGCAGTCGATCCCGACCGTGGCCGCGCTCATCGGCGGACGTCCCCTCGGGCTCTTCGTCGGGGCGCTCCCCGAGGCGCAGGTCCGCGACGTCTACGAGCAGGTGCTCCAGGCGGCCGAGCAGAACGGCGTCTCCGGTCGGGTCACCGTCGACGGGGCCGCCCCGGTCGAGGCCGCCGAGCAGGGCGAGCCCGAGCCGGAGCCCCTGCCGCCGCACCACCAGGCCGCGTACGACGCGATCGAGCAGGGCGACTACGCCACGGCGATCCAGGAGTACAAGACGGCCATCGCGCAGGACCCGCACGACCAGATGGCCGTGGCCGGACTCGCGCAGGTGTCGCTGCTCGACCGGCTGAACGGTCGGACGGCCGACGAGGTCCGTGCCGCTGCGGCGGCAGGCCCTCGGGACGTGCCGGCCCAGCTCGCGGTCGCCGACCTCGACATCTCCGGCGGGCACGTCGAGGATGCCTTCGGGCGGCTGCTCGACCTGGTGCCGACGGTGTTCGGTGAGGACCGCGAGGCTCTGCGGGTCCGGCTCGTCGAGTACTTCGAGCTCATCGGCAGCGACGACCCGCGCGTGGTCGCGGCTCGTCGGCGGCTCGCGAGCGCCCTGTACTAGGCCCGGGGGACACCGCGCGGCGAACATGACGCCGTCGTCGTGACGAGACGCCGCCGGATCCGGCGGCGTCTCGTCACGTCCGGGGCGTCTCGATGACACGACGGCGTCGCGCGCACGCGCCACTCACTGCCGCGTCGTGCGTGGACGGACGGGAGGCCCGGTGCCAGCTGGCACCGGGCCTCCCGTCCGTCAGGTGGTCGGGTCAGGAACGCGCGTCGGGCTCCTGCGCCAGCTTCAGCCAGACGGCGCCGAGCGGCGGCACCACCAGGTTCGCCGAGGCCGGTCGGCCCGCCCACGGGGTCTCGTCCGCGGTGACGACGCCGTAGTTGCCGACACCGGAGCCGCCGTACTCCGTGGCGTCCGAGTTGAGCACCTCGTGCCACTCGCCGGCAGCCGGCAGACCGAACCGGCGCTCCACGGGCACCCCCGAGAAGTTCACGAACACCGCGACACGGTCGTCGCCGTCCTTCCGCAGGAACCCGAGCGTCGAGTGCGGCGCGTCGCCGCCCTCGATCCACTCGAAGCCCTCGGCCGTCGCGTCGTGCGTCCAGAGCGCGGGGGAGTCCTTGTACACGCGGTTGAGCTCGGCGACCAGGTCCTGCACGCCGCGGTGCCCAGGCTGGTCGAGGAGCCACCAGTCGAGCCCCTTGGCCTCGGACCACTCGGAGGGCTGGGCGAACTCCTGGCCCATGAAGAGCAGCTGCTTGCCGGGGTGCGCCCACATGAACGCCAGGTAGGCGCGCACGTTCGCGAGCTTCTGCCACTCGTCGCCGGGCATCTTGCCGTACAGCGAACCCTTGCCGTGCACGACCTCGTCGTGGCTGATCGGCAGGGTGAACTGCTCGCTGAAGGCGTAGACGAACGAGAACGTGATCTCGTCGTGGTGGTAGCTGCGGTACGCCGGGTCGCGCTGCACGTACTCGAGCGTGTCGTGCATCCAGCCCATGTTCCACTTCTGACCGAACCCGAGGCCACCCGCGCTCGTCGGCTGGGTGACGCCCGGCCACGAGGTGCTCTCCTCGGCGATCATGACGATGCCGGGGTAGCGCTTGTAGGCCGTGGCGTTGGTCTCCTGCAGGAACGCGACGGCGTCCAGGTTCTCGCGGCCGCCGTGGATGTTCGGCAGCCAGTCGGTGCGGGAGTAGTCGAGGTACAGGATCGAGGCGACGGCGTCGACCCGCAGGCCGTCGATGTGGAACTCCTCGAGCCAGTACAGGGCGTTGGCGACCAGGAAGTTCCGCACCTGCGGCTGCCCGAAGTCGAACACGTAGGTGCCCCAGTCGAGCTGTTCGCCGCGGCGGGGGTCCGGGTGCTCGAACAGCGCGTGTCCGTCGAAGCGACCGAGCGCCCACTCGTCCTTGGGGAAGTGTCCGGGGACCCAGTCCATGATCACGCCGATGCCGGCAGAGTGCAGGCGGTCGATCAGGTAGCGCAGGTCGTCCGGGGAGCCGTACCGCGCGGTCGGCGCGTAGTACCCGGTGACCTGGTAGCCCCACGAGCCGCCGAAGGGGTGCTCGGCGAGCGGCAGGAACTCGACGTGGGTGAAGCCGGTGTACTGCACGTGGCCGATGAGCTGGTCGGCGACCTCGCGGTACGACAGGCCGGGACGCCACGAGCCGAGGTGGACCTCGTAGACGCTCATGGGCTTGTCGTGCGTGGTGCTCTGGGCGCGCTGCTCCATCCACGCCCGGTCGCCCTCGGACCACGCGTAGGTGGACTCCGTGATGACGGACGCGGTCGCGGGGGCGATCTCGGCTTCGCGGGCGAAGGGGTCCGCACGCTCGACCCAGCCCGAGTCGGTGAGGATCTGGAACTTGTAGCGCTGTCCGGCGACGGCTCCGGGCCAGAACAGCTCCCAGACGCCCAGGTCGCTCAGGCGGCGCATCGCGGTCGTGCGGCCCGCCCAGCCCTCGAAGTCGCCGATCACGCGGACCGCGGTGGCGCGGGGCGCCCACACGGCGAAGGCCACGCCGTCCACGCCGTCGACCGTGCGGACGTGGGCGCCGAGGTGGTGCCAGAGCTGCTCGTCACGGCCCTCGCCGAACAGGTGCAGGTCGAGCTCGCCGAGCGTCGGCGCGAACCGGTACGCGTCGTCGGTGGTCCAGGTGGCGTCGTCGTCGGTCGACTCGTCGCGGTCGTAGTCTGCCTCGACCCGGTAGCGCCCGAGGTCGTCGGACGTCGCACCGGCCCAGAGGCCGTCGCCCTCGTGGGTGAGCTCGACGTCATCGCCGTCGGGGCGGACGATCCGCACCGCGCGGGCGAGGTGCCGGACGACGCGCACACTGGTGCCGCCGTCGACGGGGTGCGGGCCGAGCACGTCGTGCGGCTGCGACCAGCGGCCCTCGGCGACCTGCTGGCGCAGCCAGTCCTCGATCGGAGCGGGACGGGGGGCCGTGGGGGCACCTGCAGGAGCCGGGGGCGCGGCCGTCGTGGCGACCGGCGTCTCGACGGAGGCCGGCGGGACGACCGGGGTGGCGCCTCCCGGAGGGACGCTCTGCACGCCGGGGGCGCCGGCGGTCGGGGCGGCGTCGACGGGCGGCACCCGCGGGTGCGTCGCGTCGGCCGGGTGTCCGGCGAGCGTGGCGGACTCGTCGACACCGCGGTCGGGGGCCTCGCGCTCGGGCGTCGGGGCGCCCGGCAGGTCCTCGTGCGGGGCGGAGACCCGCGGCTCGGTGCGGCGCACGGCCGGCGGCGGAGGCGGCACCGGGGGCACGCCCGGTCCGCGCTTCGTGGGGTCGGTCGGGTCGTTGGTCATCGGTGCGGTCCTTCCACGACGAGCAGGTGCACGGGCTCCTGGAACGCGTCCAGGCGCACGTAGTTCGACGCGCCCCAGACCCAGCGCTGGCCGGTCACGACGTCACGGACGTCGAACAGGCCGTCGGCGGGCAGGCCGAGGGCGGCGAGGTCCAGGTGCACGGTGGTCTCACGAGCGGAGTGCGGGTCGACGTTGGCGACGACGATCACGGTGTCGTCGCGGCCCGACCGGATGAACGCTCCCGGCAGGTGCTTCGAGTAGACGACGATCGCCGGGTCCTCGGCGGCGTGCACGTGCAGGTTCCGCAGCTGCCGCAGCGCGGGGTGCGCGGCGCGGAGGCGGTTGAGCATCGTGACGTACGGCGCGAGGGACGCGCCCTCGGCCTCGGCGAGCGCGAAGTCGCGGGGCTTGTACTCGTACTTCTCGTTGTCGATGTTCTCTTCCGACCCCGGGCGGGCGACGTCCTCGAAGAGCTCGTACCCGGCGTACATGCCCCAGGTCGGGGCGCCGGTGGCGGCGAGCGCCGCACGCACCTTGTAGCCGGCACGGCCGCCGAACTGCAGGTACTCGGTGAGGATGTCGGGCGTGTTCACGAAGAGGTTCGGACGCAGGTACGCGCTCGTCTCGTGGGAGAGCTCGGTGAAGTACTCCTCGATCTCCTCCTTCGTGTTCCGCCAGGTGAAGTACGAGTACGACTGCTGGAACCCGGCCTCGGCGAGGGCGCGCATCATCGCCGGGCGGGTGAACGCCTCGGCGAGGAACACCGTGTCGGGGTGCTCGTCGCGGATCTCGCGGATGACCCGCTCCCAGAACCACAGCGGCTTGGTGTGCGGGTTGTCGACGCGGAAGATGCGGATGCCGAACGCGATCCAGTGCCGCAGGACTCGCTCGACCTCGGCGACGAGCCCCTCGGGGTCGGTGTCGAACTGGATCGGGTAGATGTCCTGGTACCGCTTCGGCGGGTTCTCGGCCGTCGCGATGGAGCCGTCGGCGCGCTGGGTGAACCACTCCGGGTGCTCGGTGACCCAGGGGTGGTCGGGGGAGCACTGCAGGGCGAAGTCGAGCGCCACCTCCATGCCGGTGTTCTTCGCGGTCTCGACGAAGTCGCGGAAGTCGTCCTCGGTGCCGAGGTCGGGGTGGATGGCGTCGTGGCCGCCCTCGGGGGAGCCGATCGCCCAGGGGCTGCCCGGGTCGTGCGGTCCGGGGGTGAGGGTGTTGTTCGGCCCCTTGCGCGCGGTCGTGCCGATGGGGTGGATCGGCGGCAGGTAGATCACGTCGAAGCCCATGCGGGCGACGGCGGGCAGACGACGGGCAGCGGTGCGGAAGTCGCCGCTCTTCCAGGAGCCGTCGGGGTTCTTCTTCGCGCCCTCGGACCGGGGGAAGAACTCGTACCAGGAGCCGACGCCGGCGCGGGTGCGTTCGACGTCGAGCAGCTGCGTGGCGGAGTGCGTGCGCAGCGAGGTGAGCGGGGCGTCCTCGACCTCGGCGACGATCCGCGGGTCGTCGACGGCTGCGAGCCGTTCGGCCGGGTCCAGGTCGGTGTCGCGGATGCGCGCTGCCGCACGGGTGGCGGCGGGGGAGCCGGTCTCGTCGGCCAGGCGGTCGAGCAGCACGGCGCCGTCGAGCAGGGTGGCCTCGGTGTCCACGCCGGCCGCGATCTTCAGGCGCGCGGCGTGCAGCCAGCTGGCCCAGTCGTCGGAGTAGGACTCGACGTGCCAGGTCCAGACGCCGACGTGGTCGACCTGCACGGTCGCCTCGTAGCGGTCGGTCCCGGGCGTGCCGAGGGTCAGGGGGACGGTGCGGGTGCCACCGTCGGGGCGCTCGAGGACGAGGTCGGCGCCGATGATGCCGTGTCCTTCTCGGAAGACGGTCGCACCGAACGTGATCACCTCGCCGTCGAATGCCTTGCCGGGGAAGCCGTTGGGCGTCCTCGGGGCGAGCTCGGTGATCGGGATGCGCCCGATCTTCGGGCGGCGGGGTCGGTCTGCGGTGGCCACGGAGGCGACGCTACCCGGAAGCCGCCCGGACGTTCCCCGGAACGCGTGTCGTGTGGACGGCGCGCCGGCCGCCCGTGCCTGTGCAGGGACGGACGGGAGGCGCGGGACGGGGCCGCCACGGGCCTCCCGTCCGACCGTCGGTCACGACCGTGTTGCGCCCCGCTACGGTCGTCGCGCCCCGACGCTCCGGGGCGCGACGACGGCAGCGGGGCGCGACGCGAAGGACGAGCGCGCGAGCGCCCGCGCGGACTCCCGCCCTACGCCACCTCGAACAGGTGGATGCCGGGCCCGTACGCCGTGAAGACCTGGCCGGCCGGTCGCAGGCGCTCGTGGTCGCGGTGCTTCTCGCTCGACCAGGCGAGCCGGTACCCGGTCACGTCCTCGTGCACCGGCAGGGTCAGATCGCGCGTGCGGCCGCTGCCGTGCACCACGACGAGCACGCGGTCGGACGGTCCGTCCTCCGGCGTCGACGCGACGAAGTACTGCAGGGCGCGGTGCACCGGCTGGTCCCAGCCCTCGACGGTCATCGGGTGGCCGTCCGGCCCGTACCAGGACATGCGCGACGCACCGGGCGTCTCCTGCCCGTCGACGCCGAACCGGGTCGGGCGGAGCGCCGGGTGCGCGGCCCGCAGCCGGGTGAGCGCCGCAACGGCCTCGGTCATGGCCTCGGCGTCCTCGTCGTCGGACCAGTCCACCGGCGTCAGGTCGTCGGAGACCACGTAGGCGTTGTTGTTGCCGTGCTGGGTGCGACTGCGCTCGTCGCCGGCGGTGAGCATCGGTACCCCGGCAGAGAGCACGAGCGTCGCCACGAGGTTCCGCATCGACCGACCCCGCGCAGCGCGCACCCCGCGGTCGGCGGTGTCGCCCTCGATGCCGTGGTTGAACGACCGGTTGTCGTTCGACCCGTCCCGGTTGTCCTCGCCGTTGGCCTCGTTGTGCTTGCCGTCGTACGACACCAGATCGAGCAGGGTGAAGCCGTCGTGCGCGGTCACGAAGTTGACGCTCGCCAGCGGGCCGCGGTCGGCGCCGAACACGTGACGCGACCCGGTCAGGGCTCCGGCGAGCGCACCGATCCCGGTCTGGGGCAGCCCGGTGCGGCGCTCCTCGGCGATGTCGGTGAGCCAGAACTGGCGGACCGTGTTGCGGAACCCGTCGTTCCACTCACTCGTGCGGGGTCCCGCTGCTCCGAACGCTCCCGTCTTCCAACCGTCCGGGCCGACGTCCCACGGCTCGGCGATCACGAGCGTGTCCTGCAGGTCGGGGTGGTTCCGGATGCGTTCGAGCACCGGGTGCGACGGGTCGAACCGGTGCTCGCCGTCGCGGGCCAGGGCGGCCATCAGGTCGAAGCGGAACCCGTCGACCTGCACCTCGCGCGCCCAGTACACCAGGCTGTCGACGACCAGGTCGGCGGTGGCCTCCACCGAGGTGTCCAGGGTGTTCCCGCACCCGGTGGTGTCGAAGTACGCGTCCCGGCGTGGCGGGTCGGTCGGCGCCCAGCGGTAGCGGTCCGCACCGTCGATGCCCCGCAGGCTCGTCGTCGGACCACCCAGGCCCTCTTCTGCCGTGTGGTTGTAGACGACGTCGAGGACGACCTGGATGCCGGCCTCGTGCAGCAACCGGACCATGCCCTTGAACTCCCGCAGGACGGCGCCGGCGCCCTCGTGCTGGGCGGGTACCGAGGCGTGCGCGGCGTGCGGCGCGAAGAACCCGAGCGTGTTGTAGCCCCAGGCGTTCTCCCGACCGGCGTCGCGCAGCCACCGCTCGGTGTCGAACGCGTGCACGGGCAGCAGCTCGAGCGTCGTGACGCCGATCCGGTGCAGGTGCGCGATCGTGCTCTCGTGGGCGACCCCGGCGTACGTGCCGCGCAGGTGCTCCGGCAGGTGCGGGTTCGCCGCGGTCAGGGTCCGGACGTTCGCCTCGTAGACCACGGCCCGGTCGCGGGGGACCTGCGGCTTCGTGACCCCGCCCCAGTCGAACTCCTCGTCGACGACGACGCTGGTCCAGCGCGGGCCGTCGTGCTCGTCGGAGCCGGTCGGCGCGATGCCGCGCGCGTACGGATCGAGCAGTGGTCGGCCCGGGTCGAACTCGTGTCGGGGCCCCGACGGCCCGTCGACGAGCAGGTGGTACCGGTCGCCCGGCGCGACCCCGGGGACCTCGGCGGTCCACACGTCGGTCCCGGCGACACGGTCGAGCGGGTGGCGGACCGGCGGACCACCGGCGCCCTGCACCACCAGCACGACGTCCGTCGCCGAGGCGGACCGCAGGGTGAACCGCGGGACGGTCCCTCCGAGGGAGAACCCCGGCGTGTGGTCGATCGCTGTCTCGTGCACGCGTCAAGGGTACGAGGACCGGCGCGTATCCTGGACATCGCTCGATCCGAAGGGGTGCACGTGACGGTCTACCTCGACCACGCCGCGACGACGCCGATGCTGCCGGAGGCGCTCGCCGCCTTCACCGAGGCGCTCGGCACCGTCGGCAACCCCTCGTCGATCCACAGCGCCGGACAGCGCGCGAAGATGCTGCTCGAGGACGGCCGCGCAGCCGTCGCCCGCTCGCTCGACGCCGACCCGGTCGAGGTGGTGTTCACCTCGGGCGGGACCGAGAGCATCAACCTCGCCGTGAAGGGCCTGTTCTGGGCGCGCCAGCGCGACCGCGCGCGACCGCGCATCGTCGTCCCGGGCGGCGAGCACCACGCCACGGTCGACACCCTCACCTGGTTGGAGACGCACGAGGGCGCGGTGATCGACGTGGTCCCGTTGGACGCGCACGGTCGCGTCGACCTGGCCGGCCTGGAGGCGCGACTCGCCTCCGCCGACGACGTCGCCCTGGTCACGTTCCTGTGGGCGAACAACGAGGTGGGCACCGTCCAGCCCGTGTCACGGATCGTGGACCTCGCGCACGCCGTCGGCGTGCCCGTGCACAGCGACGCCGTCGCCGCCTACGGGCAGGTGCCCGTGTCGTTCGCCGCGTCCGGCCTCGACGCGCTGAGCGTCTCGGCGCACAAGATCGGCGGGCCGGTCGGCATCGGTGCCCTCGTGCTCGGTCGGCGGGCCACGGTCGAGCCCCTGATCCACGGCGGTGGGCAGCAGCGGCAGGTGCGGAGCGGCACGCAGGACGCCCCGGCGGCGGCCGCGTTCGGCGTCGCGGCCACCGCGGCCGTCGCCGAGCCCCTGCCGCACCCGTCGCTCGCCGCCCTGCGTGACCGGTTGGTCGACGGCGTGCGCGCGGCCGTGCCGTCGGCGGTGCTGATGGGGGACCCGACCGACCGGCTGCCCGGCAACGCGCACTTCACGTTCCCCGGGTGCGAGGGGGACTCGCTCCTGTTCCTGCTCGACGCTGCCGGGGTCGCCGTGTCGACCGGGTCGGCCTGCCAGGCCGGCGTCCCCGAGGCCTCGCACGTGCTGCTCGCGATGGGCCTGTCCGAGCAGGACGCCCGCGGCGCGCTCCGCATCACGCTGGGGCACTCCTCGACGGACGCCGACGTCGATGCGTTCCTGGCGGCCCTGCCGGACGCGGTCGCACGGGCCGGTGCGGCGGGGATGGCCTCGCGCGAGCCGCTGCTGGGGCGGTAGCGCGGCACCGCGCCCGGGCGGGGAGCGCGGTACCGCCCGGTCAGGCGTCGGGACCGAGCAGACGACCGGTCCACTCCCGCACGGCGCGTGTCGCGCGTCGGGACAGCGTCGCCGTCGGCAGCATGCTCGACGATCCGTGGAACGCGCCCGGCCAGACGTGCAGTTCCGCCTGCACGCCGGCCGCCCAGAGGGCGCTCGCGAAGGCGACGGTCTCGTCGCGGAACACCTCGGCGCTGCCGCAGTCGACGTACGCGGGCGGGAGCCCGCCCAGGTCGCTCGCCCGCGCCGGGGCTGCGGCGGCCGACACGTCGTCGCCACCGCGCCGGTCGCCGAGCAAGGCGTCCCAGCCGAACCCGACCATCGCACGGTCGGCGACGCCGACGCCGTCGAACTGCCGCGCCGAGCAGGTCACGTCGCGGTCGTCGAGCATGGGACTGATGAGCACCTGTCCGATCACCTCGGGGCCGCCACGGTCGCGGGCCAGCAGGGCGGTCCCGGCCGCGAGCCCGCCGCCGGCGCTCTGCCCGACCAGGAGGATGCGCTCCGGGTCGATGCCGAGCTCGTCGGCGTGCGCGGCGGACCAGACCAGCCCGGCGTAGCAGTCCTCGACCGGGTAGGGGTCGGGGTGCTCGGGGGCGAGGCGGTAGTCCGGGCTCACCAGCACCACGTCGTGCACGAGCAGCCACTCGTCGTAGGAGTCGAGGTTGCCGAGGTGGTGGCCGAACACCATGCCGCCGCCGTGGATCGCGTACGCGCACGCCGCCGGCCCGGTCCGCCCGGTGCGCTGGATCACGGCGAGGGTGATCGGGTCGCCGAGGTGTCCCGGGACGGTGACGCTGCGCCGCTCGAGACCGCGGGCGCGCAGGCCCTCGTCGAGCTGGGCCTCCGTCATGCCGAGTTCGCGCATCCTCGGCAGCATCTCGGTCGTCAGGTGGAAGCCGCCGCGTTCGTCCAGCGCGGTGAGGAAGGGGACGAACTCGGGGTCGAACGGCGGGCGGGGCGCGGTGGTGGCGGTGTCAGGCATGGGTCGTCTCCTCGGAGGTGTCGGTCGAACAAGTCTGGGCCTGGGGCTGGGGCTGGGGTTGGGGCTGGGGCGGAGTCGGAACGGGGCCGGCCGATCGGGAACGGAGCACGCCGACCACGACGAGCACCGCGGCGAGCGCCGCGAGCGCCAGGCCGGCGACGGTGAGGGCGTCCTGGAGGACCGCGAGTCTCGCGGTCGACCAGGTGGTCGTGGTGATGCTGCCGGTGACGAAGGCGGCGACGATCGTCCCCGCCGCGGCGACGGCCGCGCCGCCGGAGAGCTCGCCAGCGGTGTCGACGACGGCGGCGCCGAGGGAGGTGCGGTCCGCCGGCAGGCCCGTGAGCACCGACGCGCCCGCGACGACCCCGACGACCCGCATGCCGGCCGCGACGAGCACGAGTGCGACGAGGACCCACACGTACCCGTGCCGGCTCAGGGTGCCGAAGACCACCAGGCCCGACACGACCGAGGCCGCGCTGATCCCGGCCGCTCGCCCGAGCCCGACCCGCTGGACGAACGGTCCGACGACCCGGCCCCCGGCGAGCAACACCACGACCTGCGGCAGCGTCCCCACCGCGGCGAGCGCGGGCGGCCACCCCCACGCGAACTGCAGCTGCAGCGTCACGAGGTACGACAACCCGGCCACGGCGAGGCCGGAGGCGGCCTTGAACGCGAGGCCGCTCGAGACCAGCGGTCGTCCGAGCAGGTGCAGGTCGACCAGCGGGTGCCGTGCCGTCCGCTCGCGGGCGACGAACGCGACCGCGCACGCGACGGCCAGTGCCAGGGCGGCCCACCCCCACGGCGAGGCGGCTCCGGACGTGACCAGGAGGGTCGGCGTCACGAGCGTGCCGGCGACGGTCGCGGTGCCGAGCAGCGCGCCGACGACGTCGACCGGGGCGCGGCGGAGTCCGGTCGGCTCGTCCCGGGCGACACCGAGTCGGATGCCCACGATCGCGAGCACCGCGACGGGCACGTCGGCCAGCAGCAGCACCTGCCACGGCGCGACGGCGAGCACGAAGCCGCCGACGGTCGGACCGACGGCCAGGCCGACGAGCCCCGCCGTCGAGATGACGGTGAGCGCGCGGACCCGCACGGCCTCGTCGTCGAAGAGCCGGAAGGCCAGCGCCATCGACCCGGGTGTGGTCATGGCCGCGGCGACACCCATCAGGACCCGCACGGCGACCAGCTGACCGGTCGACGTGACCGCCGCGGTGGCGAGGCTCGACACGGCCAGCAGGACCAGACCCGCGAGCATCACCCGGCGACGACCGAACCGGTCGGCGACGGCGCCGAAGAGCAGCATGAGGCCGCCGAAGGCGACGGAGTAGGCGCCGGACACCCACTGCAGGCCCGTCGTCGACGACGCGAGTCCGCGACCGATCGTCGGCAGGGCGACGTTGAGCACCGAGTTGTCGAGCATCTCGAACAGGAACACCGCGGACAGCCCGGTCAGGGCCACCCAGGCGTCGGAGAGACGAGGGACGTGGTCGCCGGCCGGAGCACGGCCGGGACGAGCGGGACTGGGGGACACAGGGGACGCACTCCTTCGCGGGAAGAAGTGGCGACTCGTTCGATGCCGCGTGCGTGTGCGTCGCGGACGGCGACGCCTTTTACCTCAGTGAGCCAGATGCTACACCCGCCGGAGCGCGCTCCGACCCCGCGCCGCCGCACGCTGCCCGGACTACGGTCGGAGCGGTGAGTGATGACCGGCGCCGCGAACTCGGCGAGACCGATGCCCCCGTCGAGGACGAGATCTCCGACTCCTTCACCGCCGTCGTCGAGGAAGGCGCCGAGCGGCTGCAGCGCTCCACCCGGGTCGTGCTCACGACCGGGTTCGCCGGTGGGCTCGAGATCGGGGTGGGCGTCATGGCCTACCTGGCGGTCCTCCACGCCACCGACGACCACCTGCTCGCCGGCCTGGCCTTCAGCGTCGGCCTGATCGCGCTCTACCTCGCCCACAGCGAGCTGTTCACGGAGAACTTCCTCCTGCCGATCACCGCGCTGATCGCCCGGGAGGGCACGGTCGGGCAGCTCCTCCGCCTCTGGATCGGGACCCTGCTCGGCAACCTCGCCGGCGGCTGGCTGTTCATGTGGTTCGTCGTCCAGGCGTTCCCGCAGTGGCACTCGGTGCTCGAGGAGTCGGCGCGGCACTACGTCGACGCGCCGTTCGGGCTGCAGACGATCGCGCTCGCGGTCCTCGGCGGCAGCACGATCACCCTCGTCACCCGGATGCAGCAGGGCACCGAATCGGACCCCGCGAAGATCGTCGCCGCCGTGGCCGGCGGGTTCCTGCTGTCCGGGCTGCAGCTGTTCCACTCGATCCTCGACTCGCTGCTCGTCTTCGGCGCGATCCTGGCCGGCGCACCCGTCACGTACGGCCAGTGGATCGGCTGGTTCGGCTACACGCTGCTGTTCAACGTGCTCGGCGGCGTCGTCCTCGTCACCTCGCTCCGGCTCATCCGGTCGGCCGACCTGCTCGCGGGCCGACGACGGAGCGGGCCGGCGCGCACGGACTGACCCGGACGACCACGAGCGGACGGCCGGGCGGTCCTGTGGGAGGCTGCGGACATGCCCTCGGCACAGACGCTCGACGAGGAGGACCGCCGGATCCTCGCGGGATGGGCCGCGGACTGCGCGGAACGCGTCCTGCACCTGTTCGAGGCCGATGTCCCCGACGACCGTCGTCCCCGGGACGGGATCGACCGCGCCCGGGCTTTCGCAGCTGGCGAGGTGGACGCGGCGGGTCAGATCCGCGTGCGCTTCGTCGCCGGGCGGGCAGCGGGTGGGGCGGGCTCCCCGGCGGGCCGTGCGGCGGCCCGGGCGGCGGGGCAGGCATCCGGCGTCGCGCACATGGGTGCCCACGCCCTGGGTGCGGCCGCCTACGCCGCCCGCGCAGTCGACCTGGCCCCCGGGGGCGGGGAGGGCGACGGCGACGACGAACTCGCGTGGCAGCTCGACTCTATGAGCGACCCGGTCCGCGCTGCGCTCCGGCGCCTGCCACCCCTCGGACAGGACCGCTCGGGACCCCTGGGGCCGGGACTGCTGGCGTCGGGTGCCCTCGGCGCACACATCCGTCGCCTCCAGGACGCGCTCGGCCACGGAGGACCACCGGCGGCCCGGTGACGGCCCGGCGTCACCGTCCCGACCGGACACGCGACCCGGCCGGTCGACGGGGCGTGGGGGGAGTGGTGCGCGGCGCACGGCCGCGACCGACGTGGCGGGCGTGCGCCGGGCCTCCCGGATGACCGCGGCGCCGACCGGTCGGTCGCGCCGGTAGGATCGGTGACCATGGTCGAACTGGACTTCACCGAGCAGCTCTCCGCCCTTCGCGAGACCTTCGGCAACATCCGCTCGGTGGTCGACGTCGACCGTCTCGAGCGCGAGATCGCCGACCTCAGCGAGCAGGCCGGGGCCCAGGACCTCTGGGACGACGTCGACCACGCACAGCAGGTGACGAGCGCGCTCTCGCACCGGCAGTCGGAGCTGAAGAAGATCACCGACACCGAGCAGCGCATCGACGACCTCGAGGTCCTGGTCGAGATGGCGAACGAGGGCGACGACCAGGAGTCCGCCGACGAGGCCGCTGCCGAGCTGAAGTCGATCCAGAAGATGATCGGCGACCTCGAGGTGCAGACGCTCCTGGACGGCGAGTACGACGACCGCCCGGCCGTCATCACGATCCGCGCGGGAGCCGGTGGCGTCGACGCTGCCGACTTCGCCGAGATGCTGCTCCGGATGTACCTGCGGTACGCCGAGCAGCACGGCTACAAGACCACCGTGATGGACACGTCCTACGCCGAGGAGGCGGGCATCAAGTCCGCCACCTTCGAGGTCGACGCGCCGCACGCGTTCGGCACACTGTCGGTCGAGGCCGGCACGCACCGCCTGGTCCGGATGTCGCCGTTCGGCGCCGCCGGCAAGCGGCAGACGTCGTTCGCCGCGGTCGAGGTCATCCCGCTCATGCCGGAGACCGCCGTCATCGACATCCCCGAGAACGACATCCGCGTCGACGTCTTCCGGTCCTCCGGCCCCGGTGGGCAGTCCGTCAACACGACCGACTCCGCGGTGCGCCTCACGCACATCCCGACCGGCACCGTCGTGTCGATGCAGAACGAGAAGTCGCAGATCCAGAACCGTGCAGCCGCCATGCGCGTGCTGCAGTCGCGGCTCCTGCTCCTCAAGCAGGAAGAGGAGAACGCGAAGAAGAAGGAGCTCGCCGGCAACATCACGGCGAGCTGGGGCGACCAGATCCGGTCCTACGTGCTGGCTCCGTACCAGATGGTCAAGGACCTCCGCAGCGAGCACGAGGTGAACAACCCCTCAGCCGTGTTCGACGGTGATCTCGACGGGTTCATCAACGCGGGCATCCGCTGGCGCAAGCAATCCGCCGCCGAGTAGGGCGTCGCGAGCCGCGCGCCTGGCGTGTTTTCCGAGCGGGGCGACCTACCCTGATCCGGTCATGATCAAATTCGACCAGGTCACCAAGGTCTACTCGGGCAACCCGAGTCCGGCGCTCGACAACCTCACCCTCGAGATCCTCAAGGGTGAGTTCGTGTTCCTCGTGGGCGCGTCCGGCTCCGGCAAGTCCAGCTTCCTGCGCCTCGTGCTCAAGGAGGAGAAGCCCACGCGTGGGCAGATCCACGTGCTCGGGCAGCGCCTCGGGGCGCTGGCGTCGCGGAAGGTGCCGTACTTCCGCCGCAACCTCGGCGTGGTGTTCCAGGACTTCCGGCTGCTGCCGAACAAGAACGTGTTCGACAACGTCGCGTTCTCGCTGCAGGTCATCGGCAAGAGCAAGGGTTTCATCAGCGAGGCCGTCACCGACGTGCTCAAGCTGGTCGGCCTCGCCGGCAAGGCGACCCGCATGCCGCACGAGCTCTCCGGTGGTGAGCAGCAGCGCGTGGCCATCGCCCGCGCGGTCGTGAACAAGCCGGCGATCCTGCTGGCCGACGAGCCCACCGGCAACCTGGACCCCACCACGTCCGCCGGCATCATGGCGCTCCTCGAACGCATCAACCAGGGAGGCACCACCGTGCTCATGGCGACGCACGACGCCAGCATCGTGAACCAGATGCAGCGACGGGTCATCGAGCTCTCGAACGGCGCCGTCCTGCGTGACGAGCAGTCCGGCGGGTACCAGACCCAGGCCGTGCCGATCCAACGGGGCACCGTGTCGAACACCACCGGCATCCAGACGATCCCGGGGCTCATCCGATGAGGCTCGGGCTCGTCATGTCCGAGGTCGGCTCGGGCCTGCGGCGCAACGCGTCGATGGTCGTGTCCGTCGTCCTCGTGACCTTCATCTCGCTCACCTTCGTCGGCACCGCGATCCTGCTCCAGATGCAGATCAACCAGATGAAGGGGTACTGGTACGACCGGGCGCAGGTCGCGGTCTACCTGTGCACCGACACCGACACCACCGGCAACTGCACCGGCGCCAAGGCCACCGCGGACCAGCGCGAACAGATCCAGGCGCAGTTGGAGTCGTCGACGCTCAAGCCGTACATCGAGAAGACGTACTACGAGAACCAGGACCAGGCGTTCACCCGGTTCAAGGAGCAGTTCAAGGACTCCGCGGCGACGGAGTTCGTCAAGCCCGAGTACCTGAACGAGACCTTCTGGGTGAACCTGAAGAACCCGTCGCAGGCCGACGTCCTGGTCGAGAGCCTGTCGAAGGTGGCCGGCGTGCAGAGCGTCGTCGACCAGCGCGGGTACCTGCAACCGATCTTCAACCTGCTCAACGCCTCGTCGTACACGGCCATCGGCATCGCGGCGCTCATGCTCGTGGCGGCGGTGCTGCTCATCGCGACGACGATCCGCTTGTCGGCGTTCAGTCGACGGCGCGAACTCGGCATCATGCGACTCGTGGGTGCGTCGAACCGGTTCATCCAGACACCGTTCGTGCTCGAGGGGGTGATCGCCGCCGCCATCGGAGCCGTCCTGGCCGGTGGTGCGATCACCGCCGTGGTGTGGTTCTTCGTCCGGAACTTCCTGGCCGAGCGGTTCACCGGCACGGCGTTCATCGGCATGGGGGACGCGGCCGTCGTGGTGCCGGCGGTGATCGTCATCGGGGTGCTGCTGGCGGCGGTGTCCGCGTCGATCGCCATCCGGCGCTACCTGAAGGTCTGACGCGCCCGCCGGCCCAGCGCTCGGCCGGGTGCCGGGGCCGGGTGCCGATTGCCGGGGGCTTGGTTTCGTGCTGGGCGACACATCACGGCGCGATCGACGCGTGAGGTGTCGCTCAGCGCGTGGGTCCGTGCGCGACGGCCCGCCGGCTCGGACCCCGGCACCGTGCACGATCGACGCCGGCGCGCCGGGAACGTGCGGGGCGCCGCTCGTGTTGGGTAGTCTGTAGGGCTGCGCAGCGCAGTGCCCGCGATCGAGAGGAGTCGACATGGCGAAGGAACGCGGTGAGAAGATCGTCGCGACGAACCGTCGCGCACGGCACGACTACCTGATCGAGGACACGTACGAGGCCGGCATGGTCCTGTCCGGCACCGAGGTGAAGTCCTTGCGGATGGGGCGTGCGTCGCTCGTCGACGGGTACGCGTTCATCGACGGCGGGGAAGCCTGGATCGACGCGGTCCACATCCCCGAGTACACCGAGGGCACCTGGAACAACCACTCGCCGCGTCGGAAGCGCAAGCTGCTCCTCCACAAGCAGCAGATCATCAAGATCTCGCACAAGACGGCACAGGGCGGCTACACGCTCGTGCCGCTGCAGATCTACTTCCACGACGGCCGGGCGAAGATCGAGATCGCGGTCGCGAAGGGCAAGCGCGAGTTCGACAAGCGCCAGGCGCTGCGCGAGAAGACCGACAAGCGTGAGGCCGAACGGGCCATGCGCACGCGGAACCGCGTCGGGGAGTAGCGTCGACGCACCACCTCGGCTAGACTGAGGGACTGCTCCGATCGGGGCATTGGCAATTCAACAGCGTGACAGCGGCTCGCACGTTACGGCCCGCATGGGGATGATCGGTTTCGACATTGCCTGTGTGCCGACGGGAAGCGGGCCGAGGACCCACGGTCATCTCGTGAACGATCCGTGGAAAACAACAAGTGCCAATTCCAAGCGCACTGACTTCGCTCTCGCTGCGTAAGCAGCCCAGCACATGAAGTCCGTCGGCCAGGTGACCGTCCCCTAACCTGATCCCGGCGTCATCCAGAGGACTTGCTGCACGGTTGCGCCTCAGGGCCGTGCGGGACTTGCACTGAGACTGGGCCCGTCGTCCTAGAAGCCGGTAGCAAAGGACGGGGCCGAGCAGAACGAATCATCCGGATACGCCCGTAGAAGACGTCGAATTGCAGCGATGGACGGGGGTTCGATTCCCCCCATCTCCACCATTCGCCGGACGCCGGACCGCTGTCACGCTCTGCCACACGAACGCCCCGACACCGTCCCTGGACAGTGTCGGGGCGTTCGCTGTTCCACGGTGTCCGAGGACTACGCTCCGGGGCAGGCGCCGAGGGACCCCTCGGCGTCGGAGCCGAAGGAGAGGTCACCACGTGGTGCAGGAGATCGCGATCCGAGTCCGTCTGCGAGCACAGGAACGAGTGGTGCTCGCCGAGTACGAACGACTCGTCGGGTCCGTCGCGACCGTGACCGCCCTCGCCACCTGGCTGCCGACGCCCGAGGCTCGTCTGGTCGTCCGGGGCCGTGGCGCCGAGCCGGTGCGGCTGGAGACGGCGACGTACGGCTCCGTGGTCGAGATGCTCGTCGTGATGGACCAGCGCTCCGCCGACGTCGAGCGGGCTGCGGCAGCGATCGCGTCGCTGATCGAGGCGGTGCGGCACGAGCACGTCGCCGACGACGTGTCCGGGGTCGCCGGAGAGCTCGACCGGCTGGACCGCGCGGCACCCCGAGGGCGCTCCGCCGTCGAACGATCGCTGCGGGCGTTCCTGCAGGGTGCCCGCGCCGACGTGTTCGCCCGACGGACCACCACCCGGGTCCGGACGGCACAGGCGCTGCTGCGACTCGCCGAAGCCGATGCGGTGCTCACGGTCGAGCGGGTCGCTGACGCGCTGGCCCCGGTGCTCGAGGAGCAGGCGGTGGACGTCGAGCTCGACGGCGGCTCGGCCGTGATCGTGGGGACGGGCGACGGCGCCCCTGCGCCCGACGCGGTGACACAGCCGGACGACGGGACGCGGCCGGACGACGGCACGCAGCCGGATGACGGCGCGGACATCGTTGCCCCCGTCCTGCCCCTGCCGACGACCGAGCAGCCCGACGAGCAGGGCAAGCACGACAAGCCCGAGAAGGACAAGCACGGCAAGCGCGACAAGCACGACAAGCACGACAAGAAGGACAAGGGCGACAAGCGCGACAAGAAGCCCAAGCACGACAAGAAGGACAAGCAGGACAAGCACGACAAGAAGGACAAGCAGGACAAGCAGGACAAGAAGAAGGCCAAGCAGGCCAAGAAGAAGCAGTGACCCGCCGCCGCTCACCCGCCTAGAAGTCGAACAGGTTCCCCCGCACCCCTCCGGCGCCGTACTCCCGCCGCAGGAGCCCACGGCGCCGGAGCACGGGCACCAGGTCGCCCAGCATCCGGTGCACCTGCGCCGGGTGCAGATCGCCCGAGAACAGGAACCCGTCGTTGTCCGCGTCGCTGCCGAGCTCCTCGATGTAGTCGGCGAACTCGTCCGCGGTCCCGACCAGGCCGGACCGCGAGTCGATCCGCCCGAGCCGCGCCTTGCGGGTGAGCAGTTCACGCAGAGGGGCGTCCGGGGTGTCGCCGAGCAGCCCGCGGATCGTGCCGGCGGAGACGTGCTCGCCGAAGGTCCCGTCCGGCACCGGCGCATCGAGGTCGAGTGCGAGGAGGTCGGTCTCCGAGTCGCTCGAGCACGCGACGGCGGCCGCGCGCAGGGCATCGTCGGACGGGTGCTCGGACGCGGCGACGAGCCGGTCGGCTTCCTCGGTCGATGCCACGACCACGGGCTTCAGCACGAACAGCACCCGGATGTCCGCGGCGGACCGCCCGGCGGCCTCGGCTGCGGCGACCACGCCGGCTCGGTGGTCCGCCACGGCTGCGGCGGACAGCGGCGCGAGCGCGAGCTGCACGTCGGAGTGGGTCCCGGCGAAGGCCAGTCCTCGCCCGGAACCACCGGGGGAGACGACCACCGGGTCCGAGTCGAGCGGCAGCGCGTTGAGCGGACCGTCGGCGGTGAAGAAGTCGCCCTCGTGGTGGAACGCGTCGAGGGCGTCACCGTCGGCGAACCTCCAGTCCGACGCCTCCCCGATGTACCCGGAAGGCCCCCACGAGTGCCAGAGCCGACGGATCAGGGTGATCCACTCCTCGGCGCGGTCGTACGCCCGGTCGTGCGGCAGCGGCGGCAGGCCGGCGTGCCGGGCACTGCCGACGTCGGTGACGACGTTGATGCCGAACCGGTCCGAGGACAGGTGCGCCAGGGTCGCGAACTGTCGTGCGGCCAGGTACGGCGGCGTGATGCCGGCGTTCACGGTGGGGGCGATGCCGATGTGGCTGGTGGCGGCGAACAGGTACGGCGCGAGCAGCAGTGGGTCGTGCTTCGGGCCGCCGTACGCCTGTCGGATCCGCAGGTCCAGGGTGGCGGGGCTGCCGAGGGACACGGCGTCCTCGGCGACGACCAGGTCCATGCCGGCCTGCTCGAGGGTCCGGACGGACTGCTGGTACAGGTTCGGCTTCGTCCAGTCGTACCCCCAGTCCCAGTCGGAGCGACCCCACGCCTGCGGGCCGAACCCGCGCGAGAAGAAGTACCCGAAGTGCTGCAGCTCGGCCACTAGCGCACCTCGCCCACGACGTGGTCCGTCCGCATGGCGGGCGCCGCGGACCGCACGGCGGCGAACCCGCGCTCCAGGTCGCGGAGCAGGTCCGCGACGTCCTCGATGCCGACGGACAGCCGGATCAACCCGTCGTCGATGCCCTGTTCGGCGCGCTCCTGCGTGGTCCGGCCGGCGTGCGTGGTGCTCGCCGGGTGCAGGATCAGGGATCGCACGTCGCCCAGGTGGGTCATCCGACTGAAGAGCTCGACGCCGTCGATGAACGCCCGCGCGGCGGCTTCGCCACCGGCGAGCGTGAAGGCGAAGACGGACCCGGCTCCGCGCGGCAGGTACCGCTGGGCCAGGTCGTGGGACGGACTGGAGGCGAGCCCCGCGTGGTCGACGCTCGTCACCTCCGGCTGGTGCTCGAGCCACTGCGCCACCGCCAGCGCGTTCGCGCTGTGGCGCTCCACCCGCAGCGACAGCGTCTCGATGCCCTGGCGGAGCAGGAACGCGTTGAACGGCGACGGTGTCGGACCGATCCGCGCTGCGACGACGTCGCGTGCGTAGGCCGCGAAGGCCCGGTCGCCGAACCGCTCGACGTAGCTCGCGCCGCCGAGCGCCCGGTCCGGACCGGTCAGGTGCGTCCACCGGCCGGGTGCCGCGGACCAGTCGAACCGGCCACCGTCGACGACCACCCCGCCCAGACCGGCGCCGTGCCCGGACAGGAACTTCGACGCCGAGTGCACGACGATGTCGGCGCCGTGCTCGACGGGGCGCACCAAGTACGGCGTCGCCAGCGTGTTGTCGACGACGAGCGGGACGCCGGCGCGGTGCGCGGTCTCGGCGACCCCGGTGATGTCGAGCACGTCGTTCTTGGGGTTCGGGATCGTCTCCGCGAAGAACGCCTTCGTCTCCGGGCGGACCGCTGCGGCCCATGCGTCGAGGTCGCGCCCGTCGGCGACGAAGTCCACCGCGATGCCGAGCCGGCCCAGGTTCTGCACCAGCAGCCCGCGGGTGCCCTCGTAGATGCTCCGGGCGCTCACGACGTGGTCACCGGCCTGCAGCAGCCCGAGGAACGCGACGGTGGCGGCCGCCTGCCCGCTGCCGACCAGGATCGCCTCGACACCGTGTTCGAGCAGGGCGACCCGGCGTTCGACGTCGGCGTTCGTGGGGTTGCCGAGGCGTGTGTACGTGTAGCCGTCGTCGGTGCCGGCGAACCGTTCGCGGGCCTGGTCGAAGTCGTCGAACAGGAACCCGGAGGACATGTGCACGGCGGGCACCCGGGCGCCGTGGGCCGCGTCGGGCAGGAAGCCGCCGTGCACCTGTTCGGTCGTGAAGCCGAGGACGTCGTTCGCCATGGGGCACCTCCGGGGATCGTGTGCCGGACAGCCTCGCAGCCCGCACCCGCGCAGTGCGGCGTGTGGCGTCCGGTTACGCGACCGCAGCGCGCCGTACCGGGTCGGCGCCGGGATCAGACGAGGGCGCGGACCCCGGCGGCGACGGTGTCCCAGACCTTGAGCAGCGGCCCGCGCGCCAGCCAGACGGCGACGCCGTTCACGACGACGAACAGCACGAACCACAGCGTCGCCGGTACCCGCATCTCGTCGGCCGCGATGTGGAAGTCCGTCCGGACCCGGGCCCCGGTGAGCAGCCACCGTGCGACCTGCACCACCGAGCGCAGGCCGTCGACGACGAAGAACGCCCCGACGGCGGCGACCACGAGCACGGTCGTCTCGGACGGGCGGAGCGCCACCCAGAGCGCGAGCACGTCGAAGCCCAGAACGACGAGCAGCCCGAACCAGTTCCGCACGAACGCGAGCGCCACGAGCCCGACGACGGCGAGCACGACGACGGGCAGCCACCGTGACCCGTGCAGCACACCGGTGACCAGGAGCACCCCGGCCCAGAGCGGCGCGCTGTACCCGGCGTACAGGTTCAGGATCCGGACGAGCCACCGCACGCCGCCCGGCACCCGCCCGAGCTGCATCCAGGCCTCGCCCGAGCCGTCGGGGTGCAGTTCGATCCGCTGGATGCGGCCGCCGAACGGGACGACCACGATCGCGTGGCCGACCTCGTGCGCGATCGTCGCGGCGATGCGGGCGACCCGACCGACGACGGGCACGAACGGCAGGAGGGCGCCCACCAGGAGGGCGACGAACACGAGGGGCGGGGCTGCGGTGGTCAAGACACCAGCATCGCACCCCCGCCCGAGCGTTCCGCCGAGGACCGCTGCTCCGGCACCCCGGGCCGGGCGTGCGACTACTCGACCGTGACCGACTTCGCCAGGTTGCGGGGCTTGTCCACGTCGCAGCCGAGCTGCAGGGCGAGCTCGCGGGCGAGCAGCTGCAGCGGCACGACCGCTTCGAGCGGCCCCCACGGCGCGGTCACGTCGCCCCACGCCAGGTCGCCGGTGCCACGGCGGCCGAGTGCGGGGATGTCCGCGGACGCACCACCGATCGTGATGACGAAGCCCCCGCGGGCCCGGACCTCGGCGATCGCCGACTGGATCTTCGGCGCGCCGTGGTCGATGACGACCACCGGGGTACCGTCGTCGACCAGCGCGAGCGGTCCGTGCTTCAGCTCGCCGGCGGGGTAGGCCTCGGCCCAGCGGTAGCTGAGCTCCTTGAGCTTCAGGGCGCCCTCGGCGGCGTACGGCAGGCCGGCGCCGCGGCCGAGGAACAGGAACCCGGACGCCTCCTTGACGCTCGACACCAGCAGCGGCATCCGGTCGGCGGAGACCCGGGCGGCGTGCTCGATCCGGGCGGGCAGGTCGAGCAGCTCGTCGACGAGCACCTGGGCGCGGGACGGCTCGATGCGTCCCGACGTCACCATCGCCGAGATCATCGCGGCGACCCCCACGACGACCTGCGCCGTGAACGTCTTCGTCGCGGCGACGCCGATCTCGGGTCCGGCGTGGCAGTCGAGCACGGCGTCGGCGCGCCGGGCGAGCGACGAGTGCAGGTTGTTCGTCAGGGCGAGCACCGGGTGGCGGTCCTCGAAGCGGTCGAGGGCACGGAGCACGTCGGCGGTCTCGCCGGACTGGCTGATCGCGACGACCAGGGTGCCGGGGCCGAGCACGGCCTGGTCGGCCTCGCTCGCGACCACGATGTCGGTCGGCACACCGCCGATCCCGCGGACCGCGGTGGCGATCACCTGGCCCGCGTTCAACGACGTGCCGCAGGCGACGACGGCGAGTCGGTGGAACCCGGGCAGCCCGAGGCCGACCCAGGTGCTGCCGTCGGCGGTCCGGCGTGCCACCCGGTCCAGGATCGTCGCGACGACGTCGGCCTGCTCGGCGATCTCCTTGGCCATGTGGTCGGTGTGGTCGCCGAGGTCCAGGGCGGCCGCGGCGAACGGGGCCGGGGTCGGGAAGGGCACCGGGACCGCGATGCCGCCGGAGGTCCACGACCAGGCCTCACCGAGCTCGACGACGTCGCCGTCGCGGAGCGGCACGAAGGTCTCGCACCACTCGGCGATCGCGCCGACGTCGCTCGCCACGAAGTCACCGCGGCCGGACCGTGCGACGACGAGCGGGGAACGGTCCGCCGCCGCCACCATGCGGCCGTCGCGTGCGTCGAGGACGACGATCGCCCACGACCCCTCGAGCTGCGCCGTCGCGATCTGCACCGCGAGCATGAGGTCGGGGTCGACGGCCAGGGCACGCTCGACCAGGTGCGCGACGACCTCGGAGTCGACCTCGGACCGGAACCGGTGCCCCTGTGCGGTCAGCGTCGCACGCAGGCGGTCGGCGTTCTCGATGATGCCGTTGTGCACGATGGCGATCCGGCCGGAGCAGTCGCCGTGCGGGTGTGCGTTGGCCTCGCGCACCGTTCCGTGCGTGGCCCACCGGGTGTGGCCGATGCCGACGCCGGTCAGCGCCGCACCGGTGCGCGCCGCGACCAGCGCCCGCAGGTCGCCGACGCGGGACACCGACCGGACGCTCTCGGTGCGCCCGTCGGCGGTCCGCACGGCGATGCCGACGGAGTCGTAGCCGCGGTACTCGAGACGCTCGAGCCCGTCGAGCAGGTAGGGCGTCGCGTCGTCGGACACCCGGGCTGCGATGATGCCGCACATCGGCTGTCCCTTCGGTGGATCGGGTGGAGCGGTCGAGCGGGGTGGAGCGGGGGAGGTGGAGCGGGGGCTGCACCGACCGCCGTCGGGTCTGCCGCGCGTCCGGGTCCTCGGGTCGGTCGCGAGGGCCGTCCACGGATCAGGCGAGGACGGACGTCGGTCCCGGTGACCACGAGGGTCGGGTACCGGACAGGGTCTGCGGGCTGGCCCCCGGGGGAGGGGCACGGCGGTCGGTGCAGGAGAAGCCTCACCCGACCACGACCGCACGGCAACACCCGTCCGACGCTCTTGCGGTTCCCCGCGTGCGCGGCCGACCGCGCACGCGGGTGCGTGCGGACTCCCGCAACGCGACGGCACGACGGACGGGAGGCCCGGTACCAGCTGGTACCGGGCCTCCCGTCCGTCACGTGGTCACGTCGACTAGGTGAGCAGCGCGACCAGGTGCGAGCGCGACCGCGCTCCCACCTTGCGGTAGATCTGCGTGAGCCGCAGCTCCACCGTGCGCTGCGACATGAACAGCGACGACGCGATCTCGCGGTTGCGGTACCCCTCGGTGACCTTCTGCACCACGGCGCGTTCCTCGGCCGTCAGCGACGTGAGCACTGCCGACGCGTCCGGGGCGCTGCGCGGCGTCCCGGGGGTCGACGGCGACACGACCGGAGCGGACCGGAGTGACGCGCCGGCACCGGAGCGGGGCATGGCGACGGTCGGTGCGGGCGTGGCGAGCGGTCGCCGGAGCCCCGCCGCCTCGTACGCCGCAGCGGCCGCCGCTCCCAGGCGCGGACGCTCGGCCGGGGTGCCGACGGCGGCCAGCGCCGCGAAGGTCCGGGCACGTTCGAACTGCGAGTCGTGCGGCTGGAACAGCTCGATCGCACGCCGACGGGCGGGTTCCCGCGTGGTGTCGTCCGCGACGAGCGCCAGGCAGCGTGCCAGCACCAGCGCACCCCAGCGGCCGGGCCGCGCGTGGTGGTCGGCCGCGAGCCGCGCCGTGACCGTCCGCGCGTCGTCCACCCGGCCGAGCAGCACGTAGGCCTCGACGAGGTCGCCGAGGTGCCGCAGCACGGCGGGGTTCCGCAGCGACCGTCCGACGGCGTCGGCGGCCTCCAGCGCGGTCGCCGCCTCGTCGAGTCGGCCGTCGAGCAGCAGGATCCGACCGCGGAGTGCGTACAGCCGTGCCGTCGCGCCCCACAGGCGGTTCGTCGACCGGTGGTGGAGGCACCGGTCGACCGCGTCCAGCGCGTCCGTCGACCGGCCCTCGGCGAAGTGCCGCCAGGCGACGGCGATCGCGCGGGACGGTTCGCGCAGCCGCTCCACCACGGACGAGCCGGCCTCCCAGACGTCGATCGCGCGGAGTGCCTGCCGGAAGTTCCCCGCACGCACCTCGTTCTCCGCCGTCAGGTACCGCGCCGCCTCGGTCCACACCGGGGACGTCTCCTGCCCGCGGGCCACGACGAGCGCGAACACCCGTCGCGCACTGCGGTGCCGTTCCCCGATGCTCAGCGCGTGCGCGAGGAGCAGCAGTGCCGGGTCGGACAGCGCGACGAGTTCGGACGTGGCGAGTCCACCGTGCAGCTCGGTGTCCGGTGGCAGGACCCCGTCGACGGCGGCGATGAGCTCACGGGCCGTCGTGGCGATCTCGAGGGTGTGCGGGGACGCCGACGCCACGAGGGGCTCGAGGCGCTGCAGCAGGTCCTTCGCCTGGTCGAGTTCCCACGCTTCGGCCCGGAAGCACGCCACCATGGCCATCAGGCCCGCGACGGCGTCGATCTCGGCGGGGTCGGTGGTGTCGACGGGGACGAGGAGTTCGTCCGCGTGCACCGCGTCACCGCTCAGGTACTCGGTCGAGTACTGCAGCCGGAGTCGACGGACCTCGTGCGCCGTCGTCCGGAACGGACGGAGCGCGGCGAGGTAGCGCGCCGCGAAGCCGAGCAGGCGGTTGCCGAGCATCGACTCCGCGACGCCCAGGAGCGCGACGTGCTCGTCCTCGGTGCCGCTCCCGACGTGCAGTGCGCGTTCGGTGAGGGCGGTCGCCGCGTGCACGGCGCCGTCGGCGACGTACGACCGGGCGGCCTGCAGCAGGGCGACGACGTCGGGGACCTCGTCGACGAAGCTGCGGTGCCACGCGGCTGCCCGCGGGTCGGACACCGCGCTCGAGCTGGCGAGGGCGGTGTGGGCGGCGCGACGCTCGCGGGCGGGCATCCGCCAGTAGAGCGACGACCGCACGAGCGGATCGCGCACGGTGACGCTCTGCCCGCGCACGGTCACGAGCCCGGCGCCGACCAGGTCGTCCAGTTCGTCGCGGTCCCACGCGGTCGTCCGCGCGACCGGCACCAGGGCGAGCTTCGCGAGGACGTCCAGATCGCGTCCTGCGGCACGCCCGAGTGCGAGTGCCGCGAGGGCCTCGGTCGTCGGGGTCGGTCGGAGCGGGAGCACGATCGGCTCCGCGCCGGTGAGCTGTTCGCGGCTGAGCACCGCGAGCTGTTCGCGGAGCGCGCCGGGGTTGCCGCCGGTCTCCTCGGCGAGGACGGCGAGGACGCCGTCGTTCGCCTCGTCCGGAGCCATGGCGCGGGCGAGGGCGAGTGCCTCGTCCGACGGCAGCGGTTCGATGCGCAGCATCGGCAGCGCCGCGAGCGGTCCGTCCGACGGGACGGTGCGCACCGACGCCACGAGGCGCAGTGCGGTCCCGGCCAGCCGACCGGCGAGGAAGGCGATGAGCTCCTGGCTCTCGACGTCCATCCGGTCGAGGTCGTCGATCAGGACGAGCGTCGGCGGCAGGGTCAGCGCGTGCACGGCGTCGAGGAAGTCGTGCGCCGCGGCGAGGTCCGCCGTGTGCTCGGCCGTCGTCGCGCCGCCCGCCTGGATGAGGTGGGCGATGTGTGCCGTGGCGCGGGGGTCGTCGAGCGCGGTGAACAGGGAGGTCACCCCGGCCAGCGGCCAGCGGGACTCACTCCCGTTGACCCCGACCCGGACGACGGGGAGAGGGACGCGGTCCGAGACCGCGTCGAGGACGCTGCTGCGTCCGGAGCCGGGGTCGCCGACCACGACCATCGCGGACTCCCTGGGGAGTGCTGCGAGGGTCGCGATCCGGTCGACCTCGAGACGTCGACCGGTGAGTGCCATGACTCACCGGCCTCCGGGTCCGGAGGTGGATGCGGCGACGAGGTCGTCGGAGAACGTGGTGTTCGCAGCGACGGGTCGCGGGGAGGCGGTCCGGACTGCTGCACGGCGGGTGACCGTGACGGAGTGCGGACGGGTGGCGGCGATCGGACGCGCGCCGGGACGGTCGTGGACGGAATGCGGTCGACGAGTGAGGGTGCACTCGGTTCCGCTCGGGAACGATGATGTCATCGTCTGTATCACCCCTCGGGTTAGGGTCTTCGGACGAACGACGCTGGTCTGCTCGGCGGTCGGATCTAGGGAATCCTCGGCGTCACGTGACCTGCTGTCGTGAGCACGATAACCCAGGGACCGGCCGTCGCGACCGTCCGCAGTGCCACGCTGTCCACAACGGTGCCCCCAGTACGGGGGGCCACGGACGAGGGGGGCCGGCGCGTCGGGAGACGTCGCCCGGCGGGGACCGGACGGAACGGGGTACACCTCGGTCCGGACCGTGCCCGAGCGCATCGGTGTACCACGGACGGGATGTCCGAAGCCGAAACGACCGACGCCCGCCTCGACGACCGCACGCGGTGGCGGGCCTTCGCCGTCTGCGTGGCCGTCGCGGCGCTCACCATCCTCGACCTGTCCAAGGTCAACGTCGGGCTGCCGTCGATCGAGCAGTCGCTCGGGGCGTCCAGCTCGTCGCTGCAGCTCATCGTGGCGGGGTACGCGCTCGCCTTCGGTCTGGCCCTGGTGCCGGCCGGTCGGCTCGGCGACCTCAAGAGTCGTCGTGTGCTGTTCGTCGTCGGGCTCTCCGCGTTCACCGGATCGAGTCTGCTGTGCGCCGTCGCGCCGACCATCGAGGTGCTCATCGTCACGCGGATCCTGCAGGGCTTCGCCGCGGGCATCCAGATGCCACAGGTCATCGGGCTCGTGCAGCAGCTGTTCCGCGGCCCGGAGCGCGGCCGGGCGTTCGGCTTGTTCGGCGCGATGATCGGCATCTCGACGGCGCTCGGACCGACCATCGGCGGCGGGCTCATCGCGATCGGCGGCGAGGAGTCGGGTTGGCGGCTGCTGTTCTGGATGAACGTGCCCCTGGGTGTCGCCGCGTTGTTCTTCGCGATCCGGCTCCTGCCCAAGGGGGTGCAGGGGAAGGCGCAGGACCGCGAGCTGGACATCGTCGGGATCCTGCTGCTCGGTGCCGCGATCGTCACCCTGATGCTGCCGTTCGTGCTCACCAGCGGTGGTGGCGGGTCGCCGGCGCGGTGGTTCTGGCTCGTCGGCTTCGTCGTGTTCCTGGGGCTGTTCGTGCTGTGGGAGCGGCACTTCACGCGGCAGGGGAAGTCACCCGTGGTGCACTTCGAGCTGTTCCGGCTGTCGTCGTACCGCAACGGCCTGTCGATCGTCGCCGTCTACTTCGCGGCGTTGCCGGCCTCGTTCCTCATGGTGACGCTGTACCTGCAGGAGGGCCTCGGGCTCTCGCCGCTGTACGCCGGGATGGTGAGCATCCCCTTCGCCGCCACGAGTGCCGTCGGGTCGTACGTGGGCGGACGGATCGTCGACCGGGTCGGCCGCGCACTCGTCGTCGCGGGCCTCGGCATGGTGGTCGTCGGCTTCGTGCTGCTCATGGTCGCCGCGGTCGCCACCCCGCCGGAGGTCACCCCGTGGGCGATGGCGGGCGCGTTCCTGGTGGGCGGACTCGGCGGTGGGTTCGTCGTGTCCCCGAACCAGACGCTGACCCTCGCCGAGATCCCGGTCGAACAGTCCGGAGTGGCCGGCTCGATGCAGCAGCTCGGGCAGCGTGTCGGCACGGCGATCGGGACCGCCGTCGCCACGAGCATCTTCTACGGGATCGTCCGGAGCGAGGCGGCCGGTGCCGGCGGCGGCGACCAGCTCGACGCCTACCACGACGCGTTCCGCAGCGGGACGACCTTCACGGTGTCGCTGATGGCCCTCGCCCTGGTGCTGGCCGGTGCGGACCTGGTGGCGCGACGACGGGCGGCGCGGCGCGAGGACCGATCGGCGCCCGGGCACGAGGGGTCGTCAGCCCCGGCCGCGCAGCACGAGGGCTAGTCCGCCCGGCGGATGAGCTCGACGACGGCGTCGTGCACCAGGCCGTTCGTGGCCAGGGCGCTGCCGTGCCAGGCGCCGGGGTCACCGTCGAGCGAGGTGAAGCGACCGCCGGCCTCCTCGACGATGGGCACGAGGGCCGCGATGTCCCACGGCTTGAGGTCCGGTTCGCCCGCCACGTCGAGGACGCCCTCGGCCACGAGCATGTACGACCACATGTCGCCGTACGCGCGGGTGCGCCAGACCTTGCGCGACAGGGCGACCAGTGCGTCGAGCCGGTCGTCCTCGTCCCACTGCTGGATGCTGTTGTAGCTCAGGCTCGCGTCCGCCAGCTCGTCGACGCCGGACACCCGCAGGGGGCCGTCGAACGAGTGCGCGCCGAGTCCTTCCGCCGCCCACCACCGCTTGCCGAGCGCCGGCGCGCTGACGACGCCGAGCACCGGCCGGCCGTCGACCGCCAGGGCGATGAGGGTGGCCCACACCGGGACACCGCGCAGGTAGTTCGCGGTGCCGTCGATCGGGTCGACGACCCACTGCCGGTGGCCTTCACTTGTCGCCTCGGCCCCCGAGTCGGCCGTCGTCTCCTCGCCGAGGAACGCGTCGTCGGGCCGCTCGGTGGCGATCCGCTGGCGAAGCGCCTGCTCGACGGCCTGGTCGGCGTCGGTGACGTGCGTGCTGTCGGCCTTCTTCGACACGTGCAGGTCGGCGGCACGGAAGCGTTCGAGGCTGATCACGTCGGCGGTGTCGGCGAGGGAGCGGGCGAAGTCCAGGTCGGCGCTGAGGTCCACGTCGGCAAACCTACCGGTCGTCAGGCGGCGACGACCTCCTCTTCCTCGAGCGGCCCGACCTCGCGCTCGCGGGCGATGCGGGTGCGCCGGGCGACGAGTCCGTGCACGACGACGCCGAGCAGGACCGCCGCGACGAACCAGAGCACGAGGACCAGTGCGGGCCGCCCGAGCGATGCGTCGGGGAAGTACTGCAGGTCCTGCGCCGCCTGCAGCCACGCGGCGCCGCTCCAGAACGTGTGCAGCGCGGCGAAGAAGCCCGGCTGGAACGCCGGCTGGAAGATGCCGCCGGACGACGTGAAGTTGAGCATGACGAAGAGCATCGTCAGGATCGGCGTGGTCCAGCGGCCGAGCACCGGGTGCAGGCCGATGCCGAGCGCGATGATGACGGCGTCGTACAGCCAGGCGAACAGGAACACCTGCCACTGGTGCGTGGTGAGCACGCCGTACACGGGGCCGGCGACGACCGTGCCGATGCCCGCGACGACCCCCGCGGTGGCCAGTCCGACCACGGCGGTCCACACCGGCCGCAGCTTCGTCGCCACGGCGGCGACGGCGATCGCGGACGCGTACCCGCCGACGCTCAGTGCGACCAGCAGGAAGAACAGGCCCTGGCCGGTGGTGTCCTGGTCGCCCGTCGGGACGACGTCGACCACCCGGAAGGGCACGTGCTGCTCGTACGCGATCGGCAGGAACACCTTCTGGGCGGCACTGGCGGTGGTCTCCGACGCGGCCGTCGAGACGTAGAGCGTGGCGCCCGTCGGGGTCGGCGCGTACACAGCCGCGAGCGTACGGTCGCGCACCTGCCGTTCGGCCTCGGCGGATGACGCGACGACGTGGGCGACCAGGGCGCCGTCGGACTCGTCGGTGACGGTCTGTGCGAACACCTGCGTCGCGGCGCTCTGGCCGACGACCCCGACCGGCAGGTCGTGCGGCGCGGGGGCGTGGAAGGCGCCGAGGTACGCCAGGCCCATGCCGGCCGCCAGGAACAGCGGGACGAGGATGTGCGTGGCGAAGGTCCGCAGCACCCGGCCGAGGCCGGCGGGGAGCAGGACACTGTCGGTGCGCTGGGGCTTCGGTGCTCGTGGGGACTCGTGCGTGGGGGAGTGGCGCGCGTGCGACGTCGTCGTCGGGCTCGTGGACGGGGCGTCGACTGCTGCTGCGGTCGGCGCAAAGTTGTACTTTGCAACTTCAGACACGTGGCCCAACTGTACAACGCCCCCGCACCCGTGTCGACGCGGGAGCACCCGGGCCGGTGAGGTCGCACTCCGGCCGGTGTCCCTCGCCTCGATGCGGGCTGGAGTGCGACCTCGAGGCCAGCGGGCGCCCGGACGCACGCCCGGCAGCCCGGTCGCCCGGCAGGCCGCCCGCCCGCACGCCCGCCGCGCGGCCGCGCGCGCTACTCGGAACCGGGGTCGGACGCGCCCATGCCGGTCAGCAGCGCCCGGAACGAGTCGAGCCGCTCGACGCCGGTCGGCCCGAGCTCCCCGGCCTGCACCCGGTCGACGATCTCCCAGTCGTGCGCCTGCGCCAGGGGGATCCCGTCGCGCGCGGGGAGCACCGGCACCGCGTGCGACGCGAAGGCCCGGAACACGTTCGCGGGGTCGACGTGCCCCAGGCCGAACGACCGAACCCCCGGGGTGTCGATGATCCAACCGCCGTCCCGCACGCGCAGCGCGATCGACGACGACGAGGTGTGCCGCCCGCGACCGGTCACCGCGTTCACGACGCCGGTGGCACGGCTCGAGCCGGTGATGGCGTTCACCAGCGTGGACTTGCCGACGCCGGAGTGCCCCACGGTCACGGTCACCGCGTCGTCGAGCAGCTCGTGCAGCGCGTCGAACGGCACGTCGTCGGACCTGCTCGTCACGATCCGCAGGTCCAGGCACGCGAAGTGCGCCAGGAACGGCGTCGGGTCGGCCAGGTCGGTCTTCGTGATGCACAGGATCGGGTCGAGGCCGGCGTCGAACGCGGCCACCAGGTACCGGTCGATCAGTCGTGTGCGGGGCTCGGGATCGGCGGCCGCCACCACGATGAGCATCTGGTCGGCGTTCGCCACGATGACGCGCTCGACCTCGTCGGAGTCGTCGGCGCTCCGGCGCAGCAGGGTGGTCCGCTCCGCGACCTTCACGATGCGGGCCAGGGACCCGGGATCGCCGGAGACGTCACCGACGAGCGACACGTGGTCGCCCGTGACGACGGACTTCTTGCCGAGCTCGCGGGCCTTCGTGGCGGTGATGACGCGGTCGTCGACCAGCACGCCGAACCGCCCGCGGTCGACGTTCGTCACCCAGCCCACCGGGGCGTCGTCGTAGGTCGGCCGCGTCTTCGTGCGCGGCCGGTTGCCCTTCGGGTTCGGGCGCACCCGCACGCTCGACTCGTCGTACTGGCCGTACGGCTCGTCCGCGTCGGAGTCGTCCCCGTCGACGTCGTCCCACCAGCTCACGGTCGGACCTCACCCTCCTGCTGGGCCGACGACGCCACCAGCGCCGCCCACAGCTCCGGGAACTGCGGCAGGGTCTTCGCCGTCGACCCGATGTCGTCGACGGCGACGCCGTCGACGACCAGGCCCACGATCGCGCCAGCCGTCGCCATCCGGTGGTCGTCGTACGCGGCCCAGGCGCTGCCGTGGAGCGCGGCCGGCTCGATCCGCAGGCCCTCGTCGCGTTCGTGCACCGTGCCTCCAGACCGGTTGAGGTCCGCCGCGAGCGCGGCGAGGCGGTCCGTCTCGTGCCCACGCAGGTGGCCGATCCCGGTGATCTCGCTCGGCTCGGCCGCGAGCGCCGCGAGCGCAACGAGCGCCGGTGCGAGTTCGCCGCCGCGGCTCAGGTCCAGGTCGACCCCCGGCAGGGAGGCCCCACCCCGGACCCCGACGCCGCCGTCGACGACCAGGTCGTCGCCGTCACGGGCCACGGTCGCGCCCCACAGGGGCAGGAGCGTCTCGAGGTCGGCGCCGACCTGCGTCGTCTCGGTCGGCCAGGTGCGGATGCGCACCGTCCCGCCCGCGACGAGCGCGGCCACCGCGAACGGCGCCGCGTTCGACAGGTCCGGCTCGATGGTGACGTCGCGCGCGGCGATCGGCCCGGGGTGCACGACCCACTCGCCGACCGCCGGCTCGTCGACCCGCGCGCCGCGGGCACGGAGCGCGGCGACGGTCATCTCGATGTGCGGCATGCTCGGCAGGCGCTCGCCGACGTGGGTGAGGTGCAGGCCCTCGTCGAAGCGCGGTGCCGACAGCAGCAGGCCGGACACGAACTGCGACGAGGCCGACGCGTCGATCGTCAGGGCGCCGCCGCGGACCGAGCCCGTGCCGGTGAACGCGAAGGGCATGGAACCGCCGCCGTCGTCGCTGACCTGGACGCCGAGGTCGACGAGCGCCTGCACGACGGCGTGCATCGGGCGCTTGCGGGCGTAGGGGTCGCCGTCGACGGTCACGGCTCCGACGGCGAGGGCGGCGAGCGGGGGGAGGAACCGCATGACGGTGCCGGCGAGCCCGCAGTCGAGCCGCACGTCGCCGTGCATCGGGGCCGGCGTGATCCGGAGGTCCGGGCCGTAGGGGTTGGTGCCGGGCAGCTCCTCGATCCCCACGCCGAGCTGCCGGAGTCCCGCGATCATGAGCGCGGAGTCGCGGGAGTGCAAGGGCAGCCGGATCACCGACGGGCCGTCGGCGAGGGCGGCGAGCACGAGCTCCCGGTTCGTGAGCGACTTCGAGCCGGGCAGGGCCACGTCACCGCGCAGCGGACCGTGCGCGAGCGGGGCGGTCCAGGGCTCGTGCGGGGCCGGTGTCCCGTGCGGGGAATGCGTCGTGTCTGCCATCGGTTCACCAGGGTACTGAACGCACCGGGAGGATCAGTGGCGACAGCAACACTCGCGCGGGAGCGGACCGGCACGGCGACCGTGCTGCCCGCCGCGCCGACGACGCTCGGCGTGCTCGGCCTAGACTTGCCGACGATGACGACCGACGAACCGCAGGCAGTACCGCACGACCTGGTCGAGGAGACCGAGGTGCAGCTCGACGCGGTGTCCGACGAGGCCGCCGCGCTCGCCGCCGAGGCCGAGCCGGAGCCCGCGGACGAGAAGACCGTCTCCGAGGGGGAGCTGCGGTCACTGTTCGAGGACCAGGCCCTGCCGTTCATGGACCAGCTGTACGGCGCCGCGATGCGGATGACCCGCAACCCGGCCGACGCGTCCGATCTGGTGCAGGAGACCTTCGTCAAGGCGTTCGCCGCGTTCCGGCAGTTCAAGCAGGGCACGAACCTGAAGGCCTGGCTGTACCGGATCCTGACGAACACGTTCATCAACACGTACCGCAAGAACCAGCGGAACCCGTACCAGGGCACCATCGACGAGCTCGAGGACTGGCAGCTCGGCGGCGCGGAGAGCGTCACGCAGTCGATCTCCGCGCGGTCCGCCGAGGCCGACGCGATCGACCACCTGCCGTCCTCCGCCGTGAAGGACGCCCTGCAGGCCATCCCGGAGGACTTCCGGATGGCCGTCTACTTCGCCGATGTCGAAGGCTTCTCGTACCAGGAGATCGCCGACATCATGAAGACCCCCGTGGGGACGGTCATGAGCCGCCTCCACCGTGGCCGCCGGCTCCTGCGAGGGCTGCTGGCGGACCACGCCCGTGAGACCGGCATCGTCCCGGACGCAGCGTCGACGGCGACGATGCGCGGCAGGGGACGGGGCGCGGCTGAGACGACGACAAGCGCGGCCTCGGGCCGCACCGGACGGAAGGACGCACGATGAGCGGCTGCGACTGCTCGAAGGCGAAGGCCGAGCTCGAGGAGTTCCTGCACGACGAGCTCCGCGGTGAGGACGCCGCGGACATCCGGGAGCACATGGACGACTGCGTGGACTGCCAGACCGAACACCGGGTCGGGGTGGTGCTCATGGAGACGGTCAAGCGCGCCTGCAAGGAGACCGCGCCCGAGCACCTGCGCTCCGAGATCCTCGCCCGCATCCGGGTGGAGCAGGCGACGCACTGACGGTCAGCGCCGCCAGTACGTCGTGTCGGCGGCGTCAGCGGCCGGCTGCGTGGTGCTCGCGGATCGTCGATGCTGTGAGCAGTTGGTCGTGGACACGGACCGTGTCCATCGAGCCGGTGAACACGGTGCTCGTCGGGGCGTTCGGCCACGTCGGGTCGACGACGCCCGAACCGGCTCGCCAGTACCCGCTGTAGGCGGCAGCGGAAGCCGCGTCCGTCCGTGCGGCGACACGCGTGCCGTCGAGCCACAGGTCCAGACGACCACTGGTGAACTGCCCGACCGCGTGGTGCCACGTCCCGTCGTCCACCCGTGCGGCGCTCTGCGTGACCTTGGCGACCGATCCGTCCCAGACGCCGAACGCCAGGCGTCCGTCCGGCCCGACGTAGAAGTTGCGGTCGTACGCCCCGGACGGACCTGTGCTCCGCTGGCTGAACCCGAGCAGTCGTCCCTGCGTGGCGGTCTTGAACCACAGTTCCAGGGCGAACGTCTCCGGTGCCGCCTGCGCCGTGCGGGTGTGGACGACCCCCGTGTCGGCGGAACCCGATCGGAAGTCCGCGAAGGGGTTCGCGCCGCACGACCCGTCGACCCGCACGACGCTCGGCCGGAGCACTGCGTCCCGCCCGTGCCCGGAGCGGTCGACGACGACGTCGCCGGCCTTCTCGGAGAAGTCCCACGCGAGCACGGCGCCGTTCGTGGACCCGTGGAAGCACGGGAACAGCGACGCTCCGAAGGACGCTCCGGATGCGGTTGTGCCACTGAACGTGGCGCCGGTGGTGCTGCCCACCAGCGCGATGAGCACCACCGCTGCGAGGGCGGGCAGCGCCGCGCGCGGTGCGGCCGTGACGTCCACGCCGATCGGCGGCGCTCCCGGCTCCCAGCGCGGGACACCACAGGTGGGGCAGGGTCGACCGGCGCGGAGGTCCCGGTCGAGGCGGCTCAGCAACACCGCCGCGCCGACGCCCAGGCAGACCGAGACGAGTGCGGCCCAGTCGCCGGTGCGGATCCAGACCCCGGGGAGCCCGACGACGGGGAAGCGGAGGACCCCGACACCGAGGACGGCGTCCGGTGCCACCGTGGTCCGGTCCGCGCTCGGGTTCGCGTCGCCACGGAGCCGGAGGCCGCCGTCCTGCTCGATCCGCGCCAGGCGGTGCAGCCGCAGCCGGTCGTCGTGGTCCGGGTCGTCGACCAGCAGGACGCGCCCGGTCTCGACCGCGTCCCCGTCGGTGGGCACCGCGGCGACGACGTCACCGGTGCGGATGCCCGGGGCCATCGAGTCCGACACCACGGTCGTGAGGTGCCAGCCGAGTGCCGCCGGCAGCGCGGCCCAGACGGCGAGCAGGAGCACCGTCCAGAGCGCGGTGCGCGCCACGACCGCGAGGAGCAGCCGGGGCAGCTCTCCGACGCAGCGGACGGGTCGTCGGGTGACGGTGGTCGACACGGGCTGCTCCTCGCGGTCGTGGTCGGTCGGGGTCGGGAGGATCAGTCGGTCTGCGCTTCCCAGACGAACGTCGTGCCGGCCTCGGACGACTGCACGGTGTTCGGGGCGTCCTCCGACAGGGTGTAGCTGATCCGGTACGTGGCGGTCGCGGTCCCGGTGGCGGGCTTCCAGGAGTCGAGCCCGGTGCCGAACGAGTCGTGCGCCGCGAGGTCGGCGAGGCTGCCGTCGTGGACGCTGGCCGCCGAGGTGAAGGTGCCGCAGTCGCCAGCGGTGCCGAGGGACCCGCGCTCCACCTGCACGTCGAGGTGTGTCCCGAGCGAGTCGGTGTCGGTCTGCTCGTCGACGAAGAACTTGACCGTCGAGGCGTTGGTGGTCTCGGCGGTGACGGTGATGCAGTTCGTGCCGGAGGACCCGGGGACCAGGTCGTCGACGTCGAACATCGCGACGCCCTGGTCGTCGTCGGTCAGTGCGACGGCCCCGGTCCGCCAGCTGTTGCCGGCGTTGTCGGTGTTGCTCGAGAACGCGGCGTACGACGCGGTGGCGATGAGTGCGCCGCTGGCGACGACGGCGAGCGGGAGCGCGATCCAGGCTGCGGTGCGGCCGTGGCGAGAGGTGATGTGCATGGCTGTCCTGTCGGTTGGTCCACCCGGCGGGTGATATGCCAGCAGCATATATGAATATCAGTTGCGACGAAACCTCGTCGCAACACGTCCCGGGTGCCCGGTAGGGTCGCGAGCATGACCCTCTCCGCCGAGTCGATCACCGCTTGGTCCGACACGGACGTCGCCGACGTCGCCGCCCTCGTCCGCCTGCTCGGTCACGCCGTCGACGAACCGTCGATGCGCGCCCGACTCGAGCGCCTGACGCCCGAGGCCGGGCACCGCACCTGGGTGGTCCGCGGCGACGACGGCCGCGTGGTCGCCGTCGGGGGCGCGCAGGTCACCTGGGCCTACGCGAGCGACGAGCCGACGGCGCAGCTCCTGCTGCTGGTCGTGGACGAGACGGCCAGGAGGCTCGGCACCGGTTCGGCGCTCATCGACACGTTCGAAGCGTGGGCCGTCGAGCAGGGCGCGCGTCGCCTGAGCGCCGTGAGTGCGGCCGCGACGGACAGCGCGCACCGGTTCTACCAGAAGCGCGGGTACCACGACGCCGGGGTGCGCTACACCAAGATCGCGTAGCGCCCGCATCCCTCTCGCGAACGACGGAGCGCCCCGTCCGGGAGTCCCTGCGGACTCCCGGACGGGGCGCTTCCTCGTCGGCTAGGCCGACACGTTCAATGCGGTGCTGATGACCTCGGCGGCCTCCTGCGCGGAGCGCTTCGAGGAACCCGTGGCCGGGGCGGCACTCGCCGAGCGGGCGGCCACCGACAGGGTGCGACCGTCCAGGTGCGGCGTCAGGTTCATGCAGACGAACGGCCAGGCGCCCTGGTTCTCCGGCTCTTCCTGTGCCCACACGACGTCGGCGTCGGGGTAGCCCGACAGCACCTCGAGGATGCGCTCGAGGGGGAGCGGCGCGAGCTGCTCCAGGCGGACGAGCGCGACGTCGGTGGCGCCCCGCTTGTCGACCTCGGCGCGCAGGTCGTGGTGCACCTTGCCGGAGTGCAGCACGACGCGGCGCACGGCACCCTTGTCGGTGATGCGGTCGTCGTCGAGGACCTCGTCGAAGGTGCCGCTCGTGAACGCGTCGACCGAGCTCGTCGCCTGGCGCAGCCGGAGCATGGCCTTCGGCGAGAACACGACGAGCGGCTTCTGCGGCTTGGCCCAGGCCTGCCGGCGCAGCAGGTGGAAGTACGACGCCGGGGTCGACGGCCGGGCGACGATCATGTTGTCCTCGGCGCACAGCTGCAGGTAGCGCTCGATGCGTGCCGACGAGTGGTCCGGCCCCTGGCCCTCGTAGCCGTGCGGCAGCAGCAGGACGAGACCGGAGCGCTGCCCCCACTTCTGCTCGGCGGACGAGATGAACTCGTCGATGACGATCTGGGCGCCGTTCGCGAAGTCACCGAACTGGGCCTCCCAGAGCACGAGCGCCTCGGGGCGTTCCACCGAGTACCCGTACTCGAACGCCATCGCCGCGTACTCGCTCAGCAGCGAGTCGTAGACGTAGAACCGGGCCTGGTCCTCGGTGAGGTTCGACAGCGGCAGCCACTCCTGGCCGTTGACCCGGTCGTGGAACACCGACTGGCGCTGCACGAAGGTGCCGCGGCGGGCGTCCTGTCCCGCCAGACGGACCGGCTTGCCCTCGACCAGCAGCGACCCGATGGCCATGAGCTCGGCCATGGCCCAGTCGATGCCGCCGCTGCGGGTCATCTCGGTGCGCTTCGTCAGCAGCTGCTGCAGCTTGGGGTGGATCGAGAAGCCGGCGGGCGGGTTGCTGTGGGCGTCGCCGATGGCTCGGACGAGGTCGTCGGACACCGCGGTCTCGTGCACCTCGTTCTCGGAGTCGTCGCGCTGCGCAGCCGGGCGTTCGAGCCCCTGCACCGCGCCGTCGTCGTCGACCTCGATCACCGGGATGGTGCCGGTCTGGGCCTCGTGCGTCTCGGCGAAGGCGCGTTCCAGGCGGTCCTGGAAGTCGCGGTGCGCCTCGTCGTACTCCTCCTGCGTGATGTCGCCGCGGCCGACGAGGGCCTCGGTGTACAGGGTGCGGACGGAGCGCTTCGCCTCGATGAGGTTGTACATGAGCGGCTGCGTCATCGAGGGGTCGTCGCCCTCGTTGTGGCCGCGGCGGCGGTAGCAGATGAGGTCGATCACGACGTCGCGGTGGAACTGCTCGCGGTAGGCGAAGGCCAGCTCCGCCACCCGGGCGACAGCCTCGGGGTCGTCGCCGTTCACGTGGAAGATCGGTGCCTGGATCGTCTTCGCGACGTCGGTGGAGTACACCGAGCTGCGCGCCGACTCGGGCGGGGTGGTGAAGCCGACCTGGTTGTTGATCACCAGATGCACCGTGCCGCCGGTGCGGTAGCCGCGCAGCTGCGACATCTGCAGCGTCTCGACGACCACGCCCTGGCCGGCCATGGCCGCGTCGCCGTGCACGAGCACGGGGAGCACGCCGAAGCTGCCCGGCGCCTCGCGGTCCTGCTTGGCGCGGACGATGCCCTCGAGCACGCCGTCGACGGCCTCGAGGTGCGAGGGGTTCGCGGCGATCGTCACCGGGATGCTCGACCCGTCGGACGTGCGGAACACGCCCTCGGTGCCGACGTGGTACTTCACGTCGCCCGAGCCCTGGCCGGACACGGTGCCGGGGAGCGACGAGCCCTCGAACTCGCGGAAGATCTGGCCGTAGGTCTTGCCCGCGATGTTCGTCAGGACGTTGAGCCGGCCGCGGTGGGCCATGCCGATCGCGACCTCGGCGAGCCCGGCACCGGCGGCGTGCTGGATCAGGGTGTCGAGGAACGCGATCGTCGACTCACCGCCCTCGAGCGAGAAGCGCTTCTGTCCGACGTACTTCGTCTGCAGGAAGGTCTCGAACGCCTCGGCCTCGTTGAGCTTGCCGAGGACCCGCAGCTGCTCCTCCTTGGAGGGCTTCGAGTAGGGGACCTCGATGTGCTCCTGCACCCAGCGCCGCTGCTCCGGGTCCTGGATGTGCATGTACTCGATGCCCACCGTACGGCAGTAGGCGTCGCGGAGGATCCCGAGGACGTCCCGCAGCGGCGCGGTGGTGGTGCCGGCGAGGCCGCCCGTGACGAACTCGCGGTCGAGGTCCCAGAAGGTCAGCCCGTGGTTCTCGATCTCGAGGTCGGGGTGGGTGCGCTGGCGGTACTCGAGCGGGTCGATGTCCGCCATCAGGTGCCCGCGCACGCGGAAGCTGTTGATGAGCTCCTGCACGCGGGAGGTCTTGTTCACCCGGTGTGCCAGGTCGACGTTGATGTCGTTCGCCCACTGGATCGGCTTGTACGGGATCCGGAGCGCGGCGAAGATGCCGTCGTAGAAGCCGTGCTCGCCGATCAGGCGCTCGTGCACGTGCTTGAGGTACTCGCCCGAGCCCGCACCCTGGATGACGCGGTGGTCGTAGGTGCTCGTCAGCGTGATGGTCTTGCCGATGCCGAGCTCGACCAGGGTCTTCGCCGCCGAGCCCTGGAACTGCGCCGGGTACTCCAGGGCGCCGGCGCCGATGATCGAGCCCTGCCCCTTCGTCAGGCGGGGGACCGAGTGCACGGTGCCGATGCCGCCCGGGTTGGTGAGCGAGATCGTCGTGCCCTGGAAGTCGGCCGGCGTGAGCTTGTTGTCGCGGGCCCGCTTGACGAGGTCCTCGTAGGCCGACAGGAACTGCCCGAAGGTCAGGGTCTCGGCGCGCTTGATGCTCGGCACCAGCAGCGAGCGGGTGCCGTCCTTCTTGGGCACGTCGATCGCGATCCCGAGGTTCACGTGCGCGGGGGTGACCAGGAACGGCTTGCCGTCGCGCTCCTCGTAGAAGACGTTCTGGCTCGGAAACTCCTTGAGCGCCTGCACCATCGCCCAGCCGATCAGGTGCGTGAACGAGATCTTGCCGCCGCGCGCTCGGCGCAGGTGGTTGTTGATGACGATCCGGTTGTCGATCATCAGCTTCGCCGGGATCGTGCGGACGCTCGTGGCGACGGGCACGGACAGCGAGGCGTCCATGTTCGACGCCAGGGTCTTCGCCATCCCACGGAGCGGGGTCGCCACGTCCTCGTGGGTCTCCTCGTGGTCGTCGGCGGCGTCGTTCGCCTCGGCCGGGATCGGCTGCGGTGCCGGCTGGCGCGACGTGGTCTTCGCCTGGATCGGACCGCCCTGCGCAGGAGCCTGACCCTGCTGCGCGGGAGCCGGTGCCGAGGCCGGGGCCGGTGCGTCGGTGCCGGTCGTCCCGGCGGGGGATCCGGAGCCCGCTGCCGCTGCCGGCGCGTCACCGCCCTGCGTGCGGTGGTAGCTCTCGAGGACCGGCCACCAGGACTTGTCGACCGACTCCTTGTCCGCGACGAACTGCTCGTACAGCTCGTCGACGAGCCACTCGTTCGCCCCGAATTCGCCCGCGGTCTCGTCCGTTCCGGTCAGATGGCTCGACACAGCCGATCGCCCACTCTCCGTCGATAGATGCTCGTGTGTGTCGTGCGGAGCAACCCTGCGCCGCACAGGTGCCCAGCCTAGCCGTTCGCTCCCGACCGTTCCGTGCCAGCGTGGCGCGAGTCGGCGCGCGGCGGGGGCACGGACGAGCGCCGTACAGTGGGATGCATGAGGTTCTACGAGACGCGGCCGACCCACGACCTGACCTACTCCGACGTCTTCCTCGTCCCGAGCCGTTCGGGCGTGACGAGTCGCTTCGACGTGGACCTCGCCGCGAACGACGGCAGCGGTGCGACGATCCCGATCGTCAGCGCCAACATGAACTCCGTGACCGGCCCGCGGCTCGCCGCCACCCTGGCCCGACGGGGCGGCCTGGGCGTCCTGCCGCAGGACATGCACCTGCAGGACCTCGCCGCCGCGATCCGCTGGGTGAAGGACCAGCCGGTCGACTTCGACACCGCCTACGACATGGGTGCGGACACCACCGTCGCCGAGGCCCTCGAGCAGCTGCTCCCGGTCGCCGGCCGCGGTGTGGTCGTCCGCGACGCCGACGGCGAGTACCTCGGGTGCGTCCCGGCGAGCCGGCTCGGCGACGCCGGACCGGACGCCACGCTCGGCGACCTGCTGCACGGTGCCTCGACCGCCATCGACGCCGACGACGCCGGCACGCCCCGGCACGTGTACGACGTGCTCAGTGCCGCCGAGGTCGACTTCGCGCCGGTGGTCCGCCACGGCCGAGTGGTCGGCACCACGAGCCGCACGAGCGCCATCCGCTCCGACATCTACACGCCCGCCGTCGACGCCTCCGGCCGGCTCCGCGTCGCCGCCGCGCTGGGCATCAACGGCGACGTCGCCGCCAAGGCGAAGGCCCTCGCCGCCGCCGGCGTCGACGTCCTGGTCCTCGACACCGCGCACGGCCACCAGGAGGGCATGCTCCGCGCACTCCGCACCGTCGCCGCGCTCGACCTCGGCATCCCGTTGGTCGCCGGCAACGTCGTCACCGCCGACGCCGTCGCCCACCTGGTGGCCGCCGGTGCCGACATCATCAAGGTCGGCGTCGGCCCGGGCGCGATGTGCACCACCCGCATGATGACCGCGGTCGGCCGTCCGCAGTTCTCCGCCGTGCTCGAGACCGCCGCGGCCGCGCGCTCCCTCGGCGCCCACGTCTGGGCGGACGGCGGCGTGCGGTACCCGCGCGACGTCGCGCTCGCCCTGGCCGCCGGTGCCTCGGCCGTGATGATCGGCTCGTGGTTCGCCGGCACGCTCGAGGCGCCCGGCGTGCTCCGCCGCGACGCCGCCGGCAAGGCCTACAAGGAGAGCTGGGGCATGGCGTCGGCCAAGGCCGTCCGGGAGCGCTTCGAGCGGCTCGACCCCTACGAGCGGGCCCGCAAGGAGCTCTTCGCCGAGGGCATCTCGTCGTCGACGATCTACCTGGACCCCGAGCGCCCGAGCGTCGAGGACCTGCTCGACATGATCACCACGGGTGTCCGCAGCTCGGCCACCTACGCCGGCGCGTCCTCGCTCGCCGAGTTCTCCGAGCGCGCCCTGGTCGGCATCCAGTCCGCCGCCGGGTACGAAGAGGGCAAGCCCCTGCCCGTCAGCTGGTAGCGCGGACGGGGCGCGCGACGCCGTGGTCGCGACCACCGACGGACGGGAGGCGCGGTGCCAGCTGGCACCGCGCCTCCCGTCCGTCGTTCGGTCGCGTCTACCGGCGCCGGGTCGCGTCCTCGACCTCGCCCACCAGTTCTTCGAGGATGTCCTCGAGGAACAGCACGCCGATCGTCTGGCCGTCGGCGTCGAACGCCCGCGCGACGTGGCGACCCGCGGCCCGCATGGTTGCGAGCGCGTCCTCCAGGTCCATCTCGGTGTAGAGCGAGATGAGCTGGCGGATGCGCTTCGGCGGCACCGGGTCGTCGAACTCGTCCGGGCGCAGGTCGATGACGTCCTTCACGTGCACGTAGCCCGTGGGGGAGCCGTCCTCGCCGACGAGCACGTAGCGTGAGAACCCGCGCTGTGCCACCGCGTGCTCGACGTCGCCGGGGGTGGCGTCCTCGGGCAGGGTGACGAGCTCGGCCATCGGCACCGCGACGTCACGGACCTTCTTCTCGGTGAACTCGAACGCCAGGGCGAGCTTGCCGTCGTCGGTCAGGGTGCCCTCGCGGCGGGACTGCTCGACGATGGTCTGCACCTCTTCCACGGTGAACGCGCTCACCGCCTCGTCCTTCGGCTCGACGCGGAACAGGCGCAGCACGGCGTTCGCGACCTCGTTCAGGCCGACGATCACCCAGTGCAGGCCGTGGCCGATGTACCAGAGCGTCGGCACGAGCAGCAGGGCCGCGCGGTCCGGCATCGAGAACGAGATGTTCTTCGGCACCATCTCGCCGAACACCACGTGCAGGAACGACACGAGCAGCAGCGTGAACACGAAGGCCACGGTGCCGATCACCTCGGCGCTCCAGCCGGTCAGGTGCAGCGGGACCTCGAGCAGGTGGTGGATCGCCGGCTCGGAGACGTTCAGGATGAGCAGCGAGCACACGGTGATGCCGAGCTGGGTGGTCGCGAGCATGCGGGTGGCGTGCTCCATCGCCCACAGCGTCATCTGCGCGGCCTTGGAGCCGGCCTCTGCACGGGGTTCGATCTGCGACCGTCGTGCCGAGATGACGGCGAACTCGGCGGCGACGAAGTACGCGTTGCCCATCAGCAGCACGACGAGCCAGAAGATCCCCCACCAGTCGGAGCTCATCGGGTGCCGCCCTTCGTCGTGGCCTTCGCCGGCGTGGTCTTGGGGGTGCTGCGGGTGGACGGGATGATGATCGCCGTTGCTCCGGTGTCGTCGGACGGTGGCGTGGGGGTCCAGCGGATGCGGTCGATCCGCCGGCCGTCCAGACGCTCGACGCGGAACACGCCGCCGTCGAGCGGGACCTCGTCGCCGACGACGGGCAGACGGCCGAGCGTCGACATGACGAACCCGCCGACGGTCTCGTACGGACCGTCCTCGGGCACCGTCACGCCGGCGCGGTCCTCGAGCTCGTCGGGGCGCAGCAGTCCGGGGAAGGTCAGCCAGTCGCGGGAGCGCACGACGTCGATGCGCGCACGGTCGTGCTCGTCGGAGACCTCGCCGACGATCTCCTCGATGAGGTCCTCGAGGGTGACGACCCCGGCGGTGCCGCCGTACTCGTCCACCACGATGACCATCTGGTAGCCGCGGCCACGGACCTCGGCGAGCAGGGTGTCGCCCGGCATGGTCTCGGGCACGCGTTCCGCGTCGGTCATCAGGGCCCCGACGGGGACCTCCGGACGCTTCTCGCGCGGGACGGCGACGGCCTGCTTGACGTGCACGATGCCGACGACGTCGTCCGCGTCCTCCTCGATGACGGGGAAGCGGCTGAAGCCGGTCTTGCGGGCGAGGGCGATGACGTCCTCGGCGGACTCGGACACCCGGATCGTGGACAGCCGCGGGCGCGGGGTCATCACGTCACTGGCGCTCAGCTCGGAGAACGAGATCGTGCGCTCGAGCAGCGTCGCGGTGTCCTGTTCGAGCGACCCCTCGGACGCCGAGCGGCGCAGCAGCGAGGTGAGCTCCTCGGCGCTGCGGGCACCCGAGAGCTCCTCCTGGGGCTCGATGCCCATCGACCTGAGCACCGCGTTGGCGGTGCCGTTCAGCAGCGCGACGGCCGGCTTGAAGACCGTCGTGAACGCGATCTGCAGCGGCACGACCAGCCGGGCGGTCTGCAGCGGCAGCGCGAGCGCGAAGTTCTTCGGCACGAGCTCGCCGAGGATCATCGACAGCAGGGTCGCGATGACGAGCGCCACGATCGAGCCGACCGTCTCGACGATGCTCTCGGGCAGCTGCATCGCCAGGAACGGCGCCTCGAGCAGCGTCGCGATCGACGGTTCGAGCAGGTAGCCGGTGAGGAGCGTCGTCAGGGTGATGCCGAGCTGCGCGCTCGACAGGTGCGTCGAGGTGACCTTCAACGCACCGATGACCGGTGCGAGCCCGGCCTCACCGCGGTCGCGACGGGCCTCGACGTCCGCCCGGTCGAGGTTGACCAGGGCGAACTCGGACGCGACGAACACACCCGTGCCGAGCGTCAGCAGGATGCCGCCGATCAGCATGACGATGTCGATCGGACTCATGATTCACCCCCGTTCGCGCACAGGGGTGTGCTGCTCACCGAGTGAGCGGCGGATGAGTGAGGCGAAGAACTATTCGGGGGATCGTCCACAGTGCTGTCGATCGTACTCCTTGCGGGGGCGGCTCCCCGGGAATCGGTCGAGAACGACGGCGTGGTCACCCGGTGACGCGGGCGCGGTGGTACTGCTGCGGCTCGTAGTCGACCGAGACCCCGAGCTCGACGGCGGCACGCAGCGCGAACGACGGGTCGCGGAGCATCTCGCGTCCGATCATCACGACGTCGGCCTGCCCGGTCGCGACGATCTGCTCGGCCTGGAAGGCGTTCGAGATCATGCCCACCGCGATCGTGCCGATGCCGGCGTCCCGCCTGACCGCGGCGGCGTGCGGCACCTGGTAGCCGGGGCCGACCGGGATCGGTGCGCTCGCGACGTTGCCGCCGGTCGAGACGTCGGCCAGGTCGGCGCCGTGCTCGGCCGCCCAGCGCGCGACGGTCGTGGTCTCCTCGAGCGTGAGCCCGCCCTCGACCCAGTCGGTGGCCGAGAACCGGACGACGACGGGGAAGCCCTCGCCGACCTCGGCGCGGACCGCGTCGACGACCTCGAGCAGCGCCCGTGCGCGGTTCTCGAGCGCCCCGCCGTACTGGTCGGTGCGCTGGTTGCTCAGCGGGGACAGGAACTGGTGCAGCAGGTACCCGTGCGCGGCGTGGACCTCGACCAGGTCGAAGCCGGCTTCGACCGCACGCCGGGCGGCCTGGGCGAAGGCGAGCGCCATCACGCGGACGTCCTCGACGGCGAGCTCGCGCGGCACGTCGTAGCCGTCGAAGGCCACGGCCGACGGCGCGACGGTGCTCCAGCCGCCCTGGTCGGCGGGGACGGTGCCGTGCGTGGTGTCCCAGGGGCGGTACGTCGAGGCCTTCCGACCGGCGTGTGCGAGCTGGATGCCCGCAGCGGCGCCCTGCTGGTGCAGGAAGTCGACGATCGGCACGAACGCGTCGCGCTGCTGGTCGTTCCACAGCCCCAGGTCCTGCGGGGTGATCCGACCCTCGGGGACGACGCCCGTCGCCTCGACCACGACCGCGCCGGCGCCGCCCTTGGCGAACCCGCCCAGGTGCACGAGGTGCCACGGGGTCGGGACGCCGTCCTGCTGGTCCACCGAGTACTGGCACATCGGGGAGACCCAGATGCGGTTGCGGACGGTCAGGTCACGGACGGTGATCGGGTCGAACAGGGCGTGCGTCACGCGGGCTCCTCAGAGGACGGGGGCCGGTGCCTCGGCCAGTCCCGTCAGGAACGACCGCAGTGACGCCGGCGACGTGTAGTGGTGGCCGACCGCCCCGATCGCTTCTGCACCGGCGGCGTTCTCGGCCCTGTTGTCCACGAACACCATCTGACCCGGCTCGATTCCCAGACGCGCACAGGTGTCGCGGTAGATGGATGCGTCGGGCTTGAGGACGTGTTCCTCGGCGCTCACCACGACGGTCTCGAACATCGACCCCATCGGGGACCGACGGTACGGGTCGCCGAAGTCGAAGCCGGCGTTCGACAGCAGCGCCACGCGGGTGCCGGCGTCGTGCAGCTCCTCGACGATCGCGAGCGTCTCCGGCTCGACCTCGAACCAGCCGGTGAAGTCGATCGCCCAGAACCGGTGGATGTCGGAGACGCTCCAGCTGCGTCCGGTCCGTTCGGCGATCGCGCGCCAGTACGCCACGACGGACAGGTCACCGCGGTCCAGGTCGTGCCGGAGCTCCTGGTAGACCGGGAAGAGCTCGTCGGCCGGCACACCCGTGGCGTCGACCAGGGCCTCCCGCGAGGCGTGCGGCGTCCGGCTGATCACCTCGCCGTAGTCGAAGACCACCACACGATCACGCAGGAACAGGCTCATGCGCTCCACCGTAACGTGGGGCCGGTGAACGACTTCGTGCCCGTCCGACCGTCCGATGCCGCCGCGTGGGTGACCGCGCCGACGGGGGAGTCCACCAAGTACCGCCGCGGGGTGCTCGGCGTCGCGACCGGCTCCGACCAGTACCCCGGTGCCGCGGTGATGGGGGTGGACGCCGCCGTGCACACCGGTGTCGGGATGGTCCGCTACGTCGGGCCGGCTCGGGCCACCGACCACGTGCTCACCCGCCGCCCCGAGGTCGTCTCAGGCCTCGGCCGCGTGCAGGCCTGGCTGGTCGGGTCCGGGATCTCGGCCGGGTCCCTCGACGAGCTCGACGAGACGACGGCGACCGGCTTCGAGCACGCATCCGACGACGGTGTCCCCGTCGTGGTCGATGCCGGCGCGATCCCGCTCGTCGACCTCGGGCCGCTCGCCGTGCTCACGCCGCACGCGGGCGAGCTCGCCTCGGTGCTGGGCGTGGACCGGGACGGGATCGAGCGGGACCCGGCCGCCGCAGCGCTCCGTGCCGCCGAGCAGACCGGCAGCGTCGTGCTGCTCAAGGGTGAGCGCACGCACGTGGTCACCCCGGACGGCTCGGTGCGGCTCGTCGCGTGCTCGGCGACGCCGTGGCTCGCCGCCGCCGGCGCCGGGGACGTGCTCGGCGGGGTGCTCGGAGCCCTCGTCGCCGCCCGGCAGGGGGCCGCCGAGGCCGCGGACTCCTCGCTCACGCCGTCGGACCTCGCGCACCTGGCAGCGTCGGCCGCGGTCGTGCACGGGCTCGCGGCACGCCGGGCGTCCGGCGGTGGGCCGTTCCCCATGACGACGCTCATCGCCGAGCTGCCAGGAGTCGTGCGGGACCTGGTCGTGGACGGGGACGCGCGCGGCTAGTCCGTCGATGTGCGCGCATCTCCCGACGATCCACGAGGTGATCGACGCGTGTTCTGTCGGAGGATGCGCACGCAATGGGTACGTGCGCATCCAGCGACGGAACACCGCGGGTTCGCCAGGTGGAAGGTCGCAACATGCGCGCGCATCAGATGGCAGGTGCGCCCCGGACACGGCGGACGGGAGGCGCGGTGCCAGCTGGCACCGCGCCTCCAGGCCGTCTGCGGTCACGTGACGGGCGTGACGCGCGTCGCGGACGTCAGCCGACGGGGGTCGCGTGCACCAGGAACTCCACGGAGCCGGCGTCGTCGACCTTGACGAACCCGAGGTTCGGGGCCTGCACGCCGTAGTCGGAGAACGTGACCGGGACCGAGCCGGAGACGTCGACGCCGTCGCCGCTCAGGCCGACCTGGAGCTCCGCGGTGACGTCCTTCGTGACGCCGTGCAGGGTGAGCTTGCCCGGGGCCGAGACGGTCGTCGTGTCGGATCCGCTCGGGACCGCGTCGGCGATCGGCTCGGTGAGCTCGAACGTGGCCTCGGGGAAGGCGGCCGCGTCCATCGCGGAGTCGCGGAAGTAGGCGTCACGCTGGTCGGAGTCGGTGGTGATGTCGGCGACCTGCACGGTGATCGTCGCCGCGGTGATGCTCGTGCCGTCGACGGTGGCGGTGCCCGAGACGCTGTCGGTGCGGCCGGTGACGGTGACGTCGGAGCCGTTGAGGACCTCGTGCACGCGGTACCCGGCCTCGGAGTCGCCGCCGACGGTCCACGTGCCGGAGAGGTCGTCGGTCTCGATCGTCGACGCCTCGCGGGTGGCGGCCACCGAGGGTGCGGCCGATGCCTTCGCGTTCTCGCTGCTCGAGTAGACGTTCGTCGCCACGACGACGCCGACGACCGCCAGCACGACGACGGCGACGACGACGGAGATCCAGATGACGGCCTTGCGGTGCCTGCGCGGGGTTTCGGTGGTCACGAGCAGAACGGTGACACGTCATGTTGCGGGGAGGCTGGGACTTCCCGGGGGAGCCGTGCGTGCGGCCGCTACGCTCGTCCGGTGCAGAGGACGGCGGACCGGTGGATCGAACGCGTCGGGTTCGTGCTGGCGTTCGCCGCGGTGCACGCGTTCCTGTGGTGGCTCACGACGGTGTCGACCAACCTGCCGCTGGGCGACGTGACGATCACCTACAGCCGCTGGATCGAGACCGGCCGGTCCGCGGGGTTCTGGGTGGGCATCGACGGGGAGTGGGTCTACCCGATCCTGGCGATCGTGCCGATGGCGGCCGCGGCGCTCGGTGGCGTCGCGTCGATCGGCACCGGGTGGCTGCTGCTCATGGTCCTGCTCGACGCCGTGGCCTGCGCGTTCCTGTGGCGGTTTCGGGCGCGCGTCGGGTCGTCCGGTCGCTCCGGTGTGCACGGCGTGCGGGTCGTCTGGTGGTGGCTGCTGTTCCTGCTGGCGCTCGGCCCGATCGCGCTCGGTCGGATCGACACCGTCGCCACGGTGCTCGCGCTCGTCGGGGTGGCGTTCGTCGCGTCACGGCCCGCGGTCGCCTCGGCGCTGTTCACCGCCGGCGCCTGGACGAAGGTGTGGCCGGCGGCGCTCGTGGCGGTGCTGCTGCTGCGGCGGGGGCAGCGCCGCGGCGTGCTCGCGGGGGCGCTCGTGCTCAGCGCGCTCATCGTGCTCGTCGACGTGCTGTGGGGCGGTGCGCCGTACCTGCTGTCCTTCGTCGGCGAGCAGACCGGCCGGGCGCTGCAGATCGAGTCGCCGCTCGCCACCCCCTTCATGTGGGCAGCGGCCGCCGGGGCCCCGGGCGCGGCGGTCTTCTACAACCAGGACATCCTGACGTTCGAGGTGTCCGGTGCCGGCACCCGGACCGCCGCCGCGGTGTCCACGCCGCTGATGGCCGCCGTGGTCGTCGGCGGGGTGCTGCTGGCACTGTGGGCCGCACACCGCGGTGCCCGACGGGCCGAACTCGCCCCCGTGCTCGCCCTGCTGTTCGTCGCCGCGCTCGTCGCCACGAACAAGGTCGGGTCACCGCAGTACATCGGCTGGTTCGCGGTGCCGATCGTCTGGGGGCTCGCCGCCGGGTCGCCGAGCGCGCGACGGTTCGTCCCCGTCGCCCTGCTCGCGCTGCCGACGGCCCTGCTGACGCAGCTGATCTACCCCGGGTACTACGACCAGGTGCTCGCCGTGCAGCCGTGGATCCTCGTGGTGCTGACGCTGCGGAACGTGCTCGTGGTCGCTGCGATGGTGTGGGGCGTGGTCGTGCTGGTGCGGATGGGGCTGCTCGGCGGCGACGCCGGGCGCGCGACGCAACCGGTGCGCGGTGTGCCCGAGCGGGGCAGGATGGACGCATGATCGTCGCCTTCTCCGTCGCTCCGTCCGGTGGTCCCGCTGCGCAGTCGGACGGGTCCGTGCACGACGCGGTCGCCGCCGCCGTGCGGGTCGTGCGCGAGAGCGGGTTGCCGAACCGGACCTCGTCGATGTTCACCGAGGTCGAGGGGGAGTGGGACGAGGTCATGGACGTCGTCAAGCGCGCCACCGAGGCCGTCGGGGCGTACGGCTCGCGGGTGTCGCTCGTGCTGAAGGCGGACATCCGGCCGGGGCACACCGGTGAGATCGACGGCAAGCTCGAGCGGCTCGAGCAGGCGCTCGGCGAGTAGCCCTCAGCGGCGCCGGCGCGGACGGTCCCGGCGACGGGGGTCGGTGCCGAGCACAGCGGCGACCGTCAGCAGGGCGATCGCGGTGAGCACGAGCACCACGACCGTGACGAGTTCGAGCGGGTTCGCCACGTCCTCGCAGCGGGCGGACGCCCCGGCGGGACAGGACGCGAGGACGGTCATGGCGGTGTGCACGGCACCATCATCGATCAGCGGTGCCGTCGACACGCCGCCGGGGTCGCTCGGATGTCGGTGGTCGGGTGTCTCATGGTGTGCATCGAGCCACGTCCGGTGGCCCCGAGGACGACGAGGAGCGCGTGATGATGCACGACGGCTGGTGCCCCGACTGCGACCTGCGAACGGTCGTCATCGACACGGACGAGCACGGCGACAACGCGTGGGCGACCTGCGCGGAGTGCGGCACGGGATGGGTGCACCGTGACGAGCTGCCCGAGTTGCAGGGCGCGTCGAGCGGTCATGCCGGGCAGGACCGCCGCGCGGCCTGACCGTCACGGGTCGGGCCGGAGCCGTCAGCGCTCGACGGCCTCGTGCACGCGGTGTCGAGCGCGATCTGGCTTGCCGACCGCAGGACGGGCTCTGTGTACGCCTTCCGCGCGCTGCTGGACCCGCTCGAAGACGTAGTCCGGCTCCGGCCGTTCGAGCGACCCGGTGTAGAACCCGAGGACGAAGCCGTGGCCGAAGAAGCTCGTGGAGTGCCGGTACGCGGTGGCGAACGACTTCCCGCCACTGTCGAGCCGGACCACGCCGAACTGCCCTTCGGCCAGGGCCCACGTGCCGTCAGCCGACACGGTGCTCGGGCGGGACCTGCAGGCGTCGAGCTGGTACCCGCCGTTCCCCGAGTCGTCGCAGACCAGGGAAGCCGGGAAGTCCCGTGCCCGGAACGTCCCGTCCTCGTCCAGCACCAGCACCGACTGGGACCAGTCGTCCTGTGCCCACGTGCCGACGAATCCCTGCCGGACGTCTCCGGGCCTCGGCGTGGCCGGCACCCACGAGCAGGCTGCCAGCAGCAGGGCGCTCACGGTCAGGACTCCGACGAACCCCGCGCTGTTCCTCCGCGTCACCGGTCCACCGCCCCCGTCCGTGTCGTGCGCATCGTTCGACCGCAGCGTCCCGGTGCTCGCCAGGAGCCCCCGCCGGGAGCGCCGCCCGTCCCGGCCACGGTACCGGAGCGCGCTTCCGTTCGTCCTTTGGAGCGGTCTACACTGCTGGGACCGGGTCGTCGCGGGAGTTGCCCACGACTCCGCCCGGACCGTCCCGTTCGTCGCTGAACCCGGACCGGCACCCCCGGTCGTGACGGCGTGGTCGACCGTCGTCACACGCGCTGCGCGGACCGGTCTGCCGATCCGGCTGCAGCCGTCGCCGCGTTCCCGATCGCCGTGGTCCCGCACCGCGGACACCTCGATCTCCCTCCCGCACAGAACAGGCCCCATGTCACAGCTCACGCCCGCGCGCCGCGCCCTCGCGCTCGTCTCGCTCGCCCTCGGCGGGTTCGCCATCGGCTCGACCGAGTTCGTCGCGATGGGACTGCTGCCGAACATCGCGCAGGCCCTGCTGCCACAGCAGTACGGCGCGGATCCCGACGCCGGCATCGCGCAGGCCGGCTGGCTCGTCAGCGCCTACGCCCTCGGGGTCGTCGTCGGTGCGCCGACCATCGCGGCGATGTCCGCCCGGTTCCCGCGCAAGGGCCTGATCCTCGTGCTGCTGGTCGGGTTCGTCCTGGCGACCGTCGCGAGTGCGCTGCTGCCCTCGTTCGGCCTGGTGTTCGTCGCCCGCTTCGTCGCGGGACTGCCGCACGGCGCGTACTTCGGCATCGCGTCGATCGTCGCCGGCGACATGATGGGCCCGGGCAAGCGCGGCAAGGGCATCGCGATGGTGCTGCTCGGCCTGTCCGTCGCCAACGTCGTCGGTGTCCCGGCGATCACGTGGGTCGGCCAGGTCGCCGGGTGGCGGGTCGCGTACGGCGTCGTCGCCGCCCTGTTCGCCCTGACGTTCCTGGCCGTGGCGGCCTTCGTGCCGAGGAGCGCACGCGACGAGCACGCCACGATCGGCCGTGAGCTCCGCGCCTTCCGCGTGCCGCAGGTCTGGATCGTGATGGGCCTGGGCGCCGTCGGCTTCGGCGGCTTCTTCGCGGTCTACTCGTACATCTCGCCCCTGGTGCAGAACGTCACCGGCATGCCGGAGTCGTTCGTGCCGATCGTGCTCGTCGTCGTGGGCATCGGCATGGTCGTCGGCGGGGTGCTCGGCGGATACCTGGCCGACCACAGCGTCAAGCGCACGATCTACGTCGGCATGTTCGCGCTCATCGGCGCCCTGCTCGTCACGGTGCTGACGGCGCAGTGGCTCTGGGGCATGCTGCTCGGCGCGTTCCTGCTCGGAGCGACGTCGTCGGCGATCCCGCCGGCGGTGCAGTCGCGCCTGATGGACGTCGCCGGAGACGCCCGGACGATCGCGGCGGCGCTCAACCACTCGGCGTTCAACATCGGCAACTCGCTCGGTGCCGCCCTCGGCGGCGCGGTCATCGCGGCCGGCTTCGGGTTCCTCGCGCCGGGCTGGCTCGGCATCGTCCTCGCGCTGCTCGGCGTCCTCGTCACGATGGTGAGCTACTCGGTCGAGCGGCGATCCACGCGCCGGGCCGAGCTGCGCTCCTCGTCGCCGAGCACCGGCCCGATCACCGCACCGGTCCCGATCCACTGACCACGCGCGGTGGGCGTGCCCACCCGCCGGACGGGAGGCCCGGGGCGGCGCCGCACCGGGCCTCCCGTCCGTCAACGTGGTGCGGCAGACCGCCCATCGTGAGCAGGAGAGGTCGGGTCCCGTGACGGGACCCGACCTCTCCTGCTCACGAAGCGGGCAGCCAGCGCGCTACAGGTTGAGGGGGCTGCCGTCCTGCACGATGATGCCGTCGGTGATCGCACGCTTCCGCAGTGCCACCTTCGTGCCGACGTCGAAGCCGGCGACGCGGTACTTCTCGCGGATGCGCTTGAGGTAGCTCTTCGCGGTCTCCTCGGAGATGCCGAGCTGGTAGGCGACGCTCTTGACGGGCTCGCCGCCGCCGTACAGGGCCATCACGCGACGCTCCTGGGCGCTGAGCTTCGGGACGCCGCCGACGTCACCGCTGTTGATGGCGAGGTCGAGCTCGGCGGAGACGTACTGCTCGCCGCGCTGCGCGGAGCGGATCGCCTCGACGATCATGTCGGCGTCCTCGCTCTTCACCAGGTAGCCGAGGGCACCGGCGCCGAGGGCCTCGCGCACGACGTTCGGCTCGGAGTAGGTGCTCATCACGACGGTCTTGACGCCCGCGGTCTTGAGCGTCGAGATCTTCAGCGACACCGGGATGGAGTCCTTGAGGTCCAGGTCGAGCAGCACCACGTCGACGGGGAACGCCGGGCTGGTGAGCAGCTCGGGCCAGGTCGTCACGGCGGCGACCAGGGTGATGTCGTCCGCAGCGTTGCGGATCCACTCCGTCAGCGCGCCGAGCAGCATCCTGTGGTCGTCGACGAGTGCGAGTCGGATGGGTTCCTCTGGAGTCGCCATGCTGGCGTCCTTTCTCGGTGCGGTTGCTCCACCGATCCTAGGAGGAACGGGTTCAGCTGACGTGCAGGCGTGCGGGTGTCCCGCGCCTACATCGACGGATGTCGGTTGACGACGCAGTGCGCGACGATGTGCAGCGCGCCGTCCCGCACCGTCTCGGTGTACGGGCCGATGCGCTGCAGTGCGCTCCACGCCGTCGGGCCGAGGCTGCGCCGTGGGACCCCGCGGGACTCGATGACGACGGGCACGTCCATGGTCTCGTCGGAGACCGGGTGGCCGTCGGAGCCGATGGGGCCGAGCGTCACCGAGACCACGGGCATGCCGGGCTGGGCGGTCCGGCCGTCGCCGACCATCTGCCAGAGCGCCTGCAGCAGGCCGTCGCGTTGCGTGGGGGAGAGGTGGCCGGCGAGGGCGGTCGGGTCGGCGACGCTGACCGATCGGCCGAGGTGGTCGGACTCCGTGATGGCGTGGTAGAGCCAGGTCTCGCGGCGGCCCTCGATGAGGTGCAGTCGCAGCTCGGTGGCGAGCGACGCGGCGACGGAGCTCGAGGCGTCGGACAGCGGCAGCGGGTCGGTGCCGTTCGCGACGGCGTCGAGCAGCTTCTCGGCGGCCAGGTCGAGCCGGGCCAGCTCGTCGGACGCCAGCATGCCGACGGCGAACTGCGGCGCCTGCACGTTGCTCTGCACGAGCACGCGGTCGAGTTCGCGCTGCACGAGCTGCCGGAACCGCTGCACGACGTACAGGGCGATCGCCGGCGGCACCACGACGAGCGAGAGCAGAGAGACGATGCCGGGCAGGGTGTCCGCCGTGATCGGTGTGGAGACCGCGGCCATCACCACGAACGCCAGGCCGAGCACCGTGATCGCCGCCGCGACCTCGCGGGCGGGCCGGAGCGTCGCGATGGGCAGCAGCGCGAAGCCCGCCGCCATCGACGCCGTGGCGGTGTGGGCGATGTCGTGTTCGGGCCAGATGCCGACGAAGTCGAGCGCCACCACGCCGGCGAGCACCACGCAGATGAGCGCGAACGCCGGCCCGGTCAGGCGTTCCCCGTACGTCAGGACGCTCAGTCCGACGATCACTGCGGCGACGATGTACAGGCCCCAGGCGGCGGCCGGCAGCAGCGGATCGGAGTACTCGTCCCACCGGATCAGGAAGAACGCGATGCCGGCGACGGCCTCGATGGCGGTGAGGATGGCGGCACCGAGGCCCAGGTACCCCGCGCCGAGCGACGCACCGGGCTTGGCCGCCTGGCGCAGCGAACGGGCGCCGGTCGAGGTGGACGGCAGCCCGCGGGCCTGCCGACGTTCGCTCGTCCGGTACCGCTCACGGGCCTCCCGCCGGGTGCGCGGTGCGGGCGGCGCGGTCTCGCCCGGCAGCCGTCGGCCGATGGTGTCCTCGGGGACCCTGGTCATCGCGGTGCCTCCAGCACGACGGTGGTGCCGGAACCCGGCGCGGAGAACAGCTTGGCGTCGCCGCCGACCTCGCGCAGTCGGTTCACGACGCTCTCCTTGAAGCCCAGACGCTCGGCGCTCACGGTGGTGAGGTCGAAGCCGACGCCCGAGTCGGTGACCATCGCGCGCACCATCTCGTTGTCGTGCACGATCGTCACGTGCGCCTCGCCGACCCCGGCGTGCCGGCGGACGTTCTCGAGGCACTCGCCCAGGGCGAGCAGGAACGCGTCGAGCACGTTCGACGGCAGCAGGACCTGGCCGGTGCCGTGCCAGCTGACCTCGAGCCCCATCCGGCCGAAGCGCTGCTTGACGGACTCCAGGGTCTGCCCGAGCGGCGACTCCTCTTCGCGGGTGAGCGAGTAGTCGCCGGAGGACTGCGGCTGCGGCGTCGCGCCGAGGCGCAGGTGGCGCAGGAGTCGGGCGTCCTCGGCGGCCTGCTCGCGCATCGCCTGGTCGGACACCCCGACGCCGGAGTGCGCCAGCAGCGTCAGGGTGGCCAGGACGGTGTCGTGGAGCAGCCGGGCACCCTGGCGGCGCTGGGCCTCGGTCTCGCTCGCCTGCCGCTCCGCGCGGTGGGCCGAGCCGATCGTGTAGATGCGACGAGCGACGCGGGGGATGCTGCGCGAGATCCAGACGGCGACGACGGCCATGAGCACCCAGCCGAGCAGCGCGCCGCTGACCGGCGTCGACAGCACCGACCCGGAACCCCAGACCATCACGACGACGACGGCGACGCCCCCGGCGATCGTGATGCCGAGGCCGGTGGGGTGCCCGCGCTGCGCCATCAGGGGTGACGACATCCCGCCGGCGGCGAGGGGCATCACGGCGCTGGCGATGAGCGGACGCACGGGGTCGTCGACGCCGAAGAACAGCAGCAGCATCGCCGCGAGGCCGGTCGTGACGATCGCGGCGGTCCACCAGACTGCGCCGGAACGGCCGAAGAACACGAGCGCCGTGACCATGGCGGCGATGCACAGCAGACCCGCGGTGAGCGACGGCGCGGGCACGGCCGCGGCGGCGACGATGCCGACGACGCTCAGGAGCGCGCAGACGACGCCCACGACACGGGTCGTCGACCGCAGCAAGCGGTCGCGTTCCTCTGCGATGAAGTCCATCGATGTCCTGGTCGGTGACGGTCTGGGTGGTACGGGAAACCGAGCGTCGGTCAGCGCCGAACTCCCAGCCATCATTCCACGCGCGACACCCGTTGAGGGGTCTCCGGCGCGCCAGGTCGTGTCGGATGCAGCGAGATCGTTACTGCGGTGGCGTCCGGCGAAGCTGGCACAGCCGCGGTGCGCGGTTGCGTCCGGCAACGCTGGCACCGCCGCGGTGTGCGGTGGCGTCCGGTGCCGCGGCCGGGCGGCCGCGACCGTGCTGCCGCCCGCGGAGCCGCGCAGCCGCCGCTCAGGCCTCGAGCAGCCGCCGCAGGTGCGCCCCGACCTGCTCGTGCTCGATGAGGAACCCGTCGTGCCCGAACTCGCTGTCGATCACCGCGGCCTCGTCGCCGTCCAGGGCGTCCGGCACCCCGGCCGCGATGCGGTGCTGGTCCTCGATCGGGAACAGCCGGTCGCTCGACACCCCGACGACGAGCGTGCGGGCCGTCACCTGCCCGAGCGCTGCGGCGACCCCGCCCCTTCCGGCACCGACGTCGTGCGAGTCCATCGCGTGCGTCAGCGTGACGTAGGAGCTCGCGTCGAACCGCCGGGTGAACTTGTTGCCGTGGAAGTCGAGGTAGCTCTCCACCGAGAACCGTCCGTCGTCGCCGAGCGGTGAGACGTCGCTCTGCCACGACCGGGCGAACCGGCCGTTGAGTTCGTCCGGCGCCCGGTAGGTCATCAGCGCCATCCGCCGCGCCAGGGCCAGCCCGCGGTGCGGTCCCTCGCCCGCGTCGGCCTCGTAGTAGTCGCCGCCCGCGAACGCCGGGTCCATCTGGATGGCGGCCCGCTGCAGCGAGTTCGCGGCGATCTGGTCGGCCGTGGTCTGCGCGGTCGACGCCAGGACCGCCAACCGCTGCACGCGCGACGGGTGTGTGACGGCGAACTCCAGGGCGTGCATCCCGCCCATCGACCCGCCGACGACGGCCGCGAAGACCTCGATGCCGAGCCGGTCCGCGAGCTGCCGCTGCACCTCGACCTGGTCGCGGATCGTCAGGAACGGGAAGCGCGAGCCCCACTCGCCCCCGGAGGGCGCCACCGACGACGGTCCGGTCGTGCCCTGGCAGCCGCCGAGCATGTTCGGCGCGACGACGAACCAGCGGTCGGTGTCGATGGCCAGGCCGGGGCCGACGACGTCGTTCCACCAGCCGGCGGTGCGGTGCCCCGGTCCGGGTGCTCCGGCGACGTGCGAGTCCCCGGTCAGGGCGTGCAGGACGAGCACGGCGTTGCTCCGCTCGGGGTCGAGCGTGCCCCACGTCTCGTAGGCGACGCGGACGGCCGGCAGCCGCCCGCCCCGCACCCACTGCTCACCGAGGGCCTCGAACCGGCGGGCCCCGGGGTGGTCACCCGGACGCCAGGCACCGGTGACGGGCGGCTTGCCGAGGGTGCCGAGTTCGGTGCCGGGCACCAGGGTGGACGGCACGGAGTCCTCGGGGGTCGTCTGCCAGTCCATGGTGCGTCCAGTCTGCCGGGAGGCGCGGGTCGCCGTCGCCGTGTTACGTCACGCCCGGCGCGTGCCCGGGTCGCGCTCGCCGCTCCGTGTGTGCGCATGTTCCGACATCGTGCGCGTCGATCGACTCGTGGAACGTCGGAACATACACACGTACCGGATGCGTGTGCAACGGACGACATCCCACGCGTCGATCAACACGTGGGACGTCGGAACATGCACTCGTATCGACGCGCTCGCACCCGGGCACGCGCCGCGCACGCCCGGGCGACCGGCGTCAGGCGCGCTGGCCCTCCTGCGCGACGGCACGGGCCGCGGCGAGCCCGGCCTCGAGGTCGGCCCGCAGGTCCTCGACGTTCTCGATCCCGACCGACAGGCGGACGAGCCCCGGCGTGACCCCGGTCGTCAGCTGCTGCTCGGGCGTGAGCTGCGAGTGCGTGGTCGACGCCGGGTGGATCACGAGCGAGCGCACGTCGCCGATGTTCGCCAGGTGCGAGAACAGCTGCAGCTCGTCGACGAACGCCTTGCCTGCCGGCACCCCGCCCTTGAGCTCGAACGACAGCACGGCACCGACGCCCTTCGGCGCGTACCGGTTGGCCGCCGCGTACCAGGGCGACGTCGGCAGCCCGGCGTACGACACCGTCGCGACGTCGGGGTGCCGGTCGAGCCACTCGGCGATCTCCTGCGCGTTCGCCACGTGCCGCTCGATGCGCAACGACAACGTCTCGATGCCCTGCAGCAGGGTGAACGCGGTGTCCGCCGAGTTCGACGCGCCCAGGTCGCGGAGCAGCTGCACGCGTGCCTTGACGATGTAGGCGAGCTCGTTGCCGACGGCCTGGGCGAAGACGGCCCCGTGGTACGACGGGTCGGGCGTGTTGAACTCCGGGAACCGGTCGGCGTGCTCCGACCAGGCGAACCGGCCGGAGTCGACGATGACGCCGCCGATCACGGTGCCGTGCCCACCGAGGAACTTCGTCGCCGAGTGCACGACGATGTCCGCCCCGTGCTCGAACGGCCGGATCAGGTACGGCGTGGCGATCGTGTTGTCCACGATGAGCGGGACGCCGGACTCGTGCGCGACGTCGCTCACGCCGGTGATGTCGAGCACGTTGATCTTGGGGTTGCCGATGGTCTCGGCGAAGAACAGCTTGGTGTTCGGGCGGACGGCTCGACGCCACTCCTCGAGGTCGTCCTGGTCCTCGACGAACGTCGTCTCGATGCCGAGCTTCGCCAGCGTGTACTTGAACAGGTTGTACGTGCCGCCGTAGATCGACGACGACGACACGATGTGATCGCCCGCGCCGGCGATGTTGAGCACCGCGTACGTCTCCGCCGCCTGCCCCGACGACACCAGGAGCGCCCCCGAGCCGCCCTCGAGCGCCGCGATGCGCTGCTCGACGACGTCGTTCGTCGGGTTCATGATCCGCGAGTAGATGTTGCCCGGCCGGGCCAGCGCGAACAGGTCACGGGCGTGGTCCGAGTCTTCGAACACGTACGAGGTCGTCTTGTAGATCGGCGTCGCGCGGGCACCGGTCGTCGGGTCCGGCTGCGCCCCGGCGTGGACCTGCGTGGTCTCGAACCGCCAGGCGGCGGCGTCGTTCGTGCTCATCGGTGCTCCTGTCGGGTGCGGTGGTCGTCGGGGCGCGCCGTCGGCCGGGAGGCCCGTGGCGACGCTGCGTCGACCGTCACGGTACGCACGTGGCCGATCCCGCACCAGCGCACCCGCCTCGGGGCGTAACGGACGTGACGGAGGCGGGTCGTGCCTCCCGGCCGGCTCGGTGCGCCTAGCGCACCTCGTCCTTCCGGAACAACCAGTCGACCTTCGGTTCGAGCAGCCAGCGCATGCCGCGCCGCACGAAGGGCTGCGCCAGGAACAGGCTGACGGCGCAGGCGATCCCGACCATCAGCAGCACGAACGGCCACGCGGAGTGCTCGCCGGCGAGCACACCGGACTCCCGGATCGGGTAGAGCACGAACGTGTGGAGCAGGTAGACGTACATCGTCGCGGCACCGAACCGGGTGATCCAGACCGTGCGCCGGGGGATGAGCAGCAGGAACGACGCGGTGAGCAGCGTCGCGAGCAGCATCAGGGCGAAGCGCACGCCGCCCGCCCACCAGGCGTCCTCGCCGAGCCCGGAGTACGAGTCGTCGTAGAAGAACCAGTGGTGCAGGTCGAACTCCTTGAACTGCGGGATCCAGATCGCACACGAGACCGCCCAGGCCGCGAACACCACGACCGCTGCGGCGCGGACCCGGACGACCGTGCGGCGCGAGGCCTCGTACCAGCGGTCGAACAGCCCCCACTGCTTGACCTGCCACCCGAGCAGGAAGAACGGCAGCAGGCTGATCGCGCGGGACAGCGACAGCGTCGAGTCGACGTTGTCGAAGTAGCCGACGCCGATGCTGAACACGACCGCCCAGAACAGCGGCCACCGCAGCTGCGCCAGGTACGGCAGGATCAGCTTGAAGATGCCCAGGGCCAGCAGGAACCACAGGGTCCACGTCGGCTGGGTCGGGTTGAAGTCCTTGCCGCCCTCGACGATGCCCTGCACCACGGTCCAGATCGTCTGCATGATGATGTACGGCACGACGATGTCCGTGATCGTGCGGCGCATGCGCTTCGCGGTGGGGGTGTCCGCCGACGAGAAGTAGCCGCTGATCACGCCGAACGCGGGCATGTGGAACGCGTAGATGAACGTGTAGAGCGCCAGGGCGTGCTCGCTCGCGGGGGTCTGGCGCTGGATCGCGTGCCCGATCACGACGAGCGTGACCGCGACGAAGCGCGCGGTGTCCCACATGGGGATCCGTCGGGGCGTCCGGCCGGGCTCGAGGTGCGTCGCGGGGGCCGAGGGCGCGGGAGGGGCGGCGTCCGTCGTCATCGTCGGTCACGTTACCGGATCGTGACATGGTCGGCCCGGCGCCGTCCCGCTCGGTACGGTGGGCGAGCCGGGCCACGTGCGTCCGGCCACCGACGCAGGAGGCAGATCACATGGCAGCACGGCGCGCAGTCGTCACCGGAGCGAGCTCGGGCATCGGGGCGGCGACCGTCCGACTGTTCCGGTCGCGGGGGTGGGACGTGCTCGCCGTCGCCCGCCGCGCCGCGAAGCTCGAGGCGCTCGCCGCGGAGACCGGGGCGGACGTCCTGGTGGCGGACATCACGAGCGCGGCCGACGTGTCGGCGCTCGCGGACCGCGTGGCGGAGCTCGGCGGTGCCGACGTCCTCGTGAACAACGCCGGCGGCGCCTTCGGGTCCGCGAGCGTCGAGGAGTCCGACGTCGAGGACTGGCGCGCCATGTTCGAGGTCAACGTGATCGGCACGAAGCGCGTCGTCTCGGCCCTGCTGCCGCACCTGCGCGACCGGGCCCGTGCGACCGGGGGAGCGGACGTCGTCACGGTGACGAGCACCGCCGGCTTCGTGGCGTACGAGAACGGCGGCGGGTACAACGCCGCGAAGTTCGCCGAGCACGCCCTCGTCGGGGCGCTGCGCCTCGAGCTGAACGGCGAACCGATCCGGGTGGTCGAGATCGCGCCGGGCATGGTGCAGACCGACGAGTTCTCGCTGACGCGCTTCGGCGGCGACGCGCAGAAGGCCGCCGCGGTGTACGAGGGCGTGGCGGACCCGCTGGTGGCCGAGGACGTCGCCGAGGCGATCGTGCACGCGGTCGAGCTGCCGACCCACGTCAACCTGGACCTCGTCACCCTGCGACCGGTGGCGCAGTCGGCGCAGCACAAGCTGGCGCGCGGGCCGCTCACCCCGCGCTGAGCCGGAGCACGATGCCGCGCGCAGCGCCCGGGCGGTGGTCGCGGGTCGCGGGCGCAGGCTCCCTGCCGGTACCGTGGTCGGATGCCGATCAGCAGCGAACCCGAGCCCACGGCGTCGGTTCAGTCGACCGTGACCGTGACGAGCGGGCCCGAGGTGCTCGGGTGGCTGGAGTTCGGTGACGCCGCACGCCTGCTCGCCAAGGACGTCCTGTCCTCCGGGTTCGAGCCCGAGGTCGTCGTGGCGGTCGCCCGCGGCGGGCTGATCATCGCCGGTGCCGTGGCCTACGCGCTCGGCACCAAGGAGTGCGGCTCGATCAACGTCGAGTTCTACACCGACGTCGAGCAGCGGCTCGAGGAACCCGTCGTCCTCACGCCCGCACTCGACGCCCCGAGCCTGGCGGGCAAGCGGGTCCTGGTCGTCGACGACGTCTCGGACTCCGGCCGCACTCTGCGCCTGGTGGTCGACATCGTCCGCAACGCCGGGGCCGACGTCCGCAGCGCCTGCCTGTACTCCAAGCCGGGCACCGTCCTCGAACCGGACCACGTGTGGCGCCGGGTCGACGGCTGGATCACGTTCCCCTGGAGCGCCCTCGCACCCGTGACGGCCGAGTCGTGAGCATCCACCTGGTCGGCGGCGGACCCTTCGCCGCCTCGGACGCCGCAGCACCGTTCCTCGCCGAGGCCACCGCGCGCTCGGCAGCCGTCGGGCGGACCGTCCCGCGCATCGCCCTGCTCTCCGTCGCCCGTCCCGACGGCGCCAGCCCCTCGTCGACCGCCGACATCGCCGAGGTCCTCGGCGGCGCCCGTGCGGCCGAGGTGCTCGTCACCGAGGTCGCTGCCGGTCAGGCGTTCGACACCGCCGTGCTGAGCGACGTCGACGCGCTGGTCGTCGGCGGCGGCGTGACCCCCGACTACCTGACGGCGGTCGCCCCGCTCGTCGACCAGCTCCGGCTGCTCGTCTCCGACGGCCTGCCCTACCTGGGCTACTCGGCCGGTGCGATGATCGCGGCCGACCGTGCCCTGGTGGGCGGATGGCGCATCGGTGGCGTCGAGATCTGCCCCGAGGGCGCATCCGAGGGGCTCGACGAGGTCGAGCTCCGCGAGGGCCTCGGCCTGGTCGACCTGACCATCGACGTGCACGCCGTGCAGGCCGGCACGCTCACCCGCTTGATCGCCAGCGCCGAGGCCGAGTTCGTCGCGGCCGGGCTCGCGATCGACGAGGACACCACGCTCGTCGTGGGCGAGGGCGCCCTCGAGGTCCGGGGGACCGGCAGCGTCTGGCGTGTGGTCGCCGGCGAGGAATCGGTCTCCGTCGCCACCATGGGCGCGTAGTCGTCGTGGAACCACGACCCCTGGCCGACCTGGTCGACCCGGGCTGGGCAGCGGCGCTCGCCCCCGTCGAGGACGACGTGCACCGGATGGGCGATTGGCTGCGGGCCGAGACGGCCGCCGGTCGCCCGTACCTGCCGGCCGGCGCCGACGTGCTGCGCGCGTTCAGGGCCCCGTTCGACGCCGTGAAGGTCCTGGTCGTCGGTCAGGACCCGTACCCGACGCCCGGGCACCCGATCGGTCTGTCGTTCGCGGTCGACCCGGCCGTCCGCCCGGTGCCGCGCAGCCTGGCGAACATCTACCGCGAGCTGTCCGACGACCTCGGCGTGACCCCGCCCCCGCACGGTGACCTGCGGGCGTGGTCCGACCAGGGCGTCCTGCTGCTCAACCGGGTGCTCACGGTGCGTGCGGGCGATGCCGGCAGCCACCGCGGCAAGGGGTGGGAGGCCGTCACCGACCAGGCCGTCCGCGCCCTGGTCGAGCGCGGCACGCCGCTCGTCGCCGTGCTCTGGGGCGCCCAGGCCGGATCGGTGCGGCCGTTGCTCGGTGACACCCCGGTCGTCGCCTCGGCCCACCCGAGCCCGCTCAGTGCCTCGCGCGGGTTCTTCGGCAGCCGACCGTTCTCGCAGGTGAACACGCTGCTCGAGTCGCAGGGCGCCGAGCCCGTCGACTGGTCACTGCCCGGCGCCTAGGCGGTCCGCCGGCGCGGGGCACCAGTGTTGCGCACTCGCTCTCGGCTTGCGCGGCCGGGGGCCGTGCTCAGTAGGCTCGGAACGTGCTCGAGGAGGAATACCAGCGACGGCGGGTCCTGCCGCGTCACCTGCGTGCCCCGGCGGCGGCCGAGACCGCGTTCGCGTACCGCATCCGTGCGGCCGAGGTGAGCGACCTGCCCGACGTCCGCGAGATCCACACGCACTACGTCCGGAACTCGTCGGTGACCTTCGACCCGTCGGCGTTCACCTTCGCCGCGTGGAAGCAGCGCTACGACGACATCCGTCGGCGCACCCTGCCGTTCCTGGTGGCGGAGAACCCCGCCGGCCAGATCCTCGGGTACGCCCTGGTCGACGCGTGGAACCCGCGCGACCGCTCGAACCACGTGGTCGAGGACTCGATCTACCTCGGCGCGGCCTCCGGCGGCAAGGGACTCGGTCGTGCGCTCATGGAGGCGCTGCTCGACGAGTGCCGCGCTGCGGGCGTCCGCGAGGTCGTCGCCGTGATCGCGGACCGGCAGGCCGAGGCGTCGATCCGGCTGCACGAGCGGCTCGGCTTCGAGGAGGTCGGTCGCATGGGCAAGGTCGGCTACAAGTACGACCGCTGGCTCGGCACCGTCACGATGCGCCTCCGGCTGCGCGGCCCCCGCCTCTTCGCGCGCCGTCGGTAGCCCGCCGGACGGGAGGCACGTGACGGCCCCGCCCCGGGCCTCCCGTCCGTCCCGTGGTCACGTTCCGTGCGAGCACGCCCCTGCGCCTCAGCGCGCCGGCGCCTCCGCGATGAACTCGTCGCGGGTCACCCGCACCAGTGCCGACGCCGCCGCGGCGGCGGCCTCCGCGTCGCCGTCGACCACCGCCAGCCCGACGGCCTCGTGCCGGAGGGCTGCCTCGCGCGTCCACCCGGTGATGGGGTCGCGGGACTCCGAGGTGCGGGTGCACAGCAGCGCCTCGACGGTGCCGGCGAAGTGGGTGAACACGGCGTTCCCCGACCCGGTCAGCAGGGCGCGGTGGAAGCGGACGTCGGCCTCCAGGTAGGCGTGGCCGTCCTGCCGCCCGCAGGCGTCGAGCATGTCCCGCGCGGCCTCGAGCACCGCCGCGGCACCGGGTCCGCCGGCGGTGAGGGACGCCGCCACCGGTTCGACACCGAGGCGGAGTTCGAGCAGTTCGCGCTGCTGCACGAAGTACGCCGGCGACGCGCCCCGCCACCGGATCACCGTCGGTGCGAGCAACTCCCACGTGGCGATGCCGCGCACGAGCGTGCCGACACGCTGTCGGGGTTCGACCAGGCCGAGCGACTGCAGCACGCGGAGCGCCTCGCGGACGACCGACCGCGACACGCCGAACTCGTCGGCCACCTGCTCGGGCCGTACGAGGTCGCCGGGCGCGAGCACACCGTCGACGATCCGCTGCCCGAGGGTCTCGAGCACGTGGGCGTGCAGGCCGCGTGCGGTGGGCATCGTTCCTCCGTGCAGTACGTGTCACGAGCGACCGTGACGTGGGTCCCATCGAAGCGGCAGACTGCGGCCGAGGGCGGACGGCGCGCGGCACCCGTCGTACACTCTGATAAATCAGATTATTGCGGGGTCGGCCGATGCGTCGGTCCGACCCCGACACGAAGGCGACGGAGCCGCGCAGGTGCGGCTCCAGGAAGGGGCGCTGATGCCTCACGCTCTGTCAGACCCGGCCGGACCGGACCACCTCGGGCTCGTCCTCGCCGCCGGTGGCGGCACCACCGAGACCGTCGACCCCTCGGGGTCCGTCCCGCAGCTGATCATCGCCGCGGTCGTCGGCATCGTGGTGATCATCGCGCTCATCACCTGGCTCAAGGTGCACCCGTTCATCGCGTTGGTGATCGGTGCGCTCGGCGTCGGCATCGGCGCGGGGCTCGCACCGGACAAGGCGGTCACGAGCTTCGGCGACGGCTTCGGCGCGACCATGACGAGCGTCGGGATCCTGGTCGGCCTCGGCGCGATGTTCGGCAAGATGCTCGTCGACTCCGGGGCGGCCGACCGCATCGTCGACACCCTGGTGCGCCGGTCGTCCCGGGCCGCGCTGCCCTGGACGATGGCCCTGATCGGTGCGCTCATCGGTCTGCCGATGTTCTTCGAGGTCGGCCTCGTGCTGCTCATCCCGATCATCGTGCTGGTCGCCAAGCGCAGCGAGGTGCCGATCATGAAGATCGCCGTGCCCGCCCTGGTCGGCCTGTCGACGATGCACGCGTTCGTCCCGCCGCACCCCGGACCGCTCGTCGCGATCTCGACGGTCGGCGCGAACCTCGGCACCACGCTCGCCTTCGGCATCGTGCTGGCGATCCCGGTGATCATCCTGGCCGGCCCGTTGTTCGCCCGCTTCGCGGCGCGCTGGGTCGACATCCCCGCACCCGACATGTTCGGCTCGCGTGGCGCGGTCGCCCCGGCCGGCCCCGGCTCGGGCTCGGGCTCGGCGTCCGGCGCCTTCGCCGACGACCCCGCCCACCCCGGACGGGAGGCCCGGCGCGGCCCCGCCACGCAGGACACGGCGTCCCTGCCCAACGGCAAGAGCGACTTCACCCGCGTCATCAGCGAGCCGCGCAGCCCCTCGTTCACGGTCGCGCTGCTCGGCATCCTGCTGCCGGTCGTGCTCATGCTCGCGCAGGCGATCCGCGAGGCCACCGCCCCGGAGGCCACGGGCTCGTGGGTGAGCCTGCTCGACTTCCTCGGGTCGCCGATGATCGCCATCGGCATCGCCGCGGTCTACGCCATGGTCTTCTTCGCGATCGGCGGCGGCATGGACCGCTCGGCCGTGGCGAAGTCGCTCGAGAGCGCCCTGCCGCCCGTCGCGGGCGTGCTGCTCATCGTCGGCGCCGGCGGCGGGTTCAAGCAGGTGCTCATCGACACCGGCATCGGCGGGGTGATCGCCGACGCCGTGCAGGAGTCCGGCATCTCGGTGCTGCTCGTCGCCTGGGTCGTGTCGGCGCTGGTGCGCGTGGCGACCGGGTCGGCCACCGTCGCCACCGTGACGGCCGCGGGCATCATGGCGCCGATCGCCGCCGACTTGTCGTCGCCGATGACGTCGCTGCTCGTGCTGGCGATCGGTGCCGGGTCGGTGTTCCTGTCGCACGTCAACGACGCCGGGTTCTGGCTCGTCAAGGGGTACCTCAACACGACCGTCGGGCAGACGTTCAAGACGTGGACGGTACTCGAGTGCCTCATCTCGGTGTTCGGCCTGCTCGGCGTGCTGCTGGCCGGGGTGTTCATCCGATGAGCGACGTGACCACAGCAGCCGAGGCCACCACCACCGGCCCGGACGCCCGCGTCCTGGTCGTGATGGGGGTGTCCGGGTCGGGCAAGTCCACGGTCGCCGCCATGGTGGCCGAGCAGCTCGGGTGGGCGTTCGCCGAGGGCGACGCCATGCACCCGGCGGCGAACGTCGCGAAGATGCAGGCCGGCACCCCGCTCACCGACGAGGACCGCTGGCCCTGGCTCGAGGTCGTCGCCGACTGGATCCGGGGGCACCTGGACGCCGGGACGAACGGGGTCGTGACCTGCTCGGCGTTGAAGCGCTCGTACCGTGACGTGTTGCGGGCGCCCGGGGTGGTGTTCGTGCACGTGGCCGGTGACGGTGCCCTCATCGAGGAGCGGATGTCGCAGCGGTCCGGCCACTTCATGCCGACGTCGCTGTTGCGGTCGCAGCTCGCCACGCTCGAGGCGCCGGAGCCCGACGAGTCCCACCTGACCATCGCCGCCGACCGCACGCCCGAACAGGAGAGCGCCGAGGTCGTCGAGCGCCTCGGACTGGTCCCGATCCCGAGAGGCTGATCGGGCGCGGCCCGGCAGCATGGCCCAATGGCGCTCGACGACTCCCTGTCCCTGCTGACCCGCGGCTACGGGTTCGGCGCCCACCTGTGGCGTCGGACCCGCCCCGGTGCGCGGGCCGTGCGGTTCCGGCTGCTCGGCAAGCCCGCGCTGTTCGTCCGCGGTGCCGAGGGGGTCGAGCTGTTCTACGACGGTGCCCGGACCGCCCGACACGGAGCGATGCCCGCCATCGTGCAGCGCACGCTGTTCGGCGTCGGGTCGGTCCACAGCCTCGACGGCCCCGATCACCACCACCGCAAGGCGACGTTCGTCGACGTCTCCTACGAGGACGAGCAGGTGCGGCGCCTGGCGCCCCTGCTGACCCAGGAGTGGGCGGCGGAACGGGCCGCCTGGGTCACGGGTGGGACCCGGTCGGCGTACGACGCAGCCGTCGGGGCGATCGGCCGCGCGGTCATGCGGTGGGCAGGACTGCCCGGCACCCCCGCGGCGAAGACCCGGTGGGCGGCGCGACTGGCGCAGGTCGTCGACGGCTTCGGCGTGCCGTACTCGCCTGAGTACCTGCAGGCCGTCCTCAACCGGCACTGGTCCGACCGGCACGCGAAGCGGCTGATCGAGGCGGTCCGAGGTGGACGCCTCACGCCCGCGCCGGACACCGCCCTGCACGAGTGGGCCTGGCACCGTGACCTCGACGGGGCGCTGCTGTCGCCGCGGCTGGCCGGCATCGAGCTGCAGAACAGCATCCGTCCGGCGATCGCCGTCGCCCGCTTCGTCGCGTTCGCCGCCAAGGAGCTGCACGACCGCCCGGAGTGGCGGTCCCGCATCGCCGCCGAGACCGCGGCGGTCGCCGGTGCGCCCGGGAACGCCCCGTCCGAGGACGGGCAGTCCGTGGACGGCCCGCCGGTGGACGGCCCGCTCGCGGTGGCGTTCGCGCAGGAGATCCGCCGCACCGCGCCCTTCGTGCCGATGCTGCCCGCCTGGGCCACGACCGACGTCGAACTCGACGGCGAGCACCTGCGTGCCGGTGGGCGGGTGGTGCTCGACATCACCGGGACCGACACCGACGACCGCTCCTGGGACCGCGCCGCCGACTTCGACCCGACGCGGTTCCTCGGCGTCGACGACTTCGAGGCGATCACGACCTTCGTCCCGCACGGCGGTGCCGACGTCGCGACCGGTCACCGCTGCCCCGGCGAGAAGGTCGCCATCGCGGCGCTCGCAGCCGGGGTCGCCGTGCTGAGCGACCCGCGGGTGACGATCCTCGACGACGGGCTCGAGGTCGACCGACGGCGGTTGCCCACGAAGCCGGCGTCGGGCGGGACGGTGCGGGGCGGCTGCCCGTTCCACTGACCGTCGGATCTGTCGACCCCGCCCGGGCCGTCGTGGTCGCCCGGTCGTCCTCGGTGCTCAGGTGAAACGGATCGGCGTGCCGACCGGCAGGGCGGCGAGGGTCCGGGTCATCTGCGCCGAGATCCGCACGCAGCCGTGGGAGCTGCCCGTCGGGTCGGGGTAGTAGTGCAGCGCGGTCAGCGCCGCGTTCCCGCCGTACGACGGGATCCGTGAGGAGTGCGCGCCGGTCAGGATGATCGGGTTGCCCTGCGTGTACGTGACCCGGGTGTCGACGTAGGCGGCCTCGACGTAGGTGGCGGTGTCGGTCGGTGTGGGGTCCTCCGGCGTGCCGAGCCGCGCGGCCTCGGTCGCGGTGACCTCGCCGCCACGGGTGACGACGGACACCGTGCTCGCCGCCACGTCGACCGTGATCATCCGGTCCGTCCGGGTGATGGTGAAGTCGGCCGCCCGGGCCCAGGCGAACGTCGCACTCGGCGCGTCCGGGTCGCCGCCGTCGCCGGGGGTGCGGTTGCGGGACGGCGTCGACACCAGGATCATCCCGCCGTCCTCGCCGGGGGAGCGACCCCACACCGCGGTCGCCGCCGGCCGGTTGATCGTCGACACCAGGTGGGACAGGGTCGCCACGGGGCGGGCCCGGCTCGACGGGCTCGCGTACAGGGCGACGAGCGGCGTGCGCGGGGTCGCGATCCGCCAGGTGTCCTCGGGCTGCACGTCCCCGCCGTCCAGCAGCTGCGGCACGACGGCGTCGTGGAACGCCAACGGCAGCGCGGCCAGTGCGGCGTCGGACGGTGCAGCGGGGACGGCGGCGAGCGCGGGCTCGGGGCTCGGGGTCGGCGTGGGCGTGGGCGTCGCCGTCGCGCGTGCCGCACGGGTCGGCTCCGGCGTCGGGGAACCGACCGTCACCCCCACCACGACGGCGACGGTGACGATCGCCACCGCGCCGGCGGTCGTCGCGATCCAGGTGGTCCGTCGCACAGTGTGTCCCCTCGGTCGTGTCTCAGCGTTCGGTGACGCGGCCGCCCTCGACGCGCCACTGCCGGTCGAGCCGCACCGTCTCCAGCATGCGCCGGTCGTGCGTCACGAGCAGCAGGGTGCCGTCGTAGGACTCCAGCGCCTGCTCGAGCTGCTCGATCGCCGTCAGGTCGAGGTGGTTCGTCGGTTCGTCGAGCACGAGCACGTTCACCCCGCGGGCCTGCAGCAGGGCCAGCCCGGCGCGGGTCCGTTCCCCGGGGGAGAGCGCCGATGCCGGTCGTCCGACGTGGTCCGCCTTGAGGCCGAACTTGGCGAGCAGCGTCCGGACGTCGGCGGTCGTGTACTCGGGGACGACCGCCTCGAACGCGGCAGCGAGCGGCTGGTCGCCGGTGAACGCGGCACGGGCCTGGTCGACCTCGCCGACCGCGACGCTCGAGCCGAGCGACGCGGTGCCGGTCGTCGGCGCCTGCTTGCCGAGCAGGGCCCGCAGCAGGGTGGACTTGCCGGCGCCGTTCGGCCCGGTGATGCCGATGCGGTCGCCGCCGTCGACCTGCAGCGACACCGGACCGAGCGTGAAGTCGCCCTGCGTGAACGTGGCGTCGGACAGTGTCGCGACGACCGCCGACGAGCGGGGCGCGCTGCCGATCGTGAACTCGAGCTGCCACTCCTTGCGCGGTTCCTCGACCTCGTCGAGCCGGGCGATGCGGGACTCCATCTGCCGGACCTTCTGCGCCTGCTTCTCGCTCGACTCCGAGGCGGCCCGACGGCGGATCTTGTCGTTGTCCGGATTCTTCTTCATCGCGTTGCGTACGCCCTGGCTCGACCACTCCCGCTGGGTCCGGGCACGGGAGACGAGGTCGGCCTTGGTGGACGCGTACTCGTCGTACGCATCACGCTTGTGCTGCCGGGCGATCTCGCGCTCCTCGAGGAAGGAGTCGTACCCACCGCCGAACAGCCGGTTCGACGACTGAGCCAGGTCGAGCTCGAGCACCGCGGTCACCGAGCGGGCCAGGAACTCGCGGTCGTGGCTGACGAGCACCACCCCGCCGCGCAGCCCGCGCACGAACGCCTCGAGCCGGTCGAGCCCGTCCAGGTCGAGGTCGTTCGTAGGCTCGTCGAGCAGGACGATGTCGAACCGCGACAGCAGCAGCGCGGCGAGTCCGACGCGGGCGACCTGCCCACCGGACAGCGCGGTCATCAGGGAGTCCGGACCGACGCCGTCCGCACCGGAGCCGTCGGCGCCCGTGCCCGGCTCCAGCCCGAGGTCGGCGAGCACGGCCGGGATCCGGTCCTCCAGGTCGGCGGCGCCCGCGGCGAGCCAACGATCGAGCGCTGCCGAGTACCGGTCGGCCGCGGCATCGCCGGCGTCGGGGTCGCCGAGCGCCGCAGCGGCCGCGTCCATGACGGCGGTCGCCTCGGCGCAGCCGGTGCGTCGCGCGATGTACGCGGCGACGGTCTCGCCCGCGATGCGCTCGTGCTCCTGGGGCAGCCAGCCCACGAACGCGTCCGTCGGCGCCAGGGAGACCGTGCCGGCGAGGGGCTCGTCGACCCCGGCGAGCAGCCGCAGCAGGGTGGACTTGCCGGCACCGTTCACCCCGACGACCCCGATCACGTCGCCGGGTGCCACCGTCAGGTCGAGGGAGTCGAACAGCGTGCGAGCGGCGTACCCGCCGGACAGGCCCTTGGCGACGAGCGTGGCGGTCATGCGCCCATCGTCCCACGCGGAGCACACCACCCACGTGCAGCAGACTGGGCCGATGGACTCCTGCGTCTTCTGTGCCGTGATCGCCGACGACGAACCCGCCGTGTGGGTCGAGCGCGAGGAGCACGCCGTCGCGTTCGCGCCGCTGCCGGACTCCGCGCTCGCTCCCGGCCACACCCTGGTCGTCCCGGTCGAGCACACCGCCGACCTGCTCACCGCCGGGCCCACGGCGCTCGCCGCCACCACGGCCCTGGCGCAGCGGGTGGCCCGTGCGATGAAGGGTGCACTCGGCGCGACGGGCACGGTGGTGCTGCAGGCCTCCGGCGCGGACGCGGGCCAGAGCGTGCCGCACCTGCACTTCCACGTCGTGCCGTGCTGGCCGGACGACGGCACCACCCACTGGCCCGAGCGACGGTCGGCGCACGTGGTGGACGGCGACCCCCACGCGCTGCTCGCCGAGATGTTCGAGTAGCCGGCGCTCCCGGACTCAGCCCTCCGGCGGCCCCAGGCGTCCCGCGCCCACGGGCAGGAGTCCTGCCCGGTACTCCAGGACGTCCGCCCGCCCGACGGTCACCGACACCGCGCCGAACCGCCACACGCGGTTGTACAGGTACACGCCGACCACCGTGTCGCCGTCGTCGGGCACCGCCCACGTGCCGGTGCCCCACTGCGCCGGCTGGCCGACGCCGTCGATCGTCACGGTCGGCCGGGCGAACCAGGTGAACGGGGCACGCACGAGCCGGAGTTCGAGCCGGCGCTTCGTCGTGCCGGAGGGGAGCGGGGAGTCCACCACCGAAGGGTACCGGCCGCCGACGCCTAGGCTCGGAGACGTGTTCGAACTCCACCACCTCTCCGCACAGGAACTCTGGGACTGGATCCGCCGGGGCGAGGCGACCGCCCTCGAGGTCACCGAGCACTACCTGGGCCGCGTGGAACGCCTGGACGCCGGACTCGGCGCCTTCGTGACGGTCATGGCGGACGCGGCACGGACGCGAGCCGACCGTCTCGGTCACCTGGTGCCGACGTCGCGACCGCTGTGGGGCCTCCCGTCCGCCGACAAGGACCTGTACGACCGCGCCGGGGTCCCCACGCGGAACGGGACCACGAGCCTGCCGGAGCGGCCCGCGTCGGCCGACCACCCGCTCGTCGCCGCGCTCGACGCGGCCGGCACCGTCAGCCTCGGCAAGACGGCGTCACCGGAGTTCGGCATGTCGTCGTCGTCCGAGACCCGGTTCGGCGTGACGCGGAACCCCTACGACACCACGCGCGCGCCGGGCGGCTCGTCGAGCGGCGCCGCCGTCGCCGTCGCTGCCGGGCTGCTGCCGGCCGCCGTCGGTTCGGACGGCGGGGGATCGGTGCGCATCCCCGCCGCGGCGACCGGACTCGTCGGCCTGAAGCCGAGCCGCGGCCGCGTGCCGTCGATGCCCGGCCGCTCCGGCGTCGGCGGGCTGTCCGTCGCCGGGCCACTCGCCCGCTCCGTCGCGGACGCCGGCATGCTCCTCGACGCCCTGGTCGCGCCCACGGGGTTGCCGGAACCGTCGCCGTACGCCCTGGTCACGCCCGACGTCGGCGAGGGGCCGTTCACCGCTGCGGCCGTCCGCGGCGAGGGCCGGTTCGTCGTCGGGCTGCTCGACGGCTCGCCGTGGGACGACACCGTCGACGTGGTCGTCGACCCCGCCGCCCGGGCCGCCGTCGAGACCGCCGTGCGGGTGCTCGGCGAGGTCGGCCACGGCGTCGAGGACGTCCGGATGCCCCGCGTGCCCTACGCCGACGCGTTCCGGGTCGCGTGGGAGAGCTCCGCCGCCCGGCTGCCGATGGTGCCCGGCATCGACCTGTCGGCGCTCACCCCGCTCGTGGCGTGGCTCGTCGCACGCGGTCGGGCGCTGACCGGCACGCAGGTCCTCGAGGCGATGACCACGCTCGACACCTTCTCGACGACGCTCATCAGCGCGTTCGACCGGTTCGACGCGGTGCTCACACCGACGCTCGCGCTCACGCCGCGGCCCCTCGGCTGGTACGGCGACGACCCGGAGGAGGACTTCCGCCGCCAGTGCGCGTACTCGCCGTGGACGTCGATGGCGAACGTGTCCGGGCTGCCGGCCATCACCCTGCCGGTCGCGGTCACCGACGACGACCACCCGGACGGCGGCGGCCTGCCGATGGGCGTGCAGCTGATCGGACGCCCCGGCGGCGAGCGCGTCCTGCTCGCGATCGGCGCGCAGCTCGAGCGCCGGTTGCGGTGGCAGCGGCGGCACCCGGCCGCCTGGACCGCCTGACGGGAGGCCCGTGCCGGGTCGCGCGCGCGGCGCCACGCGGCGGCGTCCGTGCGTGCGCATGTTCCGACCGAGCACCCGTCGATCGACTCGTGTCCCGTCGGAGTGTGCACGCGCATCCGGTGCGTGCGCATGTTCCGACGGACCACGCGTCGATCGACTCGTGGAGCGTCGCAGAACGTGCCCGCTGCCGCCGCGCCCGGCCGCGCCCCTACGGCAGCGTCGGCGCCGCCGCCACCAACGCCTGCGTCACCGGGTGCTGCGGCGCGTCGAGCAACGACACCGGCCCGTGCTCGACGATCCGGCCCTCGGACATCACCGCCACCGTGTCGCACAGCCGCTGCACCACGCCGATGTCGTGCGACACCAGCACCAGGGTCAGCCCGAGGTCGTCGGCGAGCGACCGGAACAGCTCGATCACCCGGGCGCGGACCACCACGTCGAGGGCGCTCATCGGCTCGTCCCCGAACAGGATCCGCGGCGAGTGCACCACGGCCCGGGCGATCGCGATCCGCTGCCGCTGCCCGCCGGAGAACTCGTGCGGGTACCGGTCGACCGCGTCGGCGGGCAGATCGACGCGCTCGAGCACCGACGCCACGAGTGACTCGTGCGACCCGGGGACCCGCAGCGCCCGCAGCGGCTCGGCGACGATCGCGCCGACGCGCATCCGCGGGTCGAGCGACGCGTACGGGTCCTGGAACACCACCCCGGTCTCGCGACGGAACCAGCGCATCGCAGCTGCGGACTGTGACGCGACCACCGGACGACCGGAGGCGACGACGGTGCCGGCGGAAGGGGCCTCCAGACCGGCGAGCAGCCGCACCAGGGTGGACTTGCCGGACCCCGACTCGCCGATGATGCCGAGCCGTGCGCCGGGGGCGACCGTCAGGTCGACGCCGTCGACGGCGGTGCGGAGCGGACCGGGCTCGAACGGACCGCGGCGGGGGAGCCGGTAGGTGCGGTGCAGGCCGGTGGCGTGCAGGACGTCGGTCACGCGGAGCCTCCAGGGCGACGGGCGGTGGCGCGGGCGGCGTCGACGAGCGCGACGGTGGCGGGGTGCTGCGGTGCGGCGAGCAGGTCGGCGACCCGACCCTGCTCGACCACCCGGCCGGCGTCGAGCACCACGGCGGTGTCGGCGATGCGTGCGAGCACGGCGAGGTCGTGCGTCACGAACACCATGCCGGCCGACAGGTGCTCGAACAGGTCGAGGATGCGGGCCTCGGTGGTGACGTCGAGCGCCGTCGTGGGCTCGTCGGCCACCAGGTACGACGGCTCGCCGGCCATCGCCATCGCGATGCAGATCCGCTGCCGCTGCCCGCCGGACAGCTGGTGCGGGTACTGCCGCAGCAGCGATCCCGGATCGGGCAGGCCCACGGAGGCGGCGAGCTCGACGGCCGCCGCACGTGCGGCGCGTCGGTCGAGCCCCCGGTGCAACCGGAGTGGCTCCGCGATCTGCGCGCCGACCCGCCGCAGCGGGTCGAGGGCCGTGCCCGGCTCCTGGAACACCATCGCGATGCCCGATCCGCGGTGCCGCGCGCGCTCGCGGTCGGGCAGGCCCACCAGTTCGGTGCCGTCCAGGCGGATGCTGCCGGTCACGACGGCACCGGCGGGCTCCAGTCCCATCAGGGCGAGCGAGGTCATGGACTTGCCGGATCCGCTCGCGCCGATCACGCCGACGCGCTGGCCGGGAGGCACGGTGAACGTGACGTCGTCCAGGATCGTCCGCCCCGTGATGCGGACCGACAGCCCGCGCACCTCGAGCCCGGAGGCTGCGGTGGTCGGGGCGGTTCCGGTTGCGCCGGTTGCGCCGGATCCGTTCCGTGCGTCGGCGGTCATGCGGTCACCCCGGGAGTGGTCGTGGCCGGGTCGCCGCTCCGGTCGCCCGCGGCCCGGTCGTTCGTCGTGCGGTCGCTCGTGGCCCGGTCGTTCGTCGTCAGCCGTGGGTCGGAGGCGTCACGCACCGCGTCGCCGAGCAGTGACAGCGCGGCGACGACCAGGGCGATCGCCGCCCCCGGCCACGTCGCACTCCACGGGTGCACTCCGATGTAGGTCTGCAGGTCGGACAGCAGGCTGCCCCACGACGCCGTGTCCGATCCGGCGCCGTAGCCCAGGTAGGACAGGCCAGCCTCGGCGAGCACGGCCGTGGCCATCGCGAGGGACAGCTGCACGGTGAACAGGGGCGCCGCGTTCGGCACGAGGTGGCGGAACAGCACCCCGGCGCCGCCGACCCCCGAGGCGCGGGCAGCGGTGACGTAGTCGCTCCGGGCGATCCGGCGGATCTCGCCCCGGGCCACGCGGGCGATCGTCACCCCGAAGGACAGCCCGACACTGACGATCACGACGCCGAGCGAGCCGCCGAACACCGCGGTCAGGAGCATGGCCGTGAGCAGCGTCGGGAACGCCACCAGGATGTCGAGCAGGACCGCCGTGCCCTCGCGCACCCAGCGTGCGGTGAGCGAGCCGATCGCGGTGAGCACGATGCCGACGACGCTCGCGATCACCCCGGAGCCGACGGCGACGAGCAGGGTGGTGCGGGTGCCGGCGAGCAGGTAGCTCGCGATGTCGCGGCCGGCGGCGTCGGTGCCGAACCAGTGCGCGGCGCCGGGGCCCTCCCACTGGTGGAACGGGTCGGCGCGGAAGGGGTCCTGCGGTGTCCACACGAGCGACACCGCTGCGAGCACGACGAGCAGGCCGAGCACGACGACGGCGAAGGCCCCCGTCGGACGGGACACCAGGCGGCGGATCATCCCTGCACCTCTCGCTGGCGGGGGTCGAGGGTGCGGTGCAGGATGTCGACGGCGAACCCGACGAGCAGCACGAGCCCGGTGAGCACGAGCAGTTCGGACTGCACCTTCGTGATGTCGCGGCGCCCGACGTCGGTCACGAGCATCCGGCCGACCCCGGGCAGCGAGAACAGCTGCTCGACGACGACGGCCCCGACGAGCAGTCCGGCGATCTGCACCCCGAGCACGGCGAGCACGGTAAGGGCCACCGACGGCAGCCCGTGCCGCAGCAGCGCCTGCGTGCGGCTGAGGCCGATCGCGGCGGCGGTCCGCACGTGGTCGGCATCGAGCACGGACAGTGTGGCGGACCGGGTGAAGCGGAGGATCACGGCACCCTCGACCGCGCCGATCGTCAGCGCGGGCAGCACGAGCGACGCGAACGCCCGCCCGGGCTCCGACCAGCCGTCGAGCGGGAAGCCCTGCGTCGGCAGCCAGTGCAGGGTCACCGCGAACAGGGCGATGAGGAGCATGCCGGCCCAGACGACGGGCACCGCGGCCACGGCCTGGGCGGCGAAGCCGATCACCGCACCGCCCGGGCGGCGGCGGAGCACGGCGGCGACGACCCCGAGCGGCACCCCGACGACGAGCGCGGCGACGAGCGACATCGCGGCGAGCGGCAGGGTGATCGCGAGCTTCTGCGCGATCTCCGGCGCGACGGCACCGTTCGTCACCAGGGATCGGCCGAGGTCGCCGCGGAACACCCCGCCGATCCAGTCGAGGTACTGCACCACGACGGGCCGGTCGAGCCCGAGCTGCTGGCGGAGCTGCTCCACCTGCGCCGGGGTCGACTGGGTGCCGGCGACGACCTGGGCGACGTCACCGGGCAGCACGCGGAGCGTGGCGAAGATGATGACGCTCGCCACGAGCAGGCCGACGACGAGCAGGAGCGCCCGCCCGATGAGGAACCGGGTCACGACACCGGTGCTCCGGTGCCGGCGTGACGCTCGGTCACTTGACCGCGAGCCCCGCCAGGTCGAGGCGCGAGTTGCCGCCGTCGACCGGGAAGCCCGTGACACCCGAGCGCACCGCGGTGATCTCGGTCGCCGTGTAGAGCCACTCGCCGGCCGCGTCCTCGCTGACGATCCGGGCGGCCTTCCGCAGGGCGTCGACCTTCGTCTGCTCGTCCGTCGCGGCGATGGACTGGGCGTAGAGCTCCTGCACCTTCGGGTTGTCGTACCCGAAGTAGTAGTCCGGGTTCGCCCAGTTGCCGAAGTCGCGTGCCTCGACGTGGTCGACCACCGACAGGTCGAAGTCCCGCTCGCCCGACTTCGGCGCCTGGAACACCGAGGACAGCCACGTGGCGAAGTCGACGCGCTTCACGGTCAGGGTGATCCCGACGTCGGCGAGCTGCGACTTCAGCACGTCACCGATCGTGGTCGGGTAGATGTTCGCGTAGGTGAGCGTCAGGTCGAGGTCCTCCTGCCCGGCGTCGGCCAGGAGCTGCTTCGCGTTCGCGGGGTCGTACGCGTCGATGTCGGTCAGGTCCTCGTAGCCGGGGTCGAGCTCCGGGATCGGGCCGCCCTGCTCGACACCGGTGCCGCCGATCGCCGTGATGAGCGCCTTCGGGTCGATCGCCTGCCGGATCGCCTGCCGCACGCGCTTGTCGGTGAACGGTTCCTTGCGGTCGTTGAACGCCAGCGTGTACTTGTCCGTCGTCTTGCCGCTGTGCAGCGTGATGTCGTCGCTGCCCTCGAGCTGGCTCTGCAGCGTGCCGTCGACCGGGTTCAGGACGTCGAGGTCACCGTTCGCCATCGCGTTGACGGCGGTGGACGGGTCCGTGATGTACCGGAAGACGATCTTCGCGACCTTCGCCTTCGTGCCCCAGTAGTCGTCGTTGCGGTCGAAGGTCAGCGCGTCGCCCTGCTTCCAGCTCGCGACCTCGAACGGGCCGGTGCCGTTCGCGCTGTCGGACAGGTCGTTCTCGGCGTCCTGCTCGAGCACGAGCCCCGCCCGGCCCGTGAGGTTCCAGAGCAGGTCGGAGTCGGGCTTCGCGAGCTGCAGTCGGACCACCCCGTCGGACGGGGACGTGATCGACCGGACACCCGCCAGCTTGGCGGAGTCGACGTACGACTCGTTCGCCTTGACCTGCTCGAGCGACCACACGACGTCCGCCGCGGTGACCGGCTCGCCGTCCTGGAACGTGGTGCCCTCGCGCAGGGTGAACGTGTACGTCAGCCCGTCGTCCGAGACCTCGTGCGAGGACGCCAGCACGTCACGGATGTCACCCTCGGCGGTGCGCCCGACGAGCCCCTGGTACACGTTGTCGATGAGCACCTGGTCGAGCGCGGCGCCGGACTGCGTGCGGATGTCCAGGCTCGTGGGCTCGAGCACCAGGCCGACGCGCACCGTGGCGTCGGGACCACCGGTGGTGCCGGACGGACCCGAGCAGCCGGTCAGGGCCAGGGCGGAGACGACGGCGACCGCGGCGGCGGCCAGGGCAGCACGGCCGGATCGCGTGGGGCGCGTGGTGCGCGCGGCGCGGCGGGGCAGGAGCGGACTCATGGGGTGTGGGTTCCTTCCGGGCGCGAGGGCGGTGATCGGGCCTCGCGCTCGCACGAGGTTACCGGCGGCTGCTGCCGTCCGGCGACGGTTCTTCGATCGGGTGCAACAAACCGTGACGCTCCGCCCATGCCCGGATCGCCGACGCCAGTGCGAGGGGTGCCTGGTTCTGCACCGCGTGCCGCGCCGTCACGGTGACGATCTCGGCGTCCGGCAGACGCTCGGCGAACCCGGCGTGCAGCTTGGGGGACACGTACCCACGGTCGCCACGGACGAGCAGGATCGGCACCCGCAGTGCGTCGAGGTCGGGCCACGCGTCCGCGAACCGCCCCACCGACGACGTCCGTCCGGCGGGCAGGTGCGGGAAGTGGTGTCGACGCACGAGCCGCCCGTCCGCGCCGAGCCTGGTGGTGTGCCGGGCCTCGCGCAGCAGCACCTGCCGGTCGTCCCCGACGCGCGCCTCGACCGCCCGGTCGACGACCTGCTCGAGCGACTCGAACGGTTCCTCGGCCTCGAGCGCCCGGGCGATCCGGTCGACGGCCCGCTGCGCGAAGTCCGGCGACATGTCGACGAGCACCAGTCCGGTGACCCGTTCCGGCGCGGTCGCCGCGAGCCGCGCCGACAGGATCGCGCCGAGCGAGTGGCCGACGACGATCCCCGGGGGCACCGCCAACGCGTCGAGGGCGGCGAGCACGCTCGGTGCGGTCACGGCTGCCGCGTAGTCGGCGTCGTCCCGCCACGACGACCGGCCGTGCCCGGGCAGGTCGATGGCGACCGCCGGCTCGCCGACGGCGAGCGCGGTCTGGTCGAAGCTGTGCGCGTCGATGCCGAGCCCGTGCAGGTAGGTGATCCGGGCCTCCTGACCGTCGTCGCCCCACCGGATCGCGGAGATCTCCTGCCCGTCCGTGGTGCGGACCACCTGCCGGGAGGCGCGGAGCGGCTCCGTCACGCCGCTCGCGCGGGCGAGGGCGGCCAGGTCGGCGAATTCGTCGTCGGGGGCTTCGGACACGGGACGATCCTCGCACCGTCCGGGGGTCTGGAGACGTTAGGTAAGGCATGCCATACTCGATCTCGTGGCAACCCGGTATCGCGTCTTCTCCGTCCGTGTGGCCGCCGTCACGTCCCTCACCCCGCACTTCGTCCGGGTGACGCTGACGGGCGACGCGCTCGCCGACTTCTCGGCGGTCGGACTCGACCAGCGGATCAAGGTCGTGCTGCCCCTGGACGGCATCGGGTTCGCCGAGCTGCCGGAGGACGAGGACTGGTACGCCGCCTGGCGTGCCCTGCCCGACGAGACCCGCAACCCGCTCCGCACCTACACGGTCCGCTCGTTCCGCCCCGACGCCCACGAGCTCGACATCGACTTCGTCGCGCACGGCGACGCCGGCCCCGCGTCGCGCTGGGTGTCGTCCTGCCGCGTCGGCGACGAGCTCCGCATCGTCGGGCCGCGCGTGCCGGAGTCCCCGGAGGACCTGCCGACCGGGGCCGCCGAGTTCGCCCCCGGGCACGCGAACCGGATCCTGCTCGCCGGTGACGAGACCGCCGCCCCGGCGATCTGCGCCATCCTCGAGGCGCTCGACGTCTCCACCGTCGGCCACGTCTTCATCGAGGTCCCGACCGACGCCGACCGCCTGCCGGTCCGCGCCCCCGCCGGGGTCGAGGTCCGCTGGATCGCCCGGAACGGTGCCACGCACGGCGTCCGGATGACCGACCAGGTGCACGCCTGGGCCTCCACCGTCGCACCCGCGGCCGCCGCCACGTGCGAGCCGGCCGCCGAGCTCACCGACGTCGACGTCGACGAGCAGGTGCTGTGGGACGTCCCCGCTCCCGTGGACGAGCGCCCGGTCTACGCCTGGATCGCGGGGGAGGCCGGCTGCGTCAAGGAGCTCCGTCGCCACCTGGTGCGCGGTGTCGGCATCGACCGCAAGCAGGTCGCGTTCATGGGGTACTGGCGGCACGGCAGGGCCGAGCACTGATGCCGGGGGCGGGCACGGTCGGTGCCGTGCCCGGTGCCGTCCCGACCACGGCCCTGGGCGCCCGCGGCCTGACCCTGGCGTACGACGACCGGGTGGTGGTGGACACCCTCGACGTCGACGTGCCGGACGGCGAGCTGACCGTCATCGTCGGCCCGAACGCGTGCGGCAAGTCCACGCTGCTGAAGTCCTTCGCCCGCACCCTGAAGCCCCGGGCCGGCACGGTGTTCCTCGACGGAGCGCCGATCGACTCGTACCGCCCGAAGGCCGTGGCGCGGCGGGTCGGCATGCTCCCGCAGACGCCGATCGCGCCCGTCGGCATCACCGTGCGCGACCTCGTGTCCCGCGGTCGCTTCCCGCACCAGGACCTGCTGCACCCGTCGTCCGGGTCCGACCGGCAGGCCGTGCAGGCGGCACTCGAGCAGACCGACACGGTGTCGCTCGCCGACCGCAGTGTCGACGAGCTCTCCGGCGGCCAGCGGCAGCGGGTCTGGATCGCGATGGTGCTCGCGCAGCAGACCGACATCGTGCTGCTCGACGAGCCGACCACGTTCCTGGACATCGCGCACCAGTACGACGTGCTCGAACTGGCCTCGGCGCTGCACGCCGCCGGACGCACCGTCGTCGCGGTGCTGCACGACCTGAACCAGGCCGCGCGGTACGCCACCCACGTCATCGCGATGCGCGAGGGGTCGATCGTCGCCCAGGGCCGGCCCGCCGCGGTGCTGACGGCCGACCTGGTCGAGGAGGTCTTCGGCCTGCCGTGCGTCGTCGTCCCCGACCCCGAGACCGGCACCCCCCTCGTGGTGCCCCGCCGCCCCGCCGCCTGACGCGCTGGCTGCCGCCGAGACCGCCGGGGCCGGCTGCCGCCGAGCGGTCACGAACCGTCGACCGGCGGCGCCGCAGGCGACGGTCCGCGACCGCTCGCCGCAGGCCCGCCGGGGTGTCGCGACCGGTGGCCGGGGGTCGTGGGGTGCGGCGCAACGGCCTGGAGGCCCGGGGCGGCGCCGCCACGCGCCTCCAGTCCGTCGGCTGGTCGCGACACGTCGCGTGCCGGGCGCTGAGCGGTCACGAACCGTCGTCCGGCGGCACCGCACGCGACGGTTCGTGACCCATCACCGCGAGGCCGGCGGGGTGTCGTGACCAGTCAGGCGCACCGGCCACCGTGCCGAGGTCGCACGAACTCCCGCTCCGCCGGCGTCGGAACGGGACGGAGTGCGACCTCGATGACGTACGCGCGGGTCAGCGGACGTAGCCGCCGTCGCGCAGGCCGGCCTCGACCTCGAACCGGTTGTGCAGGGGATCCCGCCCGGCGACGGCGTACAGCAGCGGCATGAGCATGCCGTACCGCTTCCACTGCTCCACGTGCACCCGCTCGTGCCGGAGCACCCGCGGGCCGTCGTTGTCGCGCGTCAGGTACACCGAGCCGACACAGGTGCCGCCGCGCCGGAACACCCAGCGCGGCAGCCCCGTGCAGACCACGAGCCCGTCGACCACCCGGACGCGTCCGGTGGACAGGGGGACACCGACGGCCAACCCGACACCCGTCGCGAACACCCAGCCCGCCCGGGACACGAGCGAGTCGACGAACGGGTTGCGCACGATCAGGCCGGGCGGCCGTACGTCTCGAGCAGGCGCAGCCAGATCTCGCTCATCGTCGGGTACGCCGGCACCGCGTGCCACAGGCGGTCCACGGGGACCTCGCCGACGACGGCGACGGTGGCGCCGTGCAGCATCTCGGCGACGTCCTGGCCGACGAACGTGACCCCGACGACGACCTTCCGGTCCTCGTCGACGACCATCTTCGCCCGGCCGGTGTAGCCGTCGGCCTGCAGCGCGGAGCCGGCGACGGCGCCGAGGTCGTACTCGACGGCGCGGACGTTCAACCCCTGCTCGCGGGCCTTCGCCTCGGTCAGGCCGATGCTCGCGACCTCGGGGTCGGTGAAGGTCACCTGGGGCACGGCGGCGTGGTCGGCGGTGGCGACGTGCGCACCCCACGGCTCGGTGTGCAGCGGCGTGCCCTGGTGCCGGGCGGCGATGGCCTCGCCCGCGGCACGCGCCTGGTACTTGCCCTGGTGGGTGAGCAGTGCGCGGTTGTTCGCGTCGCCCACGGCGTACAGCCAGTCCGTGCCGTGCACGAGCATGGTGTCGTCGACGTCGAGCCAGTCACCGGCGGTCAGTCCGACGGTCTCGAGGCCGAGGTCCTTCGTGTGTGCTGCTCGACCGGTCGCGGCGAGCACCTCGCTCGTGATGACGGTGGTGCCGTCGTCGAGGGTGGTGGTGACGAGGCCGTGCTCGTCGCGGTCCACCCGGGTCGGGCTGACGCCGGTGCGCACGTCCACGCCGAGCTCGCGCAGGGAGTCGGCCACCAGCTCGCCCGCGAAGGGCTCCATGCCGCCGAGCAGCCCGTGCCGCGCGACCAGGGTGACCTCCGCGCCGAGGGACGCCCACGCCGTCGCCAGCTCGGACCCGGCGACGCCGCCGCCGATGACGAGCAGGCTCTCGGGCACCTGCTGGGCGCTCGTGCCCTCGCGGGTGCCCCACGGCTTCGCCTCGGCCAGACCCGGTACGGGCGGCAGGGTGTGCAGCGATCCCGTGACGAGCGCGACGGCGGCGCGGGCCCGGTGCGTCACACCGTCGACCTCGATCGTCTTCTCGCCGGTGATGCGCGCGTGCCCGCGGATGAGGTCGATGCCGGAGGACTCGAGCCAGGCCACCTGGCTGTCGTCCTTCCAGTCCGAGGTGAACGAGTTGCGGCGGGCCAGCACGCGGGCGGCGTCGAGGGAACCGGTGACGGCCTGGGCCGCTCCGTCGAGTCGCTTCGCCGCGGCGAGGGCGTGGCCGCTGCGGAGGAGCGCCTTCGACGGCATGCACGCCCAGTACGAGCACTCGCCGCCGACGAGCTCGGCCTCCACGACGGCGACCGACAGGCCGCGCTTCCTGGCGTAGTCCGCCACGTTCTCGCCGACTGCGCCGGCGCCGATCACGATGAGGTCGTAGTCCGTCATGCCCCTGAGCGTACGCGGACCGGCATCGGTTCTGCCGGGTGCGTCGGCGCCGGTTCAGGCCGTCCGGGAGGCGGTGGTCACCGCTCCGACGACGCGCAGGATCACGCCGAGGTCGTCCACGGCCCGGCTCGGGTCGACGGGGGCGAACCCGGTCAGGGCGGCACCCGCCAGACGGCGGCCGCGGGTCGCGGCCTGGATGCGCTCGACGAGCGCTCCGCCGTCCAGGCCGAACGGCACCGGTTCGAGCAGGCCGTCGACCTCCGAGGGGTCGAGGACGTCGAGGTCGACGTGCACGAACACGGCGGACGCCCCGGTCGCGTCGACCGCGGCGGCGACGGCGTCCGGTGTCGCGGCGTCGACGTCGAGGTGGGTGACACCGGCACGGTCGAGGGCGGCGCGCTCGGCCTCCTCGACGCCGCGGACGCCCGCGACGACGACGGAGGCGGCGGGGACGACCGGCAGGCCGGGGAACAGGTCGGCGGGGCGGTCGACCAGCAGGCGCAGGGCGGCGGTCTCGGCGGCGACGGGCTGGGCGCGGTTCAGGGCGCGGTAGCCGCTGGAGCCGGCGATGCGGACGAAGGCGGTGTCCGGGGTGAGCGCCGTGGTCGCGCCGAGGACGCTCGCCCCGTCGCCGCCGACCACGAGCACGGGCTCGGGTGCGACGGCAGTCTCCTCGGCGACGCGTTCGGCGACGGCGAGCACCGACGTGTACCGCGCGACGGCGGTCTCGAGCCGGTCGCCGGCGCCGGTCGGGACCTCGACCACGGTCGTCGCGGCCCGGGGGAGGTCGGCGGCGATGGCCGCGGCGCCGTCCCCGAGGCGCATCGCGCGCGACGACGCCGAACCCTGCCACTGACCGACCACGAGGAACTGCATCGTCTCAGTCTGTCAGCTGGGGTCCGGCGTCGTCAGGGCGTCGGTCAGATGGTCGACGAGCCGCCGGACTTGAGCGCGGCGAGCCGGGCCTCGACCTCGGCGTCCTTGCCCACGTCCTCGAGGCTCTCGAACTGGGCGTCGAGGCTCGAGGACTGCAGCTCCTGCTGCCCGAGGACCTTGGCCTCCTCGCGACGGACCTTCTCCTCGAAGCGGCCGAGGTCGCTCGTCGGGTCGAGCACGTCGATGTTGCCGAGGGCGTCGTTCACGCGCGACTGTGCCTCGGCGGTCTTCGAGCGGGCGACGAGGTTGTCGCGCTTGGCGCGCAGCTGCTCGAGCTTCTGCTCCATGCCGGCGAGACCGGTCTTGAGCTTCTCGACGGCCTCGTTCTGCGACGCCAGGTTCGGCTCGGCGTCCTTGACCTCCTGCTCGGCGGCGATCTGCTTGCCGATGGCGATCTTGGCGAGGTTGTCGAACTTGTCCGCCTCGGAGGCCTTGCCCTCGGCGCGGTACTTGTCGGCGGCGGCGGCGGAGGCGTTGGCGGCCTTCTGCCCCCACTCGACCGCGGCCTTCTTGTCCTCCTCGTGGTCCTGCTCGAGCAGGCGCACGTTGCCGATCGTCTGCGCGATCGCCGTCTTCGCGTCGGCGATGTTGTTCGTGTAGTCGCGCACGAGCTGGTCCAGCATCTTCTGCGGGTCCTCGGCGTCGTCGATGATCTGGTTGATGTTCGCGCGCACGAGGGTGGAGATGCGTCCGAAGATGGTCTGCTTGGCCATTGCTGTTCCCTTTCGTGGAAGTCCTGTGGATGGTCTGGTCGGTCAGGTCGTGTGTGGTCGATCGGTGGTCGGGTCGGGTCGGATCGGTGCGGGGGAGTCCGACCGGTCAGAACCGGCCGCCGCCGGAGAAGCCGCCGCCCCCGCCGCCACCGAAGCCCCCGCCGCCGCTGAACCCGCCGCCGCCCCCGAAGCCGCCGCCCCCGAAGGAGCCGCCGCCGTAGCTGCCGCCGCGGCCACCGAGGAGTCCGCCGAGGACGAGTCCGGTCACGAGGCCGCCGAGCTGCGCCCCGCCACCACCGCCGGCGCCGGGGCCACCGCCCCAGCCGCCCATGTCGTCGTTCGCCGCGTCCATCGCGGCAGCGGCGTACTGTTCGGCGGCGCGGGCCGCGTTGAGGGCCTGACCCGGGTCGGTCGCGGCGAGTTCGACGGCGTCGTCGTAGGCGCGCTGCGCCTCGGACAACCGGGTGCGGGCGGTCGGGCCGATGCCACCACGGTGCAGCGACACGTAGTCCCGCGCCTGGCTGATGCGGGTGCGGGCGTCGCGCAGGGTGTGGTCGAGGGCCTGGGTCGCGCGTCGGCGCTGCTCCTCGGCGCCCCGCGCGGCCGCGAGGGCCTGGTCGATCTCCGTGTTCGCACGGGTCAGGGCGTCGACGGCGGCGACCGGGTCCTGCGGATCCAGCCCCTGCCGCAGCACGGCCTCGGCCCGGGTCACCGCGGCGGCGAGGTCCGGACCGCCGCTGCGCAGGCTCCGGGCGGCGGCGACGTCGCCCTCGATGTCGATGCGCATGGCCTCGGCGCGGGCGGTGGCCTGGTCGAAGGAGGCTTCGGCGGCGACGGCGCCGTCGGTCAGCTGCTGGACCTGGGCGAGTGCGTGCTGGGCGTCGCGGACGGCCACCACGGCCTCGCCCTTGTCGCCCGCGGCGATCGCGGCGGACGCGGCGTCGGAGCGCTCGGTCGCGAAGGCGAGCACCTGGTGTGCCTGGTCGACGTTGTCGGCGACGGTGGCCAGGGTCCGTCCGCGGTACCGGTTCCGGACGCGGTCGAGCGCTGCTGCTGCGGCACCGACGGAGGCCGGGGCCTCGGCGACGGCACGGGCCAGCGACGCGGCGGCGTCCTCGACGCCGTCCTCGAGCGACCGGAGCTGGTCGAAGGCCTCGGTCTGCTCCTCGATCGCGGCATGTGCCCGCTCGCAGATCACGATGATCTGGTTCGCCCACTCGGCGCGCTGCTGCGGGGTGTCGGGGATCTCGTCGTCGAGCTGCTGCCGGATCGCGAACGCCTTCCGGACCTCGCGCTGCGCGGCCTGCACGGCGTCGGCGAAGGGCTTCGCGGCGTCGGGGCCGAACTGGGCGCTCGCGAAGCCGACCTCCTGCTCGGCGGTGCGGAGTTCGTCGTCGATGGTGACGAGCGCGCCACCGGCGGTGCGTTCCAGGTCGGCGAGGGATGCCGCTCGCGCCCGGTCCGCCTCGGCGGTGCGCCGCTTGTTGCGGGTGCGGACGACGAGCACGACCACGACGAGGCCCACGACGACGACGAGCAGCAGGATCCACAGCCAGGTCAGGTCGACCGGTGCCTGCGACTGGGTCAGCCCGTCGGCGAAGGCCACGGCGGCACCGCCCCAGTCGCTCTGCTTGAGCTCGGGGAGCAGGGAGTCGTCGACGGCGCCCTGCACGTCGGACTCCGAGATCGCGGTCTCGTTGGTCTGCTGGACGTCGTAGTTGCGCTCGTCGACCGCGACCGACAGCAGGATGCCGTCGGTGTCGATCTGGTTCCGTTCGAGCACGGTCCTGCCCCACTCGGTGTGGTCGGTGGGATCGGTGAAGGACGGCACGAACACGACGAACAGCTGCGTCTGGGTCTCGGCGTACAGGTCCTGCACGGCCTGCTCGACCCGGGCCTGCTCGGACGACGACAGCGCGTCGGCCTCGTCGAGGACGTACGCTCCGCCCAGGTCGACGGGAGGCGTGGCGTGGGCGGTCGCCGCCGGAGCCAGGACGATCAGCACCGCGACGAGGGCCGCCGTCACACGGCCCCAGAGCCGTGTTGTCCCCCTGCGCCCGCTCGATCCGTCCGTGCCCGATCCGTGCTGGACCGCTCGCATCCGTCCTCCGTCCGTCGCCGGCCGGTACCCCCGCGGTACCGCCCGGACCGCGCCACCAGGGCGCTGTCGCCCGGAGTCTATCCAGGCCGGACAGGGGATCGGACAGACTCCCGGGGAACCCTTGGTGCCGTGCTTCCTGTGAACGCTTTGTCCCCCGTACCGGGGTAGGCTGATGGCACTGTTCGACGATGAACGGAAGGGGAACAACGATGGAGCGCACCACGAACACCGAGGTCGTCCCGCTCGAGGACGGCTACCACCGCGTGTCGACGCCGGCGACGGGAGTCATCGGCTTCGTCCGCGAGCACGACGGACGCTACGAGGTCCTGCGCGGGCGGGTGCGTCAGGCAACCCGTTCCGAGGGGAAGTACAGCACGATGAACGTCGCGCTCATCGCGCTGACGCACGCCTGATCCGCCCTGGGCGCGACCATCCGACCGGCGGGCGTGGCCCGCGGTGGTGGGTCGCGCCTCCAGACCGTCACGGTGACCCTGCGGACGCCGGGTCGCGACCGTGCGACCGACCGGGAGGCCCTGGTCGCCGCCGTCGCGTCGGCGACGGGTGTCGGGACCGACGCGGTGCGCAGGGGGCGCGTCTGCCCGCACTGCTCCGCCACCGACCACGGTCGGCCGTGGACGACCGTGGGTGACGTCCCCGTCGGGGTGAGTCTGTCCCGCGCGCCCGGCCTGGTCGCCCTGGCGGTCGGCCCCTCGTCGCTCGGTGTCGACGTCGAGCGGGTGTCGCGCGTCGCTGCTGCCCCGCTCGACGCGTTCACCGTGCGGGAGCGGGCTGGGGCACGGGGTGACGGCACGCGGCTCGCCGCGATGTGGGCCGTCAAGGAGGCGGTGCTGAAGCGCGACGGCCGGGGGCTGCGGGTGGATCCGTGCGCGGTCGAGGTGGACCTGGAGCGCACCGTCGCGGTGTTCGAGGGGACCGAGCACCCGGTGACCGTGCTGTTCCCCGCCGCCGACACGGTGCTCGCGGTCGCTGCGGGCGGGATCACGGTCACCGTGGCAGCGTGAGCACCTCGGCGCCGTCGTCGGTGATCGCGATGGTGTGCTCCGTGTGGGCCGTGCGTGCTCCGGTGGCGCTCCGCAGCGTCCAGCCATCGGCGTCGGTGACCAGGACGTCGGTGTCCGCCATCACCCACGGTTCGAGGGCGAGCAGGAGCCCGGGCCGGAGCGTGTAGCCCCGACCGGGCCGACCGGTGTTCGACACGTGCGGGTCCTGGTGCATCGTCGAGCCGATGCCGTGGCCGCCGAACTCGACGTTGACCGGGTAGCCGGCGGCCTCGAGCACGGTGCCGATCGCGTGCGACAGGTCTCCGATGCGCGCACCGGGGCCCGCGGCGGCGATGCCGGCGGCGAGGGCGCGTTCGGTGGCGTCGATGAGGGCGGTGTCCTCGGGGCGCGGGGTGCCGACCACGAAGCTGATCGCGGCGTCGGCGGCGATGCCGTCGAGCGACACCGCGAGGTCGAGGGTGAGCAGGTCGCCGTCCGCCAGGACCCGGTCGTGGGGGAGCCCGTGCAGGACGGCGTCGTTCACGGCCGTGCAGATGTGGTGGCCGAACGGGCCGCGGCCGAACGAGGGTGCGTAGTCGACGTAGCAGGAGTCGGCGCCAGCGGTCTCGATCATCTGCTTCGCCCACCGGTCGATCTCGAGCAGGTTCGTGCCGACGCGGGTGCGTTCGCGCAGGGTGTGCAGGATCGTGCCGACGAGGGCTCCGGTGGCACGGCCCTTGTCGACCTCGGCGGGGGTCAGGATCTCGATCACGCGGATAATCATACCGGTATTACTATGTGGGCATGGTCCGTCTCCCACTCCGCCCCGACGAGGTCGCGCGCGGTCGTCGCCTCGGAGCGCTGCTCCGTCGTGCCCGTGGTCCGCGATCGATCGTGGACACCGCCCTGGCTGCGGGGATCTCGCCGGAGACGCTCCGGAAGATCGAGACCGGTCGCATCGCGACGCCGGCGTTCTCGACGATCGCGTCGGTGGCCGGTGTGGTCGGCCTGTCGCTCGACGCGGTGTGGACCGAGGTCAGCTGCGAGCCGGCCGACGGCGAACTGGCGGGCTAGCCGGCCGGCGGCGGAGACTGCTGGCCAGCCGGCAGCGTCGGCACAGCGGCCTCGTCGATCCACGGCCCGGTGACGGCGCGGACGGCCTCCACGGACCGGCCGGACGCGTCCGCGAAGGCGCCGAGCACGTCGGGCACGGTGACCGACCCGTGCCGGTGCTCCTCGGTGATGCGCCGGAGTCCGGCGAAGAAGGCGTCGTCGCCGACGGTGCGGCGGACGGCGTGCAGGGCGAGCGCGCCACGCTTGTAGACGCGGTCGTCGAACATGTCCCGCGCACCCGGGTCGCCGACCACCAGGTCCTCCGGCTGGTCGAGCAGCCCCTGCCGGTACCGTTCCGCCAGGGCGTCGGCGGTGTCGGCGCCGCGCTCCTCGGACCACAGCCACTCCGCGTAGCAGGCGAAGCCCTCGTGCAGCCAGATGTCCCGCCAGCGGGTGACGGTGACGGAGTTGCCGAACCACTGGTGCGCCAGCTCGTGGGCGATGAGCCGGTCGGTGCCGTGCTCGCCGTCGACGTGGTTCCGCCCGAACACCGCCAGGCCGTGCGCCTCGAGCGGGATCTCGAGCTCGTCGTCGGTCACGACGACCCCGTAGGCGGCGAAGGGGTACGGGCCGAACCGGTCATCGAACAGCGCGAGCATCGCCGGCACCTGCCCGAAGTCGGTCTTCGCGGCCGCGGCGAGGTCGGCGGGGTGGTGCAGCGTGACGGGGACGTCGCCGGACCGGAGCTTCGTGGTGCGGTACCGGCCGATCTGCACCGTCGCCAGGTACGTCGCCATCGGTTCGGTCGTGGCGTAGGTCCACCGGGTGCCGACGCGGTCGCGTTCCTTCGCGAGCAGCTCGCCGTTCGCCAGGACGTCGTAGGCCGCCTCGGTCGCGATCTCGACCCGGTAGGTGGCCTTGTCGTCGGGTCGGTCGTTGCAGGGGAACCACGAGGGCGCCCCGGTCGGCTGCGCGGCGACGATGACGCCGTCGGTCAGTTCCTCCCAGCCGAGCGGTCCCCAGGGGCTCCGCACCGGCCGTGGGCTGCCGCGGTACCGCAGGTGCACCGTGAACACGGTGTCGGCGGCGATGGTCGCGGCCGGGGTGACCGTCACCTTGTGCGTCGACGAGGACACCTTCTTGGCGCGGTGCCCGTCGACGTCGACCCGGTCGACCGTCAGCCCGTGCAGGTCGAGCACGACCCGGTCGAGCGGTTCGAGGGCCCGGGCGGTGATCGTCGCCGTGCCGTCCAGGCGGTTCGTGGCGACCCGGTAGTCGAGCCGGAGGTCGTAGTGCTCGGCGCTCCACCGTCGGTCGCCGCTGTGCGGGGTGTACGGGTCGTCGTCGTCGGTGGTCGGCACGGAGCCAGTCAACCGCATGGCGCCGGTCAGTCCGTCGAGGCGGTCGGACCGGCTGTCCACGGAGCGATCGGGTTGCCCGACCACCGCGACCCGGGCGGCACCTGTTCGCCGCGCATCACGAGCGACGACGGTCCGACGGTGCCGCCGGCGCCGATGCCCGCCGCGGGCAGGACGACACTGTGCGGGCCGAGGGTCGCGCCGGCGTCGAGCCGCACGGTGTCGAGCTGCATCACCCGGTCGTGGAACAGGTGCGTCTGCACGACGGTGCCCCGCGCGACCGAGGCGCCCGGCCCGATCGTGACGAGGTCGGCCTCGGGCAGCCAGTACGTCTCGAGCCAGGTGCCGCGGCCGATCGTCGCGCCGAGGCTCCGCAGCCAGACGGCCAGTGCGGGGGTGCCGGTGGCCTGCTCGGCGAACCACGGCCGGGCGACGGTCTCGACGAAGGTGTCCTGCACCTCGTTGCGCCACACGAACGACGACCAGAGCGGGTGCTCCCGAGCGGTGATCCGGCCGACGAACGCCCACTTCGCGATCGTCGACACCACGGCCGCGACGGCCCCGGCGGCGATGAGCACCGGCCCGGCGAGGAGCACCGTCCACCCGATCCCCACCGCCGACCACAGCGCCAGCAGTGCTCCGGCGACGCCGAGGGCGATCGCGGCGGAGACCATCGGGGCGACCAGGCGCAGCAGCTCCCAGCAGCCGCGGGCGACCTTGAGCCGCCGTGACGGGCGGAACGTGCGCGCCTCGTCGAACTCGGTCGCGGCGCGCCGCAGCCGCACCGGGGGCGACCCGAGCCACGACGACCCGCGCTTGGCCTTCTTCGGCACGGCGGACAGCACCGCGACCAGGGCCTCGCGCGGCACCGAGCGTCCGGCACCCGTCATGCCGCTGTTGCCGAGGAACGCGCGGCGACCGACCTTGGACCGGCCGATCCGCACCCGTCCGCCACCGAGCTCGTACGTGGCCACCATGGTGTCGTCGGCCAGGAACGCCCCCGACGCGATCTGCGTCAGCGCCGGGATGAGCAGGACCGTCGAGATCTCGGTGTCCCGACCCACCCGGGCACCGAGCAGCCGCAGCCACGCCGGCGTCACGAGCGAGGCGTACAGCGGGAACAGCAGCGTGCGCGCCGCGTCGAGCACCCGCTCGGTCGACCACACCTGCCACCCGATCCGCGACCGCACCGGGTGTCGGCCCTCGTGCAGACCGATGCCGAGCAACCGCACCGACCCCACCACGAGCAGGGCGTACACCGCGCCGGCGACGACCGTCGCCAGGGGGACGGTCACGAGCGCGCGGAGCACCGCGTCACCCAGTGTCGGTGCCCGCCCGACCAGGGCGACCGTCACCAGCAGCCCGACCGCGACCCCGACCACCGGCAGGCCGGCCACGGCCAGGGACCCGGCCCCGTACGCCAGCAGCCAGCGCCGACGGGCCGGGGGACGGGCCTCCCGGTCGTCACGAGCCGAGCCGATGCGCTCCGCAGGCGCACCCGCCCACCGCTCGCCCGCGGGGACCGGCCCGCCGACGGCGGAACCCGCGGTGACCTCGGCACCTGCACCGACGTGCGCGCCGGGCAGCAGCGTCGTGCGGCTGCGTACCACGGCGTCGTCGTCGATCCGTACGTGCCCCAGGTGGAAGACGTCACCGTCGAGCCAGTGCCCGGCCAGGTCGACCTCGGGCTCGACCGACGCCCGCTTGCCGATGGTGAGCATGCCCGTCACCGGGGGCAGGGTGTGCAGGTCGACGTCCTTGCCGATCCGCGCCCCGAGCGCCCGCGCGTAGTAGCTGATCCACGGCGCACCCGCCGTCGAGGGGCCGTCGACCGCCTCGGCGATCCGCTCCGCCAGCCACACCCGCAGGTGCACCGGACCACCCCGGGGGTACGACCCCGGCCGCACCCCGGCGAGCAGCAGACGCGCGAGGACCACCGTCAGCGCCATCTTGCCGATCGGCGTCACGAACACCAGCACCGCGAGCACGAGCACCGGCCAGGGCAGCACCGGCAGGAACGGCAGCGTCGTCGCCTGCAGCACCGCAGCCACCACGGCCGTCCACGTCAGGACCCGCAGCCCCCGGAGCACCTGCACGGGCAACCCGAGCAGCGTCATGAGCAGCCCCGTCGCCGGGGGGACCGGAGCGACGTCCCGCGCCGACGCCGCCACCGGACCCGACTCGTCGAGCGCCGCCGCCAGCGCACCGATCCGCGGGTGGTCGTACACGTCCGCCACGGTCGTCGACGGGAACCGCTCCCGGATGGCCGACACCAGCTGCGCCGCCGTCAACGACCCACCACCGTGGGCGAAGAAGTCGTCGTCGACGCTCGCCACCGGCACCCCGAGGATCGCCGACCACCGCTCGGCGATCCACGCCACGGTGTCCGGCAGCATCGCCGCGTCCGAGGCGCCGGGCAACGGCCACGGCAACGCCGCACGGTCGACCTTGCCCGACGTCCGCGTCGGCAGGGCGTCCACCACCGCGACGAGCGGTACCAGCGCAGCCGGCAGCTCCTCGCGCAACCGCGCGTTCGCCGCCGCCACGTCCACCGTCGCCCCGGCCACCGGCGCCACGTACCCGACGAGCACCTGGTTGCCCGCCGGGGTCCGCTGCACCACCGCCGCACCACCGGCGACGTCGTCCAGCGCCTGCAGTGCCGCGTCGATCTCCCCGAGCTCGATCCGACGGCCGCCGAGCTTCACCTGGTCGTCCGCACGCCCCTGGAACACCAGCCCCTCGGGGTCGTACCGCACGAGGTCCCCGCTCCGGTACGCCCGCTCCCACCCGAGCTCGGGGAACGGCGCGTACTTCTCGGCGTCCTTCGCCGGGTCCAGGTACCGCCCCAGCCCGACACCACCGATCACCAGCTCACCGACTCCGCCGAGAGCGACACGGTTCCCCGAGGCGTCGACGACCGCCAGGTCCCACCCGTCCAACGGCAGCCCGATGCGCACCGGCTGGCTCCCGTCGAGCAGGGACCCGCACGCCACCACCGTCGCCTCGGTCGGCCCGTACGTGTTCCACACCTCACGGTCACGACTCGCGATGCGCGCCGCCAGCTCGGGCGGACACGCCTCGCCACCGAAGATCACCAGCCGCACCTGCTCCAACGCGTCGTCCGGCCACAGCGCCGCGAGCGTCGGCACCGTCGAGACCACCGTGATCGTGTGCGCGATGAGCCACGGCCCCAGGTCCACCCCCGTCCGCACCAGCGACCGGGGAGCGGGCACCAGCGCCGCACCGTGCCCCCACGCCAGCCACATCTCCTCGCACGACGCGTCGAACGCCACGCTCAACCCCGCCAGCACCCGGTCGCCCGGCCCGATCGGCGCGGCCTGCAGGAACATCCGCGCCTCGGCGTCCACGAACGCGGCAGCAGACCGGTGCGTCACCGCGACGCCCTTCGGCACACCCGTCGACCCGGACGTGAAGATGATCCACGCGTCGTCGGTCTCGCGGGGGACCTCGGCGCTCGCCGCAGGGTCCGTCACCGGGAGTTCCGCGCCGTCGCGGTCCCGCAGGACCCCGCCGGCACCGATCACGCCGACCACACCGGCCTCGCCGAACACCAGGGTGGCGCGTTCCTCGGGGTCGTCGGCGTCGACGGGCACGTAGGCGGCCCCGGCGGCCAGCACGGCGAGGATCGACAGGTACAGGTCGCGTCCGCCGGAGGGGATCCGCACGCCGACCCGGTCACCCCGCCGGACGCCGCGTCGGGCGAGGTCGTCGGCCTGCGCCCGCACCAGGTCGAGCAGGGCCGCGTAGTCGACGGTGCCCGCGGGGTCCTCGAGTGCGGTCGCGTCCGGGTGTGTCGCGGCGGTGGCTGCCAGCACGTCGAACAGGGTCCGTGGTGCGGGGGCGTGCCCGCCGCGCGCGAGTTCGTGCTGCGGGTTCCCGGTGGCGGTGGTCATCGAGGCCTCTTCCCGGTCGCGTGCGGGACGACCGGCCCGTGATCCTAGGGGGTGCACGTGACGTGTCGGGAAACACCGGCGGCTCGGCAACGGGGCACGCTCCGTGCGCAGCTCGCACCCGAGCAGACACGACCACGAGACGCGCCACGATCCCGGAGAAGCCTCGACGGGGGATCGGTCGCCGCAGGCGACGTCGCGCGCAGCTGACTGAGCGAAGCGAAGACAACTGCTTGCGCGGGAGTTTCCAGTGCCCCCAGGAGGATTCGAACCTCCGCCCCTGCCTCCGGAGGGCAGTGCTCTATCCCCTGAGCTATGGGGGCCGAGGGGTGTCACCAACCGTAGCAGGTCCGGCGGGCGGTGCCGGACAGCGCGTGTCGCGCTCTGGAGTCGGCCACCTGCGGACGGGAGGCCCGGGACGGCCCCGCACCGTGCCTCCCGTCCGTCCCGGCGCGCGTCCCGTGCGCCGGAGCGCCGCTGTCAGCCCGTCGGCGTGGCGGAGGCGGTCGGCTGCACCGCGGCGCGCACCGCGTCGACCACGGGCTGCGCGCCGCCCGGCTCGGTGAAGAGCGTCGACTCGGCGGTGATCCAGTACGGGTCGGCGAAGGCGTCGGCGCGACCCTGCTCGCCGTCCAGCGCGAAGTACCCCTCGACGTCGTACGTGGGGACGGACCCGCCCCGCTCGTACAGGGCGTCCTTCAAGTTGGTGAGCGACTTCTCAGGCAGGTGGGCGACGGCGACCGTGACGGTGGTGGCGTCGGCGTCGGTGCTCACGTACCGGCAGACACGGCCCCGCTGGTCGGCGATCGTGGCAGCGGGGGAGCCCTCCGCCGGGGCGAACGAGTCGTCGAGCGCGAAGGTCTGCCCGTACACCGACAGGGCGTCTGCGGGCAGGAGCTCGGCGCAGCGCTGCGACACGGGGGTGCCGGCGGGGGTCGGGCTCGCCGAGGGCGTCCGGTCCCCGCCGCCCGCGCACCCGGTGAGCGCGAGGGCTGCTGCGGTGGCGAGTGTGGCGACGGTGCGCGCCCGGGTCCGGCTGCGTGGGGGCATCACGACATGATCCAGCACCGACCGGAAGGGACCTGAGCGTCCCGGTAGACTCGCTCCCCGTGACTCCTGCCGAACTCTCCGCCGCGTACCTGTCGATCCTGACCGGGATCGTCGAGCGACGAGGCGCGTCCGACACCGTGACGATCGGGGAGTCCCACGTGGCGCTCGAGCGTCCGAAGAACCGCGCGCACGGCGACTGGGCCTCGAACGCCGCGATGCAGCTGGCGAAGCGGCTCGGCACGAACCCGCGCGAGCTCGCGACCGAGATCGCCGGTGAGCTGACCGAGCTCGACGGCGTGGCGTCGGTCGACGTCGCCGGCCCCGGCTTCATCAACATCACGCTCGAGGCCGCCGCCGCCGGTGAGATCGCGCGGACCATCGTCGAGTCCGGCAGTGCCTTCGGCGCCGGCGACCTGTACGACGGCGTGCGGATCAACCTGGAGTTCGTGTCCGCGAACCCGACCGGACCGATCCACATGGGCGGTGTCCGCTGGGCGGCCGTCGGGGACAGCCTGGCCCGCGTGTTCCAGACGCAGGGCGCCCTGGTGACCCGCGAGTACTACTTCAACGACCACGGCGCGCAGATCGACCGCTTCGCCCGGTCCCTGGTGGCGAGCGCCCTCGGTGAGCCCACGCCGGAGGACGGCTACGGCGGCGCCTACATCGCCGAGATCGCCGCCCGGGTCATCGCGACCCTGCCCGCGACGACGGACGTGCGCGACCTGCCCCGCGACGAGGCGCAGGAGCTGTTCCGCCGCGAGGGCGTCGACTTCATGTTCGCCGACATCAAGGCGTCGCTGCACGACTTCGGCGTCGACTTCGACGTCTACTTCCACGAGAACGCGCTGCACGAGTCGAAGGCCGTCGAGCGCGCCATCGACCGGCTGCGGTCGGCCGGCGTGATGTACGAGGCCGAGGGTGCCGAGTGGCTCCGCACCACCGACTTCGGCGACGACCGCGACCGCGTCGTCATCAAGTCCGACGGGGAGCCCGCGTACATCGCCGGCGACCTGGCGTACTACCTGGACAAGCGCGAGCGCGGGTTCGAGCGCAACCTCATCATGCTCGGCGCGGACCACCACGGCTACGTCGGCCGCATGATGGCGATGTGCGCGGCCTTCGGCGACGAGCCGGGCACGAACCTCGAGATCCTGATCGGGCAGATGGTCAACCTGCTCAAGGACGGCGAGCCGATGCGCATGTCGAAGCGCGCCGGCACGATCGTCACGATGGAGGACCTGGTCGACGCCGTCGGTGTCGACGCCGGTCGGTACTCGCTCGTCCGGTTCGCCAGCGACACCGCGATCGACATCGACCTCGACCTGCTCGTCAAGCGCACGAACGACAACCCCGTGTTCTACGTGCAGTACGCCCACGCCCGCACGCAGTCGGTGGCCCGCAACGCCGAGGCCGCCGGGGTGGACCGGTCGGTGTTCGACGCCTCGCTGCTGACGCACGACTCCGAGGGCGCGCTCCTCGGGGCCCTCGCCGAGTACCCGCGCGTGGTGCGCCAGGCCGCCGAGCTACGCGAGCCGCACCGCATCGCCCGGTACATCGAGCAGCTGGCGGGGCTGTACCACCGCTGGTACGACTCCTGCCGCGTCACGCCCCTCGGCGACGAGCCCGTGACCGACCTGCACCGCACCCGCCTGTGGCTGAACGACGCCACGGGGCAGGTCGTCCGCAACGGCCTGGGTCTGCTCGGCGTGAGCGCCCCCGCCCGCATGTAGCCGAGCCCGCTCGAGCGGCGCGGAACACCCCCGCACAACCGGAGTGAGCCCGAGCCGCACAATCGCGCGGTTCGGGCTCACTCCGGTTGTGCGCAGGGCGCCGTCGCGCCCCCGCACGGTCATCGCGCCCCGGTGAGCCGGGGCGCAACGACCGTGACGGGGCGCGACCGAGCGCGCGCGCCCGCCGTCGCGCGCCGCCGCGCCCCGCCCCGGCGCCCCCCGGCGTGCCCCGGCCCTCAGGCCCCGGCCCGCGCCCGCCCCCGCGCCTCGGCGCCCGCGCCTCCAGGCGGCCTGCCGGGACGGGCTGGCAGGGTGGGACGCATGTCCCTCGCCGCCGACCGCCCCCGCGCCCGCCGTCGCCGCTGGCCCGTCGTCCTGCTCGTGGTCGTCGTCGTGCTCGCCGCCCTCGTCGTGATCGCCGAGTTGGTGCTGCGCGGCGTCGTCGACCGGGTCATCGCCCAGCAGGTCGAGCAGTCGCTGCCGGACGGCACGACCGGGCAGGTCGACGCCCACGCCGAGGGCGTCGTCATCCCGCAGCTCATCAGCGGCACGCTCGACCGCGTCGAGATCTCCTCGGCCGAGCTCACGGTCGACGGCATCCCGCTCGCCGCCGACGTCACCGCGCGAGACGTCCCGGTCGACGGCCAGGGCGAGGTCCGCGACGTCGACGGCACCGTCACCCTGGCGTCCACCAGCGTGAAGGACCTGGCGAAGTACAGCCCGCTGTTCGACCGGCTGACCCTCGTCGACGACGGCGTCGAGCTGTCCGGCTCGACCGCCGTGCTCGGCTACGACATCACCTACGCGGCGAAGGGCGGCGTGGTCGCGCAGGACGACGGCCGCGGCATCACGATCACCCCGGAGAGCGTCCGGATCACCAACTCGGACCTCGGGCTCAAGGTCGACTCGATCCCCGGCGTCACGGGCGTCCCGGTGCAGGTCTGCACGGCGCAGTTCCTGCCCGAGGCGCTGCGCGTGCGCTCGCTCGACGTCTCGAGGTCGGACGCGACGGTCCGCATCACGGCCGACTCGCTGCCGCTCACCGAGGACGGTCTGCGCACCGTCGGCAGCTGCGGGTGACCCCGTCGCGTCACACGGCCGGGAGGCGCGGCTCGCGTCGGTAGGATCGGGTCCCGTGAGCGAGAACCCCCTTGCACCGCCGCGGCTGCGGTTCCCGACGGACGCCTCCGGACTGGTGGACCGCATCTGGCCCGCGTCCGCGACGCGGACCGACGACGGCACGATGGCGATCGGCGGCGTCAGCGCGACGGACCTCGTCGCACGGTTCGGCACGCCGCTGTACGTCGTCGACGAGCGCGACGTGCAGTCCCGCGCCGTCCGCGTGCGGAACGCGTTCGCCGAGGCCTTCGAGCGCATCGGCAGCCACGCGCACGTCTACTACGCCGGCAAGGCCTTCCTGACGACGCAGGTCGTGGCGTGGATGGCCGAGGCGGGCCTGCGCGTCGACGTCTGCACCGGTGGTGAGCTCGCGGTCGCCCTGGCCGGCGGGATGGACCCGGGCCGGCTCGGGTTCCACGGCAACGACAAGTCCGACGCCGAGATCGCCCGCGCGGTCGAGGTCGGTGTCGGCACGCTCGTGCTGGACAGCCACGAAGAGGTGGGGCGCGTCGCCCGGGCAGCGGCCGAGGCCGGTGTGGTGCAGCGGGTGCGCATCCGCATCAACAGCGGCGTGCACGCATCGACCCACGAGTACCTCGCCACGGCGCGCGAGGACCAGAAGTTCGGCATCCCGTTCACCGAGGCCGTTGCGGTCGCCGAGGCCGTGCGCGCGGAGCCCTCGCTCGCCTTCGTCGGACTGCACTCGCACATCGGCTCGCAGATCTTCGACGAGTCCGGGTTCCGCGAGGCGGCTCGGCGCCTGATGGACGTGCACGCGACCCTCGTGGCCACCGGCCCGGTGCCGGAGCTCAACCTCGGCGGCGGCTGGGGCATCGACTACACCGAGGCCGACTCGGCGTTCGAACCCGAGGACGTCGCCGAGGCCCTCGCCACGATCGTCGCCGAGGCCTGCGCGGAGCGTGGCATCCCGGTGCCCGACATCGCGGTGGAGCCCGGCCGGTACATCGTCGGTCCGGCCGGCATCACGCTGTACTCGGTCGGCACGATCAAGCCCGTGACGCTGGAACTCGACCCGCCCGTGTCCGACGGGACCGAGCAGGTGCTCGCGACCGAGGACCACGCCCTCGCCGCCGACGCGCCGACCGCGAAGGCCGCCACCCGCACCTACGTGTCCGTCGACGGCGGCATGAGCGACAACGCCCGCCCGGCGCTGTACGGCGCCGACTACACGGCACGGCTCGCCCGGACCTCCGACGCCCCCGCGGTGCTGACCCGCGTCGTCGGCAAGCACTGCGAGAGCGGCGACGTCGTCGTGAACGACGAGTACCTGCCCGGCGACGTGCAGCGCGGCGACCTGCTCGCCGTGGCCGCGACCGGTGCCTACTGCTGGAGTCTCGCGAGCAACTACAACCACGTCGGTCGCCCGCCGGTCGTCGCGGTGGCCGACGGCGCAGCCCGTATCCTCGTGCGGGGCGAGTCGATCGACGACCTCCTCGCCCGTGACACCGGGGTCGTGCCCGTGCCCCTCGACGGCAGCGGCCACTGACCCCCGACCCGACGGGCCCGGCCCGATGACAGGAACCACCAGATGATCGAATACCGCAACGTCCGCGTCGCGCTGCTCGGGGCCGGCTCGGTCGGATCCCAGGTCGCGCGGCTCCTCCTCGAGCACGGCGACGAACTGGCCTCGCGAGCCGGTGCCGGCCTCGAGCTGGTCGGGATCGCCGTGCGCGACATCGACGCGCCCCGCGACGTCGACCTGCCGAAGGAGCTCTTCACCACGGACGCCGAGTCGCTCATCCTCGGCGCGGACATCGTGGTCGAGCTCATCGGCGGCATCGAGCCGGCGCGCACCCTGGTGCTGCAGGCGCTGCAGTCCGGAGCGGACGTCGTCACCGGCAACAAGGCCCTGCTCGCGACCCACGGCCCGGAGCTCTTCGCCGCCGCCGAGCAGGTCGGCGCGCAGCTGTACTACGAGGCCGCCGTCGCCGGTGCGATCCCGATCATCCGCCCCCTGCACGACTCGCTCGCGGGGGACCGCATCGTGCGGATCATGGGCATCGTCAACGGCACCACGAACTTCATCCTCGACCTGATGGACCGCGAGGGGGCCACGTTCGAGGACGCTCTGGCGACCGCGACCGAGCTCGGGTACGCCGAGGCCGACCCGACCGCCGACGTCGAGGGCTACGACGCCGCGCAGAAGGCCGCGATCCTGGCCTCGCTGGCGTTCCACACCTCGGTGCCGCTCAGCGCCGTGCACCGCGAGGGCATCACCTCGGTCACGATCGACCAGGTCCGCGCCGCACGCAAGGCCGGCTACGTCGTGAAGATCCTGGCGACCGCCGAGCGGCTGACCGACGACGACGGCCGCGAGGGCGTCAGCGCCCGCGTCTACCCGGCACTCGTGCCCGAGGCACACCCGCTCGCGAGCGTGCACGGCGCGAAGAACGCCGTGTTCGTCGAGGCCGAGGCCGCCGGCGACCTCATGTTCTACGGCGCCGGCGCCGGCGGCGTCGAGACGGCCTCCGCGGTGCTCGGCGACCTGGTGTCCGCCGCTCGTCGGCACGTCATCGGCGGTCCCGGCGTCGCCGAGTCGACGCAGTCGGAACTGCCCGTCTTCCCGATCGGCGCGGTGCGCACGAGCTACCAGATCACGCTGCACGTCGCGGACGCCCCCGGCGTGCTGTCGACGGTGGCCGGCGTGCTCGCGAAGCACGGCGTCAGCGTCGAGACGGTGGAGCAGACGACCACCGGCACCGCCGAGGGAACGGCCACGCTCGTCATCGGCACGCACCTGGCGCGCGAGGCGGACCTCGCGGACACGGTCGTCGCCCTCGGCGACGAGGACGTCGTCCTGGACGTCACCAGCGTCCTGCGGATCGTCGGCGCCTGACGCGCCCACGGGCCTCCAGACCGACCACCGAGCCCCACCCAGACCGAACCACCGGACAGAGAGAGAAGCCTGATGGCCCACCAGTGGCAGGGAGTCCTGCGCGAGTACGCCGACCGACTCGACGTGACCGAGGCGACGCCCGTCGTCACGCTCGGTGAGGGCGGCACGCCGCTCATCCCCGCCCGGCGCCTGTCCGAGCGCACCGGCGCGGACGTCTACGTCAAGTTCGAGGGCATGAACCCGACCGGGTCCTTCAAGGACCGCGGCATGACGATGGCGATCTCGAAGGCCGTGGAGCACGGCGCGAAGGCCGTCATCTGCGCCTCGACCGGCAACACCAGCGCCTCGGCCGCCGCGTACGCCACGCACGCCGGCATCACCGCCGCGGTGCTCGTGCCCGAGGGCAAGATCGCGATGGGCAAGCTCAGCCAGGCCGTCGCCCACGACGCCCAGCTGCTGCAGGTGCAGGGCAACTTCGACGACTGCCTCGACATCGCCCGCGACCTGGCGGCGAACTACCCGGTGCACCTCGTCAACTCGGTCAACAACGACCGCATCGAGGGGCAGAAGACCGCCGCGTTCGAGGTCGTCGACGTGCTCGGCGACGCCCCGGACTTCCACTTCCTGCCGGTCGGCAACGCGGGCAACTACACCGCGTACTCCCGCGGGTACCGCGAGGACGTCGCCGCCGGGCGCAGCACCAAGCTGCCCCGGATGTTCGGGTTCCAGGCCGCCGGCTCCGCGCCGATCGTGCGCGGCGAGGTCGTCCGCCACCCGGACACCATCGCCTCCGCGATCCGCATCGGCAACCCGGCGTCGTGGCAGTTTGCCCTCGAGGCCCGCGACGAGACCGACGGCTACTTCGGTGCGATCTCCGACGAGGCGATCCTCGCCGCGCACCACATCCTGTCGGCCGAGGTCGGCGTCTTCGTCGAGCCCGCGTCGGCCATCGGTGTCGCCGGTCTGCTCGAGCGCGCCGACGCCGGCATCGTGCCGAAGGGCGCGACGGTCGTCATCACCGTCACCGGCCACGGCCTGAAGGACCCGCAGTGGGCCCTGCGCACGCAGGACGGCGGCGAGGTCACCCCGACGAGCGTGCCGGTCGACACGAAGTCGATCGCCGACGTGCTCGGACTGGTCAGCGAGCAGTGAGCGCCGACCGCTCGTCCGGACCGGGGGAGGGCATCACCGCCCACAGTGCTGTACCGGCCGGACGGGCGGTCCACGCTGACCGGGCGCTCGCGTCGGGGAAGGCGGTGCGCGTCCGCGTCCCGGCGACCTCGGCGAACCTCGGCCCGGGCTTCGACTCCCTCGGCCTGGCGCTGTCGCTGTACGACGAGGTCGTGGTGCGTGTGCGCCCGGAGCCGGGCGCGACGGTGACCGTCGACGGCGTCGGCGCCGGCGAGGTCGCCACCGACGACACGAACCTGGTCGTGCGGGCGATCCGTCGCGGCCTCGAGCACGCCGGCGTCCCGCAGCCCGGGCTCGAGCTGCACGCCACCAACGCGATCCCGCACGGTCGGGGCCTCGGGTCGTCCGCGGCGGCGATCGTGGCCGGCCTGATGGCGGCGCGCGGACTGCTCGACGGTGTCGCGGACCTCGACGCCTCGACGCTGCTGACCCTGGCCACCGAGATGGAGGGGCACCCCGACAACGTCGCCCCGGCGCTGTTCGGCGGCCTGACGATCGCGTGGATGACGGCGGACGGCCCCGCGTACAAGCGGCTGCTGGTGCACCGCGGTGTCGCGCCCGTGGTGTTCGTGCCGACCTCGACCCTGTCGACGAAGCTCGCCCGCTCCCTGCAGCCCGAGCAGGTCCCGCACGCCGACGCCGCGTTCAACGTCTCCCGGTCCGCCCTGCTCGTCGCGGCGCTCATCCAGAGCCCCGAGCTGCTGCTGGCCGCCACCGAGGACCGCCTGCACCAGGCGTACCGCGCGAGCGCCATGCCGGAGACCGACGGCCTGATCCGACTGCTCCGACAGCACGGGCTCGCCGCGGTCGTGTCCGGTGCTGGGCCGAGCCTGCTCGTGCTCGGCAGCGACCCGGCGCAGCGCCTGACCGCGGCCGACCTGGTGCAGCGACACGCCGAATCCGACTGGCGGCCCCTCATGCTGGCCGTCGATCTCGGTGGTGCTACAGTGGCAGCGCACTCGGCGCTCGAAGCCGAACCCGCGTAACCGTACGGATTGCTCGTCCTCCAGGACCGCTCCGACGACGTCGCAGGGTCCGGTGCGCGAGTGTGCATCTCTTTCTGATCACCGAATCCCGATCCGTCGTCTGAACGGCGGTCGATGCTCACCGGAGCATCCGGGACGGTGGAAACTCTCCGCGTTCTGCGGTTCGAAAGGAAACACCGACCTTGACCGACAACAACTCCGCCCAGGTGGAGATCCCCAGCGATCTGCGCGCCCTCCGTCTGCCGGAGCTCCAGCGCATCGCCTCCTCGCTCGGCATCACCGGGCTCTCGAAGCTCCGCAAGGGCGACCTGATCGCCTCCATCGAGGACAAGCGCCCCGTCGCCGACGAGACCCCGGCACCCGTCGCCGAGAGCCCCGCCGAGCCGGCCGCCACCGCGCAGCCGACCCTGCCGGAGCCCGCCGAGACCCCCGCGCAGCCCGCTGCCGAGGCACCCGTCGCCGACCCCGAGGCACCCGCCGAGTCCGCAGCCCCCAGCCGTGCCCGTCGTTCGCGCCGCGCGTCGTCCGGTGGCACCGTGAACGCCGCGCCGACCTCGGCCGCCGAGCACACGAACCACGGCCAGACCGGCACCGAGGACCTGCTCGCCGGGCTCGACCAGGTGCGTGCCGAGAAGGACGCGCAGGAGGCCGCCCAGACCGGTTCCCAGCGTCGCGGCCGCGGTCGTGGCAACGCCGACCAGCAGGCCCAGCAGCCGCAGCAGGCCCAGCAGTCGCAGGCGCCGGCCTCGGCCGAGCAGCAGGACGCGCAGGCCCCGACCTCCGCGGCCCAGTCCGACCAGTCCGAGCAGGACCAGAACGACTCCGGTGACCAGAACGCCGAGCAGGGCGAGGGCGGCTCGCGCCGCGGTCGCCGCAGCCGCGGTCGCGGTCGTGGTCGTGGGCAGAACGCCGAGAACGGCGAGCAGCAGAACGGCGACCAGAACGCCGGTCAGCAGAACGCCCAGCAGAACGGCGGCCAGCAGAACGGCGGCCAGAAGCAGAACGGCCAGCAGAACCAGCAGGCCGAGCAGCAGAACGGCCAGGCCAAGCAGGCCGAGGCGAAGCAGGACGACAAGGCCGACCAGAAGCAGAACGGCGGCCAGAAGCAGCAGCAGACCAGCGGTCAGCAGAAGCAGCAGCAGCAACAGCACGCCGACGAGGCCGAGAGCGGCCGCAGCCGTCGCCAGCGCGACCGCAAGCGCGGCCGTGGCGGCCAGAACGACGACTTCGAGCCCGAGGTCACCGAGGACGACGTCCTGATCCCGATCGCGGGCATCCTCGACGTCCTCGACAACTACGCCTTCGTCCGCACCACCGGCTACCTGCCCGGCCCGAGCGACGTCTACGTGTCCCTCGGCCAGGTGAAGAAGTACCACCTGCGCAAGGGCGACGCAGTCGTCGGGTCGATCAAGCAGCCGCGCGACGGTGAGCAGCAGAGCCGCCAGAAGTACAACGCGCTCGTCGCCGTCGAGTCGATCAACGGCCAGACCGCCGACGAGGCAGCGGCGCGCGTCGACTTCACCGACCTGACCCCGCTGTACCCGAACGAGCGCCTGCGCCTCGAGACGGAACCCGGCAAGCTGTCGACCCGCATCATCGACCTGGTGTCGCCGATCGGCAAGGGCCAGCGCGGCCTCATCGTCTCGCCGCCCAAGGCCGGCAAGACCGTCGTGCTGCAGGCCATCGCCGACGCCGTCGCCAAGAACAACCCCGAGGCGCACCTCATGGTCGTCCTCGTCGACGAGCGGCCCGAAGAGGTCACCGACATGCAGCGCTCGGTGAAGGGCGAGGTCATCGCCTCGACCTTCGACCGTCCCGCCGAGGACCACACGACGGTCGCCGAGCTCGCCATCGAGCGTGCCAAGCGCCTGGTCGAGCTGGGCCACGACGTCGTGCTGCTGCTCGACTCGATCACCCGTCTGGGCCGTGCGTACAACCTGTCCACGCCGCCGTCGGGCCGCGTGCTCTCCGGTGGCGTCGACTCCGCCGCGCTCTACCCGGCGAAGCGGTTCTTCGGCGCCGCGCGCAACATCGAGGACGGCGGCTCGCTGACCATCCTCGCCACGGCGCTCGTCGAGACCGGCTCCAAGATGGACGAGGTGATCTTCGAGGAGTTCAAGGGCACCGGCAACATGGAGCTCCGCCTGAACCGGCACCTCGCCGACAAGCGGATCTTCCCGGCGGTCGACATCAACGCCTCGGGCACCCGTCGCGAGGAGCAGTTGCTCTCCGCCGACGAGGTCACGATCACGTGGCGGCTCCGTCGCGCCCTCGCCGGGCTCGACACGCAGCAGGCGCTCGACGTCGTGCTGCGGAACCTCAAGGAGACGCAGTCGAACGTGGAGTTCCTGGTCCAGATCCAGAAGTCGGTGCCGGCGACCAACGGTCACCACGGCAACGGCCACCAGGAGTAACGCGTGTTCGAGTCGGTGGCAGGGCTGCTGGCGGAACACGAGGACCTGACGCAGCAGCTGTCGGACCCCGCGCTCCACGCCGATGCGGCCCGGGCGAAGAAGGTGAACCGGCGCTACGCCGAGCTCAACCAGATCAAGTCGGCGTACGAGTCCTGGCAGGCGGCGGGGGACGACCTCGCCGCCGCCCAGGAACTCGCACGCGAGGACGAGGCGTTCGCGGACGAGGTCCCGGCGCTCGAGGAGCAGCTGGCGGAGCGCCAGGAGCGCCTCCGGCGGTTGCTCATCCCGCGCGACCCGGACGACGGCCGTGACGTCATCATGGAGATCAAGGGCGGCGAGGGCGGCGAGGAGTCGGCGCTGTTCGCGGCCGACCTGCTGCGCATGTACTCGCACTACGCCGAGACGAAGGGCTGGAAGGTCGAGCTCCTCGAGCGCACCGAGTCCGACCTCGGCGGCTACAAGGACGTCCAGGTCGCGATCAAGTCGAACACGACCGATCCGTCGCAGGGCGTCTGGGCGCACCTGAAGTACGAGGGCGGGGTGCACCGCGTGCAGCGGGTGCCGGCGACCGAGTCGCAGGGGCGCATCCACACCTCGACCACCGGCGTGCTGGTGTTCCCCGAGGTGGACGAGCCCGAAGAGGTCCAGATCAACCAGAACGACCTGAAGATCGACGTCTACCGGTCCTCCGGGCCCGGCGGGCAGTCCGTCAACACGACGGACTCCGCGGTCCGCATCACCCACCTGCCCACGGGCATCACGGTGGCGATGCAGAACGAGAAGTCGCAGCTGCAGAACCGCGAGGCCGGCATGCGCGTCCTGCGCGCCCGCATCCTCGCGCGCCAGCAGGAGGAGCTCGACGCCATCGCCTCGGACGCGCGCAAGTCGCAGATCCGCGGCATGGACCGCTCGGAGCGCATCCGCACGTACAACTTCCCGGAGAACCGCATCGCGGACCACCGCACCGGGTACAAGGCGTACGACCTGGACCGCGTGATGAACGGTGCGCTCGAGCCCGTCGTCCAGTCCGCCATCCAGGCGGACGAAGAGGCACGTCTGGCCGCCATCGGCGACCAGGACGCCTAGGCCTGGAGGCCCGGATCACCGCCGACACGCCCGTCACCTTCGCCGCGGACCGACTCCTCAGGGAGGCGGCCGCGGCGCTCGGTGCGTCCGGGGTGCCCACCGCGCAGGTCGACGCCGAACTGCTCCTCGCCTGGGCGACCGGAACGTCGCGCGGAGCCGTCCAGGCACGCGCGCTGACGGGCGGAGCGATCGCGGGGGAGCACGTCGAGCGCTTCCGGCACGCGATCGCCCGGCGCCGCACGCGTGAGCCGCTGCAGCACATCACGGGCGAGGCGTACTTCCGTGCCCTGACGCTCGCTGTGGGTCCCGGTGTGTTCGTGCCGCGGCCGGAGACCGAGGGCGTCGTGCAGTTCGGCATCGACACGCTGCGTGCGGCCGCGGTGCCGGCGCCGGTGGCCGTCGACCTGGGATCCGGCAGCGGGGCCATCGCCATCGCGATGGACACCGAGGTGCCGAACGCCGTGGTCTACGCCGTCGAACGCTCGCCCGAGGCCCTGCCCTGGACCCGGCGCAACGTCGAGGCCCACGGTGGCACGGTCCGGCTCGTCGAGGGCGACCTGGCCGACGCGCTGCCCGAACTCGACGGCACCGTCTCCGTCGTCGTGTCGAACCCGCCCTACGTGCCCGACGACGCGGTCCCGATCGACCCCGAGGTCCGCGACCACGACCCGGCGATGGCGCTGTACGGCGGGCCGGACGGCCTCGACGCCGTGCGAGCACTGGCCGAGACCGCCTGGCGCCTGCTCGTGCCCGGGGGCGTCCTGGTCGTCGAGCACGCCGAGCCGCAGGGCGCCGGCGTCCGACAGGTGTTGACGCGCCGGGGGTTCCGCACCCCGGAGACGCACGTCGACCTGACGGGGCGCGACCGCACGACCACCGCGACGCGCTAGTCGGACGCGAGCCGCGCCTCCCGTCCGGCGGGTGCGAGCGCGCGTCAGGCGACGGGGGAGGCCTGGCGCTGTGCCGCGACGAAGGCGCGGACGTGCTCGCGCAGGTCGGTGTCGTGCTCGACGAGGACGGCGTGGATCCCGACGCTCCGGGCGCCGGCCACGTTCTCGGGCATGTCGTCGGCGAAGAAGGTGCGCTCGGCCGGGACGCCGTGGTGCTCGACCGCGCGCAGGAAGACCTCGGGTTCGGGCTTCCGGGCGCCGAAGTTGCTCGTGGTGTCCAGGTGCTCGCCGAACACCGCGGGCAGGGACGGCGCCCACTGGTGGATCCAGCGACCGGCGAGCGGACCGTTGTTCGTGAGCAGGCCGACACGCCCGTGCTCCGCGGCGATGCGGACGGCCTCGATGCGCTCGGGCAGCTCCGTCATCGCGGAACCCCTGATCCGGGCCCACTCGGCCTCGGGGACCTCGCACTCCATGGCCTCGGCGAAGGCCGCCAGGTAGGTGTCGCCGTCGGTGAACCCACCGGCCTCGGCGCGCATCTCGTGGCCGCAGTCCCACCACCGCCGACGGAGCTCCTGGAACGGGTGCCCGGTGAGCTCGGAGAGTGCCGCCATGCGCACCCGCCAGTCGTACCGGACCAGGACGTCGTCCATGTCGAAGAGGAACAGGAGCGGGGGTGCGGGCGTCTCGTTCACGATGTCCTCCATTGTGGCGCACTATCATCGTCGAGTCATGGCCTCCCGATACGACTGCACCGACTCCGACGGGCTCCTGACCGGGATGCGGCTCGCGCGAGCCGCCCTCGGGCGCGGAGAGCTCGTCGTCGTCCCCACCGACACGGTCTACGGCCTCGCCGCCGACGCCTTCAGCGCGACGGCCGTGCAGCGCCTGCTCGACGCGAAGGGGCGGACGCGCCAGTCGCCGCCGCCGGTGCTCATCCCCGGACCGCCCACGCTCGACGCCCTCGCCAGCGAGGTGCCGCAGGCGGTGCGCGACCTGGTCGCGGAGTTCTGGCCGGGTGGCCTGACCGTCATCCTGCGCGCCCAGCCCTCGCTCGACTGGGACCTCGGCGAGACGCGGGGCACGGTCGCCCTGCGGATGCCGGACTCGCGGATCGCGCTCGAGCTGCTGCAGGAGGTCGGGCCGCTCGCGGTCTCCTCCGCGAACTCGACCGGTGACCCGGCCGCCATGGACGTCGACGCGGCCGAGGGCATGCTCGGCGACAGCGTTGCGATCTACCTGGACGGCGGGCCGATCGGCGCGCACGACGGCTTCGCGGCCAGCACCGGGTCGACCATCGTCGACGCGACCGGCTTGTCAGAGGGCGGGACGCTCCGCATCGTCCGGCACGGGGTGATCCCCGACGAGGAGATCATCCGGGTCGTCGGAGCCGACCTCGTCACATGAAGTACTACCTGCTCGCGGGGGCCATCGCCGCGGCCGTCAGCTTCGTGATGAGCCTGATCGTCTGGAAGCTCGGGCTGAAGTACAAGTGGTACCCGCAGGTCCGCGAACGCGACGTGCACCGCACGCCCACGCCGCGGCTCGGCGGGATCGCGATGTACATCGGCGTCATCGTCTCGCTGCTCGCCGCCTGGTTCCTGTTCCCCTCGATCGCCGGGACCGACTACTTCCGGTTGGTGTTCTCCGAACCGGGCCGGGTGCTCGCGGTCCTCGGGGGAGCGACCATCATCGTGGTGCTCGGTGTCGCCGACGACATCTGGGACCTCGACTGGATGACGAAGCTCGCGGGGCAGATCATCGCCGCGGGCATCCTCGCGTGGCAGGGCGTGGCGATCGTCTCGCTGCCCATCGGTAACACGCTCGGCGTCGGGTCGTCCTACATGAGCCTGATCTTCACCGTGTTGGCGGTGGTGCTCGTGATGAACGCGGTGAACTTCATCGACGGGCTCGACGGGCTGGTGGCCGGCGTCGCGATCATCGCCGGCGGGGTCTTCTTCCTCTACACGTTCTTCATCAACCGCGTGGTCGTGCAGACCGAGTTCTTCTTCAACCTGCCGTCGCTGCTGACGGCGGTCCTGGTCGGTGCCTGCTTCGGCTTCCTCATCCTCAACTGGCACCCCGCCAAGCTGTTCATGGGCGATGCCGGTGCCCTGCTCGTCGGGTTCCTCATGGCGACGAGCGCGGTGTCGGTCACGGGCAACATCGACCCGGCGGCGGTGCAGACACGCCAGGCGCTCCTGCCGGCGTTCATCCCGATCCTGCTGCCGTTCGCGATCCTCATCGTGCCGATCCTGGACTTCGGGCTCGCCGTCACCCGACGGCTCAGCGCGGGGAAGTCGCCGTTCTCGGCCGACCGGAAGCACCTGCACCACCGGCTGCTCGACATGGGGCACTCGCACTTCCACGCCGTGCTCATCTTCTACGCGTGGACGGCCACCGTCGCCGTCGGGTGCCTGCTGTTCCTGTTCGTCGACTGGTACTGGGTCGCCGTGTTCGTGTCGGTCGGGTTCGTCGTGTGCGGCGTCTTCACCTTCGCGCCGCTCGGCCGGAAGCGCACCGAGATCGCCGCCCAGACCGCCGACCGGTCCGCCGCCGTGGTGGACGCCAGCCTCGACCCGCTCGACCGGGCCGCCAACGACCGAACGATCCCTGGAGACATCACGTGACCGCACCGAACGCGCTCGACCACGTCCGGCCGGTGTTCCGCCGCATCATCACCTGGGGAGCGGTCCTCGCCGTCGCCCTGGCGGTGGTCGGCGGGCTCATCGGGTTCCTCGTCGCGGACGGCCCCGGGCTCGTCGGCGGCCTGCTCGGCGCGGTGCTCAGCGTCGTGTTCCTCGGGCTCACCGCGGTGAGCGTCCTCGTGGCGCTGCGCGTGTCGAAGGGGCAGATGATCTCCGGTGCGTTCTTCGGCATCGTGATGGGCACGTGGCTGCTGAAGTTCATCGTCTTCATCGTCCTGCTCGTCCTGCTCAAGGACCGCGAGTGGGTCGACTTCCCGGTGCTGGCCATCGTCATCATCGCGGGTGTCGTGGGTTCCCTGGTCATCGACGTCGTCGCCGTCGCGAAGGCCCGCATCCCGATCGGCGTGCGCCTGCCCGGCGACGACGGCGTCGGCTCAGCGGACGCTGGGAACGCGACCCCCCGCAACTGAGAAGCCGGGAAGCCTCTCGCACCTGATAGGCTTCTCGACGTCCGCTTCCGGAGCCTCGCTCGGGCGGACAAGCCTCCACAACGTCCACCATCGCGTGCCATGATGTGCGCGCGCCGACACAGGAGACAGCGCTGCTATCCCACGCTCTTCCCCTGTCCCTCTCCGCTGCGGTTGACACCGTCGCGGCGGGGAGCAGCAAGGCCGCCGAGTTCCATGGTCCGTCGATCAACGAGTTCTTCCCGGATGCCCTCCTCTGGGCCGGGACGCCGTTCGAGATCGATCGAGTCGTCCTCATCCGCTTCTTCGCCGTCGCCGTGCTCCTGGTGTTCGCCTTCGTGGGCACCCGTGCACTGAAGCTCGTCCCGAACCGCGGACAGGCGTTCATCGAGTACGCGTTCGACGTCGTCCGTCGCAACACCTTCGACAACCTCGGAGAGAAGGACGGCAAGCGCTTCCTGCCGCTCCTGGCGACGATCTTCTTCGGCGTGCTGTTCATGAACCTGACGGGTCTCATCCCGGGCATGAACCTCGCCGGCACCAGCCGCATCGCGATGCCGATGATCCTGGCGATCGTCGCGTACCTCGCGTTCATCTACGCCGGTCTCCGCAAGCACCCGGGCACGTTCCTCAAGAACGCGCTCTTCCCGCCCGGGGTGCCGTGGCCGCTGTACCTCATCGTGACGCCGATCGAGCTCGTCTCGACCTTCGTGCTCCGTCCCGTCACGCTGACGCTGCGACTCCTGATGAACATGGTCGTGGGGCACCTGCTCCTCGTGCTGTTCTTCTCGGCCACGCAGTTCTTCTTCTTCGACGCATCGCTCGGCTTCAAGGCCTTCGGCGTCGGGACCATCGCGTTCGGCATCGCGTTCAGCTTCTTCGAGATCCTCGTCGCGCTGCTGCAGGCCTACGTCTTCATGCTCCTCACCGCCGTCTACATCCAGCTGGCGCTGGCCGACGAGCACTGATTCCTCACTGACCCCCTACGGGACCGGCGACCGTCGGACCCGCACCTCGAAAGGAAAACACGTGGACGCAACGACCGTTCTCGCGGAGATCAACGGCAACATCGCGACGGTTGGCTACGGCCTCGCAGCGATCGGCCCGGCCATCGGCGTCGGCATCGTCGTCGGCAAGACGATCGAGTCCGTCGCTCGCCAGCCCGAGCTCCAGGGCCGCCTGACGACCCTCATGTACATCGGTATCGCCTTCACCGAGGCCCTGGCCTTCATCGGTATCGCCACGTACTTCATCTTCACCAACTAAGGTTCCTCGATGCAGAACGCACTCATCATCGCAGCGGAGGAAGCGCACAACCCGCTGATCCCGCCGCTGTACGACATCGTGTGGTCGGCGCTCGCATTCGTCATCATCTTCGTGGTGATGTGGCGTGTCGTCACGCCGCGCATCACGAAGATGCTCGATGAGCGCACCGAGGCCATCGAGGGCGGCATCAAGAAGGCCGAGGCCGCTCAGGAGCAGGCCGCTGCTGCGCTCGACGAGTACAACAAGCAGCTCGCCGATGCACGCGCCGAGGCGTCCCGCATCCGTGAGCAGGCCCGCGCCGACGCCACGGCGATCGGCAACGAGGTCCGCGAGCAGGCGGCCGCCGATGCAGCACGCATCACGGCCAACGCCCAGGCGCAGATCGAGGCCGAGCGGCAGACCGCCGTCCAGGCCCTCCGCGCCGAGGTCGGCACCCTCGCACTGGACCTCGCGTCCGGTGTGATCGGTGAGTCCCTCAAGGACGACGCCAAGTCGACCGCCGTGGTCGACCGCTTCCTCGCCGACCTCGAGGCCTCGCAGGCCACGAAGACGGGGGAGCACTGAGCATGCGCAGCGCTACCAGGGAAGCACTCGCGTCCACCAGGGCGGTGCTCTCGGACCTCGGTCCGAGCGCCGACCTGGGCGTGGGTGCCGAGATCCTCGCCTCCGGGCGTGCGATCGCCGGTGCGCCGCAGCTGCTCGGGCTGCTGTCCGACCCGACGGCCGACCCGGCCGGCAAGAAGGTCCTCATCGACCGTGTCTTCGCCGGACAGTCGGACGCGACGCGTGCGGTCCTGACCGCGGTGGCCGGCTCGCGCTGGTCCTCGCAGCAGGACCTGCTCGCCGGCATCGAGGACGCGGGTATCCGCGCCGTCGCCGCCACCGCGGGTCCGGACTCGCCGATCGAGTCGGAGCTGTTCGCCTTCGAGACCGCCGTCCGCTCGGACGCCGGCCTCGAGCTCGCGCTCGGCACGAAGCTCGGCAGCCCGGAGCAGAAGGGCGCGCTCGTCGAGCGGCTGCTCGGTGCCAAGGCATCGCAGCAGACGATCACGATCGTGTCGGCCCTGGTGCAGCAGCCTCGCGGCCGTCGCATCGGTGAGATCGTCCGCGACGCCTCGCGCATCGTGGCCGACCAGTCCGGCAAGCTCGTCGCGACCGTGGTCACCGCCACCGCGCTCACCCCCGCCCAGTCGGCCCGCGTCACGCGCGGTCTGTCCGAGCGGTACGGCAAGGACATCAGCATCAACCAGGTCGTCGACCCCACCGTCGTCGGCGGGGTCCGGGTGCAGATCGGCGGCGACGTCATCGACGGCACCGTGTCCACGCGACTCTCGGAGCTCCGGCTCCAGCTCGCCGGCTAGGCGTACGGTCGAAGCCGCTCCTCCCCAAGTCCACAACGGGAACTGCCGAGTCTGGCAGCGTCACCCTCTCGGAGCCGAAGGGCCCCGGAAAACCACAAGGAAAATCCCATGGCAGACATCACCATCAGCCCCGATGAGATCCGTGATGCCCTGAAGGACTTCGTCTCGAACTACGAGCCGACGAAGGCCTCCACGGCCGAGGTCGGGCACGTCACCGACGCCGGTGACGGCATCGCCCACGTCGAGGGTCTCCCCGGCGTCATGGCGAACGAGCTCATCCGGTTCCAGGACGGCACCCTCGGCCTCGCGCAGAACCTCGACGAAGACGAGGTCGGCGCCATCGTGCTCGGCGAGTTCGGCGGCATCGAGGAGGGCATGGAGGTCACCCGTACGGGTGAGGTCCTCTCCGCCCCCGTCGGCGACGCCTTTCTCGGTCGCGTCGTCGACCCGCTCGGCGCCCCGATCGACGGTCTCGGCGAGATCGCCGCAGAGGGCCGTCGTGCCCTCGAGCTCCAGGCACCCGGCGTCATGGCCCGCAAGTCGGTCCACCAGCCGCTGCAGACCGGTATCAAGGCCATCGACGCGATGATCCCCGTCGGCCGCGGCCAGCGTCAGCTGATCATCGGCGACCGCCAGACCGGCAAGACGGCCATCGCGATCGACACGATCATCAACCAGAAGGCCAACTGGGAGTCGGGCGACGAGGACAAGCAGGTCCGCTGCATCTACGTCGCGATCGGCCAGAAGGGCTCCACGATCGCCTCCGTCAAGGGTGCGCTCGAGGACGCCGGTGCGATGGAGTACACCACCATCGTCGCCGCCCCGGCCTCCGACCCGGCCGGCTTCAAGTACCTCGCCCCGTACACCGGCTCGGCCATTGGTCAGCACTGGATGTACCAGGGCAAGCACGTCCTCATCATCTTCGATGACCTGTCGAAGCAGGCCGAGGCCTACCGTGCGGTGTCGCTCCTCCTGCGTCGTCCGCCGGGCCGCGAGGCCTACCCGGGTGACGTCTTCTACCTGCACTCCCGCCTGCTGGAGCGTTGCGCGAAGCTGTCCGACGAGCTCGGCGCCGGTTCGATGACGGGTCTCCCGATCATCGAGACCAAGGCCAACGACGTCTCGGCGTACATCCCGACCAACGTCATCTCCATCACCGACGGCCAGATCTTCCTGCAGTCGGACCTCTTCAACGCGAACCAGCGTCCGGCCGTCGACGTGGGCATCTCGGTGTCCCGCGTCGGTGGTGACGCCCAGGTGAAGTCGATCAAGAAGGTCTCCGGCACGCTGAAGCTGGAGCTGGCGCAGTACCGCTCGCTCGAGGCCTTCGCGATGTTCGCGTCCGACCTCGACCAGGCGTCGCGTCGTCAGCTGGAGCGCGGTGCGCGTCTGACCGAGCTCCTCAAGCAGCCGCAGTACTCGCCGTACCCCGTCGAGGAGCAGGTCGTCTCGATCTGGGCCGGCACGAACGGCAAGCTCGACACCGTCCCGGTGCCGGACGTGCTCCGCTTCGAGTCTGAGCTGCTCGACCACCTGCGTCGCAACTCCGACGTCCTCACGACCCTGCGCGAGACGAACCAGCTCAGCGACGAGACCGTCGCCGAGATGGACAAGCAGATCGACGAGTTCACGAAGAGCTTCCAGACGAGCGACGGCAAGACCCTCGGCTCCGAGCAGTTCGACGCGGCCGAGGCCGAGGACGTCGACCAGGAGCAGATCGTCAAGGGTCGTCGCTAGATGGCAGCGCAGGTCCGGGTCTACCGCCAGCGGATCAAGTCGGCGAAGACCACGAAGAAGGTCACGCGCGCCATGGAGCTGATCTCGGCGTCGCGGATCCAGAAGGCGCAGGCCCGCATGGCTGCGTCCGGTCCGTACTCGCGGGCCGTCACGCGCGCGGTGTCGGCCGTGGCGACGTTCTCGAACGTCGACCACGTGCTGACCACCGAGCCGGAGTCGTCGACCCGCGCTGCCGTGGTGCTCTTCACCTCGGACCGCGGCCTGAACGGCGCGTTCAGCACGAACGTCCTCAAGCAGGGCGAGGAGCTCGCCTCCCTGCTCCGCAGCGAGGGCAAGGACGTCGTCTACTACCTGGTCGGCCGCAAGTCCGTCGGGTACTTCGCGTTCCGTGAGCGTCCGTCCGAGCAGCAGTGGGTCGGCAACACCGACCAGCCGGAGTTCTCGACGGCCAAGGAGATCGGCGACGCCGTCGTGGCGAAGTTCCTCCAGGACACCGCTGACGGCGGCGTGGACGAGATCCACATCGTGTTCAACCGGTTCATCAGCCTGGCGACCCAGGAGCCGCAGGTGGTCCGCCTGCTGCCCCTCGAGGTCGTCGAGGGCATCGACGAGCCCGAGGGCAACGAGCCGCTGCCGCTGTACGAGTTCGAGCCGGACGCCGATGCGGTGCTCGACTCGCTGCTCCCGGTCTACATCGAGAGCCGGATCTTCAACGCCATGCTGCAATCGGCTGCTTCCGAGCACGCCGCACGACAGAAGGCGATGAAGGCGGCCAGCGACAACGCCGACGCGCTGATCCGTGACTTCACCCGACTCGCGAACAACGCGCGTCAGGCGGAGATCACCCAGCAGATCTCCGAGATCGTCGGCGGCGCCGACGCCCTCTCGTCGAAGAAGAAGTAGTCCGCGTCGTTCGCGGACAGATACCCACCCTCAGGAAGGCACCAGCCATGACCGACACCGCAACCACCGCGGTCGAGACGTCGTCGGCGCCCGGTGTCGGCCGGATCGCCCGTGTCACGGGCCCCGTCGTCGACATCGAGTTCCCCCACGACGCAATCCCGGAGATGTACAACCTCCTGTTCACGACCATCACCATCGGTGACTCGTCGCAGGAGATCGGCCTCGAGGTCGCCCAGCACCTCGGTGACGACCTCGTCCGCGCCATCTCCCTGAAGCCGACCGACGGCCTGGTCCGTGGCCAGGAGGTCCGTGACTCGGGCGCTCCGATCTCGGTCCCCGTCGGCGACGTCACCAAGGGCAAGGTCTTCGACGTCCTGGGCAACGTGCTCAACACGGACGAGAAGCTCGAGATCACCGAGCGCTGGCCGATCCACCGCAAGGCCCCGGCCTTCGACCAGCTCGAGTCGAAGACCTCGATGTTCGAGACCGGCATCAAGTCCATCGACCTCCTCACCCCGTACGTGCAGGGTGGCAAGATCGGCCTCTTCGGTGGTGCGGGCGTCGGCAAGACCGTCCTCATCCAGGAGATGATCCAGCGCGTCGCGCAGGACCACGGCGGTGTGTCGGTGTTCGCCGGTGTCGGTGAGCGCACCCGTGAGGGCAACGACCTCATCGGTGAGATGGAAGAGGCGGGGGTCTTCGACAAGACGGCCCTCGTGTTCGGCCAGATGGACGAGCCGCCGGGAACGCGTCTGCGCGTGGCCCTGTCGGCGCTGACGATGGCGGAGTACTTCCGCGATGTCCAGAAGCAGGACGTGCTCCTCTTCATCGACAACATCTTCCGCTTCACGCAGGCCGGTTCCGAGGTCTCCACGCTGCTCGGCCGCATGCCGTCCGCGGTGGGGTACCAGCCGAACCTCGCCGACGAGATGGGTGTGCTCCAGGAGCGCATCACCTCGACGCGTGGTCACTCGATCACCTCGCTGCAGGCGATCTACGTGCCGGCCGACGACTACACCGACCCGGCTCCGGCCACCACGTTCGCGCACCTCGACGCGACGACCGAGCTCTCGCGTGAGATCGCGTCGCAGGGTCTGTACCCGGCGATCGACCCGCTGACCTCGACGTCCCGCATCATGGACCCGCGGTACCTGGGCGCCGACCACTACGAGACGGCCACGCGCGTCAAGCAGATCCTCCAGAAGAACAAGGAACTGCAGGAGATCATCGCCATCCTCGGTGTCGACGAGCTCTCCGAAGAGGACAAGATCACGGTCGAGCGCGCTCGTCGTATCCAGCAGTTCCTCTCGCAGAACACGTACATGGCGAAGAAGTTCACGGGTGTCGAGGGCTCCACGGTGCCGCTCAAGGACACCATCGAGTCCTTCCGCGCCATCGCCGACGGCGAGTTCGACCACGTCGCGACGCAGGCGTTCTTCAACGTCGGTGGCATCAACGACGTGGAAGAGAAGTGGGCACAGATCCAGAAGGAGAACCGCTGACATGGCGGGTCTCAGCGTGAGCGTCGTCTCGGCCGACCGTGAGGTCTGGTCGGGCGACACCACCATGGTCGTCGCACGCACGACGGAGGGCCAGATCGGCATCCTCGCCGGACACGAGCCGATGCTCGCGATCCTGGCGCAGGGTCAGGTCCGCATCACGCGGGCCGACGGGTCGACCGTCGCGGTCGACGCCGAGGACGGCTTCCTGTCGGTCGAGCACGACACGGTGACGATCGTCGCGCGGCAGGCCGCGCTGGCGTCCTGACCGGACTGACCGTCCTCCTCCCGCCTTCGGAGACGAAGCGGGAGGGCGGGGACTCGGACCGCACGCTCGACCTGTGTGCGCTGTCCTTCCCGGAACTGGCTGATGAGCGGGCCGCGGTGATCACCGCGGCCCGCTCCGTCAGTTCCGAGGAGTCCACGGCCCGGACGGCCCTGAAGCTCGGTCCGAAGTCGATCGCCGAGCGGTTCCGGAACCTCGAGCTCGAGACGTCGGCCACGATGCCGGCGATCGAGCGCTACACGGGCGTGCTCTACGATCCGCTGGCGGCACGGGACGCCGACGACGCGACCCGTTCGTGGTGGGCGCGGCACGTGGTGGTCCAGTCGGCGATGTTCGGCCCGATCGGTGCCGCCGACCCCATCCCGGCGTACCGGTTGTCGCACGACTCCCGGCTCGGAGCGGTGCGTCTGGCGTCGCACTGGCCGGGTGCCTCGGCGCGTGCGCTCGCGTCGCGGCCGGCAGGGCTGGTGCTCGACCTGCGCTCCGAGGGGTACCGGCAGCTCGGACCCGTCCCGGACGCCGTCGCGCCGCGCGTCGTGAGCGTCGACGGTTCCGGTCGTCGCCGTGCGCTGAACCACTGGAACAAGACGGCGAAGGGCCGCCTGGTCGCGTTGCTCGCGCGCACGGGCGCGTCCGTCGGGTCGATGGACGAGCTGGTCGGCTGGGCTGCGACCCACGGCGTCGTCGTGGAGCGCATTGACGCCGGCTGGGACCTGGTCGCGGAGAGCCTGCAACCCGTCCCCGCCTGACGGCGGCGGGCAGGTGGTCCGTCCTGCACAGCGCTGGCAGGACGGCGGCGCTTCCACAGATGGCACGGTCCGCCCTGCCTGGAGGCCCGCACTGCGTTTCGATGGCGTGCATGATCCCTCGCACCGCCCGATCCGCTCCCGGCTCCGCAGTCCGCTACCCCCGCGAGATCGCCGCCGCGATCACGCTCCCCGCAGCGGCGGCCGCGCTCGTCGCGCCCGGCGGTGGGCCGCCGAGCACCGCTGCCGCGGTGGCCGTCACCACCGCGTGCGGCGCCCTCGCCACGCGCATCGCCCTGGTGCGGTTCATCGCCGACCGAGACGCCCCGGACCCGCGGTCGATCCGGGCCTTCGACCCGTTCAGCGACCCGACCCCGCCGGAGCTCCGCGGGTGCGGCGTCGAGCCGGACCGGTCCCGGGTGCGGACCGCCGGCGACCGGTGCGCGGATGCCTGGCGGTCCTGGCGGGCGCAGGGGAGCGCGGCCGACAGTGCGGCCGGGGCCGCCGGCGCCCTCGCGCTGGGCTCCTGGTGCTCCTGGGCGCTCGGTTCCCCGGCGCGCGCCGAGACCCGTGCCCGGTACGCACTGGAGACCTGCGCGGACGACCCGCTCGCCGGCCTCGTGCTGCGTTCGGTCCTGGCCGGCAGCGCGCCCTCGTGGGTGCGGCCGTGACGAGGGGTCGACAGGATCGTCTACGGTGGGGGAGACCACCCTGGGAGGACTCCGGTTGCGCGACGACGACATCGAGGACATCGAGGACATCGAGGACATCGAGGACACCGTCATCCGTGCGCCCCGGCAGCGGGTCCGCGATGATCACCAGGACGACGCACTCGGCGACACCGTCATCGGTCGTCCGCCCCGCAGCGCCGCCGGTGACACGGCGGGCGCGCTCGACGACACCGTCATCCGCCGCCCTCCGCTGGTGGACGCGCCCCCGCTCGTCCAGGCCGGCACCGCTGAAACGGCCAGCACCGCCGAACCGGACGGCACCGCCGCACCGGACGACACCGTGGTCCGCGTCCCAGGGCGACCCGTCGCCGACCGCCACCTGCTCGCCGGGGCCGGTGTGGGCCTCCCGGCCTTCCCCGCGTCGCCGACCGCACCGTCGGCGCACGTGCCGTCGGTCCGCATCGGCGACCAGACCTTCCGACTCGACCGTCCGGTCGTCATCGGCCGACGTCCGTCGCTGCCGCGCGTCTCGCACGGTCCCGCGCCGGAACTCGTCACCGTGCGCTCCGTGTACGGGCAGGTCTCCTCGTCGCACGTCCGGCTGCACGCTGAGGGCGAGGCGGTCGTCGTCGAGGACCTCCGCTCGACGAACGGCACGGTGGTGCGGCCGGCCGGTGCGCCGCCCTACCGGATGCCGTCGGGTGCGTCGGTCGTCGCGCTGACGGGTACGGTAGTCGAGATCGGTGACGGCAACGCCATCGAGGTGCTCTCGCCGTACCTCCGCGTCGCACCGACGGCACCGGGGTCGTCCGCGGTCCCCGCCCGGCCCACCGATCCACCAGCACACGGCACGCCCCGACCCACCAGAGAGCGATCCTGACACGTGACCGAACTCGGCCGAGCAGCCACTGCGCACGCCATCGACATCCCCGGTGCCGACGGCGCCACCCTGACCCTGTCGTGGGGTGCCGCGACCGACGTCGGGCGGCGACGCGACCACAACGAGGACAGCTACATCGTCGGCGCTCCGTTCTTCGTCGTGGCGGACGGCATGGGTGGACACCTGGCCGGTGACCGCGCGAGCGACGCCGTCGTGCGCCGCCTGGAGCAGGTGACGCCGGAGTCCTTCACCACCCGTCAGGGCATCCAGCGGGCGCTGCTGCTCGCGACCGCCGACATCGAGCGCGCCGCCGGGGGGAACGCGATCGGTGCGGGGACAACCGTCACCGGCATCGCCCTCGTGGCCTCGCTCGGGCAGCCCGCCGCGCTCGTCTTCAACGTGGGCGACTCCCGCACCTACCGCATCGAGGACGGCGTGCTCCGACGCGTCACCGTCGACCACTCGGTCGTGCAGGAGATGGTGGACGCCGGACTGCTGCGCGCGGAGGACGCCGAGCAGCACCCGGACAGCAACGTCATCACGCGGGCGGTCGGCTTCGGGGAGCCGCCGGCGCCCGACTGGTGGACGCTGCCCCTGCGGGCCGGAGACCGCTACATCGTGTGCTCCGACGGGTTGACGAAGGAGCTCGGCGACGCCGGGATCGGGCGCATCGCCGCTCGGGAGCCCGGAGCCCAGGAGCTCGCCGAACGCCTCGTCGGCGACGCCGTGGTGGCGGGCGGGCGCGACAACGTCACCGTGGTGGTCCTGCAGGTCGACGCGGCACCGGACGACGGCGACCTCGAGGACACGCTGCCCCGTCACTGACCCCCCGAACTGGGGGAGCGCACCCGACCGTGGGGGATCGGTGCGCGGAGAGCCCGTCGCCCACGCTTCGTACAATGACAAGGCCACGACGAGCAAGCTGGCCGCTCGGCCGGGGGAGGAGAGGACCATGGCGCGACGCCTGCCGTCCACCCCGCCGGTGATCCCGGGCTTCAGCCCCGTGCACGTCCTCGGGTCCGGCGGGTTCGCCGACGTCTTCCTCTACGAGCAGGACATGCCGCGCCGGCAGGTCGCCGTGAAGGTGCTCCTCGACGAGGTCGTGGACGACCGCGTGCGGCAGATGTTCCAGGCCGAGGCGAACCTCATGGCGCGGCTCAGCACGCACCCGTCGATCCTCACCGTCCTGCAGGCGAGCGTCGCCGCGGACGGTCGCCCGTACCTGGTGATGGAGCTGTGCTCCTCGTCGTTGAGCGAGCGCTACCGCCGCGAACCGATCCCGGTGTCCGAGGTGCTGTCGATCGGCATCCGCATCGGTTCCGCACTCGAGACCGCGCACCGCGAGGGCGTGCTCCACCGCGACATCAAGCCGTCCAACATCCTGCTGACCGCGTACGGCAACCCCGTGCTGTCCGACTTCGGCATCGCGGCGACCATCGGCGGCACGGACCCGGACGAGCCGATCGGCATGTCGATCCCGTGGTCCGCGCCCGAGGTGCTCATCGACGAGTCCCGCGGCACGATCCAGTCCGAGGTCTACTCCCTCGCCGCCACCGTGTACTCGCTGCTGGCCGGCCGCAGCCCCTTCGAGGTCCGCGGCGGGAAGAACGGCGCCAGCGACCTGATGCACCGCATCGACAAGGGCGGTCCGAAGCCGACCGGTCGCACCGACGTTCCGCCGACGCTGGAGCGCCTGCTCGCCACTGCGCTGTCCCGTCGCCCGCAGGCCCGACCGGCGACGGTGATCGAACTCGTCCGCGGGTTCCAGCAGGTCGAGGCCGAGCTCGGCATCCCGCAGACCTCCGCCGACGTCGCGGTCGAGGCGTGGGCGATCTCGACCCCCACGGCGAGCGGTGAACGGACGATGATCCGCGAGCTCCAGCCGCCCACGCGGGTCGGGGGCCGACGCCGCACCCGCCGTGCCGTGCAGGGCGGCGTGGTCGCAGCCGGGTCGCAGAGCGTCGGCACCGTGCACCGGACCGGTTCGGTCACACGCACCCGGCGTCGGAACCGTTCCACGCTCGTGTGGGCCGGCTCGCTGACCCTGGTGGTCGTCGCAGCCCTCACGATCGCGACGGTCGTGGTGGTGGGGCGGCTCGGCACCGGAGCCATCCCGACCGTGGAGGACGTCCGGGCCGACCCGTCAGCCGAGTCGGTGTCGTTCAGCTGGGCCGACCCGGGCCTGCGCAGCGGTGACACCTACGTCATCTCGTCGAACGGATCGTCGAGCCAGCAGACCGGCACGACCTTCGTGGTCTCCGGGGAGCGCGGTGACGAGGAGTGCATCGCCGTCGCCGTGAACCGCGACGGCAAGACCGGGGCGGCGAGCGCGCAGAAGTGCGCGACGATCGGGAGCGCCGGGTGATCCGCGCCTTCCTGTCGAAGCACCGGTCGGCCGCCGTCACGACCGGCGCGTCCGTGCTCGTCGCCGCCGTCGTCGCGACCACGGCCATCGTCTCCACCGGGTACCACACGCAGCGCGTCGACCTGGGGGACGGCACCGTCTGGGTGCCCTCCGCCGAGTACGGAGCGGTCGGCCGGGCGAACACCGGCGTCCTGCAGCTCAACACCGCGGTCGAGACGACCAGCGACGACGTGTCCGTCCTGCAGCGTGGCTCGATGGTCTACAGCGTCGACGAGACGAAGGGGACGGTCGCGCGGGTCGACGTCGCCCACGCCACGGTCGGCGACCCGGTCACGCTGCCCGCCGGGACCCCGCGCGTCTTCCTCGCCGGCGACACGGCGGTCATCGGGAACGCCGACACCGGCGAGCTGTGGGCCACACCGGCCGCCGACCTCGCCGAGTTCGACGCCTCGACCAAGGCCGACCTGACCCTCGGCGCGGACACGGTGTTCGACGCCTCGGACGACCACGTGGCGGTCTACTCGGCGAAGACCGGCACCGCGTCGCTCGTCGACGTCGGGACGACCCTCACCGTCGACCAACGCTGGAAGGTCGACGCGGACGGCGGTGACGACTTCCAGGTCGCGACCGCCGACGGACACCTCGCCGTGCTCGACCGCACCAGCGGGGCGCTCTCGGTCGACGGCCGGACGGTGGAACTCGGCGACCGCATCGGGTCGTCGCCGGCCCTGCAGCGGTCCTCCGACTCCAGCGACCGGTTCACGGTCGCCGGGACCGCCGGGCTCGTGCGCGTCGGTGCGTCGGGCGCCGTCGACGCGACCGCCATGCAGGTGTCCGGGCGGGCGGCGCGGCCGCTCGTGGACGGCTCGTGCACGTACGCCGCGTGGGCCGGTGGCCAGGCCGTCGACACCTGCGACGGCAGTGCCCTGCAGCGGCTGGCGAGCACCGGCGGCACCAGCGAGCTGCAGATCCTGCACAACGGTGAGACGGTCGTCGCGAACGACCCGCGCAGCGGGCGCTCGTGGGCGATCGACCGCAGCGGGCAGCTCATCGACAACTGGGCCGACCTGATCGACCAGGACGACGAGCAGCAGCAGGAACAGGTGTCCGACGACGACCCCGAGGTCGACAAGGACCAGAAGCCGCCGGTGGCGGTCGACGACGAGCTGGGCGCTCGTCCGGGACGCACCACGAGCCTCCCGGTCCTGCTCAACGACTACGACCCCAACGGCGACCCGATCATCGTCAGCGAGGTCGGCGACCTGCCCGGCTCCGCAGGCCGGGTCACCATCGTCGGCGATGGCCAACGGCTGCAGGTGACCCTGTCGTCCCGCGCGACGGGCGTGCTCTCGTTCCCGTACACGATCACCGACGGCAACGGCGGATCGGACACCGCGACGGTCCGCGTGACCGTCCGCCCCGACAGCCGCAACGATGCACCGCGACAGGTCCGCGACACCTCGGCCGACGTCGTGCAGAACGGCCACGTCGTGACGAACGTGCTCGCCGACTGGGTGGACCCCGACGGCGACCCGGTCTACCTGGTGTCCGCCACGGCCTCCGACGGCGACCGCGTGTCGACCACGCCGGACGGGTTGCTCGACTACCGCAACGACAGCGGCCGGACCGGCGAACGGTCCGTGCAGCTCGTCGTCAGCGACGGCCGGGCCGACGGTCGCGGAGCCGCCACGCTCCGCGTCGCGAAGCAGGGCAGCGTGCCGCTGCGCGCCGACCCGTTCCCGGTGTCGGGGTACGCGGGCAAGGCGTTCACGGTCGAACCGCTCGACCACGTCCGCGGCGGCAACGGCACCGTGACCCTGACGAGCGTGTCGTCGGCGTCCGGCCTCACCGTCACCCCGAGCTACGACGCCGGCACCTTCCGGGTGCAGGGGGAGCGCGCGGGGGACCACCAGCTCGAGTACACGGTGACGGACGGCGTGAAGACGTCGAGCGGCATCGTCCGCGTCACCGTCCTCGCACCGCCGGACGCCTCGACGGCGCCGATCACGACCCCGAAGACGGTCTTCGTCGACACCCTGTCGACCAAGGACACCGACGTGACCGCGACCGACATCGACCCCGCGGGTGGCGTCCTGCTCGTGACCGCCCTGGACGGGCCCGGCCGCGGCAGCGGGGTGCAGGCCAGCATCCTCGACCAGCACACGGTCCGGGTGACGCTCACCGCGCCGCTCGACGGCCCGGTGTCGTTCGGCTACACGGTCACCAACGGGCTCGCGTCGTCGCCCGGCACGATCACGGTGGTCGAGATCCCGCGTCCGGACCGCATCCAGCCCCCGGTCGCACAGCCCGACTCGGCGACGGTGCGCGTGGGTGACGTCGCGAACATCGACGTCCTCGACAACGACACGCAGCCGGAGGGCGAGCCGCTGACCCTGCGCCCGGACCTGGTGCAGAACGTGCCCGGCGACGGCGGGCTCCTGTTCGCATCCGGCGACCACTTGCGGTACCTCGCGCCGGAGACGCCGGGCAACCACACCGCCGTGTACCGCGTCGCCGGTCCGGACGGGCAGTACGCCGATGCCACGGTGTCGATCTCGGTGCGCGAGCGCGACACGGCGACGAACAACCCGCCGGTGCCGCAGACGGTCACGGCCCGGGTCGTCGCGGGCTCGTCCGTGCGCGTCACCGTGCCGCTCAACGGCATCGACCCGGACGGCGATTCGGTGCAGCTCGTCGGCGTCGCGTCGAACCCCGACAAGGGGTCCGTGACGGACGTCGCCGCCGACGCTCTCACCTACGAGGCCGGCGACTACTCGGCCGGCACCGACGAGTTCACCTACACGGTCGTCGATGCACTCGGGGCACGCGCCACCGGGACCGTCCGCGTCGGCATCGCGCCCCGCGCGGAACAGGCGTCGAACCCCGTCGCCGAGGCCGACCACGTCACCATCCGTCCCGGGGGCTCCGTCACCGTGCGGGTCCTGCAGAACGACTCCGACCCGCAGGGCGGCCAGCTCACCGTCGCGCGTGCGGAACCGACCGACGACGACGTGACGGCCAAGGTCCTGCGGAAGCAGCAGATCCGCGTCACCCCGCCGAAGTCCGCGAAGCAGGGCGACTACGCGGTGCTGTACACGGTCGCGAACGCCAGCGGGGGATCGAGCACGACCTTCCTCACCGTGACCGTCGACGAGGACGCCCAACCGCTGCGTCCCGAGGTCGACGACACCACCCTGGACCTGCAGGACATCCTGCGCCGCCAGAGCGTGACGGTCGACGTGCTCGACAACGTCTTCTTCGCCGAGGGCACGGCGGCCGACCTGCGCGTCGGGGTCGTGGACGGCTACGGCGACACCGCTCGCACCACCGACGACGGCCGCATCACGGTGCGCCTGACCGACGAGTCGCAGGTGATCCCGTTCTCGGTGGCACGCCTGGACCACCCGGACGTCGTCTCGTACGGCTTCATCAACGTGCCCGGTTTCGACGACGCGCTGCCGCAGATCAACCGCAGTGCTGGGGCGGTCACGGTGAAGAGCGAGGCCACGGTCCGGATCCCGCTCGAGGACTTCGTCGTCACCGCGAACGGCGAGACGGCGAGGATCACCGACCGCGGCACGGTCAAGGCGACCCACGCGAACGGGCAGAGCCTGGTCGTCGACTCGTCCACCCTGCAGTTCACGTCGTCGAAGCTCTACTACGGCAAGGCGTCGATCTCGTTCGAGGTCACCGACGGGTCGGCGGCCAACGGCGGGAAGGGGCGCGTCGCGACCCTCGTGCTGCCGGTGACCGTGACGCCCCGCTCCAACCAGCCGCCGGCGTTCACCGGCTCGTCGGTCGAGATGCAACCGGGCGAGACGCGGCGCATCGACCTCACCAAGCTGACCGACTACCCGTACCCGAAGGACCTCCCGGAGCTGCGGTACTCGGTGGTGGGCCGCCCGTCCGCGGGCACGACCGCGTCGATCGCGAAGCAGCAGCTCACGATCACCCTCGCCGACACCGTCAAGAAGAACACCACCGCGTCGATCGGGATCGGCGTCGCCGACGACGCCAACAGCGGGCGTGCCGGAACGATCACCGTCGGTGTCGTCGCCTCGACGCGGCCGCTCGTGCAGCCCGGGGCGGACCGCGCGGTCGCCGAGCGCGGCCAGACCACCACCATCGACGTGCTCGCGAACGACCGGCCGACCAACCCGTTCCCCGGTCAGCGTCTGCGCGTGGTGAACATCCGCGGACTCGCCGGTGGCCTGCCGAGCGGTGTGACCGTGACGCCGAGCGGTGACCGCAGCCGGCTGCAGGTCCGCGTGGCGGACAGCGCGAAGCCCGTCGACGCGCACCTGCAGTACCAGGTCGCCGACGCCACGAACGACCCGGACCGGTACGTCTGGGGCGACGTCACGATCGCCGTGCAGGACGTCCCGGACGCCCCGGGTGCGCCGACCCGCACCGGTTCCTACGAGGGCGGCCGCGCCACGCTCACGTGGTCGACGCCACAGGCCAACAACTCGCCGATCACCGGCTACCGACTCGTCGGGACGAACGGTGTCGCGAAGGACTGCGGCACCGCGACCGTGTGCACCATCACCGGGCTCGACCCCAAGGGCTCCTACCGGTTCCAGGTCGTCGCGACGAACGCCGTCGGCGACTCGAAGCCCTCGCCCCGCTCCGGGACCGTGAGTGCCGACTTCGTGCCCGCGCCGCCGAAGGGCATCACGGTCTCGACCAGCCGGTCCACGCCGAACCAGCTCGACGTCAAGTGGGGCAAGGTGTCCGCGCCGAACGGCGGCAGCCCGGTCGACGACCACATCGTCACCATCGAGGGCCCCGGCCTGTCGACGACCCGCCACACGGGCACGGCCACCAGCACCTCGTTCACCGGTGCCCAGAGCGCGGCCCAGTACAAGGTCACCGTCTCGGCCCGCAACGCGGCGGACCGCAACGGCACCGTCGTGCAGTGGAACGCGGCGTCGGCGACCGGGACCGCGGTCGGGACGCCCGGCAAGCCGAGGAGCGTGCAGGCGGTCGCCGGCGAGCAGGCTGACTCGAACGGACGTTCCACGGTGACGGTGACCTGGGCCGCACCGGACGCCGCGGGCGGGAACGGCCTGCGGTACGCGGTCTACCGCTCGGGCAGCGTGAACTGTGCGGCGCCGCCGTCGGATCCGATCGGTACGTCGAGCCCGGCTCGTGACACCGGCGTGGGTGGAGGCTCCGCCCGGTACGCGGTGACGGTCTCCAACGGGTACTTCTGCAACGTCGAGTACGTCGACGCCGTCACGTACGAGCGCCCGTCGGGGACGTCGAGTCCCGGCGTCCGCACGGTCGAGACGAGCACGAACATCTGGAACGTCGAGGTCACGGCACCGGGACGGCCCGTCCACCACTACGAGCTCCAGGCCGATGGTCGGACGGTCTCCCTCCGACCAGGAGAGAGCTGGACCGGTGTTCCGGGCACTGGCGGCCGCAACGTGTCGGCGCAGATCGTGCTGCGTGCGTGCGGCGGACCCGGGAGCACCTTCTGCACGACGGACGGCGATTCGTGGAGCGGCGCCGCAGCGGCCTTCGACACCCGCGTCTCCGTCACCTCGGCGCAGCAGGGACAGCCGATCGCGGTCACCGGTCCGTCCGGCGGCACCGTGCGCTACACCGCGTACTGGTACTTCGACGACGACGGTGACTTCTTCCGGTCCACCGACAGCTGGAACGCCGGCGAGACGGCGCCGACCCCGCCGCTCGGAGCGAGCTCGGTGAAGGTGCGTGCGACGGTCACGACGTCCGACGGGTCCGACCTGAGGCAGGCCGGCACCGAGACCGAGGCGTTCCCGGTGGCGGATGCGCCGGCGCCCGACCCGTCACCCGAGCAGCCCGCCCCCGAGCCCGCACCCGCCGGCTGACGCCGCGGCCCACCGCCCGCCCGCCATCCCACTGCCACGACCGAAGGACCACCACGCATGAGCATGACCCCGGAGCAGGCCACCTGGTTCGCCGACGTCGCCGGCCGCATCGTGACGAACGTCGAGCAGGTGCTCCTCGGGAAGACCTTCGTGATCCGCCTGGCCGTCACGGCGATGCTCAGCGAGGGACACCTGCTGCTCGAGGACGTCCCCGGTACCGGCAAGACGAGCCTGGCGCGGGCGATGGCGCAGAGCGTGCAGGGGTCCACGAACCGCATCCAGTTCACCCCCGACCTGCTGCCCGGCGACATCACGGGCATCAGCGTCTACGACCAGCGCACCCAGGAGTTCGACTTCCACCGCGGGCCGGTGTTCGCGAACATCGTGCTCGCCGACGAGATCAACCGCGCGAGCCCGAAGACCCAGTCCGCGCTGCTCGAGGCGATGGAGGAGTCCGCGATCACGGTCGACGGCGTCAACCACCGCCTGGCCGCACCGTTCATGGTCATCGCGACGCAGAACCCGGTCGAGCAGGCCGGCACGTACCGTCTGCCCGAGGCGCAGCTCGACCGCTTCCTGATGAAGACCTCCATCGGCTACCCGGACCACGCCGCCACGGTCAAGATCCTCGAGACCTCGTCGGCGCCGTCCGCGTCGGTCCCACTGGCGAGCGTCGTGCCCGCCGCCACCATCACCGAGATGGCCGCACTGGCCAGGACGGTGCACGTCGACGCCGTGATCGCCGACTACGTCGCCCGACTCGTGGACGCGACCCGGTCCGCCAGCGAGGTCCGGCTGGGCGTCAGCGTCCGTGGCGCGATGGGCCTCATCCGTGCCGCACGGGTGCTCGCAGCCCTGAGCGGGCGCCACTACGTCACCCCCGACGACGTGAAGGCACTGGCCGTCCCGGTCCTCGCTCACCGCCTGGTGCTCGACGCCGAGGCCGAGTTCGACGGCGTCAGCGCCCCCAGCGTCATCGCACAGCTCCTGGTCGAGACCCCGCCGCCCGCCGACCGGGCCACGACGTGACGGACCGCCGGCCCGTCTCGACGCGTTCCCGCCGTCCGTCCTCGACGCGGTCGCGTCGTGGCACGACGGCGTACGAGCGCACGGGGACGGTCGCCGGCATGACCAACGTCCGCACCCGCATCGTCGGTGACCGCGACGGGGTCGCGGCCGACGCGGTCATCGGGATCGTCCGTGTCTGGGCGACGGCCTGGAGGCTCGTCAAGCGTGCCTGGGGCGAGGTCTCGTCCGTCGTCACCGGGCTCGGGTGGACGGTCGCCGCGCTCACGCTCGTCGCCTTCGTCGCCGGGTACCGGTTCGGGCTGCGCGAGGTCGTGGTCGTCGGCTTCGCCGGCGCGGTGCTCGCCGTCGTCGCGGCCGTCGCGCTGATCGGCCGGTCGCGCCTGGCGATCCGGATGCGCCTGCCACAGCACCGCGTGGCCGTCGGTGACGACGCCGGTGTCGTGGTCACCGCCGAGAACCCCACCCGTCTGCCGTCCGTGCCGACGACCGTCGAGGTCCCGGTCGGTTCCGGACTCGTCGACGTCGCGATCCCGGTGATCGGACCGAACGGTTCCTTCGAGCGTGAGGTCCCCGTGCCGACCCTGCGCCGGGGCGTCCTCGACGTCGGACCGGTGACCGGTGTGCGCGCCGACCCGGTCGGACTCGTGCGCCGCGAGGTCGTGTGGACCGCGCGCGAGCAGGTCATCGTGCACCCCCGCACCATCGCGATCCCGTCGACGAGCACCGGCCTGGTGCGCGACCTCGAGGGCCAGGCGACGACGGACCTGTCCCCGTCGGACATCGCCTTCCACGCGATCCGCGAGTACATGCCCGGCGACGACCCGCGCACCGTCCACTGGAAGTCGACCGCCAAGTCCGGCGCGCTCATGGTGCGCCAGTTCGAGGACACCCGTCGGTCGCACCTGGTGATCGCCCTCGGCATCGCGCGCGGCGAGTTCGGCGACGACGAGGAGTTCGAGCTCGCGGTGAGCGCGGCTGCCTCGCTGGGTGCCCGGGCGATCCGCGACGGCCGCGAGGTGTCGGTCGTGGTGTCGCAGCGGACGCCGGAGTTCGCCAAGCGCGCGGTCTACGCCGTCCGCACCCTGCCGACGGTCACGCCCACGCGGCTGCTCGACGACTTCGCCTCGGTGGGGTTGGCGGACGCCTGCCTGCCGATCGCAGAGGTCGCGCGGATCGTCGGGACCGAGACCGAGGGGATCTCGGTGGCCTTCCTGGTCGTCGGGTCGACCGTGGGCCTGCCGGCACTCCGACTCGCGGCGACGCGGTTCCCGGTCGGGGTCGAGGTCGTCGCGGTGATCTGCGAGCCCGAGGCCCAGCCCCGGTTCCTGCGCGTCGCGGGTCTGACCGTCATGACCATCGGCTACCTGGACGACCTCCGGCACGCCCTGCACCGGTCGGCGGCGGCAGCGTGAGCGAGGCACCGGTCGCCGCGCCCTCCCCGCCCGTCGACCGCGCGCGACGCTCGACCCGGCGCTCCGACCGCCGCGACGCACGACGGCTCGTCCCGTTCCGGCTGGCCGGCGGCACGCTCGTGGTGTGGCTGCTGCTGGCGGTGGCGAGCACCTCGTGGTGGCCGATCCACCGCGACGGCGCGATGGTCACGGCAGCGGCGACCGCGATCGTGCTCGGGACGGTCGTCGCGCTGCTCGGTGCGGTGCTGCGCTTGCCGACCGCCGTGGTGGCGATCGCGACGGTCGCGGCCTTCACGGTCAGCGGCGTCCCGGCGGCGGTGCCGAGCCAGGCGAACGGTCTGCTGCCCACCGGGCGTGGCCTCGTCGACCTGTTCGCCGGCGTTGCGCTCGGGTGGAAGCAGCTGGTGACCATCAGCCTGCCGGTGGGGTCGTACGAGGCGTTGCTCGTGCCGTACTTCGTGACGCTCCTCGTGGCCACGGTGACGGCCGTGAGCGTGGCGACCCGCGCCTCCAGGCAGGAGCTCGCGAGCATCCCGGCGCTGGTGCTGTTCGCCGTCGGCATCGTGGTCGGACCGAGTCGACTCGACACGTCGATCGTGACGGCCGTGGTGCTGGTCGCGATCGCGCTGGTGTGGGCGTTGACCGTCCGGCACGTGCGGCGGGCCGTGGCGGTGGCGACGACCATCGGGTCCCGCGTGCCGGTCGCGCGGTCGATCGTGCGCCCCGCGCTCGTCGGCACCGGGACCATCGTCGCCGCGGCGGTCGTCGCGACCGGACTCGGCCTCGTCGCGCCGCCGTCGGCCGAGCGCACCGTCGCCCGCACCGACGTCGTCAAGCCCTTCGACCCGCGCGACCACGTCAGCCCGCTGAGCGGGTTCCGGTCCTACGAGGAGCAGGACACCGCGGACGCGCCGCAGTTGCGGGTGTCGGGTCTGCCCGAGGACGGGTTCGTCCGAATCGCCACCCTCGACACGTACGACGGGGTCGTCTACCGGGTGGGCGGCTCCGACGGTGGGACGGCGTCCGGCACCTTCGAGCGTGTGCCGACCGCGGTCGACGTCCGCGGTGTCCGGGGCACGACGGTCGACGTCGGTGTCACCGTCGAGGGCTACCGCGGCGTCTGGCTGCCGACCGTCGGCGACCTGGAACGGGTCGACTTCACGGGGGCCGGTGCGGACGAGACCCGCGGCGCGTTCTTCTACAACGACTCGACGAGCACGGGGGCGGTGATCGGCGGCGTCGACGAGGGCACCTCGTACGAGCTGACGGCCGTGCTGCCCGACCAGCCGACCGAACGGCAGCTCGCGTCCGCCCGACCCGGCGACGCCGCGGTGCCGACCGCGCGCGACGTGCCCGACGCGGTGCGCGACACGGTGGAGTCGACGACGGCGAGTGCGACGACGCCCGGCGCGAAGCTGCTGGCGGCACTGCAGGCGCTCAAGCGCAACGGCTACGTCAGCCACGGTGTCGGCGACGACCGGACGAGCCGGTCCGGGCACGGCGCCGACCGGATCCAGGAGCTGCTGACCGCGCCGCTGATGATCGGTGACCAGGAGCAGTACGCGGCGGCGGCGGCACTGATGGCCGACGAACTCGGCTTCCCGGCGCGGGTCGTCATGGGGTTCACGCCCGGTGGCGACGCCGGTGGTGCTGCCGCGCGCGGTGCATCGACGGAGAAGGGCGGCACGACGACCTTCCGGGGATCGGACGTCACGGCGCGCATCGAGGTCGACACCGCCCAGTGGGGGTGGGTGCTGCTCAACCCGAACCCCACCGTGCGCGAGATCCCGAACGAGCAGCAGCAGACCCCGCAGCCGGTGACCCGGCCGGAGACCGTCGTGCCGCCGCCGCCCGTCGACCGCCAGGACCAGGACCAGCAGGCGCCGCCGGAGAGCGACCGCAACACGCCGCCGGTGCAGCCGCTGTGGTTGCAGATCCTGCTCGCCGTCCTGCCCTGGGCGCTCGGCGTGCTCGGCGTCCTGGCGATCGTCCTGCTGCCCTTCGCCCTGATCGTCGCGGCCAAGCGCGTCCGACGGCGGAGGCGGCGGAACGCCCCGACGCCGCGGGGTCGCATCGTCGGCGCCTGGGACGAGTACCGCGACGCCCTGCTCGACCGGGGCCACGAGGTGTCCGGCGCGGCCACCCGGCGTGAGGCCGTCGCCGGCGCTCCGGGTGCCGGCGGTACCGGCCTCGCTGCCCTCGCCGACCGTGCCGTCTTCGGACCGAACGATCCCGACGCGACCACGGCCGATCGCATGTGGTCGGCCACCGAGGACGCGATCGGCACCCTGCACACGGGTCGGAACCGACGGGAGCGGTTCCGCTCGGCGGTGTCGCTCCGATCACTGCGACGGCCGGGGCGGGTCCGGGGCGGACGCGGCCAGGGTCCGTCGGGGCGCGGCGACTACAGTGGTCCGAGGCCGGACGAGCGTCGTGGACGGCCGAGTGAGGACAGAGGCACCCCGTGATCAGATGCGAACACTGCGGATCGATGCTCCCGGACGGAGCGATCTTCTGCGGTGAGTGCGGTCGCGCGGTCACCGCGGCGGCCAGCCGTCGCCCGGCCGCGCCGACCCCCGTCGACCAGGCGCCGCCGCCGCCCCTGCAGCAGCCGGACTCCCACGGGCGCCGATCCGACCCCGCCGCCGACGCCTGGTTGCCCGAGTCGACGCTCGACCCGGCGACCCGCGCGTGGCTGACCGGCGCCGACCGCCGCGGAACCGGTTCGCCGACCGTGCCGGTGGAGCGACCCGACGCCTTCGCCCCGAGGGAGGCCCCGTCGCACGTGCACGGAGCCGGATCTGGCCTGACCGATGCAGCCTGGTCCCCGGCGCGCGGCGAGCAGGAGCCGCCCCTCGACCCCAACGCCTACCCGTCCGAGGCCGACGGCGCCCCGGCAGAGGACGACCCCGAACGCACCCGGCTGGCCCCGGGCAACGGCGCGCCGTCGGCCCCGGCGACGGGTGCGGGCGACGCATCCCAGCCCGACGACCAGACCAGCTCCGAGCCGACGTACACCGAGCCGACCCACGCCGAGCCGGCCGCGCCGGTCTGGGCACCGCCCGCAGCGACAGCGCCCCCGACGGCACCGGCCGGTCCGTCCTGGTGGGTGGGACGCAGCACCGCCCCGGCTCAGGCCCCGGCCGACCCGGTCGTGCCGCCGATGCCGGCCGCGCCGGACGACGACGGCGCGTCCGACACCTCCGGCCCGTCCGGCAGAGGTGACGAGCCAGACGCCCAGCAGGGGATCGACGGCGGTCAGCAGGCGGACGAGGCCCACGACGCGCACGACGCGGTCGGGTCCGACCCGGATGGCCCTGCCGTCGAGCACCCGCCCGTGGTCTCGCCGCCGCAACCGGGTGACACCGCCGTCGTCGAGCCGTTGGTCGACCGTCGCCCGCAGCGGCCGTCCCCCCTCGTGACTCCGGGCATGCACGCGACGACGATCTGCCACGTCTGCGGCAACCAGCTCGAGCCCGACGACATCTTCTGCGGCGAGTGCGGTGCGGTCCGACCCGCCGTGACCGCGGCCTTCACGGGACCGGTCGTGCCCCTGCCCATGCTGCGGCCCGACTGGGCGGCGAACGACTCCGTCGACGTCGCGGCGTCCGACGACGCCGAAGCCCTAGACGGTCCCGGAGCGCCCGACGACGCCACGGCCTCCGACAGCACCGCGGCATCGGACGGCACCGAGGGTGCGGCGGGATCGGCCGGTACGGCCGGCACCACGGACGCATCCGGCTCGACCGATGCGGACGGCGCAGCCGGCACCGACGGCCGGACCGACGCGCACGACCTGCGAGCGGCAGACCTGCCGACCGACGTGGAGGGGACGACCGGCTCGGTCGCCTCGTCCTGGTCGCAGGCTCCGACCAGCACGGGCCGCCGGGCTCGGACCGCGACCCCGGACGCGCAGGACGACCGCGACGGCACGAGCACCGAGTCCTCCTCCGCGCCCACGACGGACGGCACCGATCCCTCCGCGCAGCAGGACGCCGACGAGCGGTGGCCGATCGGTTCGCCGGACGACGCTGCCCAGACCGACCGTCCGCGCGGTGCACACGCGGCACCCCTGTCCGAGTCAGAGGCTCCGAGCCGCTGGTCCCCGTTCGCCGGCTCGCCGATCCCACCGGTTCCCGGTTCCGCGAACGCGCCGACCTCCGCGCCGGCCGCGACGGCCACTCCCGCGCCCACCGCCGCCCCGCTGCCGCCGATCCCCGGCGCGACGAACCCGGCGCTCTCGCTCCCGCCGCAGGATCGTCCCGCACTCGACGACCGCGCTGCACCCGACGACCGTCCCGCGCCGGTGGCCGGCTCCGACGAACTCGACGAGGACATCGACGAGACCCGCATCGTGGCGAAGACCCCGACGCACGCCCCCTTCGTGCTGCACTTCAGCACGGGCGAGCGGTTCGGCGTGCACGGGACGGGCCTGCTCGGTCGGCTTCCGCGTCCCCAGCCCGGTGAGCGGTTCGACGCCCTGCTGACCGTGCACGACCCGGGCAAGTCGGTGTCGAAGACCCACCTCGAGCTCGGTCGCGACGGCGAGGACCTCTGGGTCTCGGACCGGTTCTCCGGCAACGGCACGGTGGTCCGGCACGTCGACGGGTCGATCCGTCGGTGCGAGCCGGGTCGTCGCTACCGCGTCGAGCGCGGCGCCCGGGTCGACATCGGGGAGCAGTTCTTCCTGGTGCAGTGACCACAGGCGGGCCGTCACTGCTCCACAGCTGACGGTCACGCGCCACAGCGTCGACTTCTCCACAGATGACGATCACGCGCCGTGTCGACGCGCTCGGGGTGGTGCGATGGCATCGTGTCCCCGTTCCGCGCCCGCTGTCTCGTGGTCGGGGCGGCGTGCGCGCTCGCGCTGACGGGACTCCTGGCGCCGCTGTCCGGCGGCCAGCGCTGGGTCCTGTTCGTGGCGGCGGCCTGCTGCGCCCTGGTCGACGTGCTGCTGCACCGGTCGGTGGGCGAAGCGGTGACCGGACCGACGCCGCCCGTGGCCACTCCACCCGTGCTCACTCCGCCCGCTGCGGCCCTCGCTACGGACGAGCAGCGGGCTCACGAGGACGGCGCACCGGTCCTCGTGCTCGGCCGCCGCCCCGACGGCACCGCGGTCGAAGTCACCGAGCGGTCACACGTCGTGGTCGTCGGCAAGGGCGCACTGGCGGCGGCGGTGTTCCGCGGGATCCTCGAGCAACTCCGGCTCGCCGCCGGAGACGTTGGAGCCGCCGGTGACGTCGGAGCCGTCGGTGACGCCGGAGCCGCCGGAGCCGCCGAGCTCCGGACGGCCGCGGCGCCGGGTCTGCTCCGCGGTGTGGAGGGACCGATGCGACCACTGCCGCCGGACACCGCGGCAGCGGTCCGGGTGCAGGACGACGGCCGCCCTCGCGGCACGGTCGTGCTCGTCCCGGGCCTCGGCGCCCTACCGCGGCGGTGGGACGTCACCGTCGAGGTCACGCGCTACGGCTGCTCGGTCCGCCGGCCGGGCGACCAGCACGCGACGACCGTGTCCCCGGCACTCCCGGTGCTGCAGCGGGACCCCGATGCCTCGGGTACGCCGACGGCATGAGCCGGAGAGCGCCAGCCGCGCAGGAGCAGCGAGGTCAGCGCAGGCCGGCGCCCCGACGGACCTCGCCGACCGGCACGCCGCCGCCGAGCACCTGCTCGCCGGTCGCGGCGAGCACCGCGGCGACACCGTCCGCCGCCACCAGGCCGTTGCGTTCGAGCAGGGCGAGCGCCGCCAGGGTGCCGGCGCGCTGCGAACCGTCGAGCACCTTGACGGCGACCGCGGCGCCGCCCGGCAGCCCCATCACCATGACGCCCTCGGCGCCGAGCTTCGCCAGCACCTGCAGGCGCTCGATCGTGACGGTGTTCGCACGTCCGACGCCGTCGATCGCCCACGGGTGCGCCAGGACCGCGTCGGTCAGCGCCGCCGAGTCGTCGTCGGCCCGCGCGACGACGCCCGCGAACCCGCGGGCGAGTCCGCTCAGGGTGAGCGGGAACACGGGGGCGCCGCAGCCGTCGGTGCCGACCAGGTCGACGTGTTCGTGCGTGTACTCCTCGACGACGGAGCGGACGCGCTGCTGCATCGGGTGGTCGATGTCCAGGTAGGTGGCCTCGTCCCAGCCGTTCACCCGGCAGGCGGCGAGCATCCCGGCGTGCTTGCCCGAGCAGTTCATCGCCAGGCGCCGCGGACCGTCCATGGTGCGCCCGGTGCCGCGGTCGAACGGCATGTCCGGCGGGCAGCCGAGGTCCGCCTCGACGTGGTCGAACGACTCGAGCATGTGCAGGGCGAGGGCCTGGTGCGCCGCGGTGCCGGCGTGGCTCGCCGTGGTGAGCACGAGCTCCTCGTCCGAGAACAGCGCGCCGGCGCGACGGACCGCCAGGGCCTGGAAGGGCTTCATCGTGGATCGCGGGTAGATGCTCGCGGTGACGTCGCCCACGGCGTCGAGGACGGTGCCGTCGGGTGCCACCACCACCCCGGCGCCGATGTGTCGGCTCTCGTCGAACCCGGAGCGTTCGAGGACCGCCAGTTCGACGGACCCGTCGGCGGTGAGAGGATGGCGATCAGTGCGGATGTCGGGGCTCACCGTCATGCCGCCATGCTAGCCAAGCCGCACGACGCCCGACGGCACCGAGGAAGGACCACCCGTGCACGACCACTCCTACGAAGTCGCCGTCAGCTGGACCGGAGACCGGGGAACCGGGACCTCCGGGTACCGCGACTACGGCCGCGAGCACGTCGTGTCCGCGGTCGGCAAGCCCGACGTCCCCGGTTCCGCCGACCCGACCTTCCGTGGCGACCGCGACCGGTGGAACCCCGAGGAGATGGTCCTCGCCGCGCTGGCCCAGTGCCACATGCTCAGCTACCTGCACGTGGCGGTCACCCGGGGGTTCACGGTCGTCGACTACCACGACACCGCCACCGCGTCCCTCACCCTGAACCGCGACGGGTCGGGGGAGCTGACCGGAGCCACGTTGCACCCGGTCGTCACGATCCTCGAGGCGGACCGCGTCGCCGACGCCGAGGCCGCCCACGCGACCGCCAACGAGCTCTGCTTCATCGCCCGCTCGGTCGCCTTCCCGGTGCACCACGAACCGCGCGTCGTCGTCCGTGCTGCGTCATCGGCAGGGAACTCGTCGGATGGTGGGGCACACTAGGTTCTCGTGAAGCGTCTCCGCCTGCTCCCGATCGCCATCGTCCCCGCCGTCGTGCTGGGACTCGCCGCCTGCTCCGGCCCCGGCTCGGACGGGTCCTCGGCGTCGCCGACCCCGTCCGCCAAGGCCACCGCCTCGGCGATCACGTCGTGCCCCGACCCGGGCGACTCCTCCGACGCCATCACGGCGAAGGGCGCGTTCGGCAGCGGTGCCGCCCCGAAGGTCTCGTTCGACAAGGGCCTGTCCGCGAAGACCCCGGAGGCGACCCGGCTCGTGAAGGGCACGGGCGCGGCGCTGGACGACGGCGACTACGCGCAGGTGTCGTACAGCGTCTACGAGGCGTCGGACGCGAAGAAGCTCGGCACCGTCGGCTTCGACGAGGGCAACCCGCAGGTGCTCTCGGTCGGAGGCTCCGGCTTCGGTGCGCTCCTGGCCTGCTCGAAGGTCGGCGACCGGTTCGCCGTGGTCGGACAGTCCTCGGCGCTCGGGTTCAACACCGGCGGCGAGATCGTGGTCGTGGCGGACGTCGTCGCGCAGACCCCGACCAAGGCGAACGGCACCCCGCAGGACCAGGACCCGGGCCTGCCCACGGTCGAGGACAAGAAGTCCGGCGAGCCGGAGATCACCATCCCCGACGGCGTCAAGGCGCCCACCAAGACCACGGTCGAGGTGCTCAAGCAGGGCGACGGTGCCACGATCGCCGACGGCGACACCGCCCTCGTGCAGTACAAGGGAGTCGTCTACGACACCGGCAAGGAGTTCGACTCCTCGTGGTCGAAGGGCGTGCCGACGACCTTCACGATCTCGGAGAGCGCGCTCATCAAGGGCTTCGTCACCGGGCTCGTCGGCCAGAAGGTCGGCTCGCAGGTGCTGATCGTCGCGACCCCGGAGGACGCCTACGGCGCGAACCCCCAGGAGGGCTCGGGCATCCCGAAGAACGCCACGCTCGTCTTCGTCGTCGACGTCCTCGCCAAGGGCTGACCGTGACCGGGGGCGCTGACGACGTGCTCGGCAGCACCGGCCCGGGCCGACGACGCATCGTCGTCCTCGGCAGCACCGGGTCGATCGGCACGCAGGCACTCGACGTCGTCGCCCGCAACCCCGACCGCTTCGAGGTCGTCGGCCTCACTGCCGGCAGCAACCGGGACCTCGTCGCCGAGCAGGCCGAGCGCTTCGGTGTCCGCCACACGGCGTTCGGCGCGCAGGACGCGGAACGCCTGGTCCGGAGCGTCGAGGCCGACGTCGTGCTGAACGGGATCACCGGTTCCGTCGGTCTCGGCCCGACCCTCGCCGCACTCGAGAGCGGTGCGACGCTGGCCCTCGCGAACAAGGAGAGCCTGATCGTCGGCGGCCCGCTCGTGCAGCAGGCGGCCGCGCCCGGCCAGATCGTGCCGGTGGACAGCGAGCACTCGGCGATCGCGCAGGCCCTGCGGTCGGGTGCGGACACCGAGGTCCGGCGGCTCGTGCTCACCGCGAGCGGCGGCCCCTTCCGCGGGCGCACCCGCGAGCAGCTGACCGACGTCACCCCGGCACAGGCACTGGCGCACCCGACCTGGGACATGGGGCTCGTCGTCACGACGAACTCCGCGACCCTGGTGAACAAGGGACTCGAGGTCATCGAGGCGCACCTGCTGTTCGGCGTCCCCTACGACCGCATCGACGTCACCGTGCACGCGCAGTCGATCGTGCACTCGATGGTCGAGTTCGTCGACGGCTCCACCATCGCGCAGGCGTCGCCGCCCGACATGCGGCTGCCGATCGCGCTCGGCCTGGCCTGGCCGGACCGCGTCCCCGGCGTCGGCGTCGCGTTGGACTGGACGACCGCCAGCACCTGGACCTTCGAGCCGCTCGACGCCGACGCGTTCGGTGCCGTCGCCCTCGCCAAGCGCGTCGGCGAGCTCGGCGGCACGTTCCCGGCCGTCTTCAACGCCGCGAACGAGCAGGCCGTCGCCGCGTTCCACGCCGGGGCGATCGGCTTCCTCGACATCGTCGACACCGTCGAGCGCATCGTCGACGAGCACACCGCGGGGGAGTCGTCCCTCGACGGCGTGCTGGCGGCGGAGCAGTGGGCCCGCGCCGCGGCGGACCGCGCGCTGACCCGCTGACGCGAGTCGCGCCTCCCGTTCGCATCGGCGGCGGTGGAGCGCGTCCGTGACGCACAGGCCTGGGCCCACACCGCCGGTTCCGGCGCGACGCGTCAGCGGCGGGACGGCCGTGCCGGTGGGGAGAGGCCCGGATCACCTCCCAGACGGCGCTCGGCTCCGTCATGGGATCGGTCCCGTACCCTTTCCCGGTGACCGTCGAATCCGTCCTGCTCTTCGTCCTCGGCGTGGTCGTCTTCATCATCGGCCTGCTGGTCTCGATCGGACTCCACGAGCTGGGGCACCTGTCCTTCGCGAAGCTCTTCAACGTCAAGGTGACGCAGTACTCGCTGGGCTTCGGCAAGGCGATCTGGTCGTTCCGCCGGGGTGAGACCGAGTACGGCATCCGACCGATCCTGCTCGGCGGCTACATCTCGATGGTCGGCATGCTCAAGCCGCGTGCCTCCGGTCGTGCCAACGCCATCACGAACACCGGCATGTACGGGGCGTTCGTGCAGGACGCCCGACAGGCCAGCGCCGAGCAGATCGCGGACTCGGGCGGCGACGACTCGCGCGCCTTCTACCGGCTCACCCCGTGGAAGCGGATCATCGTGATGGTCGCCGGTCCGGCCATGAACCTGGTGATCGGCATCGTGCTGTTCGGCGTGCTGCTGTGCGGGTTCGGTGCCCCGACCACGACCTTCACGTCGAGCGTCGACTGCGTGCTGCCGACCAGCCAGGCCACCGAGTGCGCCCCGGGCGACGAGGAGTCCCCGGCGAAGCAGGCCGGCATCCGGTCCGGCGACGTCGTGCTGTCGGTGAACGGCGAGCAGGACCCGACGATCGCGCGGGTCTCGCAGGTCTTCCAGCGGTCGGCTGGCGAGCAGGTCACGGTCGTGGTGGAGCGCGACGGGGCCGAGAAGACGCTCGAGATCACCCCGGCGACGGCCACCCGCGACGTCACCGACGCCGAGGGCAAGGCGGTCGAGGGCGACGACGGCACCACGAAGACGCAGCAGGTCGGCGTGGTCGGGGTGAGCATCGGGCAGTCCCTGGTGCGGCAGTCGCCGGCCGAGGTCCTGCCCGCGACCGGCGCCCAGATCGCCGCGTCGGCGCACCTCATCATCGACCTGCCGCAGCGGCTGGTGGCCGTGTGGAACGCGGCGTTCGGCGCCCAGGAGCGGTCGCAGGACAGCCCCGTCTCGGTGGTCGGCGTCGGTCGGGCCATCGGCGAGGTCTCGTCGATGAGCGGCGTGCCCGTGGTCGACAAGGCCTACACGATCCTCGGGCTCCTCGCCTCGCTCAACATCGGCCTGTTCGTGCTCAACATGGTGCCGCTCCTGCCCCTCGACGGCGGGCACATCGCGGGTGCTCTGTGGGAGGCGATCAAGCGCCGTGCCTTCCGGCTCGTGGGCAAGGCCGACCCGGGGCCCATCGACCTGGCGAAGACCATGCCGCTCACGATGGTCGTCGTGGTGCTCCTGGCCGGCATGAGCGCCCTGCTCATCTACGCCGACCTCGTGCGCCCGGTGGACCTGTTCGGGTAGCCGGGCGACTCCGCCGGAGCACTACGCTCACTCCATGAGCACAGCTCCGGAAGTCCGCGCCGTCGAACGGCAGGGCCTCGACGTCATCGCCGAGTCGGACCGGAAAGGCACCCCGCGTGGCCTGTTCTGGCCGTGGTTCGCGGCCAACATCTCCGTCCTCGGCATCGCCTACGGGTCCTTCGTCATCGGGTTCGGCATCTCGTTCTGGCAAGCGACCGTCGTCTCCGTCGTCGGTGTCGCCTTCTCGTTCCTGCTGTGCGGCATCGTCGCGATCGCGGGCAAACGCGGCTCGGCCCCCACGATGGTGCTCAGCCGCGCGGCCTTCGGCGTGCGTGGGAACCGGGTGCCGTCGTTCCTGAGCTGGGTGCTCACCGTCGGGTGGGAGACCTCGCTCGCGGCCCTGGCGGTCCTGGCGACCTCGACGGTGTTCGCCGAGCTCGGCTGGGACGGCGGGGTGCTCACGAAGGTCGTCGCGCTGATCGTCGTCGCGGCGCTCGTCGTCGGCGCGGGCGTCGCGGGATTCGACGTCATCATGCGGCTGCAGACGTGGATCACGGTCATCACGGCGGTGCTGACGGTCGTCTACATCGTGCTCGCGGCGCCGTCCGTCGACCTCGCCGTCGTCGGTGCGATGCCGTCCGGCAGTGCCCAGCAGGTCATCGGCGCCCTGGTGCTCGTGATGACCGGTTTCGGCCTCGGCTGGGTGAACGCCGCGGCCGACTACTCGCGGTACCTGCCGCGCGCGACCTCGACCCGCGGGGTCGTCGGGTGGACGACGTTCGGCGGCGCGCTCGCCCCGGCGGTCCTGGTGGTCTTCGGCGTCCTGCTCGCCGGCTCGTCGCCCGATCTCGACGCCGCGATCCAGGGCGACCCGATCGGCGCCCTCACCTCGATCCTGCCGGTCTGGTTCCTGGTGCCGTTCGCGATCGTCGCGATCCTCGGGCTCGTCGGCGGCGCGGTGCTGGACATCTACTCGTCCGGGCTCGCCCTGCTGAGCGTCGGCGTGCGGATCCCGCGTCCGGTCGCCGCCGGGGTCGACGGGCTGTTCATGGTCGCCGGCGCCGTCTACATCGCGTTCTTCGCCGAGAACTTCATCATCCCGTTCCAGGCGTTCCTCATCACGCTCGGCGTGCCCATCGCGGCGTGGGCCGGGGTCTTCGTGGCTGACGTCGTGCTCCGCCGCACGGCGTACGCCGAGGCCGAGCTCGACGACCGCCGCGGGCGCTACGGCGACGTCCGGTGGCGCGCGATCGCCCTGGTCGCCGTCGGTACGGCGCTCGGCTGGGGCCTGGTGACCCTGGCGTCACCGGCCTGGCTGAGCTGGCAGGGCTACCTGCTCGGACCGCTCGGGCTCGGTGGCCGCGCGGGACCCTGGGCTTACGCCAACCTCGGCGTCCTCGTGGCCCTGGTCGTCGGGTTCCTCGGCACGCTCGTCCTCGCCCGGGGGTCCGTCCGTCGCCAGGAGTCCCTGCGATGACGGTGCCCGCGGACGCCTGGCTCGTCGTCGTCGACATGCAGCAGGTCTTCACGGGGGAGAGCTCGTGGGCAGCCCCGCGCTACGACCACGCCGGCGCCGGCATCGAACGGCTGCTGCCGCGGTTCACCGGCCGCACGGTGTTCACCCGCTTCGTCGCACCGTCCGAGCCGCAGGGGGCGTGGGTGCCGTACTACCGCGACTGGCCCTTCGCGCTCGTCCCGGACGCCGACCCCCTGTACGCCCTCACCGAGCCCTTCGCGTCCGCCGCCGCGGACCGGGACGACCCCGTCGTGACCGAGCCCACCTTCGGCAAGTGGGGGACGGGCCTCCAGGCCGTGGTCGGGGACCACCCGCACCTGGTGCTGACGGGCGTGTCCACGGACTGCTGCGTGCTGTCGACCGCACTCGCGGCGGCTGACGCGGGCGCGACCGTGACCGTCGTCGCCGACGCGTGCGCGGGCGCGAGCGACGAGGACCACGAGCGGGCACTCGCGGTGATGCGGCTCTACGCGCCGCTCATCACCGTCGTCGACTCCGTCGGCGACGTCTGAACGGACCCGCGGCGACCGGACCCGGCGAGGTCAGACCGAGCGCGTAGAGTGCACCCGTGCCCGCAGTGAACCTCGGTATGCCCAAGTCGCCCGAAACCCTCGCCCCCCGTCGCCGGTCGCGGCAGATCCGGGTCGGCAAGGTGCTCGTCGGCGGTGACGCGCCGGTGTCGGTGCAGTCGATGACCACGACGCCGACGACGAACATCAACGCGACCCTGCAGCAGATCGCCGAGCTCACCGCCTCGGGCTGCGACATCGTCCGCGTCGCCGTCCCCAGCCAGGACGACGCCGACGCGCTGCCGATCATCGCCAAGAAGTCGCAGATCCCGGTGATCGCCGACATCCACTTCCAGCCGAAGTACGTGTTCCAGGCGATCGACGCCGGGTGCGCGGCCGTCCGTGTGAACCCCGGCAACATCCGCAAGTTCGACGACCAGGTCGGCGCCATCGCGAAGGCCGCCAAGGACGCCGGCGTGAGCCTGCGCATCGGCGTCAACGCCGGTTCGCTCGAGCCGAGCCTGCTGCAGAAGCACGGCAAGGCCACGCCCGAGGCACTCGTCGAGTCGGCGGTGTGGGAGGCCAGCCTGTTCGAGGAGCACGACTTCCACGACTTCAAGATCTCCGTCAAGCACAACGACCCGATCGTCATGGTCAAGGCCTACCGCCAGCTCGCAGCGGCGGGGGACTGGCCCCTGCACCTCGGCGTGACCGAGGCCGGGCCGGAGTTCCAGGGCACGATCAAGAGCGCCACGGCGTTCGGCATCCTGCTGGCCGAGGGCATCGGTGACACCATCCGCGTGTCGCTCTCCGCCCCGCCGGCGCAGGAGGTCAAGGTCGGCCTGCAGATCCTGCAGTCGCTCAACCTGCGCGAGCGCAAGCTCGAGATCGTCTCCTGCCCGAGCTGCGGCCGCGCCCAGGTCGACGTCTACCAGCTGGCGAACGACGTCACCAAGGGGCTCGAGGGCATGACCGTGCCCCTGCGCGTCGCCGTCATGGGCTGCGTCGTCAACGGCCCCGGCGAGGCGCGCGAGGCCGACCTCGGCGTCGCCTCGGGCAACGGCAAGGGGCAGATCTTCGTGAAGGGCGAGGTCATCGCGACCGTCCCGGAGCGCGAGATCGTCGCCACCCTGATCGCCGAGGCGAACCGCATCGCCGACGAGATGGGTCCGGCGGCCGCCACCGGGTCCGTCCAGGTCATCACGACGCCCTAGGCGCGACCACCCGTCCGTCGTCACGGTGGCGACGGAGCCGCGGGCACGGCGCGACCCGCGCCGCCCGCGCGCCGCCGCTAGGCTTGGCGCGTGGTCACTCGGCTTTCGCATCTGTTCCTCCGTACGCTCCGCGACGACCCCTCCGACGCCGAGGTGACGAGCCACAAGCTGCTCGTCCGCGCCGGGTACGTCCGTCGCCAGTCCCCGGGGATCTTCGCGTGGCTGCCGCTCGGCCTGCGGGTGCGCGCCAAGATCGAGGGCATCATCCGCGAGGAGATGGTCGCCGCGGGTGCGCAGGAGGTCCTGCTGCCCGCGCTGCTGCCCCGCGAGCCGTACGAGGCGACGAACCGCTGGACCGAGTACGGCGACGGCATGTTCCGCCTGCAGGACCGCAAGGGCTCCGACTACCTGCTCGCCCCCACGCACGAGGAGATGTTCGCGCTCCTGGTGAAGGACCTGTACGGCTCGTACAAGGACCTGCCGGTCACGCTGTTCCAGATCCAGGACAAGTACCGCGACGAGGCACGCCCGCGCGCCGGTCTGCTGCGCGGCCGCGAGTTCACGATGAAGGACGCGTACTCGTTCGACCTCACCGACGAGGGACTCGAGCGCAGCTACCAGATCATGCGCGACGCCTACGAGCAGATCTTCGCGCGCCTGGGCCTGGAGTACGTGATCGTCAAGGCGGACGCCGGCGCGATGGGTGGCTCGAAGTCCGAGGAGTTCCTGCACCCGATCGGCGTCGGCGAGGACACCTTCGTGCGCAGTGCGGGCGGCTACGCAGCCAACGTCGAGGCGTACGTCACCCCGGTGCCCGAGTCCCGTCCGGTCGAGGGGCTCCCCGAGCCGAGCACCCTGCCGGCGTCGGACACCCCGACGATCGACACCCTCGTCGCCCACGCGAACCAGGCCGCCCCGCGCGAGGGTGCCCCCTGGACGGCCGCGGACACGTTGAAGAACGTCGTCCTCGCCCTGACCCACCTCGACGGCACGCGCGAGGTCGTGGTCGTCGGGCTGCCGGGTGACCGCGACGTCGACCTGAAGCGCGCCGAGGTGGCGTTCGCGCCGGCCGAGGTCGAGGCCGCCGGCGACGACGACTTCAAGAAGCACCCCGGCGTCTTCGTGAAGGGCTACATCGGCCCGCAGGTCCTGGGTGCCGACAGCCCCTCGGGCATCCGCTACTTCGTCGACCCCCGCGTGGTCCACGGCACGAGCTGGATCACCGGCGCCAACGAGCGCGGCGTGCACGTCTCCGGCCTCGTCATGGGCCGCGACTTCACCGCCGACGGCGTCGCCGAGGTCTCCGACGTCCGTGCCGGTGACCCGGCGCCCGACGGCTCCGGCCCGCTCGAGACCGCTCGTGGCATGGAGATCGGGCACGTCTTCCAGCTCGGCCGCAAGTACGCCGAGGCGCTCGGGCTCAAGGTGCAGGACGAGAACGGCAAGCTCGCGACCGTCACGATGGGGTCGTACGGCATCGGCGTGACGCGCATCCTGGCGATCCTGGCCGAGGCGCACAACGACGAGAAGGGCCTGGTCTGGCCGAAGAACGTCGCGCCCTTCGACGTGCACGTGGTCGCCACGGGCAAGGACGCGGTCGCCTACGACCTGGCGACGGACATCGTCGCGCAGCTCGAGGGCGAGCGCTTCGAGGTCGTCTACGACGACCGGCCGAAGGTCTCGCCCGGCGTGAAGCTCCGCGACGCGGAACTGCTCGGCATGCCGATCGTCGTCGTCGCCGGCCGTGGTGCCGCCGACGGCGTCGTCGAGCTCTGGGACCGCGCGACGGGCGACCGCCGCGACGTCCCGGTCGCCGAGCTGCTCGACGCGGTCCGCGCGATCTAGACGCGATCTTCGACGGACGGGAGGCCCGTGGCGACGCCGCCACGGGCCTCCCGTCCGTCTCGTGGTTCTGGGGTACGCTTGTGGCCGACTTCTGCGACGGTTCCATCCGCAGGAGCGACTCAGCTGAATACGGAGGCACCTCGGTGAAGATCGATCTCGCAGTCCTGCGACTCATGGAGCGCGAGCGGGAGATCCCGTTCGACGAACTGGTCCAGATCATCGAATCTGCCATCCTGACCGCGTACCAGAAGCACGCCGACGAGAACGGCGAGCCGGCCCACCCGCAGTCGCGCGTCGAGCTCGACCGCAAGTCCGGCGAGGTCAGCGTCTACGTCCCCGAGCTCGACGACGAGGGCACCGTCATCGGTGAAGCCGTCGACCAGCCGAGCGACTTCGGGCGCATCGCGGCCTTCGCGGCGAAGCAGGTCATCAACCAGCGCCTGCGCGACATCGGCGACGACAAGATCCTCGGCGAGTTCCGCGGCAAGGAGGGCGACATCGTCGCGGGTGTGGTCCAGCAGGGCCCGAACCCGAAGATGGTGCACGTCGACCTCGGCACGATCGAGGCGATCCTGCCCCCCGAGGAGCAGGTGCCGGGTGAGTCGTACACGCACGGTTCCCGCATCCGCGTCTACGTGACGAGCGTCGCCCGCGGCAACAAGGGCCCGCAGATCACGGTGTCCCGCACGCACCCGGGCCTGGTCCGCAAGCTGTTCGCGCTCGAGGTGCCCGAGATCGCGTCGGGCGTCGTCGAGATCACCTCGCTCGCCCGCGAGGCCGGGCACCGCACGAAGATCGCCGTCAAGGCGAACGAGCCCGGTGTGAACGCGAAGGGTGCCTGCATCGGCGAGCTCGGCGCGCGTGTCCGGTCCGTCACGAACGAGCTCGGCGCCGAGAAGATCGACATCGTCGACTGGTCGTCCGACCTCGCGTCGTTCGTCGCGAGCGCGCTGTCGCCCGCCAAGGTGACGAGCGCCTTCGTGCTCGACGCGTCGACGAAGGCCGTCCGCGCACTCGTGCCGGACTACCAGCTGTCGCTCGCGATCGGCAAGGAGGGGCAGAACGCCCGCCTCGCCGCGAAGCTCACCGGCGCGCGGATCGACATCCAGCCCGACTCCGTCATGGACGGCGAGGACTAGGCGATTTCGCCTCCGGCGTGCCCCGTGAGGGCGCGCCGGATCGCGGACGTCCGAGGCAAGGAGTACAGTGGTCCCCGTCAGAACGTGCATCGGCAGTCGTCGTCGCGCACCCCGATCCTCCCTCCTCCGAGTCGTCGCCCTGGGCGACGGACGCGTCGTGGCGGATCCGAAGGCAGTCATGCCGGGCCGGGGAGCATGGCTCACACCGACGGTCGATGCCTACGATCTGGCCGTCAAGCGCAGGGCCTTCCGCCGTGCACTCCGGCTGGATCGCGATCCCGACACGTCCGCGGTGCTCGACCACATCGCCGGTCTCCCAGAGGCCACGACCGAGCGCCAGGACATGACAGAACAGGCTGAACGGCTTATGGACAACTGATGAGCGGCTCGAAATGAGACCCGTCATCCATTGAGTCCTGCCCCTTCACGGGGTGGGACCCGTGAAGGAGAACAGTGGCTAAACCACGCGTACACGAGATCGCAAGCGAGCTCGGCGTCGACAGCAAGACCGCACTCGAGAAGCTCAAGGAGCTCGGCGAGTTCGTCCGGGGTGCCAGCTCGAGCATCGAGCCCCCCGTGGCACGGAAGCTCCGTGCCGCCCTGCAGGCAGACGGCGCCCCCGCCGCGAAGCCCGCCGCCTCGGCGTCCGCGCCGAGCGCACCGGCCAAGGCCAGCGCGCCGAAGTCGAGTGCCCCCAAGCCCGGCGGCCCCCGCCCGGGTCCGGCCCGTCCGGCTCCGACCCCGGAGCCCGAGGCCCCTGCAGCACCCGCTGCCGACGTGCCGACTCCGGCCGCGCCGAAGTCGGTCGCCCAGCGACAGGCCGAGGCCGAGGCTGCGCAGAAGGCCCGCGCCGAGAAGCAGGCCGCCGAGCAGCAGACCGCCGCGTCCACCGACGCGGCACCGAAGTCCGACGCGGTGAAGCCGGGCAGCAGCCCGAAGCCCCCCGCGGCCGGCCCGAAGCCGGGCGGCCCCAAGCCCGGCGCGCGTCCGGGCAACAACCCGTACTCGTCGAACCAGGGCATGGGCTCGCGTCCGCCGCGTCCCGGCAACAACCCCTACTCGTCCAACCAGGGCATGGGACAGCGCCCTGCCGCCGGCGCAGCCGGTGGTGGCGGCATCCCGCGTCCGCAGCCCCCGCGTCCGGGCACGCCCCGTCCGGGTGCTCCGCGTCCGGGTGGTCCCGGTCAGGGCAACCGTCCCAACGGCTTCGGGCAGCGCCCGGGCCAGGGTGGCGGCCGTGGTGGCCCCGGTGCCCGTCCGGGTGCCGGCGGCGGTGCCGGTGGCGGCTTCCCGCGTCCGGCGTTCAGCGGCCCGCGTCCCGCCGGTGGCGGCGGCCGTGGTCGTGGCCCCGGTGGTGGGACCGCCGGTGCGTTCGGTCGCGGTGGCGGCAAGAGCCGTGCCCGCAAGTCGAAGCGGACGAAGCGCGCCGAGTACGAGATGCGGCAGGCGCCGTCGCTCGGTGGTGTGCAGGTCCCGCGTGGCGACGGCAACACGGTCGTCCGACTCCGTCGTGGTGCGAGCATCTCGGACTTCGCGGACAAGATCGACGCCATGCCCGGCAACCTGGTGACGGTGCTGTTCCACCTCGGTGAGATGGCGACCGCGACCGAGTCGCTGGACGAGGCCACGTTCGAGGTCCTCGGTGACGAGCTGGGCTACAAGATCCAGATCGTGTCGCCGGAGGACGAAGACCGCGAGCTCCTCGAGGGCTTCGACATCGACATCGACGCCGAGTACGCCGACGAGGACGACTCCGTCCTGCAGCAGCGTCCCCCGGTCGTCACCGTCATGGGTCACGTCGACCACGGTAAGACCCGACTGCTCGACGCGATCCGGAACTCGAAGGTCGTCGAGGGCGAGGCCGGTGGCATCACGCAGCACATCGGTGCGTACCAGATCGTCACCGAGCACGAGGGCATCGAGCGCCCGATCACCTTCATCGACACCCCGGGTCACGAGGCCTTCACGGCCATGCGTGCCCGTGGCGCCCAGGTCACGGACATCGCGATCCTCGTGGTCGCGGCGGACGACGGCATCATGCCCCAGACGATCGAGGCACTGAACCACGCGCAGTCGGCCGGTGTGCCGATCGTGGTCGCGGTGAACAAGATCGACAAGGAGGGTGCGAACCCGGCGAAGGTGCGTCAGCAGCTCACCGAGTACAACCTGGTGGCCGAGGAGTACGGCGGCGACGTCATGTTCGTCGACGTGTCCGCACGGCAGAACGTCGGCATCCAGGACCTCCTGGACGCCGTGCTGCTCACCGCGGACGCCGGGCTCGACCTCCGTGCGAACCCCGACAAGGACGCCCGAGGCGTCGCGATCGAAGCGCGGCTCGACAAGGGCCGCGGTGCGGTGGCGACCGTCCTCATCCAGTCCGGCACGCTGCACGTCGGTGACGCCATCGTGGCGGGCACGGCGTACGGCCGCGTCCGTGCGATGACGGACGAGAACGGTGTCTCGGTCAAGGCCGCGACGCCGAGCCGTCCGGTCCAGGTGCAGGGTCTGTCCTCGGTGCCCCGCGCCGGTGACACGTTCCTGGTCACCGAAGAGGACCGCACCGCGCGTCAGATCGCCGAGAAGCGTGAAGCCGCCGAGCGCAACGCCCAGCTGGCCAAGGCCCGCAAGCGCATCTCGCTCGAGGACTTCACCCGTGCACTCGAAGAGGGCAAGGTCGACTCGCTCAACCTCATCATCAAGGGTGACGTCTCCGGTGCCGTCGAGGCACTCGAGCAGTCGCTCCTGGACATCGAGGTCGACGACAGCGTCCAGCTCCGCATCCTCCACCGCGGTGTCGGTGCGATCACGGAGTCGGACATCGACCTCGCCACGATCGACAACGCCATCGTGGTCGGCTTCAACGTCCGTCCGGACGTCAAGGCCCGCGAGCGCGCGGCGCGCGAAGGCATCGACGTGCGCTTCTACTCGGTCATCTACAACGCACTCGAGGACATCGAGCAGTCCCTCAAGGGCATGCTCAAGCCCGAGTACGAAGAGGTCCAGTCGGGTGTCGCCGAGATCCGCGAGGTGTTCCGCTCCTCGAAGTTCGGCAACATCGCGGGTGTCATCGTCCGCTCCGGCACGATCACGCGCAACGCCAAGGCGCGTGTCATCCGTGAGGGTGTCGTGCTCGCCGACGGACTGGCGATCGAGTCGCTCCGTCGCTTCAAGGACGACGTCACCGAGGTCCGCACGGACTTCGAGGCCGGTATCGGTCTGGGCAAGTTCAACGACATCCAGATCGGTGACGAGATCGAGACCACCGAGCTCGTCGAGAAGCCGCGCGACTGATCGTGTGACTCCCTGGGCCCCGACCCTGCCGAACGGCAGGGTCGGGGCCCGACCCCGTTCCACGGACCCGACCCCGTTCCACGGGTACGACCCCGTCCCACAGGCCCGACCCGTTCCACACACCGAAAGAGGACCCCATGGCCGATCCGCAGCGCGCACGCAAGATGGCGGACCGCATCAAGGAAGTCGTCGCACGTCGACTCGACAAGGGCCTGCGGGACCCGCGACTCGGGTTCGTCACGATCACCGACGTCCGTGTCACCGGCGACCTGCAGCACGCGTCGATCTTCTACACCGTGTACGGCACCGACGAGGAGCGCGCCGACTCCGCCGCAGCCCTGAAGGCCGCGACCGGCATGCTCCGGTCGGAGGTCGGCAAGAACATCACCGCCCGCTTGACCCCGTCGCTCGAGTTCATCGCGGACGCCCTGCCCGAGACCTCGGCGCACATGGAGGACCTGCTCGTGCAGGCCCAGATGCGTGACGAGCAGGTCCGGGCGGCCTCGGTCGGCGCCACGTACGCCGGCGACGCCGACCCGTACAAGCGCGACGAGGACGACGAGGACACGGACGACGACACCGCCGACGACGACACCGCGGGGACCGCTCGCGCCTGAGCGCGTCGACACCGCGGGCACGTCCCGCGTCCGCACCGACGACACGGCTGCCGGGGCACACCGCCCCGGCAGCCGCGTTCAGTGTCCGGGCAGCTGGTACCCGAGCGTGTCGTCCCCGACGGCAAGGCCGTCGCGCAGGAGCGACGCGAGCGCCCGGTCGCGCTGCTCGGCGTCGGGCCACACCGGCGCGATCTCGGCCCGGGTCACCGGCACGTCGCTGGCCCGCAGCTCCGCCATGATCAGGCCGCGCACCTGCCGGTCGCTGCCGGCGAACCTCGACTGTCGCGGGGCCCGCGGGCCGTCGTGCTCCGGGTACCCCGCCGCGCGCCAGGCGCAGCGGTCGGCGATCGGGCATGCGTCGCACGCGGGGGAGCGGGCGACGCACACGAGCGCGCCGAGCTCCATCACCGCCGCGTTCGTCGCGGCGGCGTCGTCACGGTCCGCCGGCAGGACGGACTCCATGAGCGGCAGGTCCTGCTTCGCCTTCGCCGGACCGGGCTCGCCCTGTCCGAGCACCGCCCGCGCCAGCACCCGCCGGACGTTCACGTCGACGACCGGGTGCCGGTCGCCGTACGCGAAGACCGCGACGGCCCGCGCCGTGTAGTCGCCGATGCCGGGCAGCGCCAGGAGCGCGTCGACGTCGCGCGGCACGACGTTGTCGTGCTCCGTCGCGATCACGGTGGCCGCCGCGTGCAGCGCGAGCGCGCGTCTCGGGTAGCCGAGCCGGTCCCACGCACGCACCGCGTCCGCCGGGGGCGACGCCGCGAGGTCCGCAGGGGTCGGCCACCGGGTGAGCCACGCCTCCAGTCGGGGGACCACCCGGGCGACCTGCGTCTGCTGCAGCATGATCTCGCTGACCAGCGTGCCCCACGCGGGGAAGCCGGGGCGGCGCCACGGCAGGTCGCGGGCCTGCCGGCGGAACCAGGCCACGAGCGGGGTCGCGATGTCGGGGACCGTCGCGTCGGCGACGCGGTCCGCCGGACGGGAGGCTCTGCTCGCGTTCACCACGACAGCCTACGGTGGACGCATGGCACGCTGGGCACCAGAAGAGACCGACACGATGGCCGCGATCGCTGCGGAGGTGATCGGCCAGGTGGGCACGAACCGCACCGTGATCGGTGTCGACGGCCAGGACGGCACCGACCTCGAGCGCGTGGCGGCCGCACTCGTCACCGGCTTCGAGCAGCACGGGATCCCGGCCATGGCCGCGGCGGCGCCCTCGGCCGACCAGGACACGCTGCGGTCGGACCTCGTGACGCCGTTCCGGACGACCGGCGCCGGCGCCGGGGTGCTCGTCGTGCACGGGCAGGGCGTCCTCGCCCCCGGGGTGCGCACGCTGTGGCGGTGGTCGCTGTGGGTCGAGCAGGAGGCCGGTCGCCTCGAACGCCGGGCGGACGTCAAGATCGCGGCGTCGGCGGTGCTCGACGTCACCGACCCGGAGCACCCGCGCCGCGAGTGGAACGACGCCTGCTGAGCCGCTCTGGCCTGGAGGGCGCTGGTACGCTCCTGTGGTGCTCGAAACCCCTCCGGACGGCATCCTCCTGGTCGACAAGCCGCAGGGGATCTCCAGTCACCGCGTGGTCTCCATCGCACGGCGCCGCCTCGGCCTGAAGAAGGTCGGCCACGCCGGCACCCTCGACCCGATGGCCACCGGACTCCTGCTGCTGGGCATCGGTCCGTCCACACGACTCCTGACGCACCTGGTCGGACTCGACAAGACGTACACCGCCACCGTCCGCCTCGGGGTCTCGACCGACTCCGACGACGCCGACGGCACCCCGACCGCCGCGGTGGGGACCGCCGCTGCCGACGTCTCGGACGCCGCAGTGGAGCGTGCCGTGGCCGAGCAGCGCGGGGTCATCGACCAGGTGCCCTCGACCGTCAGCGCGATCAAGGTGGACGGGCGACGCGCCTACGACCTCGCGCGCAAGGGTGAGACCGTCGAACTCCGCTCGCGCCGGGTCACGGTGTCGCAGTTCGACGTCACCGCCCGCACCGACGCCACCGCCGTGGTCGACGGCGCCGAGGTGACCGTCGTGGACCTCGACGTCGTCGTCACCTGCTCGTCGGGCACCTACGTGCGGGCCCTCGCGCGGGACGTCGGCGCCGCGCTCGGGACCGGCGCGCACCTCGTGGCCCTCCGTCGCACCCGGGTGGGACCGTTCGACGTCGACGACGCGATCGACCTCGAGGACGACGCGGTGGACGTCCGCGGCGCCCTCGCCCGACCCGCCGACGTCGCCCGCCGACTGTTCACGTCCGTGACGCTCGACGCCGCGTCGGCGAAGGACCTGACCGACGGCAAGCGCGTGGCTGCCGAGCACCCCGACTCGGACGGACCGGTGGCCGCGATCGCCGCCGAGGACGACCGGCTCGTCGGGCTGGTCTCGGTCCGTCGCGGACTGCTCCGGGTCATCACCAACTTCCCGGCGCCCGCCGCCGATCGACCGCAGGCGGGGTCGCGCGCATGATCGAGTGGTTCATGTGGGTGCAGGTCGTGCTGGCGGCCGTCGTCGGGCTCTTCGCGGTCGTGGTCGGCTTCGTCGGCTGGAAGCCGAACGACACCACGGTCGGCGCACTCGTGCTCATCGAGCTCCTGCTGCTGGCGCAGGGTGTGATCTCCATCGTGCAGGCCCTGACCGGCAGCCCGCCCGTGGGCAACGCACTGGAGTTCGGCGTCTACGCGGTGTCCGTGCTGCTGGTCCCGCCGGCAGCGGTGGTCTGGGCGCTGATCGACCGCACGAAGTGGAGCACCGTCGTCCTCGGCGCCGGAGCGTTCACCGTCGCGGTCATGGTGTACCGGATGTACCAGATCTGGTTCGCGCTCACCTGACGGGCTGACCTGACGGGTTGACCTGACGCGCTGACCTGACGCGCTCGCCTGACGCGCTCGCCTGACGTCCGAGGTCATGGTGGCCCACGGTGATCGGTAGGATCGGTGCAATGGCGACCAGATCCTCACTCGCGACCGGCGTCGGCCGGGTCCTCATCGCCGTGTACGGCATCCTCGCGCTGGCGGCGACGGGCCGCAGCGTCGTGCAGATCATCGAGAAGTTCTCGTACGCCCCGTTCGCCTACACGCTCAGCGCCCTGGCCGCGGTCGTCTACATCGTCGCGATGATCGCCCTGATCGTGCCCGGTCGCACCTGGTACCGCGTCGCCTGCGTCACCATCGGGTTCGAGATGGCCGGTGTGCTCGTCGTCGGCACGCTCTCGCTCGTCGACCGCCAGCTGTTCCCGGACGACACCGTGTGGTCGTACTACGGCATGGGCTACCTGTTCGCGCCGCTCGTGCTGCCGATCGCCGGGCTCTGGTGGCTCCGGAAGCACCACCGCGCCGCCGTCAGCGGCTCCGGCCCGGTCGCGCCGTCGGGCGCCCGGACGAGCGAGTAGGAGCGGCCGTGCAGTTCTACCAGGACACCGCCGAGGTGCCGGACGACTTCGGACCCAGCGCCGTCACGATCGGCAAGTTCGACGGCGTGCACGTCGGTCACCGCGCCGTCATCGCCCACCTGGAGCGCGCCGCCCGCGACCAGGGGCTCGTCGCCACCGTCGTGACCTTCGACCAGCACCCGCTCAACGTCATCGACCCGCAGCACGTCCCGCCGGCGCTCACCAGCACGGCGCAGCGGCGTGAGCTCCTCGAGGACGCCGGGGTCGACGCCACGCTGCTGCTCCGATTCGACCCGGACCTGCAGTCGAAGGCGCCCGAAGCGTTCGTGTCCGAGGTCCTCGTCGACACGCTGCACGCCCGGCTCGTCTTCGTCGGCAGCGACTTCCGGTTCGGCGCGAAGGGCGCCGGGGACGTTGCGCTCCTGCGCCGACTGGGGGAGCAGCACGGGTTCACCGTCGAGCTCATCGACGACGTCGACCTGGTCGACGACGTGCGTCCGGAGGGTGAGCGTCGCGTCTCGTCGACCTGGATCCGCGAGCTCCTCGGCGACGGCCGGGTGGCCGAGGCCGCCCGGCTGCTCGGGCGTGAGCACGCGGTCCGCAGCACCGTGGTGCACGGCAACCAGCGCGGCCGTGCGATGGGGTACCCGACCGCCAACCTCGACCCGGCGTGCGAGGGGTTCGTCCCCGCGGACGGCGTCTACGCCGCACGCGTCCTGCACGAGGGCACCGTGTACCCGGCGGCGGTCTCCGTGGGCAACAACCCGACCTTCGAGGGGGTGCCGGCGAAGCAGATCGAGGCGCACCTGCTCGACGTCGACATCGACCTGTACGACGACCGCATCTCGGTGCTCTTCGTGGCGTACGTGCGCGGGATGGTGAAGTTCTCGTCGATGGACGAGCTCGCGGCCCAGATGCGGCAGGACGACCTCGACATCCGGCTGATGCTCGGGCTCCCCGCGCCGGTCTGAGCGGCGACCGGGCCGCCGGCGTGGACGATGACCTCTCGCCGCGCCGCGCTGAGCCGCGCCGATCCGCGCCGGGCCGCGCCGCGCCAAGCCGCGCCCCGACACAACGGGGCGCGATGACCGCAGCGGGGTGCGATCACGAGCCGGCGCTCTGTGCGGAGACGCGCGCCCGGTACCGGGCGCTTCGTCAGCGTGACGGACAAGCTGCGCCTGCCGAGGCGCGAGCCGTGTCCGGCTGCGCGAGTCTCGGACCGCGGCGAACCGACCCCCGCACGACGGCCCGGACAGCGGGACGCCCCGCGACCGGATCGGTCACGGGGCGTCCCGCAGTCAGCCGGGGCCGCTCAGCCGCCCAGCGCGTCCAGCCAGATCTTGCGCGCGTCGAGGGCTTCCTGCGCGTCCTTGATCTTCCGTGCATCGCCGGTGGCCTGCGCAGCAGCGAGCTCGGCCTCGAGCTTGCCGATGGCGTCCTCGAGCTGGCTCGCGAGTCCGGTCTGCCGGGCCTTGCGCTCCGGGTTGGACTCCTTCCAGTGCGCGTCCTCGAGGCCACGCACGTGGTCCTCGATCGCACGCAGACGGTCCTCGACGCGACGGACGTCCCCGCGCGGGACCTTGCCGATCTCGTCCCACCGGCGCTGGATGCCGGTCAGGGTCTTGCGCGCCGCGACGCGGTCGGTCGCCTGCAGCAGCGGCTCGGCCTCGGTCAGGAGCGCCTGCTTGGCCTCGAGGTTGGCGGAGAACTCCTCGTTCTCGGCGGCGCTCTCGGCGTGGCGCTGCTCGAACAGCACGTCACCGGCGGCCTTGAACCGTGCCCAGAGCGCGTCGTCGTGCCGCTTGCCCGCTCGACCGGCGTTCTTCCAGTCGTCGAGCAGCTGGCGGTAGTCCGGGATCGCGTCCGAGCCACGGGGTGCCAGGGCCTCGGCCTGGGCGACGAGCTCCTGCTTGCGCGTCCGGGCGTCACGGTGCTGCGCGTCGAGCTCGGAGTAGAACGCTCGGCGGTGCTGGTCGACGGTGGAGCGCGCGGCACGGAACCGCTTCCAGAGCTCGTTCGCCTCGTTCTTCGGGATCCGCGGCCCGTCGTGCTGGTGCTGCTGCCAGCGGGCGAACACGTCGTCCAGCTGCGCGGTGATCTGCTTCCACTGCGCGCGTGCCGGGTCGACCGCGGCGAGGGCCTCGGCTTCCTCCACCAGGGCCGTGCGGTGCGCGAGGGCGTCGTTCAGGGCCTGCTGCGCCTGCTCCGCCTGCTCCTTGGTGAGCGAGCCGAGCTGCTCGGACAGCGCGCCGACGCGGGTCTCGAGCGACTTGATGTCGCCCACCACCCGGGCCTCGGCCACCAGGGCCGTCAGGTGCTCGACGGTGCGTGCGACGTCGTTCGCCGAGGCGCCACGCTGGACGCGCTGCTCGGCGATCTTCACCTGCCCCTCGAGGTCGGCGTACTTCCGCGCGAAGTAGGCGAGGGCTTCGTCGGGGGTGGCGTCCGGGTACTCACCGACCGTCCGTTCGGTGTCCTCGTACCGGACGTACACGGTCCCGTTCTCGTCGACCCGCCCCCAGGTCGTTGCTTCGTCAGATGCCACAGGTCTCGCCTCGATCGTGGTCGTGCATCGCCGACGTCACCGTCGGCACGGTCAGGTCGTCAGCCTATTGCACGGACCGGCTCGGCGGTCGGTCACCGGCCACGGCTTGTGGATGACCGTTCCTGCTCGATGGTCGCGCCGGTGATGGTGGTGGCCACCTTCGGCTCGCCCGTACCATCGTCGCCGGGCGAGGAGACGCCCTGGTCGGCGATCTCCGACCGCAGTTCGGAAAGGCCGCTCGTCACCGTGCCGACCCGCGTGTAGCCGCCCGTCGACGAGTCGAGCTCGGTGTCGCCGGTCACGATGAAGAACTGGGTGGACTGCGAGTACGGCGATTCGGATCGGGCGATCGCGATGGTGCCCTCGTCGTAGACGCCGTCGCTCGGCACGTTCTCGAGCGGTCCGTACTCGAAGCCGGCGTCACCCGTGCCGTCACCGTTCGCGGAACCGCACTGCAGGAACTCCATGCCCTCGCGGTCGGCGAGGCGGTGGCACGAGGTGCCGTTGTAGAACTGCTCGCGGATGAGCGAGATCTCGACACTGGCCGCCTGCGGGGCCGCGGCACCGTCGAGCTCGATGCCCAGGTCGATCGAGTCGTTCAGGGTCAGGGTGCCGGTCCAGGTGGAGCCCTTCGCGATCGACTTGCTCGGCACGTCGCCGGTGTTGCCGGCGGTCGCACTGGCCGACGGCGTGACGGGTGCCGACGCCGAGGCGCTCGCGCCCGGGGCGTCGGCGTCCCGCGACCCGGCGAAGGCCAGCTGCGACACCGTGGCGAGGGCGGCGACCACGACGAGTGCCCCCACGGCGATCACGTCGTCACGGACGCGACGGCGACGCTGCCGCTCGTGCAGACCACGGCGGGCCTGGTAGAGGCGGAGACGCTCGCGCGCCTCACGGTTGTCACGCGCCTGGTTCTTCGGTGCCACGGTGCTGGTCTGCCCTCTCGTCGCAGTCTGCGACGAGCGTAGCCGAGTCGACACTGCGGACGGCCGAGGGCGGTCTGGAGGCGCGGGTGGTGTCGGCGGACCGGCTTACGATTGGAGCATGGCAGCGGACCGATCGGGCATGCACGCGCCGACCACCGGCGGTCGCGCCGGTCTCGCGCAGGGGTCGGTCCCGCTGGCCGTCCGGATGCGCCCCACCAGCCTCGACGAGGTCGCCGGCCAGCAGCACCTGCTCGGCCGCGGGTCGCCCCTGGTGCAGCTGGCCTCCGGCACGCGCGAGAACCCGGGCGGGGTCTCCGTCATCCTCTGGGGTCCACCCGGCACGGGCAAGACCACCCTGGCGCAGGCGATCGCCCGACAGTCCGGCCGCGAGTTCGTCGAGCTCTCCGCGGTCACCGCGGGCGTGAAGGACGTGCGCGAGGTCATGGAGAAGGCACTGACCCACCGTGACCTGTACGGCTCGACGACGGTGCTGTTCCTCGACGAGATCCACCGCTTCAGCAAGGCCCAGCAGGACGCCCTGCTGCCCGGCGTCGAGAACGGCTGGGTCATCCTCATCGCGGCCACCACCGAGAACCCGTCCTTCTCGGTGATCTCGCCGCTGCTGTCCCGCTCGCTGCTCCTGACCCTCAAGCCCCTCACCGACGCCGACCTCGGCATGCTCGTCGACCGCGCGGTCGAGGACGCACGTGGTCTCGGCGGTGCGGTCGTCCTCGGGGACGAGGCCCGCGGTGCCATCGTCCGGCTGGCCTCCGGTGACGCACGACGGGCACTCACCGCGCTCGAGGCGGCCGCGGCCTCGGCCACCGCCGCACAGGACGACGACGACGACACCGTGCCCGTGGTCGACGCCGACACCGTGGCCGCGGCCGTCGACCGCGCGTTGCTCCGGTACGACCGCCAGGGCGACGAGCACTACGACGTCATCAGCGCCTTCATCAAGTCGGTGCGGGGGAGCGACGTCGACGCGGCACTGCACTACCTGGCCCGGATGATCGAGGCCGGCGAGGACTCCAGGTTCATCGCGCGGCGCATCATCATCTCGGCGTCCGAGGACATCGGCATGGCCGACCCGCAGGCGTTGCCGATCGCGGTGGCCGCGGCACAGGCGGTGCAGCTCATCGGCATGCCGGAAGGGCGGATCCCGTTGGCCGAGGCCGTGGTCTACCTGGCGACGGCGCCCAAGTCGAACGCGGCCTACAACGGCATCAACCAGGCGATGGCGGACGTCAAGGCGGGCCGGATGGGCACCGTCCCGATGCACCTGCGCGACGCGCACTACGCCGGGGCGAAGCGCCTCGGGCACGGCAAGGGCTACGTCTACTCGCACGACGCCGAGCACGGGGTCGCCGAGCAGCAGTACCTGCCGGATGCCCTCGAGGGCACCGAGTACTACACGCCCACGGCCAACGGGTTCGAGCGCGAGGTCGGCCCGCGGCTCGAACGACTCCGGAAGATCACACGCGGGCACTAGCGGCGGTGCTTCTGCGCTCGCCCCGATGCTGCTAGCATTACCGGGCCTACGTCCTGGTCCTCGAGCACGGCTGCGTCGAGGACAGAGTGCCACTCCGGTGGTACGGGGGCAGAGGTTCGGACTGTAGCCGTCCGATCCCACAGGCTCATCCCTCTGGATCCCGTCGTCGGGGCCACCGGCACTCGCGTGCCCGGCCTCCGGTGAGTATTCAGTTCGAACAGAGAAAAGGACCCTGTGTCTACCAAGTCACGTACCCGTAGCAAGACCCGCCTGTCGCGCGCGCTCGGCATCCCGCTGACGCCGAAGGCGGCCCGTTACCTCGAGAAGCGCCCCTACGGCCCCGGTGAGCACGGCCGCACCCGCCGTCGCGCGGACAGCGACTACGCCGTCCGCCTCCGTGAGAAGCAGCGTCTGCGCGCCCAGTACGGCATCCGCGAGAAGCAGCTCCGCATCGTCTTCGAAGAGGCCCGCAAGACGAAGGGCCTGACCGGTGAGAACCTGGTCGAGCTCCTCGAGCAGCGCCTCGACGCCCTCGTGGTCCGTGCCGGCTTCGCCCGCACCACCGCGCAGGCCCGCCAGCTGATCGTGCACCGCCACATCCTGGTGGACGGCAAGCTCGTCGACCGCCCCTCCTTCCGCGTCAAGGAGGGCCAGCTGATCCACGTCAAGCAGCGCTCCGAGTCGCTCGAGCCCTTCCAGGTCGCCGCCGCCGGTGGCCACCAGGAAGTCCTGCCGAAGGTCCCGGGTTACCTCGAGGTCGAGATCGAGAAGCTCCAGGCCCGCCTCGTGCGTCGCCCGAAGCGCGCCGAGGTCCCCGTGACCTGCGAAGTGCAGCTCGTCGTCGAGTACTACGCAGCTCGCTGATCCACTGATCACACCCGAACGGCGGGTCGTCCTCTCGAGGGCGGCCCGCCGTTCGGCGTCCCGGCCCGCTCCTGCCGCGACGTCGCGGGACGCCGGCGTCTCCGCCCGACGCCTCGCGCTCGTCGACACGCCGCCACTTCCGGCGGCGTGTCGACGACACGACGGCGTCCTGCGTGGGCGGTGGGGGCGACCAGAGCCGGACAGGAGGCCCGGGGCACGACGTGCACCGCGCCTCCCGTCCGACATCGCGTCGGTCCGCACGACGCCGGTGTCTCCGCCCGACACCTCCCGCTCGCCGAGGCGCCGCCGCATCCGGCGGCGTGTCGACGACACGACGGCGTCGTGCGGCCGCGGGCGCGCGGGTGGGCTCGGCGGCTAAGCTTGTCCGGGCATGCACCGCCCGGGTGCACAGAGGGAGAGGCACCGTGAAGCAGCTGTTCTTCGTCGCCATCGGCATCGTCATCGGCCTCGCCGCCGCCCGGCAGGTCGCACGGACCGCACCTGGCGCCCGGCTCCTCGCCGAGGTCGACGCCAGGACGAAGGCCTTCACGGGAGCCGTCGCCGACGGCTACCGGTCCCGCGAAGCCGAGCTCCGCACCGACGTCTGAGCAGTCCGGCCCCGCGCCGGCACGTCGCTCCTCTCCACCCACGACCTGAACCCAGGAAGCACCATGCAGACCGCAGAGATCCGCCGCCGTTGGCTCCAGTACTTCGGCGACCGCGGGCACACCGTCGTCCCGTCCGCGTCCCTCGTCTCCGACGACCCGTCGCTCCTGTTCACGGTCGCCGGCATGGTGCCGTTCATCCCGTACCTGACCGGGCTCATCCCCGCGCCGTACCCCCGTGCGACGAGTGTGCAGAAGTGCATCCGCACCAACGACATCGAAGAGGTCGGCAAGACCCCGCGCCACGGCACGTTCTTCCAGATGAACGGGAACTTCTCGTTCGGCGACTACTTCAAGGAGCAGGCGATCCAGTTCGCCTGGGAGTTCCTGACCAAGCCGGAGACCGACGGCGGGCTCGGCTTCTCGCCCGACGACCTGTGGGTCACGGTGTACGAGGAGGACGACGAGGCGATCGGCTTCTGGAAGCAGCACTCCTCGCTGCCCGACGACCGGATCCAGCGCCTCGGCAAGGACACGAACTACTGGTCGACCGGTCAGCCCGGTCCCGCGGGGCCCTGCTCCGAGATCTTCTTCGACCGCGGCCCCGAGTACGGCATCGACGGCGGCCCGGCGACGGACGACGACCGCTACGTCGAGATCTGGAACCTCGTGTTCATGCAGTACCAGATCGCCGACGTCCGCTCGAAGTACGACTTCGAGATCACCGGCGAGCTGCCGAACAAGAACATCGACACCGGCATGGGTCTCGAGCGCGTCGCGTTCATCAAGCAGGGCGTCGACAACATGTACGAGATCGACCAGGTCCGCCCGGTGCTCGACCGCGCGTCGGAGATCTCCGGACGCCGGTACGGCGCGGTGCACGAGGACGACGTGCGCATGCGCGTCATCGCCGACCACGTCCGGTCCTCGCTCATGCTCATCGCCGACGGGGTCAGCCCGTCGAACGAGGGGCGCGGCTACATCCTCCGTCGTCTGCTCCGCCGCACGGTGCGCGCGATGCGCCTGCTCGGCGTCGAGACCGCGACGTTCCCCGAGCTCTTCCCCGCCTCCCGCGACGCCATGCGCGACGCGTACCCCGAGGTCGCGTCCGACTACGACCGCATCGCCCGGATCGCCTACGCCGAGGAGGAGACGTTCCTCCGCACGCTGGCGCAGGGGACGACGATCCTCGACGTCGCCGTCGAGCGCGCGAAGCAGGACGGTGCGCCCTCGATCGGCGGGGACACGGCGTTCCTGCTGCACGACACGTTCGGGTTCCCGATCGACCTGACGATGGAGATGGCGGAGGAGGCCGGCGTGCACGTCGACCGCACCGCCTTCGAGACCCTGATGTCCGAGCAGCGGGCCCGTGCCAAGGCGGACGCCAAGAGCAAGAAGACCGCGATCGCCGACCTGAGCGTGTACAGCGCGTTCCGGGCCGCCGGCGAGACCGTCTTCCTGGGCTACGACGCCCTGGAGGCCGAGACCCGCGTGCTCGGCATCATCGTCGGCGGCGTCAGCGTCGACCGTGCGGTGGCCGGGGACATCGCCGAGGTCATCCTCGGCGAGACGTCGCTCTACGCCGAGTCCGGTGGCCAGGACGCCGACCAGGGCTCGATCGTCGGCAACGGCTTCGACCTCGAGGTGCTCGACGTCCAGCGTCCGGTCTCCGGGCTCTGGAGCCACACCGTGCAGGTGCGGTCCGGCGAGGTCGGTGTCGGCGACGCCGCGAACACCGTCGTCGACGCGGAGTACCGGCGCGGCGCGACCCAGGCACACTCCGCGACCCACCTGGTGAACGCGGCGCTGCGCGACATCCTCGGCCCGGAGGCGCTGCAGGCCGGTTCGTACAACAAGTCCGGCTACATGCGCCTGGACTTCTCGTGGTCGCAGCCGGTGTCGCTCGAGACCCGCTCCGAGATCGAGGAGGTCGTGAACACGGCGATCCGCACCGACCTCGACGTCACCACCCGGGTCCTGCCGATCGACGAGGCCAAGGCGCTCGGCGCGCAGGCCCTGTTCGGCGAGAAGTACGGCGCCGAGGTCCGCATGGTCGACATCGGAGGCCCGTGGTCGCGCGAGCTCTGCGGTGGCACGCACGTCGCGTCGAGCGCGCAGATCGGGCTCGTCAACCTGGTGGGGGAGTCGAGCGTCGGTTCGACGAACCGTCGCGTCGAGGCACTCGTGGGCCTCGAGGGCTTCCGCGACCTCGCCGTCGAGCGCACGATCGTCTCGCAGCTCTCCAGCGCCCTGAAGGCCCCGCGCGCCGACCTGCCGACCCGCGTCCAGACCCTCATGGAGGACCTGCGGACCGCGCAGAAGAAGATCGCCGAGTACGAGTCGGCGAACCTGCAGCAGCGTGTCCCGACCATCGCGCGGACCGCGACGACCATCGGTGCGACGACCGTCGTGGCCGAGGTCGTCGACGGCCTGCAGTCCGGCGACGACCTGCGGTCGCTCGCGACGGGTGTGCGCGGGCAGCTCGGTGACGGTGCGGCCGTGGTGGTCCTCGGGGCGGTCGTGGGCGGCAAGCCCATCGTCATCGTCGCGACGAACGACGCGGCCCGTGCCGCCGGTGTGCAGGCGGGTCCGCTCGCCAAGGAAGCCGCCGGCGTGCTCGGTGGTGGTGGCGGCGGCAAGCCGGACCTGGCGCAGGGTGGCGGCACCGACGCGGCTGCGCTGCCCGCAGCGCTGCGTGCCGTGACCGCCCGGCTCGCGGGCTGATCGTGGGGATGCGGTCCGGGCGCCGACTCGGCATCGACGTCGGGCGCGCCCGGATCGGCGTCGCCGTGTGCGACCGAGACGGCCTGCTCGCGACGCCGGTCGAGACGGTGCCCCGTGACGACGCGACCGACCTGGGGCGCATCACCGCGATCGCGGACGAGTACGACGTGCTCGAGGTCGTCGTCGGCCTGCCGTTGTCGATGTCCGGCGGCGACACCCCGTCGACCGCGGACGCCCGGGACTTCGCGGCCCGGATCGCGGCCCACCGCCCGGTGCGGTTGGTCGACGAGCGGCTGTCGACCGTGACGGCCCAGCGCGGGCTGCACCAGGCCGGCCGGAACACGAAGAAGTCGCGGGCCGTGATCGACCAAGCGGCCGCTGTTATCATTCTGCAACACGCGCTCGACCACGAGCGCAGTGCCGGTGCCCCTCCGGGCACCACGCTTCCCTGACAGGGCTGCCCGTTCCGTGACACATGGGTGCTCTCGACGTCACCCCACGGACGACGGTGCCCAGGTGGAGTTCCCGACCGAGAGACCGAGGACCGTTGGCAGACGATCTGGACTGGAACGCGATCATCGCGTCCGGCAACGACCCCGAGCGCAAGCCGTCCGCACCCGACCGCACCGTGGGTCCTGATGACCAGGACGCCGGCGCACCGGCGCCTGATCGCCCGATGTCCCGACGCGAAGCCCGCGCCCGCGAGGCCGAGCGCGCCCGTCGCACGTCGGACGGCGAGGCTGGCAGCTCAGGGCCCGGATCGGCGCTGAGCGAGGACCGCACCGACGCTCCGTCGGACGCGTCCCGGCCGCAGGGCGTCGACTCCGTGGACCGCCGGTCGGCGGGCGTCGACGACGAGCGCCCCGTCTCGCCCGCCGATGCGCCGATCGCCACCCGTCCGGAGGAGCTGCACCCCGAGGTGCAGGCGCTGCTGACCGGCGAGGTGCCGTCCGCGCCGTCCGTCCGCGATCGCGGGACGGACGGCCCTGACGGGACCGACCGCACCGGCGGCGGTAGCGCCGCGGGAGGCGGCGGACGCGGGGGACGTGGCGGCGGCGGACGTGCCTCCAGGCCGGACCGCGAACCGCGACCGAAGCGCCGGCGCGGCCCGCTCGTCGCCGGGATCGTCATCGTCGCGGTGGTGCTCGCCGCCGGTGTCGGTGCCTACACGTTCGCGGCGCCGAAGATCCAGCAGCTCATCGCCGCGGTGAGCGGGTCGCAGGAGCCCGACGACTACACGGGCGACGGCACCGCGAAGGTCACCATCACGATCAAGCAGGGCGACATCGGCGAGGACGTCGCGGCCACGCTGCAGCGCAGTGGCGTCGTCAAGGACTCGAAGGTGTTCTACAAGCTGCTGCTCGCGTCGCCCGACGTGCAGTTCCAGCCCGGGTCGTACGCGATGAAGAAGCAGATGAGCTCGAAGTCGGCCCTGGCGGCGCTCGAGGACGACGCGAACCGGGTACAGGCGTCCATCGTCATCCCCGAGGGCACGGCCCTGGCGGACATCCAGGCCGGCATGGTCTCGAAGGCCGGGCTGACGAAGCGCGAGGTCGCCGCCGCGGCGAAGGACCTGTCGGCCTACGACCTGCCGTCCGGCGTCACCACGCTCGAGGGCTGGCTGTTCCCCGCGACCTACCCCATCAACCCGGGGTGGACGGCGGAGCAGTACTTCGCGTCGATGGTCGACACCATGAAGGAGCACCTCGCCGCCGCCGGCGTGAAGGAGGCCGACCAGGAGCGCACGATCGTGTTCGCCTCGCTCGTGCAGAAGGAAGCCGGGCTCGCAGCCGACTACCCCAAGGTCGCGCGTGTGTTCCAGAACCGTCTCGACCAGGGCATGAAGCTGCAGTCCGACGCGACCGTTGCGTACGGCACGGGCAACACCCACACCGTCACGACCACCGACGCCGAGCGTGCGGACGCGTCGAACGAGTACAACACCTACGTGCACGAGGGGCTGCCGCCGGCGCCGATCTCGAACCCGGGCGACATCGCGATCAAGGCGGTCACGGCCCCGGCGCAGGGCAAGTGGCTGTACTTCGTGACGGTCGATCTGGAGTCGGGCGAGACGGTCTTCTCGGACACGTACGACCAGCACCTGGTGGCGGTCGACCGGTTCCAGGCCTGGCTGCGCGCGCACCCCGAGTACCAGTAGCCGAGGACGTCGCACGCACGGACGCTGTGGGAGGATTGCCGCATGCTTCGTTGGTTGACTGCTGGTGAGTCCCACGGACCCGAACTGATCGCCATGCTCGAGGGCCTGCCCGCGGGTGTCCCGGTGTCGTTCGAGTCCATCCGCGCCGATCTCGCGCGCCGCAAGCTCGGCTACGGCCGGGGGTCGCGCATGAAGTTCGAGCAGGACGAACTGCACGTTTCCGGCGGTGTCCGGCACGGCCGGTCGCTCGGCAGCCCGATCGCGATCCGCATCGGCAACACCGAGTGGCCGAAGTGGGTCGAGGTCATGAGCCCCGAGCCGGTGGAGTCCACCGAGATGTCCCGCGGGCGTTCCGCGCCCCTGACACGCCCGCGGCCCGGTCACGCGGACCTGGTCGGCATGCAGAAGTACGGCTTCGACGAGGCCCGCCCCATCCTCGAGCGCGCCAGCGCTCGCGAGACCGCAGCCCGCGTCGCCCTCGGCGCCGTCGCCAAGTCGTTCCTCGCCGAGCTCGGCATCCGCTCGGTCGCGCACACGCTGCAGGTCGGCACGGTCCGGGTGCCGGACGGCACCGAGCTCCCGCTGCCCGACGACGTGGACCGCCTCGACGAGGACCAGCTGCGCTGCTTCGACGCGGAGACGTCGGCGCGCATGGTCACCGAGGTCGAGGCCGCGAAGAAGGACGGCGACACGCTCGGCGGCGTCGTGGAGGTGCTGTTCTACGGCGTCCCGCCGGGCCTCGGCTCGCACGTGCACTGGGACCGTCGACTCGACGCGCGCCTGGCGGCGGCGATCATGGGCATCCAGGCCATCAAGGGCGTCGAGGTCGGTGACGGCTTCGCGACCGCCGGACGCCGCGGCTCCGCTGCGCACGACGAGCTGTACCGCGAGGACGGCGAGATCTACCGCACGAGCGACCGGGCCGGCGGCACCGAGGGCGGCATGTCCACCGGCACCGTGCTGCGCGTCCGCGCCGGCATGAAGCCGATCGCGACCGTGCCGCACGCGCTGCACACCGTGGACGTCGTCTCCGGCGAGGACGCCTCGGCCCACCACCAGCGCTCCGACGTGTGCGCCGTGCCCGCCGCCGGTGTGGTCGCCGAGGCGATGGTGGCCCTGGTGCTCGCCGACGCGGTGCTCGAGAAGTTCGGCGGCGACAACGTCCTGGAGACGAAGCGCAACCTGGACGCGTACCTCGCGGCGATCCCGGATACCCTCCGGACGCGTCGGACGGACCCGGCTGCGTCGTCCGCCGACCAGTGAGCGACGACACGGGGGCGGCGGGCTCGGGGCGACCAGCCGCCGGACCCGGCGGACCCGCCGGCCCTGCCGTCGCGCCCGTCGTCGTCATCGGACCGATGGGTGCCGGCAAGTCGAGCGTCGGCAAGCGGGTGGCCAAGGCGCTCGGCGTGCCGTTCACCGACACCGACCGGGCGATCGTGCGTGCACACGGGCCGATCCCGGGGATCTTCGCGGAGCGCGGCGAGCCCGCGTTCCGGGCGCTCGAGGCCGACGCGGTCCGCGCCGCGCTGACCACCGGCGGCGTCATCGCCGTCGGCGGGGGAGCCGTGACGCACCCGGACACCCGTCGCGCACTGGCCGGGGTCCGTGTCGTCCTGCTGACCGTCTCGGCCGAGGCCGTCGCCCAGCGCATCGCCGGGTCCGACCGGCCCCTGCTGGCGAACGGCGGGATCGACGCGTGGAAGGCGATCACGGACGAGCGGGCCGCCACCTACGCGGAACTTGCGCACGTCGTGGTCGACACGTCCCGGCGGCCGATGTCCCACGTCGTCGACGAGGTCGTGGCGTGGCTGCGCGACGACGACGCCAACAGCAGCACGACCAGCACCGGCAGCGCCACCGCCAGCGGCGCCACCAGCAGCAGCACCACCAGCGCCAGCAGCGCCACCAGCGCCACCAGCGCCACCAGCGCCAGCAGCGCGACCAGCGCCGGCAGCGCCAGCACCGACAGCAGCACCGAGGGAGCACCGTGACCGAGCCGACCCTGCCCGCCGGGACCACCGAGATCCGCGTCGGCGGCGACGACGGCTACACCGTGGCCGTCGGCACCGATCTGCTGGGCGCACTGCCTGCGATCCTCGGCCCGCGCGTCGCGAAGGTCCTCATCGTGCACGCCCCGACGCTCGGTGCGCGCGCGAACGACCTCCGCGCCCTGCTGGCCGACGCGGGCCTCGAGGCCCTCATCGCCGAGGTGCCCGACGCCGAGGGTGCCAAGCGCGTCGAGGTGGCGGCCTTCTGCTGGCAGATCATGGGCCAGGCCGACTTCACCCGCACCGACGCGGTGATCGGGCTCGGGGGCGGCGCGGCCACCGACCTGGCCGGCTTCGTCGCCGCCACGTGGCTGCGCGGTGTGCCCTACGTGGCCGTGCCGACGAGCGTGCTCGGCATGGTCGACGCCAGCGTCGGCGGGAAGACGGGCATCAACACGAACGAGGGCAAGAACCTGGTCGGCGTCTTCTCCGCGCCCCGAGCGGTTGTCGTGGACCTCGAGCTCGCACGCACCCTGCCGCGCAACGAGATCCTGACCGGCTTCGCGGAGATCGTGAAGGCCGGGTTCATCGCCGTGCCGGAGATCCTGGACATCATCGAGGCCGGCGTCGACCGCGTCACCGACCCGACCACGCCGGAGTTCCGCCGTGTCGTCGAGCTGGCCATCGCGCTGAAGGCCGAGGTCGTGTCGGACGACTTCACGGAGCAGGGCCGCCGCGAGATCCTGAACTACGGGCACACCCTCGGCCACGCCATCGAGCACGCCGAGCGCTACCAGTGGCGGCACGGCGCCGCGGTGTCGGTCGGCATGGTGTTCGCGGCCGAGCTCGCGCGCCTGACCGGGCACCTGGACGACGCGACGGTGGACCGGCACCGGGCGATCCTCGACTCGCTGGACCTGCCGACCTCGTACGGCGTCGGCCGGTGGCAGGGCCTGCTCGCCACGATGCGCCGCGACAAGAAGGCCCGGGCCGGCATGCTCCGGTTCATCATCCTGGACGGCGTCGGCAAGCCCGTCGTGCTCGAGGGCCCGGAGGACCACCTGCTGTTCACCGCCTACCAGGAGGTCGGCGTCTAGCCCGACCGGTCAGCGCAGGACCCGTCTGGTCCGGCGCCACCACCACTTCACGCGCATCGACAGGGTGACGACGCCCGTCCGTTCAGACTCGAGCCACTCGTCGACCGTGGCGCCCTCCGACCACGCGTCGACTGCGGCGTCGTCCTCGGGCGTGCCGTCGATCTTGAAGGCCGGCCGGTCCGGCAGCGGGGCGAACAGGTGCATCAGGGATCCTCCATCTCGGGGTCGGGGCGGACGTGTCGACGCAGGGCGCGACGTGCGAGGTCCTGGTCGGACTTCGAGGCCCACCGTACGGTCATGAGCCGTTCGAGGACAGCTCTCGAAATGTCGTGTTCCGCCCGGGGGCGATCGGCCCGCAGCGCCCAGGTGAGTCGCCTCCACGCCTGATCGCGGTCCGCGGCGCGCCGGTTCTGGAACGCCCCGAACCAGCTCACCACGGCCGCCACGATCGCCGCCCCTGCGGCGATGCACGCCGCGACCAGTGCTGTCTCCATGCCGGCAGCGTGGCGCACGGAACGCGCCCGGTGGCCGGGCGTCGGCCGACCTGTGGAGGCCGCGCCGCGCCTCCCGTCTGTGGAGGAACAGGAGGACGACGCGACGCAGCCTGCGGGGAGCAGGGCCACAGCACCGGAGAGCAGACTGGCGGGCGTGCCCACCCCGCCCCGCCTGAGCGACCTCTCCGGCCCCCGCGATGCCGACGTCGGCACGCTGCGTTCCCGGAGCCGACGCTTCACCGAAGTCCTGTCGATCGCCCGCCGACACCACCTGTTGCCCTTCCGTCGCCTGGACTTCTCGCACGACCCGGCCTCGTCCGACCTGCGCCGCGACCAGGCGGAGCACCTGCGTCGGGCCCTCGAGGAGGCCGGTGGCGGCTTCGTCAAGATGGGCCAGCTGCTCTCGACGCGCGACGACCTGCTGCCCGAGGAGTGGACCGAGGGCCTCGCACACCTGCAGCGCGACGTCACCGCGGCCCCGGCCGACGAGGTGCTCGCGCTGCTCGAACAGGAGCTCGGCGCCCCGGTCGAGCAGGTCTTCGCGACCTTCGACCCGGTGCCCGTCGCCGCGGCGTCGATCGCGCAGGTGCACCGGGCGCGGCTGCCGGACGGCACCGCGGTGGCCGTGAAGGTGCAGCGGCCGGGGATCGACGCCGCCGTGCGCCGCGACGTCGACATCGCCCTCCGGGTCGTCCGGTTCCTGGCGCGGTGGTCGACCGAGGCCCGGCAGGTCGGGGTCCAGGACATCGCCGCGCAGTACGCCGACGACCTGGTGCGCCAGGTCGACTTCGGTTCCGAGCTGCGGAACCTGACCGCGCTGCGGGCGGCCCAGGCCCGCAGTGCCCGTGCCGACGAGGTGCGGTTCCCGGACCCGTACCCGGAGCTGTCGGGCCGCCGGGTGCTCGTCATGGAGTTCCTGGAGGGCGACACGCTCAGCGCGATCCGCGCCGAGCGCTCCGAGCGCGACCTGGACGCGCCGATGCGCGCGATCCTCCGCGCCTTCCTGCGCCAGGTCGTCTTCGACGGCCTGTACCACGCGGACCTGCACCCGGGGAACGTGCTGCTGCTGCCCGACGGTCGGCCCGCGTTGATCGACTTCGGGTCGGTCGGGAGGCTCGACCCGGGTCTCCGGGACACGGTCCAGGACCTGCTGGCCGCCTACCTGCAGGACGACACCTCGCGGATCGCCGATGCGGTCCTGCGGATGGCACCCGTGCGCGACGCGCACGACGAGCCCGACTTCCGTCGGGACATCGCGCGCTTCGTCGCGGACGAGCTCGGCCCCGGCGCACGCATCGGCGTCGAGACCGTGGACGACGCCGTCGAGGTGTTCGGCCGGTACCGGCTGAAGCCGCCGCCGGACTTCGTCGCGGCTGCCCGCGCACTGGCGATCTTCGAGGGGACCCTCCGCACGCTCGCCCCGTCGTTCGACCTGCTGGAAGAGTCCCGGGGGCTGGCACGACAGCAGATCACCGACCAGCTGCGTCCCGGCAAGCTGCGCGACCTCGCGGTCAAGGAACTGGTCGGTGTGGTGTCCGCCGCGCGCCGGTTGCCGCGCCGGGTCGACCGGATCGGCGAGGCGATCGAGACCGGGAAGTTCACCGTCAACATCCGGCTCTTCGCGGACCGGCGCGACCGTGAACTCGTGTCCGGCACGATCCGACGGATCCTGCTCGTGCTGCTCGGCGCCGGTGCCGGGGTCCTGTCGATCGTCTACCTGGCGATGCCCGCGCGGCCGACCGCGGCGCTGTCGACCGGCGCGGCCGGTGCGCTGCTCGGCGGGACGGCCGTGGTGCTGCTCGCCTGGGCGGCGATCGACGCGTGGCGCGCGCGACGGCGACGCTGAGCGCGCATCCGGCGCGCACGCCCCGGACCACTGCGGTCGGCGGGCGGGCGTCCGCTACACTCGTCCGGGGCCGTCCGCGGCCCAGGACACCCCACAACACGACCGAACGGGACACCGACGACTCATGGCCAGTACCACAGACATCAAGAACGGCGCCGTTCTCATCATCGACGGCCAGCTGTGGTCGGTCGTCGAGTTCCAGCACGTCAAGCCGGGCAAGGGCGGCGCGTTCGTCCGCACGAAGCTCAAGAACGTCGTCTCCGGCAAGGTCGTCGACCGCACGTTCAACGCCGGCGCGAAGATCGACACCGCGACCGTCGACCGTCGTGACTACCAGTTCCTCTACGAGGACGGCGACTCCTACGTGTTCATGGACACCGACACGTACGACCAGATCCCGGTCTCGGCGACCGTGGTCGGCGACGCCAAGAACTACCTGCTCGAGTCGGCGATGGTCACCATCGCGATGAACGAGGGCAACCCGCTGTACGTCGAGCTCCCGACGTCGATCACCACCGAGGTCGAGACCGAGCCGGGCCTGCAGGGCGACCGGTCGTCCGGCGGCACCAAGGACGCGACCATCATCGCGACCGGCCACCGCATCCAGGTCCCGCTGTACCTGGAGAGCGGCACCACCGTGAAGATCGACACGCGTGACGGCAGCTTCCTCGGTCGCGTCAACTCCTAGGCGCTGACCGTATGAGTGCTCGTTCGAAGGCCCGCAAGCGCGCCCTCGACATGCTGTACGTGGCCGAGGTGCGCGAACTGCCGATCGCGGACGTCCTGGCCACCGAGACCGTCCGACACCTCGACCAGCCCGAGCGTGCGTCCAGCTGGGACTACGCGCGGCAGATCGTCACCGGGGTCGACGAAGCCCGCCACGAGATCGACGCCGTCATCGTCGACCACGCGCAGGGCTGGTCGATCGCCCGCATGCCCGTGCTCGACCGCTGCATCCTGCGCATGGGCGTGTGGGAGCTCCGGTTCAACCCGGAGGTGCCCGACGCCGTCGCGATCGCCGAGGCGGTCGAGCTCGCGCAGTCGCTGTCCACCGACGACTCCGCCGGGTTCGTCAACGGTGTGCTCGGAGCCGTCTCGGGCGGTCGTGCACCGTCCGGTCGGACGGTCGCAGGGGACCAGGAGTCCCGGTAGGGTTGACCACGTCAGCATCCTTTAATGCCGTCCAGTGAGGCGGGGAAGGGGGTCGACGTGGGAACCAGAACGGTCCTGCACCAGCCCGACATCACGCGTGCCCTGACACGCATCGCGCACGAACTCCTCGAGGCCAACCACGGTGGCTCGGACCTCGTGCTCCTCGGCATCCCGACCCGTGGCGCCGTCCTGGCCGAACGGCTCGGCCGGATCCTGGCGGGCATCGAGCCCGACTGGGCGTCGGCGGTCGACGGCATCGGCAGCGAGCGTGTCGGCACGCTCGACGTCACCATGCACCGGGACGACCTGGGCCACGGCATCGGCCGCGCGCCGCACCGCACGGTCATCCCCGCCGGGGGCATCGACGGCAAGGTCGTCGTGCTCGTCGACGACGTGCTCTACTCCGGCCGCACCGTCCGCGCCGCGCTCGACGCCCTGCAGGGGATCGGTCGGCCGCGCGCCGTCCGGCTCGCCGTGCTCGTCGACCGCGGCCACCGCGAGCTGCCGATCCGCGCGGACCACGTGGGCAAGAACCTGCCGACCGCGTCCGACGAGCGGGTCACGCTCCACCTGGTCGAGACCGACGGCGACGACACCGTGTTCATCGAGCAGGGGGTGGCGTGATGCGGCACCTGCTCTCCACCGCCGACCTGTCCCGTGACCAGGCCGTGCACATCCTCGACGTCGCCGAGGAGATGGCCGAGGTGAACACCCGCGAGGTGCGCAAGCTCCCGGCCCTGCGCGGCAAGACCGTCGTGAACCTGTTCTTCGAGGACTCCACCCGTACGCGGATCTCGTTCGAGGCCGCCGCGAAGCGCCTGTCCGCCGACGTCCTGAACTTCGCCGCGAAGGGCTCGAGCGTCTCGAAGGGCGAGTCCCTCAAGGACACCGTGCAGACGCTCGGTGCGATGGGCATCGACGGGATCGTCATGCGGCACGGGGCATCCGGCGCACCCCGCGTGCTCGCCGACGCCGACTGGATCGACGTCCCCGTGGTGAACGCCGGTGACGGCACCCACGAGCACCCGACGCAGGCCCTGCTCGACGCGTTCACGATGCGCCGCCGCCTGCACGGTGCCGGCTCGCGCGGTCAGGGCCTGGACGGCGTGCGCGTGCTGATCATCGGGGACGTGCTGCACAGCCGCGTCGCCCGGTCGAACGCCTGGCTGCTCCGCACCCTCGGCGCGAGCGTGACGTTCGCCGCACCGCCGACCCTGCTGCCCGTGTCCGCCAACCCGTTCGGCGCCGCGGTGCACCACGACCTCGACGCCGCCCTGGCCGAGGACCCCGACGTCGTCATGACGCTCCGCATCCAGCAGGAGCGGATGAACGACGCCTTCTTCCCGAACCCCCGCGAGTACACGCGGCACTGGGGCCTGACCGCCGCTCGGTTCGGACGGCTGTCCGAGCGCACGCTGATCATGCACCCCGGTCCGATGAACCGCGGGCTCGAGATCGCCGGCGTCGCCGCCGACGACCCCCGCTCGACGGTCGTCGAGCAGGTCGAGAACGGCGTCTCCGTCCGGATGGCCGTCCTGTACCTCGCCCTGACCGGCACCGGAGCGACCGCGCCGGTCGCCGCAGCACCGAAGGAGTCCGCCGCATGACCGCTCACCTGATCCGTGGCGCGCAGCTGGTCGACGGCTCGCGTGCCGACATCCGTCTGGAGGCCGGGCGCATCACCGCGGTCGGGTCCGGTCTCGACGCGGCCGGCACCACCACCGTGGACGCCGACGGGCTGATCGCCCTGCCCGGTCTCGTGGACCTGCACACGCACCTGCGCGAGCCGGGACACGAGGAGTCCGAGACCGTCCTGACCGGCTCGCGCGCCGCGGCCGCCGGCGGCTTCACCGCCGTCAACGCGATGGCGAACTCGAGCCCGGTCGCCGACACCGCCGGGGTGGTCGAGCAGGTCCAGGCGCTCGGCGACGACGCCGGCTACGTCACGGTCCGGCCGATCGGTGCCGTGTCGCAGGGGCTGCAGGGGACGCACCTGTCCGAGATCGGTGCGATGGCGACCTCCCGCGCGCGGGTCCGCGTCTTCTCGGACGACGGCTCGTGCGTGGCCGACCCGCTGCTCATGCGCCGTGCGCTCGAGTACATCAAGGGCTTCGGCGGGGTGCTCGCGCAGCACGCGCAGGAGCCCCGGCTGACGATCGGCGCGCAGATGAACGAGGGCCGGCTGTCGTCGGAGCTCGGCCTCGCCGGCTGGCCGGCCGTGGCCGAGGAGGCGATCATCGCCCGCGACGTCCTGCTCGCCGACCACGTCGGCGCACGCCTGCACGTCTGCCACGTCTCCACGGCCGGCAGCGTCGAGGTGATCCGCTGGGCGAAGTCCCGCGGCATCGACGTGACGGCCGAGGTGACGCCGCACCACCTGCTGCTCACCGAGGACCTGATCGCCGGCGTCGACGGCGCCCCCGGGTACGACGCCCGGTACAAGGTGAACCCGCCGCTCCGCGCGAGCGAGGACGTCGAGGCGCTCCGTGCCGCCCTGGCCGACGGCACGATCGACATCGTCGCGACGGACCACGCGCCGCACACGGCCGAGGCGAAGTGCTGCGAGTGGCCGGCGGCCGCGAACGGCATGGTCGGCCTCGAGTCAGCGCTGAGCGTCGTGCAGGCCGCCGTGGTCGACGACGGCCGGCTCGACTGGGCCGACGTCGCCCGCGTACTGTCCGAGGCGCCGGCCCGCATCGGTCAGGTCGCCGGCCAGGGTCAGCGCATCGCCGAGGGTGCCCCCGCCGAGGTGACGCTCTACGACCCCTCGGTCAGCCGGGCGTTCGCCGTCACCGACCTGGCCGGCCAGTCGCAGAACTCGCCGTACCTCGGCACGACCCTGCCCGGCCGGGTCGTCGCGACCTTCCACCAGGGCTACCCGACCCTCCTCGACGGCGAGCTGGTCGATGCGGACACCGTCGCGGCGCAGGCCGCGGCGCTGCGGGCGGGGGCGCACGCGTGAGCGGCGACGCGCAGCGGTGGCTCCTCGGCGCGGTGATCCTGCTCGCGGTCGCTGCCCTGTTCCTCGCGATGGCGCGCACCTGGCGGACGCGCACCCGGAAGCAGAGCGAGGCCGTGCCTCCCGTCCGGGTGCCGGCCGACCTGCCACCGGCGGTCGGGTCGTGGGACGGCTTCACCGTCGCGACGACCCGCGCCGACCAGCCGCTGGAACGCATCACCGCAGGCGGCCTGGGGTTCCGCGGCCGCGGCGGGGTGACGGTCCACGCGACCGGCGTGGTGATGCACCTCGCCGGTACCGACGACCGCTGGATCGCGCGTGACGCGGTCCGCGGCGCCGACCGGTCCACGGCGGCCATCGACCGCGTGGTCGAGCCCGGGGGACTGGTCCGTCTGCGATGGACGGCGACCGGCGCCGCAGGTGCGACGGACCTCGACACCTACTTCCGGTTCCCGCAGGGTGACGCAGCCGCGCTGCACGCCCTGCAGGGACTGACCGAGACCGGGCCGCAGGCAGCTGCGGCCGATGCCCCGCGGACCGCGGGCGAAGGGAAGAAAGCATGACACGCGAACGGGCCGTCCTGGTCCTCGAAGACGGCACCCGGTACGACGGCTGGGCCTACGGCGCCCGCGGGCGCACGCTCGGTGAGGTGGTCTTCGCGACCGGCATGACCGGCTACCAGGAGACGCTGACCGACCCCTCCTACGCCGGACAGATCGTGGTGCAGACCGCGCCGCACATCGGCAACACCGGGGTGAACGACGAGGACCCCGAGTCCCGTCGCATCTGGGTCGCCGGGTACGTGGTGCGCGACCCCAGCCGCGTGGTGTCGAACCACCGCGCCACCGCCTCGCTCGACCAGCACCTGGAGCGCGACGGGATCGTCGGGATCTCCGGCATCGACACCCGCGCGCTCACCCGCCGCATCCGTGACGCCGGTGCCATGAAGGGCGGCGTGTTCAGCGGTGCCGACGCGGCGCTGCCGGCGTCCGAGCAGGAGCAGCTCGTGCGCGACCAGGCGGGCATGGCCGGGGCGAGCTTCTCGTCGGTCGTGTCCACCCCGGAGACCTACGTCGTCCCGGCCGTCGGCGAGCAGATCGGCCGCCTGGCCGTGCTCGACCTCGGCGTGAAGGCCTCGACCACCCGGTACCTCGCCGCCCGCGGCTTCGAGGTGCACGTCGTGCCGCAGGACATCTCCGCCGCGGCCCTGGCGGAGCTCGCACCGGACGCACTGTTCTACTCGAACGGCCCCGGCGACCCCGCGGCGAGTGACGCGCAGGTGGAGCTGCTGCAGGAGTCGCTGCGGAGCGGTCGTCCGTTCTTCGGCATCTGCTTCGGCAACCAGCTGCTCGGCCGTGCCCTCGGCTTCGGCACGTACAAGCTGCCGTTCGGGCACCGCGGCATCAACCAGCCGGTGCTCGACACGACGACGGGCAAGGTCGAGATCACGAGCCAGAACCACGGCTTCGCGGTCGACGCGCCCCTCGGCGAGGTCCTCGAGTCGCCGGCCGGGTTCGGTCGGGTCGAGGTCTCGCACTACTCCCTGAACGACAACGTCGTCGAGGGTCTCCGCGCGCTCGACGTGCCGGCGTTCAGCGTGCAGTACCACCCCGAGGCCGCCGCCGGACCGCACGACAGCATGTACCTGTTCGACCGGTTCGCGGACATGGTGCGCGAGCGTCGCGACGGGCAGCCGCTCGACCCGGCCACCGCCGACGCGACCACCCCTGCAGCAGACGTCACGAAGGAAGCCAACTGATGCCGAAGCGCGCAGACATCAACTCCGTCCTGGTCATCGGCTCCGGCCCGATCGTCATCGGCCAGGCCGCCGAGTTCGACTACTCCGGCACCCAGGCGTGCCGTGTCCTCCGGGCCGAGGGCGTCCGGGTCATCCTGGTCAACCCGAACCCGGCGACGATCATGACCGACCCCGACTTCGCCGACGCGACCTACATCGAGCCGATCACGAACGCGTCCCTCGAGGAGATCATCCGCATCGAGAAGCCGGACGCCGTCCTGCCGACGCTCGGCGGGCAGACGGCCCTCAACGCGGCCATCGCGCTCGACGAGGCGGGCATCCTCGAGAAGCACGGCGTGGAGCTCATCGGCGCCAAGGTCGACGCGATCCAGCGCGGTGAGGACCGCCAGCTCTTCAAGGAGCTCGTGCTCGAGTCCGGCGCCGACGTCGCCCGCAGCCACATCGCCCACACCCTCGAAGAAGCCAAGGAGTTCGCGAAGGACCTCGGCTACCCGCTGGTCGTCCGCCCGTCCTTCACCATGGGCGGCCTCGGCTCGGGCTTCGCGTACAACGAGGACGAACTCGTCCGCTTCGTCGGTGACGGGCTGCAGTCCAGCCCGACCACCGAGGTGCTGCTCGAGGAGTCCATCCTCGGCTGGAAGGAGTACGAGCTCGAGCTGATGCGCGACAACTACGACAACACGGTCGTCATCTGCTCCATCGAGAACGTCGACCCGGTCGGCGTGCACACCGGAGACTCGATCACGGTCGCCCCCGCGCTGACCCTGACCGACCGCGAGTACCAGAACATGCGGAACATCGGCATCGACATCATCCGTCGCGTCGGCGTCGACACCGGTGGCTGCAACATCCAGTTCGCCGTCGACCCGTCGAACGGCCGCGTCATCGTCATCGAGATGAACCCCCGCGTGTCCCGCTCGTCGGCGCTCGCCTCGAAGGCGACGGGCTTCCCGATCGCGAAGATCGCCGCGAAGCTCGCCATCGGCTACCGGCTCGACGAGATCCAGAACGACATCACCCGGGTGACCCCGGCGAGCTTCGAGCCGACGCTCGACTACGTGGTCGTGAAGACCCCGCGGTTCGCGTTCGAGAAGTTCCCGGCCGCCGACGCCACCCTCACCACGACGATGAAGAGCGTCGGCGAGGCCATGGCCATCGGTCGGAACTACGCCACGGCACTGCAGAAGTCGCTGCGATCGCTCGAGAAGCGCGGGTCGAGCTTCCACTGGGACACCCCGGCGTCCGAGCTCGACAAGGACGCCCTGCTCGAGAAGTCGACGACCCCGACCGACGGCCGCATCGTCACGGTGCAGCAGGCCCTGGTCGCGGGCGCCACCGCGGACGAGGTCTTCGAGGCCACCAAGATCGACCCCTGGTTCATCGACCAGATCGTGCTCATCAACGAGGTCGCCGCCGAGGTCCGCGCCGCCGAGACCCTGGACGCCGACACCCTGCGCTGGGCGAAGGAGCACGGCTTCAGCGACACCCAGATCGCGTCGCTGCGGAGCACCGACGCGCAGCCGGTCACCGAGCAGCAGGTGCGCGACGAGCGTCACGCGGCCGGCATCCGCCCGGTGTTCAAGACCGTCGACACCTGCGCCGGCGAGTTCCCGGCCCTGACGCCGTACCACTACTCGTCGTACGACGCCGAGACCGAGGTCGCCCCGAGCGACCGCAGGAAGGTCGTCATCCTCGGCTCCGGCCCGAACCGCATCGGGCAGGGCGTCGAGTTCGACTACTCCTGCGTGCACGCGTCCTTCGCGCTGAGCGACGCCGGGTTCGAGACGATCATGATCAACTGCAACCCCGAGACCGTGTCGACCGACTACGACACCTCGGACCGCCTGTACTTCGAGCCGCTGACCGCCGAGGACGTCCTCGAGGTCATCGAGGCCGAGGCGGCGACCGGCGAGCTCGTCGGCGTGGTCGTGCAGCTCGGCGGTCAGACCGCCCTGGGTCTCGCCAAGCCGCTCGAGGCCGCGGGGATCCCGATCCTCGGCACGAGCCCGTCGGCGATCGACTCGGCCGAGGAGCGCGGGCAGTTCTCCGCGATCCTCGACGCCGCCGGCCTGCTCGCGCCGCGCAACGGCACGGCGCACGACCTGGCCAGCGCCACGGCGGTCGCCGAGGAGATCGGGTACCCCGTCCTCGTCCGCCCGTCCTTCGTGCTCGGCGGCCGCGGCATGGAGATCCTGTACGACTCGGCCTCGCTCGCGGACTACTTCGACCGGATGGCCGACCAGGCGATCATCGGCCCGGAGCTCCCGCTGCTGGTCGACCGGTTCCTCGACGACGCGGTGGAGATCGACGTCGACGCGCTCTTCGACGGCGAGCGGCTGTACACCGGCGGGATCATGGAGCACCTGGAGGAGGCCGGCATCCACTCCGGTGACTCCGCGTGCACCCTGCCCCCGGTCGGCCTCGGCCGCGCCGAGATCCAGGCCGTCGTCGACGCCACCGAGCAGATCGCGCGCGGCATCGGCGTCAAGGGACTGCTCAACGTCCAGTTCGCCATCGGTGCGGGCGTGCTCTACGTGCTCGAGGCGAACCCGCGTGCCAGCCGCACGGTGCCGTTCGTGTCGAAGGCGCTCGGCATCCCGCTCGCCAAGGCGGCGTCGCGGATCATGACCGGGAGCACGGTCGACGAGCTCGTCGCCGAGGGCATGCTGCCCGCGCGCGACGGTGCCTTCGTGCCGATGGAGGCCCCGGTCGCCGTCAAGGAGGCCGTGCTGCCCTTCCGACGCTTCCGCACGCGCGAGGGCCAGGTCGTCGACTCGGTGCTCAGCCCCGAGATGCGCTCGACGGGCGAGGTCATGGGCATCGACCGAGACTTCCCGCGGGCCTTCCTCAAGTCGCAGGACGCGGCGTACGGCGGTCTGCCCACCAGCGGCACGGTCTTCGTGAGCGTCGCCGACACCGACAAGCGTGCGATCGTGCTGCCGGTGCACCGCCTGCAGCAGCTCGGCTTCACGATCATCGCGACCGAGGGCACGGCCGAGGTGCTCCGCCGCAACGGCATCGAGGTCGGGATCGTCGGCAAGTACAGCCAGGGCGGCGAGAGCGTCGTCGACCTGCTGACGCGCAACGAGGTCGACATCGTCATCAACACGCCGTCCGGTGCCGCCGGTCGTGCGGACGGGTACGAGATCCGCGCGGCGACGGTCGCGGCCGACAAGCCGCTGTTCACGACCATCGCGCAGATCGGTGCGGCGGTCGCGGCGATCGAGACGATCGGCACGCCGCTCAACGTCCGCAGCCTGCAGGACTACGCGCTCGAGCGCGCGACCTGGTGACGGCTGCGAGCGTGGGCACGACCCGGACGGGAGGCCCGGCCCCCTTCGGCGACCGTCTCGCCTCCGCGATGCGCGAGCGTTCACCGCTCTGCGTCGGCATCGACCCCCACGCCGCCACCCTGGCGGCGTGGGGGCTCGGCCGCGACGAGCAGGGGTTGACCGCCTTCGGCGCGACCCTGGTCGACGCGGCCGCCGGCCGCGCGGCGATCGTGAAGCCGCAGGTCGCGTTCTTCGAGGCGGCCGGGGTGGCGGGCTACCGTGCGCTCGACGCGACGATCCGTCGGGCACGCGATACGGGCCTCCTGGTCGTCGCCGACGTGAAGCGGGGCGACATCGGGACGACCGGTGACGACTACGCGCTCGCGTGGCTCGATCGCGACGGCCCGTTCGCGGCGGACGCGATGACGGTGTCGCCGTACCTGGGGTACGGCTCGCTGGCGGGCACGATCGACGTCGCACGGCGGAACGGCGCCGGGGTGTTCGTGCTCGCGGCGACGAGCAACCCCGAGGCCCGGGTGCTGCAGACCGCGGTGCTGGCCGAGGGGCCGCGTACCGGCCGGACGGTCGCTGCCGGTATCGTCGTGGACGTGGCAGACGACAACCGGTCCGTGGGCGATCAGGCCCTGGGCGACGTCGGGCTCGTGCTCGGCGCCACCCTTCACCTCGCCGACTTCGGCATCGACGCGGACGCGATCGGCACCGCGCCGGTGCTGGCGCCGGGCTTCGGTGCCCAGGGCGCCCGCATCGAGGACCTCCGCGCCCTGTACGGCACCCGTGCCGAGCAGGTGCTCGTGAGCGAGTCGCGCGGCCTGCTCGCCGACGGTCCGGACGGGGTCCGTGCGTCCGTCGCCGACCGCGCCGACCGGATCCGTGCCGCGCTCGGGGCCGCCGCGTGACCGACGAGCACCAGGACCTGCCCGCGCACCGCGTCCCGCCCGAGGTCGACCGGGTCGCGGCGGCGCAGGCCGCCGTGGCGGCCCGACGCGCCCGGGCCGCGGTGAAGGCCGCGATCGCGTCGGGGGAGCGCTCGGCCCTCGACGTCGCGCGCGCCGCGTGGGACGACTCGCTCGTCGAGACGACCTCGGCCGAGCGGTCGCTCCGGGTCCGTGACCTGCTCGTCAGCCTGCCCGGCATCGGCCCGGCACGCGCCGAGGCGATCATGGGCAGCCTGCGCATCGCGTCGTCGAAGCGCCTCGGGGGACTCGGCAGCCGGCAGCGGACCGCCCTGGCCGACTGGCTCGCCGCACGCGGCCGCAAGCGCGGCAGCTCGAAGCTCGTCGTGCTCGCCGGCCCGACCGCGGTCGGCAAGGGCACGGTCAGCGCGCACATCCGCGAGCAGTACCCGGACGTCAACCTGAGCGTCTCGGCCACCACCCGGAAGCCCCGCCCCGGCGAGGTCGACGGCGTGCACTACTACTTCGTCGACGACGCCGAGTTCGACCGGATGATCCGCGACCGCGAGCTGCTCGAGTGGGCGACCGTGCACAACTCGTACCGCTACGGCACCCCGCGGCCGCCGATCGACCGCGCGCTCGACGCCGGCGAGAAGGTCATGCTTGAGATCGACCTGCAGGGCGCGCGGCAGGTCCGTGACGCCATGCCCGAGGCCGTGCTCGTCTTCCTGCTGCCCCCGACGTGGGAGGAGCTGGTGCGCCGGCTCATCGGCCGCGGCACCGAGTCGGCCGAGGAGCAGGCACGTCGTCTGGAGACCGCGAAGGTCGAACTGGCGGCGCAGGACGAGTTCGACGTGCGGATCGTGAACTCCGATGTCGGCACCGCGGCACGCGAGGTCGTAGACTTGTTCTCTGCGCCCTGACGGGTGCACGCGCGTGCCGGGCTCCCGCCGGGTGCCGCGCCCCTGACATCCGCAGTCGACAGGAGACACCATGGCCAACCCCCAGGGCATCATCGACCCGCCCATCGACGACCTGCTCAGCAAGGTCGAGTCGAAGTACGCGCTGGTCATCTTCGCGTCGAAGCGTGCGCGCCAGATCAACGACTACTACGCCGACCTGCACGAGGGCTCGCTCTTCGACAACGTCGGCCCGCTGGTCGACTCGACGATCGACGACAAGCCGCTGTCCGTCGCGCTCCACGAGATCAACGAGGACAAGCTCACCGTCACCAAGCAGCAGCAGCCCACCGACTGATCCCGGTGACTGCAGCCGCCCTCCGCCTCTTCACGTCCGAGTCGGTGACCGAGGGGCACCCCGACAAGATCTGCGACCAGATCTCGGACAGCATCCTCGACGCACTGCTGACGGTCGACCCGAACGCACGCGTCGCCGTCGAGACGATGGTCACGACCGGGCTCGTGCACGTCGCCGGCGAGGTCACGACCTCGGGCTACGTCGAGATCCCCAAGCTGGTGCGTGACGTCATCACCGGCATCGGCTACAACTCGTCGGACGTCTCGTTCGACGGCGCCACCTGTGGTGTCGAGGTGTCGATCGGTGCGCAGTCGCCGGACATCGCGCAGGGTGTGGACGAGTCGCTCGACTCCCGCACCGGTGCGGTCGACCCGCTCGACCGCCAGGGCGCCGGCGACCAGGGCATCATGTTCGGGTTCGCGACGAACGAGACGCCCGAGTACATGCCGGTCGCCATCTGGCTCGCGCACCGCCTGGCCGAGCGTCTGGCCGCCGTCCGCAAGTCCGGCGAGCTGCCGTTCCTGCGCCCCGACGGCAAGACCCAGGTCACCGTGGGCTACGACGGCGTCGTGCCGAAGACGGTCGAGACGGTCGTGCTGTCGACGCAGCACTCGCCGAGCGTCTCGCTGGCCGACCTCACCGCGGCGATCACCGAGCACGTCATCCGTCCGGTCCTCGACCTGGTCGACCTCGACTCGTCGCACGTCGACGTCATCGTGAACCCGACCGGCCGCTTCGAGATCGGTGGCCCCCAGGGCGACGCCGGGCTCACCGGCCGCAAGGTCATCGTCGACACCTACGGCGGGGCCTCCCGTCACGGTGGCGGCGCGTTCAGCGGCAAGGACCCGTCGAAGGTCGACCGTTCGGCCGCCTACGCGCTCCGCTGGGTCGCGAAGAACGCCGTGGCCGCCGGGCTCGCCGACCGCCTCGAGGTCCAGGTCGCGTACGCGATCGGCCGCGCGAAGCCCGTCGGGCTCTACGTGGAGACCTTCGGCACCGGTCACGTGGACGACGCCACGATCGAGGCCGCGATCCGCCAGGTGTTCGACCTGCGCCCGGCCGCGATCATCCGCGACCTCGACCTGCTCCGGCCGGTCTACGCGCAGACCGCGACGTACGGCCACTTCGGCCGCGAACTCCCCGGCTTCACCTGGGAGCAGCTCGACCGCGTCGAGGAACTCCGCGCTGCCGCAGGACTCGTCACCGCGACCGTCTGAAGCACCGCGTGACCACCGTCGCGCGCGTCGTCCTCGACTCGCCGCTCCCGCAGTTGGACCGTCTGTTCGACTACCGGGTGCCGGCCGAGATCGAGGACGACTGCGTGGCGGGGGTCCGCGTCAAGGTGCCACTGCGCACCGGAGCCCGGATGTCGGACGGGTACGTGGTCGAGATCGTCACCGAGGGTGAGTACCCCGGTGAGCTCAGTCAGATCGAGGCCGTCCTGTCCCCGGTGCCCGTCCTGGCGCCGGAGATCTGGACCCTCGCACGCGCCGTCGCCGACCGTGCCGCCGGCGTCGCCTCCGACGTCCTGCGCCTGGCCGTCCCGCCCCGACAGGTGCGCGCCGAGAAGGCCTGGCTCGCTCGCGACACATCCTGGTCGCCCCCGCCGGTGACCGCTCCGCCCGTCTCCGGCTACGCCGACGGCGTCCTGGAGGCCCTGGTCGCCGACCACGGACGCGCTGCGGTCGCCGCCGTTCCCCAGCCGGTGGCGCTGGGTGACGCGGACGCACCGGTCTGGGTGCCCGGGTGGGCCGCCACCCTCGCGCAGACCGCCGCGCACACGGTGGCCGCCGAGCAGTCGGCCGTGATCGCCGTGCCGGACTTCCGCGACGTCACCGACCTCGAGCGGGCCCTGCTCGCCGTGCTGCCCCCGGAACGCGTGGTGCGGTTCGACGCGAAGCAGACGAACGGGCAACGGGCGAAGGCCCTGCTGCAGGCCCGGACCCACGCGGTCGTGGCGATCGGCAACCGCACCGCGGTGTACGCGCCGGCGACGGAGCTCGGGCTGATCGCGATGTGGGACGACGGCGACGCCTCGTTCATCGAGCAGCGGGCGCCCTACGTGCACACGCGTGACGTCGCCCTGGTGCGGGCCGCGCAGTCCGGGGCAGCGCTGCTGTTCGTGTCGCACGCCCGCAGCACCGACGTGCAGCGCCTGGTCGAGCTGCACTGGCTGCAGGACGTCGCGCCCCACCGGGTGAAGGCCCCGAAGGTCATCCCGACGGTGCAGCAGACCGGCGCCGAGGGCTTCGCAGCCCAGGCGCGCATCCCGAGCACCGCCTGGCGTGCCGCGCGCGAGGCGAGCCAGCACGGGCCCGTGCTCGTGCAGGTCGCGAGCCCCGGCTTCGGCACCGGACTGGTCTGTGCCGAGTGCGGGGAGCGGGCGCACTGCCGGGTGTGCGGCGGCCCGCTCGGGACCCCGCACCGCGGAGCGACGCCGCAGTGCCGGTTCTGCGGTGCCCTGGCGGTCGGGTTCCGCTGCCCGACCTGCGGCAACGGCACCGTCAAGCCGGTCGGCCAGGGCGCCCAGCGGACGGCGGACGAACTCGGTCGGGCCTTCCCCGGCACCCGGATCGTGGTCGCCGACGGGTCACGCCCGTTGGACGAGGTGCCCGCCAAGCCGTCGGTCGTCGTCGCCACCCGCGGGGCCGAGCCGTCGGTGCCGGGGGGCTACGCGTGCGTGCTGCTGCTCGACGGCGAGAAGATGCTCGCCCGCGAGGGGCTGCGGGTGCAGGAGGACGTCCTCCGCTTCTGGACGAACGCGGCGGCCAAGGCGGCGCCCGGTGCCGAGGTGTACCTGGTCGGGATCGGCGGGCGGCTGGCCTCCGCGATGGCGCTGTGGCGGCTCGACGGCCCGGCGCACGACGAACTCACCGACCGCCGCGAGCTGCACTTCCCGCCCGCGGTCCGGGTCGCCACGATGACCGGCACCGACGAGGCCGTGACCGCGGCGGTCGAGGCGCTGGGCGACGCCGTCGTCGGCCCGGTGCTCGGCCCGGTGCCGGTGGAGGACGACGCCCTGCCGGGTACGGTCCGGGCGATCGTGCGGTTCCCGTACGCGCACGGTGCCGAGGTCGCCGCGACGCTCAAGGCCGAGGTGATCCGGCGCTCGTCCACCCGTCGGGTGATCAAGGGCGGCAACCGGCGGCGGGCCGCTCCGACGCTCCGTGTGCGGTTGGACGACGCCGAGCCGTTCTCCGAGGTCTGACCCGGGGGCGGCCCCGCGATGCCCCGACGCAGAACGACACCGCCGACGTCGTGCGACGTCGGCGGTGTCGTTCCGGGTCCGACGCGGTGTCGCGTCAGACCGGTGCGGGGTCCGTCAGGCGCTGACGGGCCGGCGACGCTCGCGCGGCAGCACCACGCCGAGGGCGACCATGCCGATGGCGAGCACCAGGTGCAGCCAGTTGTCGGCGTTGTTCAGCGGCACGAAGTTCGCGCCCGAGCTGTGCCCGGCGGTGAACAGGCCGTAGATCCACAGGACGAAGTAGACGATCCCGCCGATCACCAGGTACATCCGCGAACCCGACGCGCGTGCGGCGGCGAGCAGCCCGACGATGCCGAACAGCAGGTGCACGACGTTGTGCAGCACCGACACCTGGAAGATGCCGAGCAGCATGCCCATCGATTCGTGCCCGGCGCCCGCGAGGTCACCCGTCGTCAGCCCCGGGACGAACCCCGCGATGCCGACGAGCAGGAACACGATGCCGACGACGAGCGTGGCCTTCTGGATGGACGAACCGGCGTAGCGGTTGGTGGACGTGGTGACATCGGACATGGTGCCCTCCCTGATCTGGTGTGGCAGACGGTACGCACCCCGCTCGCAGTCGGTGCGCAGGCCGCGCGCACCGGACACCCGGGCTCGACCGCACGCGGTGCCCGCCGCCGCTCGGGCAGGCCGGACGGGCCGTGGCAGACTCGTGGGGTGACGACGGGGGAACGGGGCGGTCCGCTCAGCGGCTGGCGCCACCAGGGGACACTGCGGCGCTACCAGCAGGACGTGCTCGACCGGGTGCCCGTCGTGCCGGGGGACCCGGTGCACGTCGTCGCGCCGCCCGGCTCCGGCAAGACCCTGCTCGGGCTGCTGCTCGCCGGACGCCACGGCGCCCGGGCGCTCGCCCTCGCACCCACGGCGACGATCCGTTCCCAGTGGGCGGCGTCGGCGGCCGCCCTCGGCACCACCGACGGCGGCCCGGCCGTCACCGTGTCCGAGGACCCGGAGCACCCCGGTGACCTGACCGCGCTGACCTACCAGATGCTCTCGGTCCTCGAGACGGGCAAGCCCCTCACCGAGCTCGCTCGCGCCGACTGGCAGCGCGAACTCGTCGAGGGCGGCCGCGACGAGGACGGTGCGTCCGCGTGGCTCGTCGAGCTCGAGGCCGCGAACCGGGCCGCGTACCGGAAGGGCATCGCCCGGCGTTCGCGGGCGGTCCGACGTCGACTCGCCCGCGAGGACCCCGCGCTCCTCGAGACCGCACTGCACCCGAACGCCCGAGCCCTCGTCGACCGGCTCGTCGCCCACGGCGTCGAGACCATCGTGCTCGACGAGTGCCACCACCTGCTCGACCACTGGGCGCTCGTGGTCGCGTACCTCGCCGGACGCATCCGCCAGAGCGGCCGAGAGCCCCTGCTCATCGGGCTCACCGCGACCCTGCCGTCCACCGAGGACCGGGACGCGCACGACAACTACACCGCGCTGCTCGGCGACGTCGACCACGAGGTCCCGACGCCGGCCGTGGTGAAGGAGGGCAACCTCGCCCCGTACCGCGACCACGTCTGGTTCGTCGAACCCACGGACGAGGAGCGCACGTTCCTCCGCGACCACCAGGACCGGCTCGCGGCCCTCGTGAGCACGACCTTCGACGACCCGGACGGGGTCGACTGGCTCGTGCACACCCTGCAGCCGCCGCTCGACGACCCTGACGGCGACCGCGACCGTCCGAGCGGGACGGCGTCCGAGGCCCGGCTCGCCCGCGCCTTCGACGCCGACTTCGCCGTCGCGGAGTCCGCCGCGCGCATGCTCGCCGAGGTCCGTCCCGAGCACCCCGTCCTCGCCCTCGTGCACCCGGGTGCCCGGACGGCCCCGGACGCCGAGCAACGACTCCGGATCCTCGCCCGGTACGCCCTCGACCGGGTGCTGCCCGATCCCGGACGAGCCGAGCAGTGGCACCGCATCAAGCGGTCCATCGTCGACTTCGGCTTCACCCTGACCGACCGCGGGGTCCGGCGCGGCCGGGACCCGGTCGACACCGTGCTCGCCTCGTCCGCGGCGAAGGACACCGCCGTCGGCGAGATCCTGCGGCTCGAGCTCGAGCAGGACAGCGCCGACCACCTGCGGGCCGTCGTCGTGACCGACCACGCCACCCACGGGAACGCCCGCGGCACCGGTGCGCGCAGTGGCGGGGCCCTCCGCACCTTCGCCACCGTCGCCGCGGACCCGACCCTCGCCGGTCTGCACCCGGTCCTCGTCACCGCGAAGCACCTGCGGATCGCCGCCCGCGACGCCGACGTCCTGCTGCCCGCGCTCCGCCGACACCTCGACGCCGACCTCACCGTCACCCCGGTGGAGGGCGCACCGGACGTCCTGGCGGTCGACACCGCCGGCGCCGGGTCGGCCGCGGTCATCGCCGCCGTCTCGGTCCTGCTGACCGACGCCACGACCCGTCTCGTCGTGGGGACCCGCGGCCTCCTCGGCGAGGGCTGGGACTGCCCGGCCGCGAACACCCTGATCGACCTCACGGCCGTCGCGACCTCGTCCGCCACCCAGCAGCTCCGCGGCCGGACGCTCCGCCTCGACCCCGCCTGGCCGCGCAAGGTGGCGCACAACTGGACGATCACGACGGTCCTCCCCGCCGACGTCCCCCTGCTCGCGGCCCCGGACGTCAGCCGGATGCACCGCAAGCACGAGCAGATCTGGGGACTCCTGCGCGAGGACGACACCCAGGTCGTCCGCGGCACCGGAACCGCCCTCAGCGACCGCCACGCCCTGCGCCTCGCCGCACTCGTGGCGAAGGACCGGCGGCAGACGGTGCGGGCGCTCGACGACGACCTCGCCGCGATCCTGCCGCCGCGCGAGCAGACCCACGCAGCCTGGCGCATCGGTGAGCCCTACGCCGACCGCGAGAGCACCGCGGCCGTCCTGCACGAACCCGACGCCGCCCCCTTCACCACCGGACCGACCGCAGCCGCCGTGATGGCCGCCGTGCTCGCGCTCGTGCTCGCCGTCGTCGGACAGTCGCTGCGCGTCCTCGTGGAGCTCTGGCGGGCCGGAGCGGTCCCCGGCGTGGTCGGCACCGCCGCCGTGGTGGTGGCCGCGATCGTGGTCGCCTGGCCGGTCGCGCGCCAGCTCGGCACCGCGCTCCGGCAACGGATCGACACCGCCGGAGGGCACCGGGGCGCCGTCCGGGCCGTGGTGGACGGCCTGCACCGCGCCGGACGCATCCCCGCGTACGGCGAGGGCGACATCCGCGTCACCCCGCACACGGCGGGTCGGGTGACGCTGTCGTTCACCCTCGAGGCCGTCGGCGGCAGCGTCGAGGACCGCCGCACGGTCACGCACGCGCTCGCGGAGCTGTTCGGCCCGGTCCGGACGCCGCGGTTCCTGCTCGAGACCGGGCGCGCGTCACCGGCGCGCCTCCGACGGGCGCCGCTGCTCGCGCTCGCCCTGTGGATCGCGCGCGGACTCACCCGGGGCGGCCGCTCCCTGGCGGTGCCGACCGGCATCGGCCGGCGGCGCGAGGACGCCGAGGCCTTCGCCGCCGACTGGGAGCGTTCGGTCGGTCCCTGCCGGCTCCACGAGATCGACTCACCGGGGTCGCTCGTCCTGCTGCTCCGCGCACGACGCGACTCCGGTGCGACACGGACTCCGCCGTCGCTGCGCGACCAGTGGTCCTGACGACGGCCCGTGCCGACCGAGCGTGACCGTGCCGGTCGGCCCGGCGCTCGTGGGAGGATCGAACCCATGCGTCTCGTCGTCGCCGGCAGCCCCGCTGCGGCCGTCCCCACCCTCCGCCGTCTGGCGGCGTCCGACCACGAGATCGCCGCGGTCCTGACGCGGCCGGCGACGCCCCAGGGCCGGAAGCGTGTCCTGACGCCCACCCCGGTGGCCGTCGTCGCCGAGGAGCTCGGGCTGCCGGTGATCGAGGCGAGCCGGGTCGACGACGCCGTCACCGCCCGCATCGCGGAGCTCGACGTCGACCTCGGTGTGATCGTCGCGTACGGCGCCCTGCTCCGCCGCCCGGCGCTCGACGCCCCGCGGCACGGATGGGTCAACCTGCACTTCTCCGACCTGCCGGCGTACCGCGGCGCCGCTCCGGTGCAGCGCGCCGTGATGGCGGGTGACACGCACACCGCCGCGACGGTGTTCCAGCTCGTCGAGGCGCTCGACGCCGGACCGGTGTACGCGGCCGACCCGTTCGTCATCGACCCGGAGGCGACGGCGGGCGAGGTCCTCGCCGCGATGGCCGAGACCGGTGCCGAGACGGTGGCCCGCGTGGTCGACGACATCGCGGCCGGCACCGCCGTCGCGACGGACCAGTCCGGTGCGCCGAGCCTCGCACCGAAGCTGACCATCGACGACGGCCGCATCGACTTCGCAGCGCCCGCCGCCGCCGTCCACGCGCACCTGCGCGGGGTCACACCAGAGCCCGGTGCGTTCGCCCACCTGGGCGAGACCCGCGTGAAGCTGCTCCGCAGCACCCGCCTGTCGGGAGGCACGGGGGACCCCGCCCCGCAGCTCGCGCCCGGCGCGCTCGCACTCCACGGCGGTCGGCTGCTGGTCGGGACCGCCGACACGCCGCTGGTGCTGCTCGAGGTGCAGCCCGCGGGCAAGAAGGCGATGGACGCCGCCGCCTGGGCCCGTGGCCTCGGTGCACTGGACGGGAAGGTCCTCGCATGAGCCAGCCGACGAAGCACCAGGGGGCCCGCCGCGGCCCCCGTCCGGCGAACGCCCGTCGCGTCGCCTTCGACGTCCTCCGCGCCGTGCAGGTCGACGACGCCTACGCGAACCTGCTGCTGCCGACGCGCATCCGCCGCGCCGGTCTCTCCGCCCGCGACGCCGGGTTCGCGACCGAGCTCACCTACGGGTCGATCCGGATGCTCGGCCGCTACGACGTCGTCATCGCGCTCGCGTCCGGCCGTCGGGCGGAGAACATCGAGGCCGACGTGCTCGACGTCCTGCGCCTCGGCGCCCACCAGCTGCTGGCCATGCGGACGCCGACGCACGCCGCGGTCGACGCCACGGTGGAACTCGCACGCGAGGTCGGTGCCCGCCGGGCGACGGGCTTCGTGAACGCCGTGATGCGGAAGATCGCCGCCCGGACCGACGACGAGTGGGACGCCCTGATCACCGAGGGGCGCGGCGGCGACGCCCTGCTCGCCACGCGGTGGTCGCACCCGACCTGGGTCGTCTCGGCACTGCGCGACGCCCTGGCCGCCGAGCGCTCCCGCGACGAGCTCGCGGCCCTGCTCGCGGCCGACAACGCCGCGCCGCGGGTGCAGCTCGCGGCGCTGCCCGGACTCGCCACCGACGAGGACGTCGCCGCCGCCACCGCGCGCACCGAGCCGGACGCCGACGGCGCCGACGACGCCGCGTTCGTGGACGCGACCGGCGCGGGCGACGCACCGGCGGCCCTGGTGGCGGCCGACGACGAACCGGAGGCCGACGGGGCGACCGGGACCGTGCCTCCCGTCCGGACCGTCGACCCGGTGCCGGAGGCCGACGCGTCACCGGTGTCGCCCGTCGGGATCCGGGGCATCTCCGGCGACCCGGCCCGCGTGCCGGGCGTCGCCGCTGGTCGCCTGCGCGTGCAGGACGAGGGGTCGCAGCTCGCCGCGCTGGCGCTCAGCCGGTCGTCCGCGGTGCGCGCGGGGGAGCGGTGGCTCGACATGTGCGCCGGCCCCGGCGGCAAGGCGGCGCTGCTCGCGGCCGAGGCGCAGCAGGGCGGCGCGACCCTCGTCGCGAACGAACTGGTGCCGGCGCGTGCCGGCCTCGTGCGGAACGCGCTCGAGGTGTTCGGTGACCACGTCCGCGTCGTCGAGGGCGACGCCCGGCGGTACGGGCGCGACGGCACCGGACTGACCTTCGACCGCATCTTGCTCGACGCACCCTGCACCGGACTCGGCGCCCTGCGGCGTCGGCCGGAGGCGCGCTGGCGGAAGGTCCCGGAGGACGTCCAGGAGCTCGCGGCCCTGCAGACCGAACTGCTCGACGCGGCCGTCCGGGTGCTGGCACCCGGTGGGACGCTCGCGTACGTGACCTGCTCGCCGCACCTGGCCGAGACCCGGGGGCAGGTCGACGCGCTCATGCGGCGGCACGGCGACCTGCTCGAACAGCTCGACACCGCGTCGGTCGTCCGGGGCGTCGCCGCGCGCGACCCGCGGGTGGCGGACGGCGACACCGTGCAGCTCTGGCCGCACCGGGTGGGGACGGACGCCATGTTCATCGCGCTGTTCCGCCGCGTCGACTGACCAGCCCGCCGACCCGGGATCGTCTCAGCGCGACCGTCGATAGGCACTGCCGTCGCACGTGTGCACGGCCGTCTCGTCGAACAGGGCGCGCAGGTTGTACGCAGCGCAGTCCCGGAAGGTGCCGATGCTGATCCACCGCGCCGAGCGGCGCAGCTCGCCCTTCGCGGGGCCGTCCGAGCCGATGCCGGCGCGGTGGACCGTCCAGGCGATGTCCTGCGCCTCGGCGTCGAGGTAGCGCATCACCGACTCGTTGTCCGCGTGCTGCCCGAGGTACTCCCGCGCGAGCGTCGACCGGACGAGCCGGAGCAGCGGCGCGAGCCGCTTGCCGGGAGGCGCGCTCAGCCCACCGGCCTGGTACAGCAACCGCTGGGTGCCGCTCCGGCGCATGGCCGGAACGAGCTCGCGGACGAACGCCGTGTTGACCGGTCGCTCGCGTTGCGCGGCGACGTCCCCGAGCATCACGACCACGCCCGTCACGCCGTCGAGCAGCGCGTCGAGGTCGAGGCCGTCGGTGACCGAGCCCTGCACGACCTGCAGGTCGTCGTGCTGGACCGCCAGCTTCGACGGCGTCCGGGCGACGGCGCGGACACGGTGTCCGAAATCGAGTGCGAGGCGGGTGAAGTGCTGGCCGGTCTGGCCCGTGGCGCCGAAGACGAGCAGGTGCTCTCGAAGTGTCATGCGCCCAATCTAGGCACTGACTAGAAAATAGGCAATGCCTAGTACCGCGGTAGGCTCTCCCCATGCCGGAGCGTCCCTTCCACCACGGGAACCTGCGGGCCGTGCTGCTCGACGAGGCCGTCGCGGTCCTGCGCGAGGACGGCGTCGACGGGCTGTCCCTCCGCGACCTGGCGCGCCGCGCAGGGGTCAGTCACGGTGCCCCGCGGAGCCACTTCGTCGACCGCCAGGCGCTCGTGGACGCCCTCGCCGTGCTCGGTTTCGAGCGACTGACCGCCGCGGTGCGACGGGCGCTCTCCGGCTCGGCGGACCTCGACGACCGGTTCCGCCGGGTCGCGATGGCCTACGTCGACTTCGCCATCGACGACGCGGCGCTCATGGACCTCATGTTCCAGGCGTCGACGGGGGGTCGGTCCGGGCCCGTCCGCGCCGCCGCCGAGTCGCTGTTCGCCGTGCTCGACGGCGCGCTCGGCACCGCACCGGTCGATCCCGGAGACGACCCCCGGACCACCTTCAAGCTCCTGTTCGCCGCGACCATGCAGGGGATCGCGGCCCTCGTCGTCGCGCGCCGCATCGACCGCCCGCAGGGCGAGCGGCTGGTCGGAGCAGCACTCGGCACGATGCTCCGGTCCGACCTCGGCACGCGCGCTCTCGGCACCGGCTGAGACCGCCCGGAACGGCGCGGCGCGCACCGGTGCGGGGTGGCCGGGCAGGCACGCGCCGGTAGGCTCGACGGGTGACGATCCGCATCTCGCCGAGCATCCTGTCCGCCGACTTCGCGAACCTCGAGCGCGAGCTGCACCGCATCGAGACCGCCGACCTGGTGCACGTCGACGTGATGGACAACCACTTCGTGCCGAACCTGACCCTCGGGTTGCCGATCGTGCAGCGCCTGCAGCAGGTGTCGCCGGTACCGCTCGACGTGCACCTGATGATCACCGACGCCGACACCGAGGCACCGAAGTACGCCGAGACCGGTGCGTCGAGCGTCACGTTCCACTTCGAGGCCGCCGACGACCCGGTGGCCACCGCCGCCGCGATCCGCTCGAACGGAGCCCGCGCCGCCGTCGCCGTCAAGCCCGGCACCCCGATCACCCAGGTGCTGCACCACCTCGACGCCTACGACATGATCCTGCTCATGACCGTCGAGCCGGGCTTCGGCGGCCAGCCGTTCATGCCGTCGGTGATGCCGAAGCTCGCCGACGCGCGTGCGGCCGTCGACGCCTCCGGGCTCGACGTCTGGCTCGAGGTCGACGGCGGCATCGCGGTCGACACCGTGCCCGAGGCCGTCCGCAGCGGCGCCGACACGCTGGTGGCGGGCTCCGCGGTGTACGGCGGCGAGCCGGCGGCCCGCATCGCCGACCTGCGCGCGGCGGCCGCAGCGGCGCGCTCGTGACCGGGGGAGCGCCGGACGCGGGCGGTCCCGCGGTGCCGACCCGGGCCTCCCGTCCGGACGGTGCGTCGGCGGCGACCGCGGAGACCGGTAGCCTGGTCGGCGTGAAGACGTTCGACGACCTGTTCGCGGAGCTGACCGAGAAGGCGCGCACGCGCCCCGACGGCTCCGGCACCGTCGCCGAACTGGATGCCGGTGTGCACCAGATCGGCAAGAAGATCGTGGAAGAGGCCGCCGAGGTCTGGATGGCGGCCGAGTACGAGGGCGACGAGCGCACCTCGGAGGAGATCTCCCAGCTGATCTACCACCTCCAGGTGCTCATGGTCGCCAAGGGGCTCACCCCGGCGGACGTCTGGCGACATCTCTGATCCGTTGATCAGCCGCCGACCCTCCCCGTAGAAAGCAGACCCCTGATGCTCCGCATCGCCGTGCCCAACAAGGGCTCCCTGTCCGAGACCGCCTCCGAGATGCTGCGGGAGGCCGGGTACGCCGGGCGCCGCGACCCGAAGGCGCTGCACCTGCTCGACGAGCGCAACGGCGTCGAGTTCTTCTTCCTCCGGCCGCGCGACATCGCCACCTACGTGGGGTCCGGCGCGCTCGACGTCGGCGTGACCGGTCGTGACCTGCTGCTCGACTCCGGGTCCGAGGCGCACGAGGTCGACGCGCTCGGCTTCGCCGACTCCACCTTCCGGTTCGCTGGGACGCCCGGGCGCTTCGGCTCGCTGCAGGACCTCGACGGCGTGCGGGTGGCGACGAGCTACCCCGGTCTCGTCGGTGCGTTCCTCGCCGAGCACGGCGTCACCGCGACGCTCGTCAAGCTCGACGGCGCCGTCGAGAGCGCCGTCCAGCTCGGCGTCGCGGACGCCGTCGCCGACGTCGTGTCGACGGGCAGCACGCTCCGACAGGCCGGGCTCGAGATCTTCGGCCCCGTGATCCTCGAGTCGACGGCGGTGCTCGTCTCCACCGACGAGACCATCCCCGGCATCGACGTGCTGCGCCGCCGCCTGCAGGGTGTCCTCGTCGCACGCGGCTACGTGATGCTCGACTACGACGTCCCCACGGCCCTGCTCGAGCAGGCCACCGCCGTGGCGTCCGGCATCGAGTCGCCCACGGTCTCGCCGTTGCACGACCGCGACTGGGCCGCCGTCCGGGTGATGATCCCGCGCGACGACGCGAACCTCATCATGGACGCGCTCTACGACCTCGGCGCCCGGGCGATCCTGGTCAGCCCGATCCACGCCGCACGCCTGTGACCGCCGGTGGCGTGTCGGTCCGGGTCGTCCCGTGCCTCGACGTCAAGGGCGGCCGGGTCGTCAAGGGCGTCAACTTCCTGGACCTGCAGGACGCCGGCGACCCCGTCGAGCTCGCCGCCCGGTACTACGAGCAGGGTGCCGACGAGCTGACCTTCCTCGACGTCGGCGCGACGGTCGAGAACCGCGCGACGATGTACGACACCGTGACCCGCACCGCCGAGCAGGTGTTCATCCCGCTCACCGTCGGTGGCGGCGTGCGATCGGTGGACGACGTCTCGCGGCTGCAGCAGTGCGGCGCGGACAAGATCGGCGTGAACAGCGCGGCGATCGCCCGGCACGAGCTGGTCGGCGAGATCGCGGACCGGTTCGGCGCGCAGGCCGTCGTCCTGTCGCTCGACGTCAAGCGCTCCGACCGGATGCCCTCGGGCTTCGTGGTCACCACCCACGGCGGGCGGACCGAGTCCGACCTCGACGCGATCGCCTGGGCGCGCGAGGCCGTCGAGCGTGGTGCGGGGGAGCTGCTCGTCAACTCCATCGACGCCGACGGCACGAAGAACGGGTTCGACCTCGAACTCGTGGCCGCGGTGCGGGCCGTCTCGTCGGTCCCGGTCATCGCGTCGGGAGGCGCGGGTCGGGTCGAGCACTTCGCCCCGGCCGTCGACGCGGGTGCCGACGCGGTCCTCGCCGCGTCCGTCTTCCACCGTGGCGAGATGACCGTGGGCGACGTCAAGGACGCGCTCCGCGCGACCGGCCACGTCGTCCGCTGAGCGGCGCCGTCCGCTCACCCGCCGCCGTAGGCTAGGAGCCTGATGACCGACAGCACCAGCACCGACACCGAAGCGGTCCTCGACCGCGCACGCTTCGGTGCGGACGGCCTGCTCCCCGCCATCGTGCAGGAGGAATCGTCGAAGGACGTCCTCATGCTCGGCTACATGGACCGGGAAGCCCTCCGCCGCACCCTCACCGAGGGACGCGTGACCTTCTGGTCGCGGTCGCGGAACGAGTACTGGCGCAAGGGTGACACGTCCGGACACGCCCAGTACGTGCGCGCGGCGGCGCTCGACTGCGACGACGACACGCTCCTCGTCACGGTCCAGCAGGTCGGTGCCGCGTGCCACACCGGTGCGCACCGGTGCTTCGACGTCGACCCCCTCGCGCCGGTGACGGCGTCGGCGCCGTCGTCCTCCGGTGCGCCGGACGCGACCGGGCCCGCTCGAGCGGACACGGCAGTGGAGGCGAGCCGGTGACGGCCGCGACCGGGTCCGACCAGCCGCACACGACCTCCCGGCCGGAGTTCGACGCCCTGCTCGGCGACCACCGGGTCGTGCCGGTGGTGCGCGCGCTCTACGGCGACAGCGAGACGCCCGTCGGCGTGTACCGCAAGCTCGCCGACGGCCGTCCCGGGTCCTTCCTGCTCGAGTCCGCGGGGCAGGGCGGCCTGTGGTCGCGCTGGTCCTTCGTGGGTGTGCGCAGCTTCGGCGTGCTCACGCAGGACGGCGACCGCGCCGCCTGGATCGACACCGGCATCGCCGCGGAGCGGGCCGTCGGGTCGCTCGACGGCGCACCGCTCGAGGTGCTCGCGCGACTGCACGAACGGTGGGCCACGCCCCGGGTGCCGGGGTCGCCCCCGCTCGTCGGCGGCACGGTGGGCTTCATCGGGTGGGAGGCCGTCCGGCAGCTCGAACACCTGCCGAACGTGCCGCCGGCCGACTTCGACGTGCCCGGCCAGGCGCTGTCCTTCGTGTCCGAGCTGGCAGCGCTCGACCACCGCACGGGGCTCGTGCTTCTCGTCGCGAGCGTGCTGAACGACGGCACCGACGACGCGGACACCCTGTGGGCCGACGCGCAGCAGCGCCTCGACCGCATGCAGGGCGACCTGGTGCAGCCCACCGTGGCGACCGTCGCCGAGGCGTTCGAGATCGCCGAGCCGACGCCGACGCACCGCACCAGCCCGGCCGACTACATGGCGGCGGTGGACCGCTCGAAGGGGTTCATCCGCGACGGCGACGTGTTCCAGGTCGTCATCTCGCAGCGCTTCGACCACGAGGTCACGGCCGACCCGCTCGACGTCTACCGCGTGCTCCGGACGCTCAACCCGAGCCCGTACATGTACTTCCTGGCCCTGGCGGACACCGCCGACGAGCGCTTCTGGATCGTCGGCGCCTCGCCCGAGGCCCTGGTCAAGGTGCAGGACGGCCGCGCCATCACGCACCCCATCGCCGGGTCCCGACCGCGCGGCGCGACGCCCGAGGAGGACGTCCGTCTCGGCGAGGAGCTGCTCGGCGACCCGAAGGAGCGCGCCGAACACCTGATGCTCGTCGACCTCGCCCGCAACGACCTGCAGAAGGTGTGCGAGCCCGGCACGGTCGGTGTCACCGAGTTCATGACGGTCGAGCGGTTCAGCCACATCATGCACCTCGTCTCGAGCGTCGAGGGCCGGGTGCGCCCGGAGGCCTCGGCGATCGACGTGTTCCGCGCGACGTTCCCGGCCGGCACGCTCTCGGGCGCGCCGAAGCCGCGCGCGCTCGAGATCATCGACGAGCTCGAGCCGGCGAAGCGCGGCGCCTACGCCGGCGTCGTCGGGTACTTCGACTTCGCCGGGGACGCCGACCTCGCGATCGCGATCCGGACCGCCCTCATCAAGGACGGGGTCGCCCGCGTGCAGGCGGGTGCCGGCCTCGTGGCCGACTCCGATCCGGAGACCGAGCACGTCGAGGCCGTGAACAAGGCCGCAGCCCCGCTCCGAGCGGTCGCGACGGCGAACCGGATGCGCGAGGTCCGCCCGTGAAGCGCTCGCGCCCGATCGTCGTCGTGGCCGGGCTCCTGGTGGCCGGCGTGATCATGCTCGCCTGGACGCAGACCTGGTTCACCGTGCGGCTGCAGGCCGGCGCCGCCGTGACGTCGACCGTCGCGGCCGACGGCGCAGCGGTGGTGCCGCAGTACACGGCCCTCGCGATCGCGAGCCTCGCGCTGTTCCTCGCCATGACGATCGCCGGCCGGGTGCTGCGCGTCGTCCTCGCCGGGGTGGAGATCCTGCTGGGCGTCGGTGTGGTCGTCAGCGGGATCACGGCGCTCGTCGACCCGCTCGCCGCAGCCCGCGGTGCCGTCGGCGAGGTCGCCGGTGTGAGCGACCTCGGGGCCGTGCGACAGGTCGTCGCGAGCGTCTCCGTCAGCCCGTGGCCGGCCGTGGGCATCGCAGGCGGCGTGCTCGCCGTGCTGCTCGGCGTCGTGGTCGTCGTCGTGCAGCGCTCCTGGCCCGGCCCGAGCCGCAAGTACGGTGCGACCACCTCGGGAGCGGCGGCAGCGGCACGCCGTGCGGCACCGGTGGAGCGCGACGCCGTCGTCGACTGGGACGACCTCAGCGCGGGCGTCGACCCGACCTCCGCGGACGGCGCGGTCGCCGGGTCACCCACCGACGACACGGTAGGATCGGAGCGGCGTCGGTCGTCCGACGACGCCGGAACAGAACGAGGAGCACCGTGAGCAACACTGAGCCCGCAGAACTCGGCGAAGGCCACTCGCCGGCCGCCTGGACCGCCGTCGTGATCATGCTGATCGGATTCGCGGCAGGCACGCTGTTCTTCTGGTTCGACATGCCGTGGGGCGTCTGGGCCTCGGCGGGCGTCGTCCTCATCGGCCTCATCGCCGGTGGTGTGATGAAGAAGGCCGGCTACGGCGTCGACGGCCCGAAGTTCGTCCCCAAGCACCACGGCGAGTAGAGCACCCATGCCGAACGTGCTCGAGACCCTCGTCACGGGCGCGCTCGAGGACGCCGCTGCCCGTCGCGTCGACCGTCCGTACGCCGACGTCGAACGTGACCTCGACCGGGTCGCGTCGCCGCTCGACGCCCTGACCTTCCTGCAGCCCGGCGACCACGTCAAGGTGATCGCCGAGGTCAAGCGCGCGAGCCCGTCCCGCGGGTCGATGGCCCCCATCGCGGACCCCGCGGCCCTCGCCGCCGACTACGAGCGCGGTGGCGCGTCGACCATCAGCGTGCTGACCGAGGGCCGGAAGTTCCTCGGCAGCCTCGCCGACCTCGAGGCCGTGAAGGCCCGCGTCGGGGTACCCGTGCTCCGCAAGGACTTCATCGCCGACCCGTACCAGGTGGTCGAGGCACGGGCCTCGGGCGCCGACGTCGTGCTGCTCATCGTGGCGGCGCTCGAGCAGGCGCGCCTGGTCGAGCTGCACGCCCTGGCCGAGGAGCTCGGCATGCGGGTGCTCGTCGAGGCCCACTCCGCCGACGAGGTCACCCGCGGGCTCGACGCCGGAGCACGGATCCTCGGTGTCAACGCCCGTGACCTGACCGACTTCTCGCTCGACCGCGACCTGTTCGGCCGGCTCGCCGACCGCATCCCCGCCGGGGTCGTGCGCGTCGCCGAGTCCGCCGTCTCCGGTCCTGCCGACGTCGCCCATTACCGGGCGGCCGGCGCCGACGTCGTGCTGGTCGGTGAGGCGCTCGTGACGGGCGCCGACCCCGCCGCCACCCTGGCGTCGTTCATCGCAGCCGCCGACCGCGGCTGACCGTTCCACCGTCCGACCCCGCCGACCCGGCGGTGTCGGGCTCGTCCCGGGAAGAACCCATCGTGACCTCACTCCGCGACCTGCACGGCCCGTACTTCGGCGACTTCGGCGGGCGCTTCGTCCCCGAGTCCCTCGTCCTCGCGCTCGACGAGCTCGAAGCCGCGTTCCGCGAGGCCTGGGCGGACCCGTCCTTCCGGGCGGAACTCGACGAACTGCAGCGCGACTACACCGGTCGGCCCTCGATCATCACCGAGGTGCCGCGGTTCGCGAAGCACGCGGGCGGCGCCCGCGTCATCCTGAAGCGCGAGGACCTCAACCACACCGGGTCGCACAAGATCAACAACGTCCTGGGCCAGGCGCTCGTCGCCCGTCGGCTCGGCAAGACCCGCCTGATCGCCGAGACCGGCGCCGGCCAGCACGGTGTCGCCACCGCGACGGCCGCCGCGCTGTTCGGCATGGAGTGCGTCGTGTACATGGGCGCCGTCGACACCGAGCGCCAGGCGCTCAACGTGGCTCGGATGCGGCTGCTCGGCGCCGAGGTGATCCCGGTCGAGACGGGATCACGCACCCTGAAGGACGCCATCAACGACGCGCTGCGCGACTGGGTCGCCAACGTCGAGTCGACGCACTACCTGCTCGGCACCGTCGCGGGTCCGCACCCGTTCCCGGAGATGGTCCGCGAGTTCCACAAGGTGATCGGGGAAGAGGCGCGCCAGCAGGTCCTGGACCGCATCGGCCGCCTGCCCGACGCCGTCGCGGCCTGCGTCGGCGGCGGCTCGAACGCCATGGGCATCTTCGAGGCGTTCCTCGACGACGAGTCCGTCGCGCTGCACGGCTTCGAGGCCGGCGGCGAGGGCGTCGAGACCGGTCGGCACGCCGCGAGCATCACGCTCGGCCGCGAGGGCGTGCTGCAAGGCACGAAGTCCTACCTGATGCAGGACGAGGACGGCCAGACCATCGAGAGCCACAGCATCTCCGCCGGCCTCGACTACCCGAGCGTCGGCCCGGAGCACGCCTACCTGGCTTCCATCGGGCGGGCGAAGTACGAGCCGATCACCGACGCCGAGGCGATGGAGGCGTTCCGCCTGCTGAGTCAGACCGAGGGCATCATCCCCGCCATCGAGTCGTCGCACGCCCTGGCCGGCGCGATCAAGCTCGGCAAGGAGCTCGGCCCCGAGGGCGTCGTGCTCGTGAACCTGTCCGGCCGTGGTGACAAGGACGTCGCGTCCGCCAGTCGCTACTTCGGCATCCTCGACGAGAACGCGGTGCAGCTGTGACCACTGACGAGACGACCGCGCCCCGGTCCGTCGCCACGACGATCGACCGCGCCAACGCCGAGCGTGCCGGTGCCGTCGTCGGCTACCTGCCCGCCGGGTACCCCGACCTGCAGACCAGCGTCGACGCGGCCGTCGCCCTGGCGGAGAACGGGGTCGACGTCATCGAGTTCGGTCTGCCGTACTCCGACCCCGTGATGGACGGACCGGTGATCCAGCGCGCCGCCGAGGAGAGCCTGGCGAACGGCTTCCGCGTCGCGCAGGTCTTCGACGCCGTGCACCAGATCACCGAACGCGCCGACGTCCCGGTGCTCGTGATGACCTACTGGAACCCGGTGCTGCGCTACGGCGTCGACCGCTTCGCCGACGACCTGGTCGCCGCGGGGGCCGCCGGACTCATCACGCCGGACCTCATCCCCGACGAGGCCACGGCGTGGACCGAGGCCTCCGAGCGCACCGGGCTCGACCGGGTGTTCCTCGCCGCGCCGTCGTCGTCGGACGACCGGATGCGCCAGGCCGTCGAAGCGAGCCGCGGGTTCGTGTACGCCGTCTCCACGATGGGCGTCACGGGTGCCCGCGCGGGCGTCGACTCGGCCGCACGCACCGTGGTGTCCCGGCTCCGCGACGCCGGCGTCGAGCGCACCTGCGTCGGCCTCGGGATCTCGACCGCCGAGCAGGTCGGCGAGGTGCTCGAGTACGCCGACGGCGCCATCGTCGGGTCGGCCTTCGTGCGCGCACTGGCCGACCTCGGTGTGCAGGGCGTGGCCGACCGTGCCGCCGACCTCACCACCGGTGCCCGCCGCCGCTAGTCCAGTTCCTGTCGGACCCGTTCCCCGCGCTACAGTGAGCGGGTCCGACGCCACGTCGACCGCGCCCCGTCAGTCCCGAAAGGCGACCGTTCCTCCATGCCCCTCCTGAGCATCCCGAGCCCGAGCACCGCCTGGCAGTACTTCGACCTCACCGCCTGGTTGCGCGACGCGTTCGGTTGGTCGCTGCCCCTCGACTTCCGCATCCACGCCTACGCGATCTGCATCCTCGTCGGGATCGTCGCCGCGGTGCTGCTCGCGAACCGTCGGCTCAACGCCCGGGGCGTCGAGCGCTGGATCATCATCGACATCGCGATCTGGGCCGTCCCCGCCGGCATCATCGGCGGTCGGCTCTTCCACGTCGTCACGCACGTGTCCGACTACTTCGGTCCGGGCATCGACCCGCTGTCCTTCCTGTACATCTGGGAGGGCGGGCTCGCGATCTTCGGCGCGCTGATCCTCGGCTCGGTCGGCGCCTGGATCGGGTGCCGCCAGGTCGGGCTGCGCTTCACGTCGTTCATCGACGCGGTCGTGCCCGGCGTGCTGCTCGCGCAGGCGTTCGGTCGCCTGGGCAACTACTTCAACCAGGAGCTCTTCGGCATGCCGACGAGCCTGCCGTGGGGGCTCGAGATCGACTCGACCAACGCGGCGTTCCCGACGGGGCTGCCCGAGGGCACGCTGTTCCACCCGACGTTCCTGTACGAGATCCTCTGGAACGTGCTCGGCGTCGTCGTGATCCTGTTCCTCGCGCGCCGGTTCACGCTGCAGTGGGGCAAGGTCCTGGCCCTGTACCTGATCTGGTACGGCGTCGGCCGGTCGGTCCTCGAGTCCATCCGCGTCGACACGAGCGAGACCTTCTTCGGTGTCCGCACGAACGTCTGGATGGCGCTGGCGGCGATCCTCGTCGGCATCCTGATCTTCGTGGTGCAGAGCCGACGCCACACGGGCAAGGAGCCGAGCCCGTACCTGCCGGGTCGCGAGCCCCGTCCGAGGTCCGCTGTAGACTCCGAGGACACCTTCTCGGAGCACGACGACGACGACGCAGCAGCCGTCACGAGCGACGACGCGGTGACGACCACCCGCTAGCCACCGCGGCGGCACAGCCCGTCCGACACCGCGGTCACCGCACCAGCACCAGCAGTACCAGCAGCAGCACCACCCCCGGGCCCACCACAAGCGGGTCCCGCGCAACCTCGCCGGCCGGCAGCGCACACCGTTGCCGGCGGGCACGGGCACCAGTCCCGCCCGCTCGGGCGGAACGCACCACCGGGCCACCGCTGTCCCTGTTCCACTTCCTCGTGAGGACGGTTCCCCATGGCGCTCCAGCCAACCCAGCCCTCGGCACCGACGACGCTCGTGCCGCCGCACCGACGGTTCTCGGCGGTGCCCGACGCCACCGGCGCGTACGACCCGGCGAACGAGAAGGACGCGTGCGGTCTCGCGATGGTGGCGACCCTGCGCGGGACGCCCGGCCACGACATCGTCGACGCGGCGCTCGGCGCGCTGCGGAACCTCGAGCACCGCGGTGCCGTCGGCTCCGACGCCGGTACCGGTGACGGCGCCGGCATCCTTTGCCAGGTGCCCGACGCGTTCCTGCGGGCCGTCGTGCCGTTCGACCTGCCGCAGGCGGGGGAGTACGCGGTCGGCACGGCCTACCTGCCCGTCGACGAGGACGCCCGGCACGCCGTGAAGGGCGCCGTCGAGCGGCTCGCGCGCGAAGAGGGCCTGAAGGTGCTCGGGTGGCGCGAGGTGCCGGTGCGCCCCGAGGAGCTCGGCACCCTGGCCCGGGCGGCGATGCCCGCCTTCGAGCAGCTCTTCGTCGCCTCGATCCGGCACGACGTGCACGGTGCGTCGTGGAGCGGCATCGCCCTCGACCGCCAGGCCTTCCGGCTCCGCAAGCGCGCCGAGCACGACAACGACCTGTACTTCATGTCGCTGTCGAGCCGCACCATGGTCTACAAGGGCATGGTCACGACGCTGCAGCTCGAGCCCTTCTACCCCGACCTCAGCGACGAGCGCTTCGCGTCGAAGCTCGCCATCGTCCACTCGCGCTACTCCACCAACACGTTCCCGTCGTGGCCGCTCGCGCAGCCGTTCCGGACGATCGCGCACAACGGCGAGATCAACACCGTGCGGGGCAACCGCAACTGGATGCGTGCCCGCCAGTCGCAGCTCGAGAGCGACCTGCTCGGGGACATGGCGCCGCTGCTGCCGATCGTCAGCCCTGGTGCCAGCGACTCGGCCTCGTTCGACGAGACGCTCGAGCTGCTCACGCTGACCGGACGCTCGCTGCCGCACGCGGTGTCGATGATGGTGCCGGAGGCGTGGGAGAACCAGGTCGGCATGGACCCGGACCTGCGGGCCTTCTACGAGTACCACTCGATGCTCATGGAGCCGTGGGACGGCCCCGCCGCGATCACCTTCACCGACGGAGCCCTGGTCGGCGCGACGCTCGACCGCAACGGGCTCCGCCCCGGCCGCTTCCTGGTCACCGACGACGGGCTCATCGTGATGGGCTCCGAGACCGGGGTCATCGACGTCCCCGCGGCGAAGGTCGTCCGCAAGGGCCGCCTGCGCCCCGGCCGGATGTTCCTGGTCGACACCGAGGCCGGCCGCATCATCGAGGACGACGAGGTCAAGCGCGGCCTCGCGACGTCCGGTCCCTGGGCCGAGTGGCTCGAAGCCGGCCGGATCAACCTGAACGACCTGCCGGAGCGCGAGCACATCGTGCACACCCCGGCCTCGGTCACCCGTCGCCAGCGCGCGTTCGGGTACACCGAGGAAGAGGTCCGGATCCTGCTGCGCCCGATGGCAGCCGCCGGCGCGGAGCCGCTCGGCGCGATGGGGTCGGACACCCCGATCGCGGTGCTGTCGCAGCGCCCGCGCCTGCTGTTCGACTACTTCACCCAGCAGTTCGCCCAGGTCACCAACCCGCCGCTCGACTCGATCCGCGAACAGGTCATCACGTCGATGGGTCTGGGTCTCGGGCCGGAGCGCAACCTGCTGTCCGCGGGGCCCGAGCACGCCGAGCAGATCGTGCTGGACTTCCCGGTCATCGACAACGACCAGCTCGCCAAGATCCAGCACTACGAGTCCGCGACCGGCCGCCACCTCACCGTGACGATCCGGGGCCTGTACCGCGTCGACGCCGGCAAGAAGGCGATGCAGAAGCGCATCGCCGCCGTCTGCGACGAGGTCGACGCGGCGATCGAGTCGGGCAAGCAGTTCATCGTGCTGTCCGACCGCGACGGCAACGCCGAGCAGGCGCCCGTGCCGAGCCTGCTGCTGCTCGCCGCCGTGCACCACCACCTCATCCGCACCGAGCAGCGCATGAAGGTCGGGCTCATCGTCGAGGCCGGTGACGTCCGCGAGGTCCACCACGTGGCGACGCTCATCGGGTACGGCGCATCGGCGATCAACCCGTACCTCGCGATGGAGACCTGCGAGAACCTCGTCCGGGCCGGCATGATCCCGGGCATCACCCCCGAGCAGGCCGTCAAGAACGTCATCAAGGCGCTCGGCAAGGGCGTGCTGAAGATCATGTCGAAGATGGGCATCTCGACGGTGTCCAGCTACGCGGGTGCGCAGGCGTTCGAGGCGGTCGGGCTCAGCCAGGAGTTCGTCGACAAGTACTTCACCGGCACCTCGTCGATCCTGGGCGGCGTCGACATCGACGTCATCGCGAAGGAGAACGCCGAGCGGCACGCCCAGGCCTACCCGCAGGACGGCGCGGTGCTCTCGCACGAGCGCCTGCAGATCGGTGGCGAGTACCAGTGGCGCCGCCAGGGCCCGCCGCACCTGTTCAACCCGGACACGGTGTTCCGCCTGCAGCACGCCACCCGTGCGCGCCGGTACGACATCTTCCGCGAGTACTCGAGCGCCGTGGACGACCAGTCCGAGGAACTCATGACCCTGCGCGGGCTCTTCCGCTTCAAGCAGGGTGCCCGGCAGCCGGTCGCGCTCGACGAGGTCGAGCCGATCGAGTCGATCGTCAAGCGGTTCAACACCGGCGCGATGTCGTACGGCTCGATCTCGCAGGAAGCCCACGAGACCCTGGCCATCGCGATGAACCGGCTGGGCGGCCGGTCGAACACGGGTGAGGGCGGCGAGGACGTCGACCGCCTGCTCGACCCGGAGCGTCGCAGCGCCATCAAGCAGGTCGCGTCCGGCCGGTTCGGCGTGACGAGCATGTACCTGACGCACGCGACCGACATCCAGCTGAAGATGGCGCAGGGCGCGAAGCCCGGCGAGGGCGGGCAGCTGCCCCCGCAGAAGGTCTACCCCTGGGTGGCGCGCACGCGGCACGCGACGGCCGGTGTCGGGCTCATCTCGCCGCCGCCGCACCACGACATCTACTCCATCGAGGACCTCAAGCAGCTGATCTTCGACGTCAAGCGCGCCAACCCGGCCGCCCGCGTGCACGTCAAGCTCGTCAGCCAGTCCGGCATCGGCGCGGTCGCGGCCGGGGTGACGAAGGCCCTGGCCGACGTCGTGCTCGTCTCCGGCCACGACGGCGGCACGGGGGCGAGCCCCTTGAACTCGCTCAAGCACGCCGGCACCCCGTGGGAGATCGGGCTCGCCGAGACGCAGCAGACGCTCATGCTGAACGGCATGCGCGACCGCGTCGTCGTGCAGGTGGACGGGCAGATGAAGACCGGTCGCGACGTCGTCGTCGCCGCCCTGCTCGGCGCCGAGGAGTACGGCTTCGCCACCGCTCCGCTCGTCGTCGAGGGCTGCATCCTCATGCGGGTCTGCCACCTGGACACCTGCCCCGTCGGGGTCGCGACGCAGAACCCGGAGCTGCGCAAGCGGTTCACCGGCAAGCCGGAGTTCGTCGTGAACTTCTTCGAGTTCATCGCGCAAGAGGTCCGCGAGCTCCTCGCCGAGCTCGGCTTCCGCAGCCTGGACGAGGCGATCGGGCAGACGCAGGCACTCGACGTCGACCGCGCCGTCGAGCACTGGAAGGCGTCCGGGCTCGACCTGGGCCCGGTGCTCACGGGGCCGGACTTCGACGACGCCGAACCCCGCCGCCACCACCGCGAGCAGGACCACGAACTCGACGAGCACTTCGACGTGCAGCTCATCCAGCAGACCGCCGACGTCCTCGAGCACGGTGGTTCGATCACGCTGGACCTGCCGATCCGCAACACCGAGCGGGCCGTCGGCACCATGCTGGGCCACCACGTCACGCTGCGGCACGGCGAACACGGGCTGCCCAACGGCTCGATCGACGTCACGCTGCGCGGATCCGCCGGGCAGTCGCTCGGCGCGTTCCTGCCGGCGGGGATCACGCTGCGGCTCATCGGCGACAGCAACGACTACGTCGGCAAGGGGCTGTCCGGCGGGCAGATCGTCGTGCGCCCGGACGCCGAGTCCGGCTTCGACCCGGCGCAGAACGTGATCGCGGGCAACGTGATCGGCTACGGCGCGACCCAGGGCACCATGTTCATCCGGGGCATCGTGGGGGAGCGCTTCCTGGTCCGCAACTCCGGTGCCACCGCCGTCGTCGAGGGCGTCGGCGACCACGCGCTCGAGTACATGACGGGCGGGCTCGCGCTCGTGCTCGGCGAGACCGGCCGGAACCTCGGTGCGGGCATGTCCGGCGGCACGGCGTACGTCCGCGGCCTGCGCGAGGAGCACGTCAACACCGACGCGCTGGCCTCCGGCGAGCTGCGACTCGAGGCGCTCGACAGCGCCGACGTCGCGATCGTCACCGACCTGCTCACCCGGCACGCCGACGAGACCGGGTCGACCCTGGCGTCCGACCTGCTCGCGTCCGGGGACCTGAGCGACTTCGTCAAGGTGCTGCCGCGTGACTACGCGGCGGTGCTCGAGACCCGCAAGCAGGCCGTCGACGAGGGGCTCGACCCCGACGGCGACGTCGTCTGGAACCGCATCTTGGAGGTAACAGTTGGCTGACCCGAAGGGCTTCCTCAAGGTCCAGGAACGCGAACTCCCGCCGCGGCGGCCCGTGCCCGTGCGGCTCATGGACTGGAAAGAGGTCTACGAGCAGCAGGAGTCCGGTGTCCTCAAGCGCCAGGCCGGCCGCTGCATGGACTGCGGCGTGCCGTTCTGCCACCAGGGCTGCCCGCTCGGCAACCTCATCCCGGAGTGGAACGACCTGACGTGGCGCGGCGAGGGCCGTCAGGCCATCGAGCGGCTGCACGAGACGAACAACTTCCCGGAGTTCACCGGTCGGCTCTGCCCGGCACCGTGCGAGTCGTCGTGCGTGCTCGGCATCAACCAGCCCCCGGTGACCATCAAGCAGGTCGAGGTCTCGATCATCGACCAGGCGTTCCAGAACGGGTGGGTCACCCCGCACCCGCCGGAGCGCCTGACCGGCAAGACCGTCGCCGTCGTCGGGTCCGGCCCGGCCGGCCTGGCCGCCGCGCAGCAGCTCACGCGTGCCGGGCACACGGTCGCCGTCTACGAGCGTGACGACCGCATCGGCGGTCTGCTCCGCTACGGCATCCCGGACTTCAAGATGGAGAAGCGCCAGATTGACGCGCGCCTCGCCCAGATGCAGGCCGAGGGCACGCGGTTCCGCGCCGGCGTCGAGATCGGCAAGGACATCACCTGGGACGACCTGAAGTCGCGCTACGACGCGGTCGTTGTCGCCACCGGTGCCACCGTGCCGCGCGACCTGCCGATCCCGGGGCGCGACCTCGAGGGCGTGCACTTCGCGATGGACTACCTCGTCCAGCAGAACAAGGCGAACGCCGGCACGACGGTCGACAACCAGATCACCGCCGAGGGCAAGCACGTCGTCGTCATCGGCGGCGGCGACACCGGCGCCGACTGCATCGGCACGGCGCACCGCCAGGGCGCGCTGAGCGTGACGAACCTGGCGATCGGCAAGCAGCCGCCGCTCGAGCGTCCCTCGGACCAGCCGTGGCCGATGTTCCCGACGGTGTTCGAGGTCACGAGCGCTCACGAGGAGGGCGGCGAGCGGCACTTCCTCGCCTCCACGGTCGAGTTCCTGGCGAACCCGGCGGGCGAGGTCCGCGCGCTGCGGGTCGCCGAGACCGAGTACCTCGACGGGCGACGCGTCCCGAAGGCCGGCACGGAGCGCGAGATCCCCGCCGACCTCGTGCTCGTCGCGATGGGGTTCACCGGACCCGAGTCCGACACCATCGAGCCGCAGCTCGGACTGCCGACCACGGCCTCCGGTGCGCTCGACCGCCGTGCCGACTACGCGACCAACGAGGCCGGCGTGTTCGTCGCCGGTGACGCCGGTCGCGGGCAGTCGCTCATCGTGTGGGCGATCGCCGAGGGCCGTGCCGCCGCGGCCCAGGTCGACGAGTACCTCGAGGGCTCCACGATCCTGCCGGCACCGGTCAAGGCGACCGACCGGGCGATCTCGGTCTGATGTCGACCGGTCACCACCAGATGCTCACCCAGCCGTGAGCGTGAGGCCACCAGCACTCGGTAAGGTGCTGGTGGCCTCACTGCGTTCCGCGCAGCCCCACGGCGCGGAAACCCCAGGCTCCATCCACCACCACGAAGGAATCCATTGAGACGCGCAAAGATCGTTTCGACGCTCGGACCGGCAACGTCGGACTACGAGACCGTCAAGGAGATCATCGAAGCGGGCGTCGACGTCGCCCGCCTCAACCTCAGCCACGGTGACTACAGCGTCCACGAGGCCAACTACGTGAACGTCCGCCGTGCCGCCGAGGAGCTCGGCAAGCCCGTCGCGATCCTCGTCGACCTGCAGGGTCCGAAGATCCGTCTGGCCAAGTTCGCCGACGGCCCGCACGACCTCGCCGTGGGTGACGTCTTCACCATCACGACCGAGGACGTCCCCGGCTCGAAGGAGATCTGCGGCACGACCTTCAAGGGCCTGCCGCAGGACGTCAAGCCCGGCGACCCGCTCCTCATCGACGACGGCCGCGTGCGACTCCGCGTCCTCGACACCGACGGCGTGCGCGTCCGGACCGAGGTCGTCGTCGCCGGCACGGTGTCGAACAACAAGGGCATCAACCTGCCCGGCGTCGCCGTCAACGTCCCCGCGCTGAGCGAGAAGGACGAGGCGGACCTGCGCTGGGCCATCCGCCAGGGCGCCGACCTCATCGCGCTGTCGTTCGTGCGGAACGCCGCCGACGTCGACCGCGCCCACGAGATCATGGACGAGGAGGGCAAGCGCCTGCCCGTCATCGCCAAGGTCGAGAAGCCGCAGGCCGTCGACGCCCTCGAGGAGATCATCGACGCCTTCGACAGCATCATGGTCGCCCGCGGTGACCTGGGTGTCGAGCTCCCGCTCGAGGCGGTGCCGATCGTGCAGAAGCGCGCCGTCGAGCTGTCCCGCCGCATGGCGAAGCCGGTCATCGTCGCGACGCAGATGCTCGAGTCGATGATCTCGTCGCCGATCCCGACCCGCGCCGAGACCTCCGACGTCGCCAACGCCGTCCTCGACGGCGCCGACGCGGTCATGCTGTCCGGCGAGACGAGCGTCGGCGAGTACCCGGTGCAGACCGTCCGCACCATGGCGCGCATCGTCGAGTCCACCGAGGACCACGGCCTCGAGCGCATCGCCCCGCTCGGCACCAAGCCGCGCACGCTCGGCGGTGCGATCACCCTCGCCGCCGTCGAGATCGCCGAGTTCACCGAGGCGTCGTACCTCTGCGTCTTCACCGAGTCTGGTGACTCCGCACGCCGCATGTCGCGCCTGCGCCACGGCCTGCCGATCATCGCCTTCACGCCGAACGAGGCGACGCGCCGACGGATGGCCCTGACCTGGGGCGTGCGTTCGTTCCTGGTCGAGCGGAAGACCCACACCGACGAGCTCTTCTCGCAGGTCGACGACGTCCTCCTCGAGAACGGCCTGGCCGCCCCCGGCGATCGCGTCATCGTGACGGCCGGGTCCCCTCCCGGCATCGAGGGCTCGACGAACGACCTCCGCGTGCACCGCGTGGGCGACGCCCACGCCGAGGCCGCCCCGGCGTACGTCCGGGACTGATCCGCGGGATCCGTCGCCACCAGGGCGCGGACGGGAGGCCCGGTGCAGCTGCACCGACCGCCTCCGGTCCGCGCCCTGTCGCGTCCACCCCGCGCGGCGCCGCGCCTGCGCCGCTCCGCGCCGCCGCGCCTGCGCCGCTCCGCGCCCCGCTGCGGTCATCGCGCCCCGGTGTGCCGGGGCGCGACGACCGCAGCGGGGCGCGCTCGCGCGCCGGCGCTCCGTGCGCGGACGCGTATACCCCGGGCGCCGGGCGCGCTCCCGCCCCGCGGCAGACGCGCCCGGACGGCCGCGCGAGCGGGCAGGATGGCTGGTGTGAGCCTCCAGGACGACACCGTGTCCCCACCCACCGCGGCCGATGTCCGCCGCTGGCGGCGCTACCTGGCCGACGAGCGCGCCGAGGCCGCGGTGTACCGCAACCTGGCGGCCCGCCGTTCCGGCGAGGAGCGCGCGATCCTCGCCGCCCTGGCCGAGGCCGAGGGTCGTCACGCCGAGCACTGGATCGACCTGCTCGGCGACGAGGTCGGACGGCCGCAGCGAGGGAGCCTGCGGACGCGGGTGCTCGCCGCCCTGGCGAAGCGGTTCGGGTCGGTCTTCGTCCTCGCGCTCATGCAGCGTGCCGAGGACCGCTCGCCCTACGCCGACGACGCCGACGCCACCGCACGGATGGCGGCCGACGAACGCATCCACGGCGAGGTCGTCCGGGGGCTCGCGAACCGCGGGCGCATGCGGCTGTCCGGCACCTTCCGCGCGGCGGTCTTCGGGGCGAACGACGGGCTGGTGTCGAACCTGGCGCTCATCATCGGCATCAGCGCGTCCGGGGCGGACCGTCACGTCGTCCTGCTGAGCGGCGTCGCCGGCCTGCTCGCGGGCGCGCTCTCGATGGGTGCGGGGGAGTACGTGTCCGTGCGGTCGCAGCGCGAACTGCTCGAGGCGTCGGCGCCGCACCCCGAGGCACGGGACGCCGTGTCGGACCTGGACGTCGACGCGAACGAGCTCGCGCTCGTCTACCGGGCGCGCGGGATGAGCGAGGACGAGGCGACCGCCCACGCCGCCGAGGTGTTGTCCGGCATCGGTGAACGGCGTCCCGCGACCGGGTCGACACCGGTCGGCGACGACCACGAGGCCGTCGGTACCGGACTCAGCGCCGCGGTGTCGAGCTTCTGCTTCTTCGCGTCCGGCGCGGTCATCCCGGTGCTGCCGTTCCTGCTCGGTATGCAGGGGCTGCCGGCGATCGCCGTCGCGGGCGGGTTGGTGGGCATCGCCCTGCTCGGCACCGGTGCCGTCGTCGGGGTGCTCAGCGGGGCGTCCCCGGGCAGGCGGGCGTTCCGGCAGCTCGCCATCGGGTTCGGCGCGGCGGCCGTGACGTACGGGCTCGGGCTGCTCTTCGGGACCGGTCCGGCCTAGCGGCGGACGGCGGCGCGTGGCGGCAGGAGCAGCAGGGTCGCGGCGCCCACGGTGACCAGCGCGACGCCCGCGACGACCACGAACACGGTCAGCGCCAGGCCGGGAGCGGCGAGCACGGCGACCCCCGCCGCGACCGACAGCAGGGCGCTGACCACCGTCGGCACGCGTGACGAGCCCGGGTGCCCGACGACCCCGCCGACCAGCGCCGCGATGCCCTCCGCGACGAAGCCGACACCGGCGAGCACCGCGTAGACCACCAGGGGGATCGCCGGGTCCACCAGCGTGACGAGCCCGGCCGCTGCGACGAGGCCACCCACCACGCCGGAGGTCCACCGCCAGACCGGCGCGGTGTCGCGCCCGCGCACCGCCGCGAACACCCGGAGCGCACCGGCGACGACGAGGTGGACGCCGAACACCAGGGCGACGAGCACGAGCGTCGGGCGCGGCCAAGCCACGGCGACGACCCCGAGGGCCACGGCGACGACGGCGGTGACGACGACGAACACCCGGAACGTGCGGACGGCACGGGAATCCACGAGCACTCCTCCCTGGTCGGACTGCAGGCCCCCAGCACGCTACCCGTCGGTCGGGCGCCCGTGCATGCCGGGCTCCCAGGGCCGGGGACGACGGCCGGGCTGGTAGTGTTGGTGCCCTCGCGAGTGTGGTGGAATCGGCAGACACGGGGCACTCAAAATGCTCTGCCTCACGGCGTGCGGGTTCAAGTCCCGCCACTCGTACTGTGCACGGCCCACTCCTGGTCCGGAGCGGTGTGGGACGATCCGGCCCGCGTGGTCTGGGGTCCGGGACTTCCGGTGTCTAGTAGGCTGCTCGTCGTGAGTGACTCAGAAGCAACCGCACCAGCACCCCGTCGCGTCGTCGTCGCCGAGGACGAGTCGCTCATCCGCCTCGACATCGTCGAGATCCTCCGCGACAACGGGTTCGACGTGGTCGGTGAGGCCGGCGACGGCGAGACCGCCGTGCAGCTCGCCACGGACCTCCGTCCCGACCTGGTCGTGATGGACGTCAAGATGCCCCAGCTCGACGGCATCTCGGCGGCCGAGAAGCTGTCGAAGAACCACATCGCCCCCGTGGTCCTGCTCACGGCGTTCAGCCAGAAGGACCTCGTCGAGCGTGCGACCGAGGCCGGCGCCCTGGCCTACGTCGTCAAGCCCTTCACCCCGAACGACCTGCTCCCCGCGATCGAGATCGCCCTCTCGCGGTACCAGCAGATCATCACGCTCGAAGCCGAGGTCGCCGACCTCGTCGAGCGCTTCGAGACTCGCAAGCTCGTCGACCGTGCCAAGGGCCTGCTGAACGAGAAGATGGGCCTGACCGAGCCCGAGGCGTTCCGCTGGATCCAGAAGGCCTCGATGGACCGCCGCCTGACCATGCACGACGTCGCCAAGGCGATCATCGAGCAGCTCAGCGCCAAGAAGTAGCGCCCCCGTCGCTCACGGAACGCCGTCGGACCCTCCGGTCCGGCGGCGTTCCTGCGTCCGGAGCGGCGACGCGGCGTGGGCGGCGACCACCTGGCAGGGTGGAGCGATGGACGACGTGGTGATCCGCGCCTCCCGGCCGGAGGACATGGCAGCGGTGGCCGACCTGCGGTGGCGGTGGAGCGTCGACGAGGGCGGCGCGCAGCCGGCCGTGAGCGTCGAGGCCTACCGCGAGGCGATGACGGCGTTCGCGGCTGCCCACACGGACACCCACCGGTGCGTGGTCGCCGAGCGGGCCGGAGTCGTGCTCGGCATGGCGTGGCTCGGGCTCGTCGCGCGACCACCGACACCGGACCGCCCGGGCAGCCGGCAGACCGCGGACGTGCAGACGGTGTACGTGCACCCGGACCTGCGCGGGTCCGGCGTCGCCGGCCGGCTCGTCACGGCGCTGCTCGACGTCGCCGACGAGCTGGGCGTCGAGCGGACGTCGGTGCACTCGAGCGTGGACGGCGAGCGGCTCTACCGGCGCCTCGGGTTCGGCGACGCGCGCCTGCTGCTGCAGCGCCCGCCGGAGGACTGACGGGTCAGCGCCGCTCGCGGATCATGTTCGTGATCCGCACGGTCGAGCAGCGCCGGCCCTGGTCGTCGGTGAGGACGATCTCGTGCGTGGTGAGCGTGCCGCCCAGGTGGATGGCGGTGCAGGTGCCGGTGACGGTCCCGCTCGTGGCGCTGCGCGAGTGCGAGGCGCTCAGCTCGATGCCGACTGCGTAGCGACCCGGACCGGCGTGCACGTTCGCGGCCATCGAGCCGAGGCTCTCCGCCAGCACGACGTAGGCGCCCCCGTGCAGCAGGCCGACCGGCTGGCGGTTGCCCTCGACCGGGATCGTGCCCACCGCGCGCTCGGCGGTGAGCTCGGTGATGACCATGCCCATCTTCTCGGCGAGCTCGCCCATGCCGCGCTCGGCCAGGCGGTCGTCGACCGCGGTCGTGGTGGTCGCTTCGTCGGTCACGCGCGCAGGACTCCCGTGTCGGATGGCGTCGGTAGGCTGTCCGGGTGTCGGACTCCGCAAAGCCTACCCTCATGGTCATCGACGGCCACTCGCTCGCCTTCCGGGCGTTCTACGCGCTGCCGGTCGACAGCTTCGTGAACCGCGACGGGCAGCACACGAACGCCATCCACGGCTTCATCTCGATGCTGCTCATGCTGCTCCAGCGCGAGAAGCCGACCCACCTGGCGGTGGCCTTCGACATCTCGCGGTTCTCGTTCCGCACCCGCGAGTACGAGGCCTACAAGGGCACGCGCTCCGAGACCCCCGCCGAGTTCAAGGGGCAGATCCCGCTGCTGCAGCAGGCGCTCGAGGCGATGGGCATCACCACCGTCACGAAGGAGGACTACGAGGCCGACGACATCCTCGCGACCCTCTCGAAGCAGGGCGCGGAGCAGGGCTTCCAGGTGTACGTGGTCTCCGGCGACCGTGACTCGATCCAGCTCGTCAACGACGACGTCACCCTGCTGTACCCGTCCGTCCGCGGCGTCTCCGAGCTCACCCGCTACGACCGCGACAAGGTGTACGAGCGGTACGGCATCGAGCCCCACCAGTACCCGGACATCGCGGCGCTCGTGGGCGAGACGAGCGACAACCTGATCGGCATCGACAAGGTCGGCGAGAAGACCGCCGTGAAGTGGGTCACCCAGTACGGATCGCTCGACGGCGTCCTCGAGCACGCCGACGAGATCAAGGGCGTCGTCGGCAACAACCTGCGCGAGCAGCGCGACCGGGCGGTCCGGAACCGCAAGCTCAACCGGCTCGTCACCGACGTCGAGCTGCCCGTCGGCCCCGCCGACGTCGCGCTCCGTCCCCTCGACGAGACCGCGGTCCGCGAGCTGTTCGCCAAGCTGCAGTTCCGCACGCTGCTCGACCGCGTGTTCAAGGTCGCCGGCACCGGTGAGCCGTCCGACGCCCCCGCCGAGGGCTCCGTCGACAGCGGTGCGCCGACCCCGCCGCCGGTCAAGACCCTGATCGACGAGGAGCTCGGCTACTGGCTCGAGCGCCGCAACGCGACCGAGGCAGCGAACGGCTACGGCGTCGCGGTCGAGGTGATCGACGGTCGGCTCAGCGCGATCGGCATCGCGACGCACGACGACGCGGTGCTCGTGCCCGGCGGCAGCGGTGCGAAGGACTACGAGCAGCTGACGGCGTGGTTCGCCTCGGACGCCCCGAAGCACTTCCACGACGCCAAGGCCGCGATCAAGGCGCTCGGTTCGGTCGGCATCACGGTGAACGGTGTCGCCGGTGACGCCCGGATCATGGGCTGGCTCGCCAACCCCGGCAAGCAGGGGCAGCCCCTCGCCGACCTCGTCTACCAGGAGCTCGGCGAGGAACTGCCGACGGCCGACCCGAACCAGCTCGTCCCCGAGACCGACCCGGTCAACGTCGGGGTGCACGCGTGGTTCGTGCTGCGGGTGACGACGGCCCTGCGCGCCCGGATCGACGAGTCCTCGCTGCAGGTCCTGGACGACATCGAGCTGCCGCTGGTCTCGGTGCTCGCCGGCATGGAGACCATCGGTGTCGGGATCGACCGCCCCGTGCTCACCGGCCTGTCGAAGGAGCTGGGGGAGCGCGCCGCCGAACTGGCACAGCAGGCCTTCGCCGAGATCGGGCACGAGGTCAACCTCGGCTCCCCGAAGCAGCTGCAGGAGGTCCTGTTCACCGAGCTGGCGATGCCGAAGACCCGCAAGACCAAGACCGGTTTCTCGACCGACGCCGCGAGCCTCGCCGACCTGCAGGAGCAGCACCCGCACCCGTTCCTCGGCCTCCTGCTGCAGCACCGCGACGCCACGAAGCTCCGCCAGATCGTCGACACGCTCGACGCCGCCGTGGTCGACGGGCGCATCCACACCCGCTACGAGCAGACCGGCACGAGCACCGGACGCGTCTCGTCCACCGACCCGAACCTGCAGAACATCCCGGTGAAGACCGCCGTCGGCCGACGCATCCGCTCGGCGTTCGCCGTCGCTGAGCCCTACACGACGCTCGTCACCGCCGACTACTCGCAGATCGAGATGCGCATCATGGCGCACCTCTCCGGCGACCCCGGACTGATCCAGGCCTTCAACGAGGGCGAGGACCTGCACCGGTTCGTCGGCGCGCGCGTCTTCGGTGTCGACCCCGCCGACGTCTCGAACGAGATGCGCACCAAGGTGAAGGCGATGTCGTACGGCCTGGCCTACGGCCTGAGCGCCTTCGGCCTGTCGAAGCAGCTGCGGATCGAGCAGTCCGAGGCGCGCACGCTGATGACCGAGTACTTCGCCCGCTTCGGTGCGGTCCGCGACTACCTGCGCAACGTCGTGGAGCAGGCGCGCGAGGACGGCTACACCGAGACCATCTTCGGTCGCCGTCGTCCCTTCCCCGACCTGAAGAGCCCGAACCGGGTGCTGCGGGAGAACGCCGAACGGGCCGCGCTGAACGCTCCGATCCAGGGCTCGGCCGCCGACATCATGAAGATCGCGATGCTCGGGGTGGCCGACGACCTGCAGACGGGCGACCTGCGGTCGCACCTGCTGCTCCAGGTGCACGACGAGCTCATCCTCGAGGTCGCGCCCGGCGAGCAGGAGCGCGTCGAGGAGATCCTCCGGACCCGCATGGGCAGCGCGGCCGAGCTCAGCGTGCCGCTCGACGTCTCGGTGGGCGTCGGGCCGAACTGGGAGAGCGCGGCACACTGACCCCGTCCGGTCGCGACGCGACCGGTGACGGCCGGGAGGCGCGGTGCGGGCCCGCACCGCGCCTCCCGGCCGCCGGCTCCCGCGACCTGCACCGCGACCCGACGCGTGGCTAGGCTCGGGTGCATGAGCGAACAGCGTCCCGACCGCCAGCCGTCCGCCGTCGACCGGGTCGCCGAGGACTGGGTGACCACCCTCGTCGACCTCGACCCGACGATCGCCTCCTCGATCGGGGTGCCCGGGCGCACGGGGGAGTACGGCGACACGTCGCCGGCCGGCGCCGCTGCCGTGGCCGACGCCGCCCGTGCGGCGAAGCGCGCGCTCGACGCCGCGGCCGCCACCGATGCGGTGGACGAGGTCACGAAGGCCGACCTCGGTGCCGAGCTCGACCTGGTGCAGGAGTCGTACGACCGCCGGCTGCACCTCCGTGACCTCAACGTCATCGCGAGCCCGGCCCAGTCGGTGCGCGAGGTCATCGACCTGATGCCGACCGCGACCGAGGGTGACTGGCAGGACATCGCGAGCCGACTGCACGCGCTCCCCGACGCGATCGAGGGGATCCGCGAGACCCTGCTCGAGGGCACGCGCGAGGACGTCACCCCGGCGAAGCGCCAGGTCGCGCTGGTCGCCGAGCAGGCCGCCCGCAACGGCGCCGAGGACGGGTTCTTCCGCCGGCTCGCCGACGGCGCCGCGTTCGACGACGGCTCGCCGGTCCCCGACACCCTGCGCACCGAGCTGGTCCGCGGTGCCGAGGTCGCCGCGGCCGCGTACCGGAGCCTCGGGCAGTTCCTCGAGCACGAGCTGCTGCCGCTCGCCACCCCGGTCGACGCGGTCGGCCGCGAGGCGTACGAGCTGCACTCCCGCCGGTTCCTCGGCGCGGTCGTGGACCTCGACGAGACGTACGAGTGGGGCCTCGAGGAGCTCGCCCGCATGCGGGACGAGCAGGAGCGCATCGCCGACCGCATCGAGTCCGGCGCGAGCGTGGCCCGTGCGATCGAGGTGCTCGACACCGACCCGGCGCGCGTGCTGCACGGGACCGACGCCCTGCAGCGCTGGATGCAGGAGACGAGCGACGCCTCGATCGCCGCGATGGCCGGCACGTACTTCGACATCCCCGAGCCCATCCGTCGGCTGGAGTGCCGCATCGCCCCGACGCAGGAGGGCGGCATCTACTACAGCGGCCCCTCGGACGACTTCTCGCGGGCCGGCCGCATGTGGTGGTCGGTGCCCGAGGGCGTCACGGAGTTCGGCACCTGGCGCGAGAAGACCACGGTCTACCACGAGGGTGTGCCGGGACACCACCTGCAGATCAGCCAGGGCGTCTACAACCGCGGTGAGCTGAACACGTGGCGCCGGCAGCTGTCCGGCTCGTCCGGGCACGTCGAGGGGTGGGCGCTGTACGCCGAGCGCCTGATGGAGCAGCTCGGGTTCCTCGACGACGACGGCGACCGGCTCGGCATGCTCGACGGCCAGCGGATGCGGGCCGCCCGCGTGGTGCTCGACATCGGCGTGCACCTGCAGAAGACCAACCCGGACGGCGGCGGGTGGACGTGGGAGTACGCCCTCGACTTCATGGGGCAGAACGTCAACATGGACCCCGCGTTCGTGCGGTTCGAGGTCGCCCGGTACTTCGGGTGGCCGGGCCAGGCGCCGTCGTACAAGGTCGGCCAGCGGGTGTGGGAGTCCATCCGCGACGAGGTCGCCGCGCGCGAGGGTGCCGCCTTCGACCTCAAGGCGTTCCACCACCGGGCGCTCTCGCTCGGCAGCATCGGGCTCGACACCCTGCGGAGCGCGCTGCTGCGCTGATCTGCCGGTGACGCGCCGGTGACACGCCCGGTTGTGGGGGCTCCGCCGGTGCGGTTAGACTTGTGCGGCGCAAACCGCGTCACACAATCAATCGCCACGGCGGTGCACCACGGGGGCCGAGTCCCCGCACGCCATGGCCCGACTCATGTCCGTTCGGAGCAATCTCTACATGACAACCACTACGACCAAGGCTCCTAAGCAGGTCGCCATCAACGACATCGGTTCGGCTGATGACTTCCTGGCCGAGGTCGAGAAGACCCTGAAGTTCTTCAACGACGGTGATCTCATCTCCGGCACCGTCGTGAAGATCGACCGCGACGAGGTCCTCCTCGACGTCGGGTACAAGACCGAGGGTGTCATCCCCTCGCGCGAGCTCTCGATCAAGCACGACGTCGACCCCAACGAGGTCGTCGAGGTCGGCGACGAGGTCGAGGCCCTGGTCCTCCAGAAGGAGGACAAGGAAGGTCGCCTCATCCTGTCGAAGAAGCGTGCGCAGTACGAGCGTGCGTGGGGCGACGTCGAGAAGATCAAGGAGTCCGACGGCGTCGTGACCGGGACGGTCATCGAGGTCGTCAAGGGCGGTCTCATCGTCGACATCGGTCTCCGCGGCTTCCTCCCCGCGTCGCTCATCGAGCTCCGCCGTGTCCGCGACCTCACGCCGTACCTCGGCCAGGAGATCGAGGCGAAGATCCTCGAGCTCGACAAGAACCGCAACAACGTGGTCCTGTCGCGCCGTGCGCTCCTCGAGCAGACGCAGTCCGAGTCCCGGACCACGTTCCTCAACAACCTGCACAAGGGCCAGGTCCGCAAGGGCATCGTCTCCTCGATCGTCAACTTCGGTGCGTTCGTGGACCTCGGCGGCGTCGACGGCCTCGTCCACGTCTCCGAGCTCAGCTGGAAGCACATCGAGCACGCCAGCGAGGTCGTCGAGGTCGGTCAGGAAGTCACCGTCGAGATCCTCGAGGTCGACCTGGACCGCGAGCGCGTGTCGCTCTCGCTCAAGGCGACCCAGGAGGACCCGTGGCAGGTCTTCGCCCGCACCCACGCGATCGGCCAGATCGCACCGGGCAAGGTCACGAAGCTCGTGCCGTTCGGTGCCTTCGTCCGTGTCGCCGACGGCATCGAGGGCCTCGTGCACATCTCGGAGCTGTCGAACAAGCACGTCGAGCTCGCCGAGCAGGTCGTCTCGGTCAACGACGAGGTCTTCGTCAAGATCATCGACATCGACCTCGACCGTCGTCGCATCTCGCTCAGCCTCAAGCAGGCGAACGAGGGCGTGGACCCGGAGAGCGACGAGTTCGACCCGGCGCTCTACGGCATGCCGACCGAGTACGACGACAAGGGTGACTACAAGTACCCCGAGGGCTTCGACCCGGAGACCAACGAGTGGCTCGAGGGCTACGACACCCAGCGCACCGAGTGGGAGGGCCAGTACGCGGCCGCCCAGGCGCGTTGGGAAGCCCACAAGGCGCAGGTCGCGAAGACCATCGCCGACGAGGCGCAGGGTGGCTTCGACCTCCCGGCCAGCGCATCGTCGTCGTCCTCGTCGTTCGCCGGCGAGACGGGTGGCGCGAGCCCCCTGGCCGACGACGCCTCGCTCGCGGCGCTCCGCGAGAAGCTCAGCTCGACCAACTGATCGAGCGGGTCGCACCGACCGGAAGCCCGGCACCCCTGAACGGGGTGCCGGGCTTCCGGCGTTCCCGGGTCGCGGTCGCTAGCCTGTCGTCGTGCGCATCATCGGTCTCACGGGCGGCATCGCCGCGGGCAAGTCGACGGTCTCGCGGCGGTGGACGGAGCACGGCGCGGTGGTGGTCGACGCGGATCGCCTGGCGCGCGACGCGGTGGCTGTCGGGAGCTCCGGCCTCGAGCAGGTCGCAGCGCGCTTCGGCCCGTCGGTGATCGCAGCGGACGGGTCGCTCGACCGCCCGGCGCTCGGTGCGATCGTGTTCGCCGACCCGGCGGCGCGCAGGGACCTCGAGGCGATCACCCACCCGGAGGTGTGGCGGCTCGCCCAGCAGGCGTTCGACGCGGCCGAGGCGGACGACCCGGACGCCGTGGTCGTCTACGACGTCCCGCTGCTCGCGGAGGCGCGTGGCGCGCGGCCCCTGCGCTTCGACGCCGTCGTGGTCGTGGACGCGCCGGCTTCGCAGCGCGTCGAGCGGCTGGTGGCACACCGCGGCATGGCCCGCGAGGAAGCGGAACGGCGCGTGGCCGCGCAGGCGAGCGACGCCGAGCGCATGGCCCTCGCCGACCACGTGGTCGACGCGACGGGCACCCTCGACCAGACGGTGCGGTCTGCCGACGAGGTGTGGTCGCGCATCGCGGCGGACGGTACGCCGACGGCGAGCACGGCCCCGGGTGTCAGGGGCTCCGACTAGCGTTGACACCATGGGTGTTGCGATCGAACCGACCCGAGCGGTGCGTCCGTTCGAGGTCATCAGCGAGTACTCGCCGAGTGGCGACCAGCCCGCGGCCATCGCGGAACTCGCCGGGCGGATCAACGCCGGTGAGACCGACGTCGTGCTGCTCGGTGCGACCGGTACCGGCAAGTCGGCGACGACGGCGTGGCTCATCGAGCAGGTGCAGCGGCCGACGCTCGTGCTCGCCCACAACAAGACCCTCGCGGCGCAGCTGGCGAACGAGTTCCGCGGCCTGATGCCGAACAACGCGGTCGAGTACTTCGTCTCGTACTACGACTACTACCAGCCCGAGGCGTACGTGCCGCAGACGGACACCTTCATCGAGAAGGACTCCTCGGTCAACGCCGAGGTCGAGCGGCTGCGGCACTCGACGACGAACTCCCTGCTCAGCCGTCGCGACACCGTGGTGGTCTCCACCGTGTCCTGCATCTACGGCCTCGGTACGCCAGAGCAGTACATGAACGCCTCGGTCGCACTGCACGTCGGGCAGACCATCTCGCGCGACCAGCTCGTCCGTAAGTTCGTCGCCATGCAGTACCAGCGCAACGACGTCGACTTCGCCCGGGGCACCTTCCGTGTGCGCGGCGACACCATCGAGATCATCCCGATGTACGAAGAGCACGCGATCCGCATCGAGATGTTCGGTGACGAGATCGAAGCGCTCTCGTCGCTGCACCCCCTCACCGGCAACGTGATCGACGACCTGCCGGCCGTGTCGATCTTCCCGGCGTCGCACTACGTCGCCGACACCGACGTGATGCACCGTGCCATCGGCAGCATCAAGGAGGAACTGGCCGAGCGGCTCGCCGAGCTCGAGGGGCAGGGCAAGCTGCTCGAGGCCCAGCGCCTGCGCATGCGCACGACGTTCGACATCGAGATGATGGAGCAGATCGGGTTCTGCTCCGGCATCGAGAACTACTCGCGGCACATGGACGGTCGCGGGCCGGGTGAGGCCCCGCACTGCCTCATCGACTACTTCCCGGACGACTTCCTCATCGTCATCGACGAGTCGCACGTCACGGTGCCGCAGATCGGCGCCATGTACGAGGGCGACGCGTCGCGCAAGCGCACGCTGGTCGAGCACGGCTTCCGGCTGCCGAGTGCGATGGACAACCGCCCGCTCAAGTGGGAGGAGTTCCTCGAGCGCGTCGGGCAGAAGGTCTACCTGTCGGCAACGCCGGGCCGGTACGAGCTCGGGGTCACGGACAGCGTCGTCGAGCAGATCATCCGCCCGACCGGCCTGATCGACCCGGAGATCGTCGTCAAGCCGAGCGACGGGCAGATCGACGACCTGCTCGAGGAGATCACGCAGCGCGTCGAGAAGGACGAGCGCGTGCTCGTCACGACCCTCACCAAGCGCATGGCCGAGGAGCTCACCGACTTCCTCGGCAACGCCGGCGTGCGTGTGCGGTACCTGCACTCGGACGTCGACACCCTGAAGCGTGTCGAGCTGCTGACCGAGCTGCGGCAGGGCGTCTACGACGTCCTCGTCGGCATCAACCTGCTGCGCGAGGGCCTCGACCTGCCCGAGGTCTCCCTGGTCGCGATCCTGGACGCCGACAAGGAGGGCTTCCTCCGCTCGTCGACCTCGCTGATCCAGACCATCGGTCGAGCGGCCCGCAACGTCTCGGGTCAGGTGCTCATGTACGCCGACAAGATGACCGACTCGATGAAGGTCGCGATCGAGGAGACCGATCGACGGCGCGAGAAGCAGGTCGCCTACAACCTGGAGCGCGGCATCGACCCGCAGCCGCTCCGCAAGAAGATCGCCGACATCACCGAGGTCCTGCAGCGCGAGAACGACGACACCAAGGCCCTGCTCGAGGGTCGACCGGCGGCCGACGGCCGACGCTCGCCGACGCCGAACCTGCGCCGCGGCGGCATCGCGGGCGAGGGTGCCACCCAGCTCGAGGCCACCATCGGCGACCTCAACGACCAGATGCTGCAGGCGGCGGCAGAGCTGAAGTTCGAGCTCGCCGCGCGACTGCGCGACGAGGTGCAGGACCTGAAGAAGGCGCTCCGGCAGATGGAGTCCGCGGGGCATGTCAGCTGACGGCCGCCGCACGGTGGTCGTCACCGGGGCGAGCGCCGGCCTGGGGTACCACGCAGCGGAGCAACTGGCGGCCGCGGGGCACCGCGTCGTGCTCGCGACTCGTGACCGCGGCCGCGCGGAGGCGGCAGAACGGAGCATCCGGCGGTTCGTCGACGACGCGTCGATCGTGCACGTGCACCTGGACCTCGCCGACCTCGGCTCCGTCCGCTCCGCCGCCGACGAGCTCGCGGCGCTCGAGCCGGACGGCGTCGACGCCGTCCTGAACAACGCCGGCGTGGTCGGCGCCCCGATCCGCCGGACGACCGCGCAGGGCACGGAGCTGCAGATCGGGACGAACCACCTCGGGCACTTCGCGTGGACGGCGCTCGCGATGCCGCTGCTCGAGCGCCGGGGCGGCCGGGTCGTGCACCTCGGCTCGATCGCCCACCGCTTCGTCCGGCTCGATCCGGTCGACCCACTGGGGGACGGCCACTACGTGAACCACCGCCAGTACGCGCGGAGCAAGCTCGCGGTGATGCTCTTCGGCTTCGAGCTCGCGCAGCGGCTCGCCGACGCGGGGTCGGCCGTGACGAGCGTCGTCGCGCACCCCGGGCTCTCGCTCGACCGCCTGTCGCCCGCGCGTCCGGACATCGCCCCGACGCGGCCCGACCCGGCGTGGATCCGACCGGCGCACCGGCTGGTCGCCCAGGGCAAGGACGTCGGCGCGCAGCCGCTCGTGCACGCCGCGGTCGGCGCGGACGTCCGGGCGGGGGAGTACTGGGGGCCGGCCGGTCGGTTGCAGCTCCGCGGTCCCGCGGCCCGGGTGCACGCGGAGGCCTGGGCCCACGACCGCACGGCGGCGGCGCAGCTCTGGGCCGCCAGCGAGCGCGCCTCGGGGGTCGCGTTCGCTCTCGACGCACTCGCCTGAGCCGCGATCCGGAACGGATGTCGGTGCCGCTCCGTAGAATCGTCCGTGATGACCATCACCTCTGACCGCGGTACCTCGACGTCTGGCCGGAACGCCTTCGGCGAGCCCGCTGACCTCCACATCCCCGGCGGGACGGCGCCGCACAGCACCTCGACGCTCAGCGTCCGCGGTGCCCGCGTGCACAACCTCCGCGACGTCGACCTCGAGATCCCGCGCGACTCCCTCGTCGTGTTCACGGGCCTCTCCGGGTCGGGCAAGTCCTCGCTGGCGTTCGACACGATCTTCGCCGAGGGCCAGCGCCGGTACGTGGAGTCGCTGTCGGCGTACGCCCGCCAGTTCCTCGGCCAGGTCGACCGCCCCGACGTCGACTTCATCGAGGGACTGTCTCCCGCGGTCTCGATCGACCAGAAGTCGACGAACCGCAACCCGCGGTCGACGGTGGGCACGATCACCGAGGTCTACGACTACATGCGTCTGCTCTGGGCGCGCATCGGGGTGCCGCACTGCCCGACCTGCGGCGAGGTCATCAGCAAGCAGAGCGTGCAGCAGATCGCCGACCAGCTGATGCAGTTCGAGACCGGGACGCGGTTCCAGGTGCTCGCCCCCGTCGTCTCGAAGAAGAAGGGCGAGTTCGTCGACCTCTTCCAGGAGCTCGCGGCGTCCGGGTACGCGCGTGCGATCGTCGACGGGGAGCGCATCCAGCTCAGCGACCCGCCCAAGCTGAAGAAGCAGGTCAAGCACGACATCTCGGTCATCGTCGACCGTCTGGTGGCGAGCGAAGACATCCTCGGGCGCCTGACCGACTCGCTCGAGACGGCACTGCGGCTGACCGACGGCACGGTCGGCATCGACCTGGTCGACCACGAGGGGCCCGGCGCCGTCCGGACCTACTCCGAGAACCTGTCGTGCCCGAACAACCACCCGCTCGCGCTCACCGAGATCGAGCCGCGCACCTTCTCGTTCAACGCGCCGTTCGGTGCGTGCCCGGAGTGCTCCGGTCTCGGTACCCGCATGTCGGTCGACCCCGACCTGGTCCTCGGCGATCCCGAGGCATCGTTGCGCGGCGGCGTGCTGCTGCCGTGGACGGGCACGAGCGGCCTGTACTCCTACTTCGAGAAGCTGCTCGGCGGCCTCGGCAAGGAGCTCGGCTTCTCGCTCGACACCCCGTGGAACCAGCTCGACCCGTCGGTGCAGGCGGCGATCCTCACCGGCAAGGACTTCCAGGTCTCGGTGTCCTGGCGCAACCGCTTCGGTCGCGAGATGCGGTACACCAGCGGGTTCGAGGGCGTCATGCCCTACATCGAGCGCAAGTTCGCCGAGGCCGAGTCGGACTCGCAGCGGCAGCGGTTCCAGGGCTACCTGCGCGAGGTCCCGTGCCCGGTGTGCGACGGCACGCGTCTCAAGCCCGAGGTGCTCGCGGTCACGGTGAACGACCGCAGCATCGCGGACGTCACCGACATGTCGCTCGACAACGCCTACGCGTTCATGGACGAGCTGACGCTGACCGACCGCGAGGCGCACATCGCGGCCGCGGTCCTGCGGGAGATCCGCGCCCGCCTGGAGTTCCTGCTCGAGGTCGGGCTCAACTACCTGACCCTGGCGCGTGGGGCGGGCGGCCTGTCCGGTGGCGAGGCGCAGCGCATCCGCCTGGCGACCCAGATCGGGTCGGGTCTGACGGGCGTGCTCTACGTCCTCGATGAGCCGAGCATCGGCCTGCACCAGCGCGACAACCGTCGTCTGATCGACACCCTGGTCAAGCTGAAGGACCTCGGCAACACGCTCATCGTCGTCGAGCACGACGAGGACACGATCCGCACGGCCGACTGGGTCGTCGACATCGGCCCGGGCGCCGGTGTGAACGGCGGCAACGTCGTGCACTCCGGGTCCTACGAGGGCATCATCGAGAACCGCGAGTCGATCACCGGTGACTACCTCGCCGGCCGACGGGCGATCGAGGTGCCGTCCGAGCGCCGCCCGGTCAACCTGAAGCGCGCCATCACGGTGCAGGGTGCGCGGGCGAACAACCTCAAGTCGATCGACGCCGACTTCCCGCTCGGGGTCTTCACCGCCGTCACCGGCGTCAGCGGCTCGGGCAAGTCGACGCTGGTGAACGACATCCTGTACAAGGTGCTCGCGAACCAGCTCAACGGCGCCCGGCACATCGCCGGCAAGCACACCCGCGTCAAGGGCCTCGACCAGCTCGACAAGGTCGTGCACGTCGACCAGGCACCGATCGGGCGCACGCCGCGGTCGAACCCGGCGACCTACACGGGCGTGTTCGACCGGATCCGCCAGCTGTTCGCCGAGACGCAGGAGGCGAAGACCCGCGGCTACCAGCCCGGACGCTTCAGCTTCAACGTCAAGGGCGGCCGCTGCGAGAACTGCGCGGGTGACGGCACGATCAAGATCGAGATGAACTTCCTGCCCGACGTGTACGTCGCGTGCGAGGTCTGCGGCGGTGCGCGGTACAACCGCGAGACCCTGCAGGTGCACTACAAGGGCAAGAACATCTCCGAGGTCCTCGACATGCCGATCAGCGAGGCGGCGGAGTTCTTCGAGCCGATCTCGGCGATCCACCGCTACATGGCGACCCTGGTCGACGTGGGGCTCGGGTACGTCCGTCTCGGTCAGAGCGCGACCACGCTGTCCGGTGGCGAGGCGCAGCGCGTCAAGCTCGCCACGGAACTGCAGCGCCGCTCGAACGGCCGCACGGTCTACGTGCTCGACGAGCCGACGACGGGCCTGCACTTCGAGGACGTCCGCAAGCTGCTCCTCGTGCTGCAGAGCCTGGTCGACAAGGGCAACACCGTCATCACCATCGAGCACAACCTCGACGTGATCAAGTCGGCCGACTGGCTCATCGACATGGGCCCCGAGGGCGGCTCCGGCGGCGGCACCGTGCTCGCGACCGGCACGCCCGAGCACGTCGCGACCGTTCCGGATAGCCACACCGGCGTCTTCCTGCGGGAGATCTTCGACGCGCAGGACGCCCGGGTCGGCAAGCAGCAGGCCGTCGGTGCCCGGAAGGCGACCCAGAAGAGCAAGCAGAAGGCGGGTGCTCGGTAGGTGGCGGACACCGTTCCGTGGCGGCCGAAGGCGGGGGAGATCCCGACCGACCCGGGCGTCTACCGCTGGCGTGACGAGGCCGGCCGGGTGCTGTACGTCGGGAAGGCGAAGAACCTCCGCGCCCGGCTGAGCAACTACTTCGCCCCGCTGCCGACACTGCACGAGCGCACCCGCCGCATGGTCCTGACGGCGCGCAGCGTCGAGTGGACGACGGTGGGCTCCGAGATCGAGGCGCTCCAGCTGGAGTACACCTGGATCAAGGAGTTCGACCCGCCGTTCAACGTCAAGTTCCGCGACGACAAGTCGTACCCGTACATGGCGATCACCCTCGGCGACGAGGCCCCGCGGGTGATGGTGACGCGCAACCGTCGGATCAAGGGCGCGAAGTACTTCGGCCCGTACCCGAAGATCTGGGCGGTGCACGACACCATCGACCTGATGATCAAGGTGTTCCCGATCCGCACCTGCTCGGACTCGTCGTACAAGAAGGCGATGCAGTCGGGCAAGCCCTGCTTCCCCGGCCAGATCGGCAAGTGCGGCGGTCCCTGCTCGCAGAAGGTGACGATCGAGGAGCACCGCGCGCTCGTCGAGGAGTTCGTGCGCTTCATGGGCTCGTACGACCGCCGGGTGATCACGCAGCTCCGGCAGCGCATGGGCGCGTCGGCCGACGCCATGCAGTACGAGCAGGCCGCGAAGTACCGTGACCAAGTCGAGGCGCTCGAAGCCGTGCTCGAGAAGTCCGCCGTGGTGCTCCGGGACTCGGTCGACCTCGACCTGTTCGGCATCGCCGAGGACGAGCTCGCCGCCGCCGTGCAGCTGTTCTCGGTGCGCGGCGGTCGCATCCGCGGTGTGCGGGGCTGGGTGGTCGACAAGGAGCTCGACATCGCCACCGGCGACCTGGTCGAGCAGATCGTGCAGGGCGTCTACGCCGACTCCGAGCTCACGCCGGCGGCCGTGTCCGAGGAACCTCCCCGTGAGATCGTCGTGCCGACCCTGCCCGACGACGCCGAGGCGCTGCAGCAGTGGCTCAGCGAACGCCGCGGGGGTCGCGGGACGAAGCTCAGCACCGCGCAGCGCGGCGACCGCGCGGGTCTGGCGCGGACGGCGGCGCAGAACGCGGCCCAGGCGCTCATGCTCTACAAGACGAAGCGCTCCGCCGACTACACGACGCGTGCCGCGGCACTGGCCGACATCCAGGACGCCCTCGGCATGACCGAGGCGCCGCTCCGCATGGAGTGCTACGACATCTCGCACCTGCAGGGGACGAACGTCGTGGCGTCGATGGTCGTGTTCGAGGACGGCCTGCCGCGCAAGGACCAGTACCGCCGCTACACGATCGCCGAGACGACCGACGACACCGACAGCATGCACCAGGTGCTCACGCGGCGGCTGGCCCGGCTGGACGAGGACGCCGAGCTGCCGGACGTCCCCGACGTCACCACGGACGAGGTCGTCGAGGGGTCGAAGCCCACGAAGCGGTTCGCCTACCGCCCACAGCTGCTCATCGTGGACGGCGGTCAACCGCAGGTCCAGGCCGCGAAGCGTGCGATGGACGAGGCCGGGGTGCGCGACATCGCCCTCGTCGGCATCGCCAAGCGGCTGGAGGAGCTCTGGCTGCCCGACGACGACTTCCCGGTCATCCTGCCGCGCAACTCCGAGGCGCTGTTCCTGATCCAGCGCATCCGTGACGAGGCGCACCGGTTCGCCATCACGCACCAGCGCACCCGCCGCAAGCGCGACGTCCGTTCCCGGCTGTCCGAGATCCCCGGACTCGGCCCCACCCGGGTCAACGCGCTGCTGAAGCACTTCGGCTCGGTCGCGCGGCTGCGCGAGGCCACCGCAGAGGAGATCGCCGAGGTGAACGGCGTCGGCCCGGCGACCGCTGCGGCGGTCGTCGCGAAGCTCGCTCAGACCCCGACGAGCGCACCGGCCACCAGCGCCTCGAGCGCCCCCGAACCGGACGACGACGCCATCGCCGAGACCGGACCCGGAACCGAGACCGGACCCGGGACCGAGACCGGAACCGGGACCGAGACCGGACCCGCAAGCGGCGCGGACCCCGCCACCGCCACCCGCCCCGGAGGCCCGGTGCGGGTCCCCGAGGTGACCGCCGACGGTCCGCAGCGGCCGTCGTGACGGGCGCCGTGCCTCCCGACCGGGACCGGGCGGTAGCCTGGTCCGGCAGCCGAGACCTCCCCGGGCGACGCGCCCGGGCCGCCACGACGGAGCCCACTCCCAGATGACCGACAGCGCCCCAGCGACCAGCCACGCGTCGCAGCACGACATCCTCATCGTCACCGGCATGTCCGGTGCCGGCCGGTCCACCGTCGGCAAGGCGCTCGAGGACCTCGGCTGGTACGTCGTCGACAACCTGCCGACGCAGATGCTCGCGCCGCTCACGGAGCTCGCCGAGCGCGCGGGTGAGAAGATCCCGAAGATCGCGACCGTGGTGGACGTGCGGGGCGGTCGCTTCTTCACCGACCCCGAGCAGGCGGTCGAGCAGGTCCGCTCGAGCACCTCGGCACGCGTCCGCGTGCTGTTCCTCGAGGCGACCGACGCCGTGCTGGTCCGCCGGTTCGAGCAGGTGCGCCGTCCGCACCCGCTGCAGGGCGAGGACACCCTGCTCGACGGGATCGCCCGCGAACGTGACCGCCTGGCCGGTCTGCGCGAGGCGTCCGACATGGTGATCGACACATCGGACCTGAACATCCACCAACTCGCGAACTCCGTGACGGAGCAGTTCGCCGACGACCACTTCGTCGGTGTCCAGGTCACGCTGATGAGCTTCGGGTTCAAGTACGGACTGCCGGCCGACGCCGACATGGTGGCCGACGTCCGGTTCATCCCGAACCCCTACTGGGTGCCGGAACTCCGCCCGCACACGGGGCTCGACCAGCCCGTCTCCGACTACGTGCTCGCTCAGGCGGGGGCGCGTCCGTTCGTCGACCGGTACGCCTCCGTGCTCGAGCCGGTCTTCGAGGGGTACCAGCGCGAGAACAAAAGACACGCTACGATCGCCATCGGCTGTACCGGCGGCAAGCACCGCTCGGTCGCCATCGTCGCCGAGTTGGCGAACCTCCTCCGCGGGATGCCAGGCGTCGCCGTGCGTGTGAAGAACCGAGATCTCGGCCGGGAGTGACCGTCCCTCCGGCCGCTCCCACGCCCGTGCCGCCGGATCTGCGGGAACCACCAGATGAACGTTAGGAATGATGCTGTGCCGTTGACTGCCGAGGTCAAGGACGAACTGGCCAGGGTCGCCGTGAACCGCAACACGGTCCGCGCCGCCGAACTGGCCACGATCCTCCGGTTCGCGGGTGGTCTGCACGTCATCTCGGGCCGCATCGCGGTCGAGGTCGAGCTCGACACCCGGATCATCGTGCACCGGGTGCGCAAGGACCTCGCCGAGCTGTACGGCGTCCGGAGCGAGGCGTCGGTGGGGTCGTCCGCGTCCGCTCGTCGTGGCACCCGCTACCTGGTCCGCGTGCTCGAGGCGGGGGAGACCCTCGCACGCCAGACCGGGCTGATGGACGCCCGTCGTCGTCCGGTGCGCGGGCTGCCGAACCGGCTCACCACCGGCAACCGCGAGGACCTCGCCGCGATCTGGCGTGGCGCGTTCCTCGCCTCGGGGACCCTGACCGACCCGGGTCGGGCCGCCGCGCTCGAGGTCACCTGCCCCGGCAACGAGGCCGCGATGGCGCTCGTCGGCGCCGCGTCGCGTCTCGGCGTGGCCGCGAAGGGCCGCGAGGTCCGCGGGGTGCACCGCGTCGTCATCCGGGACGGCGAGGCGATCGGCCAGATGCTCACCGTCATGGGAGCCGCCCGCACCACCGCCGACTGGGAGGAGATGCGCCAGCGCCGCGAGGTCCGTGCGACCGCGAACCGCCTGGTCAACTTCGACGACGCGAACCTCCGTCGCTCCGCCCAGGCCGCCGTCGCCGCCTGCGCCCGCGTCGAGCGTGCGCTCGAGATCCTCGGCGACGAGGTCCCGGACCACCTGCAGTACGCCGGCTCGCTGCGCCTGCAGCACCGCGACGCCTCGCTCGACGAGCTCGGCCAGCACGCGGAGCCGCCCATGACGAAGGACGCCATCGCCGGGCGCATCCGTCGCCTGCTCGCGATGGCCGACAAGAAGGCGTCGGACCTCGGCATCCCGGGCACCGAGGCGAGCGTCCCGGAGGAGCTCGAAGGGGCCTGAGTCGGGTCGGTCGACCCTGCGGACGGGAGGCGCGGTGCCAGTTGGCACCGCGCCTCCCGTCCGTTCCCCGGTGCGTCCAGGGCGCCGGTCGCGACCGTCCGGACGGACCGTCATCCAGCGCGGTCGCGCAGTGTCCGACTGCTAGGGTCGTTACGGCGACGTTACGGGGCGTATCGTCCACCACACGCGGGCCCGCCAGGGTGCGCGACTCCGAAAGCAGCGCCCCCCGGGCGCTCCACACCCATCAGGAGATCCATTGACCGTCAAGATCGGTATCAACGGCTTCGGCCGTATCGGCCGTAACTTCTTCCGGGCCGCCCTCGCGAAGGGCTCCGACCTCGAGATCGTGGCGGTGAACGACCTCACCGACAACGCGTCGCTCGCCAACCTGCTCAAGTACGACTCCATCACGGGCAAGCTGCCCGCCACGGTCGAGCTCGACGGTGACAACATCGTCGTCGACGGCAAGGCCATCAAGGTCCTCGCCGAGCGCGACCCCGCCAACCTCCCCTGGGGCGAGCTGGGCGTCGACATCGTCATCGAGTCGACCGGCTTCTTCACCAAGGCCGAGGACGCGCAGAAGCACATCGACGCCGGTGCCAAGAAGGTCATCATCTCCGCGCCGGCCTCGGGTGACGACGTCACCATCGTGCTCGGCGTGAACGAGGGCGAGTACGACCCGGCGAACCACCACATCATCTCGAACGCGTCCTGCACCACGAACAGCCTCGCGCCGCTCGCCAAGGTGTTCCACGACAAGTTCGGCATCGAGCGTGGCCTCATGACGACGGTGCACGCTTACACCGCCGACCAGAACCTGCAGGACGGCCCGCACAAGGACCCCCGTCGTGCCCGCGCCGCGGCCCTGAACATCGTGCCGACCTCGACCGGTGCCGCGAAGGCCATCGGCCTCGTGCTCCCGGAGCTCGCCGGCAAGCTCGACGGCTTCGCGCTGCGCGTGCCGGTCCCCACCGGCTCGATCACCGACCTGACCCTCGAGACCAAGTCCGAGGTCACCGTCGACGAGATCAACGCCGCCTACAAGGAGGCCGCCGAGGGCCCGCTCAAGGGCATCCTGCTCTACAGCGAGGACCCGCTGGTGTCGACCGACATCACCACGGACCCGCACTCCTCGATCTACGACTCCGGCCTGACCAAGGTCATCGGCGGCCTCGTGAAGATCACCTCGTGGTACGACAACGAGTGGGGCTACTCGAACCGTCTCGTCGACCTGACCGAGTACGTGGGCGAGCGTCTCTAAGCGCATGGCTCTCCGCACCCTCGAGGACCTCGGCGACCTCGCCGGCAAGCGCGTCGTCGTCCGTTGTGACCTGAACGTCCCGCTCAAGGACGGCACGATCACGGACGACGGCCGCGTGCGGGCGTCGCTCGGCACCCTGAACACGCTGGTGAACGCCGGGGCCCGCGTCATCGTGGTCTCGCACCTCGGGCGCCCGGACGGTTCGCCCGCCCCGGAGTACTCGCTCGCCCCCGTGGCGCAGCGGCTCTCCGAGCTGCTCGGCAAGGAGGTCACGTTCGTCGGCGAGACCGTCGGTGACGAAGCGACCGCGGCCGCCGAGGCCCTCGGGGACGGCGACGTCCTGCTGCTCGAGAACCTCCGCTTCAACCCGGAGGAGACCTCGAAGGACGCCGACGAGCGCCGTGCGTTCGCGGAGCGGATCGCCGCCCTCGGGGACGCCTTCGTCTCCGACGGCTTCGGCGTCGTGCACCGCAAGCAGGCCTCGGTCTACGAGCTCGCGGCCGCGCTGCCCAGTGCGGCCGGCTCGCTCATCGAGACCGAGCTCCGCGTGCTCGAGCGCCTGACGAAGGACCCCGAGCGCCCCTACACGGTGGTGCTCGGCGGTTCGAAGGTCAGCGACAAGCTCGGGGTGATCGACCACATCCTGCCGAAGGTCGACACGCTCTGCATCGGTGGCGGCATGCTCTTCACCTTCCTCGCGGCCCAGGGCCACGGGGTCGCGAAGTCGCTGCTCGAGCAGGACCAGCTCGACGTCGTCCGCGAGTACCTGTCGCGGGCGCAGGAGCTCGGCGTGACGATCGACCTGCCGACCGACGTCGTCGTGGCGTCCGGCTTCTCGGCCGACGCCTCGCACGAGACGGTCGCTGCCGACGCGATCGAGTCGTCCTCCTTCGGGGCGGACGGCATCGGCCTCGACATCGGTCCGGAGACGGCGTCGCGCTTCGCGTCGGCGGTGTCCGGCTCGAAGACGGTGTTCTGGAACGGCCCGATGGGCGTGTTCGAGTTCCCGGCCTTCGCCGCCGGCACGAAGACGGTCGCGCAGGCGCTCACCGACGTCGACGGCCTTGGCGTCGTCGGCGGTGGCGACTCCGCTGCCGCGGTGCGCTCGCTGGGCTTCTCGGACGACCGGTTCGGGCACATCTCGACCGGTGGCGGTGCGAGCCTCGAGTTCCTCGAGGGCAAGTCGCTGCCCGGTCTCGAAGCACTGGGGTGGACAGCATGACCCGGACGCCGTTGATCGCGGGCAACTGGAAGATGAACCTGGACCACCTCCAGGCCATCGCCACCGTGCAGAAGCTCGCGTGGACCCTCAAGGACGCCCGGCACGACTTCGACGACGTCGAGGTCGCGGTGTTCCCGCCGTTCACCGACCTCCGCAGTGTGCAGACGCTCATCTCGGCCGACAAGCTGCCGATCCACTTCGGCGCGCAGGACCTGTCGCAGTACGACTCCGGTGCCTACACCGGTGACGTCTCCGGCGCCTTCCTGTCCGCGCTCGACGCGCAGTACGTCATCGTCGGCCACTCCGAGCGGCGCACGCTGCACGGTGAGACCGACGAGGTCGTCGCGGCGAAGACGGCTGCTGCAGTCAAGCACGGGCTCGTGCCGATCGTGTGCGTCGGCGAGACCGGTGCGCAGCGCGAGGAGCGCGGTGCCGGTGTCGTGCCGGTGGAGCAGCTCCGCGTCGTGCTCGACGCGGTGCAGCCGTCCGAGATCGTCGTCGCGTACGAGCCGGTCTGGGCGATCGGTTCCGGTCAGGCCGCCAGCGCCGAGCAAGCGCAGGACGAGTGCGCCGCGATCCGTCGCGGCATCGCGGCTGCCTGGGGTGACCAGGCAGCAGCGGACACCCGCGTGCTGTACGGCGGCTCGGTCAAGTCCGGCAACATCGCCGGGTTCCTCCGCGAGCCGGACGTCGACGGCGCCCTGGTGGGCGGCGCGTCCCTCGACGTGCAGGAGTTCGCGGCGATCGCCCGGTTCCGCCAGCACGTCGGGCTGTAGTTCCGCACCACTCCCGTCCGGGTACCGGCCGTGCGCTGCGCGGCCGGTACACTGGTACGGCTGACTGACACGAAAGGTACGTCGTGGCGATACTCTCCGTCGTGCTGCAGGTCCTGCTCGCAATCACGAGCCTCCTGCTCACGCTCCTCATCCTGCTGCACAAGGGCCGCGGTGGCGGCCTGTCCGACATGTTCGGCGGCGGTGTGACGAGCAACCTCGGGGCGTCCGGCGTCGCCGAGCGCAACCTCAACCGCATCACGGTGATCCTCGGTCTGGTCTGGATCGTGTCGATCATCGTGCTCGGTCTCATCAACAAGTTCACGGCGGGGAGCTGACCATGGCAACCGGAGGCAGTGCAATCCGAGGGTCGCGCGTCGGCGCAGGCCCCATGGGCGAGCAGGACCGCGGGGTCCAGGCCGAGCGCGTGGCGATCTCCTACTGGGACGCCCTCGGCAACGAGGTCGTGCGGTACTTCGCGGCGAACCTGCCGGAAGAGGAGATCCCCGAGACGGTCGACTCGCCGTCCAGCGGTCTCCCCGCAGGGCGCGACAAGGAGAACCCGCCGGTGGTCTCCAAGACCGAGCCCTACAAGACCCATCTGGCGTACGTGAAGGAACGGCGTACCGAGGAAGAGGCAGCGCAGCTCCTCGAGGACGCGCTCCAGCAGCTCCGCGAGCGTCGCGGCACCGCGGCGAAGAAGGCGTAGCGCCCACGAACGCAGCGAAGGCCCCCGTACCGATCCGGTCCGGGGGCCTTCGTGCGTCCGGCGGCCAGTGGTGCGGCGCGCCCGGTGCTGCATCGCCGAGCGGTCACGACGTGCCGCCTGCCTGGCGCCGAGGTCGCACTTCGTGTCGCCTGCGCCGACGCATGGCGACCGTTCGTGCGACCTCGGCGTCGTGCCGACGGCATGTCGCGACCGATCGAACGGTCGGACGGCCGACGAGCCGCGCCGAGCCGAGTGGTCACGACGTGCCGCGTGCCTGGTGCCGAGGTCGCACGTCGTGTCGCTTGCGGCGGTGCCGAGCGACCGTTCGTGCGACCTCGGCGTCGTGCCGATGGCGTGTCCCGACCGGTCGACCAGGTCGAACGGTCGGACGGGCGACGGGCCGCGCCGAGTGGTCACGACATGCCGCGCGCGATGCGTCGAGGTCGCACTTCGTGTCGCTTGCGCCGGCGCCGAGCGACAGTTCCTGCCTCCACGGCATCGTGCCGGCGGCGTGTCGCGATCCGGGCGACCGGCGGAGCGAACGCCGGGCCGGGGCGCACCGAGCGGTCACGACGTGCCGCCTGCCTGGCGCCGAGGTCGCACTTCGTGTCGCCTGCGCCGACGCATGGCGACCGTTCGTGCGACCTCGGCGTCGTGCCGATGGCGTGTCCCGACCGGGCGATAGGCGGCGCGAACGCCGAGCCGGGGCGCGCCGAGCGGCCACGACATGCCGCGCGCGACGCGCCGACGTCGCACGTTGTGTCGGCTGGATCGGCGTGAGACGACGGTTCGTGACACCTCGGCGAACACGAGCGGGGTGTCGCGACCACCCGCCGATCCCGCGACCCCGCCATCACGCGACCACAGACGGACGGGAGGCCCGGTGCCAGCTGGCACCGGGCCTCCCGTCAGGCAGGTCGCGTGTCTAGTACGTCGACGCGATGAGGTTCTCGGGCACGTCGCGCGCGGCGTCCTGGTCCACGAAGAAGACCGTGCGCTTGCGGCCCTGCACCCCGCCCACCGGGACGTCGTCGACCGACGCACCGGCGAGGGCCAGGCCCAGGACGGACGCCTTCTCGGCACCGGACAGGATGACCCAGACCCGCTGCGACGCGTTGATGACGGGGAAGGTCACCGTCAGGCGCTGCGGCGGCGGCTTGGGGGAGTCGTCGACCGACACGACGGCGCGGTCGGTGACGGTGAGCTGCGGGAACTCCGGGAAGAGCGATGCCGTGTGGCCGTCGGGCCCGACACCCAGCAGCGTGATGTCGAAGCGGGGCGCGACCGCACCCTCGGGCGCGGCCTGCTGGAGCTCCTGCTCGTACTGCGTGGCGGCGGTCTCGATGTCGATCCCGGCGTCGGAGGCGGGCATCGGGTGGATGTTCGCGGCCGGGATGTCGACGTGGTCGAAGAAGTCGGTCTGCGTGCCGGTGGTGTTCCGGTCCGCGTCACCCGCGGGCACCCAGCGCTCGTCGACCCACCAGACGTGCACCTTCGACCAGTCGACGCTCTCGTGCGCCGGCGACTGGGCGATCGCGGCGAGCACGAGCGACGAAACGGAGCCGCCGCTGATGGCGATGTCGGCGCGCTCCTGCTCGTCGAGGACGTCGATGATCTTCGTGATGAAGCGTGCGGCGACCGACGCGCCGAGGGCCTGCTTGTCCGGGTGCACGAGCACCCGCCGTTCGTTGGTCACGTGACTCCCGTGTTCGTGGCGGCCGACCGGTCATCCGACCAGCTCCGGTCCGGTCGGGCCGCCTGCACCAGACAGGCGGCCCGACCGTGTGGGGTGGGGCTCAGCCGGCGATGGTCTCGCGCAGCTGGGCCACCCCGTGCTTGACGACGTCTCCGAAGAGGACGTCCGGGTCGAGTCTACGGAGTTCCTCGGCCAGGCAGTCGCGCAGGTTGCGGCGTGGCAGCGACAGGTCGTGCGTCGGCTGCCCGGGCATCGAGAGCGTCGCGACGTCCACCAGGGACCGCTCGAGCTCGATGGTGCCGGACTCGCGGGTCAGCGTGACGCCGTGGATGCCGCTCGACCCCGTCGCGCGGGGCGACGTGACGACCGACACCGTTACCTCGAGCTGCAGCTGCAGCCAGGCGGCGAGCAGGAACGTCGACGGGCTGTCGGACGCGCCCGAGACCTCGACCGCGGTGATCGGCTCGTACGGCGGCTGGTCGAGCGCCGCGGCGAGCTGGTTCCGCCAGAGCGTCAACCGGGTCCACGCGAAGTCGGTGTCACCCGGCACGTACGACGCCCCGAGGGCCTCGATCGCCGTGGCGGGGTCCTTCTGCGCTGCGGCGTCGGTGATCCGGCGCTGGGCGATCCGGCCGAGGGCCGAGGCCGCCGGCTGCGCCGGAGCGTTCTGCGGCCACCAGGCGACGACGGGCGCGTCCGGCAGCAGGAGGCCCGTGACCAGGCTCTCCTCGTCGGTCGCGGTCTCCCCGTAGGCGCGCAGCACGATGACCTCGCTGGCGCCCGCGTCGCTACCCACGCGGATCTGCGCGTCGAGACGACCGGGCGACTTCGTGTCCCCGTCGTTCTTCGACACGATGATGACGCGCATCGGGTGCTCGCGGGACGCCTCGTTCGCGGCCTCGATCGCCTCTTCCTCATGGCCCAGGGCCGTCGAGATGATGAGGGTCAGCACACGGCCGAGGGCGACTGCGCCGCCCTCTTCGCGGATGTGGACGAGCTTCTTCTGGATCTTGGACACCGTGGTGTCCGGCATGTCGATCTTCACGGACGCCTCCAGGTCCGACCGTCACGGGCGAGCAGGGCGTCGGCGGATGCCGGGCCCCACGTGCCGGGACGGTACTGCTCGGGCTGGCCCTGCGTGGCCCAGAACTCCTCGATGGGGTCGAGGATCTTCCACGAGAGCTCGACCTCCTGGTGCCGCGGGAACAGCGGCGGGTCACCGAGGAGCACGTCGAGGATGAGTCGCTCGTACGCCTCGGGGGATGCCTCGGTGAACGCGTGGCCGTAGCCGAAGTCCATCGTCACGTCGCGCACCTGGGTGCCGACGCCGGGGACCTTCGAACCGAAGCGGAGCGTGACGCCCTCGTCCGGCTGCACGCGGATCACGAGTGCGTTCTGACCGAGCGGCGACTGCGTGTTGCCGTAGACGTCCTCGGGGACGCGCTTGAACACGATCGCGATCTCGGTCACACGACGGCCGAGGCGCTTGCCGGCGCGCAGGTAGAACGGCACGCCCTGCCAGCGTCGCGTGGCGATGTCGAGCTTGATCGCCGCGTACGTCTCGGTGCCGGACTCCGGGTCCATGCCGGCCTCGTCGAGGAAGCCGAGCACCTTCTCGCCGCCCTGCCAGCCGCCGGCGTACTGCCCGCGGGCGGTCGCCGTCGACAGGTCCTCGGGCAGGCGCACGGCGGAGAGCACCTTCTCCTTCTCGGCGCGCAGGTCGGCGGCCTTGAACGAGACGGGTTCCTCCATCGCGGTGAGCGCGAGGAGCTGCAGCAGGTGGTTCTGGATGACGTCGCGCGCCGCACCGATGCCGTCGTAGTAGGCGGCACGTCCGGCGACGCCGATGTCCTCGGCCATCGTGATCTGCACGTGGTCGACGTAGTTCGAGTTCCAGATGGGTTCGTACATCTGGTTCGCGAACCGGAGCGTCAGCAGGTTCTGGACGGTCTCCTTGCCGAGGTAGTGGTCGATGCGGAACACGTCGTCGGGCGCGAACACGCTCTCGACGATCGCGTTGAGCTCGCGGGCGGTGCGGAGGTCGGAGCCGAACGGCTTCTCGACGACCACGCGGCTCCAGGAGCCCTCGCGCTTCTCGGTCAGGCCGGACAGCTTGAGCTGCTCGGTGACGACCGGGAACATCTTGGGCGGGATCGACAGGTAGAACGCGTGGTTCCCGAGCGTGCCGCGTTCGGCGTCGAGGTCGTCGACCGTGCGCTTCAGCTCACGGAAGGCCTCGGGGTCGTCGAACGAGCCCTGCACGAAGCGGATGCCCTGTTCGAGCTGACGCCAGACGTCCTCGTCGAACGGGGTCCGGGAGTGCTCCTTGACGGCGTCGTGCACGAGCTGCGAGAAGTCTTGGTCCTCCCAGTCGCGACGGGCGAAACCGACGAGCGCGAACCCCGGGGGCAGCAGCCCCCGGTTGGCCAGGTCGTAGACCGCGGGCATCAGCTTCTTGCGGGACAGGTCTCCTGTCACGCCGAAGATGATGAGCGTGCTCGGTCCCGCGATCCGGTTCAGTCGGCGATCCGTCGGCAACCGGAGCGGGTTGTGCTCCGGGGTGATTGCCACCGGTGACATGAGTCGGTGAACTCCTTACGGGTCAGTGGGAGACGGCGGACGTGATCGCCGCTGTGGCGGCACCGACGTCCGACGTCGTGAGGGTGAGGACCGGCCGGCCGTGCTCGGCGAGGACACTCGCGTCGCCGGCGGCCTGGGCCCGGAGCAGCTGCCCGAACGTGAACGGTCGACCCGGGATGGCCAGGTCCTCCGCTTCGTCGGCCACGATCTGGAGGAACACTCCCGTGGCGGGGCCGCCCTTGTGGTACTGGCCGGTCGAGTGGAGGAAGCGCGGGCCGTACCCGAAGGTGACGGGGCGCGCCGTGCGCGCCGCGATCGCGTCGCGCAGCGACTCGAGGTCGCCGTGCGCGGTGCGGTCGACGTACGCCTGCACCGACACGTAGCCGGTGGGGTCGAGTGCGGACAGGAGGCCCGACACGGCTTCTGCGAGCGTCGTCCCGACCGCGAGTCCGGGCGTCGCACGGACGGCGACGCCGTCCTCGGTGAACGCCGGCTCCGCCGGCTCGGGGCGGTCGTCGAGCAGCGCGCGGGTCGCGACCTTGGCGGCCTCGACGTCCGGCTGGTCGAACGGGTTGATGCCGAGCAGTCGGCCGGCGATCGCGACCGCGTACTCCCAGACCAGGATCTGGCCACCGAGCGTGCCGGTGATCTCGACCTCGCCCTCGGCGACGTGGCGCTCGTCCTCGCGCGAGCCGACCAGGCGGATGACCTGGACGTCCGGCAGGCCGGCGGTGACCTCGGGGGAGTCGGGGTGCAGCACGACGGGCAGCAGTCCGCGGCCGTCCTTGCCGGTCGACTCGGCGATCAGCTGCTCGACCCAGTCGCCGAACCCGACGATGTGGGTGCCGTCGGGCACGATGGCGATCTTGTCGCGCAGGGGCGCGGTGCCGGCGAGGACCGCGCCGAGCACGAGCCCGGGGTTCTCGTCGAGGTCGACGGAGAGCAGCGCCGAGATGGCGTCGGCTTCGTCGAGGAGCGCCGCGATGTCCGCTCCGGCGAGGCCGGACGGCACGAGACCGAACGCCGTGAGTGCCGAGTAGCGGCCGCCGACGGTGGGGTCGGCGGTGAAGACGCGGTAGCCGGCGTCGACCGCGGTGGCCTCGAGCGCGGAACCCGGGTCGGTGACGACCACGATGCGACGGGCCGGATCGATGCCGGCGTCGCGGAACGCCTGCTCGTAGACGCGACGCTGCGAGTCGGTCTCGAGCGTGGAGCCGGACTTCGACGACACCACGAGCACGGTGCGCTCGAGGTCGGTCGAGACGGCGGCACGCACCTGGGCGGGATCCGTCGAGTCGAGGACCGTCAGGGGCACGCCGGCGGTGCGGGTGATGACCTCGGGCGCCAGGGACGAGCCGCCCATGCCGGCGAGGACGACGTGGTCGACCCCGTCGGCACGCAGCGACTCGCGCAGCGCGGTCACCTCGGCGACGAGCGGGCGGGAGACCGAGACGGCCTCCACCCAGCCGAGGCGCTTCGACGCTTCGGCCTCGGCGTCGGATCCCCACAGGTCGGCGTCCTGGGCGGTGATGCCCGAGGCCACCAGGTCAGCGACGAGCCGCGGGACCACCTGGTCGATGGCCCGCGCGGCGTCGCCGCTGGCTGCGATGGAAACCGTCACTACTTGGCGCCCTCGAGCGCGGTCTTCACGGTGTCGACGAGCTCGCCCCAGGAGACGTTGAACTTGTCCACGCCCTCCTTCTCGAGCAGCGCCACGACCTCGTCGTAGTCCACGCCCTGCGCGGCGATCTGGTCGAGGACCTGCTGCGCGTCGTTGAACGAGCCCGCGATCGCGTCGCCGTGGATCTCGCCGTGGTCGAAGGTCGCGTCGAGCGTCTTGCCCGGCATGGTGTTGACGGTGTTCGGCGCCGCGAGCTCGGTCACGTAGAGCGTGTCGGGCAGCGACGGGTCCTTCACACCGGTGGAGGCCCACAGCGGGCGCTGCGTGTTCGCACCGGACTCGAGCAGGCCGAGGGCGCGCTCGGAGGCGAACGCCTCGGTCCAGACCTGGTAGGCGAGCTGCGCGTTGGCGATGCCGGCCTTCGACTTGAGGGCCGTGGCCTCGTCGGTACCGACGGCGTCGAGGCGCTTGTCGATCTCGGAGTCGACGCGCGACACGAAGAACGAGGCGACCGAGTGGATCTTCGACAGGTCGTGGCCGGCGGCCTTGGCCTTCTCGAGCCCACCGAGGTAGGCGTCGATGACGGCGCGGTAGCGCTCGAGCGAGAAGATGAGGGTGACGTTGACGGAGATGCCGGCACCGATGACCTCGGTGATGGCTTCGAGGCCCTCGAGCGTCGCCGGGATCTTGATGAGGACGTTCTCGCGACCGACCTTCTCGAACAGGAACTTCGCCTGCTCGATGGTCTTGGCGGTCTCGTGCGCCAGGCCCGGCTCGACCTCGATCGACACGCGGCCGTCGAAGCCCTTGGTCTCGTCGTAGATGGGCTTGAACACGTCAGACGCGTTCGCGACGTCCTGCGTGGTGATCTCGAAGATCGCCGAGGTGACGTCGGTGCCGGCGGCCGCCAGCTCCTTGACCTGCGAGTCGTAGCGCTCGCCCTTGGCCAGGGCCGAGGCGAAGATGGTGGGGTTCGTCGTCACACCGACGACGTTCTTCTGCTCGATGAGCTCGGTGAGCTTGCCGGTCTCGAGGAGCTCACGGGAGAGGTCGTCGAGCCAGATGCTCACGCCGACCGCGGAGAGGGCGGCGGTGGGGGTGGTGTCAGCCATGTGTTTCTCTTCTTCTTTCGTCGACCGGCCCGGACGGGCCGTGGTGTCGGGGTCTTGGGGACGGGAGGCCCGGGGCGGGACCGCGCCGGGCCTCCCGGACGAAGGGCCGGATCCGGTGAACCGGACCCGGCCCTCGAGGGATCAGGAAGCCGCGATCGATTCCTTCGCGGCGGCCACGACGTGCTCCGTCGTGAAGCCGAACTCCTTGAAGAGCGTCTGGTAGTCGGCCGAGGCACCGAAGTGCTCGATCGAGACGCTGCGGCCCTTGTCGCCGACGATGTCGCGCCAGCTCATGGCGATGCCGGCCTCGACCGAGACGCGTGCGGTGACGGCCTTCGGCAGGACCTGCTCGCGGTAGGACTCGGGCTGCTCGAAGAACCACTCGAGCGACGGGGCGCTCACGACGCGGGCGTTGACGCCCTCGCCCTTGAGCTGCTCGCGCGCCTCGACGGCGATCTGGACCTCGGAACCGGTCGCGATGAGGATCACGTCCGGGGTGCCGTTCGGCGCCTCGGCCAGGACGTACGCGCCCTTGCCGACGTTCTTCGCCGAAGCGAAGACCTCGCCCGAGGCGTCGCCGTCACCACGCTCGAACACGGGCAGGTTCTGGCGGCTCAGCGCGATGCCGGCCGGGCGGTCGGTGTGCTTGAGCATCTCGAACCAGGCGTACGCGACCTCGTTGGCGTCGGCGGGGCGGACCACGTCGAGACCGGGGATCGCGCGGAGCGACGAGATCTGCTCGATCGGCTGGTGCGTCGGGCCGTCCTCGCCGAGCGCGACCGAGTCGTGCGTCCAGACGTAGATCGCCGGCGCCTGCATGAGCGCGGCGAGACGGACGGCCGGGCGCATGTAGTCGCTGAAGATGAGGAACGTGCCACCGAAGGGGCGGGTGTTCCCGTGCAGGACGATGCCCGACAGGATCGAGCCCATCGCGTGCTCACGGATGCCGAAGTGCAGCACGCGGCCGTACGGGTCGGTGCTCCAGGTCTTCGTCGAGGCCTCGGCCGGACCGAAGGACTTGGCGTCCTCGATCGTGGTGAGGTTCGACTCGGCGAGGTCCGCCGAACCGCCCCAGAACTCGGGCATGAGCGGCGCGATGGCGTTGATGACCTTGCCGGAGGCGGCGCGGGTCGACACAGCCTTGTCGGTCGGGAAGACGGGGAGCGCCTCCTCGAGGCCCTCGGGGAGCTCGCCCGCGTTGATGCGGTCGAGCATCGCCTTCTTCTCCGGGTTGGCCGAGGCCCACGCGTCGAAGCTCTTCTGCCACTCGGCGTGCTGCTCCTGGCCCTTGGCGATCGCGCCGCGGGTGTACTCGAGCACCTCGGGGTCGACGTCGAAGGTCTTCTCGGGGTCGAAGCCGAGGACCTCCTTGAGGCCCTTCAGCTCGTCGGCGCCGAGCGCGGAGCCGTGGATCTTGCCGGAGTTCTGCTTGGTCGGCGACGGCCAGCCGATGATCGTCTTGAGGACGATGAGCGACGGCTTGTCGGAGACGGCCTTGGCGGCCTCGACGGCGGCGAAGAGCGCCTCGGCGTCCTCGGAGTACTCGCCGGTCTGCTTCCAGTCGACGGTCTGGACGTGCCAGCCGAGCGCCTCGTAGCGGTCCGGGACGCTCTCCGAGAAGGAGATGTCGGTGTCGTCCTCGATCGAGATCTGGTTCGAGTCGTAGAAGACGACCAGGCGACCGAGCTGCTGGCGGCCGGCGAGGCTGGCGGCCTCGTTCGTGACGCCCTCCTGCATGTCGCCGTCACCGGCGATCACGTAGGTGTAGTGGTCGAACGGCGACTCGCCGTCGGCGGTCTCCGGGTCGAACAGACCACGCTCGAAGCGCTGCGCGTAGCCGAAGCCCACGGCGGAGGCGAGGCCCTGGCCGAGCGGGCCGGTGGTGATCTCGACGCCGTCGGTGTGGCCGTACTCCGGGTGACCCGGGGTCTTCGAGCCCCACTTGCGCAGGTGCTGCAGGTCCTCGAGCTCGAGACCGTAGCCGTGCAGGTAGAACTGCACGTACTGGAGGATCGAGGCGTGACCGGCGGAGAGGATGAAGCGGTCGCGGCCGATCCAGGTGGAGTCGCTCGGGTCGCGCCGCATCACCTTCTGGAAGAGCAGGTGTGCGAGCGGAGCGAGGCTCATCGCGGTGCCGGGGTGACCGTTGCCGGCGGCCTCGACCGAGTCGGCGGCGAGAACGCGGGCCGTGTCGACGGCCTTCCGGTCGATGGCGTCCCAGGTGAATTCAGCCACTTGGATGTTGACCCTTCTTGATGCGACATGTGCGAGGGCTCGTGCCATCGCACGGACATGTGGCCATCCCGGGACCGAGTCGTGTCGCCGTCGAGCGGCGGCCGACCGGCTCATCGCGGCCGACGTCATCGGGGCGCGCACTGCGGGAGGGCCTCTCCAGCATAGTGACCCGGCACTCAGAAGGGGTTCAGGTGACCCCCGATGTGCGCGTCGGGACCGGGCTGGGACAGCGGCTCGGGCGTGTCGGCGTCGTCCGGATCCGGTCCGGACGGCGAAGCGGGGCACCATCGCGGCGCTTCCATCCCGTAAACTGGTCGGGACCCGTGGTCATTCCGGGTCAGCGCATGCCCGGACGCCGCCGCAGTCGTCCACCGAGTGTGCGAGCTGATGCGAACAGACTGAGGTTCCCTTGCCGACTGCCACCGTGACCCGGCCCGACACCGACCGACCCCGGTCGCGGCTGTCCCGCAAGGTCCGTGCGTACGTCTCGTTGACGAAGCCGCGCGTGATGGAGCTGCTGCTCGTCACCACGGCGCCGACGATGTTCCTCGCCGAGCGCGGCGTGCCCGACCTGTGGCTGGTCTTCTGGACGATGCTCGGCGGTGCGATGTCGGCGGGGTCGGCGTCGGCCTTCAACTGCTACATCGACCGCGACATCGACCGGCTCATGAAGCGCACGAGCACGCGCCCGCTCGTCACGGGGGAGCTGTCCGACCGCGAGGCCCTGGTGTTCTCGTGGGTGCTCGGCATCCTGTCCACCGCGGTGCTCGGGTTCCTGGTGAACTGGCTCGCCGCCGCGCTGAGCGTCGTCGCGATCCTGATCTACGTGTTCGTCTACACGCTGTGGCTCAAGCGCCGCACGCCGCAGAACATCGTCTGGGGCGGCTCGGCCGGCTGCATGCCGGTGCTCATCGGCTGGGCGGGCGTGACCGGTTCGCTGACCTGGACCCCGATCATCCTGTTCATGGTGATCTTCCTGTGGACGCCGCCGCACTACTGGCCGCTGTCGATGAAGTACCGCGACGACTACGACGCCGCCGACGTGCCGATGCTCGCGGTCGTGCGCGGCCGCACCGTCGTCGGCCTGCAGGTCGTGCTGTACGCCTGGGCGACCCTGGTCTGCTCGCTGCTGCTCATCCCGGTGGCGGACATGGGCCCGCTCTACACCGTGGTCGCGCTGGCCGGCGGCATCTGGTTCGTCGTCGAGTCGCACCGGCTGTACTCGCGGGCGATCCAGCACGTCGAGCACGTGCAGCCGATGCGCGTCTTCCACAGCTCGATCACGTACCTGACGCTGCTGTTCATCGCGGTGGGCATCGACCCGCTGCTGCCGCAGGTCTTCACCTTCTAGGGGCGCGGGCGCGGGCAGGCGCTCGACGCCGGCGTCGTGCTGAGACGCCGGCACCGTGCTGACACGCCGGCGTCGTCCCGATGCGCCGCCCTGCCGCCGAGACGCCGCCGTTGCCGGCGGCGTCTCGCACGTTCGGCGGCGTCCCGCCGTGACGCCGGCGTCCACCGCCGCACACCCGACGGTGCCGTGCCGTGACGCCGGCGTCCCCCGTCGCACTCCAGGCACCCACCACCGTGACGCCGGCGTCTCGCGCTGTGCACGCGTCGGCCTGGAGGCGCGGTGCGGGCCCGCCACGGGCCTCCAGGCCGGCGCCGCGACCGTCGGCCGCGGGGCGGACGCAGTGCGACGACGCCGATGTCGTGCGACGACGACAGTGTCGTCCGAGCGCGGCACCGGACCCGCGCACACGGGACCGCGACAGAACCGATGTCGTGCGACGACGACACTGTCGTCCCGCGTCGGCACCCACCGCCCGGCGCGGTCCGGACGCACGACACCCCACGAGACGATCGACTCGTGGGGTGTCGGAGAACCGGTGTCGAGCGCGCGACGCGCCCGGGCGTCAGGCGGTAACGGGCTCCCGGATGGCCGCGCGGCCGGCCGAACCACGCGTCGAGAGCGCCACGACCGTGACGGCGCCGACGAGCAGCCCGGCGAGCACCATGTGCGTGCCGACGAGCCCGACGGGCAGCCCGGTCCGCGCCTGGGTCAGGCCGACCGCGATCTGCAGGAACTCGACGACGAGCAGCAGCAGCGGCCACCTGCTCGGGCGACCGAGCCGCACGGCACCGACCACGAGCACGAGGGTCAGTGCGAAGAGGGCGTAGGCGGGCCAGGCGTGCAGGTGCTCCATCACCGCGGGGTCGAACCCGGTGCGGTGCAGTCGACCACCGTCGACGGCGGCGTCCGCACCGGCGTGCGGTCCGCTGCCGGTGGTGAGGATGCCGACGAGGACGGTGACGACGACGGCGGCGATCGTGCCGCGCAGGACGCCGGTGTACCAACCGGGCACCAGGCGCTCGTCGGTGCGCGGACCGTTCGAGGTGCGGTAGACCAGGGCGGCGGTGACCGAGGTGAGCGCCGCCGAGACGACGAAGTGCAGACCGACCACGAACGGGTTGAGGTTCGTCCAGACGCTCATGCCGCCGATGACGGCCTGCACCGGGATCGCGACGCCCTGGGCGAACGCCAGCCAGAAGAGTTCGGGACGCGTCCGGAGCATCCGCACCACCGAAAGGAACATCGCGACGGCCACGATCACGAGCACGAACGTCAGCAGCCGGTTGCCGAACTCGATGACCCCGTGGACACCCATCTCGGGCGTCGAGACCAGCGAGTCGGCCGTGCACTTGGGCCAGGTCGGGCACCCGAGGCCCGATGCGGTGAGGCGCACGAGGCCGCCGGTGCCGATGAGCACGACCTCGACGACGAACGACGCCCAGGCCAGCGCGACCACCCGGCGGTCGACGACGCGGGGGAGCGACCACCACCGTCCGGTCCGGACGTCCTGCTCGACGGGGGATCCGACGCGTGTCACGAGGGTGGTGCCTTCCTGTTGTTCCGTGCAGTGAACCTGTAGGATTCGAGGGTTCAGCAGCAGTCAAGTCTAGGCAGGCGCCGGCTCCGAATGGGCCGTGATCGCCGATCACTCCACGGACTGCGTGGAACCATTGTCGTTGCGAGGGAGCAGCACCGTGTCCGCCTGTCGGCGGTCTGCGGTGGAATGGCGTCCAGACGCCACGGGTTCACACCTGAGAACGCTGTCCGCGAGAAGGAAACGAGGAGACCATGTCCGACGTGCTCATCGACCGTCCAGAGCTCGAAGGGCTCGGCCAATACGAGTTCGGCTGGTCCGACTCCGACTCGGCCGGGGCCTCCGCCCGTCGTGGGATCTCGGAAGAGGTCGTCACCGACATCTCCGCCCTCAAGGACGAGCCCGAGTGGATGCGGAAGAACCGCCTCAAGGGGCTGCAGCTCTTCGGTCGCAAGCCGATGCCGACGTGGGGTGCCGACCTGACGGGCATCGACTTCGACAACATCAAGTACTTCGTGCGCTCCACCGAGAAGCAGGCGCAGTCGTGGGAGGACCTCCCCGAGGACATCCGCGAGACGTACGAGAAGCTCGGCATCCCGGAGGCCGAGCGCCAGCGCCTGGTCGCCGGCGTCGCCGCCCAGTACGAGTCCGAGGTCGTCTACCACCAGATCCGCGAGGACCTGGAGGAGCAGGGCGTCATCTTCATGGACACCGACACGGCGCTGCGCGAGCACCCGGAGCTGTTCGAGGAGTACTTCGGCACCGTGATCCCGGCCGGCGACAACAAGTTCGCCGCGCTGAACACGGCCGTCTGGTCCGGTGGGTCCTTCGTCTACGTGCCGAAGGGCGTGCACGTCGAGATCCCGCTGCAGGCCTACTTCCGGATCAACACCGAGAACATGGGCCAGTTCGAGCGGACGCTGATCATCGCGGACGAAGACTCGTACGTCCACTACATCGAGGGCTGCACCGCCCCGATCTACAAGTCGGACTCGCTGCACTCGGCCGTCGTCGAGATCATCGTGAAGAAGAACGCCCGCGTGCGCTACACGACGATCCAGAACTGGTCGAACAACGTCTACAACCTGGTGACCAAGCGTGCGATCGCGCACGAGGGCGCCACGATGGAGTGGATCGACGGCAACATCGGCTCCAAGGTGACGATGAAGTACCCGTCGATCTACCTCGCCGGTGAGCACGCCAAGGGCGAGACCCTGTCCGTCGCCTTCGCCGGCCCCGGCCAGCACCAGGACGCCGGCGCGAAGATGGTCCACATGGCGCCGTACACGACGTCGTCGATCGTCTCGAAGTCGATCGCACGCGGTGGCGGTCGTGCGGGCTACCGCGGTGAGGTCCGGGTCGACCCGGCCGCGCACCACGCTGCCAACACCGTGCGCTGCGACGCGCTGCTCGTCGACACGATCAGCCGCAGCGACACCTACCCGGCGATCGACATCCGCGTCGACGACGTCCAGCTCGGGCACGAGGCAACCGTCTCCCGCGTCAGCGAGGAGCAGCTGTTCTACCTGATGTCCCGCGGGATGGCGGAGGACGAGGCGATGGCGATGATCGTCCGCGGGTTCATCGAGCCGATCGCCCGTGAGCTCCCGATGGAGTACGCACTCGAACTCAACAAGCTCATCGAGATGAGCATGGAAGGATCCGTCGGCTAGATGTCCAGCACCACCCCTCCCCACATCGACCAGCCGATCGAGCCCGCTGCCTCCGCACAGGGTGGCACCCAGCACGGCGCCGGAGCCCACTCCGACGGCGGCTGGGACGCCCCTGACTCCAAGGTCCCGGTCCAGACCCGCTCCGAGCGGTTCCAGTCCGGCGACGTCGACGCGTTCCCGACGGTCACCGGCCGAGAGGTCAACTGGAAGTTCGCGCCCCTGACGAAGCTCCAGCCGCTGCTGGACGGCGGGCTCGACGGATCCGCCTACCCGTACCTCGCGCGTCAGTCCGAGGGCGCCGACGTCGAGTGGGGTCGCAGCGACGACCCGCGCGTCGGCACGGCTGGCCTGCCCGAGGACCGCGCTGCGGCCGCGGCCTGGACCTCCCGCGACGCGGTGCTCGCCGTGACGATCACCGCGACCGAGGCGAACGAGTTCATCACGCTGACCCGTTCGGACTTCGGTCCCCAGCCCCGTGCGGCGCACACGGTCATCACGGCCGAGGCGCACGCGCAGGGCATCGTCGTGCTCGACAACCGCGGCAGTGCGCTGCTGAGCGAGAACGTCGAGATCGTCGTCCACGAGGGCGCGCGCCTCACGGTCGTCAGCCTGCAGGACTGGGACGACGACGCCGTGCACGTCTCCACGCACTTCGCCGAGGTCGGCCGTGACGCCTTCCTCAAGCACGTCGTTGTCTCGCTCGGCGGCGACGTCGTCCGGGTGAACCCCTCGACGCACCTGGGTGCGCAGGGCGCCGACACCGAGATGTACGGCGTGTACTTCGCCGACGCCGGTCAGTACATCGAGCAGCAGGTGTACGTGAACCACGACGCACCGAACACCCGCGGCCGCGTCAACTACAAGGGCGCGCTGCAGGGCGAGGGCGCGCACACGGTGTGGATCGGCGACGTGCTGATCGGCCGGGCGGGCGACGGCACCGACTCGTACGAGCAGAACCGCAACCTCGTGCTGACCGACGGCACCCGTGCCGACAGCATCCCGAACCTCGAGATCGAGACGGGCAACATCGAGGGCGCCGGGCACGCGAGTGCGACCGGACGCTTCGACGACGAGCAGCTGTTCTACCTGCAGGCCCGTGGCATCCCGGAAGAAGAGGCCCGCCGTCTGGTCGTGCTCGGCTTCCTGGTCGAGATCATCCAGAAGATCGGTGCACCGGAGCTCGAGGAACGCCTCATCGCGGCCGTCGAGCAGGAACTCGCCGAGGGTCGTACGGCCGTCGCAGCACCGGCCACGGCCGCTCCGACGGGGGCCGACGCCTGATGGCCGAGAAGGTCTGCGCCGAAGCCGACATCGCGGTGGACAGCCCGATGCGGGTGGTCGTCGGCGGTACCGCCGTCGCGATCGTCAAGGACTCGGCGGGCACCGTGCACGCCATCGGCGACACGTGCACCCACGGCGACATCTCGCTCGCCGAGGGCTTCGTCGAGGGTGACGCGCTCGAGTGCTGGGCCCACGGGTCCCGCTTCTCGCTGACCACCGGCAAGCCGCAGAACTTCCCGGCCTACGAGCCCGTCCCGGTGTTCCGGGTCGAGGTCCGTGACGGCGACGTCTACGTCGACGTGCAGGACGTCGTCCCGGTCGACTGACCGGACGGCGGCCGGCATCGGTCGTCCCCACACTTCCCGCGGCTGACGCCGCACCACAGCTGCAACCGAAGGAACGCAATGTCCACTCTGGAAATCCGTGATCTCAAGGTCTCGATCGACACCGATCAGGGCACCAAGGAGATCCTGAAGGGTGTCGACCTCACCATCAACGAGGGCGAGATCCACGCGATCATGGGGCCGAACGGCTCCGGCAAGTCGACCCTGGCGTACACGATCGCCGGGCACCCGCGGTACAACGTGGTCGGCGGCTCGATCACCCTCGACGGCGAGGACGTCCTGGCGATGAGCGTCGACGAGCGCGCCCGTGCCGGCATGTTCCTCGCGATGCAGTACCCGGTCGAGATCCCCGGCGTCACGGTGTCGAACTTCCTGCGCACCGCCAAGACCGCGATCGACGGCGAGGCCCCGGCCCTGCGTGGGTGGATCAAGGAGCTCCGCCAGTCGATGACGGACCTGAAGATGGACGCGTCGTTCGCCGAGCGCAACGTCAACGAGGGCTTCTCCGGTGGCGAGAAGAAGCGCCACGAGATCATGCAGCTCGAGCTCCTCAAGCCGAAGTTCGCCGTGCTCGACGAGACCGACTCCGGCCTCGACGTCGACGCGCTGAAGATCGTGTCCGAGGGCGTCAACCGCGCCAAGGCCGCCACCGGCCTCGGCGTGCTGCTCATCACGCACTACACGCGCATCCTCCGCTACATCAAGCCCGACTTCGTGCACGTGTTCGTCGCGGGCAAGGTCGCCGAGCAGGGTGGCCCGGAGCTCGCCGAGCGCCTGGAGAACGAGGGCTACGACCGCTACGTGCAGGCCGCAGCCGCCGAGGCGCAGGCCTGATGATCGCGGCACTCGCACCCGAGAAGTTCGACGAGGTCGTCGAGGGCCTCAAGGAGGTCCAGGACCCGGAGCTCGGCGTCAACATCGTCGACCTCGGCCTGATCTACGACCTCGCCTGGGACGACGAGGCGAACGCCCTGGTCATCAGCATGACGCTCACCAGCGCCGGCTGCCCGCTCACCGACGTCATCGAGGGCGACACCGCCAACGCCCTCGACGGCATCGTGGACGCCTTCCGCATCAACTGGGTCTGGATGCCGCCGTGGGGTCCGGAGCGGATCACCGACGACGGGCGCGAGATGATGCGCGCCCTCGGGTTCGCGATCTAGTCGCGACCCCCTGACGGACGGGAGGCGCGGTGCCAGCTGGCACCGCGCCTCCCGTCCGTCTGTGCGCACGCCACGCGCGGGGCGCGCCGCCGAGCGGTCGTGACCACCCGCTCACGTTCGCCGAGTGGTCGCGCCCTGTCGGCTGCCGGCGCGCCAGGCGACCGGACGTGACCACCGGGGGTCCGGGTAACGGTGAGTCGTGACCGTCGGACGGGCCGCACACGCGGCGTGGCTCCTTCGGCGTACCGCACCGCACCGGACGCAGAACGGCCCCGCACCGATCGGTGCGGGGCCGTCGTCGCGCCAGGCGTCAGCGGCGGCCGAGTGCCTTCCACGCGAGGGGCAGGACGCCCGCCGCGATGAGGGCCTTGGCGACGCCGCCGACGATGAACGGGTACAGGCCGGCTGCGAGCACGGACTGCAGGTCGTTCGGGGCGCCGAGCTGGCCGAGCGCGAGGGCCAGGTAGGGCAGACCCGTGACGAACGGGATCGCGCTCGCGAGGAGCATCGCCACGGCCGCCCGACCGACGTGGCGGTCCCAGTTGCGGCGCGCGAGCCAGCCGACGAGGCCGGCGGCCGGGATGAACCCGAGGACGTAGCCGAAGCTCGGCGACGCCAGGGCGGCGAACCCGCCCGAGAACCCGGCGAAGAACGGAGCGCCGGCGAGTCCGGCGACCGCGTAGACGAGCAGGGAGAGCATGCCGCGACGTGCGCCGAGGGTCGCACCGACGAGTACCACGGCCAGGGTCTGCCCCGTGACCGGGACCGGCCACATCGGCACCTCGAGCTGCGCCATCGCGGCGGTGAACAGGGCTCCACCCGCGACCAGGGCGGCGTCGGTGGCCAGCCCGTGCGTCCGCAGACGGTCGGCGAGGACTGCGCGGGGAGCGAACCCGGTGGCGTTCGTCATGGATTCTCCTAGAATGGACTGCTGGTCCCGTTCTGGAACCATCGGTCCCGTCAGCGTAGCGGTGCACCTCACGCACACGTCGTTGTGCAAACCCACCAACTGATTGGACGTCCACTGTGCTTGCCGTGCACGAACTCGAGATCCGCGTCGGAGCTCGTCTCCTCATGGAGGGTGTGTCCTTCCGTGTCGAGAAGGGCGACAAGATCGGACTCGTCGGCCGCAACGGCGCGGGGAAGACGACGATGACCAAGGCCCTGGCGGGGGAGACCCAGCCGACGGGCGGCACCATCGACCGCGGCGGCGAGATCGGGTACCTGCCGCAGGACCCGCGCTCGGGCGACCCGGAGGAGACCGCGCGCAAGCGCATCCTCGACGCCCGCGGGCTCGGTGAGCTCGTGGAGGGCATCCGGCTGGCGACGCTCGACATGGCGAGCGACGACCCCGCCGTCGCCGAGAAGGCGATGCGTCGGTACAGCCGGCTCGACGACCAGTTCAACGCGCTCGGTGGCTACGCGGCCGAGGCCGAGGCCGCGTCGATCGCCTCGAACCTCAAGCTGCCGGACCGCATCCTCGACCAGCAGCTCAAGACGCTCTCGGGTGGTCAGCGCCGCCGCATCGAGCTCGCCCGGATCCTGTTCTCGGACGCCGAGACGATGATCCTCGACGAGCCGACCAACCACCTGGACGCCGACTCGGTCGTGTGGCTCCGTGAGCACCTGAAGACCTACGCCGGCGGCGTCATCATCATCTCCCACGACGTGGAGCTGGTCGACGAGGTCGTCAACCGCGTCTTCTACCTCGACGCCAACCGCCAGTCGATCGACGTCTACAACATGGGGTGGAAGCTCTACCAGCGGCAGCGCGCCGCCGACGAGGAGCGCCGCCGCAAGGAGCGCGCGAACGCCGAGAAGAAGGCCGCGACCCTCAAGGACCAGGCCGCACGCTTCGGTGCGAAGGCGTCGAAGGCCGCCGCGGCGCACCAGATGGTCGCGCGCGCCGACAAGCTGCTCGCCGGCCTCGAGGACGAGCGTGTCGCCGACCGCGTCGCCAAGCTCCGGTTCCCGACCCCGGTGCCGTGCGGGCGCACCCCGCTGATGGCCGAGGGCCTGTCGAAGTCCTACGGGTCGCTCGAGATCTTCGCCGGGGTCGACCTGGCGATCGACCGCGGCTCGCGCGTGGTCATCCTGGGCTTCAACGGTGCCGGCAAGACGACGCTGCTGCGGATCCTCGCCGGCACCGACCAGCCCGACACCGGCGAGATCCTGCCCGGCCACGGTCTGCGCATCGGGTACTACGCGCAGGAGCACGAGAACATCGACGTCAACCGCACTGTCATCGAGAACATGGTGTCGGCGTCGTCGGAGCTCAACGAGACCGAGGCCCGTCGTGTCCTCGGGTCCTTCCTGTTCACCGGTGACGACGGCTACAAGAAGGCCGGCGTGCTCTCCGGCGGTGAGAAGACCCGACTGTCGCTCGCGATGATCGTGGTCTCGGGTGCGAACGTGCTGCTGCTCGACGAGCCGACGAACAACCTGGACCCGGCATCGCGCGAGGAGATCCTCGGCGCGCTGGCCGGCTTCGAGGGCGCTGTCGTCCTGGTGTCGCACGACGCCGGTGCGGTCGAGGCGCTCAACCCGGAGCGCGTGCTGCTGCTGCCGGACGGCACCGAGGACCACTGGAACAAGGACTACGCGGAGCTCATCGAGCTCGCCTAGGCGAGGCGGCGCCGGGGCGGCACGCCTCCCGACGTGACCCACTGACGGACTGGAGGCCCGTGGCGGCGCCGCCACGGGCCTCCCGTCCGTCGCGTGGTCGCGTGTCGGAGGCGGAGACGACGGCGTGATGTGGGGACGCCGCGCGGTCGTCGAGACGCCGCCGGATCCGGAGGCGTCCTCCGGAGACGACGGCGTCTTCCGGCCCCGCGAGAGGGCCGCGTCAGCGGCGGGACGCGATGAGTTCGTCCTCGATCTCGTCGTCGGTCTTCGGCTTGGCGTCCTTGCGGCGCTGCCGTTCCTGGGCGCGTTCGCGTTCCTCGGGGTCGTCCTGGTTGAGGTTCCGGTACTCCTGCACCATCACGTACGCCAGGAACCCGAAGCCACCGGCGGCGAACAGGAACCACTGGATGAAGTAGCTGAAGTGCAGCCCGGTGTCGGCGTTCGGGCGTTCCCAGCCGAGGGGGCGGGCCTCGACGGGGGCCGGGGACTCCGAGGCGAGCTGCCCGTAGGCACCCGTCCAGATCGGGGTGTCCACCTTGGCGGCGACGTCGTCGAGCGTGACCGACTGCACCTGGTCGGACTCGGCCGGGTCGGAACGGCCCGGGATGCGTGGTTCGCTCTCCTGCAGACGGACGACGGCCGTCACCTCACCCGAGGGTGGCGCGGGGACGTGGTCGGGCGCGTCCTGCGCGTTGCCGGTCGGCACCCACCCGCGGTCGACGATGAACGCCCGGCCCGTGTCGGTGACCAGGGGGGTCAGGACCTCGAACCCGGGCTGGCCGTTGTGCACGCGGTTGCGGACGAGCAGCTGGGCGTCGACGTCGTACTGGCCCGTCACCGAGACGCGGAGCCACTCCTGGTCGTCCTGCCAGCTCGAGGCCTGCGGCAGCGCCTGGTCGAGGGGGACCGGCGCATGGTCGTAGTTCTGTGCGACCTGCGCGTTCTGCCGGACGGCTTCGTTGCGGCGGTCCCACTGCCACATGCCGAACAGGGCACAGACGACGGCGAAGGCCACGGCGATGGCGAAGTACCCGAGCCAGCGACGGCTGCGGACGAAGCGCCACCCGACGAACGGCTCGTCCGGGTCGCGGCCCGCATCGGCGCGGTCGTCCGCCGCGGCGGCGCGCTGCAGCTGTGCGGCGTGCTTCCGGCCGTAGCGCGACTGCGGATCGAAGTCCTGCGTCATCGCGTGGTGCCGGTGGAGCGCACCCCGACGTCGTTCTTGGGGGTGGCCGCCGGGTCGCGTTCGTCGTCGAGGCGGTCGACGTCCTCGTGCATGCCGGTGACGCGCACCGGGAAGGAACGCGAGCGCAGGTAGTCCGCCAGGAAGTCGCGGTGCTCCTCGCACGCCGCCCAGATCTTGACGCGGTCGGTCGCGTGGATGCGGGGGTTGCGCCAGTTGATCCGCCACGCGGCGGTCGAGGTGCAGCCGGCGCGGGAGCACACCGGGGTCGACCCCGGCTCGGTCTGCAGGTCGAAGGTCGCCCCCATCAGCGGTGGCCCCACATCTTCGACCGGTCGCCGTTGCGCTGCCACTCGTCCTGGGCGTGCTGCGCCTGTTGCCGCAGACGGTCCTGCTCGTCGCGGTAGGCCTGTGCCCGGGCGTCCTCCTGCTGTTCGCGCAGGCGCGGGTCGACGGCGTCGTAGAGCTCGATGGCACCGGCGGGGGAGATCATGTCGCTCTCGGTGCGGCTGCCCGCATTGGCGATGACGACGGCGACCCAGGGGATCACGGCGGCCAGGACGATCGGGATCGCGACGATCCACGAGTGCCACGTGGTCCAGATGAGCACGGCCGCGATGAAGAGGACGACCCGCACGGCCATCTGCCAGACGTAGCGGGACAGGCGGTGCGCCCGGTCCTGCTCCGGCGTGTCCGGGAGCGAGGTGATGCTCGTGTTCGTGCTCTTCATACAGATGGTCTCCGTCTACCCGTGGTCAAGCCTAAGCCCGTCAGGTGGATCGTGCTCGCGCCGCGCGCGAACCGGTGGACGGACCGGCTCCGGTACGCTCGTCCGGGCGTGTCAGCCGGGCACTCGGCGCCGATCGACACGACCCCACCCCACCGAACGGAGCGACCATGAGCACCCCCCGTACCGTCCTCATCACCGGCGGCAACCGTGGCATCGGCCGCGCCCTCGCCGAGCGGTTCGTCGCCGCCGGCCACCGGGTCGCGGTCACCTCGCGGAGCGGCCAGGGCGGACCCGAGGGCGCCCTGACCGTGCAGGCCGACATCACCGACACGGCCTCGGTCGACGCCGCCTTCACGCAGGTCGAGGCCGAGTACGGCCCCGTCGAGGTGCTCGTCGCCAACGCCGGCATCACGAACGACCAGCTGCTGCTCCGCATGTCCGAGGACGACTTCACGAGCGTCGTGGACACGAACCTCACGGGCACCTTCCGCGTCGTCAAGCGCGCCACGAAGGGCATGATGAAGGCGAAGTTCGGCCGCATCGTGCTCATGTCGAGCGTCGTCGGTGCCTACGGCCAGATCGGCCAGGTCAACTACGCCTCGTCGAAGGCGGCGCTGGTCGGCATGGCCCGCTCGATCACCCGCGAGCTCGGGTCGCGCGGCATCACGGCGAACGTCGTCGCCCCGGGCTTCATCCAGACCGACATGACGGCGGCGCTGTCCGACGAGCTGCAGGCCGAGTTCAAGAAGGCGATCCCGGCCGCCCGCTACGGCACCGTGGACGACGTCGCCGACGCCACGCTCTTCCTGGCCAGCGACGGGGCCGGGTACGTCTCCGGTGCGATCATCCCGGTCGACGGCGGCCTGGGCATGGGGCACTAGGCGCGCCGCCGGCACGTGGTCTCGCGCTGGGCGACACTCCACGGGCACGCGTGCGCGTGACCTGTCGCCGAGCGCGAAGCGTCGAAGCGACGGGTGCGCCCGGCGCGCTCAGCCGCGCAGGCCGAGCGCCGCGAGCACGACCGACAGGTCGCGGTCGACGACCGACACGTCGGCCTGCTCCCGCACCCGCGGCTTCGCGTCGAAGGCCACGGACAGGGCCGCGACCCGCATCATCTCGAGGTCGTTCGCGCCGTCGCCGACCGCCACGGTCCGCACCGCGTCCACACCGTCCGCGTCGGCCCACTCGCGCAGCGCGACGGCCTTGGCGTGCGCGTCGACGATCCCGCCGAGCACCCGCCCGGTGAGCACCCCGTCGCGCACCTCGAGCCGGTTGGCGCGGCAGTGGTCGAGCCCCAGCCGTTCCGCGAACGGGTCGAGCACCTCGTGGAACCCGCCGGACACCACGCCGACCGTGCCGCCTGCGGCGTGCACGCCGCGGACGAGCGCGTCGGCGCCCCGCGTGACGCGGACCGCCCGCTGTGCGCGGGCGAAGACGTCGGCCTGGAGGCCCGCCAGCGTCGCGACACGCTCCCGGAGGCTCGCGGCGAAGTCGATCTCGCCGTGCATGGCGCGCTCCGTGATCGCGGCGACCTGTGGTCGGGTCCCGGCGGCGTCCGCCAGCAGTTCGATCACCTCGTCCTCGAGGAGCGTGGAATCGGCATCGAGGACGACGAGGAAGCGGGGCACGCACCAACGGTACCGACAGACGGAGGCACGGCCGCGTCGTGTGACGCGAGCCGTGCCTCCGATCCGGTGCCCTGTGACGCGCTACGCGTCGACGCGCACGCCCTTGCCGACCACGGTGATGCCCGACGTGGTGACGGTGAAGCCGCGGGCCTCGTCGGTCTCACGGTCGATGCCGACCTGCGCACCGGGCGCGATGACGACGTCCTTGTCGAGGATGGCGCGGTTCACGACCGCGCCGGCACCGATCGTCGCCCGCTCGAAGACGATCGAGTCGAGCACCTTCGCGCCCGAGTCGATCGAGCACCACGAGCCGATCATGCTGCGCTCGACCTGCGCCCCGGACACCAGGCAGCCCAGCGACACGAGGGAGTCCACCGTGGAGCCGGTGTTGCCGTTCGCGTCGCGGACGAACTTCGCCGGGGGCAGGTTCGTCTGCTGGTTGAAGATCGGCCAGTCCTGGTTGTACAGGTTGAAGACCGGGACCGGTGCGATGAGGTCCATGTGGGCGTCGAAGAACGAGTCGATGGTGCCCACGTCGCGCCAGTAGTACTTGTCGCGGTCGGTGGACCCCGGCACCTCGTTGCGCTGCAGGTCGTAGACGCCGGCGTCGCCGCGGTTCACGAAGTCGGGGACGATGTCGCCACCCATGTCGTGCTTCGACGTCTCGAGCTGACCGTCGCGGAGGACGGCGTCGACCAGGGCGTCGGCGTCGAAGACGTAGTTGCCCATCGACGCGAGGACCTCGCCGGGGGAGTCGGCCAGGCCGACCGCGTCCTTCGGCTTCTCGAGGAACGCCGCGATCTTCGTCGGGTCGTCCTCGGCCACCTGGATGACGCCGAACTGGTCGGCGAGCCCGATCGGCTGGCGGATGGCCGCGACCGTGGCACTGCGGCCGGAGGCGATGTGCGCCTCGACCATCTGGTGGAAGTCCATCCGGTACACGTGGTCGGCGCCGACGACGACCACGACGTCGGGTCGCTCGTCGCGCAGCAGGTTGAGCGACTGCAGGATCGCGTCGGCCGAACCGGCGAACCAGCGCTTGCCGAGCCGCTGCTGCGCGGGGACGGACGCCACGTAGGAGCCGAGCAGCCCCTCCATGCGCCACGTCTCCGCGACGTGCCGGTCGAGACTGTGCGACTTGTACTGGGTCAGGACGACGATCTTCTGGAGACCGGAGTTGACGAGGTTGGACAGTGCGAAGTCGATGAGACGGAAGTTGCCGCCGAACGGGACGGCGGGCTTCGCGCGATCTGCTGTGAGCGGCATGAGTCGTTTGCCCTCGCCGCCAGCGAGCACGATGCCGAAGACCTTCTTTGGTGCCATGCCGCTCACAGTAGGCGTCAGCACTGGGAACCGGTTACCTTGAACCAGTGCGAGTCGATCTGCTGACCAGGGAGTATCCGCCGGAGGTCTACGGCGGAGCGGGTGTCCACGTGTCCGAACTCACCGCCGCGTTGCGGTCGGGAACCGACACCGACGTCCGTGTCCGGGCCTTCGGGGCCTTCCGAGACGAAGCCGACGTGTGGTCCTACCGGACCCCGGACGGGCTCGGTCAGGCGAACGGCGCGCTGCAGGCCCTCGGGACCGACGTGGCCATCGCCGCCGACGTCGAGGGCGCCGACCTGGTGCACTCCCACACCTGGTACGCGAACTCGGCGGGCCGGATCGCGCAGCTGACCTACGGCATCCCGCACGTGGTCACCGCCCACAGCCTCGAGCCCCTGCGCCCGTGGAAGGCCGAGCAGCTCGGCGGCGGCTACCGCTTGTCGAGCTGGATGGAGCGCGAGGCGTTCGAACACGCCGACGGTGTCATCGCGGTGTCGAAGGCGATGCGCGCGGACATCCTCCGCTCGTACCCGTCGATCGACCCCGCGAAGGTGCACGTCGTCTACAACGGCATCGACATCGACGAGTGGAAGCCCACCGTCGACGAGGACGCCGTCCGCTCGCTCGGGATCGACCCGTCGAAGCGCTCGGTCGTGTTCGTCGGGCGCATCACCCGCCAGAAGGGCCTGCCCTACCTGCTGCGCGCCGTCGCGTCGCTGCCGGAGGACGTGCAGATCGTGCTGTGCGCCGGCGCGCCGGACACGCCGGAGATCCTCGCCGAGGTCACCGAACTCGTCTCCTCGCTGCGCGAACAGCGCGAGGGCGTCGTGTGGATCGACCGGATGCTCGCCCACCAGGAGATCGTCAACGTGCTCTCGTCGGGCACCGTGTTCGTCTGCCCGTCGGTGTACGAGCCGCTCGGCATCGTGAACCTCGAGGCCATGGCCTGCGGGATCCCCGTCGTGGGCACCGGCACCGGGGGCATCCCCGAGGTCGTCGCCGACGGTCTGACCGGGCGCATCGTCCCGATCGACCAGGTGCAGGACGGCACCGGCACCCCGACCGACCCCGACCGCTTCGTCGCCGACCTGGCCGCGACCCTCACCGAGGTGCTCGCCGACGAGGGGCTGGCGAAGCTCATGGGGCGCGCCGGGCGGCTGCGCGTCGAGACCGAGTTCACGTGGGACGCGATCGCCACCAGGACACGGCAGGTCTACGACCAGGTGCTCGGGCAGAAGCCGTAGGCTGGGGGCATGCCCTCGGTCGTGCGCTTGTCAGACGTCTCCGTGGTCCGCAACGGGGCCACCATCCTCGACGCGATCTCGTGGGAGGTGCAGGACGACGAACGCTGGGTCGTGCTCGGTGCGAACGGCGCCGGCAAGACCACGCTGCTGCAGGTGGCCGGCGCCCAGACGTTCCCGACCTCGGGCGACGTCGAGGTGCTCGGTACCGAGCTCGGCGGCGCCGACCTGTTCGAGCTCCGGCCGCGCATCGGCTTCGCCTCGACCGCGCTGGCACGTCGCATCCCGGTGACCGAGAAGGTCATCGACGTGGTGCTCACCGCGGCCTACTCGGTCACCGGCCGCTGGAACGAGGAGTACGAGGAGCTCGACGTCCGCCGTGCCCAGCGCGTGCTCGACGAGTGGGGCCTCGGCTCCTTCACCGACCGCACGTTCGGCGAACTGAGCGACGGCGAGCAGAAGCGCGTCCAGATCGCCCGCGCCGTGATGACCGACCCGGAGATCCTGTTCCTCGACGAACCGGCCGCGTCGCTCGACCTCGGCGCCCGCGAGAGCCTCGTCCGCACCCTCGGCGGCTACGCCCAGAGCGCGGACTCGCCGGCGATCGTCATCGTCACCCACCACGTCGAGGAGATCCCGGCCGGGTTCACGCACGCGCTCGTCCTCGCAGACGGCCACGTGCAGGCCGCGGGGCCGATCGACGAGGTCCTGACCGACCAGACCCTGACCGAGGCGTTCGGCATCGAGCTCTCCGTCACCAAGGACGCCGGTCGCTACACGGCACGCGCCGCGTAGCGCTGCGATCCGGTCGTCTCTCTGGTATCGTGGACGGCTGGCGCAAGCCGACGACTTCCCGCGCAGTTCGCGCAATCCCACCACCGCTATCGAGGAATCTCCATGAAGACCGACACCCACCCCGAGTACCGCGCCATCGTCTTCCGCGACCTGGCCTCTGGTGAGACGTTCCTGACGCGTTCGACCGCGAACAGCGACAAGACCATCGAGCTCGACGGTGCGACCTACCCGGTCATCGACGTCGAGATCTCCTCCGCGTCGCACCCGTTCTACACGGGCAAGCAGCGCATCCTCGACTCGGCCGGTCGCGTCGAGAAGTTCAACCAGCGCTTCAAGGGCTTCAGCAAGTAAGCAGCTCACACAACGCCGACGGGCGGCTCTCCTTCGGGAGGGCCGCCCGTTCGCGTTGTGGGGCGTCGGCGCGAGTTCCCTGACCGGTTGCGCCCCGCTGTGGTCGTTGCGCCCGGGTGTGCGGGGGCGCGATGACCGGAGCGGGGCGCGGTGCTGCTGGCGCGCGGGAGTGGTGCGGAGCGGTGGCGCGGGGTGGCGCGGGGTGGCGGCGCGGGGTGGCGGCGCACCACCAAAGTGCATCGGCGCCACCTCTTCGTGTGGTTCCGATGCACTTTGGTGGTGCGGGGCGCGGGCGCGGACGCGGGCGCGGCTTGCGTGCTCGGGCGCGGTCGTGCGCCCGCGGGCAGGCGGCATGGGGTGGGCGGCTGCCGTGCACCCGCGGGCGGGTCAGGCGCCGTTGCGGTGCGGCCAGCGGCCGTCGGCGACGAAGGCCGGGTCGCGCTTCTTCCGCATGTAGTCCTGGAACGAGGTCGCCTGCTCGGCGCACCAGCCGACCTGCTTGCGGTGGAGTTCCTCGGCCGAGACGCCGAGTTCGTCCGGGTAGCGGTTCGCGATGGCCTGCGCGACACGCCCGGCAGCGATGGCGTCGGCGCCGGCGTCGTGGGCGTCGTCGAGGGCCACGCCGTACAGCTCGGACGCGGCCTCGAGCGTGCGCTTGCCCTTGCGGTAGGTGTCGAGCGCCTTGTCGATCACGAGCGGGTCGACGACGTTGCCGATGACCGGCGAGGCGAACCCGTGGCGCTTGGCCTCGCGGTCGAGGACGGTGAGGTCGTACGGGGCGTTGTAGATGACGAGCGGGATGCCGCGGGCGAACACCGCTTCGATGGCGGCGATGATCTCGCCCACGACCTCGGCGGCGGGACGCCCCTCGGCCTGCGCGCGTTCGGTGGTGTACCCGTGCACGGCCGCGGCGCCCTCGGGGATCTCGACGCCGGGATCGGCGATCCACGCGCCCTCGACGATGGACCGCCCGGTGACGTCGATCAGGCCCACGTGGGCGGTGACGATGCGGGCGGTCTCGACGTCGACACCGGTGGTCTCGAGGTCGAACACGCCGAGCGCGTGCCACCAGGGCCGACCGGAGAGGTCCTGCACCGGGGGAGTCGTCGGCGCGGGCGTGTCGAGCGCTGCTGCGGAGTACGTCACCCGACGAGGCTAGCCGGACGCACCGACACCACCACGGCGACCCGCCCGCCGGCCGCTCGTCCGGCCAGCCGTGGGCCGCCCGGCGCCCCGGTCAGCCGACCGGCGCGCCGACGTGCAGCCAGAAGAACGACTGCGTGCCCATGGTGAGCGTGACGGTGCCGTCCTCGTCGAAGGACGGGAACGAGCTGCCGCCGAACAGGTCGTACAGCGGGCGACCGGCGTACTCGGGTGCCGTGATGGTGACCGAGGTCGGGTTCGTCGCGAACGAGAACACGCACAGGACGTCCTCGGCGGACGGGCCGAACTGCTGCCCGGAGCCCTCCCACGAGCGGACGAAGGCGAGCACGGACTCGTTCGAGGTCTCCTGCACGTCGAGCGTGCCGAGTCCGAAGACCGGGTGCGCCTTCCGCACGTGGATGACGTTCCGGACCCAGTGCAGCAGGGAGCGGGACTGTGCGAGCTGTGCCTCGACGTTGACCTGCGCGTAGTTGTACACCAGGGACTGCACGACGGGCAGGTACAGCTTGCCCGGGTCGGCGGTCGAGAAGCCGGCGTTCCGGTCCGGCGTCCACTGCATGGGCGTGCGGGACGAGTCGCGGTCCGGCAGCCAGATGTTGTCGCCCATGCCGATCTCGTCGCCGTAGTACAGGAACGGCGATCCCGGCAGCGAGAACAGCAGCGCGTGGATGAGTTCGAGCTCGGCGCGGGAGTTGTCGAGCAGGGGAGCGAGACGGCGACGGATGCCGATGTTCGAGCGCATCCGCGGGTCGTACCCGTACCAGCCGTACATCGCCTGCCGGTACTCCTCGCTCACCATCTCGAGCGTGAGCTCGTCGTGGTTGCGGAGGAAGACGCCCCACGCCGCCGACGAAGGGACGTCGAGGGTCTCGGACAGGATCGCCTTGAGCTCGGCCGCGTGCTGGGCGCGGAGCGAGTAGAAGATGCGGGGCATGACCGGGAAGTCGAACGCCATGTGGCACTCGGGTTCCTCGTCCGTGCCGAAGAACGCGGCGGTCTCACGGGGCCACTGGTTCGCCTCGGCCAGCAGGACCCGGCCGGGGTACTCGTCGTCCACCATCGCGCGGAGCTTCTTGATGAACTCGTGGGTCTCCGGCTCGCCCTCGCCGTTGCCCTCCTCGGACTCGAACAGGTACGGGATGGCGTCGAGCCGCAGACCGTCGACGCCCATGTCCAGCCAGTGCCGGACGACGTCGTACACGGCCTCGACCACGGCCGGGTTCTCGAAGTTCAGGTCGGGCTGGTGCGAGAAGAACCGGTGGAAGAAGAATTGCCGGCGCACCGGGTCGAACGTCCAGTTCGACTCCTCGGTGTCCACGAAGATGATGCGGATGTTCGAGTAGTCCTCGTCGGTGTCCCGCCAGACGTAGAAGTCGCCGTAGGGGCCGTCCGGGTCCTCACGGGACTGCTGGAACCACTCGTGCTGGTCGCTCGTGTGGTTGATCACCATGTCGATGACGATGCGCATGTTGCGCTCGTGCGACTTCGTGACCAGCTCGCGGAAGTCGTCGAGGGTGCCGAACTCCGGCAGGATCGCCCGGTAGTCGGCGATGTCGTACCCGCCGTCGCGCATCGGCGACTGGAAGAACGGGGGCAGCCACAGGGCGTCCACCCCGAGCCACTGCAGGTAGTCGAGCTTTCCGATCACGCCCTGGATGTCGCCGATGCCGTCACCGTTCGAATCCACGAACGAGCGGATCATGCACTCGTAGAAGACCGAGCGCTTGTACCACTGCGGGTCGAGCGTCAGTCCGGGCAACTGGATCGGGGCTGTGAAGGTCACCGTGCTCCTCGTCGAAGGTCGTCGGACCCGTCGACGGCCCGCCCCGGACACGATAGGCGCGCGACGCTGCGGGTGTCCGGGGTTTCGTGCGGTTGGCTCCCTAGACTGGCGCGGATGCAACCGCCCGTGCTCTCCCCGTACCAGTCGCTGATGGCCGCCACCCCGGTCGTGCACCGGGCCGTCCAGGTGGACGGCCGGACCACGCACCACTGGGTCTACGGGCCCGAGGACGCCGACCGGACCGTGCTCGCCGTCCACGGGTTCCGCGGGGACCACCACGGGTTGGAGACGATCGCCGCACACCTGGAGGGCGTCCGCGTGATCGTGCCGGACCTGCCCGGCTTCGGCGAGTCGGACCCGCTGCCGGTCTCCGACGTCGACGGGTACGTCACGTGGCTGAAGGGGTTCGCCGCCGCGCTCGGCCTGGGCCGCGACACCGTCGTGCTCGGCCACTCGTTCGGCTCGATCGTCGTCTCGGCGGCCGTCGCCGCCGGACTCGACACCCGGCTGCTCGTCCTCGTCAACCCGATCGCCGCCCCGGCCCTGCGGGGTCCGCGCGCGATCGGCACGGCCATCGCGATCGGCTACTACCGGGCGGGCGCGGTGCTGCCCCGGCCGATCGGACTCGGCATCCTGCGCAACGGCGCGATCGTCCGCGCGATGAGCGTCGCGATGCTCAAGTCCCACGACCCGGCGCTGCGCCGCTGGGTGCACGACCAGCACGACCGGTACTTCTCGGCCTTCGCGAACCGCACGAGCGTGCTCGAGGCGTTCCGGACCTCGGTCACGCACGACGTGTCGGAGTACGCCGACCGGATCGACGTGCCGGTGCTCATGGTGGCCGCCGAGCACGACGACATCACGGCCGTGCCCGAGCAGCGCGCGCTGGCCGCCCGGTTGCGCGACGCCGAGCTCGTCGTGATCCCGGGCGTCGGACACCTGGTGCACTACGAGACGCCGGCGCCGGCCGCGGCCGCCGTCCTGCGGCGGATGGCCGACACGCCGGCCCGTCCGGCACGCGACCGGAGGGCGAAGGCGCGACGGTCGCCGGGGCCGACCCGGGCCTCCCGGCCGACCGAGGCACGCGACGGCGCGACCCGGGGAGCGGACCAGGACCAGCACGGGACGGCCGCCCCGGCCGGCGAGGCGGACGCGTCGTGACGCGGCTGCGTATCGGCATCGACTGCCGCTACGTGCGGATCGGCCGGCACGACGGGATCAGCCGGTTCACCGCGGGCGTCGTGGCGCACCTGCCCGACCGCCACGACTACGTGCTGCTCGTCAGCGACGAACGCCAGCTCGAGTCGCTGCCGCGTGAGCTGCCGTGGGAACTGCTGCCGGCCCCGACCGACGCGGGGGAGCCGCTCGTCGCCCGCCGGGTGAACCGTCTGGGACTCGACGCGGTGTTCTCGCCGATGCAGACGATGGGGTCGCGCGGCCGCGACCACGCGCTCGTGCTGACGCTGCACGACCTGATCTACTACCGCAACCGCACGCCTCCACGGGAGTTCTCGTGGCCACTCCGGCTCGGGTGGCGGGCGTTCCACCTGTCCTGGGTGCCGCAGCGCCTGCTGCTGAACGGCGCTGACGGGGTCGTCACGGTGTCGGAGACCAGCGCGGCGCTCATCGCCGAGCACCGGCTCACCCGGCGTCCGGTCACCGTGGCGTACAACGCCGCGGACCCGGCGGACCCACGCCCGGCAGACGGGGCGCGTGCGCGCTCGCTCGTCTACATGGGCTCCTTCATGCCGTACAAGAACGTCGAGACACTCGCGGCGGCACTGCCGCTGCTCGGCCCGGACTGGACGCTGCACTGCATGTCGCGCGTGTCCGCAGCCGACCGTGCCCGGCTCGAGGGGCTCGCGCCCGCGGGGGCGATCGTGTTCCACGACGGGGCGTCGGACGAGGAGTACCTGTCGGTGCTCCGGTCGGCCACGGCGTTGGCCACGGCCTCGTACGACGAGGGGTTCGGGATCCCGCTGGTCGAGGCGATGGGCGTCGGCACGCCGGTGGTGGTGAGCGACATCCCGATCTTCCGGGAGATCGGCGGCGAGGCGGCCGAGTACTTCGACCCGGCGTCGCCGTCGGCGGTCGCAGCGGCGGTGCGGCGCGTGGAGGGGCGGTGGCAGGAGGCCTCGCAGCAGTCGATCGCGCGGGCCGGGCGGTTCCGGTGGCAGGACTCGGCGGAGCAGGTGGTCCGCGCGGTGGAGCGGGCCGTGCGGGACCGGGCGGCACGCTGACCCCGGGTGCCAGCGCCTGCTGGCGCCGGGCGGCGCCGCGGTCGGTCTGCCTGCTGGCGCCGGGCGGCACTGCGGTCGGTCTGCCTGCTGGCGCCGGGCGGCACCGCGGTCGGCCTGCCTGCTGGCGCTACTGCGGCGCCCGTACCTCGACGTCCGCTCCCGGGAACACCCGCTGGGTGTCCTCGGTGACCCGCGCCACGATCGGTGGCAGGGCCTTGCCCCGTCCCGGGGTCTCGACGACGACCGACTGGTCGGCGTCGTCGTCGGAGGCCTCGGTGCCCCGGGCCCACGAGCACCGCACCGCGGTCACCCCGCCGATGCGGTCGAGCGTGTCCGCGAGCACCAGGCGGCGCTCCGTCACCGCCCGGTCGCCCGTGACACCGACGTGCAGCACCCCGAGGTCGGCGATGGCGACGATGCGCACGCCGTTGCCGCCGGCGTCCTCCGCGGCACGGCTCACGGCCTCGACGAGGTCCGCACGCGCCGCGCGGTCGAGGGCTGGGTCGGCGCGGACGGTGGCGGTCGCGTCGTAGCTCGCGAACGCCGTCTTCCGCGGTTCGTGGTGCCGCACCTCGACGACGCCGGGCAGGTCGCTCACGCGCGCGTCGAACCGGTCGAGCGCCGCCTCCGGTCGGGGGAACACCCCGCCGATGCCGTTCTGGACGCTCCCGACGATCGACCCGAGCGCCACGACGATGACCGCGGCGACCGCGAGGACGCCGACGCCGATGACGACCCAGGTGCGCGCCCGCGTCCGCGACGGCACGGACGCGGTCTCGGGGCCGAAGACCTGGTCGAGGTCGTCGTCCGGCGGGTCGAGGGCGCGCTGCGTGGAGCGGTCGGTTCCGTCGTCGGACATGTCGCTCCCTCCACCCGGACGCGCAGGCGGATACGGGTGCGTCGGAGCCTAGTCCCTGGTCAGCTGCGGCGTTCGAGCGGGTTCTGGTGGTCGAACGGAGCGCCGCCGGTCGCGTCGGAGACGTCGTCGATGGGGTCGTCGAACCGGACGAGCTCGGCGTGGAACCGCTCGGGGTCCCAGCGGAACGAGTGGATCGAGCCGTTGCGGATCGGGGTGTCCCGACGGTCTGCGGTGCCCGGCGCCGAGGCGTTCACCACGGCACGGATCACGGCACCGTGCGTCGCGACCACCACGACCCCGCCGTCGAACTGCACCGCGATCTCGCCGAGGGCCTCGGTGGTGCGCGCGAGCAGGGCGGACCGGGACTCACGACCTGGGATGTCGTCGTGCGGGTAGCGGGCCAGGACCTCGTCGTCGGTCAGGCCCTCGGCCTCGCCGTAGGAGCGCTCTGCCAGGCCCGGGTACGTCGCCGGGGCCGCGAGGCCGAGGCGGTCGGCGATGATCGCCCCGGTGGTGGCCGCACGGGACAGCGGTGACGCCACGACGGCGTCGAAGGGTCGCCGGGCGAGCAGTTCGGCGGCTTCGGCGGCCTGTCGGCGCCCGGTGTCGTTGAGGGGGATGTCGGTCGAGCCCTGGATCCGGCGTTGCGCGTTCCAGTCGGTCTCGCCGTGCCGGACGAGGTACAGGTGGGTCGTCACCCGTCGATCTTCGCAGACGACGCGGGGGACCAGGGGTCCGTACCGGAGCGCGAGCGGGGCGAGCGCGGCAGGCTGGCAGCCCGCACGCCCCGGCAGCTCGGCCGGCCCGGCGCGCTACTCGCCGCCCGCCATCGGCGCCGCCCCCGCGACCAGCCGCTCCGCCAGGTGCACCAGCGTCTCGGTGGTCCCACCGTCCACCTTCACCGCAGCGCGGCGATCACTCCGGGTCGCCCCGCGGTTCACGATGACGACGGGGTTCTTCCGACGGGTCGCGTGGTCGACCAGGCGGACGCCGGAGTTCACCGTGAGCGACGACCCCACCACGAGCAGGGCATCGGCGTCGGCGACGATCGACACGGCCTCGTGGAACTTCTCGGTGGGGACGAACTCGCCGAAGAACACGACGTCGGGCTTCAGGTCGCCGCCGCACACCGAGCACGCCGGCACGACGAACCGCTCGACGTCGGTGATCTCGACGTCGCCGTCGGGCTGCAGCTGGACGGAGCCGGGCTCGTCGATCCAGGGGTTCGCGCGGTCGATGGTCGCGGCGAGGTCGGCGCGCGAGAACACCTGGCCACAGGTCAGGCAGACCGCGCGGTCCATCGAGCCGTGGATCTCGACCACCCGGCGCGAACCGGCGCGCAGGTGCAGGCCGTCGACGTTCTGCGTGATGATCCCGGCGACCACGCCGGCGTCCTCGAGTGCGGCGAGCGCGCGGTGCCCAGCATTCGGCGTCGCCGCGGCGAAGCTCCGCCAGCCCAGGTGCGATCCCGCCCAGTACCGCTGCCGCTTCGCGGGGTCGGCGAGGAACTCCTGGAACGTCATCGGCTTGCGCACGACGCGACCGGCACCGCGGTAGTCGGGGATGCCCGAGTCGGTGCTCAGCCCGGCCCCGGAGAGGACCGCGACGCGCTTGCCGGCGAGCACCTCGACCAGCCGGTCGAGGTCGGCCGTGTCGGCCGACCCGGCGGTCGGCGCGGTCGTCGACGCAGCATCATCCAGCACCCTGTTCACGGTACCCTCAACACCCGACCGTGCCGATCGCTTCCCGCGGCGGCGCAGTCACCCCGCACCCGGCACCGAGCACCGAGCACCAGCACCAGCACCAGCACCAGCACCAGGACCCGTACCCCGGACCCCGGTCACCGGCGCCGCGCGCGCCCGGCACACGCAGCCGACCACGACCAAGACCCCGGACCGCGGACCCGAACCCCGGAGCCCCGACCCCGAACCCCGAACCCCGGTCCCCGGCACCCCGGTCCAGCGCAGCCGACCAAGACCAAGACCAGGACCCCGCCGCTCCCCGGCACCCGCCCGCACCACACCGAAACGAGCCCCGTGCACCCCGTCCGCATCGACTCCCTCGACGACGCCCGCCTCGACGACTTCGCCCGCCTCACCGACGTGGCGCTGCGCCGTGTGAGCGAGCCCGAGGGTGGCCTGTACATCGCCGAGTCGAACACGGTGATCGAGCGTGCGATCCGCGCCGGGCACGTGCCGCGCAGCATCCTGGTGCAGGAGAAGTGGCTCGACAGCGTCCTGCCCCTGGTCGCTGACCACGACGGCCCGGTGTTCGTGGGCCCGGACGCCCTGCTCGAGGAGCTCACCGGCTTCCGCATGCACCGTGGCGCGATCGCCGCCGTGCAGCGCCCCGAGCTGCCGACCGTCGCCGAGGTCGTGCGGGACGCGCGGGTCGTGGTCGTCCTCGAGGACATCGTCGACCACACCAACGTCGGCGCCGTCTTCCGCAGCGTGGCCGGCCTGGGTGCCGACGCGGTGCTGGTCAGCCCGCGCTGCGCCGACCCGCTGTACCGGCGCAGCGTGCGGGTGAGCATGGGCACGGTCCTGCAGGTGCCGTGGACCCGCATCGGCGACTGGCCCGCGGCGGGCGAGGAGCTCCGCGACCAGGGCTTCCACCTGGCCGCGATGGCACTGACCGACGACTCGGTCGACCTCGACGCCTTCGTCGCCGACCTGCCGGACAAGGTCGCACTCGTGATGGGTACGGAGGGTCAGGGGCTCACCCCGGCCGCGATCGCGTCGGCGGACACGACGGTCCGGATCCCGATGGCGCACGGCGTCGACTCGCTCAACGTCGCCGCGGCGAGCGCCGTCGGCCTGTGGGCGGTCACCCACGCGCAGCGGCGCGCCTCCTAGCCCCGACCACGGCCTGGAGGCGCGCCCCGCCTCCGCCACGCACGCGGGCCGGTACGCTCGGTGACCGTGTCCCGAGTCGTGCGCCGCCCCCGTTCCGCCGTCCGCAGGCCGGTGACGATCTCGGTGGTCGCCGTCCTCGTGCTCGTGGTCGGCTACCTCGTCGCCGCGGCCATCGTGCCGTTCGGGCCGGCGAGCGCCTCGACCACGACGTACTCGGCACCGGAGACGACCGTGCCCGAGCTGAGCTTCCCCGGGTACGGCGCCACCGCCGTCGAGGCCACCGACTTCCCGGAGAGCCTGCGCACCAGCGGGGACACGAAGCCGCGGTCGATCGCGAGCATCACGAAGGTCGTCACGGCGCTCGTGGTGCTCGACGAGAAGCCGATGGCGGCGGGGGAGTCCGGGGCGTCGATCCGCTTCACGAAGCAGATGGAGGGCCTGTACGCCAAGTACGCGGCCCAGAACGGCGAGGTCGCCCCGATGCCCGCCGGGCTGGAGCTCACGCAGCACCAGACCTTCCAGGTGATGCTCATGGAGTCGGCGAACAACTACGCGGGTGCCCTGGCGATCTGGGCCTTCGGCTCGATCGCCGCGTACGAGCGTGCGGCGAACGCCTGGCTCGACGAGCACGGCCTGGACGACACGACGATCCACGAGCCGACCGGCCTCGACCCGGACAACACCTCGACCGCGACCGACCTGGTGGAACTCGGCCAGCTCGCGTTGGCGGACCCGGTGGTGCACGAGATCGTCGGCACGAAGGACGTCACGATCCCCACGGTGGGCGAGATCGAGAACTCGAACAAGCTGCTGGGGATCGACGGGATCGAGGGCATCAAGACCGGCACCCTCGACGAGGCCGGTGCCTGCCTGCTGTTCGCGGCGACGTACGAGCGCGGCGGACGCGACGTGACGGTGATCGGCGTGATGCTCGGCGGAGTCGACCACGACTCCCTCGACGTCGACGTGCAGCGGCTGCTCCGCTCGGTGGCGGACAACTTCCAGGTGGTGACGCTCGCGCACGAGGGCCAGACCTTCGGCACGTTCTCGACACCGTGGCAGGACGAGGCCGACGCGGTCACGACCACGGCGGCCGAGGTGCTCGTGTGGGGCAGGGCCACCGTCACCGCGAAGACGGAGCTCGAGCAGGTGACCGTCGGCACGGAGGGCGAGCGGGTCGGGAAGGTCCGGTTCCGGATCTCCGACCACGACCCGGTCACGGTGCCGCTCGTGCTCGAGCGCACGATCGACGATCCCGGCGTCTGGTGGCGCTGGACGAACCCGTTCCAGGGGGCGTGACGCCCGGGCGGTCGCAGCCGTAGGGTCGGACGCGTGACGACGACGTTCCCGGCCTCCACCCCGTCCGCGCTCGGCATCGACGCCCGGGGCGTGACCGCCCTGCTCGACGCACTCGAGTCCACACCCGACGTGGAACCGCACAGCATCGTGCTGCTGCGGCACGGTCAGGTGGCGGCGGAGGGCTGGTGGCAGCCGTACACCGCCGAGCGCGTGCACCTGCTGTACTCGCTCAGCAAGAGCTTCACCGCCGCGGGGGTGGGCATCGCCGTCCGGGCCGGTCTGATCGACCTCGACGCGACCGTGCTGTCGTACTTCCCCGAGCTCGACGCGGACGTCACCGACGAGCGCAGCCGCCGCATCAGCGTCCGGCACCTGCTCGCGATGGCGAGCGGGCACCGCGAGGAGACGCTCGACCGCGCCGAGGCACTCGACCCGACGGACACGGTGCGCGGCTTCCTGCTGCTCCCGCCCGACGAGGAGCCCGGCACGGTCTTCGCCTACAACCAGCCCTGCACGTACACCCTCGCGGCGATCGTGCGACGGGTGACGGGTGGCTCGCTCGTGGACTGGCTGCGTCCGCACCTGCTCGACCCGCTGGGCATCGACGACCTGGCCTGGCGTCTGGACGACACCGGTGCCGAGCTCGGCTTCAGCGGCTGCTACGCCCCGACGTCCGCGGTCGCGAAGCTCGGGCAGCTGTACCTGCAGGGCGGCGTGTGGGACGGCGAGCGCATCCTCGACGAGGACTGGGTCGCGCAGGCCACGAGCACGCAGGTGGCCAACCCCGACGAGGGCAACCCGGACTGGTCGCAGGGCTACGGGTTCCAGTTCTGGATGGCCCGGCACGGCTACCGCGGCGACGGCGCGTACGGCCAGTTCTGCGTGGTCCTGCCCGAGCAGGACGTCGTCCTTGCCCTGACCGGGCAGAGCCTCGACATGCAGGCGGTCCTCGACGCGGTCTGGCAGCACCTGCTGCCCGCCGTCGACGGTTCGTCCGACGCGGCTGCGGACCGCGCCCTGGAGGCCCGGCTCGCCTCCCTGGGGCTGCCCGCCCTGGTCGGCGGGTCGCTCCGGGGCACGGCCGACGTCGGTCCGCTGGCGCGCGACGGCGACGCGTGGCGGCTCACGGTCGACGTCGACGGCGGGACGCTGTCGGTGCCGGTCGGGCAGGGGGAGTGGACGGTCGAGGGGCCGCTCGCCGCGAGCGGGGCGGCCGACCAGGACGGGACGCTGCGGGTGGACGTGCGGTTCGTCGAGACCCCGCACCTGCTGCACGTGCGGGTCGACCCGGCGACGGGCGCGGTGACGACCGCGTGGCAGACCCAGCCGCTGCACGACGGCCCGCTCACGCTGCGGCGCCCGGCCGACTGAGCCCGTCCCGCGCGCGATCGCGCCCCGTGACGGTCATCGCACCCCGGCTCTCCGGGGCGCGACGACCGTGGCGGGGCGCACTGCGTGGGACCCCGCGACCGACCGGCGGCTACGGGGTGTCTGACGGGTGCTCGGTCACGATCTGCAGCTCCGGACGCTTCGCGGAGACCCCGTCGCCGGACGACGTGTGCCGGATGCGGCGGACCACCCACGGCACCAGGTACTCCTTCGCCCAGCCGAGGTCCTCGGCGCGGGCCTCGCGCCAGGGCCGGGCCTCGAGCGGCTCCGGGTTCGAGGGTTCGAGCCCGTGCGGCACGCCGAGGGTGTCGAGCACGGCGGCGGCGATGGTGGCGTGGCCCATCGGGGAGTGGTGGAGCCGGTCCGGTGCCCACATCCGCGGATCCCGGAGCACGCGGAGCGCCCACGTGTTCGCGATCAGGGCACCGTGCTTCAGCGCGATGGCGTGCAGGTTCTCGTTGTAGATCGCCGTCTTGCCGCGCACCATGCCGAGCACCGGCGTCATGCCGACGTCGGGGCCGGTGAACAGCACGACGGTCGCACCGTCCCGGCGCAGGTCGGCGACGAGCCGGTCGACGCGCTCGGCCAGCTCGTCCGGGTCGGAGCCGGGGCGGATGATGTCGTTGCCGCCGGCGGACACCGTGATGAGGTCGGGGTGCAGGGCGACGGCGGCCTCGGCCTGCTCGTCGATGATCTGCTGCAGCAGCCGCCCGCGGATCGCCAGGTTCGCGTAGGCGAAGTCCTCGGTCTGGTGCGCGAGCACCTCGGCGACCCGGTCGGCCCAGCCGCGGTTGCCGCCGGGCACGGTCGGGTCGGGGTCACCGATGCCCTCGGTGAACGAGTCACCGATCGCGACGTACCTGGTCCACGGATGACGATCTGACACGTTCCGGACCATAGTCTCGTGCCATGACGAAGGCCAACACGGATGCCGCCGGATGGTCGGTCCCTGAGGGACTGCTCACCCGCATCGCCGGACGCGCGCCCGGGTACGACGCCGCCAACGCGTTCTGCGCCGAGGACCTCGACGAGCTGCGCGCGGCCGGGTACCTGCGCATCGGGGTGCCCGTCGAGCAGGGCGGGTCCGGGCTCGGGCTCCGCGCCACAGCCGAGGTGCAGCGGACCCTCGCCCAGGCCGCGCCGGCGACGGCGCTCGGTCTCGGCATGCACCAGGTGTGGGTGCAGGCGGCCCGCAGCGTGACCGCGCGGGGTGGGGCGTTCCTCCAGGCCGTCACCGACCACGCGGCCGACGACCACCTGCTCGCCTTCGGGGTGAGCGAACCCGGCAACGACGCCGTCCTGTTCGACTCGTCGACGACGGCGGAGCCGGACGGCGACGGCGGGTACCGGTTCACCGGCACCAAGGTGTCCACGTCGCTCGCGCCGGCATGGGACGTGCTGAGCGTGTTCGGCAAGGACACGTCCGGACCGGAGCCGCGGCTCGTGCACGGATTCCTGCTGCGCTCCGACGGGGGCGTCGAGCACCTGGACGACTGGGACACCCTCGGGATGCGGGCGACGCAGAGCCGCACCACACGGTTGCGGGCGGCGCACGTGCCCGCCGAGCGCATCGTCCGGGTACTGCCGGTCGGACCGACCCAGGACCCCCTGGTGTTCGGGATCTTCGCGGCGTTCGAGCTCCTGGTCGCGTCGGTGTACGTGGGCATCGCCGAGCGGGCAATCGCCCTGGCGGCCGAGGCCGTCGCCGCACGGACGGCGTCGGACGGCACGCCGCGGTCGCAGGACCCGGACGTGCGCCGGACGGTCGCCGACCTGCGTGGGGCGGTGGACGCCGTGACGCTGCAGGTCGACGCGCTGACACGGTCCGTCGACGAGCAGGACGACCTCGGGGCGCGGTGGTTCCCGCTGCTCGTCGGCACGAAGGCCCGCGCGGTGGACACGGCGCAGCACGTGGTGGACGAGGCGATGCGGGTCGTCGGCGGGTCCGCCTTCCGGTCGACGAGCGAGCTCGCGCGACTCGCCCGTGACGTCCGGGCCGGGCAGTACCACCCGTCGACGCGGGACTCGGCGGCTCGGACCATCGCGGCGTCGGTGCTCGGGCCCCTGGGCTGACGGACGGAGTGGGCGGTACCGGCGGGGTGGGCGGGGCGCTCGTCGCGGCGATGTCGGCGGCGCCTGGCATCATCGCGGTGTGAGCAAGCAGGACGGACGCAACCGCCTCGTCTCCGACGCACCGGTGGACGACGTCTCGGCGACCGTGCTGCACGTCGACATGGACGCCTTCTTCGCCTCCGTCGAGCTGCTCGACCGCCCCGACCTCGTGGGGCTGCCCGTCATCGTCGGTCACGACTCCGACCGGTCCGTCGTGACCGCCGCCACGTACGAGGCCCGGAAGTACGGCGTCAACTCCGCGATGCCGATGGCCGTGGCCAAGCGCCGCTGCCCGAACGCCGTCATCGTCGAACCGCACTTCGAGAAGTACCGCGCGAAGTCCGCCGCCGTGATGGCGGTGTTCGACCGGTTCACCCCGCGCGTCGAACGCCTCGGCATCGACGAGGCCTTCCTCGACGTCGCCGGCGCGCTCCGGCTGTACGGCACCCCGTGGCAGATCGGCCAGGCCATCCGGCGCACCGTCTTCGCCGAGACCGGACTGCACTGCTCGGTCGGTGCCGCGTCGACCAAGTTCGTCGCGAAGCTGGCGTCCAGCCGGTCCAAGCCGGACGGCCTGCTCGTCGTGCCGGCGGCCGACACGGTGGCGTTCCTGCACCCCCAGCCGGTCTCCGCGCTGTGGGGCGTGGGTGGCAAGACGCAGGAGACGCTGGAGCGCCGGGGCATCCGCACCGTCGGCGACCTGGCCAACACGCCGCTCGGCTCGTTGGTGTCCGCCCTCGGTCCGGCCGGTGGGCAGCGCCTGCACGACCTGTCGTGGGGGCGCGACCCCCGTGTGGTCGACACCGGCGTCGGCGAGAAGTCGATCGGGCACGAGGTCACGTTCGGCCACGACCTGACCGAACGCGACGACGTCGCTCGCGAGCTCCTGCGCCTGGCCGACAAGGTCGCCGTCCGGCTCCGCCACGCCGAGGTGCAGGCCCGCACCGTGGCGCTCAAGGTCCGCTACACCGACTTCACCACGCTGACCCGGTCGCGCACGCTCGCCGAACCCACCGACGTCGCGAAGCGACTGCACCGCGAAGCCGTCGAGTTGTACGACGTGCTGCACCGTCCCGGCAACCGGATCCGGCTCATCGGGGTCCGCGGCGAGAACCTCGTCCCCGCCGCGGCGAGCAACGCCCTGTGGGACGACGACGCGCCGTGGCGCGAGACCGAGACCACCGTCGACGCGGTGGCGGCTCGCTTCGGCGCCGGCGTGCTGCGCCCGGCGTCGCTGGTCCGGCGCACCCCGGACGGTCACGTCCCGCACGCCAGACAGGACTGACGGTGGCGGTAGAATCGCATCCAGTGAGCGCAGCGGAGTACGAAGAGCAGCAGCCCGCCACGCTGTGGGCCGAGTCGGGGGACGACCGGGCCGGAGGCGGTGCGGGGTCGTCACCGTCGGTGGACGGCGACGCCGCACGTGACGAGGCCGACGCAGCGGCACTGGCCGAGGCCGCCGGCAACGCGGCCGTCCAGCACCTGTCTCCCGCGTTCCCCGACCGCGCCGCGTGGGGGACCGCGTCGAAGCTCCGCGCCTGGCAGGTCGAAGCGCTCACGAAGTACTTCGAGAAGGAGCCGCGCGACTTCCTGACCGCCGCCACGCCCGGCGCCGGCAAGACGACCTTCGCGCTGCGCCTGGCGACGGAACTGCTCGCCCGCGGCACCGTCGACCGGATCGTCGTCGTCGCGCCCACCGAGCACCTCAAGCGGCAGTGGGCCGACTCCGCCGACCGCGTGGGCATCCGCATCGACCCGATGTTCAAGAACGGCGACGGCATGTTCGGCCGCCACTACCAGGGCGTCGCGATCACCTACGCCCAGGTCGGCATGAACCCCGAGGTCCACAAGACGATCACCGAGGGCGGCCGCACCCTGGTCATCCTCGACGAGGTCCACCACGGCGGTGACGCGCTCACCTGGGGCGACGGCATCCGCGAGGCCTTCACCGGCGCGACCCGCCGTCTGTCGCTGTCCGGGACCCCGTTCCGCTCCGACACCGCACCGATCCCGTTCGTGCAGTACGCCCCCGACGAGCAGGGCATCCGGACCTCGATCTCCGACTACAACTACGGCTACGGCCGCGCCCTCAAGGACGGCGTGGTCCGTCCGGTGCTGTTCATGGCCTACGCCGGCCAGATGCGGTGGAAGACCCGGATGGGCGACGAGATGTCGGCGTCCCTCGGCGAGCAGGTCACGAAGGACATCACCGCGCAGGCGTGGCGCACCGCGCTGTCGCCCGAGGGCGAGTGGATGCCGGCCGTGCTCAGCGCTGCCGACAAGCGCCTGACCGAGGTCCGTCGGGGCGTGCCCGACGCCGGCGGGCTCGTCATCGCGACGGACACCACGACGGCACGCGCCTACGCCCGCATCCTGCAGCAGATCACGGGGGAGCGCCCCACCGTCGTCCTGTCCGACGAGGCCGCCGGGTCGAGCCGCATCAGCGCGTTCGCCGCCGACACCTCGCGCTGGATGGTCGCCGTCCGCATGGTGTCCGAGGGCGTGGACGTCCCACGGCTGTGCGTCGGCGTGTACGCCACGAGCGCGAGCACGCCGCTGTTCTTCGCCCAGGTGATCGGCCGCTTCGTGCGGGCTCGACGTCGCGGTGAGACCGCGAGCGTGTTCCTGCCGAGCGTGCCCGGCCTGATGGCGCTGGCCGCGAGCCTGGAGCTCGAGCGCGACCACGCCCTCGACCGGCCGAAGGACGCCGACGACGGGCTCTACAACCCGGAAGACGCCATGGTCGCCGAGGCGAACAAGGAGGACCGGGCGTCCGAGAGCCTGCTCGAGGTGCAGCCGTTCGAGGCGCTCGACTCGCAGGCGTCGTTCGACCGTGTGCTCTACGACGGCGGCGAGTTCGGGACGGGCGGCGAGGTCGGGTCCCTCGAGGAGCTCGACTTCATCGGCATCCCCGGCCTGCTCGAACCCGACCAGGTGCGCGACCTGCTCCGCGCACGGCAGGCGACCCAGGCGATGCGGTCCAAGGGCCGCACGGTCAAGGACGGGCGGCCGAAGGCCGCCGAGCCCGAGAACCGCCCGATGTACATGACGATCAAGGAGCAGCGCACCGAGCTCGCCCGGCTCGTGTCGATCTGGTCGCGGCACTCGAACGAGCCGCACGGTGCGATCCACGCCGAACTCCGGCGGATCAGCGGTGGTCCGGCCGTGGCGCAGGCGAGCATCGAGCAGATCCAGAAGCGCATCGACGTCCTGCGCTCCCGCATCGGCGGGCGTCGGTGACCCTCGCGTGATCGAGCCGGTCGACGACCGCACCTGGTACGTCAAGCGCGACCCCGAGGCGTCACCCGAGGCGATCATCGACCGCTTCGGGGGCGGCTACCGTCTGCGCCGGTTCTCGCTCACCGAGTCGCGACGGACCCCGCACGGCGTCTTCACCGGCCCGGAACTCGCCGAGACCGCGTGGTGGCGGCTCCGCGACAGGCCGCGCAGCTCATGACGCGTCGAGGCAAAGTCCGGTAGACCGGAGGAATGGCAGACTCGATCCCTCACGTCCTCGTCCTCGGCGGTGGCTCCGCCGGCTACGGCACCGTCAAGCAGCTCCAGAAGCACGCGGCCACGGTGCCCATGCGGATCACCCTGGTGGACCAGAACACCTACTACACCTACCTGCCGTTCCTGCCCGAGGTCGCCGGTGGCCACATCGCGCCGAAGGACGTCACCGTCGAACTGCGCCGAGCGCTCCGCAAGACCCGCGTGATCCAGGGGAAGGTCACCGGCATCTCGTCGGCCGACAAGACCGTGTCCATCGCGACCGCCGGTGGCGACGACCGCACCCTCGGCTACGACCACCTCGTCGTCGCCCTCGGCTCCGTCACCCGGACGTTCCCGACCCCCGGGCTCGAGGAGTACGGCGTCGGGTTCAAGAGTGTCGAGGAGGCCGCCTACGTGCGCGCCAAGCTCCTCGACAACATCGCGAAGGCCGCTGCCACGCGCGACGAGGACGAGCGTCGCCGCCTGCTCACCAGCGTCTTCGTCGGCGGTGGCTACACCGGCGTCGAGGCGATCGGCGAGCTCTTCGACGTGTCGCAGGCCGCCATCAAGACCTACCCGTCGCTCGCCGGCGAGCAGCCGCGCTGGATCCTCATCGATGCGCTCGACCGCGTCGCCCCCGAGGTCGGTCCCGAGCTGTCGAAGTGGACCCTCGAGTCGCTCCGCGCCCGTGGCATCGACGTCCGCCTGAAGACCACCATGCCCAGTGCGGAGAACGGTGTCGTCACGCTGTCCGACGGCGACGCGATCCCGACCGGTCTGCTCGTCTGGACCGCCGGCGTCAAGCCGAACCCGCTGCTCGACGCCTCCGACCTGCCGCGCGGTCCGAAGGGACACCTCGCCGCGAACGCGAAGCTGCAGGTCGAGGCCGAGGACACCCACGAGGTCGTGCCGGGCGTCTGGGGTCTCGGTGACGTCGCGCAGGTCCCCGACCTGACCGCCGACAAGCAGCCGGCGTACTACCCGCCGAACGCGCAGAACGCCGTGCGCCAGGCCGTCGTCGCCGCCGACAACATCGTGGCGTCGATCACGGGCAAGCCGCTCGAGGAGTACCGCCACCCCTCCATCGGCACGGTCGCGTCGTACGGTGTCGGCAAGGGCGCCGGGAACATCAAGGGCGTCAAGATGACGAACCTGTTCGCCTGGCTCGCACACCGTTCGTACCACGTGTACGCGATGCCGACGCTGAACCGGAAGGCCCGCATCGTCATCGGCTGGATCACCGGTGCGGTGTCCGGTCGCGACGCGACCTCCCTCATCAAGGAGACCGACCCGCGCCGCAACTTCGTCGAGGCGTCGAAGAGCTAGTCGAGACCACCAGACGGACGGGAGGCGCGGTGCCAGCTGGCACCGCGCCTCCCGTTTCTCTGTTCGCACCGTCCACCCCAGTAGCCGGCATGTGCGGTCCTGTGTCCGCTCCCACGCGCCTGCCGTCAGCGTTGACGGACGAGCGAGAGGAGCGCGACATGCGCGCCATGACCTACCGCGGGCCCTACCGGATCCGCGTCGACGAGAAGCCCGACCCCCGGATCGAGCACCCGAACGACGCGGTCGTCCGGGTCGAGCGGGCCGCGATCTGCGGTTCCGACCTGCACCTGTACCACGGCATGATGCCCGACACCCGCGTCGGGCACACGTTCGGCCACGAGTTCATCGGGGTGGTCGAGCAGATCGGGTCCTCGGTGCAGAACCTCAGTGTGGGCGACCGCGTGATGGTCCCGTTCCACATCTCGTGCGGCAGCTGCTGGTTCTGCGCCAGGGGCCTGTTCACGAACTGCCACAACGTGAACCCGAACGCGACCGCGGTCGGTGGGATCTTCGGGTACTCGCACACCACGGGTGGCTACGACGGCGGGCAGGCCGAACGCGTGCGCGTGCCGTACGCCGACGTCGGCCCGCAGGTGATCCCGGACTGGCTCGACCCGGACGACGCCCTGATGATGACGGACGCCCTGGGCACCGGCTACTTCGGTGCGCAGCTCGCCTCGATCCGCGAGGGCGACACGGTCGTGGTGCTCGGCGCCGGACCGGTCGGGTTGTTCGCGGCGAAGTCGGCGTGGTTCATGGGTGCCGGCCGCGTGATCGTGGTCGATCAGCTCGAGTACCGGTTGGAGAAGGCGCGGACCTTCGCGCACGCCGAGACCATCAACTTCACCGAGGTCGACGACGTCGTGGTGGAGCTGAAGAAGCAGACCGACCACCTGGGTGCCGACAGCGTCATCGACGCCGTCGGGGCCGAGGCCGACGGCAGCTTCCTGCAGCACGTCACCGCCTCGAAGCTCAAGCTGCAGGGCGGCTCGCCGGTCGCGCTCAACTGGGCGATCGACGGCGTGCGCAAGGGCGGCACGGTGTCGGCCATGGGCGCGTACGGACCGATCCCGAACCTGGTGAAGTTCGGCGACGCGATGAACAAGGGCGTCACGATCCACATGAACCAGGCCCCCGTGAAGCGACAGTGGCCCCGCCTGCTCGAGCACATCCAGGCCGGGCACCTGAAGCCGAGCGACATCATCACCCACCGCATCCCGCTCGAGCACATCGCCGAGGGCTACCACCTGTTCTCGGCGAAGCTCGACGGCATGATCAAGCCCGTCATCGTCCCGTGAAGGAGCACCCCGTGTCCGACCACACCCCGTACATCGCCGACCCGCCGCGACGGGTGCCGCCGGCCGACGAACTCCGCGCCCGCATCCCCGGGTGGGGGAGCGACCTCGACCTCGAGGACCGCCCCTCGGTGCCGAAGCTGTCCCGCGAGGCCGGGTTCGCGTCCGGCGCGCACTGGGACGTGCCGGAGCAGCAGCCCGGTGCCGAGGGCCGCGAACGCTCGATCGAGCACGCGCACGTCACGCCCGTGTTCGGGACGGCGCAGCCGCTCCGCGGGCTCCCCGGACTGGTCCGTCGGTTCGCCTACCAGCGTTTCAGTGAGGGGCGTCTGGCCCACTGGGCGCTCCTGGTGGTGGGGGACCGGCTCGACGTCGCCGGGCACCGGGTGACGGCCGCGCTCCGCGGTCGGCCGGACCGGGTGATCCGGGAGACGGGCGTCCGAGCCGAGGCCGGGACGCACCCGGTCGCGTCGCGCCTCGGGTCGGGGCGGACGGACTGGCGGCACCAGCTGCTCGACCCGGTCGTCGCGAACTGGGGCTGGTTGGCGGCGGTCGGTGCGGTGGTCCTGGTGGCGCGCCGCGTCCTGCGCGCGCGCTGACGCCGCCGGACGGGAGGCGCGGGTCGGCCCCGCCCCGCGCCTCCCGTCCGCCCGTGCTTCCGTCGCCATCCCCTGGGAGTGGGTCCGACCCAGCTGGTCCGTCAGCCGCAGGGAGTGCGACCAACCAGCCGACCGGAGGGGGGCCGCGAGCGAAGCGAGCTGGCCGAGGCGGTGACGCCCCGAGCGGAGCGACGGCGGCACTCGCCGGGAGAACACAACAGAAATGCCCCCTGACCGAAAGGTCAGGGGGCATGCATTCCTGTGTCCGAGGGGGGACTTGAACCCCCACGCCCTAATACGGGCACTAGCACCTCAAGCTAGCGCGTCTACCAATTCCGCCACCCGGACAGGGTGCCTGGTGTCTGTTTCCCGGGTTTTCCCCGGCGTTCCTGCCGAGAGAAGACACTAGCACGGGTCTGAACGCGCGATGAACACGGTCACGCATCCCGGGCGAGTCCCGGTGGTGTCCCGCCCCTGGTGGCGTCGGTGCCGACCGGTAGCGTGGTCGCATGACGAACCCGGAGCCGACCGTGCCCGAGCTCGAGGCCACCGCGGCGATCGCCCGTGACCTCATCCGCATCGACACGACGAACTGGGGCGAGGGGAAGTCCCGCGGTGAGGCCGAGGCCGCCCACTACGTCGAGCACGAGCTCCGGGCGCTGGGCCTCGAGCCGCAGTTGTTCGAGTCCGAGCCGGACCGGGTGAGCGTCGTGGCACGGGTCCCCGGGCGCAACCGCGACAAGCCGGCGCTCGTGGTGCACGGGCACCTCGACGTCGTGCCGGCCGACCCGGCGAACTGGTCGGTCGACCCGTTCGGCGGCGTGGTCAAGGACGGCTCGCTGTGGGGTCGGGGCGCGGTCGACATGAAGAACATGGACGCGATGATGCTCACGTCACTGCGGGACGTCATCGACCAGCACGGGGCACCCGAGCGGGACCTGGTGATCGCGTACTTCGCCGACGAGGAAGCGGGGGGCGTGCTCGGTTCGCACCACGTGGTCGACCAGCACCCCGAGGTCTTCGCCGGGGCGTCGGCGGCGATCAGCGAGGTCGGCGGGTACTCGATCACGCTCGGTGATCGCCGCGCCTACCTGCTGCAGACCGGCGAGAAGGCGCTGATGTGGGTGAAGCTCATCGCTCGCGGCACGGCAGCCCACGGCTCGCACGTGATCCGCGACAACGCCGTCACGAAGCTCGCCGCGGCGGTCGCCCGGATCGGCAGCGAGGAGTGGCCCGTCCGGCTCTCGGCCACGACGGACGCGATGGTCGCCGAGGTCGCCCGGTTCATCGGGGTCGATCCGACGGTCACCGGCCCGGACGAGGTCGCGCTGGCCACCGGTTCGGCGTCACGGTTCATCCACGCCGCGTTGCACACCACCTCGAACCCGACGGTGCTGACCGCGGGCTACAAGCACAACGTCATCCCGGACCGGGCCGAGGCGCTGGTGGACATCCGCTGCCTGCCCGGCGACGAGGAGACCGTGCTCGCGCGCGTCCGGGAACTCGCGGGCGACGACGTCGAGGTCGTGACGTCCTTCCGCGACATCGGGCTCGAGCAGGACTTCGGCGGCCCGCTGGTCGACGCCGTCCGCGACGTCCTCGGCCGCCACGACCCGGGCGCGCCGGTGCTGCCGTACCTGCTGTCGGGTGGTACCGACAACAAGGCGCTGTCGACCCTCGGGATCGCGGGCTACGGGTTCGTCCCGCTCCAGTTGCCGGCGGGCGTCGACTTCCCGGCGATGTTCCACGGCGTCGACGAGCGGGTGCCGCTCGACGCCCTGGCGTTCGGCCGACGTGTCCTCGGCGACCTCCTCGCCACGTACTGATATTGTGCATGGTCGCCGTCGTGGCGGTGCCCTGACCGACCTCCCCCCGAAAGGCCCGTGCGATGCACATCCTCGAGGCGATCTTCCTCGGCTTCGTCCAGGGGCTCACCGAGTTCCTGCCGGTCTCGTCGAGCGCACACCTGCGCATCGTCGGGCTCTTCCTGCCCGACGCGAAGGACCCGGGTGCGGCGTTCACCGCGGTGACCCAGCTCGGCACCGAGACCGCCGTGCTCATCTACTTCTGGAAGGACATCACCCGGATCATCGGGCGGTGGTTCCGGTCGGTGGTCAAGCGCGACGTGCCGAAGGGCGACCCCGACGTCCGGCTCGGGTGGCTCGTGATCCTCGGCACGATCCCGATCGGCATCGCCGGGCTCCTGCTCAAGGACTCGATCGAGACGACGTTCCGTTCGCTGTGGATCGTCGCGATCGTGCTCATCGTCTTCGGCGTGGTGCTCGGGGTGCTCGACCGGGTCGGGCGCAAGGAACGCCGGATCGAGCAGATGACCTTCAAGGGCGGTCTGCTCATCGGGCTGGCGCAGATGCTCGCACTGGTCCCCGGTGTCTCCCGGTCCGGGGCGACGGTCTCGATGGGGCTCGCCCTCGGCTACACCCGTCCGGCGGCGGCGCGCTTCGCGTTCCTGCTCGCCGTCCCCGCGGTGTTCCTGTCCGGCTTCTACGAGGCCGCGACGAGCCTGGGCGACCACGGCTCCCCGTTCGGACTCGCCGACACGCTCATCGCGACGGCCGTCGCGTTCGTCGTCGGCTTCGTCGTGATCGCGGCGTTCATGAACTACATCAGCAAGCGGAGCTTCATGCCCTTCGTGGTCTACCGGATCGCACTGGGTATCGTGCTCATCGTGTTGTTGTCGCTCGGAGTGATCCAGCCGTGAGGGCCTGGCAGGCCCCGTCCGTCCCCGACGTCCCCGGCTCCGCGCCCCGACCGGTCGTGCACGACACCGCCACGGGCAAGCCGGTCGACCCCGCCCACGACGAGGACCGTGCCGCGCTGTACGTGTGCGGCATCACGCCCTACGACGCCACGCACCTCGGGCACGCGGCGACGTACCTGGCGTTCGACACGCTCGGCCGCGCCTGGCGTGATGCCGGACTCGACGTCGAGTACGCGCAGAACGTCACCGACGTCGACGACCCGCTGCTCGAACGTGCCGCCCGTGACGGCGTCGACTGGCGCGAACTCGCCGCGTCTCAGGTCGACCTGTTCCGTCGTGACATGGAGGCCCTGCGCATCCTGCCGCCCGACGACTTCGTGGCCGTCACCGACGAGGTCGAGCGTGTCGCCGAGGCCGTCTCGTTCCTGCAGGAGACCGGTTCCGCCTACGAGGTCCCCACCGAGGACGCCGAGGGCGACGACCTGTACTTCGACGTCAACCACCCCGCCGACGGTTGGACGCTCGGCGACGAGAGCGGCCTCGACCGCGACACCATGCTCGCGCTGGCCGCCGAACGCGGCGGCGACCCCGACCGTCCGGGCAAGCGCGACCCGCTCGATCCGCTGCTCTGGCGTGCGGCCCGCGACGGCGAACCGAGCTGGGACACCGAGCTCGGACCGGGCCGACCCGGCTGGCACATCGAGTGCAGCGTCATCGCCGGCGACAAGCTCGGTCTGCCCATCAGCGTGCAGGGCGGCGGCAGCGACCTGGTCTTCCCGCACCACGAGATGAGTGCCGGCCACGCGGCGGCACTGGCGCACCAGCCCCTGGCCAACGCGTTCGTGCACACCGGGATGATCGCGTACCAGGGCACGAAGATCTCGAAGTCGCTCGGCAACCTCGTCACCGTGCGCGGACTGCTCGACGGTGGTGCGGACCCCCGGGCCGTCCGGCTCGCGCTGCTGTCGCACAAGTACTCCGACGACTGGGAGTGGTTCGACAGCGAACTGACGAGCGCCACGACCCGCCTGTCTGGGTGGGTCGACTGGGCCTCGGGCGCGTCGGCCGGGCACGCCGACGATGCTCCGGACGTCGCGCTCCGGATCCGTGCGCGGGTGTCGGACGACCTGGACACGCCGGGTGCCGTCGCTGCGGTGGACACCGCCATCGCCGGCGGGACGGCGTGCACACCGGAGCTCGTCGACCTGATCGACGCCCTGCTCGGCATCCGCCTGGCCTGACGGCACCGGTGAGATCGCACTTCGGCCCGGATCACACAGCCGGAGTCGGGCCGAAGTGCGACCTCAGCGCACCCGCCTGTCTTCGTCGAGCGGTCACGACGCGCCGCATGCGTCTCGCCGGGGTCGCACGACGTGACGCTCGACGGCGCTCCGGGCGACGGTTCGTGACACTTCGGCGGTTGCTGTCGTGTGTGCCTGTCGCGTGCATCGGCGTCGGACGGGAGCCCCGGGCCGAACCCCGCCGCGCGCGTCCCGTCCACCGTCCGCTCGCCGAGCGGTCACGACACGCCGCATGCGTGTCGCCGGGGTTGAGTGACGTGTCGCTCAACGGCACTCCGGGCGACGGTTGGTGACACTTCGGCGGTCGCTGTCGCGTGTGCCCGTCGCGTGCACCGGTGAGATCGCACTTCGGCCCGGATCGCGCCGCCGGGATCCAGCCAGAGTGCGACCTCAGCGCAGCTGGGCCTACTGCTGGGGGCGCCAGGGCCCCTCGCCACCGGCGGTGCCGCCGTCCTTGCCGTCCTTGCGCTCCCGGCGGCGCAGGTACTGCTCGAACTCCTGCGCGATGGCGTCGCCCGAGGCCTCGGGGGAGTCGACCGTGTCACGCGCCTGCTCGAGCTGCCCGATGTAGGACGCCATGTCCTCGTCGTCGGCGGCGAGGGCGTCGATGCCCTCCTCCCACTCGGTGGCGTCGTCGAGCAGCGAGCCCCGCGGCACCGTGACGTCGGCGAGTTCCTCGATCTTGTCGAGCAGCGAGAGCGTGGCCTTCGGCGAGGGCGAGTTGTGCACGTAGTGCGGCACCGAGGCCCAGAGCGACAGCGTGGTCAGCCCGGCCTTGTCCATCGCGTCGGCGAGGACCCCGAGGATCCCGGTCGGGCCCTCGTACGACGAGCGGTCGACGTCGAAGGCCGCCCGGACGCCGGCGTCCTCGCTCGACACGAACACCGAGATGGGGCGCGTGTGCGGGACGTCGGCGAGCATCGCCCCGACGAACACGACCGCGTCGATGGAGTAGACGTCCGCCAGGTCGATGATCTCCGCGCAGAAGCCGCGCCAGGTGCGCGAGGGCTCCGGACCGACGAGCACGTAGACGTCGCGGTCGGTGGAGGAACCGGTGGCGCCGATGACCGGACGGCCCTCGGCACCGGGGCCGTGCAGCACGATCCGCGGCCACTGCACGCCCCGGTCGCCGTTCTCGTCGGTGCCGACCGTGGGCCGGTTGAACTGGTAGTCGACGTACCGCTCACCGTCGAGCTCGCGCAGCTCCTCGAGTCCGAGGGAGTCGACGATGCGGCGGGCGAGTCCGCTGGCGGCCTCGCCGGCGTCGTTCCAACCCTCGAAGGCGACGACGAGCAACCGGCCGTCGCTGAAGGGGGTGTGCTGTGGCACGGAGCGGACCTCCTGGTGGTGGAGCGGAGCGGGGCGGGAGCGGTGCCCCCGGCCGGACACGATTCAGGCATCCACTGTAGGCCCAGGGGGTGTCCCCGCACGCGCGCGTCCGCGCCCAGCGGAACGGCCCCGGTAGACTCGTCGCCCGTGACCGCGCAACCTCCTGCCCTCGTCCTGCCCGCAGCCGTGCTGTGGGACATGGACGGCACGATCATCGACACCGAGCCGATCTGGCAGCGGTCCCAGGTCGAGTTGACGACCCGGTACGGCGCCGAGTGGACGGAGCAGGACGGCCTGTCCCTCGTGGGCAGCGGCCTCGAGCGCTCCGGCGAACTCCTGCGCGCCAAGGGCGTCGACATGGAGGTCGACGAGATCGTCGAGTGGATGACCGACTACGTCATGGAGCGCCTGCGCAGCGGTGACCTGCCGTGGCGGCCCGGCGCCCGCGAGCTGATCGAGGAGCTGCACGACCGCGGCATCCCGACCGCCCTGGTCACGATGTCCCGGCGCCGGATGGCGCTCGTGGCCGCCGAGGCGCTGGGCGCGCACGGCTTCCGCGTCGTGGTGGCCGGTGACGACGTCGACCGTCCCAAGCCCTTCCCGGACGCCTACCTGTCCGCCGCCGCGCAGCTCGGCGTCGAGCCGACCGCCTGCGTCGCGATCGAGGACTCCGCCACCGGCGTCGCCTCGGCCGTCGCCTCCGGCGCCGTCACGGTCGCCGTCGAGCACATCGTCCCGCTGTCCGAGATCGCCGGCGGGGACGTGCACCTGACCACCCTGGCGGACGTCGACGTCGACCGTCTGGTCGAGTTGACGACGCCGGCCCTGGCTGCTCGAGCCGGAGAGCCGGGAGGCGCGGTGCCGGACCCGGCGCACGCTGCGGACACCGAGGGGGTCACCCGATGAACCACGACGACGCACGCGACGAGGCGGACGCGAGCCGCGCCTCCCGTCCGACCGCCGACCCGACCGCAGCGCTCCCGCACACCGCGGGCGGCGCACCGCACACGCCGCCCCGCGGCCCGTTCCGGGCCGGCGACCGCGTGCAGCTGACCGGTCCGAAGGGCAAGCTCACGACGCTGTCGCTCGAGACCGCCGGCGAGTACCACACGCACCGCGGGGTGCTCCGGCACGACGACGTCATCGGCCAGCCCGACGGTTCCGTCATCCGGGCGAGCACGGGCGACGAGTACCTGGCGCTCCGACCGCTCCTGAACGACTACGTCATGTCGATGCCGCGCGGCGCGGCCATCGTCTACCCGAAGGACGCCGCACAGATCGTGGCCTTCGCGGACGTCTTCCCGGGGGCCCGCGTGGTCGAGGCGGGCGTCGGCTCGGGCGCGCTGTCGCTCTTCCTGCTCCGCGCGATCGGCCCGACCGGTCAGCTGCAGTCGTTCGAGCGCCGCGAGGAGTTCGCGGCCATCGCGAAGGGCAACGTCGGCACGTTCCTCGGGGCCGTCCCGGACAACTGGTCCGTCACCGTCGGCGACCTCGTGGAGGCCCTGCCCGAGGCGACCGAGCCGCAGAGCGTCGACCGCGTGGTGCTCGACATGCTCGCGCCGTGGGAGTGCGTGGACGCCGCAGCCGACGCCCTCGTGCCCGGCGGACTCATCGTCTGCTACGTCGCGACCGTCACCCAGCTGTCCCGCACGGCCGAGGCGCTGCGCGACACCGGCCGGTTCACCGACCCGATGCCGAGCGAGACCCTGGTGCGCACCTGGCACGTCGAGGGCCTGGCCGTCCGCCCGGACCACCGCATGGTCGGGCACACCGGCTTCCTGATCACCGCGAGGCGCCTGGCCGACGGCACGGTGCTGCCGAACCTGAAGCGCCGCGCGGGCAAGGTCGAGTTCTCGGACGAGGACATCGAGGCCTGGACCCCCGGTGCCGTCGGCGAGCGGGCCACGAGCGACAAGAAGCTCCGCAAGGTCGCCCGGCAGTCGGCGGCGCAGGCGCGCAAGGTCGCGGCGGCCGAGGCGGCGTCGGCATCGGACGCTGCTGCGGCCGCGTCCGGGGCTGCTCCGGCGGCGCCCGACGCCGCTCCGGCCGCGTCCGGGGCCGACGAGGACGACCGGTAGGCTGACGGCGTGCCCGTCCTGCATCGAACGGAAAGAGGGTCCGTGCGCACCATCCCCGCACTCCTGGTCACCATCGGTCTCGCCGCGTCGCTCACCGCCTGCGCGTCGAACGGTGCCGGTACCACGCCCTCGAGCTGTGCCGCCCCCGGTGCCGCGTCCGAAGCGGTGACCGCCACCGGCAAGTTCGGCTCGGAGCCGAAGGTCACCGTGCCGAAGGGACTGACGACGAAGGGCACCCAGGTGTCCGTGCTGCAGCAGGGCAGCGGGCGCACGATCGACGACGGCACGCCCGTGCTGGTGGAGTACACCCTGGTGGACGGCACCACCGGACAGGTCGCCCAGACGAGCGGCTACTCCGGCCAGACCGCCCCGATCACGGCCGGCGCGAGCAACTACGGAGCGCTCGGCGACTCGCTGCAGTGCGCGCGTGTCGGCGACCGCCTCGCGGTGGCCCTGCCGAAGAGCGCCCTGAGCAGCACGCCCGACGGCGCCGCCGCCGGCAGCGGTTCGTCCGACGAGACCGAGGACGCGGTCATCGCCGTCATCGACGTCAAGCGCGCGTTCGACGCCCGTGCCACCGGCACGCCGCAGCTCGCCGGCGACCGGATGCCGGCCGTCGTGCTCGCGCCCTCCGGGGCCCCCGGCATCACGATCCCGTCGTGGACGGCGCCGAAGGGCAACGAGACCCACCTGCTCCGCAAGGGCGACGGTCGGAAGCTCACCGCGGAGGACACCGCGGTCATCAAGTACACCGCGGTCACGTGGAGTGCCGACCCCACGGTGGCCGGCTCGAGCTGGACCGACGGCTCGGGCGCGCAGACGATCCCGCTCGCCGAGGGCCAGGTCGACGAGGGCGTCCGGAAGGCCGTCGTCGGCCACCGCGTCGGCGACCAGGTCCTCGCCGTCGTGAACCAGCAGGGCACCGCGTACGCGTACGTCATCGACGTGCTCGGAGCCATGTCGAACTGACCCCGGTCGACCCTCCACGGACCGCGGCGCGGGTGCACTCCGGTGCACCCGCGCTGCCGTAGGATCGGCTCGTGCCAGCGACCCGAGTGCCCCGTGTGCCCGCCGAGGAGCGGCTGTTCAGCCTCGTGCTCGCGCTGCTCTCGACGGAGTCGGGGCTGACCAAGGGCGAGATCCTGGCGAACGTGCAGGGCTACCGCCAGCGGTTCACGCCGGGCGGCGACAACGCCTCGCTCGAGCGCCAGTTCGAGCGTGACAAGGACGACGTCCGCGAGCTCGGGATCCCGCTCGAGACCATCGAGACCCCCGGTGCCGCCGGCAACAACCAGACGTTGCGGTACCGGATCCCGAAGGGCGAGTACGACCTGCCCGTCGACGTCCGCTTCACCCCGGACGAGTCGGCACTGCTGTCCCTGGCCGCGATGGCCTGGCGCGAGGGTGCCCTGTCCGCCGACTCCCGACGGGGGCTCCTCAAGGTGCGCTCCGCCGGTGCCGAGGACGACGACGGCGCGCTGCAGCTCGGCGTCGACGCCTACGCGCCGCGGCTCCGTGCCCGTGACGCGTCCTTCGAGCCGCTCCGGTCGGCGCTCGACCGCGGTGCCGCGGTGCGCTTCGACTACATCACCCCGGGGCAGCACGAGGCCCGGCGACGTTCGGTCGCGCCGCTCGCCCTCGTGCAGCACGGCGGCCGGTGGATGCTCGCCGCCCACGAGTTCGCCACCGACTCCGACAAGAACTACCTGCTGTCCCGGATCGTCGGGCCGGTGACCCAGTACGAGGTTGGCCAGCACACGGCTCCCGTGGGGGCGGGGGAGCGCACGCTCGCCGGCCTCGAGCACGTCTGGGCCGCACGCACCGCGCGCATCGCCGTGACCCCCGGGTCCGATGCCGAGCGCCGGCTCACCCGCCGTCGCGACACCGAGACCGACGCGGACGGCGCCCTCGTGCTCCACCACGTCGACCCGCAGATCCTGGCCGAGGAACTCGCCGCCTTCGGACCGGAGGTCCGGGTGCTCGAGCCAGACGACCTGCGCGTCCGCGTCGAGGAGCGGCTGCGCGCCCTCGTGCGCGACCACAGCGATGCCGGAGAGGACACCGACCGTGGCTGAGGCCCAACCCCTGCAGGCGCAGGACAAGCTCGCGTTCCTGCTCGCCCTGGTGCCCTACCTGATCGACCGTGAACGCGTCTCGGTGGCCGAGGCCGCTCGGCACTTCGGTGTGCCCGAGGCCCGCATCCGACGCGCCGTCGAGCTCATCGCCGTGTCGGGCGTCCCGGGCGAGACGATGCAGTACCAGCACGGTGACCTGTTCGACATCGCCTGGGACGACTTCGACCAGAACGACATGATCGTGCTCACCAACCTGGTGGCGATCGACGACTCGCCTCGGCTGTCCGCTCGCGAGGCCTCGGCGCTCATCGCCGGGCTGCAGTACCTGTCCGCCCTGCCCGAGGCCGCCGACCGTGACGCCATCCGCGCGCTCATGGCGAAGCTGTCGCGCGGGGCCGGGGGAGCGGCGTCGACCGTCGCCGTCGGGCAGGACCTGCACGACGTCGCACTCGCCACCATCCGGCGGGCGATGTCCGACGGCCGTGGGCTGACGTTCGAGTACGCCGGACCGCGCACCCAGGGCGGCACCCGCCGGGTGGACCCGTTGCGCGTCGAGTCGATCGACACCGACTGGTACCTCCGCGCCTGGGACCTCGACCGCCAGGCGCTCCGGACCTTCCGGCTCGACCGGATGTCCGAGGTGTGCGTGGACGAGCGTCCCGCCGAGAAGACGATCGACCAGGTCGTCATCCCGGACACCCTCTTCCAGCAGGCCGCCGACGACGTCATCGTCACGGTCGAGCTCGACTCGACGTCCCTGCCGCTGGTCGCCGACTTCCTCGCCGACACCGCCGACGCGCCGGACGACGACGGGCGCGTGCGCATCCGGCTCGCCGCATCGCACGGGTTCGACGGGGTGGTGCGGCTCGTCGCCGGGCTGCCGGGGCGGGCGGTGGTCCTCGACCCGCCGGCCGCGCGGGCGGCGGTGCGGGACTTCGCCGCGGGTGCCCTCGCCGCGGGCTGACCCGCGGCGGACTGTCGGTGCGGACCCCGTAAGATCGACGACATGGCTTCGACGACCGCGCGCGGGCGAGCGAAGCGGCAGGGGCGCCAGAAGACCGACGCCGAAGGCCGCATGTCGCTCGGGCAGCACCTCATCGAGCTGCGCAACCGCCTGTTCCGCGCAGTCATCGCGATCGTCGTCGGAGCGATCGGCGGGTGGTTCCTGACCCCGTTCGTGCTCGACGCGCTCCGTGCGCCGGTGACGCAGCTCGCCGAGGTCGGTGGCCACACCGCCGAGCTGAACTTCCCGATGATCACCGGGGCGTTCGACCTGAAGCTCCAGATCGCGATCACGATCGGCATCGTGCTCGCCAGCCCGGTCTGGCTCTACCAGATCTGGGCGTTCATCGTCCCCGCGCTGGTCCGGCGCGAGAAGCAGTACGTCTGGGGCTTCCTCGGCACCGCGATCCCGCTGTTCTTCGGCGGCTGCTACTTCGGGTGGTTCATCCTGCCGCACGTGGTCGGCATCCTCGGTAGCTTCGTCTCGAGCGAGGACACCTCGATCGTCGACGCGAAGGCGTACTACGACTTCGTCATCAAGCTCATCGTGGCGGTCGGCATCGCGTTCGTCCTGCCGGTCTTCCTCGTCCTGCTCAACTTCGTCGGGGTGCTGACGGCCGCTTCGATCATCAAGAGCTGGCGCGTCGCGATCCTCTGCATCCTGGTCTTCTGCGCCATCGTCACGCCGAGCTCGGACATCATCTCGATGTTCCTGCTCGCGGTCCCGATGCTGGTGCTCTACCTCGCCGCGTGCCTCGTGACGTGGATCCACGACCGCCGGGTCGCCAAGCGCCAGGCCAAGCTCGACGAGGAGTACGGCCTGTGACGGGTGCCAGTGCGGCCGAGCGGTTCGCCGCGGCCAAGGTCCGCAACCGTTCGCGCAACCTCGAACTGTTCCGGTCCGACCTGCGCTTCGACCTCGACCCGTTCCAGTTCGCCGCCTGCGACGCACTCGACCAGGGGCGCAGCGTGCTCGTCGCCGCCCCGACGGGTGCCGGCAAGACGATCATCGCGGAGTTCGCGATCTGGCTCGCGATGCGCCAGCCGACCGCCAAGGTCTTCTACACGACGCCGATGAAGGCGTTGAGCAACCAGAAGTACGCCGAGCTGGTCGACGTGTACGGGGAGTCCGAGGTCGGGCTGCTGACGGGCGACACGAACGTCAACCCCCGCGCACGCGTCGTCGTCATGACGACCGAGGTCCTGCGCAACATGATCTACGCGGACTCCGACCTGCTCGACGACCTCGCCTGGGTCGTGCTCGACGAGGTGCACTACCTGGCCGACCGGTTCCGCGGGGCCGTGTGGGAAGAGGTGATCCTGCACCTGCCGACCGAGGTCCGCCTGGTCTCGCTGAGCGCCACGGTGTCCAACGCCGAGGAGTTCGGCGACTGGCTGCAGACCGTCCGCGGCGACACCGACGTCATCGTGTCGGAGGACCGCCCCGTCCCGCTCGAGCAGCACGTGCTCGTCGGCTCGAAGATGGTCGACCTGTTCGACTCGAGCGGCGCCGCGGCGACGAACCGCGTGAACCCGGAACTGCTCCGCATGGTCGGCGGCGGTGCACGCAGCGAACGGCACGGCGGCGGACACCGCGGCCGTCGCGGACGCGGGGGCTACCCGGAACGTCGTGGCCCGCGCACCGAGAAGGTGCACCGCGAGCAGATCGCGCACATGCTCGACGAGCGGATGCTGCTGCCCGCGATCTTCTTCGTGTTCAGCCGGAACGGGTGCGACCAGGGCGTCCGCAACGTGCTGCGCTCCGGGCTCTCGCTCACGACCGTGCAGGAGCGCAACGAGATCCGCGAGACGGCGGAGTACCACTGCCGCACGCTGCTCGACGAGGACCTCGCCGTCCTCGGGTACTGGGAGTGGCTCGAAGGGCTCGAGCGTGGCGTCGCCGCGCACCACGCCGGTCTGCTGCCCGCGTTCAAGGAGGTCGTCGAGAACCTCTTCCAGCGCAAGCTGCTCAAGGTCGTGTTCGCGACCGAGACCCTGGCGCTCGGCGTCAACATGCCGGCGCGCACGGTGGTGCTCGAGAAGCTCGAGAAGTTCAACGGCGAAGCGCGCGTGCCGATCACGCCGGGGGAGTACACGCAGCTCACCGGTCGTGCCGGCCGTCGTGGCATCGACGTCGAGGGGCACTCGGTCATCCAGTGGACGGACGGCCTCGACCCGCAGGCCGTCGCCTCGCTCGCGAGCCGCCGGACGTACCCGCTCAACTCGTCGTTCCGGCCGACGTACAACATGGCCGTCAACCTGATCGAACAGTTCGGTCGGCAGCGCACGCGCGAGGTCCTCGAGACCTCGTTCGCGCAGTTCCAGGCAGACCGGTCCGTGGTCGACCTCGCGCGGAAGGTCCGTTCCCAGCAGGAGTCGCTGGACGGCTACCGCCAGGCGATGGAGTGCCACCTCGGTGACTTCACCGAGTACTCCTCGCTCCGTCGCGAGCTGTCCGACCTCGAGCGCACCAACGTGCCCGGCGGCCGTGAGGCCTCGCACGGCGCACGGCAGGAGCGCCAGGCCGCGATCACGGCGGTCCGTCGGCAGCTCCAGCGGCACCCCTGCCACGCCTGCCCGGACCGCGAGGCGCACGCGCGCTGGTCGGAACGCTGGTGGAAGCTCAAGCGCGCCAACGACAAGCTCGTCCAGCAGATCCGATCCCGCACGGGCGCCGTGGCGACGACGTTCGACCGGGTGACCGAAGTACTCCTCGAGCTCGGGTACCTCGTCGACGCGGGCAACGGCGAGGCAACGGTCGCCGCGGGCGGGCGACGCCTGCAGCGCATCTACGGCGACCGCGACCTGCTCGTCGCCGAGTGCCTCGAGGCGGGGGTCTGGAAGGACCTCACCCCGGCGCAGCTCGCCGCGATGGCTGCCACGATCGTCTACCAGCCCCGACGCGAGGACGCCCCCGGCACCGAGCACGCGCTGCCCCGCGGCGCCTTCCGCCCCGCCCTCGACGAGACCCTGACCATCTGGTCGCGACTCGACGACGTCGAACGCGCCGCGCGCCTGGCCGGCTCGCAGCCGCCCACCCCGGCGATGGCGGTCGGCATGTTCCGCTGGGCCTCGGGCTCGGCCCTCGACGACGTCCTGCGCACGCTCGACCTGCCGGCCGGTGACTTCGTGCGCTGGTCGAAGCAGGTCATCGACCTGCTCGACCAGATCCGGAACGCCGGTGACGACGACCTCGCCCAGACCGCGCGGCGCGCGACGGACGCGGTGCGCCGCGGCATCGTCGCCTACGCGACGGTCTGACGGGAGGCACGGTGCGGATCCCCGAGACCGGTGTGCCCGGGCAGCCGACGCGCGTCGGGCGCGGTGCGGTCGCGACGGGTCCGTTCGCGGCCCTGCCGCTGGGCACCGCCCTGCCGCTCGCCGTCATCGGGGGACTGCTGTTCGCGCTCGCGTTCCCGTCGCCCGGTTGGTGGTTCCTCGCCTACCCGGCGCTGGCGTGCCTGCTGCTCGCCGCGATGGGGCAGCGCGCCCGCCGCGCGGCCTGGCTGGGGTACATCGCCGGCGCCGCGTTCTGGATCCCGGCGATCTCCTGGGCCGGACGCTACCTGGGACCCGTCCCGTGGTTCGCGCTCGCGTTGCTGGAAGCCGCGTTCTTCGCGCTCGGCAGCGTGGCGATCGCCCTGGCGTACCGCTGGGTCGCACGGGTGGTGCGGTCGACCGCCGGACGGGTGTGGGGCCTCCCGGCCGTCGTCGCCGCACTGTGGACCGGACGCGAGTGGTTCTCGGGCAGCTGGCCGTACGGCGGCTTCGCGTGGGGCCGGGTGGGCCTGTCGCAGTCGCAGGGACCCTTCACGCACCTGGCGGCCTACGTCGGCGTGCTCGGTCTGTCGTTCATCGTCGTCTACTGCGTCGCCGTGGTCGTGTCGCTCGCCCTGGTGAGCCCGCGCACCCCGGGTGCGACCGCTCGGGTCCCGGCACGCATCGCGACCGCGGGCCTGCTCGTCGCAGCCGTGCTGGCGGTCCCGGCGTGGCCGACGGCGACCGACGGCACGATCCGCATCGAGTCGGTGCAGGGCAACGGTCCGGCTGGGTACTTCGACCGTGCCCAGCCCGGCGACGTGCTGGCAGCGCAGGTCGCGGCGACGGACGTCGACGCGACGGGGGTCGACCTGGTGGTCTGGCCCGAGGCCGGAGCGGAGTACGACCCGCGACAGCAGCCCGCGATCGCCTCCGCGCTCGACGCGGTCGTCGGGTCGACCGGTGCACCGATCGTCGCGGGAGCGATCACGCAGACACCGTCGGGCGTGCTGCACAACACGTCGTTCGTCTGGACCGAGGACGGCTGGCAGTCGTCGTACGACAAGAAGCGACCGGTGCCGTTCGGCGAGTACGTGCCGGACCGCTGGTTCTACTCGAAGCTGGCGCCGTCGTTGATCGGGCTGCTGCAGCGCGACTACACGCCGGGGACGAAGCCGAACGTGCTCTCCGTGGCGGGCATCCGCGCCGGGATCTCGATCTGCTTCGACATCGTGGACGACGGGCTCACCGCCGACATGGCGCGTGGGGGAGCGCAGGTGATCCTCGCGCAGACGAACAACGCCGACTTCTCGGGCACCGACGAGAACCTGCAGCAGCTGGAGATCGCGCGGATGCGGGCGATCGAGACCGGGCGTTCGCTCGTCAACATCTCGACCGTCGGTGCGTCGCAGGTCATCGACCCGGCCGGACGCACGATCGACCGCGTGCCCGAGTACACCGCCACCTCGATGGTGACCGACGTGCCACTCGGCACCTCCACGACGCCGGCGACCATCGCGTCCGGGGCGATCACCCTGCTCGTCTCGCTGGGCGGCCTGCTCGTGCTGCTCGCCTGCGCACCCTGGGGTCGTCGCTCCCGACGCTGACCGGGCACGACGCGGCCCGCGCGCGCCCGTTCTGCCGGAGTGAGCCCGGGGCCTTGCACTGGGAACGGACTGTGAATGCGCCGGGACGGGATGCATCGTGCGTGGGACAGTGTTGAGGAGGGCAGACGAGCGAGAGGAGCACACACATGGCTGATCGGAGTCTCCGCGGCATGCGGCTCGGGAGTCAGAGCCTCCAGAGCGAAGAGGGCGTCGAGCTCTCGGACCGCAAGCGCGCGGTCTACCAGACCGATTCGGGGGAGACGTTCGACATCGTCTTCTCCGCCGACGCGGACGTCCCACAGATCTGGTCGGAGCCCCGCTCCGGTCGTGAGGGTCGGTTGCTCGGCGACGACGGCATCCCCGTCGAGGTCGCCGAAGAGGACGTGAAGGCACCCCGCACCCACTGGGACATGCTGCTCGAGCGCCGCTCGCGCGAGGAACTCGAGGAGCTCCTCGAGGAGCGCCTGCAGTTCCTCCGCGCCCGACGCGGCGCCTGACACGACGAACGACGACGCCCGCCCCGGTTCCCCGGGGCGGGCGTCGTCGTTCGTGGTGCTGCTGGGTCAGCGCCGACCGGAACCGTCGGTCGAGCGGTGCCCGGACGCGTCGTCGCCCGGCGTGGTCGGGGCGTCGTCGACCTGCTCGGCGGTCGCGTCGTCGGCTGCCGCCAGGTGCGCGTCGACACTGCGGTTCGACTCGGCCAGTCGGGCGTCGAGGTCCGACTCGGGGACGATGTCGGCTGCGGTGGCGTCCGCGCGCGGCATGGTCGTCTCGGCCGCAGCGCCCGCCGAGGTGTTCGCCAGGCTCTCGTTCGCGAGCTTGGAGATGCGCGACAGGAAGTCCGTGCCACCCGCGGCGCCGCCGACCGGGCCGGCACCGCCACCACGGCTGGCGCTGAAGCCCTTCGCGATGCCGGACAGGGCCTCGGTGAACTCGCTCGGGATCATCCAGAGCTTGTTCGCGGTGCCCTCGGCGATCTTCGGCAGGGTCTGCAGGTACTGGTAGGACAGCAGCTTCTCGTCGGGGTCACCGGTGTGGATCGCCTCGAACACGGTGGCGATGGCCTGGGCCTCGCCCTCGGCACGCAGGACCTGGGCCTTGGCGTCACCCTCGGCCGCGAGGATGGCGGCCTGCCGCTGGCCCTCCGCCTCGAGGATCTGGGACTGCTTGGTGCCCTCGGCCTGCAGGATCGCGGCACGACGGCTGCGCTCCGCGCGGAGCTGCTGCTCCATGGCGTCCTGGATGGACACGGGCGGCTCGATGGCCTTCAGCTCGACCCGGCCCACGCGGATGCCCCACTTGCCGGTCGCCTCGTCGAGCACGACGCGGAGCTGACCGTTGATGTTGTCGCGGCTCGTCAGGGCCTCTTCGAGGTTGAGCCCGCCGACCACGTTGCGGAGCGTGGTGGTGGTGAGCTGCTCGACGGCGCCGAGGTAGTTCGCGATCTCGTACGTGGCAGCACGGGCGTCGGTCACCTGGAAGTAGACGACGGTGTCGATCGAGACCACCAGGTTGTCCTCGGTGATCACGGGCTGCGGCGGGAAGGACACGACCTGCTCGCGCATGTCGAGGAGCGGACGCAGACGGTCGATGAACGGCACGAGCAGGTTCAGACCCGGGTTGAGGGTCTTGTGGTACTTGCCGAGGCGCTCGACGATCCCGGCGGTGGCCTGGGGGACGATGCGGATGGCCTTCGCCAGGACGACGATCACGAAGATGACGACGACGAGGACGAGGACGATCAGTGCGATCGTCCCTGCGGAGATGGTCACGGTGTGGCCCTTTCTGCGAGGCGCACGACCGCGGTCGACCCCTCGATCGACTCGACGACCACGGGGGTGCCGAGTGGCGGTGTGCGGTCGACGGAACCCACGGCGAACCGTGCGCTCCAGGTCTCGCCGTTGGCCAGGCGGACCTGGCCGGGAGCGGAAGCGGTGCAGGCGACCGCGACCGTGCCGGGGAGGCCGATGAGCCCCTCGACGTTGGTGCGGTGCGGGTCGGCGTTGCGTCCGAGGGCCACCAGCAGGCGGGGCCGGACGAGCGAGAGCAGCACGAGCGCGAGCACGGCGGCGATGACGGCGGAGAGCCACCACGGCGCGCCGAGCAACGCCGCGATCAACCCGCCGGCGGCGCCGGCCGCGAGCATGATGAAGATGAAGTCGAGGGTGAAGATCTCGACCACGCCGAGCACCAACACCAGTCCGATCCAGACGGTGGTCTGGATCCAATCGATCCCGTTCACGTGATCTCCCTCCCTCGGTCACGCGCGGCGGCCTGCTGCGTCGCGACGGCCGGTACAACTCCGTTCAACATATCAGGAGCGTCCGACGGCGGCGTGGCCCGTCGGTAGACTCGGTGCGCCCGACCGGCCGGAACCAGACCTGGAGAACACGACTGTGACCAACCCCCTCGCCCCCGGATCCCTCACCGACAAGCGCGCCGTCGTCACCGGCTCGTCGCGCGGCATCGGCGCCGACACCGTCGGCTACCTGGCCGAGGCCGGCGCGAAGGTGGTCGTGAACTACCGCAACAAGGCCAGGCGTGCGGAGCAGATCGCCGAGAAGATCGTCGCGGACGGCGGTTCCGCACTGGCCGTCGGCGCCGACCTCACCGACCACGACTCGGTGCAGGCCATGGTCGACACGGTCGTGCGGGAGTGGGGCGGCATCGACCTGCTCGTCCTGAACGCATCGGGCGGCATGGAGTCCGGCCTCGGCGAGGACTACGCGCTCCGGCTGAACCGCGACGCCCAGGTCGACATGCTGCAGACCGCCGTGCCGCACATGCCCGCCGGCTCCCGCGTGGTCTTCGTCACGAGCCACCAGGCGCACTTCGTCGAGACCGCCGAGACGATGGACGAGTACGTCCCCGTGGCGAAGAGCAAGCGTGCCGGCGAGCTGGCGCTGCGCGAACTCATCCCGCAGCTCGAGGCCGCCGGCATCGAGTTCGTCGTCGTCTCCGGCGACATGATCGAGGGCACGATCACGGCCACCCTGCTGAACCGCCTGAACCCCGGCGCGATCGAGGGCCGCCGGCAGGAGGTCGGCAAGCTGTACAGCGTGTCCGAGTTCGCGGCGGAGATCGCCCTCGCCGCCGTCGAGCCGATCCCGGCCGACCACACCAAGCTCGTCGGCGACGTCAGCGGCTTCGTCGGCTAGCGTCGGCTCGGTGACCGCCAAGCCCGGCCTGCGCCGTACCTCCCGCATCCTGCTGCTCGACCCCGACGGACGCGTGTTCCTGATGGACACGAAGTCCCCGTCGTCCGACGGCGCCCACCGCTGGATCACGCCCGGCGGCGGCGTCGACCCGGGGGAGTCCCACCGCGACGCGGCCGTCCGGGAGCTCCGCGAGGAGACCGGCATCGTCATCGACGAGCCGGGGGAGTCGGTGTGGTCGTGGGACTTCGACGTCGAGTGGGACCTCGCCGACCACGACCGCGGACACGCCGAGTTCTACGTCGTCCGCACGCCGGGCTTCGAACTGTCCGACGCCGAGTGGACCGACGACGAGCGGGTGGACATCCTCGCCTCGCGCTGGTGGACCGCCGACGAACTCGACGCGACCGACGAGCCGTTCGAACCCGCCGAGTTGCCGGACCTGGTGCGCCGTCACGGCGCCTGAGCGCCGCACCACGGCCCGTGGGCCGACCACGGACCGGACGGGAGGCCCGTGGCGACCCCGCCACGGGCCTCCCGTCGGTACGCTGACCCGCATGCACAGCGATCCGGTCGACGACGACCCCACCGGTCCCGACGCGCACCCTGCCGACCGGCACGACCGCATCCGGGTGCGCGGTGCCCGCGCGAACAACCTGCGCGACGTCGACGTGGACCTGCCGAAGCGGCGGCTCACGGTGTTCACCGGGGTCTCCGGCTCGGGGAAGAGCTCGCTCGTGTTCGGCACCGTCGCCGCCGAGTCGCAGCGGATGATCAACGAGACGTACAGCGCCTTCGTGCAGGGGTTCATGCCCGCGCTGGCGCGGCCGGACGTCGACCTGCTCGACGGGCTGACCACCGCGATCGTCGTCGACCAGGAGCGCATCGGCGCCGACCCGCGGTCCACCGTCGGGACCGCCACGGACGCGAACGCGATGCTGCGCGTGCTGTTCAGCCGGCTCGGCCAGCCGCACATCGGGGGGCCGAACGCGTTCTCGTTCAACCTCGCGACCGTGACGGCCGGGGGAGCGATCACCGTGCAGAAGGGCGCGGACGCGAAGGCCCAGAAGGTCTCGTACACGCGGCTCGGCGGCATGTGCGCCGACTGCGAGGGGCGGGGGTCGGTGCACGACATCGACCTGACGCAGCTGTTCGACGACACGAAGTCGCTCGGGGACGGCGCGCTCACCATCCCCGGCTACGGCACCGACGGGTGGAACGTGCGGCTGTACGCCGAGTCGGGCTACTTCGACCGGGACACGCCGATCCGCGACTTCTCCGAGCAGGAGCGGCAGGACTTCCTGTACCGCGAGCCGACGAAGCGGAAGATCGCCGGCATCAACATGACCTACGAGGGGCTCGTGCACCGGGTCCGCCGGTCGTTCCTGCAGAAGGACCGCGAGGCGATGCAGCCGCACGTCCGGGCCTTCGTCGACCGTGCGGTGACCTTCACGACGTGCCCGGCCTGCGACGGCACCCGGTTGAACGACACCGCACGCTCGTCGACGATCGGGGGCCGCAGCATCGCCGACGTCTGCGCGATGCAGATCACCGACGCGGTCACGTGGTTGCAGGGCCTGGACGACCCGGGGGTCGCGCCGCTGCTCGAGGGGCTGCGGAACCTGCTCGAGTCGTTCGTCGAGATCGGGCTCGGCTACCTGTCACTCGACCGCCCGACCGGCACGCTGTCCGGGGGAGAGGGGCAGCGCGTGAAGATGGTGAAGCACCTCGGCTCCTCGCTCAGCGACGTCACCTACGTGTTCGACGAACCGAGCACCGGGCTGCACCCGCACGACATCGAACGGATGAACGGGCTGCTCGTCCGGTTGCGCGACAAGGGCAACACCGTCCTCGTCGTCGAGCACAAGCCCGAGGTCATCGCGATCGCCGACCACGTCGTCGACCTCGGGCCCGGGGCCGGCTCCGGCGGTGGGACGCTCTGCTACCAGGGGCCCGTCGACGGGCTGCGCGGGAGCGGGACCGTCACCGGTCGGCACCTGGACGACCGTGTCTCCGTGAAGTCCGCGGTGCGCCGGCCCGACGGGGCGATCCCGATCCGCGGCGCCTCGGCCCACAACCTGCGCGACGTCGACGTGGACGTCCCGACGGGGGTGCTCACCGTGGTGACGGGAGTGGCCGGATCCGGCAAGAGCACGCTCGTCCACGGGTCGTTGGCCCGACGCGACGACGTCGTCGCCATCGACCAGAGCGGGATCCGCGGCTCGCGGCGGAGCAACCCGGCGACGTACACGGGCCTGCTCGAGCCGATCCGCAAGGCGTTCGCGAAGGCCAACGGCGTCAAGCCCGCACTCTTCAGCGCCAACTCGGAGGGCGCCTGCCCGGCGTGCAACGGCGCCGGTGTCGTGTACACGGACCTCGGCATGATGGCGGGCGTCGCGAGCCCGTGCGTCGAGTGCGACGGCAAGCGGTTCGACCAGTCCGTGCTCGGCTACCACCTGGGCGGCAAGGACATCAGCGAGGTGCTCGCCATGTCCGTCACCGAGGCGCTGGCGTTCTTCGCGGCAGGGGAGTCGGCACTGCCGGCCGCCCACGCCGTCCTCGCCCGGCTCGCCGACGTCGGGCTCGGGTACCTGACGATCGGGCAGCCGCTCACCACGTTGTCCGGGGGAGAGCGGCAGCGGCTGAAGCTCGCCACGCACCTCGGTGACCGCGGTGGTGTCGTCGTGCTCGACGAACCGACGACCGGGCTCCACCTCGCCGACGTCGAGCAACTGCTCGGTCTGCTCGACCGACTCGTGGACGGCGGTCGGACGGTCGTCGTGATCGAGCACCACCAGGCCGTCATGGCGCACGCCGACTGGATCATCGACCTCGGTCCCGGTGCCGGTCACGACGGCGGGCGGGTCGTGTTCGAGGGGACGCCGGCCGACCTCGTCGCCGCGCGGTCGACGATCACCGGTGGGCACCTGGCCGAGTACGTCGGTCCCTGAGCCGCAGAACAGGGATGCGCGCGAATCTGGGCGTTTGCCGTGTTCGAGGACTACCGTTCCGAATGACGCTCACGATCGGCTACCCGGCCTGGATCGGCGTCCTGACCAGAAGGAGCTCCACCATGTCCCATCCCGGCAACGCACCCGCGCAGTCGAACACCTTCGCCATCGTTTCCCTGGTGCTCGGCATCGTGGGCGTGTTCGGCGGCATCTTCCTGGCCATCGTCGGCGTCGTCGCCGGCATCATCGGCCTGGTGTTCGGCATCCTCGCGCGCAAGCGTGGTGGCAGCCGCGGCATGGTGCTCGCGGGCATCATCCTGTCCGCCGTCGCGATCGTCATCGGCATCGTCGGCTACATCATCACCGCGGTCGTCCTGACGAACATGTGAGCAGGAGCCCGTCCGCGGGCCCGCATCGTGAGCAGGAATGGTCGAGTCCCTTCCGAGGACTCGACCATTTCTGCTCACCATCGGTTCGGTCGGTTCGGTCAGCCGAGCAGCCGCGACCAGGAGTCACCCTCAGGCCGATCGGCGTAGCGTGCGGCGCATGAGCTACAGCCAGCCTGACCCAGCCGAAGAGACCACCCAGAGCGAGACGCCGGAGCAGCCCGACACCGACCAGGACACCCTGGAGGAACAGGGCGGCGAGCCGGCCGCGCTCGAGATCGACGCCGACGACGTCCCCACCCAGCCGGCGGACTGACACCGTCGTCATCCAGTGAGCAGAAGAGGTCGGGTCCGTTCGTCGGACCCGACCTCTTCTGCTCACTCAGCGCTTGTCCCGTGCATCTGAGCGCGCGCCGATAATGCATATTATGTCAACTCAGCGGTTCCCGCCGGTGCCTGACGGTCCCCTCGTGACCACTCAGACCCGCGTCCCCGTCACCTCGGCCGACAGGTCCCACAGTTCCCGGGCCGCGACATCGTCGGTGAACGAGGGCCACATCCGCAGCCGTGCCGGAGCGCCCGCCACGATGCGGCGGGGTCCGTAGAACTCGTCGCCGCGAGCGTCGGGGCCGGTCGCTGCGAGCAGTGCCGGGAGCGCAGCGCGTTCCACCGTACCGAGCACGCCGACGCGGGACAGGGCCTCGACGATCCGCTGCTCGCCGCCCGCTCGCTCGCGTCCCATCCCTGGCTGGGCGGCGAGGAGGTTCGTCGGCGAGACGCCGGGGTGCGCCAGGTTGCTGCTGATCCCCCAGCCCTCGGCTCGGCTCCGCGCGTCGAGTTCTCGAGCGAACAAGCCGATGGCGACCTTCGAGGCACTGTAGGCGCGCATCACGTCGTACCGCTGCTGCTGCTGTGCGAAGTCGTCCAGTTCGAGGCGGGAACGCCGGGCGGCGACGCTCGTCTGGTGCGTCACCCGGCCGCGTCCGGCGCGCAGCAGCGGGAGGAGTCCGAGGGTGAGGGCGAAGTGCCCGAGGTGGTTCGTCCCGACCTGGAGTTCGAACCCGTCCTCGGTCTCCTGTCGGACCGGAGGGCGCATCACGCCGGCGTTGTTGACGAGCAGGTGGACGGGTCTCCCCTCGTCCCGCAGCGCAGCGACGAACGCCGCGACGGAGTCGAGCCGTGCCAGGTCGAGCGCGGTGACCCGGACGGTCGCCCCGGGCACGACGGAACGAATGTGCGCGGCGGCCCGTTCACCCTTCTCGGTCGACCGGACGGGCATGACGACCTCGGCGCCCGCCGCAGCCAACCGGCGTGCGATGACGGCACCGATGCCGTCGCTGGCGCCCGTCACGACGGCGAGCGTGCCGGTGCGGTCAGGGACGTCGAATCGGGGTGTGGTCGGCATGGTCGGTCCTCCGTGGTCAGTGAAGCGTGGGCGTGTGCCCATGCTCCTGGCAGCCGTCCGGGACATCCAGGGCCTGCTGGTCAGTGGCTGAGCTCCTGTGGATGCACCACCGCGAGCAGTTGCAGACGCTCGTGGCTGACGCTCCCCGGCTCCGCCGTGTAGACGAGCATCCGGTGCGACTGTTCCGGGTCGACGAGCGTCTGGCACGACAGTTCGAGCGGCCCCACCATCGGGTGCAGGAACCGTTTCCGGTCGGGCAGCTGCACGCCGACCTCGTGCCGTTCCCACGCCTCGCGGAACCGGGCGTTGTCCTGGAGCGCCTCGACCATCGCTGCGGCACGCGACTCCGGGCCGCGCAGGGCGACGAGTTCGCGCAACCCGGCGGCGTACACACGCGACAGGTGCTCTCGCTCGGCGGGCGGGTACGCCTGCTGTGCGGCGGGGTCGGTGAACCACCGGTAGCCCAGACTGCGCGCGTTGCCGGTGCGCCGAGCGGCGTCACCCGTCAGCGCCCGCCCGAGCGGCGTCTGACGGAGCGTCTCCCCGAGTTCGGTGACGACCTCTGCGGGTGTGTCGACCAGCCGGTCCAGGATCCGCAGCATGCCGGGTGCGACGTGTTCGCTCACGGTCCCCCGTGCCGGTGGCTGGTGGCCCGCGAGCCGGAACAGGTGGTCACGCTCGTCGACCGACAGGTGCAACCCCTGTGCCATGGCGGCGATCATCTGCGCGGACGGAGCGGGGCCGGTCCCCCGCTCGAGGCGTGCGTAGTAGTCGGTCGACATGTTGCTCAGGCTCGCGACCTCCTCACGCCGGAGTCCCTCCGTCCGTCGACGGGGACCACGCGGCAGCCCGACGTCCTCGGGTTGCAGGGCGGTGCGACGGCGACGCAGGAACGTCGCAAGGGACTGACGATCGATCACGACACGTTCCTACACGGATGCATCGCCCGTATCCACGGTTCGCCGATCCACCTCACGGGTGGGACGGAACAGCGACCAGGAAAGCGGCCCGGTCGGCTCGGCTGGTCAGAACACGGCGACCGTCATGCCCGACGAGGTCGCCGGGCGGTCCATCGCCACGAGCGCGTCGGGCAGGTCCGCGAAGCCGATGGTGCGACCGATCGTCTCCTCGGGTCGGAGCGTGCCGGCGACGACCGCGTCGAGCATCGCGCCGTACTCGCTGACCGCCGCTCCGTGGCTGCCGAGCAGTTCGAGCTCGTCGGCGATGACGCGTCCCATCGGGATCGCCGGTGCGGCCTCGTCGTCGAGCAGCAGCCCGACCTGCACGTGGCGGCCACGCGGGCGGAGCGAACCCACCGCTGCCACCGACGTCGCCCGGCTGCCGTAGGCGTCGATCGACAGGTGGGCTCCCCCGTCGGTGCGGGCGCGGACCGCCGCCACGGCGTCGTCGTCCATCGGCACGGTCTCGGCGCCGAGCGCGGCAGCCCGTTCGAGGGCGGCTGCCGACACGTCGACGGCCACCACCCGGGCGCCCGCGGCGATCGCCACGAGGACGGCCGACAGCCCGACGCCGCCGCAGCCGTAGACCGCGACCCACTCCCCTGCGGCGACCCGTCCTCGGGCGTGCAGCGCGTGGAAGGCCGTGCCGAACCGGCAGCCGAGCCCGGCCGCGACGGCGAAGCCCACGGAGTCGGGCAGGGCGACGAGGTTGACGTCGGCGTGCGGGACGACGACCGCCTCGGCGTAGGAGCCCTGCAGGTCGAACCCGGGCTGCTGCTGCCGGGTGCAGACCTGGGTCGCGCCGTCGAGGCACTCCGGGCAGCTGCCGCAGGCGAAGACGAAGGGCGCCGTGACGCGGTCACCGACGGCGAAGCCACGGACCTCGGACCCGACGGCCCGGACGACCCCGGCGAACTCGTGCCCGGGCACGTGCGGCAGCCGGACCGATTCGTCGTGTCCCTTCCAGGCGTGCCAGTCGCTGCGGCACACCCCGGTCGCGGCGACGGAGACGACCACGCCGTGGGCCGGCGCCACCGGTTCGGCGACCTCGACGATCGCGGGGACGGAGCTGAACTGGTCGTACTGGACAGCGCGCATCCCGCCATCCTGGCAGACGCGCTCAGAAGCAGAAGCAGAAGCCGAACGCCCCCGCACCGACGCGCCCATCCCCCACCGCCGCCCCCCCCCCCCGAGTGAGCAGAAGACGTCGAGTGGGCACGTGCGACCCGACGTCTTCTGCTCACTCGACAGGGAACAGTCGACGGGAAACTCCCGACGGGCAAGGCAGCCGCCGGGCAACGGGTACGCCGCGGCTCACGACACGCCGCTCGGTGCTCCCGCGTCCGCCGCGACGTCCTGCTGCACCGCGAACTGTGTCCGGTGCAGCTCCTCGTACCGTCCGCCCGCGGCCAGCAGCTGCTCGTGCGTCCCCCGCTGCACGATCGAGCCGTCCTCGACCACGAGGATCAGGTCGGCACTGCGGATGGTCGACAGGCGGTGCGCGATCACCATCGCGGTCCGTCCTTCGAGCGCCTCGCTGAGTGCCGCCTGCACCGCCGCCTCCGACGTCGAGTCGAGTGCCGCGGTCGCCTCGTCGAGGATGACGACCCGCGGCTGCGCGAGCAGGAGGCGCGCGATGGTCATCCGCTGGCGCTCACCGCCGGACAGTCGGTAGCCGCGCTCCCCCACCATGGTGTCGAGCTGGTCCGGCAGGGACCGGATGAGCGGTTCGAGCCGTGCGCGGCGGACGGCGTCCCACACCTCGTCGTCGGACGCCTCGGGGCGCGCGAGCCGCAGGTTCGACCGGATGGTCTCGTGGAACAGGTGGCCGTCCTGCGTCACCATGCCCATGGTGTGCCGCATCGAGGCGAACGTGACCTCGCGGACGTCCGTCCCGGCCAGGCGGACGGCGCCGCTGTCGACGTCGTACAGGCGTGCCAGGAGCTGCGCGATCGTGGACTTCCCCGCCCCGGAGGACCCGACGAGTGCCACGGTCTGCCCCGGCTCGATCCGGAAGGACACGCCGTGCAGGACCTCCTCGCCGCCCCGGGTGTCCAGCGTGGAGACCTCCTCGAGCGAGGCGAGGGACACCTTGTCGGCGGAGGGGTAGGCGAACCGCACGTCGTCGAACTCGACGGACACCGGCCCCTCGGGCACCGTCACGGCGTCGGGCTGCTCCTGGATGAGCGGGCGGAGGTCCAGGACCTCGAACACCCGCTCGAAGCTGACCACGGCGCTCATGATCTCCACGCGTGCGTTCGCCAGGCTGGTCAGCGGCGCGTACAGGCGGGTCAGCAGGAGCGCCAGGGTGACGACCGCTCCGGTGTCCAGCTGACCGGCGAGGGCCAGGAAGCCGCCCAGACCGTACACGAGCGCGAGGGCGAGCGCCGACACGAGCATGAGCGCCGTGACGAAGACGAACTGCAGCATCGCGGTGCGGACCCCGATGTCACGCACGCGGGCGGCGCGCACGCGGAACTCCTCGGCCTCGTCGTCCGGGCGGCCGAACAGCTTGACCAGCGTGGCGCCCGGTGCCGAGAACCGCTCCGTCATCTGCGTGCTCATGGCGGAGTTGTGGTCGGCGGCCTCGCGGCGCAGGGCGGCGAGGCGACTGCCCATCCGGCGTGCCGGCACCAGGAAGACGGGGAGCATGACCACCGCGAGCACCGTCACGAGCCACGAGGTGCTCAGCATGACGGTCAGCGTGAGGACGAGCGCCACGAGGTTCGTGACCACGCCGGACAGCGTGCCGCTGAAGGCCTGCTGGGCGCCGATCACGTCGTTGTTCAATCGGCTCACGAGCGCGCCCGTCCGCGTGCGGGTGAAGAACGCGATCGGCATCTTCTGCACGTGGTTGAAGACCGCCGTCCGCAGGTCCAGGATCACGCCCTCACCGATCCGCGCGGAGAACCAGCGGGTCAGGAGCGACACCGCCGCGTCGGCCACGGCGACGAGGGCGATGACGACCGCGAGCCAGACGACCGTCGACACCGCACCCCGGGCGACGATGACGTCGACCACCCGGCCGGCGAGCACCGGCGTCGCGACGGCGAGGAACGCGCCCACGACCGACAGGGCGATGAAGACCACCAGCTTCGACCGGTAGGGCACCGCGAACGTCATGATCCGCCGCAGGGACTCACGGGAGAACCCGTGCTTGCCGTCCCTGGCGGTCGAGATCTTGTACAGCGAGCTCCAGGCCGCGCCTTCCATGCTCATGGCAGGTCCTCCTCCGTCGGGGACGGGCAGCCGGGTCGGCTACTCGCCGAAACCGCTGCGCACGAGCTCGGCCAGCGCGTCCACCGCGTCCTGCGCGTCCGCTCCGGTCGCCTCGATGGACACCGTCGCGCCCTTCGGCAGCGCCAGGGCCATGATGGCGAGCAGGCTCTTCGCGTCCACGCCGTTCACGCGCACCGCGGCGTCGTACTTCGCGGCCGTCTTGACGAACTCCGCCGCGGGGCGGGCGTGCAGCCCGGTCTCGTTGACGAGCTCGACGCGTTCCGACGCGGCCACGTCGTCGACGCCGGCGGCCCCGGCACCCGGCACCGGGCCTCCCGGCTGGTCACCGGACGGACGGGAGGCGGTGCTCGCGTCGTCCGCGGAGGCTGCGGCGGACGCCGCAGCGGCGAGGACCGCCTCCGCGTCGCCACCCGTCTGCGCGGCCACGGCCGCGGCCACCGTCCCCTCGACCAGCGGGGCCTGCGAGACGTGCACACGGGCACGGAGGTCGTCGTCGAGGAAGTCGAGCGCGGTGTCGGTGGTCAGGTAGGCGGATCCGAGGTCGCAGAGCACGACGACGGCGTCCGCGGCGGCGAGTTCCTCGATGCCGGCCGTGATGGCCTCGAACGAGGTGCCGATCCCGCCGTCATCGGTGCCACCGGCCGCGACGAGGGGGACGTCGGCGGCCATCTGCCGCGCGAGCTCGACGGTGCCCGTCGCGATCGCCGCGCTGTGCGAGACGACCAGGATGCCGACGGTCACGCGGCGTCCACCGCGGCGCGCAGGATGTACGCCGTCGACTGTGCACCGGGGTCCCGGTACCCGATCGCGCGGTCGCCCAGGTAGCTGGCACGGCCCTTGTGGGCGACGAGCGGCTCGGTGTCGGCGGCGCCCTGCGCTGCGGCGTCGGCCGCGGCGGTCAGGACGGCCCGCGGGTCGGAGCCGGCGGCTGCAGCTGTGGCCGCAGCGTCGACCGCCGGGCTCCACGCGTCGACCATCGTCTTGTCGCCGACGGCGGCCTTGCCGCGGGACACGACGCCGTCGCGAGCCGCGGTCAGCACGGCCACCAGGGTGTCGGCGTCGAGGTCGGTGGCGTCGCCGGCGGCCTGGGCGGCCTTCAGGTACGCGGTGCCGAACAGCGGGCCGGCGGCACCGCCCACCGTCGAGATGAGCTTGGTCGCCACGGTCTTCAGGACCGCTCCCGGCGTGTCGAAGGACCCGCCGTCGACGGCTTCGAGCACGGCACGGAAGCCACGGTCGAGGTTCTCGCCGTGGTCGCCGTCACCGATCTCGCGGTCGAGCGTGACGAGCTCTGCCCGGTGTTCGTCGATCGTCGCGGCGGTGCGACGGACCCAGTCGATGGCCCATGCGGTGTCGAGCGCCAATGCGGTTCCCTTCTGCGTGTCCGGCCCGGCGGGCGCGGTGTGGTGGTGCTGGTGTCCCCCGGTGGTCCTGCCGTGGTTCAGCGGCCCCAGCGCAGGGCCGGGGTCTCCACCGGGGCGTCCCAGAGGGCGGTGAGGTCGTCGTCGAGCACCGTGACGGTGAGCGAGAACCCCTGCATCTCGAGGGACGTGACGTAGTCGCCGACCAGGCTACGCGCGACGGTGAACCCGCGGTCGGTCAGCACCTCGGCGGCGCGGCGGTAGGCGATGTAGAGCTCGGACAGCGGCGTGCCGCCCATGCCGTTCACCAGGAGCAGCAGCTGCGACCCGGCCGGGGCGTCGAGGTCGGTGAGGATCGGTTCGAGCACGCGATCGACGAGCTCGTCGGCCGGTGCCATCGCGATCCGCTCGCGGCCGGGTTCGCCGTGGATGCCGATGCCGAGCTCGACCTCGTCGTCGGCGAGCACGAAGGACGGCTCCCCCGCGTGCGGGACCGTGCCCGACGCGAGTGCGAGTCCCATCGACCGGGTGACGTCGTTGACGTGCCGGGCCACGGCGGCGACCGCGTCCAGGTCGTCCCCGCGTTCGGCGGCGGCACCGGCGCACTTCTCCACCACGACGGTCCCGGCGACCCCGCGCCGACCGGCGGTGTACAGGGAGTCCTGCACGGCGACGTCGTCGTCCACCACGACCGATTCGACACGCACGTCGTCCATCGCGGCGAGCTCGGCGGCGGTCTCGAAGTTCAGGACGTCGCCCGTGTAGTTCTTCACGATGTGCAGCACCCCGGCGCCGCCGTCGACGGCCTTGGTGGCGGCGACGATCGGGTCGGGGGTCGGGCTCGTGAACACCGGACCGGGGACGGCGGCGTCGAGCATGCCGTACCCGACGAACCCCGCGTGCAGCGGCTCGTGCCCGCTGCCGCCCCCGCTGACGATGCCGACCTTGCCGGCGACCGGGGCGTCGGCGCGGTGCAGGTGGATCGGGTCCTCGACCAGGACGACATGGTCGGCGTGGGCCCGGGCGAAGCCCCGGACCGTCTCGTCGACCACGGCCTGCGGGTCGTTGATGAGCTTCTTCATGCGTGCCTCCACGGGGACGGGGTCGAGCCGTGGCGGTCACACCGCCGTCGTCGACCGGAGTGGGGCCAATCTACATCGGCGGCACGGGCGGGCGTCCCGTCGGACTGCACGTTCGTGCACCGGACCGAGGACGTGTCACCCGCCGCGGATCGTGCGGGGCACACGAGCCGTGCACGTTCGTGCACGTTGACCGGATCACCGCGCGGATGGATCGCGCCGCCGTGAACCCCGTCACTATGCTCGGCCTCAATCACTCAACGGGGAGTGCGGCGCAGCACCACCGGACCCCCAACCCTCACGCACTGGAGGTCACCGATGGACGACATCGGCGTCAAGTTCCTGTCCGAGCTCGTCGGCACGGCGATGCTCATCATCCTGGGTGGCGGTGTCGTCGCCGCCGTCTCCCTGACGAAGTCGAAGGGCTTCGGCGCCGGGTTCCTCATGGTCACGATCGGGTGGGGCTTCGCGGTCTTCGCCGGCGTCACCGTGTCGTACAAGTCCGGCGGTCAGCTCAACCCCGCGGTGAGCCTCGCCCAGGCGATCCTCGGCAACATCACCTTCGGCGCGATGCTCCTGTACTGGGTCGCCCAGCTCATCGGCGCGATCATCGGTGCGGTCATCGTCTGGCTCGCGTACAAGCAGCACTTCGACGAGGAGCCCGACTCCGCCGCCAAGCTCGGCGTCTTCTCCACCGGCCCCGCGATCCGTTCCTACGGCTGGAACGTCGTCACCGAGATCATCGGCACCTTCGTGCTGGTCTTCGTCGTCATCGCCTTCACCAACGGCCAGACGCCGGCATCGCTCGGCGCGATCCCCGTCGCCTTCCTCGTGATCGCGATCGGCGTCAGCCTCGGTGGCCCCACCGGCTACGCCATCAACCCGGCACGTGACCTCGGCCCGCGCATCGCGCACGCCCTGCTCCCGATCAAGGGCAAGGGCTCGAGCGACTGGGCCTACGCCTGGGTGCCGGTCGTCGGCCCCCTCGTCGGTGGCGCCCTCGCCGCCGGCCTCTCGTACGCCCTGCTGCCCGTCGTCAGCTGAGCACACCCAACCCAGGGATGAGCGGCCGGTCACGGCCGGCCGCTCACCGCACCGAACACCCGTAAGGAGCACCAATGGCCGACTACATCGTCGCCATCGACCAGGGCACGACCTCCACCCGAGCCATCGTCTTCGACCACTCCGGTTCGATCGTCTCGACCGGGCAGAAGGAGCACGAGCAGATCTTCCCGCGCGCCGGTTGGGTCGAGCACGACCCGTCCGAGATCTGGGACAACACCCGCGAGGTGATCGGTCAGGCACTGTCGCGTGCCGACATCACGCGGCACGACGTCGCGGCCGTCGGCATCACGAACCAGCGTGAGACCGCCGTCGTCTGGGACAAGACGACCGGCAAGCCGGTCTACAACGCGATCGTCTGGCAGGACACCCGCACGCAGGCGCTCGTCGACCAGCTCGCCGGTGGCGACACCGACAAGTACAAGGCCATCGTCGGCCTGCCGCTCGCCACGTACTTCGCGGGCACCAAGATCATGTGGATCCTCGAGAACGTCGAGGGCGCGCGTGAGAAGGCCGAGGCGGGCGACCTGCTCTTCGGCACCACCGACACCTGGGTCCTCTGGAACCTGACCGGTGGCGTCGACGGCGGCGTGCACAAGACCGACGTCACGAACGCGTCCCGCACGCTGTTCATGGACCTCGAGACGCTGCAGTGGCGCGACGACATCCTGGCGGACTTCGGGGTGCCGAAGTCGATGCTCCCCGAGATCGTCAGCTCGTCCGAGGTCTACGGCCACGTCGAGTCCTCGAGCCTGCTGCGCGAGGTCCCGATCGCGGGCATCCTCGGCGACCAGCAGGCCGCGACGTTCGGCCAGGCCGCGTTCGACCAGGGCGAGTCGAAGAACACCTACGGCACCGGCAACTTCCTGATCTTCAACACCGGTACCGACATCGTCCGCTCCGAGAACGGGCTGCTCACCACCGTCGGCTACAAGCTCGGCGACCAGGACACGCACTACGCACTCGAGGGGTCGATCGCCGTCACGGGGTCGCTCATCCAGTGGCTCCGCGACAACCTCGGCCTCATCGGCAGCGCCCCGGAGGTCGAGGCCCTGGCCAAGACGGTCGAGGACAACGGTGGCGTCTACTTCGTGCCGGCGTTCTCGGGGCTCTTCGCGCCGTACTGGCGTCCGGACGCCCGCGGTGCGATCGTCGGCCTGACCCGCTACGTCAACAAGGGGCACATCGCGCGTGCGGCCCTCGAGGCGACGGCGCTGCAGACCCGCGAGGTGCTCGACGCGGTCAACGCCGACTCCGGTGTGGACCTGACCGAGCTCAAGGTCGACGGTGGCATGACCGCGAACAGCGAGCTCATGCAGTTCCAGGCCGACATCCTCAACGTGCCGGTCGTCCGCCCCGTCGTCGCCGAGACCACGGCGCTCGGTGCGGCCTACGCCGCCGGTCTCGCGGTCGGCTTCTGGGCCAACCTCGACGAGCTCCGTGCCAACTGGCAGGAGGACCAGCGCTGGGAGCCGCAGCTCGACGCCGCGGAGCGCGAGCGCACGCTCCGTCTGTGGAAGAAGGCCGTCACGAAGACCTTCGACTGGGTCGACGAGGACGTCCAGTAGCAACAGCGGCGCACGCTGACCGCGTGCACTGGACGCACTGCCGGGAGGCCCGGTGCCGGTTCCTGGAACCGGCACCGGGCCTCCTGTCGGTTGCGGCCACTGCACGTCGGTCGCAACGCGCTGGCGTCGACGCGGGACGCCGGCGTCGTGCGCACACGCCGGTGTGGTGCGCACACGCCGGTGTCATCGTGAGACGCCGCGGGGCGCACGAGACGCCGCCGGTTCCGGGGGTGTTTCGGCGGCTCGGACGCGTGACACGGAGACGCCGGCGTCCTGCCGGGCGGCTCGGCGTCGTCCGAGGGTCACGTCGGGGTCCGTCGGAACACGCCTGCGTCGTCGTGAGGCGCCGCGATGATCGCGAGACGCCGCCGATTCCGGGGGGCGTCTCGGCGGCTCGGAGGCGTCGGACGAACACGCCGGCGTCCTGCCGGCGGCCCGTCAGGGTCGAGCCGGGGTCGATCCGGCGACCCGAGGTCAGGCGGTGGGAGCGGCGCCGATCCAGTCGGCGAGCTTGCGGGACGCCGCGCCCGAGTCGATCGCGTCGGCCGCGACCACGAGCTGCTCGCGGAACCGGTGCAGGATCGGGCGGTCGGACTCCCCCGGGTCCTGCGCGAGCCGGAACGACACCAGGCCCGCTGCGGCGTTGAGCAGCACGATGTCGCGAACCGGACCGGTCTCCCCCGCGAGCACACGGTGCACGACCGCGGCGTTGTGATCCGGGTCGCCGCCGAGCAGGTCCGAGGTCTGCGCCCGGGCGATGCCGAGGTCACGCGGGTCGAGGTCGTGCTCGGTGATGCGGCCGCCGGTGACCTCCCAGATGTGGCTGTGACCGGTCGTGGTGAGCTCGTCGAGACCGTCGTCCCCACGGAACACGAGCGCCGTCGCTCCGCGTGTCCGGAACACGCCGGTGATGATCGGCACCAGGTCGAGTTGCGCGACGCCGACGGCGTTCGCCTCGCAGCGGGCCGGGTTCACGAGCGGGCCCAGGAAGTTGAAGACGGTGGGCACACCGATCTCGCGGCGGACCGCTCCGGCGTGGGCGAAACCGGGGTGGAACGCGTTGGCGAAGGCGAAGGTCAGCCCGACACGCCGGAACGTCTCGGCGACACGCGCGGCGTCCATCGTGAGATCGAGTCCGAGCGCGGCGAGCACGTCGCTCGATCCGGACTTCGACGAGCTGGCCTTGTTGCCGTGCTTCACCACGGGGACGCCTGCCGCCGCGATCACGATGGCCGCCATGGTCGACACGTTCACGGTGCCCACGACGTCGCCGCCGGTCCCCACGATGTCCAGGGCCATCGGGTCGACGTCCAGCGGGACGGCGGCGTCGAGGATCGCGTCGCGGAAGCCGACGACCTCGTCGACGGTCTCGCCCTTGGCGCGCAGGGCCACCGCGAAGGCGGCGATCTGCGCCGGGGTGGCACGCCCGCCCACGATCTCCTCCATGGCCCATGTGGACTGTCTGATCGTCAGGTCTTCGCGCGCCATGAGCGCGCTGATCACCAGGGGCCACGAGAGTACGTCAGGCATGGCTCGATCGTAGTGAGTTCGAGCGACCCGCCAGTCCGCTGCGAAAACACTGTCAGTGGTTTCGGCCATAATGGAGGACGTGACTAGCACCTCTCTCTCCAGATCAGCCAGCGCGCCGGCCCTCAACAGGCCGAACGCCGTGGCCGTGGGGACGATCGTGTGGCTGGGCAGCGAGGTCATGTTCTTCGCCGGCCTGTTCGCGATCTACTTCACGTTGCGCAGCACGTCCCCCGAGCTCTGGGCGACAGAGACCGCCAAGCTCGACGTCCCGTACGCGTCGGTGAACACGATCATCCTGGTGCTGTCGAGCTTCGCCTGCCAGTTCGCGGTGTTCGCCGCCGAACGCTTCCAGGTGCACCGCACGAGCTGGAACCCGCGCCACTGGGGCATGACGGAGTGGTTCTTCGTCACCTACGCCATGGGTGCGATCTTCGTCTGCGGTCAGATCTTCGAGTACGCCCACCTGTGGCACGAGGGCGTCACGCTCTCCTCCAGCGCCTACGGTTCGGCGTTCTACATGACCACCGGGTTCCACGGTCTGCACGTGACCGGTGGCCTGATCGCCTTCCTGCTCACGCTCGGCCGCGGGTTCGCCGCGAAGAACTTCGGGCACAAGGAAGCCACCACCGCGATCGTCGTGTCGTACTACTGGCACTTCGTCGACGTCGTGTGGATCTTCCTCTTCGCCGTCATCTACCTGATCAAGTAGGAACTGGACACCCCCCAGCACATGTTCACCAGAACCAAGTCCAAGAAGGGCCGCCGTTCCCCGATGGCGACCGTCTCGCTCATCGTCGTCGGTCTCATGACGACGGGTGGCGCGTACGCACTGTTCAGCTCGACGGCGAACGCCGACGACAGCGCGAGCACCGTCGCCGCCTCCAGCCAGTCACAGGTCAACGAGGGCGAGAAGCTCTTCGCGTCGAACTGCGCCACCTGCCACGGGCTGACCGCCCAGGGCACCAGCGAGGGCCCGTCCCTCATCGGTGTCGGCGCCGCGTCGGTCGACTTCCAGGTCGGCACGGGCCGCATGCCGATGGCTGCCCAGGGCCCGCAGGCCGAGGAGAAGCCCGCGCAGTTCACGGACGAGCAGGTCGACGCGCTCTCCCAGTACGTCGCCTCGCTGGGCCCCGGCCCGGCCGTCCCGTCCACCGAGCTCACCAGCGGTGAGGACGGCGACGCGGCCGAGGGTGCCGAGCTGTTCCGCATCAACTGCGCGATGTGCCACAACGTCGCCGGTGCCGGTGGCGCGCTGACCGAGGGCAAGTACGCCCCGAACCTCGAAACGGTCTCCGGCAAGCACATCTACGAGGCCATGCTCACCGGCCCGCAGAACATGCCGGTCTTCAACGACCTGAACCTGACGCCGGAGCAGAAGGCCGACATCATCACGTACCTCAAGTACGTGCAGGACAACAAGTCCCCCGGCGGCTTCGCACTCGGCTCCCTGGGGCCGGTCGCCGAGGGCCTGTTCATCTGGATCTTCGGACTCGGCGCGGTCGTCGCGATGACCGTCTGGCTGACCGCGAAGTCCAACTGATCGTCCGTGTCGAACGACACTGAAGGGAACACCATGGCAGAGCACGACGACGAGACGCTGAACTCGTCCTCGGCTGTCGAGAAGCACGGCACGACCACCTCCCCCGGGATCGCGGTCCTCCCGACCGACCCGTTCGAGAACCCGGGCGAGCCCCCGCACCGCCCGCGTCGCACCGACGTCGACCCGAAGAAGCAGCGTCTGGCCGAGCGCCAGGTCGCCGCGTACTTCTACCTGTCGATCGTCGGCAGCGTCCTGTCGATCGCGGCGTACGTCGCCTTCCCGATCGACGCCGACGACTTCGGCACGGTCCGCACCGCGAACCTGTTCCTCGGGCTGTCGATCGCCCTCGCGCTCCTCGCCCTCGGCCTCGGCGCCGTCTACTGGTCGAAGTCGCTGGTCGTCGACCGCGAGATCACCGAGCTCCGCCACGGCACCCGTGGCACCGACGAGACCCGTGCGAAGGCCGTCGAGGCCTTCCGCCTCGCCGACAAGGAGTCCGGGTTCAGCCGTCGCAAGCTGATCCGCAACTCGATGATCGGTGCCCTGGCCGCCTTCCCGCTGCCCGGCATCGTCCTCGTCCGCGACCTCGCCCCCGCCGAGGACCCGAACGAGCTGCTCCGCCACACGTTCTGGAAGCAGGGCCTGCGCCTGACGAAGGACCCGACGGGTCTGCCGATCAAGGCGTCGGACATCACCATCGGTTCGGTCTTCCACGTCATCCCCGAAGGGATGCTCGAGTCGGAGCACATGCTCGAGGAGAAGGCGAAGGCCTCCGTCCTCCTCATGCGTCTCGACCCGAAGGACCTCAACCCCGCCAAGGGCCAGGAGAACTGGGGCTACGACGGGATCGTCGCCTACTCCAAGATCTGCACCCACGTCGGGTGCCCGGTCGCGCTCTACGAGCAGCAGACGCACCACCTGCTGTGCCCGTGCCACCAGTCGACCTTCGACGTCGCGAACAACTGCGAGGTCATCTTCGGCCCGGCCGCCCGTCCCCTCCCCCAACTTCCGATCGCGATCGACGACGACGGCTACCTGGTCGCACAGAGCGACTTCCACGAGCCGGTCGGACCGTCCTTCTGGGAGCGTGAACGCTGATGTCCAGCACCACCACCACGACCGCACCGGCATCGGCCACCAAGCCGGCGCCGGAGCGCGGTTCCCGTCTCATCGGGGCCACCGCCAACTACATCGACGAGCGCACCAGCATCTCGGGCCTCGTCAAGGAGGTCGGCCGCAAGATCTTCCCCGACCACTGGAGCTTCATGCTCGGCGAGGTGGCGCTGTACAGCTTCGTCGTCGTCCTGCTCTCCGGGACCTTCCTGACGTTCTTCTACCAGGCGTCCATGGCCGAGGTCGTCTACAACGGCTCGTACGTGCCGCTCAAGGGCGTCGAGATGTCGATCGCCCTGCAGTCGACGCTCGACATCTCGTTCGACATCCGCGGCGGGCTCTTCGTCCGCCAGGTCCACCACTGGGCGGCCCTGCTGTTCGTGGCGTCGATCATGCTGCACATGGCCCGCGTGTTCTTCACCGGTGCCTTCCGCAAGCCGCGCGAGCTCAACTGGGTCTTCGGCTTCCTGCTCTGGGTCCTCGCCATGGGTGAGGGCTTCACCGGCTACTCGCTCCCCGACGACCTGCTCTCGGGCAACGGTCTGCGCATCATCGTCGGCATGATCGAGGGCGTCCCGGTGATCGGCGTCTGGATCGCCTACCTGCTCTTCGGCGGCGAGTTCCCGGGCACCGACATCGTCGGTCGTCTCTACACGCTGCACATCCTGCTGCTGCCGGCGATCCTCGTCGCGGTGCTCGGTGTCCACCTCGTGCTCGTCGTCATCAACAAGCACACGCAGTTCGCGGGCCCCGGCAAGACGAACGAGAACGTCGTCGGTGTCCCGATCCTCCCGGCGTTCGCCGCGAAGGCCGGTGGGTTCTTCTTCATCGTCGCCGGCATCCTGGCGCTCATCGCGTCGCTGTTCACGATCAACCCGATCTGGAACTACGGCCCGTACGACCCGTCCCCGGTGTCCGCCGGTACCCAGCCCGACTGGTACATCGGCTTCGCCGACGGTGCGCTCCGTCTGGTGCCGCCGCACTGGGAGGTCGTGTGGTTCGGCTACACCGTGTCGTTCAACATCCTCGTGCCCATCGCGGTGCTGGTCGGCCTGATCCTCGCGATCCTGCTGTACCCGTTCCTCGAGGCCTGGGTCACGGGCGACAAGCGTGAGCACCACCTGCTCGACCGCCCGCGCAACGCGCCGACCCGGACCGCGATCGGCGCCGCCGGCATCACGCTCTACCTGAGCCTGATGTTCGCCGCGTCGTCGGACATCATCGCGACGCACTTCATGGTGTCGATCGAGCACGTGATCCACGTGATCCAGGCCACGACGGTCCTCGGGCCGTTCGTCGCCTTCTGGATCACGAAGCGCGTGTGCCTCGCCCTGCAGAAGAAGGACCGCGAGATCGTCCTGCACGGCTACGAGTCGGGCCGCATCGTCCGCCTCCCCCACGGCGAGTACATCGAGGTGCACGAGCAGCTCGACGAGTACGAGCGGTGGAAGCTCCTGCAGTTCAACGACTACAAGCCGCTGATGATCCGCCCGAACGCCAAGGGCAAGATCACCGGTCTGCAGAAGGCTCGCGCCGGCGTCTCCCGGTTCTTCTTCGAGGACCGCATCGAGCCGGTGTCGAAGGCCGAGCTCGAGGCCGCGCACGCAGCGCACCACGGCCCGGACCTCGAGGGTGGCCACCAGGCTCCCCAGGTCGGCCCCGGGGATCACTGACACTCCTCGGCAAGCAACAGGGAAACCCCTCGTCCACCTCGTGGGCGGGGGGTTTCCCTGTTGCGCGGCAACACGCCGCCCCCAGTTCACGGCTGGTTCACCGGCGCGTGCTGGACTCGTCCAGGACGGTGTGGCAACGTGTTGCACCACGCATCCGCCAACGGAATGAGACCCCGATGGACAGCCGGACGGCCGAACACCCCAGGCCGAACCACTTCCTCCTCCACCTCAGTGACACCCACCTCGTCTCCGGCGATCGAGACCTGTACGGCGACGTGGACTCCGCCGCTCGGCTCACGGAGATCGTCGCGGACATCGAAGCATCCGGGACCCGCCCCGAGGCCATCGTCGTGACCGGCGACGTCGCGGACAAGGGCGAGCCCGGTGCGTACGCCCGGGTCCGCGAGATCCTGGAGCCTGCAGCGCGCCGCATCGGTGCACAGATCATCTGGGCGATGGGCAACCACGACGACCGCGGCGCGTTCCGGCAGGAGCTCTTCGGTCTGCAGCCGACGGACCGTCCCGTGGACTTCGTCTACGACGTGAACGGCCTCCGGGTCATCACGCTCGACACCAGCGTCCCCGGCCACCACCACGGCGAGGTCTCTCCCGAGCAGCTCGACTGGCTGGCCGAGGTGCTCTCCGAGGCAGCGCCGCACGGCACCATCCTCGCGATGCACCACCCGCCCGTGCCGAGCGTGCAGGACCTGACGGTCCTGGTGGAGCTCCGCGACCAGCAGGCCCTGGCCGAGGTCGTCGAGGGCAGCGATGTGCTCGCGATCATCGCCGGGCACCTGCACTACTCGACGAGCGCGGTGTTCGCCGGCATCCCGGTCTCGGTCGCGAGTGCCACCTGCTACACGCAGGACCTCACCGAGTACCAGGGCGGCACGCGTGGTCGGGACGGCGCGCAGTCGTTCAACCTGGTGCACGTGTACGGCCGCAACGTCGTGCACTCGGTCGTCCCCATCGGCCACTACGCCACGGTCGGCCAACCGGTCTCCGCCGTCGACACCGAAGCGCGCCTGGCGGCCCACGGAGTCACGATCCCGCCGGCGGTCGAGCCGGCGCCGGTGACGTCGAGCATCCCCGTCTTCACCCTCGACTCGGTGCCGGTCTCCCCCGTGCACCGGTAGCCAGTACTCCGTGAGCAGAAGAGGTCGGGTCCGCAGTGCGGACCCGACCTCTTCTGCTCACCATGCGTTGAGGGCCGCGGGCCCTACGGACGGGAGGCCCGTGGCGGCTGCGCGCCGTGCCTCCCGTCCGCCGACCGGTCACGACACACCGCGCGGGTGGCGTCGACTGGTCAGGGCCCGTCGTACGGCGGCGCGGGCGCCGACGGGTCGTGACCGGTCGGCAAGCGGCGGCCGGGCGCGCTAGGACGCCGCCCGGCAGGACGCCGCCCGGCAGGACGCCGCTCGCAGGACGCTGGCGCGTCCTACGCGTCGGCTCGCTCCCACGGCGCCGGGAACGGGAAGTACCGCTCCAGGAAGTCCGTGACGCGCTGCGTGCGCTCCTCGTCGCTGACCTCGGGGAAACTGCCGTCGTTCAGGCAGAAGAAGTCGGCGTTCCGCTTCTTCAGCAGGTCGTCGAGGGCACGGAGTCCGGACTGCATCGTGGTGTCGATGTACCGCACCTCGGCGTTCTCCTGCACGATCGCACGACCGGTCAGCAGCGAGTAGTAGTGGTACAGCGAGTTCGTCACCGAGATGTTGTCGGCGGCACGGAACCGCGAGGCCGCCGTCGCCGCGAACTCGTCGGCGAACTCGTGCTCCATCTCGGTCATGATCGACGACCGCAGCGGCGTCGGAGCGTGCTCGAGGTGCCGCGTGGTGACCGCGCCGAACCGCTGCTGCAGCAGACGACGGTTGACGCGCGCGGAGTTCTCGAACCCGCTGCGTGCCGGGTTGTTCGAGCCGAGCCCGATCCGGGTCGAGGCGAGGATGAACTTCGTCACCGACCCCGGGCTGAAGAACACCGACGGATCGACGAGCCGTCCGAAGAACATGTCGTCGTTCGAGTAGATGAAGTGCTCGCTGATGCCCGGGATGTGGTGCAGCTGCGACTCGACGGCCTGCGAGTTGTGCGTCGGCAGCACGGAGGGGTCCGCGAAGAACTCCTCGCTGCGCACGATCCGGACCTTCGGGTGCTCCGCGAGCCAGTGCGGCGCCGGGGAGTCCGTGGCGATGTAGATCTGCCGGATCCAGGGCGCGAAGGTGTGCACCGAGCGCAGAGCGTACTTCAGCTCGTCGATCTGCCGGAACCGGGCCGGGGCGTCGTCGCCCTCGCCCAGGACCGCGTTCGACTGCGCCGCCTGGCGGGCGCGCTGGTACTCGATGGCGTTGCCGTCGACCCACGAGAAGACGATGTCGATCGGGAACCGGATGTCCGACACGTGGTCGTCGAACATGTGCTCGACGGTGCGCCAGGTGCGGCCGTAGCGCTCGATGTCGACGAGGACGAACTCCTCGATCGGCAGGCTGCGACGCATCAGGGCGTTCTCGACGGGCGCGAGGACCTCGGTGTCGGTGACCCGCCAGAACTCGAGCTGGACGCTCGTCTCGGCGCCGTAGCGCAGGCGCCCGAGCGGCTCGAGCCGCGGGCGGAACACCCGGAGCACCGGTTCGTCGACGGAGCCGAGTCCGTCGTCCTGCACGAGCACGGCCGGCTCGCCCGGAGGCTTGGCGTAGAACGGCTCGTTGACCGCTGCTGCCATCACGGCGCTCTCGGCCCGCTGCCGGTCGCGCTCGTCGACGGCGATCACGGGCCGCTGGTCGTTGCCGCGGATGAGCAGGTGGTCGACGTCGGCCGAGGTGAGCGCGTCGTCCAGGAAGAGCAGGTCCTCGATCATCGACTGCTGCGGCGTCAAGTGCCCGTTGAGCAGCGTGAGGCGGCCCTTGCGGACGACGACGTCGGATCGGTCGAGACCGCCGGAGGACGGTCGAGGGGTCAGCAGAGGACTCTCGGTCACCGGCTCGGTCTCGTCGTTCATCCATGCCCTTCGGATCGTGCGGCCGGGTCGTGTACCCGACCCAGCGATCCTACCGGTCCACCCGCATCCGCGGTGTCCGTGCCCGTGTGCGCTCCGCCGGGCGCGCTCCGACCGGTCAGGAGGCCCGGGGTGCGTCCGCCTCGCGCGGCACCTTCACGACGATGCCGACCACCACGAACAGGCCGGCGGCCACCAGCTGCAGGCCGGCCCAGACCTGCCCGGGGATCGTGACGGTCACGACGGGGTTCCAGCAGACGGCCACGGCCGCCATGAGCACGGCCGCCCACCAGGTCCGCCCGCGCACGGCGAAGACGAGCACGATGAGCGCCAGCACCGTGACGCCCCAGCGGGCGTAGACGAAGCCGGACGAGTCGATGATCGCGACGCAGGACAGCAGCACGATCGCCGCGATGAGCGACGGCGCCAGTGCGGGTCGCGTGAAGCCCGGCGTCTCGGCGGTGCGGCGCGCTGCGGCGGGGGCCGGACGGGCGGGTGCTGCGGGCACGCCGTGCTGGGACGACCCCACCGGGGGCCGTCCCTTGCGTGCGGCCATCAGTCCGCGGAGCCGTCGAGGTCGATCGCCTGGATCGACCGTGACATCGGCGGGAGCCCGCGGACGCGCTCGAGCGCCGGCACGAGCTCGTCGACGTACGCGCGGTAGCCCTCGCTCGTCAGGTGCAGGCCGTCGTCGGTGAAGCGGTCGGACAGGTGGTCGCCGTCGGCGAGTGCGGGCCATGCGTCGAGGTACTGCGCGTGGCAGGTGGCGACGAACTGCCGCAGGTGCCGGTTCGCCTCCTCGATCTTCGCGGCGTACTCGGCCTGCCGCGGCAGGATCGACACGAGCAACAGTCGGACGCCGGGGAGCTCACGACGGAGCGTGACGAGGATCGTCTCGACGTTGCGCACGACGTGCTCGGCGCTCTTGCGGTGGTTGCCGAAGTCGTTCGTGCCGATGAGCAGGACGATCACCTCGGGCTGCTCGGCGACCACGGCGTCCAGGCGCGTCAGCACTCCGTCGGTCGTGTCGCCGCTGATGCCCTGGTTCAGGGTGTGCTCGTCGGGGAGCCAGGTCTCCCAGTCCCCCTGTGCGGTGATGCTGTCCCCCAGGAAGAGGACGGGGCTGCGGTCGTCGGTCATGCTGCCTCCTCGTGCGCCGGCTCAGGGTCCTCATTGTGCTGGGTCCGGTTGCGCTGCGTCGACTCGGTGTTGTCGGACTCCCGCTCGGCGGCGGCGGTGATGCGCTCGACCATACCGGGGAAGATGACGCCGTGGAACGGCAGGATGCCGTACCAGTACAGGCGCCCGGCGAGCCCCTGCGGGAAGTAGATCGCCCGCTGGTGGTAGTCGCTGCCGCCGTCGTCGCTCGGTGTCACGGTCATCTCGAGCCAGGCACGGCCGGGCGACTTGAACTCCGCGCGGAGCCGCAGGTAGCGGCCGCGCTCGAGCCGTTCGACGCGCCACCAGTCGAGCGCGTCGCCCTGCTCCAGGCGCTGCTGGTCGCGACGACCACGGCTCAGCCCGACACCGCCGGCGATCTTGTCCATCCAGCCGCGGGCGACCCAGGCGAGCGGGAACGAGTACCAGCCGTTCTCGCCGCCGATCGACTCGACGACGCGCCAGACATCGGCGGCCGAGGCGTTCGAGTGCCGCTTCCGGTCGTCCACGTAGACGGTGTGCCCGGCCCAGTCGGGGTCGCTCGGCATCGGGTCGGCGGACGCACTCGACAGCGTCGCGCTGCGCCAGCTCGTCTCGACCTGGCCGGACCGCATCTTGTTGAGCGCCAGGCGGACGGCGCGACGGTACGAGGTCAGCCCGCCCTCGGGCTGCGGCACGACGTCGTCGATGTCGTGCTCCCGCTGGACGCACTCGAACTGCAGCGACTCGATGATCGGGGTCGCGAGCTTGCGCGGGATCGGCGTGACGACGTTGAACCAGTGGGCGGCGAGCCGCGGGGTCAGCACCGGCAGGACCGTGATCGGACGCTGCGGCAGCTTCGCCTCGACCGCGTACCCGTTGAGCATCTGGCCGTAGCGGAGCACGTCCGGGCCACCGATGTCGAAGGTGCGGTTGACGTCGTCGGGGATGTCGAGTGCGGCGACCAGGTAGTACAGGACGTCACGGACGGCGATCGGCTGGATGCGGTTGCGCACCCACCGCGGCGCGGGCATCCACGGCAGCACGTCGGTCAGGTGTCGGATCATCTCGAACGAGGTGCTGCCGGACCCGATGACGACACCGGCCTGGTACGCGATGGTCGGCACCCCCGACCCGAGCAGGATCTCGCCGACCTCCTTGCGACTGCGGAGGTGCTTCGACAGCTCGCCGTCGGGGTGCAGTCCGCCCAGGTACACGAAGCGGCGCACACCGGCGGCCTTCGCTTCGTGCGCCATGGTCTCGGCGGCCTGGCGCTCGGCGGCCTCGAAGTCGCCGTCGGCGCCCATCGCGTGGGCGAGGTAGTAGACCGCCTCGACGCCGTCGACCGCGGTGCGCACCGCCTCGGCGTCCTGGAGGTCGCCCTCGGCGACGTCGACGTCACCGCTCCACGGGACGTCCTGGAGCTTCCGGGGGTTGCGCACGAAGACCCGGACGGAGTGGCCGGCTTCGAGGAGACGAGGGACGAGACGACCGCCGATGTAGCCGGTGGCGCCGGTGACGAGGACCTGCATGCGTCGAACGCTACGCGGCGCGCCTGACGGGTAGGCTTGCCCGGTGGACAACGCAGCCTTCCCCGTCACCGCCGATGCCGTCCGCGGCCTCATCGACCACGCGATCCTGAAGCCGGAACTCACCCGTGCGGACGTCGACGCCCAGCTCGACGAGGCCGCCGCCTACCGCGTGTTCAGCGTGTGCGTCCGCCCGAGCGACGTCGCGCACGCGGTCGGACGCCTGCAGGGCACGGGCGTCGGCGTCGGCACCGTGATCGGCTTCCCGCACGGCACCACCTCGACCGAGGCCAAGGTCGCCGAGTCGCTGCAGGCCCTGGCCGACGGCGCCTTCGAGCTCGACATGGTGCAGAACATCGGCGCCGCGAAGTCCGGCGACTGGGAGCGGGTCGAGCGTGACGTCCGCGCCGTCGTCGACGCCGCCGGGTCGACGGTCGTCAAGGTCATCCTCGAGACCGCCTTCCTGACCGACGACGAGGTCGTCGCGGCCTCGAGCGCCGCACAGCGTGCCGGTGCGGCGTTCGTGAAGACGTCGACCGGGTTCGCCGGCGGGGGCGCCACCGTGGAGCACATCGCCCTGATGCGCCGCACCGTCGGCCCGGACAGCGGCGTGAAGGCGTCCGGCGGCGTCCGCGGCCTCGACACCCTGCTCGCGATGGTCCACGCCGGCGCCGACCGCATCGGGACGAGTGCGTCCGCCCGCATCCTCGACGACGTCGCGCACCGCGCCGAGACCGGCTCCGCCGCGTCGCTCGGCGACGACACCTCGTCCTACTGAGTCCCACCCCCGCCACCTCGACCAGGCCGACGCCCACCGGACGCGACGACGCGTCCGTGACCGGCGCCGCGCCTCCAGACCGCCGCATCGGAGCGCGCATGTCCAGCAACGCACCCCAGTCCCCCGTCCTCGCCCTGGCAGTCGACCTGGGCGGCACCAAGGTCGAGGCGGCCCTGGTGACCGACCAGGGCGTCGTCCTGCCCGCCTCGCGCTTCCGCAGCCCCACCGGGCCGCAGCGCACCTCGGACGAGCTGCAGGCGGCGGTCGACGAGGTCGTGACGGCCGCGCTGGGCGCCCTGCCCGCCGACGCGGTCCTGGTCGGCGCGGGGATCGGCTCGGCCGGACCGGTCGACGAGGAGCACGGCCTGGTGTCGCCGCTCAACATGCCGGTGTGGCGTGGGCACCCGCTGCGCGACCGGGTGCAGGCGCTGCTCCCCGAGGGCGTGCGGGCGACGCTGCGGATGGACGGCCTGGCCATCACGCTCGCCGAGCACTGGGTCGGCGCCGCGCAGGGATCCGACCACGTGATGGGCATGATCGTCTCGACCGGTGTCGGCGGTGGCCTCATCCTGCACGGCCGCACCGTCAGCGGACCGACCGGCAACGCCGGGCACATCGGCCACGTCGAGTGTGGCGGGTACGACGACCCCTGCGCCTGCGGGGGCACCGGGTGCCTCGAGGCGATCGCGAGCGGCCCGAAGACCGTGGCCTGGGCGCGCGCGCAGGGCTTCGCGGGCACGACCGGCGAGGAGCTCTCCGCCGCCTACGCCGCGGGTGACGAGATCGCCGTCGCCGCCGTCCGCCGCAGCGGGCGCGCGCTCGGGCAGGCCATCGCCGCCGCGACGAGCCTCGTCGACCTGGAGGTCGTGGCGATCGGCGGAGGCTTCTCGCACGTCACGCCGGACCTCTTCGAGTACGCCCGCCAGGCCGTGGCGGAGAGGGTCGAGTTCGGCTTCGTCACCAAGGTGCGGATCGTGCCGACCGGGCTCTCGCAGGACGGTCCGCTCATCGGCGCCGCCGCACTCGTGCACCGGGCCGACGTCCTGCGCTGACGTTCCGTCCTGCGCTGACGGTCCGTCTCGCGCTGACGGTCCGCGCGGCGCTGACGCTCCGCGCGGCGGACGGGAGGCGCGGGTCGGGCCGGACCCGCGCCTCCCGTCCGCCCGTGGGCTGTCCACAGGGGTACGGTCCGGGGCTGTGCATCCGGCAGGATGTGCGGGTGCCCCGCTCGCGACTGCTCACCGGTGACGACTGGCCGGAGGCCGAGCTGCGCGCGGCGGTGCTCGCCGGCGAGCTCGTCGCCGTCGGGCCGTGCTGGGCGTCGCCGTCCGAGCCGCAGACCGTGGCCCTGCGTGCGGCGGCGGTCGCCTGGGCACTGCGCGACCCGCGGCTCATCGCGTGCACGGCGACCGCGGCGTGGGTGTGGGGCGCCGTGTCACGCCCGCCGGAGCCGCTCGAGGTCTGCACGCCTGCCGGCCTCCGCGTGCGGGTGCGTGCGGAGGTGCGCCTGCGCGAGGTGCGGATCGAGGACGTCGACGTGATCCGTGTGGCGGATCTCCGTGTCTCGTCCCCAGGCCGCACGGTGGTCGACCTGCTCCGCACCCCGGCCACCGTCGCGGGCGGCTTCGGTGGGGTCGAGGCCACCGCCGTGCACGGACTGCTCGCGACCGGGGCGGCATCCGTCACCGAGGTGCTGGACCGCCTGGCCGCACTCGGCACGGTGCCGATGGCTCGGCAGGCCGAGCGGCGGCTCCGCGCGGTGCAGGCCGGAGCCGTCCCCGGGGTCAGCCCGCGCTGACGCGGTAGACGTCGTAGACGGCGTCGATCCGACGCACGGCGTTGAGCACCCGGTCCAGGTGGATCGTGTCGCCCATCTCGAACACGAACCGGCTGAGGGCCAGGCGGTCGGACGAGGTCGACACGGTCGCGGACAGGATGTTGACGTGGTGGTCGGTGAGCACGCGGGTGACGTCGCTGAGCAGTCCGGACCGGTCGAGCGCCTCGATCTGGATCTGCACGAGGAACACCGACTTGGACGACGGCGCCCACTCGACCTCGATCATCCGGTCGGGCTCGTTCATCAGGGACTTCACGTTCGTGCACGACGACTGGTGCACCGACACGCCCTGCCCGCGGGTGATGAACCCGACGATCTGGTCGCCGGGCACCGGGGTGCAGCACTTCGCGAGCTTCACGAGGATGTCCGGGGCCCCGCGGACGAGCACGCCGCTGTCGCTCGTGCGCAGCTGTCGGCTGGTCACCTGGCGCGGGAAGGCGAGCTCGGGCTCGTCCGTCTCGGTCTCGGTCTGGACGCCGGCGAGCACCTTCTCGATGACGGACTGCGTCGAGACGTGGCCCTCACCGACCGCGGCGTACAGGGCGGAGACGTCCTCGTAGCGCATGGCCGAGGCCACCTCGGCGATGCTGTCCTGGCTCATGATCCGCTGGAGCGGCAGGTTCTGCTTGCGCATCGCGCGGGCGATGGCGTCGCGGCCCTGCTCGATCGCCTCTTCGCGGCGCTCCTTGGTGAACCACTGCTTGATCTTGTTGCGGGCCCGGGGGCTGCGCACGAACTGCAGCCAGTCCTGTGACGGACCGGAGTCCGGGTTCTTCGACGTGAAGATCTCGACGACGTCGCCGCTGGACAGCTGGCTCTCGAGCGGGACGAGCCGACCGTTCACCTTCGCGCCCATGGTGCGGTGGCCGATCTCGGTGTGCACCGCGTACGCGAAGTCGACGGGGGTCGCACCGGCGGGCAGCCCGATGACCTTGCCCTGCGGCGTGAAGACGTAGGTCTCCTTCGCGCCGATCTCGTAGCGCAGCGAGTCGAGGAACTCCCCCGGGTCGCTCGTCTCGGCCTGCCAGTCGGTGATGTGCGCGAGCCAGGCCATGTCCTGGTCGTCCGTGGTCGACGAGGTGCCGACGTCGCGCCCCGCCGCACGCTGCTTGTACTTCCAGTGCGCGGCGACGCCGAACTCCGCCCGCTGGTGCATCTCGTGCGTGCGGATCTGGATCTCGACGGGGCGGCCCTGCGGACCGAGCACGGTCGTGTGCAGCGACTGGTACAGGTTGAACTTCGGGGTGGCGATGTAGTCCTTGAACCGCCCGGGCAGCGGCGTCCACCGCGCGTGCACCGAGCCGAGCATCGCGTAGCAGTCGCGCACGGTCGGGACGAGCACGCGGATGCCGACCAGGTCGTAGATCTCGTCGAACTCGCGCCCGCGCACGATCATCTTCTGGTAGATCGAGTAGTACTGCTTCGGGCGGCCCATGACGTCGCCGCGCACCTTGGCGGACTTCAGGTCCTTCTTGAGCGTGCCGATGACGTTCTGCACGAACTGCTCGCGCTTCGGCTGCCGCTCCTTGACCAGGCTGTCGATCTCGACGTAGAGCTTCGGGTGCAGGACCGCGAACGACAGGTCCTCGAGCTCGAGCTTGATCATCTGGATGCCGAGCCGGTGCGCCAGGGGCGCGTAGATCTCGAGCGTCTCCTTGGCCTTGCGCGTGGCCGAGGCGGACTCGACGAAGCCCCACGTGCGCGCGTTGTGCAGACGGTCGGCGAGCTTGATGACCAGGACGCGGATGTCCTTCGACATCGCGATGACCATCTTGCGGACGGTCTCGGCCTGCGCGCTGTCGCCGTACTTGACCTTGTCGAGCTTCGTGACGCCGTCGACGAGCATGGCGATCTCGTCGCCGAAGTCGGCCCGCAGCTGGTCGAGCTGGTAGTCGGTGTCCTCGACGGTGTCGTGCAGCAGCGCCGCCGCGATCGTGATGGTGCCGATGCCGAGGTCGGCGAGGATCTGTGCGACCGCGACCGGGTGGGTGATGTAGGGCTCGCCGGACTTCCGCTTCTGCCCGTCGTGCGCGCGCTCCGCCACCGAGTAGGCGCGCTCAACCAGGGTGATATCGGCCTTCGGGTGGTGCGAGCGCAGCGTGCGGATGAGCGTGTCGACCGCGCCGGCGGGCTGCGCGCGCGAGAACAGACGCGGCAGCAGGGAGCGGAGGGAGCCGAGGTTGCCGGTGGTGTTCGGACCGATCGGACTGGTCGGCTGCGAGGCCGACCCGGGGCGGCTCGGCGCGGACGGGTCTTCGCGGGTGTCCGTCATGCTGCGCCTCCTCTGGCTGGCCAAGTCGATCAGCCAAGCCTACGCGTGTCGTTGGCCGCTCCGCGCCAGCGTTCGCGGTGAGCGCGGGTCCGCTCAGCACAGGGCGCTTCCGGATCGCCTGATGTTCTGAAGGCTCCCACAGCCTGTCGTGGAAATCGATCAGTCGATGTTGACACTCGCTGAGCCGCGACAATATCTTCCGAATCAGGACGAAAAGGGGTTCGTCCAATTCGAGGCGTCGATGATGACGCCCTTTCTGGGGAGAAAAAAATGAACACGAAGAAAGCCCTTGCAATATTCTCGGTGCCCGTCGCGGCGGCCCTTCTTGCGATGGGGGCAGCGCCAGCGAACGCGACGACCGTTGACGACACGAAGGACGGCGGCTACGTGATCGTCGATCCGGATGCCGCTCAGGTGACCGCCGAGGGGGTGTTCTTCCCAACGGGGAAGATCAGCGCGAACACGGTTGTCGTCATTTCCAAGCCGGATGGATCGCTTCCGAACGGATTGTCCGATGCGAAACTCACGAGTCTCTACGGAGAGCGTCGAGCGTTGCCGGAATCAGCGCAGCGTGAATCGGCGGCCCCGGCGCGTGTGAGCGCTGCTGCTGCCTCGAACTACTCCTACGTCGCCTCGAGCGCCTCGAGTTGGTCGAGAGCGTTCGCAGGACCGAACATCATCGGCGCCGACGCCGGGGTGAAGGTCAAGTACCGATTCACGGTCGCGTCGTCGACCGCCCAGACCAACGCGGGTCAGGGCCTCGGGTACTACCGCGGGTACAGCGGCAGTGAGTTCGGCACGTGGTCGAAGTGGTACAACCTCGGTGTCGCTGACTCCCGGACGCCGGGTTCAACCAGTGTCCCGTGGGGAAACGTCGCGGCACAGGCGAAGTTCCGCGCGAAGTGCGCAACGTCGACGCTCTGTGGTGGATCGTTCTCGGCCAGCGGAGTCTGAGAGAGACACGACGAGGCGGCACCCCAACCAGGGGTGCCGCCTCGTCGTTCGTGCACGCCGAGGCGCGCTTCGATACCGGTTTCTGTCAGCCGTGGAGCTGAGGTGGAGCGCCTGGTTCACGAAGTACCGGAGCCCCCGACTGTTCCCAGGCGACCATGCCGCCCGTGAGGTTGACGGCCGGTACACCGGACTGCTCGAGGGCCGCGACGATGCGCGCCGAGCGGGCGCCCGAGTGGCACACGACGATCGCCGGCTGGTCGCCACCGTCGATCTCCTGCCAGCGGTCCGCGAAGGCCGACATCGGCACGAGCGTGGCCTGGGGAGCGTGGACCTCGTCCCACTCCCCCTGCTCCCGCACGTCGAACAGTCGGGCGCCGGACGCCAGGCGACGCTGCGCCTCGACGACGTCGATGTGCTGGATCTCGATCGGCATCAGGCGCCCGCCGCCGCGGTGTCGACCTCGTGCCGGCGCTTCTCGGCCGCCTGCGTCTTCTTCGCGTCGGCGTCCTTGATCTTCGGCTCGTTCTCGCGCAGGTGGGCGTACATGGGCGACGCGATGAAGATCGTCGAGTACGTGCCGACGATGATGCCGATGAACAGCGCGAGCGAGATGTCGCGGAGCGTCCCCGCACCGAGCACGTACGACCCGATGAACAGGATCGCCGCGACCGGCAGCAGCGCCACGACCGAGGTGTTGATGGACCGGACGAGCGTCTGGTTCACCGCGAGGTTGACCGACTGCACGAAGGTGCGATGCGACTCCTGCGTCGTGTTCTCGCGCACCTTGTCGAACACCACGACGGTGTCGTAGAGCGAGTAGCCGAGGATCGTCAGGAAGCCGATGACGGCTGCCGGCGTGACCTCGAGCCCGACGATGCCGTACACACCGGCGGTGATGAGCAGGTCGTGCAGCAGCGCGGCCATCGCCGAGACGGACATCTTCCAGGTGCGGAAGTACAGCGCCATGACGACCGCGGCCAGGGCCAGGAAGATCAGCAGACCCCGGATCGCCTGGGCGAGCACGTCGGCGCCCCAGGTCGCACCGATGTAGGTGGAGGCCACCTGGTCCGGCGTCACGTCGTACGCCTCGGCCAGGGCGTCCTGCACCTCGGTGGTCTCGCGGTCGGTCAGCTGCTCCGTCTGCACGCGGATGCCGTTCTGGCCGACCTGGGACACCCGCGGGATGCCCTCGGGGACGATCGACTCGACGGTCCGGGTCGCCAGCGACTGGTCGAGGTCCTTCGCGTTCGAGACCGTGAACTCGGACCCACCCGTGAACTCGATGCCGAGCTGGTACCCGCCGCGCAGCCACGGCACCGCGAGCGAGACCACGATGGCGATCAGTGCGATGAGGTACCAGGTCTTGCGGCGGCCGACGATGTCGTACGAGCGCTTGCCCGTGTACAGGTCGCTGCCGAACTGGCTGAAGCTGGCCATCAGTCGTCCTTCCCGTCCGGCGTGGTGCCGTTCTCGGCGGTGCCCTGCTGGGCCTTCCGCTCCGCGATCGTCTGGCGGCGCTGCGCCTCGCCGGCGCTCCGCTGCCGCTTGCCGTCGACGACGGGGGCACGGAACTGCGCGCGTCCCCGGTACACGGCACCGAGTGCTGCCGGGTCGAGCCCGCTGAACCGGTGGCCCTCGCCGAAGAACCGGCTGCGGGCGATGAGCTGCATCATCGGGTGCGTGAACATCACGACGACCACGACGTCGATCAGGGTCGTGAGCAACAGCGTGAACGCGAAGCCCTTCACGTCGCTCACCGCGAGGACGTAGAGGACGATCGCGGCGAGGAAGTTGATCGAGTCCGAGGCGAGGATGGTGCGCAGTGCACGCTTCCAGCCGGACTCGACGGCGCTCTCCAGGCCACGGCCGTCCCGGAGCTCGTCACGGATGCGTTCGAAGTACACGATGAACGAGTCCGCGGTGATGCCGATCGCCACGATGAGGCCGGCGACACCCGCCAACGACAGGCGGTAGTCGACGCGCCACGACATGATCGCGATCACCAGGTAGGTCAGGATCGCGGCGACCCCGAGGGACAGCACCGTGACGAAGGCGAGCGCCCGGTACTGGATGACCGAGTAGATGATCACCAGGATGAGCCCGATCAGGCCCGCGACGAGACCGCCGACGAGCTGGGCGGTGCCGAGCGTCGCGGAGATGTTCTCGTTCGACTGCACCTGGAAGTTGATCGGCAGGGCGCCGTACTTCAGCTGGTCGGCGAGGGTCTTCGCCGACTCCGCCGTGAAGCTGCCGCTGATCTGCGCCTTGCCGTTCGTGATCGCCGTGTTCGTCCGCGGGGCCTCGATGACCGTGCCGTCGAGCACGATGGCGAACTGGTTCTGCGGCTGCTGCAGCGAGACGAGTCGGTTCGTGACGGAGCGGAAGTCCTTCGAGCCCGCGTCGTTGAAGGTCAGGTTGACGGCCCACTGGCCCGTCGACGTGCCCTGCGAGTCGGTGGCGAGTCCTGAGGTGGCGTTGCTGATGTCGTCACCCAGCACCTCGACGGGGCCGAGGATGTACTTGGCCGTGCCGCTCTGGTCGCAGGTGACCAGGGGCTCGTCGTCCGGCGCGGTCGTGGTGTCGTCCGGAGCCGCGCAGTTGTAGTTGGTGTAGAGGTCCTGGAGCTTGGGCGTCACCCAGTTCAGGTCGCTCGCGTTCGACGGCTTCGCGCTCGGGCTGGCCTCGAGCGAGGCCGGCGGCGAGTACGGCGTCGGCGACGCGGTGCCCTTCCCGTCGTCGCCGACGGAGGTGTTCGTGGCGGCCTCGGTGAAGAGCACCGGGCGGAAGGTCAGCTTGGCGGCCGCCTCGATGCGGTCGATCGTGGCCTGGTCCGGCTTGCCCGGGATCGAGACGACGATGTTGTTCGTGCCCTGGGTGTTGATCTGCGACTCCGAGACACCCGTCGCGTTGATGCGCTGACGGATGATCTCGACGGCCTGGTTCAACTGCTCACGCGTGACCGAGCCGCCCTCGGTGTTCTGCGCGGCGAGGGTCAGCTGCGTGCCGCCCTGCAGGTCCAGTGCGAGTTCCGGGACCCAGCTCGCGCCCTGGTACCACTCGTCGGTGTCGTCCTTCGAAGAGCCGGCCAGGATCGACGCGGTGGTGTTCACACCGGCGAGGATCGCGATCAGGATCACCAACCAGGTGAGCGAGCGCAGCGCCTTCTTGACGGGTGTCGATCGTGCCACCGGTCGTCTCGTCTTTCTGTTCAGGACCGTCGGCACACCGTGCGACGGCAGAAGGGAGCCGCCGGGTCAGTCGACCCGGCGGCTGGGGCGTCAGTCGTCGGACTTGCGCTTCGTGGCGTCGGTCTCGTCCACGCGGTCGGTGTCGACCCGCTCGCCGTAGACCGGCTCCCCGTTGAGTTCGGCGACGGGCGTCGCCTCGGCCTCGGTGGTCGTGGTGGTCTCGACGTCGGACTCGTTGTCGTCGACGACGCGGGACAGGGTCTGACGGTGCACGGTGACGACGGTCCCCGGAGCGATCTCGACGTCCGCCGTGACCTTCTCGTCGTTGACCGACAGCAGCGTGCCGTACAGACCGAAGGACAGCATGACGCGGGCGCCCGGCACCATCTTGTCGGCGATCTCGGCCTGCTGCTTCTTGCGCTTGCGGCTGCTGTAGAACATGAAGGCCGCGAACGCCACGATGATGACGATGAGGAAGATTGACTGGTCCATGGTGGCGATGCCTTCTCTGGTTGCTCGGTTTCGGGCCGTAGCAGTCTAGGGCACGCCACCGTCCGTGGCATGTCACTCGACTGAACGGTGTCAGGCGGTGGTGTCCTGGTCGTCGAAGAGCCCGGGTTGCCCGCCGGCGCCCTGTCCGGGCGTGAGGCCGAGGTGCCGCCAGGCGGTCGGTGTCGCGATGCGCCCCCGCGGGGTCCGGGTGACCAGGCCGACCCGGACCAGGAACGGTTCGACGACCGACTCGATGGTCTCGGACTCCTCGCCCACCGACACCGCGAGCGTGTTGAGCCCGACCGGGCCGCCGTCGAAGCGGGTCAGCATGGTCTCGACCACCGCGCGGTCCAGCCGGTCGAGTCCGAGCTCGTCGACGTCGTACAGGTCGAGGGCACCCTGGACCGCGGCCATGCCGTCGGTCGTGCCGTGCACGAGTGCAAAGTCGCGCACACGTCGGAGCAGGCGGTTCGCGATGCGGGGGGTGCCCCGGGACCGGCCCGCGATCTCGCGCAGGGCCGTCCGGTCGATGTCGAGCTCGAGCAGGTGCGCCGCTCGGATGAGGACCTGCTCGAGTTCGTCGCGCTCGTAGAACTCCAGGTGCGCGGTGAAGCCGAAACGGTCGCGGAGCGGGTTCGGCAGCAGGCCGGCCCGGGTGGTGGCACCGACCAGGGTGAACGGCGCGAGGTCGAGCGGGATGCTCGTCGCACCGGCCCCCTTGCCCACCATGACGTCGATGCGGAAGTCCTCCATCGCCAGGTAGAGCATCTCTTCTGCCGAGCGCGCCATGCGGTGGATCTCGTCGATGAACAGGACCTCGCCCGGCACGAGCGACGACAGCACGGCGGCGAGGTCGCCGGCGTGCTGGATGGCCGGACCGCTGGACATGCGCAGGGGTCGGCCGGTCTCGTGGGCGACGATCATCGCGAGCGTCGTCTTGCCCAGGCCGGGCGGTCCGGCCATGAGGATGTGGTCGGGCGTGCGCTCCTGCAGCCCGGCGGCCTTGAGGAGCAGGTCGAGCTGACCCCGGACCTTGCGCTGGCCGACGAACTCGTCGAGTGACCTGGGGCGGAGCGCACCCTCGAAGGCGAGCTCTTCCTGCGACTCGGCACCGGCCGCCGTGATGCCGCTCACCGGCCGGCAGCCGCGGGTCGGAGGGCGCCGAGCGCCGCGCGGAGCAGGGCCTGCGTGCCCATCGCCGCGGCCCCGGGCTCGTTCGCGATGGTCTCGTCGACGGCGGTCTGCGCGGCGTCCTCGCGCCAGCCGAGGCCGACCAGCGCGGAGACGACGTCGACGGCGGCGGGGTGCTGCGCGGTCCCCCGGGCGGCGGCGACCACGGCAGCTTGCTCGAAGGCGACGAGCTTGCCGGACAGGGCGACGATGATGAGCTTCGCGGTCTTCGGGCCGATGCCGGACACCTTGCGGAAGGCGGCGTCGTCCTCGTGCGCGACGGCGTTGGCGATCTGGGACGGGTCCATGTGCGCCAGGACCCCGAGCGCCGACTTCGGCCCGACCCCGGACACACCTCGGAGCAGGTCGAACACCTGCAGGGCGTCGGTGGACTCGAAGCCGAACAGCAGGTGCTCGTCCTCGCGCACGATCATCGCGGTGCGCACGAAGACCTCGGCCCCGTGGCGCATCGTCAGGGCGTGGGCGGGCGTGACCGTGACGGCGTAGCCCACTCCCCCGACCTCGATCACCACGGCCGAGCCGGCGATGTCGATGCAGGTGCCCCGGAGACTCGCGATCATGCTCCGAGCCTAGGGCCGGCCGCCGACGACGCCGACCTGCCACGCTGCGGACGCGCCGCCGCGGCGGCGGCCCGCGCGAGCGGCGAGTCGACGGTGCCCCCCTGCGCGTCCCGCCAGGCACGCTGTGCCGGGGTGAGGTTCGTGGCACGTGCGCCGGCGGCGTCGGGTGATCCGAGCCTCCAGGCATGGCACACGGCCAACGCGAGCGCGTCGGCGGCGTCGGCGGGCTTCGGGGCCTCGTCGAGGCCGAGCACGCGCGCGATCATGGTCTGCACCTGGCGCTTGTCGGCGTTGCCGTAGCCGGTCACGGCGGCCTTGACCTCGGAGGGCGTGTGCAGCCCGACGGGCAGGCCGCGGGCCGCCGCGGCGTGCAGCGCCAGGCCGGCGGCCTGCGCCGTGCCCATCACGGTGCGGACGTTCGCCTGGGCGAAGACCCGCTCGACGGCCACGGCCTGGGGGCGGTGCTCGTCGATCTCGGCGGCGATGCCGTCGGCGATCCGGAGCAGCCGCTGCTCGAGCGGCATGTCCGGCGGGGTGCGCACGACTGTCACGTGGACGAGCCGTGCGCGCCGGTTCGGTGCGACCTCGACGACGCCGACACCGCACCGGGTGAGCCCGGGGTCCACCCCGAGCACACGGAGCACGGCTACTCGCCCTCGTCCTCGTCGAGCTCGGCCTGGACGTCCGCGGGGATGTCGAAGTTCGAGTAGACGTTCTGCACGTCGTCGGAGTCCTCGAGCGCGTCGATCAGGCGGAACACCTTGCGGGCGGTCTCGGCGTCGACCGGAACCTTGAGGCCGGGGACGAACTCGGCGTCGGCCGAGTCGTAGTCGATGCCGGCCTCCTGCAGCGCGGTGCGGGCCGCGACGAGGTCGGACGCCTCGGTGATGACCTCGAAGCCACCGCCCTGGTCGACGACGTCCTCGACGCCGGCGTCGAGCACGGCGGTCATGACGGTGTCCTCGTCGAGACCGTCGGTCTTCGTGACCGAGATGACGCCCTTGCGCGAGAAGTTGTAGGCGACACTGCCCGGGTCGGCCATGGTGCCGCCGTTGCGCGACATCGCGGTCCGGACCTCGGCCGCGGCGCGGTTCTTGTTGTCCGTGAGGCACTCGATGAGCATGGCGACGCCGTTCGGGCCGTAGCCCTCGTACATGATCGTCGTGTACTCGATGGTCTCGCCCGTGAGACCGGCGCCGCGCTTGATGGCGCGGTCGATGTTGTCGTTCGGGACCGAGGTCTTCTTGGCCTTCTGGACGGCGTCGACCAGGGTCGGGTTGCCGGACAGGTCGGCGCCGCCCATCTTCGCGGCGACCTCGATGTTCTTGATGAGCTTGGCGAACGACTTGGCACGGCGCTGGTCGATGACCGCCTTCTTGTGCTTGGTCGTTGCCCATTTGGAATGCCCGGACACGGTTCTCCTTGCGTCTCGCCGAAAATCCGCTCCAGTCTACCGGCTCGGGAGGCCCGGATCACCGCCGCCGCGCTGCTCGCCGCGACCCGGTGATCGCCGTGGCCGACCGGGTGTCGCCTACGATCGAGGGCACGGACACCCAGGGGGGAAGCATGACCGACCCGCTCGCAGCGCTCGCGGCCGCCGTCGAGGTACTGCCGGACGACACGGCCCTCCGGCTGCGCTACGCCGGACTCCTCGTCGATGCCGGCCGGCTGACCGACGCCATCGCGCAGGCCGCGGCGGTCCTGCAGCGCGAACCCGGCAACGCGGACGCCCAGGCCCTCGTCCGCCGGGCCGCCGACGCTGCCGGCGGTGCCGACGCGGGTGGTGCGGGCACCGGGGACACCGAGCGGTCCGCGACGCCCGGATCGCCGACGACGGCACCGTCGTCCCCGTCGACTCCGGTGACTCCGGCGACTCCGGCGGCCGACGACGGCATCGACTGGCACGCCCTGGAACGCGACATCGGGGTCGTCACGCCGCCGCCCTTCGTGACCGAGCAGGGGACGTCCGACGACGACCCCGTCCCGATCGCCGAACTGCGCCGCGAAACGACCCGGCTGGCCGACGTCGGCGGGCTCGACGGGGTCAAGCGCCGCATCGAGGAGTCGTTCCTCCAGCCGATGGCGCACCCCGACATCGCGCGGGCGTTCGGCAAGACACTCCGCGGCGGACTGCTGCTGTACGGCCCGCCCGGCTGCGGCAAGACCTTCATCGCTCGGGCGATCGCCGGCGAGCTCGGCGCGCACTTCCTGAGCGTGAGCCTCAACGGAGTCCTCGACAAGTACATCGGGGAGAGCGAGAAGAACGTCCACCGCGTGTTCGAGCAGGCACGCGCAGCAGCACCCGCGGTCCTGTTCTTCGACGAGATGGACGCCATCGGCGGCAAGCGCAGCGCGGGCCAGTGGTCGTCGTTCCGCAACGTCGTCAACCAGCTGCTCGTCGAGATGGACGGGGTGGACGCCCGGAACGACGGGCTGTACGTGCTCGCCGCGACGAACCACCCGTGGGACGTCGACGCCGCGCTGAAGCGACCGGGCCGGTTCGACCGCATGGTCTTCGTGGGTCCGCCGGACGACGTCGCCCGCGAGGCCGTGCTGCGTGTGCACCTGCGGGAACGACCCATCGAGGGCATCGACCTCGGCGCGCTCGTCCGCAGGACCCGCGGCTTCTCCGGCGCGGACCTGCAGCACCTGGTGACGACCGCCGCCGAGAAGGCGATGGCGGAATCCATCCGGACCGGCACCGTCCGGCCGATCCGGATGACCGACGTGCGCGACGCCCTGCACGAGGTGCGTCCGTCGATCGGGCCGTGGGTGCAGGCCGCACGGAACGTCGCCGAGTTCGCGAACACCAGCGGTGAGTACGACGACCTCGCCGCGTGGTTGCGCACCGAGAAGCCGCGCGGGTGAGCGACGACGTCGAGCACGCGCTCGAACGGGCACGGGCGCTGCTCGACTTCCGTCGACCGGACGACGCCCGCGACGAGGTCCGTCGCGGCCTGGCCACCCTGCCGGACGACGCTCGGCTCTGGGCGGAACTCGCCCGTGTGGAGCGCATCCGCGAGGACCACCGGGCCGCCGTCGACGCGGGGCACCGCGCGCTCGCGATCGACCCGGAGCAGATCACCGCGCTCGACGCGCTCGTCACGTCGAGTGCCGCCGTCGGGCAGGACGCGGATGCGAAGCGGTACGCCGACCGGCTCGTCGAACTCCGTCCGGACTGGGCGCGGGCACACCTGCAGTGGGCCTTCGTGCACACGTGGTGGTCCCCGTCGGACCGGCGTCCGCGCGACCTCGCGGCGTGGCCGTACTCGGACATCGAGCGGTGCGTGCGAGCGCTCGGACGTGCGACCGAACTCGGCGCCGACCAGCCCGGGATCCTCGCCGATGCCGCACGGTGCGCGATGGCACTCCGGCGGCCGGACGAGTCGCGACGGCTGATCGAGGCCGCGCTCGAGCTCGCCCCGACGGACGAGGACGTCCTGCTGGCGTCGGCACGCCTGGCCGACGAGGCCACCGCTGCGGAGCGGTCGCTCTCGGTGCTCGCGGTGAACCCCGCATCGCGCGGCGCCGGGGAACAGCTCGACGCCCTGCTCTGGCGGCGGTTGTCCGTCACCGTCCTGTTCGTCCTGGTCGTGGCGACCGTCACCGTGCTCGGCATCGAGGTCCGTGCCGGCGCCCCGTCGGCACCGTCGGCACCGATCGCCTGGGTGGTGACGGCGTTCGCGGCGCTGTCGTTCAGCGTCACCGTGCGGAACGGTGCGCGGAAGTACCGGTGGCGCGTCTGGCGACGGACGTTCGCGCGCGATCCGCAGGTCGCCGCAGCCGTGCTCGTCAGCGTGCTCGGCATCGTGGTGACCGTCGTCGCCTCCGTCGTCGTACTGACCCGTCCGCCCGGGTCGTCCGAGCCCGCGGTCGGGCACGCGGTCGCCGCCGTCGGTGTGGTCGTGCTGCTGCAGACGGCCGCGCTCGCGACGGTCGTCGTGACCCGTGCCCGGGTCGACGTCCGGGCCGGGCGGTTCCCCGACACCCCCGCCGGTCGCCTGCGCCTCGGCTGGGGCGATCAGTGGCGCAGGCTCGCGGCGCTGCCGGCGTGCACGGCGCTCGGGGTGTGGCTGTTCTCGGCGGTGCTCGGCACGCCCGGGACCGCCGCGGTCGGGCGGACGCTGCCGACGGCCTGGGCCGCCGTCTTCGCGGCGTGCATGTGCGCGAGCGAGGTGCTCCGACGCCCGCACCGGCGGACGCGGAAGCCCCTCGTGCTCTGGGCCGTGCTCGGATCCGCCGCGCTGGTGGCGACGGCGCTGTCCGTCGTCTCGCAGCTCGCGGTCGGCTGACCCGCCACACCGCACCCGCGTCGTCGGACGACGGAGCCGCCGCCTGCTGCCGTGGTCAGGCGCTGCGGACGAGGTCGAGGAACCGGCGGTGGAACCGGTCCTCGCCAGCGACCTCGGGGTGGAACGCACTCGCGATGACGCTGCCCTGCTGCACCGCGACGACCTGGCCGTCCGGGAGCGCCCCGAGCACGTGCACGTCGTCGCCGTGCTGCTCGACCACGGGCGCCCGGATGAACACCGCGTGCACCGGGGCCTCGCCGAGGTCGGGCATCGGGATGTCGGTCTCGAACGAGTCGTTCTGCGCGCCGAACGCGTTGCGCCGCACGGTGGTGTCGAGCACCCCGAGCGTCTGCTGCCCGCTGATCCCGTCGGCGATGCGTGCCGACAGCATGATCATGCCGGCGCAGGTGCCGTAGGCGGGCAGCCCGCCGCGGATGGCGTCGGCGAGCGGCTCGGCGACGCCGAACGACCGGGACAGCTTGTCCATGACGCTCGACTCGCCGCCGGGGATGACGACGCCGTCGAGGCCGTCGATCTCCTCGGCACGGCGGAGCGGCACCACGTCGGCGCCGAGCTCCGTCAGCGAGACGATGTGCTCGCGGAAGTCGCCCTGCAGCGCCAGCACCCCGATGCGGGGCCGAGCGCCACCCGTCGGGCTACCAGCCACGCTCGGCGAGGCGGTGCGGCGCGGGCACGTCGGCGACGTTGATGCCGACCATCGCCTCGCCGAGCCCACGCGAGACCTCGGCGATGACCTTGGGGTCGTCGTGGAAGGTGACGGCCTTGACGATCGCGGCTGCTCGCTTGGCCGGGTCGCCCGACTTGAAGATGCCGGAGCCGACGAAGACGCCGTCAGCGCCGAGCTGCATCATCATCGCGGCGTCGGCCGGGGTCGCGACGCCGCCGGCGGTGAAGAGCACGACGGGCAGCTTGCCGGTCGTCGCGACCTCCTTCACGACGTCGATCGGGGCCTGCAGCTCCTTCGCGGCGACGTAGAGCTCGTCGTCCTTGAGGTTGCGCAGCGCCGCGATCTCCTTGCTGATCGTGCGGATGTGCTTGGTGGCCTCGGACACGTCACCCGTGCCGGCCTCGCCCTTGGAGCGGATCATGGCCGCTCCCTCGGTGATGCGACGGAGCGCCTCGCCCAGGTTGGTGGCACCGCAGACGAACGGGGTGGTGAAGTTCCACTTGTCGATGTGGTTCACGTAGTCGGCGGGCGACAGGACCTCGGACTCGTCGATGTAGTCGACGCCGAGCTCCTGCAGCACCTGGGCCTCGACGAAGTGGCCGATGCGGGCCTTCGCCATGACCGGGATCGACACGGCGGCGATGATCTCCTCGATCATCGACGGGTCCGACATGCGGGCGACGCCGCCCTGCGCACGGATGTCGGCGGGGACGCGCTCGAGTGCCATGACGGCGGTGGCGCCGGCTTCCTCGGCGATGCGTGCCTGGTCGGCGTCGATGACGTCCATGATGACGCCGCCCTTGAGCATCTCGGCGAGGCCGCGCTTGACGCGGTCGGAGCCGGTGATCGAGGTGCCAGGGGTGCCGGAGGTGCTGGTGCTGTCGCTCATGATGCCGCCCAGTCTAGTGCGCCGCGGGCCACCCGTCGGCGATGAGTCGCCGGGTCTCGCCGAGCATCTGCGACATCGACTTCGTGCGCGCGATGATCGGGAAGAAGTTGGCGTCGGACTGCCACCGCGGCACGATGTGCTGGTGCAGGTGTGCGGCGACGCCGGCCCCGGCGACCTCGCCCTGGTTCATGCCGATGTTGAAGCCGTCGCAGTGCGACACCTGCCGCAGCACGCGCATCGCGGTCTGCGTGAGCTCGCCGATCTCGCGGGTCTCCTCCGGCGTCGCCTCGTCGTAGAGCGGGACGTGCCGGTACGGGCAGACGAGCAGGTGGCCGTTGTTGTACGGGTACAGGTTGAGCAGGACGTAGGCGTGTTCACCGCGGGCGACGACCAGGGCGTCCTCGTCGGACTTCCGGGGTGCCTCGCAGAAGGGGCAGTCGTCCTTGTGCCCGCGTCCCTCGCCCTGCCGACCGGCGTCGATGTACGCCATCCGGTGCGGGTTCCACAGACGCTGGAAGGCATCCGGGACGGCCGCCGCGGTGGCGGCGTCCCGGATGACCAGCGGGTCCTGCTCGTCGGTCATCAGACCTGCGCGCGCTCGCGGATCGCGGTGAGGATCCGGTCGACGGCCTCGTCCACGGGCACCGCGTTGTCCTGGCGGCCGTCACGGAAGCGGAACGAGACGGCTCCGGCGTCGCGGTCGTCGCCGCCGGCGATGAGCTGGAACGGCACCTTCGCCTTGGTGTGCGTGCGGATCTTCTTCTGCATGCGGTCGTCGGAGTGGTCGACCTCGGCGCGGACGCCGTGGCTGCGGAGCTTCGCGACGACCTCGTCGAGGTAGTCGCCGTACTCGGCCGCGACCGGGATCGCGACGACCTGCACCGGGGACAGCCAGACCGGGAACGCACCGGCGTAGTGCTCGGTGAGGACGCCGAAGAACCGCTCGATCGACCCGAACAGGGCGCGGTGGATCATGACGGGGCGCTGGCGCGTGCCATCGGCGGCCGCGTACTCCAGGCCGAAGCGCTCGGGCAGGTTGAAGTCGAGCTGCACGGTCGACATCTGCCACGTGCGGCCGATCGCGTCCCGCGCCTGCACCGAGATCTTCGGGCCGTAGAACGCCGCACCGGCCGGGTCGGGCACGAGCTCGAGCCCGGACTCCTCGGCGACCTCGCGCAGGGTGTTCGTCGCGACCTCCCAGACCTCGTCGTCACCGACGTACTTCTCCGGGTCCTTCGTCGACAGCTCGAGGTAGAAGTCGTCGAGGCCGTAGTCGCGCAGGAGCGACAGCACGAACTCGAGCGTCGTGGTCAGCTCCTCCTTCATCTTCTCCGGCGTGGTGAAGATGTGCGCGTCGTCCTGGGTCATGCCGCGCACACGCGTCAGGCCGTGGATGACGCCGGACTTCTCGTTGCGGTACACCGTGCCGAACTCGAACATCCGCAGCGGCAGGTCGCGGTACGACCGGGCCTGCGAGCGGTACGCCAGGATGTGCATCGGGCAGTTCATCGGCTTGAGGTAGTAGTCGGCGCCCTGGCGGGTGACGTTGCCGTCCTCGTCGCGTGCCTCGTCCATGTGCATGGCCGGGAACATGCCGTCCTTGTACCAGCCGAGGTGCCCGGACTGCTCGAACAGGTCGCCCTTGGTGATGTGCGGCGTGTAGACGAAGGAGTAGCCCTCCTGCTCGTGCCGACGGCGCGAGTAGTCCTCCATCTCGCGGCGGATGATGCCGCCCTTCGGGTGGAAGATCGCCAGGCCGGACCCGATCTCGTCGGGGAACGAGAACAGGTCGAGCTCGGCGCCGAGCTTGCGGTGGTCGCGCTTGGCGGCCTCCTCCAGGCGCACGAGGTAGGCCTTGAGCTGGTCCTTGTCGGGCCAGGCCGTGCCGTAGATGCGCTGCAGCTGCGGGTTCTTCTCCGAGCCGCGCCAGTAGGCCGCCGCGACGCGCATGAGCTTGGCGGCGTTGCCGATCCAACGGGTGTGCGGGACGTGCGGACCGCGGCAGAGGTCCTGCCAGACGACCTCGCCCGACTTCGGGTCGACGTTCTCGTAGACCGTCAGCTCGCCGGCGCCGACCTCGACGCTCTCGCCCGAGTCACCGGCGTCCGCGGCGCCCTTGAGACCGATGAGCTCCTGCTTGTACGGCTCCCCCGCCATGAGTTCGCGCGCCTGCTCGTCGGTGACGACCACGCGGCGGAAGCGCTGGGCCTGCTTGACGATGCGGTCCATGCCCTTCTCGATCGCCTTGAGGTCCTCGGGGGTGAAGGGCTCGGCGACGTCGAAGTCGTAGTAGAAACCGTCGGTGACGGGCGGACCGATGCCGAGCTTCGCGTCCGGGTTGATCTGCTGCACGGCCTGCGCGAGCACGTGTGCCGCGGAGTGCCGCAGGATGTCGAGCCCGTCCTGCTCATCGAGGGTCACCGGCTCGGCGGTCTCGCCGGCCTGCACGTCGGCGGCGAGGTCCTTGAGGACGCCGTCGACACGGATCGCCACGATGCCGCGCTCACCGTCGAAGAGCTCGGTGCCCGTCGTGGTCGTCGTCGCGGTCCGGGGCTCGGGTGCAAGGGGAAGCTCGGCGGGCGCGGGGGCGACTGACTCGGTCACGGTGATGGGACTCCTCGATCGGGATGGTGCGTCAAGACTAGTGCGGGTGCGGGCTCAGGCGGGGACGGCGCCGAGGGTCGCGACGGGCAGCCGGGGCTCGAGTCGCTCGCGGCCGTTCAGCCCGTCGAGCTCGAGCAGGGCGGCGAAGCCGATCGCCTGGTACCCGGCCCGCTCGAGCAGGGTGATCGTGGCCGCGCCGGTGCCGCCGGTGGCCAGCACGTCGTCGACGACGAGCACCCGCGTGCCCGCCGGCAGCTGGCCCGGCCGGAGTTCGAGCTCGGCCTCGCCGTACTCCAACGCGTACTGCTCGCTGAGCACCTCGCCGGGCAGCTTGCCGGCCTTGCGGACGGTGAGCACCCCGACCTGGTGCTGCGCGGCGATGCCGCCGGCCAGGGCGAAGCCGCGGGCCTCGATGCCGGCGACGGCGTCGAACCCGGCGCCGATCGCGAACGGCGCAGCGAGTGCCTCGCAGACGCGGCCGAAGGCGACGGCGTCCGAGAACACGGGCGTCACGTCACGGAAGAGCACCCCCGGCTTCGGGAAGTCCGGCACAAGGGCGGTCAGGCGTTCGACGAGTGCAGCTGCGGTTTCGGTCACCCGTCAACGGTACGGGAGGCCCGGGGCGCGTCCGACACGTCGGCACGCGCGGTCGGCACCCGGCGGGGGTGGCCGCCGGGTGCCGGACCAGCAAGCGCGAGGACGAGCGCCGCGCGCGATCGGCGGCTCAGCGCCACATGCGCAGCGCGGCGACCTGCGTCAGCCAGTCGAGTTCGCGCTGCCGGCGCTCGCGCTCGAGACGCGCCACGGTGGCGTGGTCGAGTGACGGTCGCACGGTGCGGGTGCGTCGACTCCAGATGATGAGCGACATCCCGACGCGGAGGGCGATGCGGTCGGTGAGCGAGACCCGACGGCGCACCGCGCGGGTATCGGGTGGACGGGTGGTGGTCTTCGTGGACACGGTGTTCCCCTTCAGGGCACGGCAGAGCTGCCCGGGTTGCGGGCACGACGGATCTGCCCGGGTTGCGGGCAGCAGGAAATGAATGCGCGAGAATGCACTCCCGGATGGTCCCGGGAATGACCGCACGACGGATCGTGGAATGCACGTCGACACCGGAAGCGTCGCACTGTCCATCGACATTCTCCCGGCGACGTCCGCGACGATCGAGCGGCATTCGTCGACGTGTCGACGAGCCGTTCGGCAGACGGACGGACCGGTCTTGCGCGAGCCGGATCAGTGAGCCTGATCGGCGCAGCGCACGGTGCTCTGAGGCACAGGTGTCAGGAGAGTGGGACGCCCCGGGTCAGCGGACGCGGAACGGGGTGCCGACGCGCTCGCGGATCCCACGGAACGGAGTGGTTGCGAAGATCATCATGGTCGGCCCCCTTTCGGTCTCGAGCTGGTGGAGTCGTCCTGGTCGAATACCCGACCGTTCGCGACGAGTGAACACTATCGGCACGACAATTCACCGCGCAACCCCATTCGTCGAGATTCTTCGGAATTGCACTCCTGAACACGCCGAAAGGCCCGGCACCCATCGGGTACCGGGCCTCGTCCGGGATGTCGGGACTACACCGTGGCGTGGTCTGCGACGGTCGCCGTCAGCTCGCCGTCCACGACGTCGACCCGGACGGTGTCCCCCGCGGTGACCCCGTCCTCGACCACCAGGGTCGCGATGCGGTCGTCGACCTCGCGCTGGATGAGTCGGCGGAGCGGGCGGGCACCGTACTCCGGCTCGTACCCGTGCTCGGCGAGCCAGTCGACCGCGGCGTCCGACACCGACAGCAGCAGGTCCTGCGCGACGAGTCGGAGGGCCGTGTCCTGCAGCAGCAGCGACACGATCGAGCGGATCTGCGTCGGATCGAGCTTGCGGAACAGCACGACCTCGTCGATGCGGTTGATGAACTCCGGCCGCATCGCCTCGCGCACCTTGCCCATCACCCGGTTGCGCAGGTCCTGCTCCCCGTAGCCGCCGTCGGCCGCCGCGGAGAACCCGAGCGCTCCGGACCGCGAGGCCAGGAACTCCGACCCGAGGTTCGACGTCATGATGACGACCGTGTTGCGGAAGTCGACCGTGCGCCCCTGGCCGTCGGTCAGCCGACCGTCGTCGAGCACCTGCAGGAGCAGGTTGAAGACGTCCGGGTGGGCCTTCTCGACCTCGTCGAGCAGGATGACGGAGTACGGGTTGCGGCGGACGCGCTCGGTGAGCTGCCCGGCCTCGTCGTACCCGACGTACCCGGGAGGGGCACCGACCAGGCGGGACACGGTGTGGCGTTCGCCGAACTCGCTCATGTCGAAGCGGACCATGGCGGACTCGTCGCCGAACAGCGAGCCGGCGAGGGCCTTCGCGAGCTCGGTCTTGCCGACGCCCGTCGGGCCGAGGAACAGGAAGCTGCCGACCGGGCGTCGCGGGTCGCCCATGCCGGTCCGGCTGCGCCGGACGGCCCTGGCGATCGCGACGACCGCGTCGTCCTGCCCGACGACGCGCTCGTGCAGCTCGGACTCGAGCGCGGCGAGCCGCGTCTTGTCTGCCGACCCGAGACGGGCCGCCGGGATGCCGGTGGCGCGGGACACCACCTCGGCGATGTCGGCTTCCGTGATCGACGTCTCCGCGGATCCCGGACGGGAGGAGCGGCTCGCGTCGGCCGACGAGGCGGCGGTGATCCGGGCCTCCAGTCCGACGATCTCGTCGCGCAGGTCGGACGCTTTCTCGTAGTGCTCCTCGGCGACCGCGCGGTCCTTCCGGGTCGTCAGGTCGGCGACCTGGGTGCGGAGCGCCTCGACGTCGACGTCGCCCGACAGGGCGAGGCGTCGGCGTGCACCGGCCTGGTCGACGAGGTCGATGGCCTTGTCCGGCAGGTGTCGGTCGGTCACGTAGCGGTGCGAGAGCTCGACGGCCGCGCGGAGCGCCTCGGGCGTGTAGACGACGCCGTGGTGTTCCGCGTAGCGCGGGGCGAGGCCGGTCAGGATCGCGACGGCGTCCTCGACGGTCGGCTCCCCCACCGTGACGGGCTGGAAGCGGCGCTCGAGTGCGGCGTCCTTCTCGATCCGGCGGTACTCGTTGAGCGTCGTCGCGCCGACCATGTGCAGGTCGCCGCGGGCGAGCCGGGGCTTGAGGATGTTGCCGGCATCCATCGAGCCGCCCTCGCCGCCGCCGCCGGCGCCGACGACGGTGTGGAGCTCGTCGACGAAGACGATGAGCTCGTCGGCGTGCGCCGCGATCTCGTCCATCGCCGTGGTGAGGCGCTCCTCGAAGTCGCCGCGGTAGCGGGTGCCGGCGAGCATGCCGGGCAGGTCGAGTGCGACGACCCGCTTGCCCTGCAACAGGGCGGGGACGTCACCGTCGACGATGCGCTGGGCGAGGCCCTCGACGATCGCGGTCTTGCCGACGCCGGGCTCACCGATCAGCACCGGGTTGTTCTTGGTGCGACGGAGCAGGATCTCGACGGTCTGCTCGATCTCGTCGGCGCGGCCGATCACCGGGTCGACGTGCCCGTCACGGGCGCGCGCGGTGAGGTCGGTGCCGAACTGGTCGAGCGTCGGGGTGGCGCTGTCGGTGGCCTGGTCAGTGCCGACGGCGTCGGGTGACCCGGGCGCGGGGCGCCCCTCTCGTGCTGCTGCCGCGGCCTGTGCCGCGTAGTCCTGCATGACCTGCGGGGTGATCCCGGCGCTGGCGAGCAGCTGGCCGGTCACGGTCTCCTGGTCCATCACGAGCGCGAAGAAGACGTGCTCGGGGTCGGTGTAGGTGCTGCCGAAGCCCCGCGCGGCCTGCGTCGCCTCGACGAGGATGCGCTGGGCGGTGCCGGTCAGCGCCGGGCGGCCGGTCTGCTCGGCCAGCGGCTCGTGCGCCACCGGCAGGCGCTGCTCGATCTCCTCGGCGAGTCGCCGGGGGTCGACCCCGGCGGAGCGCACGACGGCGTCGAACGGCTCGGTGCGGACGAGCACGTGCAGGATGTGCAGTGCGTCGATCTCGCGCTGCCCCTGCGCGACCGCGTACTCGGCGGTGTGCTGGAGCAGCTCGTGGGTCCGGCGGCTGAGCAGCCGGGTGATGTCGACCGGTCGACCGAACGCACGGACGCGCTGCTGGTCACCGGTGCGCTGTGCCGCGAGCAGGCGGGCGAGGAACTCGTCGAACGAGTCGTTGCCACCGGTCGGGCCGAACGTTGCTGGCAAAGGGACCTCCTGGGGAACTTGAGTGCCTTCGACTCAATGCAACGCAGGAGGGCCCGGGTCATTCCCGGGTCCGGAAGAAACTTGCGGCGACCCGACTCAGGTCCGCGCGATGGGTGCAGCGACCGCGTCGGTGATCCGTGCGAGGTCGGTCGGGGCGACCTCGATGTCGAAGCCGCGGCGCCCGCCGGAGACGAAGATGCTCGCGTACGACAGGGCCGACTCGTCGATGACCGTCCGTAGTGGCGTCTTCTGCCCGACCGGGCTGATCCCGCCGACGACGTACCCGGTGCGCTTCTCGGCGAGGGCGGGATCGGCCAGCGTCGCCTTCTTGCCCCCGACCGCGGCGGCGATGGCCTTGAGGTCCAGTCGGTTCGCCACGGGCACGATCGCGACGGCGAGGGTGCCGTCGACGGAGACGACGAGGGTCTTGAAGACCTGCTCCTCGCGCAGCCCGAGGGCGGCGGCCGCCTCTTCTCCGAAGTTGGTGGCGCTCTCGTGGTGCTCGTACACGTGCGGCGTGTACGGGACCCCGGCCGCCTCGAGCGCGACGGTCGCTGGGGTGCTCGGCGAACCTGCGGTCATGCCGTGATCCTCCCCCGCCGCACCTCCCGGTCCTCGACGGCACGCGGGCGTTACGCTGAACGGACCATGACCGCCGTCCTGCTGCTGCTCCGCGCCACCGCCGCGCTGGTGCTCGGCGACCCGGCCGCCGGGGTGCTGCCCCTGCTGGCCGCGGCGGCACTCGGACTGACCGCGGTCGCCGTGACCGTCGTCGTCGCCCGGCTGCTCGTCGCGGTGCTGGCGGCCGTCCTGAGGGTCGGACCGGCATCCGTGTCGGAGCGCTCGGCGGTGCCCGACCTGGTCACCCGGATCGGGTGGAGCCACCCGGACGCCGACGGACACGTCCGCTCTCGGGCACCGGGGGTCGCGACCCCGGCCTGACCACCGACCGGTGGCCGGGCCGCTCGCGCACCCCGTTGACCCACCACCGATCGGAACCGTCATGGACCTGTCCACCCTGCCCCTCGTCGGCCCGCTGCTGCACGGCGGCGCGGACCTCGGCGCCGCCCTCACCGCGGCGCTCTCCCCCGTCGCCGGACCGTTCGCCGCGGCGATCGCCGTCGTGCTCCTCACCCTGGCCGTCCGGCTCGTGCTCGTCCCGCTGTCCGTGCTGCAGGTGCGGGCCGAACGAGACCGACGACGTCTGGCACCGCAGCTCGCGGCGCTGCGCAGGCGGTACGGCCACGACACCGAACGACTGCAGCGCGCGGTGCAGCAGCTGTACACCGACGAGCGGGTCTCGCCCCTGGCCGGTTGCCTGCCCGTCCTCGCCCAGGCCCCGGTGCTGTCGCTCGTCTCCGCCCTGTTCACGCACCCGTGGATCGGCGGCACCACGAACGCCCTGCTCGACGCGACCCTGGTGGGTGTCCCACTCGGACACTCGCTCGTCGTCACGCTGACCTCGCCGCTCTGGACGCACGCCTGGGTGGTGGTCCTGCTGCTGGTGGTCCTCGCCCTCGTGGTGGAGCAGAGCCGCCGCGCGAACGCCCACTGGAGCCCGGTGGCAGCGCCCGAGGCCGGCGCTGAGGTACCCGGTGCTGCCGTCGCCGCCGGCGTGGGTCGGGTCGCGCCCTTCCTGACGGTCGTGTTCGCGGCGATCGCACCCCTCGCGGCCGCCCTGTACATCGTGACGAGTGCCCTCTGGACCCTCGGCGAGCGGGCCGTGCTGCGACGGGTGCTCCGGTAGCTCAGCCGCCCTGGCCCTCCTGCTGCGGGCCCTGGTCGACCGGGTCGTACTCGGTGCCGCGGCCCTGTTCCTCGTCGGCGGTCGGGACGTGGCTCTCGGTGAAGGAACCACCGGGGCTCGTGGCGACGTAGTCGGCCTCGCCGGACTGCGTGTCGTGGCTCAGTGGGCCGATGGCCTCCTGGTCGGCGTCGGGCTCGGGCACGGGGCCGGGTTCGCTGCTCATGCACCACGACTACTCCCTCGTTCTGGGTGCGCGCGGACGGCGACGCGGTGCCACGATGGACCAGTCCACCCGACCGGCAGAGCGGGAGTGCGCATGGCCCACGACGACGTGGCAGCGGAACGGGAACGGCTGGAGGCCGTGGCCTGGGGATCGGGTTCGAGCCCCGCGGACGCCGCGCGCGCCCGGATCGCGTTGCAGGACCTGGACAGCGGTCGGCGGTCACGGGTGCTCGGTGCGTCCGGTGGTCGCGGCGGTCGGACGGGAGGCCCGGATCCGGTCCGCACGTCGCCATCGTCCCCGACGGGGTCGCGTCCCGAGCACGGGGCGACCCCGGCGGGGACCGGCGCGCGACGCGGCGCGGAGGGCGGCGCGCGGCGCCGCACCGAGGACGGGACCGGGGGTACACCTCCGAGCCGTGCGGGGAACACCGTCGAGCACGACGCCGGACACACCGCCGACGCTGCCGACGCCGCCGATGGGGACACGGGTGACCACGCCGGCGCCGTGAGCGATGACGACGGGCGCGCACCGGGCCCCCCGGCCCAGCCGACGCGACCGTCCCGCTGGCGCACGCTGCTCTGGACCCGGCGACCACGCGCCTGGGCGGTGGCCGGTGCGGTGGCCGCGGTGGGCGTCGCCTTCGCCGTCGGCACCGTCGTGGGCACCGCCCGGCCGGACGTCGCCGCGGCACCGAGCATCACGCCGACCGCGGGGACGGTCACGCTCGAGCAGCTGCTCGACGCGCCGCAGACCTACGCCGACCAGCTGCCCGGACCGGTGGCCGCCCCGGTGAGCCTGCACACCACGCGGATCGTCTTCTCGAACCGCGCGCTCGACGGCGGGACCGCCGAGACGCCCTGGAACGTGTGGGCCGGCGTCGGGACGGACCGGTCGACGATCTGCCTGGTGGCGACGGCGGACCGGATCGAGTCCTCGTCGGCGTGCTTCCCGCGCGATGCCGCCCTGCACGGATCGGTGTCGATGTCGGCGCAGTCGAGGAGCGGGACCCTGACGATCGACCTGCGCGGGGGCGGGGTACAGGGCCGGGTGACGAACGGGTACTGAGGTCCGCCCCTGACCTGGGAGTTCGTTGGAGCGCTCCGAAAAACTGGCCGGACCCCCTCGCGTGACGCTGTTCGACCGTGCAACACTGGTTGCGCGCACTCGTCGTGGAGTCGTACCCACATCATCCACACCCGCCCGCGAGCGCGCCCCGCAGACCCCCCGGTCATCGCCGTTCCCCCGATCGGCATCGTCGCGCGCTCCACCGTGCCCCGGAGGAGGTCAGCAGCGTGTCCACCAACACCACCTCGGCCGTGTCGACCCACACGCGGCCGATCACCGTCACCAGCCAGTCCGTCGTCGGCATCGCCGTGCTCGGTCTGGCGACGTTCTTCGCCATCACCACCGAGCTCATGCCCGTCGGGCTGCTCGGCACGATGAGCGCCGACCTCGGCGTCACCGAGGCGACCATGGGCATCGTCATCACGGTGTACGCCGCCGCCGTGGCGTTGCTCGCCCTGCCGCTCACCGCGTTCACCGCGAAGCTGCCGCGCAAGACCGTGCTCGTGTCGACGCTCGTCGGCTACACCGTGTCGAACGTGATGATCGCGCTCGCGCCGTCGTTCGCCGTCGTCTGCGCCGGCCGGGTCGTCGGTGGCGTCGCCCACGCCCTGTTCTTCTCGGTGGCCTCGGCGTACGCGACCCGGATCGTGCCGCCGCGGTTGGCCGGTCGGGCGATCGCGTTCGTGTACTCCGGCAGTTCGCTCGGCTTCGTGCTCGGCGTGCCCCTCGCCACCTGGGTCGCGCAGCACATCGGCTGGCGCCCCGCCGTGTTCTCCGTCGCGGTCGCGGCCGCCGTGCTCGCCGTCGTCGCACTCCTGTTCCTGCCCGCCGTGCACGGCGCCACCTCCCCGCACATCGGTTCCCCGCGGTCGTGGGCGCGGACCGGCCTGCTCGCGGTCGTGGTCGCCGACGGCCTGCTCTTCGCCGGGCACTACGTCGTCTACACCTACATCGGCCCGTACGCGATCGACGCCGGGCTCGACGCCGGCATGGTCAGCGGGGCCCTGCTCGTGCTCGGCGGCACCGGGGTCGTCGGACTCTGGCTCGCCGGCATGTTCGTCGACCGCGCTCCGCGGCAGACGCTCGTCGTCGCGGTCGGCACGATGGTCGTCGCGTTCGCCGCGATGCCGTTCGTGCACGGTTCGCTGCTCGGCACCATGGTCGTGGCCGGGGTGTGGATGGCGGCGAACGGCACGACGGGCACGCTCTTCATGGCTGCTGCGATCCGGGCCGGAGGCGTCTCCCCCGACATCGCCGGTGCCCTGGTCAACGGCGCGTCGAACATCGGGATCGCCGGGGGCGCGGCCCTCGGCGGGCAGGCCCTGGGCATCGTCGGGCTGCAGTACCTGCCGCTGGCCGGTGCCGCGGTGCTGGTCGGGTCGCTCGGGGTCGTCGTGCTGGCGCGCCGCGGGTTCCCGGTGCACGCACACGGCCAGGAGCACCTGTCGACGTCGTCGCTCGAGGCCATCACGTCGTCGCTCGCGGTGGTCACGACGTCGGTGCCCGTGGTCGGCCGGGCGATCCAGACGGTCACCGGGTCGATCGGCGTCGCCACGGGGTCGGTGCGGCAGCCGCGCACGCGGTAGCGCCGGGGCGGGCGGGGCGGGGTCGGGCCGCTGAGGTCGCACAAACTGTCGCTCTCCGCACGATCAGGCGGGAGTTGGTGCGACTTCGGCGGAACGCACGCGGCGTGTCGTGCGACTTCGGTGGGACGGGTCCCGGCCGGGATGGATCAGTCGTCCCGGCCGAACGTCAGCAGGAGCGCGTCGACGGCCGCGACCTGCCCGGCGACGAGCAGCGTCCGCGCCTCGGCCACCGGCACCCACCGCGCGTCGTCGACCTCGGGCACCTCGACCGTGCGCCCCGACCCACGCGGCAGCTCGAGCAGCACGGTGTTGCTCCGCACCACGTCGACCGCGAAGCCGGGTGCCGCCGCGGCGAGCACCCGCACGCGCTTGCCCGACGCCTGCCGGAACTCCCCCAGGTCGACGACGTCCGTGCCGCTGACCGGAGCCGGCACGCCGATCTCCTCGGCGAACTCGCGCAGCGCGGTCGTGACCGGGTCCTCGCCGTCCTCGACGAGCCCCTTCGGGATCGTCCAGGCGCGCGGCCGGTTCCGCCAGAACGGCCCGCCCATGTGCGCCACGAAGACCTCGGGACCGGACGGTCCGGTCCGGTGCAGCAACAGTCCGGCGCTCACGACCACGCTCGCGACACTACCGAGCGGACGGCCGGGAGGCCCGGATCGCCGCCGTCGCTCGGCTCGCGTCCGCTGTTGGTCCGGCTGCGTACCCCTCCGGCTGGGCACCGGTCCGGCGCGCTGCGCGTCAGCCCGCGGGCGCGCCGATCGCCCTCGCCACCCGGTCGGTCAGGTACGCGACACCGCGGCCGTTCGGGTGCAGCGCGCCGGCCTCCAGGTCGATCCGTCGCAGGTCGCCTGTGCCGGTCAGGCTGACGCCGGCGACGTACCGCTCGTCTGCGGCGGCGCACGCCGAGTGGTCGGCGGTGTCGGCGAGCACGTCGACGAACCGCACCCCCGCGGCGTCGGCTGCCGAGGCCGAGACCGTGTCGAGCTCCTCCTGCACCCCGTGCAGGTACTCGACGTCGGCGTCGGTGAAGGGGAAGGTGTCCGACGGGAACGAGCCGGCGAGCGTGCCGAGGTCGAGCGCGGACCGGAAGCACCCCGTCGCCGGGGTGTGCTCGGCGTCCGGGAAGATCGCCGGGTATCCGAGGAACACGACGACCGCGTTCGGCGCCGCCCGGCGCACCGCCGCCAGGGTGTCGGCGACACCGAGGGCCACCCGCGACTGGATCTTCGCGCGGAGCTGGTCCTCGCCGTCCCGCACGAGACTGCTCTCGCACGACGGCGCGTCCCGGCCGGAGAACACCGGCCCCTGGGCGGAGATCGCCAGGCACGACGCGGCGGTGCCGAACAGGTCGGCGTCGTTGCCGCCGATCGTCAGGGTCACCAGACGGGTGCTCGGCGACAGCGACTCGATCTGCGGCGGCACCCCCGCGAACTGGTTGCGCGTCGTGACGTCCTCGCTCGTGGCACCGGCGCACGTGACGTCGGTCAGCGCGAACCCGAACCGCGCCGCGAGCCGGTGCGGGTAGTCGCGCGCCGACTGGGCACACGCGTTCGTCGGCAGACGCGTCGGCGTGGGCAGGCCGTAGCCGGCGGAGTAGGAGTCGCCGAGGGCGACGTACTCGCTGCCGGGCGGCAGGTCGGCGAGGCGCTCCGGCGGGTCGGTCGGTACCGGGTACGGCTCGGGCACCGGCCACATCGGCGCCGCCGACGCCGCCGGCGCCGTGCCGGGGACGACGGCCCCCGAGACGAGCAGGCCGGCGACACCGAGTGCGGCCACGGCGACGGTCAGTGTCCGAGGGGCGGTGCGGAGCAGTTGCGGCCTCCGGGCGGGTGGGACGTGGTCGGTCGGGTCGGTCGCGGTCAGCGGCGTCCGAGTCGGCGCTCGCCGCCGCTGCCGGTGCGGTACTCCAGCCCGTAGTGCTGGAACAGCTCGGGCTCGGTGGCCGCGTCGAGCTCGCCGTCGGTCGGGATCGACGGCGCGTCCTTGACGAGCTTCTTCGCGTAGGTCACCCGCAGGTGCTTCGGGGCGACCGTCGCGCCGAACAGCGGCACGAAGACGAGCTTCTGGAAGCCGACCATCCCGGTGGTCAGGGCGCCGAAGGCGGGGTCCGACGTCGCGGTGTCGTAGTAGATGCTCTCGAGCGTGCCGACCTTGTCGTCGGCCTCGTCGACGACCGGCAGGCCGATCCAGTCGCGGATGTTCGTGGCTTCGAACACGAAGGGCTCCCTCCGAGCGTCCGGCAGGTCCGGGTGCTCGCGCTCGACGCTACCGCCCGCCACCCTGAGCGCTCACCGCGAGCTCGTCGACGGCGGCCAGCACGTCGTCGGCGGAGACGGCCAGGATCGCCGGGTCCGGGTCCTCGGCGAAGACGTCCCCGCGCCGGACCGAGGCATCGGTGAGCACGATGTGCGGACCGGTCGCGGGCGGCCCCCACGCCTCGGGCGGTGCCGGGCCGAACAGCACGACGGAGGGCACGCCGTAGGCGGTCGCCAGGTGTGCCGCACCGGTGTCGACCGTCACCACGAGCCGCGCCGCGGCGATGACCGCGGCGAAGGCCTGCAGGTCCAGGGTGCCCGCGAGGACCGCCTCCGGCGCCAGGCCGGCAGCGTCGGCGACCGCACGGGCGCGCACGACGTCGTCCGCGCCTCCCGTCAGGACGACGTCGAGACCGCGCTCGCGCAGGCCGCGCACCACGTCGGCGAAGCGGTCGGTCGGCCAGTGCCGGGCGCCGTGGAAGGCGCCGACGTGCACGACGGCCGCGCCGTCGACGACGGGCGGGGCGACCGGACGGTCGATCGCGACGTCGGTCGCGTCGGCGTCGATGCCGTGCCACGTGAGCAGGTCGGCCCACCGGTCGCGCTCGTGCACGTCGTGCGGCCACTCGGGACCCTCGTACCCGTGGGTGGAGTCGGCGTGTCCGATGACCCGGCGCGGGCGGAGGGCGGCCACGAGGTCGGACGACTCGGGGCCGGCACCGTGCAGGTTGACCGCGACGTCGACCGAACCGGCCGGCACGCCGATCGGGTGGTCCAGACCGTGCTGCGCGAGGTGGACGTCCACCGCGGGGACCAGCTCGACGACGGGGGCGAGCCACGCGGTCGTGGCCAGGGTGATCCGGTGGTCGGGGAACGCGCGACGCAGCGCGTGCAGGGCGGGGACGGCGACGAGCAGGTCACCGAGCTTGATGGCGCGGAGGACGACCAGTTCCGGGCGTCCGTCCGACGGGGGCATGCTCTCGAGGGCGGTCACGCGCCGACCGTAGACCCGACACGCTGGTGGGCGGCACGGAGAGCGCGTTCCGCGGACGGTGCGCGGGCGCGCCGTGCCGCGCACCGGTAGGCATGGAGGCATGGCCCTCGCTCCGGACCGCGTCATCCGCGGCCTGCTCCTCGACCGCGACGACACCATCGTGGTCGACGTCCCCTACAACGCCGACCCGCACCTCGTGGTGCCCGTCCCCGGGGCAGCCCGCGCCGTGGAGCGGGCACGGGCCGCCGGACTCCGGCTCGGTGTCGTGACGAACCAGTCGGTGATCGCGAAGGGCATGGCGACCCGCGAGCAGGTCGACGCCACCAACGCCCGGGTCGACGAACTCGTCGGACCGTTCGACGTCTGGTGCGTCTGCCCCCACGACGCCGGTGACGACTGCGCCTGCCGCAAGCCGCGGCCGGGGATGGTGCTCGAGGCGGCCGAGCGGCTCGGCATCCCGCCGGAGTCGGTCGTGGTGGTCGGCGACATCGGCGCAGACGTGCAGGCCGCACGGAACGCCGGCGCGCAGGGCATCCTCGTCCCGACGCAGCGGACCCGCGTCGAGGAGGTCGACGCGGCCGAGACCGTCGCGACGGACCTCGCCGAGGCCGTCGACCTCGTCCTGCAGCGGACCGGCGCACCGGCTGACCGCGCGTGACCGGCCCCCGCGTCCTCGTCGCCCGCCTCGACTCGTTCGGCGACGTCCTGGTCGCCGGGCCGGCGGTCCGAGCCGTCGCCGACGGCGCGTCGCACGTCACCATGCTGTGCGGACCGCAGGGCGCCCCCGCGGCCGACCTGCTGCCCGGCGTCGACCGCGTGCGTGTCTGGGCGGCACCGTGGGTCACCGAGACGGCACGTCCGATCGACGACGCCGTGCTCGAGGAGTTCCGGGCCCTGGTCGCCGAGGAACGCCCGGACGAGGCGGTCGTGCTGACCTCGTTCCACCAGTCGCCGCTCCCCCTGGCGCTCCTGCTCCGCCTGGCCGGCGTCCCCCGGGTCTCCGGCGCGTCCGTCGACCACCCCGGCTCGCTGCTCGACGTGCGCCTGCGGCCCGGCGAGGACCTGCCCGAGGACCTCCCCGAACCGGAACGCGCGCTGCGCATCGCCGAGGCGGCCGGGTTCCGGCTGCCGGCCGGGGACGACGGGAGGCTCGTGGTGCGGCACGACGACGACCTGCCACCGTCCGTGGCCGCGCTCGGCCGCTACGTGGTCGTGCACCCGGGTGCCAGCGTCCCCGCACGGTCCTGGCCGGAGTCCCACCACCGCGCCCTCGTCGCGGCGTACGCCGAGCGCGGGGTGCCCGTCGTCGTCACCGGCTCCCCCGGGGAACGCGCGCTGACCGCCTCGGTCGCCGGGGACACCGGCATCGACCTCGGCGGCCGGACCAGTCCGGCCGGCCTCGCCGCCGTGCTCGCCCGCGCCGAGGTGGTGGTCGTCGGCAACACCGGCCCGGCCCACCTCGCCGCCGCCGTCGGCGCGCCGATCGTCAGCCTGTTCTCGCCCGTCGTCCCCGCGGTGAAGTGGGCGCCGTACGCCCCGCTCGTCGAACTGCTCGGCGACCAGACGGCACCGTGCCGGCTGAGCCGCGCCCGCGAGTGCCCCGTGGCCGGGCACCCCTGCCTGTCCGGTGTGGGCGTCGAGGACGTCCTGCAGGCCCACGACCGCCTGCTGCACCGCGCTGAGCGGATGATCGGGAGAAGTCTGCGCGACTCCCCAGAAGGCCGTGCGTAGCGTGCGCCACTGCTTCTCCTCCTGCTCCTCCTCCTGCACCTCGGAGCACCCCGAACCGACCCCGACCGGAAGGCCCTGCATGCGGATCCTCGTGTGGCACGTGCACGGCGGCTGGATGGACGCCTTCGTCCGCGGCCCCCACGAGTACCTCATCCCGACCACCCCGGCGCGCGACGCCTGGGGACTCGGTCGCGGCGGGCGCGCCTGGCCGGAGAACGCCGTCGAGATCGACCCGGCGGACGTCGCCGAGGCCGAGGTCGACGTCGTCGTCCTGCAGCGCACCGAGGAACTCGAGGAAGCCCGCCGACTGCTCGGTGGTCGCGAGGTCCCGATGGTGTTCGTCGAGCACAACGCCCCCCGGGTCGACGTGCCGAACAGCCTGCACCCGATGCGCGACCGCGACGACCTGACCATCGCACACGTGACGCACTGGAACGCCCTCATGTGGGACTGCGGCAGCGCCCGGACCACCGTCGTCGAGCACGGCGTCGTCGACCCCGGCCCCCTGTACACCGGCACGCTCGACCGCCTGGGCGTCGTGATCAACGAGCCCGTCCGTCGCAACCGTGTCGTCGGCACCGACCTGCTCCCCCGCTTCGCCGAGGTCGCACCGGTCGACGTCTGGGGCATCGGCACCGAACGGCTGCCGGAGCTCGGCTTCGGCGACCGCGTCGTCGCGCAGGGCGACGTGCAGTCCGACCCGATGCACGCGGCGCTCGCCGAACGGCGTGCCTACGTGCACCCGAACCGCTGGACCTCGCTCGGACTGTCGCTCATCGAGTCGATGCACATGGCGATGCCGGTGCTCGTGCTCGCCACGACCGACGCCGCGCGCACCGTGCCCGCCGAGGCCGGCGCGATCGCGACGGACGTCGAGGAGCTGGTGCGGGCCTCCAGGCTGTTGCTCGAGGACCCCGACGAGGCGCGCCGACGGGGCGCGGTGGCACGGGAGGCCGTCCTCGCGCGGCACGCGCTCGGCCGCTTCCTGGCGGACTGGGACGACCTGCTCGACGACGCCGTCACGCGCGGTGCGCGACGGGACCGGGCGGCGGGAGCCGCGTTGGAAGGGAGCCTGCGATGAGGATCGCGATGGTGTCCGAGCACGCGAGCCCGCTCGCGGTGCTCGGTGGAGTCGACGCCGGAGGACAGAACGTCCACGTGGCCGAGCTGTCCGGCGCCCTGGCCGACCGCGGCCACCACGTCACCGTGTACACGCGCCGCGACGACGCCGCGCAGCCGGTCCGCGTGCCCCTGCGCCCGGGTGTCGACGTCGTGCACGTCGACGCGGGCCCGGCGCGCTCGGTGCCGAAGGACGACCTGTTCCCGTACATGGGCACGTTCGCCGCGGTGCTCGCCGCCGAGTGGTTCATCGAGCGCCCCGACGTCGTGCACGCGCACTTCTGGATGTCCGGCCACGCCGCGCTCGAGGCCGTCGCGCAGGTGCAGGCCCGCACCGGTGGCGTCCGGATCCCCGTCGTGCAGACCTTCCACGCCCTCGGCGTCGTGAAGCGTCGCCACCAGGGCTCCGCGGACACGAGCCCCGCCGAGCGCGAGTGGATCGAGCCGGCGGTCGGCCGCAGCGTCGACCAGGTCGTCGCCACCTGTTCCGACGAGGCCTTCGAGCTCAAGGCCCTCGGCGTCCCGCTGCACGCCATCTCGGTGGTGCCGTGCGGCGTCGACGTCTCGCTCTTCCGTCCGGACGGCCCCGTCGAGCAGCGGGACCGACCGCTCCGGGTGCTCACCGCGTCGCGACTCGTGCAACGCAAGGGCGTGGGGACGACCATCGCCGCGCTCGCCGCGCTCGTCGAGCAGGGCCGCGACGTCGAACTCGTCGTCGTCGGGGGTGCCGGTGTGGCCGGTGCCGACCTGGTCGACGACCCCGAGTACCAGCGGCTCGACGCCCTGGCACGCTCGCTCGGTGTCCGCGACCACGTGTCGTTCCGCGGGCAGCTCGGGCAGCACGACATGCCCGCCGTCTACCGCAGCGCCGACGTCGTCGTGTGCGCCCCCTGGTACGAGCCCTTCGGCATCGTGCCGCTCGAGGCGATGGCCTGCGGTCGCCCCGTGGTCGCGTCGAGCGTCGGCGGCCTCATCGACACCGTGGTCGAGGACGCGACCGGCCTGCACGTGCCGCCGCGCGACGAGGCCGCGGTCGCCGCCGCCGTCGGTGCCCTGCTCGACGACCCCGACCGCCGCGAGGCCTACGGTCGCGCCGGACGGGAGCGCGCCGAGTCGCGCTACACGTGGCAGAAGGTCGCCGCGGACAGCGAGCGGGTCTACGAACGCCTGCTCGCCGGCGCGTCGTCCACCGCGGCCAGCGCACCGGCCGCCGGCCGCTCGCGCACCACCAACGCCGGACGCGTCGCCCGCGCCGCGCACCCGACGGAGAGGACCGCACGATGACCATCGACCAGCAGACCGGGCTCGAGGAGCGCGCCTCCACGGAGAGCGCCCGCGTCGTCGTCGACCACGTCGCGGCGTCGGTCCCCGTGATCGCCTCGCTCGTCGACCACAAGGACCACATCGCCGAGTGGGCCGACGACATCGCCGCACGCCTGGTGGCCGGGCGCCGACTGCTCGCCGCGGGCAACGGCGGTTCGGCTGCCGAGGCGCAGCACCTGACGTCCGAGCTGACGGGGCGCTTCGACGGCGACCGGCCCGCGTACTCGGCCATCTCGCTGCACGCGGAGTCCTCCGCGGTCACGGCCATCGGCAACGACTACGGGTACGACCAGGTCTTCGCGCGGCAGGTGTCGGCGCACGCCCGCGCCGGTGACGTCGTCGTGCTGCTGTCGACCAGCGGCAAGAGCCCGAACCTGCTCCGCGCGGCAGAGGCTGCCCGCGCGGTCGGTGCTCGCTCCATCGCGATGACCGGTCCCCGGCCGAACCCCCTCGCCGAGGCCGTCGACGACGCGATCTGCATCGACGGCCCCTCCGCCAACGTGCAGGAGGCGCAGCTCGTCCTGGTGCACGCGCTGTGCAAGGCCATGGAACCGACGCTCCGACGCGGGGTCCGCCGGTGAGCGCGTCCACCGGTGCCGGCCGCGCCGCCTCGCCGCGCTTCCGCATCGCCGTCGTCGGCGACACCCTGCTCGACGTGGACGTCTCCGGCACGAGTGAACGCCTGAGCCCCGACGCCCCGGTGCCCGTGGTCGACGTCGACACCGACGACCGCCGCGCCGGCGGCGCCGGACTCGTGGCGACCATGCTCACCCGCGACGGCCACGACGTCACCCTGGTCACGGTGCTGAGCGACGACGGACGGGCGCAGGAGATCCGCGACCTGCTGCCCGACGTCACCGTCGTCGCCGGGCCCTCCGGTGCGCCGACCCCGGTGAAGACCCGCGTGCGCGTCGTCGACCACGCTCTCGTCCGCATCGACGAGGGCTGCGCGACCCCGCCCGTCCCCGAGGCCACCGGCGCCATGATCGCCGCGCTCGACGACGTCGACGCGGTCGTCGTCGCCGACTACGGCCGGGGCGTCGCCGCGTCACCCGCGCTGCGGGACGCCCTGACCCGGGTCGCCGAGCGCGTCCCGGTGGTCTGGGACCCGCACCCCAAGGGCGCCGCCCCGGTGGCGGGGATCGCGGTCGCGACCCCGAACGCCGCCGAGGCGCGACGCTTCACCGACGTGGCGGGGCACGGCGTGCCCTTCGCCACCGAGGCCGCCGCACGGCTCGTCGAGCAGTGGCAGGCCGGTGCCGTCGCCGTGACCATGGGTGACCGCGGCGCACTGCTCGCCGACGCGCAGGGCGACAGCCGCTTCGTGCCGGCGCCGTCCGTCAGCGCCGGGGACCCCTGCGGTGCCGGTGACCGGCTCGCCGCCGGTGTCGCCGTCGCCCTGGCGGCCGGAGCGGACGTCCCCGACGCCGTGTCGGCCGGCGTGGTCGCGGCGTCCGAGTACCTGGCGGCCGGGGGCGTCACCGCGCTCTTCGCCGACGACGGGCCCGCCCCGCTGGCGGTCCCGGGCTCGGACCGCGACGCGATGCGCCTGGTGCACGACGTCCGGAGCGCCGGCGGCACCGTCGTCGCCACCGGCGGGTGCTTCGACCTGCTGCACGCCGGGCACGCCCGCACCCTGTCCGCCGCCCGCGCGCTCGGCGACTGCCTGGTCGTGTGCCTCAACTCGGACTCGTCGGTGCGCGGACTGAAGGGCCCCGACCGGCCGATCATGACCCAGGACGACCGGGTCGAGCTGCTCCTCGCGCTCGACTGCGTCGACGCCGTGGTCGTGTTCGACGAGTCGACCCCCGACGAGGCCCTGCGCCGCTTCCGCCCGGACGTCTGGGCGAAGGGCGGCGACTACACCGCGAGCGAACTGCCGGAGACGGCGACCCTGGCGGAGTGGGGCGGTCGCGTCGTGACCGTGCCGTTCCACCCGGGACGCTCCACCACCCGCCTCGCCGCGGCCCTCGAACAGGTCGGCTGACCCGGCGACGCCCGTCGTCCCGACGACGGGCGTCCCGGTCGTCCGACACCCCGCCGGTCCGCCGGCAGCACCACGCCCACCCGGAAGGAACTCCATGCCCGTCCCCACCACCCCCATCGGCCGCGTCCTCGTCACCGGCGGCGCGTCCGGACTCGGCGCCGCCGTCGTCGCGGCCGTCACCGAGGCCGGCGGCACGCCCATCGTCCTGGACCTGCGGATCGACGCCGTGCCCGACGGTGTCGACGCCGTCGCGGTCGACGTCTCGGACACCGAGGCCGTCGAGCAGGCCGTGCGCGAGGCCGTCGAGCGCCACGGCGGCCTGGACGCCGTCGTCACCGCCGCGGGCATCGACACCCCCGCCCCGATCGACGCCATCTCGTCGGGCAAGTGGGAGCAGATCGTCGGCGTGAACCTGATCGGCACCGCGTCGACCGTCCGCGCCGCGCTGCCCGCCCTCGAGGCCACGCACGGCCGTGTCGTGACGATCTCGTCGTCGCTCGCCCTGCGCGGCGTCGGTCACGGCACCGCCTACTCGGCGTCGAAGTTCGGCGTCCGCGGGTTCTCGCAGGCCCTCGCCGCGGAGACCGCCGGCCGCATCGGGGTCACCAACGTGATCCCGGCCGGCATGCGCACGAACTTCTTCGCGGACCGCACCGAGCAGTACAAGCCGGGTCCGGACGCGCAGCTCATCGAGCCGGAGTACGTCGCGAACTCGATCATCTTCGCGCTGTCGCAGCCGGCCGGTTGCGAGATCCGCGAGCTGTCGATCATGCCCGCCACGGAGCCGAGCTGGCCGTAGGCCCCTCGCGCGAGCGACAGGACCCCGCGGACGCCCGCGGGGTCCTGTCGCGTTACCGGCACGGGTGCGGGCCCGAGCCGCGGCACGCGTGCCCGGATCGCGACCGGCGGTCGGACGGGAGGCGCGGTGGCGGACGTGCGCCGTGCCTCCCGTCCGGTGGGTGGCACGACCACCTGGCGGAAGCGACAGACGCGCACGCACGGTCCGCGGCGCCCTGTCGCTCCCGCGAGGGCGCCCGCGCCGCCCGCCCACCCGCCGTCAGGCGTGGCGGAGCAGGTCCTCGACGTCGGCGAGGACCAGGTCCGGCTCGACCTCGTCGACGTAGGACGGGTCGTGCTCGCAGCGCTCCGCGGTCCACCCCACCTGGGTGACGTCGATGCCGCACACGGGGCACCGCGTGACGTACGACAGGTGCACCCGGTGCCGCCCGCGGTCGAACGGACCGGCGTTGACGACGTTCCCGAACCAGAACACGCCGACCGTCGGGGTGCCGACGGCGACCGCCAGGTGGCGCGGACCGGAGTCGTCGCCGACCATGACGTCGGCGGCGGCGAGGACGGCGGGCAGCTCGGGCAGCGGCAGCGACCCGGTCAGGTCGTGCAGCCCGGCGCGGAGTTCCGACGGGACCGCGGCGATGATGGCGTCCGACGCCGGGACGTCGGTGGCGTCGCCCACGAGGACGACGGCGTCGCCGGCCTCCAGGCGGGCGCGCACGACCGCGGCGAACCGATCGGGGCTCCAGCGCCGACGAGGATCCGTCGCGCCGGGGTGCACGGCGACGAGGCGTCCGGCGACACCGAGGCGCTCGCGCACGGCCGCTCGTTCGGACGCGGTGACGCGGACCCGCGGGTCGAGGGTCACCGGCTCCGCCCCGGCGAGGGATGCGACCTCGAGGGCACGGACGACCTCGTGCTGGTAGTAGACGTACCGGACCCAGCGTTCCAGGACCTCGGCGTCCTCGGTGGCGGTGCCGACGGTGTGCCGGGCGCCGAGGCGGAGCAGGAACGGGTTCGAGTTCCGCCCGCCGCCGTGCACCTGGACCGCGAGGTCGAAGCGTCCGTGCAGCCGCTCGAAGAAGTCCTGCTCGGACGGGGCGCCGTCGCCGGACTCGCGGACGCCGGGCGCGACGGGGAGATCCTCGAAGGCGTGCACGGCGTCGGTCCGCCCCTGCAGCACGGCCTGCCCGGCCGGGGTGCCGAGGAGCGTCACCCGCGCGTCCGGGTAGGCGGCCGCGAGTGCCTCGATCGCCGGCAGCGCGAACATCAGGTCCCCGAGTCCCCCACCGCGGAGCACCGCGATCTCCCTGACGCCGTCGAACCGTTCTCCGCCCACACCGATCTGTTGCACAGTCAACATCTACCGGTCGGCCCCGGTCGGACGTTCAGCACCGGTGCCCGATGGACGAGAAGCGCGACGCCGTGACCGCACCCAGCGATGTTCGGGCAACGTGTGAGGCCCGCCCGTCCCCGGAAGGACCCCATGACGATCGCACCCACCGCCACCGACGACCTCGTCGTGACCGACCCGGTCGACGGGTCCACCGCGTCGAGCGTCCCCCGCTCGACCGAGGAGGACGTCCGGGACGCGGTCGCACGCGCACGCGTAGCCGCGGGCGCCTGGGCCAGGACGGCGCCGGCGGAGCGCGGGGCACTGCTGCACGCGGCGGCGGAGCACCTCCGCGCACACGCGCAGGAGCTGGCAGACCTCAACACCCGCGAGACCGGCAAGGTCCCCGGTGACGCCCTGGGCGGCGTCGAGGCCGGCATCGGCACGCTCGTGCAGTACGCCGAGCTCGGACCGGTGCACCGCGGCGAGGCCCTGCGCGGCCAGTTCGGTGCCGCCGACTGGTCGGTGCCGCACGCCCGTGGTGTCGTCCTCGCGCTGACGCCGTGGAACGACCCGGTCGCGGTGGCCTGCGGGATCCTCGGCGCCGCGATCGTCACCGGTAACACCGTCGTGCACAAGGGCAGCGAGCGGTGCCCCGCCACGTTCGCGCGGCTGAACGCCCTGCTGGCCGAGGTGCTGCCGGACGGCGTGCTCGTCGGTGTCGACGGTGACGCGACCACCGGCGAGCAGCTCCTCGCCCAGGACGGCATCGACGTGTACGCGCACGTCGGCTCGACCGCCACCGGCGACCGCCTGAGCGAGGTCGCCGCCACCACCCGTGCCCACGTCATCCGCGAGAACGGCGGCAACGACGCCGTCGTGGTGGACGCCGACGTCGACCCGGAGTGGGCCGCCGCGCAGGTCGCACTGGGGGCCTTCGCGAACACCGGACAGATCTGCACGAGCGTCGAGCGGGTCTACGTGCACCAGGACGTCGCCGACGCGTTCGTCACCGCGCTCGTCGCCGAGGCCGAGCGCCGCACGGCGTCGGCCGCCGCCGACTTCGGTCCGCTCGTCGACGACCGCCTGCGTCGCACCGTGCAGGCGCACGTCGACGAGGCCGTCTCGCGCGGCGCGGTCGTCCGCACCGGCGGCGTCACGCCGGACGGGCCGGGCTCGTTCTACCCGGCGACCGTCCTGACCGAGTGCACCGACGACATGCTCGTGCTGACCGAGGAGACCTTCGGTCCGATCGCGCCCGTCCGTGTGGTGTCGGACTTCGACGAGGGGATCCGGCTCGCCGCGGCCGACCGCTACGGCCTGGCCGCGACCGTGCTGACGAACGACACCGGGCACGCCCTGCGCGCCGCGGCCGAGCTGCCCGTCGGCACCGTCAAGGTGAACGCGGTGTTCGGCGGCGCCCCCGGCGGCAGCGCCCAGCCGCGTGGTGCCTCGGGCGCCGGGTTCGGGTACGGCCCGCACCTGCTCGACGAGATGACGACGACGACCGTCGTGCACCTCGAGGCCGCACCGCCCCGCCGCGGCACGCAGCCCGCCAGCGCGGCCGGCAGCAGCGACCCCGCAGCCGCCGCCGGCGCCACCGCCGGCAGCGCCGACACCGTGGGAGGCACCCGATGACCGCCGACGTCCGCCTGGTCCGCGACCTCGTCGCCACCGTCGACGACCGCGAGCCCCTCGTCGTCGTGATCGGCGACTGCATCCTCGACCGGTGGACCGTCGGCGAGGCCGAGCGGGTCTCCCGCGAAGCGCCCGCCCCCGTCGTCCGCGTCACCGAGACGATCGCCGTGCCCGGCGGCGCCGCGAACACCGCCGTGAACGCCCGCGCGCTCGGTGCCCGCGTCCGGATGGTCGGTCTGATCGGCGACGACGAGGCCGGCGCCGTCCTGCGCCAGCGACTCGAGGCCGCCGGGGTCGACACGTCGTACCTGGTGGAGATCCCCGGCGCACGGACCACCACGAAGTCCCGTGTCGTCGGCGGTGACCGCATGGTCGTCCGCGTCGACGAACTCGCCGCCACACCCACCCCGGAGCACGGCGAACAGCTCGCCCGCTCCGTCGCCCGCGCCGTCCGGTGCGCCGACGCCGCGGTGGTCTGCGACTACGGCCTGGGCGTCCAGCCCGACGACGTCGTCCCGATGCTCGACCGCGACCGCCCGGGTGCCGTCGTCGTCGACGCGCACGACCTGACCCGCTGGGCCGCGCTGCACCCCGACCTCGTCACACCGAACGCCGGGGAGACCGCCGCGCTGCTCGGCACCGAGCTCGGCACCGGCGCAGACCGTGCCGCGACCGTGCTGGCCGCCCGCGACGACGTCCTCGCCCGCAGCGGTGCGCGCGCCGCGGTCGTCACCCTCGACCGCGACGGCACGGTGCTGCTCGAGCCCGGCTCCGACCGCGGCTTCCGCACCCGGGCGATCCCGGCGTCGGAGCAGCAGGCGTCGGGCGCCGGCGACACGTTCTGCGCCGCCGCGACCGTCGCCCTCGCCGTGCAGGCCCCCCTGCGCGACGCGGTGTCGGTCGCCCAGGCCGCCGCCGACGTCGTGGTCCGCGAGGCCGGTACCTCGGTCTGCACCGCCGCCGCGCTCCTCGACTCCGTCACCGCGCCCGCCGCGACCGTCGTCGACCACGACGAACTCGCCACCGCGGTCGAGGCGGCCCGCCGTGCCGGCCGCCGCGTGGTCTTCACGAACGGGTGCTTCGACGTCGTCCACCGCGGCCACACGACCTACCTGCGGCAGGCACGCGACCTGGGCGACCTCCTCGTCGTCGCGCTCAACGACGACGACTCGGTCCGCCGGCTGAAGGGCCCGGAGCGGCCGATCAACCCCGCCGAGGACCGCGCCGGCGTGCTCGCCGCGCTGGCCTGCGTCGACCTGGTCACCGTCTTCGCGACGGACACCCCGATCCCGCTCATCGAACGGCTCCGGCCCGAGGTCTACGTCAAGGGTGGTGACTACTCCCCCGAGATGCTCAGCGAGACCGCGGTCGTGCGCGGCTACGGGGGCGAGGTCGTGATGGTCGACTACGTGCCCGAGCACTCCACGACGGCCGTGGTGCGCCGCATCCGCGAGGCCGCCGCACGCCCCGAACCGGACCCGGCACCGTGACCGCCCGCTGGTCCGGGTCCTGGGCGAAGGCCCCCGATCCAGCGGACACCGGGCACGTCGACGTGGACGTGCTCATCCCCACCGTCGGCCGTCCGGCCGAGCTCGCGGCGACGCTCGCCGGCCTGGCCGCGCAGACCGACGTCGACCTGCGCGTCGTGCTCAGCGACCAGTCGGCGGGCTCGGACGCCGCCAGCGCGCCGGCGGTCGCGGCGATGCTCCGCGTCCTGGAGGCCCAGGGCCGGCCCGTCACGCGTCTCACGCACCCGGAACGGCGTGGCCTGGCCGAGCACCGGCAGTTCCTGCTCGACCACGCCTCGGCACCCGCGGTGCTGTTCCTCGACGACGACGTCTGGCTCGAACCGGGCTCGATCGCCCGGATGCTCGACGCCCTGCGCACGCTCGGCTGCGGCTTCGTCGGCAGCGCGGTGCAGGGGTTGTCCTACCTGCAGGACCGTCGCCCGCACGAGACCGCCGTGTTCGAGCGGTGGGACGGCCCCGTCGTGCCCGAGGTGGTGCGGCGCGGGACGCCCGGGTTCGACCGCTGGTCGCTGCACAACGCCGCCAACCCGACGCACGTCGCCGCCGACCTCGACGTCGAACCGGGCGGGTGGGTGCCGTACCGCGTCGCCTGGGTGGGAGCCTGCACGCTCTACGACCGCGCCGCGCTGCTCGACGTCGGCGGCTTCGCCTTCTGGGACACCCTGCCGCCCGAGCACGCCGGCGAGGACGTCGTGGCGCAGTGGCGGGTGATGGAACGCTCCGGCGGTGTCGGCATCCTGCCGTCGGGCGCCGTCCACCTCGAGGCCCCGACCACCGTGGTCGACCGGCGGGTGGACGCCCCCGACGTCGTGTTCGCCGAGGGGAACGTCATCCCGCAGTAGGAGGCCGCTCCGACCCCCGCCGGATGGCAGCCGTCGCCGGATTCCGTAGCGTCGGGACGGTCGGCGAGGTCCGTCGGCGGAGGGAGTCGCCGTGCTGGACCAGATCACCCCGTTCGTCGTCGACCTGGCCGCGAGTCCCCTCGTCTACGTCGTGCTCCTCGCCCTCTGCCTGGTCGACGGGTTCTTCCCGCCGGTACCGAGCGAGGCCGCCCTCGTGGCGGTCGCCGCCGTCGCCGCCACGTCCGGCCAGCCGGTCCTGGTCGGTGTCCTCGGCGCCGCCGCCGTTGGCGCGATCGCCGGGGACTCGATCGCGTACGGGATCGGTCGGCGCATCGGGCTCACCCGGCTCGGACGGTCGCGGCGGCCCCGGATCGTCGCGGCGTTCGCCTTCGCCGAGCGGCAGATGCAGCGCCGGTCGGCCAGCCTGATCCTGGTCGGACGGTACATCCCGGTCGGTCGCGTCGCGGTGAACACGACGGCGGGAGCGACGCGGCTGCCCTACCGGCGGTTCCTGGCGATCAGTTCGATCGCGGGCGTCGCCTGGGCGTCGACCTCGGTGGGCATCGCGCTCGCGGCCGCGCAGGTACTGCACGAGCCGGTCGTCGCGGCGCTGGTGTCGATGGTGGTGGCCGCCGGGCTCGGCATCGCGGTCGACCGGGTCATCGCCGTCCTGGCGAAGCGGCGGGATGCGCGCGCGGCCCGCGTGTCCGACTCGTCCGAGGCGCCGGAGCCGGTCGCGATCGGGCGCTGAGCGCGGCCGGCACGGACGCGGGACGACAGCGTCGACGTCGCACGACGACGACATCGTCGCGGGTGCCGGACGCGACCGCGGACGGACGGGAGGCCCGGTGCCAGCTGCCACCGGGCCTCCCGTCCGTCTGCTGCCGCGGCTCAGGCTGCGAGGTGCGCCTGCAGGAACCAGCGGTCCTTCGTCAGCCCGCGCTCGATCTCGATGGCGACGTCCTGGCTGTTGAGGTCGACCTCGTCGAGGCCCTCGACCGCGCGCCGAACCTGCAGGAGCGCCGCGTCGACCTGGGCGATCACCTCGGTGATGGTGACGTCGGAGTCCTGGAAGCCCTGCGACAGCGGCGGCAGGGTCGTGTTCGCGGCGACGGTGGCGACCCGCGCGTCGACCGGCAGGCCGAGCGCGACGATCCGCTCGGCGGCGGTGTCGGCGTACGCCTGCGCGTGCTCGACGACGTCGTCGAGCAGCTCGTGGACCCCGACGAAGTTGCGGCCACGGACGTGCCAGTGGGCCTGCTTGCCGTTGACGACGAGTGCCTCGAGGTCGATGACGACGGGCGACAGGAACTGGGCGACGCCGGCTGCGAGCTCGGGCGTGGTCGAGAACGGGGACGTGGTGCCCGCTATGGTCGGCGTGGTGGCGGTCGTGTGCGTGGTCATGTCGGTTCCTCCTTCGTCGTGGCGGTGGCACCGGGTCGTTGCCCTGGAGTGTCCGGTCCGGTGCGTCCGATGGGTCAACCATGCCCGCCTGTCTTGCATGCCGCAAGGAAGAGCAGGCTCGCCTTACCCGCCCGACTCGACCTGGACCTGCTGGCCGGCATCGGTGAGCTCGAGCTGCACCACGGACCGTGCACGCTCGACCCACGGGCTGTCGACGCAGCCGATCCACACCGCCGTGCGGGGCTCGCAGTCGGTGACGCACCACTCGGCGGCCCACCCGGTCAGGGCGTGCGCCAGGGCCTCGCCGTGGTCGGCGAAGACCAGCGGTGCGACGGCCGAACCGCGCGCGCTCCGGACGAGCCACGTCACCGTCACGCGCGGCGGGGCGGGCAGGATGCGCACCTGCTCGTCGAGGGCGACCTCGACGAAGACCTGCCCGTAGGCGTTCTCCGGCAGGTCCTCGAGCATGCGGTGGATCTCGCCGAGGTCCTCGGCACCGCCCGCGATGAGGATGCGGTCGCTGGGCTGTCGCCGGGTCCGTGCCATGCGCCAACGGTAAGGCAAGCCTTACCTCATCACAAGGGGGACCGATCGGTCCCGGCGATCCGTCCGGCCGGCACGCCGAGCTCGTGCGACAGGAAGCGCCACATCCAGGACAACGCGACCGAGCTGGTGAGCCCCGGGACACCCTGGGCGATCTGTGTCGCGACGCCGTCGCTGTAGGCGGCGAGCTGCAGGGCGACGGTGTCCGGGTCGACGCGGTCGGCCCCGTCCGGCCCCGTGCTGCCGGCCGCGGCGCCGCCGGGACGGCCGAAGACGCCCGTGTCGACGCCGCGGCGGACCACGCGCGCCAGGCAGGCCTCCCACACGCGGATCCGTTCGGCGTACTCGGCGGCGACCTCGGGCCGGCGGACCACCGCGGTCCAGTAGTCCGACCAGATGCGCCAGTGCTGCCGGACCTGTTCGGTGTCGCCGAACAGCGGGGCCACGAGCATCCGCAGGGCCGCCACCACGTCGGGTTCGGCGTCGACGGCCTCCACGATCGCACCGTAGAAGCGCTCGGTCTCGAGCACGACGACCTCGTTGAGGATCTCCGCGACGCTGCCGAAGTGGTACGTCACGGTGCCGACGGACACGTCGGCCTCGGCCGCGATGTCCCGCAGGCCGGTGGCGCCGACACCCTTGCGGACGATGACCGCGCGGGCCGCCTCGACGATCATGGCCCGACGGACCTCGGGGCGCTGTCGCGCCCGGCCGGTCGGGCTCACGCCGAGGTCCTCGGTACGTCGTCGACGAACGTCTGCTCGGCGACGAGCACCTCGTGCGCGTCCGGTCCACCGTCGCGCGCCCACGCCCGCACGGTGTTGACGAGGTGGAAGGCGCGGGCGTCGGCGGTGACCTCCGAGGTCGTCTCGAGCCGCGCGGACCACTCCGGCTTCGCCAGGCCGATCGCCCACCGGGACGTCGCGCGGGCGCTCGTCGGGTCGTCGGAGCGGATGCGGTAGGTCTCGCGGGCGTCCTCGGTGAACACCAGGCCGTCCGGGTACACCCGTCCGCCGCCGTACCCGGGGTCGACGTCGAGCGTCCACTCCCCCGTCTCGACGTCGTGCGTCACGGTGCGCTGCGGCAGCGGGTCGGCCGGCGTGACCCGCTCGATGACGAGCGGCTCGGACCGTTCGGGCTCGGCGAAGGACACGCCGTCGTCCGCGGTCCGGGTCCACGCGGGCAGGGTGACGCTCGAGGCCGTCGGGTCGACGGTCACGGTGGCCTCGGTGCCGTGCGGCCACACCCACGGCCAGTACGACGACGAGACCGCGATGCGCAGGCGGTGTCCCTCGGCGAAGCGGTGCCCGGTCGACACCAGGCGCACGGGCAGGTCCGCCGGCGTGCCCGGCACGAGCGCGTCGTCGCGGTGCATGCCCTGTCGCTTCGCCGCGTTGAGCACACCCCGGGTGACGAGTGTCGACGACCCGTCGGGCGCGACGTCGCAGAGCCGCACGGTCAGGGTGGCGCGGGGCTGGTCGCTCGTGACGGACAACCCCACGAGCACCGTACCGAGCAGGTCGAAGGCCTTGCCGACGGGCAGGTCGAAGCAGACCGAACGGCCGTCCTCGGCGCGCTGGTCCGTCGGCAGGTCGGTGGCGTTGCCGAACGGGAAGAACCGGCCGGCGTCCACCCCGGTGTGCTGCGGCGACCGCACGACCACCGGGCCGAGGTCGCCACCGCGCAGGGCGGCGAGGGGCAGGACGCGCTCGTGGGTCGCGGCGGAGGGCCACGCCTCGGCGCCGACCCACCGCCCACGGCGGGCCGCGTAGTGCGCGGCGGGCGGTTCGCCCTCGTTGATCCAGGCACGCAGCGCCGGCTCCTGCTCCACCCCGGTGTCGACGCCCCGCAGCCAGCGGTCCCACCACCGCAGGGTCTCCTGCAGGAACCCGATCGACGGTCCCGGTGCGAGTCCCCGGTCCGGGTACTGGTGCGACCACGGGCCGATGATGCCCTTCACGGGGGCGCCGACGTGCTCGACGAGCCGCAGCACCGCGTCCCGGTACGGGTCCGCCCAGCCGCCGACGGCGAGCACCGCCGCCTGGATGCCGTCGTAGTCCTCGGCGGCGCTGCCGTGCCGCCAGTAGTCGTCCCGCTCCTGGTGCGCCAGCCACACGGGCGTCATCGGACGGTTCGCCTCGAGCCGCTCGCGCCAGCGGTCGACCCACTCCGGCCCGACGACCTCGGGTCGCGGCGGACGCGAGTTGAACGCGAACATGGTCGCGCCCCACGCCGCCATGTCGATGCCGAGCACCGCACCGCCGACGTAGTGCACGTCGTTGTCGTACCGGTCGTCCGTCGAGCAGACCGTGACGATGGCCTTCAGCGCGGCCGGGGCGCGCGCGGCCAGCTGCAGGGCGTTGAACCCGCCCCACGAGATCCCGAACATGCCGACGGCACCGGTCGACCACTCCTGCTCGGCGAGCCACGCGATCACGGCCTCGCCGTCGCGGAGCTCCTGTTCGCTGTACTCGTCGTCGAACAGGCCGTCCGACGACCCGGTGCCGCGGATGTCCACCCGCACGGACGCGTAGCCGTGCCGGGCGTACCAGGGGTGCCGCTCCGAGTCGCGCGGCGCGGTCCAGTCGTCGAGCCGGTACGGCAGGTACTCGAGCAGCACCGGGACCGGCCCGTCAGGGGCGACCGGCGACCAGATGCGGGCGTGCAACCGCACGCCGTCCGGCATCGGCACCCACTCGTCGCGCACCCTCACACCTTCGGGCAGCGAGCCGGGGTCGCCGATGGCGGTGAGGCTGGTGGCGGCGGTGCCGTCGTGCGTGCTCATGCGTCCTCCCAGTTGCGGACGCGGTGTCCGTCGCCGTGGTCCGTCCAGCCGTCGGTGTGCCGCCAGCGGGCGACGCCGTCGCCGACGTCGGGCAGCGTCGTGCGGCCCGGCTCGAGCGTCGCCGCGAGCAGCGTCGCGGTGTAGGGGTGGTTCGGACCGGTGAACACCCGTTCGGTCGGGCCGATCTCGACGATGCGTCCGCCGGTCATCACGGCGACGCGGTCCGCGACGCCGCGCACGACCGCGAGGTCGTGGCTGATGAACAGGCAGGCCAGCCCGCGCTCGCGCTGCAGGTCCGCGAGCAGTGCGAGGATCCCCGCCTGCACCTGCACGTCGAGCGCCGTGGTGATCTCGTCGGCGATGACGAGCGCGGGGTCGGCGGCCAGCGCCCGGGCGATGCCGACGCGCTGCCGCTGCCCGCCGGACAGCTGCGCGGGCAGGCGGTCCGCGAACTCCGGACCGAGCCCGACCTGGGTGAGCAGCGCACCGACCCGCTCCCGCGACGACGACCCGGTGAAGAGCCGCAGCGGCCGTGCGATCGCCGCACCCACGGTGCGCCGCGGGTTGAGCGAGGTGTCGGCGTTCTGGAACACCAGCTGCACCGCGCGTCGCAGCGCAGCGGGCCGACCCGCGATCGGCACGCGCAGGTCCCCGCGCGTGGTGCCGTCGTCGTACGAGAACGTCCCCGACTCGGCGGGCACCAGGCCCGCCAGCGCGGTCGCGAGCGTCGACTTGCCGCTGCCGGACTCACCGACGACGGCGAGCGTCTCGTGGGCGTCGACCGTGAACGAGACGCCGTCGACGGCCGCGGGCAGGCCGCGGCCGTACCGCACCACCAGGTCGTCCGCGGTCACCACGGGGCGGTCGGTGCGGACGGGAGGCGCGGTGCGGGTCGCCGTGGCGGCGACCGTCCCGGGGACGGTGGTGTCCTCGGACACGTGGTCCGGCCCGCTCCCCGTCGGCACGGCCGACTCGCCGCTGGCGCGTCGATCCGGGACCGGCGACGTGTGCCCTGGCCGTCGCCCGTCCGGCGCCGCGGCCAGCAGGGCGCGCGTGTACGCGTGCTGCGGGTCCGCGAAGAGCGCGGCGGTGGCGGCGTGTTCGACCACCGCTCCGGCGCGCATCACGGCGATCTCGTCCGCCATCGCGGAGACGACGCCGAGGTCGTGGCTGACGAGCAGGACGGCCATGCCGAGCTGGCGGCCGAGGTCGGCGACCAGGTCGAGGACGGCCGCCTGCGTGACGACGTCGAGCGCCGTCGTGGGTTCGTCGAGCACCAGGACCCGGGGTCGGGCGGCGACGGCCATCGCGATGGCGACGCGCTGCTGCTGACCGCCGGACAGCTGGTGCGGCCAGCGCCGCACGATCGCGTCGGGGTCCGGCAGGCGCACGAGCCGGACGAGCTCGGCGACGCGTTCCGGGCCGTCCGGCTCGCCGTGGGCGCGGAGGGCCTCGCGGATCTGGTCGCCGACGCGCATCGACGGGGTCAGAGCCTGGCCGGCGTTCTGCGCGACGACCGACGCGGTGCCGCCGCGCAGCGCACGACGACCGGCCGGCGACAGCGCGAACACGTCGGCGCCGTCCACCCGGACCGTACCCGCGTCGATCGACGAGCCCGCGCGCAGGTGGGCGAGGAGGGTGCGTGCGACGGTGGACTTGCCGCTGCCGGACTCACCGACCAGCCCGAGCGTGCGGCCGGCGGCGATCGTGAAGGACACGCCCTGCACGACGGGCACGGACCGTCTGCCCGCGGCGTACGAGATCGACAGGTCGTCCACGCGGACGATCGGCTCGGCCGCGGTCGTGGTCGTCGCGGGCCCGGGGTGGACGTCGGGACGGGTCATGCGCTGACTCCCTGCTTGGCGCGGTCGACACCGAGCGACTTGCTCAGACCATCGGCGGCGAGGTTGAGCCCGATCACCAGCGTGGCCAGGGCCACGATCGGTGCGAGCGTGCCGAGCGGCACCACCGTGAGCGCGGTGCGGTTCTCCTGCACCATGAGGCCCCAGTCCGGCGTGGGCGGGTTCGCGCCGAAGCCCAGGAAGGACAGCGACGCGACGAGCAGCACGATCCACGAGGCCCGCATCGCGTACTCGACGAGGACCACGTCGAGCACGTTGGGCAGGATCTCGCGGAACACGATCGACAGGGCGCGTTCGCCGCGTGCCCGGGCGGCGGTGACGTAGTCCTGCGTGATGACGGTCCGCGCGGCGCCGCGCACCACCCGGGTGACGGCGGGCGCGTAGACGACGGTCACGGCCAGGACGATCACCCACAGGCCCGCGTCGAAGACGGTGACGACGACGAGCAGGGCGAGGATCGACGGCACGCTGAGCAGCGCGTCGACGACCCGCATGACGACCTCGTCGAACCAGTTGTCTGCGTACGCGGTGACGCAGCCGAGCACGGTGCCGATCGCCACCGCGATCGTCGTGGCGAGGAACGTCACGAGCAGGGCGTAGCGGCCGCCGTTCAGCGTGCGCGAGAGGACGTCGCGCCCGTACTGGTCCGTGCCGAGCCAGTGCGTCCACGACGGCCCACCGAGCACGGAACCGGCGTTCGTCGCCACGGGGTCGTGTCCGGCGATGAGGGGCGCGAGCACGGCGAGCACGACGTGCAGGGCGATGAGCCCGAGGCCGACAGCGAGCGCGGTGGACCCGCGCAGTGGCGCGACGGCACCGGCGAGGACGACGCCGGCGCGGCGGCGGGGTGCGGTGGCGGTCATGCGGCGGCCTTCCTGGTGCGGCGCGGGGCGACGGCGGCACGGGTGCGCGTCCGACTGCGCCGCTGTCGCGTCCGCAGCTTCGGGTCGAGCGCGAGGGCGACCAGGTCGGCGGCGAGGTTGCACACGACGTAGATCAGGGCGCTCAGCAGGGCGATCGCCTCGATCGTCGGCAGGTCCCGGTTGAACACCGACTCGAGCATGAGCTTGCCCATGCCGGGGTAGTTGAAGACGTTCTCGACGACGACCACACCGCCGAGCAGCCACGCGACGTTGAGCGCCACGACGTTCAGCGTCGGCAGCAGTGCGCTCGGCACCGCGTGCTTCCAGACCACCCGGCGCACGGTCAGCCCCTTGAGCTCGGCGGTCGTGACGAACTCCGACGCCATGACGTCGATGGTCGACGACCGTGCGGTGCGCACGATGTAGGCGGCCATCGCCAGGGTGAGGACGATGATCGGCAGCCAGATGGTCGGCAGCAGCTCGGCGACGGTGGCGTCGCTCCCCCGCAGCACGACGGCGGGGAACACCGGCAGGCCGATGGCGAAGAGCAGCACCAGGACCGTCGCGACCATGAACTCCGGCACGCTCATCACCACCAGGCTGACGATCGAGATCACCCGGTCGGTGGGACGGCCACGGCGGACGCCTGCGACCACGCCGAGGGTGAGCGACAGCGTGACGCCGACGAGCATCGCGGGCACCGCGATGAGCATGCTGTTCCGGAAGGCCGTGAACAGCGTCGGCGCGACGGGCTCGCCGCCGACGAGCGAGGTGCCGAAGTCGCCGTGCACGGCGCCGCCGAGCCACTGCAGGTAGCGCAGCCAGACGTTCTGGTCGAGGCCGAGCGAGCCCCGCAGCTGCTCGACCGCCTCGGGCGTGGCGTCCTGGCCGAGCAGCTGCTGGGCGACGTCGCCCGGCAGGGCCTGCACCGCGAGGAACACGAAGAGCGAGGCGAGCACGACCGTGAGCACGGCGATGCCGACCCGGCGCAGGACGGTGGTGAGGATGGTCATCGGCGCAGTCCGATCCGGAGGTAGTCGAACTCGAAGCCGAACTCCGAGTAGTTCACGACGTCACGGGACAACCCGACCAGCCGGTCGCCGAACATCGGCGTCATGTCGGCGCCGTCCTCGACCACGAGTCGCTGGGCGTCCTGGTAGAGCGTCAGCCGTTTCGCGTCGTCCATCTCGGCGCGGGCGTCGTCGAGCAGCGCGTCGAAGGTCTCGTTCGACCAGGCGCTCTCGTTGTAGGACGACCCGGTCCGGAAGATCTGGTTGAGCAGCTGGTCGATCGGTCGCCCGGTGAACCAGTAGCTCACCATGAGCGGCTCCTGCATCCAGATCTGCGTGTAGTACGAGTCCGCGCTGGCGTTGCGGACGGTCAGCCGGATGCCCGCGTCGGCGACGGCGTCCCGGTAGGCGACGGCCAACGGGGTGAACACCGACTCGTAGCTCGACGTGTGGATCGCGGTGCGGAAGCCCTCGCGCCCCGCACGCTTCAACAGCGCGCGTGCCTTGTCCGGGTCGTACTCGCGGTGGTCGTCGACGAAGGCGGCGAGCTGCGGCGGCACGGGGTTGTCCCAGCCCGGTGACCCGGTGCCCTGCAGCGCGGTGTCCACGATCGTCTGCGGGTCGTAGGCGAGCTTCATCGCCTGGCGGACCAGCGGGTCGCGGAACTCGTCGCTCGTCGCGAGCATCGGGATCGTGTACCACTGCGCGTTCTTCGAGCGGGCGACGGTGGCACGGTCGGACGCCGAGACCACCCGGGCGGTCGCGAAGTCCAGGTTCGTCTGCGAGATCAGGTCGATCTGCCCGGCGAGCAGGGCGTTCACCCGCGCCGTCGTGTCCTGGATCGAGAAGAAGTCGATGCCGTCGAGCGCCGGGCGGCCGGCGAAGTGGTCCTCGAACGCCTCGACGCTGCCCGCGCCGGCCGGCGTGAACGACGACAGGCGGAACGGGCCGGTGCCGATGCCGGTGCGGCCGATGTCGGCGATCGCACCAGCGGGCACGATGTAGCACTGGTACGCGGTGAGCAGCGACGGGAACTCGGCGTTCGGCTTGGTCAGCGAGAACCGCAGGGTGTGCGGGTCGAGGGCACGCATCGAGTCGGCGTCCATCACCTCGCCGAGCACGCCGGCCTGCGGGCTGCCGGTCGCCTCGTCGAGGATGTGCCGGATGCTCGCGACGGCGTCGTCGGCGGTGAACGGCGAGCCGTCGTGGAAGGTCACACCGCGGCGGAGCGCGAAGGTCCACTCGGTGCCGTCGGCGTTCGCGGACCACTCCTCGGCGAGGTCGGGCACCGTGGTGCCCTGCTCGTCGAGCTTCACGAGCCGGTTGTAGAGCGCGCCGAGGTACTCGTACGCCGACAGCGAGCTGGCGGAATCGAGGGTCTCGGCGGCCGACGCCGCGGGTCGCGCGATGCGCAGGCGTCCCCCGCGGCGGGCGACGCCGGTGGCGGCGGCCTCGGGGATGGTGGGCGTGCCGGCGGTCGCACCGGAGCTGCACCCGGTGAGCGTGAGCAGGCCGAGGCCGGCCAGGCCGGCCGCGCCGGTGAGGACCGCGCGACGGCTCGGGCCGTGCGCGTTCCGTGGTTCGGTGACGATGGGCTGCATCGGGGTGACCCCTCCAGTAATCGTTCCGGTGAACGATAGGGGGCCGGGGCCGATCCCCCAAGCCCGCAACCGGGCGCGGGCCGGTGCTCGGCAGCAGCGGATCCGCGTGCGGGCGCGGATCGACGGCGTTCGGCCCCGGCCGGAACTTCACCAAGCCGTTACACGGGCCGCCGGGTGCGGTTCCTGTGGTTGTCCGCAGGTTCTCGTTCCGCACCCACCCGTTCGGGGGGTGGCTCCGGATCACTCCTCGGTGCTTGCGACGGGCCACCCACCTGCCGCGCACCGATGGGCAGCGTCGCCCGCGCGAACGGTGGGCGCGGGTACCCGAAGACCTGCGCCCGCCGGACGCAGACCGTCGGCACGGACGCCGCACCCCCGTGCGAGCGTCGTGGCAGACAGAAGGACCCCCGGTGCTGCGCGCTGAGCGCTGCACCGGGGGTCCTGATCGAGCGGATGACGAGATTCGAACTCGCGACCCTCACCTTGGCAAGGTGATGCGCTACCACTGCGCCACATCCGCGTTCGCACGCCCTGTCGGCCGTGCGGAGACGACTCTACCCGATGGCGACCCCGGCGGCTGGTTCCGCCGCCGTTCCGGGCGTGTCCGGCGCGCCGCGGGGGTGTCCACCAGGTGCACGGAGTTCGATCAGAGCATGAGCTACGTGCACGACAACCCCGGCGGAACCGAGGCCCACGGGGTCGACCTGGTAGACGGTGACGCCCCGGCGGTCCGGATCCTGGTGCACGGCGACCTGCCCACCAGCATCGAGCACGAGGGGCGGACGTGGCTCGCCACCGGTGACGCCCACGACGGTGGCGACGACGGGACGCCGCCGATCGCCATCTACCGCCCGGTCTGAGCGCGCCGGGGGCTCAGTGCCCCCGGACGTCGCCCGTCAGGATCGCGTGCTCCACCCCGGCCGACAGTTCGTCGTGCAGCGCGTCCGCGAAGAACTCACCGGCGCCCAGGCTCACCAGGTGCGCGACCGCAGCCTCCGGCTCGGCGAACCCGGGCTCCCACTCGTCGTGCAGGAACGCCCGGACGTGCCCGGACTCGTGCACCACGACGACGCCGATGTGCTCGTGCCGCGAGCCGTCCTCGAGCACCGCGTCGAAGACCACCGGTTCGGTGTCCTCGCCGAGCGCCTCGAGCACGACCGTCCCGGTCCCCGGCCACTCCGTCTGGTACGGCGGCAGGTCCGGCGCGTGCAGGTGCCCGGCGAGCTCGTCCGTCGCCGACTCGATGCGACCGGTCGCCAGGTACTCGTCGACGACCTCGTGGATGCGGGCGTGCAGGTCGGGCTCGTACTGCCACCAGCGCTGGTGCACGGCTCGCAGCCAGTCCTGCGTCGCGGCGTCTGCCGACGCCGACGTGCCGACGAGCTGCGGCGCCGTCCCGGGTGAGCCGACGACCTCGAGCTGCTCGTCGTGGGTCTCGACCGTGATCGACCCGGTGGCCTCGTCGGGGTGCACGCCGTGCACGTCGTCCGGCGCGGCGGCCCAGGTGCTCGCAGGCAGCTTCGGCGGCAGGTCGAACGGTACGGCGATCGCGGGCAGCGTCATCGCGTGCTCGATGGCGTCGCCGAGGTGGACCTCGTCCGCACGTGCGCCGACCGCGATGCCACCGGTCGGTGGGACGAGCGACAGTCGCTCCAGGTCGTCCGGAGCGGCGTTCATCGACGTCAGCACGCCGCTGTCCGCCCAGGGCACGAAGTCCCCGGCGGCGCGGTCCTCGTCGCTGAAGGGGACGTCCCAGACGGACGGGTCGACGAGCACCCACGAGGCGGTGCGTCCCGCGGGTCCGTGCCGCACGGCGTCGACGATCGCCGGCAGGAGTCCGGGCAGCGTCCGGTACGCCGGCCGGACCGTCAGCCGGTCGATCGCGAGCAGGTCGGGCGCGCCCAGCATCTCGGTCGCGCTCGTCTGCAGGGCGAAGAACGTCTCCCCCGTGGCGTCGGGCGTCGCGACCGCGGTGGCGAAGGCGCCGGCGACGTCCGACACCTGGTAGCCGAGCACGAGGTCCTCCAACGATCCGGGCGCACGGCTGGTGAACGCGGTGACCTCGGCGACCGAGACCGCCTGCGCGTCGTCGTCGGTGATCGGGACCCGGACGTCGATCACCCAGCGGTCGACGTCCTGGCCCGGCCAGGCGTCACCGTCCTCGTCCGTGATCGTGATGTGGACGAGCCGCAGCGAGCCGTCCCATGCGTCGTGGACGTGCTGGGCGATGGCGGCATCGGGGTCGTCGGTCACGGACGCAACGGTACCGGTGCCACCCGCACCCCGACGCCCGTCAGGGGTGCACACCGCGGCGGACCCGCCGGTACGCTGCCACGCGGGGAACGGACGGAGGACAGCGGTGCCAGCACTCGGAGAAGGTCGAGCCGACGGCGTGTGGTGCACCCTGGGCGAGCCGCGCACCACGGCGCAGATCGCCCGCTCCGGCTTCGCCTGGGTCGGGCTCGACGCGCAGCACGGCGCCTTCGACGATGCGACCCTGACGGCGACGATGGCGACCCTCGCCGTCGCCGCTCCCGCCGTGCCGGTCGCGGTCCGGGTCGCCGAGCTGTCGGACGCGGCGATCGGGCGGGCGCTCGACCTCGGGGCCGACGCGGTCGTCGTGCCGATGGTCGAGACCGTCGAGCAGGCCGAACGCGCCGTCCGGGCCGCGCACTACCCGCCCCGGGGGCGACGCAGTTGGGGGCCGATGTCGGGACTCTGGGGCGGCACCGCCCCGGCCGTGACCGCGGCCGAGCCCGAGGTCTGGGCGATGCTCGAGACCCCGGACGGCGTCCGTGCCGCGGAACAGGTGCTGGCGGTGCCGGGCGTCTCGGCGGTGTTCGTCGGCCCCTTCGACCTGTCGATCGGACTCGGCACGGAGCTCGACGCCCTGCTCGCCGACGACGACGCCGCCGATGCGCTCCCCGCGATCGTCGCCGCCGCACGCCGCGCCGGCAAGCAGACCGGTGCCTTCGCCGGCGACCTCGCCCGCGCCGACCGCCTGCGCGCACTCGGCTTCGACCGCGTCGCCGTCGTCACCGACGCGACCCTGCTCGCCCACGGTGCGGCGGCGGTGCTCGGTGCCGGGGCGACCGGACGGACCTCGTACTGACCCGGGCCTCATGACCCGGGCCTCATGACCCGGGCCTCCTGACCCGGGCCTCCTGACCCGCGCCGCTGCCGGGTCGGCGTCCTCCGTGGCCGCTGGGAAGCCACCTCGTGCCCCGGTCCAGACTCGGACGGGAACCCGAGCACACCGCGACCGAGAGAGGACGAGACATGACCGACGTCTCCAGCCAACCGCCCGCCGAAGGTGACGACCGCCGGGTCCTGACGAACCGCCAGGGCCACCCCGTCTACGACAACCAGAACCAGCGCACCGTCGGAGCACGCGGCCCGGCGACGCTCGAGAACTACCAGTTCCTCGAGAAGATCAGCCACTTCGACCGCGAGCGGATCCCGGAGCGGGTCGTGCACGCGCGCGGGGCCGTGGCCTTCGGGTACTTCGAGGCGACCGGCACCTGGGGCGACGAGCCCATCGCGCAGTACACCCGCGCGAAGCTCTTCCAACAGGCCGGCAAGCGCACCGACCTCGCGATCCGCTTCTCGACCGTGATCGGCGGTCGCGACTCCTCCGAGGCCGCCCGTGACCCCCGCGGCTTCGCCGTGAAGTTCTACACCGAGGACGGCAACTGGGACCTCGTCGGCAACAACCTCGGCGTCTTCTTCATCCGCGACGCCATCAAGTTCCCCGACGTCATCCACTCGCTCAAGCCCGACCCCGTGACCTTCCGCCAGGAGCCGGCGCGCATCTTCGACTTCATGTCGCAGACCCCCGAGTCGATGCACATGCTCGTGAACCTGTTCAGCCCGCGCGGCATCCCGGCGAACTACCGGACGCAGCAGGGGTTCGGCGTGAACACGTACAAGTGGGTGAACGCGGACGGCGACACCAAGCTCGTCAAGTACCACTGGATCCCGTCGGTGGGCGTCAGCTCGATGACCGAGGCCGACGCCGCCGTGGTGCAGGGCGGCGACCTCGGCCACGCGTCGAAGGACCTGTACGAGGCGATCGAGCGCGGCGAGTACCCGGAGTGGGAGCTCCGCGTGCAGCTCATGGACGACCACGACCACCCGGAGCTCGACTTCGATCCGCTCGACGACACGAAGGTCTGGCCGGAGAACGAGTTCCCGCCGAAGGTCGTCGGCAAGATGGTGCTGAACCGGAACGTCACGAACCACTTCGCCGAGAACGAGCAGCTCTCGTTCGGCACCGGCGTGCTCGTCGACGGCCTGGACTTCTCCGACGACAAGATGCTCGTCGGCAGGACGTTCTCGTACTCGGACACGCAGCGGTACCGCGTCGGCCCGAACTACCTGCAGCTCCCGGTGAACGCGCCGAAGAACGGGAACGTCGCCACGAACCAGCGTGACGGGCAGATGGCGTACCACCAGGACCACGGTGGCGAGAACCCGCACGTCAACTACGAGCCCTCGATCACCGGCGGCCTGCGCGAGGCCGAGTACCCGACCCACGACGACCAGGGCCCCGAGATCGTCGGTCGGCTCACCCGCAAGCGCATCCCGCGCACGAACGACTACACGCAGGCCGGCCAGCGGTACCTGCTCCTCGAGGACTGGGAGCGCGACGACCTGGTCGCGAACTTCGTCGACCTCATCTCGCAGGCCGCCCGGCCCGTGCAGGAGCGCATGCTCTGGCACTTCTACATGGTCGAGGACGACCTCGGCCGCCGCGTCGGCGAGGGGCTCGGCATCACCCTCGACGAGGTGCAGGACCTGCCGCCGCTGCAGTCCCAGACGCTCAGCGACGACGAGCTCGCGCGCCTGGCGAACCTCGGCCACAACGGCCCGCGCGACGTCGAGGGCCTCATGATGACGCACTGCGTGCCGGACGAGCGCGCCGTGCGCGTCTGAGACGCGACCGCGCGACGGACGGGAGGCCCGGTGCCAGCTGGCACCGGGCCTCCCGTCCGTCGGTGGCGGAGACCGAAGCGTCCGCTCGCGAGCCGGGTCAGGCCGGTTCCGGCACGTCGAGGGCGCGCAGGTCGAGCACGTCCGCTACGTCACCGGGGCGCTGCGGCCGTCCGCCTGATCCGGCGCGATCGCGGTGGCGTCGATCGCGACGGCGAGGGCCACGACCTCGTCGGCGACGGCGTCGGGGACCTGCCACGCCGTGAAGTGGCCGCCGCGGTCCAGGTCGTGCCAGCTCCGGACGTCGCGGTAGGTGCGTGCTCCGTACGAACGGGGCAGCCCCCGTTCGCCGGTCTGCACCGCCACCGCGACCGGCACCTCGACGACGGGGAGCTCCGGCTGCCGGGGATGGTCGAGGTACGGACGGAACGACGACCCGATGCTCCGGGTGAACCAGTACAGCGAGACCGTCCGGAGCAGCTCGTCGTCGGTCCACCACGTCCCGTCCCCGGCCCAGGCGAGCAGCTTCTCGACCATCCAGGCAGCCAGGCCGAGCGGCGAGTCGGTCAGGCCCGCCGCGAGCACCTCGGGGCGGGTCGCCTGCACCTTCGCGTACCCGAGTCCGTCCGCCCACTCCGCGTCGTGGCGTCGGACCCAGTCGCGCTCGTCGTCCGTCAGGTCGTGCGCCCGGGACGCCGGTGGGAACGCAGCGTGGGTCGCGACGAGTCCCAGGACCGACTCCGGGTGCAGCGCGGCGAGCCAGTCGCTCGTCGTCGACCCGACGTCCTCGCCGTAGGTCAGGTACCGGTCGTAGCCGAGCACCTCGGTCATCAGCCCGTGCATCAGTTCGGCGACCACGGGCCCGGTGAACGGACGGTCGGTCAGCGCCGCGGAGGGCCCGAAGCCCGGCAGCGAGGGCACGACGACGTCGAACCCGGCCGTCCGACCGTCAGCGAGCTCGACCGTCCGATCGGACAGCCGGCGGGCGAACGGGAGCATCTCGACGAACGAGTACGGCCACCCGTGGAACGCGACGACGGGGATGCGCACCGCCGGGTCCCCGGTGGCGGTCAACCGGGCGGCGTGCAGACGCTGGCCGTCCACTTCGGCCTGGAACTGCGGTACGGCGGCCAGCTCGTGCTCCACACGGCGCCAGTCGAACACGGTCCGCCAGTGCTCGAGCAGGCCGCGCAGGCGCTCCGTGGAGAGTGCGCTCCGCTCCGCCGCGTCACCGACGGGCTCCGGGACCCGCGCCCGCAGCAGACGAGCGAGCAGGTCGTCGAGGTCGTCGTCGGACACCTGGAGTCGGATCGAGCGCATGGGACGGACGCTAGCGGCGCCGACCGACACGGCACGTCAGTGTGACGCCGGTGCCGCCCGCCGTCGCCCTAGGCTGGCGGCGACCCGAACCGCCTCCCCGCCTCCCCGCCTTCCCGCCTTCCCGAACGGACGACCGACGTGACCGACACCGCACCATCCGCTCCCGCCGACGCACCGGCCGTCGCCACGACGATCCCGCCCCTGAGCCTGCTCGCGGTCGTGGCGATCGTCCTCGCGTTCGTCGCGCCGATCGGCGGCGTGATCGTCGGCGTCATCGCGCGTCGCGACGTGCGCCTGACGGGTGACCGCGGCGACGGCATCGCGTTCGCGGCGATCCTGATCGGTGCGACCCTGACGCTGTTCACCGTCATCGTGCCGCTGTTCCTCGGCGGGGCCGGTCTGCTCGACCTGGACCTGCAGTTCTGACCTGCAGCGCTGACCGCCGGCGCTGAGCAGCTGCTCTGACCAGTGGCCGCTGCGCGCGCGGAGCGCCGGGGTCAGTCGCCGACCGGTGCGGAGATGTCCCAGACGGTCGTCTCCTCGTACTGCTCGGACCAGCCGCGCCGCATCCGTGCCGCGGCCCGGTCGAACGCTTCGACGACGTCGGTGTCCGGGGTGAGGAGCGCCTGCAGGCGGATCCCGTCGTAGAGCGCGAGGAGCTGCTGCGCACCGCGGATCGGGTCCATCGTCGCGGGCTCGCGTCCGGCGCGGACGTCCTCCTGCAGCGCCGTGCGCACGGTCTCACGGAACTGCATGTACGCGGACCGGTAGTAGTCGGCGCCCTCGGTGGACGGGTCGGCCGAGATCGCGAGCGTCGCGGCGACCAGGCGCATGAGCGCCGGGTCCTCGGCGTGCGCCGCGAGCAGGGCGTGCAGGAACGCCACCGTGCCCTTCTCGCCGGCGAGCGGCAGCAGCGGTGCCGAGACGGCGCGGGTCCACCGCATGACCGCCGACGCCAGCAGCGCCTTCTCGGACGGGAAGAGCTCGAGGAGTTCGGCCGGCCGCATCCCGGACCGGGACGCGACGCCCTCGAGCGAGAACCGCGACAGTCCGCTGTCGTGCAGCACCGCGATCGCCCCGTTGATCGCACGGGTGCGCGGGACCTCCTCGTCCGCGGCGTTCTGGTTGGTGAGCGGGGCCAACGGGTGCTTCCGGAACCACTCCAGCAGCGCTCGGGCACGCGACGCCCCGAACGCCGGGTCGTTCGGTCGACCGGCGACGAACAGGTCACTGAAGCCGGGTACCTCGTGCATCAGCGGGTCGAGCGACTGGAACGCCATCGACCAGTCCGGGAACGACCGCTGCGTGATCGGTTCGTCGAGCAGCACCCGCACGTTCGTGTGGCGGGGGTCCGTCCGGACCTGGCCGAAGCGCTCCCGGACGACGTCGTCCTCGCCCTCGATGATGCCGATGCAGTTGTCGTCACGGTGCGCGAGCATGCCCGTGATCCCGAGCCGGGTGTTCTTGTCGCGTCCGACCGCCAGGATCTGCGCCAGCTCGGAGTCCGTGATCGGACGGGTCTGGGTGCTGGTGTAGACGAGCGATCGCATCGGGGCTGCTTCCTGGTCGTGCGGTCAGGCGATTGGAGGGAGGCACCGCCGTGTCGAACCCGAATCGACACGCCGGCACCTCGCGGTCACCGTAACCAGCGGCGGCCGCCTTCACTGCGACCGGAGACGGCCCGTGGTTCCGCGGCACCCGGAGGATGCCGACCCCTGAATGGAACCACCTCGCCGTTCCGGCCGGTACCCCCACTACAGGGGAACGATCGTTCTCGGGCGAGGAGTCGGGCGGGTGTCACCTCGTGGGCGCGTCCGGAGCGGGCTGCTCGACGATGCGTTCACCCGTCGTCGGGTCCCACCCGATGGTCCGGGGTTCCGCTGCTCGAGCGCGCCGTTCCCCACGCGGGAAGAACGGTCGAGTGCTGGGCAGGTAGCTGAGCACCGTCGCGGCGACGATGCACATCCCGTCGACGAGCCCCCAGTCCGGCCCGTCGGTCGTGATGGTGAGCAGCGTGCCACAGGCGGTCAGTCCTCCGACGATCGCGAGCCACAGTCGAGCCGTCCCGGACCCCCGAGCCATCCGCGCTGCCAGCCAGACGAACAGCGCAGACCAGGCGCTGATGACGACCAGCCCGGCAACCAGCCCGACGACCGCGCCTCCGGCATCCCGCCCGACCTCGGTGACGCCGACGACCGCGACGACGAGGTGGACGGCGATGGCCACCCACCACAGCGCCACGGCGATCGTGACCGCCGTCGGTCGTGTCCGTGCTCCCGCACGCTTCTCCATCGGGCCCTCCCCCACTGTGCTGCCGGACGCTGCTCGACGATCCGGCCGTCGACACCCTAGTCCGGCTGCCGGGCCCCGGAGTCCGCCGGCAGCCGCGACGCCACGAGCGTGCCGACCAGCGCGACGACCGCGAACGCGGCGAACCCGAACGGCAGGGCGAGCGCGCTGCCGACACCGCCGACCACCAGGGGTCCGACGGCGTCCCCGGTCTCGCGCCCGAGCTCGGCGGAGCCCATCGTCCGCCCCAGCCGTTCGGGCGGGGTCGTCCCGGCGAGGTGGGCGAACGCGGCCGGGGTGAGCGTCGCCACCCCGACACCCGCCAGCAGGGCGGCGAGGAACATCGAGACAGCCGAGGGAGCGGACGCCAGCGCCAGGAAGGCGAGCGCCACCGCTGCCGTCCCGACCGTGCCGGCGAGACCGGTGGTCAGCCGACCGGCGTCGTGCAGGCGACCCGCCACCGGCTGCACGAGCGACGACACGACCGCCAGCACCGCGACGGCGAGCGTCGACACGAGCAGGGGGACGCCGACGTCGCTGCCGAGGGCCGGCAGCATGCCGGTCAGGGCGCCGATCGCCGCACTGCCCACGGCGAGGACCGTCACGGGGACCACGAACTGCCGATCGGTGGCGGCCCGGACCATCGCCGCGAGGTTGGCCCGCTGGCGGGGCAGCGGTGTGATCGGCTCGACGGCGACGAGCACGGCCGCCGCGGTCACCAGGGCCAGCACGACGAGGAGCGCGAACAGCCACGGCGTCCCTCCGACCTGCACGACGACGGCACCGATCACCGGCCCGCCCGCGTACCCCAGGCCCTTCCAGGACCCGTAGCGACCGAAGTACGTGCCCCGGCGGTGTGCCGGTACGAGCCGTGCGACCGCGGCGGACGAGGCCGGCGAGAACGCCGAGGCGCCGGCACCCTGCAGCAGTCGGGCGAGTCCGAGCCAGAAGGGCCCGGCGCCGAACACGCCGATGAGCGAGGCGGCGGCGAAGACGAGCAGTCCCCCGACGATCACCGGCCGCGGTCCGATGCGGTCGGACAGTGCGCCGAAGACCGGCTTGAGGACGAGTTCGGCGACGTCGTAGAGCGCGAGGAACACCCCGAGCGACGCGAGCGTCAGGCCGAGCTCCCGGTGCGCTCCACCGACGGCGGCCGCGATGCCGTTCGCTCCGAAGGCCGTGACGAACCCGGCGGCGTACAACGGCGCGAGCCGAGGGAGTGGGGTCGTCGTCTGCACGGGCACGTGACCACCCTGGCCGAACGCAGCGCGGACCGCCAACGCCGTCGACGCGGGATGACGAAAGCCCCCGACCGGACCTGGTGGTCCTGCCGGGGGCTTCGTGGTGGTGGGCGATACTGGGATCGAACCAGTGACCTCTTCCGTGTCAGGGAAGCGCGCTACCGCTGCGCCAATCGCCCAGAGGAGTGTGGAACTGGAGGTGGGGACGGGATTCGAACCCGCGTGGACGGCTTTGCAGGCCGCTGCCTAGCCTCTCGGCCACCCCACCATCGAGGTTCACGTCTCCGTGAGTACCCGAACGGTGGGATACCCTCTGGTGAGTCGCGGCCATCCGAAGAAGGCCACACTCGAGCGGATGACGAGATTCGAACTCGCGACCCTCACCTTGGCAAGGTGATGCGCTACCACTGCGCCACATCCGCATTTGTCGTTCCGCTGTCGCGGCGACGACGTAAACTCTATACGCACCGGGGCGCTTCCACCAAAATCCTTCCCGTTCACCGGGCGTGTCCCCCGAGTTCATGCGGATCGGGGCCTCCTGTCACCCCCGCCGGGCAGCGCGCCACACCCGGGCGGCGCGATGTGTTCGGAGCACCGCCGGACTTCCGCTACTATCGACTCGCACGAACAGTGCAGGGGGCGATTGGCGCAGTTGGTAGCGCGCTTCGTTCACACCGAAGAGGTCATCAGTTCGAGTCTGGTATCGCCCACCCTTGACACAAGAGCCCGACGCAGCAGCGTCGGGCTCTTGTCATCTCACCGGTCCGCCGCTCGCGGGCCGGACCACCAGCACGATCGGACGAAGGGGCGCATGACCGACGTCGACCTCGAGTTCGCACGGGTCAGAGCGGTCCTCGACCGTCCCACCCTGCGGCTCATGTCCCGGCCGACCAGCGCCACCGTCCTCGCCGTCTTCCGTACGGTGTTCGACCGCGACGTGCAGTACGTCCCGGCCGACCGCATGCACCTGCAGGTCGAGGAGCACGTCGCGCGTCTGCAGGCCGCTGGCGCGCGAGTCCCCGCGAGCGAGCAGAACGAGGGCGACGAGGGAGGCCGACCGAACGGTCGCGCGCTCTGCCGCGAATGGGTCGCGGCGCAGTGGCTGGTCCGTTCGAACTCCCCCGACGGCGACGAGCAGTACTCGCTCACGAGCCACGCGCTCGAGGCGCTCTCCCTGGTCGACGCCCTGTCCGCCGACCGTGCCCTGATCAGCGAGAGCCGGCTGGCGATGATCGTCGACGCCGTGCACCGGTGGGCAGCCCGCGCCGAGCCCGACCCCGACGTGCAGATCCGCCGGATCGACGCCCAGATCGCCGAGCTGCAGGCCGAACGGGAACGCCTGGAGAACGGGGACGACGTCGTGGCCGTCGAGGACGACCGGATGCGTGACGGCTACACGAACATCTCCGACCTCATCCGCCAGCTGCCGAGCGACTTCAAGCGCGTCGAAGAGGCGGTCGCGGCGATGCACCGCTCGATCGTCGAGGACTTCCGGCAGGAGGTCCGCCCGATCGGCGAGATCCTCGACGACTACCTGGCGCGCACGGACAACCTCATGGAGGCCACCCCCGAGGGCCGTGCGTTCGAGGGCGCGTTCGAACTCCTCCGCGACGACGCCCTGCTCCTGCGGCTGCGCGACGACATCGGGACGATCCTGTCCCATCCCTTCGCGCGGGAGCTCGGTGCCGGCGAACGCCGCGCCTTCCGGAACACCGTCACGATCCTGCGCCAGGGCATCGAGGACGTCCTCGCCCAGCGCCGCCAGCTCACCGCCACGCTCCGCGACCAGATCGTCGCCCACGACGTCGTGCGCGACCGCGAGCTCGACGCCGTGCTCCGCTCGATCAACCGCGGCCTCGCGACGCTGATGGACCAGGGCGGTGCGCGCGACCGCATCCCGCTGCCGCTCCTGCCCGCCGCGGCCGAGGTCGGCACGCTGCGCGAACGCTTCTACGACCCGGACGCCGAGTCCGTGCCGCCACCCATCGAGGAGCCGGACGACGACGTCTTCGAGGACCTCGACGTCGAGATGCTCCGTCGACACGGTGGCCCACTCCTGACTGAGCTGCGCGCAGCGCTGCGGTTCGCCGAGGCCGACTCCAGCGCGGACGCGTTCCACGAGCTGCCGCCCGAGCAACGCCGACCGGTCGAACTGTTCGGCCTGGCGCACCTGCTCACGGGACACGAGGACTTCGAGGCGGCCACGCACGTCGCCGAGCACCGGACCGTCCGTCCCGACGGCACCGCGATCACCTTCCACATGCCCACCGCCGCACTCGCCGACGAGTCCGCAGCGGTCGGCGACGCACACGACGACGACACACAGAACGCACAGGAGGCACGGTGAGCGACACGACACCGGCACCGGTCGACGACACGGTCCCCGACGACGACGCCGCATCGGCGATGCAGGACGACGAGCGTGACGAGTCCAGCTTCGCCCTCTTCGAGGGCGACGAGGGGCGGCTCGACGAGCACCAGCGACGCGCCCTGGTGGCACTGCTGCGGCACTCGTACGTCAGCTCCCGCACCCACCCCGACGAGTGGCGTGCCGTGCTCGACGCCGAGTACCAGCTGCGCTCCCGCCTGAACGACCTGTTCCTCGAGCTGCACGTCGACCGTGACCGCGAGGTCGCCTGGAAGCGCCAGGCCCGCTCGGAGAGCCAGCGCCGCGCGTTCCCGACCCTGCTCCGCGACCTGCCGTACACCCGCGAGGAGACGATCGTCCTCGTGTACCTGCGGATGCGCCTGCGCGCCGACGCCCGACCGGGTCCCGACCAGGTGGTCGTCGACCGGTCCGAGATTCTCGGGCACGTGGCGGGCTTCCGACCGGCGACCGCGACCGACCGCACCCGCGACGAGGGCCGTGTCGCGAAGGCCGTCGAGCGCCTCGTCACCGCGCGCATCCTCATCCGCACCTCCGACCCGGACCGCTTCCGGGTGGCGAGCGTCGTCGAGGTGCTGCTCCCCCTCGAGCGCCTGCTCGAACTCGACGCGTGGTTGCGGACCACCACCGCGCAGACGGACGCGACCACCACGGGCGGCGAGCCGACCGACGGGGACGACCCCGGCCTCCCGACCGACACCGACACCGACACCGACGACGAAGGCGAGACGGAAGCGTGACCGACACGTTCGAGATCCCGGCGCTCTTCGACACGGTCGCGCAGTGGCGCGCCGAGTCGATGCAGGTCGTCAACTGGGGCGGGTTCCACGGCCACCGGCAGGTCGAGCTGTCCGGCACGGCGACGCTCATCTCCGGCGCCTCGGGCACCGGCAAGTCGACGCTGATGGACGCCTACCTGGCCGTGATGATGCCGTCGGACGTGCCGTTCAACGGTGCCTCGAACGACGCCACGACCGGGCGCGCCCGCAGCGCGGACCAGCGCAACCTGCTGACCTACCTGCGCGGCAAGGTCGACACCCGGCGCGACCCCGAGTCCGGCGCCCTGCGCGACGTCAACCTGCGCGGCGACGACCAGACCACGTGGGGTGCGGCGGCGGTCACGTTCCGGAACGACGACGAGCGGCGCTTCACCGTGCTGCGCGCGTACATCGTGCCGAAGCGCGCCCGCGGCGTCGGCGACATCCAGATGACCATGGCGACGGTCGACGACACCTTCGACCTGCGGCGGCTCGAGGAGTTCGTGCCGTCGCGGTTCCACCACCTCGAGCTGACCGGTCGCGTGCCGGGGCTCGTGATCCGCGACACCTACCAGGAGCTCGCGTACACGCTGCAGACCCGGCTCGGCATCGGCGACTCCGGGGGTGGCAACCGGGCGATGCGCCTGCTCGCGCGGATCCAGGCCGGGCAGCACCTGCCGACCGTCGACGCGCTGTACAAGTCGCTCGTGCTCGAGACCCCCGGCACGTACGAGGCGGCCGACCGGGCCCTCGCGCACTTCTCCGCCCTCGACGAGGCGTACGAGGCGATGGACACCGAGGAGCGGAAGGTCCGGATCCTCTCCCCCATCACCGAGCTGCACGACGAGATCTCCCGGTCCCGCGCAGCTGCGGACGCGCTCGACGGGATCGCCACGGGCGCCGAGGTCTCCCCGTTCGCGCACTGGACGGCGTCGCGCAAGCGGGACCTGCTCGACGCCGAGGTGTCGCGCAACGCCCGCGAGCGGACCGCTTCGCGCGCCGAGGTCGCCGCGGCCGAGGCCCGGCACGCCGCGGTCGAGATCGAGCTCCGCGACGCCGAGGCCCGGTTGCGCGACCAGGGCGGCAACGCCCTCGCGCAGCTCGAGGACCGCATCGAGCGCCTGACCCGAGAGCGCGACGCGGTGCTCCGGACCCGCGCGACGTTCGACGAGCGCACCGCGGTCCTCGGGTCGTCCGTGTCCACCGAGCAGGACTTCACCGCCGCGCAGCGGGGGTCGCACGACTTCCTCGGCACGTACGCCGCGTCGCGCACCTCGCTCGATGAGCGCCGCGACGCCCTGACGCGCGAGGAGTACCCGCTCCTCGACCGCGAGCGGTCCCTGCGCCAGGAGCGCCAGTCGCTCGAGCACCGGCAGGGCGCGATGCCGCTGCCGATGCACGAGGCCCGACTCGCGATGGCCCGCGCGGCCGGGATCGACCCGTCGGAACTGCCGTTCGTGGCGGAACTGCTCGACGTCCTGCCCGGCGAGGAACGCTGGCGCACGGCGATCGAGTCCGTCCTGGCGCCCGTCGCCCGCACGCTGCTCGTCGACCAGGACCGCCTGGCCGACTTCAGCGAGGCGATCGACGCCCTGCGCCTGCCGGTCCGCGTGCAGTTCGAGGGCGTGCCCACCGGCCCGCACCTCGACCTCGACGGCGACCCCGCGATGGTCTCCGGCAAGCTCGCGATCAAGCCGTCGCCGTTCAGCACCTGGGTGCGCGAGCGGATCGAGTCCGACCGCACCGACGCCCGCTGTGTCGCATCGGCGTCGGACCTGGGCGGCGGCGGCCGTCGGGTCACCGAGTCCGGTCAGCTGCGCGACGGCCGTCGTGGCGCACACGGCGACCGCCGGCAGTCGAACGTCATCGGCTTCACGAACGAGGCCCGCGTCGCCGCGGTCGAGCAGGAACTCGCGTCGATCGCCCAGGACCTCGCCACGCTCGAGGCCCGTCGGACCGACGTCGCGCAGGACCGCACCGCGCTCGACGTGCTCCGCGCCGCGCACCAGCACGTCGTCGACGTGACGTGGGCCGCGATCGACGTCGTCGGTCTGGAGGACTCGCTCGCGCGCCTCGACCAGGAACGCCAGGCGCTCCTCGCCGCCGACGACGGTCTCCGGACCCTGCGCGAGTCCGTCGCACGGCTGCGCACGGCCCTCGACGAGGCAGCGGACCGACGTGCTGCCGCCCGGCAGTCGGTGGTCCGGCTCGAGGAGCGGCACGCGGTGCTCGTCGACGGGCAGGACGCCGCGGCCGAGATCCTCGAGCGCTTCGCGGACGCCCCCGAGTCGCTGCCCGACGCCGAACAGTCCCGGCTGCTGTCGGAGACCTTCGAGGAGATCGGCGCGCCGGAGGGCGTGGACGGCTTCGACGACGCCACCCGTCGGCTCCGGCGGCGGCTCGAGGAACGGCTGTCGCAGGCGCTCGACGGCGCCGCGGCGGCCTCGACCTCACTGACGCTGACGTTCCAGCGGTACCAGGACGCCTGGCCCGACCCGAACCTCGGCACCGGGGTCGCGTCGTACCCGGATTACCACGCGATCCTCGACCAGATCGTGGCGACCGGCCTGCACGCCCGTCGCAGTGAGTGGCGTCGGCGGTTGTCGCAGTGGAGCGGTGAGGACCTCGTCCCGCTCGCCGGCGCCTTCGACCGCGCCGTCGTCGAGATCGAGGAGCGCCTGGAGCCCGTCAACGAGATCCTGCGCGAGCTGCCGTTCGGCGCGAACCGCGACCGCCTGAAGATCCAGATCCGCCGGGTCACGCGCGAGGACGTCACCGCCTTCCGCCGCGAGCTCCGCGCCCTGTCGGCGTCGGTCGACACCGAGCTCACCGACGACGTGCTCGAGACGCGGTTCCGCAGGCTCCGGCGCTTCATGGCGGTCATCCGGCCCGACCCGTCCGTTCCGCGTGGCGGCCGGACCACGCAGCGCGACGCGGTGCTCGACGTCCGCCGGCACATGGAGATCACGGCCGTGCGGTACGACACCGACGGTAACGACCTCGGGGTGTACTCGTCGCTCGGCGACAAGTCCGGTGGTGAGACGCAGGAGCTCGTCGCGTTCATCGTCGGCGCCGCCCTGCGCTACCAGCTCGGCGACGAGACGCGGCCCCGACCCCGGTTCGCGCCGGTGTTCCTCGACGAGGCGTTCATCAAGGCGGACTCGGAGTTCGCGGGCCGTGCGGTCACGGCGTGGCTCCGGCTCGGGTTCCAGCTGGTCGTGAGTGCGCCGCTCGACAAGGTCACGGCGCTCGAGCCCTCGATGGAGCGGCTGCTCTCGATGCGCAAGCACCCCGAGACGGGCCACTCGTCCATCACCGAGATCGCCCGGGTGGAGCCGGCCGCCGTCTGACGGCCGCCGGCGGCCCGGGCCGGCGCCGAGGTCGCACTTCGCCCCGCTCCCGGCACCGCCGGCCGGGCCGGAGTGCGACCTCGGTACCGCGGGAGGCCACGGCACAGAGTCAGGCCACACCGGTACGGTGTTGGCGTGTTCGGACGCCGCCGCTCCCCCAGTCCCCGCCCCGACGACCGCCCCGGCTTGGGGATCGGTGCCCTCGTGCAGGTCGTCGACACCGATCGGGGTGGCGAGCAGTGGGCCGACGAGCCGATCGGGGTGATCGTGTCTCCTGGCGGCAGCCAGATCGGTGGGACGCAGCGCACCTGGACGGTCGCCTTCGACGAGCCCGCGTACACGAAGGACGGCCGCGGCCCCTTCGAGCGCGCGACCGTCCTGAGTCGTCAGCTGGTGCCGGTCACGACCGACAGCGGCGAGTAGTCCGGGTCAGGGACTCAGTACTCCTCGGAGCCGCTCTTCATCATGGCGGCGACCGCCATGCAGCAGCCCACACCGCCGATCACGCCGACGCCGATGATGATGCCTGCGATGAGTTCGAGCATGGTGGTGACTCCTTGGTTGCGTCGGCCGTGTGGCTTCCCTCAGGCTACCGGATGCCGCGCATGAGCCGCAGCACCGGCCGGGCGAGCACGAGCAGGACCACGCCCACCGCTACGGCGACGAGCCCGAGGACCGTGAAGTACGGCGCCTCGTCCGCGGGGTCGTAGTAGCGGGACAACACGCCGGTGACGGCGGTGCCGAGCGACACCGACAGGAAGAACAGCGCCACCATCTGGGTCTGGAACTTCGGCGGCGCGAGCTTGGTGGCGACGGACTGCCCGACCGGCGAGAGCAGGAGCTCCGCGAGCGTGAAGACGAGCAGGATGCCGACGAGCGCCAGCAGCGGTGTGCCGTTCGTGCCCGTGCCGGTGAAGGGCAGGAAGAGCAGGAAGGCGACGCCCATGATCCCGGTGCCGAGCGCGAACTTGGTCGGGGTGGAGGGCTGCCGGTCGCCGAGCTTGGTCCAGATCGCGGCGAACACCCCGGAGAGCACGATGATGAAGACCGGATTGATCGACTGCACCCACGAGACGGGCATCTCCCAGCCGAACAGCGTGCGGTCGAGGCGTTCGTCGGAGTAGACCGTCACGACGGTGAACTGCTGCTGGTAGAGCGACCAGAACACGGCGCTCCCGATGAACAGCGGGATGAACGCGAAGACCCGCGAGCGTTCGTCGGCGGTGATGCCGCTCGACAGGATGACCACGAAGTACCCGATGGTGGCCAGGACGACGACCGCCACGACCACGGTGGGCAGGTTGCCGACGTTCAGCAGTCCGGTCAGGACGGCGAGCACGACGACCACGAGCGCCACGCCCACGGCGACGCCGATGAGGGGCAGGCGGCGGCGGTCGACCGGGTTGGCGACGTGGCGCACCGCGTCCGGCAGCTTCCGCCGACGGATCGCGTACTGCACCAGGCCCGCCGCCATGCCGACGGCAGCGAGTCCGAAGCCGTAGTGGAAGCCGAGCGAGCTCTGCAGCAGGCCGGTGAGCAGGGGGCCGAAGAACGCGCCGAGGTTCACGCCGAGGTAGTACAGCGAGAAGCCGGCATCGCGGCGCGGGTCCTCGCGGCTGTACAGCCCTCCGACGATCGTCGTGGCGGTGGCCTTGAGCCCGCCGGACCCGAGCGCGATGAGGACGAGGCCCACCCCGACGCCGGCGACCCCGGGGACGAGCGCGAGGGCGATGTGCCCGAGCATCACCACGACGGCGCTGCCGAACAGCGTGCGGTCGGCCCCGATCAGCCGGTCGGCGATCCACGCGCCAATGATCGTGAACAGGTAGACGGAGCCGCCGTAGGCACCCATGATCCCGCTGGCGGTGGCCTTGTCGATCCCGAGGCCGCCGTCCGAGAGCGTGTAGTACATGTAGATGAGGACGATGCCCTGCATCCCGTAGAACGAGAACCGCTCCCAGAGTTCGACCGCGAACGGCGTCGAGAGCTCGAACGGTTGCCCGAAGAAGGTGCGTCCGGGACGGGATCCGCGGTCCGCAGGGGTGGTACGTGACATGGCGGCAATCCTCCCCCGCGGCGGATCGACACGCACAATCGTCGACACCCGCTCAACAATTCGGTGAGCCGCGTCGCTGTCCGGCGTGCCCCGCCCCCTCCGCTCGACCGGACCGCTTTGGAGGGTTCCCACGACCGTCGCGGTCCTGCGACAGCCCGGACTTGTGCCGCCCGCACGGCGTTCGTCCCACTGTCGGCAGGGGTGTCTAGCGTGGGTCCTGCAACACGGACACCGCAGTTCAGGAGGACTCGCACACATGGTCGACACGGCTCCCGCCCAGCGCACCGCCACCCCGGACACCGCCGCCCCGGACGTCGACGCGCCCAACGCCGACGCGGCGGGCGACCCCGCTGCCGGGACCCCGACGGCCGGCACGGACACCGACGTCCGCATCGACGTCGAGTTGCTCGAGGAACTCCTGCTCGGTCGCTGGGCCGAGGATCGCCGACTCTCACGCCGGCTCGCGCTCGACCCAGCGATGCAGAAGATCGAGGGTCAGCCCATCGCCGAGCACCGTGCCCGCGTGCTCGAACAGCTCCGCGTCCTCGTCGACGCCGGGGCGATCCAGCGGCCCTACCCCGCCGAGTTCGGCGGCCAGGACAACCACGGTGGCAACCTCGCGGCGTTCGAGGAGCTCGTGACCGCCGACCCCTCCATGCAGATCAAGGCGGGTGTGCAGTGGGGGCTCTTCGGCTCCGCCGTGCACCACCTGGGCACCGAGGCGAACCACCGCGCGTTCCTGCCCGGCATCGTGTCCTTCGACGTGCCCGGCTGCTTCGCCATGACCGAGACCGGCCACGGTTCGGACGTGCAGAGCATCGCGACCACCGCGACGTACGACCCCGAGACGCAGGAGTTCGAGATCCACACCCCGTTCCGCGGAGCGTGGAAGGACTACATCGGCAACGCCGCGCTGCACGGCCGTGCCGCCGTGGTGTTCGCGAAGCTCGTGACCGCCGGCGTCGACCACGGCGTGCACGCGTTCTACGTCCCGCTGCGCGACGACGAGGGCGCGTTCCTGCCCGGGGTCAGCGGCGAGGACGACGGACCCAAGGGCGGGCTGAACGGCATCGACAACGGCCGCCTGGCCTTCGACCACGTCCGGGTCCCCCGCACGAACCTGCTGAACCGCTACGGCGACGTCGCCGCCGACGGCACCTACTCGTCGCCGATCGCCTCGCCCGGTCGCCGGTTCTTCACCATGCTCGGCACGCTCGTGCAGGGCCGCGTGTCGCTCGACGGCGCCGCGGTCGTCGCGCAGAAGCTCGCGCTGCAGATCGCCCTGACGTACGCGATGCAGCGTCGGCAGTTCCCCACCGGAGACGGCACCGAGGGCGTCCTGCTCGACTACGGCCGCCACCAGCGACGCCTGATCCCGCGCCTGGCCACGGTGTTCGCGCAGTCCTTCGCGCACGAGAAGCTGCTGCGCACCTTCGACGACGTCTTCAGCGGGCGCGAGGACACCCCGGAGCGCCGGGAGGACCTGGAGACCCAGGCCGCCGCCTTCAAGTCGATGTCCACGTGGTCGGCGCTCGACACCCTGCAAGAGGCACGCGAGGCCTGCGGTGGCGCGGGCTTCCTGGCCGAGAACCGCCTGACCGGGCTCCGCGCCGACCTCGACGTGTACGTGACGTTCGAGGGCGACAACACGGTGCTGCTGCAGCTCGTCGGCAAGCGCCTGCTCACCGAGTTCCGCGCCAAGGCCCCGAAGGACGCCGCCTCGACCGCGAAGTTCGTCGCGTCGGTCGCCGCGGGCAAGCTCGCCGACGCCAGCGGCATCCGCCGTCTCGGGCAGACCGTGGCCGACCGCGGGTCCCTGGCCGCGAGCGTCGCCGACCTGCAGGACCCGCGGACGCAGCGTGCGCTGCTCGCCGGCCGGGTCGACACGATGGTCGCCGAGATCGGTCTGCGACTGGCGTCCGCCGGCAAGGACCGAGCCCGCGCGGCCCGGCTGCTCAACCGGTCCCAGCACGAGTTGATCGAGGCGTCGAAGGCGCACGCCGAGCTCATGCAGTGGGACGCCTTCACCGAGGCGCTCGACGCGGTCCCCGAGGGTGACACCCGTCGCACGCTCGTCTGGCTGCGCGACCTGTTCGCGCTCGGCCTGCTCGAGCAGCACCTGGACTGGCACCTGCTGCACGGACGGCTCTCGGCGCAGCGCGCCCGCGCGGTGTCGGCCTACGTCGACCGGCTGGTCGCCCGCGTCCGTCCGATCGTCCCGCAGCTGCTCGACGCGTTCGGCTACGAGCCCGGCCACGTGCGCGCCCCGATCGCACTCGGTGCCGAGCAGGCCCGCCAGGACGAGGCACGCGCCTGGTTTGCGGCGGAGGCCGCCGCCGGTCGTCTGCCCGAGCAGGAGAAGAAGCCGAAGCCCTGACGGTCGTCGCGACGACCGCCGCTCGCTAGGAGTCGGTCGGCTCCGGGTCCGACGACCCGGACGCCGTCCGGCCCGCAGCGGGCCCACGACGCCCACCGAGCGCCGCACGCAGCTGCGCCTCGGCGTCGTCGCCGACGGCTGCCGCCTCGGCGTTGGCCTCGGCCACCGCCCGCACGACCTCTTCACGCTGGATCTTCACCCCGCGGGGCGCGTCGATGCCGATCCGGACGCCGTCGCCCCGGGAGTCCAGCACCGTGATGACGATGTCGTCCCCGACGAGGATCCGTTCGCCGACCTTCCGCGTGAGTACCAGCACCCGGTCAGCCTAGCGACAGGACCGGGAGCCCCAGCAGGTCCACCGACTCCGGCGTGGCGGTCTCACCCGCACCGATCGCGATCACGCCGGCCACGGGCATCCGCGCCTCGACCGCCGCCACCATCGCCGCCGAGTCGGCCGGCTTCCGTCCGACGTCGACGACCACCCACACCTGGTCGGCCTGCAGCGCGTCACCGGTGGCCCGGTCGTCCCACGCGGCCACGGCGAGCACCGCGCGTCCGTCCCGGACGCCGTCGGCCCGGGCCAGGATCGCGGCCCGCCGGTCCGCCGCGTCCGTCGGCCGCAGCGTGTGCCGCACGGCGAACAGCCCGGCGGCCGCGTCGACGTCGTTCGGTCGGCCGACCAGCAGCACCAGGTCGCCGTCCGCCGAGCGGACGGCCGGGGTGGTCGACCGCACCACGGGCCGGACCGGGGCGGCGTCGACGAGGTGGGTCGGGCCTCCGGGCAGGGTGTCGACGGCGGCCTGGAGGCGCGGGTCGAGCCCCGGGGACCGGTCCGGCTCCGGCGCGGGCGGCGCCGGGCGCGGCGCGCTCCCCGTGATGCCGTCGGCCTGGAACCCGTCGAGCACCGACGCGAACGCGTCGGCGCGGGTGGTCGCGGTGCCGTCGGTGCCCGCGATCCGGGCCTCGGCTTCCTCGGCGTCGGCGAGGAGCGCGGCGATCCCGGCGCGCTGCACGGGCGTGTCCGCGATCACGACGCGGGCGGTGGGCAGCTCCCCCGGTGCGGGCACCTCGACCGTGGCCTCGACGTGTGCCCTGCGGAGCAGGCCGCCGAGGCGGGGTGCCGTGACCCGTTCGGCGGCGACGATGCGCGCGCCCGCGCCGAACTCGGAGCGGACGGCGTCGCGGACCTCCGCGAGCGTGGCGCCGCTACGCTGCAATCGGGTCGGCGGCACGGACGACTCCCACGGTCTCGATGGTGGAGCCCGCGGCGGTGGCCTCCTGGTACGACAGCACCGGGAGCCCGTTCGACTGGGCGGCGACCATGCGGTGCACGGCCGGGCGGAGCTGGGGGGCGCAGACCAGGACGGCGGAGAGCCCCTGGTCCTCGACGGAGCGGACGGCGTCGCGGACGGACCCGAGCACCTGCTCGATGCGGTGGGCGTCGAGGACGATCTGGCTGCCCTGCTCCGAGGGGCGGAGGCCTTCGAGCATCGACTGTTCGAGCAGGGGGTCGATCATGATGACGCGCAGGGTGCCGGCGTCGGTGTGCCGTGCGGCGAGGGCCGGGCCGAGCGCGGCGCGGGCTGCCTCGACGAGTCCCTCCGGGTCGGTGGACACCTTGGCGCGCAGCGTCAGCGCCTCGCAGATCCGACCGAGGTCGTTGATCGGCACCCGTTCGGCGAGCAGCCCCTGCAGCACCCGCTGCAGTTCCGCCATCGACAGCATGCCGGGCACGAGTTCCTCGACCGCGGCGGGGTTCACCTGCTTGACGCCCTCGGTCAGCACCTTGACGTCCTCGCGGGTGAGCAGGCGTCCCGCGTTGTCGCCGATCACGGCCTGCAGGTGCGTGACGAGCACGGACACCCGGTCGATCACCGTCGCGCCGGTCATCTCGGCCGCGTGGCGCAGCTCGGCCGGCACCCACTTGCCGGTGAGGCCGAACACCGGTTCCACCGTGGAGGCTCCCGGCAGACCGTCCAGGTGGTCGCCGAGGGCGAGCACGCTGCGGGCGGGCGCGGTGCCCCGGCCGGCCTCGACCCCGGCGATCCGGATCGCGTAGGTCGACGGCGGCAGGTCGATCGAGTCGCGTGTGCGGACCGGCGGCACGACGATGCCCATGTCCACGGCGATCTTGCGGCGCAGCGCCCGGACGCGGCCGAGCAGGTCGTCCGAGGCGCCGGACACCATGTCCACCAGGTCCGGGGCGAGCAGGATCTCGAGGGCGTGCACGCGCATCTGCTCGATCAGGTCCTCCGGGGTGTCCGCCGAGGGGGTGCTCGCCTCGAGTGCCTGCTGCCGGGCGGCGTCGGCCTCGGCGCGGGCGACGTTCCGGCCGATGCGCCAGCCGGTGAACAGCAGCGTCGCGCCGACGAGCAGGAACGGCAGGATCGGCATGCCGGGGATGAAGCCCATCGCGATCGCGGCCACGCCGGCGATCATCAGGGCGTTGCGCGACTGCGACAGCTGCGTGGCGGCCGAGGCGCCCATCTCCGACTCCGCGCCGGAGCGGGTGACGATCATGCCCGTCGACACCGCCATGAGCAGGGCGGGGATCTGCGTGACCAGGCCGTCGCCGATGGTCAGGATGCCGTACTTCGACAGGGCGTCGGTGGCGGACAGCCCGTTCTGCAGCATGCCGATCGCGATGCCGCCCACCAGGTTGATGATGATGATGAGGATGCCGGCGATGGCGTCGCCCTTGACGAACTTCGACGCGCCGTCCATCGCACCGTAGAAGTCCGCCTCCGCCGACACCGCGGCGCGGCGGTCCTTCGCCTGCTCGTCGGTGATGAGCCCGGCGTTCAGGTCGGCGTCGATCGCCATCTGCTTGCCCGGCATCGCGTCGAGCGTGAACCGGGCCCCGACCTCGGCGACGCGCTCGGCACCCTTCGTGACGACGACGAACTGGATGACGATGAGGATCAGGAAGATCACGGCGCCGATGATGATCGACCCGGACACGGCGACGTGGCCGAACGCCTGGATGACGTCGCCGGCGAAGCCCTCGCCGAGCACGAGCCGGGTGGACGCGACGTTGAGCCCCAGACGGAACAGCGTCGCGACGAGGAGCAGCGACGGGAACACCGAGAAGTCGAGCGGCTTCTTGACGAAGAGCGTCGTGAGCAGGATCACCAGCGCCAACAGGATGTTGATGATGATGAGGAAGTCGAGCAGGAACGACGGCACCGGCAGGATCAGCAGCAGGATGATGCCGACGATGAACACCGGGACGACGAGCTTCGGCAGGTCCTTACGGTTCATGCGGGGGCTCCCTCTCTGACGGACGGTGCCGACGGGGCGGCTTCGGGGCGGGGTGTGCGGAGTCGGCGCGGGCGGAGGTCACCGGACAGGGTCGCCGGGTCGAGGACGGTCGCGACCTCGTCGGGCGTGGTCGGCCGCGGCGCCGCGTGGGTGCCGGCCGCCGAACCACGGGCCCGGAGCGCCATCACGAACGACAGCACGCGGGCCACCGGCGTGTACAGGTCCACCGGGATCTCGTGGCCGAGCTCGCACGCGGCGTGCAGGGCGCGGGTCAGGGGCACGTCACGGACGATCGGCACCCGTTCCTGCTCGGCGCGGGCGCGGATGACGTCGGCGACCGGGCCGGCGCCCTTCGCGACCACCCGCGGCGCGGACCGGCCGGGCTCGTACGTGATGGCGACCGCGTAGTGCGTGGGGTTCGTGATGACGACGTCGGCGGTGCCGACCGCCTGGATCATCCGGTTGCGGCTCATGGCGAGCTGCCGCCCCCGGCGCTGCGACTTCACGAGCGGGTCGCCCTCGGTCCGCTTCGACTCGTCCTTGACCTCGCGCTTGGTCATCATCGTGCGCTTGCGGTTGCGGCGGACGACCACGAACACGTCGAGCGCGGCGAGGACCAGCCCGGCGACGACGGCGGCGCGGAGCAGCGTGCCCGAACCGGCAGCCGCTGCCTCGAGCACCGCCGACAGCGGCAACGACCCGCTCGTCATGAGGACGGGCATGAGTCCCTGCACGGCGAACCACAGCACGAGCCCGACGACGACGGTCTTCAGCAGGGCCTTCGCACCGTTCCACAGGGCCTGCGTGCCGAAGACCCGCTTGAGCCCGGCGACGGGGTCGAAGTGCTCGGGCTGCGGGGTCATCTTGCGCAGGTGCACGCCGCCCTGGGCCACCGCCGTGGCGAGCACGGCCACCGCGACCACGGCGAGCATCGGCCCGAGCGTCGCCGCCATCGACCCGAGGGCGTCGGCGAGCAGGGCGCGCACGGCGCCGAGCTCGGGCTGCGCGATCACCCGCTGCACGCCGCGCAGCTGCTCCTCGCCGGCGGCGGCCGCGTTGCCGATGGTGGCCGGCATCATGAGCGCGGCGACCGCGATGCCGATCCACGCGCCGAGGTCCTGCGAACGACCGAGCTGGCCCTTCTCGTGGACCTCGCGCATCCGCTGCTGGGTCGCCTGTTCGGAACGTTCTCCGCTGTCGGACACGTCGTCACCCCCGTCCCGTGATCGCCTCGACGGCGTCGCCGGTCAGCGACGACACCACCGAGGGCAGGGCCATGAAGAGCGCACCGGCGAACAGGACGGTCAGACCGATCTTGATCGGGAACCCCATCTGGAACGCGTTGAGCGCCGGGGCCACCCGGGTCAGGAGCCCCAGGCCGACGTCGGCCAGGAAGAGCACGACGACCAGGGGGCCGGCGATCTGCAACGCCGCCAGGAACATCTGCGACATCGCCGCGACGAGCATCGCGGCGAGCCCGTCGACGGCGAACTCGCCGGTGAGCGGCACCGCGTCGAACGACCGCACGAGTCCGCCGATGATCATCTGGTAGCCGCCGGAGGTGAAGAGCAGCGCGAGCGCCGTCATCTGGAACAGGCGCGTGAACTGCGCACCGTTCACCTGCGACTGCGGGTCGAACGCCTGCGCGAGCGTGAACCCGCCGAACAGGTCGATGAGCGCGCCGGCGGACTGCACGGCGGCGAACACCAGGAAGACCAGGAACCCGAGCGACAGCCCGACCACGAGCTGGGTGAGCAGGGCGAGCAGGAACGGGCCGGTCGCGAGCTGCTCGTAGTCGACCGCGACGCGCGGGGCGACCCCGATGGCGAGTCCCAGACCCAGGATCACCTTCACGGTGCCGGGGAACGCGCGGTACGAGAACGGCGGCGCGATGACGAAGAACGCGACGAGCCGGACGCCGGCGAGCATGGTCGCCTCCAGACGGTCGGCGTCGACGCTGAGCTCCATCAGGCGTGCCCGAGCAGCCTCGGGATCATGTCGAAGGCGACGTGCGTGAACGCGATCATCTCCGAGATCATCCAGTTGCCACAGACCACCAGGGCGATCGCGACGGCGACGGCCTTCGGCACGAACGAGAGCGTGACCTCCTGGATCTGCGTGACCGACTGGAACAGCGAGATCGCGAAGCCCACGACGAGCGAGGTCACGAGGACCGGCGCGGCGAGCTTGCCCGACACCAGGAGCGCCTGCAGCACGAGGTCGATGACGGCCTGCTGGTTCATGCGTGCCCCCTAGACAACGTGGTAGCTCTCGATGAGCGACGTGATGATGAGGCCCCAGCCGTCGACCAACACGAAGAGCAGGATCTTGAACGGCAGCGAGATCATGACCGGCGGGAGCATCATCATGCCCATCGACATGAGGGCCGCGGAGACGACGAGGTCGATCACCAGGAACGGGATGAAGATGACGAAGCCGATGATGAACGCGCTGCGGAGTTCGGAGATGATGAACGCCGGGATCACCGTCGTCATCGGCACGTCGGCCATCGACTCCGGGTTGTCGAGCCCGGCGGCCCGCGTGATCAGTGCGACGTCCTCGTCGCGGGTCTGGTGCAGCATGAAGGTCCGCAGGGGCTTCGTGCCGATCTCGACGGCCTGGGCGAAGTCCACCTTGCCGGCCAGGTAGGGCTGCAGCGCGTCGTCGTTGATGTGCCCGAGCACCGGTGCCATCACGAACAGCGACAGGAACAGTGCCAGACCGGCGATCACCTGGTTCGGCGGGATCGACTGCAGCCCCAGGGCGTTCCGGGTCATCGCGAGCACCACGAAGATCTTGGTGAACGACGTCATCATGAGCATGAGCGCCGGGGCGACGCTCAGCAGGGTGATGCCGATCAGGGTGACGACCGCCGACGACGGCGTGCCGTCCGGGCCGTTGACGCTGACGCTGAAGTCGCCGGTCGCGGGGGCCGTCGGGGTGGTCGGCGCAGTCGGCTCCACGACCCCGGCGGCGTGCGCTCCGGACGTGGTGAGCACCAGGAACCCGGCGACGACCGCCAGCCCGAGCAGCACGAGGGCGACGAGCCGCCCCGTCCGTGCGAGCCCGTGCGGCCCCGCCGCCGTCACCCGGCCCGCCGGTTCCGCAGCGCGGCCGCAGCCTGGCGCCAGGTGTCGACCGACAGGATCGAGCCCTGCAGCTGCGGCGCGCTCGGCACGACGCGCTGCTGGCGGCGGTTGCGCGGGCGCATCGGCAGCGGCGCGACCGCGCTGGTCGCGCCGGTCGCGTCCGTCGAACCGGTCTGGAGGCCCGTGGTGGCGTCCGTCTGCTGCGCGAGTTCCCGCCCGAACGCGTCGGCCGACGGTGCGGGTCGCACCGGCAGCGCCACCGGTCCGGTCACGATGGTGAGCTCCGGCGCGGGCGCCTGCCCGCTGGTGAGCAGGTTGACGCCCTGCTCGGACACGCCGAGCACGAGTCGTTCCCCCTCGACGTCGACCACGACGACGCTCGCCTTGCCGCCGATGCTCTGCCGGCCGACGACCTCGACGGACGCCGCGCGGCGACCGGAGGGCTTGCCGGCGAAGCGCTTCCGGCTGGCACGGTGCAGCACCCACATGAGGGCGAGCACCACGCCGAGCGAGAGCGCGACGCGGACGGTGACGACGAGGGTGTCCACGGGCGCGGGCTCAGACGCTCTCGGCGACGTCGAGGATGCGCGTGATCCGCACCGCGTAGTCCTGGTCCACCACGACGACCTCGCCGTGCGCGATGAGGCGACCGTTCAGCAGGACGTCGGCGGGGGCACCGGCGCTGCGGTCGAGCTCGACGACGGCGCCCGGCTCCATGCCGAGCACGTCCCGCACCGACATCCGGGTGCGGCCGATCTCGACCGTCAGGGTCATCTCGACGTTGTTGATCCGGCCGAGGTTGCCGGCCGGCACGCTCGTGGCCGCGGGAGCCGACACGGTGCCGTTCTCGCGCACCCGGATGCCGAACCAGCCGGCGGGAGCACCGGCGGCGGTCAGCTCGAACACCACGGTGTCGGGGTCGGCCAGCAGCGACGACGCCGACCCGCGGCTCGCTTCGCCGAGCACACCGACGCCGAGCACCCCGGCAGCGGCCTCGAGCGACGGCCGCAGCACGTCGGTGACCGCGACGATGCCCTGGTCGGGGCCGCCGGCCGCCGTGATGCCCTCGAGGTCGGTGAGCACGAGCGCGAGGTCGGCCGACAGGCCGCCGACGAACGAGGCGACCACCGCGTCGGTGGCCGCGTCGAGCACGACCGGTGTCGCGCCTCCAGGCAGCAGCACCGCGCTCAACGGGGCCGCCGTCGGGAGCTGCGCCGCGAGCGACTCGGCCGCCGCGGTGTGGAGGGTGGTCGTTTCGGTCATCAGTGCTGCTCCGTGCTCGTGGTGGTGACGACGATGCCGGCGAGGCGCGAGCCGTTCGCGCCGACCGCGGCGGTGCCGACGGGTTCGCCGTCGACCGCGATGGTGAGGGGGCGGTGCTGCGGGTGCGGCAGCGGCAGGAGGTCGCCGACGGCCAGGCGGAGCACCTGCGACGGCAGCACCGTCGCCGGGGCGAAGTGCAGGCTCACGCCGACGGGCACGCTCTCGAGCTGCGCGTCGAGCTGCGCGCGGGCATCGGCGGGCGACACGTGGGTCGCGGCCTCGCCGAGCTGCGGCAGGACGGCCTCGGCCGGCAGCGCCAGCGTGCCGGGGGCGATGCGGTCACCGACCCGAATCGAGAACGAGGCGACGATCATCAGGTCGCCCTTCTGGGCGGCCTGGGCGAACTGGCTGTTGAACTGGAACCCGCCGGTCGTCACCTCGTGCACGAGCAGTCCACCGAACGAGTAGCGCAGGTCGTCGAGGGCGTCCTCGACGATCTTCCGCACCAGGGCCTGCTCGATGGGGGTGAACGTGCGGTCCGGTGTGGGCAGCGGCTTCGACGCGCCGAGGGCGTGCGACACCCAGGTCAGGGCAGCGTCCAGCGGGACCTGCAGGACCCCCTTCGGCGCCATCTCCGCGATCGGCAGCAGCACCATGCCGGTGAGCGCGGGCAGCGACGCGGCGTACTCGTCGTACGTCGTCATCTGCACCTGCTCGCAGGTCACCTGGCTGACGGCGCGCACCTTCGCCGTGAGCTGCGTGCCCCACTGCCGCGCGAACGTCTCGAAGGCGAGCTCGAGCACCCTGGCGTGCTCGCGGGCGAGCGTCGACGGGCGCGCGAAGTCGTACACCTCGGGCGCGGGCGCTCCGGTCGCGGGCAGGGTGTCGGTCACGGGGGCGTCTATCGGTCACCTGTGGGGTGCCCGTCAGTCCTGTACCCCGTAGTGGGGCGGTCCGGGTCCGTGGCCCCGGTGTGCGTGCGTCAGCCCTGGCGTGCTCCGTCCTGCGCCTTCGCCAGCGCGGGCATGAGGGCGCTGACGTCCTGGTCGGCGTTCGACAGCACCACGATGTCGACGCGACGGTTCAGCGCGAGATCCCGGTCCGAGCCGCCCTTCGCCAGCGGCCGGCTCGATCCGAACCCGACGCTCTGCACGTTCGCCCCCGGCATGCCGCCCCGCTCGACCAGGTCGCGCAGGACCCCGGTCGCACGAGCCGCGCTGAGCTCCCAGTTCGTGGCGTACGGTGCGGTCGAGTTCCGCTGGTCCGCGTGGCCCTCGACGCTGACGTCGTGGCGGCTCGTCCTCAGGACGGGTGCGATCGCGTCCATGATCGACCGTGCCTGGTCGGACAGGTCGGCGCTGTTCGTGCCGAAGTACGTCTCGCTGCCGACCAGTCGGATCGTGAGCCCACGGGCGTCGAGCGTGAACTGCACGTTCGCGGTCTGCCCGGCGCCCTGCAGGTTCCGCTGGATCCGGCGCTCCAGCCGGGTCAGGTCCTCGAGCTCCCGCTTCGCCGCCGCGACGTCCCGCTCGGACGCGGTCGCCGGCACCACGGTCGACGCCGGGTCGACGTTCGTGTCCTCCACGCCGGACGACGCCGTCGAGTGGTCGGCCTGCGACTCGTCCGTCGAGTAGCCGGAGCCGTCCTCGACCTGGTCCTTCGTGACGACCGTGCCGCTCGCGGTGTCGATCTTCTGCGACTCGACCTCGCCGAACCCGGTGGCGAGCGAGTTCTTCAGCTGGATGTACTTCTGCTGGTCCACGGTGGACATCGCGAACAGCACCAGGAACATGCACATGAGCACCGTGATCATGTCCATGTACGACGCCATCCAGCGCTCGTCGGGGTGCTCGGCCTCGTCGTGCGACTTCTTCGCGCGGCCGCGACCGCGCCCGCGGGGGTTCGCGCTCATCGTCAGGCCGCCAGCTGCTGCTCGTCGGCCGGGTCGTGCTTCCCGCCCTTCGCCGCGGCGACGCGCGCGGCCGGCGGCACCATGGCCTTCAGCCGCTCACCGAGCAGGCGGGGCTGGCTGCCGGCCTGCACGGCCAGCAGGCCCTCCATCAGCAGGGTCTGACGGTCCGACTCCAGCTGCGCGAGCTTCCGGAGCTTGCCGCCGAACGGCAGCCACAGGAAGTTCGCCGTCAGCAGGCCCCACAGGGTGGCGACGAAGGCACTGGCGATGAGCGGACCGAGCTCGTCCGGCTTGCCGAGGTTGGCGAGCACGTGGGTCAGCGACACGACCGTGCCGATGATGCCGACGGTCGGGGCGAAGCCACCCAGACCCATGAAGAACGCACTCGCGCTGCGCATCGGCGCCGCGTTCGACTCGATCTCGTCCTCGAGCAGGATCCGAAGCTCGTCGCCGTCGGTGCCGTCCGCGATGTTCTGCAGCGCCTTCCGCATGAACGGGTCGTCGTGCTTGTCGGCCTCCTGCTCCAGGGCGAGCAGGCCGTTCGCCCTGGCGGTCTCGGCGAGCCCGACGACGTCGTCGATGACCGTCTGCGGCGGGGTGACCCGACCCGTGAAGGCCTTGGGGATCATCTTGAAGGCGGCCAGGGCGTCCTTCATGGTCGTGCTCGCGATGCCGCAGCCGATCGTGGCGACGAACACCAGGAGCATCGGCGCGGGCAGGAACAGGCCCGCCATCTCGACGTGCTCCATCTGGGCCATGCCGAAGAGCGCACCGAAGGCGAGCAGGATGCCGATGATGGTCGCGATGTCCACGTCAACGACCCCCGTCCTGTGCGCGGCCGTGCTGCTGGGCGGCGCGCAGCGGGGCGACGGGCGCGAGCGTCGGCTGCGGGCCGGTCGCGTTGCGCGCCGCGGGCAGGTCCGTGCCGTAGGCCATGCCGACGATGCGGGCGCGGTACGCGGCGATGAGGTCGATGACGTCGGCCAGCGACTCGCGCACGATGTACTTCGCGCCGTCGACCATGATGAGCGTCGTGTCCGGCGTCTCCTGGATGCGCTCCACGAGATCGGGGTTGACAGCGAATCCGCTGCCGTTCAGTCGTGTGACGACGATCATGGCCCGTCCTGGTTCTCGATCGTCCCGCCGCCGTCCGTGGGGCGGGATGCGGGCCCGTCCGTGGGCCTGCACCGAGGACTATCGGCGGGTGGTGCCGGTGCGTTAGGGGCACGCAGCCCGATGCCGTGACGACCGCTGCCATCGCACCCGGCTCCCCGCGCGCAAACTCTCATGGACGGTGTATTCCCGACCTGCATCAGAGAATCCTGGGTGTTGTACCCCTCGTTTTATCTCATGAGCGTGTTAGCGTGGCGCGCATGACCGACACCACCACCGTCGACACGCCGACCACCGCCGCCACCGCAGCACCCCTGCGCGAGGTCGGCGCCCTGATCCGCGGCGCCCGCAAGGGTCGCAGCATGACCCAGGCCCAGCTCGCCGAGCGCGTCGGCACCAGCCAGAGCGCGATCAACCGCATCGAGCAGGGCGGTCAGAACCTGTCGCTCGAGATGCTCACGCGCATCAGCGACGCGCTCGACCAGCAGATCGTGTCGATCGGCGGCGCCCCGCAGCGTGCACACCTGCGGGTGCAGGGCGGTCGCAAGCTCAGCGGCTCCATCGCGGTGAACTCGAGCAAGAACGCCGCCGTCGCGCTGCTCTGCGCGTCGCTGCTCAACCGCGGCGTGACCCGTCTGCACAAGGTCGCCCGCATCGTCGAGGTCGACCGGATCATCGACGTGCTCCGCAGTCTCGGTGCGAGCGTCACGTGGTCGGAGGACGGTGAGACGCTCGAGATCGTCGCACCGGACGACCTGCGCCTCGACGCGATCGACGCCGACGCCGCCCGCCGCACCCGCAGCGTGCTGATGTTCCTCGGCCCGCTCAGCGGCCGGTTCGAGTCGTTCCGTCTGCCCTACGCCGGCGGCTGCGACCTCGGTACCCGCACGGTCGAGCCGCACCTGATCGCCCTGCGCCCCTTCGGCGTCGACGTCGAGGCGACCTCCGGCTGGTACGAGGTCGGCGTCGCGAACCAGGCCGTCCCGACCAAGTCGGTCGTGCTGACCGAGCGCGGCGACACCGTCACCGAGAACGCGATCCTGGCGGCGGCAGCTCGCGACGGCGAGACCGTCATCCGCAACGCCAGCCCCAACTACATGGTGCAGGACCTCTGCTTCTTCCTCGAGCTGCTCGGGGTGCGCATCGAGGGCATCGGCACGACCACGCTCCGCATCACCGGCAAGAGCCGCATCGACGAGGTCGTGGACTACTGGCCGAGCGAGGACCCGGTCGAGGCGATGAGCCTGCTGACCGCGGGCATCGTGACCGACTCGACGCTGACGGTCACCCGTGCGCCGATCGAGTTCCTGGAGATCGAGCTCGCCACCCTGGCCGAGATGGGTCTGCGCTTCGACGTCACCGAGGAGTACCCGGCGGCGAACGGTCGCACCCGGCTCGTCGACATCACCGTGCACCCGTCCGAGCTGCACGCGCCGATCGACAAGATCCACGCGATGCCGTTCCCCGGGCTGAACATCGACAACCTGCCGTTCTTCGTCGTCATCGCGGCGATGGCCGAGGGCACCACGCTCGTGCACGACTGGGTGTACGAGGGTCGCGCGATCCACCTGCTCGACCTGACCCGCCTGGGCGCGAGCGTCACCCTGCGCGACCCGCACCGGCTCGACGTCACCGGCCCGACGCACTTCTCCGGCGCGGAGATCAGCTGCCCGCCGGCGCTGCGCCCCGCCGTGGTGATCCTGCTGGCGATGCTCGCGGCGAAGGGCGAGAGCGTCCTGCGCAACGTCGGCATCATCGCCCGCGGCTACGAGCAGCTGCAGGAGCGCCTCAACTCGCTCGGTGCGTCCATCGAGACGTTCCACGACTGATTCCCCGCAACGACTGAGCAGAAGACGTCGAGTCCCCCTGCGGGACCCGACGTCTTCTGCTCACCCGGCCACGGCCCGTCCCCGCAAGTGGGGACGGGCCGTCACCCGTCTGACGGCGTCCCCACGGGCCTCCAGGACGATGCCCAGGAGCGCTCCACCACCCGCCCAGGCGACAGGTGCTGCATGGGGGCATGGCCACGAGATCACTCCTGACCGTCCCCCTGCTCATCACCGTCGCGGCCGCCGCCGCGGCCTGGCTGGTGCTCGGCCCCGCCGCAGCACTCGCCTTCGTCGCCCTCGCGTTCCTCGAGATCGCGATGGCCGCGGACTCGTCCGTGCCGATGGCGGGCATCGCGGGCCGGCTGCACTCCCCCGCCCGGCGGCTGTTCCTGTCGCTCGGGATCGTCGCGGGCGTGCTCGCGATGCGCCTGCTGCTGCCGCCGGCCGCCGTCGCCGTCGGTGACGCGACCGACCCGGCCAGCTCCGTCGAACAGGCGGTCTTCGCGCCGGGCTCGTTCTCCGCGCACCTGGCCGAGGTCCGGCCGGCCCTGGCTGCCTTCGGCGCCGCGTTCATCTGGCAGGTCTTCGCCGAGTACCTGTTCAACACCGACCGCGCGTCACGCAGGTCCTGGCTCGGCCGACTGGAGGCGCGGCTCGCCACCGTCGCGCGACCGCGCGTCTGGTCGCTGGTCACCGCTGCGACCGGGGTCGTCGTGACCTCCGTGCTCGTCGGCGCGCGTTCCGGGTGGGCCGCCGGTGCGCTGCTGCCGGTCGCGCTCGGCGGGGTGGCCGGCATCGCCGCGTACCTCGTGTCGAAGCGGACCGCGGCGTGGGCGCTGCACCCCGGCGCCGGGGGCGGTGCCGCGGACACGGCGTCGATGGGGGTCGGCCGCGGAGCCTGGCGCATCCACCTCTACGCGTCGACGGTCGTGTTCGAGCGGGGGCTCGTCGTGTTCATGCTCTTCGAGATCCTCGACGGCGTGTACAGCCTGTCGGGGTCCGGGCCGCTCGGGTCGGACGGGCTCGGGGCACTCGAGCAGGCCGCGGTCGCCATCGGTGCGATCGGGGTCGGGGCGGTGTTCCTGGCTCGGTTGACCTCGCGGGTCGACCAGGCCGCTGGGCTCAAGCGGCTGCGGTACCTGAAGGCCGGGGCGGCGTACGTGCTCGGGGTGCTGTCGGTGCTGCTGTGGGCGAGTCTGCTCGTGCCGATCCCGGGCGTCGTCGTGGGGTGGTTCGGGACGGTGGTGATCGGGTCGGCGCTGGTGACCTCGTTGCCGTGGCGCGCGTGGTGGCGGCGGGTGGTGCGGCGGCCGCGCTCGGCGTGACGGGGCGGCGGCTCGCCGGTCGTCCGTCGTTCGTGGTTCGTCGTTCGTCGTTCGTGGTTCGTGGTTCGTGGTTCGTGGTTCGTCGTTCGTCGTTCGTCGTTCGTCGAGTGAGCAGGCAACGCCGCCTGGCGCCGCGGTACCCGGCCTTTTCTGCTCACTGGATGCCCCGCGCTCGGGAACGGCGTTCACTGGAGGGTCGGACGACGATCGGAGTGCACGTGCTGGGACCGGAACTGGTGGTCGTGCTCGGCCTCGCCATCGCCCTGACGGCGGGGATGGCCGACCGGCTGCGCATCGCTCCACCCGTGCTGCTGCTCGTGTTCGGCGCGCTGCTCGGGCTCGTGCCGGAGTTCGCCGGCGTCGAGCTGCCGGCCGAGGCCGTCCTGCTCCTGTTCCTGCCGGCGCTGCTGTACTGGGAGAGCCTGACGACGTCGCTCCGTGAGATCCGGAAGAACCTGCGTGGCATCGTCCTGATGGGCACCCTGCTCGTGGTCGTGACGGCCGGCGCGGTCGCGGTCCTGCTGCACCTGCTCGGCTTGCCGTGGGGCCCCGCGTGGGTGCTCGGCGCCGCGGTCGCCCCGACCGACGCGACCGCGGTGGGCGTCCTGACGAAGATGCTGCCGCGGCGGAACGTCACGGTGCTGCGCGCCGAGAGCCTGGTCAACGACGGCACGACCCTGGTGGTCTACGGCATCGCGGTCGCCGTCACCGTCGGCACGCAGGAGCTGACGTTCTGGAGCGTGTCCGGCATGCTCGTGCTGTCGTACGTGGGCGGGGTCGCCGCCGGGCTCGCCGCGGCCTGGATCGGCACCATGGTGCTGCGACGGGTCGACACCGTCGTGCTCGAGAACCTGGTGACCCTGCTCGTGCCGTTCGCGGCGTTCCTCGCCGCCGAGGCGGTCGGCGCATCCGGCGTGCTCGCGGTCGTCGCCGCCGGCATCGTCGTCAGCCAGGTCGGGCCGAAGCTCGACCGGGCCGAGACCCGGCAACAGGTCCGCGCGTTCTGGTCGTTCCTGACGTTCCTGCTGAACGGCGCGCTGTTCGTCCTGGTCGGCATCGAGGCGATGGTCGCCGCACGGGCGCTCGACCCGGCGGACCTGCTGCGGGCGACCGGGATCGTCCTGGCCGTCGCGGTCGTGCTCGTGCTCGTGCGGTTCGCGTTCCTCAACGCCGCCGGCGGCACGATCTGGCTCGTCACCCGACGCACCGGGGGCGAGCCGCGCGAGGGACACCGCGACCGTCTGGTGAGCGGCTTCGCCGGGTTCCGGGGCGCGGTCTCCCTGGCGATGGCCGTCGCCGTGCCGCGCACCCTCGAATCCGGTGCGGGGTTCCCCGAGCGCGACCTGATCGTCTTCGTCACCGCCGGCGTCGTCATCGTGACGATCGTCGGCCAGGCCCTCGTGCTGCCGGCGGTGCTCAGGCGGGCCGCACTGCCCGAGGACGAGTCGGTCGACGAGGAACGCCGGCACGCCGAGCGGACGGCGATCGAGGAGGCGCTCGCCGCGCTCCCCCGCCTGGCCCGGTCGACGGGAGCCGATCGCGCCACGGTCGACCGCCTGCGGAAGGACTACGAGGCGCACCTCGACGTCATCGACGCCCGCGAGGGGGACGACGACGACCACCCGGCCCTGCAGCGGCACGACAACGCGGTCGCCCTCGAACTCGCGCTCGTGCAGCACAAGGCGTCGACGCTGCTGCGGCTCCGCGACGCCGACGAGATCGACGACCTGGTGCTGCGCCAGGTCCGGGCAGGCTACGACGCCGAAGAGGCACGGCTGAGCGGCATGGAACAGGTCACTCCGCCGACCTCACCGTAGGGCGAGCAGGGCGTCGCTGGCGTCCCAGAGCCGCTCGGCGGTCTCCGGGTCGAGTGCCCAGGGCCGCACGCCCACCAGCGGGTGGTCGTCCGTGGCGGCCACCGCCTCAGCGCAGTCCTCGAAGTACCGACCGCCGACCCCCTCGACGAGCGGCGACGCCGCCACCAGCACGGACGTCGCGGCGCCCTGCTCCGGGGTCCCGAAGCCCTCGGCCGGGGAACCGTCCTCGTGGACGATGCCGATCGCCAGCGCCTGTTCGTGCGACAGGTGCCGCGACAGGTCGGTGAGGATCCCGCCGGGGTGCACGGCGTTCGCGACGATCCCGTCCGCGCCCCAGCGGCGCGTGGCCTCCACCGCGAAGAGCGCGTTCGCGGTCTTCGACTGCCCGTAGGCCACCCACGGGTCGTAGGCCCGACGCTCGAACATCAGGTCGTCGAGATCGACGCCGGCGGTGTGGTGGCCCGCCGAGCTGAGCGCCACGACGCGGGCCGGCCGACCGCTGCGGTCCGCCCCGGCGAGCAGGGCGTCGCGGAGCCCGGTGACCAGGCCGTGGTGGCCCAGGTGGTTCGTGGCGAACTGCAGCTCCCACCCCTCCGGCGTACGGCGCTCGGGGGTGGCCATGACCCCCGCGTTGCCGATGACGACGTCGACCGGGCCCGTCCAGGCATCGGTGAACGCGCGGACGGACCCGCGGTCGGCGAGGTCCAGCGGGCGGGCCTCGACCGAGGCGCCGGGGACCGCGTCGCGGAGCCGTCCGGCCGCCCGCTCCCCCTGCTCGGGCCGACGCACGGCGAGGACCACCGACGCGCCGGCACGGACGAGGGCCTCCGAGGTGGCGGCGCCGATGCCGGCGGCCCCGCCCGTCACGATGACGCGCGATCCGGTGAGGTCGAGGTCGTGCAGGACCTGCGCTGCGGTGGTGGTCGCGTCGAACGGGGTGGTGATCCGGGTCATGCGGTCAGCCTACGCGACAGGTGTCGCCCATCACGAGGCACTGCTCGACCACGACGGCGGCGCGCTCAGAGTTCCTGCGCGCGTACCAGCGACCGCACCGGTGGCAGGACCGAGCGCGCTGCCTCCGCAGCCTCGTCGACGACCACGCCGACCGCAGCGAGCGTCCCGCCGCACCGTTCGACGAGCCCGGCGGCTGCCCGCGCCTGACTGCCGGTCTCGATCCAGTCGTCCACCAGCACGACCCGTTCCCCGGTGCCGATCAGGTCCTGCCGGAGCGCAAGCGTGCGACGGTTGCCGCGGTAGTCCGGCTCGGTCGTCGCTGTGACGACCGGCCCGGGGAACACGGCTCCGTCCTTCCGGACCGGCACGAAGCCGACCCCGAGCGCCAGGGCGACCGCCGGCCCGAGCACGAAGCCGCGGGCCTCGACGGCGACGACGACGTCGGGTCGGTCGTCGGTGAGCAGGTGGGCGAGCCCGTCGACGACCGCCCGGAGCGGGCCGGGGCGGCGGAGCACCGCCCACGTGTCGGCGTGCCCGTCGATCCACCGGAAGTGCTCGAGGACGGCCTGACGCCCCCGTTCGACCACCGCTTCGTCGCGCACGAGCCCACCCTACGGCGCAACGTGAGCAGGAATGGTCGAGTCCCCCGGAGGAGACCCGACCATTCCTGCTCACGAAGCGAACGCACGAACGAACGAGCGAGCGAACGCGCCCGCCCCGCCCCGCCTTACCGCTTCAGGTTCGTCAGCTCCTGCAGCACCTCGTCCGAGGTCGTGATGATGCGGGCGTTCGCCTGGAACCCGCGCTGCGCCACGATCAGGTTCGTGAACTCCTGCGACAGGTCGACGTTCGACATCTCGAGGGTGCCCGCAGCGAGCGACCCGACACCGGCCGTGCCCGGGCCGCCGACGGTCGCGCCGCCCGAGTTCGCCGTCGCGCGGTAGCCCGAGGCGCCGGTCTTCTCGAGGCCGGCCGGGTTGGCGAAGGTCGCCAGGGCGATCCGGCCGAGGGCGAGCGACGCACCGTTCGAGAACGTGCCCGTGACCGTGCCGTCCTTCGCGATGGCGTACCCCTGCAGCGCGCCGGCCTCGCGGCCGTTCTGCGAGCCGATCGCGGCGGTGTTCAGGGATGCGAAGCCGGTGAGGTCACGCATGTCCACGGCGATGCCACCGACGGCGAACGTCCCGCCGGAGGTGATCTTGCCGTCGGTGCCGAAGGTGATCGACGTGGTCGCCACGGCGCCCTGGCCGTTGCGGCCGGTCACGTCCCAGCCGTCGTCCGTGCGTCGGTACGCCAGCGACATGGTGTGCTTGGCGCCCGAGGCGTCGTAGACGGTCGCCTCGCGGGTGATGGTCTGGCCGACGGCGGTCTCCGACGGCAGGTTGCCCGCGACGCCGGCGGCGGTGGTGCGGACGGCGGGCGCGGCGGCGTCGAGCGGGAGCACGATGTCGGACAGCTGCCCGTTCTCGTTGACGACGCCGTTCGTGGCCGGGTAGCCCTGCACGATCTTGCCGTCGGCGGTGACCAGGCGGCCGTCCGCGTCGAAGTCGAACGCGCCGGCGCGGGTGTAGACGGTGTCGTTGCCCAGGCGGGTGACGAAGAAGCCGTCGCCCGAGATCATCAGGTCGGTCGCCTTGCCGGTGGCCTGGGCGGAGCCCTGCGCGAAGTTGGTGGAGACGCCGGCGACCTGCACGCCGAGGCCGATCTGCGCGGGGTTGGTGCCGCCGACGCCGGTCTGCGGTCCGCCGGCGCCCTGGGTCATCTGCGACAGGGTGTCCTGGAAGACGGTGGTCGAGCCCTTGAAGCCGACGGTGTTGACGTTGGCGATGTTGTTGCCGGTGACGTCGAGCATCTGCTGGTGCGAGCGGAGGCCGGAGATCCCGGAGTAGAGCGAGCGGAGCATGGTGCGTCCTTTCGGAGAGGCAGGAAGAGCGAGGAAGAACGAGGGAGAACGGAGCAGGAGGAGCGTCAGGAGCCCGTGGTGGTGGTGATGCCGGAGATCACGTCGAGGGCGACCTCCTTCCCGTTCACGGTGACCGTGGGCACGCTGTTCGCGTACGACACGGCCGAGGCGGTGCCGGTGACGGACTTGCCTGTGTCGGCGTCCGTGTAGCTGACCTGCTTGCCGACGAGGTTCGCGGCGGCGATCCGCATCTGCAGCGAGAAGTTCTCGTTGCCGGTCGTGGTCTGGTTGGTGATCTGCTCCATCATCGCGAGCTGCGTCTGCTGGCTGATCATCTGGTTGGTGTCCATCGGCGAGGACGGGTCCTGGTTGCGCAGCTGCGTGACGAGCAGCTTCATGAAGACCTCGGAGTCCATCGTCTGGGACTTCTTCGTCGCCGCGTTCGCGGCCAGGGCTGCAGCCTGCGCGGTCGGGTCGACGCTGCCGGTGATGCCGTCGATGGGCATGGTGGGGTTCCTGTTCGTGAGCCGGTCAGGCGAGGACGTCGAGTCCCGCGGTGCGGATGGAGGGCGTGGAGGTGGTGGGCTGGGCGCGCGGGGCGACCCGCGCCTCCAGACCGGTGTCGCCGGGCAGCGCACGCGCGGCCGGACGCTCGTCGCGACCCGACGGGTCCCGTGGCTGGTTCTGCGACGACAGGTCGAGCGTGGTGCTCCCACCGGCGCTCGCCGCGTCGCGGCGGAGGTCGGGGAGCACCTGGCGGACGGCCTCGCGGCCGGCGTCGGACGCGGCGAACAGCTCGACGTGCATGCCGTGGGCCGTGACGTGGGCGCGGACCGTGACCGGTCCGAGGGTGTCCGGCACGACCTGCACGGTGACGACGTGTTCGCCGGGCCCGGCCTGCGCGAGCGAGAACACCGGTCGCGCGAGCTGCTGGGCGAGCGGTGCCGGCGCCGACGGGGTCGGCGCGGCCGACGCGGTCGTGGGCGTCGTCGAGACCACGGCCGGCGTCTCCCCGCCGCGGGTGGGGGCGACGGCCAGGAGGCCCGGATCACCCGGCGTCGACACCTGCTGCTCCGTCGCGTGGCCGGTCCGGGGCGCCGTGCCCGCTGCCGGCGCGGCTGCTGCCGCGACGACGACGGGGGTCGAGACCACGGTGACGCCGTCGTCGGCACGCGTCGGGACCGTCGTGAGGGCCGCGGGCGCGCTGGACGTCGGGGATGCGGCGGGTGCGGGGGCCGTGCCGGCGGTGTCGGTGGCGGTCGCAGCGAGTGCAGGTGCGGGCGCGGGTGCGGTCGCGGCCGGCGACCCCGGTGCCGTCGTCGTCGTGGTGGCCGACGTCGTGGCGGCGACGGCTGCGGGCGTGGCGTCCACCGACGACCCCTGCTGCGCGGTGCCGGCAGCGACCGTGGCAGTGGCAGTGGCAGTGGCAGCGGCGGCGGTCGAGGCAGCTGTGATGCCGGCAGCGGCGGGGACCGGGGCGGAGGCCGGTGTCGCGACGACCGGTGACCCGGGTCCGCCCACGCCGGCCGGGGCCGTCGGCGTGGCGTCGGCGACCACCGCGGACACGACGACCGCGCGCGGGTCCTCGGCCGAGGGGTCGGGCGTCCCGGCAGCCGGTCGGTCCCCCGCGTCGCCGGTGCTCGGCGCCGTCGGTGCGACCGGGGTGGTCACGAGGCCGGCGACCAACAGCGCCGGTGCGCCGGCGGGCATCGCCTCGCCCGCGGCGTCCGAGGGGTCCGGCGTGGTCGCGGGCGCACCCGCGGCCGTGCCGGAGGTGCCGGTGCGGGTGCCGAGGGGCACGGCCGTCGAGGCCTCGGGGGTCGTGCCGTCGGTGTCGTCCCGCTGGCGGGCCCCGTCGCCGGTCTGCCGCTCGGTGGCGACGGCGGCGGTCAGGGCCGCGCCGAACGTCCCGGCGGCTGCCGGGTCCGCGGCGGGACCGCGGGTGGTGCCCGCGGCGGTCGGGACGGACGGCTGGGTCGCGATCGTCATGCTCATGCGGCACTCCCGGCCTGCACCATCGCGCGGAGGGCTGCGGCCTGCAGGTCCGTCGCGCTCGAGGCGGCGGACACCGCGGTCGTCGCCGGCGTCGGCGTCTGGCTCGGCACGATGCGTCGGATGGTCGCGATGTCACCCGGGGCGTACCAGTTGTCGACGATCCTGACGTCCTTGCCGGGACGGGGCGCGTGCAGCACCTTGCCGTCGCCGACGTAGATGACGATGTGCTGCTCACCCTTCGGCACGATGAGGTCGCCGGGCCGTGCGTCCTGCAGGGACCCGACCTCGACCCCCATCTTCGCCTGGTCCGGCACGACGCGGGGCATCGTGACCCCGAGGTCCTTGAACACCGTCTGCACCAGTCCCGAGCAGTCCATGCCCGCGGTCGTGGTGCCGCCGAACACGTAGGGCACCCCGAGGTACTTCTCCGCGTCCGCGACGACGTCGGCCCCGCTCGCGCCGCTGCCGGTCGCCAGGGTCCCGGCGCCCGCGTCGACCGAGGTCGCCGGAGCGGTCCGCGCACCCGCGGCGGGGACGGTCGCAGCTGCACCGGCCGTACCAGTCGCGGTCGTCGACGCCGTGCCGTCGGCCGTCGCCAGGGCGTCGGCGAAGGCACCCGCGCCGCCCGACCCGGCCGGTGCGGCGGACGGAGCCGTCGCCGTCCCGCCGCGCAGGGTGTCGATCTGCGACCGGATCTCCGAGATCCGGGAGAGCACCGCTTCGACGCTCATCGGGAACCACCTTCCGTGCGGCGTCGTGCCGCGATCTCGTCGAGGGCGCCCTGCTCCGCCCGCAGCTCCTCGGCCGCCTGCTGCTCGGCGTGCTTGCCCTCGAGCTTCTCGAGCCCGACGGCGGCACGGCGCGCGGCACCGTAGGCCTCCTGCGCACGGTCGGCGTCGGCGCGACGGGACTGCACCACGGCGTCGAGCTCCTCGAGCATGCCGCGGGTCGCTGCCCGTGCGGCGGCGACGGCGCTCAGGGTCGCGGCGTCCTCGATCGGACGGACGTCCTCGCTGTCCGCCAGGCTCCGGCGCGCGGCGATCCGGGCGTCGGCGGCGTCACGGACGCGCTCGTTGGCGGCCGCCAGCGAGGCGGCGGCGCGGTCCTGCTCGGTGTGTCGCAGGCGCAGCAGTCCGGCGAGCGGGAAGCGGCGGGCCATCAGGAGATCCCTCCGAAGCGCGCGACCAGGGTGCCGAGGCCCTGCCAGGACGCCGCGGCCGTCGCGCGCTCGTCCATGCCCTGCTGCAGGAACGCGTCGATCGCGCCCTGGTGGTCGACGGCCGCGTCCACCAGCGGGTTCGAGCCCCGCTGGTAGGCGCCGACGTCGAGCAGGTCCTGCGCGGCACGGCGCGCGGCCATCACCTTGCGCAGCACGGTGGCGGCGGCACGCTGTTCGGGCGTGGTCACCTTCGACGCGACGCGCGACACCGACCCGAGTGCGTCCACCGACGGGAAGTGTCCGGTGATCGCGAGCTTCCGGTCGAGCACGACGTGGCCGTCCAGGATGCTGCGGGCGGCGTCGGCGATCGGTTCGTTGTGGTCGTCGCCGTCGACCAGCACGGTGTACATGCCGGTGATGCTGCCGACCCGGTCGGTCCCGGCTCGCTCGAGCAGCCCGGCGAGCACCGAGAACGTCGACGGCGGGTAGCCCCGGGTGGCCGGCGGCTCCCCCACGGACAGCCCGATCTCGCGCTGCGCCATCGCGACGCGGGTGAGCGAGTCCATCATGAGCACGACGTCCTGGCCGGCGTCGCGGAACGACTCTGCGATCCGGGTGGCGACGAACGCGGCGCGCAGGCGCATCAGGGCGGGTTCGTCGGAGGTCGACACGACGACGATCGAGCGGGCGAGACCGGCGGGTCCGAGGTCGTCCTCCAGGAACTCACGCACCTCACGGCCGCGCTCGCCGACCAGGGCGATCACGTTGACGGCCGCGTCGCTCCCCCGCGCGATCATCGACAGCAGCGAGGACTTGCCGACACCGGACCCGGCGAACAGGCCCATGCGCTGGCCCCGGCCGACCGCGGTCAGGGTGTCGAGCACGCGGACGCCGAGCTGCATGGGCGTGTCGATGCGGGTCCGCGCCATGGCGTTCGGGGTGTCGTGGTCGAGCGGGACCCAGGCGTCGGCGTCGAGCGGACCGCGGTCGTCGATCGGTCGCCCGAGCCCGTCGAGCACCCGCCCGAACAGCCCGGCGCCGGTCGGCACGAGCACCGGCCGCCCGGTCGGACGCGCGGGGGTGCCCGCCGTGACTCCGGTGAGTCGGCCCAGCGGCATGCACCGCACACCGGATGCGTCGGTCGCGACGACCTCGACGGCGGTCTGCTCGCCGTCCTCCGGACCGACCACCACGACCTCGCCCACGCGGGCGTCGAGACCGGCGATGGTCAGGCCGAGCCCGACGGCGCTCGTGACGACGCCGACCCGCTGGGGAGCGGCCTGCCGCAGGGCCTCGTCGAGCCCGCGCGGCCGCAGCAGCGTGGCGGTCACCGGTCGGCTCCGCTCGGGACGGCGGCGGTCGCGGCGACGCCGAGCGCGGTGCGCGCACGGTCGAGCGCGGTGGTGATCCGGGCGTCGAGCAGTCCGTCCGGCAGGTCGACGACGGCGTCGCCGTCGCGCAGCGCCGGGTCGGCGACCACCGGCACCGCGAGGGCCAGGTCGGCCACGCGGGCCGCGTCGCCGGGGCTCAGTCGGACGGCCACCGGGACGGTGCGGTCCAGGGACGCGAGCGCCCGCCGGACGGTGTCCTCGGCGCCGGACGCACCCTGCGCCCGTCCGTCGGTGGTGCCGTCCACCGGACGGGAGGCGCGGATCGCGTACCCGACGACGGCCTCGGCCAGGTCCATGGCCGCGCTGGCGACGGACGCCTCGGCGTCCGCCAGGACGGGCGCGACCGTGGCGAGCATCGCGGCGGACGCGGCGTCGAGGACCGCGATCCGGCGGGCGGTGTCCGCCTGCAGCGCCGCGGTCCGCGCAGCGTGCTCGGCCTCGAGCCGGGCACGCAGGGCGTCGGTCTCGGCCTGCGCGGCCCGCAGTCCAGCCGTGTAGCCGGCGGCGTGCCCGCGGACGTCCGCACCGGTGGCGCGCTCGCGGACGGCGCGGTCCCCGATCACCGGGTACGCGACCCGCTGCACGGTGACGGCGGCTGCTGCGGTGTCAGTCAACGAGCTCGTCCTCCTCGGCGCGGTGCACGGTCACGACGCCCTGCGCCTCGAGCTCGCGCACGGAGCGGACGACCTCGGCGCGGGCCTCCTCCACCTGCGACACCCGGACCGGGCCCATGGCCTGCAGTTCGTCGTCGAGCAGCGCACGGTTGCGCTCGGACACGTTCGCGCGGATGGTCTCGACGACCGGCCCCGCCGCGCCCTTCATGGCGGTCGCGAGGAGCTTCGAGTCGATGCCGCGCAGGACCTGCTGGATGTCTCGCGCCTCGAGCTTGACGATGTCCTCGAAGGTCAGCATGCGGGACCGGATGTCCTCGGCCAGTTCCGGGTCGCGGGCCTCGAGCCCGTCGAGCACGGCCTTCTCGGTGGCGACGTCGGACCGGTTGATGATGTCGACCAGGGGCGCGATGCCGCCGACGACCTCGACGCTCTCGCGCGGGGACACGACGGCGCCGGCGCGCTGTCGGAGCACGCCCGCGACGATGCCGACGGCTTCGGGGGTGGCGCTGCCCATCGTCGCGAACGCCTGCGCCACGTCGGTTCGGACGCGCTCGTCGACCCCGGCGAGCACGGCGCTGGCCTGACCCGGCTTGAGGTGCGCGAGCACGAGGGCGATGGTCTGCGGCAGTTCGCCCTCGAGCAGCGTGATCACCTGGCCGGGCTCGGCGTCGTCGAGGAAGTCGAACGACTGACCGGCGAGGTTCGACGCCAGCCGGTCCATCACCCCGGCGGCGCGCTCGGCGCCGAACGAGGCCTCGAGCAACCCGAGCGCGGTGTCCTTGCCGCCGCGCTTCTGCATGCGGCCGCTCATCGTCAGCCGGTGGAACTCGGTCATGGTGCGGTCGACGACGGTGTCCTCGACGCGGCGCATCCGGACGATCTCGGCCGAGATCTCCTCGGCCTCCATCTCGGTGAACTGCTTCATCACCTCGGCGGCGCGGTCGGTCTCCATCTGCATGAGGATGAGCGCGACCTTCTGGGCACCGGTGAGCGCGCGGTCCGCCGGGGCGCCGGGGCCGCCGGCGCTCGGGACGAGGGCGCTCACACGCCCGCCCGGTCGTCCAGGAGCCCGCGCAGCAGGTCGGCGGTGCGCTTCGGGTCACGCTCGGCCAGCGCGGAGATGTCCTGGCGGCGGCGCTCGGCCGAGATCTCCTCGGTCGTCAGGACCTCGGTGGGCGGGTCGCCGGCGGGCACGGCCGAGAGCACGGCGGTCGGGGCGTCACCGGCGCCCAGGGTGGCGCGCTCGTCGGCGCCGTCCACCGCCAGCGGCAGCTGGAAGGTCTCACCGGCGAAGGCGTCGAGCTCGCCCAGGTCGACGGCCTCGCGCTCCTGTCGGCGGTTGCGGCGGGCGATGACGACCATGACCGCGATGACGGCGAGCACGATGCCGATCACGATGCCGGCCGTGCGGATCGACGACCAGAGCGCCTCCTGCTGGTCCGCCTTCTCCTGCGCCTCGAGGGCCTTCGCGGCCTCGTCCGACGCGCTCGTGTCGAAGTCCATCGTCGCGACCTGCACCTGGTCGCCACGGTCACGGTCGATCCCCGCGGCGGCGGACACCAGGTCGTTGATGCTCTGCAGGTTCGCGTTCTGCACGGCGGCGGCCTTCGAGTTGAGCGCGACCGAGATGGTCTGCCGGTCGAGTGCGCCCGACGGGATCTGCGTCGTCTCGGTGGTGTGGTCGACCGCGTTGTTCTTGGTGGCCGTCTCGTTCTTGTAGCCGTCGTCGCCCGCGCCGTCCGCGGCGTCGCCGTTCGGCACCGCGATGTTGTCGGGGCCCAGGACGCCCGTCGCGCCGCGCCCGGCACCGGCTCCGGCGCCGTACTCCTCGGTGGCGCTCGACTCGTTCAGCGCGACCGGACCGGAGGTCGGGGTCGTGTAGCGCTCGGAGGTGCGGGTGCCGGACTCCTGGTTCATCGTCGCCGAGACGACGACGCTCGCGTTGCCCGCGCCCAGCGTGGTGTCGAGCAGGTCCTGGATCTTCTTGCTCGTCGCGGCGTCGTAGTCGGCGGCCTGGTCGGCGCCGCTGCCGGTCGCGCCGGTGCCGACGGCGGAGAGCGTCTGGCCCTTCGCGTCGACGACCGAGACGTCGGTGGGCTGCATGCCCTCGACCGCGGCGCTCGTCAGGTGCACCACGGCCTGCACCTGGTCGGTGCTCAGCTGCGTGCCGTTGTCGGTGGCGATGAACACCGACGCGGTCGGGTCCTTCTCCTCGGAGACGAACACGGACTTCTCCGGGATCGCGAGCTGCACGGTCGCCGTCTCGACGCCGTCCATCGCCGAGATGGTCTTGGCGAGCTCGCCCTCCATCGCGCGCTTGTACGTGACGTCCTGCTGGAACTCCGAGCTCGTCACGCCCATGTCGTCGAGCAGCGAGTACCCGCCCTCGTTCGACGACGGCAGGCCGTTCGACGCCGCCTTGAGCCGCTCGGAGTACACCTGCGCCTGCGGCACGAGGATGGTCGCGCCGCCGTCGGTCAGCTCGAAGGGCACGCCGTCGGTCTGCAGCTGGTCGGTGATGGAGCTCGCGTCGGCGGCGGCCAGCCCGGTGAACAGCGGAGCGTACGACGACCGCCCGAGCCACGACGCGAGCGCGACCCCGCCGAGCACGAGCGCGGCGATCGCGAGGATCGCGATGGTGCGCTGGGCGGCGGAGAAGCCCTGCACGTACGACCGCAGGCGAGCCAGGACGTTCTTGACGGCGAGCGGCATCAGGCCTGCATCCTCATGATCTCGGTGAAGGCGTCGACGCCCTTGTTGCGGACGGCGGCGACGAGCTCGAGCGTGACCTGCGCGCGGGTGGCGGCGATCGTGGCGTCGTGGACGTCGTCGAGGTTGCCGGTGACGGCCTTCAGGGCCAAGGTCTTCGAGTCGCTCTGCAGCGCCTGCAGCCCGTCGACGGCGTTGCCGAGGCTCGCGGCGAAGCCGCTGCCGTCGGTGGGCGCGGCCGCACCGCCGGTCCGGGCGGTCGCGTCGCTGCTCGTCCCGCTGACGTTCGTCAGCGCGGAGGTCATCGCGTTGGTGGTCACACCGTTCACGGCGTCGATGGGCATCAGTTCTTCCCGATCTGCAGTGCCGCCTCGTAGGCGGTCTTGGCACGGTCCACCACGGCGGCGTTCGCCTGGTAGCCGCGCTGGGCCATGATGAGGTCCGCCATCTGCGTGCCGAGGTCGATGTCGGGCATGCGGACGTAGCCCTCCTCGTTCGCGAGCGGGTGGTCCGGGTCGTAGGTGACACGGCCGGCGGCGCTGCCGAACGCGGCGCCCTTGACGTAGGCGCCGGAGACGCCGTTGCCCTCCTGCACCTCGACGTACCGCGCCTGGAACGCGGTGTCGTCCATCGACGTCACGGTGTTCGCGTTCGCGATGTTGTCGGACACGGCGTCGAGCCACTTCCGGTGCACGGTCATGCCGGTGCTCGCGATGCCGATCGCGTCGAAGGTCGTCACGAGTTGGTCCGCATCGCCGTGCGCAGGCTCGTGGCCTCGCCGCCGACCGCCTGGGTCGCGAACTGGTAGCGCAGGACCGTGTCGATGTTCGACAGCGTCTCCTGGTCGAGGTTCACGTTGTTGCCGTTCGTGTTCGTCGGCTCGAGGCTCCGCCCCACCGTCGGGGTGGTGCTGCCGTCGCCGTCGACGATCGACGCGGCGAGGGCGTCCTCGAACCGGACCTTCTCGGCGTGGTAGTTCGGCGTGTTGATGTTCGCGATGTTGTTCGCGATCACCTTCTGGCGCATCGACAGACCGTCGAGGGCACTCTGCAGCGCGACGCTCGTCACGGAATCGAACACGGGGGTCCCCTCGTCAAGGCGTGTCGACGGTGCGGTCGACGTCGCCGTGCGTGGTGGCCGATCCCTGGCCGGTTGGTGAGCGATCCGTGCTCGTGGGCCGCTATCGGAGCGCGTCGTGCGAGGCGTTAGCGCTCGCCCCGAACGGGGGGCGGTGGGCACGGTCGGGACCCGGGACACGACAGCGCACCCGTCGATCGACGGGTGCGCTGTCGCACGTGTGGTGCGTCGGACCGGTCAGGCCGAGGCGTCGAGGTACACCGACACGCGGGGCTCCCGCGTCGCGTCGACGGCACGCAGCGCGCCGAGGTGCTCGAGCGTCGCGCGACGGTCCGCCTCGAGCGACGCCAGGCGGTCGCGCTGCGCGGCGAGCAGCCGGGAGGCCCGCCCCACCAGGTCGCGCGGCACCGGTCCCAGCCCGGTCGGTGCCGACCACCCGGCACCGGCGGACGGGTCGGCTGCGGCCGTGGAGCCGGCCGCCTGCCCGGCCACGTCCTGCTCGAGCGTGGTGAGCAGGGCCTCCCAGGCGCCCCGGTCGGTCGTCTGCTCAGGCGACACCGAGGGCTCCCCCGGTCGCCTGCTGCGCTGCCGGCGTCGCCGGCAGCGAGGCCGCTGCCTCGTGCCAGGACTGCCGGAGGGGCTCGAGGATGCGGATGCAGTCGCGCGTGGCCTGCACGTCGCGGTGCACGTTCGCCGTGATGAGCGAGGTCGACGCGTAGTTGTACACGGCGAGGAGCCCCTCGCCGCCGTCCCAGACGTCGATGCGCAGGGTGCTCGACAGCTCGCCGACGATGGCCTGGGCGTGCAGGAGCTGCTCGCGGGCGGCCTCCCAGTCGGCGGCGACCTGGGCGGCCTCGGCGCGGTGCAGGTCGAGCAGGAGCCGGTCGTAGAGCATCGTGACGAGCTGGGCCGGCGTCGCGGACAGCACGGCCTCGTTCGTGTACTGGGCGCGACGCTGGTCGGTCACGGTGCGGGGCTGCGCGGCCTGGCGGAAGGCGGCGGCCTGGAAGTCGAAGGTCATGGTCGTTCCCGTCAGCGCGCCGTCGATGTCGATGCCAGCTGGCTGGCCAACCAGCTGGACTGGGACTGCAGCTTGCTCAGGCTGGTCTCCAGGGATGAGTAGAGGGTCTGCAGGGCGGCACGGCGCGAGGTGAGCCGGTCCGTCCAGCTGTCGATCTGGGTGGTGAGGTCCTTCGCGACGGCCTGCTGCCCGGTGATCGTGGTGGTGATCGAGCCGGTGTACTTGTCCGACGACGCCGTGGCCGCGGCCCCGACCTTCGCGGCGACCCCGGAGAGCATCGCCTGGGTGGCGTCCGGGTCGGTCGCCAGGGCCTTCTGGAAGACCGCGGCGTCGAAGGTGAAGCTGCCGTCCTTCGTGATCACGATGCCGATCGTCGACGGCGACTTCCCGTCGACCGGGGCCGACATCGTGCTGGCCAGCCGCTGCACGGCCTCGCGGGACGCGCCGTCGCCGAGCAGGATGCCGGCCTTGGTCGTCGTGGTGCCGGACGTGACGCTCGTCGTGCTCGTCACCGCGGTGTTCGTGCGGTAGTACGACGCGATCGCGTTCATCGCGTCGACGAGTCCCGACGCCACGCCCTGGGCCTTCGTCGTGTCCTGCCCGACCGTGACGGTCACCGGCTCGCTGGTGACCTGGGACACCGTGACGTCGAGTCCGGGCACGAGTCCGCTGAAGGTGTTCGTGGCACTCGTGACCGTCTGCGCGGCCGCGGTGCCGGCCCACAGGGTGACGCTGGCGTCCTTCGCGGTGGTGACGACGGCCGCACCGGTCTCGGTCAGGACGTTCGTCGCGGTACCGGCCGCCACGGCGTCGGCGCCGCCGCGGTACACCTGGAACGCACCGGAGGCCCCGGTCTTCGCCGCGGTGAGCTGCAGTCGGTAGAGGCGGTTGCCGTCGGCGTCGGTGCCGGCCGAGACCTTCGTCGCGGTGACGCCGGCGCCCGAGGCGTTCAGCGCGGACACGGCGTCGTCGAGCGATCCCGACTTCGGCGTCACGGTGGTCGACCTGCCGTCCGCCCCGACGACCGTGATCGGCTGCGCCTCCGACGACCACGTCGACATCGCGGCGGTCACGCCGACCTGGGCCGAAGCGGTCGAGCCGACGGTGAAGCTGATGGACCCGGCGCCCGCTCCGGTGCCCGTGACCGCGGTCACGCTCGGCGCGGAGCTCGTGGCGGTGAACAGGTCGAGCGAGGTGGCCTTCGCGGCGTCCGCGGCCTTCGTGGCGAGCCCCTGGACCAGCCCGTTGATCGTCTGCAGTGACGAGATGAACGAGTTCGTGCTGGTGAGCTTGTTCTTGAGCAGGGTCTGCGGGACGCCCTCGACGCTCATCAGCGAGTTGATGAGGTCGGTCGTCTTGAGACCGCTGACCAGGCCGTCGATGGCCAGGCTGTTCCCCGAGGAGACGGACGACATCGGTGGCTCCCTGCCGGTGTGCGGTGGCGATCGGATGCGGACGACGCCGCCCACCGGGACGAGCGGTCCCGGTGAGCGGCGTCAGGGGTGCTAGCGCAGGAGCGAGAGCACGCCCTGCGTGCTCTGGTTCGCCTGCGCGAGCATCGACGTGCCGGCCTGGCTCAGGATGTTGTCACGCGTGTACTTGACCATCTCCTGCGCCATGTCGACGTCGGTGATGCGCGAACCGGCAGCGGTGAGGTTCTCCTTGGCCACGTTCGTCACGTTGATGGCGTGGTCGAAGCGGTTCTGGACTGCACCGATGCTCGAACGTGCCTCGGACACGGTCTTGATCTGGGCGTCGATCGTGGTGATCGCAGCCTGCGCCGCCGTGTTGCTCGCGAAGCTGATCTTCGCCGCGACGGCTGCGCCGTCGGCGTCGGTCCCAGCCGTCACGGTCAGGTTCTCCGCGATGTTCTTGACGTTCGCCTTGCCGAGGTCGACCTCGATCTTCGACGACGCACCGGCGTTCGCACCGACCTGGAAGGTCAGCTTGCCGTCCCCGGCGGTACCAGCGGTGCCGTCGAGGAGGTTGATGCCGTTGAAGTTCGTCGAGCTCGAGATGCGGCCGAGCTCCTTCTGGAGCTCGCCGACCTCGGTGGTGATCGCCGCGCGCGAGTCAGCGTTGTTCGAGTCGTTACCGGCCTGGACGGCGAGGTCGCGCATGCGCTGGAGGATCGAGTGGGTCTCGGTGAGGCCACCTTCAGCGGTCTGCACGACGGAGATGCCGTCCTGTGCGTTGCGGGCGGCGACCGTGAGGCCACCGACCTGGGACTTCAGCCCCTCGGAGATCGACAGACCGGCGGCGTCGTCGGCGGCGCGGTTGATGCGGAGACCGGTCGAGAGCTTCTCGAGGGACTTCGACAGGTCGTTCTGCGTCGCGTTGAGGTTCCGGTACGTGTTGAGTGCCGAGAGGTTGGTGTTGATGGACATACCCATGGTGTGTTCCTCCGTGAATCTGGGTCGTACGCCGGCCCGTCCGTGGGCTGACGTGGATGACTCTCGACCGGTTGCCGGGAGTCGTTAGGGGATCGGCGGAAAAGTCTCCCGCCGACGCTTCAGCCCGCCGCCACGGCCGTCCCCGGTGCGGCATCGTGCACGGCACGGGCGACTCCGGCGGCGGCGTTCGTCGCGACGCGGGCGAGGTAGGCGCTGCGGCGGGCGGCGGTCGTGCGGCTGGCGGGTTCGACGGTCGTGCCGTCGCCGTAGTGCGCGGCGAGGCCGTCGTGCAGCAGTCGCATCGCCTCGGAACGCTGCTGCGACACCGCCGAGTGCGTGATGCCGAGCTCGGCCGCGACGTCCGTCACCGAGCGGTCGCCGAAGTACACCGCCTCGACGATGAACCGCATGCGCTCCGGCAGGGCCTCGACCGCTGCGCGGAGGTAGCGGCGCTTCTCGGTCTCGAGCAGGTCGTCGCCCGGCAGCGGCAGGTCGGCCGCCACCAGGTCGTGCACGGTCTCGTCGAGGGGCGCGACGGTCCGGGCGGCGTCGCTCATCGCGTCGACGGCCGTCTGCCGGTCCACGCCCATGGCGTCCGCGATCTCCTGTGCCCCGACCGTCCGACCGAGTCGGGCTGACAGGGCCTCCTGCGTGGCGAGGGTCTCCCGGATGCGCTTGCGGGTGCCGCGCGAGGCCCAGTCCGACGAGCGCATGTCGTCGGCGATCGCGCCGGTGATGCGGGTGCGGGCGTAGGCGCCGAACGGCACCCCGAGCGTCGGGTCGAAGGCGTCGGCGGCGGCGACGAGTGCGAGCGAACCGACGGCGGCGAGGTCGTCGCGGTCGAGGTGGGTGGCACGGGAACGGACGTCGGCGACGATGTAGCCCACGAGTGGCAGGTGCTCCACGATCATCGCGTTGCGTTCGGTGCGGTGCATGCTCATCCCCTGGTCGACCTGACTGACGGTGTCGGCTCACCCGTCCGTGGGCGCGACGGACGCCGGCCTCGGTCGGGCCGGTGCGTTCGCCGATGACCCGCCCGGGTCCCTCCGGGCGGTGCACACCGCGTGACTCGGGCGCGGTTCCGGGTGTCCCCCGGGTGCGTTCTGAATGTATCGGCTGGCAATGCGCTGAGTGGGGGCTCGTGCGTCCCCAGTGCGGGGGTCTCCGGGCCTGATCCCGGTCGGCATTTGGGGGGACCGGGGCACGGGAACGATCGTTCTTGTCCCCCGACAGGGGTTACCGCCCACGAGGACACGGAGTACAGCGGGCGCACACTCGAGACCATGGCTTACGGCTCGGACCACCGAGTCGATAGGTCCCGGTGTCCGCAGGATGACGGACCGGGACCGACCCCGAACCACCACCACCCGGGAGGAGCTGATGAGCGTGAACGACCTGTCCGCCGTGCTCTGGCGCGAACGCGAGCTGCTCGAACTGCTCACCTTCAAGCTCGAGGAGGAGCAGCTGCTGCTCACCGCGGGCCGCTCCCGCTGGGTGTCGCACGCCAGTCGCGAGGTCGAGCAGGTGCTCGACCGGCTCCGCAGCACCGGGCTCGAGCGCGCCGCACAGAGCGCCGAGGTCGCCGAGGAGTGGGGTGTCGCGGCCGACGCTCCCCTGCGCGAGGTCGTCGCCGCCGCGCCGAACGGCCCGTGGGGCGAGATCCTCACCGCCCACCTGACCGCGATGGTCGAGCTGACCACGCAGATCGGTGCCCTGCGCGACGAGAACGACCGGTTCCTGCGCGCCGCCGCCCTGGCCACCGAGGAGACCCTGGCCGGCACCGTGTCCGGGGCCGCCACCTACGACGCCTCCGGCACCTCGGGCTCCGGCTCCGACGGCGCCCGACTGTTCGACGGGAGCCTGTAGCACCGTGGTCAGCACCTTCGGCTCCCTCGCCACCGCCTACTCGGGGCTCGCCGCGGCCCGCGCCGGCATCGACGTCACCGGACAGAACATCGCCAACGCCGGCACCGACGGCTACACCCGGCAGCGGGTCACGCAGAGCTCCGTCCCCGCGGCCCAGACCGGGTTCGTCCGCGGCACCGCGGCGCTCGCCGGCCAGGGCGTCTCGGTCGACGGCATCGCCCGCCTGGCGTCCCTGACGCTGGACGCCGGCGTGCGGGTCGCCGCCGGGTCGTCCGCGTACGCCGATGCCCGTGCCACCGCGTTGTCCGCCCTGGAGACCGGCCTGCACGAGCCCGGCAAGAACGGTCTGAGCGCCAAGCTCGACGCCTTCTGGTCCTCGTGGAGCGAGCTCGCCAGCCACCCCGACGACCCGGGTGCCGCCAGCGCGGTGCTCGGCGCGGCGGGCACCGTCGTCGCGGCCCTGGCGACCGGTTCGCAGGCCGTCGACGCCCAGTGGTCGTCGGTGCACGGCGCGGTGGCCGGTCAGGTCACCCAGCTGAACGACGCCGCGGGCCGGGTCGCCGACCTGAACGGACGCATCCGCACCGCCCTGGCGTCCGGCGGCAGCGCGAACGAGCTGCTCGACCAGCGCGACCGCCTCACCGAGCAGATCGCCACCCTCGCCGGCGGCACCACCCGGACGAACGCCGACGGCACGGTCGACGTCCTGCTCGGCGGCAACCCGCTCGTGCAGGGCACCGACGCCCGCTCGGTCGCCCTCGGCGGCGGCCGGCGCCTCGCCGACGGTGCCGCCGTCACGCTGACGTGGACCTCCGGCACCGCCGGGGCCGTCGGGCTGAGCGGTGGCTCCATCGGCGGTGCACTCGCGGTCCTCGCCCCGGCGTCCGGCACCGGCACGGGTGGCGCGCTGGCCGAGGCGTCCGCCTCGTACGACGCCGTCGCGACCCGGCTCGCCGCCACCGTCAACGCGGTCCACGCCGCGGGCAGCACGTCGACCGGGGCGACCGGCGCTCCGTTCTTCGCCCTGCGCGCCGGCGTCCCCGCTGCCCAGGCACTCAGCGTCGTCCCCACGGACGCGAGCGGCCTGGCGACGCGGAACGCGGCGGGGGAACTCGACGACTCGTTCGCCGACGCGCTCGCGCGACTCGGGGCGTCGTCCGACGGCGCCGACCAGGTCTGGGCGACGTTCGTGACGGGGGTGGGCACCGCCTCCCGGTCGGCCACGACGGAGTCGACGCTGACCGGACTCGCGCTCACCAACGCGCGCACCCAGCAGCAGTCCAGCGCCGGTGTCGACCTCGACGAGGAGAACGTGAACCTGCTGAGCTACCAGCACGCGTACCAGGGCGCGGCACGCGTCCTGACCGCCGTCGACGAGATGCTCGACACCATCATCAACCGCGTCGGACTCGTCGGGAGGGGCTGATCGTGATCACCCGCGTCACCACCCAGATGTCGATGGCCGCGGCCTCGGCACGGCTGCAGGCCGGCGCCGCCCGGGTCGCCGAGGCCACCGAGCAGGCGACCACACTGCGGGCCGTCCAGAAGCCCTCCGACGACCCGGTCGGCACGGCGTCCTCGATGCAGGTGCGCAAGGAGCAGGCCGCCGCCGCGCAGTACACACGCAACGCGAACGACGCCGTCGGCTGGCTCGCCACCACGGACAGCGCGCTGTCGAGCGTCTACTCGGTGCTCAACCGGGTGCGGGACCTGACCGTGCAGGCCGCGAACACCGGGACCATGAGCGACACCGACCGCGACGCGTTCGTCACGCAGTTCCGGTCGCTCGCAGCCGACCTGGAGGCCCGGGCGAACACCACCTACGGCACCCGCTCGGTGTTCGCCGGTGCCTCGACCGCCGCCACCGCGTACGACCCGGCCACCGGGTGGGCGGCGTCCGGCACGGACGTCACCCGCCGTGTCGGCGACGACACGACCGTGCGGGTCGACACCCCCGCCGCGGCCGCCTTCGGCTCCGGCGCCTCGTCGGTCTTCGCCGTGGTCGACTCCATCGTCAGTGACCTGCAGAACGGGGTGAACGTGAACGCTCGCATCGGCGACGTCGACCAGGCACTCGGCACGCTCCGCGGCGCCCAGGCCGACGTCGGTGTCCGGCACGCCGCCGCCCTCGGCGCCCAGGAGTCGCTCAAGTCGACCACGGTGTCGCTCGAGAACCGCCGCGCCGGCATCGAGGACGTCGACCTCGCGAAGGCCGTGCTCGACCTGCAGGTGCAGCAGACCAACTACCAGGCAGCCCTCGCCGTCACCGCGAAGGTCCTGCAGCCGACCCTGATGGACTACCTTCGATGAGCATCACCCTGACCTTCGCCGTCCCGCCGTTCGGGCTCGCCCCCGCGCCGTCGTTCTCGTTGACGCCGGTCGACGGCGCCGACGGGCTGTTCACCCTGGTCGGCGACGGCGCACGGCTGTTCCTGCTCGACGCCGCGGTGCACCTGCCCGCGTACGCGCCCGAGCTGTCCGACGAGCAGGCCGACGTGCTCGGGCTGACCGATCCCGCCGACGCGATGCTGCTCGTCGTCGCGAACCCGGGGGCGTCCGGCACGACCGTGAACCTGCTCGCGCCGGTCGTGGTGAACGCCCGGACGGCGGTGGGCGCGCAGCTCATCCTCGAGGGGCAGGACCTGCCGCTGCGGGCGGAGCTCGCCGCGGCGTAGGGGTGCGGCGCGGCGCGGGCCTGCACCCGTTCTGCGACAATCCACGAGTCGATCGCCACGTGCATCGTCGCAACATGCACCGGCATCCTGTGCGAGCGCATGCGACGACAGCCCACCGGATGTTCGACTGGTGCATCGTCGGAACATGTCCACGCACCGACCCAGCTGACTCCTCCACAGGGCGGTCGTCGGACCGTCGTCTGCACAGATCGTCGTTGCCGGGCCATCCCGACGGCGTCGCTCACGGAGCCTCGTTGCATGGGCAGAGCGAGCGAGATCGAACTCCTCCGGACGACCGGAACGACCGGCGCGGAGCGACGAGCACTCGAGCGTGACGTGCACCGCGGTCGCCTCCGACGGCTCCGACCCGGGGTCCTGATCGGCGTCGACGCGCTCGAGGGACTCCACCCGGGCGAGCAACACCACGTCCTGGTCCGCGCATCGCTCCACCGTCTGCGCGCCACCGATGTCGTGTCCCACCTGTCGGCGGCCGCGGTCCTGGCGCTCCCGTTGGTCGGGACGCCGCCTCCGAAGGTGCACGTGTGCGATCCGACGACGACGCACACCCGGGTCTCTGCCTGGTTCGTCCGCCACGGCGCCGCCGGGCGGCCACCGACGGTCCTGCTCGACCGCGACTCGATCCCGACGACCACCGCCGCGCGGACCGCGGTGGACGTGGCGGCGACCCGACCGCTGCTCGAGTCACTCGCGGTGGTGGACGCCGCCCTCGCTCGGCGGACCGCCACACCCACAGAGTTGCAGACCGAGCACGGCGCGCTGACGTCGGCACGCACCAAGGCGGGGATCGCGGTGGGAATGGGGTCGGGGCTGTCCGGGTCGCCGGCGGAATCGGTGTGCCGGGTGCGGTTCCGAGAACTCGGCGTCGCGGAACCGGTGCAACAGCACGTGTTCGCCCGGGCTGACGGTGGTTCGGCGATCGTGGACTTCTGGTTCCCCGAGCACGGCGTGGTGGTCGAGGTCGACGGCCGGGGCAAGTACGAGGACCCGGTGATGCTCGACGGCCGCTCGACCGCCGATGCGCACTGGCGGGAGAAGCGGCGGGAGGACTTCGTCCGGTCCTTCCCCGAGGTCCGTGCGGTGGTCCGGCTGTCGTGGTCGGACCTCATGCACCCGGACCGTGTCCGGGCTGCGCTGCGACGGGCTGGTGTCCCGTGCCACTGATCGTTCAGTCGGCCGTGTGCGGGGCGCCCGGGTGGTACGTCCGCTGGCGCTCGACCACGAGGGGCTCCGCGCTGCCACCGACGACGACCTCGCCCCGGCCGACCCGGACGCCCCGCACCAGACCCGCGCCCTTCACCACACCGCCGCGCCGATCCGGATCCGGCTCGTGGTGGTCGCCGCCAGCGCCGAGCACGACGTCACGCACGGAGACCGGCCCGAGCACCTGCGCACCGGTGCCGATCGTCGACGGCGCCTCGACGAGACACCCGGCGGTCAGACGTGCTCCGCTCCCGATCTCGACGTCCGAGCCGGTCGCGACGATCGTCACCGGCCCCGGTCCGAGTTCGACCCCGTCGCCGATGCGCACGCTCGCTGCCGTCGCCACGATGGTCACCGGCCCGGGGCCGATCCGCACCCCTGACCCGATGACGGCAGAGCCACCCGCGCGGGTCTGCAGCGTCGCCGAGGGGTGGACCACGGTCCCGGTCCCCACGGTGACGTCCCTGCCGATGAGCGCCGAGGTCGGATCGAGCACGAGCACGTCCGGGGCCAGCGCCGCGACCTCGCGCTCGGTCAGGAACCCGGCGGCCCGACGGGCCACGTCGACCGCTGTCCCCGGGGTCTGCTCGTCCACCTGGCGAGCCTCCCACACTGTCGGCGTACGGTGTGCGCATGGCCCGCGCCCCGAAGGACCAGCCGATCGTGCCCATGCCGACAGCCCCGGTCTCCCCCACCCAGATGTCCGACAGCCGAACGCAGCAGCTGCAACCCTCCGGATGGGTGAAGTGGCTGGACCGCGTGATCAGTGTGCAGCGGCCGGTGGTCGTCGCACACGTCGCCGCGATCCGTCGCCGCAAGCCCGACGCCACCCCGGCCGAGGTCATCCAGATCCTGGAGCGGCAGTACCTGACCGCCGTGACCACCGGCGGGGCGGCTGTCGGTGCGAGCGCGGTGATCCCCGGCGTCGGTATGGTCGCTGCGCTCGGGCTCAGCGGTGCGGAGACGGTCGGCTTCCTCGAGACCACGGCGCTCTTCGCCCAGTCCATCACCGAGGTGCACGGCATCGCCCTCGACGACCCGGAGCGATCCCGCACGCTCGTGATGGCGATGATCCTCGGCGCGCCGGGCACCCAGCTCATCAAGCAGCTCGCCGGTCAGGCGACCGGCGGACCGGCACGCACGGCGTTCTGGGGCGAGCTCGTGACCTCGTCGCTACCGAAGCAGGTCGTCAACGGCATCGGGGGCCAGGTCCGTGACCAGTTCATCAAGCGCTTCGCCGTCCGGCAGGGCACCTCGGTCGTGGGGCGCGCACTGCCCTTCGGCATCGGCGCTGCCGTGGGCGGTCTGGGGAACCATGCGCTCGGGCGGAAGGTCATCCAGGCCTCGCGGACCGGGTTCGGGATGCCGCCGGCGCACTTCCCGGTCGTGTTGACGGTGACCCCGCCAGCCGAGCGCACCCGTCGCGCCCTGCCGTGGAAGCGCGGCACGGGCAAGGACGACGAGCTGTGGACCGAGCCGGGCCAGGGCGGGCCGACCGCCGAGCGGTGACACCCGCGGGTTGACGGCACCTGCCCGAACGCGCGGGCCGAAGCAGCCGTGCAGAACCGGCTGAGCGGACGGAACCGTTCACGCCGGCCCCCAGCCCAGCCAGACGAACCAGCCGCCGGACCGAGCGACTTCGGCGAGCCCGCTGGCCATGCCGAAGAGCCCGACGCCCGGCCGGCCCGGCCAGCCCGACGCCCGGCCAGCCCGACGCCCGGCCAGCCCGACGCCCGGCCAGCCCGACGCCCGGCCAGCCCGACGCCCGGCCAGCCACCGCCCCGCAGCAGACGGCCCGACGCCCCGCCAGCCGGCACCCGGCCAGCCCGGAGCCCGGAGCCCGGCCAGCCACTGCCCCCGCAGCAGCTGGCTCGAGGCACCCGACTAGAACGACCGCACGGGCGTCGTGACGACCTGCCCCGCGTGCGCGAACCCCCCACCGAAGCCGAACAGCAGCGCCGGGACGCCCTCCGGCAGATCCCCCCGCTCCCACGCCTTCGACAGCCCGAGCGGCACGCTCGCCGCCGAGGTGTTCCCCGACTCGACCACGTCACGCACGACGAACTTCGACTCCCCGCCGAGCGCGGTCACGAGCGGCTCGATGATCCGCAGGTTCGCCTGGTGGAACGCGAACACCTCGATGTCGTCGAGCGTGAGTCCCGCGGCCTCGACGACCTTGCGAGCGTGTCCCTCGGCTTCGGTGATGGCCCAGCGGTAGACCGAGCGGCCCTCCTGGTTGAACCGCCCCGGCGAGCCCTCGACCCGGACGGCGTCGAGCAGGTGCGGCACGCTCCCCCACGACACCGGTCCGATCTCCGGGGTCTCCGACGCGCCGAGCACGGCGGCGCCGGCACCATCGCCGACGAGGACGCAGGTCGAACGGTCGGTCCAGTCGGCGATGCCCGAGAGCACCTCGGACCCGATGACGAGCGCCACGTCCGACGACCCGACGCGGATGGACTGGTCGGCGAGGGCGAGGGCGTACTCGAAGCCGCTGCACGCGGTGTTGATGTCGATCGGTGCGGGCCCGTTCGTCATGCCGAGTGCGGCGGCGACCCGACCGGCGGTGTACGGCGCACGGTCCTGGTGGGTGGTGGAGGCGACGACGACGAGCCCCACGGCCGACGGTGCCACGCCGGCGTCGGCGAGGGCGCGGCGTCCGGCCTCGACGGCCATCGAGGTCACGGTGTCGTCGGGACCGGCGATCCGCCGCGTGACGATGCCGGTCCTGGTGCGGATCCACTCGTCGTTCGTGTCGACCATGGTCGAGAGTTCGTCGTTGGTCAGGACGCGTTCGGGCTGGTGGTGTCCGAACCCGAGGATCCGGCTGCCGCGGAGAGCTGGGATGTTCACGGTCGGCACGTTACCCCTCCACCCCGGTCCCGCATGCCCAGCGCGGCATGCACGGCTCGCGCGGCACGGTCGAGGGCCGGTCGGCTCGGCAGGTCAGTCGCGCGCTGCGGCGGTCGCCCGATCGTTGGCCCGCTTGATGGCCTCGACGAGCTCGCCCTTGTCCATCTTCGAGCGTCCGCTGATGTCGAGGCGCTTCGCGACGTCCATCAGGTGCGCCTTCGTCGCGTTGGCGTCGACACCGCCCTGGGTCTGGCCGTCGCCGCGGGATCCGGCCGCGCCGGAGTCCGAGGGACCGGAGGACTCCTTCTCCTCCCAGTGGTCGCCGACCTTCTCGTACTCGTGCTTCACCGCCGCGAACGCGGTGCGGCGGGCACGCTCGCCGGGCCCGTACGACTCCTCCGCCGAGTCGAGGGTCTCGGTGAAGATCGCCTGCGCGTGTTCCGGCGACCGCTGCAGGGTGCTGGGGATCTCGTCCTTCGCTGGCATGGGGTGCTCCTCTCGAGTGCTGAACCCTGACTACTCCCCCCACCGCTGACCGGCACTCTCAGGGCCTGGCACCACCAGCGCGTCACGAGTAGACCGTCCCCATGGACTACACACACCTCGGTCGCACCGGCCTGTCCGTCTCCCGCGCCGTGCTCGGCACGATGAACTTCGGCCCGGAGACCAGCGAGGACGACTCGCACGCCATCATGGACCGGGCCCACGAGCTCGGCGTCAACTTCTTCGACACCGCCAACGGCTACGGCGGCTCGGTCGGCAAGGGTGCCACCGAGGAGATCATCGGGCGCTGGTTCGCCCAGGGCGGCGGCCGCCGCGAGAAGACGGTCCTCGCCACGAAGGTCTACGGCGAGATGGTCGACTGGCCGAACGGCGGCAAGCTCAGCGCGCTGAACATCCGCCGGTCGCTCGACGCCAGCCTGCAGCGCCTGCAGACCGACCACGTCGACCTGTACCAGTTCCACCACGTCGACCGTGCCACCCCGTGGGACGAGATCTGGCAGGCGATCGACGTCGCCGTGCAGCAGGGCAAGGTGCTCTACGTCGGCTCGTCGAACTTCGCCGGGTGGCACATCGCCCAGGCGCAGGAGGCCGCGGAGCGCCGGAACACCCTCGGCCTGGTCAGCGAGCAGTCGATCTACAACCTCGTCGTCCGTGACGTCGAGCGCGAGGTCCTGCCCGCCGCACGCGAGTACGGCCTCGGCGTCATCCCCTGGTCGCCCCTGCAGGGCGGCCTGCTCGGTGGCGTCATCGAGAAGACCGAGAACGGCTCCCGACGCCTGTCAGGTCGGAGCGCCGAGTACGTCGACGCCCACCGCGACCAGCTGCAGTCGTACGAATCGTTCGCCAAGGAGCTCGGGCACACACCCGGCGAGCTGGCCCTCGCCTGGCTGCTCCACCAGCCCGGCGTGACGGCGCCGATCACCGGGCCCCGCACGATGGAGCAGTGGGAGTCGGCCGTCCGCGCCGTCGACATCCGTCTCGACCAGCGCGCGCTCGACCGCCTCGACGAGATCTTCCCGGGCCACGACACCTCGCCCGAGGACTACGCCTGGTGACGGAACCGACGGAACCAACGGAACCGACGGAACCAACGGAACCGACGAAACCGACGCGCCGCTGACGCGACCACCTGACTGGAGGCGCAGTGCCGGTCCGACCCACACCGCGCCTCCCGTCCGTGGTCACGTCGACCACGCGACCCGCACGACGACCGGCCCCACGCTGCTGTCTGCGCGGGGCCCGTCGTCGTGCGGTGGTGGAGCGTGTCTAGCGGACGCGTACCGGGGTGTCGTCGGTCTGCTCGTAGAGGACGTAGCCCTCTTCGCCGTGGACGGCGGTGTCGATGCCGGCGACCTCGTCCTCGGTCTTGACGCGGAAGCCGATGGTCTTCTCGATCGCGAACCCGATCACGAAGGCGAGCACGAACGAGTAGATCCCGACGACGAGTGCCGCGGCGGCCTGCTTGCCGAGCTGCTCGAACGAACCCGAGTAGATCAGGCCGCTCTCGTTGGCGAAGAAGCCGAGGAAGAGCGTGCCGACGATGCCGCCGACCAGGTGGACGCCGACGACGTCGAGCGAGTCGTCGAAGCCCAGGCGGTACTTCCAGTCGATGGCGAAGCAGCAGATGACGCCGGCCAGGAAGCCGAGGACGATGCCCCAGCCCGGGGTCAGCGCGGCACACGCCGGCGTGATGGCGACGAGGCCGGTGACGGCACCCGAGGCGGCGCCGACGGACGTGGCCTTGCCGTCCTTGAGCTTCTCGATGAGCAGCCAGCCGAGGATCGCGGCGGCCGGGGCGGCGAGCGTGTTGACCCAGGCGATGGCGGCGATGCCGTCGGCGGCACCCTCGGAGCCGGCGTTGAAGCCGAACCAGCCGAACCACAGGATCGCGGCACCGAGCAGGACGAACGGCGGGTTGTGCGGCTTGTGCGCGCCCTTGGCGAACCCGACGCGCTTGCCGAGCACGATCGCCAGGGCCAGGCCCGCGGCACCGGCGTTGATGTGCACCGCGGTGCCACCGGCGAAGTCGATGACGCCCCAGGTGGCGGCCCAGCCCGAGGTCAGGTTGAAGACCCACGAGGCGACCGGGAAGTAGACGACCGTGACCCAGACGCCGGCGAAGATCATCCACGCGCCGAACTTGGCGCGGTCGGCGATGGCGCCGGAGATGAGCGCGACGGTGATGATCGCGAACGTCGCCTGGAACCCGACGAAGGCCATCGACGGGTAGGCCGCCTGGATGTCCGAGGACTGTGCCTCCTCGAACGCCTGGCCGAGGCCGAGCAGGTTCCAGTCGATGCTGAAGAAGCCGACCACGCCGGACACCGCGGCGTTGTCACCGTGGTTGGCGAAGGCGATCGCGTAGCCGTAGAGCACCCACAGGACGCTCACGAGCGCGATCGCGCCGAACGACATCATCATCATGGAGATGACGGACTTGGCCTTCACCAAGCCGCCGTAGAAGAAGGCCAGGCCGGGTGTCATGAACAACACCAGCGCCGCCATGACCAACACGAACGTCGTGTTGCCCTGATCAAGCATCTGTTCACCTCTCGATTGCACGAGCGGCTCGTGGACCGCCTCGGGTGCCACCGAGTCTGGCGAGGCGACGTTTCACGAGGGAGCACGGTCTGTTTCGCGGATGTAACGCGTGGGGCTCCCGTGTGAACGCTCTGTTTCCGGATGCCGGAAGCGACGTCCGACAGCCCTGTCGGCACGCCGGACGTGCCGGACGGGAGGCGCGTGGCGGTGCCGCCCCGGGCCTCCCGTCCGTCAGGTGGCTCAGTCGACCGCGCGCGACAACGCGACCACGCGCGACGCGGCGCGCAGGTACTTCTTGCGGTAGCCGCCGTCGAGCATCGTCTGCGGGTACACCTGGTCGAGCGGCGTGCCGGACGCGACGATCCGCACCTGCGCGTCGTACAGGCGGTCGACGAGCGCGACCCAGCGGAGTGCGTCGGTCTGGTCGGTGAAGGCCTGCACGTCGGTCAGGCCCACCGCGTCGAGCCCGCCGACGAGGGCGACGTACTTCGAGGGGTGCACGCTCGCCAGGTGCGCGACCACGGCCCGGAAGTCGTCGAGCGTCGTCGTCCCGGCGGGCAGTGCCTCCGCGACGTCGTCGACCGTGCGGGCGGACTCGTCCACCGCGCGACGGCGGTAGTCGAGGCCGTCGATCCGCATGGTGTCGAACCGGTCCGACATCGCCTGGATCTCGCGCAGGAAGTCCTGCGCCGCGAACCGGCCCTCGCCCAGGGCGCCGGGCGGCGTGTTCGAGGTGGCGGCGAACCGGGTGCCGGTCTCGGTCAGCTCCTTGATGAGCCGTGTCATCACCATCGTGTCGCCCGGGTCGTCGAGCTCGAACTCGTCGATGCACACCAGGGCGGTGCCGCGGAGCAGGTCGACGGTGCCCTGGAACCCGAGCGCACCCACGAGCGCGGTGTACTCGATGAAGGTGCCGAACGTCTTGCGTCCGGACGCCGCGTGGTACGCGGCGGCGAGCAGGTGCGTCTTGCCGACACCGAACCCGCCGTCCAGGTACACGCCGGACTTGGCGGCCGGCTCGGCTGCCTGCTTGCGGCGCCCGAACAGCCCGCGCCGCGGGGCGTCGGCGGGACCGGCGGCCACGAACGCGGCGACGGCGTCGCGGACCGATGCCTGCGAGGCGTAGTCGGGGTCCGGCCGGTACGAGTCGAAGGACGCACCCGCGAACTGCGGCGGGGGCACGAGCGCCGCAGCCATCTGCTGCGGGGTCACCTGGGGATCACGGTCGACGAGGTGAGCGGGCAATCGGGGACCCTTCCGGGAAGCAAGACGTGCGGTGTCACGTTGGACCAGGCGCACGGCACGTCCGCGTACCGTTGCCCAGAGCACCGACGCCCGATCCTAGTCCGGTGCCTGCACCGCGCTCCCCCGCATCACCTGGAGGTACCCCGATGACCGCACCGGTCGACCCGTCCGAGAAGTTCGCCGCGTACGCGCACCCCGAGCGCCTCGTCTCCACCGAGTGGCTGCAGGCGCAACTGGACGCCGGCACCGGTGCACCCGACCTCGTCGTGGTCGAGTCCGACGAGGACGTCCTGCTCTACGAGACCGGGCACGTCCCCGGCGCGGTGAAGATCGACTGGCACACCGACCTCAACGACCCCGTGCAGCGCGACTACATCGACGGTGCCGCGTTCGCCGAGCTCCTCGGCGGCAAGGGCATCGGTCGCGACACCACGGTCGTGATCTACGGCGACAAGAACAACTGGTGGGCCGCGTACGCCCTCTGGGTCTTCACCCTGTTCGGCCACCAGGACGTCCGCCTGCTCGACGGCGGTCGTGCGAAGTGGATCGCCGAGGACCGCGCCCTGACCACCGACGCGACCGCCGTGACCCCCGTCGACTACCCCGTGGTCGAGCGCCAGGACGAGCCCGTCCGCGCCTTCAAGGAGGACGTGCTCGCGCACCTCGGCAAGCCGCTCATCGACGTCCGCAGTGCACCCGAGTACAGCGGTGAGCGCACCACGGCACCCGACTACCCGGAAGAGGGCGCCCTGCGGGCCGGCCACGTGCCCACCGCCGTGAACATCCCCTGGGCGACCGCCGCCGCTGCCGACGGCACGTTCAAGTCCCGCGAGGAACTCGACGCCGTGTACCGCGACGGCGCCGGCATCGGTGACGCCGACGAGGTCATCGCCTACTGCCGCATCGGGGAGCGGTCGAGCCACACCTGGTTCGTGCTGCAGTACCTGCTCGGGTACGACAGCGTGCGCAACTACGACGGCTCGTGGACCGAGTGGGGCAGTGCCGTGCGCGTCCCGATCGCCGTCGGCACCGAGCCCGGAACGGTCGCGAGCCGATGAGCGCCACCACCGACGCCAGCACCGGCACCGCCGACGCACCACTGCCGGACACCCTCGCCGAGATCCGCGACGACTTCCTCGCCCTCGGGCAGAAGGACCGCCTGCAGCTCCTGCTCGAGTTCTCGAACGAGCTGCCCGCGCTGCCCGAGCGGCTGCAGGGGCACGAGGACGAGCTCGAACGCGTCGAGGAGTGCCAGTCCCCCGTCTTCATCACCGTGACGGTCGGCGAGGACGGCGACGCGGCCGACGTCGTCCGGATGCACGCCACGGCTCCGCGCGAGGCGCCGACCACACGCGGCTTCGCCTCGATCCTGGCGCAGGGTCTGTCCGGGCTGACCGTGTCGGAGGTGCTCGCCGTGCCCATGGACTACCCGTTGACGATCGGGCTGTCCGAGGCGGTCAGCCCGCTGCGGATCCGCGGGATGGTGGGCATGCTCGGCCGCGTGCAGCGGCAGGTGCAGGCGGCGGTCGCGTAGACGCACTCGCGCTTCGTGAGCAGGAATGGTCGGGTGCGTGATCGCGACCCGACCATTCCTGCTCACCGAGCGACCGAACCGACGCAACGACGGACGGGAGGCGCGGTGCCAGCCGGCACCGCGCCTCCCGTCCGTCCTTCGGTCGCGTCTACCGCGCGCTGGCCGCCCCGCGCCGCTGGACCACCTCGGTCAGCCACGCGAGGATCCGGGCGTCGAACCAGTCGGCGTCGTGGTTCCACAGCTTGGTGTGCCGCGCAGTCGTCTGGATCTCGAGCCGCACCAGATCGGGTCGGGCGCGGGCCAGGTCGTGCGAGGCCGAGGACGGCACGAACCCGTCGTCGTCGCTGTGCAGCAGCAGGATCGGCACGGTGAGCTCGTCGGCGCGGGTGACCATGTCGAGCTCCCGCAGGTCGACGGGCCGCTGCAGTCCGGCGAGCCGGTGCAGCACGGGCGTGCGGAGCAGGCGCTGCGCGACCTTGCGGACCGGACGGGGCAGGCGGAGCAGCTGGCTCTGCGACTTCAGCACGGCGTGCCAGTCGACCACCGGGGACTCGAGCACGATGCCGTCGACCAGGCCGGCGAAGCGTGAGCGGAGCAGGGTCTGCAGCACGACGGCGCCGCCCATCGACCAGCCCATGAGCACGACGCTCTGGGCCTCCTGCGCGGTGAGCCAGCGGAGGACGGAGTCGATGTCCTCCCACTCGGTGCTGCCGAGGCCGTAGCGGCCGTCGACGCTCGGCGGGGCGACACCGTCGTTCCGCCACGAGGCGAGGACGACCGAGTAGCCGGCCGCGCGGAACACGGGCACGGCGCGGATCGTCTCGGCGCGGGTGACGCCACGGCCGTGCACCAGGACGGCCCACGGCGCTGCCGGGTCGTCGGCGCGGACGACCCACGCCGGGGCGGGGCCGTTCGGGGTCGGGATGTCGACGTCCTCGACGGGCACGTCGAGCTCGCCGGGGGTCAGGTAGAACCAGCCGCCCCAGCGACCGCGGCGGGCGGCCGTCGCGTCTCCGGCGTCGATCGCGATGATGCGGCGCGTGACGGTGGTCTCGGTCGTGCCGAGCACCTCACCGACGCGCATGTGGCCGGTGCCGCCGCCGAACCAGAGCGAGTAGCGACCCTGCAGCTCGGTGTCCGCGGTGCGCTCGATCGTGACGGTCTTGCTGCCCGTGTCGACGGCGTGGATCGGGACGCGCTCGTTCCGCTTGCGGTCGGGGGTGACGACGGCACGGGCGACGGCGGCGACGAAGCCTCCGATGACGGCCGTCCCCACCGCGGCGGCGGCAAGACCGGCGCCGAGCGCGATGAACCCGGCCGATCGAGCGGTCTCCTGGACGACGTCCTCGGCGGGTCGCGCGGATCGGGACATGGGCCGGAGCCTAGTCTGCATGTGTGTCCGAAACCCGAGAGCCCGACGCCTTCGCGCGGCTCCGCGCGTTCGTGTCCGGCGGCAGTGGCCGCGCCGAGACCACCATCACCGAGATCCCCTCGCCGACCCGCATCGCACCGTTCTCGATCGCCCTGGCGGCGGACGTGTCCGGGACCGCGCACGGGGTCGAGTCGGACCTGGGCACCGGGCGCTTCATCGCCCTGTACGACCCCGAAGAACCCGAGGGCTGGGGCGGCGCGTTCCGCGTCGTCTCGTTCGCGCAGGCCCCGCTCGAACCGGAGATCGGCGTCGACGAGTTCGTCGCCGACGTGACCTGGAGCTGGCTCGTCGACGCGCTCGAGTCGCACGGCGCGACGTACGACCACGCCTCGGGCACGGCCACCAAGATCATCTCGCGCGGGTACGGCGACCTCGCCGCACAGGGCGACGGCGCACAGCTGGAGCTCCGCGCATCGTGGACGCCCCGCGGCGACGACCTCACCGCGCACGTCCGAGCATGGCAGGACATCGTCGCCATGCTCGCCGGTCTGCCTCCCGCATCGGACGGCGTGACCCTGTTGGCCCCGAGGAGGCTCGCCAAGTGACCGAACCCGACGACCCGGCGGCCGCCGCGCCCGCCGACCCTGACGCGGCCGCCGCCGCGCCCGCCGGCCCCGCCGCATCCGCCGCACCTGCCGACCCGGCAGCCGCCGCTGCTGCGGCCGCCGGCCCGGCCTTCGAGGCGTCGCACGAGGCCGTCAAGGTCATCGACACGCGCGAGGAGTACCTCGAAGCCGTCGCCGCGATCGCCGCCGGCCACGGCCCGGTCGCCGTCGACGCCGAACGAGCGAGCGGCTACCGGTACTCGCAGCGCGCCTACCTCATCCAGGTGTTCCGCCGCGGAGCCGGAGCGTTCCTGTTCGACCCGATCCCGATCGGCGACTTCTCCGAGCTGCAGGCCGCCATCGTCGACCAGGAGTGGCTCTTCCACGCCGCCTCGCAGGACCTGCCGTGCCTGCAGGAGGTCGGCCTCGTCCCGACGCGCATCTTCGACACCGAACTCGGCGCGCGCATCGCCGGGTTCCCCCGCGTGGGCCTCGGTGCCGTCGTCGAGCAGCTGCTCGGCATCACGCTCGCCAAGGCGCACTCGGCCGCCGACTGGTCGACCCGCCCGCTGCCGCAGTCGTGGCTCGTGTACGCCTCGCTCGACGTCGAGCTGCTGCCCGACCTGCGCGACGCCCTCGCCGAGCAGCTCGAGGCTGCCGGCAAGACCCGGATCGCGCAGGAGGAGTTCGACGCGGTCCTGCACCGCGTGCCGAAGCCGCCACGTGCCGAACCCTGGCGTCGGCTGTCCGGCATGCACGCCCTCCGCGGTGCCCGGGCCCTGGCGATCGCCCGGTCGCTCTGGCTCGCCCGCGACGCCTACGCACGCGAGGCCGACATCGCGCCGGGCCGCACGATCCCCGACGCCGCGATCGTCGCCGCCGCGGCAGCCGCCCCCGAGTCCCGTGCCGCGCTCGGCGCCCTGAAGTCGTTCACGGGGCGCGCCAGCCGCTCGGAGCTCGACCGCTGGTGGGCCGCCGTCGACGAGGGCCGGACCACCGAGGACCTGCCCCGGCTGCGTGCTGCCGGCGAGCCGACCCTGCCGCCGCCCCGCGCCTGGGCGGACCGCAACCCGGCAGCCGACCGCCGCTACAAGGCCGCGCGTGCCGCGGTGACGAAGCGTGCCGAGGAGCTCGACATCCCGCTCGAGAACCTGCTCACGCCGGAGACCCTGCGGCTCGTGTCCTGGGCCCCGCCGTCGCCGCCGTCGACCGAGCTCGTGGGGGCCGCCCTCGCCGAGCACGACGCCCGCCCCTGGCAGGTCGAGGAACTCGCCTCGATCATCGCGTCGGCCTTTGTCGCTGCTGCACAGCGGCCCACCGCGACGGACGACGCGGCGTCGTAGGAACTGCCCAACCGGCATGCGGCCGCCCAGGCTGGGGGCATAGCGTCGGGAGGGTCGCCGGGCGCTGCCCGGCCTGGCCGGAGCGACCAGCGTTCCGGCCCGATCGAAGAGGATCTGGAGGCCCGGATTGCCAAAGGCATCAGACGTCGTGTTCGTGGACGGCGTGCGGACACCGTTCGGACGAGCCGGTGAGAAGGGGGTGTTCTGGAAGACGCGGTCCGACGACCTCGCGGTGCACGCGATGCGCGGTCTGCTCGACCGGAACGCCCAGCTCGACGGCGCGGCGGTGGACGACGTCGCCGTGGCGGCCACCACCCAGCAGGGTGACCAGGGGCTGACCCTCGGCCGCACCGTCGGGATGCTCGCCGGGCTGCCGAAGTCGGTGCCGGGCTACGCGATCGACCGCATGTGCGCCGGTGCCATGACCAGTGTCACGACGCTCGCGGGCGCGATCGCGTTCGGCGCCGCCGACGTCGCGATCGCCGGCGGTGTCGAGCACATGGGCCGACACCCGATGGGCTTCAACGCCGACCCCAACCCGCGCTTCGTCGCGGAGCGCATGGTCTCGAGCGACGCCCTGGTCATGGGTGCCACCGCCGAGCGCCTGCACGACCGCTTCCCCGCGATCACGAAGGACCGCACCGACGCCTTCGCCGTGCAGTCCCAGCAGCGCTACGCGGCCGCCTGGGCGGCCGGCAAGCTGCAGCCGGACGTCATCCCGGTCGAGGTCAACAAGGGCGACGGCTGGGACATCGTGTCGGCGGACGAGCCGCCGCGTCCGGGCACCACCCTGGAGGCCCTGGCCGCGTTGAAGACGCCGTTCCGGCCCCACGGACGGGTCACCGCCGGCAACGCCGCGGGCCTGAACGACGGCGCCACCATGAGCCTGCTCGCGTCGGAGGACGGCGCGAAGCAGCACGGCCTGCCGACGAAGATGCGCATGGTCTCGTTCGCCTTCGCCGGCGTCGAGCCCGAGGTCATGGGCGTCGGTCCCGTCCCCGCCACCGACAAGGCCCTGTCGAAGGCCGGCCTGTCGATCGACGACATCGGCCTGTTCGAGATCAACGAGGCGTTCGCCGTCCAGGTGCTCGCGTTCCTCGACAACTACGGCATCGACCAGGACTCCCCGAACGTCAACGCCTGGGGCGGCGCGATCGCCGTCGGGCACCCGCTGGCCTCCAGCGGCGTCCGGCTGATGAACCAGCTCGCGGCGCAGTTCGCCGAGCGTCCGGACGTCAAGTACGGCATCACCACGATGTGCATCGGGCTCGGCCAGGGCGGCACCGTCATCTGGGAGAACCCGAACTTCAGCAAGTCCGCGGCACGGAAGGCGGCCTGACCATGACCATCGTCGACAACGACCTGCTGACCGCCCTGAGCGAGGACGAGGTCGTCACGCACTCGTACGTCAAGCACGTCACGATGCCCTCGGGCGGCACGCTCGCGCTGATCACGCTCGACAACGGCAAGGACTACAAGCGGCCGAACACCCTCGGTCCGCGCACCCTGCGCGAGCTGTCCGGCGTGCTCGACACCCTGCGCACCGAGGCCTCGGCCGGCACGATCCAGGGCATCGCGATCACCGGCAAGGAGTACTGCTTCGCCGCCGGCGCCGACCTCTCCCAGGCGGCCGCCGTGCCGTCGCGTGAGGCCGCCCACCAGCTCGCCGCGCTCGGGCACGCGACACTCCGGAAGTTCGCCGACCTCGGTGTGCCGTCCTTCGCGTTCGTGAACACCCTGGCGCTCGGTGGCGGGCTCGAGATCGCCCTGCACTGCACGTACCGGGTCTTCTCGTCCGCCGCGCAGGGCATCGGTCTGCCCGAGGTGTTCCTCGGCATCATCCCCGGCTGGGGCGGCGCGACGCTGCTCCCCCGGTTGATCGGGCCGGAGCGGGCACTCCGCGTCATCGTCGAGAACCCGCTCAAGAACAACCGCCTGATGGACGGGGCGGCAGCGGTGGAGATCGGCATCGGCGACGCGCTCATCCCGTCCGTCACGTTCCTGCCGTCGTCGGTCGCGTGGGCCGACGGCGTCATCAGCGGCACGACCAAGGTCGTCCGCAAGAACGAGCCCGGCATGCTCGAGAAGGCCGCGTGGGGCACCGTCGTCAAGGTCGCCCGCGGCCAGGTCGCGTCGAAGATCGGCACCGTGCCGAAGTCGCCGTTCCGTGCGCTCGACCTCGTCGCCGCGGCGAAGTCCGGGTCGCTCGACGACCGCTTCGCCGACGAGGACGAGGCCCTCGCCGACCTCATCTCGGGCGACCAGTTCGCCGCGTCGATGTACGCGTTCGACCTCGTGCAGAAGCGCGCGAAGAAGCCCGTCGGCGCTCCCGAGGGCGTCGAGCCGAAGAAGATCACGAAGGTGGGCGTCCTCGGCGCCGGGCTGATGGCGTCGCAGTTCGCGCTGCTCTTCGCCCGTCGCCTCGGTGTCCCCGTCGTCATCACCGACGTGTCGCAGGAACGGGTCGACGCGGGGGTCGCCCGCATCGCCGGCGAGGTCGCGAAGCTGCTCGAGAAGGGCCGCATCTCACCGGACGACGCGAACCGCATCAACGGGCTCGTCTCCGGGTCGGTGTCGTACGACGCCTTCGCCGACGCCGACTGGGTGATCGAGGCCGTCTTCGAGGAGATGACGGTCAAGCAGGAGGTCTTCCGGAAGATCGAACAGGTCATCGCCCCGGACGCCATCCTCGCCACGAACACGTCGTCGCTGTCCGTCGACGAGATGGCGTCGGTGCTGACCAACCCGGAGCGCCTGGTCGGGTTCCACTTCTTCAACCCGGTGGCCGTCATGCCGCTGCTCGAGGTGGTGCGTGCCGCGAAGACCTCCGACGAGGCCCTCGTCACAGCCCTCGCCGTGGCGAAGACGCTCAAGAAGACCGCGATCATCACCGCGGACCAGCCCGGCTTCGTCGTGAACCGCGTGCTCGCACGGGTGCTCGGCGAGGCGATGCGAGGTGTCGAGCAGGGCACCTCGTTCGACACCGTCGCCCAGGGTGCCGCGCCCCTCGGCCTGCCGATGTCGCCGTTCGAGCTGCTCGAACTCGTCGGTCTGCCCGTCGGCGCACACGTGCTCGACTCGCACCACGCCGCGTGGCCCGAGCGCTTCTACCCCGGTGACGGGCTGAAGAAGATCGCCGAGCACGGGACGATCCTGACCCGCGACAAGAAGGGCAACGCGACCGGGTACGACCCCGCCGCCGTCAAGCTCGTCGCTCCGTCGAAGAAGGAAGCCGAACCAGTCGACGCCACGACGATGCAGCACCGGTTCGAGGACGCCCTGGCCGACGAGGTGCACCGCATGCTCGAGGACGGCGTCGTGCAGCACGTCGAGGAGATCGACCTCGGTCTCATCCTCGGCGCCGGCTACCCGTTCCAGGCCGGTGGGATCAGCCCGTACCTCGACCGCTCCGGTGCGTCCGAGCGGGTCTTCGGCGGCACGTTCCACCAGCCGCCGATCGTCGGCCCTGCCTCCCGCTAGCGGTCCCGCGCCGTCGCACGACCGGAGTCACCCCGAACCACGGAATCTCGTGGTTCGGGGTGACTTCGGTGGTGCCAGACGATCCCGAACCGCGGCCGCACAGCGTCGCGCCCCCGCACGGCCGTTGCGCCCCGACTCACCGGGGCACAACGACCGCAGCGGGGCGCGAACCTCGCGTACGCCGCGCGAGCGCCGCGCGGAGCCTCGGCGCACCGGCCGCGCCGCGCCTAGCGGTCGGACGCGGCGGACTCGCGGGAGCGCGCGGGCTTCGCCTGCGGCAGCTTCGTCCCGACGACCTGGTCGATCACGTCACGGGCGATCGCCTGCGCCGTGAGCCCCGCGTCGGCGAGGATCTGCGACCGGGTCGCGTGGTCGATGAACGCGTCGGGCAGCCCGAGCTCGTTCACCCCGGTGTCGACACCGGCCGCTCGCAGGTCCTGGCGGAGGCGCGTCCCGACGCCGCCGACCCGCACGCCGTCCTCGATGGTGATCACGAGCCGGTGCGTCCGCGACAGCTCGATGAGCGACACCGGGATCGGCACCACCCAGCGGGGATCCACGACCGTGACGCCGATGCCCTGCGCCTCGAGCAACGCCGCGGCCTCGAGCGCGGTCGGCACCATCGCGCCGACGGCCACGAACAGCACGTCGGGCGACGACTCCGGCGCGTCGCGCAGCACGTCCACGCCGTCGTCCAGCCGCCGCAGCGCGGGGATGTCCGGACCGACCTGGCCCTTCGACCACCGCAGCACCGTGGGGGCGTCGTCGACGGCGACCGCCTCGCGGAACTCCTCGCGCAGGGTCGTGGCGTCACGCGGCGCCGCGATCCGGATGCCCGGCACGACCTGCAGCAACGCCAGGTCCCACATGCCGTGGTGCGAGGGGCCGTCCGGACCGGTGATGCCGGCACGGTCGAGCACGAACGTCACCCCGGCCCGGTGCAGCGCAACGTCCATGAGCACCTGGTCGAACGCCCGGTTCAGGAACGTCGCGTACAGCGCCACGACCGGGTGCAGTCCCCCGTACGCCAGCCCGGCCGCTGTGGTGACGGCGTGCTGTTCCGCGATCCCGACGTCGTAGACGCGGTCGGGGTGCTGCTGCTGGAACAGGTGCAGCCCGGTCGGGCGGAGCATGGCGGCGGTGATGGCGACGATGCGCTCGTCCTCGTCACCGACGGCGGCGAGCTCGGTCGCGAACACCGAGGTCCAGGACGGCCCGGAGGCGGTGTCGAGCGACTCCCCCGTCTCCGGGTCGATGTGCCCGACGGCGTGGAACTGGTCGGCCTGGTCGCGCAGCGCCGGCTCGAACCCGTGGCCCTTCTCGGTGATCGCGTGCACGATGGTCGGTGCGCCGTAGGCCTTCGCCTGCCGCAGCGCCGCCTCCATCGCCCGCTGGTCGTGCCCGTTCACCGGGCCGATGTACTTGATGTCGAGGTTCGAGTACAGCGCCTCGTTGTTCGTCACGCGCGACAGGAAGCCGTGCAGACCACCGCGCAGCCCCCGGTAGACCGCTCGCCCGGGTCCGCCGAAGCGGGCGGCCATGGCCTGCGTCCCCTCGTACAGCGCCCGGTACTCGCGACGCGTGCGGACGGAGCTGAGGAACCGGGCCATGCCCCCGATGGTCGGCGCGTAGGAGCGGCCGTTGTCGTTGACGACGATGACGAGCCGCCGGTCGTTGTCGTCGGAGATGTTGTTGAGCGCCTCCCACGTCATCCCGCCGGTGAGCGCGCCGTCCCCGACGACCGCGACGACGGTCCGGTCGGTCTGCCCGGTCTGCCCGAACGCGCGGGAGATGCCGTCCGCCCACGACAGCGACGACGACGCGTGCGAGGACTCGACGATGTCGTGCTCGGACTCCCCGCGCTGCGGGTAGCCGGCGATGCCGCCCCGCTCGCGCAGCTTCGAGAAGTCCTGGCGCCCGGTCACGAGCTTGTGCACGTACGACTGGTGCCCCGTGTCGAACACGAAGGGGTCGTTCGGCGAGTCGAACACGCGGTGCATCGCGAGCGTCAGCTCGACGACGCCCAGGTTCGGCCCGAGGTGCCCACCGGTCTTCGCCACCTCGGCCACCAGGAACCGGCGGATCTCGGCGGCGAGGTCGGTCATCTGCGCATCGGAGAGACGCTTCAGGTCGCGCGGCGACGTGATGCTGGCGAGCAGGCTCACGGGCGCTCCTTTCGTGGGGCTGTCGGCCCACTCTATGCGCGCGAGCGGCAGACGGACTGGAGGCCCGTGGCGGGTTCGCCACGGGCCTCCAGTCCGTCGTGCGGTCGCGTCAGCGAACCGTGCTCACGTCGTTCAGACGAGCGAACGGAGCACGTACTGCAGGATGCCGCCGTTGCGGTAGTAGTCGGCCTCACCGGGGGTGTCGATGCGGACGACCGCGTCGAACTCGACCGTCTGCTTGCCGGCGGGCGAGTGCTCGCTCGGCGTCGCGGTGACGTGCACGGTCTTCGGGGTGCGACCCTCGTTCAGCTCGGTCAGGCCGGAGATCGAGACGACCTCGGTGCCGTCGAGCCCGAGGGACTCGACGGTCTCGCCCGCCGGGAACTGCAGCGGGACGACGCCCATGCCGATGAGGTTCGAGCGGTGGATCCGCTCGAAGCTCTCGGTGATGACGGCGCGGACGCCGAGCAGGTTCGTGCCCTTGGCCGCCCAGTCACGGGACGATCCGGAGCCGTACTCCTTGCCACCGAAGATGACGAGCGGGATGCCCTGCTCCTGGTAGTGCTGGGAGGCGTCGTAGATGAACGACTGCGCACCGTCGGGCGTCGTGAAGTCGCGGGTGTAGCCGCCCTCCACGCCGTCCAGCAGCTGGTTGCGCAGGCGGATGTTCGCGAACGTGCCGCGGATCATGACCTCGTGGTTGCCGCGACGCGAGCCGTAGGAGTTGAAGTCCTTGCGGTCGACGCCGTGCTCGGCGAGGTACTTGCCCGCCGGGCTGTCGGCCTTGATCGAGCCGGCCGGCGAGATGTGGTCGGTCGTGACCGAGTCGCCGAGCTTCGCGAGCACCCGGGCGCCGGAGATGTCCGACACCGCGTCGGGCTGCATCGTCATGCCCTCGAAGTACGGGGGCTTCCGCACGTAGGTCGACTCCTGGTCCCACTCGAACGTGTCGCCCGTCGGGGTCGGCAGGTTCTTCCAGCGGTCGTCGCCCTCGAACACGGAACCGTACTCGTGGGTGAACATCTCGGTGTCGATCGACTCGTCGATGACCTGCTGCACCTCGGCCGCGTCGGGCCAGATGTCGGTCAGGTAGACGTCGTTGCCGTCCTGGTCCTGACCGAGGGCGTCCTTGTCGAAGTCGAAGTGCATCGACCCGGCCAGGGCGTACGCGATGACCAGCGGCGGCGACGCCAGGTAGTTCATCTTGACGTCGGGGTTGATGCGCCCCTCGAAGTTGCGGTTGCCGGAGAGCACCGCGGTGACGGCGAGGTCGTTGTCCTGCACGGCCTGCGAGATCTCCTCGGGCAGCGGGCCCGAGTTGCCGATGCAGGTGGTGCAGCCGTAGCCGACCGTGTAGAAGCCGAGCTGCTCGAGGTAGGTGGTGAGACCGGCCTTCTCGTAGTAGTCGGTGACGACCTTCGACCCGGGGGCCAGGGTGGTCTTGACCCAGGGCTTCGCGGTGAGGCCCTTCTCGGCGGCGTTCCGCGCGAGGATGCCGGCGGCCATCATCACCGAGGGGTTCGACGTGTTCGTGCAGGACGTGATCGCGGCGATCGCGACGGCACCGTGGTCGATGGTGAACGGGGCACCGTCCGCCACGGCGACCGAGGTCGGCTTCGAGACCGTGCCGGGCGCGCTGGACGCGTGCACGGGGACCTCGGAGGCGGGGGCGTCCTGCTGGTCGTCGACCGCGTGCTCGTCACCGGGGGCAGCGGCCACCGGGTCCGACGCCGGGAACGTGTCGGCGACGGCCTTGTCCGCCTCGCTGTGGTCGATGCTCGCGTAGTTGGCGAGGTCGACCTCGAACTGGTCCTTGGCCTTCGACAGCTCGATGCGGTCCTGCGGCCGCTTCGGGCCGGAGATCGACGGCACGACCGTCGACAGGTCGAGCTCCATGTACTCGGAGTAGTTCGGCTCGACGGAGGCGTCGTGCCACAGGCCCTGGGCCTTCGAGTAGGCCTCGACCAGGGCGATCTGTGCCTCGTCGCGACCGGTCAGCCGCAGGTAGTCGAGCGTGACGTCGTCCACCGGGAAGATCGCGGCGGTGGAGCCGAACTCCGGCGACATGTTGCCGATGGTCGCGCGGTTCGCGAGCGGGACGGCGCTGACGCCCTCGCCGTAGAACTCGACGAACTTGCCGACGACGCCGTGCTTGCGGAGCTCCTGCGTGATGGTGAGCACCACGTCGGTCGCCGTGACGCCCGCGGGGATCTCGCCCGAGAGCTTGAAGCCGACGACCTTGGGGATGAGCATCGAGACGGGCTGGCCGAGCATCGCGGCCTCGGCCTCGATGCCGCCGACGCCCCAGCCGAGCACGCCGAGGCCGTTCACCATGGTGGTGTGCGAGTCGGTGCCGACCAGGGTGTCCGGGTACGCGTAGGTCTCGCCGTCGGAGTCGCGCGTGTAGGTGACCTTCGCCAGGTACTCGATGTTCACCTGGTGCACGATGCCGGTGCCCGGCGGGACGACCTTGAAGTCCTCGAACGCGGTCTGGCCCCAGCGCAGGAACTGGTAGCGCTCCCCGTTCCGCTCGTACTCCAGGTCGGTGTTGCGCTGCAGGGCGTCGGTGCTGCCGAACAGGTCGGCGATGACGGAGTGGTCGATGACCATCTCGGCCGGCGACAGCGGGTTGATCTTGTTCGGGTCGCCACCGATCTCGGCCATCGCCTCGCGCATGGTGGCGAGGTCGACGATGCACGGCACACCGGTGAAGTCCTGCATGACCACGCGGGCCGGCGAGAACTGGATCTCGGTGTCCGGGTCGGCCTGGGGCTGCCAGGAGCCGAGGGCGCGGATCTGCGCCTCGGTCACGTTCTTGCCGTCCTCGGTGCGGAGGAGGTTCTCGAGCAGCACCTTCAGGCTGTACGGCAACTTCTCGTGACCGGGAACCGTGTCGATCCGGTGGATCGCGTAGTCGACACCCCCAACCGACAGTGTGTCCTTCGAGCCGAAGCTATTGACTGCAGCCACCGTGCCGCCTCCCTACTGATCGGTTTGCCCTCATCCTCGCGGGCCGTGGACCGTCCCACCAGCAAGGCAAACCTAATCCCGGGAGCGCGAGCGCGCCCTCGGGAAAACTGTCTCGATGTCGAGACAACGCTACACCGCGGGGGCGTCGTCCCGTCGCACGAACACGGAGCGGACCAGCAGCCAGGTGACCCAGAGCACGGCGGCGTACAGCGGGACCCCGAGCACGAGCTTGACCGCGGCGAGCAGTTCGACCTGCGCCGTCAGGTACAGCGGCACCTCGACCGCGAGCCGCAGGGCGAACAGCCCGACCCAGATCCAGGTCGCGACGGTGAGCACGCGGCGCTGCACCGGGTCGGCACGCCAGTGCACGTGGGAGCCGTCCTCGTCGGCCGGCAGCAGGAACCCGACGACGAGTCCGATGAGCGGCCACCGGATCGCCAGCGTGACGAGCAGCCCGACGAGCCACACCGAGTTGATCACGATCCCGGGGATGAAGTTGCTCTCCGCCCGGCCCGTGATGAGCGCGAGTCCCGCCGAGACGGCCACGCCGAGGATGCCGGCGAACGACATCGTGATCGACTGCCGCTGCAGCAGCCGCAGCACCACGAACACCAGGCCGACGGCCACCGGGATGACGACGCTCGGCACGAGCTCCTTGGTGATCGCGTAGACGATCAGGAACGCGAAGCCGGGCAGCACCGACTCGGCGAGCCCGCGCACGCCACCGACGGCGCCGAGCAGCGCCCGGCCGGACGGCGCCTCGCCGGGGGCGACCCGGGCGATGCCCGCGTTGCGGACCGCGTCACGGAACTGCGCGCTGAACGTCGGGGCCGGCCCGTCTGCGGGTCGTGTGGTGTCGTCGTGGTCCGGCACCGTGCCTCCAGGCGGGGTCAGGTCGGGCGTGGGGTGGTCGTCAGACGGCCGACTGCGTCGACTTCGGCATGTGCAGCGGGATGAGGTCGCGCGGCGGCATCGGCGTCGTGCCGCGCACGACGACCACGCTGCGGAAGAGCTCCTCGATGTCGGCCGCGTCGTCGGGCTGCTCGGCGGCCTTGCCGGCGATCACGCCGCGCAGGAACCAGCGCGGACCGTCGACACCCACGAACCGAGCGGGGCGCGAGCCGGCCGCTCCCCCGTCACCGTCGACGGCGACGGGCACCGAGGCCCGCAGCTCGGGGCCGAACGGGCCGTCGACCTCGGTCACGACGCCGCCCTGGCGCTCGATCTGCTCGGCGATCTGCGCGCGGATCTCGTGCCACAGTCCCGTCGACCGCGGTGCGGCGAAGGGCTGGACCTGCAGGGTGGAGTCGTCGTAGTCGAGCCCGACCGCGACGACGCGCTGCGAGCCCTCCTCGACCTCGAGCCGCAGGTGCAGCCCCTCGCGCGGGAGCACCTTCACGCCCCCCAGGTCGACGTAGGGGCGCACCAGGTTCGCCTCGGTCTCGTCGTGCGGGCCGTTCTCGGCGCGGTCCTCGGGGGCGGACTTGCCCGTCGGGGCGACCGCGTCCACCTCGTCGAGGTCGGCGTCGGCGTCCGTCGCGATGTCGACCTCGGGCGACGTCTCCGCCACCTCGACCTCGTCGGCGACGGCGTCCGCCACCTCGACCTCGTCACGCTTGCGTCGGCCGAACTTCATGCGCGCGTTCCTTCCTGAACGTCGTCGGCGGCGCCGGTCACGGCGCCGCTCCGGTCACCGTAGCCCGACGAACCGAATCCACCCTGTCCGCGGACGCTCTCGGGCAGGTCCTCGACACGGGTGTACGTCACGCGCGGCACCGGCATCACGATCATCTGGGCGATGCGGTCGCCGACGTGCACCTCGTAGGGCTCGGTCCGGTCGGTGTTGAGCAGTGCGACCTTGACCTCGCCGCGGTACCCGGCGTCGATCGTCCCCGGCGCGTTCACGATGGTGATGCCGTGCTTCGCCGCCAGACCGCTGCGGGGGACCACGAACGCTGCGTACCCCTCGGGCAGCGCGATCCGCAGTCCGGTGCCCGCCAGGCGTCGCTCGCCCGGCTGCAGCACGAAGGCCTCGGTGGAGACGAGGTCGGCTCCGGCGTCGCCGGGGTGGGCGTGGCCGGGAGCGTGCTCCCCGGTCCAGAGGACGTCGACTGGTTCGGTCACGTGTCGAGGGTAGTGCAGACCGTGACCGTTCCGTGACCTCGTTCGTCCGTGATCGAATGGACCCCGTGACCCCGTACCGCGAACGACTCTGGGCGCCGCCGGCCCTGTACCTGGCGACGGCCCTCGTGATCCCCGCCTCCCTGCTCGTCTTCCTGCCGATCAGCGTCCTGGCCGGCGTCCTCGTGGCCGCCGGCATGGAGATCGGCGTGCTCGTGCTGCTCTGGGTGCTCGCCCCGACGATCGAGGTCACCGACTCCGAGTTCCGCGCGGGCCGGGCACGGCTCCCCCGCGCACTGGTCGGCACGGCCGAGGCGTTCGACGGCGCCGCTGCCACCGAGCAGCGCGGCCCGGCGCTCGACGCGCGGGCGTGGACCCTGTTCCGCGGGTACGTGCGCGGGGTCGTGAAGGTCGAGGTCCGCGACGAGGCCGACCCGACCCCCTACTGGCTGGTCAGCACGCGGCACCCGGAAGCGGTCGTCGCGGCGTTGCGTTCCTGACGCGGGAACCACCGGACGGGAGGCCCGGGGCGGCGCCGCCACGGGCCTCCCGTCCGACACGTGCGCACGTCGCGTGCCACGGCGAACGGCCCGCCACCCGCGAGGGGTGACGGGCCGTTCGTGGTCAGTGGGTCAGAGTGCCGCGCACTCCATGCAGACGGGGCCGAGCTTCGACTCGTGGTCGAGCTGGGAGCGGTGCTTCACCAGGAAGCACTCGACGCAGGTGAACTCGTCGACCTGCGGGGGCAGCACGACGACGTCGAGGTCGACGTCGCTGAGGTCCTGCCCGGCGAGTTCGAAGCTGCCGGGGTTGTCGGAATCATCGTCGACGACCCCCGACATCTTGTCGGGAACGCGCTCCTTGAGGGCCTCGATCGACTCCGAGTCGGAGTTGTCGTCGGTCTTCCGGGGGGCGTCGTAATCGGTGGCCATGCCCATCCATTTCTCGTATCGAGAGGTCGTCGCCGGGTGATCGGCGGCGACAGTTTGCACCACGTCCCGCCGGAGTGCAAACCGAGCGCTGCGGCGGGTCGTCATGGCGCTGCAACCCGGCGGAGCGTCCGGACATTCCCGACACCCGTTGCCCGTCACCGGCGGAGTCGACGCCGGTGCCGGACCGGCCCGTGACGAGTCCGCGGCACGCCGTGCGCCTCCCCGGGTTCCGTGCACGACCGCTGCATACTTCCGGGGTACGACGCACGACCGCACGCGTCGCTGGGAAGGCGGAACCATGCAAGACGTGAGAGTCATCGGAGTCGAGGCCGGCGCACTCCTCCTGGCGACCGACGGCGGCACCGAGTTCCGGTTGCCCGTCACGTCGTCGCTGGCCGGACAGGTGCGCCAGGCGAACCCGGACGCCGGACCGCAGAAGCGTGTCTCCCCCAAGGACGTGCAGGCGCGCATCCGCGGCGGAGCCGACGCCGCGGACGTCGCGTCCGCCCTGGACGTCGACGTCGAGTACGTCCGCCGCTTCGAGGGCCCGGTCCTGGCGGAGCGCGCGTTCATCCTCGACGCCTCGCACCGCGTCCCGGTCACGCCGGTCGACGAGGAGTCGCCCGACACCTTCGGCCCCGCGATCACCGCGAAGCTCGAGGCCGGCGAGGCCACCGCGATCACCTGGGGCTCCTGGAAGCACCCGGAGAGCGGCTGGCAGGTGCGCGTCCGCTACACCGCCGCCGAGGTCGAGCACGACGCCCAGTGGCGCTTCGACCCGAAGACGTCGACGCTCGTCCCGGACAACGGGGACGCCCACCGGCTGTCGCACACCGACGACGAGGGCATCGCGCCGCGCCTGCGTGCGGTCGAGTACGAGCAGCAGGACGACGACGGCACGCGCTTCGACTCCGGCGCCTTCCGCGTCGACGAGCCGGAACAGCCGGCCGCCGAGGCCGAGCCCGCCGACCGTGCACCCCTCCGTGCCCCGCTGCCCCGCATCGGCCAGGCCGCGGTCGAGGAGCGTGCGCCGGGCAACGAGACCGCCGACCTGCTCGAGGCGCTCCGTCGTCGCCGCGGGGAGCGCGAGGCCGCGTCCTTCGGCGAACAGCGCGACGAACCCGCCCGCGGGACCTCGATCAGCGTCGTCGACGTGCCGCTGCAGGGCTTCGAGCACGAGACCGACGGCGACACCGCGCCGCAGTCGGCCGACACCCGCCCGGCGTCCGCGCCGGAGCCGGAGAGCCGGTCGGAGCGCAAGAAGCGCAGCCGCCGGTCGATGCCGAGCTGGGACGAGATCGTCTTCGGCACCCGCCCGGACGACGACCCCGCCTGAGCCGGCAGCACTCCACGGCCGCACGGAGGTCCGGCGTCGGACCTACTGTGCGAACGCGCCCGCGAGTCGGAGCGGCACCATGGTCTCCTCGTCCGACAGGGCTCCGTGCTGGCCGACCATGCGCCGCGGCACGTCACCCTCGCGCACGTCGCGGTCGTCGTTGAACGCCCACGAACCCCGCGCCACCACGACGACGTCGCCGATGCGCGGGACCACCGCGGGGTCGACGTGCCCGAACCAGCCGGCCTCGATCGCCTCGTCGCGGCTCGCGACGTACGCCTTCTTGCCGTAGCGGGCACGGAAGGCACCGACGAGGCCGCGCACGTCGGTGCCGGGCGCGACGGTCAGCTGCCGGCACCGTGGATCGCCCGCGACGCCGACGACGTCGGTCAGCAGGATCGGGTCGATGGCGATGTTCGCGTGCTCGGGCACGTCGAGCACGCCGTGGTCCGCCGTCACGAGCAGCCCGACGTCCGAAGCCGATCGGGCGTCGAGCCGTGCGAGCTCGCCGTCGAGCAGCTCGAGCGCCGCCGTCCACCGGTCGGACTGCCAGCCGTGCTTGTGCCCGATGGAGTCGAGCTCCGGGACGTACAGGTACACGAGGGCGCGACCGGTGGCCGTCGCGGTCAGCGCGGCGTCGATGCGGTCGGGGATCGAGTCGGCCGACACGTACCGTGCGCCCCCGAGCACGTTCGCGGTCATGCCGGACGTGCGGTAGCGGTCGGGCCCCACGACGACGGGGTCGAGACCGAGCTCCGCCGCGCGGGTGAACAGCGTCTCGGCCAGGAACCAGTCCGACGGGACCTCGGTGTCCCAGCCGCCGAGCAGGTTCATGACGGCCCCGGTGTCCGGGTTCCAGCCGCTGTAGCCGACGACACCGTGCGTGCCGGGCGGACGTCCGGTCGTCAGGGTGCTCAGCGCGGCCGCGGTCGTCGTCGGGAACCCGCTCCGGAGCTTCTTGGCGGTGCCGGTGCCCTTCGCGGCGACGAGCCAGCGGGCGTGCCCCGCGCGCGCCGACAGCGCGACCGAGCCGAGGCCGTCGACCAGCACGACGATCGCGGAACGGGCGGGCCGGAGGGCGATCCGGGCCTCCAGGCCGTTGTCCCGGACCCACGCGCCGTCCGCGGCGCCGAGTGCCACGAGGCAACTCGGGAAGACGTCGGCGAGGTTCGCGGCGGCGTCGGGGGCCGTCGGTACGCTGGTTCCCATTCCACCGATTCTCCCAGAAAGGTGCCATGGCACGCACGGACGCAGTCGGCCTGCCCGACGGTGAGCGCATCGAGGACGTCGACGTCTCCGAGGAGATGCAGGGCTCCTTCCTCGAGTACGCGTACTCCGTCATCTACTCGCGGGCGCTGCCCGACGCCCGCGACGGCCTGAAGCCGGTCCAGCGTCGCATCCTGTACCAGATGGCGGAGATGGGGCTCCGGCCGGATCGCGGGCACGTGAAGAGCGCCCGCGTCACCGGCGAGGTGATGGGCAAGCTGCACCCGCACGGCGACGGCGCGATCTACGACGCCCTGGTGCGCATGGCCCAGCCGTTCACGATGCGTGTGCCGCTCGTCGACGGCCACGGCAACTTCGGGTCGCTCGACGACGGCCCCGCGGCCGCCCGGTACACCGAGGCCCGGCTCGCCGAACCGTCGATGGCGATGACCGAGGGCCTGAACGAGGACGTCGTCGACTTCGTCCCGAACTACGACAACCAGATCATGCAGCCCGGCGTGCTGCCGGCGGCGTTCCCGAACCTGCTCGTCAACGGCGCCTCGGGCATCGCGGTCGGCATGGCGACGAACATGGCGCCGCACAACCTGGGCGAGGTCGTCGAGGCGGCGAAGCACCTGCTCCTGCACCCGCAGGCCAGCCTCGAAGAGCTCATGGAGTTCGTGCCGGGTCCGGACCTGCCGTCCGGCGGCACCATCGTCGGGCTCTCGGGCGTCCGCGACGCCTACGCCACCGGCCGCGGCTCGTTCCGCACCCGCGCGAAGGTCAGCGTCGAGAACCTCACGCCGCGCAAGGTCGGCCTCGTCGTCACCGAGCTGCCCTACCTGGTCGGTCCCGAGCGCGTGATCGAGAAGATCAAGGACGGTGTCCAGAGCAAGAAGCTCGTCGGCATCTCCGACGTCAACGACCTGACCGACCGCAACCACGGGCTGCGGCTCGTCATCGGCATCAAGAGCGGCTTCAACCCCACGGCCGTGCTCGAGCAGCTCTACAAGCACACCCCGCTCGAGGATGGCTTCGGCATCAACAACGTCGCGCTCGTGGGCGGGTCGCCGCGCACGCTCGGGCTGCGCGAACTGCTCGACGTCTACGTGCAGCACCGGCTCGACGTGGTCACCCGCCGGTCGCAGTACCGGCTGGCACGCCGCAAGGAGCGGCTGCACCTGGTCGAGGGGCTGCTCATCGCGATCCTCGACATCGACGAGGTCATCCAGGTCATCCGCACCTCGGACGACTCCGAGGCGGCCCGCAACCGCCTGCGCGACGTCTTCGACCTGTCCGAGGTGCAGGCCGAGTACATCCTCGAGCTGCGCCTGCGCCGCCTCACGAAGTTCTCGCGCATGGAGCTCGAGGCCGAGCGTGACCAGCTGCTCGCCGACATCGCCGCTCTCGAAGAGCTGCTGGCGTCCGACGAGCGGCTCCGCGCGCAGGTCGCGCTCGAGCTCACCGAGGTGTCGGACCGGTTCGCGACCCCGCGCCGCACGCTGCTCACCGAGGCCGACGCCCCGGTGAAGGGCGGTCGCAAGGCCGCCGTCGACCCGGAGTCCCTGCAGATCGCCGACTCCCCCTGCCGCGTGCTGCTCTCGACCACCGGGCGGCTCATCCGCGTCGACATCCCGACCTCGGAGCTCGGCATCGTGCGGGTGCCGAAGCGCTCGAAGCACGATGCCGTCCGCTCCGCCGTGGTGAGCACCGTGCGCGGGCAGATCGGCGCGCTGACGTCGACCGGCCGGGTGCTGCGGCTCTCCCCCGTCGACGTGCCCGCCGTGCCGCCCGCAGCGGTCCGACTCGACGCCGGCGTCCGGGTCACCGACTTCCTCGCGCTCACCAAGGGCGAGACGGTCGTGGCCCTCGTCGACCTGTCCGGCGCGTCCGACGACTCGCTGGCGATCGGCACCGCGCAGGGTGTCGTGAAGCGCGTCGTGCCGGGCGCGTGGCCCGACAAGCCGGAGTTCGTGGCCATCGGGCTGAAGCCCGGCGACCACGTCGTCGGCGCTGCCCAGGCGCCGGAGTCCGACGACCTGGTGTTCATCACCTCGAACGCGCAGCTGCTGCGGTTCCCCGCGTCCGCCGTCCGCGCGCAGGGGCTCCCCGCCGGTGGCGTCGCCGGGGTCGCCGTGGCGTCCGGCGCGTCGGTCATCTGGTTCGGCTCCGTCGCCCGCTCCGACGACGCCGTGGTCGCCACGGTGTCCACCACCTCGACCGCGCTGCCGGGCACCGACGCCGGCCGGGCGAAGGTCTCTGCACTGTCGGAGTTCCCCGCGAAGGGCCGTGCCACCCAGGGTGTCCGGGCCCACGCCTTCCTGAAGGGCGAGGACGGTCTGACCGTGGCGTGGGCCGGCATCGCGCCGCCGCACGCCGTCGGCACCGACGGGGCCGCACGGACCCTGCCCGACTGGTTGTCGAAGCGCGACGGGTCGGGAGCGCCGCTCGAGGCCGTCATCGGTTCGATCGGCGGCAGCGCCGCGACACTCGACGGCACCGCCGCCGAGGCGTAGGCGGCGGCGGGCGCGGTGTCGGCGGCTGCGGCGTCGGTCGCGGCTGCGGCGTCGCGGCGGTCGCGGCGCCGTTTCGCGCTGAGCGACACCTCACGGGCTCGCGGCCGCGTGGGCTGTCGCTCAGCGCGAAAGTTCGCGCGGGCTAGGCGTCGATGCGGTCGCGGTCCAGACCCTCGCCGGCCAGGATGAACTCCTTGCGCGGCGCGACGTCGTTGCCCATGAGCAGCTCGAACACCTTCGCGGCACTCTCGGCATCGGTCACGTTCACCCGGCGCAGGGTGCGGTGCGCGCGGTCCATCGTGGTCTCCGCCAGCTGGTCGGCGTCCATCTCGCCCAGGCCCTTGTAGCGCTGGATCGGCTCCTGGTACTTCTTGCCCGTCCGCTCGAGCTTCTTCAGCACGGTCTGCAGCTCCTGCTCGGAGTACGTGTACAGCGTGTCGTTCGGCTTGCCACGGTTCACGACGACCACCCGGTGCAACGGCGGCACGGCGGCGAAGACCCGGCCCTGCTCGATCATCGGACGCATGTACCGGAAGAACAACGTGAGCAGCAGCGTGCGGATGTGGGCGCCGTCCACGTCGGCGTCGGACATGATGATGATCTTGCCGTAGCGGGCCTGGTCGATGTCGAACGTGCGGCCGGAGCCGGCGCCGATGACCTGGATGATCGACGCGCACTCGACGTTCGAGAGCATGTCCGACACGGACGCCTTCTGCACGTTGAGGATCTTGCCGCGGATCGGCAGCAGCGCCTGGTACTCGCTGTTGCGGGCGAGCTTCGCCGTGCCCAGGGCCGAGTCGCCCTCCACGATGAACAGCTCGGTGCCCTCGGTCTCCTGCGAGCGGCAGTCCGCGAGCTTCGTCGGCAGCGAGGAGTTCTCGAGCGCGTTCTTCCGGCGCTGCGTCTCCTTGTGCGCCCGAGCCGAGATGCGGGTCTTCATCTCGGACACGACCTTCTCGAGCAGGGCGGCCGACTGCGCCTTCTCGGTCCGCTGCGTCGAGGTGAGGATCTCGGTCATGCGCTTCGACACGACCTGGTCGACGATCTTGCGGACTGCCGGGGTGCCGAGGATCTCCTTCGTCTGCCCCTCGAACTGCGGTTCGGGCAGCCGGACGGTCAGCACGGCGGTCATCCCGGCCAGCACGTCGTCCTTGTCGAGCTTGTCCTGGCCGACCTTGAGCTTGCGGGCGTTCGCCTCGACCTGGGCGCGGACGGCCTTCACCACACCAGACTCGAAGCCGGCCTGGTGCGTGCCGCCCTTCGGCGTCGCGATAATGTTGACGAAGCTGCGGAACACGGTCTCGTACCCGCTGCCCCACCGCAGGGCGAGGTCGACCTCGCAGGAGCGCTCGACCGACGTGGAGACCATGTGGCCCTTGTCGTCGAGCATCGGCACGGTCTCGGTGAAGGTCCCGGTGCCCTGGATGCGCCAGACGTCGGTGAGCGGGCCGTCCACGGCGAGGTGCTCGACGAACTCGCCGATGCCGCCCTCGTACCGGAAGCGCTCGACCACCGGACCCGCCGCGACCTGTGTGCCGGTCGCCTCGGCGCGGGTGGCCGCTGCCTCGATCGACGCCGGGCGCGCATCCGTGATGGTGATGCCGAGCCCCGGCACGAGGAACGCCGTCTGCCGGGCGCGCGTCACCAGGTCGTCGGTGCTGAACCGCGCGTCAGACGTGAAGATCTGCCGGTCGGCCCAGTACCGGATCCGTGAGCCCGTGATGCCCTTCTTGACCTTGCCGACCACGCGCAGCTCGCTGCCCGAGGTGAAGGGCGAGAAGGGCGCGTCCGGCCCGACACCCGCCGAGTCGTCGAACGTGCCGGGCTCGCCGCGGTGGAACGACATGGCGTAGGTCTTGCCGCCGCGGTCGACCTCGACGTCGAGGCGCTCGGACAGCGCGTTCACCACCGAGGCGCCGACGCCGTGCAGACCACCCGACGCCGCGTACGAACCGGACCCGAACTTGCCCCCGGCGTGCAGCTTCGTGAACACGACCTCGACCCCGGTCAGACCGGTCTTCGGCTCGACGTCCACCGGGATGCCGCGCGCGGTGTCGCGGACCTCGACCGAGCCGTCCGGGTGCAGCACGACACCGATCTCGTCACCGTGTCCGGCGAGGGCTTCGTCGACCGAGTTGTCGATGATCTCCCACAGGCAGTGCATGAGCCCGCGGGAGTCGGTCGACCCGATGTACATGCCGGGACGCTTCCGGACCGCCTCGAGCCCCTCGAGGACGGAGAGATGGCGTGCGGAGTAGTCGGAGCTCACCGGGCGAGTTTACCGAGCAGCACCGACACCCAGCGCGGGGACACTCGCACTGGGGACAGCCGATCCGCGCTGAGCGAAACGGGGCACCACAATGCGCCACTCCCAGGCATCACGTGTTGAAATGGTCCAACCAACCCGCACCACCTGCAATCCGTGAGGAGCACAGCAATGACCCAGACCGTGCAGGACCTCTCCATCGACGAAGTCAGCAGCCACCAGCTCACGGCTGCCGACCGCTGCGACAGCTGCGGGGCACAGGCTTACATCCGCGCCACCATGGCCAGCGGCGAACTGTACTTCTGCGCCCACCACGGCGCCGAGTTCAAGGACAAGCTCGCGGCGACCGCCATCGAGTGGCACGACGAGAGCAGCCGACTCTACGAGTCGAAGTAGCGTTCGCCGACGCGACCGCAGACAGACGGGAGGCCCGGTGCCAGCTGGCACCGGGCCTCCCGTCTGTCGTGTGGTCGGGACCGACCACCGTCAGGCGATGCGCTTGAACGCCTTGTCGACGTAGCGGTCGACCGTCGCCCGCGCCTCGCGCGCGTACCGGTCGATCGTCGCGGTCCGCTCCGGGTCGGGCTCGTACGAGCGCCCGAGCCGCGCGGTCGCCGCGGCGAGCACGGCGTCGGTCAACTGCGGGTTGAGCGGCAGGATCGGGCCCTGCGTGTGCGTGCCGAAGGCGCTCCCGACGATCGCACCCTCGACCGGTGTCCCGGCCTGGTTGCCACCACCGGACACGACGTCGGCGAAGGGGCTGAGGCCCGGCGCCAGTTCGATGCGGGTGGCGTGGTCCTCGAAGCCCGCGAGGCGCTTCGGCGCTCCGGGGAGCAGCGGGTACCGGGTCTCGAGCACGAAGTAGTTCACCCGGCGCTCCGCGCCGCGGACGGCCCGGGCGTCGAACACGCCGAACCCGTCGATCGGCGTGCCCTCGGTCGGGACGACCGCGTTGGTGGCCAGGTCGAACCCGCCCCCGACGGCGACGACCGGCACCCCGGCGGTGGCGAACTCGCGGATCGCCGCACCGACGCGCGTGACGTCGGCGCCGAGCGAGCGCATGGCGCTGAGCGGACCGTTGCCGATCACGACGACGTCGGCCTCGGTGGGCAGCACGTCACCGGGGGCGTACTCGACGACCTCGGTCGCGATGTCGGCGGCCTCGGCACGACGCACGAGCGCCGCGACGTTGCCCCGGTCGCCCGACACACCCATCTGGCGCGGGTAGACGTGCAGGATGGTCAGCCGGTCGGCCGTCATGCGGTCTTCTCCATGTCCGGGTGGCCGAGGGCCTTCCGGGCGATCATCATGATCTCGTAGTTGACGATGAAGTTCTTCGTCCCACGGGTCGTCGAACCCAGCTGCTCCATGTGGCGGATCGCCGCCTCGACGTCGGGCTCCACACGGCCGATGCGGACGCCGGCGTGCTCCAGCGCGATCGCGATCTGCCAGGCCTTGTCGCCTGAGACGACGTCGACGTGGTCGAGCTTCGAGAAGTCGATGTCGTAGATCCACGAGATGTCCGGCGTGCCCTCGTCGATCGCCATGAGGACCTGCTCGGGCTGGTCGGGCAGGGCGTCGAGGTTGAGCTGCAGGCTCGCGGCGTTCTTGAACATCGTGAACTCGGCGGACTCGCCGGCGATCGGCAGCCGCTCGCCGCGCCCGTAGGCCGGCTTCATGGTGCCGAAGGCCTTCGTCACGGCGTCGGCGCGGAACTGCTCGCCCAGCGCGGCACTCGCCGTCGCCGTGGCTGCTGCCGCGTCGACCGCGTAGTGCAGACCACGGGCCGGCAGGCGCACGGGGATGTCGGTGCCCGCGAAGCGCAGGGTCGCACCGTCACCGGTGTTGACGACGACCTCGGCGTCGGCCGTGTTCGGCACGGCGTCGCGTCGGTCGAAGTCGTCGGCGTTCTGCAGCCCGTTGGGGGCCGCGGCCACGACCTCGGCGCTCGCACCGAAGCGCAGCACCCGCTGACCGGCGACACCCGCGTAGGCGTCGAGGAACTGGTCGTCGCGGTTCGTGATGACGTTCGCCGTCGACAGTGCGGCGGTGTCGAGCATCATCGTCGCGACGCGCTCGGTCTCGAAGAACCGGTAGAGCTGGTCGACCTGCACGTTGAGCATGGTCACCGTGGACGGCGACAGGATGCCGGCGAGCTCGACCGCGAAGGCCTCGTCGACCTCGAGGATGCCGATGTCCGCCTTGAGCTTGCCGGTCAGCGAGACCTCGGAGAGCAGCGCCGAAGCGATGCCCTGCGGCAGGTTCGCCCCGGACGGGTTCGTGAAGACGCGGAGCCCGTGCGCCCGGACGATGTCCGAGATCATGTGCGTCGTCGTCGACTTGCCGTTCGAACCGAGCACGAAGACGACGCCGTTCGGGAACTGCTTCGTCACGTGCTGCAGGAAGTCCGGCACGAGCTTGAGGACGATGAAGCCCGGGTAGGCGGACCCGCCGCCCCGCGCACGGGCGAGGGCACGGAGGATCCGCCCGATCAGGATCGGGATGAAGAAGCGCATGCCGGCTTACTCGAGGTAGTCGCGCAGCGACTGCGACCGCGACGGGTGGCGGAGCTTCGCCATCGTCTTCGACTCGATCTGGCGGATGCGCTCACGCGTCACGCCGAACGTGTCACCGATCTGGTCGAGGGTCTTCGGCTGGCCGTCGCCCAGGCCGAAGCGCATGCGGATGACACCCGCCTCGCGCTCGGACAGGGAGTCGAGCAGGCTCTCGAGCTGCTTCTGCAGCATCGTGAAGCCCACCGCGTCGGCCGGCACGACCGCCTCGGTGTCCTCGATGAGGTCACCGAACTCCGAGTCGCCGTCCTCGCCCAGGGGCGTGTGCAGCGAGATCGGCTCGCGGCCGTACTTCTGCACCTCGACGACCTTCTCCGGGGTCATGTCGAGCTCGCGGGCGAGCTCTTCCGGAGTGGGCTCGCGGCCGAGGTCCTGCAGCATCTGCCGCTGCACGCGGGCGAGCTTGTTGATGACCTCGACCATGTGCACGGGGATGCGGATCGTGCGGGCCTGGTCGGCCATGGCGCGGGTGATCGCCTGGCGGATCCACCACGTCGCGTAGGTCGAGAACTTGAAGCCCTTGGTGTAGTCGAACTTCTCGACCGCACGGATCAGACCGAGGTTGCCCTCCTGGATGAGGTCCAGGAACTGCATGCCGCGACCGGTGTAGCGCTTCGCGAGCGAGACGACCAGTCGGAGGTTCGCGCCGAGCAGGTGCGACTTCGCACGCTGACCGTCGCGGGCGACCCAGCGCAGTTCACGCTCGGCGGGCTTCGACAGCCCCGTCGCGTGCTGCAGCTTGTCCTCCGCGAACAGGCCGGCCTCGATGCGCATCGCGAGCTCGACCTCCTGCTCGGCGTTGAGCAGCGCGACCTTGCCGATCTGCTTGAGGTAGTCCTTCACGGGGTCGGCGGTCGCACCCGTGATGGTGGTCGAGTAGACCGGCGCCTCGTCGTCGTCGGTCTGCGAGATGACGAGCGCGCCGGCTGCGACCGCGGCCGCGGCGTCCGGCTTCGCCGTCTTGTCGTCGGACTCCTCGGTCTCGTCGACCGGCTCCTCGACGGGCTCGTCGGCGGCGATGGCCTCGTCGACGGCGTCGGTCTTCTTCGCCTTCGGGGCAGCCTTCTTGGCGGGAGCCTTCTTGGCAGGGGCCTTCGCGGCGGGGGCCTTGGTGGCGCGCTTCTTCGGCGCGGCGGTCCCCTCGGCGTCGGCGGCGTCCTGCGCCACCGCACCCTCGGGTTCGGTGTCCTTCGTGGGATCGATCGTCGTGCTCCGGGCAGCCATGCGATCACCTCTCTCGTCGTGCCACGTTCGTGGGGTCGTGGCCTCCCTCGCCGCCCAGGTCCCGCGGCGCAGTCCCCCGCGTCGTACGAGTCCACCGTTCCGGGCAGCACGAGGACCCATGTCAAGTCCCCCGAGTTCACCGGCGCACCGAAGTGCTCCGACAGACAGGGGTCCCGAACGGGTCCGGGTTCATTATTGCACGTGCCGCTTCCGCAGGCGTGCAACGAGTGCAACCCAGAGCGGGCCCACACGTATTCCTTCCTCGGCGTGCAGCACGCGGCGGGTCCGGCGCCGTGCGTGCAGCAGCATCCCGACCCCGAACCCGACCACGACGTACTGCACGGTGAGGGCGATCCGGAAGTTGTCCCAGGCGAACACCGTCTGGCCGGTGGCGCGCGCGGTCAGGTCGAGCAGGACGCCGATCAGGTACATCATCACGAAGGCCGCCAGGAAGCCGCCGACGTTGACGACGCCGTTCGCCGACCCGAGCGAGCCGACGGGGTTGAAGGTGCGGGCGAAGTCGAACCCGATGAGCGAACCCGGACCGCCGATGCCCATCGCGACGACGAGCAGGACGAGCAGCCACGTCGGGGGGTGCCCTGGCCACAGCAGGATCGCCGTCCAGATGACCGCGAGCAGCACGACCACGCCGAGCACCAGGTTCGACCGGCGCATCGGGAAGCGGGCGCACAGCACCCCGAGCACCGGACCGGCGACGAACCCGACGACCACGATGACGGTGAGGAACCCAGCCGCCTCTCCCGGCGTGTACCCGAGCCCCCGGAGCATCGGCACGCCCCAGAGCAGCGAGAACACCGTGCCGGACGACTGTGTCACGTAGTGCGACCAGAACCCGAGCTGCGTGCCGGGACGGCGCAGCGCGTGCCCGAACGTGCCGAAGGCCGCGCCCCAGGAGTGCGGGAGCGGGATCGTGTCGGTCCGCACGGGCACGGGACCGTTCCGCACGAACACCGCGGCGAGCACGAGTCCGACCGCGCTCGCTGCCGCGGCGACGCCGAACGCCGGCGTCCAGCCGACCGAGTGGAGCAGCACGGCGAACGGGAACGCCGACAGGACCTGCCCGATCTGTCCGAGGTTGCCCGTCCACTGCGAGATCTGCGGCAGGATGCGCCCGCTGAACCACATCGGCACCAGGCGGATCACGGAGATGAAGGTCATCGCGTCGCCGGCGCCGACGAGCACCCGCCCCACGATGGCCGGTGCGATCGACGGCGAGACCGCGACGACGGCCTGCCCGACGACGAGCAGCGCGGCGCCGAGCAGGACCAGGCGGCGCGGGCCGACCCGGTCGAGGGCGATGCCCACCGGGATCTGGAGTCCCGCGTACACGGCGATCTGCACGACGGCCAGGGTGGACAGCACGGCGGCGGACACGGCGAACCGGTCCTGCGCGTCGACACCCGAGACCCCCAGCGAGGACCGCTGCACGACGGCGAGGACGTAGGCGAGCACCGCGACGCCCCAGATCAGGAAGGCACGACGGGAGTTCACCGCACCAGGCTACCGACGCCGCCGGCGTCGATACGCGACGGCCGTCGCCCACGCGCGTCGCGTCGTGCAGGCGACCGCAGGGCGATCTGGAGGCGCGGTGCGAGCCCGCCCCGCGCCTCCAGACCGCCCCGTGGGGACGGCAGGACCCCCCGACCGTCAGTCGGTCGTGTCGCCCTGGGTCCGGCGGTCGGCCAGGAAGCGCTCGAGCTCGGCGGCGATCGCGTCGGCGGTGGGGACCTCGCCGTCGACGCCCGTCAGGGGCGACGCGACCGGGTTCCCCTCCATGTAGGTGTCGTGCCGTTCCTCGAGCACGGAGACCAGGCGCTGCAGCTCGGCGTTGCCGAGCACCTGCTCGTCCACGCGGTTGCGGAACTCGCGGCCCGACTCGCGCAGGGCGTCCGTCGGGAAGATGAGCCCGGTGGCGGCGGCGATGCCCGACAGCGCGGCGACCGCGGCGTCGGGGAACTCGGTGTCGGACAGGTAGTGCGGGACGAGCAGCACGAGCCCGGTGACCTGCGCACCGGAGCCGGCGAGCCGGTGCTCGACCAGGTGCAGGACGTTCGCCGGTGCCTGGGTCTCGGGCTTCCAGACGCTCATCTGCTCGACCAGATCGGCACGCGTGCCGGAGACCGTGAGGCTGATCGGCCGGGTGTGCGGGACCGGCATCGGGATCGACTGCACCCACGTGGTGTCGGCGACCTGCAGCTCGGCGGCGAGTCCGGTGACGGCGTCGACGAAGCGGTTCCACTGGAAGTCCGGCTCGTAGCCCGACAGGAACAGGAACGGCTGACCGATCTCGTCGCGCACCAGGTGCAGGGCCAGTCGGGGCGGTTCGACGGCGGCGATGTGGTCGTGCTCGAAGGTGATCACCGGGCGACGGGCCCGCCAGTCGAGCAGCGCGTCGGGGTCGAACTCGGCCACGAGCTCGGTCTCCAGGTCCTCGAGGACCGCGGTCGTGACCTGCGCGACGGCCGATCCGGCGTCGGCGAAGCCGGTGAGCCCGGCGACCAGGTGCAGCCCGGCGGGCACGGTCGGGGCGTCAGCGTCGAACGTGTAGAGCTCCTCGGGGTGGTTCACCGTCCCCATGCTAGGCGGGCCCCCTGACGCCCCCGGTGCGGGGTGACGACGCCGACAGCGAACAGCCCGTCGGTAGGGTTGGGGCATGGTCCGACCGACGCTCTCCACCACCACTTCCTCCCCCGAGACCACCACCGCCGACGTGCTCGTCGTCGGGGTCCGTCCGGCACCGACCGGGTCGGGCGACGCGACCGGTTCCGGCGCCTCGCTCGCACCGAGCGCGCTCGGAGCCGTCGACGCCCTCGCGGGCCTCGACCTGGCCGCCATCGGCGTCACCGGGGCGAAGGACCAGCTCGTCCGCCTGCCCGCCACCGGCGTCGGTGCGCGGTCGGTCGCGCTGATCGGCCTCGGGTCCGCGACGGGTGCGGCGGCGATCCGTGCCGCCGCCGGCAGCGCCGTCCGCCAGCTCCCCCAGGTCGACTCGATCACGCTCGCGCTGCCGACGGACTCCGCCGAGCTCGTCGACGCCGCACTCGAGGGTGCCGCACTCGGTGCCTACGCCTTCACCCGCCACAAGGGCGCCGGCACGAAGGCACCCGCCCGCGGTGACCAGCGCATCGAGGTCGTCGCCCCGGCCGACGTCGCCGCCGACGCCGCCGTGCGCCCCGCGATCGTGGCGGACGCCGCGTCGCTCGTGCGCGACCTGGTGAACACCGCGGCCGGCGACCTCGGACCGCAGGACGTCGCCGACGTCGCGACCGGCTTCGCCTCGGACCTGCCGCTCACCGTCGAGGTGCTCGACGAGCACGCACTCGAGGAGCAGGGCTTCGGCGGCATCCTCGGCGTCGGTCGCGGCTCGGCCCGCCCGCCCCGCCTGGTCGTCGTGCGGTACGCGCCGGAGTCGGCCACCAAGCACCTCGCCCTGGTCGGCAAGGGGATCACCTTCGACTCGGGCGGCCTCTCGCTCAAGCCCGCCGCCTCGATGCTCGGCATGAAGACCGACATGACCGGCGCCGCCACCGTGCTCGCCGCGACGGTCGCCGCCGCGCGCCTGGGGCTGGACGTGCGCGTCACCGCCTGGCTCGCCCTGGCCGAGAACATGCCGTCCGGCACCGCGACCCGCCCGGGTGACGTCCTCACGCTGAAGAACGGCACCACGGTCGAGGTCACGAACACCGACGCCGAGGGCCGCCTGGTCCTCGGTGACGGCATGGCCGCGGCGTCCCTCGAGCAGCCCGACGCGCTGGTCGACGTGGCGACGCTCACGGGCGCCCAGGTCGTCGCACTCGGTGACCGCACGACGGGCCTGATGGGCAGCGACGACCTCGTCGCCACGCTGCGCGCGGTGGCCGAGCGTGTGGCCGAGCCGATCTGGCCGATGCCGCTCCCCGAGGAACTCGACGCCCGGCTGGCCAGCGAGGTCGCCGACATCGTCAACGCCACGGTGGGCAACCCGGCCGGCGGCATGCTCCTGGCGGGCAAGTTCCTGGAGCGCTTCGTGGGCGAGGGTGTCCCCTGGGCGCACCTCGACATCGCGGGCCCGTCGGAGAACAAGGGCGGCGGCTACGGCTGGCTGGGCAAGGGCGCGACGGGCGTGATGGTCCGGACCCTCGTGGCCCTCGCAGAAGACCTCCAGTCCGAGTAGTAGGTTTGGTAGCGGTGGGACCGGCGCACCGACGCGCCGCCCACCGGTACTGCACGGGACGGGACCGGAACCATGCGGTCCGACCGTCGGACGCCGCTCCCCGCGGTGTCCAGGGGGCCCGATCGGCCCGACACGCACGAGGGAGTTGCACCAGGTGACGGAACAGACTTACGACGTCGTGGTCCTCGGTGGCGGGAGCGGTGGATACGCCGCAGCGCTCCGGGCCGCCGAGCTCGGCATGAGCGTCGCGCTCATCGAGGGCGACAAGCTCGGAGGGACGTGCCTGCACCGCGGGTGCATCCCCACGAAGGCGCTCCTGCACGCGGCGGAGATCGCCGACGGCACCCGGGACGCCGAGAAGTACGGCGTCATCGCCGAGTTCGCCGGCGTCGACGTGCCGAAGGTGATCGACTACCAGCAGGGCGTCATCAACTCGAAGTACAAGGGCCTGCAGGGCCTGATCAAGGCCCGCGGCATCACCGTCGTGAACGGCTGGGGCCGCCTGACCTCGCAGAACACCGTGCAGGTCGGCGACCAGACCGTCACCGGCAAGAACATCGTGCTCGCCACCGGTTCGTACTCGAAGTCCCTGCCCGGGCTCGAGATCGGCGGCCGCGTGATCACGTCCGAGACCGCGCTCCGCATGGACTACGTCCCGAACAAGGTCGTCATCCTCGGCGGCGGCGTCATCGGCGTCGAGTTCGCGAGCGTCTGGAAGTCGTTCGGCGCCGAGGTCACCATCGTCGAGGGCCTGCCCCACCTGGTCCCCGCCGAGGACGAGTCCATGTCGAAGCAGCTCGAGCGCGCGTTCCGCAAGCGCGGCATCGAGTTCTCGCTCGGGGTCCGGTTCCAGGGCGTCGAGCAGCACGAGAACGGCGTCGTCGTCACCCTGGAGGACGGCAAGACCTTCGAGGGCGACGTCCTGCTCGTCGCGGTCGGCCGTGGCCCCGTGACGCAGAACGTCGGCTACGACGAGGTCGGCGTCGCGATGGACCGCGGGTTCGTCACCACGAACGAGCGCCTCGCCACCAACCTGCCGAACGTCTACGCCGTGGGCGACATCGTCCCCGGCCTGCAGCTCGCGCACCGCGGCTTCCAGCAGGGCATCTTCGTCGCCGAGGAGATCGCCGGGCTCAACCCGGTCGTCATCGAGGACAAGAACATCCCGAAGATCACCTACTCCGACCCCGAGGTCGCGTCGGTCGGTCTCTCGCAGGCCAAGGCCGAGGAGCAGTACGGCGCCGACAAGGTCGACTTCTACGAGTACAACCTGGCCGGCAACGGCAAGAGCCACATCATCGGGACCTCCGGTTCGGTCAAGGTCGTGCGCGTCGTGGACGGCCCCGTCGTCGGCGTCAGCATGATCGGTGCCCGCGTCGGCGAGCTCATCGGCGAAGCACAGCTCGCCGTGAACTGGGAGGCCTACCCGGAGGACGTCGCGCCCCTGGTGCACGGCCACCCGACCCAGAACGAAGCCCTCGGCGAGGCGTTCCTGCACCTCGCGGGCAAGCCGCTGCACGCGCTGTGACCGGCACCGGTCCGCGCACTGTGACAATGACACCAACCACCACTGCAATCCCCCGCGAAGAGGAGTCCACCCGATGAGCGAATCCGTCAACCTCCCGGCGCTCGGCGAGAGCGTCACCGAGGGCACGGTGACCCGATGGCTGAAGAACGTCGGTGACCGGGTCGAGGTCGACGAGCCGCTGCTCGAGGTCTCGACCGACAAGGTCGACACCGAGATCCCGTCGCCGATCTCCGGCGTCGTCGAGGAGATCCTCGTGCCGGAGGACGAGACCGTCGAGGTCGGCACTCCGCTCGTGAAGATCGGCGACGGCTCGGGTTCGTCGGACTCCGGTTCGTCGGACTCCGGCTCGGAGTCGTCCGAGTCCGGTGACGCGAACGCCGCCGCAGCAGACGCCGAGGAGCCCGAGGCAGCCCCGAGCACGGAGCAGGAGGCCGAGACCCCGGCCCCCGAGCCCACCGAGCCCGAGCCGGCCCCCGCCGGACAGACCCAGCCGGCCGCCCCGCAGGCACCGTCCGCGCCGCCCGCCGCCGCGCCCGTGCCGGCCGCCGCTCCGGTCCCGCCGCCCGCCGCCGCTCCCCCGGCAGCCGTGCCGGCCCAGGCCGCGCCCGCCGCTGCTCCGACCCCGGCCGCAGCGGTGCCGAACCCGACGCAGGACGGCGCAGCCAGCGGCTACGTCACCCCGCTCGTACGCAAGCTCGCCAACGAGCAGGGCGTCGACCTGTCCACCGTCACCGGGTCCGGTGTGGGTGGACGCATCCGCAAGGAGGACGTGCTCGCCGCCGCCGCGAAGGCTCCGGCCGCCAGCGGTGCAGCAGCACCCGCCGCCGCGTCCGGTCCGTTCGTCGCCGAGGTCTCGCCGCTGCGCGGCACCCGCGAGAAGATGACGCGCCTGCGCAAGGTCGTCGCCGAGCGGGCGGTGCAGTCGATGACCTCGACCGCACAGCTGACGAGCGTCGTCGAGGTCGACGTCACGAAGGTGGCGCAGTTCCGCGACGCCCACAAGGCGGAGTTCCTCGAGAAGACCGGTTCGAAGCTCTCCTTCATGCCGTTCTTCGCCCTCGCCGCGTCCGAGGCGCTCAAGGCCCACCCGAAGATCAACTCGACCGTGGACGGCGACGAGATCGTCTACCCGGAGACCGAGAACGTCTCCATCGCGGTGGACACGGAGCGCGGTCTGCTGACGCCGGTCATCAAGGACGCCGCCTCGCTCGACCTGGCACAGTTCTCGAAGTCGATCGCCGACCTGGCCGAGCGCACCCGGAACAACCAGCTCAAGCCCGACGAGCTGGCCGGTGGCACGTTCACGCTGACCAACACCGGTTCGCGTGGCGCGCTGTTCGACACCCCCGTCGTGTTCCTGCCGCAGTCGGCCATCCTCGGCACCGGCATCGTCACGAAGCGCCCGGCGGTCGTCAAGGTCGACGGGCAGGAGGCGATCGCGATCCGCTCGTTCGTCTACCTGGCGCTGTCGTACGACCACCGGATCATCGACGGCGCGGACGCGTCGCGCTACCTCGTCGCGGTGAAGAACCGCCTGGAGGAAGGCAACTTCGCGCCGAACCTCGGGTACTGATCCCCGCTGCACGGCCGACGGCCCCGGTTCCCCTGGTGGGAGCCGGGGCCGTCCCCGTTCCCGGTGCGGCGTCCAGCGCGGGCGCGGTGACACCCGGTCCGGCGGGTACCGGCAGCACACCCGGCGCGGCGCTCACCCGGCCCCGACCGCCGTCAGCCCCGCGATGACGACGCCCGTGCCGACGATCGCACCGACCAGCACGTGGCGCAACGGGAGTCGACGGCCCGCGCCGACGGGCAGGCCCTGCTCGACGACGAGGCGGAGCTGCTCGACGAACCCAATCGGTCCTCCGGCGGCAGACGGTGCGTCTGGGTCGGTGAACACCAGGTCGCTCGGCACCGGCGTCCACCGGAAGGGTCGGGGCGGAGCGGCGTCACGGACCAGCTCGAGGGCCGTCCTGGCGCTCCGTCCGTCGCCGTCGAGCGCCCCCTGCAGTGCCGCGGCCACCGCCGGCAGCTCGGGGTCGGCAGGGTCGACGCGGTCCCACACGGTGCGTGCCGCCAGGACGAGCGTGCGGAGCGCGTCCGGTGTGGTGCCCCCTCGGAGAGCGGCGGTTGGGGTGGGGTCCCCGTCACCCGCGGCCGTCGCACCCGGCGGACGGTCGCACAGTACGACCGCCCCGGCGTCGTCCACCACGACGTCGTCGATCTCGGCGGCCCCGAGCATCACCGTGCCGTCGTGCGCGGCGACGACGAGTTCGAGGAGCGGGACGGTGAGGGTGACGGCGACGCCGGTGGTCGGTGTGCCGAGTCGTTCGAGCGCAGCATCGATCGGCATCCCGCCCGGACGGTCGACCTCCACGACCAGGCGGCCGTCCGGGGAGCGACCGACGTCGACGACCGGAACGAGGTGCCGATCGGCGGTCGCGGAGCGGTCGGCGACCCACCCCAGCAGGGCCGACTCGTCGGGGTCCGCGACCCAGGGGGTGGGGTGGACGGTGCTCCCTTGCATGTCCGCCAGCGTGGCGGAGGTGAGCCGCGCCTCCCGGTCCACGCACCCCACCTGTGGACGGATGCTGTTCGCCCACAGTCGGACGTCGTGCGGTCTCCCCCGCCGCGCGGAGGCCGTATCCTGTTGCCATGGCACGCAGCTCTTCAACGGACAAGAAGGCGAAGGAGCCCGGGCGTCTCAAGCAGATGTTCCAGGTCTTCCAGATGACCCGTCGGGCCGACCCGTCGTCGGTCTGGTGGTTCGCACTGGCCTTCATCGGGCCCGTCGTGCTCGGTGTCCTGCTCGCGCTGCTCCTGCCGGGGCAGAACTGGCTCGCGATCACCCTGTGGATCGTCGCCGGCGTGCTGCTCGGCGTGCTGCTGCTCCTGATCGTGCTGGGTCGGCTGGCCGAACGTGCCGCGTACTCGCAGATCGAAGGGCAGCCCGGCGCCGTCGGTGCCGTCCTGTCGAACTCGCTCCGTCGGCAGTGGCGGTCGAGCGAGATGCCCGTCGCCGTGCACGGCCGCTCGCAGGCCGCGGTCTACCGCGCCGTCGGACGTCCCGGCGTCGTCCTCATCACCGAGGGCCAGCGCGGCAACCTCAACCGTCAGGTCGACGAGGAGCGCCGCAAGGTGCAGCGCATCGTGCCGAACGTCGCCGTGCACGTGCTGCACGTGGGCGACGGCACCGGTGACAGCCTGACGCTGCACAAGCTCCCCCGCGCCATGAACAAGCTCGGGAAGTCGCTCAACCGCAACGAGGTGCTGGCCGTCGCGAACCGCCTCGACTCGCTGACGCAGAGCCCCGCCGCGGCGATCCCCAAGGGCATGGACCCGATGCGCGCTCGCGCCGGTCGTCCGCGCTGATCCGGATCGACCCGGACACACGAGGACGCCCCCGACCTGGACTGGTCGGGGGCGTCCTCGTGTGTTCCGGGGTGCGCGGGAGCCGCTCGGGTCCAGCGGAAGCCGCTCAGCGGCGGACGAGCACCGTCCCTGCGATCCGGTCGTGCGCGCCGCGGCTGTCGCGGTCGATGATGAGCGCCGGCACGACCAGGCAGAGGAGCAGCGTCCGGACCACGGGCCGCCAGGCACCGACGTAGCCGCCCCGCATCGGCACGACGCGGAGCCCGACGCAGATGTGGCCGAACGACCCGGACAGCAGGCAGATGAACACGATCTGCAGCGCGGCGAAGATCGCGAGCTGGATCCACGTGTGCGCGATGTCACCGGAACCGTTCACCGGCGACCACACGCCGGTGACGTAGGCGACGAGGTCGGCCAGGGCGCCGTCGATCAGGAGCGCGACGATCCGACGGCCGATCCGACCGACGCTCCTGGGCCCGGTCTCGGGCAGTCCGAGGTCCTTGCCCGGCCACCCGTCCGGGTGCTCGGAGGGCGCGGACGGGCTGGGAGTGGGGCGGGCCATGCAGTCCAGCGTAGGCGACCACCCGGGCGTAACACGCCTGAAACAACCCAGTCATGTCCGGGAAACTCCTTGTCAATAGCCTCGTCGGAGGTGCCTTGACCGGTGCCTCCGACATCACCCAACCCATTGGAGATCGGCCCCCATGTTCAGCGATTCCTCCGAGGTCCTGGCCTTCATCAAGGACACCGACGTCAAGTTCCTCGACATCCGCTTCACGGACCTGCCGGGTGTGCAGCAGCACTTCAACATCCCCGCATCGACCGTCGACGAGGACTTCTTCTCGGTCGGGCAGCTGTTCGACGGCTCGTCCATCCGGGGCTTCGCGTCGATCCACGAGTCGGACATGCAGCTGATCCCCGACGTCACCACGGCGTACGTCGACCAGTTCCGCGCCGAGCGCACGCTCATCATGATCTTCGACATCTACAACCCGCGGAACGGCGAGATCTACGGCCGTGACCCGCGCCAGGTGGCGAAGAAGGCCGAGAAGTACCTCGCGTCGACGGGCATCGCGGACACCGCGTTCTTCGCCCCCGAGGCCGAGTTCTACATCTTCGACGACGTCCGCTACTCGGTCACGCAGAACGAGTCCTTCTACGCGGTCGACTCCGAAGAGGGCGCCTGGAACACCGGTCGCGACGAAGAGGGCGGCAACCTCGCCAACAAGACCCCCTACAAGGGCGGCTACTTCCCCGTGTCGCCGGTCGACAAGACCGCCGACCTGCGCGACGACATCACCCTCAAGCTGATCGACGCCGGCTTCGAACTCGAGCGCTCGCACCACGAGGTGGGCACCGGCGGCCAGCAGGAGATCAACTACAAGTTCGACACGATGGTCCACGCCGCGGACGACATCCTGAAGTTCAAGTACATCGTCAAGAACACGGCCGACCAGTGGGGCAAGGTCGCCACGTTCATGCCGAAGCCGCTCTTCGGTGACAACGGCTCGGGCATGCACACCCACCAGTCGCTCTGGTCGGACGGTAAGCCGCTGTTCTACGACGAGAACGGCTACGGCGGTCTCTCCGACGTCGCGCGCTGGTACATCGGCGGCATCCTCAAGCACGCCCCGGCGCTGCTCGCCTTCACCAACCCCTCGATCAACTCGTACCACCGCCTGGTGAAGGGCTTCGAGGCCCCGGTGAACCTGGTCTACTCGGCCGGCAACCGCTCCGCCGCGATCCGCATCCCGATCACGGGCACGAACCCGAAGGCCAAGCGCATCGAGTTCCGCGCGCCGGATGCCTCGGGCAACCCCTACCTCGCCTTCGCGGCGCAGCTCATGGCGGGCCTCGACGGCATCCAGAACCGCATCGAGCCGCACGAGCCGGTCGACAAGGACCTGTACGAGCTCCCGCCCGAGGAGGCGAAGGGCATCCCGCAGGTCCCCGGCTCCCTCGACGAGGCGCTCGAGGCACTCGAGGCCGACCACGAGTTCCTCACCAAGGGCAACGTGTTCACCGAGGACCTCATCCAGACCTGGATCGACTACAAGCGCGAGAACGAGATCCTGCCGCTGGCCCAGCGCCCGCACCCGTTCGAGTACGAGCTGTACTTCGGCGTCTGAGCCCCGCTGCGAAACGCTGAGCACGAAGGGCCCCGCACCGTCCGGTGCGGGGCCCTTCGCCGTGCCGGCCACGGTTCGCGCTGGGCGACACCCCACGGGCTGCGCCGCCCGTGGGGTGTCGCCCAGCGCGAGCGGACGCGGCCACCGGGAGCCGCGGGGTGCGGAGGCGACCGTCTGGAGGCCCGGTGCCGGTCCGCCGGACGGGTGCCGGGCCTCCAGGCGGTCGCGACGCACGGGAACGGGGCCCGCGCCGCCCGGCACGGACCCCGTCTCGCGAACGGTGACTAGCGACTCGTGGCCAACGCGTCGTTCGTCCCCGCTGCGACGCTCACGGGTGCACCCGTGACCGGCGTGGGACGTCCCAGGGAACGGACGGTCCACCCCGCTCTGACCCAGTCGGCGACCGGGAGGCAGTTGCGCGCGTCGATGACGACGCGGCGTCCGACGAGGTCACCGAGGGCGACCGGGTCGGCGGTGACGACGTCGTCCCACTCGGTGAGCACGAGCACGACGTCGGCACCCTCGATCGCGTCGGACATCGACGCGGCGTAGCTCAGCGTCGGGAACGAGCGCTTCGCGGGCTCCATCGCCTCGGGGTCCCAGAGCGTCACCTGGGCGCCGCGTAGGTGCAGTGCCGCGGCGACGTTGAGCGCCGGGGAGTCCCGGACGTCGTCGGTGAGGGGCTTGAACGCGGCGCCGATGACGGCCACGCGGCGGTTGAGCACCGATCCCCCGGCCGAGTCGATCGCCATGTCGATGACCCGCTGGCGCTGGCCCATGTTGATCTCGTCGACCTGCTGCATGAGCCCGACGACCTGACCGGCGCCGATCTCGTTCGCACGGTGCATGAGCGCCCGGATGTCCTTCGGCAGGCAGCCGCCGCCGAAGCCGAGTCCGGCGTTGAGGAACTTCCGCCCGATGCGGGCGTCGTGCCCGAGGGCGTCGGCGAGGGTCGTGACGTCGGCGCCGGTGATCGCGCACATCTCGGAGATCGCGTTGATGAACGAGATCTTCGTGGCGAGGAACGCGTTGGCGCTCACCTTGACGAGCTCGGCGGTGGCCAGGTCGGTCGTGATGACCGGGGTGCCCTCGCTGATCGGCGCGGCGTAGACCTCGCGGATCACGGCGTCGGCGGCCTCGGAGGCACCGCCCCACACCAGGCGGTCCGGGTGCAGCGTGTCCTCGACGGCCTTGCCCTCGCGCAGGAACTCGGGGTTCCAGATGAGCTCGGCCGTGATGCCGGACGGCGTGAACTCGCGGACGATGCCCCGCAGCCGTGCCGCGGTGCCGACCGGGACCGTCGACTTGCCGACGATGAGGCCCGGGTGGGTGAGGTGCTCGGCGACACCGCGGGTGGCGCTCTCGACGTAGGCGAGGTTCGCGGCGTGCGACCCGGCCTTCTGCGGGGTGCCGACGCACACGAAGTGCACGTCTGCCGCGGCGACGGCGGCGGCGAGGTCCGAGGTGAAGCGGAGCGTGCCACTGGCGACGTGCTTCGTGATGAGCTCGGGCAGTCCGGGCTCGAAGAACGGGACCTCGCCGGCGGACAGGGCGGCGAGCTTGGCCGGGTCGACGTCCACGCCGATGGTCTCGAAGCCCATCTCGGCCATGGCGGCCGCGTGGGTGGCCCCGAGGTACCCGGTGCCGATGACGCTGATGACGGGTGCGGGGCGGGTGTCGGCCGATGCGGTCGACTTCTTGGACTCGCTCATTGCGTGACCTCCTGCAGGTCGTAGTCGATGTCGTTGCGCGTGATGCCCTCGGCGAAGGCCTTCAGGGAATCGGCGCGGGAGTTGAGGCGCCAGTCGTTCGTGGTGCGCTTGCCGTCGACGATGGTGGTGGCGGTCTCGCTGAAGTACGCGAAGCCGATGATGTCGTCGTTGGCGGGGTCGGCCAGGGCGTCGAAGAGCGAGTTGATCCACTGCGTCTTCTGCGGGTTCGCGACGCTGGTGCCGGTCTCGGTCGCCCCGATCTCGTTGAGCATGATGCCCTTGCCCGGCGCGACCTGTCGGAGCTGCGCGAGCGTCGCGCCGAAGGTCGTGGCGAACGTCGGCTGCTCGGTGGCGTCGCGGTAGTAGCCGCTCATCCCCACCCAGTCGACGTAGTCGGCGCCCGGGTAGTACTGACGCATGTAGTCGAGGGTCTGGTACTTCGGGTTGCCGAGCTTGTCGATGCGGCTCGGTGACCAGTCCCAGATGACGTACCGGTTCGCGCCGTTCGCCTGGAAGACGTCGTGCACGTGCTGCCACATCGCGACGTACGAGCCGGCGGGGTTCTGCTGGGCGCTGCCCTCGGACCAGTTGTACCAGGAGCCGTTCATCTCGTGGTCGAGCCGGATGACCAGCGGCTGCCCGTTGGCCGCCAGCGCCTTCGCGTACTTCGTCAGGTAGGCGTCGAAGGCCCCGCCGGCGATGTCCTGGTTGGTGTAGCCGGGCACGTACTTCTGGTCGTTGCCGGTCTGGGCCGGCACCGTCTCCCACGTCATGAGCGGGACGCGGCCGTTGGCCCAGGAGCGCTGCACCGCCGAGGCGTTGAACGCCTGGTCGAAGCCCTGGAAGAACCCGGTCATGTTCGACGCGGTGCCGACCTGCCGGGAGACCTCGTCGTACTCGGCCCAGTTGAACGGGGACTGCGCCGTGTACAGGCCGTACCAGCGGGACTGCTGCCCGAGGATCTCGGCCTTCGTCGGGACGTCGACGGGCGTCGTCCCGGGGTCGGTCGACGGGCCCGGGTTGGGCTTCGTCGCGCCCGTCCCGGCGCCGCCGGCCGCACCGGAGCCGCCGCTCGCGCCCCCGCCGGACCCGGCGGAAGCGGACCCACCGGACGTGCCGGACCCCGATCCGGTCCCCCAGTCGGAGGAACCGGCCCCGCCGTCACGGGAACCCGACGCGTCGACCCGGGACGAGCCTCCCGAGCCCTTCGCGGCACCGAGCTGCGACCGCAGCGACGCGATCTGCGCCTGGAGCTCGGTGATCTGGTCGCCACGCGACCCGGCCTGGGCGGTGCGGGAGTCGAGCTTGCCCTCGAGCGCCCAGATGCGCTCCTGGGCGGCGTCGAGCTGCGTCTGCAGTTCGGCCGCCGAGACCTTCTTGGCCTTCGGGGGCTGGACCCCGAGCGCCTGGTGCACGGCGGTCGACACGGGGCCGGACGGTGACACCCAGACGGACCAGGTGATGAGGGCGAGGGCGAGGACGATGGCCGTCGTCCCGACCGCGGTCCAGCGGGCGTGCTTGCTCGACTGCGCCCACCAGGTGCTCGAGGAGCGGATGATGTCAGACAATGAGGAACGCCTCCAGGGCGAAGATCGCGAAGCCGATGCAGTACGGGATCGCTGCGTACGGGTTGTACCGGCGCGCTCGGGCGGGAGCCGGCGTGGCTGCTCGCTGTGCGTCCTGCTGCGCGGCCGCTGCTGCTGCCTCGCGCCGGGTGGCGAGCACGGTGGTGGTGGAGTTGGTGGCCGCGTCGGTGCCGAAGAGCTCGTCGAAGGCGCGGTCCACCGCCACCTGGTCGACGGTCTCGAGCGGAGCAGCCGGAGCAGACCCGACCGAGCCGGACCCGGCCGACCCGGTCAGCCGGGCACGTTCGGCGTCGATCGGGCTGACCGGCACCTGCGCGGTGGACGACAGGGGCTGCACGGCGTCGGCCGGGTCCTCCTGCACCGGTCCACCGGCGTAGGCGCCGGCACGGGTCCCCCAGCCGGACGCGTGCGCCAGACGGAAGAAGCCGATGAGCCGGATCGGCATGAGGAAGAACGTCGACACGATGATGAACATCGGCAGGCGGAAGAAGTCGCTCGGCTTCTCGGCCAGGTGCCGCATCTGCCGGATCGCCATGCTCAGCACGCTCGACACGACCATCAGCGCGGCGACGTACACGAAGCCCGTCGAGAAGCCGTACTGCGACAGGATGCCCTGGTACAGGTTCTCGCCCTGGCCGGTCAGCGCCCGGTAGATCCAGCCCGCGATCACGCCGAAGAGCATGAACGGCAGGATGATGTCGGTGATGAAGAACGCCGCCAGGATCGGGGCGTGTCCGAGCATCCACGGGAGCATCCGCAGCGTGTTGTACTGCGAGCCGCGGGCCCAGCGGAGCTGCTGCTTGAACAGCTTCTTCACCTGCAGCGGGGCGTCCGTGTAGACCAGCGACGTGTACTGGTAGACGGTGCGGTACCCCTCGGTGAGCGTGAGGTTCGTGAGCGTGCGGTCGTCGGAGACCTCGAGGAACACGCCCATGAACTTCTCGTGCATGAACCGGTCCATCACCCGCACGAGGATGCTCCGACGGAACGCGATCGTGCGACCGGGCAGGCAGCCGATCTGCCCGAGGACGCTCTGCGCCGGCATCGAGTAGAGCGCGCGCGAGTTCTCCAGCCAGTCGGCCCAGCGGGTGATCCAGCTGCGCTCCGGCTCGAGGATCCGCTGCCGCGTGGTGACGCCGCCGACGGACTCGTCGGCGAAGGGCTTGAGCAGCTCGTCGAGCGTGCCGGGCGTCCAGACGGTGTCGGAGTCGACGAGCACCGTGATGTCGCCGTTCGACATCTCGGTGCCGACCTTGACGGCGTTGCGCTTGCCCGGGATGGGCGTGTGGGTCCAGCGGACGAGCGGGGCGAACTCGTCGCAGACCGCTTCGAGCGCCTCGTTGCGGGCGCCGTTGATGACGACGATGATCTCGCCGGGACGCTGCTCGACCATGCGGCCGATGACATCGCGGAACAGGTCGAGCGGCTCGTCCACGACGGGGACGACGACGCTGGTGGTGCCGACGAAGGTGCCGGTGAAGGGGCGGTAGCGGGCGGACAGGACGACCTTGAGCAGCCAGAGCAACCAGATCACCGCGGAGTACACGGCGAACAGGTAGAACTCGGGGTGCCCTTCGACCATCTGCCTGATCTGCAGAATGAAGGTGAACATCGATCCCTGCTTCAACGTTCGAGGTGGAGATTCCGCTTCATCGGGGAATCAGGGCCGGTTCGGGTGAGGCAATTGATGCAGAAACCTGGACGCCCGCGCAACGCGGCCCCCGTCCGGGGGCGTTTCGTGCGTGTTACGGGGGACACACCGGTCCCCCTCGCGGCGGGTCACGACGGTCCCCCGTCGTGCTGACAGCACTCCTGCGGACCCGCCGGCCGAGCACGATCGGCGCGATCGACGACGGGTGCGGCCTGGAGGCGCGGGCCGCCGCCAACGGAAAGCCCCGGTCAGCGGGTGGTCACCTCGTTGCGCCACGAGCGTGGCGCACGCCGCCCCGGCGGCTCGGTCGGAAACCGATCACGACACGGTAACGGTGGCGAGGGCACGGCGGACAGGGGTACGGCCGGACGCCCACCGGGGGACGTCCCGCGACACGGAGAATTCACCTGGGGCGTCTGCCCATTCCGCGCCGTTCCGACGCCGCTCGGGCGTGTCGCGCCCGTTCCCGGCGCCGGAGAGGCGGCGGTTCAGGCGCCGTAGAACTCGCGCTCGAACACCTGTCGAGCACGCCGGGTGACGCCGAGGTAGTCGTCCTCGAGCTGGCTCGCGGACCCCGGCGGGTACTCCATCAGCCGTGCCACGCCCTCGAGCTGCACCCGGTCGACGGGCAGCACGTCGGTGGTCTTGCCGGACCACAGCACCAGGGCACTGCGCGTCCGCGAGGCGAACCGCCACGCTGCCCCGAGCCGCTCGCCGTCCTCGGGGTCGACCAGGCCCGCGGCGACCGCGGCGTCGAGCGCCTCGAGGGTCGACGTGGTCCGGAGCGACGGGGTCTCGAGTGCGTGCTGCAGCTGCAGGAGCTGCACGAACCACTCGACGTCGCTCAACGACCCCCGTCCGAGCTTGAGGTGCCGGGCCGGGTCCGCGCCGCGCGGCAGGCGCTCCGACTCGACGCGCGCCTTGATCCGCCGGACCTCGCGCACCTCGTGGTCGTCGATCCGTTCCGGGTAGCGCGTGCGGTCGGCCAGGTGCTCGAAGTCGCGCAGCAGCTGCTGGTCCCCCACGGCCCCGCGGGCACGGAGGAGCGCCTGGGCCTCCCACGTGAGCGACCACCGGGCGTAGTAGGCACCGTACGACTCGAGCGTCCGCGCGACGGGGCCGTTCTTGCCCTCCGGTCGCAGGTCGATGTCGAGGTCGAGCGGGTGGATCGTGTCCTCGGTCAGCCGCTTCAGTTCACGGACGACGTTCTGTGCGGTGCGCGAGGCCACCTCGGACGGCAGGTCCGGGGCGCGGTACACGTAGAGCACGTCGGCGTCGGAACCGAAGCCGAGCTCGCGGCCGCCGAACCGGCCCATCGCGATGATCCCGAACGCGAAGCCTTCGGGTGCGTCACGGCGTGCGAGCGCGAGGGCACCGGCCAGCGTGGCCTCGGTGACGTCGCTCAGGGCCGGTCCGAGCCCGTCGACGTCCAGCGATCCGAGCACCGCGGCCATGCCGAGCCGCAGGGTCTCGCGGCGGCGGGTGGACCGCAGCAGGGCGGCCGCGCCGTCGACGTCGTTGCCGTGCCGCGCGGTGGTGGCGGTCATCTCGGCGAGCAGGGCCTCGACCGGCCGGGGCCGCAGCAGCGCCTCGGGTTCGTCGAGCCAGGCGACCGCCTCGGGGAAGCGCTCGAGCAGCCCGGACAGGAACGCCGACTCGGACAGCACGGTGGTGAGCGAGTGCGCCGCGCCGGACGAGTCCCGGAGCATCCGGAGGAACCAGCTCGACTCCCCCAGTGCGTCGCTCAGCCGACGGAACGCCAGGAGCGCCCGGTCCGGCGCCGGGCCCTCGGCCATCCACCGCAGCAGCACCGGCAGCAGGTTCCGCTGGATTGCCGCGCGACGGCTCGTGCCCTGCGTGAGGGCCCGGATGTGTCCGACCGCGCCGGCGGGGTCGACGAACCCGACGCCCGCGAGCCGGTCGACCACCTGGTCGTTCGTCAGGACGATCTCGTCCTCGGTGGAGGCCACCGCCGACAGCAGCGGGCGGTAGAACAACCGCTCGTGCAGGCCGCGGACCTCGAGCTTCACGGCACGCCACCGGGCCTCGACCGCGGAGGCCGACGACGCGACTCCGCTCGACCGGGCCAGCACGCGCAGCTCTTCCTCGTCGGTGGGGACGAGGTGCGTGCGCTGCAGCCGCCGGAGCTGGATCCGGTGCTCGAGCACGCGGAGCAGGGCGTAGTCCGGCCCGAAGCGTGCCGCCTCGGCGCGGCCGACGTACCCCGCGTCGGTCAGGGCGTCCATCGCCTCGAGCGTGGACCGGACGCGCACCGACTCGTCGTCGCGCCCGTGCACGAGCTGCAGCAGCTGCACGGTGAACTCGACGTCGCGCAGCCCGCCGGGGCCGAGCTTGAGCTGCCGGTCGACCTCGGCGTCGGGGATGTGCTCGGTGACGCGCTCGCGCATCCGCTGCACGGACTCCACGAAGCCCGGCCGGGTCGACGAGTTCCACACGAAGGGTGCCATCGCCTGCGCGTACCGCACGCCGAGGTCGGCTGAGCCGGCGATCGGTCGGGCCTTGAGGAGCGCCTGGAACTCCCACGCCTTCGCCCAGCGTTCGTAGTACGCCACGTGCGAGTCGAGCGTGCGGACGAGTGCGCCGTCCTTGCCCTCGGGGCGCAGGTTGGCGTCGACCTCCCACAGGCCGGGTTCCGGGGCAAGGTCGGTGATGACGTGCATGGCGGCGATGGCGATGCGCGTCGAGACGAGCACCGCACGGTCGGTGGGCACCGTCTCGGTCGGCTCGGTGACGAAGATGACGTCGACGTCGCTGACGTAGTTGAGCTCGCGCGCGCCGGCCTTGCCCATCGCGATCACCGCGAGCGGCGTCGCCGCGACCTCATCGGCCGGGAACTTCACCTCGTGCCGGGCCACCGCCACCGCGGCCTCGAGCGCCGCGCCGGCGAGGTCGGCCAGGCCGGCCGCCACGGCCGGGAACGCGTCCGTCGGCGCGGGGTGGAGCACGTCGTACAGAGCGATCTGGGCCAGGTGGCGGCGGTAGCGGACCCGCAGGCGCACCCGGGCGTCCTCCCCGGTCGCACCGTCCACCGCCGCGGTCAGTGACGCCGTGTACCGCTCCTGGCTCCACGGCTCGGCGACGGGTTCGAGCAGCAGGTCGAGTTCGGCGGGCCGACGGTGCAGGAACTCGCCGAGCCCGATCGACGCCCCGAGCAGGCGGACCAGCCGCTCGGTCGCCGCGCCGTCCGCCAGCACCGGACGGAGCTCGTCGGCGGCGCGTTCGAGCAGCCGCTCGAGCATCCGCAGGGCGCCGTCGGGGTCGGCGGCCCCGCCCCAGAGCGCGGCAGACCCGCCGACCGGCAGCGGCACGTCGGGGCCGAACCGGGCCTCCAGGTCGGCGGCGCGGGTCAGGCTCTCCGACAGCTCCGCGAAGCCCAGCCGGGCCAGCTCCGAACGCGACGTCGTCGTCCGACCGGTCATGTGGAACGTGCTCCCGAGGGGTCGTCGGCGCTCGACCTAGAGCGCGCCGAGGTTGGTGTCGAGTTCGAACGGCGTGACCTGGTCGCGGTAGCGCTTCCACTCCTGCCGCTTGTTGAGCAGCACGAAGTTGAAGACCTGCTCGCCCAGCGTCTCGGCCACCAGCTCCGAGTCCTCCATCAGGCTCAGGGCGTGGTCCAGGCTCGCCGGCAGCTGGCTGTAGCCCAGGGCCTTGCGCTCCGAGTCGCTCAGGCTCCAGACGTTGTCCTCGGCCTCGGCGGGGAGCTCGTACTCCTCCTCGATGCCCTTGAGCCCGGCCGCGAGCAGCAGCGAGTAGGCGAGGTACGGGTTCGCCGCGGAGTCGATGCCGCGGTACTCGATCCGCGAGGACTGGCCCTTGTTCGGCTTGTACAGCGGGACGCGCACCAGTGCCGAGCGGTTGTTGTGGCCCCAGGTCACGAACGACGGGGCCTCGTCACCACCCCAGAGGCGCTTGTACGAGTTGACGAACTGGTTCGTGACCGCCGTGATCTCCGGCGCGTGCTTGAGCACACCGGCGATGAAGTGCTTCGCGGTCTGCGAGAGCTGGTACTGGCCGCCGGCCTCGTAGAAGGCGTTCTGGTCGCCCTCGAACAGGGACACGTGCGTGTGCATGCCCGACCCCGGCTGCCCGGAGAGCGGCTTCGGCATGAACGTCGCGTAGACGCCCTGCTCGATCGCGACCTCCTTGACGACCGTGCGGAACGTCATGATGTTGTCGGCCATCGTCAGGGCGTCGGCGTACCGCAGGTCGATCTCGTTCTGGCCCGGCCCGGCCTCGTGGTGGCTGTACTCCACCGAGATGCCGAGGTCCTCGAGCATCCGGACCGAACGGCGTCGGAAGTCGTGGGCGCTGCCACCGGGGACGTTGTCGAAGTAGCCGGCCTGGTCGACGGGCTGCGGACCGCCGTCCTTCCAGTCGCGGCTCTTGAGCAGGTAGAACTCGATCTCGGGGTGCGTGTAGAACGTGAAGCCCCGGTCGCTCGCCCGGGCCAGCGTGCGCTTGAGCACGTTGCGGGGATCGGCCACGGCGGGCTGGCCGTCCGGCGTCGTGATGTCGCAGAACATCCGCGCGGTCGGGTCGATCTCGCCGCGCCACGGCAGGATCTGGAAGGTCGAGGGGTCGGGGTGGGCCAGGACGTCGGCCTCGTAGGAGCGGGTGAGGCCCTCGATCGCGGAACCGTCGAACCCGATGCCCTCGGCGAACGCGCCCTCGACCTCGGCCGGCGCGATCGCCACCGACTTCAGCGTCCCGATGACGTCCGTGAACCAGAGTCGGATGAACTTGATGCCGCGCTCCTCGATGGTGCGGAGCACGAAGTCCGTCTGCTTGTCCATGCACGACCTTTCCGTGTATCGGGTGGTCGCCGGGCGACCGTCTCCCCAGGCTAGTGGTCCGGACCCCGCCAGGGGCGCCTGCGACGCACCCCGGGTCGGACGGGAGGCCCGTGGCGACGCCGCCCCGTGCCTCCCGTCCGCGCCGGGGTCGCGGCCCGGGCCGCGGCGGCGTCCGTGGTCGGGGTCAGCGGTCCTCGGCGTCCCACTTCTGGTTGTTGGCCGCGATGCGGTCGAGGGCGTGCTGCGCCTCGTCGCGGGTCGCGAACGGGCCGATCCGGTCGCGCTGCGGGGACTGCGGGCCCTGCTCGACCTGACCGGTCTTGTCGTTGAACCACCACTGGGACTCGATGCGTTCGTCGCTCATGCCGCCACCGTACCCACGCGGGGGTCGAGCGGTCCGGGCGCGGGCGGTTGCGGTCGGCGCGTCGAGCCGCGGCTAGAGTGGTCGGCATGCCCCGGGACGAACACGGACACCTGACCGCCGGCCGGATCTCCCCGCACCGCCCCGTCCCGAAGGACATCGAGCGCCCCGAGTACGTCGGGAAGGTCGAGCCGCACGAGCACGGGCTGGGCGACACGTACTCTCCCGACGAGGTCGAGCGCATCCGCGCCGCCGGTCGCATCGCGTCGCAGGCCATCGACGCCGTCGGGGCCGCCATCCGCCCCGGCATCACCACGGACGAACTCGACCGCATCGGGCACGAGTTCGTCGTCGCCCACGGCGCCTACCCCTCGACGCTCGGCTACCGCGGGTACCCGAAGTCGCTCTGCTCGTCGCTGAACGAGGTCATCTGCCACGGGATCCCCGACGACACCGTGCTGCAGGAGGGCGACCTCGTCAACATCGACATCACCGCCTACAAGGACGGCATGCACGGGGACACGAACCGCACGTTCGTCGTCGGGCAGGCCTCGCAGGAGGTCACCGACCTGGTCGAGCGCACGCGCACCGCGATGGAACGCGGCATCAAGGCCGTCGCCCCGGGTCGCCAGGTCAACGTGATCGGCCGGGCGATCGAGGCGTACGCGAAGCGCTTCGGCTACGGCGTGGTCCGCGACTACACCGGGCACGGCGTCGGCAGGGCCTTCCACTCCGGCCTGATCATCCCCCACCACGACGCCCCGCAGTACGACACCGTCATCGAGCCGGGCATGGTTTTCACCATCGAGCCCATGCTGACGCTCGGCGGCATCGAGGCGGACATCTGGTCGGACGACTGGACGGTCTCGACGCGCGACAAGTCGTGGACCGCCCAGTTCGAGCACACCCTCGTCGTCACCGAGCGCGGCGCGGAGCTCCTCACCGTCTCCTGACCGGGAGCCGTTCCCTGACCGGGAGCCGTTCCCTTGACCGGGACCCCTTCCTGACCGGGCACCGCCGGCAGGCAACCGAAAGGCACGACACCTCATGACCTCCCTCGCAGTCGGCGTCGACATCGGCGGAACGGGCATCAAGGGCGCGATCGTCGACGTCGCGACCGGCGCCCTCACCACGGACCGCATCAAGAAGGCCACCCCCGAGGGTGGCAAGCCCAACGACATCACCGCGGTGGTCCGCGAGATCATCGGCGAGCTCGCACCGGCCGACGACGTGGCCGTCGGTGTGTGCTTCCCGGCGATCGTGCGCGACGGCAAGACGATGTCCGCGGCGAACGTCTCGAAGAAGTGGATCGGGTTCGAGGCCGAGGCACTGTTCGAGAAGGAGCTCGGCCGCGCGATCCACTTCGTGAACGACGCCGACGCCGCAGGGTTCGCGGAGCAGCAGTTCGGCGCCGCCAAGGGCAAGGACGGCCTGGTCGTCGTCACCACGCTCGGCACCGGCATCGGCACGGCGCTCATCAACGACGGCGTGCTCATCGTGAACTCCGAGCTCGGGCACCTGGAGATCGACGGGCACGACGCCGAGACGCGGGCATCGTTCGCCGCCAAGGAACGCGACGACCTGTCGTGGAAGCACTGGGCGAAGCGCCTGCAGAAGTACTACTCCACCCTCGAGGCGCTGCTCTCCCCCGAGCTGTTCGTCGTCGGCGGCGGGGTGTCGAAGCAGCACGAGGAGTTCCTGCCGCTGCTCGACCTGCAGGCCGACATCATCCCCGCCACCCTGCGGAACAACGCCGGCATCATCGGCGCCGCGACCCTGGCGGCTCGCTCGCGCTGAGCCGAGGTCGCTCGGGCCGGCGCAGTACAGCACCATGAGGCCGGTAGACTCGGCATCGCGAATGGGTCGGTGAGACGGTCGCGTCACTCCCCCGGGAGTGCCGAGGAACGTCCGGGCTCCACAGAGCAGGGCGGTGGGTAACACCCACCCGGAGCAATCCGCGAGACAGTGCCACAGAGAACAGACCGCCGGCGGCGACGTCGGTAAGGGTGAAACGGTGGTGTAAGAGACCACCAGGGGTCCGGGTGACCGGATCCGCTCGGTAAACCTCGCCCGGAGCAAGGTCAGACAGAGGACGCTGAGGCTGCTCGCCGAGTCCTCGGGTAGACCGCTGGAGGCCGACGGCAACGTCGGTCCGAGAGAGATGGCCGTCACCGCTGCGCGAGCGGCGGGACAGAACCCGGCGTACGGCCGGCCCATTCGCCCCCCTGCAGCTGCAACACGCCGGCGTCTTCCCGGCGCGCCCGCATCCTGCCGAGACGCCCCTGGATCCTGCGGCGTCTCGGGCACGACGCGGCGTCGCGCCGACACGACGGCGTCGTGCGTCGAAAGTCGTGCGTCGAGGGACGACACGCCGGCGTCATCGCAGCACGCCCGCATCCCGCCGAGACGCCGCACAAAGCTGCGGCGTCTCGCGCACACCGCGGCGTCAGACCAACACGACGGCGTCGTACAGCAGCAGACAACAAGACGCCGCCGCGCACGCACCCCAGGACAGACGGGAGGCGCGGTGCCAGCCGGCACCGCGCCTCCCGTCCGTCGCGGCGCGGAACTACAGCCCGGACTCGGCCGTCCGCACCAGGATCGCGTCGCTGTCCGGGCACAGCACGACGTCGTCGGGAGCGGCCTGACGGATCGTCTGCAGGTCGGAGTTGGTGAGCGTCACGCCCGAGGCCGTCGACACGCCACCCTGCAGCAGCGAGGCACCGAACCCGTACCGGGCGCGCTGCCGGTCGTACAGCGCGAGCAGGTCGGCCGGCACCTTGGCGGCGACGTCGGCGCGCGCCTGCTCGGCGGACTCGCGGTCCGAGGTCAGCCGGGCGATCTCGGCGTCGCGCTCGGCGACCAGCCCGGCGCGGGCGGCCTCGACCTCGGCGAGCTTCGCCTCGACGTCGCCGACCCGGGCGCGGAGCCCGTCCAGGTTCTCCATGATCTCGAGCTCGGCGGTCTCGAGGCCGCCGATGCGCCGCTGCAGCGACTCCAGCTCGCTCTGCAGCCCCGCGGCGTCCTTCGCGTTGCCGACGTTCTGCAGCATGGTGGTGTCGCGCTCGACCCGGGCCTGGGCCACCGCGGTGTCGGACTCGAGTCGGGCGAGCTCGCGCTCGGCGTCCTCGACCTCGCCGGTTGCCGCGACGAGCTCGCTGCGCAGCCCCGCGGCCTGCTTGCCGAGTTCGGTCAGGCGGTCGCCCTTCTGCAACGAGGTGATGCGGTGCGCGATGCGCGTGACGTCGTTGTCGAGACGCTGGACGTCGAGGAGGATGACCTGGTCATCGGGTGCTGCCTTCATGGTCAGGCTCCTTCTGTGGGGGTGGTGGGGTCGGCTGCCGGCAGGACGGCGAAGTCCCACGGGTCGGTTCGGAGGTCGCTCACGGTGACGCGGACGCCCGCGCGGGAGCGGAGTTGCTCGGCGGCGACGTCGAGCCAGAGCCACTCGGTGGCCCAGTGCGAGGTGTCGATGAGGGCCGGGCCGCCGCCGAGCAGGGCCTGCTCGCGGAACTCGGACGCCGGGTGGTGGCGGAGGTCGCTCGTGATGTACACGTCGGCGTCGAGCACGGCGGGGTGCCCGAGCAACGAGTCCCCGGCTCCCGCGCAGAGCGCCACGGTGCGGACGGGCTGGTCGAAGGCGCCGGAGACGCGGACCCCGGTCGCGGTGGGCGGCAGCAGGTCGACGAGTCGGCGGGCGAGCAGCCCCAGGGTGGTGCCCTCGGGGAGCACCCCGACCCGACCGATGCCCGTCGCGGGGTCGGCACCGGCGTCGAGCGGACGCTGCTCGGTCAGGCCCAGGCGGTCGGCGAGCACGGCCGAGGTGCCGGTCGTGACGACGTCGGCGTTGGTGTGGGCCGCGACGAGGGCACTGCCGCCGCGCACCAGGGTGGCGAGGACGCTGCCCTTGTAGGTCGTCTCCGCGATGGTCGTGACGCCGCGCAGCAGCAGCGGGTGGTGCGTGAGCAGCAGGCCGGCACCGAGCTGGACGGCCTCGCGAGCGGTGTCCGGCACGGCGTCGACGGCGAGGTGCACGTGGTCGACCGTGGCGTCCGGGTCACCCGCGACGAGCCCGACGGCGTCCCACGACTCGGCACCGGCGGCGGGCCACAGGTCCTCGATGACGGCCTGGAGTTCGCGGAGCGTCGGCATCCCGTCAGTCTACCGAGGCGACCGCCCCGGCGGCGGTCGCCGACCCGCACGAGCCGTGCGGGCCTCCCGGCCGTCAGCGGCGACCGAGGACGCCGAGCAGGCGGGCGACGAGCCGCGACCACCATCCGGCAGCGGCCGGCTCGGCGGGGGTGGGCGACGCGACGGGCGCCTCCGGCACGGTCGGGGCGAGCGGCGCTGCGACGGCGTCCGGCAGCACGACCGGGGTGCTGGCGGTGACGCCCTGGTGCGCGGTGAGCGCTGCGGCGAAGGCCGCACGGTCGATGACCGTGGGGCCGGTGGCCGGCAGGACGAGCGGGGTGGGTCGCGTGGTCGCGGACACCGGTGAGGCGGACGGGAGGCCCAGCACCGGTCGCGCCGGCTCGTCGCGTTCCGGGGTGACCAGCTCGACGACCGGGGTGACGGGGGTCACGGCGGGTGCGGAGGCCGCGACGACGTCCGTCGGGACCGGTGCGGGCCGGACGGGGACCGCGACGGGCGCGGTCCCGGCGCGACGCAGGGCGGACTGCTCGCGGCGGTCGGCCTCGAGCGCGGCGTCGGCGAGCAGGTCGGCGAAGACGGTGTGCGCGAAGGCGCGGGCGGCGGTCACCTCGGGGTCGTCCGAGCCGGCCACGGAGGCCTCCCACGCGGCGAGCCGGGCGAGGTCCTCGTCGCGGCGGCGGACCTCGTCCTCCAGCAGGACGATGCGCTCGATGGTGCTGCGGCCGGTCGACGACGAGACCTGGACGGCGAGGTCCTCGATGCGCAGGGCCAGGCGCTCCGGCGGCTCGGGGAACGACGGAGCGCAGGCCGCCGCATGGCGGGCGCGGTCACGGCGGAAGGCGGGTGCGACGACGGCGTCCGTCGCCTCGGCGTCCGCGGTCGTCGCGACGTGCGCCGCGGTGTCCGGGCGCCGGATCGGGCCGGTGACGGGCGGGACGACGAGGTCCGGCACGTACGGGGCGCGGGTGGCGGGGGCGTCGCGGAGCCAGGCCTCGAGCTCGCGGCCGAACGGGTCCACGAGCGGGGTGCGTGCGCCGGACTGGGTCTCCATGCCCGAAGCATAAATATCGGACGGCCCGGAACCGCGCACATCCGCGGTGTGTCGCGGCACGAGATCCCTCGCGGTCACGGACGTGAGCGGCGTGTCGCAGCGGTCGACGGGAGCACCGCCAGCGGGTCGAGCCGAGCTGATCGGTGCGGGACCGGGACGCCCGTGGAGCGTCCGCCCTGGTTCAGGGCCGACGCGTGACGGGGCGGGGCTGCTGCAGCGTGTCGCGGGGGTACTGGCCGAAGCGCGCCGCGTAGGCCGCCGAGAACCGGCCGAGGTGCGCGAACCCCCACCGCACCGCGACGCTCGCCACCGTGGTCTCCGCGGCAGACGCGCGCTCGAGCTCCTCGTGCACCCGGTCGAGTCGGATGCCGCGGAGCAGCGCGTTCGGGGCGACCCCCACCTGCCGCTGGAACGCCTGCTGCAGACCACGCACGCTCAGGCCGACGTGCTCGGCGACGTCGGTGGTGGTGATCGGGGTGTGCGCGAACGCGTGCATGAACTCGACCGCCTGGCGGACGCGACCGGCGGCGCCGGCGAGCAGCGGGATCTCCGGCGCGCGGTGCTCGTGCGGGAAGGTCCGGAGGAAGGCGATCGCGGTCTCGCGGACCGTCTCGGCCAGGGCCAGCTCGGTGAGCGGGGCAGGCCCGAACACGGCTGCCGCGGCCCGCTGGACCTGTTCGTTCCAGCCCCGCAGGTCGGCGGGCGCCGGGATCGCGGTGTGGTCGAACACGAGTGATCCGCGGCGGGTGCCGTGCAGCTCGGCGGCGACGCCCTCCAGGTAGTCCCGGTCGAACTGCACCAGGTTCTGTCGGAGGTCCTGCAGGTCGAAGGCGAAGGGGCGATCGTTCGGGAACAGCCGCGGCGCACCGGGGACCAGGTCGACGTCCTGCCGTCCGACCCGGAGCCGGCCGCCGCCGTCCGAGGTCCACGTGGCGACGAACTCGTCGTCGACCTCGAGCTCGCCCTGCATGCGCCCGTCGAACCGGGTGGACCGCAGCGTCATCGCGTCGTCGCCGACGACGCGGAACCGGTACGCGAACGGTCGGTCCGTCCGGGTCGCCGAGAAGCCCGCGCTCGCGTAGGCCTCTTCGTACAACTGCACGGCCGAGTCGAGTTCGGTGCCCGACGCCTCGAAGCTGATCCGGGGATCGGGTTCGGCATCCATCGCGCGAATCGTCACACGGCGCACCCGCTCGACCGAAACCGACGCGGCGGTCCTGCGGATTCCGTCCGGTCGAGTGCGCTCCGTGGACGACGGAAGAGCCTCAGTGGCGGTCGCGCAGCACCGTCCACCGGTTCCGGTCGGCGACGCGTTCGTACCGCAGGTCGTCGACCACCATGCGCACGAGTGCGAGTCCTCGCCCGCTCTCGGCGAGGTCGTCCGGCAGCTCCGCGGCGTCCGTGTCGACTGCGGCCGCGACGCCGTCGTCGGAGAGCAGCGCCTGGAACCGGTCACGCCCGATCTCGAGCCGGAGCTCGCACGAGACGCCGTCACGACGTGCGCCGTGCTCGATCACGTTCGAGGTGAGCTCGACGATGGCGAGCTCGAGCGCCATGCGGTCCTCGGCGGAGACCGTGGGCTCGTCCCGCCAGACGCCGGCGAGGAACTCGTGCACGGCGGACACGTCGTCCGGCGGGCACGCCAGTGCGAGCATGTGCTCGGCGACGGGTGCGGTCATCACCAGTCGGTCACCGCGGCGTCCCCGTCGGGGTACGTGCGCAGGATCTTGTCGATGTTGGACAGTTTGAGCACCATCTGGACCTGCTCGGATGGTGCGGCGATGCGCAGGTCGCCGCCGGCCTGCCGCGCGGTCTTCAGGCTGCCGACCAGCGCGCCGAGCCCGGACGAGTCCATGAACTCGACCCCGGACAGCTCGACGACCAGGCGGGACCGGCCGTTGCCGACGATCTGGGCGACGGTCTCGCGGAACGTGGGCGCGGAGACCATGTTCAGCCGGCCGCTGCACTCCAGGACGGCGGTGTCGGTCTCCGCCTCGTGTACGACGATGTCCATGTCGGTGGGTCTCCCTCGGATCGGTGCGCCTTGCAACCAGCAACCTACCGGCTGCGAGCCGTCACGTGTCGAGGCCGTGCCGACGGGACGCCGTGACCTGGACGACGACCGCCGCCGCCATCAGCACGGCCATCACCCCGCCCATGGCCAGCGCGGTGCCGCCGAGGGCTCCGGCCAGCGGGGTGCCGAGGCCCCCGATGCCGAAGGTGAGGCCGCCCTGCAGCGCCGCCGCGGTGCCCGGATGCGCCGCGCCGACGTGCTGCGTGCGCGTCATCGCGGCCGGCAGCACGAAGCCCCACGCGGCCGTGACGACGGCGAGGGCGCACCACACGGGGACCGGTCCGAGTCCGAGCAGCGCGGACACCACGATCGCCGTCGCGCCGAGGGTGCCGACCGCGAGCCCGAGGCTGAGCAGGGCGTCCTCGGAGAACCGTCCGACCAGGCGGCCGAACAGCAGCGTCGTCACGATCATCATCGAGGCGTTCGTGGCGAAGACCAGGGTGTACAGCTCCTCGGAGAACCCGAACTCGCGCTGGAACACGAAGGAGCTCGTGGCGATGTACGCGAAGAAGCCGACGGTGGACAGCACCCCGCTCAGCACGTAGGCGCGGAACCGCGGGATCGCCAGGAGCTCCCGGATGCGGCGGCCGTTGGCGGCGAACCCGACCCCTCCCCGACGCTCCGGGGGCAGGGTCTCGCGGAAGCGCAGCACCACGCTCACGAAGAACGCCGCCCCGAGCACGGCGAGCACGACGAACATCCACCGCCACGTGCCGACCGTGAGCACCGCGCCACCGGCGAGCGGCGCCACGACCGGCCCGATCGCGTTGATCGCCGCGAGGGTGCCGAAGACCCGGGCCATCCGCGTGCCGCTCGTGACGTCGGACACCATCGCCCGGCCCGCGACGGCACCGGCGGCCCCGGCGAGCCCCTGGACGACCCGGGCGACGATCAGGGTCACCACGTCCGGCGCGAGCGCACACCCCAGCGACGCCAGGGCGAACAGCGCCGTGCCGACGACGAGCATCGGCCGCCGTCCCACGCCGTCGCTGACGGGCCCGACGAGCAGCTGCCCGACCGCGAACGCCACCAGGAACGCCGTGAGCGACAGCTGCACCGCGCCGGGCGTCGTGCCGAGGTCGCGGGCGATGGCCGGCAGCGCGGGGATGTACATGTCCGTCGCGAACGGCGACACCCCGACCACGAGCGCCAGCGGCACGATCGGTGGCAGCCCGGTGGTCGTCGGTCTCCGCATGCGCTCCGTCGTCACCGCCGCCACGCTACGCGACGGCGGAGCCGACGGTCCGTGACCGTCCGGCACCGCGGCCCGGGACGTGCGCGCAGACGGACGGGCGGCCCGTGGCGGCGTCGCCACGGGCCTCCCGTCCGTCCCGCGCGGGCGTCAGCCCGTGTTCTGCAGGCCGGCGGCGATCCCGTTCACGGTGAGCAGCAGCAGGCGGTGGTCGGCGTCCGTCGGATCGGTGCTGCCGGACGTCCGGATGGCGCGGAGTGCGCGCAGCTGCAGGTGCGACAACGCGTCGACGTACGGGCTGCGCAGACGGACGGCGCGGGCGAGGACCGGGCGGTCGGCGAGCACGTCGCTGCCACCGGAGATGCGGAGCACCCAGTCACGGGTGCGCGCCATCTCGTCGAGCACCTTCGCGGCGAGGTCGTCGCGGTCGGCGAGCTCGAGGTACCGGCGGGCGATGTGCTCGTCGGTCTTCGCGAGCGACATCTCGACGTTCTTCACCATCGCGCCGAACAGCGGCCACTCGGCGGCGGCTGCCCGGAGCACGTCGACGTCGCCGACGGCCTCGAGCGCGGACCCCAGCCCGTACCAGCCGGCCAGGTTGATGCGCGCCTGCGTCCACGAGAACACCCACGGGATGGCGCGGAGGTCCTCCAACGACTCCACCGACAGGCCGCGGCGCGCCGGACGGGAGCCGAGCGGCAGCAGGCCGATCTCCTCCATCGGGGTCACGCGGGCGAACCACGGTGCGAAGCCGTCGGCCTTCACGAGGTCGTAGAACGCGGCCCGGGACACGTCGTCGAGCTGCTGCGCCAGGTCGGTGAACCGGCTCGCGGCGTCGGCCGTGCGGGCCTCGTTCGACGGCGACGAGGCGAACAGCGTCGCCGAGGCCATCTGCTCGAGGTGCCGGGCCGCGATGTCCTGGTCGCCGTACTGGGCGAAGATGACCTCGCCCTGCTCGGTGAGCTTGAGGCGCCCGTCGATCGACCCCGGCGGCTGCGCGAGGACGGCCTCGTTCGCCGGTCCCCCGCCGCGTCCGAGCGATCCGCCCCGACCGTGGAACAGCGTGAGCTCGACGTCGTTGTCGCGCGCCCAGTCGGCGATGCGGGCCTGCGCCTCGTAGAGCGCGAGGTTCGCGGACACCGGGCCGACGTCCTTCGACGAGTCCGAGTACCCGAGCATGACCTCGAGACGACGACCCGTGACGGCCAGGCGGCGCTGGAACGCCTCGGTGCGCACGGCCTCGTCGAGGATGTCGACGCTGGCGTGCAGGTCGGCGAAGGTCTCGAACAGCGGGATGACGTCGAGGACGGGCGCTGCCTCAGGCGAGCCGAGCGCGGCGGCCGCGAGCTCGTGCACGTTCGCCAGATCGGCGGGCGACTGCGTGAACGAGACGATGTAGCGGTGCGCGGCGCGGACGCCGTAGCGCGCCTGCAGTGCGGCGATCGTGCGGAAGACGGCGAGGACCTCTTCCGTGGTCTCGCTCAGGTCGCCACCGGCGCGGATCTCGGCCAGGGCCGTGCGGTGCACCTGCGAGTGCTGGCGGACCTCGAGTTCGGCCAGGTGGAACCCGAAGGTCTCGACCTGCCAGATGAGGTTCTGCAGCTCGCCGTTCGCCGGACGGACCGCACCGGCGGCGACGAGCGACGACTGCACGGTGCGGAGGTCGACGAGCAGCGCCTCGGGGCCGTCGTACGCGAGCGGCGCGGTGCCGGTGCGGGTGGCGTCGATCCGGGCGGCGACGAACAGCAGCGCGCGGCGGTGGGTCTCGTTCGGCGCACGGACGCCGATGCGTTCCGCGATGGCGGGGTCGAGCGACTCCTGTGCGGCGACGAGCGCGGTGAGCCCGGCGTCGGCGGGGGTGTCCGTCGCGCTCAGCGTGAGGGCGCTGCCGATGCGGGTCGTCGCCCGGGCCAGCCCGAGCAGGACGTGCTCGGCGGCGATCTCGGCCGCCTGGCGGGTGACCTCGGCGGTGACGTGCGGGTTGCCGTCGCGGTCGCCGCCGATCCAGGTGCCGAACCGCACGAACGCGGGGGCGACCACGGGGGCGCGACCGGCGTCGTCGCCCTGCAGCCGGTCGTCGAGCAGGCGGTAGACCTGCGGGACGATCTCGAACAGCGTCTGGTCGAACACGCTCATCGCGGTGCGGACCTCGTCGAGCGGGGTCGGGCGGGTGGTGCGGAGCGGCGACGTGCGCAGGAGGGTCGTGATCTCCTCGAGCAGCCGGCGCTCGTTCTCGGCACGGGCCGTCGCGTTGCGGGTGCGGTCGCGCTCGTCGATGAGGTCGGTGATGCGCCGGACCCCGGTGGTCACCGCGCGCCGACGGGCCTCGGTCGGGTGCGCCGTGAGCACGGGGTGGAAGCGCAGGCTGCGGAGGCGCTCGGCAGCCCGGGCCTCGCCGACCTCGGACACGAGCTCGGCGTAGGTGGCGGGGAACGAGTCGCCCGCCGTGCCGCCGTCGTCGCCGCGCTGGCGCAGCACGCGCACGCGGTGGTGCTCCTCGGCCAGGTTCGTCAGGTGGAAGTACGTCGTGAACGCCTGCGCGACGGCCTCAGCCCGCTCGGCCGACATCGCCGACACGATCGCCTGGGCGCGTGCGGCGCCCTCGGCGTGGTCGCCCTCGTAGGCGTCGATCACCGCGGCGCGCAGTGACTCCACGTCGTGGAGCAGCTCGTCGCCGCCGTTCTCGCGCAGCACCCGGCCGAGCAGGTTGCCGAGGTACCGCACGTCGGCGCGCAGGTCGCTGTCGACCGCGCCGCTGACGTCGTCCCGCGCGCGCTCGTGGCGCGTCGCTCCGTCGATGGCCGTCATGGAGTCCTTCCGTGGTCGTCCGGGAGGCTCCTCCCGGGTCCCAGCAGCGTATCGGCCCCCGGGGTCGCATGACGTCGACCGTCCGGACGGACCACCCGGCCCCGACGGATGTCGGGCGACGGGGCTCAGGCCAGGACCGGCACGGCCGTCGGCCCGGCGTTCGGACCGCGGCGGGCGTCGAGACCGGCGAGCAGCCCCCGGTCGAGTGCGGCGGCGAGCTCGACCTCGGCGATCACGCGCTCCTGTTCCTCGGCCGACCACGGCGCCGCGTCGAGCTGCGCACGGTAGGTCTCCTCGAAACCGCTCGGGTCGGCGACCTGGTCGAAGATGTAGAACAGCACGCCGTTCGTCTCGAACCCGAACCGCTCCCCCAGGAGCCGGCCGATCAGCTGTCCGCCGGACACGTCGCCGAGGTACCGCGTGTAGTGGTGCGCGACGAAGCCGCCCGGCCAGGTCGCGGCGACCTCGTTGAGCCGCCGGACGTAGGCGGTCGTCGCGGGCAGCGGGCACACGAGCTCCGACCAGTCCGGGCCGATCAGGTACTCCAGGTCCGCACGGATGGCGGGCATGCGGGTGAGCTGCGAGGTCACGAACGGGGCCGCCACCGGGTGGTCCGCCATCCGCTCGGCCGCACGCTCGAGGGCGTCGTACACGAAGGCGTACTGGCCGAGCAGGTCCGCGTGGTCGGCGACGTCGACGTCACGCCCACCGAGCAGGTCCCGCAGGAAGCCGCTGCCGGCCGGGTCGCCGTGCGAGCGCTGCGTGCGTCGTCGCAGCACCTCGGAGAACGGGGTGACGGTCGTGTCCATGAGGTGAGGCTAACCTCAGTTGCGGCGCGTCCACCAGGGTTCACCCAGGAGCCGCCGACCACCGAGAGGAAGCAGTCCGCGATGAGCGCCAAGCCGAAACGCCCCCAGCACGTCTTCGTCGTCGACCGCACCGAGCGGCTCTCGCCCCACATGGTGCGGGTCCACCTGGGCGGTCCGGCCTTCGAGGACTTCGTCGCCGAGGCCGACCCGGACCGGCTCGCCGCCACCGACAAGTACGTGAAGCTCCTGCTCGCGAAGCCGTCGCTGGGCCTCGAACCGCCGTACGACCTCGAGGCGCTGCGCGAGACCCTGCCGAAGCAGGACCGGCCCGCCCGCCGCACCTACACGGTCCGCACCGTCGACCACACCACGCGGACCATCGCGATCGACTTCGTCGTGCACGGCGACGACGGGCTCGCGGGACCCTGGGCAGCGTCCGCGCAGCCCGGCGACCGGCTCGCACTGTCCGGGCCGGGCGGCGGCTACGCGCCGTCGGTCGACCCGGCCGTGACGCACGTCCTGCTGGGCGACGACAGCGCCCTGCCCGCCATCGGCGCCGCGCTCGAGACGATGCCCGCCACCGCGACGGGCGTCGCCCTGGTCGAGGTCGCCGGTCCGGCCGACGAGCAGGACGTCCCGCACCCGGCCGGGGTCGACCTGCGGTGGCTGCACCGCGACGCCACCGGCGCCCAGCCGGGCACGCTCCTGCTGGAGACGGCGCGGGCGCTGCCCCGCGCCTCCCGGCCGGTGCAGGTCTTCGCGCACGGCGAGCGGACCGCGATGAAGGGGATCCGCCGGCTGCTGCAGGACGACTGGGGACTCGAGAAGTCCGAGATGTCGCTGTCGGCGTACTGGGCGGTCGGTCGCGGCGAGGACCGGTTCCAGGAGGAGAAGCGCGAGCCCGTCGGCGTCATCTTCGCCGACTGAGCACGCCGTCGGCGTCGGCCCGGAGGCCCGCGGCACGTCGGTGGCCGCGGCTAGCGTTCCGGACATGGTCACCTCGTCGTGCTGCGTCCCGGGCTGCGCCGGCGTGCCCGCGCCCGGACTCACGGGCGTCCCGCTGTGCGGCGCGCACGTCGTGCTCGTCGCCGACCTCGCCGCCGAGCACGCCGGTGTCGAGGACGTCCTGCCCGGCCCGTGCCCGCTCTGCGGCTCACGCACCGGGGTCCGCTACCCGTCCGGCACGGTGTGCGCGCGCTGCGAGTGGCGGTGGGGCGAGGTGCCCGACGGCGACCTCGCTCCCCCGCGCGTGGACGTCGTGTACTACCTGCGGATGCGCGACGACTTCGGCGACCGGATCAAGATCGGCACCACGACGAACCCCCGGCAGCGGTTGGCGGCCATCCCCCACCAGGACCTGCTCGCGTTCGAACGCGGCGACCGCACGCTCGAACGCCGACGCCACGCGACCTTCGCCGGATCGCGGTACCCGGGCACCGAGTGGTTCCGGGTCACCCCGGAACTGCTCGCCCACGTGGACACGGTCGCCGCCGGGGTGCAGGACCCGTGGGACCTGCACGCCCGGTGGACGAGCGAGGCGCTCGCGCTGCGCGGCTGACCCGTCGGTCAGGCGGCCTGCAGCACGCGGTCGGCGGTCCGGAGCGAGAGCGCCATGATCGTCAGGGCCGGGTTCGCGATCACGGCGCTCGGGAAGACCGAGTTGTCGGCGATCCACAGGTTCGGGACGTCCCACGAGCGACCGTCGGCGTCGACGACGGAGGTCTCGCGGTCGGTGCCCATGCGTGCCGTGCCGATGGTGTGGGCGGTGCGCTCGAGCACGCGGACGTCCCTGCCCCCGGCGGCCTCGACGATCGTCGTCATGGTCCGGACGGCGTGGGCACGGATGGCCTCCTCGTTGGAGCCCGGGGTGAACGTGACCCGCGCCCGGGGCACGCCGTGCTCGTCGAGTTCGTCGGACAGCTCCAGCCGGTTCTGCTCGTACGGCAGGCACTCGGCGTTGATGCCGACCCCCGCCGAGAACGGGTAGTCCTGCAGCGCACGGACGAGCTCGGCCCCGCGCAGGCCGCCGCCGCGCACCAGCGTGGTCGCGAACGTCAGGGGCTGCACGCCGAGGCTCTGGATCAGGTAGCCACCCGCGAAGTCGGCGTCGGCCGGGCGGACGAAGTCCTCGGTGATGATCGACGACGGGTAGCCGCGGTACGAGCGCATCGACTCGTCGAACCGCGCCCACACCTGGGTCGCGCCGTGGGCCGTGAAGTTCCGGCCGACCTGCCCGCTGCCGTTCGCGACGCCGGTGTGCAGGAGCAGCCGGGGGGTCTCGACGCCGCCGGCGGCCAGCACCAGGGCACGGCAGCGCTGCCGGTGTTCGCGGCCGCCGCTCGTGTACACGACCGCCTCGACCCGACCCGCCGCGTCGAGCTCGATGCCGTGCACGAACGACTCCGGACGGATCTCCGCGCCGAACGCCACCGCGGCGGGCAGGTACGTCGTGTCCATCGACACCTTCGCGCCGTTGCGGCAGCCCTGGTGGCAGGAACCGCACGAAACGCACGCCTGCCGCAGGCCGTGGTGCTCCTGGTGGCGGTCCTCGGTGGTCAGACCGACGGGGGCGTCGGTGGCCGTGATGCCCACGGCGGCGGTGCCGCGCATCATCATGTCCGACGACGCGTTCCGGGCCGGCGGGCGCATCCGGTAGCGGCGGGACGGGTCCCACGGGTAGTGCTCGGGGCCGGCGACGCCGACGTCGTGCTCGACCTGCTCGATCCAGCCGGTCAGCTCGGCGTGGCTGATCGGCCAGTCCTGCCCCGCACCGGTCTCGGTCCGCAGCCGCAGGTCGTGCTCGCTCGGACGCGGGGTGAACGCGCCCCAGTGCAGCGTCGACCCGCCGACGCCGGTGCCGCTGTTGTTCGGGCCGAAGGCGGTGGGGGCGCCGCCGCCGCTCAGGCGGTCGTCCATCCAGTTGATGTCGCCGGGGGCCGCGACCTCGTCGGGGACGTGGTCGCCCGGCTCGGTGTTGCGGCCGGCCTCGAGCGCGACGACCGTCAGGCCGCGGCGCGCCAGGGAGGCCAGCAGGGGTGCTCCGCCGGCTCCCGTGCCGACCACGACCACGTCGACGACGTCGTCCGTGCCGTGGGTGCGCTGTCCGTCGAGTCTCATCGTGCTGCTCCGGTCGTCGGTGCGGTGGGGTGGGTGGTGGTCGGGGCGTCCGGCTCCCAGGCCTCGCGGGTGTCCGCGGCGAACAGCTGGAAGCCCTGCTTGCGGACGCCGTCGCCGCCGTTCGCGTAGCCGTCGAAGTCGATGGCCGCCATGGTCGCGGGGTGGGCGAGCCACTGCTTCACGAGGTCGACGCTGGCGTCCTCGAACCAGGCACGGAGCTGCTCGGCGTCGAGCGCACCGTCGGCCCGGTAGCGGCCGACGGCCACCGCCTCGAGCGCTCGGTCGAGGGCGCCGTCGCGTGCCGGCGCCGCGAGGACGTCGAGGGCCGCGCGGTAGGCGTCGACGTCGGCGGGCATGCCGTCCGGTCGCCAGCCGTCCCCGAGGCCCGCGGCGAGCTGGGCGTCGACGCGCAGGGCGAGGTCGACCTGCGCGTCACCGGGCTGCGGCACGACCACGCGGGCGATCGCACGGAGGGTCTGCAGCTGCACGTCGGTCAGCGCGCGCGGTGCGGCGGCGGGGTCGTCCGGCAGCGCCCGCTCGGCGAGCAGCCCCCGGGTGCGGGCGCTCACGCGCGGCGAGGCGATCACCCGGGCGTGGTCGACGGGCACGACGGGGCTGCCGACCAGGCGGCGGTGCACGAAGTCGCGGACGAGTGCTGCGACCGCCGCGGGCTGCTCCCACGGCAGCAGGTGTGCGGCACCGTCCACGACGTGCAGCTCGCTGTCCGGCCAGTGCGGGAGCGTCAGGGCCCGCTGCGCGTCGGCGTCCAGGTCGCCGTCCTCGGCACCGGCGAGCACCAGGGCCGGCACCGGGTTCGGCGCGGCGGCCGACCAGTCCTCGCGGCTGCCGCGGGTGAGCCAGTCGGTCCACGCACGCGGGTCGGTCCGCTCGACGTCCTGCACCGCCGTCACGTGGCGCTCCGGCGACAGGGTGGACGCGGTGTTCGCGGCGACGAACTCCTCCGCGTGCACGGGTGCGATCGGGCCGTCCGCCGCCCAGGCCAGCATCGTCCGGCGGCGCTCGTCGTCCATCGGCTCCGGGGACAGCGGCGACGCCGCGAGCAGCACCACGGCGCGGAGGCCGAACAGCCCGTTCGCGCCCGACATCGTCCGGTCGGCGACGACGGTCGCGACCTTGCCGCCCATCGAGTGGCCGACGAGCACCCACTCCGTCACGCCGCTCGCCCCGACGGCGCGCTCGACCAGGACGGCCATCTCCTCGACCGTGGTGCCCGACGACGCCGGGCTGCGGCCGAAGCCGGGCAGGTCGATGCCGATGAGGTCGAGGTCCCCGGCGAGCTCGGAGCGCAGCAGGGCGAACTCCTCGGAACTCGCGCCGAGCGCGTGCAGGCAGAAGGCGGTGATCACCATGCATGCCTACCGGTCGTGCGCGGGGCCTCACAGCGGTCCTGTACCCCGAAGGGTGATCCGGGGTACATCGGTCCCGTCATCGCGCGTACGCGTCCACGAACAGGGCACCGCGGATCTCGCGCAGGGTGTCCGCGAGGCGCGCGAGGGTGCGGCCCGAGATCCCGGAGACCTCGAGGTCGTACGGCCCGATCGCCGGCAGCCGGCCGGTGCGGATGCGCACGACCTCCCACCCGACGGCCCGGACGGCGCGGTCCTTCCGGCGGTCCGTGTCCTGACGCGCGCCGACGTGCTCGAGGCCGTGGCGTCCGGTCGAGTCGTACTCGATGGCGACGCGGAGCTCGGGCAGGAGGATGTCCGGCCACACCTCGACGTGGTCGAAGAACGGGCGGTCCAGCCGGATCGCCGAGTGGCCCTCGGTGAAGGCGAACCGTTCGGACAGCGCGGCCCGGAGCTCGGCCTCGACCGCCGAGGCCGGCGCGGGGGCGCACACGCTCGTGAAGGACTCCCCCGACGGCAGGCGCGGGGTCTTCGGGCAGATCGTGCGTGGTGCGGCGGGAGCCGTCCGTCTCGGGGCACCCGCGGCCGGTCGCCGCCCGCCGGCCCGGCTCGACGCGACCGCTCCGGCCGGCACACCGCGCGCCGGGGCGGCGGGGAGCGTCTGCCGTCCCGTGGTGCGGACCACCCGCTGGGGCACCGGCACGGCGGCCGGCCAGTCCGACGGCAGCACCGGCCAGCGCTGCGGGCTCGCCTGCACGGCGCACTCCGGGCACCAGACGGATCGCCGGCGTTCGCGGCCGGGACGGGAGCGCTGCTCGGCCGGGGTCGCGACGAAGAGGTGCCCGACGTCGCACTCCCAGGTCAGGAGCACCTCGGCCGCCGGGGGCACCTGGGTCAGGACGACGCCGTGGTTCCGGTCCGGGTGGTACTGGCGGATGAGCACCGGGTAGGAGGCCCAGTCGGCGCGGAACTGCCCGACGGCGTACGGCACCTGCTGGCCGCGCGACCACTGCCGGCGGCGCCACCACGCATCGACGGGTTCGACCACGTCCTCACGCTAGGCAGGACCACCGACAGCGGATCCCCTCAGGACCCGAGTGCCTGCCGGACGTACGCGACGAGGGCGTTCGCGTGGCCGTGTCCGAGACCGTGCTCGGTCTTCAGCCAGGCGACGACCTCCATGTGCCGGCGGTCGTCCAGGCGAGCCGCGACCAGGTCCAGCCACTCCTGGACCGGCCGACTGTACGTCTGCTCGATGCTCGGGAAGTACGACGCCGGCCCCTTCGCCGGCTTGCCGTCCGCCGGGGGTCCCGGGGCGGTCACGCGATGCGCTGTCATGCGGCCACGGTAGCGCCGCCGTGCGAGGATCGCCGGATGGTGTCGTCCTTCCTGACCCACGCCGAGGTCGTCGTCGACCCCGCCGTACCGATCGGGTCGTGGGGACTGTCCCCCGAGGGCCGATGCCGCGCCGCGCAGGCACCCGCCCTGGCGTGGGGACCCGGCGACCGCCGCATCGTCTCGAGCACCGAACGCAAGGCGGTCGAGACCGCCGAGGTGCTCGGTGCGGCGGTCGGCACGCCGGTCGACCGCGACCCGCTGCTCGGCGAGATCGACCGCAGCGCCACGGGGTACCTGCCCCCGGCCGCGTTCGACGCGGTGGTCGACGCGTTCTTCGCGGAGCCCGAGCGGTCCGTCCGCGGGTGGGAGCGCGCGGTCGACGCGCAGGCGCGGATCGTCCGGGCCGTGCAGGCGCACTGCGCCGCCGGTGACGTCACGATCGTCTCGCACGGCGCCGTGGGCGCACTCCTCCTCGCCCACCTGCGCGGGGTGCCGATCACCCGCGCCCTCGACCAGCCCGGCATGGGGAGCGTCTTCTCCTTCGACGCGACCGCCTGGCAGGCCACGGGCGACTGGGTCCGCCTGCCGGCCCACTGACGCGGCGGGGCGCACGCCCGGTTCTGCCCTGCACCACGAGCAGTCCGGACGGTTGACCCCACGAGCGGCCCTTCTTTAGCATCGCACCCGAACGGTTTCGTCCATCGAATGGACGGAACCGATCGGCCACATTGGGGTGGCCAGGACGCGAAGGGGCGCTCGTGACGACGACGACACGGACCGGCACGACAGCAGCAGCCAGACCCACCACCGACCTCCGGGGCACGCCACCGCGACGACGGCCACACGAGCGGCATCCCTGGACCGCCGCCGAGAAGCGCCGGGTCCGGCTCGGACTCGCCTTCGTCTCACCGTGGATCATCGGTGTGCTCGTGTTCGTCGGGTACCCGCTCGTGTACTCGTTCGCGATCAGCCTGACCCGGTACTCGGGCATGCAGGAGGCGACCTGGGTCGGCTTCGGCAACTACGCCGCGGCGTTCATCGACCCGCTCGTGCACACCGCCGTCGGCAACACGGTCTTCTACGCCGCCATCGCCGTGCCGCTCGGCATCGTCGTGGCGATCGTGATCGCCATCGCCATGAACCAGGACGTCCGCGAGATCAGCTGGTACCGCACGGCGCTCTACATCCCGTCGCTCATCCCGACGTTCGCGCTGGCGTTCATCTTCGTGGTGCTCGTCAACCCGCAGACCGGCCTGGTGAACCAGGCCCTCAAGGTGTTCGGCGTGCCCGCGACGAACCTGCTCGGCGACCCGACGACGGCGAAGCTCGTGATCATCGCGCTCGCACAGATGGGTGCCGGGAACGCGGCACTCATCTTCCTCGCGGGCATGCGCGGGATCCCGAAGACGCTCTACGAGGCTGCTCGCGTCGACGGCGCCGGTCCGGTCCGCCAGTTCTTCGCGCTGACGCTGCCGCTGCTGTCGCCGGTGATCCTGTTCAACCTCATCACGGGCATCAGCAACGGGCTGCAGGTCTTCACCGAGGCGTACGTCATCTCGTCGGGCACCGGCGGCCTCGGCAGCCCGGACAACGGGACGCTCTTCTACATGCTCTACCTGTACAAGAACGCGTTCAGCTACGCGCAGCTCGGCTTCGCGAGTGCGATGGCCGTCCTGCTGTTCCTGGCCGGCATGCTCCTGTCGGGGCTCGTCTACTGGCTGTCCAAGCGCTTCGTCAACTACGACGTGACCGGGGAGTGACGACGTGACCACCGAGACCCCCGTGACCACCGAGTCCGTCACGACCGCCGCCACCCGTGGGGACCGCGGCCGTTCCCGGAACGCCGACGGTTCCGTTCGGTCCGTCTGGTCGTCCGTCACGGCCCGGATCATCCTCATCGCGATGAGCGTCCTGTTCCTCGTGCCGATCTACTGGATGGTCATCTCCGCCCTCAAGGGCAACACCGAGCTCGGCGCGTTCCCGGCCACCTGGTACCCGCACTGGCTCGACTGGGGGAACTTCGCCCAGGCCGTCCAGGCGATGCCGTTCCTCACGTTCTTCCGGAACACGCTCGTCATCACGGCGCTCGTGACCGTCTTCTCGGTGCTGTCGAACCTGGTGATCGCCTACGGCTTCGCGTGCATCGAGTGGCGCGGCCGCGACCGGCTCTTCTACGTGGTGCTCGCGACGCTGTTCATCCCGTTCCCGGTCACGCTCATCCCGATGTTCGACCTGTACGCCCGGCTCGGCTGGATCAACACGTTCCTGCCGCTCGTCGTGCCGGCGATGTTCGGGTCGGCGTTCTACACGTTCCTGCTCCGGCAGTTCCTGCTGCAGGTGCCGAAGGACCTGCTCGACGCGGCCCGGATGGACGGGGCGTCGGAGTGGCGGATCCTGTGGACGATCGTCTTCCCGCAGGCGCGGGCGGCGCTCGTCACGGTCGGCATCTTCGCCGCGGTCGGAGCGTGGAACGACTTCCTCGGGCCGCTCATCTACCTACAGGACCAGGACGTGCAGACGCTGTCGATCGGCCTGCAGGTGTTCCGCCTCACCAACTCCGAGGACTTCCAGTTCAACCAGCTGATGGCGGCGTCGGTGCTCATCATCCTGCCGCTCGTCGTCCTGTTCTTCGTGTTCCAGCGGACGTTCCTGAAGGGCGTCCAGATCGGGAGCTTCAAGTGACCAGCGCATTCGACCGCCGCACCTTCCTGCGCGGATCCGCCGCCACGGTCGGTGCCGGAGCCCTCGCGCTCCTCGCCGCGTCGTGTGCGAGCAACCCGGGTCGGGGAAACCCCGACGAGGTCTCGCTCTGGGGTGTGGGCGGCACGTTCGTCCCGTTCCAGACGAAGGTCATCGAGCAGTTCCAGCGACTCCACCCCGAGGTCACGGTGAACGTCGACGTCGTCCCGTCGCAGGGCACCGGCGACGCGACGAGCATCATCACCGCGGTCCGCGGCGGCACCGCACCGGACCTGTGGCTGCTCGACCGGTTCAGCGCGGCCCAGTACGCGGCCATCGGCCTCATCGAACCGATCGACGACCTCATCGCGCAGTACGAGGACCAGTCGAAGGAGGACTTCCTGGCGCAGTGGCTCGGCTTCGCCGTCGGCGAGGTCACCTACGAGGGCAAGACCTACGGCCTGCCGCACGACACCGACGCCCGGGGCATGTTCGTCAACCGCACGATGCTCCGCGACGCGGGCGTCGACCCCGACGAGTTCGACTGGGAACGGAACGGACCCGTCACGATGGACCGGATGTGGGAGGTCAGCGAGCGCGTCACGAAGCGCTCCGGTGTCGACTACACGCACGTGGGCCTGCTCCCCTGGTACGGCGAGGGATGGCCGTTCACCTGGGGCCTGGGGCTCGGTGCCTCGTACTACGACCAGCAGACCTCGCACATGACGATGACCGACCCGGGCGTGCGGCGGGTCTTCGAGTTCTACGAGGACTGGGCGGGACGCTACGGCTACAAGGCCGCCGACACCTTCATCGCCACCTACGAGCCGACCGGCCACCCGCCCGGGCAGACCGCGTTCCTGGCGAACCGCATGGCCTTCATGGTGAGCGTGCCCTCGACCATCCAGACGTTCGACAACCACGGCCCCGACGACCTGGACTGGACCACGGCCTTCCTGCCGGTGCAGCAGGCCGACGATCCGGAGTACACCTGGTCCGGCGGGTACGCCCTGTGCCTGCCGAAGGGGTCGAAGAAGACCAAGGCCGTGTGGGACCTGATGAAGTACTTCACGGGCGAACGCGGCCAGCGGACCTACATGGTGCCGGCCACGAGCGTCCCGACGAACATCGCCGCGCTCGAGGACCCGGAGGGTTCGGCGCCGTCGATCCGCTACTTCGTCGAGTCGATCGCGGCCTCGACCTGCCGCCCGCCGCTGCCCGTGGGCGGTGCCTGGTGGGACGCCCTGGCCGACGCGCGCTCGAGCGTCCTGCTCGGCACGGCGACCGCGGAGCAGGCCGTCGCACGCGCCCAGGACCGTGTCGACCCGATGATGCAGACCTTCGCGCCGTTCGCCCTGCCCGAGGACTACGACGACATCCGGGTCTGACGGGCCGAGGACCGGAACCCGGCACCGCCCGCGCGACGCTGCGGGGTGCGCGCAGGCACACGACGGACGGGAGGCGCGGTGCCAGCTGGCACCGCGCCTCCCGTCCGACGTGGCTCGCGACTACCGCCGAGAGCGGCCGAGCACGACCGCGCCGACCGCCGCGGCCGCGCCGAGCCAGACGAGCGGGCGCGTGACGCGCCGTCGCTTCGCGACCCAGCCGCCGTCCGTGGCGTTGCCCGCGTCGGCGGGCGCGTACAGGTTGCCGTCGGTCGGCTGCTGCTTGCCGCGCAGCGCGAACGTCTGCACCATCGGCTTCGTGATCTTGTGGAACAGCCCCGGGAACACGTACTGCAGCGGCACGAGCGAGGCCTGGATGCGACCGACGAAGCGGTACCGCTTGGGGTGGGTGGCGGCCGTGACGACGGCGCGGCCGGCGCGCTCGACGGAGACCGTCGGCGGCAGCGGGTGCGAGGCCTTGCCGGTGTAGTTGGCCCCGTTCTGGTAGATCGGGGTGTCGATGGTCGACGGCAGCAGCGCCGTGAACTGGATGCCGGTGCCCGCGAACTCATCGCCGAGCACGTCGACCAGGCCGAGCGCCGCGTGCTTGCTCGTGACGTACGCCGACTGGTACGGCGCCGACAGCAGCGACTGGATCGAGCCGACGAGCACGTACGTGCCCTTGCCGCGCTGCTTCCAGTGCGGCAGCAGGTGGGTGATCGCGTTGAGGTGCCCGTACAGGTTCGTGTCCACGACACGCTTGAACGCCTCGGTCGGGGTCTGCTCGAACAGCCCGTAGACGAACAGCGCGGCGTTGCCGACGAAGACGTCGATGCGGCCGAACCGGGTGGTCACCGTGCTGATGAGGTCCTTGACCTGGTGCTCGTCGGCCACGTCGGTACGGATCGCGATCGCCTCGGCACCGAGCTTCCGGCACTCGGCGGCCGCGGCCTCGAGCGAGTCGTGGCCACGTGCAGCGAGGACGAGCGTGGCGCCCTGTCGGGCGAACTCGTGCGCTGCGGCCCTCCCGATGCCGCTCGATGCTCCGGTGATGACGACGATCTTCCCGCGGTACCGATGTCCCATGGGTCCTTGGTACCCGCTCGACGGTGCGGCACCGTCCAGTCCCGGCGTACCCCGCCGCCCGGTGCGATGATGGAGCATGCGCAACGACGACCTGACCGTCGACGAGGCCACGGTCATCGCCGAGCACGCGCGCTCCGGCGCACTCGACCTGCAGGACCCCGAGGTCCGCAAGGTCGTCGAGCAGGCGAACCGGGTGCTCGTCCGCACACAGATGTGGGGCGAGGAGCGGAGCCCGAAGCTCCGGCGACGCAGGCGGATCATCGCCGTCGGTGCCCTCGTCATGGTGCTCGTGTGGGTCGCGGCACTGATCGGGCCGCTCGCCGTGCACTTCGGCTGAGCGGTCCTGCGTCCTGCGGACGATTCCGTCCCGGTGCTGGAGTCACGGCTCCGAGTGGGGCATGATCCGACCACCACACCACCATCGCGCTGCAGGGAGCACGACATGGGAGAGCACCTCGATCGACGCCGCTTCATGGCACTCGGACTCGCGGGGGCCGCTGCCACCGCCTTCGGGACGGCCGCGTCCGTCCCGGACCAGGCCGACGCCGCGACCGCACCGGTCCTGCTCGCCGCGGACGAGTTCGACGGTCCGGCCGGCAGCGCACCGAACCCCGCCATCTGGCGGTACGACCTCGGTGCCGGCGGGTGGGGCAACGCCGAGCTGCAGACCTACACGGACACCCGCCGCAACTCCGCGCTCGACGGGGCGGGCAACCTCGTCATCACGGCGCGACGCGAGGCCGACGGGTCGTACACCTCCGCCCGCCTGAAGACCGAGGGCACGTACACCGCGCAGTACGGGCGCATCGAGGCCCGGATCCGGATCCCCCGCGGCCAGGGCATCTGGCCGGCGTTCTGGATGCTCGGCGCCGACATCGGTCAGGTCGGTTGGCCGGCGTGCGGCGAGATCGACGTCATGGAGAACGTCGGGTACGAGCCCACCCTGGTGCACGGCACCGTGCACGGGCCGGGGTACTCGGGCGCGCAGGGCATCTCGTCGACCCGCCAGAATCCGTCGGGAGCGCCCTTCGCCGACGACTTCCACGTCTACGGGGTGGACTGGCGGCCCGGGTCGGTCACCTGGACCGTCGACGGTGTCGCGTACCGCACGGTCACCCGAGCCGACGTCGGCTCGAACCCGTGGGTGTTCGACAAGCCGTTCTTCGTCATCCTCAACGTGGCGGTCGGCGGGACGTGGCCCGGGTCGCCGGACGCGTCGACGTCGTTCCCGCAGCAGATGACGATCGACTGGCTCCGCGTCTTCCAGAGCGCTTAGGCAGGGTCAGGGGCGTCGGTTCCGCGCGAGGAGCCACAGGTAGGTGCTGTGTCCGACGAGCGCCAGCCCGAAGAACACGGCGCCGACGGCGTAGACGCGGTCGAGTTCGCCCTGCCCGATCACGAGCATGACGATGCAGAACGCCACGGCGACGGCGAGGACCCCGACCTGCACGGTCGACCAGATCCGTCGGAAGCGTGGCATGCCCGTCTCGTTCACGGGACCATTCTGCCCGATGCCGTCAGTGCTGCTCCGGGTCGTGTCCCCAGTTCATCAGGGAGTACCGCCACGGGGTGTCGTGCACGTCGCCGTCCGGGCGCTGCTTCGTGTGCCGGGCGACGTACCCGACGACCTTGCGCATGTGGGCGAGGTCGTCGTCGGTCAGGTCGGCCTTGTGCTTCTCGAGGATCCGCACGATGTGCCGACCGCTCTCGTGTCCGGTCGACTCCCCACCGCCGGAGGGCTTCTGTCCGACGGACTTCGACTCGTCGGTGTCGAGCCACTTCCGCAGCTGCGTGGCCGTCATGGTGACCGCCTGGTCGAAGTCGGCCCAGGTCTGCTCGTCGTCGTGCTCGCTCATGCGCCGAGCCAACCCGCCGGTCCTGGACGACGGCGGAGTGCGCACCGCGGACGGCGTCCCCCGGTCGTCCAGCGGTGGAGCGTTTGCTGGTCGAGCGAATCCGGAGGAGGATCCCATGCCCACCGACCAGTACGAACACGGCGACCCGCGCACGCGGTACCCGAACGTCGAGCCGAAGCCGCAGACCCAGGCCGAGCCGGGCCTCCAGTCCGCCATGGACCCGGTGCCCGACCTGGGTGAGACGAGCTACCGGGGCACCGGCCGGCTCGCCGGCCGCAAGGCGCTCATCACCGGCGCCGACTCCGGCATCGGCGGGGCGGTCGCGATCGCGTTCGCCCGCGAGGGCGCCGACGTCGCGCTCGCCTACCTGCCCGAGGAACAGTCCGACGCCGACCACGTGATCGAGCAGATCCGGGCAGCCGGACGCACGGCCGTCGCGATCCCCGGCGACCTGCGCGACCGCGCGTACGCGCAGCAGCTCGTCGACCAGGCCGTCGAGGGCCTGGGCGGCATCGACGCCCTGGTCAGCGTCGCCGGCAAGCAGCGCTGGCAGCCCGACCTGCTCGACATCACCGACGAGCAGTTCGAGGCGACCTTCGACGTGAACGTCTTCGGGCTGTTCCGACTGGTGAAGGCCGCCCTGCCGCACCTGCAGCCGGGCGCGACCATCACCACGACCGCGTCGATGGAGGCGTACCAGCCCGCTCCCGACCGGCTCGACTACGCCGCGTCGAAGGGCGCGATCAACAACTTCTCGAAGGGGCTGTCGCAGTCGCTCGTCGAGCGCGGCATCCGCGTGAACGTCGTCGCACCGGGACCGACCTGGACCGTCCTGCAGCCGAGCGGCGGTGTCGACCCGTCGACCCTGCCGGAGTTCGGCAGCAGCGAGTCCCCGATGGGCCGGGCGGCCCAGCCGGCCGAGCTCGCACCCGCGTACGTCTTCCTGGCCTCGCAGGAGTCGAGCTTCGTCGCCGGCGAGACGCTCAACGTGAACGGCGGCATGGTCACCCCCTGACCGCAGCCCGTCGTCCGGCCGCGCTCCGCGGTCACCGACACCGGGTGGGAATGGATCGGGCCCGTCCGGTGTCGAACACTCCACCGACCACGAAGGAGCACACCATGAGCATCGACCTGCACGGGAGCACCGGACTCGACGACGACCGCAGCTGCCTGCCGAAGCCCGTACTGGCCTCGCTGCACGACGAGCCGTCGGCGTCGTTCGGACGGTGGCTCGGTCAGATCAACCACGCCGACTGACCCCGGGCCGGGCGGCCACGGTCTGTCCACGGCCCCGGTCCCGGATCGCCCGGTGCCCCGCGGCACCCGCCACGTGCCCTGCTAGCGTGCACGCATGGCACGGGGTCGGCTGTACTTCGCACTGCAGGCCCTCGGCGGAGCGGCCTGGTGGATCGCCGTCGCCGTGCTGCCCGGGGTCCGCACCGCCACACTCGGGTCGCTCGACCCCGTCGTCGTCGCGGTCTTCGACGTCCCGCTGTTCGTCGTCGCGTCGGCGCTGGCGGCACTGGGCCTGCGGACCGCCGCGGTCGTCACCACCGCGTGGACGCTCCTCGTGCTCGCCGCGCTCGCCGTCTGGGCGACCGTCACGGGTGAGGCCGGCGCAGGCGTGCTCGTCATGGTCGGTGCGGCGGTCGGTTCGGTCCTGGCGCTCGCGCTGGTCGTGCTCGGTCGGATCCCGACGGAGTGGGTGACGACCGGCCCGCTGCGGTTGCGCACGGCGGACCCGGACGCACCCCGCTGGCGGCACGTGACGGCGACGGCGGTGCAGATCGTCGTGTTCTGGGGGCTGTTCCTCGGCGTGTTCCCGCTCGTCATCGCCACGGCCGAGCACCGGTGGCGGCTGCACCCCACCCTGCCAGCACCGCTCGTCGACGGCCTCGCCGTCGTCGGTGTCGTCGTCTTCGCCCTGGCGAGTGCGCTCGGCATCGCGTCGGCCGCCGCGATGTCCACGAAGGGCAACGGCACCCCGCTGCCCTCGGCCACGGCGAACCGGCTGGTCGTCGCCGGCCCGTACCGCTCGGTGCGCAACCCGATGGCGCTCGCCGGCATCACGCAGGGTGCGGCGGTGGGACTGGCGATGTCGTCGTGGCTCGTCGTCGTCTACGCCGTCGCCGGCTCCGTCGTCTGGAACTGCGTCGTCCGGCCGCTCGAGGAGGCCGACCTGGAGGCCCGTTTCGGCGACGACTTCCGGCGCTACGCCCGGCAGGTCCGGTGCTGGGTGCCGCGGTGGCCGGTGCCCGCCCGGGTGGGCGCCGTGCCGGTCCGGCCGGGGTCGACGTCGGTGTCGGCGTCGGTCAGCTCGACGCGCCGCTGATGTTCACCATCCACGACACCCCGTGACGGTCGGTCAGCATGCCGAAGGTGTCGCCCCACGGTGCCACCGTCAGCGGTTCGATGATCGTCGCGCCGTCGGCCAGGCCGTTCCACCAGCGCGTGAGCACCTCGGGGTCGTCGCCGCTCAGCGACAGGGAGATGCTGCTCGCCGGGGGCGTCGGCATGCCCGAGGGGGCGTCCGAGGCCATCAGCACGAGGTCGTGCTCGCCGTCGAGCTGCCCGTGCATCACCTTGTCGACCTCCGCCGGGTCCTGGCTCATCCCGGCCTCGCCGAACGTGCCGACGGTGAGCGTCCCGCCGAAGACGGAGTGGTAGAACTCCAGGGCTGCACGGGCCCCGTCGCGGAACCCGAGGTAGGGGTTGAGGCGCACGGACATCACGGTCTCCTTCGTCCCGCGCGGGCACCGTCCGCCCGCGACACGCTCATCGTGGCAGACCGCCGGCCCGGACGGAACAGCTCGTCGCACGTGGCGGTGCGGTGACCGCGTCAGGGGCGGTCCACGCCCGGGTCGGCCTCGGCCGGCGCCCGCGTCGGGGTCGGCCGGCGCGCGCGTCAGGGGCGGTCGTCGCGGGCCGAGGCGGCGGTCTGCCGGGGCAGCTCGCCGAACTCGCGGCGGTAGCTGCCGGCGAACCGTCCGAGGTGGGCGAACCCGGTGGCGCGGGCGATCTCCGCGACGCTGCGCCCGTCCGCGGCCTCGAGCTGTTCGCGCGCGAGCAGCAGTCGGATCCGGCGCAGGTACATCGTCGGCGTGATGCCGTGGTGCCGTTGGAACGCCGCCTGCACTCCGCGGACGCTCAGTCCCGCGGCCGCGGCGACGTCGTCGACGGTGATCTGCTCGGTCGCGTGCTCCAGCAGGAAGGTCTCGGCGCGGGCGAAGCGCGCCGTGGCGGCGAGCGGTCGCTCGACCTGGCCGACCGGCCAGTGCGGGATCGCGGAGAGCAGGCCACCGGCGGCGAACCGAGCGAGCTCGCGTTCGCGCTCCACGGGGACCTCGTCCGGGCCGGCCATGACCTCCTGCGCCACGGCACGCACCATCAACCACCAGGCGGCCAGCGTGGGCCCCTCGGGGACGTGGTGCGGGCGGAACTCGAGCGGACCCGGCGCCCAGTCCCCGCGCTCGGCAGCGACCTGCTCGACGATGCTGCGATCGATGCGCAGCAGGTCCTTGCTGCACTCGGTCCACCGGAAGCGCTGCGGCCGCTGGCGGAACAGCACCGGCCGCCCGATCGCCACGGGCTCGTCGTCGACGGACCCGGCACCGGTCTTCATCCAGTAGATCATCACGGTGCTGCCGGGCTCCATGGACCCGCTGAGCGTGCCCGAGCAGTTCGTGGACTCGAGGGACAGCAGATCGGTCCCCCGCACCCGCTCCTCGAACACGAAGTCTGCGTCCCCCGGCTCGACCGACAGTTCGTGGATGACGTGCGTCCGGACCATCGCCTCGGCCGCCAGGGAGGGCTGGTCGGTCTGGATCTCCCGCTGCATGCGGTGCATCGTCTCGGGCACGTGTCGATCCTGACGACAACGGGCACTCCGCGCAACGGGCGACGCGCCGGTTTCCTGGACGATCGCCAGCGTCGGGGCGGTTTGCTGGACGGTGGAGGCCGGAGATGAAGTACATCCAGTACGACCGTTCGTCGATCCTGACGACCGACGACGTCGCCGACGCCGTGATCGAGTACGCCGCGGCCCTGGCCGGTGGTGACCGCGCCGACACGGTCTCCATCCCGGCCGTCGCTGCCGACGGCACGATGACGACGACGAAGGTGCTCATCGGCCCCGCGAGCCAACTCGTCGTCGAGGACGCCGAGGAGGACGAGCTCGAGGGCGAGCACGACCAGTTCGTCGCCCGGCTGCGGGCGGCGACGCTGACGTTCGAGCACGAGGCGGCGATCCACGCCGACCAGCGGACCGACCTCGTCGAGGGTGACGCACCGGACCCGGTGTGACCGGCAGGCAGCGTCGGTGTCAGCGCCGCCGGTCGATCCGCGCCGCGTGGTCGTCCATCGACAGCACCGAGCCGGTGCGGGCGTCGATCTCGCGCAGGAACGCGTCGCCCTCCGGCTCGAGGTCGTCGTCCGGAGCGGGCTCCACCGCCAGTGCGACCGCGGGTGCGAGCAGGACCTCGACGGTGGCCGCGCAGCCGAACTCGTCGCTCGTCGGCACCGAGACGACGTCGCTCAGACGGCTCTGGTGCAGCGCTGCCGCGTAGCGGATCACGGCGTCGGCCACCGCATCGCTCGTGAGGATGCGGACCGTGCCCGCGTAGTTCACGTACTTCACGACGGCTCCCGACCGGCCGGGGGAACCGCCGAGATGACGACCCCCTGGTCCCGTCGGACGATAGGCGGCGGTCGCTGCGCGGCTCACATGTTCGGCGACGACCGCTGTCCAGGAGGCGTCGATCGCACGGCCTCGTACTCGACGCAGCCGCGGCTGGACGGACGCCCAGTGCGTGTCGCCGACCATCGTGGTGGTCAGAGCCGACCACCGGGTCGGACGCAGCGACGACAGGGAGTGCCATGACCGACCAGCAGCAGCCCCCGGGCAGCGACCACGAGCTCAGCCCGCAGGCCGACCACGGTGAGCAGTCGTACCGCGGATCCGGCAAGCTCACCGGCAAGCGTGCCGTCATCACCGGTGGCGACAGCGGCATCGGGAAGGCCGTCGCCATCGCCTTCGCCCGCGAGGGGGCCGACGTCCTGATCAGCTACCTCCCCGACGAGGAGGACGACGCGCAGGACACCAAGCGGTGGGTCGAGGACGCCGGCCGCACCGCGGTGCTGTTCCCCGGCGACCTCAGCGATCCCGCCTACTGCCGTTCGGTGATCGACCGCGCGGTCAGCGAGCTCGGCGGGCTCGACGTCCTGGTCAACAACGCCGCGTTCCAGATGAGCCACGAGACGCTCGAGGAGATCAGCGACGAGGAGTGGGACCACACCATCGCGACGAACCTCAGCGCCTACTTCCACCTCGTCAAGGCGGCGCTCCCCCACCTCGGTGCCGGGTCCTCGATCATCGGGTCGAGTTCGATCAACTCGGACAACCCGAAGCCGACGCTGGCCCCGTACGACGTCACCAAGGCCGGCGTCGCGAACCTGTCCGCCGCCCTCGCCCAGCTGCTCGGCAGCCGCGGGGTCCGGGTGAACAGCGTGGCGCCCGGTCCGATCTGGACGCCGCTCATCCCGTCGACGATGCCGTCGGAGGAGGTCGAACAGTTCGGCAAGCAGACGCCGCTCGGCCGCGCCGGGCAGCCGGCCGAACTGGCCCCCGTCTACGTCCTGCTCGCCAGCGACGACGGCAGCTACGTCTCCGGCGCGCGCGTCGCCGTCACCGGCGGGACGCCGATCCTCTGACCGCACCCGACGACGGACGGGAGGCCCGGTGCACGTCGTGCGCCGGGCCTCCCGTCCGTCCGCGGGGTGCGTCCCTCCTGAGTCCCCACCCACCGCGCGGAGCCTACGGTCAGGGCATGTCCACGCGAGCGAAGACCGTCACGGCGCTGCTCGGCGCCGCCACCCTGGCCCTCATGCTGACCGCCTGCGACCCCGGTGGGGCGCAGAACATCAACCCCGTCGGCAAGGTGCCCGGCTCCGAGGAGAAGTCGCAGGCGGCGCAGTGCGACGTCGCCTCGAGCGCCGTCGTCGACATGATCGACGAGGCCGTCGGCTCGCACGACACCACGGAGTTCGCGAACGTCCAGGAGGGCGACGGCGGGTGGTACCTCGGTGCCGCGATCGTCCCCGCCGACAGCAACGACTCGAACGACGACGAGGTCACGATCTGGGCGACCACCGCCGACCCGACGTCCGAGGACTTCGACGGCCCGCTGTACGCGGTGAACGACGTCGCGAAGACCGCCGTGGCCGACGAGTCGACGACGACCTCGGACGCACCGTCGCCCTTCGCCGACGACTCCGAGGCCGCCCAGCAGGTCGAGAGCTGCGTCGTGGAGGCGTCCGACCGCTGAGGCTCCGGGTCAGCGCTGTCGGTCCCGGTCGTGGAGCAGCGCTGACCCTCCCGGCGGTGGGTCAGCGCTGACCTCCCGCGGTGGGTCAGCGCTGATGGTCCCTGCGGTTTCGGCGGAGACCGAGCGCGGCGCCCGACGCCAGCAGCCCGACGGCCAGCACGGCGAGCGGACCGGGGTCGTACCCGGTGAAGGCGAGGGAGCCTCCGTCGTCCGCCTCACCGTCGGACGCGCCCGGGTCGCCAGCCTCGATCGGCCCGGTCCCGCCGTCGCCGACCTGCCCGCCACCGCCGGACCCGCCAGACGGGGGCGGTGGCGTGCTGCCGCCGTCGCCCGGCGATGTCCCGCCCGTCCCGGGGTCGCCGGGTGGCGTGCTCGGGTCTCCCCCACCGGGGTTGCCGTCCCCGCCGTCCGGCGTCTCGGTCGCGGTGTTCACGATCGTGCACACGACGTCGTCGCCGTCCGAGACGGACACGACGGCGTCAGCCACCGGGGCCCCCGTGCAGGCCCAGTCACCGGACTCGTAGCCGTCCGGTCCGTCCGACTCGCTCAGCTGGTAGTCGCCCGCCGGCACCGTCTGGTCGGTCACGGCATCGCTGCCGGAACGACCGCTGACCGTCGCCGGACCGCTCGCGGTGAGCGTCCAGTCGTCGGGGGCTGCGTCACCGCCGACGACCTGCTTCACCAGCGTGAGCGATCCCTCCGCCACGGTCGTCGACAGGCAGGACACGGTGGTCGAGAACGGGAACGAGTGGATCTCCAGGGGCAGCGGGCCCGGTGCGGAGGCGACGCCGTGCGTGAAGGACGCCGCGATGACGTTGCCCTCGATGTTCTGGGTGACGTCCCACCGCACGTCGGCGCGCGGGGCGTAGATCGTGCCCTCGAGCACGTCGGCGCCGGTCACGTGGACGCTCGTGGCCTCCGGGAAGTTCCAGAGCACGAAGGGGGCGTTCGCGCTCGTCAGGTTGGCCAGGTTCGGGATCGTCCCGTCGAAGGACGAACCGGTGACGTTGACGACGAGCGGCGACGACGGGTCGGGCAGGCCGCGGAAGGTCAGCAGGTCGAGCGCGTCGAGGTCGGTCGCGGGCACGGTGAGGACGTTGGTGGGGCCCGGACGGACGTCGACGAACGCGGCGGTGCCCTGCGGTACCGGTGACGCCACCGGAGCGCCCGACGCGTCCTGCAGCTCGGTGGTCGTGGGGCACGTCCCGATGTCCGTCGAGAGCGACCGGTAGCGGGCGAAGGACGCCGTGAAGTCGAGCACTGCGGGGTCCGCCAGCACCGGGACGTCGGCCGCCGGTTGCTGCACGGTCCCCTCGATGCGGGGCACGGTCTCCGCCGTCGCGCCCCCGGGCGCGAGCCGGTAGTTGATCGTCGCCCCGTTCTGGTCGGTGTCGAAGGCGTCGTACGTCGTGGTGTCCCCGACGTGGGTGTACCCACCGTTCAGCACGCGGAGCACCGACGACTGGTCGGCGGGGAACCGGATCCCGCCGCCGACGTACAGGAAGGTCGGCCGGTCGTCGCCCGGTAGCGTCAGCGCGTCCGGCGGCGTGTTGCCGGCGCCGACGTTGTAGCTGGTCGCGAAGCCCAGGTCGCCGCCGGCCGCGAGGGTGCCCTCGGACTCGTCGGCAGCGAGCTGGACGTCGCCCTCGACGAACACCAGGAACCCCTGGTTCGCCGGGTGGCCGTCGACCGGCACCGAGACCGGGTTGACCGGCGCGACGTCGGCGGCCGTCGCCGGTGCCGAGGCGAACAGGGCGGCTGGCACCGCGAGCGCGGCGACCCCCGCGATCGCGCAGCGGCGGAACACGCTTCGGTTCATCGTGCTGTCTCCTGGTCGACGTCGGTCCCCTGCTCGGCCCGCCACTCGTCGAAGTACTGCTTGCCGATGGCGCGCAGACTCCGCCCGATCTGCGTGTAGTCCTCGTCCCGGAGGTTGGCGAGGGACACCCGGACGGACCACTCCGGACCGTCGAACCCGCCGCCGTTCAGCAGGATGATGCCCGTCTGGTCGGCGAGCCGGAACAGGATGTCCGTCGGTTCGTAGTGCTCGCGCAGGAACGCGCCGATCCCCGGACCGCGCAGGCGCTCGGCGTAGGCGAGCACGTCGAGCTCCACGTAGTACCCGACGCGGTCGACGTCCTCGGGCAGGGTGACCTGCATGCCGTCGAGCAGCAGCTGCAGGCGCCGTCGGATGAGTGCCTGTGCCTCGCGCTTGTAGTGCCCGGTCTCGTCGAGCACGGCGTACGCGGCGAAGAGCAGCATCTGGCACTGCTGCGGCAGCGAGAGCCCGGCGGTGTGGTTCAGCGCGACGGACCGGCTGTCCGCCACCAGCCGGTCGACGAACCGGATGTCCCTGGGGTGCAGCGACAGCGACCCGTAGCGGGCGTCGAGCGCTCGGAGGTCCTCCTCGGGCAGGGCCGCGAGCCGGTCGTCGAAGACGTTGTCCTGGTTCACCGCGACGACGCCGAGACGCCATCCGGTCGCGCCGAAGTACTTCGAGAACGAGTAGACGCCGATGGTGTTCCTCGGGACGACGGACATCAGGGAGCGGAAGCCGTCGATGAACGTGCCGTACACGTCGTCGGTGATGACCGTGAGCTCCGGGTTGTCCGTCGCGACGACGTCCGCGATCGCGTCGAGCGTCTCCTGCGCGATGCGGACCGAGGGCGGGTTGGTCGGGTTGACGACGAACAGGGCCCTGATGGAGGGGTCACGGAGACGGTCGATCTCCTCGGGCGGGTACTGCCAGGTGTGCACACCGTCGTCGTCCACGGTGCTGGCGTGCAGGTGCACCTGCTCGAGCGCGTAGTCTTCCAGCGCCGGGATCTCGAGGTACGGGGTGAAGATCGGCGTCATCAACGCGATCCGGTCGCCGCGGTGCACGAGCCGGTTCTCCAGCAGGGTGTCGAAGACGTAACACATGGCGGCGGTGCCGCCCTCGACCGCGAAGAGGTCGTACGGCGCCGCGGGCGGCTGTCCGTCGCACATCTCCTGCACGAGGTACTCGTGGACGATCTGCTCGGCGTGGTGCAGCATCCGGTCCGGCTCCGGGTAGTGGTCGCCGATGACCGAGTCGGCGAGTTCCCACACGAACGAGTCGGGCGAGAACCCGAGGTCGTCGACGCCGTGCCGGAGCACCCGGCGGAGCAGGTCGACGCCCGGTTCACCCTCGTGCTCGGTCAGCCAGGACCCGAAGCGTTCGGCGATGCCGTCCTTCTGCGGGACGCCGACCAGCTCGTGGTCCCACTCCCGGTTCTCGCGCGACACGGTGAGGGCGAACTGTCCGAGCGCGAAGAACGCCTCGCGCGGGGTCGGCGCGATGAAGTTCGGGTTGCCGCGACCCGCGTTGAGCATCTGGAACGCGGTGCGCGCCTCGTGCTCGCCGGCGATGCGCTGGAGCTCGGCCTTCAGCTCGAACGGGGACAGTTGCTGCAACCGCGCGATCTCCTCGCGGGACACGCTGGCAACGGGCATGTGGACTCCTTGGACGGTCAGTGGGCGGTGATCGCGACGACGACGGCGCCGCCGATGCTGAGGACGATGTTCCCGATCGCGTACGGGACGGTGAAGCCGAGCAGGGGAACGGTGCTCTTCGCCGTCTCCTGCAGGGACCCGACCGCCGCCGTGGTGGTCTGGGCGCCGGTGAGCATGCCGAGGATGAGGACGGGGTGCGTCCTCCGGAAGCAGAAGCGACCGACGAAGGTCATGACGACGAGTGGGACGAGGGTGACGACCACGCCCGCGACGAGCAGCTGCACGCCGTACTGCGCCAGGCCGTCGACGAACCCCGGACCGGCGTCGATGCCGACGACGGCGACGAAGAGCGTCAGTCCGACGGTCTCGAAGAACCACTGCGCTCCCGGCGGGACGTGCCCGAACGTCGGGCTCTTCGACCGCCGCCACCCCAGCAGGAGGCCGACGATCAGGGCGCCGACACTCGTCGTCAGCGACAGCGGGACGGTGCCGAGCGTGATCGAGGGGACGCCGACGACGGCACCGACGGTGATCCCGAGCGCCACGGTCACCATGTCGGTCTTCGGGTCGGTCCGCTCCGGGAACCCGACGTACCGGATGCCCTGCTCCAGCAACGGCAGCGGACCCTGCACCCGCAGCTCGTCGCCCGCGTGCAGCACGGTGTCCGACCCGAACGGGATGGACTGGCCGCCGCGCGTGACGCGCTTCAGGAAGATCTCGCGGGCGCGACGGGTGCGGCGGAGCTGCTCGACCGTCCTGCCGACGACGGCCGTGTTCGTCACGACGACCGTCAGTTCCTCGATCGGGATGTCGAGCAGCGCCGGGTCGTCGACCTCCTCGGCGAACGAGGTCAGGTGGTCCTCGATGACGGCGGCGTGGTGCCCGGCGACCACGACGACGTCGCCCGGCGCGAGCGGCTGGTCCAGGTGCGGTTCCACGATCTCGTCCCCGTGGCGGATCCGGGCGATGAAGACGCGCGACCCGACCCGGGCGTCCGAGGCGTCCTCGAACTCGCCCACGGTCTGGGCTCGGAACGCGGACGTCAGGCGGTACGCGCGCCGGACGACCTGCTGGTACGCGCTGTGGACGTCGGGGTTGTCGTCGTGCACGCCGAGCTGCTGTTCGAGCTCGTGCGCCGCTGCTGGCAGGTCCCGGATGCCGAGGAAGCGCGGGGCCACGAGCGAGATGTAGAGCGCGGCCCCCACCGTGCCGAAGATGTAGGTGACCGCGTACGCCACCGGGACGAGGTCACTCCACGCCTCGGCGGTCTCCGCGCTCACCGGCAGCCCGGCGATGGAGTCCTGCGCCACGCCGATGATCGACGACTGGGTCAGCCCGCCGCCGGCCAGTCCCGCGGCCAGACCCGGGTTGTACCCGAGGATGCTGCTGATGGCGATGGTGGTGCCGAACCCGACCACGGCCAGCACGACCGCGAACACCGCCTGCGGCAGCCCGGAGCCCTTGAGCCCCGCGACGAACTGCGGCCCGAGCTTGTACCCCAGGGCGAACAGGAAGACCAGGAAGAAGATCTGCTTCACGATCGGGTCGACCTGCAGGTCGTCACCGAGGACCGCACCGATGACGACACCCGCGAGCAGGGTCCCGGTCACCGCCCCGAGACCGATGCCGCGGTAGCTGAACCGTCCGACGAAGAAGCCGATCCCGAGCGCCAGGAACACGGCGATCTCCGGGTGCTCGATGATGGTGTCCCTGAACCACGACATGCGGCCGCCTTCGCCCCCGGCACCCCTGATTGTGCCGACGGCGGACAGACAACCACGCGCACACCGGTCGTTCCCAGGAACGCGTGTCCGGCAGTGGGGTCACCACCCGACGGACGGGAGGCGCGGTGCGGCGCCGCCCCGTGCCTCCCGTCCGCAGCGGGGTCGCGCGCACGCAGAGAACGCCCCGATGGGGAGGGGGGATCCCATCGGGGCGTTCCGTTCGTGGGGCCGCGTCAGGCGGCGATGCGCTCGGCCAGCGCGGTGGCACGGGAGCGGAGGGCCGCGTACGTGTCCTCGTACGCCTCGGCCGTCCCCCGGCGTGCCGGGTTCGGGAGCGACCAGTGCAGGCTGTCGCGGTCGTCGATGGTCTCGTGCGCCCGGTCGCAGACGGTGACCACGAGGTCGCCGTCCGTCGCGAGGTCGCGGAACGACCGGGGCACGTGGTGACCGAGGTCGAGGCCGTGCCGTCCGGCGACGGCGACGGCTCCGGGCGCGACGGCGGCGGCGGGCCGGGTGCCGCCGGAGAGGGCACGGACGTCGCTCACCTGGGACCAGACGCACGCTGCCAGCGGGGAGCGTGACGAGTTGCCGGTGCAGACGAACAGCACCCGGGTGACGTCCCTGCCCACCACGGGGACGCCGTGCGCGAGGCCGACCGGCTCGAGGTGCAGGTAGCTCCGGCGCCCGTCGCCGTCGGACCGGCGCCGGGTGACGAGGCCCGCCTGTTCGAGGACGCGGAGGTGGTGGGCGAGCAGCGGTGCGGAGATCCCGACGGCGCGCCGGACCTCGGTCGGGGTGGCGTCGGACGCGGCGAGCAGGTCGACGATCGCGAGCCGGGCGACGTCGCCGAGGGCCGCGTGCTGCGCCGCACGTCGCTCGCGCTCCGGTTGCCGGTCGTTCATCTGTTCAATGTTGACTGAACCATCGGCCGCCGTCAAGATGAGCCCGTGACGACGACCGACCCGACCGTGCCGACGGCGTCGTCGTCCTCCGCCGCGTCGGTCTTCCTGGTGTTCCTGCGGCTCGGGCTGACCTCGTTCGGCGGCCCGGTCGCGCACCTGGCGTACTTCCGCGACGCGTTCGTGGTGCGGCGACGGTGGGTGACCGAGGCCGCCTACGCCGACCTCGTCGCGCTCTGCCAGTTCCTGCCCGGTCCGGCCTCGAGCCAGGTCGGGATGGCCCTGGGACTGCAGCGGGCCGGGTTGCTCGGGCTGCTCGCCGCGTGGTGCGGGTTCACGCTGCCGTCCGCGGTGCTCCTGGTGGCGTTCGCCCTGCTCGTGTCCGGCACACCCGACCTCGCCGACGCCGGCTGGCTGCTCGGGCTGCAGGCCGCCGCGGCCGCGGTCGTCGCCCAGGCCGTGCTCGGGATGGCCCGGTCGCTGGCCCCGGATGCCCGACGCGCGACCATCGCCGCGGCCGCGACGATCGTGGTGCTCCTGGCGCCCGGACCGGCAGCGCAGGTCGCGGTCATCGCGGCGTGCGGCCTCGTCGGCGCCCTGTGGCTGCGCGGCGTGGTCCAGCCCGCGGGCGACGACGCTGGCGACGGCATCGTGGTGCGGCTCCCCCGCTGGGTGGCACCGACCGCGTTCGCGGCGTTCGTGGCCGTGCTCGTCGCCGCCCCGGTGGCCGCGGCGGCGGGCACCGGTCTGGTCCGGTCGGCCGGGCTCTTCGCGCAGGCGGGGGCGCTCGTCTTCGGGGGCGGCCACGTCGTGCTGCCGCTGCTCGAGTCGCAGACCGTCGCCACCGACCTGGTCGGGCACGCGGACTTCCTGGCCGGCTACGGTGCCGCGCAGGCCGTGCCCGGGCCGCTGTTCACGTTCGCCGCCTACCTCGGCGCCGTGTCGGACGGCGGTGCGGGCGGCATCGTCGGCGCGGCGGTGGCACTCGTCGCGGTGTTCCTGCCCGCGGCGCTCCTGGTGGTCGCCGCCCTGCCGTCATGGCACACGCTCCGGCGGCTGCCGTGGGCGCGCCGCGTGCTGGCCGGCGTGAACGCGGGCGTCGTCGGTCTGCTGGCGGCGGCGCTGTGGGACCCCGTGCTGACCGAGGGGGTGCGGTCCCCCGTGGCACTCGCGCTCGCCGTCGCGGCGTTCGTCGCACTCACCCGTTGGTCCGCACCCCCGTGGGCCGTCGTCATCGGAGCCGGCCTGCTCGGCGCCGTCGTCCTCTGACCGGAAGAGCCCCCACCATGACCACCACCGTCCCCACCGTCCTGTTCGTCTGCGTCCACAACGCCGGTCGCTCGCAGATGGCGGCCGGGTACCTGCAGCACCTGGCCGGCGATCGCGTCGACGTGCGGAGCGCCGGCTCCGAACCCGCCGACCAGCTCAACCCGGTCGTCGTGCAGGCGATGCTCGAGGAGGGCATCGACATCCGGGCCGAGCAGCCCGCCCTGCTCAGCACCGACGCCGTCCGGGCGGCGGACGTCGTCGTCACGATGGGGTGCGGGGACGCCTGCCCGGTCTTCCCGGGCAAGCGCTACGAGGACTGGGAGCTGCGCGACCCCGCCGGCCTGGACCTGGAGGCCGTCCGGCCGATCCGCGACGACGTGCGGGCCCGGGTCGAGGACCTCATCGCGCGGACGGTCCGGTGACCCGCTCGAGCAGCCGTCCGACGAGCTGCTCGCGGAACGGGACCGCCGACCACGCGTGGTCCGCACCCTCGACGGCCGTGAACGACGCCCCGCGCAGGAGCTCGCCGTAGCGCTGTCCGTACGCGACCGGCACGATCTCGTCGGCGGTGCCGTGCAGCACGTCGACCGGCCCGTCGTAGCCGGCGGCCTCGGCGTAGACGTCGAGGCCGTCCTGCACGTCGTCGATGAACACCCGGCCGAGCCGCATCCCACCGAAGTCGAACCAGCCGCGCTCGCGGACCGGGGCCAGGGGCTGTCCCTGGATCGCGTCGTGCACGGTGATGTCGTCCACGACGACGCCGGCCGGCGACCAGAGCGTCAGGGACCGCACCCGCTCCGGCACCCGCGCGGCGGCCATCGCCGACTCGACGGCACCCAGGCTGTGCGCGACGACGTGGACGGCCCCGCCGCGCTCCGAGGCCAGGGCGTCGATCATCGCGGTGACCTGGTCGACCTCGTCCCGGATGGTGATGTCGGCGAAGGTGCCGTCGCTCGTGCCGTGCCCGAGCCGGTGGTACGAGCGCGCCGGCACCCCGACCGCCGCCAGCGCGTCCGCGGCCTGCACGAACAGCTGCCGCGGGCCCGTCGCGGTGTCGCCGAAGCCGTGCACGAACAGCACCGGCGCTGCGTGCGCGTCGGGAGCGGCGGGCCGGAGCTCCCAGCCGCGCAGCGTGCCGCCGCGGCGGTCGAGGTCGACGGCCGTCAGGTCGCGGTGCCGCGGGCGGTCGAGGGCCGCCATCAGTTGCTCCGGTCGGCGAAGCCCGCGGGCAGGTCGCCCGGCGCGGTGTCGACCACGGTCTCGTCGTCCGCGCCGACGTACTCGAACAGGGTGATGTGCGCGAACTCCGGGACGACGTAGATCGGGTAGGTCGGGCCGGCGTCGCGGAACGCCCGCATCCGGTCCAGGTGGTCGTTCTGGAACAGCACGGTCTTGCTGCCGTCCTGCTCCACCCAGTGCGGGAAGAAGATCGTGCCGTGCAGCACGCGCTCCCCCGGCACCACGTTCACGACGACGCTGGTGCCGGTCGGTTCGTTCCACGAGACCTTGTAGACGCCCTCGGTCAGCACCACGAGGTCGACCTGCTGGTCCTTCACCCAGCGCCCGCCGACCATCCCGGAGTGGATGCGGTAGTCGATGGTCGTCGCGTTCTTCACGTACATCTCGTACTGCCAGCCGTTGGCGTACGTGTAGATGAACCGGTGTCCGACGATGCCGGAGAGGTCCTGGGCGGGAACGGGGTGCTCGACTGAGGTGGAGATCGTCATGGTTCCATCCTGCTCCGGAACTGTGTTTGTTGCAAACCTTTCTGCGCTCCCTACACTGAGACGATGCCCAGCCGTGCCGACGCCGCCGACCTCCACGAGATCGCCCGGCGCATCAGCGACCAGATCGGGCCGTTCCGCCGCACGCTGCTCAACGCGTCGCGGCGCGACGGCGAGCTGCCCGAACTGCCGGACGCGCAGATCGAGGTGCTGCGGCGACTCGACGACGGCGGTTGGACCACCCCGACCGCGCTCGGCAGGTCGCTCGGGCTCGCGCGGTCGACGGTCAGCAACCTCGTCACCACCATGGAACGCGGCGGGCTGGTCCAGCGGCGGCTCGCCGTCGGCGACGGCCGGAGCACCGAGATCGCCCTGACGGACCTGGCCGCCGAACGACTGCGCGTGTACGACGCCTCGGCGGAGCGCGTGCTCGTCGCGGCCCTCGAACGGCTCGAACCGGGCGGGGTGGCGGCACTGCGGGCTGCGCTGCCGGTCCTCGGCGAGCTGCGGACGGCGGTCGACGACGAGTCGGGTCGACCGCTCCGCTGACCGCGCGGGACGGCGTGGATCAGCCGTCGCGACGGAGACGGGCGCGCTCCGCGATGGCCGCGATGACGGCGGTCTTCGCGTCGGAGTAGGCGTTCATGTCGTCCCAGCGGCGCGCCATCAGCCGCCGCTTCGTCGCTTCGTACAGGGCACGATCGGCCGCGTCGACCCGCAGGTGGTCGCGCAGCAGCAGGTACGCGTCGATCTCCGGCGCACCTCGGCCGTACACGTGCACGTGCACGTCCCGCTCGGGCGTGCGGACCAGCCGGTGCCCCGGCTCGCGGACACGGAGCTCGTAGCCCGCCGCCAGGAGCGGGTCGAGGTACGTACCCTCGTCGGTGACGTCGGCCACGCCGACGGCGATGTCCACGATGGGTTTCGCGGCCAGGCCGGGGACGGCCGTGGAGCCGATGTGCTCGACGACCGGCGCGGGTGCGCCGGACGCGAGCAGGGCCTCCAGGATGCGCCGCCGGTGCGCACGGAAGACGGCGGCCCACCCGTCGTCGTGCGCGACGAGCCCGACCGTGAGCGGTTCCGGTCCCCCGACGATCTCGACGGCGGTGACGCCCGGGCGGTGGCGGCTGGCGTCCGTGGGCACGGGCACATGATGGCACGACGAGCCCTTGACATCCTGGCTACGACCATTAGCCTGTGAGTTACCAACCGTAGCCGCAAGGGAGACCACCATGCTCGAGCACCTGCACACCGACGGCGGCACGATCGCCGTCGACGTCTCCGGGTCGGGGCCGCTCGTCGTCCTCGCGCACGGCATGGGCGACAGTCGGCATGCATACCGCTTCGTCGTCCCCCGCCTGGTGGCCGCCGGCTACCGCGTCGCGAACACCGACCTCCGCGGGCACGGCGAGTCGAGTGCGCAGTGGTCCGGCTACTCGCGCACCGACATCGCGCGCGACCTGGTCGCGGTCGTCCGCCACCTGGGCGGACCCGCGGTCATCGTCGGCCAGTCGATCAGTGGCGGTGCCGCGACCATCGCCGCGGCGGACGCCCCCGACGTCGTCGCGGGTCTGGTCGAGATCGCCCCCTTCACACGGAAGCAGTCCGTCAGTCTCGGCGGGCTCCTGCGCGACCGACGGCACCGCGCCGCGACGGTGCAGCTCGCGCGGGTGATGACGACCGGGAGCCTGGACGGGTGGCTCGCGTACCTCGACCTGGCGATCCCGTCGAAGCCCGCGGACTGGGCGGAGGAACGCGCGCGCATCGCGACGTCGCTGCGGCGGCCGGAGCGGATGGCGGTCCTCCGCGCGATGACGAGGACCTCCCCGGCCGACGCCGGTGCGCGGTTGGGTGCCGTGCGCTGTCCGGTGCTGGTGGTGGAGGGCGGGGCCGACCCCGACTGGGCCGACCCCCGTGCCGAGGGCGCCCGCGTGGTGGCGGACCTGGCCGAGGGACTCGGCGAGCTCGCGGTCGTCGAGCGCGCCGGCCACTACCCGCACGCCGAGACACCGGACGACGTCGTGGCGGTGCTCCTGCCGTTCCTCGGTCGCGCCCTCGCGACGGCTGTGGACGGCGACCGTGCCTAGGGCCGGCCTCGACCCCGCCGCGGTCACCGAGGCCGCGGCGACCCTGGCGGACGAGATCGGACTCGCGCAGCTGAGCATGAGCGTCGTGGCCGGGCGGCTCGGGGTGAAGGCCCCGTCGCTGTACAAGCACGTGGACGGACTCGCCGACCTCACGCACCGCATCGCCGTGCTCGGTGCGACGGAGCTCGGCGACGCCCTCCGTGAGGCCATGCAGGGCCGGGCCGGTCGGGACGCCCTCGACGCGGCCCTGCGGACGCTCCGCCGGTTCGTGCGTGAGCGTCCGGCGCGGTACGCGGCCGCGGTCGGCGTGCGACCCGACGGAGCGGACGATCCCCTCTCCGTGGCCCTGGACCGCGCGCTGTCGTCGTTCGGGGCAGCGCTGCACGGGTACCCGCTCGCTCCCGACGACCGCGTCCACGCGCTCCGGGTGCTGCGGAGCGTCGTGCACGGCTTCGCGACCACCGAGGCCGCCGGCGGCTTCCGGATGGGCACCGACGTCGAGGCGAGTGCCGCGTGGCTCGTCGAGTTCCTGGACCGGGGGTTCCGCACGACCGCGCGGGACTGAGGCGGTCGCGGCACAGTGGTGCGGTGGCTGGGTACTGTCGGCTGCATGGGTACCGTCCTGCCAGGGGTCGTCGCGTTCGGCATCGGTGTGGTCCTGGCGGTCGCCGCGCTCGTGCCCTGGACGGCCTGGGAGTACCGCCGGCACGGACGGCTCGGCGCCCGGCGGTCCCTCGTGGCGTTCGGCACGCTCGTGTACGCGTTGGCGTTGGTCACCTACACGCTGCTGCCCCTGCCCGACGACGTCGCGACCACGTGCCGGTCGGCATCGACACCGCAGCTGCACCCCCTCGCGTTCCTCGACGACGTAGCGAAGGAGGGCGGGATCAGCGGCCCGCGCTCCCTGCTCGCCAACCCCGCGTCGGCGCAGGTGCTCTTCAACGTGCTGCTGTTCCTGCCGCTCGGCGCGCTGGCCAGACACGCGGTCGCACGGCGCCGGGTCCCTTCGGGCCTGCTCGTCGGGCTGGTGGCCGGGTTCGTCGTCTCGGCCCTGATCGAGACCACGCAGCTCACCGGGGACTGGTTCCTGTACCCGTGCGCGTACCGCCTGTTCGATGTCGACGACCTGCTCGCGAACACCGCGGGTGCCGTCGTCGGGACCCTGCTCGCACCGCTCGTCGGGCTCGTCGCGGGGTCGGACCGTCCGACGGACGCCGAGGTGCCCCGTCCGGTGACCGCCGCGCGCCGCTTCTCGGGGATCCTGTCCGACGTCCTGGTCATCTGGTTGCTGTCCGGCACCCTGAGCGTCGGGATCGCCGTGGTCTGGGGGCTGCTCGGTCGTCCGTCCGGCGACCCGGTGCTGGGCGCCCTGCTGTGGGCGAGCTCCCTCGTCGCACCCGTCGTGCAGCTCGTCGTCGTGTCGGCCTCGGGGCGCACCGTCGGCGAACTGGTCGTGCGGCTGCGGCCCGCACCCTCGCCGGACACCGGGCGACGGGTGATCCGGTGGGCCCTCGGTTCCGGCGGCTGGGCAACCCTGCTGGCGGTCGACGTGCCGTTGGCCGGTCTGGCGGCGTTCGTGCTGGCGGCGACGTCGGTGATCGCCGTGTGGGCGAGCCGTGGACACCGTGGATTCGCCCTCGTGGTGATCGGGGCCGAGATCGAGGACGACCGAGTGGGTGGGGTCGGCGAGGTCGACGGGGTCGACGGGGTCGACCGGGGCGGAGTCGAACGGGGCGGAGTCGACCGGCTCGGCAGGATCGACCGGGCCGACCCGGTCGATCGGGTCGATCCGGCGGGCGGCGAGGGCGAATCTGCGGGGCGCGACGACGCTCGGCCTGGTCCCGGGCGTCCGGGTGGGCGGCCGTGACAGGCGAGCGGCGGCGGCCGGCGAGCAGCGTGAAGCCGCTCGCGGTGGGCGCGTTCATCCTCGCGTTCCTCCTGCCGCCGGCAGGTGCAGGTCTCGGGGTCATCGCGCTCGTCCTCGCGGGCACGCAGGACCGGGAGCACGACCACGGATCTCCGTTCGCGATCGCTGCGGTCCTCGTCGGCTCGGTCGTCAGCGTGGGCGTGCTCGCGGCGCTGGTGGTCGGGTTCGGGGTCGTCGCCGCTCCCGCTGCTGCTGCTGGCGCTGGCGCTGGCGCTGGGTAGCCTGTTCGGCGGGTGGCGCGCCGAACGGCATCGGAGATCGTGCCCTCCTGACGTCGAGCGCCCTACGATCGTGTCGACGTGACGTCGATCGAGGGGGACCACCATGACCGGACTCGCTGACTGGGAGACCGAGGGCGCTCGAGCGCGCCCGGCGACACCGAGCGACCACGTGCCCGTGCCGGCGTCGCTCCGTGCCGTCACCTGGACCGGCGTGCTGCTGCTCGTCGCCGCGGTGTTCGTCTTCGTGTCCGCGGCGACGCTCGGGCTGCGTCAGGACGAGTCCGGGACGGACCTGCTGGTCCGCACCGCGGTCCTCGTGGTGATCGGTGTCGGGGCTGCCGTGGTCGGTGCGGTGGCACTGCTGCTGCGGGTGGTGGCCGGGGTCGTCGTCCGGCGCTGAGGAGCTCAGACCTGAGCGGGTGCGCTGACCGGCTGCTCCGCACCGTCGTCCGAGCCGTGCGCGCGCAGGAGCGCACCGGAGACCGTGTCGGGCCCGTGCCCGCTCATCCTCCAGGTCCGGATCGCGGTCGGCTCGGCCGCCGCGACGGAAGCCGCCGCTCGCGCACCGGCGTCCACGCCGGTGGTCCAGGCCCGCGCCAACCCGGGGTCGTCAGACTGCACCACCGGACGCCACCCGTCGCGACCACCTGCCGTGGTGACGCGTGCGGACGCGGTGGTGGCGACCCGGAACCCAGCCGGTTCGCTGCGCAGGCCGACCCCGACCGACTTGAGCAGTGCCTCCTTGGCGGTCCAGGTCTGGACCCTCCGGACGAGTCCGGCACGGCCGGACGGTACCGTCTGCCGTTCCGCCGGGTGCAGGGCGTAGTCGTCGAAGCCGGGCCACAGGCGCTCCGGGTACTCCTCGACGTCCACGCCGACCCGGGCCGCGTCGCCGGCGACGGCGGCGAGGACCAGGCGGCCGGACGACGAGGTGGAGGCGGAGAGCTCCGCGAGGCGCGGGCGGCCGTGCGGCGCTCCGCAGCGGTCGCAGGTGCGATCGACGCGGAGCGACGGCGCGTCGGACACCGGGCGCCCCTGCACGGCGCAGGTCAGGAGCCGGAGCGCGAGTCGGCCGGCGAGCGTCCGACGACGGTCGGACTCCGCGCGCTTGCTGGCTGCAGCGGCGCGGTCGGCCGCGTCGACGAGCGCCGAGGCACCGGCGCCGTCGGTCCGTCCGAGCAGGCGGTCGCCCGTGTCGAGCACGTCGTCCACGGAGGCCAGCAGGAGGTGGATCACCGCTTGCTGATCCGCCGGTACTGCACGACGGCGATGGGCGCGAAGACGGCGATGATCGCGACGCAGCACAGCGTGGCGTAGAGCAGCGCGTTGTCGGCGGGCCACCCGTGGCCGACGGCGAAGCCGGACGGCGGTTCGTTCCCGAAGCCGCGACGCACCGCGGTCGCCACCGCGGTGACCGGGTTCCACTCGGCGACCACGCGCAGCGGCCCCGGGAGCATGTCGGCGGAGACGAACGCGCCGGAGACGAAGCAGACGGGGAAGAGCCACAGGAGGCCCAGGCTCTGCGCGACCTCGACGCTGCGGGCGGTCAGCGCGATGAACGCGCCGATCCACGACGTCGCGAAGGCGAAGAGGAGCAGCAGCCCGCAGGTGAGCACCACTGACCCGAGGTCGGCGTGCACCCGCCACCCGATCGCGAGACCGCAGGCGATCACGACGACGATCGAGATGGTGTTCGTCAGCAGGTCGGAGGTCGTGCGACCGAGGATCACGCCGACGCGTGACATCGGGAGTGCCCGGAACCGGTCGATCAGCCCTGTCTGCAGGTCCTTCGCCAGGTACACCGCGGTGAACGACGAGTTGAAGGTCAGGGTCTGTGCGAGGACACCGCCGATGAGGAACTCGCGGTAGTCGTCGCCCCCGAGCGCGTCGGCGAAGACGAACCCGAGGATGAGCACGAAGATGACGGGCTGGGCGACCCCGGTCACCAGGGCGCCGGGCGTCCGGCGGACCCCGAGCATGTTCCGGCGCGCGATGACGCGGCCGTCGCGGAGGACGCTCGCGACACTCATCGGCGCACCTCCCCTGACCCGCCGGCCGTCACCGGTTCCCGCTCGGGCGAGGCCGACTGGTCGGTGGTCGTCTCCGTCGCGGGCGCCGTGCCGGTCAGCTGGAGGAAGACCTCGTCGAGCGTCGGCTGCCGGAGGGCCGCCTCCGTCGTCTCCAGCCCGACGGCGTGGAGTGCGCCGACGACCTCGACGAGGTCCCGGCTCCCGCCGCTCGCGCCGACGGTGAGGCGACCGGCGCGCCGGTCGACGGTCGCGCCGTGGCCTGCTCGACGGACGGCGTCGACCGCCAGGTCCACGTCGCTGCCCGGTGCGAGCAGGATGTCCACGCGCGCCCCACCGGTCTGGGTCTTGAGTTCTGCGGCGGTGCCTTCAGCGATGATGCGTCCTCCGTCGATGACCGCGATCGAGTCGGCGAGCTGGTCGGCCTCCTCGAGGTACTGGGTGGTGAGGAGCACGGTCGTCCCGCCCGAGGCGAGTGACTCGATCGCGTCCCAGGTGTCCCGGCGTCCGCGGGGGTCGAGCCCGGTGGTGGGTTCGTCGAGGATGACGACCGGCGGCCGGGCGACGATCGCGCCGGCGAGGTCGAGGCGTCGACGCATGCCGCCCGAGTACGCGCCGGCTCGCTTGTCGTCGGGGACGTCGTCGAGGCGGAAGTCCCGGAGCAGCTCGCGAGCCCGTGCCTTCGCGTCCTTCCGGCGCATGCCGTAGAGCTCACCGACCATCGTCAGGTTCTCGAACCCGGTGAGCTTCTCGTCGACCGCCGCGTACTGGCCGGACACCCCGAGGCGCTGTCGCACGGCGTGTCCCTCGGTGAGCACCGATCGTCCGGCGACGAACGCGTCCCCGGAGTCGGGCTGCAGCAGGGTCGTCAGGACGCGCACGGTCGTGGTCTTCCCGGCTCCGTTCGGCCCGAGGAGCCCCTGGACCGTCCCCTCGGGCACCTCGAGCTCGACGCCGTCGAGCGCCTGGTGGTTCCCGAAGCGCTTCGTGATCCCTCGGACGGAGATCACGAGGCCACGCGGTGACTCTCGACGGACGGTGTGATGTCGTGCCAGTGCTCCGACACGTAGTCGGTGCAGTCCGCCTTGACGGCGGGACCGAAGACCGCGACCCAGCCTCGGGGGACGTCGGCGAACTCCGGCCAGAGCGAGTGCTGTCCTGCTTCGTTCACCAGCACCCGGAAGGTGCCGTCCTGATCGTCGAACGGGTTCGTCACGGTCGATCCTCCTCTGTGTCGGCGACGGTTGTCGTCTCACCAGGGTCTTCGGAGCCGGCGCCGGATCGGTTCGATCCGAGCGGGTCGGTCCCCCGCCCCGCCGTCCGCTCGGGCGCTGCCAGGAACTCGTCGAGCAGCGGTGCGATGTCGTCCATCGCCCGGTCGGCGAGCATGTCCTGGTGCCGGACCCCGACGGGGCTCGACGTCACCCGCCCGGTCACGAACCGCGCCCACGCCTCCGGGGCGGGTCGGTCCGCCGGCACGTCCTCGGTCGCGGCGAACACGTGGAGGTCGCCGTCGACGACGGGGACCGGCGCCTCGTCCAGGAGCTCGCCGAGCCGACGGAACCGGCGGACCATGCGGTCGACCACGTGGCCCGGCACGTCGGCGAGCGGGTTCCCCGCCTCGGCGAGCAGCGCGAGCACGCGGTCACCGTCGAGGTCGTCCGTCGGGGGCGTCACCCCGTTCGCGTCGAGGAACCCACGCCACATGGCGTCGGCGTCCGCGACGCCGGCGAGTGCCGGTGCCTCGGTCGGGTAGGCGTCGAGGACCGCGAGGAGCGCCACCTCGTCGCCCTCCTCCTGCAGCCGGGCCGCGATGTGGTGCGCGAGTCGCCCACCGAACGAGTACCCCACGAGCAGGTACGGTCCGTGCGGCTGTTCACCGCGGATGGCGGTGACGTACTCGGTGAGCAGCTCCGCGAACGATCCGGCCGTCGGGGGTTCGGGCTGGTCCGGCGCGATGCCCGGCATCTGGACGCCGAGGATCGGTCGGGTCGTGGCCAGACGCGAGACGAACGACGAGAACTTCCACGCGACGCCGCTCGCGGGGTGCACCGCGAACACCGGGGTGCCGTGCCCGGTCGGGCGCAGGGGCAGGATCGTCCGGAGTGACTCGGCGACGTCCGCCTCGCCGGACTCGACGAGGGCGGCGAGTCCGGCGACGGTCGGCGCCTGGAAGAGCGCCTGCACCGGCAGGTCCGCGCCGAGCGCGTCGTTGATCGCCAGGATCGTCGGCTGTGCGACGAACGAGTGCCCTCCGAGTGCGAAGAACGAGTCGTCGGCTCGGACGTCGTCGACGCCGAGCGTCGCGGAGAACGCCGCGGCCACGGCGCGTTCCGCCGGTCCGTTCGGAGCCGCGCCGGTCCCCCCGCCGAGCCGGAGCTCGGGGAGCGCCCGCACGTCGACCTTGCCGTTCGGCGTGAGCGGGACCGCGTCGATCGGCGCGATCCCCGCGGGCACCATGTAGTCGGGGACGCGGGAGCGGACGCGGTCGGACAGGGCACCGAGGAAGGTGTCGGTGGCGGGGACGTCGGTCACGACCCACGCGCCGAGCTCGGTGCCGCGAGGGGTGTCGACCGGGCGGACCACGGCCTGGGCGACACCGTCGGCGTCGCGGAGCAGCGCCTCGACCTCGCCCGGCTCCACCCGGTGACCACGGATCTTCACCTGCCCGTCGCTGCGTCCCAACGAGGTGACGGCGGGGCGGTCGTCCCCGTCGGCGTCCCGTCGCACGACGAGGTCGCCCGTCCGGTACATCCGCGAGCCGTCCGCTGCGAAGGGGTCCGCGACGAAGCGGTCGGCCGTCGCACCCGCGCGGCCGAGGTACCCGTGGGCGAGCTGCGCACCGGCGAGCCACAGCTCGCCGACGCTGCCGACCGGGGTCGGGCGGAGGCGGGCGTCGAGGACGTAGCCGACGGTGGAGACCGTCGTCGCGCCGAGCTGCGGGGTGGTGCTGTCCGCGACCCGGGCGACCATCGAGTCGACACCGACCTCGGTCGGTCCGTAGAGGTTCCAGGCCTCGACCGCAGGACGGTCGCGCAGCCACGTCCACAGCCCCGCGTCGAGCGGTTCCCCGCCGAGCAGCAGGACGAACGGGTCGGCCGTGTCCCGGCTATCGAACAGCGTTCCGAGGTCCGTCTGACCGGCGAGTGCGGTGACGTAGCTCGGCGTGGTCTCCCAGGCGTCGATCGCCCGGTCGGCGAGGAACGTCACCAGCGCCCGGGGGTCGCGCCGGGTGGCATCGTCGACGACGTGCACCTCGTGACCGGCGGCGAGCCAGACCACGGGGTCCATCGCCGCGTCGAACCCGACACCGGTGGTGTGCGCGAGGCGCACGCGTCGGTCCGCGGGGTCCGGCAGCAGCGTCGCGCGGTGGCTCGACAGGAGCGCGGCCAGCGCGCGGTGCGGCACCTGGACGGCCTTCGGTTCGCCCGTCGTGCCGGACGTGAACACCAGGTAGGCGGGGTCGTCGGCAGCCGGCGCCGCCGGCTCGCGTCGCTCTGCCGCCACGGGAGACGACGCGTCGTTGCCGTCGCCGTGGCGGTCGCCGTCGCCGTCGCCGTCGATCCGGAGCATCCGGTGCGACGGCACGCCCGCATCGGACGCGGCGAGGGTCGCCACGTCGACGGCGGTCGCGTCCGCGTCGGCTGCGCCGTCCTGGAGGCCGTGGTGCAGCACCAGGGCGACGGCGGCGGTCCGGAGCATGGTCGCGATCCGGTCGCGTGGCAGCTCCACGTCGACCGGCGCGGCCACCCCACCGGCTCGCCACACCGCGAGCAGAGCGGCGACGGTGTCGACGCCGCGGTGCAGCGGCAGCGCGACGCCCTCGCCTCGTCGGAGGCCTGCGGCCGTCATCCTCGCAACGAGCCCGTCGACGCGGGCATCGAGCTCCGCCGTGGTCAGGGAGTGGCTCCCCGAGACGATCGCGGGGGTGTCCGGGCGGGCCGCGACCGACGCGGCGAACGCCTCGAGCAGGGATTCCTGCCCGTCGGTGGCGGTCGCCGGCCAGGCGGCGAGCCGTCCGGCGGCGGGGTCGATGGGGACGTCGAGCAGGGGCAGTCGCGGGGCGGCGGACGCTCCCGCCAGGAACGCGGTCCACCGGTCGACGAACCCCTGCGCTGCGGCGTCGCTGAACATCGACGCGTCGTACTCCAGGACGCCGTCGACGACACCGGAGGGGCGCGGGCGGAGGGTGAACGACAGGTCGACCTTCGCCGAACCGGTGGTGTCCGGTTCGATCCGCTCGGTCGTGACGCCGGGCAGGGCGATCGCCACCCCGCTGTCCTCCTCGACGGAGAGCATGGTCTGGAACAGCGGGTGGCGTCCGAGTCGACGTTCCGGGGCCATCGCCTCGACGATGCGCTCGAACGGCACCGACTCGTGCTCGATCGCGCGCAGGGTCGCCGCCCGTGCTCGTTCGATGGTCTCGACCAGGTGCGGTGCGTCCGCCATCTCGATGCGCAGCGGCAGGGTGTTCACGAAGAAGCCCACGAGTTCCGCCGTGTCCGGGTCGGAGCGCCCGGCCGACGGCGATCCGATCACGACGTCGTCGCCGGCGCCGATGCGGTGCAGGTAGCCCGCGAGTGCGGCGAGCCAGGCATGGAACCCGCTGGCCTGCGCCTGCCCGGCGGCGGCGTGCAGTGCGGACACGACGTCCTCGGGCACGGTGAACCGCAGCTGGCGGGCAGCACGGGTGACCGACTCCGGACGCCGTCCGTCCGCGGGCAGGTCGAGCTCGTCCGGGATGCCGGCGAGCTGCTCGACCCACGCCGAGAGCGATGCGTCGTGCCGGCCGCCGTCGGCGTCCAGGAGCGCGCGCTGCATCCGCGCGAAGTCGGCGTACTGCACCTCGAGTGGACGCTGCGCGCGAGCGGTGCTCCCGGTCCGGGCGGCGTAGGCGGTGGCGATGTCCCGCGCGAGCGGAGCGAGGGACGCACCGTCGGTGGCGATGTGGTGGATGAGCAGGTCGAGGCGCCACCGCTGCTCCCCCGTCGCGACGAGTCCGGCACGGACCGGCAGGTCGACCGTCAGGTCGAAACCGACCGACGTGTCGACGGCGTCGCCGGTGACGATCCCGGGCGTCGCGTCGTGGACGCGCTGCGTCGGCCGACCGTCGACCTCCGGGTAGGTCGTGCGGAGGACCTCGTGACGCTCGACGACGTCGTCGACGGCGCCCGCGAACGCGTCGGCGTCCAGGTCGCCCTGGAAGGTCGCCTGCAGCAGCACGGAGTAGTCGGTGGAGGCGGGGTCGAGCCGGTTGAGGAACCACAGCCGCGCCTGGTTCGGTGACAGCGGCAGCTGCTCGCCGTCGCGTCGCGGGTTCGCCGCCGCCCACGCACGGAGCGCCGGCGCATCGTGCCGCTCCTCCTGCGGCGTGGTGCTCCCCGCGGAACCGACCGCCGCCAGGAGGCCGGCCGGGGTGGGGGCGTCGAAGATGCTCCGGAGCGGCAGGGTGGCTCCGAGTTCGTCCCGGATCCGTCCCATGAGTCCGACCGCCAGGAGCGAGTGGCCGCCGAGCGCGAAGAAGTCGTCCTGCATGCCGACGTCGTGCACACCGAGCACGTCGCCGAAGACACGGCTGATCGTCCGCTCGTCCTCGGTCACGGGCCGGTCGCCTCCACCGGTCGACGAGGGCTCGGGCAGTGCGGCGGTGTCGAGCTTGCCGTTCGGCGTCAACGGGATGGAGTCCACGACCGCGATGGCCGTGGGCACCATGTAGTCGGGCAGGTCGGCCGCCACGGACCGTCGGACGGCCTGCTCGTCGACCGTCCCGACGACCCACGCCACGAGGCGTGCGGTGTCCGGACCGGCGGGCGCGACGATGCGCGCCACGGCGGCCTCGACGCCGTCGATCCGCTCCAGCGCCCGGGCGACGTCGGCCAGCTCGATCCGGTACCCCCGGAGCTTGACCTGGTCGTCGTCGCGGCGCAGGAACTCGAGCTCCCCGGTGGCGCGACGGCGGACGACGTCCCCGGTCCGGTACATGCGGGTCCCGTCACCCTGCGGGTCGGCGACGAAGCGTCCGGCCGTCTCTGCGGGTCGTCCGCGGTAGCCGTGCGCGAGGGAACCGCCCGACAGGTAGAGCTCTCCCTCGACCCCGGGCGGGACCGGCTGCAGGAAGTCGTCCAGGACCCGGGCCGTGACGTTGGCGATCGGCCAGCCGATGGTCACCTCCCCCGGTTCGATCCGGGCGACGACGGCGTCGACCGTGCTCTCGCTCGGCCCGTACAGGTTCCAACCGTCGATGTGGTCGGCCTCGGCGATCTGGTCCCACAGGTCGGGCGGCACCGCTTCGCCGCCCACCGCGACGGTCAGGTGGCCCTCGTGCTCCGCCACGGCGTCGAGGAGTCCCACCGCGGCGAGCTGCCGGGCGTACGACGGTGTGGTCTCGATGACGTCGATGCCGTGCCCGACGACGGTGCGGACGACGGCCTCGGCGTTGGTCCGGGTGGCGTCGTCGGCCACCTCGAGCGTCGTCCCCGCGACGAGCCACAGGATCGGGTCCCACGCCGCGTCGAACCCGAGCCCGGACAGGTGCAGCATCCGCGGGGTGCGTCCTCCGACGCGGTCGCGGACCGGCCGGATCATGGCGTCCTCGTGCTGCGCGAGCACGTTGGCGAGCGACCCGTGGGACACCTGCACGCCCTTCGGCGTCCCGGTGGTGCCGGACGTGTAGACGAGGTACGCCACGTCCTCCGGCTCCGGGGCGACGGGCCGCGTGCCGAGGCCGGTCGCGCCGACGAGGTCCGCCGGCGGGACGACCTGCACGGACACGCCCGCCGTGGCGGCGACCGTGCGAGCGCGTTCCGCGTCGTCCGTGACGACGACGGACGGCTCCGCCCCCGCGAAGATCTGACCGACACGCGTGTCCGGGTAGGCGACGTCGACCGGCACCGCGACGGCGCCGGCCCGGAGGACCCCGAGCACGACCGTGATGGCGTCCGCACTGCGCGGGAGGGCGACGGCGACGCGGTCACCCCGGCCGACGCCGAGCGTCGACAGGCCGGTCGCGACGGCCGTGGTCCGCGCTGCGAGCTCGGCGAAGGACGTCGTGCCGGCGGTGTCGACGAGCGCGTCGGCGTCGGGGGTGCGGGCGACCGTGGCGTCGAGGCGGTCGAGGACGGTCCCCGTCACGTCGACGGTCCGCCCCCGCGCCTGCCGGTCGAGGGCGAGGGCGGTCTCGGCGTCCACGTTCGGGATGTCGGACAGGCGACGCAGCGGGTCGGCGACGAACGCCGCGAGCACGCGGTCGAGGGCGTCGCGCAGGCGCTCGACGGTGGGTCCGTCGAACAGCGTCGCGTCGTACCCGAACGTCACGAGGAGTGCGCCGTCCTCGCCGTCCGGGCTCGTCACGTCGAGGAGCAGGTCGGTCTTCACCCCGGCGCTGGTCGACTGGGCGGGCAGCGACACGGCGACGTCGCCGAGGTCGAGGGATGCCGGCTCGGTGTTCTGCAACGTCAGCATCACCTGGAACACCGGGTGCCGACCGACGGAGCGGGGCGGCCGGAGCGCGTCGACGACCGCGTCGAACGGTGCGTCCTGGTGCGCGTACGCCGCGGAGTTGGCGGACCGCACCCGTTCGAGCAGGTCCTCGATGCTCGGGTCGCCGACGAGCGAGGTCCGGAGCGCGACCGTGTTGACGAAGAAGCCGACGAGTTCGTCGAGCTGCGGGTCCGTCCGGCCGGCGACCGGCGTCCCGACGACGATGTCCTCACCCGCGCCGTGCTGCTGGAGGGTGGCGGCCACGGCCGCGTGCAGCACGATGAAGAGGCTGGTCCGGTGGTCGGCGGCGAACCGGCGGAGCTCCTCGTGCCGTGCGGTGTCGAGGGTCAGCGCCACCTCGCCGACGGCCTGCCGGGCACCTCGGTCGTCGATCGAGCGGGCACGGTCGCGGGGCAGTGCGATCTCGTCGGGTGCACCCACGAGGGTGGTGCGCCAGAACGCCAACTGCTCGGCGAGCTCGCTCGAGGGGTCGTCGGCGTCACCGAGCTGTTCCCGCTGCCACAGCGTGAAGTCGGCGTAGTCCACCGGCAGCGGCTGCCATCCCGGCTCGGTCCCGCTGACACGGGCGGCGTAGGCCGTCCCGAGGTCGCGGGCGAACGGTGCCAGGGACCACCCGTCCGAGGCTATGTGGTGCATCGTCGCGACCAGGACGTGACGGTCGTCGTCGATGCGCAGGAGCACCGCGCGGAGGGGTGTCTGGGTCGTCACGTCGAACGGACGGGTCGCCTCGTCGCGGACGACGTCGTCGACCCGGTCCTCGGGCACCGTGACCGTCAGGAACGGGGGTTCCGCGGCCGCGCCCTCGAGGACCTGCTGCAGCGGTTCGTCGCCCGCGAGCGGCACGATGGTCCGCAGGGGCTCGTGCCGCATCGCGACGTCCACGAACGCAGCGCGCAGCGCCTCGACGACGAGCGGGCCGTCGAGACGGAGCACCACGGGGATGTTGTAGGCGGCGGAGTCCGGCTCCAGGCGGTTCAGGAACCACAGCCGGCGCTGCGTGAGCGACAGCGGCACCTCGTCCGGACGCGTGGTCCGTGCCAGCCGGGACTCGCGGCCGGTCGGCGAGCCGCTGCCGCCGGCGAGGGCGGCCACGGACGGCCGTTCGAAGACGTCCCGCACGGTGATCGTCCGGTCGAGCCGTTCGGACAGGCGCGCTGCGAGCCGGGTGGCGAGCAGGGAGTGCCCGCCGGCGGCGAAGAAGTCGTCCTCGACCCCGATCACGGGCACGTCCAGGACCTCGGCGAACACGTCGGCGACGATGCGCTCGGTCTCGTTGCGCGGCGGCAGCACCGTGCCGGTCGTCGACTGCTCGGGGGCCGGCAGCGCACGACGGTCCAGCTTGCCGTTCGGGGTCATCGGCATCTCGCGCAGGGCGACGACGACCGAGGGCACCATGTAGTCGGGCACCTCGGAGCGCATGCCGTCCCGGACGGCCGCGGGGAGGCCCCCGAGGTCGCCGTCGGAGGAGACGTACCCGATGATGCGGCTGGCCGGCCCCTCGCCCGAGACGACGGCCGCGGCGACGGCCACGCCGGGCTGGCGGGCCATCGCGGCCTCGACCTCGGCGAGCTCGACGCGGTAGCCGCGGATCTTGACCTGGTCGTCGATGCGGCCGACGAAGCGCAGGGACCCGTCACGCCGACGACGGACGACGTCCCCGGTGCGGTACATGCGGGAACCGTCGGCGGAGAACGGGTCGGCGACGAAGCGCTCGGCGCTCAGCCCGGGCTGCCCGACGTAGCCCTGTGCGACGTTCGTGCCGGCCAGGTAGAGCTCACCCACGGCCCGGTCGGGTACCGGGGTGAGGCTGGCGTCGAGGATGTAGTGGCGCGTGTTGCGGACCGACGAGCCGATGTGCGGCGCGCGTCCCGGCTCCAGCACCGCGGTGAGGCTGTCGACGGTGGCCTCGGTGGGCCCGTACAGGTTGACGGCGTGCACGTCGTCGCGGTGGGCGAGCGCGTCCCACAGCGCCGGGCCGACCGCTTCGCCGCCGACGGCGATCTCGGTGGGGTGGACGTCAGTGTCGAGCATGCCCGCTGCGAGCAGCGCCTCGGCGAACGAGGGGGTGGTCTCGACCGCGTCGATCCGGTGCCGCACGAAGTACTCGACGAGGCGCTCCGGGTCGCGCCGGACGTCGTCGGCGACGATGTGCAGTTCGTGGCCGGCGAAGAGCCAGAGCAGCGGGTCCCACGCGGCGTCGAACGACAGCCCGGCCGTGTGCGCCACGCGCAACGGCCGACCGAGTCGTGCCTGTGCCGGGTCGAACATCTCGGCGCGGTGGTGCTGGAACAGGTTCCGCAAGGCCGTGCGGTCCACGCCGACGCCCTTCGGCCGTCCGGTGCTGCCGGAGGTGAAGACGATGTACGCGAGGGCGTCCGGGGCCGTCTGCGGCAGTGCGCTCGGGTCGTCCGTCCGGCGGTGCCACACCGCCGTGTCGGCGTCGACGGGGAGCGAGGGCACCTGCCAGGGCGCACCCGCGGCGCGGTCACGGGCGAGCTGGGCGCTGCTCGTCAGGAGCATCGTCGGGGTCGAGTCCTCGATCATCCCGGCGACGCGGTCCGTGGGGTACTCGGGATCGAGGGGGACGTACACGGCGCCCGCCCGCAGCACGGCGAGGACGAGCATCGGCAGCATGACGCTGCGCTCGATGCGGACCGCGACCCGGCTACCGGGGACGACGCCCTCGCGGATCAGGTGGTGTGCGAGGCGTGTGGCGTCGGCGTCGAGCGCCGCGAACGTCCTCGTGCCGTCGTCGGCGACCACGGCGAGGTCGTCCGGGCGTCGACGGGCGACGTCGGCGAAGGCCTCGAGCACCAGTTCCGGATCGAGGGTGACGGTGTCGCCGGCTCCCTGTTCGAGGAGTGCCGCGACCTCGTCCTCGTGCACCACCGCGGCGTCCGTGACGGTGAGCCCCTCGGGGCCGTCGACCACGCGGTCGATGAACGCGAGCAACCGGTCGGCGTGCTCGGTGAGGCTCGCCGTCGTGTGCAGCGCAGCGTCCCCCTCGAGCTGCAGCGTCGCGGCGGCGGCGTCGCTCGACAGGCCGGACAGCACGATGGACAGGTCGTGGACCGGTCCGGTCGACAGGATCTCGACCGCGCCGACGGCGTCACCGAACCGGATCTCGTCGATGACGGGCAGCAGGTTGACCGACGGTCCGGCGTGGCGGGGCGCGCCGTCGAGGGACTCGACGCGGAAGCGCTGGTGCGCGACGGCACCGCGGACGACGTCGCCGGCGTGCGCGACGACGTCCGAGACCTCGGCGTTCGCGGGCACGTCGATCCGGAGCGGGAGGATGTTCGAGAGCATCGAGGGCGTGGTCTTCGCCACCTTGCCGCGGCGTGCGGTGACCGGCAGGCCGAGCGAGACCCGCTCCTCGCCCGTGATCTTCGACATGTACAGGGCGACGATCGCGACGACCGTCTTGGGGAGGTCGCGGCCGAGCGCCGTCAGTCGCGCGGTGCGCGCGTCGTCGAGGGGCACGGCCACCCGGACGACCGAGCTCGCGGCCGTCGCGGCGGTCCCCTCGAGTCCGGCCACGGTCGCGTCGTCGTCCAGCGCGTCGCGCCAGTGGGCCTCGTCGGCGTCGCGCTGGTCGGACGCCTCGTACTCGGCGATGTCACGGTGGAGGTCGTCGAGCCCGGGGAGCGGCGACGACACGCGCGCGGCGAGGTGCGCGAGGGGCTTCGCGGTGACGTCCAGCAGCCGCCCCGAGGGCGCGTGCCGCGACAACCGCGTGTAGACCTCGGCCATGTACCGCAGCGCGATGACCGCGGAGTACCCGTCGAGCAGCACGTGGTGCACGCGCAGGAAGAGCAGCGAACGGGTGTCCGTGACCTGGAACAGGACCGCGCCGAACAGGTCGTCGCCCTGCACGTCCCGCGGCGTCCCCATCTCGCGGTCCATGGACGCCAGCGCCTCGGCACGAGCCGCGGCCGGGTCGAGGTGCCGCAGGTCGACGACCTGCATGACCTCGTCGGTCGGGCTCGGACGTTCGATGATCCCGTACGGGCCCTCGGCGTCCGACCGGATGCGTGTCGAGAGCGCATCGAGGTCGGCCACCGACTTGGTGAGCGCGATCCGCGCGAGCCGCTGGTCGAGCTCGCCGTGGAGGTCCAGGTACTGCCCGATCTGGTAGGTCGGGTTCGACGGGTCGAGCTGCTGGGCGTACCAGATCCCCCGTTGTGCGGAGGTCAGCGGGACGCGGACGGGCGCCCCGTGCTCGTTGCGGTCGTCCTGGTGGTGCTTGCTCGTCACGGAGAGGCTCTTCCTGTCGGGTCGCGGCCCGTGTCGGGGCCGGATCACGGTTCCGCTGGTGTCGGTGGCTCCGGGTGTTACTGGAACTGACCGATGCGCAGCGAGTTGAGGATCCCGCCGAGGTCGATGAGCGGACCCTGAACGAGGGGTCCTTCGATGAGCGTCGGGGTCGTCACGCTCGTGCTGGGGGCCTCGGCTGCGTTCGCCGCGGTCGCGTTCGTCGCGAGACCGCCGAGCGTCAGTGCCACGGCGACGGTCGCGGTGCTCAGGATTCGGGTGTTCTTCTTCACGGGAAGCTCCTCGTCTGCTGACGGCGACCGGAACCGGCCACCGTCCACCTCTTCGGGGCGGGCACCACGACCGGTTTGGTGTCGTCGTACGCCGGGGCAGGATCGCCGCGCGATCAGACGACCGCAGCCGCGCACCGCTGAGGGCTCGTCGACGCGTCGGCAACGCGCCCGTCCGTCACGGACGCGGCGCCGATCCGGCACGGACCCGGCGTGAACCGGCACCGGCCCGGCGGGATCGCGCAGGCGGTGGTGCCGGGCACCCGACCGAGATCTCCAGGTGGGCCCTGCCGGGATCGAACCGACGACATCCACGGTGTAAACGTGGCGCTCTACCAGCTGAGCTAAAGGCCCTCACGACGATCCTAGAGCGTCTGGTACCCCCCTCGAAGTTCAGCCCCAGACTTACTTTCGCCGATATGAAGCTCTACGCTTAACCCATGCAGCCCGAACCCGTCATCGCGGTGATCGTCGACCTGGTCGACTCCCGCGCGCTCGCCGACCGCGAGGCGGCCCAGCACGCGGTCGAGCACGCCTTCGACCGTACCGCGGACGTCAGGGCGCTCGATCCCCTGCGCGCCACCGTCGGCGACGAGTTCCAGGTGATCTACGCCACGCTCCCCGACGCCCTCGTGGCGACCACCGCCGCGACCCTCGCCCTCCCCCCGACGGTGCAGATCCGTCTCGGCATCGGGCGCGGCCAGGTCCGGACGATCGGCACGGGCGGCACCGGTCCGCTGCAGGACGGCCCGGGGTGGTGGTCCGCGCGGGACGCCATCAACGAGACCCACCGCCGCGAGGACGCGCGGACCGCGTTCCTCCGGTCGTGGTACCACGACGCCGAGGACCGCCACGGCACGACGGAGCGGCTCGTGAACGCCTGGTTCCTCAGCCGCGACCACGTGGTGGCACGGCTGACACCCCGCGCACGTCGGATCGCGCTGGGCCTGGTCGAGGGCCGGACGCAGGCGCAGATCGCCGCTGATGAGGGCATCACCCCGTCGGCCGTGTCGCAGTCGGTGCAGAAGTCGGGCGTGGCCGCCGTGGTCGAGGGCCTGCGTGTCCTCGGGGACGGGGGCCGCTGATGCTCGCCGGGATCCTCCTCGCCCTCGTCGGGCTGGCCGACGTCGCACGTGCACGGACCGGGACGGACGCGGCACCACGACGGGCCCTGTGCACGACGGCGGTCGTCCTGCTCTGGGCCGGGGTGACAGTGGTCGCCGTGCTCGGTCTCGGCGTCGACGTCCGGTCCGCGCTGACGCTGGTCGTCCTCGCGGCGCTGTGGGTCGCGACGACGGTCCCGGTCCGGTCCGGGGGCGGGGCGAGCCGTCGCGGTCGGGCACTCCCCTGGCTCCGCCGCTCGGGCTCCTGGCCGGCCGCCCTGCTCGCGGTCGCCGTCGCGGTGCTGCTGCTCTGGGCACCTGCTCCGGACGCGTCCGGCTTCGTCGTCGACTGGCACCGCGACGCCGGTCCGGCGTTCGTCCGGGCGGTCCCGCTCGCGGCAGTGGTGGCCGGGATCGGATCGGCGCTGTTCCTCGTCGACTCGGCGAACGTGGTCGTCGCCCAGGCGCTGCCGCCGGGGCTCTCGCCCGACGAGCGGCCCGGCGCGGAGACTGCCGAGCCGACCCGACGGAAGCGCTCCTCCCGGCGGCGAACCAACACGTCGCCAGACGCAGACGCAGCCGCAGCCGCGGACGGCACGGTCACGCTCAAGGGCGGCCGCCTGATCGGCCCGATCGAACGGCTGCTGTTGGCCGGGTTCGCCCTGGCCGGTGCCTTCCCCGTCGTCGCCGCACTCATCGCCGCGAAGGGCATCGTCCGGTTCCCGGAGATCCGCCGCGAGACCACCGGCTACCAGGCCGAGTACTTCCTCATCGGCAGCCTGGTGAGCTGGGCGATGGCCTTCGCCGCCGCCGGCACGTGCTGGCTGCTGGCGCAGAGCTGACCGAGCGCCGAGCGCCGAGCTGACCGAGCGCCGAGCCACCGAGCCACCGAGCCACCGAGCCACCGAGCCACCGAGCCACTAGCCACTAGCCAGCAGCCACGGGCCACCGCACCGCCACTCCCTCCCGGCCGCCGCAGGTACGCTCGTGCCCGTGAACGGTGTCGGAGTCCTCGACGAAGCCGGGCGGCTCCGCCTGCTCGGTGCCGGCGTGACGGGCGCCGCCTTCGCCGTCGTCCTCGTCATGCTCGTCCTGTCGTCGTGGACCGAGGCGACGACCACGGTCCTCGTGTCGGTGGGCATCCCCACGGCGGCCCTGGGCGCGACGATCGCGGTCGTCCTGCAGCGGCGGGCGTGGCGCGCCGAGGGCGGGTACGAGCAGTCGATCACCGTGCGCGACTGGATCGCCGACGGCCAGGTGCCCGCACACGTGCCGGCCGCCCACTGGATCCCGCTCGTCCAGGCGCAGGCCGACCGCGAGGGCGCCGGCTGGGGCAAGGTCGTGCTCGGCGTGCTGTGGATCGCGATGACCTGGTCGATGCGCGACCAGCACGACGCGCTCATCACGGCGATGCTCATCCTGCTCTGGAGCGGGATGGTGCTGTGGGCCGCGCTCTGGGTGATCCCGAGGGCCCGGGCGGCGCGGGCCTTGCTGCGCCGGGGCGTGTCCACGACCGGCTGAACCCGGTCCGCACCCGCCTGACTACGCTCGGCAGCATGCAGAGTCGCACCCTCGGCCGCACCGGCCGCTCCGTCTCCCCCATCGGTCTCGGCACCTGGCAGTTCGGCGGTGACTGGGGTCCCGTCTCCGAAGCCGACGCGAACGCCGTCATGGACGCCTCCGTCGAGTCCGGCGTCACCCTGTTCGACACCGCCGACGTGTACGGCGACGGCCGGAGCGAGCAGCTCATCGGCGCGTGGCGTGCCGCCAACCCCGACGTGCCGCTCACGATCACGACGAAGATGGGCCGTCGCGCCGACCAGGTCCCCGAGAACTACGTCGCCGCGAACTTCCGCGAGTGGGTCGACCGCTCCCGCACGAACCTGCGGCAGGACACCCTCGACCTCGTGCAGCTGCACTGCCCGCCCACCCCGGTCTACGAGGACGACGCCGTCTACGACGCGCTCGACGCGCTCGTCGCCGACGGCTCGGTCGCCGCCTACGGCGTCAGCGTCGAGACCGCCGACCAGGCGCTCACCGCGATCGCCCGGCCCGGTGTCGCGAGCGTCCAGATCATCCTCAACGCGTTCCGCCTCAAGCCGCTCGACCGCGTGCTGCCGGCCGCCCGGGAGGCCGGGGTCGGCATCCTCGCGCGCGTCCCGTTGGCCTCGGGGCTGCTCTCCGGCAAGTACACGACCGACACGTCGTTCGCCGAGGGCGACCACCGCAACTACAACCGCCACGGCGAGGCCTTCGACCAGGGCGAGACCTTCAGCGGCGTCGACTACGACGACGGTGTGCGTGCGGCCCAGACCTTCGCCGCGTCCCTGCCCGACGCCGTCTCGGTCCCGCAGGCGGCGCTCGCGTGGATCATCGCGCAGGACGGCGTCACCGCGGCCATCCCGGGTGCCCGCAACCCGGAGCAGGCCCGCTCGAACGCGGCCGCCGCCGACCTGCCGCCCGTCGAGGGGCTCGACGCCACCGTGCACGACCTGTACGACACGTGGTTCCGCGCGAGCGTCCACGACCGCTGGTGACCCTGCGGAGCGTCGCGGTCGCCGTCGCCGCGGTCCTGCTGCTGTCGGGGTGCTCGTCGCCCGGAGCGGACACGACCCGCGACGCTCCGCCCTGGCCACGGCCGACCGACCTGTCCGCGCGCGCGGACGCGGCCGGTCTGGGCAACGTGTGGGGCGAACGGCTCGCCGAGCACGTGCACACGCACCTGACGATCCTGGACGGCGACGACCCGGTGACCGTGCCCGCCAACGTCGGGCACTCCGCCGAGCGCGAGTTCGCCGCCGAGATCCACACACACGACACCTCGGGCATCGTGCACGTGGAGTCCCCGACGGAGCAGACCTTCACGCTCGGGCAGTTCTTCGACGAGTGGGGCGTGTCGCTCGGTCCGGAGCACGTCGGCGGGCTGCGCGGCGAGCTGACGGTCTGGGTCGACGGGCACCGCCGCATCGGCAACCCGCGTTCGATCGAGCTGACCGACCTGCGGCAGGTCGTGCTCGTCGTGACAGGCGTCGGCGAGGTCCCGCGCCTGCCGGCACCCTTCGACTGGCCGCCCCAGTACGACTAGCGCCGCCGTCGCTCGGCTCAGGCCTCCTTCGCCGCGACCCACGACAGGTCGAGGTCCCACTGCTCGACCGACCCAGCCGGCAGCTGCCACACGTACTCGTTCTTGAGCTTCTTGCCGTCCTCGCGGAACGGCCCCGTCCGGTACGGGTAGAAGGCCACCGTGGGCAGGGTGCCGGGCGGCGCCGTGCGGATGGCGTTCGAGAAGTCCCGGTTCAACCGGCGCAGCTCCGTGATGACGGTGCCGCGGGCGGTGTCGGCGTCGTACCCGCCCGCACCGGCCGCCAGCTGGAACGCGATGTGCAGCTGCCGGTCACCGCGGTCGTCCTCGTAGCTGATGAGCCGGTGGTTCTCGACCGCCTCGAGCAGGTCCGGGTCGCCGTAGACCACGTCACGGACGATGTCCGGCGCGACGACGGCTCCGTTGTAGTCGACGGACAGGTCGGACCGGCCGTAGTGGAACAGCAGCGGCAGGTCGAGCTCCGCCTGGTCGGCGAGCGCCGCGTGTCCCGTCGCCCGCAGCACGGACCGCAGCTCCTTCATGCGCACCACGTGCCCGCGGTCGTGGATGTTGTACCGGATGCGTGGGCTGATGTTCTCGGACCGGGCGATGGTCACGACGAGTTCGCCGAGCTCGTTCGTCTCGATCAGGTAGCCGAACGGGTTGAACTGGAACACCATCGGCAGCACGCCGTACTCGCCCTGCTTGGTGAGCGCGGCGGACAGCTCGGGCGACGCGGCGATCGCCCGGCGGAGCTGCACGCTGAACGGCGTCTCGATGCCGAGGTTGATCTCGAGGTCGCTCGCCCCGTACGACCCGAGCACGGCCTGCGCGTACTGCTCGATGTGGGCGCGCATGTTCTCGCTGATGCCCTCGCCACCGAACGCCGCGACGATCGTGTAGCGGCTCCAGTCGAGCCGGTCGTCCTCGAACAGTGCCTTGAGGAACGGCGGGTAGCTGCAGATGACGTAGGTGAAGTCGGTGCCGAACTCGCGCATCGTCTGCACGATCTTGTCGCGGTCGGGTCCGACGGACTTGATCATCGACGACTCGGTGAGCGATGCGGTCACGTTCATCCCCGTGGCCCACGCGCCGAGCGAGAAGGCGTTGAGCACGAAGGGCTGCTTGGTCAGGTCCTTCGCGGTGCGCGAGAACCCGAGCTGCAGCAGCTGCCGGGTGGCCTGTCGTTCGTCCGGGCCGCGCACCCAGCTGGTGGGGGTGCCACTCGACCCGCTGGACTCGTCGACGACGACCCCGCGCCGCGGCAGCCGCCCGTCGACGCAGCGCTCGGGGATGCTCCAGCGCTTGACGTAGGAGTCCTTGTCCATCTCGGGCAGTCCCGAGATCGCTGCGGCGATCCCGCCGCGGGTGTCGAGCCTGGAGGCACGTCCGGACTCCGCCAGGAACGCCCGGTACGCGGGGACCCGCTTCGCGGCCTGTTCCGCGGTCCGCCAGGCGCGCCAGCGGCCGAGGGTCCAGCGGAGCGGTTCGATGCCCGGCGTGAGCAGGAGCTTGTGGGTGCCGACGCGGGGCATGAACAGGGCGACGAACGTCTCCACCACCCACACCACCGAGAACACCGCTGCGCGCTTCACCGTGCACCCCCGACGGTCATCGCGGCAGCGGGCCGGCGGTGGGCCAGGGGTGGTGGGGCGCTGTGTCCGAACCGGAAGAGCATCCACGCCATCCGCCCGTCGGACTCGTCGGCCTCGGCCCGTTCGACGAACGCGGCGTGCGACCGCGGGTTGGTGATGACGGTGCCGAAGGGGTGCATCGCGACCCCTCGGCGCGACAACTCGAGCCAGAGCCGCATGAAGACGCGGCCGGCCTCGACGTACTCGGCCGGGGTGCTGAACGGCCCCTCGAGCCAACCGAGCTGCCGGACGCCCCGCATGGTGGACAGGTACACCTTCCGGATGACCGCACCGACGCCCGGCGCCTGCCACATCCCGCGGTGCTCCATGGCGAACCGGAGCACCGGTCCGGGCATGAGCATCGTCTCGGCGGACAGCCCGTCGCCGGTGGCCGCAGCCTGTCGCTTCGAGAACCGCAGCCAGTGCAGGATCTCGGCGTGCACGGCGTCGTGCTGCAGGTCGTCGAACAGGGTCTCCTGGTTGACGCGCACGATCTCGTCGACGGTCGCTCGGTCGTCCGTCGTGCGGAAGCGGTGCCCCGCAGCCGCGGCGATCGCCTCGGCGGCCTGGATCCCGTCGGCACCGACCAGGGTGGCGTCGTAGGGCCTGCGGGACGTGCGCCGCGCGAGGAAGCCGGCCAGGGCCTCCCGGTCGTCCGCGGTGACCGTGCGCGGTCGCAACGTCACCGTGCCCAGCCGGTGCAGGTGGTCGTCGCCGGCGGCGTCGAGCCGGCCGAAGTCCATCTCGGCGTGGTCCAGCTCTTCCTGCACGGCGAAGCCGTGCGCCCGCGCGACGACCTCGAGCCCCGCCAGGAACACCCCCGCGCAGACGTGGCCGAACGGGATCCCGAACGACTCGGCCGGCAACCCCTTCCGCAGGTCGTAGAACACCGTCGCGGTGCGGTCGTCCTCGACGCGCACGACGATCGGTTGCGAGTTGTGCGGCGACGGGTAGTGCCGCGCGTCCTCGATGATGCCCGTCCACGGTGATGCCATCGTTCCCCCTCGGTGGTCCCTGGCGACGATCATACGAACCCTCCCCGGCGACCATGCCCGTCGGGGCATGCGCCGGGCGCGAGTGGTGCGTAGCCTGCTCCTCGTGACGACCATCCGCACCGGCACCGACCTGGCTGCGGTCGACGACGTCGTGGCGGGCATCACCGCCCACGGCGAGCGCTACCTGGACCGGCTGTTCACCGCGCGTGAGCGTGCCGACACGGGCGACGACCCGGAGCGCCTCGCCGCACGGTTCGCCGGCAAGGAGGCCGTGGTGAAGCTGCTCCGGCCCGCGCCCGGGCAGGCGGTCCCCCTGCGCGACGTCGCCGTCGTGCTCGACGCCGGCGGTGCCCCCGTGGTCGAGCTGTCCGGAGCGGCCGCGGCCCTGGCGGAGTCGGTCGGCTGCGGCCCGATCGCGGTGTCGCTGGCCCACGAACGGGGGCTCGCGGTGGCGACGGCGGTGGCCCTCTCGGAGCGCTGACCGCCGGCTCCCGACTCCGTGCGGTTTCCCGCACCCGCACGGCGGTTTCCCGAGGGCGGTCCTTCCTTATGGTTGCCGTCATGGAACAGGTCCCGAACTCCTCCAGCACCACCGCGACGATCGCCGACCCGGCGATCGGCCGGGCCGTCCGACGGGCGCTCGTCGACCACGGTCGGCTGTCCGTCGACGCGTGGGACGTGGCGTCGATCGCGGACCTGTACGCGCTCGGGTTGACCTCGCACGCCACGGTCAACGTGATGCTCGCGGTGGAGTCCGAGCTCGACGTCGAGTTCCCCGACTCCGTGCTGAACCGGTCCACCTTCGCCACCGTCGAGTCGATCACCGCGGCCGCGGAGCTCGCGTCGTGACCCTGACCCTGCCCGCGCCGTCGGTCGTCGACCGCTTCGCGGAGCGTGCCGGCGCGGTGGCCGAGGTCGCCGCGCAGTTCGCGGACGAGGTCGACCGTGACGCCCGTCCCCCGCGCGAGGCGATCGCCGCGATGCGCGAGTACGGGCTGCTGGCGGCCGCCGTACCCGTCGAGCACGGTGGCGAAGGAGCCACCGTCGCCGAGCTCTCCGTGATCGCGACCGAGCTCGGCCGTGCGTGCGCGGCGACGGGCATGGTGTTCGCGATGCACCAGGGGCAGGTGATGGCGCTCTGGCGGCACGGTGGCGACGGTGCCGGCGTGCTCGAGACGATCGCCGCGGTGCGGGACGGCGCGCTCGTGGCGTCGGCGACGACGGAGCGCGGGGTCGGTGGGGATGCCCGTCGTTCGACGTGCGCCATCGAGGCCACCGAGGACGGCCGGATCCGCCTGCGCAAGGACGCGCCGGTGATCTCGTACGCCACCGAGGCCGACGCGGTGTTCGTCACCGCCCGCCGCGACCCCGAGGCCCCGGCGTCCGACCAGCGGCTCCTCGTCTGCCGGCGGGACACGATGGTCCTGTCGCAGACGTCGACCTGGGACACCATGGGCCTGCGCGGCACGTGCAGCAACGGGTGGGTCCTGGACACCGAGACCACGACCGACCGGGTGTTCCGCGACGACTACGCCACGATCTCCGCCCAGACCGTCCTGCCGGTGTCGCACGTGCTGTGGGCCTCGGTCTGGCTCGGCATCGCGGTGTCCGCCACCGAACGGGCCCGGAGCGCCGTGCGCCGGCAGGCCCGGGCCACGATCGGCACGACCCCGCCGGGAGCCCTGCGCCTGGCTGAGGTGCTCGTCGACCTGCAGACCATGGCCGACTCGGTCCGCCATGCCGCCGAACGCTTCGACGCCGCCGCGGACGACCCCGCGGTGCTGGCCTCGAGCGCGTCCGCCCTCGCCGCGAACGCCCTGAAGATCGGGTCGTCCGAACGGGTGACGGACATCGTCACGAAGGCGCTGCGCATCGTCGGGATCGCGGGCTACGCCGCGTCCGGGCCGATGAGCATCGCCCGACACCTCCGGGACGCCCACGGAGCCGCCGTCATGGTGAGCAACGACCGTCTCCTCACGAACGACGCCGACCTGGCACTCATGACAGGAGTGATCCTGTGACCATAACGGACACGACCCCCACCACCGACGGCGCCGCCGACCTGGACGCCGCACGCGCCGCGCTCCGCGCCCGGCTCCTCACCGACGGTGTGCTCATCGACCTCGGCACGCCGGGGCTCTACGGCCGCACCGGCGTGTTCGAGCGCGTGACCTCCGGGGTCGACGCCGCCGCCGTCCGCAGCCAGGCCCACCTGCACGCCGACGTGCTCCGGTTCCCGCCCGTCGAGCCGCTCGCGGCGTTCGAGCGCACCGACTACATCGCGTCCTTCCCGGACCTCGCCGCGTCGATCTCCGGGTTCACCGGAGACGACCGCACCCACCGCGCCCTGCTCGCCGCCCGCGAGCGCGGTGAGCGCTGGGAGGGGTTCCTCGAGCCGGCCGACCTCATGCTCACGCCGGCCGTCTGCCACCCGGTCTACGGCCTGATCGGCGACACCGTGCCGCAGCAGGGGCGGTTCTTCGACGTCCTGGGCGACTCCTTCCGCCGCGAGCCCTCGCTCGACCCGATGCGCCTGCAGGCCTTCCACATGCACGAGTTCGTGCACGTCGGCACGCCCGCCTCGGCCGCCGCGCACCGCGACGGCAGCATCCCGGTCATGCGCGCCCTGCTCGAGTCGTTCGGGCTCGAGATCGACGTCGTCCCCGCCAACGACCCGTTCTTCGGTCGCGTCGGCGCGATGCTCGCCCGCAACCAGGTCGAGCAGGCGCTCAAGTTCGAGTTCGTGACGCCCGTCTACGGTCCCGACCACGACGCCACCGCGATCAGCTCGGCGAACCTGCACGAGGACCACTTCGGCACGTCCTTCGGCCTGCGCACCGAGGACGGACAGGTCGCCCACAGCGCCTGCATCGCGTTCGGTCTCGAGCGCATCACCATCGCCCTGTTCGCCGCCCACGGCACGGACGTCGACACCTGGCCGGCGTCCGTCCGCGCGGCCCTGGCCCTGTGACCACCCTGCACGGCTGGTCCGGCAGGCCCGCCCTGCGGGCCGCCGTCCAGCTGCCGGCGCACGCCCGCGCGGGGGTCGTCATCTGCCCGCCGCTCGGCCAGGAGGGCGTCATCGCGTACCGCACGCTCCGCCTGCTCGCCGACCGCCTGGAGGCCCGTGGCATCGCCTCGGTGCGCTACGACCCGTCCGGCCGTGGGGACGGCGCACCCGACCCCGATCCCGACGCGCAGGTCCGGTCGGCACGCCACGCCGCCGCGCTGCTGCGCAGCACGGGGGTCCGCCAGGTCGCGTTCGTCGGACTCGCGTCCGCGGCGCTGGTCGCCGCCCAGGCCGCGACCGACGCCGACGGCCTGGTCGTGTGGGACGCGCCGGCGTCGGGCAAGGGGTGGCTCCGACGACAGCGCGCCCTCGCGTCGATCACGATCGGTGCCGAGCGGGTCGTCGACGGCATCGAGAGCCTGATCGGCTTCGACGTGGACCCCGACGAGGCCGCCACGCTCGCCGCCCTCGCCTTCACCCCGCGCACCGGTCCCACCGTCGCCCTCGTCCGTCCGGGCAGCACCGCACCGAGGGGACTCGGCGCCGTGCCGACCACCGAGGTCACGGGCAGCGCCGAACTCCTCGACGGCACGAGCATCCACGCCCGCATCCCCGGCGCCGCCGTCGACACCGTCGTGGCCTGGCTCGACGCCTGGGCACCCGAGCACACCGTGGTGACGACCGCACCCGCCGTCGACGAGGTCCTCGACGTGGACGGCCGGGTGTCCGAACGCATCGTCGTGCTCGGCGAGCAGGGACTCTTCGGCATCGAGACCGTGTCGTCCGCGCAGCACCACGACGCACCCGTGGTCGTGCTGCACAGCGGCGGCGCGGAGCACCGGGTCGGGGCCACCGACTACCAGGTGGAGCTCGCACGCGCCCTCGCGCGCGACGGCGCCCGCGTGGTCAGGGTCGACCGCCGCGCCACCGGCGAGAGCACCGGCGTGCACGAGGACGAGCGGAGCTTCCTGTTCGCGCAGGAGTGGGTCGAGGACCAGTCCGCCGTCGTCGCCGCGCTCCGGACCCCGTCCGACCGGCTCGTGCTGGTCGGGATGTGCGCCGGGGCCTGGGTCGCCGGCCGCGCGATCGACGAGTCCCCGCGGCTCGTGGTCGAGATCAGCCCGAACGACTACCGCCGCGTCCCCGCCGAGCCGGGGTCGTACGCCGACACCGTCCGGGCGATCGACACCCCCTCCGCCGCCCGGCTGTGGCTGCGCGAGCGGTACAACCGGTTCGTGCCGACGGCCCTGCGCGAGCGGATCGCCCGCCGTGACCGGATGGGCGGCGTCGTCGGCCACGTCCGTCCGCTCGTCGAGCACGGCACCGACGTCGTCGTGATCGTCGCCCCCGAGGACGCCGCACTCTTCGACCGCCTCGGCGGCCAGCGGGCGGTGCGTCGCTTCGGCGGGGACGACCGTCGCGGGTCGGTGTCGGTCGTCCGGGTCGAGGACGGGGACCACGCCCTGTTCTCCCCCGCGATGCGCGAGGCCGTCGTCGCCGAGGTGCGCTCCCGCGTCGCGGCGACGTTCCCCGTGCACACCTGACCCGGGCGTCCCGTCCTGGTGCGTGTGCATCGAGCGACGTTCCACGAGCGGATCGACGACGCCGAGCACGCTCAGACGAGGCCGAGCACCCGCGCGACGGCGTCGGGGCGCTCGACGTGGGCGAAGTGCCCGCAGTCGTCGAGCAGCACCGTGCGGGTCCGCGGGATGAGCGACCGCAGCGCGTCGAGGTCCGACACCCGGGCGAACACGTCGTCACGCCCCGCGATCGCCGTCACCGGGCACGTGATGCCGCGCCACCGGTCGACGTCGTACGCCGCTGCGGCCCGGGCCGCGTCGGTGAACCGCTCCGGCCGGAGCTCGTCGACGAAGGCGTCGAGCACGCTCCGGTCGAGCCGTCGCACGTGCGTGAACACCGGCGCGGCGAGCAGTGGCAGCAGGCCGATGCGGTCGAGCCCGCGCAGCACCGGGAGCGCCGCGGCGCCGGTGACCGTCAGGCCCGCGCGCAGCAGGGTGAACGCCGGCAGGCTCCGGAGCGCGCGCAGCGGGTGCCGTGCGGCGCGGGACGTCGCGACCGTGGTGCCGGACACCAGGGCGAGGGACCGGACGCGCTCGGGTGCCACCACGGCCAGGTGCATGCCGACGAACGCGCCCATCGAGTGCCCGACGACGTCGACGGTGCCGACCCCGACCGCGTCGCACACCGCGGTCAGCACCCCGGCGACCCGGTCGATCCCGAACGGCCCGTCGGGAGCGGGTGAGGAACCCCAGCCGGGCAGGTCGACGAGCACCAGTCCTCGACCACCGACCCCGCCGGCGGCGGTCAGCAGGGGCGTCCAGGTCGACCACGAACCGGCCACGCCGTGCAGCAGCAGGAGCGGGTCCGGACCGGCGCGGTGGTGCACCACGACGGCGCCCGTCGGGGTCGACACGACCGTGCGGGTGAGGCCCCAGGTGCCGGGGGTCGCCCGGACCGGGAAGGGCGCGTAGCGGTCGTCAGCGGCGACCACGCGCGCACGCGGGTCGGTGTCGGTGGCGTGCACCGGGCCTCCCGTCCGCCGACGCGGACGCGTCGACACGAGGGGTTCGGAACGCTAGCCGACGGCGACGGGTGCCGAGCAGGCCGCGAGCCGGTCGAGCGCCGCCCGGTACTCCGCGACGTCGCGCTGCAGGCCCGGCTCGGTGATGATCGACGCCTTGATGCGGCCCTGCACGTCGATGACGAAGGTCGCGCGGGTGGCGAAGCCCTTGTGCTCGAGGAACACGCCGTACTCCTTCGACACCGCACCGTGCGGCCAGAAGTCGGCCAGGAGCTCGAAGTCGTAGCCGTTCGTCTCGGCGAAGGAACGCAGGGTGGCCTTCGAGTCGACGGAGATGCCGATCAGCTCGATGCGCTGGTCCTGGAACATCGCGATGTTGTCCTGCAGCTCGCACAGCTCGTTCGTGCAGTTCGACGAGAACGCGAGCGGGAAGAAGACGAGGGCGACGGGGCGGTGGCCGCGGTGGTCGCTGAGTCGGACGTGCTCACCGAACTGGTTCGGGAGCTCGAAGTCCGGCGCGAGTGAGCCGATCTCCAGTGCCATCGGTACGTGTGCTTCTTCCTCGGGCGTGGGGTGTGCCCGTCGGGTCGTGCGCACGCGGGTCGCGTGTGCACGATCGGCCATGCTACGCCGACGTCACGCGAATGCAAGCACCCGTCCACCTGCACGACACCATCAGCATCAGCGTCGGCGCTGGGGCCTAGAGTGGACGGGGCCCCAGCCGGTCGTGACCCGACCACCGGAGCCACCATGTCCACCACCACGAGAACGAACGAGGTCAAGGGTGACGGTGAACGACCAGGACCCGTACAGCACCGGGGCGAACGACCAGGATCCGCAGGAGACCGCCGAGTGGCGTGAGTCCCTGGACGGGCTGGTCCGGACCCACGGCCACCAGCGCGGTCGCGAGATCATGCTGAGCCTGCTCAAGCGGTCCAAGGAACTGCACCTCGGTGTGCCGATGGTCCCGACGACGGACTACGTGAACACCATCGCGCCGGAGAACGAGCCGGAGTTCCCCGGCGACGAGGAGCTGGAGCGCCGGTACCGCCGGTGGATCCGCTGGAACGCGGCCATCACGGTGCACCGCGCGCAGCGTCCCGGCATCGCGGTGGGCGGGCACATCTCGACCTACGCGTCGAGCGCCGCGATGTACGAGGTCGGCTACAACCACTTCTTCCGCGCACAGGACCACCCGTCCGGCGGCGATCAGGTCTTCTTCCAGGGTCACGCCTCCCCCGGCATGTACGCGCGCGCCTACATGGAAGGGCGCCTCTCCGAGGACCAGCTCGACGGCTTCCGCCAGGAGAAGTCGCACGCCGGTGGCGGTCTGTCGTCGTACCCGCACCCGCGCCTCATGCCGCACTTCTGGCAGTTCCCGACCGTGTCGATGGGCATCGGCCCGATCAACGCGATCTACCAGGCGCAGCAGGCCAAGTACCTGTCGAACCGCGGCATCAAGGACGCCTCCGACCAGCAGGTCTGGGCGTTCCTGGGCGACGGCGAGATGGACGAGGTCGAGTCCCGCGGGCAGCTCCAGGTCGCCGCCAACGACGGCCTCGACAACCTGAACTTCGTCATCAACTGCAACCTGCAGCGACTCGACGGCCCGGTCCGCGGCAACGGCAAGATCATCCAGGAGCTCGAGGCGTTCTTCCGCGGCGCGGGCTGGAACGTCATCAAGGTCGTCTGGGGCCGCGAGTGGGACGACCTGCTCGCCCGCGACACCGAGGGCGCGCTCCTCAACCTCATGAACCAGACGCCGGACGGCGACTACCAGACGTACAAGGCCGAGAACGGCGCGTACGTCCGCGAGAACTTCTTCGGGCGCGACCCGAAGGCGCTCGAGCTGGTGCAGGACTACACCGACGACCAGATCTGGAACCTCAAGCGCGGTGGCCACGACTACCGCAAGGTCTACGCCGCGTTCAAGGCCGCGACCGAGCACAAGGGCCAGCCGACGGTCATCCTGGCGAAGACGGTCAAGGGCTACGGCCTCGGCCCGAGCTTCGAGGGCCGCAACGCGACCCACCAGATGAAGAAGCTCACGCTCGACAACCTCAAGCAGTTCCGTGACGAGATGCGCATCCCGATCTCCGACGCGCAGCTGGACGAGAACCCCTACACGCCGCCGTACTACCACCCGGGCAACGACGACGAGGCGATCCAGTACATGCACGAGCGCCGTCGCGCACTCGGCGGGTACGTGCCGGAGCGCCGCACGAAGTACACGCAGGTCACCCTGCCGGACGACTCGAAGTACCAGGTCGTCAAGAAGGGCTCCGGCAAGCAGGAGGTCGCCACGACGATGGCGTTCGCCCGCCTGCTCAAGGACCTGCTGCGCTCCCCGGACTTCGGCGACCGCGTGGTCCCGATCATCCCGGACGAGGCCCGCACGTTCGGCATGGACGCCTACTTCCCGTCGGCGAAGATCTACAACCCGAACGGCCAGCACTACACCTCGGTCGACCGCGAGCTCCTCTTGGCCTACAAGGAGAGCCCGCAGGGCCAGATCATCCACGTCGGCATCAACGAGGCGGGCGCCCTGGCGGCGTTCACGGCGGTCGGCACCTCGTACTCGACGCAGGGCGAGCCGCTCATCCCGGTCTACGTCTTCTACTCGATGTTCGGGTTCCAGCGCACCGGCGACGCGATCTGGGCGGCGGGCGACCAGATGGCCCGCGGCTTCATGATCGGCGCCACCGCCGGCCGCACCACGCTGACCGGTGAGGGCCTGCAGCACGCCGACGGCCACTCGCCGCTGCTGGCGTCGACGAACCCGGCCGTCGTCTCGTACGACCCCGCGTACGGCTACGAGATCGGCCACATCGTCAAGGCCGGCCTCGACCGCATGTACGGCACGAACGAGGACGGCTCGCCGAAGCACGACGACCCGAACGTCATGTACTACCTGACGGTCTACAACGAGCCGCTCGTGCAGCCGGCCGAGCCCGAGGGCGTGGACGTCGACGGCATCCTCAAGGGCATGTACCTGCTCAAGCCGAGCGAGCACGACGGCCCGAAGGCCCAGCTGCTCGCCTCGGGTGTCGCGGTGCCGTGGATCCTCGAGGCGCAGCAGCTCCTCGCCGAGGACTGGGGCGTGTCCGCCGACGTCTGGAGCGTCACGAGCTGGGGCGAGCTGTACCGCGACGGTGTCGCCGCCGAGCAGCAGGCGTTCCTCAACCCGAACGAGCAGCCCCGCACGCCCTTCGTCACCGAGCGTCTCCGTGACGCCCAGGGCCCGGTCGTGGCGGTGAGCGACTTCATGCACGCCGTGCAGGAGCAGATCCGCCCGTTCGTCCCCGGTGACTACGCCACGCTCGGCGCCGACGGGTTCGGGTTCTCCGACACCCGCCCCGCCGCACGCCGCTTCTTCCACATCGACGGCCCCTCGGTCGTCGTGCGGACGCTGCAGCAGCTGGCGAAGCAGGGCACGGTCGACCACGCGCTCGTCCAGCAGGCGATCGACAAGTACCGCCTGCACGACGTGACCGCCGGCACCACCGGCAGCGCGGGCGGCGAGAGCTGATCAGCGAGTGACGACGGTCCGACCGGACTCGCCGGACAAGCCGGCGCAGAGCCAGGAGAGCGCGCGGGAGCGTGCGCTCTCCTGGCTCCGTCAGGTGTCCGGTGAGCTCTCCACGGCCACCATCAAGCGGCTCGAGGACACCCTCCCCTGGTACAGCGAGATGCCCCCGGGCCGTCGTTCCGCGGTGGGGCTGGTCGCCCAGGCCGGCATCACCTCGTTCATCAGCTGGCTCGAGGGCACCGCGTCCACGCCGTGGATCGCCGCGGCCGACGTGTTCGGTTCGGCACCGCGGGAACTCCTGCGCTCGGTGAGCCTGCAGCAGACCCTGCAGCTCATCCGCGTGGTCGTCACGGTCGTCGAGGAACGCGCCGCCGACGACGAGATGCTGCAGGAGGCGATCCTCAAGTACTCGCGGGACATCGCGTTCGCCGCCGCCGACGTCTACGCCCGCGCGGCCGAGGCCCGCGGCCTGTGGGACGCCCGGCTCGAAGCGCTCGTGGTCGACTCGATCCTGTCGGGTGAGTACGACGACGAACTGCCGTCCCGCATCGCCGCCCTCGGCTGGCACGGGCACGGCGAGGTCGCGGTGCTCGTCGGCACCGCCCCGAAGCAGCTCGAGGTCGACCAGGTCCGTCGCACCGCCCGGCACCTGGACGCCGACGTGCTCGTCGGCGTGCAGGGCGCTCGGCTCGTCGTGGTGATCGGCCGGTCCACCCCGCGGGACGACGTGCCCGAGGGCGAGGAACCCGTCTCGTTCACGACCATCGCGCAGGCCCTCGAACCGCTGTTCGGCGAGGGGCACCTGGTGCTCGGCAACGAGGTCCCGGGGGTCGTCGACGCCTCGACCAGTGCGAAGGCCGCCCTCGCCGGGTTCGCCGTCGCGCGGGCCTGGCGCGGGGTCCCGCGTCCGGCCCTGGCCGACGACCTGCTGCCCGAACGTGCCCTGGCCGGCGACCCGCTCGCCCGGTCTGCCCTGGTGCAACGGATCTACGTGCCCCTCAAGGACCAGTCCACCGAGCTCCTGCAGACCCTGTGGTGCTACCTGGACACCGGCCGGTCGCTCGAGGCCACCGCACGCGAGCTCTTCGTGCACCCGAACACCGTGCGGTACCGCCTGCGGCGCGTGGCCGACATCATCGGGTGGGACGCCACGCACGCCCGCGACGCCCTCATCGTGCAGTCGGCGCTCATCCTCGGCGCGATGTCCGAGTCGGCCACGGGACGCCGGCGCGTCGCTCCTCGGCGGTGAACCCCCAGGGAACCGGCGGTGAACCGCGGGTGATGACGATCCCGACAACGTCGGCGGCGGTTTCGTGTGGGAAGCCCACACGGACCCCGCGGTGTCGGACCGACAGGATTGTCCGGTGATCGTCGTCGTCGCGCCCGGACAGGGCTCCCAGACCCCCGGCTTCCTCGCCCCCTGGCTCGAGGACGCCGCCGTCCGTGAACGCGTCGGGCAGTGGTCCGAGTCGATCGGCGTGGACCTCGCCGAGCACGGGACGAACTCCGACGCGGACACCATCAAGGACACCGCCCTCGCGCAGCCGCTCATCGTCGCCGCCGGCCTGGTGACCGCCGACGCGCTGCTCGCCGACGGCCGTCGCGCCCTGGTCGGCGGGGTCGCCGGACACTCGGTCGGCGAGTTCACCGCCGCCGCGGTCGCCGGGGTCCTCGAGCCGACCGACGCCGTCGCCCTCGTCGCCGAGCGCGGCCGGGCCATGGCCGACGCCGCCGCGCTCGAGCCGACGTCGATGGCCGCCGTCCTCGGTGGCGACGCCGACGCGGTCGCCGCGGCGCTCGAAGCACACGGGCTCGTCCCCGCGAACCACAACGGCGGCGGCCAGACCGTCGTCGCCGGCGCAGCGGACGCGATCGCGGCCCTCGCCGCCGACCCGCCGGCCAAGGCCCGTGTGATCCCGCTCGCCGTCGCCGGCGCGTTCCACACGCGGTACATGGCCCCCGCCGTCGAGCGTGTCGCACCGGTCGCCGCCGCTGCCGCCGTGCAGGACCCGACGCTGCCGATCTGGACGAACGCCGACGGCTCCCGGGTGGACGACGGCCGCCGCTTCGTCGACCTGATGGTCCAGCAGATCGCGAGCCCCGTGCACTGGGACGCGGTCATGGAGTCCTTCTCCGCCGCCGGCGTGACCGGCATCATCGAGCTCGCACCGGCCGGTGCCCTCGTCGGCCTGGCGAAGCGCGGACTCCGCGGCACGCCGACCGTCGCGATCAAGACCCCCGACGACCTGCCCGCAGCGATCGACCTGCTGCAGCGCGCGGGCCAGGAAGCAGACGCAACCGCATGACCGACGCCCCCCAGTCGACGGACGCCGCCACGGGCCTCCAGGCCGACCCCACCGCACGCCCGATGCTCCAGCAGCGCCGCGGCCACGAGTACACCCGCATCCTGGCGTTCGGCGCCGCGCGCGGGGAGCACGTCGTGCCGAACGACGACCTGGTCGGCCCGATCGACTCGTCCGACGAGTGGATCCGGCAGCGCACCGGCATCGTGACCCGCAAGCGTGCCGGCAAGGACGTCGAGGCCGTCGACCTCGCCGAGGCCGCCGCGCGTGAGGCGATCGAGAAGGCGGGCATCGACCCGTCGCAGATCGGCGTCGTGCTCGTCAGCACCGTGACCCACACCGTCGCGACCCCGTCGATGGCGTCGCTGCTGGCCGAGCGCATCGGCGCGACGCCCGCCGCCGCGTACGACATCAGCGCGGCCTGCGCCGGGTACGCCTACGGCATCGCCCAGGCCGACTCGTTCATCAAGTCCGGACTCGCCGACCACGTGCTGGTCGTCGGGGCCGAGAAGCTCAGCGACGTCGTCGACCCGACCGACCGCTCGATCTCGTTCCTGCTCGGTGACGGGGCCGGTGCCGCCGTCATCGGCCCGAGCGACTTCCCCGGCATCGCCCCCACGATCTGGGGATCCGACGGCTCGAAGTGGGACGCCATCGGCATGACCGCGACCTACAACGAGTGGGAGGCCGGGGCACCCCGTCCGACCATGCGGCAGGCCGGCCAGACCGTGTTCCGCTGGGCCGTCTGGGAGATGGTCAAGGTCGCGCGTCAGGCGCTCGAGACCGCGGGCGTCCGTCCGGAGGACCTCGCCGCCTTCGTGCCGCACCAGGCGAACATCCGGATCATCGACGAGTTCGCGAAGCAGCTCGGCCTGCCCGAGACGGTCACGATCGCCCGCGACATCACCACCACCGGCAACACCTCCGCCGCGAGCATCCCGCTCGCCACACACCGCCTGCTCGAGGAGCACCCGGACCTGTCGGGCGGCCTCGCCCTGCAGATCGGGTTCGGCGCCGGACTCGTGTTCGGCGCGCAGGTGGTCGTGCTCCCCTAGCCACCCCGGACGCACCGCGACCACCCGGCCGCACCGCGTTCGTCGTCGGTCGCACCCGCGACCACCCCGACCAGCTTCCGAGCACCCGGACCCCGCGTGCCCTAGGCTGGTCCACGGTCAAACGACACCCCCCTCAAGGAGAAACTCATGGCCCTGTCCAACGAAGAAGTCCTCGCCGGCCTGGCCGAGCTGATCAACGACGAGACCGGCATCGCGACCGACACCGTCGCCGCCGACAAGTCGTTCACCGACGACCTCGACATCGACTCCATCTCGATGATGACCATCGTGGTCAACGCCGAGGAGAAGTTCGACGTGAAGATCCCGGACGAAGAGGTCAAGAACCTCAAGACCGTGGGCAACGCGGTCGACTACATCGTCAAGGCCCAGGCCTGACACGAGCTTCCTGAGCGCCGCGGCCAGCGGACCCCCGTCGGCCGCGGCGCTCATCTTGTTCACCCCAACGAAAGAGCACGTCGTTCCATGACCAAGAAGACCGTCGTCGTCACCGGGATCGGTGCGATCTCACCCCTCGCCGCGACCGCCCGGGGGACGTGGGACGCGCTGCTCGCCGGCACGTCCGGCATCACCCGCATCGAGGACCCGCGCTACGCCGAGCTCGAACTCCCCGTCGAGTTCGCCGGCCAGGCGCGTCGGTTCCTCACCGACCAGCTCACGCGCCCGGAGTCGAAGCGTCTCGACCCGTCGTCGCAGCTGTCGCTCGTCGCCGCGCGCGAGGCCTGGGCCGACGCCGGCATCGACCCCGAGTCCGTCGTGCCCGAGCGCCTCATCGTCGACTGGGCGACCGGCATCGGCGGCGTGAACACGCTGCTCGACGCCTGGGACACCCTGCGTGAGAAGGGCCCGCGTCGCGTCCTGCCGATGACGGTCCCGATGCTCATGGCGAACGGCCCGGCCGCCGCCATCGAGATGGAGTTCGGCGCCCGCGGCGGTGCCCGCACCTACCTGTCGGCCTGCGCGTCCTCGACCGAGTCGCTGGCCGAGGCGTACCGCCACGTCGCCGACGGCGACGCCGACATCGTCATCACCGGTGGCGCCGAGGCCGCGCTGCACCCGCTGCCCCTGGCCGCGTTCGCCGCCATGCAGGCGCTCTCGCGTCGCAACGACTCCCCCGAGACCGCGTCGCGCCCGTACGACGTCACCCGCGACGGCTTCGTCCTGGGTGACGGCGCCGCCGCGCTCATCCTGGAGTCGAAGGAGCACGCCGAGGCCCGCGGCGCGACGATCTACGCCGAGGTCGCCGGTGCCGGCATCACGTCCGACGCCTTCCACATCACCGCGCCGGACCCCGAGGGCAGCGCGGCCGCCCGTGCCGTCATCACGGCCCTCGAGCACGCCGACGCCAGCCGCGAGGACGTCGTGCACGTCAACGCCCACGCCACCTCGACCCCGGTCGGCGACGTCGCCGAGTACCACGCGATGCGCCGCGTCTTCGGCGACCACCTCGACGACGTCGTGGTGTCCGCGACCAAGGCGTCCACCGGGCACCTGCTCGGTGGTGCCGGTGCGATCGAGGCGGTCTTCACCGTCCTCGCCCTGCACGAGCGGGTGGCCCCGCCGACGATCAACCTGAACGACCAGGACCCGGAGATCGTCATGGACGTCGCGCGCGAGCCGCGCGCACTGCCCGACGGCGACCTGCTCGCCGTGAGCAACTCGTTCGGCTTCGGCGGCCACAACGCCGTGGTCGCGTTCCGCAGCGCCTGATCCGCAGCACCCGGTCTGGAGGCCCGTCCCGCGTCGTCGGGGCGGGCTTCCGTCGTCCCGGTGGTCGGGCAAGCGGTCGGAGTCGCCGCCGTCGTTTCGCGCTCAGCGACAGTCCACGCGCCGCCCACCGCGTGAAGTGTCGCTGAGCGCGAAGGTCCGCACCACGCGCGGGTGCGCGGAGCGCGGGTCAGCCGACGCGGTGCAGCCAGACGACCGGGTTGCCCTCGGCTGCGTGCCGGAAGGGCTCGAGCTCGTCGTCCCACGCCTGGCCCAGGGCGAGCCGCAGCTCACGGTGGAGTTCGAGGGCGTTGCTCCCGGCGACCTCCATCGCGTAGCGGACGCGGTCCTCCGGGATCACCATGTTGCCCGTGACGTCGGTCTGCGCGTAGAAGACGCCGAGGTCGGGCGTGTGCATCCACCGGCCGCCGTCCGACTCGGCCGTCGGCTCCTCGGTCACCTCGTAGCGCAGGTGCTCCCACCCGCGCAGGGCCGAGGCGATCGCGGCACCGGCGCCCACCGCACCCGTCCACGTGAACTCGGTCCGCCGTGCACCGTCCTGCGCCGGCTGGTCGAGCCACGAGAAGTTCACGGCGCGGTTCATCGCGCGACCTGCTGCCCATTCGACGTGCGGGCAGAGCGCGCGGGGTGAGGAGTGCACGTAGAGCACTCCTGTCGTCGTTCCGTTCACGGTTCCTCCGATACGTCAGGTGCGACTTCCCCATCGACCTGGTGCGGAGGCTCCTGACCCCGGAGGGCACGGAACCATCGGTGTGCGATTGTGGTGTCCCGACAGGACACGCCCATTATGCAGCGCCCGTGCTGGGAACGGCAAGGACGGAACGACCGGGCTCACGTCGCACGGTGCCGGACGGTTCAGTGCAGGACGGCGCCGTCCGTGTCCACCGGGTGCCGCTCCCCCGCCGTGACGGCGACCGTCAGGCGGTTGTCCTCCGGCGGGATCGGGCACGCGTACTGGTACGAGAACGCGCACGGCGGCAGGACCAGCAGGTTCCAGTCGAGTTCCACCGACGCCTCGGCCCCGGGGTCGTCGAGGTACAGGAACCGCCCCATCGAGTAGGAGCTGTCGGGGTCGTCCTCGGGCAGGGCGCTCGTGGCGTCCTGCACGATGAGCTGCAGGCGCGGTGCTCCGCGGAACGCGGCGGACCGGACGGCGAGCAGACGCACGGTCGCGTCGCCGACGGTCGTCTCGACGTGCCCGGCGACCGGCAGCGCGTCGCCGGCTGCGTCGAGGACGCCGCCACGGGCCTCCAGGTCGTCGCCCACCAGCGGGACGTACCGGCCGGTCCGGACCCACCCGTCGGCGTGGTCGAACCGGGCGATGCGCGCGAAGCGGGCGATCGCGTCCGATGCCGGGTCCCAGACGCGCAGGGTGTCCCCGTTCACCGTCCCCGCGAACCCGTCCGGGAAGGCGACGGTGGAGGGCACGACGGCCGTGTCGCCGGCCACGAGCACCGTCCCGTCGACCGGGACCCCGTCGACGAGCACGCCGTCGCCCGCCTCGGCGGTGACCGTGAGGCCACCGACCGCGGGCGCCCACGTCCCCGGCACCGGCCAGACCGGCTGCGGGGTGTCGACGTGCTGCGCGTTCACCAGGGCGAGCGGCCCCCGGGGACTGCGTGCCCACGCGTCCCGCTGCTCGGCGTGCTCGGCGGACCGGGCCGCTGACGTGTCCGTCACGCCTGCTCCTGACGGGGGTAGATGACCTTCTGCACGATGATGATGACCGATGCCGCGACGGGCAGCGCGACGAGCGCGCCGAGCACACCGCCGATCGTGCCGCCGGCGACCGCGGCGATGACCACGAGCGCTCCGGGCACCTGGACCGCACGCGACATGATGCGCGGGGAGATCAGGTAGGCCTCGACCTGCATGTAGACGAGGTAGTAGATCGCGGCGGCGAGGGCCGTGGCCGGCGACGCGAAGAAGCACAGCAGCGAGATCACGATCGCGGCGGCCAGCGTGCCGACGAGCGGGATGAGCGAGCCGAGGAACGCGAACGACGCCAGCAGCACGGGCAGCGGGGCCCCGATGATGAGCAGGAACACCAGGCTGAGGATGCCGTTGATGAGCGCCTGCGACACCTGGCCGACGACGTACCGACCGACCGCCTGGGTGATCTGCTCGCTCACGTCGATGAAGTTCTGACGGCGGGACGCCGGCACGAACCGGTAGGCCGCGCGCTTCATGCCCCGCATCGACGCCAGGAAGTACAGCATGAGGATGATGACGATGAGCGCGCCGGTCACCCCGGACAGGATCCCGCTGCCGACCGCCAGGATGCCGCCGCCGACGCTGAGCAGGTTGCCCGGCTTCTCGACGAAGGCCTGCAGCGACTGCAGCGCGTGGTCGATGTCGAACGAGCCCGCGAACTGCTTCGACAGGTCCTGCACCCACGGCTGCTGCGAGATGTCCCGCACGATCTCGGGGAAGTTCTGGATGAGGTTCGACGCCTGCTCCACCAGGACCGGCACGACGGCGAACACGATGCCGGCGAACCCGCCGAGCACGCCCACCACGACGATGGTGATCGCCGCCCACCGCGGGATGAAGCGCTCGAGGAACGACACGAGCGGGTCGATGCCGAGCGCCAGGAACAGCGCGACACCGATGTACACCAGGACCGTGCTGAGCTGGCCGACGATCGAGCCGGCGAGCAGGGCGACGAGCACGCCGATGGCACCCATGAACCCGATGCGGAAGGCGTTGACGCGCACGCCGGTACCGCCCCGGGTCACCTCGAACGTGACGTTCGGGGTCGGTGCGTGGTCGTCCTGCGAGGTGTCGCGCTTCCTTGGCAAATGCACGTGGGGCGGGCGGGACTCGAACCCGCGGATCGTTCGGTTATGAGCCGACTGCCTTGACCAGCTTGGCTACCGCCCCTCGCCGGGGACCGTCAGGCCACCGGCTCCCCACGATACAGCGCCTCGAACGTCGCGAGCGTGCGGTTGATGTCGTGTGCCTCGATCATCGTCAGGCTGCGTTCGCGCAGCGCCACGTACTCGTCGTCCGGCGCGGTCAGCACGCCCGTCAGCTTCGCGGCGAGGTCCTCGACGTCGCCCGGGCGGAACAGTGCCCCGTTGCCGTCGATGAGGTGCGGGAGCGCCATCGAGTCGGCCGCGACGACCGGCAGGCCCGACGCCATCGCCTCGAGCGACGAGATGCTCTGCAGCTCGGCGGTCGACGGCATCGCGAACACCGTCGCGTTCGTCAGGGCCTGCTGCTTGCGCTCGTCCGAGACGAAGCCCAGGAAGCGCACGCGGTCCTCGACGCCGAGCTCCTTCGCCAGGACGGTGAGCTTCGGGATCATCTCGCCGTCACCGACGATGGTCAGGGTCGCGGCCAGCTCGGCGGGCAGCACCGCGAGGGCCCGGACGAGCACGTCGAGGTTCTTCTCCGGTGCCACACGACCCACGAACACGATGTCGTTGCCGACCGGGCGTCCTTCGCGGGCGACGTAGCGGGACGCGTCGATGCCGCACGAGATCGCGAGCACCTGCTGCCCGGCGATGGCCTTGCGCAGGTAGTCGGCGGCCAGGTTCGTCGGCGTGGTGATGGTGTCCGCCAGCCGGTAGGTCTTGGCGGCGTCGCTCCACGCGATCTTCAGCGCGAGGGGCAGCGTCCACTTGCCGAACGGCGTGTACTCGAGCAGGTTCTCCGGCATGAAGTGGTTCGTCGCGATGACCCGGATGCCGCGGTCGTTCGCCTCGTGCACGATGCCGCGGCCGATGACCACGTGCGACTGGATGTGCAGGACGTCGGGCTGCACGGCGTCGAGGATCGGGGCGGTCCACTTGCGGACGCTCCACGGCCACACGAACCGGAGCCACGGGTGCAGCGGCCACTTGTAGGACTTCAGCCGGTGCACGACGAGCGTGACGCCGTGGTGCACCTCGTCGAAGGTGCCGTGGTGACGGCTCGAGGCCGGGGCGACGACGTGGACCTCGTGCCCGCGCTCGGCGAGCCCGACGGCCAGCTGCTCGGCGAAGGTGGCCGCACCGTTGACGTCCGGCGCGAAGGTGTCCGCGGCGATCAGCACGCGCAGCGGTCGGTGGCCGCCCGTCGCACCCGTCGGTCCGGCGGTGGCGGTGGTGGCGTCTCCTGACACGGCGGAGTTCGTCCTCTCGTGGGCGATTGCTGGTCGGCAGCGACGCTATCGCACCAGGATCGGCGGTCGCGTCAGCCGCGCGGATGAGGGCGGCCGTCGCCGGGCGCTGCGCACCGCGCAGCGGCCGCCCCGCCGCGCCGGTTCCGCTCCGGGCGGCGTCAGCTGCGCGTCTGGGGGTGGTGCTTGGCGAGCAGGAACACACCCGTGATCGCGATCGCCGCCGCGACCACGAACCCGGCGACGGCGAACGCCGGCGCTCCCGCCGCCTCTCCGAGGACGACGACGCCGATGCCGACCGCCACGATCGGGTCGATCACCGTCAACCCCGCGATCACGAGGTCGGCCGAGCCGCTCGAGTACGCGTTCTGCACGAAGTACCCACCGAGCGACGCCGCGACGACCACGCCGACGATGGCGAGCACGGTGAGCCAGTCGAAGGTGTGGTTCACGAACCGGTTCAGCACGACCTTCGCCAGCGTCGCCACGAACCCGTAGAGCACCCCGGCGCCCACGATGTAGTACAGCGCACTGCGGTGCTTCGCCACCACCCGGAACGACACCAGCACGAGCACCAGCACGACGGCCAGGATCACCAGGACGGTGACGAGCTGCTGCCGGGTGATCGCGCTCTCGTGCCCGACGAAGGCCGCGATCCCCACGAAGATCCCGACACCGACGATGCACGTCCACACGGCGCGCTTCGCTCGACGACCCAGGGGCACCCCGGACGACCGCGACGAGAACCACGTCGTGATGACGAGGGCGACGGCGCCCAGGGGCTGCACGACGATCAGGGGGGCGAACGTGATGCTGACGAGCTGGAGCACCACCGCGATGCCGAGCATGAGCGTGCCGAGCACCCAGTAGCCGCTCGAGACGAGCCCGACGACGTGCCGGACGCTCAGCCCCTTCGACTGACGACCGAGACGTGCCTCGACCCGCTGCACCCCGCGGCTCTGGAACTGCGCCCCGAGCGACAGGAACACCGCACCGATGAGCGCCACCGGGATCATCAGCGCCTGGAACGGCGTGAGGTTGCTCACGGCGTCGGGCAGCTGGAGGTCCGTCGTCACGCGTCGAGGCTACCGTCCCCCGCCGGATAACCTGGGTGAATGGCCGTTCTCCCGATCCGCATCACCGGCGAACCCGTCCTGCACGAGCGTGCAGCCGAGGTCACCGCGTTCGATGACGACCTCCGCACCCTCGTCGCCGACATGTTCGAGACCATGGACCTGGCCCCCGGCGTCGGCCTGGCCGGACCGCAGGTGGGCGTCGGCAAGCGCCTGTTCGTGTACTCCTGGACCGACGACGACGACGTCCTGCACCGGGGCGCCGCCGTGAACCCCGTGCTGTGGACCACGCCCCCGGTCCCCGAGTCGGTCGAGGAGCTCGACGAGGACGACGAGTCCGAGGGCTGCCTGTCGATCCCCGGCGAGCGGTTCCCGCTCCGCCGCTCCGAGGGCGCCCTGCTGCGAGCCGTCGACGAGCACGGCACGCCGTTCGAGGTCGAGGCGCACGGTTGGCTGGCCCGGATCTTCCAGCACGAGTACGACCACCTGGACGGCTGGCTCTACGCCGACCGCCTGGTGCACCCGTACGGCAAGCAGGTCGCCAAGGCGATCCGCAAGAGCAGCTGGGGCGGCCCCGGTCAGTCCTGGCTGCCGGGGCGCGACCACCCCGAGGGCTGACGCGCGCGAGCGGACGGCCTGGAGGCGCGGGTCATCCCCGGTACGCCGCCGACGCGTCGCGCAGACGGTCGACCTCCGGGTGGCCGGGGCAGTACTGCAGCAGGCCGGCCGCGACGTGCGCGGCGACGGCGTCGGTCACCGACGCCGTCCACGGTGCGACCCCGCGCTCGGCGCAGACCCCGGCGAGTTCGACCATGGTCGCGTCGCCGCGCGCCGCGTCGACCGCCGCCTGCTGCTGTGAGGACGGCACCGACCCGGTGAGCCGCTTGGCCGTGCACGACGACCGTCGAGCCTCCCAGACCGCCGAGTAGGTCGTGTACGTCGCCCCGTCCTGCCCGTCGCCGTCGCACACGAAGGCGAACACCACCGGCGACGCCCCCGGGCCGACGCCCGTGCCGGAACTCGTCGGGTCCTCGGTGCCGTCGGTGTCGGGACCCGCGCCGCTGCACCCGGTGAGCCCCGCCGTCACCGCCACCACGACGCCGAGCATCGCGAGGCGGGCGGAGCGGGAACGGAGCACCTGTGAACGCTAACAGCATCAGCCGCACACGACCCGCACGGCGGCTCCTGCGAAGATGGACGCGCAGCACCGAAGCCTGGAGGCCCCCATCCCCCGCCCGCACCCCCGCACCGTCCGTGTGACGGCCCTCGTGGTCGTCGCCCTGGCCGCCGTGTTCGTCACCACGTGGCACCTCGGCCGACCGACCATCGTGAACGACGAGTTCGTGTACCTCCGCGCGAGCTGGGCCTACGTGCACGGGGACTTCTCGCTGAACCTCGAGCACCCGCCGCTCGCCAAGTACGTCTACGGTGTGGCGCAGCTCCTCGCGGGACAGGGTCCGCTGGGCCCCCGCCTGGTCGCCGCGGCAGCGGTGCTCGGGACCGGTGCCGTCCTGTTCCTCTGGCTGCGTCGCGAGCTCGGGTTCTGGACGGGGCTCGTCGCCGCCGGCCTCTGGTGGCTGACCCCCCGTGGGTCGGGGGCGACGTGGGCGGAGGCCGGCTCGGTCATCGGCGTCCGCATCGACCGCTTCGCGATGCTCGAACCGCTCATGGTCTTCTTCGCTGTGGCGTCGCTCGCCGCTGCGTGGACGTGGATGCGGACCGGCAACCGGTGGTGGGTCGCCGCCGCGGGAGCCCTCCTCGCCCTGTCCGTCACGTCCAAGGTGTCGACCGCGGTGCTCGTGCTCGCGATCGGCGCACTGCCGCTGTTGTTCCGTCGCTGGCGGGACCTGGGGGTCGGCGCGCTGTACGGCGGCGTGGCCTTCGTGGTCGTCTTCGTGGTCGTGTACCTGCCGGTCGGGCTGTTCCGCGCGATCGGGCAGATGCTCCGCTTCCAGGCGCAGCAGAACGCGCACGGGCACCCGACGACCATCCTCGGGACCGTCTGGCCGACGGCGCCGTGGTGGGCGAACTTCGCCTTCCTCGCCGACGGAACGGGCTGGCTGCTGCTCTCCGTCCTGGCCGTCGGGGTCGTCGCGGCCCTCGCCGTCCGACCGGACCGGCTCGTCGCGTACCTCGGCATCGCCCTCGGCGTCTTCCTCGTCTTCTACGTCATCGTCGCCAACGTCTCACTCCCCTACTACTACGACGCGTGGATGCCGCTGATCATCGCCCTGGCGGCGATCGGGTACGGGCGCCTGGCCACCGTCCGTCCGCCGGTCGGACGCATCGCGGCGGTCGTGCTCGTCGCCGCGCTGCTGGTCCCGGTCGTGCGGCTCGGCGTCGCCGTCGTGCAGACCCGGCCGAGCGGTGTCGCGATGCTGAGCGAAGCACTACAGGTGCGGGGCAAGGACGACGAGAACGTCCTCTTCGCCCGCTTCAGCGCGAACACCTGGCGGATCTACTTCGGCGACCGCGGGACGCAGAAGCCCCAGTTCGGCCCGTTCGACGCCGTCGTCGTCGGGCACGACGACCGCCGTGCCATGCCGCCGCAGGTCCGGACGTTCCTGTCGGAGTACGACGACCAGCTCGAGCACTTCCGGCTCGACTACCTGGACGTGTACGTCACGAAGACCGGCGTGATCAACGACAACGACCGCGACGGCACCCTCAGCATCGAGCCCGAAGAACTCGACAACCGCTGACGCGCACACGCCGGCGTCCCACGCACACGCCGGCGTCGTCCCTCGACGCCCCGAACGGTCGAGACACCGCCGGATCCGGAGGCGTCTCGAGCACGGGGCGGCGTGCAACGAACACGCCGCTGTCTTCCCAAGCAGACGGGGAACGCAGAAGGCCCCCACTCCGAGGAGTGGGGGCCTGACGCTCCCCGAGTTGGACTCGAACCAACAACCTGCCGGTTAACAGCCGGCTGCTCTGCCAATTGAGCTATCGAGGATCACTGTCCGCTGGCGAATGACGTGCGAACAACGGGTAACAGCATAGCAGCACCCGGACGCCCACCACCGCATCGGACACGCCGCCCGGGCGCGCCGTCGCCGGACCGGCGGATCAGTAGCCCGCCTCCGGATCGACCACGCCGACGAACCCGTCGCCGCTGCCGTCCAGGAACGCCGCGGTGTTCAGGCGCACCCGCTCGGCCAGCAGGGGCGCGACCATCTCCGGGGTGTCCGCCTGGTGCGGCGTGACGATCGCACCGGGCTCCGACCACAGCGGGTGCCCGTCGGGCAGCGGCTCCGGGTCGGTCACGTCCAGGCCGGCGGCGGCGATCTCGCCCGTGCGCAGGGCGTCGACGAGTGCGTCGGTGTCGACGAGTCCGCCGCGGGCGATGTTCACCAGCCGGGCGGACGGCTTCATGATGCGGAACTGCCGCGCGCTGAACAGCTTCGCCGTGCCGGAGGTCATGGCCGCCGCGATCATGACGACGTCGGCGTCGGGCAGCACGTCGTCCAGCTCGTCGGTCGTCACGGTGCGCGAGGCACCGGGCACCGGGTCGGCTGAGCGGCGCACCACGGTGACGTCGACGTCGAACGGGGCGAGCAGCCGCAGGTACTCCACGGCGATCCCGCCCGCGCCGATGACGACGACGTTCCGGCCGTACAGCGAGACCCCCTCGGGCTCGGTGGCCCACGACGACGCGCGGGCACGCTTCTGCAGGACCCGCAGCGTGCCGAGGGTCAGGGCGAGGGCGTGCTCGGCGACGGGCTCCGCGTAGGCACCCTTCGCCGAGGTGAAGAGCACGCGGTCGCCGTGCGACGCGATCAGGTGCGCGAAGGCGTCCACGCCGGCGAACGGCAGCTGCACCCAGCCGACCGCGGGCGCGGCGTCGAGGGCCTCTGCGAGCCCGTCGGCGTCCTGGGCGTCGAGCCAGACGATGCCGCGGGTGTCCGTGTCGAGCGGAGCGACGGTGCCGCCGGCCTCGGTCACGGCCGTGACGTGCAGGTCCGTCGGCTCCGGCAGGACCGCGACGGGTCCGGCCTGCGGCGGGTCGACCGGCAGCGCTGCGTTCGACGCCGGGACGACGGCGCGGTGGCCGCGGGCGGCGCTCACCGGGTCTCCTGCCGGTCGGTCCGGGGGGCGGCGCCGGCGGCGACGGGCCGTCGGGGTGCGGTCGAACGGCGTGCCGTGCTGGTCGTCGGGCGCCGCTTCACACCGCGGGCCGCGGTGGACGCGAGCGTCTTCACGTAGGGGTCGACGGGGTTGTCGAGGACCTCGTCGAAGGTGCCGAGGCCGACCATCCGCCCGTCGGCCATCACGGCGACGCGGTCGGCGAGGGCGCGGGCCTCGCGCAGGTCGCTCGACACGACGACGGCGGAGAACTGTCGACCGCGCTGCAGGGTCGCGAGCGCCTCGAGCACCGACTGACGCACGAGCACGTCGACGCCGCGAGCGGGTTCGTCGGCGACGAGCAGCTGCGGCTCGAGCACCAGGGCCTTCGCCAGGGCGACGCGCTGCCGCTGCCCGCTCGACAGCTCCCACGTGTTCAGGCGCATCACGCCGAGCGGCAGGTGCACCGCGTCGAGCAGCCGGGCGACGATGAGCCCGGCCTCCTTGCGGTCGAACCGGCGGTCGCGGGCGTAGATCGGTTCGGCGACGGCCTCACCGACGGTCAGGTCCGGGCTGAGCCGGTCGGCGCCGTCCTGCGGCAGGTAGCCGATGCGGCCGCTCAGCCGCTCCGCCTTGCGCGACGACGGTCGGAGCCCGCGGGTCTTCTGCCCGAGCACCGTCAGCTCACCGCCGACGATGTGCCGGCGCAGGGCCCCCTCGCCCTCGCCGTGCGAGCCGAGCTGCCCCGCGAGCGCGGCGGCGAACGTCGACTTGCCGGAGCCGGACTCGCCGAGCAGCGCCAGGATCTCGCCCTGTCGGACCGTCAGGCTCACCCCGTCGACCGCCCGGATCGGCTCCGCCCCCCGTCCGCCCCGGTACTCGATCGACACGTCGTCCGCGACGACCGCCGGTCCGTTGACCGCGATCATGGGTCCCCTTCCACGCCGCCCCCTGGCGGCGGTTCGCGACGGGCCGCGGTGGCAGGACCGTCGTGCGTACAGCAGTGGAGACGACCGCCCTGGAGGCCCGACCAGCGTCGACGACGCTGGTCGGGCCTCCAGGGCGGGTGCCGTCGGGTCAGGACCCGGCGCGCTCCAGTTCCTCCAGCGTACGCCGTCGCTCCGCCTGCTCCGCCGGGTCCGGCACCGGCAGCGACGCCAGCAGGCGCTGCGTGTACGGGTGCTGCGGGCTGCCGAGCACCTGCGCGGTCGTGCCGGTCTCGACCAGGTCACCCCGGTACAGCACGGCGATGCGGTCCGACAGCGCGCCCACGACCGCCAGGTCGTGGCTGATGAACAGCGACGCGAAGCCCAGGTCCTGCTGGAGCTCGAGGAAGAGCTCGAGCACGCGGGCCTGCACGGACACGTCGAGCGCGCTGGTCGGCTCGTCGGCGATGAGCAGCTTCGGCCGGAGCGCCAGCGACCGTGCGAGCGAGGCCCGCTGCCGCTGGCCGCCGGAGAGCTCGTGCGGGTACCGGTCGCCGTACGCCGCCGGCAGCTGCACGGCCTCGAGCAGCTCGTCGACGCGCTTGCGGGCCGCACGCGGACCCGAGGCGACGCCGTGCACGACGAGCGGCTCGGCGACGCACTCGGCGATCGTGAGCAGCGGGTTGAACGAGGTCGCCGGGTCCTGGAACACGAACCCGATGTCCTTGCGGTGCCGCTTGAAGTCCCGCTCCTTGTAGCCGAGCATCTCGGTGCCGAGCACGTCGAGCGAGCCGCCGGTGATCCTCGTCAGTCCGGCGATCGCCCGTCCGATGGTGGTCTTGCCGGAGCCCGACTCCCCCACCAGGCCGAGGACCTCGCCGGGGCGGATGTCCAGGTCGACGCCCTTGACCGCACGGAACGCCGGCGCCCCGAGACGACCCGGGTACTCGATCTCCAGGCCCTTCGCGCTGACGAGGGGTTCCACGTCGGTCGTGATCGCCGCACGGCGGGCGGTGCCCGTCGACGCCTCGAGCCGGGGCACGGCGGCGAGCAGACGCTTCGTGTAGTCGGCCTGCGGCGCGGCGAACAGCTGCGCGACCGGGGCCTCCTCGACGACCTCGCCCTGGTACATCACGGCGACGCGGTCGGCCAGGTCGGCGACGACGCCCATGTTGTGGGTGATGACGACGATCGCCGCGCCGAACTCGTCGCGGCAGCGCCGGAGCAGGTCGAGGATCTCGGCCTGCACCGTCACGTCGAGCGCCGTGGTCGGCTCGTCGGCGATGATCACGCTCGGCTCGAGGGCGAGCGCGCTCGCGATGACGACACGCTGCTTCTGGCCGCCGGAGAACTGGTGCGGGTAGTGGTCGACGCGGGTCTCCGGGTCGGGGATGCCCACGCGGCGCAGGTAGTCGATGGCCTTGGCCCGCGCCTCCTTCTTCGACACGCCGCCGTGCGCGCGCAGGCCCTCGGCGATCTGCCACCCCACCGTGAAGACGGGGTTGAGCGCGGTCGACGGTTCCTGGAACACCATCGCGCCGGCCGTGCCCCGGAGTTCGCGGAGCTTCGCCGACCCGACGCTGACCACGTCGGTGCCGTCGAGGTAGACCGCGCCGCCGATCGTCGCCGTCTCCGGCATGAGCCGGAGCATGCTGCGCGCCGTGACCGACTTGCCCGAACCGGACTCGCCGACCAGGGCCAGGACCTCGCCCGGCCGGACGTCCAGGCTGACGCCCTTGACGGCCTCGACGGCGCCGCCGTCGGTGGCGAACGTGACGGTCAGGTCGTCGACGACCGCCACGGGCGTCCCGCCGTCGGCCTGGAGGCGCTGAGTTGCGTCCGTCATGCGGCCGCCCCTTCCGTGCTGGCCGCCTGCTTCCGCGACACCAGCTGCTTGAGCCGGCGCCGCGCGCGCAGACGGGGGTCCGAGATGTCGTTGAGGCTCTCGCCGATGAAGGTCACGCCGAGCACGAGCACGACGATCGCGACACCGGGGAACACGCCGGTCCACCAGACACCCGACGCCACGTCGGACAGCGCCCGGCTGAGGTCGTAGCCCCACTCGGCGCCGGCGGTCGGGCCGATGCCGAACCCGAGGAAGCCGAGCCCGGCGAGGGTGAGGATCGCGTCGCTGGCGTTGAGCGTCAGGATGAGCGGCAGCGAGCGGGTGGAGTTCCGCAGCACGTGGCGCGTCATGATGCGCCACGGGTGGGTGCCGAGCACCCGGGCGGACTCGACGAACGCCTCGTTCTTCAGGCGCACCGCCTCGGCCCGCACGACCCGGAAGTACTGCGGGATGTACACGACGGTGATCGAGATCGCCGCCGCGACGATGCCGCCGGCGTAGCTGGAGTTGCCGCCGGAGATGACGATCGACACGACGATCGCGAGCAGCAGCGACGGGAACGCGTACACCGCGTCCGCCACCACGACCAGCGTCCGGTCGAGCCAGCCGCCCAGGTACCCGGACACCATGCCCAGCAGGACACCGATGGTGATCGAGACGATGACCGCGACGATCACCACGAGGACGGCCGTGCGGGCGCCGTAGACGACGCGGCTGAACACGTCGAAGCCGCCGACGGTCGTGCCCCAGATGTGCTCGGCACTCGGGGCGCCGGTGCGCGGGAAGCTCTGGCCGTCGGCGCCCTGCAGCTGGCCGAATCCGTACGGGGCGATGAGCGGTGCCGCCAGGGCGACGATCAGGTAGAGCGCGCAGATCACCACACCGGTGATGAGCATGCCGCGCTGCCAGCCGGTGCTCTTGCGGAGCTGGACCACCACGGGCAGCCGCTTCCAGAACGGCTCGTGGCGGTCGACGAGCGAGGTGTCGGCCATCGCTAGAACCTCACTCTCGGGTCGATGACCGCCGCGACGACGTCGACGACGAAGTTCGTCACCGCGACGATCACGGCGAGCATCGCGACGATCCCCTGCACGGCGACGAAGTCGCGGGCGGACAGGTACTGGTTGAGCTCGAACCCGAGCCCGCGCCAGCCGAAGGTGGTCTCGGTGAGCACCGACCCACCCAGCAGCATGGCGATCTGCAGACCCATCACGGTGATGATGGGGACCAGCGCCGGACGGAACGCGTGCGTGCGGACGAGCCGCGCCTCCCGGACGCCGCGCGAGCGGGCCGCGTCGACGTACTCGGAGCCGAGCGAACCGATCATGTTGGCGCGCACGAGCCGCAGGAAGATGCCGGCCGTCAGCAGGCCGAGCGTCAGCGCGGGCAGGACCGCGTGCGACAGCACGTCGCCGATCACCTGCGCGTTCCCGGTCCGCAGGGCGTCGATCAGGTAGATGCCCGTCGCGCCGGGGATGTTGTCGAGGATCAGCGACACCCGGGTCGACGCGCGGTCGCCGAGCGGCAGCCAGCCGAGCCACACCGAGAAGACGAGCTTGAGGAGCAGGCCGCCGAAGAACACCGGCGTCGCGTAGGTCAGGATCGCCAGCGCGCGGAACAGCACGTCCGGCCACTTGTCGCGCAGGTACGCGGCGAGCATGCCGAGCGGGATGCCGAGCAGCAGCGCGACGATGAGCGCGTAGAACACGAGCTCCGCGGTCGCGCCGCCGTACGTCACGATGACCTCGGTGATCGGCCGGTTGTCGGTCGACGTCGTGCCGAAGTCCCCGCGCAGGATGTTGCCGAGGTACTCGAAGTACTGCACGATCACCGGGCGGTCGTACCCGGCGGCGGCGAGGCGCTCCTGGAGCTGAGACGGCGTGAGCCGACCGCCGACCGACGCGGTGATCGGGTTCCCGATGACGCGCATCAGGAAGAACACGAGCGTCACCAGGATGAAGACGGTCGGGAAGATGAGGAGGAACCTGACGAGGATGTACCGGCCGAGCCCGCCGCCGTTCTTGGCACTGCGCTGTGCCTGCGGCTTCGTGGGCTCCGACTCGATCGCCTCGGGTGGCATGAGGGTCACGGTGGGGATGCCTTTCGTGGACGTGACCAGGGGGCGTTCCTCGTGGGAACGCCCCCTGGTGTCCGATGGGTGTTACTTGCTGAGCGTGGCGTAGCGGAACTTGTACGAGGAGTCGAGGGTCAGGCCCTTGACGTCCTTCGAGGCGACCGCGACCGACTTGCCCTGCAGCAGCGGCAGCGTCGAGATCTGGGTGGCCTCACGCTCCTGCGCCTGCTCGATCAGGTCGGCGCGCTCGTCCGCGTCGGACTCCTGCTGCTCGGCGGCGATGAGGTCCTGGATCTCGGCGTCGTCGTAGTGGTTCTGCACGAAGTTGTCCTTCGAGAAGAACGGCGACAGGTAGTTGTCGGCGTCCGAGAAGTCCGGGAACCAACCGAGCTGGTACACCGGGTAGGCGTCCTTCACGCGCTCCTGCGAGTACGTCGTCCAGACCGTGGACTGCAGGTTCACGGTGAACAGGCCCGAGTTCTCGAGCTGCGTCTTGATCGCGGCGTACTCGTCGTCCGAGGTGGAACCGTAGTGGTCGGGCGAGTACTGCAGGTCGATCGTGACCTTGCCCGTGACACCGGCGTCGGCCAGCGTCTTCTTCGCCTTGTCGACGTCCGCGCCGCCGTCACCGTCGCCGTAGAGCTCCTCGAACGGCTTCGCGGCACCCGTCAGGCCGTCCGGCACCATCGAGTAGAGCGGCGAGTAGGTGTCGTTGTAGACCTCCTTGGCGATCGACGCGCGGTCGACCACGTCGGCGACGGCCTGGCGCACGGCGAGGGCCTTCGCCTCGTCGGCGTCGTCCGTCTTCGCACCGAAGGGCTGCGTGTCGAGGTTGAAGACCACGTAGCGGATCTCGCCACCGGGGCCGTCGGTGACCTCGAGCGAGTCGTCCTTGCGCAGGTCCGCGATGTCGGTCGGCGTGAGCGAGCGGTACGCGACGTCGACGTCACCCTCCTGCACCGCGAGCTTGAGGTCGGTCTCCTTGGTGTAGTAGCTGGCGGTGACCTCGTCGGTCTTCGCCTTGCCGAGGAGGCCGTCGTACTCCTTGTTGGCCTTGTACTGGATCGTGTCGTTCTCCTTGTAGGAGGTGATCTCGTACTGCCCGGCGAACGCCTTGCCCTTGACGATGTCGTCGGCGCTGGTGAGCTCGGTGGCCGAGAAGACGTCCTCGTCGACGATCGGGCCGGCGGGGCTCGAGAGCACCTGCGGCCAGGTCTGGTCGGCGTGGTCGAGGTTGAACACCACGGTCGTGTCGTCCGGGGTGTCGATGCTCTTGAGGTTGGCCAGCAGCGACTGCGGGCCGTTCTCGTTGTTGATCTTGAGCTCGCGGTCGAACGAGAACTTGACGTCGCTCGACGTCAGCTCGTTGCCGTTCGCGAACTTCAGACCGTCCTTGAGGGTGACCTCGTAGGTGGTCGGGTCGGTGAACTCCGCCTTCGAGGCGATGTCCGGCTCGACGTCCGGGCTGCCCACGGGCGTGTTCATCAGGAACGGGAAGACCTGGTTCTGCACGGCGAAGGAGCCGTTGTCGTAGGAACCGGCCGGGTCGAGGGACGTCACCTTGTCCGTCGTCCCGATGCTCAGGCCGTTCAGTTCGGTGTCACTCACGCTGCTGCTCGCGCAGCCGGTGAGCACCAGCGCCGTCGCCGCTGCTCCGGCGCCGAGCGCGATGCCGCGCTTGCCCCACTTGGTCACGGATGCCATGTCCGCTGCCTCTCTGGTCGTGATTGCAAGGGTCCTGGGCCGGCGGTGGATCGACTGTGTGACCGGCCAGGAACGCTCATTGGTATCACCCTGTCACGGAACTTCTCGACCCGGGAGGCGTTTTGTTTACACCGCTGTAATGCACGAGGGCGTCGCATGCTGCATGATTCCGCCACTGCTGAGCGGCGCGTCGCGCACGAAAGTTGCGCCGTGCAACGTGCAGGGTTGCCGGGGCACGTTCGCCGCCGAGGTCGCACTTCGGCCCCCTACGGCTGCCGGTTGGCGTGACGGAGTGCGACTTCGGTGGTGCGCCGACGGTGCGTCGTGCGACCTCGTGCACCCGGCCGGGAGGCCCGCCCCGCGTCCGCCCCGCCACTCGCCGACGCCGACTGGTCACGACACACCGGCCGCCCCACGCCGCGCGGTCACGTGCAGTCGGCCGGACCCCGCCCGGCCGACGCCCTGCGACCACTCGACGCCCGACACGCGGCACGTCCCGGCACCGCACGCTCCCTGGACGGGCGGCCCGCCGAGGGTCCGCCCCGCCAATCGTGCCTGCCGACTGGTCACGACACACCGCCCAACCAACGCCGTGCGGTCACGTGCAGTCGGCCGGACCCCGCCCGGCCGACGCCCTGCGACCACTCGACGCCCGACACGGGGCGCGCCCCGGCACCGCACACACCCCGACCGGGAAGCCCGCCCCGCGTCCGCCCGCCCCTCGCCCACGCCGACTGGTCACGACACACCGCCCAACCAACGCCGTGCGGTCTCGTGCAGTCGGCCGGACGCCGCCCAGCCGACGCCCTGCGACCACTCGACGCCTGATACGGGGCGCGTCCCGGCACCGCACGCTCACTGGACGGGAGGCCCGCCCCGCGTCCGCCCGCCACTCGCGCCTGCCGACCGGTCACGACACGCCGCCAGCCCCACGCCGAGCGGTCACGTGCCGTCAGCCACGTCGCGCCCGACTGACGCCCTGCGACCACTCGACGCCCGGCAGGCGGCACGCCCTGCCCCTCGCGCACCTGGCTCGAGGCGGGCTAGGAGGCCTCGGCGTCGGCGCGCAACCGCATCCGCTGCCCGTCGATGTCGACGAGCTGCCGCTGGATCTCGGCGCGTCGCTCGGCCTGCTCGTGCGGGTCCGCGCGCTGCAGCTGCCCGAGCAACGACGCCTTGCGGGCGAGCAGGTCACGCTCGACCAGCGCCACGACGATGCTGCGGGACCAGGCCGCCAGGTCGTCGGCGTTGCGCGCGGGGATCGGCGCGAGGGCGAGCTCGTGCGTCAGGGTGCGCAGGGGCGCCGGCACGTCGGCGAGGAGCCGGTCGAGCCAGTCCCCCGCGCCGATGACGTCGACGTTCGCGACCACGGCGTCCCGCACCACGGCGAGCATCGGCGTCGAGAACGTGGCCGACGCGGCGAGTCCGAGCAGCGGCGCCCCGACGGACGTCGGCTGCTGCACCATCGCCATCACGGCGTCGCGCTCCATGCGGCTGATGGGGTCGTTCGGCAACGAGCGGATCCCGGCGACGGGCTCGTCGGTGACACCCGACCCGTCGTCGGCGGAACCGGCGCGACCGTCGCGCCCCGGGCCTCCAGACCGGTCGTCCTGGCCTGGCGAGCCGGCACGACGCCGGGCGGTCTCGACGGACCGGCGCACCTCGGGGATCTCCATGCCGAGCCAGCCGGCGAGCTCGCGGACGTAGCCCTGGGTGAGCGAGCGGTCGCGGATGCCGGCGAGCACCGGGGCGGCGGCGCGGAGGGCACCGACGCGCCCCTCGACGGTCTCGAGGTCGTGGCCGTCGAGCGTGCGGCGGATCATGAACTCGAACATCGGCCGCTTGTTCGTGACCAGACGGCGGATGGCGTCGTCGCCGCGGGCAAGGCGGAGGTCGCACGGGTCGAGCCCGCCGGGGGCCACGGCGACGTAGGTCTGCGCGGCGAAGCGCTGCTCCTCGGCGAAGGCGCGGGACGCCGCACGCTGCCCGGCCTCGTCCGGGTCGAACGTGAACACGACCTCGCCGTTGGCGTTCGGGTCCGCGCCGGCCAGGTCGCCGAGCATCGGCCGCAGCACCTTGATGTGGTCGACGCCGAACGACGTGCCGCACGTGGCGACCGCGGTGGTGACCCCGGCGACGTGGCAGGCCATGACGTCGGTGTAGCCCTCGACGATGACGACCTGCTTCTGCTTCGAGATCTCGCGGCGGGCGAGGTCGAGCCCGTAGAGCACCTGGCTCTTGTGGTAGATCGGCGTCTCGGGCGTGTTGAGGTACTTCGGGCCCTTGTCGTCCTCGAGCAACCGCCGGGCACCGAACCCGATCGTGGCGCCGGTGACGTCGCGGATGGGCCACATCAGCCGCCCGCGGAACCGGTCGTACGGCGACCGGTCGCCCTGGCTGACCAGGCCGGCGGAGATGAGTTCCTCCATGGTGAAGCCGCGCCCGCGCAGGTGGTCCTTGAGCATGTCGTACGACTTCGGCGCGAAGCCGACACCGAAGTGCTGGGCGGCCGAGGGGTCGAAGCCGCGCTCCCCCAGGAACCGGCGGGCGGGATCGGCGGCGGCGGTCGTGAGCTGCGAGGTGAAGTACTCGAGCGTGGCCTCGTTCGCGGCGATCAGCCGGGCCCGGGTGTTGTAGTCGGTGCGGGGGCCGTCGCCCTCTTCGTAGTGGAGGGTGTAGCCGATCTTCGCGGCCATGCGCTCGACGGCCTCGGCGAAGGTGGTGTGGTCCTGCGCCATGATGAAGCTGAAGACGTCGCCGTCCTCGCCGCAGCCGAAGCAGTGGTACCGGCCGACCTGCGGGCGGACGTGGAACGACGGGGAGCGTTCGTCGTGGAAGGGGCACAACCCCTTCATCGACCCGACGCCCGCGTGCTTCAGCGTGACGTAGTCGCCGACGACGTCGGCGATGTTGACACGCGAGCGGACCTCGTCGATGTCGTTCCGCGCGATCCTGCCAGCCACCCCTCGATCCTAGTTCGTGGGGGCGACGCTGGCGGACCGGTCCGACCGCGATGTGGACGAGACCACGGCCCGCGCGGTCAGGTCAGACCGCGATGTGGACGGGACCATTGCCGGCGCGGTCACGTCAGACCGCGATGTGGACGGGATCACGGTCACCGACCACCAGGCGCTTGTGCCAGGCGAAGGCGCCCTGGTCCGTCAGGTTCGCCACCTGGTCCACCACGGCGCGCAGTCGGCCGGCGTCGTCACCGGCCTCGTGCCAATCGGCGGCGAAGCCCGGCTCGAGGTCGGCCGGTCCCGTCGCCGCGAGGGCGTCGAGGAGCTCGGTGAGCACCCGGCGCTGGTCCTCGTACACCGGCTGCCGGTCGCCGTGGGTCATCACGAACGCGGCGACGATGCCCTTGAGGACTGCGATCTCACCGATGATCTCGGGCGGGGTGACGACCGAGGCGGCGAACCGGACGAGCGACCCCGAGGCGTAGGACTCGCGGGTGGCCGCCGTCGCCGTGCGCGCGAAGCGCCCGATCAGCTGCGACGTCAGGTTCTTCAGACGGGCGGCGTCACGCCGGGAGCCGTCGTACGAGGTCATCCACAGCGGCAGCGCCCGCAGCCGGTCGAAGGCCTCGAGCAGTTCGTCACGGCTCAGGTCGTCGCCGACCCAGGCGTGCATGGCGGTGACGATGTCGTTCTCGCCGACGCGGTCGCCCAGGGCTGCCACGTCGATGAACCCGGCGACGACGGCGTCCTCGAAGTCGTGCACCGAGTACGCGATGTCGTCGGCCAGGTCCATCACCTGCGCCTCGATGCACCGCTGACGCCGGGGCGCACCGGCACGGAGCCACGCGAAGGCGTCGTGGTCGTCGTCGTAGAAGCCGAACTTGGTCCGGCCGGACGACGACTCGGACACGCCCTGGGCGGCCGGCCACGGGTACTTGCAGCTGGCGTCGAGTGACGCACGCGTCAGGTTGAGGCCGTACGGGCGGTCGGCGCCGCCGGGGACGCCGGCGCGGGGGCCGTAGACCTTCGGTTCGAGTCGGGTCAGCAGCCGGAGCGTCTGCGCGTTGCCCTCGAAGCCCCCGATGCCGGCGGCCCAGGCGTTGACGGCGGTCTCGCCGTTGTGCCCGAAGGGCGGGTGGCCGATGTCGTGCGCCAGGCACGCGGTGTCCACCACGTCGGGGTCGAGTCCGAGCGAGTCGGCGAGCTCGCGACCGACCTGCGCGACCTCGAGCGAGTGCGTCAGGCGGTTGCGGGCGAAGTCGAGCCCGGCGGTCGGGCTGAGCACCTGGGTCTTCGCGGCCAGGCGGCGCAGGGCGCTGGAGTGCAGCAGCCGGGCGCGGTCGCGGGCGAAGTCCGATCGGCGGTTGCCGTGCTCCTCGGGGAGCCAGCGCTCGGCGTCGGCCGGGCCGTACGAGGCGGTGGCGCTCATCCGCCGCTGTGGTGCAGCTCGGCGGCGGCCAGGACCTTGCGGAACTCGCTGTCGACGTCGCGGGACTCGAGCCAGCGGTCGGGCAGGGCGGTGCGCTTGGGGTGACCGGCACGACCGCGCGGCCCCTCGGCGTCGGCACCCGGGTAGGGCGCGTCGTGGTCGAGCTGGCCGAGCAGGTCGTCGATCTCCTGCAGGCTCGACGCCATGGCCAGGCCGGACCGGACGTCGCTGCCGATCGGGTACCCCTTGAAGTACCAGGCCACGTGCTTGCGGATGTCGCGGCAGCCGTGCTCCTCGGACCCGAAGAACTCGACGAGCAGCTCGGCGTGCCGGCGGAACCCGTCGGCGACCTCGCCCAGGGACGGCATGTACCGGAGCCCCTCACCGCGGAACGCCGCGGCCAGGTCGCCGAAGAGCCAGGGACGACCGAGGCAGCCGCGCCCGACGACCACGCCGTCGGCGCCGGTCTCGTCGACCATCCGCAGGGCGTCGGCAGCCGACCAGATGTCACCGTTGCCCAGGATCGGGATGTCGGTCACCGTCTCCTTGAGCGTGGCGATCGCCGACCAGTCGGCGTGCCCGGAGTAGTGCTCGTTCGCGGTGCGGGCGTGCAGCGAGACCGCGGCGACACCGGCGTCCCGCGCGATGCGGGCGGCGTCCAGGTAGGTCAGGTGGTCCTCGTCGATGCCCTTGCGCATCTTCACGGTGACGGGGACGTCACCGGCGGCGCGGACGGTCTTGGTGACGAGCTCGCGGAACAGCTCGAGCTTCCACGGCAGCGCCGCTCCGCCACCCTTGCGGGTGACCTTGGGCACCGGGCAGCCGAAGTTCAGGTCGATGTGGTCGGCTCGGTCCTCGCCCACCAGGATCGACGCCGCCTCGGCCACGGTGTTCGGCTCGACGCCGTACAGCTGGATCGAGCGCGGGGACTCCGACTCGTGGTGCTGGATGAGCTGCATCGACACCGGGGTGCGTTCGACCAACGCGCGCGAGGTGATCATCTCGCACACGTACAGTCCGGCGCCGTACTCGCGGCACAGCCGCCGGTACGCCATGTTCGTGATGCCCGCCATGGGCGCGAGCACGACCGGCACGTCGACCTCGATGGGGCCGATGCGCAGGGGGCCGCCGACTCGCGACGCGGGCGCTTCTGTGATCGTCATACCGGTCCCATCCTCCCACGTCGGTGCCCGACGGTAGCGTTCTCCACATGACGACCGACGCCATCACCAGGTTCGACGCCGACGCAGCCGCCAGGGGCCTGCCGGTCGAGGTCGTCGAACGCCCGGCCGCCGACTCCCTGGAGCAGGCTGCCGGCCTGCTCGGCATCGAACCGGGCGACATCGTCAAGACCCTGGTGGTCAAGCGGCACGACGGCGGGTTCCTCCTCGCCCTGGTGCCCGGCGGCCGGAGCATCGCCTGGAAGAAGCTCCGCACCGTCGTCGGCGTCAACAAGCTCTCGATGCCCGACGCCGCCACGGCGCTCGAGGCCTCCGGCTACGAACGCGGCACCATCACGCCGATCGGCGCGACCGGCGACCTGCCCGTCTACGCCGACGAGCGCATCCTCGGCCGTCGCGTCGCGCTCGGCGCCGGCCGGCACGGCGCCAGCGCCTTCGTCGACGCCGATGCGCTCGTCGCCGCGTACGGCGCGACCGTCGCCGACATCACCGACGAGGAACCGCAGCGCGGCTGACCGGTCCCGACGACCGACGGGTCGCGCCCCTGCGCAGCCGTCGCGCCCCGCAGAGTCGGGGCGCGACGACCGCACGGGGGCGCGGAAGCGGGAAGGCGCGACGGACGTCAGTCCGGCACCTCGGTCCAGTCCCCCTCGGAGCCGGCGAATGCGCCGGCGTCGATCAGGCACGCATCACCCTCGCAGACCGGCGCACCGCCGGACGTGACGAGCGTCAGCAACGCGGGGCGGGCCTCCAGGCCGGTGAGCGCGTCCGGCACGGACGGTACCGACGTCACGGCCTGGAGGCGCACCGCGCCCTGGTCGCTGATCGTCGCGCCGGTCATCGAGTCGCCGCCACGTCCGCGCTCGCGTCGTCCGCAGCGCGCTCGGTCGCGGCCGCGACCTCGTCCGGCGTCGTCTCGCGGAGCGCGACGACCTGCGACAGGACCTGCTCGAAGGCCGACGGGTCCTGCGCGCCGGAGACGCCGTACTTGCCGTCGATGACGAAGAACGGCACGCCGTTGATCCCGTACGCCTGCGCCTGGGCCTGGTCGGCGCGGACGGCCGCGAGCTGCGAGTCGTCGCGCAGGGTGGCGAGGACCTCGTCGCGGTCGAGCCCGACCTCGGCGGCGAGGTCCGCCAGCGCGGCGTCCTGCCCGACGTGCTCACCGCGCTCGAAGTAGGCGGTGAACAGGCGCTCGACCATGTCCAGCTGCTTGCCGTGCTGCTTGGCGAGGTGGATGACCTGGTGCGCCTTGACGGTGTTGGTGTGGTGCATGGCGTCGAAGTCGTACTGCAGGCCGACCGAGGCGGCGATCGCCGAGACCTGGTCGAGCATCTGCTGCGCCTGGTCGACGGGCATGCCCTTGTGGCCGGAGAGGAACTCGGCCTCGGTGCCCTCGAAGTCGACGGGGGTGTCCGGGCTCAGCTCGAAGGAGTGGTACTCGACCTCGACGGGCCGGGCGTCCGACGAGGCACCGAACGCGGCCACGCCGGCCTCGAACTTGCGCTTGCCGATGTAGCACCAGGGGCAGGCGATGTCCGACCAGACATCGACCTTCACGGAGTCGTTCATGCTCATCCCCAACGCGCGCGTGCGGCGCGCATTCCCGTCGCACGACCGAAGTCACCCCGCGCCACGCGATCGCGTGGTTCGGGGTGACTTCGGTCGTGCGGAGCGGGACCGCCTACGCGCCGAGCAGCCGCTCGGCCAGGTAGCCCTGCAGCCGGTCGAGCGCCACGCGCTCCTGGCCCATGGTGTCGCGCTCGCGCACGGTCACGGCCTTGTCCTCGAGGGTGTCGAAGTCGACCGTGATGCAGAACGGCGTGCCGATCTCGTCGTGGCGACGGTAGCGACGGCCGATGGCACCGGCGTCGTCGAAGTCCACGTTCCAGTTCTTGCGCAGGTCGTCGGCCAGGCCGCGGGCGACCGGGGACAGCTGCTCGTTGCGCGACAGCGGCAGGACCGCGGCCTTCACGGGCGCCAGGCGCGGGTCGAGGCGCAGCACGGTGCGCTTGTCGACGCCGCCCTTCGCGTTCGGGGCCTCGTCCTCGTGGTACGAGTCGAGCAGGAACGCCATGAGCGCACGGGTCAGGCCGAACGACGGCTCGATGACGTACGGCACGTACTTCTCGTTGGCCGCCTGGTCGAAGAACCGCAGGTCCTGCCCGGACGCCTCGATGTGGTTGTTCAGGTCGAAGTCGGTGCGGTTCGCGACGCCCATGAGCTCGCCCCACTCCGAGCCGGTGAAACCGAAGCGGTACTCGATGTCGGCGGTGGCGTCGGAGTAGTGCGCCCGCTCGCCGTCCGGCACGTCGAAGCGGCGGAGGTTCTCCGGGTCGATGCCGAGGTCGGTGTAGAACGCGACGGCGTCGGCGATCCACTGCTCGTAGTGCTCCTCGGCCGAGGCCGGCGGCACGAAGTACTCGATCTCCATCTGCTCGAACTCGCGCGTGCGGAAGATGAAGTTGCCGGGCGTGATCTCGTTGCGGAACGCCTTGCCGACCTGACCGATGCCGAACGGGGGCTTCATGCGGCTGGTCGTCACGACCTGCGCGAAGTCCACGAAGATGCCCTGGGCGGTCTCGGGGCGCAGGAAGTTCAGGCCCTCTTCCGACTCGACCGGGCCGAGGTAGGTCTTGAGCATGCCGGAGAACTCACGGGGCTCGGTCCACTCGCCGCGGGTGCCGCAGTTCGGGCAGGCGATCTCGGCCATGCCGCCCTCGGGGGCGCGGCCCTTCTTCGCCTCGAACGCCTCGAGCAGGTGGTCCTCGCGGAACCGGTGGTGGCAGTGCAGGCACTCGACCAGCGGATCGGTGAACGTCGCCACGTGCCCGGAGGCCTCCCACACCTTGCGGGGCAGGATGACGGCGGAGTCGAGGCCGACCATGTCCCCGCGTCCGCGCACGAACCGCTGCCACCACTGGCGCTTGATGTTCTCCTTGAGCTCCACACCGAGGGGCCCGTAGTCCCACGCGGAGCGGGAGCCTCCGTAGATCTCACCCGACTGGAAGACGAAGCCGCGGCGCTTGGCCAGGGCGATGACGCTGTCGAGACGGGAGGGCTGTGCCAAAGGGTGCTCCAGAGGTCGCCGAGCTGGGTGCTCGGTGCGGAAACGGTCCGGGCAAGACTACCGGCGATCGTCAGCCGGGAGGCCCGCCCCGCCCCCCGCCGTCCGCGCTCACGCCCGCGGGGCGCTCGCCCCCACCCCGACCAGCGCGTCCGCCACGGCGGTCACGTCCGACTCGTCGTTCCACAGGTGGAACGCGATCCGCAGGCGCCCGGCACGGCCGGAGGCCGTCAGCCCCGCGGCGGTGAGCGCGCGGAGCGCCGACCCGTCGGCGTCGGGGAACGTCACGATCGCCTGCCCGTCGCCCTGCCGAGGCGACCCGAGGGCGTCGCACAGCCGGTCTGCGAGACCGGTGGCGTGCCTCCAGACCGCCTGCTGGTCGAGCGCGACGGCGTGTTCGAGCGCGGCCACGGCGCCGGGCCACGCCTGCCAGGCCGGCGAGACGTCGAAGCGACGCGCGTCGTCGGCCAGGTGCATGGCGGGGCCGTAGCAGGACGACCACACGTCGGCACCGGCGTACCACCCGGCCTGCACCGGACGGAGCCGACCGAGCGCGGTGTCGGAGAGCGTCATGAAGGCGACCCCTCGAGGCGCGCAGAGCCACTTGTACGCGTGGGTGAGCGTCACGTCGAACGGAGCGGCGTCGACGGGCAGGACGCCGGCGGCCTGCGTCAGGTCGCACAGGGTCAGGGCGCCGACGCGGCGGGCGGCGGCCACGACCGGGCCCGGATCGGTGACCACGCCGGTGGCGGACTGCACGGCGGACCACGCGACGAGGGCCGTGTCGGGTCCGACGGAGGCGGCGAGCCGGTCGAGCGGGACGCTCCGGACCCGGACGCCACGGTGGGCCTGTGCGAGGAACGGGAACACGACCGAGCTGAAGTCGCCGTCCGGGACGACCACCTCGGCACCGTCGGGCAGGGCGTCGGCGACGACCGCGGCCATCACCGAGGTCTGCGAGCCCGTCGCCACGTGCTCGGCTCCGACGCCGACCAGCTCGGCGAAGCGCGCGCGCCCCTGCTCGACGAGCGCCCCGTAGTGCGCGGGGGTCGTCTCGGCGCGGGACCACGCGTCGAGGTCGGCCCGCTGTGCAGCGAGGGTCGCGCGGGTCGGCAGGCCTGCGGTGCACGCCGCCAGGTACCCGCGGCCGCCGGGGAAGGAGTCCATGCGGCCAGCGTCGCGCCTCGCGGCCCATCACGCCAGGGCCGGTTCGTTGTACGGGCGATAACATCACGTGATGGACGAGATCGATCCCCAGCTGCTGCGGGTCCTGCGCGCCGTGGCCGACGGCGGGTCGATCACCCGCGCCGCCGCGGCCCTCGGGTCGAGCCAACCGGCGGTCAGCCAGCTGCTCGCCCGCGCCGAGGAGCGACTCGGGCACGCCCTGGTGCTGCGTGGCGGACGCGGTGCCACGCTCACCCACGCCGGGCAGGTGCTCGCCGACCACGCCCTGCACGTGCAGGCCGCGCTGACCGCCGCACGCGAGGACCTCGACGCCGTCGGGGGCCTGTCCCGCGGACGGGTGCGGCTCGCCGGGTTCCCGAGCGCCTCGTCCGCCCTGGTGCCCGCGGTGCTCGCCCGGCTGGCGGCCACGGCCCCGGGCGTGACGACCACCTACGTCGAGGTCGAACCGCCGGAGGCGCTCGAGCTCCTGCGCGCCGGCGAGGTCGACGTCGCCCTGACCTTCACGTACGTCGGTGACGAGGTCGGAGCCGCTCCGGACCCGGCGCTCGTCACCCGGGCCCTCGGTCGGGATCCGCTCGCGCTGGTGACGTCGGTCGGAGCGAGCGGTGCCGCGGGGGCGGCGCTCGCTGGGGTGCGCAGCGCGGGGACGGGCGGCGGCGCGGGCTCGGCCACGGTGGACCTGGCGTCGCACCGCGAGGCGCGCTGGATCGGTGGCTGCCCGCGGTGCCGTGGCCACCTGCTCGCCTCGTGCGCGACCGCCGGCTTCGTCCCCGAGATCGTGCTCGAGACCGACAACGCGGCGGCGGTGGTGGGGCTCGTCGCCGCCGGACTCGGGGTGGCGCTGCTCCCCCGGTTGGCGCTCGACACGACGGTGATCCCCGCCGGGGTCCGGGTCGACCCGGTCGACGACGACCTGGCCCGGCGCGTGGAGGTCGTCGTGGCCCGCGGGGCCGAGCGTGTGCCGAGCATCCGGGCGGCGCTCGACGCGGTGCGGTCCGCGGCACACCTGCTCGACGGGCCGCTGCCGCGCTGAGCCCGGTCCGGCTGCTGCTACGCCGTCGGTGCGTCGACCGCGCCGCCGTAGCGACGGTCGCGGCGCGCGTACTCCTCGATCGCCCCCCACAGGTCCGTGCGACGGAAGTCCGGCCAGAGCCGGTCGAGGAACACCATCTCGGCGTACGCCGACTGCCACAGCAGGAAGTTGCTCGTGCGCTGCTCCCCCGAACTGCGGAGGAACAGGTCGACGTCGGGCATCTCCGGCACGTACAGCCGCTTCGCCAGGGCCTTCTCGGTGACCTGGCTCGGCTTGAGGCGTCCGGCCGCGACGTCCTCAGCCATGCCCCGCACGGCGTCGACGATCTCGTTCCGACCGCCGTAGTTGACGCACATCGTCAGCGTCAGCACGTCGTTGCCCGCCGTCATCCGCTCGGCGGTCTCGAGCTCGTCGATGACGCTCCGCCACAGCCGCGGACGCCGGCCGGCCCACCGCACCTTGACACCCCACTCGTGCAGCTGGTCGCGACGACGACGGATCACGTCGCGGTTGAAGCCCATCAGGAACCGCACTTCTTCCGGGGAGCGCTTCCAGTTCTCCGTCGAGAACGCGTACGCCGAGATGTGCCGCACCCCGATCTGGATCCCACCCGCGACGACGTCGAGCAGCGAGGCCTCGCCGGCCTTGTGCCCCTCGATGCGCGTCAACCCGCGGCCGTTCGCCCACCGACCGTTGCCGTCCATGACGATCGCCACGTGCTCCGGGACGAACCGGGCCGGGATCGCCGGCGGCGTCTCACCGGTCCAGTCGATCGGGCGGAACGGTTCGACGTCGTCGGGGCGGCGGGGGCTCATGCGGTGGGGGCTCCTTCGGCAGCGGGATCGGGCTCGGGCACAGCCGGCGCCGGGGTCGAGGCCACCGCGCGCGCCGTGGCCTCGGGTCCGCCGTGGTGCTGCGGGACGGGCAGCGGGTGCTCGGACCGGTCGACGTGCGGCAGGGACCGGAGCGATCGTTCCAGGTGCCACTGGGCGTAGGCCGCGACCACGCCGGAGGCCCGGGAACGCGTGCGCTCGTCCGTCGCGTCGACGCTCGCCCAGTCGCCGGCGAGCAGCGAGCCGAGCACGCCGAGGGTCGCCGGGTCGAGGCGCGGGGTCCCCGGCGGGGCGGCACGGTCGGCGACGACCCCACCGAGCTGCACCACGAACGCGGAGTGCGGGCCGGGCTCCCCCGTCACGGCGCAGTCGCTGAACGAGGGCGCCCACCCGGCGATGCTCATGGCGCGGAGCAGGTAGGAGTCGAGGGTCGCGCTGGAGTGGTGCTCCCCGCGGGACAACGACCGCAGGGCCCCGACGAGCAACAGGTACTGCTGCAGTCCGGCGTCGGCCTCACTCAGGCGGTCGGCGGTCTCGACCATCGCGCTGGCGGCCGTGTAGGCGCCGTAGTCGGCGACGATCTGGGCTCCGTAGGCACCGAGCGACTCGGCCTGGGTGACGATGTCGAGCGACCGGCCCTCGTAGAACTGCGCGTCGACGACCATGAACGGTTCGAGCCGGCTACCGAACTTCGACGCGGTCCGCCGCACGCCCTTGGCCACCGCGCGGATCTTGCCGTGCTGCCGCGAGAGCATCGTGACGATGCGGTCGGCCTCACCGAGCTTGTGGGTGCGCAACACGACGCACTCGTCCCGGTACAGCGGCATGCCCCCAGTATCCCCCGCTCCGCCGACACCGCGTGCGGCTCGGGTGGCGGCTTGGGTTCGGTCGCTGCGACGAGACGCCGTCGTCTCCACCCGACGCCGTGTGCTCGTCGAGACGCCGCGACTTCCGGCGGCGTCTCGACGACACGACGGCGTCGTGCGTCAGAGGTGGAGGTGCGCACAGACGGGAGGCGCGGTGCGGGACGGACCCGCACCGCGCCTCCCGGCCTGGTCGCGATCTCAGGCCGAGACGAGCGCCGGCGCGTCGGCGCCGGCGGCGGCACCCGCGCGCACCGCGCGGTTCACCGCGGAGATGACGGCCTTGAGCGACGCCGTCGAGATGTCGGCGTCGATACCGACGCCCCACAGGCGCACGCCGTCGACGTCGAGCTCGACGTACGACGCAGCCTTCGCGTCACCGGAGGCGCTCATCGTGTGCTCCGAGTAGTCGTACAGCGTGACCTGGACGCCCTGCTCGGCCAGCACCTTGAGGAAGGCGTCGATCGGACCGGTGCCGACGGCCTCGGCCGTGACCGAGCCGTCGTCGACGCGGAGCGCCACGGACAGCGAGGTCGTGCCGTCGAAGTCGCTCGACGTCGCCGTCTTGGTGAGCTCGTAGCGGCCCCACTTCTCGTCGTCGACCGACGCGGGCAGGTACTCGTCCTGGAACACGTCCCAGATACGCTGCGACGAGAACTCCCCGCCCTCGGTGTCGGTGTGCCGCTGCACGACGCCGGAGAACTCGATCTGCAGCTTGCGGGGCAGGTCGAGGGCGTGGTCGGTCTTGAGCAGGTACGCGACACCGCCCTTGCCGGACTGCGAGTTGACGCGGATGACGGCCTCGTACGACCGGCCGATGTCCTTCGGGTCGACGGGCAGGTACGGCACCGCCCACTCGATCTCGTCGATGTCCTTGCCGGCGGCGGCGGCCTTGGCCTTCATCGCCTCGAAGCCCTTGTTGATGGCGTCCTGGTGCGAGCCGCTGAAGGCCGTGTAGACGAGGTCGCCCGCCCACGGCTGGCGCTCGGGCACCGGCAGCTGGTTGCAGTACTCGACCGTGCGCTTCACCTGGTCGATGTCGGCGAACGAGATCTCCGGGTCGATGCCCTGCGTGAACAGGTTCATGCCCAGGGCGACCAGGTCGACGTTGCCGGTGCGCTCACCGTTGCCGAACAGGCACCCCTCGATGCGGTCGGCCCCGGCCATGTAGCCGAGCTCGGCGGCGGCGACGGCGGTGCCGCGGTCGTTGTGCGGGTGCAGCGACAGGATGACGTCCTCGCGGTGCGCCAGGTTGCGGGACATCCACTCGATCGAGTCGGCGTAGACGTTCGGGGTCGCCATCTCGACGGTCGCCGGCAGGTTGATGATGACCTTGCGCTCGGGCGTCGGCTGGAAGACCTCGAGCACGGCGTTGCAGATCTCCTTCGCGACCTCGAGCTCGGTGCCCGTGTAGGACTCCGGCGAGTACTCGTAGTAGATCGTCGTGTCGTGCTGCAGCGTCGCCTCGGCCGCCTTGCAGAGCTTCGCGCCGGCGACCGCGATGTCCACGACACCCTGCACGTCGGTGCGGAAGACGACCTCACGCTGCACGATGCTCGTCGAGTTGTACAGGTGGACGATGGCCTGCTTCGCGCCGTCGATCGCCTCGTAGGTGCGCTGGATGAGGTGCTCGCGCGCCTGGGTCAGCACCTGGATCGTGACGTCGTCGGGGATCGCGCCGTCGTCGATGAGCGACCGGACGAAGTCGAAGTCGGTCTGCGAGGCGCTCGGGAACCCGACCTCGATCTCCTTGTAGCCCATGCCGACGAGCAGGTCGAACATCCCGCGCTTGCGCTCGGCGTCCATCGGGTCGATGAGGGCCTGGTTGCCGTCCCGCAGGTCGACGGCGCACCAGCGCGGAGCCTTGTCGATGCGCTTCGTCGGCCAGGTGCGGTCCGGCAGGTCGACGGTGATCTGCTCGTGGAAGGGGACGTACTTGTGGATCGGCATGCCGGAGGGCTGCTGCGTGTTCTGCATCGTTCGTCGCTTTCGTCGCGTGTTCGTGTGCTCTGGGTGAGGCGGCCACGACGGACTCCGCGACGAGGTGGGCCGGTGTGTCAGGCCTCGTCGCGGCAGCGAAGGAGGAGGTGCGCCGAGTACATCGCGTCCACGGTAGCACTGGTGTACCAGGCTGTCGCAAGCGTGTGACGCGGCGGGGGTCGGGCGGCATCGGGCGGGCTGTCGAGCGGTGCACCGAGGGGCGCATCGAGGGGCGCGCCGAGCGGTCGAGACACGCCGTCGGTGCTGCGCCGAGGGGTCACGAAGCGTCGCCCGAGGGCCGGTCGGGCGACAGGTGGTGACACCTCAGCGGAAGCGAGCGGTGTGGCGCGGGCGCGGGCACGGGCGCAGGCGCGGGCGCGGGCGCGGGCGCGGGCGGCACCCTGCCACCTCGGCGGGCACGGGCGGCGGGGCAGTGCCGCGAGCGACGACGGACGGGAGGCCCGGTGCCAGCTGGCACCGGGCCTCCCGTCCGTCACGCGGTGCGCCCAGGGCGACGCGTCAGTCGACCGCGAGGGCCTCCGTCGGCGGGACGCGCATCGCGCGGCGGACCGGGGCGATGGTCGCGACCACGGCGAGCACGAGCGCGCCCACCACGACGATCGCGATCGTCAGGGGCGGCAGGACCGGCGTCACCGGGGCACCGAGGGACCCGAGCAGCGTCTGCCCGCCGACCCAGCCGTACAGGACCCCGAGCACGAGCCCCGAGACGACCGCCGCGACGACCATCTGCACGGCCTCGGTGACGATCATGCGCCGCACCTGCGCCCCGGTGAGCCCGAGCACACGCAGGAGACCGAGTTCGCGGCGGCGCTGCAGCACGCCGAGCGCGAGGGCGTTCACGACACCGACGGCGGCGATGACGGCCGAGAACCCGACGATGACGCTCACGACGGCGTTGACCTGGACGAAGAAGTCCCGCTGCTGCTCGAGCATCTCGGGCGTGGTCTGCCCGTCGCCCAGGCGCTGCAACTGGGTCTCGAGCACCTGCTGCATGATGCCGAGCGCCACCGCGAACGTCACGAGCAGCGTCACGCCGATCACCAGGCCGATCGTCGCCCGCGAGGACCGACCGGGTGCCCGCATCGCGTTGCGACCGGCGAGCAGGACCACGGGGTCGCCGGACCCGATCCGGCCGATGAGCTGCAGCACGGGCGGCATGACGACCGTCGCCCCGACGGCGACCCCGGCGAAGGAGACGAACCCGCCCAGGGCCGCCGGCAGCACCGCGACCGGGGACACGACACTCGCCGCGAGCCCGAGGAGCATGAGCACGGCACCGGCGGCCATGAGCACGATGGCCCAGACCTTGCGTGCCCGGCCGGACCGCACGTCGTCGTGGCTGGGCTCGACGCTGGACGACAACGCCTCGAGCGGGGTGACGGTGAGGACGCGACGCGAGCCGACCGCGAACGCACCCCAGGTGGCGAGCACGACGGCCACGACCGGCAGCACGAGCTCCCACGGCACCAGGGTGTAGTCGGTGTCGGGCAGGAATCCGTTGCCGCGGAGGACCAGGACGAAGAGCGCCGAGAGCCCCGTGCCGACGACGGCGCCGATGAGGCCGCCGAGCACACCGACCGCCAGGCCGGTCCGGGTGATCCGGGCGCGCAGGGCCGCCCCGGTGGCACCGACCAGGCGCTGCAGCGCGATGATCCGCGTCTGCCCGGCGATGAGGGTCGCGCAGGTGTTCGCGGTGACGATCGCACCGACGTACAGCGCGATGCCGAGGAACAGCCACCCGATCACGGACAGGATCGCCTTGACGGGCCCGAGATCGGCGAACCCGGTCGCGCCGAGCGCCTCGGCCACGATGCCGGGCGCGATGACGAGAGCGGAGCCGAACGTGGTGCCGAGCGCGGCGACGAGGACCGTGGGGGCGAACGAACGGATGCCGTTCACGCCGCGGCCTCCATCCCGAGCATCGTGGTGGAGATGGCGCCGGCGTCCATCGCGGGGCGGTCGGCGACGATCCGGCCGTCGGCGAGGAACAGGATTCGGTCGGCGTTCGCGGCCGCCACCGGGTCGTGCGTCACCATGACGACGCTCTGGCCCCACTCCTGGACCGCACCACGCAGGATCGCGAGCACGTCGCGCCCGGTGCGGGAGTCGAGCGCACCGGTGGGCTCGTCGGCGACGACCACGGCCGGCCGCGAGGCGAGCGCGCGAGCGATGGCGACGCGCTGCTGCTGGCCCCCGGACAGCTGGTGCGGCCGGTGCGTCAGGCGGTTCCCGAGCCCGAGCATGTCCACCAGCCGGTCGATCCACGCCGTCTCGTCCCGTGAGGGCTTGTGGCCGCCGAGCAGGAACGGCAGCCGGATGTTCTCGCTGACGTCGAGGGTCGGCACGAGGTTGAACGACTGGAACACGAACCCGAGTCGCCGGCGGCGGAGCTCGGTGAGTTCCTTGTCGCCGAGGCTCGTGATGTCGACGCCGTCGATGTGGATGTGTCCGGACGACACGGCGTCGAGTCCCGCGGCGACGTGCATGAGCGTCGACTTGCCGGACCCCGAGGGCCCCATCACCGCGGTGAACTCCCCCGCGCCGATGTCGACGCTGACGTCGTCGAGCGCCGTCACACGACGGGCGGCGTCGCCGTAGTGCTTGGAGACGTGGTCGAGGCGGATGATCGGAGCGTGGCTGCTGGTCATGCATCCACGATGACGGCCAGGAGGCCCGCCCCGCGTCGATCCCACGGCTCCTGTGGATCGTCCGGTCGGCTCGGTTCCGTGTGGAGGGGTCATCCCTCCGGATGACGCCGAACCGCGCACCCGGAACCGTCGGGTGCGCCGGGTCAGTCGCCCTTCGTGACCAGTCCGTGCTCGTGCGCGAACACGACGAGCCGCACACGGTCCCGGAGCTCGAGCTTCGTGAGCACCCGCGAGATGTGCGTCTTCACCGTCGCCTCGCTGACGTACTCGTGCTGCGCGATCTCGCTGTTGCTGAACCCGCGGGCCGCCAGGTCGAAGATCTCCCGCTCGCGGGGCGTGAGGTCCGCGAAGGCCGGCGGCACCGCGGCGGCACGGCCGACCGAGTCGTCGTAGCGCCGCAGGAGCTCCCGCGTGGCCGATGCTGCGAACACTGCGGTGCCGGCGTGCACCGTGCGGACCGCCGCGAGCAGGAACTCGGGGTCGGCGTCCTTCAGCACGAAGCCGCTCGCACCGGCACGGATCGCCTTCGCAGCCGCTTCGTCGAAGTCGAACGTCGTCAGGACGAGGACCTTCGCGCCGTCCGCGCCGGACTGCTCGACGATGCGGCCGGTGGCGGTGATGCCGTCCATGACGGGCATCCGGACGTCCATCAGCACGACGTCCGGTCGCGTCCGACGGACGAGTTCGACGCCCTCGGCGCCGTCACCGGCCTCGCCGACGAACTGCAGGTCGGGCTGCGAGTCGATGAGCATCCGGATGCCGGTGCGGAAGAGCGCCTGGTCGTCGACGAGGGCGACGCGGATCGGCTGGTCGGACGGCGGGGTCGTGGTCATCGGGCGGTTCGCTCCTGCTCGGTCTGGGTGATGCGGCCACGGGGCACCTGGCCGCTGGCCGGGACGGCGGGCATGCGAACGGCGACCTCGAAGTCGTCGCCACGCGCTCCGGCCGTCATCGTGCCGCCGGTCATGACGGCGCGCTCCCGCATGCCGACGAGCCCGTGGCCTGTGCCCGGCCCGGGTGACCCGTCGTCGGCACGGCGGTTCACGACGGCGATCTCGACGGTGTCCGGACGGTAGGTCAGGGCGGCGCGGACCGGGCTGCCCGGCTCGCCGTGCTTGTACGCGTTCGTCAGGCTCTCCTGCACGATCCGGTACACGGCGAGCTGTGTCGTCGTCGGCAGGCCGGAGGGGTCGCCCTCGCGCTCCACGTGGACGTCGAGGCCGAGCTGCCGCATGTCGGCGATCAGGCGGTCGATGTCGTCGATCTCGGGCGTGGGCACGGTCCCCTGCTCGTGCCGGAGCGCACCGAGCAGCTCGCGCACGTCGCCCAGGGCGCGTCGCGCCGTCGCCGAGATCGTGCTGAGGGCCTGGTCGGCGACCGCCGGGTCGGCCTTGAGCGCGTACCGTGCGCCGTCGGACTGCGCGATGACCACCGCGAGCGAGTGCGCGACGATGTCGTGCATGTCCCGGGCGATGCGCACGCGCTCCTGCTCGACCGCGACGGCACGGTCGGCCCGGGCTGCGTCGCGCTCGGCCAGCAGCTGGGCCTCGCGGCTCATGCTCGCCGCACGTCGGGTGCGGACCACGAGGCCGGCGAGCCACGGCAGGAGCAGCAGCATCAGGACGACCGCGAAGTACGACACGGTGACCTGCACGGCCTCTTGCGCGGGGGTCGACGCGGTCTCGAAGGTCAGCCGGTTCCGGTAGTCGTCGATCCCGATGTACAGCGCCGCCGTGACCGAGCCGACGATCGCGGAGACGAGCCCGGCCAGCCGCACGCGTCGGCTGCCGTACGCGCTCGTGGTGAACATGACGCCGGCGATGAAGGCGTTCGACAGGTCGGGCTCCTGCCCGGTGACCATCTGGAACACCGCGAACGCCCACGCCACCGTCAGGGCGAGCGCCGGCGACAGTCGGCGGAGGGCCAGTGCGGCGATCATCCCGACCACGGTGACGATCGCGAGCGGGCTCTCGAGCCCCCGGGCGCCGGCGACCACCACGAGTCCGCCGAGCAGCACGGCGATCACGAGGTCGGTGAGCACCTGCGCGCGCATCATGGGTCGGAACACCCGTCCACGGTACGGGGCGTGGTCGGTCGTCGCGTCCGCCGCCCGGATGACCCTCGTCGCGCCCGACGCCGGGTCGTCAGAAGCCGAGGCGTCCGAGCTGCTTCGGGTCACGTTGCCACTCCTTGGCGACCTTCACGCGGATGTTGAGGTAGACGTGCCGACCGCCGAGCAGCGACTCGATCTCGGTCCGTGCGCGCGAGCCGACGTCCTTCAGGCGCTCCCCCTTGCGGCCGATCACGATCGCCTTCTGGCTGTCGCGCTCGACGAACAGGTTCGCGAAGATGCGCAGCGGGCCGTCCGGGTCGTCGTCCTCGTCGGGTTCGACGACGTCCTCGATGACGACGGCGAGCGAGTGCGGCAGTTCGTCGCGGACGCCCTCGAGCGCGGCCTCGCGGATGAGCTCGCCGATGCGCTCCTCGTCGGTCTCCTCGGTCACGGCGCTCGAGTCGTAGAGCTGCGGCGACTCGGGCAGCAGGGAGGTGATGACGCCGAGGAGGTCCTCGAGCTGCATGCCCTTCGTGCCGGACGTCGGCACCACGGCGTCCCAGTCGCGCAGCTTCGACACGGCCAGCAGCTGCTCGCCGACGCCGTCCTTCGACGTCCGGTCGATCTTCGTGACGATGGCGATCTTCTTCGCCCGCGGGTACTGGTCGAGGGTGTCGTTGATGAAGCGGTCGCCCGGACCGACCGGCTCGTTCGCCGGGACGCAGAAGCCGATCACGTCGACGTCGCCGAGCGTGGACTGCACCAGGTCGTTCAGCCGCTCGCCGAGCAGCGTGCGGGGCCGGTGGACGCCCGGGGTGTCGACGATGATGACCTGGCCGTCGGGCCGGTGCACGATCCCGCGGATGGCACGGCGGGTGGTCTGCGGCTTCGACGAGGTGATCGCGACCTTCTCGCCGACGAGCGCGTTCGTCAGCGTGGACTTGCCCACGTTCGGGCGCCCGACGAACGAGACGAAGCCCGCGCGGTAGGGCTCGGCGGGGGTCACCTGGGCGGTGTCGGCGTCGGTCATGCGTGCTGGGTTCCCGTCGTGGAGTGGTCGGCGTCGTCGAAGGCGTCCTCGACGTCCGCGAGCGCGTGGGTGCGCTCGGCGAGCACGGTGATGAGGTGGCGGCGCTTGCCCTCGACGCGGTCGGCGGTGAGCACCACGCCGGACACGGTCACGGTGTCACCCGAGACGGCGAGGTGCCCGAGCTCCTTGGTGAGCAGGCCGCCCGCGGTGTCGACGTCGTCGTCGTCGAGCTCGATGCCGAACAGGTCGCCGAGTTCGTCGATCGGCAGGCGGGCGGAGATGCGCCACACCCCGGTCTCGACCTCGACCCGGTCGACCACCGCGCGGTCGTACTCGTCGGAGATGTCCCCGACGAGCTCCTCGATGAGGTCCTCCATGGTCACGAGCCCGGCGACGCCGCCGTACTCGTCGACCACCAGGACCAGGTGGTTCTTGGCGACCTGCATGTGCCGGAGGGTGTCGTCGGCGGCCTTCGACTCCGGCACGAACTCGGCCGGGCGCAGCAGCGCGGTGACCGGTTCGGCGCCGGCGCCCGGTCGCTCGTAGAGTGCACGGGCGACGTCGCGGAGGTACAGGACGCCGAGGACGTCGTCGCTGTCCTTGCCGGTCACCGGCATCCGCGACACCCCGGCTGCGAGGAAGCGCTCCATGCCGGCGGCGAGCGTGTCGGTGCCGTCGACGGTCAGCATGTCCGTGCGGGGCACCATGACCTCGCGGACGAGCGTGTCGCTGAACTCGAACACCGAGTGGATGAGGTCGCGGTCCTCGTCCTCGAGCACGTTGCTCTCGGTGGCCTCGTCGACCAGGGAGAGCAACTGCTCCTCGCTGGAGACGGTCGACGCGCTCCGCCCACGGCCGGGTGTCACCCGGTCGCCGATGCGGACGAGCAGGCCGGCGAGCGGTCCGAGCACGATCCGGACGGCACGGACGAGCCCGCCCGTCGCGCCGAGCAGCCGTTCCGCGTGTGCCCGGCCGACGCTGCGCGGGCTGGACCCGACGAGCACGAAGGACACCGCGGTCATGATCGCCGCGGACAGGACGAGCGCGAGCCACCAGCTGTCGAAGGCGCGGACGAGGGCGATCGTGACGAGCACGGCGGCTGCCGTCTCCGCCAGCACCCGGAAGAAGTTCAGGGCGTTGACGTGTGCACCCACGTCGTCGGCGATCGCCTCGATGGCGCGCCGGCGCTTGTTGCCCCGTGCGATCTCCTCGAGGTCGGCCCGGGACACGACGGACAGCGCGGCGTCGCTCGCGGCGAGGAGCCCGCCGAGCACGACGAGCACCAGTGCCACCGCGAGGAGTCCGGCGACGACGACCATGCGCTACCGCCCTCGGTGCTGCGCCGCGAAGGCGGTCAGGATCTCGCCCTGCAGCCCGAACATCTCGGCCTTCTCGTCGGGTTCGGCGTGGTCGAACCCGAGCAGGTGCAGGATCCCGTGGCAGGTGAGCAGCAGCATCTCGTCGGTGCTCGAGTGCCCGGCGGTCTTCGCCTGCTCCACGGCCACCTGCGGGCAGAGCACGATGTCGCCCAGCAGGCCGGCGGGGGTCGGGTCGTCCTCGGTGCCGGGCCGGAGCTCGTCCATCGGGAAGCTCAGCACGTCGGTCGGACCGGGCTCGTCCATCCACCGCACGTGCAGCTGCTCCATCGCGCCCTCGTCCACCAGGACGATCGCGAGTTCCGCGTCGGCGTGCACGTGCATCGCGTCGAGCGCGAACGCAGCGAGGCGCTGGATCGCGGCCTCGTCCACCTCGACGCCGGACTCGTTGTTGAGCTCGATGCTCACCGGTTGCCTCCTCGGGCGTCACTCTGGGGGTACGGGGACCGCTGGCGGTCCTGCGGCGGGCGTCCGCGGCGCTCGGCGCGGTTGGCGCCGTCCGGGTTGCCGACCGGAGCGGTCCCCCGGCCGCCGGGTCGCTGCCCGGCCTGTTCCGCCAGGCGCTCCTCGTCGTACACGGTGTAGGCGTCGACGATGCGGCCGACCAGCGTGTGCCGCACGACGTCCTCGCTGCCGAGGCGGGCGAAGTGGATGTCCTCGACCTCGTCGAGGATGCGGGTCACCAGCCGCAGACCCGACACGTTGCCGGGCAGGTCGACCTGGGTGATGTCGCCGGTGATCACCATCTTCGACCCGAACCCGAGACGCGTCAGGAACATCTTCATCTGCTCGGGCGTGGTGTTCTGCGCCTCGTCGAGCACGACGAACGAGTCGTTCAGGGTGCGACCGCGCATGTACGCCAGCGGAGCGACCTCGACGGTGCCGGCTGCGAGGAGCTTCGGCACCAGCTCGGGGTCCATCATCTCGTTCAGGGCGTCGTACAGGGGGCGCAGGTACGGGTCGATCTTGTCGGTCAGCGTGCCCGGCAGGAAGCCGAGCCGTTCGCCCGCCTCGACCGCGGGCCGGGTCAGGATGATCCGGTTCACCTCGCGCCGCTGCAGCGCCTGGACCGCCTTGGCCATCGCCAGGTAGGTCTTGCCGGTGCCGGCCGGACCGATGCCGAACGTGATGGTGTGCTCGTCGATCGCGTCGACGTAGGCGCGCTGCCCGTCGGTCTTCGGGCGGACGGACTTGCCGCGGCTCGACACGATCGGGGTGCCGAACGTGTCGGACGGCCTGCGGTCGTCGTCGAGGATCCTGGCGGACATCGGGATGTCGGCCGGGCCGATCTCCTGCCCGCGGCGGACCATGCCGACGAGCTCGTCGACGAGCGCCTTCGCACGGGTGACGTCGCGGTCCGGTCCGGTCAGGGTGACCTCGTTGCCGCGGACGACGACCCGGACGCCCGGGTACTGCCGCTCCACGGTCTTCAGCAGCCGGTCCTGGGGACCGAGCAGCTGCACCATGGCGATGCCGTCCACCTGGAGGGAGACGGAGACGGGCTGGTCGTCGTCGGCGGCGGCGGGGTGTACTGGTTCGTTATCCGGCAAGGGTGCCTTCCTGCAGTTCGCCTGCGAGTACGTGCGCGTGCACGTGGAACACGGTCTGACCGGCGGCTTCGCCGGTGTTGAAGACGAGTCGGAACTGGCCGCCCGCACGCTCGTCGGCGATGCGCTGCGCGGTGGCGACCACGTGGGCGAGGAGCTCGGGGTCCCCCGCCGCCAGCTCGGAGACGTTCGCGTACTGGTCGGTCTTGGGGACGACGAGCACGTGGACGGGTGCCTTCGGCGCGATGTCCTCGATCGCGATCACACGGTCGTCCTCGGCGACGACGGTGGCCGGGATCTCGCGCGCGATGATCTTCGAGAAGACGCTGGGCTCGCTGGTGCTCATGCCTCCATCGTAGGACGCACCCGTGACGCCGGTCCCGCTCACCAGCGGCCCAGTCGCGCCTGCAGGACAGCGAGCGCCGCAGGACCCGCCGTCGAGGTGCGCAGGACGCTGTCGCCGAGCCGCACCCGGACGGCACCGGCCGCTCCGAGCCGGTCGAGCTCGGCGGTGTCGATGCCGCCCTCTGGACCGACCACGAGGGCGATGTCCTCGACGTCCGCCGGAGGTTCCCAGCTCGCGAGCCGCACGGTCGCGGTGGGGTCGAGCACGAGGACCGTGGTGCCCTCGCCGAGGGCGGGGACGAGCTGCCCGGTGGTGACGAGCGCTCCGACCGACGGCACCCGGGAGCGGATGGCCTGCTTCGCCGCCTCGTGCACGATCGCCGCCCACCGTGCACGGCCCTTCTCGACCTTCGCGCCGTCCCACCGGGAGACGCTGCGTGCGGCGGCCCACGGGACCACCCGGTCGACGCCGACCTCGGTGGCCGCCTGGACGGCCATCTCGTCGCGTCCGCCCTTCGCGAGCGCCTGGACGAGCGTCAGCGACGGGGACGGCGCCGGGTCGACCGACACCGTCTCGACGGCGAGCGTCAGGGTGTCCCGCCCCACCTCGGCGACCGAGCCGGCGACGACCGTGCCGCGGCCGTCGGAGATGCGCAGCGGTTCGCCGACGCGCACCCGCGACACCGTCACGGCGTGCCGACCCTCGGGGCCGTCGAGCGGCACGGTGCCGCCGACGGCCACGCCGTCGAGCGAGTCGACCAGGTAGAGCGAGGCCATCAGTGGTTGAAGAACCGGTCGCGCAGCTTGCCGAACATGCCCTGCTGGAACCGGGCGAGCTGGGGCGCCGTCGTCTTGTGCGACTTCGCGAGCTGCTCGACCAGCTGTCGTTCCTTGTGCGACAGCTTGGTCGGGGTCACGACCTGCACGCCGACCCGCAGGTCACCGCGGCCGTTCCCGCGCAGCTTCGTGATGCCGCGGTCCTTGATGACCAGCACGTCGGCGCTCTGCACGCCTGGACGGATCTCGAGCTCGACCGGGCCGTCGAGCCCGTCGATGGTCGTGGTCGTGCCCAGCACCGCGTCGGTCATGCCGACCTCGAGCGTGGCGAGCAGGTCGTCGCCGTCACGGCTGAAGACGTCGTCGTGGCGGACGCGGATCTCCAGGTAGAGGTCACCCGAGGGACCACCGGCCGGGCCGACCTCGCCCTGACCGGGCATCTGCAGGCGCAGACCCGAGTCGACACCGGCGGGGACGTCCACCGGGACCGTGCGTCGGGCGCGGACGCGGCCCTGGCCCTGGCAGGTCGGGCAGGGGCTCGGGATCACGGTGCCGTACCCGCGGCAGGTGCCGCACGGCGCGCTCGTCACGACGTTGCCGAGGAGCGAGCGGACCTGGCGCTGGATGTGCCCGGACCCGCCGCAGATGTCGCACGTGCGCGGGCTGGTGCCGGGGGCACAGCACGAGCCGTGGCACGTCTCGCACAGCACGGCCGTGTCGACCTCGACGTCCTTGTGGGTGCCGAAGACGACCTCGTCGAGGTCGACCTCGATGCGGAGCAGGGCGTCCTGGCCGCGCTCGGCACGGCTGCGCGGGCCCGACCCGCGTCCACCGCCACCACCGCCGCCGCCGAAGAAGGCGTCGAAGATGTCGCTGAAGCCGGCCGCGCCACCGCCGAACGGGCTGTCGGCCTGCGGGCCGGCGTCGTACCGACGGCGCTGCTCGGGGTCGCTGAGCACGTCGTAGGCGTGCGTCACGTCCTTGAAGCGCTCGGCGGCGTCGGGGGCCGGGTTCACGTCCGGGTGGAGCTCGCGCGCCAGCCGGCGGTAGGCCTTCTTGATGTCGGCATCGGAGGCGTCTCGCTGGACGCCGAGGACGTCGTAGTGGTCTGCCACGTATCCCTCAGTCGGTTGGGTTCGGTCGGTCGGTCAATGTTCGCCCAGGAGCTTGGACAGGTACCGTGCGACGGCGCGGACGGCCGCCATGTTCGTCCCGTAGTCCATCCGGGTCGGTCCGAGGACGCCCAGGCGGGCCACCTCGCCACCGGCCAGGTAGCCGCCGGCGACGATGCTCGTGGCGTCGAGCCCGTACTCGGCGTTCTCCGCACCGATCCGGGCCGCCACCGCGATGTCGTCCACCTGCATCTCCCCGAACAACCGGAGCAGGGTGACTTGTTCCTCGATCGCCTCGAGCACCGGGAAGAGGCCGCCGGAGAAGTCCTGCTCGCTCTTCGCCAGGTTCGCGGCCCCGGCCATGAGCAGGCGGTCCTGCCGGTTCGCCGCGACCTGCTCGATGAGCGTCGCGACGACGACTCCGCCGAGGGTCTGGGCGTCGGGACGGAGCTGCTGCGGCACCGCCCGGAGTGCGGTCGGGACGTCCTGGAGCAGGAGGCCCACGGTCGCGCCGTTCACGACGGACCGGAGCTCGGACAGCGAGGGCTCGTCGAGCGGCACGTCGGTCTCGACCACACGCTGCTCGACCCGGGCGGTGTCGGTGATGAGCACCACCATCAGACGCGCGTCGCCGAGCCGGACGAGTTCGACGTGCTGCACCCGGGCGCGCACCATCGAGGGGTACTGCACCAGGGCGACCTGGTTCGTGAGCTGGCTGAGCAGCCGGACGGTGCGCCCGAGCACCTCGTCGAGGTCGTTCGGGGCGCCGAGGAAGGTCTCGATCGCGTGCCGCTGCGCGCTGGAGAGCGGACGGGCACCCGCGAGGTGGTCGACGAAGACGCGGTACCCCTTGTCGGTGGGGACCCGGCCGGACGACGTGTGCGGGGCGGCGATGAGCTGCTCGTCCTCGAGCAGGGCCATGTCGTTGCGGATCGTCGCGGCGCTGACCCCGAAGGCGTGCCGCTCGACGATGGTCTTCGACCCGACCGGTTCGCGCGACGCCACGTAGTCGCGCACGATCGCCTTCAGGACCTCGAGGCTGCGTTCACTGACCACGAGCGTCTCCTTCCCGGTCGGACTGGCACTCGGACGTGTCGACTGCTGATCCTACGCCCGCACGGCTGCTCCCCCGATACGCTTCGGGCATGACCTACGGACAGCAGCCCGGTGGCCCGCAGAACCCGAACGGCCCCCAGTACCCGGGCGGGTACACCCCGCCGCAGCAGATGCGACCGGAGGACCAGCGCCTCTGGGCCACGCTGACCCACATCGGCGGCATCTTCTTCAACTTCGTCGCGCCCCTGGTGGCGTACCTGGTCCTGCGCGACCGCGGCAACTTCATCCGCGAACACACCCGGGTCGCGCTGAACTTCCACATCACGATGGGCATCGCCTACGTCGTCTCGGGACTCCTCACGGTCGTCCTGATCGGCGCGGTGTTGCTCCCGCTGATCGTGGTCCTGACGCTCGTCTTCGGCATCATGGCCGCGATCGCCGCGAACCAGGGCCAGTTCTACCGCTACCCCCTGTCGATCGAGTTCATCAAGCAGTAGTCGGCACGATCGCTCAGTCGAGCAGCTCCCGCACCACCGCGTCGGCGAGCAGGCGACCCTGCAGCGTCAGGTCGATCCGTCCCCGCACCGCGGCCGAGCCGTCCACCAGCCCACGCGCGATGAGCCCGGCGACCCGACCACGGGCCTCCTGGCGGATCTCGCTCGTGGCGAGTTCCCCGCGGACGCGGGCCGCGAGCAGCAGGCGCTCGACGTAGCGGGTCTCGTCGTCGATGGTCTCGCGGCCGGCGGCCGGCGACTCCCCCGACAGCACCCGGTTCGCGTACGCGGCCGGGTGCTTCACGTTCCACCAGCGCGTGCCGGCGACGGCGGAGTGCGCACCGGGGCCGACGCCCCACCAGTCGTGGCCCTTCCAGTACGACAGGTTGTGGCGACTCGCGTGCGCGTCGCCGCGCGCCCAGTTCGACACCTCGTACCAGGAGTACCCGGCGTCCCCGAGCACCTGGTCGGCGAGCTCGTACATGTCGGCCGCCAGGTCGTCGTCGGGAGCGGGCAGTTCACCGCGGGCGACCATCCGGCCCATCGCGGTGCCGTCCTCGACGATGAGCGAGTACGCCGACACGTGGTCGGGCTCGCAGGCGATCGCGGCGTCCAGCGAGGTGCGCCAGTCGTCGAGCGACTCCCCCGGCGTCGAGTAGATGAGGTCGAGCGACACGTCGAGCCCCTGCTGCTTCGCCAGGTCGACGACGACGGGTACCCGGAGCGGGTCGTGGGTGCGGTCGAGCGTCGCGAGCACGTGCGGCACCGCCGACTGCATGCCGTAGCTGATCCGGTTGAACCCGCCGGCGCGCAGCGTCTCGAGTGACGCGGCGTCGACCGAGTCGGGGTTCGCCTCGGTCGTGACCTCGGCCCCCGGCAGGATGCCCCAGGTGTCGTCGATCGCCCGGAGGATCATCGCCAGGTCCGACGCCGGCAGCATGGTGGGCGTCCCGCCGCCGAAGAACACCGTCGACACCGGTCGCCGCGGTACCCCGGAGCGGTCGAGCACGGTCGCGGCCCACTCGATCTCGCGGACGGCGTGGCCGGCGTAGTCGTCGCGCCGGACCCCGCGCAGTTCCGACGCCGTGTACGTGTTGAAGTCGCAGTACCCGCAGCGGACCCGGCAGAACGGCACGTGCACGTACACGCCGAACGGCACGTCGCCCACCGCGGGTGCCCCACCGGAGGCCCCGCCCGGACGCGGGACGATGAGCCCGTCCGCGGGCGCTGGATCGGCGATCGGGAGAGCACTCGGCATGGACTCCATTGTCCGTCATGATGGAGCCATGGAGCACCACCCCGTCCCCACCACGGTCCTGTGGGACATCGACGGCACCCTCGTGATGAACGCGTCGTCCCCGGGCAACCTGTACCACCTCGCGCTGGAGCGAGCGGTCGGCCGCGACCTGACGCTCCGGGTCGGGCACCAGCACGGGCGGACCGACGCCGGGCTGATCGCCGAGCACGTGCGGGCCCACGAGCTCGAGGACGACCTGATCCCCACGGTCGGCCGGCACCTGCGCGACCTGACCGCCGAGCGGCACGCCTCGGGTGACCACCGCAGTCCGGTCCCCGGTGCGAAGGCGCTCCTGTCGCGCTTCGCCGATCTCGGGTGGCGCAACGGCCTGCTCACCGGCAACTCGGCGTACCGCGCCCGGGTGAAGCTCACCGGGGCGGGCTTCGACCCCGACCTGTTCGACTGGGAGCACTCGTACTTCGGCGACACCGAGGTGGACCGCGCGGGCGTGACGCGTCGTGCAGCCGCAGAGCTCGCCGGGACCCGGGCGGTCATCGTCGGCGACACCCCGCGCGACGGCGAGGCCGCCGACGCCGCGGGCATCCCGTTCCTGGCCGTCGCGACCGGCGTCTACGACGTCGAGGCGCTCCGGCACACGAACGCGGTGACGATCGCCCGCGACTGCCGACAGGACGCCACTCTCATCGAGGACGCGATCGCCGCACTCCCGCCGCTCCGCTGACCGGCGAGCGCGCGCGACCGCCACACGGGCACGAGCACCAGCAGCGACACCGGCCGCCGCGACGCCTAGTCGCCCCGCAACGCCGCCAGGTACCGCTCCGCCATCACCTTCTGCTGCCGTCGCACCAGGGGTGCCACGAACCGCCACTTCCGGCTCGCCGGCTGCGAGAACTGCCGGATCTGCAGCCACACCGACCCGTCCGGCGTGCGCTCGACGACGAACGACTCCTCGCCGGAGAGCGGGTGCCCCTCGAGCGTGCCGTAGGCGAACCCCTTGCGGTCGTGCTCGTCGATGATGGACACCACGCGCACCGGCGCCTGCACGGTCTGCCCGAACGCGTGCATCGTCAGCGTCGCGCTCGTGCCCGCCGTGACGAGCGGGGTGCCGTCCGGCGCGAACTTCTCGACCCGGGGCGTCCCGATCGAGGCCGGCGCGATCGGCACACCGGCGTCGTCGAAGGTCACCGGGTTGTAGCGGACCTCGTCGTCATCGGGCTGTTCCTCGACGTGCACGCGCATGCCGCTGCGCTCCTGGATCTGCCAGGTCAGGGTCTGCGTGACCGCGGTCTCGAAGCGCTGGTCGCCGTGGCCGATGCGGGAGCGAGACTCCGACGGGGTGAAGCCCTCCGGCGGGTACGTCATGAGGTCCGGCGCCTGGGTCGCACCCACGGCTCCGTACGTCAGGGCGGTCCGGTAGCTGCCGCGGATGCTCATGCCGCCATGCTACTTGGGCCGACCGCCCCGGGCCGAACCGCGGGACGGCTCCGGCAGGGTCGTCCGGATCGCGTGTGCCCCGGACTGGAGGCCCGACAAGCATCCGGCCCGCGGCTATCGTCAGCGGGTGCCCCGCTCCACCCCCACCCGCCCGCGGTCTGTCGACCGCCGGACCGTCGCCTTCGCCGTGCTCACCCTCGTCGCCTTCGGCGTGGCGGCGTCCGCCCGCGCGCTGGTCGACGCCACCACCGCGGCGGCGGCGTCCCCCGCGCGGTACGCCACCGGTGCGCCGGGCACGTGGGACGGGTTCGACACGGCGAACGTCATCGCGGCCGTCGGGGCGAGTGCCGCCGGAGCCGGGGTCCTGCTGTTCGGAGCCGCGCTCGTCTCGGCGGTGTCCCGGCGCGCGGTGCCACGGTTGCCGTCGGTCCTCGGTGTCGTGACCCTCGCGATGGTGGTGGGCGCCGTCGTCGCCGGGATCGCCTCCGGCGAGCAGACCGACTTCGACGCGGCTGCGCGCTGGGCCATCCTGCGGACCGCACTGGCGGGACTGGCCGTGGCGAGCCTCCCGGCCCTCTGCCTGGCCGCCCTGCGGACGCGGGCCGCGCGGCCCCGCTGAACCGGTGCCGAGCTTTCGCGCTCACCGACAGATCTCGGCGGTCGCAGTGCGTGAGCTGTCGCTCAGCGCGAAACGCGCTGCGCGTCCGGCGCTACTACTTCTTCTTTTCCTCGACGTCGCCGGAGAGCGCCGCGATGAAGGCTTCCTGCGGGACCTCGACCCGACCGATGGTCTTCATGCGCTTCTTGCCCTCCTTCTGCTTCTCGAGGAGCTTGCGCTTGCGGGTGATGTCACCGCCGTAGCACTTGGCCAGGACGTCCTTGCGCATGGCGCGGATGCTCTCGCGGGCGATGATGCGGGCACCGATCGCGGCCTGGATCGGCACCTCGAACTGCTGGCGCGGGATGAGCTTGCGCAGCCGCTCGGTCATGAGCGTGCCGTAGGCGTACGCCTTGTCGCGGTGCACGATGGCGCTGAACGCGTCGACCTGGTCGCCCTGCAGCAGGATGTCGACCTTCACCAGGTCGGCCGCCTGGTCGCCGATGGGCTCGTAGTCGAGCGACGCGTAGCCCTGCGTCTTGCTCTTCAGCTGGTCGAAGAAGTCGAACACGATCTCGCCGAGGGGCATCTCGTAGCGGATCTCGACGCGGTCCTCGCCGAGGTACTCCATGCCGAGCAGCGAGCCGCGCCGTGACTGGCACAGCTCCATGATCGCGCCGACGTAGTCCTTCGGCGCCAGGATCGCTGCACGCACCATCGGCTCGCGGACCTCGACGATCCGGCCGCCGGGGAACTCGGACGGGTTCGTGACCTCGGTGACCGAGTTGTCCTCGTTGGTGACCTCGTAGACCACGCTCGGCGCGGTGGTGATGAGGTCGAGGCCGAACTCGCGGCTGAGTCGCTCGGTGATGATCTCCAGGTGGAGCAGCCCGAGGAACCCGCAGCGGAAGCCGAAGCCGAGCGCCACGGACGTCTCGGGCTCGTAGACCAGTGCGGCGTCGGAGAGCTTGAGCTTGTCGAGCGCGTCGCGGAGGTCCGGGTAGTCCGACCCGTCGATCGGGTACAGGCCCGAGAACACCATCGGCTTCGGGTCCGTGTAGCCGGGCAGCGGCTCGGTCGCGGGCTTCTGCGCGGTGGTGACGGTGTCGCCGACCTTCGACTGCCGCACGTCCTTGACGCCGGTGATCAGGTACCCGACCTCGCCGACGGAGAGCCCCTTCGTGGGCTTCGGCTCGGGGCTCGACACCCCGATCTCCAGGATCTCGTGCGTCGACTTCGTCGACATCATCTGGACCTTCTCGCGCGGCTGGATCGACCCGTCGATCATGCGCACGTAGGTCACGACGCCGCGGTAGCTGTCGTAGACCGAGTCGAAGATCATCGCGCGGGGCGCGGCGTCGACGTTGCCGACCGGCGCGGGGACGCGACGGACGACCAGGTCGAGGAGCTCGGGCACGCCGACCCCGGTCTTGCCGGAGACGCGCAGGACGTCCTCCGGCTTGCCGCCGATGAGCTGCGCGAGCTCGGCGGCGTACTTGTCCGGGTCGGCCGCGGGCAGGTCGATCTTGTTGAGGACCGGGATGATCTCGAGGTCGTTCTCGAGCGCCAGGTACAGGTTCGCGAGCGTCTGGGCCTCGATGCCCTGGGCCGCGTCGACGAGCAGGATCGCGCCCTCGCACGCCGCGAGCGACCGGGACACCTCGTACGAGAAGTCGACGTGCCCGGGGGTGTCGATCATGTTGAGTGCGAAGGTCTCGCCGTCGAGTTCCCACGGCATGCGGACGGCCTGCGACTTGATCGTGATGCCGCGCTCGCGCTCGATGTCCATGCGGTCGAGGTACTGCGCACGCATCGCGCGGTCCTCGACGATGCCGGTGATCGACAGCATGCGGTCGGCCAGCGTCGACTTGCCGTGGTCGATGTGCGCGATGATGCAGAAGTTGCGGATCGCGTCGGCCGGGGTCGCGGCGGGCTCGAGCGGAGCGGATGCTTGTGGGCTCACGGTTCCTCAGGTGGGTCGGACGGTCGGACCAGTCTCCCACGGTTGCACGCCGACGCGCGCACCCGCGGCCGACCTGTGGAGGCCGGTCACCGCCCTGGCCGTCGTGCAGGGCGGACGGGAGGCGCGGGGCGGGCCCGCACCGTGCCTCCCGTCCGTCAGACGGTCGCGTGTGCCGGAGCCGGCAGGGCGCCGAGACCGCGGCGGAGGTCGTCCGGGGTGGCTGCGAGGCACACGCGGATCCAGCCCTCGCCGGTGCGGCCGAAGGCGCTGCCCGGTGCGACGGCGACGTGCTCGCGCTGCAGGAACGCCAGGGCCCACGCGGCGACGTCCCCGTCCGACGCGTGCGACACGTCGACCCACAGGTAGAACGCCCCGCGCGGGTCGAGGTAGCGGATGCCGGCGGCGTCGAGCGTCTCCTTCGCCACGTCGAGGTTGGCCCGGTAGTGCTCCCGGGCGTCGCGCACCGCGGAGTGGTCCCCCACGATGGCTGCGAGGGCCGCGTACTGGTCGGGCTCGGCGACGCAGCTGATCATCGCCTCCTGCGTGGTGCGCATGGTGGGACCGAGCCCCTTCGGCGTCACGAGGTAGCCGACCCGCACGCCCGTCATCGCGTACGTCTTGCTCAGCGAGAAGGCGGAGAAGACCCGGTCGTCCTCGTCGAGGGCTGCCAGGCTGACGTGGCGGGTGCCGTAGGTGAAGTACTCGTAGACCTCGTCGCTGATGACCCACAGGTCGTGCCGCTTCGCGAAGGCCAGCAGTGCTCGGAGCGTGTCCTCGCCGAAGACCGAGCCGAGCGGGTTCGACGGCGAGTTCACGACGAGCACCCGGGTGCGCTCGGTGACGGTCGCCTCGAGCGCCTGCAGGTCGGGCTCGAACCCGTGCTGCGGCTCGAGCCGGTACGGCACCGGGGTCGCCCCGATGATGTGGGCGTTCATCGTGAAGGTCGTGTAGCCGGGATCGGGCACGAGCACCTCGTCGCCCGGGCTCAGGGTCAGCGTCATGGCCTGGAACAGCGCCTGCGTCGCCCCGATCGTCATCCAGATCTGCTCGAGGTCGGCCTCGATCCGGTTCTCGCGGCGCAGCTTGTCCCGCACGGCCTCGCGGAGCGGTGCAATGCCCCCGTTCGGCGTGTAGCCGGTGCGGTCCTCGGTCCACGCCCGTCGGGCGGCCTCGCCGATGTGCGGTGCCACCGGGACGTCCGGCTCGCCGATCACGAGCATCGTCACGTCGGTGCCGCTCGACTGCAGCAGTGCGGCTTGCTCGAAGACCCTGCGGATGCCGGAGGCGGGGACGGTGTCGATCCGAGACGCGAGGGAGGGCATGCCGCCACGGTATCCGCTCAGTGTTGCGGTGGAGTTTCGCGGGGGCCGGCCGCGGGCTCTCGCGGATCCGGCGGTGCTCCGTGCTCTGGGGGCGGCCTCCGGGGTCGGGCGTTTCGTGCTTTGGTGGCGGCCCCCGGGCCTGGTAGTGTTGGTGGCTGGCTTCCGCGTTCCCCGCCCACGGGTGGAACGCGATGCGACCAAGGGCCCCTCTACCCTGCGGTCGCGCCCACCCGTACGAGACGAGCAGGAGCAGTTCATGGCGAACATCAAGTCGCAGATCAAGCGCATCAAGACCAACCTCAAGGCCACCGAGCGCAACAAGGCGTACAAGTCGGAGCTCAAGACGCACATCCGTCGCGCCAACGACGCTGTCGCCGCCGGTGACAAGGACAAGGCCGTTGCCGCCCTGGCCCTCGCGTCGAAGAAGCTCGACAAGGCCGTGAGCAAGGGTGTCATCCACAAGAACCAGGCCGCGAACCGCAAGTCGGCCATCGCGAAGAAGGTCTCGTCGCTCTGACGCACTGACCTTCCGGTCTGCACGAAGGCCCCGCACCGTTGGTGCGGGGCCTTCGTCGTGTGCGGGGCGCGTGCGGGGGTGCGTGCGCGGGGTGCGTGCGCGTGTGGCACTTCGTGAGCAGGAATGGTCGGGTCGCGAGGTCGCACCCGACCACTTCTGCTCACGAGATGCCGCCGAGCGATGCGACGACCAGCAGGACAGGCGGCCGGGTCGCCACGGCCGGGAGGCGCGGGTCGCCTCAGCGGGGCTCGCCGCGTCGGGCGATGGTGCGGACCATCACCTCGAGCGCGTAGTGCGCGTCGCGGGAGCCACCCTTCACCGCGGTGTCGGCCTCGGCGATGCTGATGATCGCGTTCGCCAGGCCGGACTCACTCCAGCCCGCCACGTCACGCTGGGCACGCTGTACCTGCCACGGTGCCATGCCGAGCGCGGAGGCAGCCTGGCCGCTCGGGCCTCGGAAGGCGCTCACCTTCGCCATCGTGCGGATCTTGCTCGCGAACGCCGCGACGATCGGGACCGGTGCCTCACCCGTGGCGAGGGCGTGCCGGAGCTCGACGATCGCCGGTGCTGACCGCCCCGCGAGCGCGATGTCCGCCACCTTGAACGCGTTCGTCTCGACGCGTCCGCCGTAGTACTTGTCGACGACCTTGTCGGTGATCTCCTCGGCCTCGTCCGCCAGGAGCTGCCGGCACGCCGCTGCGAGCTCGGCCAGGTCGTCCGCGAAGGCCGCCACGAGGGTCCGCACCGCCGAGGGCGCGATCCGGCGCCGGGCGGCCCGGAACTCCGCGTTCACGAAGTCGATGCGGTCGGTCTCGCGCTTGAGTTCGTCGCACAGCACCTCGACGCCACCGCCGACCCCGCTGCGGATGGTGTCGAGGAGCTTCTTGCCGCGCATACCGCCGCCGTGCCGCAGCACCAGCGTGACGTCGTCGGCGGGGGCCTGCAGGTACGAGATCGTCTCGGTGATGAAGGCGTCGGTGCACTTCTCGACGTTCGTGACCTGCACGAGCCGGGGCTCCCCGAACAGCGAGGGGCTGGCGAGCGTGGCGAGCAGGCCGGGGGCGTACTGGTCCGCCTCGAGGTCGTGCACCTCGAGCGCCGGGTCCTCGCCCTGCAGCAGGTCCTTGAGCACACCGCGGGCACGGTCGGCCAGGAACGCTTCGGGCCCGGTCACCAGGACGACCGGGGCCGGACGGATGCCCGACCACGGGACCTGGTCGATCTTCGCGGCGGCGCGCGCGGGCTTCTTGGCGGCCATGGGGTCCTTCCGGTGGTGCCGGCCCGGACGGTGCCGGGTCGAGTCGTGCTCCGACGATCCTACGGGCGGCCGCCGACGGCGTGCGTTCCGTCCAGACCCGCACCTCGTCGACGCCGGACCGGGCGAGCACCACGGTGCCGCGCTCGTCCGTGCGGAGCGGCACCGTGCCGGCGGCCTCCAGCACCCCGAGAGCCGACCGCGTCGGGTGACCGTAGGTGTTGTCCGCCCCGACGCCGATGAGGCCGACCCTCGCGGCGAGGTCCCGGTAGAGCTGTGCGTCCTGGTCGGCCGAGCCGTGGTGCGCCACCTTGACGACGTCGATCGGTGCCGTCGGCAGTGCGCCGGCGCTGCGCAGACCGCGCTGCGACGACTCCCCCAGGTCACCGAGGAAGACCCCGGTCAGACAGGCGTCGCACCGCTCCCCCTCCGGCGGACCCGTGACCAGCACGATGCTCGCGTCGTTGCCGGAGTCGGGGTCGCCGGCACGTGGCCACACCACGCGCCAGGCGAGTGACCCGAGGACACCGGAGGCGCGGTCGTCGGCCGTCCGCACGTCCACCCCGGCACGCTGGAGCTCTGAGACGACCCGGGCGTCCGCGGCGCGGCCGACGGTGCCGACCAGGGCGGTCTCGGCGATGCCCGACACCGCGCCCACCGCTCCGACGTGGTCGCGGTCGAAGTGCGTCAGCACGAGGAGGTCGATCCGTGTGACCCCGAGCAGGTCCAGGCAGGCACGGAGCCGTTCCTCGTCGTCACCGGTGTCCACGAGCCCGACGGCGTCGTCGCCGCGGAGCAGCACGGCATCGCCCTGCCCGACGTCGCACGCCGCGACCGACCAGTCGTCGGGGACCGTCCCCCGGACCACGAGCACGGGGACGGTCACCGCGGCCACGCCGATCACGACCACCGTCGCCGCGGCGAGCAGCAGGCGGGATCCTGCACGACCCCGGACCAGCACGGCCGTCGCGACGCAGCCGCACACGAGCACGGCGGCGGCGACCCCGAGCGCCCCGGCCGGCCAGGGTACGGAGGCGTACGGCAGGGCGGCGGCCCCGTGCGCGACGGCCCCGACGGCGGCAGCGGGGACCCACGCGACGGCCGCGAGCACCTGCGCGCCGGGCGGCCACACCGGAGCCAGTGCGCACGCGGCAAGCCCGATCACCGTGACGACCGGTGCGAACGGCTCCGCCAGCAGGTTCGCCGGGACCGCGTAGGTCGGGAGCGCCGCCGACAGCGGGATCGTGACCGGCCAGCACGCCACCTGGGCCGCCACCGGGATCGCCAGCGCCGCCGCCACGGGCGTCCACAGGCGACGCGCCAGCAGCTCGGTGAGCGGTGGTCCGAGCACCACGATCCCGCTGGTGGCGAGCACGGACAGGGCGAACGCGAACGACCGCGCGAGCCAGGGGTCGGCGACGAGCATGCCGACCGCGGCGAGGGCGATGAGCGGCACGCCCCGGACGGGTCGGCCGACGAGGTGCACGACGAGCACCACGATCGCCATCACGGCCGCCCGCACGATCGAGGGATCGGGCCGCACGAGCACGACGAACACCAGCAGCACCACGACGGCCAGCGCGGCCCGGACGCCGCGTGGCAGGCCACACGCCCGTCCGACCACGACGACGAGGCCCACCACCACGGCGCAGTTCGATCCGGACACCGCCGTCAGGTGGGTCAGCGCCGAGGTCTCCATGGCCGACTCGGTCCCGGGGTCGAGTCCGGATCGGTCGCCGATCGCGAGCCCGCGGAGCAGTGCCGCGCCGGGCTGCGGCAGATCCGCGGTGGCCTGCACGAAGGCCCGCCGCGCGGTGTCGGTGGCGGCGAGCAGGCCGTCGGGCGGCACCGACGACGGCGTCCCGCGCAGGAACACCACGAAGGCCGTCGTCGAGCCGGGTCCGTCCCGCTGCAGGGCCGCGGCCCCGGCGACCCGGGCACCGGCGGGCAGCACGACCCCAGATTGGTCACCGTGCACGTCGGGGACGAGGCGGACCGGCACACGAAGATCGTCGAGGTCGCCCGCGCGCACCAGCTTTGCGGTGACCGACCGGTCACCCGGCGCGAGGTCGCGGGTCAGCACGGCCTCGACGTCGACGCTCCTGACCTCCGGACCGGCGACGAGGGCGCGCACCGGCTCCGGTGCCCGACGGGACTCCCCCACGGTGACCGACACCGCGAGCAGCGCGGACAGGGCCGCCGCCACGAACACCAGGCCGGCCACGACCGCCACTGCCCCGGACCGCCGCCGTCCGAGCACGACGCCGCTGACGACGACCAGGACGGCCGCGAGGCCCCCGCCCGTCGCGGCCGCACCGGGCTGCCCGACGAGCAGCGCGGCCACGACCCAGGCGACCGCCACAGGCACCGCGACCCGCAGGTCGACCACACTCGGCGCGAGCTGCACCGCGGTCCCCCTCAGACCCGAACCCGGTCGCGGAGCTCGGCGAGCCGCCCGTCGCCGATCCCGCTGACGTCGAGCAGGTCCTCGACCGCGGCGAACCGACCGTGCTCGTCACGCCACGCGATGATCCGTGCGGCCAGCCCCGGGCCGATACCGGGCAGGCTCTCGAGCGCGGCCTGGTCGGCGGTGTTCAGGTCGACGACGGCCGGTGTCCCGGAACCGGCAGCACCGCCGCCGCTGCCGCCGACCGCCGCCGCGTCCGGAGACCCGGCGGTGGCGCCCCCGGCGACCGGGCCGAGCGCCTCGGGTACGTCCTGCTGCCCCACCCGCGGCACGTACAGCCGCTCGCCGTCCGTCAGGACCCGGGCCAGGTTGAGCCGGTCGAGGTCGGCGTCGTCGGTGGCTCCGCCGGCCCGTTCGATCGCGTCACCCACGCGGGTCGCTGCCGGGAGTTCGACCACGCCCCCGCGTCGCACCGCCCCGAGCACGTGCACCACCACGCGCCCCGCGTCGGGACCGCCGCCGCCACCCTGGGTCGACGGAGCGCCGGCACCGGCAGTCGGGGACGGCGTACCCGTCGCACCACCCGGCCCGGCGGTCGGGGCACCACGGACCACCACACCGCCCGCGCCCCCGCCACCCGCGGCCAGCGCGCCGGCCAGGACCACCACGACGGCGACCACGACCACGGCAGCGGCCAGCACCACGGCAGCCCGCGGCGACAACGCGAGACGGGACCACCACGGTCCAGGAGACGACGGCGACGACATGCCCGGAACGCTACGGAGCCCGGCCGGTCGGCCGGGCTCCGAGGGTCACGCCCGTGGACGGTCGCCGCGACCGCCCCTGCTGTGGAGGGACGCCGCGGGCGACGGCACCAGCAGACGCCGCGCGCGACGGCGCCCGCTACCCCTTGATCGCGATGTTCACGAGCTTCGGCGCCCGCACGATCACCTTCACGATCTCGCGGTCACCGATGTACCGCTGCACGTTCGCCGACGACCGCGCGAGCTGCTCGAGCTCGTCCGCCTCGATCGACTTCGACACCTCGAACGAGTCACGCACCTTGCCGTTGACCTGCACGACGGCCGTCAGGGTCTCCTGCACGAGCAGCGTCGGGTCGGCCTTCCGCCAGCCGTACGTGGCGACGGTGGCCTCGTAGCCCAGCTTCTCCCACATCTCCTCGCCGGTGTACGGCGCGAACACGGCCAGCCCGAGCGCAATCGTCTCGACGGCTTCGCGGACGGCGGGGTCGCCGGCACCTGGGCCGCTGTCGATCGCCTTGCGGGTGACGTTCACCAGGTCCATCAGCCGCGCGATCACGACGTTGAACTTGAACGACTCCATCATCCCGGGGGCGTCGGCCAGGAACCGGTGGGTGACCTGACGGAGCGCCCGGTCACCGTCGGCCCACACGGCGTCCCGCGACGACGTGACGTCGAGCGCCAGGCGGTACGCACGGGCCAGGAACCGAGCCGAGGCGGACGGCGAGACGTCCTCCCAGTTGATGTCGTCCTCCGGCGGGCCGGCGAAGCCCATCACCAGGCGGATGGCGTCGACACCGTTGGCGTCGAGCTCGTCACCGAGCGAGACACCGCCCTTCGACTTCGACATCTTCGACCCGCCGGACAGCACCATGCCCTGGTTGAGCAGCGCCGAGAACGGCTCGGTGAAGTCGAGGTAGCCCAGGTCGAACAGCACCTTGGTGACGAAGCGGGCGTAGAGCAGGTGCAGGATCGCGTGCTCGATGCCACCGATGTACTGGTCGACCGGTGCCCAGCGGCGCGCAGCTGCGGGGTCGAACGCCTGCGTGTCGTCCTGTGCCGACAGGAAGCGCAGGAAGTACCACGACGAGTCGACGAAGGTGTCCATCGTGTCGGTATCGCGGAGCGCCGGGGTGCCGTCGACCGGGTTCGGGACGTTCACCCAGTCGGTCGCACCGCCGAGCGGCGAGGTGCCCTTCGGCTTGAGGTCGAGCCCCTCGGTGTCCGGCAGTCGCACCGGCAGCTCGTCGAGCGGCACCGGGTGCTCCGTGCCGTCGGCGCCGTGGATGATCGGGATCGGGGTGCCCCAGAAGCGCTGGCGCGAGATGAGCCAGTCGCGCAGGCGGTAGGTCTTGGCGGCACGGCCGGTGCCGCGCTCCTCGAGCAGGGCGATCGCCGCCGTGATGGCGTGCTGCTTCGACATGCCGTCGAGCGGACCGGAGTTGATCATCCGGCCCTGGCCGGTCAGCGCCTCGCCGGTGGCCACCGGGTCGAGGGTCGGCACGTCGAAGTCGTCGAGCGTCGCACCCTCGGGGATGACCGGGATCGCCCCGGTCACGGCGGCGTTCGTGTCGACGACGACCTTCACGGGCAGGTCGAACGCCCGGGCGAAGTCGAGGTCGCGCTGGTCGTGCGCGGGGACGGCCATGACCGCACCGTGACCGTAGTCGGCGAGCACGTAGTCGGCGGCCCAGATCGGCAGGCGCTCACCGGTCAGCGGGTGGATCGCGGACCGGCCCAGCGGCACGCCCGTCTTCGGGCGGTCGGCGTTCTGCCGGTCGATCTCGGAGGTCTTCTGCGTCGCGGTCAGGTAGTCCGTGAACGCAGCACGCACGTCGTCGGGCGCCGACGCGACCAGCTCGCTCGCCAGGTCGGAGTCCGGCGCGACCACCAGGAACGTCACGCCGTGGATCGTGTCCGGGCGCGTGGTGAAGACCGTGACGGGCTCGTCACGGCCCTCGATGACGAAGTCGACGTCAGCGCCGACGGAGCGGCCGATCCAGTTGCGCTGCTGCGCGATGACCTTGGCCGGCCACCGGCCCTCGAGCTGGTTCAGGTCGTCGAGCAGCCGGTCCGCGTACTTCGTGATCGCGAAGTACCACTGCGTCAGCTTCTTCTTGACGACGACGGCGCCGGAGCGGTCCGAGGTGCCGTCGGGCAGGACCTGCTCGTTCGCGAGCACCGTCTGGTCCACCGGGTCCCAGTTGACCCAGCTGTCCTTCCGGTACGCCAGGCCCTTCTCGTACATCTTCAGGAACAGCCACTGGTTCCACTTGTAGTACTCGGGGTCGGACGTGTGGATCTCGGTGGTCCAGTCGAACGACGGCGCGTAGCGCTTGAACGACGCCTTCTGCTGCTCGATGTTCGCGTACGTCCACTCCTTCGGGTCGACCCCGCGCTTGATCGCCGCGTTCTCGGCGGGCAGCCCGAAGGAGTCCCAGCCGATCGGGTGCAGCACGTTGAAGCCCTGCTGGCGCCAGTAGCGCGCGACGAAGTCGCCGAGCGCCCAGTTCTCGGCGTGCCCCATGTGCAGGTCGCCGGAGGGGTACGGGAACATCTCGAGGATGTACTTGCGCGGACGCGTGTCGTCGAGGTCCGTGGTGAAGAGCCCGAGCTCCTCCCAGCGGGGCTGCCACTTGTCCTGGATACGACGGAAGTCGTAGGCGTTCGGGTCCTCGGCGTGCTGCTCGGTGGTCACGGTCCTCAACGATACAAGCCGGGAGGCCCGCCCCGCGTCCGCCTGTCGGCTCACCCGGCGAGCAGGCGTCCGTCCCGCATCCGCAGGGTGCGGTCGACCAGGTCCGGCGCCACCGGCACGTGCGACACGATCACGACGGTGCGCCCGGCGGCGCGGGCGGTCGTGACGAGGTCGCGGAGCACCGCCGCACCGAGGTCCGGATCGACGTCGGCGGTCGGTTCGTCGAGGATGAGCACCGGGAACGCGTGCAGCAGCGCACGGGCGAGGGCCAGGCGGTGCGCCTGCCCGCCGGAGACCAGGGCGCCGCGCTCCCCCACGGGGGCGTCGAGCCCACCGCGCCGTCCGACCCAGTTGCCGAGTCCCACGCGGTCGAGCACGGCGAGCAGTTCGGCGTCGGTCGCCGTGTCGCGCGCGAACAGCAGGTTCTGGCGCACGGACTGGTCGAACACGAACGGGTCCTGCTCGATGAGCCCGATCCGGGCGCGCACGGCGTCGGGGTGCATGGTCCGGGCCTCGACGCCGTCGAGCGTGTACGAGCCCCGGTGGTCGACGAACCGGAGGAGCGCGTCGACGAGCGTGCTCTTCCCCGCGCCGCTCGGTCCGGCGAGCACGACGACCTCGCCCGGGTGCAGGTCGAAGGAGACGCCGTCGACCGCCGGACGGTCGGCCCCAGGCCAGCGCACCGTCAGGTCGCGCACGGCGACCGTCACCGGACCGTCGACCACGAGCGCGGCGGGGTCCGCGTCCTCGTCGGGCTCGGCGACGATCCCCGCGGGGACCTCGGTCGGCACGATCTCCTCCACGCGGTCGGCGGCGGCCCGCACCCGACGGAACGTGAGGACCGCGAGCGGCACGCTGCCGACGACCTCGAACAGCGCGAGCGGCACGAAGACCGCGAGGGCCCAGAGCGGACCGCGCAGCGCACCGGACACCACCGCGGGGGCGGCGACGGCGAGCACGCCGATGACGGCACCGCCGCCGACGAGCCCGACGAGGGCACCCACGAGGGACTCCACCGCGCTCCGGCGCCGCACGGCCCGGGTGACCGCGGCGTCGAGCCGCGCGATGTGGGCGAGCCGTCCCTGCAGGGTGCCGTAGGCGGCGAAGACGTCCAGCGTCCGGACCGTGTCGAGCACCAGGTCGGCCACCCGACCCCGGTCGGCCGCGGTCTCGCGCTCGGAGCGCTCCGCGATCGCCGTCGTGGCGACCGATCCGACCAGGGCCGCGACCGCGAGTGCGAGGACCAGCACGAGCGCCGCCGGCACCGACACCAGGGCGACCGCGACCACGGACAGCACGGCGGCAACGACCGCGGACACGAGCGGGCCCACGACCCGGATCGGCAGGTCCTGCAGCCGGTCGGTGTCCGTGACGAGTCGTGTCATCAGGTCGCCGCGCCCGGTGCGCCCGAGCCCCGCGGGCGCGACCGATGCGAGCCGTCGGTACATCTCCGTGCGCACCACGGCGAGTTGCCGGAACGACGCGTCGTGTCCGGCCAGTCGGTCGACGTACCGCAGCACCGCACGCCCGAGCGCGAACGCCCGCACGCCGACCATCACGAGGGTGAGGTAGAGGATCGGCGGGTGCTCGGCGGCCCGGGTGATGAGGTACCCGCTCGCCGCGAGCAGCGCCACCGCGCAGAGGGCGCTGAGCGACCCGGCCGCCACCGCCTTCGCCCAACCGGCCCCGTGCGGCATGGCGAGCCGCAGGACGGACGCACCACGGGCCTCCCGGCCGACCGCCGTCCGGCGGCTCATGCGCGCACCCCCGGTCGCACGGTGACGGATCCGTCCGGGGCGACGTCGACACGGACGTCCGCGGCGGCGACGACCGCCGGTCGGTGGCTGGCGACCACGACGACGGCGCCGTCGTCGGCGAGTCCGCGGATCGTCGCGACGACGCGGGCCTCGGCCTCGGCGTCGAGCGCGGAGGTCGGCTCGTCCAGGAGCACGAGGGGGGTCTGCGCGCGCCGGGCCCGGTACAGGGCCCGCGCGACGGCGACGCGCTGCGCCTGCCCGCCGGACAGGCCGCTGCCACCGGCGCCGACCTCGAGGTCCGGCTCCAGCGGCAGCCCGGCGTCGCGCAGCGCGGTCCGGACGTCGGCGTCGTCGGGGGTGGGGCTGAGCGCGACGTTCTCGGCGACGGTCCCGCGGACGAGTCGCGGTCGCTGGTCCGCCCAGGCGATCCGTTCGGCGGGGGTGGTGCCGGCGGCGCCGGGGAGGAGCACGTCCCCCTCGCTGGCCAGCACACCCCGGACCGCCGCGATGATGCTCGACTTGCCCGAGCCGCTCGGCCCGGCGAGCACCACGACCGTGCCCGGTCCGGCGTGCAGGTCGAACGGACCGATCACGACGTCGGGCCGTCGGACGGTCAGGCCCCGCACGGTCAGGGCGGTCGCTGCGGGCACGGTGGCCGCGGCCGACGCGGGACCGGCGGCGTCGGTGTCGGCGTCGGACAGGACGTCGAGCACCGCACCCGATGCCTCGACGCCGTCCTGTGCGGCGTGGAAGTCGGCGCCGACCTGGCGGATCGGAGCGAACGCCTCGGGGGCGAGGACGAGCACGAACATCGCCGCGCCGAGTCCCAGCGACCCGTCGACCAGGCGGATGCCGATCGACACCGCGACGAGCGCCACGGACAGGCTCGCCGCGAGCTCGAGTGCGAACCCGCTGACGAAGGACAGCCGGAGCACGCCGAGCGTCCCCCGTCGGTACTCGTCGGTGACGGTGCCGATGCGACCGACCTGGCGGCGCGCGCGTCCGAACACCTTGAGCGTGGCGAGCCCCTCGACGGCCTCGAGGAACGCACCGCCGAGCTTCGCGAGTGCGTCCGCCTGCTTCCGTTGCAGGGCCTGCGTCGCCAGCCCGATCAGGATCATGAACACCGGGATCACCGGCAGGGCGAACAGGATGATCAGCCCGCTCGTCAGGTCGCCCAGCGCGATCGCGACCAGGAGCGCCGGTGTCGCGATCGCGGTCAACGCGAGCTGCGGCAGGTACCGGCCGAAGTAGGCGTCGAGCGCGTCGAGCCCCGGCCCGAGCGTCGTCGCGAACCCGGCGCTCGACCGGCCGGCGAGCCAGGACGGGCCACGCTCGGCGGCGCGGGCGAGCACCGCGGTCCGGAGTTCGCTCTTCACCGTCGCCGCGGCACGCGCTGCCAGGTCGTCGGTCGCCCAGGCCGCGACCGCGCGCAGTGCGAAGGCGCCGCCGAGGAACGCCAGTGACTGCCCGAAGGCGACCGGGACCGAGCCGTCCCCGACCGCGTCGACCCCGAGGGTGACCGCAGCGGCGATCCCCCACGCGATCCCGATGGTCGCGATCGTCCGCAGCAGCCCGGTGCCGGCGGCGGCGACGATGGAGCCGCGCGCCGTCCGGGACAGCCGCAGGAGTCGGGGGTCGAGGGGCTTCACCGTCGGCCGCCTAGTGCGCGGCCGCGGTGATCTGGGCGCGGGAGACGCGCTTGCGGAACACCCAGTAGGTCCACGCCTGGTACGCGAAGACCAGCGGCACGAAGATCAGCGCCACCCAGCTCATCACGGTGAGCGTGTACGAGCCGGACGAGGCGTTGTACACGTTCAGGCTGTTCGCCGGGTCGTTCGAGGCGGGCATGACGTCCGGGAAGATCGCCGTGAACATCGCCAGGACGACCGCGGCGATGGTGAGGGCCATCAGCGTGAACGCGCGCCCTTCCCGGCCCCAGGCGTTGCAGAGCACGGCGAGCACGAGCGCGACGGCCGCGACGACGGAGAGCACGAGCGACGCCGGGGTGGCGCGGACGAACGCCATGGACACCAGGAACGCTGCGCCGACCACGACGGTCACGATCCCGGCCCGCGTCGCCAGCCGCATGGCCCGCTGACGCATCTCGCCGTCGGTCTTGAGCGCGACGAACACGACCCCGTGGGTGAAGAACACCAGCAGCGTCGCAGCGCCGGTCAGCAGCGCGAACGGGTTGAGCAGGTCGAACAGCGTGCCGGTGTAGTTGTGGTCGGCGTCCATCGGGATGCCCCGGACGACGTTGCCGAACGCGACGCCCCACAGGAACGCGGGAACGGCGCTGCCGACGACGATCATCAGGTCGAAGCGGCGCTTCCACTCGAGGTGCTTGTTCTGGTGCCGGTACTCGAACGACACCCCGCGGGCGATGAGCGCGGCGAGGATGAGCAGCAGGGCCAGGTAGAAGCCGGAGAACATCGTCGCGTACCACTCCGGGAAGGCCGCGAACAGGCAGGCACCGGCGACGATGACCCACGTCTCGTTGAGGTCCCAGACCGGGCCGATGGTGTTGATCAGGACCCGACGGTCGGTGTCGTCCTTGCCGAGGAACGGCAGGGACATCCCGACACCGAAGTCGAATCCGTCGAGGACGAAGTAGCCGACGAAGAACACGCCGACGATCGCGAACCAGAGGACGGGGAGATCCATCAGACAGCATCCATTTCAGTACACGGTCACTTCGTGCTTGACCTCGCCGGTCTCCTCGTCGACCTCTGCCGGGTCGGCGGGGCCCTCCTGGGCGACCTTCTTGATGAGCTTGAACTCGACGACCGCCAGGGCGCCGTAGATCAGGGTGAAGACCAGCAGCGAGATGAGCACCTCGAGCCCGGTCACGTTGGGCGAGACGCCGTCCTCCGTCCGGAGCAGACCGAACACGAGCCACGGCTGGCGGCCCATCTCGGTGAAGATCCAGCCGACGATCATCGCGGCCATCGGCAGCGGCACGGTCCAGGTGGCGACGCGCCAGACCCAGCGCTGCGTGGGGAACCGGCCCTTGCGGGTCAGCCAGAGCCCGACCACCGAGACCAGCACCGCACCGATCCCCAGGGCGATCATCCAGCGGAACGACCAGTAGGTGACCCAGATGATCGGCTTGTAGTCGCCGGGGCCGTAGACCTCGGTGTACTGCGCCTGCAGGTCGTTGATGCCCTCGACGGTGCCGTTGAAGGTGTGCGTCGACAGGAAGGACAGCAGGTACGGCACCCGGATCGAGAACAGTTCGTGCACGCCGTCCGGGGTGCCGAGCGTGAAGATCGAGAACGAGGCGTCCTTGCCGGTCGCGGTGTTGTAGAGCGCCTCGGCCGCCGCCATCTTCATCGGCTGCGTCTCGACCATGGTGAGACCGAGCTGGTCGCCCGTCAGGACGGTGAGCGCGCCGGCCGCCAGCATGGTCCACATGCCGAACTTCAGCGCCGGCATCATCGTCTCGAGGTTCTGGTTCCGGGCCAGGTGGTACGCGGCGACGGCGATGATGACCGCCGCGGCGACCATGAAGCAGGCGAAGAGCGTGTGCGGGAACGCCGCCAGGGCGACCTTGTTGCCGAGCACCGCCCAGATGTCGGTCAGTTCCGCGCGCCCCTTGGCCTCGTTCATCGCGAAGCCGACCGGGTTCTGCATGAACGCGTTCGCGGCGATGATGAAGTACGCCGACATGATCGTGCCGGCGCTGACACACCAGATGCTCGCCAGGTGCAGGCCCTTCGGCAGGCGGTCCCAGCCGAAGATCCAGACGCCGATGAACGCCGCCTCGAAGAAGAACGCGAGGATGCCCTCGAGCGCGAGCGGCGCTCCGAAGACGTCGCCCACGAAGCGCGAGTAGTTCGACCAGTTCATGCCGAACTGGAACTCCTGCACGATGCCGGTGACGACGCCCATCGCGAAGTTGATCAGGAAGATCCGCCCGAAGAACCGCGTCAGCTGCAGGTAGTGCGCGCGACCGGTCCGGTACCAGGCGGTCTGGAACACGGCCACGACCGCGGCCATGCCGATCGTCAGCGGGACGAAGAGGAAGTGGTAGATGGTCGTGAGACCGAACTGCCACCGCGACAGCAGGAGGGGATCGAGGAGGTCGTTCATGCGGCGTTCCCCAGCCGGGTCGCCGCGCGCTGTTCGTGCACGTCAGTAGCTTCCTGTGGATCGGATACTTCAGGTGTCACAGCCTCGGGACTCCTCCACGGTAGCGCTTCCGGACAGCGTTCGACAACGTGTAGAACCGATCTGTGCACGAACGTGCAGACCCCGTGCACGGCACAACCGTGCGGCACGGATGTGCTGCGCGGACGGGGCCGGGAACGACGACAGGCGCCGGGCAGATGCCCGACGCCTGTCGTGTGGAAGGGGTGTGACTACGAGACGAGGCCCTCGTCCTTCAGGAACTCCTCGGCGATCTGCGACGCCTTCTCCTTGTCGACCGTGCTCTTCGTGTTGAGGTCGATGAGCGCGTCCGCCGTGAGCTTCTCGTTCACCGCGTCGATCGCGTCGGCGGCCTGCTCGTCCACCTTGTCCGACACCACGGGGATGACGTTCTGCGGCAGGATCAGGTTCTCCGGGTCCTCCAGCGACACGAAGTCGTTCGCCTTGATGCTCGGGTCGGACGTGTAGATGTTGGCGAGCTGGACCGTGTCGTCCTTGAGTGCCTTGACCGTCAGGGCACCGCCCGAGTCCTCGATCGACTTGAAGCCGACCTGCACGCCGTACACGGAGTCGAGCCCCTCGGGCCCGTACGGGCGCGTCTGGAACTCGGAGTTCGCGCCGACCGTCAGCTTCTCCTTGACGTCCTTGAGGTCGGCCAGGCTGGTGACGTCGTTGTCCTCGGAGAACTCCTTGGTCACGGTGTAGCTGTCCTGGTCGGTCGCCTCGGCCTCGTCGAGGACGCGGAGGCCGTCCGGCAGCGCCTGCTCGAGGCCCTCGTCGATCTCGTCGGCGGTCTTGGCGTCCGAGTCCTTGTCGAAGTACTGCAGCAGGTTGCCGCTGTACTCGGGCATGACGTCGATCTTGCCCTTCTCGAGCTGCGGGACGTAGACCTCGCGCTGCCCGATGTTGAAGTTGCGCTCGACGTCGAAGCCCTTGGCCTCGAGCGCCTGGGCGTACAGCTCGGCGATGATCTCGTTCGAGTAGTACTGCTGCGAGCCGACGACGATCGTCTTCGAGTCGGAGGACGCGCTGGCGCCGTCGTCGAGCGGGTCGCTCGACGCGCAGCCGGTCAGGGCTGCGGCGACGCCCAGTGCGAGCGCTGCTGCGGCGCCGGCACGGATCTTTGCTGTGATCACGATGGATTTCCTTCCGGGATGGGATTGCGGGCCCGCTCGCGCGACCCCTGGCGCCGCCGGTCCGACGGGTCGGCGGTGCCCTTCGGCACCGCCGCCCGCTGCAGGACGGCGAACACGATCTCGAACGCGATCGCGAGGGCGATCACGAGGATGGAGGCGCCGAGCATCTCGGCGTAGTCCTGGGTCTTCAGACCGAGGAAGAAGTAGCCGCCGAGGCCACCGGCGCCGACGTAGGCGGCGAGCGTCGCCGTGGCGACGACCTGCAGGACCGCGGCGCGGAGGCCACCGATCAGGAGTGGCAACCCGAGCGGGATCTCGACCTTCCACAGCACCTGCCACCCGGTCATCCCCTGCGCCTTCGCGGCGTCGACCGTGACCGGCCCGACGGACTCGATGCCCGAGTAGGCGCCGGCGAGCACCGACGGGATCGCGAGGACGACGAGCGCGAGCAGCGGCGCCTGCAGCCCGATGCCGAGCAGCAGCCCGAACAGCGACAGCACGCCGAGCGTCGGCAGGGCACGGATGCCGCCGGAGACCGCGATCGAGAAGCCGCGCGCGCGACGGGTGTGGCCGATGGCGTAGCCGATCGGTACCGCGATGACCGAGGCGAGGAACACCGCGAGCAGCGTGATCCAGACGTGCTCCCAGAGCCGACCGGGGATGGCGTTGTAGCCCGTGTAGTTCGTGGGGTCGAAGACCCACCCGAACGCCTGACCGATGATCACGAGGCCACCTCCGCGCGCTGGAGCACCCGGCGCGAGGCACGCCGACCGCGGGGCTCACGCTTCGTCCACGGCATGACGATCCGACCGAGCAGGACGAGCAGGCCGTCCAGGACGAACGCGAGCACGAGCACCATGACGATGCCGGAGAGGATCTCCTCGAAGATCCCGCGGGCGAGGCCGTCGGTGAACAGCGATCCGAGGCTCTGGATGCCGAGCACCGCGCCGACGGTCGTGAGCGAGATGGTCGACACCGAGACGACCCGCAGGCCGGCCAGCAGCACGGGGCCGGAGAGCGGGAGCTCGACGCGGAAGAACCGCTGCGCCGCCGAGTAGCCCATCGCCGTCGAGGCGGACTTCGTCGCGGCGTCCACCGAGGTCAGGCCGTCGACGGTGGAGCGCACCATGAGCGCGAGGCCGTAGAGCGTCAGGCTGATGACGACGTTGATCGGGTCCTGCAGGCCCGTGCCGATGATGCCGGGCAACGCGACGAACAGCGCGAGCGACGGGATCGCGTACAGGAGCCCGGCGACGGTGACGATGCTGCTGCCGACGCCCGCGGCCAGGCGCGAGCCACCGGGGCGCTGCAGCCGGACCACGAGCCAACCGATGGGGATCGAGAGCACGAACGCGATGATGATCGGCGGGATGGCGATCGCGAGGTGCGAGACCGTGTCGTCCCCGATCGTGTCGAGGTTCGACAGGACCCACTTCACCGGATGCCCCCACCCTGCGCCGGAGCACCCGGAGCGCGGTCAGGCGCTCCGGCCTCTGCTGCACCGGTACCGGACTGCGGTACCGCGGCTGCTGCGTCGACGACCGTGACCGGTCCGGTCAGGACGCCGGCTGCGCGTCCCTCGCCGTCGACCACGACCGGGCCGGTCGGGGTCTGCTCCACGCGGAGGGCGCGGCGCCCGCGGCCGACCCCGATGAAGTTCGCGACGAACTCGTCGGCGGGTTCGGCCAGGATCTGCGCCGGGGTCCCCTGCTGGGCGATCTCGCCGCCCTTCTTGAGGATGACGACCTGGTCGCCGAGCTTGAACGCCTCGTCGATGTCGTGCGTGACGAAGACGACGGTCTTGCCGAGCTCGCGCTGCAGACGGATGAGTTCCTCCTGCAGGTCGTTGCGGACCAGGGGGTCGACGGCGCCGAACGGCTCGTCCATGAGCAGGATGTTCGGGTCGACGGCCAGCCCGCGGGCGACGCCGACGCGCTGCTGCTGCCCACCGGAGAGCTGCGCGGGGTACCGGTCGGCGAAGCCGCGGTCGAGCCCGACGGTGTCCATCAGCTCGAGGGCACGCTGCCGCGCGTCGGCCTTGGAGACCCCGGTGAGGAGCGGGACGGTCGCGATGTTGTCGACGACCTTGCGGTGCGGCAGCAGCCCGGAGTTCTGCATGACGTAACCGATGCTGCGGCGGAGTTCCACGGGGTTCACCCCGGCGACGTCCGAGCCGTCGATCTCGACCGAGCCGGAGGTGGGATCCACCATGCGGTTGATCATCCGGAGCAGCGTCGTCTTGCCGCAGCCGCTGGAGCCGACGAAGACGGTGGTGGTGCGGGAAGGGATGACCAGATCGAACTCCTCGACCGCGGTCGTACCGTCCGGGTAGGTCTTGCGCACCGAGCGGAACTCGATCATGGGTGCCCTTCTGTTCGGAGGTAGCCCGACTCCGCACGAGAGTACCCGCGAAGGCCGACATCGGTTCGGTGTGACGGTCCGTGACGCGCCTGCCGGACTGCCTCCAGGGTGTGGACCGCAGTGCGACCGCGCGAGCGGTGGGGACGACGACGCCCGCGCCTCCTGTTCGGAGGACGCGGGCGTTCGGATCGGATCGCGGCGTGTCGCGGCGGTCAGGAGGCGGCGATCACCGACTCCAGGTGGGCGCGGTTCATCCGGCGGTACTCCTCTATGAGCGCGGTGTCGGGGTTCGACCGGTCGCGGTGCGCGCGTGCGAGCACCGCGTGACCGGACTCGGCGAGCACCACCCACGCGCGCGCGGTCCGCTCGTCGTCCGGCAGCCCGAAGCGGTCGCGCATGATCTGGCCGACAGCGCTGCCGAGTGCCGCCATGCGGTCCTCGGCGTCACCGGTGCCGGTGTCCGCAGCGTCGCCGAAGCGGATCGCACGGAAGCCGGGCTCGGTGCGGTACATCTCGGCGGTGACGTCGATGAGGGCGTCGTTGGCGTCCTGCCAGGTCGCGGCGCCGCTGGCGTCGAGCGCCTCGACGAACCGCTCGGCCAGCCGCTGGGTGCAGCGGATGGCGAGTGCCTCGACGACGGCGATCCGGTCGGGGAAGTACCGGTAGACGGTCCCGATGGACGCGCCGGCCCGCTCGGCGACCATGGCGGTCGTGAGCCGTTCGAACCCGATCTCGTCGATGACCGCGGCAGCGGCGTCGAGGAGGCCGGCGAGGCGCGCCGAACTGCGGGCTTGGACCGGCTCGTTCCTGAGCAGTGATGATCCCCCCGGCAGAGCGTTCGTTACCTCGGTGACGAGCACGTGTTCTCCTCTTGCGCTCCAGCGCGGTTCGTTGGTGTGACGGGACAACTCTCGCAGAGACCGCCTGGAACGTGGCTGCGACTCACCACGACCGACGGCGCGTGGACTTCGGAGGCGCGCGTGGGATGATTGCCGCATGCCCGACCCGACGCCCCACGAGCCGTCGTTGGCCGAGCCGCTCCTGCACCGCGCGGCCCGCATCGAGGACGCCGTCCAGGAGTTCCGCGAGCAACGCGCGCGCCGTCGCGGCCTGGTCCCGACGGTGGTCCCCTACACCGGCTACGGTGCGCCCGGATGGGTGCGCATCCTCTGCCGCGTGCTGCTGACCCGACGGGGGCTCGCGTCCGACGTCTCCTACGCCGGCGTGCGCGGGTGGCGGAGCTTCACGAGCGTCGCCGTCGACCACGCCGAGGTCACCGTGACCGCGGGCGGCGTGTCCCACGTCGTCCAGACCGACCGGGGCGGCGTGGTCGACACGATCGTGCCGATCGACCTCGAGCCGGGGTGGCGCACGGTGCGCCTGTCGGCCGGCGGCGGTCGCGACGTCGAGGCGGACGTCTTCGTGGTGCACCCGGACACCCGCTTCGGCCTGCTGTCCGACATCGACGACACCGTCATGGTGACGTCGCTCCCCCGCCCGATGCTCGCCGCGTGGAACTCCTTCGTGCTCACCGAGCACGCGCGACGCCCGGTGCCTGGCATGTCCGTGCTGTACGAACGCATCCTCGCGCAGCACCCCGGCTCGCCGACCGTGTACCTGTCGACGGGCGCCTGGAACGTGGCACCGACCCTGGGGCGCTTCCTGTCGCGCAACATGTACCCCTCGGGCACCCTGCTGCTCACCGACTGGGGCCCCACGCACGACCGGTTCTTCCGCAGCGGCCAGCTCCACAAGCAGGAGAACCTGCGCCGCCTGGCGAAGGACTTCCCCGACGTGCGGTGGCTGCTCGTGGGCGACGACGGCCAGCACGACGAGACCCTGTACGGCGACTTCTCGCGCGAACACCCCGACAACGTCGCCGGTGTCGCGATCCGGCAGCTCTCCACGAGCGAGGCCGTGCTCGCCGGTGGTCGCTCCCGTGCGCAGGAGCGCTCGCGCGACTCGTCCGCCCCGTGGGTCTACGCCCCGGACGGTGCCGGACTGTGGAGCGAGCTCGCCCGCGTCGGGATCATCGAGGCCGACGCCTCCGACCCGGCCTGAACGACCCTTCAGCACGTCCTCGGCGCCGAGGACGACGAGGGAGCGCGACGCTCGGGCCGCGGGTGTTCGATCGGGCCATGAGCACCGAGACCCGGCGTGCACCCGCGCCCCGCAACCGCATCGAGGACCACGCGCTGATCGGTGACACCGGGACCGCGGTGCTGGTGGGGCGCGACGGCACGATCGACTGGGCGTGCCTGCCGCGGTTCGACAGTCCGTCCACCTTCGCCTCGCTGCTCGGCACCGAGGAGCACGGGCACTGGACGCTCCGTCCCGTCGACGACGAGGCGACCGCGGACCGCCACTACGACGGCGACACCCTCGTGCTCTCGACGATCTGGACGACCGCGGAGGGCGTCGTCGAGGTCACCGAGTTCATGCCCGTCGGGGCGCACCGACCGTCGATCGTCCGGCGCGTCCGCGGGCTGCGCGGCACCGTGCGGATGCGGCAGACACTCCGGATCCGGTTCGACTACGCCCGTGCACTGCCGTGGATCCGCCAGGTCGGCGACGACGGCGGACCGGCCCTCGTGGCGACCGCCGGGCCCGGGTCCGTGGTCGTGCGGGGTCCGCGGTTCCGGGCCGACGACCACCGACACACTGCGACGACGACGGTGCACGACGGTGACGTGGTCGACACGGTGCTCACCTGGTACCCCTCCCACCGCGAACCGCCGGCGCCGCTCGACGTCGACGCCGCCCTGGAGCAGACCAGGTCGTGGTGGACGGACTGGATCGCCCCGGTGCAGGCGGCGGGGCCGTTCACCGCGGCCACGCGGCGGTCGCTCGTGTTCCTGCGGGCCATGACGCACGGCGAGACCGGCGGCGTCGTGGCGGCCGCGACCACGAGCCTCCCGGAGGACCCCGGTGGCGAACGCAACTGGGACTACCGCTACGTGTGGCTCCGTGACGCGTCCCTGGCGCTGGCGTCGCTCATCGCACACGGGTACCGCGAGGAGGCCACGCACTGGCGGGGCTGGCTCCTCCGCGCGATCGCCGGCGACCCCGGGGACGTGCAGATCATGTACGGCATCGCCGGGGAGCGCGAGCTGCCCGAACGGGAGCTCCCGGAGCTGCCCGGCTACGCGGGCTCCACCCCGGTGCGGGTGGGCAACGGCGCCTCGGAGCAGTACCAGGGCGACGTCTTCGGCGAGGTCCTCGCGGCCCTGCACGACGCCCGCGAGCTCGGCGTCGAGGAGAACGCCGACTCGTGGGCACTGCAGCGCGCCCTGCTCGGGCACGTCGAGCAACACTGGCAGGACCCCGACAACGGGATCTGGGAGATGCGGGGACCGCGTCGGCACTTCACGCACTCCCGCGCGATGATCTGGGCCGCCTTCGACCGCGGGGTCGCCGCCGTCGAGGAGTTCGGACTCGAGGGCCCGGTCGACCGCTGGCGCGCACTCCGCGAGCAGGTCCGGGCGGAGATCGAGGAACACGGCTGGAACGCCGAACGGGGCTGCTACCGGCAGCACTACGACACCGACGAGGTGGACGCGAGCCTGCTCGTCCTGCCCCAGATCGGGTACCTGCCCGCTGACGACCCGCGGATGACCGGGACCGTCGCCGCGATCGAGCAGGACCTGCGGACCGGACCCGACGGGCTCCTCCTGCGCTACCGCACCGCTGCCGGGTTCGACGGGCTGTCCGGCAGCGAGCACCCGTTCCTGGCGTGCTCGTTCTGGCTGGTCGAGCAGTACGCGGCCTCGGGGCGGGTGGACGACGCCGAACGCCTGATGGAGGTGCTCGTCGCCTCCGCCAACGACGTCGGCATGCTGTCCGAGGAGATCGACGTGGCCACCGGGCACCACATCGGCAACACGCCGCAGGTGCTGTCGCACCTGACGCTGGTGTCGGCCGCCGACGCCATCGAGCGGTCCAGGGGCCGCGCCGTCGGGCACCGCACCCGGCTGGCCGTGCACGACGGTGGGACGCGGTCGTGGACCGGTGCCGGTGAGCGGGCCGGCTCCCCCGGCTGAACCGTCGCGCCGACTCGCGACGACGCCGTCGTCATCACGCGACGCCTCGGAAGCGTCGAGACGCCGCCGGATCCGGCGGCGTCTCGACGACACGACGGCGTCGTGCGGTGCCTTGGTGGCGACTCCACGACGCACGGGAGGCCCGGTGCCAGCTGGCACCGGGCCTCCCGTCCGTCAGGGGCGCGCGATCAGGGCGCGCGACGTGCGTCCGTCAGGACGACGACTCCCAGTCGGCCGGGCCACGGGAACCAGCGCGGTACTCCTCGAGCGGGACCTCGTCGGCCTTCCACGCGTCGACGACCGGCGCGACGATCTCCCAGCAGCGCTCGGCGACGTCACCGCGGATCGAGAGCAGCGGGTCGTCGTGGAAGATCCCGTTGAGGACCTCGCCGTACGGGGTGAGCTCGCCGTCCGCGAAGGACGACGACAGGGTGACCTGGCCCATCTCGAACGGGTTGCCGCCACCGTTGGCCGACACCGTCAGCTCGATCTCGTCCGGGTTGAGGACGATGCGCAGCGTGTCGGTCTTCGGCCGACCGGACAGACCGGAGGGCAGGCGCGTGACCGGCTTGAAGGTGATCAGCACCTCCTTGCGGCTCGCACCGAGTGCTTTGCCGGAGCGCAGCGTGAAGGGGACGCCGGCCCAACGGGCGGTGTCGACCTCGACCGAGATCTCGGCGAGGGTCTCCGTCTGCCGCGACGGGTCGACGCCGTCCTCGTCCTGGTACGACGGCAGGTCCTTGCCGTCGATGGTGCCGGCCGTGTAAACGGCACGGCGGGAGGCGACCGTGGCGTCGTCGCCCTTGAGGCGCGTCGAACGGAGCGCACGGGCCAGCGACGAGCGGAACTCGACCGAGTCGATCGCGGCGGGGGCGTCCATCGTGACCAGACCGAGGATCTGCAGCAGGTGCGACTGGATCATGTCGACCATCGCGCCGGCCTCGTCGTAGTACTGGGCGCGGTTCTCGAGACCGAGGGTCTCGTCGTAGAAGATGTCGACCTTCTCGATGTTCTCGGCGTTCCAGATCGGCTCGAACAGACGGTTCGCGAAGCGCAGGCCGATGATGTTGAGCACCGTGGTGCGACCGAGGAAGTGGTCGGTGCGGTGCACGCGGTCCTCGGGGACGAGCTTGAGGACGGTCTCGTTGAGGGCCTCGGCACTCGCGACGTCGGTGCCGAAGGGCTTCTCGAACGCGAGGGTCGTGCCCTCGGGCAGCTCGACCTGCTGCAGCGCCTCGCAGATGTCGGAGGCGATCTGCGGCGGCAGGGCGAAGTACAGGATCGGCTCGGCGTCGGCGTCCGCCGCGGCGAACAGGGCCTTCAGGTGCTCGGGGTCGGTCGGGTCGCCCTGGATGAACTGCGTCGACGCGAGGGTGGCGTCGACCTCCGGGCCCGCGACGTCCTGCGACGCGAAGGACTGCGTGACGATGTCCTTCCACTTCTCGGGGCTGCGCTCGCTGCGGCCCGTGCCGATCAACTGCACGGGGACGGCGCGGCCGCTCTGCAGGAACGTGCCGAGGCCGGGGAGCAGCAGGCGGGAGGCGAGGTCGCCCGTCGCGCCGAAGATGATGAGGGTGCGCTTGTCGGTCACCTGAGGTGACTCCTTTCGCTGTTGTGGGGGTCCGCTCCAGTCAAGTCGCGGGCGGGACCGTTTGTTCCGGATCGGTACCGGAGATCGTCTGTTCCGGATCGGTACCGGGGATCGTCACCTGGACGCACTTCGGGCGGCACCGTTCTGGTGCCGCCCGAAGTGTCGGTGCGCTGCAGCGCCGGGTCAGTGCCCGAAGTTGCCGCGGTAGTACTCGTAGACCCAGCCGACCAGGGTGATCGTCACGAGGACGAGGCCGATCGGGACGATCCACAGGCCCGCGGCGACGCCGAGGAAGCAGACGCCGACCGCGGCGGCCAGCAGGATGGGCCACCACGACCACGGGCTGAAGTGCCCGAGCTCGGCGTCGCCGTCCTCGATGTTGGCGTCCGGGCGGTCCTCGGGCAGCACGCCGCCCTGGGAGCCCATGACCTTCGCCAGGTAGAACGCGATGAACGCGGACATGATCCCGGTGAGGCCGATGGCGACCGTACCGACCCACTCGGGCCGGCCGTAGTAGATGTACGCCCAGATCGTGTACGCCGCATCGGCGACGATGAAGAACCCGAAGAGGATCCAGAACAGGTTGACGTTGGCGCGCATGGCGTTACTTCACCTCGCCCTTCGCGGCGTCGTAGGTCGGGGCATCCGGAGCGTCCTTCGCGGGACCCACGCCGATCGGCACACCGGCCTCGGGGTGGTTCAGGTCGAAGGCCGGGGACTCCGAACGGATGCGCGGGATCGACGTGAAGTTGTGGCGCGGCGGCGGGCACGAGGTGGCCCACTCGAGCGAGCGGCCGTAGCCCCACGGGTCGTTCACGGCGACCTTCGGTGCGTTCCGAGCGGTCACGTAGACGTTGAAGATGAACGGCAGGAACGAGATCGCCAGGATCATCGAGCCGATCGTCGACAGCTGGTTCATCCAGGTGAAGCCGTCGTTCGGCAGGTAGGTCGCGTAGCGACGCGGCATGCCGATGACGCCCAGCCAGTGCTGGATGAGGAACGTGGTGTGGAAGCCGATGAACAGGAGCCAGAAGTGGATCTTGCCGAGGCGCTCGTTGAGCATCTTGCCGGTCCACTTCGGCCACCAGAAGTAGAAGCCGGAGAACATCGCGAACACGACGGTCCCGAAGACCACGTAGTGGAAGTGCGCGACCACGAAGTACGAGTCGGACACGTGGAAGTCGAGCGGCGGCGACGCCAGGATCACACCGGTGAGACCACCGAACGTGAAGGTGATGAGGAAGCCGAGCGCCCAGAGCAACGGGGTCTCGAACGTGACCGAGCCGCGCCACATGGTGCCGACCCAGTTGAAGATCTTCACGCCGGTCGGGACCGCGATGAGCATCGTCATGAGGGAGAACCACGGCAGCAGGACACCGCCGGTGACGTACATGTGGTGTGCCCACACGGTGACCGACAGGGCGGCGATCGAGATGGTCGCGTAGACGAGGGTCTTGTACCCGAAGATCGGCTTGCGGCTGAACACCGGGAAGACCTCGGAGACGATGCCGAAGAACGGCAGCGCGATGATGTAGACCTCGGGGTGCCCGAAGAACCAGAAGAGGTGCTGCCAGAGCAGGGCACCGCCGTTGGCCGGGTTGAAGATCTGGGCGTTGAACACCCGGTCGAGCCCGAGGCCGAACAGCGCGGTCGCCAGGACCGGGAATGCCATCAGGACGAGCAGCGCCGTCACGAGGGTGTTCCACGTGAAGATCGACATGCGGAACATGGTCAGACCAGGCGCACGCATCGTGATGATCGTGGTGATGAAGTTCACCGCGCCGAGGATGGTCGAGAACCCGGTCATGCCGAGGCCGAACACCCACAGCGTCCCGCCGAGGCCGGGTGTGAACGTCGTGTCACTCAGTGGCGCGTAGGCGAACCAACCGAACGAGGCGGCGCCCTGCGGGGTGAGGAAGCCACCGACCGCGATGAGCGACCCGAACAGGTAGAGCCAGAACGCGAAGCCGTTGAGTCGAGGGAAGGCGACGTCTGGCGCACCGATCTGCAGCGGCATGATCGCGTTCGCGAAGCCCGAGAAGAGCGGCGTCGCGAACATCAGCAGCATGATCGTGCCGTGCATCGTGAACAGCTGGTTGTACTGCTCCTTCGTCGCGACCACGTTCAGGCCGGGCTCGAAGAGCTGTGCGCGGATCACGAGGGCCATCACACCTGCGAGCAGGAAGAAGATGAACGACGCGATCAGGTACATGTACCCGATGGTCTTGTGGTCGGTGGAGGTGATCCACCGAACGACGATGTTGCCCTTCCGGCCCACCTTCGACGCCTGGAAGTCCGGCGTCGAGGTCTGGGTCGGTTGGCCGACGAGTGACGTTGTCATCTGACGAGCCCCTACTTGTTCTCGCTGGACGCCTCGACCGGCGCCTTGTTGTTCGGTTCGTTGCTGTTGGTGTTGTACTCGTCGCCCAGCAGACCGACCTTGCCCTGGTCCTTCAGGGTGTCGAGGTACTCCTGGTACTCGGCCGGCGTGACGACCTTCACCTGGAAGAGCATCAGCGAGTGGTACTCACCGCAGAGCTCCGCGCACTTGCCCTGGTAGGTGCCGAGCTTCTGCGGGATGAAGTACTCCCAGTTGGTCTTGCCCGGGAGCATGTCCTTCTTGTACAGGAAGTCGATGACCCAGAAGGAGTGGTCGACGTCGCGCGAGGAGAGCTCGATCGCGACCTTCTTGCCTTGCGGCAGGTAGAGGGTCGGCAGCTGCGACTCGTCGATCGCCCCGTTGGCGTCCTCTTCTTCCTGGGCCTGGATGCCCTGGTAGTAGACGCTCTCTTCGGGGTTGTCCTTGTTGATGTAGTTGAAGTCCCACGCCCAGCGCTTGCCGTACACGTGCACGGTGGCGTCGGGGTCCTCGAACGGCTGCTCGATGGCGGCCTGGTCCTTCGCGGTGAAGGCGAAGAAGCCGAGCACCAGGATCAGCGGCACGATCGTGTAGAAGATCTCGAGCGGCATGTTGTACCGCATCTGCACGGGCAGGCCGGTCTGACCCTTCCGCCGGCGGTAGACGATCGCCGCCCAGATGATCAGGCCCCACACGATGAGGCCGACGGCCAGGAGCACGATCCAGCTGGTCGTCCACAGGCCGACGACGCTGCTCGTGTGGTTCGTGACGTCCTTCGTCTCCTCCGTGCCGGGGAGCCATCCGTTCATCTGCTGCTGCGTGCAGCCAGCCAGTGCGATGACCAGACCGACGGCCACCGGGACGGCCGCCCAACGTATACGGCGATTCGAACGCACTGTTACCTCTCGCAAAAGACGTGAGCTCGGAGGTCAGCCCGTCGAGTGCGACGGTGTGCCGCACAGAGGCGACGCGGTGCTGGCTCCCAGCTTGATTGGAACACTCCTAGCTTACTCGCAGCTCGCCACCGCTCGCGCACACACGCCACGCCAGTGGCCCCGATCCGCACCGGGAACGGCCCCGTCGGACCCGGTCACACCGCACTCCCGCGGGGCGTGTCCGGCCCCACGAACGCGAGCGGGGAGCGACCGCACCGGTCACTCCCCGCTCGCGTGTCGGATCGACGGACGATCAGTGGAAGCTGTCGCCGCACGCGCAGCTGCCCTGCGCGTTCGGGTTGTCGATCGTGAAGCCCTGCTTCTGGATCGTGTCCTCGAAGTCGATGGTCGCGCCGTCGAGGTACGGCACGCTCATCTTGTCGACGACGACCTCAACACCGTCGAACTCGGCGGTGGTGTCACCGTCGAGCAGACGCTCGTCGAAGTAGAGCTGGTAGATGAGCCCCGAGCAGCCGCCGGGCTGGACGGCGAGGCGCAGGCGCAGGTCGTCGCGGCCCTCCTGCTCGAGCAGGCTGGCGACCTTGCCGGCGGCGGCGTCGCTCAGGAGCACGCCGTGCGACGGAACCTCGGTCGCCGGTGCGTCGTCGGTGATGGTGTCGCTCATCGCGCGTCTCCCTCCGGGCGGTGCCGTTCACCGCGCCTGGCGTCGATTGTAAGCACCGTCAGCTGCGGGTCGCGAGCCGGGCGAGCAGGATCGCCTCGGACACGATCGCGCGGTGCAGGACGCCGAGGTGCTGGGACTCGTTCGGGCTGTGCGCGCGGGTGTCCGGGTCCTCCACACCAGTGACCAGGATCTGGGCCTCCGGGAACTCGGCGGCCAGGTCCGACACGAACGGGATCGAGCCGCCGATGCCCTGCTCGACCGCCTCGTTGCCCCAGCCCTCGCGCATGGCGGTCCGGGCCTCCTGGACGGCCCAGCCGGCCGTGTCGACGAGGAAGCCGTCGCCGCTGTCGGGCTCGCTGATCTCCAGGCGGGCGCCGAACGGCACGTGCTCGCGCAGGTGGCGCTCGACGGCCGCGAAGGCCTGCTCGGCGTCCTGCCCGGGCGCGACGCGCACCGAGACGCGGGCGGACACGGTCGGCAGCAGCGTGTTCGACGCGTTCGCCACGCTCGGCACGTCCATGCCGGTGACCGTGATCGACGGCTGGAACCACATGCGCGAGAGCACGGCACCCGTGCCGATGGGCTGGACCCCGGGCACGAGCGCGGCGTCGGTGGCGAGCTCGTCGTCGGTCCGCTCGGGGACGTCCGCCTCGTACGACGAGAGACCGTCGACCGCGACCGAGCCGGCGTCGTCGTGCAGCGACGCGAGCAGGCGCACCATCGGGATCATGGCGTCGGGGGCCGCTCCCCCGAACATCCCGCTGTGGCTCGCGTGCTCGAGGGTCGTCAGGGTGAGCTTGAACGTGACGTTGCCGCGCAGCGAGACGGTGATCGACGGCACCTCGGTCGACCAGTTGTCGCTGTCGGCGACGACGATGACGTCCGCCGCCAGGTGCTCCTTCTGCTCGCGCAGGAAGGTGCGGAAGGAACGGGAGCCGAACTCCTCCTCGCCCTCGACGAACAGGACCACCCCGAGGTCGAGGTCGTCACCGAACTGCGCGTGCACGGCGCGGAGCGCGGCGATGTGCGTCATCACGCCGGCCTTGTCGTCGGAGGCGCCGCGCCCGTACAGCCGGTCGCCGCGCAGGGTCGGCTCGAACGGCGGCGTCTCCCACAGGGCGTCGTCGCCCTGCGGCTGCACGTCGTGGTGCGCGTAGAGCATGACGGTCGGCTTGCCGTTCCGTGCCGGACGGACGGCGAGCACCGCCGGCTGGCCGAGCTCCGCCTCGGCGTCCGACTCGGCGACGTCGGCGGTCGCGCCGGACACCGCGGACCGCACGATCCGCACGTCGTCCGCCCCGAAGACCCCCGTCGAGCGCGCGAGGTCCGCGACGGCCTCGGCGCTCGCTCGCACGTGCGCGGGGTCGAACGCCGACCACGACACGGACGGCAGGCGCACCAGCGCGGAGAGGTCGGCGATCGTGGTCGGCAACGCCCCCTGCACCTGTTCGCGCAGGGCGTCGAGGAGTGCGGGGTCGGTCGCGGTGCTGTGCTGGTCGGTGTCGGTCATGTCCCGTAATCTAGAGGACGATCCAGCACGCAACCGCAGTCAGGAACGCACCGTGGCGAAGGCAGCACCCAAGACCAACACGACCGTCAACCCGTCCGAGGAGGAACTCCTCGAGCAGGGCAAGGGTCGGCCGACGCCGTCGCGCCGGGAGCGTGAGGCCGCGAACCGTCGTCCCCTCGTCGGCGGCACCCCCGTCGACAAGAAGGCTGCCCGCGCGCGTCTCAACTCCGAGCGCGAGCGCGCCCGTGTGGGCATGGCGAACGGCGAGGAGCGCTACCTACCCGCGAAGGACCGCGGCGATCAGCGCCGCTTCGTCCGCAACTGGATCGACGCCCGCTGGAACGTCGGCGAGGTCATGATGCCGGTGCTCGTGCTGTTCCTGATCGTCGGGTTCGCCGCCGCGCAGACCGTCGTGGCGTCGTACTCGCTCCTGCTGGTGTGGGCGTTCGTCGCGCTCTTCATCATCGACTGCGTGGTGCTCTGGCTGTCGCTCCGCCGCAAGCTCACCGCGAAGTTCGGCGAGATGCAGCGCGGTACGTTCCTCTACATCCTCACGCGGGCGTGGCAGCTGCGGTTCCTGCGCCTGCCGAAGCCCCAGGTCCGGCGCGGCGAGTACCCCGCGCTGTAGTACCCGGCCTCGACGGAGCGCCGCTCGACCTCGGTCGGGCGGCGCTCCGTCGTTCCCGCACCTGCTCACCCGCTCGTGCTCCGTGAGCAGGAATGGTCGGGTGGACACGGCGCACCCGACCATTCCTGCTCACGAAGCGGCCGTGGGCGCGCCCCCACGACGGACGGGAGGCCCGTGGCGGTGTCGCCACGGGCCTCCCGTCCGTCAGGTGGTCGCGTCTACCGCGCCGCGCGTCGCGCCCGTCGCCGCCGCAGGCGGTTGATGCGCGCTGCCCAGGTCGGCCCCTCGTAGAGGAACGCCGTGTAGCCCTGCACCAGGGTGGCCCCGGCCTCGATGCGGTCCTGCACGTCCTGCTCCGTGGTGACTCCCCCGGCGGCGATGACGCAGAAGTCCTCCGGGACGGCAGCGCGGACGCGGCGCAGGACCTCGAGCGACCGGCCCGCGAGCGGGGCTCCGGACAGGCCGCCGGCGCCCATCGCCTCGACGTCGGCGCTCGGCGTCTGCAACCCCGACCGGTCGATCGTCGTGTTCGTCGCGATCACACCGGAGAGCCCGAGTTCGACCGCGAGGCCGGCGATCGCGTCGATCTGCTCGTCGGTCAGATCCGGCGCGATCTTGACCAGCACGGGCGTCCGGCCGGCGGCGCCGTGGACGGCGGACAGCAGGGGCCGCAGCTGGTCGAGTTCCTGCAGGCCGCGCAGCCCGGGCGTGTTCGGGGAGCTCACGTTGACCGCCAGGTAGTCGGCGAACGTCGCGAGGCGTCGGGTGGACTCGAGGTAGTCGTCGATGGCGTCCTCGACCGCGACGACGCGGCTCTTGCCGATGTTCACGCCGATGACGGGCCGACCGGGGTTGCGGCGGGCGCGCTCGAGGCGACGTGCGGCGGCAGCGGCGCCGTGGTTGTTGAAGCCCATCCGGTTGATCAGGGCGCGGTCGCCGATGAGCCGGAACAGCCGCGGACGCTCGTTGCCCGGCTGCGGCTTGGCGGTGATGGTGCCGACCTCGACGTGGCCGAACCCGAGCAGGCCGAGCCCGGCGATGCCGCGGGCGTCCTTGTCGAAGCCGGCGGCCAGGCCGAAGCGCGACGGGAAGTGGATCCCCATCGTCGTGACGCCGTCGGCGGCAGCCGGGCGACAGTACCGCTCGACGATGCCGGCGAGGAACGGCACGCGCGGCAACGCGGCGATCACGGCGAACGCCAGGTGGTGCGCCCGCTCGGGGTCCATGTTCGCGAAGACCGACCGGAAGACGACCGCGTAGCCGCCGCGGACCGCCCGTTCGCCGAGGTCGCTCACGCGCTCGTCCCGGCCGACGCGTGGTGGTCACGACGGAGCTGGCCGATGGCGTCCTCGAAGTCCTCGAGCGAGTCGAAGGCCTGGTACACGCTCGCGAACCGCAGGTAGGCGACCTCGTCGAGCTCGCGGAGCGGCGGCAGGATCGCCAGGCCGATGTCGTTCGCGTCGATCTGGCTCGACCCCGACGACCGCACGGTCTCCTCGACACGCTGCGCGAGCACGGCGAGGTCTCCGTCGGTGACCGGGCGTCCCTGGCACGCCTTGCGCACGCCCGAGACGATCTTGTCGCGGCTGAACGGCTCGGTGACGCCGTTGCGCTTCACGACGTTGAGCGAAGCGGTCTCAGTGGTCGAGAACCGCCGCCCGCAGTTGGGGCACTGGCGGCGACGGCGGATGGAGGTTCCGTCGTCGCTCGTCCGTGAGTCGACGACGCGGGAGTCCGGGTGGCGGCAGAAGGGGCAGAACATGTCGTTCCCCAGGCTAGCGGTTCGTCCGCTCCGTCACGGCGGCCCCGTGCGCGGGGAGCTGTTCCTCGGTGGACAGCGCCACGATGTGGTCGGCGACCTGCGCGAGCGCGTCCGACGTGTAGCGGATGACCTGCTGCGGGCGCAGGAACGTCGACGCCGACAGCCCGGAGCCGAACCGAGCCTGTCCACCGGTCGGCAGCACGTGGTTGGACCCGGCCAGGTAGTCCCCGAGGCTCACCGGCGTGCTCGGTCCGACGAAGACCGCGCCGGCCGCGTCGATGTCCGCGAGGACCGCGTCGTCGTCGGCCGTCTGGATCTCCAGGTGCTCCGGCCCGTAGGCGTTGCTCACGGTCGCGGCGTCGGCCAGCGAGTCCACCAGGACCACGGCGGACTGCGGTCCGTCCAGGGCGGTTTGGAGGCGCGCAGCCGTCCCGAGCACCGCCGTGCGTTCCGGGATGGCGGCCTCCACCGCATCGGCGAACGCCGGTGACGTCGTCACCAGCACGCTGCCCGCCTGCTCGTCGTGCTCGGCCTGGCTGATGAGGTCGGCGGCGACGAACCCGGCGTCGGCCGTGTCGTCCGCGATCACGAGGATCTCGGTCGCCCCGGCTTCGGAGTCGATCCCGACGACGCCGCGCACCAGACGCTTCGCCGCGGCGACGTAGTTGTTGCCCGGACCGGTGATGAGGTCGACCGGCTCGAGGTCGATCTCGGCGACGCCGTACGCCAGGGCGCCGACGGCTCCGGCGCCGCCCATCGCGTAGACCTCGTCGATGCCGAGCAGCCCGGCCGCGGCGAGGATCGTCGGGTGCACCGCGCCACCGTGGTCGCGCTGCGGCGGGGACACGAGGGCGATCGACCGCACCCCGGCTGCCTGGGCCGGGACGACGTTCATCACGACGCTCGACGGGTAGACGGCCTTGCCACCGGGGACGTAGAGCCCGACGCGGCGCATCGGCTGCCAGCGCTGGTGCACCTCGGCGCCGTCGGCCAGGGTGGTCACGGACCCGGCAGGGATCTGCGCGGCACTCGCGGCCCGCACGCGGCGGATCGCCTCGTCGAGGGCTGCGCGGAGCTCGGGGGCGAGCCCGGCGACGGCGGCGGCGATCTCGGCAGCAGGCACCCGGACGTTCGCGGGGGCTCCCCCGTCGAACCGCTCGGCCTGGTCGTGCAGGGCCGCGGCGCCCCGGTGTCGGACGTCCTCGACGAGCTCGCGCGCGGCATCGACCGCGTGCGACACGTCGCCCACGGCACGGGGCATGAGTCGGAGGAGTTCGGCACGGGCGGGGAGGCCGCCGCGGAGGTCGATTCGCTGCATCATGAGGGCTCCAGCGTACCGGCGGAGGTCTGCACGACGGCGTGCACACGGGCCGGTGTGGAGGAACGCGACGGTCTCCACAGGCGCGCACCGGTTCGCGGCCGTGCGGGTCGCGGGCGGCGACCCGCACGACCGGCAGATCGCGGTCCGCTCCCCAGCCGTGCGCGCAACCGGACCGGCGCGGCGGACCGGCACCGGGCTTCCCGACCGGTGCGGAGCCGCACCGGCCTGCCGGACCGGCACCGGGCCTCCCGACCGGCGCGCCGCGGACGGGACTCGTCGCCCACCGCGCGCCACGTCGAACCGGTGACGGCCGTCGACGCCTCCTGCTACACCAGGCAGCGCGGCCCGAGCAGGCTCTTCAGCTCCCCGAACAGGTCCGGCGTCAGGTTGACCGGGAACGGCAGCTCGAAGGTCCGCGCGACCTCGTCCTTGAGCAGTTTCAGCCGCACCTCGGTCTCGCCCCGGTGCCGGCCGAGCACGGCGGCGAGTTCCGTGACGGTCGTGGTGGTCGCCTGCCGTTCGGGCAGCGACAGCGTGAGCGGGCCGGAGCCCATCGCGTCGCCGACGTTCGGCTGGAACATGCTCACCGCGTGCAGGGCCTTGCCGTCGTCTCGGACGTTCACACGGCCGCGCAGCACGACGATCGAGTCGGCCACGAGCGAGGGACCGAACTCCTGGTACGTCTTGCCGAGGAACATGACGCCGATCTCGCCGCCGAAGTCCTCGATCTGGACGATGCCGTACGGATTGCCGCTCGACTTCGCCACCCGGTGCTGCACGCTCGTCAGCAGGCCGGCCACGGTGACGGTCTCGCCCTCGATGGAGTCGTCGGCGGTCAGCAGGTCGGCGATGGTGATCGACTGGTGCTTCGCGAGCTCGATCTCGAGCCCGGCGAGCGGGTGGTCGGACACGTAGAGCCCGAGCATGTCGCGCTCGAACGCCAGCTTGTCGCGCTTCGACCACTCCGGGCGGTCCGGCACCTGGGACACCGCGGCGCTCGGGGCATCCTCGGCGACCTCGGCGAAGAGGGAGTCGAAATCGAAGCCGACGTTGCCGTTGGCCTCGTCGCGCTTCACCTTGACCGCACCCTCGACGGCACCCTCGTGGATCTCCACCAGGGCACGTCGGGTGTCGCCGAACTCGTCGAACGCACCGGCCTTGATGAGCGACTCCACCGTGCGCTTGTTCGCCGACGAGATCGGGATCTTGCGCAGGAAGTCGTGGAAGGACTCGAAGGCGCCCTTCTCGGTGCGGGCCTTCACGATGTCGTCGACGACGTTGAAGCCCACGTTGCGGATCGCGCCCATGCCGAAGCGGATGTCGTCGCCGACGGCGGCGAAGAAGCCGATCGACTCGTTGACGTCCGGCGGCATCACCCGGATGCCCATGCGACGGCACTCGTTCAGGTAGAGCGCGAGCTTGTCGCGGGCGTCGCCGACACTCGTCAGCAGCGCCGCCATGTACTCGGCCGGGTAGTGCGCCTTGAGGTAGGCCGTCCAGAACGACACCACGCCGTACGCCGCCGAGTGCGCCTTGTTGAACGCGTAGTCGGAGAACGGCAGCAGGATGTCCCACAGCGTCTTGATCGCCGCGTCGGAGTACCCGTTGTCCTTCATGCCCTGCTGGAAGCCCGCGTACTGCTTGTCCAGCTCGGACTTCTTCTTCTTGCCCATCGCGCGGCGGAGGATGTCCGCCTGGCCGAGGGAGAACCCCGCGACCTTCTGCGCGATCGCCATGACCTGCTCCTGGTAGATGATCAGGCCGTAGGTCGTGCCGATGATGTCCTTGAGGGGCTCCTCGAGCTCCGGGTGGATCGGCGTGATCGGCTGCTCGCCGTTCTTGCGGAGCGCGTAGTTCGTGTGCGAGTTCGCACCCATCGGCCCCGGACGGTACAGGGCGATGAGCGCGGAGATGTCCTCGAAGTTGTCGGGCTTCATCAGGCGCAGCAGACCGCGCATCGGGCCGCCGTCGAGCTGGAACACGCCCAGGGTGTCGCCGCGCTGCAGCAGGGCGTAGGCCTCCGGGTCCTCGAGGCCCATCGTCTCGAGGTCGAGTTCGGTGCCGCGGTTGGTCTTGATGTTGTCGAGGGCGTCACTGATGATCGTGAGGTTGCGGAGCCCCAGGAAGTCCATCTTGATCAGGCCGAGCGACTCCGCTGCCGGGTAGTCGAACTGCGTGACGATCTGGCCGTCCTGCTCCCGCTTCATGATCGGGATGATGTCGATGAGCGGGTCGCTCGACATGATGACGCCGGCGGCGTGCACGCCCCACTGGCGCTTCAGCCCCTCGAGGCCGAGCGCGGTGTCGAAGACGGTCTTCGCCTCGGGGTCGGTCTCGACCACGGTGCGGACGTCGACGGCTTCCTTGTACCGCGGGTGGTCCTTGTCGAAGATCCCGGTGAGCGGGATGTCCTTGCCCATCACGGGCGGCGGCATCGCCTTGGTGAGCTTCTCACCCATGCCGAACGGGAACCCGAGCACCCGCGAGGAGTCCTTGAGCGCCTGCTTCGCCTTGATGGTGCCGTACGTGACGATCTGCGCGACGCGCTCGGACCCGTACTTCTCGGTGACGTACTTGATCGCCTCACCGCGGCGACGGTCGTCGAAGTCGACGTCGAAGTCGGGCATCGAGACGCGGTCCGGGTTGAGGAATCGCTCGAAGATCAGGCCGTGCCGGATCGGGTCGAGGTCGGTGATGCGCATCGCGTACGCGACCATCGAACCGGCACCGGAGCCACGGCCCGGACCGACCCGGATGCCGTTGTTCTTCGACCAGTTGATGAAGTCGGCGACCACCAGGAAGTAGCCCGGGAAGCCCATCTGGTTGATGATGCCGACCTCGTAGTCCGCGCGCTCCTGGACCTCCTTCGAGATGCCGCCCGGGTACCGGTACTCCAGCCCCTTCGCGACCTCCTTCTCGAACCAGGAGTGCTCCGTCTCGCCCTCGGGCACCGGGAACTTCGGCATGTAGTTGGCGGCGGTGTCGAACTCGACGTTGCACCGCTCGGCGATGAGCAGCGTGTTGTCGCAGGCCTCGAGGTTGTCACGGAAGACGTGGCGCATCTGCGCGGGCGTCTTCAGGTAGAACTCGTCGGCGTCGAACTTGAAGCGGTTCGGGTCGTTCAGCGTCGACCCCGACTGCACGCACAGGAGCGCGGCGTGCGACTTGGCGTCGTGGGCGTGCGTGTAGTGCAGGTCGTTCGTGCCGACCAGCGGGATGTCGAGGTCCTTCGCCAGGCGGATGAGGTCCGTCATGATCCGGCGCTCGATCTCGAGGCCGTGGTCCATGACCTCGGCGAAGTAGTTCTCCTTGCCGAAGATGTCGCGGTAGTCCGCCGCTGCCTGTCGGGCCTCGTCGTACTGCCCGAGGCGCAGCCGCGTCTGGATCTCGCCGGAGGGGCAGCCCGTCGTGGCGATGATCCCCTCGTGGTACTCCTGCAGCAGCTCGATGTCCATGCGGGGCTTGAAGTAGTAGCCCTCGAGCGACGCCTTCGACGACAGCCGGAACAGGTTGTGCATGCCGGTCGTGTTCTCGGCGAACATCGTCATGTGCGTGTACGACCCGGCACCCGACACGTCGTCCCCGCCGCCGTCGCCCCAGCGCACACGGGTCTTGTCCGAGCGGTGGGTGCGCGGCGTGATGTACGCCTCGGTCCCGATGATCGGCTTGACGCCGCCGGCCTTCGCGGCCTTCCAGAACTCGAACGCGCCGAACATGTTGCCGTGGTCCGTCACCGCCACCGCGGGCATGCCCTGCGCGGCGGTCTCCGCCACGAGGTCGGAGAGCCTGGCGGCACCGTCGAGCATCGAGTACTCGCTGTGCACGTGCAGGTGGACGAAGGAGTCGGAATCCGACACGGAACCTCCGGTTCGTACGGTCTGCGGGGTGGGAACAGCCTACCCGCGACCACCCACTTCACGGAGCGCGGCGGCGTGTGTGCGGGCCGCCGACGTGAGGCCGTCGGGCGCGCCGCGGCCGGGTCCGACGCCGAGGTAGCACGACACGCCGCACACCCGCGCCCGGTGCGAGCGCACGTGCGACTTCAGCGGAGCACGCGCCCGACGGGAGGCACGGGCCGGCCCCGCCACGCGCCTCCAGGCCGGCATCGGCGCGCGCCGCGCGCGGGGCGCGACGCCGAGCGGCCACGACACGACGCAAGCCGCCCGCCGAGGTGGCACGACACGTCGCGCGGCAGCGCCGAGCGCGACAGAACGCGCCACCTCGACGCACTCGGCCAGGCGCGCCAAGCGCCGCGCGCCAAGCGCCGCGCCGCCGCGTCAGGCCGACGCGCCCCGGATCCGCTCGAGCGCCCACTGCAGGTCGTCGGGGTAGGACGCCTCGAACGACACCCACTCCCCTGTGCGCGGGTGTGCGAACCCCAGCCGGACGGCGTCCAGCCACTGCCGCGTCAAACCGAGCTCCGCCGCCAGCACCGGATCGGCCCCGTACATGGTGTCCCCGACGAGCGGGTGCCGGGTCGCGGCCATGTGCACCCGGATCTGGTGCGTGCGACCGGTCTCCAGGTGCACCTCGAGCAGGGTCGCGGCACGGAAGGCCTCGAGGGTCTCGTAGTGCGTGACGCTCGGCTTGCCGTCCGCGGTGACCGCGAACTTCCAGTCGCTCGACGGGTGGCGGCCGATCGGGGCGTCGACGGTGCCGGAGGTCGGGTCCGGGTGACCCTGCGCGAGCGCGTGGTACACCTTCTCGACCGTGCGCTCCTTGAAGGCGCGCTTCAGGTGCGTGTACGCCAGCTCGGTCTTCGCCACGACCATCAGGCCGGAGGTCCCGACGTCCAGCCGGTGCACGATGCCGGCCCGCTCGGCGGCCCCGGACGTCGCGATGGTGAAGCCGGCGGCGGCCAGGCCACCGGGCACGGTCGGGCCGTCCCACCCGGGCGACGGGTGCGCGGCGACCCCGACGGGCTTGTCGACGACGACGATGTCCTCGTCGTCGTGGACGATCGTCATGCCCGGCACGGCGGCGGGGACGATGCGCGGCGGCTCCTTCGGGCTCCACTCGACCTCGAGCCAGGAGTCGGCGTGCAGGCGGTCCGACTTGTCGACGGGCACCCCGTCGACGCGGACGCCGCCGGCGGCGACGACGTCGGCCGCGAAGGACCGGCTGAACCCGAGCAGCTTCGCGATGGCGGCGTCGACACGCTCACCGGCGAGCCCGTCGGGGACGGGCAGGGCACGCGACTCGGTCACGTGGCGTCGTGTCCCAGCGTGTCGCGCCGGTCGCGGTCGTCCGGACGGGAGGCGCGGTGCGGCTCGGCGACGTCGGCCTGCTCGGCGGAGAACGCGGCCCCGCCGTCCAGCGGCGCCGCCGCGTCGGCCTCGGCCTGCCGCTTGGCCGACAGGGTGCGGGTGCCGTCGAGGTTCACGCCGAGGATCACCAGCAGCACGAAGACGACCATGCTGATGCAGATGAACGAGTCCGCGATGTTGTAGATCGCCGGCATCATCCACGGTGTCGAGATGAAGTCGACGACGTGCCCGCGAGCGAACCCGGGTTCACGGAAGAGCCGGTCGATCAGGTTGCCGAGCGCACCGCCGAGCAGCATGCCCAGCACGATCGCCCACCACATCGAGCGGATGCGGCGCGAGTAGACGATGATCGCGACGACGACGGCGGCGGAGATGACCGAGAAGACCCAGGTCATGTTCACCGCGAACGAGAACGCCGCTCCGGGGTTCCGCACGTACAGGAACTGCAGCGCGCTGCCGAGCACCGGGACGGGCTCACCGTAGGGCAGGTTCGCGACGACCAGCGCCTTGGCGACCTGGTCGAGTCCCACCACCACGACAGCGGCGAAGGCCAGTGCCGCGATCGCGCGGACACTGACCTTCGCTGGTGATGCTGGTCGCGACAACGTCAGTTGCCGAAGCCCTGCGCCGAAGCCGGCGCCGGGGTGAGACCGGACTGCTCGCCCGAGGAGTCGAGCTCGGAGAGCTGCCCCTGGATGTAGCTCTTGAGCTGCGCACGGTAGTCGCGCTCGAAGGTGCGGAGCTCGTCGATCTTGCCCTCGAGCTGACGCTGCTCCTGCTCGAGCACCGCGACACGCTGACGGTTGGTGTTCTCGGTGTCGGCGATGATCTGGCGCTGCTTCGCCTCGGCCTCGGAGACCAGGCGGGCGGCCTGCGCGGTGCCCTCGGCGATGAGCGCGTCGCGCTTCTCGATGCCCTCGCGCACGTGCTCCTCGTGGAGACGACGGGCCAGGGTGAGGAGGTTCGTGGTGCCCTCGGTGTCCTCGTCGGCCGGGACCGTGGTCGCCGGTGCGGCGGCCGCGACCGGAGCGGGCTCCGGAGCTGCCTCGACGGGGGCCGGGGTGGGCTCCGGCTCGGGCTCGGCCGCGGGGGCCGGCTGCTCGGCCTGCGCCGGCTGCGGGGCCGTCTCGACCGCCTGCAGGCGCTGGCGGAGCTCGTCGTTCTCCGCGGTCAGGCGACGGAGCTCGACGACGACCTCGTCGAGGAAGTCATCGACCTCGTCCTGGTCGTAGCCCTCGCGGAACTTCGTCGGCTGGAACCGCTTGTTGACTACGTCTTCCGGCGTCAAAGCCATTGCCGTCACCTCAATAGAACTGCTGAACGTGTGGAACCGCGTGCGGTGCGACCGAATGTACCAGTCGTGCCGTGCGGTGCGGATGCATCACCGGGGCGAGCATCGATCCCGACCACCGTACACCGACGATGGGGCGGAACCGTGACCATGCCGCTGGCGTGGCGCGTGTCGCGGACCGAAGTCCGCTCAGACCCGGCCCGCGATCGACGCGACGACGACACGGGCGATGATGACGACGAGCATCACGATCGTCCAGCCGAAGTCGAGTGCGACGGGCCCCAGGCGGAGCGGCGGGAGGACCCGTCGGACCGCACGGATGGGCGGGTCGGTGATCGTGTAGACGAACTCCGAGACCACGAGCAGCCCACCACGCGGCCGCCAGGCCCGGTTGACGCTCTGCACGAGGTCCAGGGCGAACCGGCCCCACATCACGAAGAAGTAGAGCAGGAGAGCAAGGGAGACGATCCCTAGGATCACGGACACGATGGGGCTCGCTCGTCTCGGTCGAGGGCCGTCGGGCGACGACCTTCAAGGGCGGGTGGGCCGGGAAGGCTCAGGACTGGGCGAAGAAGTTCGCCTCGATGTCGGACTCTACCTCAGCGGGCTCACCGCTCACTGCGACGTGGGCGGGCGACAGCAGGAAGACCTTGTTCGTGACGCGCTCGATCTTGCCGAACAGGCCGAGCGACAGCCCCGAGGCGAAGTCGATCATTCTCCGGGCGTCACCCTCGGTCATCTGCGAGAGGTTGATGATGACGGGGATGCCGTCGCGGAAGCTCTCGGCGATGGACTGGGCGTCCTTGTACTCGCGCGGGTGGACGGTGAGGATCTCGTTCATTTCCTGGACCGGGGTCGCCTTCTGTGCGGTCGTGTGCGAGCGGCGGAGCGGAGTGACCTGGGCGCCGCGCTGGTGGGTGTGCGTCTTGGGGGTGGCCGGTGCTGCTGCGGGAGCGGCCGCCGCTGCGGGGGCCGGGGCCTCCTGCTGCTCGGCGGGGGTCGCGTCCGGGGCGGCAGCGGCCGGCTGTCGTGCGGGCGCAGCCTGCTGGCGCGCCGGGGCGGCCTGCTGCTGCTCTTCCTCGTAGTCGAGTTCCTCATCGGCGAGGCCGAGGTAGACCATCGTCTTCTTCAGCGGGTTGGCCATGGTTCCTCCGGGGTTCGTGCTCGTGGGTGCCCTGCAACGAGGCTAGGGCGCGACCGGCCGGTTTCCCGTGATTGCGGTACCGATCCGCAGGTGTGTCGCGCCCTCGAGGATCGCCTCGGCGTGGTCGCCGCTCATGCCGGCGGAGATGTCGGTGGCGCCGGGATCGAGCGACACGACGCGCGAGGAGATCGCGCGGAGCCGGGCGAAGGCCGCACGGGGTTCCTCGTCGAGGGGCGCGACGGCCATCACGCCCCGCAGCCGGATCGTCCCGGTCGCGAGCACCCGTTCCGCCATCGCCTCGACCGCGTCCGGCTGCACGCCCCCGCGGCCCGGGTCGTCGGTCAGGTTCACCTGCACGAAGCCGTCGATGACCGGCGGCGCCGGTTCGGCCTCGGTCGGAGCGAACGCGTCGACGACGGACTCGCGGTCGAGCGACTGCACGACGTGCGCGTACCGGCGGGCCTGCCGCGCCTTCTTCGACTGCAGCTGCCCGACGAAGTGCCACGTGAGCCCGAGGTCGGCGAGCTCCGCCGCCTTGGCCTGTGCCTCCTGGTGACGGTTCTCCCCCACGTCGGTGACGCCGAGCGCGGCCAGCTCGCGCACGAGCGCGGCCGGGTGGTACTTCGTCACGACGACGAGCGTCAGCTCGTCGGGGCTGCGGCCCGCGAGCCGCGCCGCGTCGGCGATGCTGCTCCTGACGGACGCGAGACGCGCCTCCAGTCCGTCGTCTGGTGACGAGGACGGGAGGCGCGGATCACCTGCCATGGAACGGTTACTTGAGGAAGTCGGGGACGTCGAGCTCGTCGTCGTCGTCGAACGCCGGGTCGGCGGCGCGCTGCACCGGCGGCTGGTGCTCCTGCGAGGCCCACGAGGGGGTCGACGAGGTCGAGTCCTCGATCGCACCGGTCGACGCGGCGGAGACCGGAGCCGCTGCCTCGGAACCCGGGTCGACGTAGCTGGAGCGGCGCTCCTTCTGCTGCTGCGCCGGCTCGCCGCCGTCGAAGCCCGCGGCGATGACGGTCACGCGGACCTCGTCGCCGAGGGTGTCGTCGATGACGGCACCGAAGATGATGTTCGCCTCGGGGTGGACAGCCTCCTGCACCAGGCGGGCGGCGTCGTTGATCTCGAAGATGCCGAGGTTCGAGCCACCCTGGATCGACAGGAGCACGCCGTGCGCGCCGTCGATCGAGGCCTCGAGCAGCGGCGACGCGACGGCCAGCTCGGCCGCCTTGATCGCGCGGTCGGCACCACGGGACGAACCGATGCCCATGAGCGCGGAACCGGCGCCCTGCATGACACTCTTGACGTCGGCGAAGTCGAGGTTGATGAGACCCGGGGTCGTGATCAGGTCGGTGATGCCCTGCACACCGGCGAGCAGCACCTGGTCGGCGGTGGCGAACGCCTCGACCATCGAGATGCCGCGGTCGCTGATCTCGAGCAGGCGGTCGTTCGGCACGACGATGAGCGTGTCGACCTCGTCCTTGAGGCCCGCGACGCCGTTCTCGGCCTGCGACTGGCGACGCTTGCCCTCGAAGCTGAACGGCTTCGTGACGACACCGATGGTGAGCGCGCCGATGGACTTCGCGATGCGTGCGACGACCGGGGCACCACCCGTGCCGGTCCCGCCACCCTCACCGGCCGTGACGAACACCATGTCGGCCCCGGCGAGGGCTTCCTCGATCTCCTCGGCGTGGTCCTCGGCGGCACGACGGCCGACCTCGGGATCCGCGCCGGCACCGAGGCCGCGCGTGATCTCGCGGCCCACGTCGAGCTTGACGTCGGCGTCGCTGAGCAGCAGGGCCTGGGCGTCGGTGTTGATCGCGATGAACTCCACGCCCCGCAGGCCGAGTTCGATCATGCGGTTGACGGCGTTCACGCCGCCGCCGCCGACGCCGACGACCTTGATGACGGCGAGGTAGTTGTGGTTCGTGGTCACGTCAGTCAGGCCTCCGGTCGAACCCTCAACCTCTACTTGAAGTTCAGGGGCAATGCTGGTAGATGTGGTGCTGGCTTCGACGCTACGGGTGCGTTCGGCGCAGTGTCGCCCCGCCACGCCGCGTGTCGTCGATCAGGTCCGGCAAATCAGTCCTTCGCGCGGATCACGCCGTTGTCCGGCGCGGACACGTCGTACTCGACCACGACGCCGGGGTTCCGCGCCTCGTGGTCCTGCACCAGTGCCGCGAGCAGCGCGGCCTTGGCCGGCGAGTCGTCCGGACTCCCCCACACCACCGTCGAGCGGTCGCGCAGGGTCAGGGTCACGTCGTCGGCGGTGGAGCCCGACACGCGGGTCACCTGCGACCGGACGGTCGACGGCAGCGCGAGCACGACCTCGGTCATCGTGCGGAAGCTCGACGACCCGAGCCGGGCGCGGGCGATGTCGGCGAGGGGCAAGCGGGCCGGTCGTTCCGGCGCGGACTGCACGACGATGCCCGCCGGGTCGACCAGGTCGAAGGACCGCCCGGAACGCACCGCGACGACCGGCGTGCGCTCGGTCACGGTGACGACGAGGGTGTGCGGCGGCGCCTCCTCGGTCACGTAGCTCTCGATGAGCGGGAACCCGGCGATGTCGCGCTTGATCGCGTCGAAGTCGAGCCGGGCCAGCGGGGTCCCGATCTGGTCGGACAGGGCCTGCCGCAGTGCCGTCTCGTCGACGCGCTCCGTGCCCTCGATCTCGATCGTGCGGAGCGCCATGAGCGGCGACGACACCGCCACCAGGATCGACGCACCGAGCACCACGACGACGCTCGCCGCCGTGATCCACGCCGCTCGGCGGTGGCGGCTGCGCCGTGTGAACCGGCGGACCTCGGCCCGTTCGAGCAGGCGGCGACGCCGCTTGGCGACGCGCGCCTCGCGGGCGGTCTCCGCCGCACGCACTCCGGCGCCGATCGGTGTCCCCGTCGACTGCTCCGGCCGGGAGGCACCACCCGCGTCGAGCACGTCGGTGACGGTGGCGTCGTGGTCGGCTGCACCGCCCGTCGCGCTCCGGCGCTCCGCCGCACGTCGTTCGTGTTCCGGGTCGCGGTGGTCCTCGTTCGGGGTGTACTCCCGGAGCCGGTCCGCGACGACGCCGAAGCCGGTGCCGAGACGTCGTCCGGCGGCACCCGCGAGGGCACCGACCCGGTCGCGGGTCGACCCGGCCGAGTCGGTCGACGGATCTGCGCCCGCCGACGGTCGTCGCGCCCCGACACTCGGGGGCGCATCGACCGTGCGGGGGCGCGTTGCCGAGGGACCGCCGTCCGGCGTGGTGGGAGCCGGGTCGTCGTCGACCGCAGCCGACTCGTCGGCGGCGGGGCGGGCCTCCTGGGCGTCGACGGCGCGACCGCGGAACGGCAGCCGCGGCGTCGAGGGACCACGACGCTGCCGGGGCGCGTCAGCGGCCTCGGCCGGGACGTCCTGGCGGGCGTCCCCCTCGTCGAACCCCTCCGGACGCTTCACCGAGCCTGCGCCCCGTCGTCCTGGAGCGCACCGAGCACCTGCGGGATGATCCGGTACACGTCGCCGCAGCTCAGGGTCATGATGATGTCGCCGTCCCGGGCGATCGCGGCCGCACGGGCGGCGGCGTCGTCCCAGTCGGGCAGGAACTCGACACGCGACTGGTCGGCGAAGCGCTCCTGCACCAGGGCGCCGGTCACGCCGGGCTCGGGGTCCTCACGGGCGCCGTAGACGTCGAGCACCACCGTGTGGTCGGCCAGCTCCTCGTAGACCTTCGCGAAGTCGCCGGCCATGAGCCGGGTGCGCGAGTACAGGTGCGGCTGGTGGATCGCGATGATGCGGCCGTCGCCGACGACGTTGCGGGCGGCCTTGAGCGCCGCCGCGACCTCGGTCGGGTGGTGGGCGTAGTCGTCGTAGACGGACACGCCGCGCTCGACGCCGTGCAGCTCGAAGCGGCGCTGGGTGCCGCCGAACGCCTCGAGTCCGCGGATCGCGTCGGCGGCGCTGACGCCGAGACCGGTCAGGACCGCGAACGCGCCGACCGCGTTGATCGCGTTGTGCCGACCGGGAACGCGCAGGGTCAGGTGGTGGGCTTCACCCGCGGCACGGAAGTCGACCTCGACCCCGGCTGCCTCGGTGATGCCCTCGATGCGGACGTCCGCGTCGGCGGCCTCGCCGAAGGTGACGACCTCGGGGGCGTCCGGGCGCTGCCGGATGCCGGCCGTGACGGTCTTCGCGCCGGCGTCGTCGCTCGAGATGACGACGCGCTCGCTCGCCTTCGCGGCGAACTCGACGAAGGCCTCGGTGAAGGCCTCCTCGCTGCCGTAGTGGTCCAGGTGGTCGGCGTCGACGTTGGTGACGAGGGCCACGGCGACGTCGTACAGCAGGAACGAGCCGTCGGACTCGTCCGCCTCGACGACGAACAGGTCGCTCGATCCCGGGGCCGAGCTCGTGCCGAGGGACTGGATGACGCCGCCGTTCACGAAGCTCGGGTCGAGCCCGAGTTCGACCATCGCGGTGACGATCATGCCCGTCGAGGTGGTCTTGCCGTGCGCGCCGGCGACCGCGACCAGGCGGTGATCGGCGATGAGCGCGGCGAGGGCCTGCGAGCGGTGCAGCACCGGCAGCCCGCGGCGCTGCGCCTCGAGGAGCTCGGGGTTGTCCGGCCAGAGCGCACTCGTCACCACGAGGGTGTCCGCCTCGCCGACGTTCGCGGCGTCGTGGCCGATGTGGACCGTCGCACCGAGGTCGCGCATGGTGCCCGTCGTCTCGGTCTCGCGGGAGTCGCTCCCGGTCACCCGGTGCCCGGCGGCGAGGAACATCCGTGCGATGCCGCTCATGCCCGAGCCCCCGATGCCGACGAAGTGCACGGTGCCGAGGTCGTCGGGGATCGGCTGCGTCAGGTCGGGCTTGATGGTCATGGTTCCTCCGTGGTGCTGGGGGCCTGCTTCGCGGCGTCGAGGACCAGGTCGGTCATCCGGTCGGCGCCGTCGCGGTGGCCGACGCTGCCCGCCCGCACGGTCATGTCCGCGATGCGGGAGCGGTCCTGCAGGATGCTCAGCAGCTGGAACGTCACCCAGTCCTGGTCGAATTCCCCGTCGGCCACCAGGACGGCTCCCCCGGCGTCGACGACGTCCTGCGCGTTGTGGCGCTGCTCGCCGTTGCCGACCGGGTACGGCACGAGCACGCTCGGCAGGCCGACCGCCGTGAGCTCGCACACCATGCCGGCACCGGATCGCGAGACCACGAAGTCGCTCGCGGCGTAGGCCAGGTCCATCCGGTCGCAGTAGGGCAGCACGTGGTACCCGTCCAGGTCGCTCGGGCCGATGTCCGACGCGGCGCCGACGACGTGCAGGACCTGCCACCCGGCGCCGACGATGGCGGCGGCCGAGGTGTTGATCGTCCGGTTGATGCTCCGCGCGCCCGACGAGCCGCCGGTCACGAGCAGGACCGGGCGGTCGGGGTCGAGGCCGAACTCGGCGAGGCCCTCGGCACGCACGGCCCGGCGGTCCAGCGACTCGATCTCGCGGCGCAGGGGCATGCCGACGACACGGCCGTTGCGCAGCCGGGTGTTCGAGAAGGTCAGGCCGACGTGCCGGGTCAGGAACGCGGCGAGGCGGTTCGCCAGCCCGGGCTTCGCGTTCTGCTCGTGCACGACGATCGGGGTGCCGGTCCGGCGTGCGGCGATGTAGGCCGGGGCGGCCGCGTAGCCGCCCACGCCGAGCACCACCTCGATCTCGCGCTCCCGGATGATCCGCTCGGTCTGCTTGACCGCCGCGGCGAAGCGCTGCGGGAAGCGGAGGGCGTTCGCGTTCAGCTTCCGGGGGAAGGGCAGCCGCGGGATGGTCAACAGCTCGTACCCGCGCATCGGCACCAGCCGGGACTCGAGGCCCTCGGCGGTGCCGAGCACGAGCACCTGGGCGTCGGGCTCCCGCTCGGTCAACCGGTCGGCGACGGCGAGCAGGGGGTTGACGTGGCCGGCGGTGCCGCCGCCGGCGAAGAGGTACTTGCTCACCGCAGGGGTCCGTTCGTGGTGGGGAGTCGGTTCGTCGTGGCGGGGTCGTTCCGCCCGGGCAGGTCGCGGGCGAAGGAGAGCACCACGCCGATCGCGACGAGGGTCATGATGAGCGCCGAGCCGCCGGCCGAGATGAGCGGCAGCGGCACCCCGAGCACCGGCAGCAGGCCGAGCACGACGGCGATGTTGACGAGCGCCTGGCCGATGATCCACGCCAGGATGCCGCCCGTGACGGTCTTGACGAAGGGGTCGCGGGACTGCCGGATCACCTTGATCATCCCGATGGCCAGCACGACGAACAGGACCAGCACGACGACGGCGCCGACCAGGCCGAGCTCCTCGCCGATGATCGCGAAGATGTAGTCGTTGTCCGCCTCGGGCAGCCAGGACCACTTCGCCTTGGAGTTGCCGAGGCCGACGCCGAAGACCCCGCCGGACGCGAGCGCCCACATACCGTGCACCGGCTGCCAGCAGATGTCCTGGTACTGGCTCGTGTCGGTGCAGCCGGCGAGCCAGGCGCTGATGCGTGTGGAGCGGGACGCCGACGCCATCGTCACGAACGGCAGGAGCACGGCGATCGTGACGAGACCGACGAGCAGGTGCCGTCCGCGGACGCCGCCGAGGTACAGGGCGCCGAACACCAGGACGACCATGACCATCGCGGTGCCCTGGTCACCACCGAGGATCACGAGGCCGAGCGACAGCAGGGCGGCGATCCCGACCGGGACGAAGACCTCTTTCCAGTCGTCCAGCTTGTCGCGCTTGACGTAGATGATCGCGCCGATGCCGAGCACCAGACCGAGCTTGACGACCTCGGAGGGCTGCGCGGTGAACGACTCCCCGATCTTGATCCAGTTCCGGTTGCCCTGGATGTCGATGCCGAGCGGCGTGTAGACGAGCAGCTGCAGCACCAGGGCCGCGCCGAGCAGCCGCATCGCCCACTTGCGCCAGACGCGGGTGGGCACCCGACTGGCCACGAGCATGAGCGGCACGCCCACCACGGCGTAGAGCCCCTGGCGGGACGCCGCACCGAAGAAGTCGTGGGTCGCCGCGTACTCCTCGACACTCGACGACGACAGCACCATCACGACGCCGAAGACGACGAGGAACAGCGTCACGCCGAGGATCGTGTAGAACGTGGTCGACTCGGCGACGAAGACGTTCTTGACGGCGACGAAGGCGCCGTTGGCCCGGCGTCCGCCCTGCGGCGACGCGCCGTTACGACTGTTCGGAAGATCCGTCGGTGTCGTCGCCATCGACTTCTCCTCCCAGGTGTTCGTGGACCGCGGCCGCGAAACGACGCCCCCGGTCGGCGTAGGAGCCGAACTGGTCGAACGATGCCGCCGCCGGAGCGAGGAGGACCGTGTCGCCCGGCCTCGCGACCGATGCGGCATGCCGGACCGCCTCGCGCATGACCTGATCAGTGTCGGTCGTCTCCACCTGGAGCACGGGGACCGCGGACGCGTGTCGCGCGAATGCCTCGAGCACGGGGCCACGGTCGGTCCCGATGACGACGACGGCGCGCACGCCCGGCCCGAAGCGCTCGACCAGGCCGTCGATGTCGACGCCCTTGAACAAGCCACCGACGATCCACACGACGGTGTCGAACGAGGCGAGCGAGGCCGTGGCGGCGTGCGGGTTCGTCGCCTTGGAGTCGTCGACCCAGGCGATCCCCTCGGCCTCGGCCACGAGCTCGGTGCGGTGGTGGTCGGCCCGGAACCCCCGGACGGCGGCCTGGATGGCGCTCGGCTGGACCGTACCGGCGCGCGCGAGGGCGGCGGCGGCCAGCACGTTCATGGTCATGTGCGGGCTCGCGAGCCCCGCGGTCTCGAGGTCGGCGACGGTCGACAGCTCGAGCGCGCTGTTCCGGCGGTCCTCGGTGAAGGCCCGGTCGCACAGGACGTCCTCGACGATGCCGACGTCGCCCGGAGCGGGGACGCCCGGGGTGAAGCCCACCGCGCGGCAGCCCTCGACCACGTCGGCCTCCTGCACCATGTGCCGGGTGACCTCGTCGGAGGTGTTGTAGACGCACGCCATCACGGTGCGCTCGTAGACCTTGGCCTTCGCGGCACGGTAGGCCTCGGCCGAGCCGTGCCACTCGAGGTGGTCGTCGGCGATGTTCAGGCAGGCACTGGCGAGCGGCACCACGGCACCGTCCCCGGAGTCGGCCATGTAGTGCAGCTGGTGGCTGGACAGCTCGACCACCAGGACGTCGTAGCCCACCGGGTCGCGGACCACGTCGAGCACCGGCACACCGATGTTCCCGCACGCCACCGCGCGCAGCCCACCGGACTCGTACATCGCGGTGGTGAGCTGGGTGGTGGTGGTCTTGCCGTTCGTGCCGGTGATGGTGATCCACGGCGCGGCGACGGGGCCGCGCACGACCTTGTCGCGCACACGCCAGGCGAGCTCGATGTCGCCCCAGACGGTGCTGTTCGTCACCGACCACTGGACGGTCGCGTTGTGCGGCGGCAGCCCCGGCGAGACGATCACGACGTCGGGGGCCTGCTGCACCAGGGCGTCCGGCACCACGTCGAGCGGGGTCTGCACGAACCGGGCGCCGATGACGTCGAGCAGCTCGACGCTGTCGGCGGGCGCGTCGGTCGAGTACACCGTCACGTCGCTGCCGAGTTCGACGAGCGTGTCGGCGACCGAGAACCCGGTCGCGCCGAGGCCGAGGACGGCGACGTTCAGTCCCTTCCACCCCTCGGCGTACCAGCTGTCGAGGGACGAGAGACGGGACGGCGAGGACACCGGGTCAACCAACGCGTGCGATCCATTCGAGGTAGAAGAGGCCGACCCCCGCTGCGACGAAGAGTCCGGCGATGATCCAGAAGCGGACGACGACCGTCACCTCTGCCCACCCCTTCAGTTCGAAGTGGTGGTGCAGCGGGCTCATGAGGAAGATCCGCTTGCCGTGGGTGATCTTGAAGTACGCCCGCTGCAGGATGACCGAGCCGGTGACGATGAAGAACAGACCACCGATCAGGATGAGCAGGAGCTCGGTGCGGCTGAGGATCGCGAGACCGGCCAGTGCACCGCCGAGCCCGAGCGAACCGGTGTCGCCGAGGAAGATCTGCGCCGGCGAGGTGTTGTACCAGAGGAAGCCGATCAGGCCACCGCAGACCGCCGCCGCGACCACGGCGAGGTCGAGCGGGTTCGACACGGTGTAGCAGGCGTCGGCGGTCTTCGCATCGAGGCGCGCGCCGCCGCACATCTGGTTCGACTGCCAGAACCCGATGATCACGTACGACCCGATCGCCAGGATGCTCGACCCGGTGGCCAGGCCGTCGAGGCCGTCCGCCACGTTGACGCCGTTCGAGGTCGAGACCGTCAGCAGGACGATCCACGCCAGGAACAGCACGGTGCCGATCACGGTGCCGAGCGCCATGAAGTCGAGCCACGGGACGTCGCGGATCGCCGAGATCATGGTCGACGCCGGGGGCTTGCCGTTCGACGTCGGCACCACGAGGGCGATCGTGGCGAAGATGACGCCGACGATGACCTGACCGAGGACCTTGGCCCACCCGCCGAGCCCGAGGCTCCGCTGGCGCCGGACCTTGAGGAAGTCGTCGATGAAGCCGACGAACCCGAGCCCGACCATCAGGAACAGCACGAGCAGGCCGGACAGCGTGATCGAGTCACGGCCGACCAGGTGCCCGACAAAGTACCCGATGACCGCACCGATGATGAGGACGATGCCACCCATCGTGGCGGTCCCGCGCTTGGTGTGGTGGGACTGCGGACCGTCGTCACGGATGAACTGTCCCCAGCCGAGGCGGTGGAACAGCTTGATGAAGAACGGGGTGAGCAGCAGCGTGAACACCAGCGACACAGCGCCGGCGACGAGGAGCGCGATCATTCGGTGACACCTCCGAGGCGGTCGCCGAGGAATCGCAGTTCGGCGGACTTCGAGGACTTGACGAGGACGACGTCGCCGGGGCGGAGCATCTCCTGCACGGCGGGGACGGCGTCGTCGACGTCCTCGATGAACACGGACTCGCCGTCCCACGATCCCTCGAGGGTGGCGGCCTGGTGGATCGCCATCGCGCCGCGGCCGACGACCACGAGCTGTCCGATGCCGAGCCGGACGACGAGCCGACCGATGCGGTCGTGCTCCTCCGTCGAGAACTCGCCGAGCTCGGCCATCTCACCGAGCACGGCGACGGTCCGCTCCCCCGGACGCACGATCTGCGCCAGGGTCCGCAGCGCAGCCGCGGTGGAGTCGGGCGACGCGTTGTACGCGTCGTTGATCACGGTGACGCCCTCGGGGCCGCCCTGGAGCAGCTCCATGCGCCAGCGCTCGGCACGCGTCATCGACGCGAGCGCCGCGGCGCCGGCGGCGAGCGGGACGCCCCACAGGTGGGCGACCGTGAGCGCGGCGGACGCGTTCATGGCGTGGTGCTCACCCAGGATCGCGAGGCGCACGTCCACCTGCTCCGGGCCTCCTGACAGGGTCGCGTCCGTCGGACGGTCACCTCCGGGGCGGACGGGAGGCGCGGCGAGCGTGAAGCGGGTGCCGCTGCGGTCCGTCTCGATGCCGGAGATGCGGTAGTCGGCCTCGGCCGACGTGCCGAACCCGACCACGTGCGCGACCGTCAGGTCGCGCATCGACGCGACACGGTCGTCGTCGACGTTGAGCAGGGCCGTCGCGGTCGCGGGCAGGTCGGTGACCATCTCGGACTTCGCGCGCTGCGTCGCCTCGATCCCGCCGAACTCACCGGCGTGCGCGAGGCCCACCTTGAGCACGACGCCGACGTCCGGCTCGGCGATCGAGACGAGCTTCGCGATGTGGCCGACGCCGCTCGCACCCATCTCGACCACCAGGAAGCGGGTGTCGTCCGTGATGCGGAGCATCGAGATCGGCGCGCCGACGTGGTTGTTGAACGAGCCCTGCGGCGCGATCGTGGCGCCCTGCTGCTCGAGGATCGTGCGGAGCATGTTCTTCGTGCTCGTCTTGCCGTTCGAGCCCGTGATGCCGACGACCCGCAGCGGCGCCGGGTTGCCGGCGTCGTCGACGCGATCGGCGGTGCTCGCCCGGACCCGTGCGACGACGTCGTGGGCCAGCGCGGCGAGGGCCGCGTAGCCGTCGGCCACGACGATCTGCGGCGCGGTGGTCTCCACACGCTCGGGCGTGATGACGAGCGCAGCCCCGGCCTCGGTCGCAGCGGGCACGAAGTGGCGGCCGTCGGTGACCTCGCCGGGCAGCGCGAAGAAGACGCTGCCGGGGCGGACCAGGCGGGAGTCGGTCTCGACCGAGCCGTCGACGACGAGGTCGCCGGGCTCGGCGACGTCGGTCGCCTGGGCGCCGCCGATCAGCTCGCCGCCGACCGCGCGGGCGATCTCGGCGAGGGTCATGGCGATCATCGGACGTCCTCCGCCGGGCCGGCGTTCGGCTCCCAGCCGGCCTCGCGCAGGGCCGCGCGGGCCTCGTCACGGGCGGAGTACGGCGTGCGGACGCCCTGGATGTCGCGGTAGTCCTGGTGCCCGGGGCCGGCCCAGAGGATCGAGTCCCCCTCGCCGAGCATGCCGACGGCCGCGCGGATCGCGGCCTCGGGCGGGCTCACCTCGTGGACCTCGTGGTCGGGGTACGCCTCGCGGGCGGCGTCGACCAGGGTCTTCCGGATCGACGCGGCGTCCTCGAAGCGCGGGTGGTGGTCGGTGACGACGAGGATGTCGCTCCCCGCGGCGGCGACGCGGGCCATGTCGCCGCGCTTGGTCGTGTCGCGGTCACCGTCGGCGCCGAACAGCATGAGGACCTTGCCCGGCGTGAACTGGCGGACGGCGGCGAGCGTGTTCTCGAACGCGTCGGCGCTGTGGCCGAAGTCGACGTAGACGCTCGGGCCGTGCTCACCGGACACCCGCTCGGTGCGCCCGGGCAGGTAGCACTCGATGGCGGACACACGGCGGGACTCCCCGTCGCGCTCGGAGTCTTCCTCGTCCGGGTAGCGGCGGTGACCCGACTCGAGCGCGTGCGCGATCGCGCCGAGCTCGAAGCCGCCCTCGACGAGCATGACGATCGCCAGCGCGGCGTTCGCCGCCATGTGCCAGCCGATCAGGGGCACACGGGTCGTGAGCTCCCGACCCTCGGGGCCGGTCAGGCGGAACTCGGTGTAGGCGGCGTGCGCCTCGACGATGTCGACGTGCCACTCGGCCTCGACCTCGGGGTGCACCGTGATGGTGGTCACCGGGATGCGGGAGTCCTGCACCACGCGGTGGCCCCAGTCGGTGTCCAGCGAGACGACGCCGCGGCGGGCGTGCTCGGGCTGGAACAGCGGGAGCTTCGCCTGGTAGTACTCCTCCATGTCGGCGTAGTCGTCGAGGTGGTCGTGCGACAGGTTCGTGAAGGCCGCCACGTCGAAGACGATGCCGTCGACACGGTGACGGCTGAGGGCCTGGGCGCTCACCTCGACGGCGACCGCGCGCACCTCGCTCTCGCGCATCCGGGCGAGGAGCGCGTGCATCTCGGACGCCTCGGGCGTGGTGAGACGGCTCGTGACGCTGAGCGAGCCGATGTGGCGCTCGGCGGTCGAGCTCAGGCCGGTGACCAGGCCGAGCTGCTTGAGGATGCCCTCGAGGATGTACGAGGTGCTCGTCTTGCCGTTCGTGCCGGTGACGGCGAACAGCTGGGGCAGGTCGGTGGCCTCGTCGGGGTGGGTGCGGTACACCCAGGCTGCGACGTCACCGAGTGCGGCGCGGGGGTCGTCGACCACGAGCACCGGCAGGCCGGCCGCCCGGGCGGACTCCGCGCCGGCGTCGTCGGTCAGCACCGCGACGGCACCGCGCTCGGCGGCCTCGGCGGAGAACTCCGCGCCGTGCCGGTTCGCGCCGTGCACGCCGACGAACACGTCGCCCGGCTGCACCTCGGCGGCGCTCAGCGTGACACCGGTCGTCTCGGCGCCGTCGACGGAGCCGACGACGCGCAGACCGAACGCGTTCGCGAGTTCGGCGACGGCCCTCGGGGTCGGGTGTTCGGGTCGGAGGACCGGGGGGATCCGTGCGGACAAGTGTTCCTTCTTCCTCACCACGTGGACGGGTAGAGCTTCGCCTCGGACGCGGAGGGGGCTACTCGGTACTTCTCGAGCACCTGGGACATGAGAGTGCGGAACGCCGGAGCCGCTCCGCTGGACCACTTGTTGGTCTGCGGCTTCGTGAACGTCACCGTGACAACATACTGGGGGTCCTCGGCGGGTGCCATTCCGGCCACCGACGTGATGCGCTGCCCGCCGTACCCGGCGGCCCCTTCGGCCACCTCGGCGGTACCCGTCTTCGCGGCGATGTTGTAGCCGGAGATAGGCTTCATCCCCACCAGGGTGCCGCCCGTGACGACGCTCTGCAGCATGCCGGTGACCTGGGTCGCGGCCTGGGCGGAGACGACGCGCTGCTTCTGCACGTCGGGCGCGTCGATCGTCTTGCCGTCGGCGGTCGTGCAGCCCTTGACGAAGTGCAGCGGGATCCGGACACCGTCGTTGGCGATCGTCTGGAACACGCTCGCGACCTGCACGGCGGTCGTCGAGATGCCCTGGCCGAACATCGAGTTGATGTTCGTCTGCTGGTCCCAGTCGGGGCTGGTGCCGTAGTCCATGGCCGGCTGCCCCGGGTAGTCGATCGCCGACTCCGGTTCGAACAGCCCGAACTTCTTCATGTAGTCGAAGCGCTGCTGCGTCGACAGCCGCGCTCCGAGCTCGGTGATGCCGACGTTCGACGAGTTCTGCAGGATGCCGGTGAGCGTCAGGTTCTCGGTCTCGTGGAACTCCGAGTCCTGGATCTTCCCGCCCCAGGGGAACGTGCGCGAGTACGGCACGACGGCCTGGTCGGTGGGGCTCGACTTGCCCTGGTCGATCAGCGCGGCGGCGATGGCGGCCTTGATGGTCGAGCCGGGCTCGTACGACGCCGTGAGCGCACGCGATCCGAAGGCACCCTTGTCCGTGGTGGCGTCGACGTCGTTCGGGTCGACCGTCGGGTAGTCGGCGACCGCGAGCAGTTCGCCGGTCTTCACGCTCGTCACGGTGGCCGTCGCCGACTCGGCCTGCAGTTCCTTGGCGGCGGACGCGATGGTCTGCCCGGCCATGTACTGCAGGTCGCTGTCGATCGTGGTGTGGAGCGTGCCGCCGTCCTTGGCCTGCTTCTTCGTCACGCTGCTGCCGGGCAGCTGCACGCCGTCCTCACCGCGCTCGTACGTCTGCGAGCCGTTCCTGCCGGCGAGGCACTGGTTGTAGGAGTACTCCAACCCCGCCTGGGCGCCGTCCGTGCCCATGAACCCGGTCAGGTTGCCGGTGGTGGCCCCCGTCGGGTACACCCGCGAGGCCTGCTGCTCCTTGTAGACCCACGGGATGCCGAGGTCGGTGACGGCCTCGTAGTGCTTCACGTCGAGCCCCTTGACCAGGTACGCGAAGTCCGACCGCGGGTTCGCCGCGATGTTCTTGCGCATGGTGTCGACGTCGCCGCCCGACGCCTCGGCCAGGGCGGAGAGCGCGGCGTCGACGCTCACCTGCTTCACGCGGGTGCCACCGAGCTTGCCGGCGAACTTCTTCACCAGCCGCGGTGCGGTGGTGATGTTGTAGCGGGTGACGCTGTCGGCGAGTGCGGTGCCGTTGCGGTCGACGATCGAGCCGCGGGTGCCGTAGATCGTGACGGGGATGCTGCGCTTCTGGCTCGACTGCTCGTTCAGCGCCGAGGCCTGCACGACCTGGATGTCGACGAGCCGGACCACGAACGCACCGACGAGTGCGATCACGGCGATCATCACGATGCTGTAGCGCAGCCGGCGGTTGCGGATCGTCTTCGTCACGCGGTGCGGTCCTTCCCGGGGTGGTGCTGAGGGTGTGGCGGCCCCGCGGGTCACCGGGTCGAGGGCGCCTGGAGCGGGTTCGCGTCGGACTCTACGGACGACTTCGCGGAAGCCTCGTCCGACGCGCTGGCGCCGCTCGTCTTCCCAGACGCGGCGGCGTCGTCGGTGGCGGTGCTGCTGCCCGTCGCGCCGGTCGCGGCGGTGCTGCCGGCGGCGCCCGTGCTCGCGTCGGCGCTGGTGCCCGTGCCGGTGCCCGCGTCGGCGCTGCCGCCCGCGCCGCCCCGCTGGGTGGCGAGGGGGACGCCGTCGAGCAGCGAGTTCGGCACCTGGTTGTCGGTGGACGCCGTTGCCTCGTCCGGCTTGGCCGGGGTCGGCGTGCCGTACACGCGGCCGGTCTCCGGGTCCAGGTAGACCGGAGTGGAGTTGGCGATCATGCCGAGGGCCTGCGCGTTGCGGGCGAGGTTCTGCGGCGAGTCGAGCACGCGGAGGTCCTCGGAGAGCGACTGCTGCGTGCGGGACAGGCCCGTCTGCTCCGCCGACAGGGCGTCGATCGTGTAGGCGCCCTGGCTCAGCGCCATGCTGATGCCGAGCTGGGCCAGCAGCAGGATGCCGAGGGCCGCGACGGCGACCACGGCGTACCCGATGCGGGGCCGGGCACGGCGCTGGGCCGCCGAGGGTGCGACCTCGACGAGCTCCGGGCGCTGCTGACGATCGGGGCGCGGGGCCCGCGACGGGACGACGGCGGGGTCGACGAGTGCGAGGTTCGTGCTCATGTCAGTTCCGGATCCGCTCGGCCGCGCGCAGGCGCACGGGGGTTGCTCGGGGGTTGGCGGCGCGTTCGGCCTCGTCGGCCAGCTCGGCGCCCTTGACGATCAGGGAGAAGGTGGGAGCGTGTTCGGGCAGCTCCACCGGCAGTCCGGCGGGGGCGCTCGACGTCGTGCGCTGCACCAGTGCCCGCTTGACGATGCGGTCCTCGAGCGACTGGTACGACTCGACGACGATCCGACCGCCGACGGCGATGGCGTCGAGGGCGGCGGGGATCGCCCGCTCGAGCACACTGAGTTCGGCGTTGACCTCGATGCGGAGCGCCTGGAACACGCGCTTCGCCGGGTGTCCCTGCCGCTGGATCGCGACCGGGGTGGCGTCGTGCAGCACCTGGACCAGGTCACCGGACATCTCGAACGGCGCGGTGGCCCGGCGCTCGACGATGGCCCGTGCGTAGCGGCCGGCGAGCTTCTCCTCGCCGTAGCGCTGGAAGATGCGTCGGAGTTCGCCCTCGTCGTAGGTGGCCAGGACGTCGGCGGCGGTCTGCCCCTCGGTCCGATCCATCCGCATGTCGAGCGGGGCGTCCTGGCTGTAGGCGAAGCCGCGCTCGGCCCGGTCGAGCTGCAGTGAGCTCACCCCGAGGTCGAACAGCACGCCGTCCACGCGCGAGAACCCCTCGCCCTCGATCGCCTCGGCGATGCCGTCGTACACGGTGTGGACGAGCCGGACACGGTCGCCGAACCGGGCGAGCCGGTCCCCGGCGATCCCGAGGGCGTCGGTGTCGCGGTCGAGCCCGATGAGCGTGAGCTCCGGGAACCGCTCGAGCAGCCCCTCGGAGTGCCCGCCCATCCCGAGCGTCGCGTCGACGACGACCTTGCCCGGGCCCTCGAGCGTCGGCGTGAAGAGGTCGACGATGCGCTCGAGCATCACCGGTGTGTGCGGGAACTTCGGAGTCTCGTCCTCGGCCATGTGCAGCCCCTCGTCTCCTGGGCCGTGGGTCCGGATCCCCATCCATGCGACCTGACACCGGGGAAGTGATGTCAGGGCTTCACGGCTGGGAGTCCCGATCCGCGGATCAGAAGATCCCCGGGATCACCTCCTCGTCGTTGTCGGCGAATGCCTCTTCGGCTTCGGCGTAGTAGGCCTCCCACGCGGAGGTCGACCAGATCTCGGCACGGTCACCGCTGCCGATGACCGTCAGGTCCCGCTCGAGCCCCGCGTACTCACGGAGGTTCTGCGGGATCGTCACGCGGTTCTGCTTGTCGGGCTGTTCGGCGCTGGCCCCCGAGAGGAACAGGCGCATGTAGTCACGCGTGCGCTTCGACGTCATCGGAGCGGTCCGGATGCGTTCGTGGAGCTCCTCGAACGTCCGGGCGCTGAAGACGACGACGCAGCGTTCCTGCCCGCGGGTCATCACGAGTCCCCCGGACAGTTCGTCCCGGAACTTGGCGGGGAGGATCACGCGACCCTTCTCGTCGAGCTTCGGGGCATGGGTACCGAGCAGCACGTCGGGCCTCCCCTCCGCTCCACCGGACCGTTGCGAACCCCACTTTACTCCACTCCCCTCCCCCTGCCCAGGTGTTCACTCCCTTTTCGCCCTCGGACACCCGTACTGGGGGCCTTCCTGAGGAATGCGCGCCCGTTCAGACAGCATCGGAGCGCCGAAACGACGCGGATCTGCAGCGCAGGAGCACCCGTGGAGGAAAGTGGAGGACTTTCGCAGCCGCCGGGCGCCCCGAGGGCGCGCCGAGCTGCATCCGCTGGCACGGGCGCCCTCGGTCCTTCGTGCGATCTCGACGATTCCCGGGCGGCTCGCCCCGGTGCGGCCCGCTTCCCTCCACCCCGGCCGGGAGGCGCGCCCCGCCCCCGCCGCCGCCCGCACCAGACCAGGCGGTCGCGTCTCCCCCGTCGGCCTGCCTCTGCGCGACCGGTCGCGACACCCCGTCCACGCCCCGCCGAAGTCGCACGATCGATCACTCCCACCGGCCGGAGGCGACACGTCGTGCGACCTCGGCGTCCAGCAGGCGGCATGTCGCGCAACCTCAGCGTCCGCGCAGGGCGCGGCGCGGCGACGCTCGTTGCCGGCGCTACCCGAGGTCACCCGGCCAAGGTCGACCGCAGATCCCGCCCGGTCGACCCCGGCGAACCCGGTCAACCCGGTCGAGAAGGGTTCGGCGAGCGGTCACGACACCCCGCCCGCGCCCCGCCGAGGTCGCACCATCGGTCGCTCCCGCCGATCTCAGGCGAGAGTTCGTGCGACCTCGACGGTCACCAGACGGCGTGTCTCGCGACCTCGACGACCCATCCACGGCGCGGCACAGCGTGGCACGACGGCGGCCGACTCCCGCGTGGAGCGAAGGCCTCCGGCCGACGTCGACCGCAGACTCCCCCGGGCAGCGCCGCGCTCGACGTCGAGTCAGTGACCGGTCACGACACGCCGCACGCGCCCCGCCGAGGTCGCACCGTCAGTCGCTCGCGCGGCCGTCGGGCGACAGTTCGTGCGACCTCGACGCACACCAGACGGCGCGTCGCACAACCCCGCGCAACCGCAGCGCGCACCCCGCACCCGAACCGCCCCCACCCCACCCCCGGGAACGCAGAACGGGGCCGACCCGAAGGCCGACCCCGTACAGGGATGTGGAGCGCGCTAGCTCTGGTCGTTCCGCTTGTCCCAGCGCTCGTTCATACGGTCCATGAACGAACCGCCGCCCCCACCGGAGGACGGCCGCGACGGACGACCCGACGAGGGCCTGCCCGGACGAGCCGGCTTCGCCTTGGGCGCCCGCATGCCGGGTCGCAGGGCGAACAGGACGCCGGCGAGCATCACGACGAAGCCGAGGATGCCCAGCAGCGGCGCCTTGATGACCAGGCCGACGATGACGATGGCGACACCGGCGAGTGCGCCGAGGACTCCGAGTGTGATGACCGTGTACGTCGGACGGCCCTGTCGACGTGTGACACGCGCCACGAAATCGGAATCGTTCTGGTAGAGGCTGCGCTCCATCTCTTCGAGAAGGCGCTGCTCCTGTTCCGAGAGCGGCATCTTGGTTCCCTCTGTTCTTGGGATCGACGCGGGGTTGGGAAACGCGGGTTGAGTGGGCCGATTCTATGCCTCGACCACTCCACTAGGGTAGGGATCGTGGCTGAGAGTACGCGATTAGTGGACCTCGTATCGGCGCGTATCGACCGGGCACTCGACGAGCAACGGGAACGCCTGCTCGCGATCAGCCCCGACCTCGCCCCGTTCGACCAGTACGCCCGGGACCTGCTGTCCGGCGGCAAGCGCTTCCGGGCGCTGTTCTGCTACTGGGGATGGCAGTCGGTGGCGGGCCGTTCGGGCTCGTTCGACCCGCTGGCCGAGGGCTCCCGTCAGACCACCGCCGAGGCGATCGTCACCGTCGCGGCCGCGCTCGAGGTCTTCCACGCCGCGGCCCTGGTGCACGACGACATCATGGACCGCTCGGACACCCGCCGCGGGCGCCCGGCAGCGCACCGCCGGTTCGAGTCGCTGCACGAGGACTCCGGGTTCGTCGGCGACCGCGGTCAGTACGGCACGAACGCGGCGCTGCTGCTCGGTGACCTGCTGCTCGCGCTCAGCGACTCGGTCTTCGACGAGGGCCTCGCGCTCCTCGACCCGGTCCGTGCCCGGATCGTCCGCCAGGAGTTCCACGCGATGCGCCTCGACGTCACGGCGGGCCAGTACCTCGACGTGCACGAGGAGACCGCGTGGCCCGTCACCGACGAGTCCGAACACCTGCTCCGCGCCCAGCGCGTCATCGTCTTCAAGTCGGCGAAGTACTCGATCGAGGCGCCGCTCGTCATCGGCGGCCTGGTCGCCGGCGCGAGCGACTCGCAGCTCGAGGGCCTGCGCGCCTTCGGCCTGCCCCTCGGCGTGGCCTACCAGCTCCGCGACGACATGCTCGGCGTGTTCGGCGACCCGGAGGTCACGGGCAAGCCAGCGGGCGACGACCTGCGCGAGGGCAAGCGCACCGTCCTCATCGCCTCGGCCCGCAAGGCGTTGCCGAACGGTCCGCGCCAGCTGCTCGACGAGCTGCTCGGTGACCCCGACCTCGACGAGGGACAGGTGCAGATGCTCCGCGCGACCCTCACCGAGTCCGGCGCCGTGGCAGCGGTGGAGCGCTCGATCGACCGGCACGTGCAGCGTGCGAAGGCGGCGCTGGACGCGTCGCCGTTGTCGCCGTCGGCACGCGAGCAGCTCGCGTCGCTCGCCGACACGGTCAGCCGCCGGTCGTCCTAGACGAACCAGCAGACGGACGGAGGCGCGGTGCCGGCTGGCACCGCGCCTCCCGTCCGTCGGGGGGGGGGGTCGCGACTAGAGCAGCGACTGGGCGATGCGACGCACCTCGGCCTTGCGGCCGGCGCGCAGGGCCGCGATCGGCGTGGTGCCCATCGCGTCGTCGACCGTGAGCATCCAGCGCACGGCCTCGTCGTCGGTGAAGCCGTTGTCGCCGAGCACGATCAGGGTGCCGCGGAGCTCGGGCAGGGGCTCGCGGTCCTCGATGAACTCGCTCGGCACCCGCAGGACACCGCCCACGCGCGCGGCGAGCAGGGTCTTCTGCTCGAAGAGCCGGTGGATCCGCCCCGGGCTCGTGCTGAACATGTCCACCAGCTCGGGGACGGTCAGCCAGCGTTCGGAGAGGGTCAGGTCGTCGGTGGGTTCGGCACTCACACGCCCATGTTGCCAGAGCGGACCGGGGAGTTGCGCCGCCCCGTGCACAACATTGGTCACATCCATCACATCCGACTCTCTGGTTGACTTGGGAATCACGCCATGCCAGCGTTGTGCCACCTGTGAGTGCGCGCACGCTCGCGCACGGCGCAGTCGAGATCAGGAGAGACCCGTGGACCACGCTGCAGACGAAGACGCCCGGCGCGCACGATCCGCCCGCTTCGCCACGATGCCCATCGTCCTCGCGGGCACCATCGCGGTGACCGCCGGCCTGACCGGACCCGTCGCGCACGCCGAGCCACGGCACGACGACGCGGACGCGAACCACAAGCGCCACGTCGACCAGGACCGCAACCTCGGCGACCGCCCGGTGTTCGGCACCGCCGTCGCCCGCCCCGCGCAGACCACGATCACGACCGTCGCCGCGACGACGAAGGCGCCGACCTCCTACACCGTGCGCCAGGGCGACACGGTGTCCTCGATCGCCGCCCGCTTCGGTCTGTCGGCGCAGGAGGTCCTGGTGCGCAACGGCCTCGGGTGGAACACGATCATCCACCCCGGTCAGACGCTGCACCTCGCCTCCACGCCCGCCGTGACCACGGCCTCGGTGCGCACGGCGTCGACGTCGACCGCCTCGACCGGCTCCGGCACCTCGAGCTACCACGTGAAGCAGGGCGACACCGTCTCCGGCATCGCGTCGCGGGTGGGGGTGTCGACCTCGGCGCTGCTGCGGGCGAACGACCTGTCCCAGCGCAGCGTGATCTACCCGGGCCAGACGCTCCGGGTGCCGCACGGCACGTCGGCCGCCGCAGCCGTCTCGACCACCGCCTCCCCCGCGACCCCCACCGCCCCGGCCGCGAAGTCCAGCGTCACGATCAGCTCCGGCGACACCGTCGGCTCGATCGCTGCCTCGAACGGGGTGTCCGTCGCGTCGCTGCTGTCGGCGAACGGCCTGTCGTACACGAGCACGATCTACGCCGGCAAGACCCTCGTGATCCCGTCCTCGTCGCGCACCACCGCCGCTTCGGCCGCGTCCGGCGCAGCCGTGAGCGGCGCGGTCGGGCTGAGCGCCGAACAGCGCGCGAACGCCGCGACCATCGTCGCCGTCGGCCGGTCCCTCGGCGTGCCGGAGCGTGGCATCGTCGTGGCGCTGGCAGCGGCCATGCAGGAGTCGAGCCTGCGCAACCTGTCGCACGGCGACCGTGACTCGGTGGGCCTGTTCCAGCAGCGTCCGAGCCAGGGCTGGGGCACCGCGCGCCAGCTGCAGGACCCGACGTACGCCACCAAGCTGTTCTTCGGCGGGCAGAGCAACCCGAACGCCGGTAAGACCCGCGGGCTGCTCGACGTGCCCCGGTGGTCGTCGATGAGCATCACCGACGCGGCCCAGGCCGTCCAGCTCTCGGCCTACCCCAAGGCCTACGCGAACTGGGCGAGCGCCGCCCAGGGCTGGCTCGCGACGCTCTGACCCTCATCCGGAAGATCGAGATTGGGTCACGGCCGGTGCGCCGGTGCGGTCCGCCCCGGTCTCGGTTCGTAGAATGCCGCCGATGAGCACCAACGCCGCCACGGACCCGATGATCGGTCGCATGATCGATCAGCGGTACCGCGTCCGCTCCCGCATCGCGCGCGGGGGCATGGCGACCGTGTACCTGGCGACCGACGTCCGCCTCGAGCGACGCGTCGCGATCAAGATCATGCACGGGCACCTGGCCGACGACCAGGCGTTCCGCGAGCGGTTCATCCAGGAGGCCCGCTCCGCCGCGCGGCTGTCGCACCCGAACCTGGTCGGCGTGTACGACCAGGGCGCCGAGGGCGAGATCGCCTACATCGTCATGGAGTACATCCCCGGCATCACACTGCGGGACCTGCTGCAGGAGCACCACGCCCTGACCCCGGAACAGGCGACCGACATCCTGCGTGCCGTCCTCGCCGGGTTGGCGTCGGCGCACCGCGCGGGCATCGTGCACCGCGACCTCAAGCCCGAGAACGTCCTGCTCGCCGACGACGGCCGCATCAAGCTCGGCGACTTCGGGCTCGCGCGGGCGACGACCGCGAACACGGCGACCGGCGCCGCACTGCTCGGCACCATCGCGTACCTGTCCCCCGAGCTCGTCACGCGCGGTTCGGCGGACTCCCGCAGCGACATCTACGCGCTCGGCATCATGCTGTACGAGATGCTCACCGGCGAGCAGCCCTACAAGGGCGACCAGCCGATGCAGATCGCCTACCAGCACGCCAACGACTCCGTCCCCGCCCCGAGCGCCGCCGTCGACGGGGTGCCACCCGAGCTCGACGAGCTGGTGGCCTGGTCGACCGCGCGCGACCCCGAGGACCGTCCCCGCGACGCCCGCGAGATGCTCGACCACATGGCGGGCAACCAGCAGCGGGCGACCGGCCAGTACCGCACGGCCGTGCTGCGCCCCGAGAACGCGACCGCGATCCTCCCGTCTCGCAACGGCACCGGCGGTGTCGCCGGCGCGAGCAGCGCCGCCGCTCCGGCGTCCCCGGCCGCCGACGAGACCGCCGTCATCGACCACGCCGACCGCGGCCGGGCCCCGGCGCGCGGCCGGAACGCCCCTCCCGGCCCCCGTCGCACCGGTTCCCAGCCGGGCGCGCTCTCGCCCGCCGGCCAGCGGCTCGCCGACCAGTCGGCCAAGCGGCGTCGTCGCGGCTGGGTGCTGCTCGCCGTCGTCGTCGCCCTCGCCGTGGTCGCGGCCGGCATCGGTTGGTACTTCGGACCGGGACCGGGCGGCAACGTCCGGATCCCGGAAGTCACGGGCAAGTCGGTCTCGCAGGCCCGGCAGCTGCTCGAAGCCCAGGGCCTGCACGCGGCGTCGACGACCGGATCCCGGTTCGACGCCGTCGTCGCGAAGGGGCAGGTGTCCACGACGGAGCCCGCCGCGGCACGCGAGGTCCGGAAGGGCACGTCCGTCCAGCTCGTCGTGTCCCAGGGCCCGCGGATGATCACGCTGCCGGCGATCGTCGGGCAGCCGGTCTCCACGGTGACCGCGGCGCTCGACGACGACTTCGCGCTGCAGGACGACCGCTACCAGTTCTCCGCCGACGCCCCGAAGGACACCGTGATCGCGGCGACCGGTCGGGCCCCGGGCGGCAAGGCGCTCGACCTGACGTCGGTGCAGGCGTACGGCGAGACCGGACGGATCACCCTGACGGTGTCGCTCGGCCCGGTGCCCGACGTCGTCGGCAAGACCGTCGACGAGGCCTCGGCCGCCCTGGACGAGGTCGGGCTGGTCCTCGGCGCCCGGTCCGAGGACTACGACGAGCGCGTGCCGTCCGGCCAGGTCGTCTCGGCGACGGTGGCGGACTCCCCCGCCGTGCGCGGGTCGGCGGTCGACGTGGTCGTGTCGAAGGGCCCGGCCCCGATCACGGTGCCCGAGGAGGGCGTCGTCGGCGAGACCATCAACGACGCCACCGCGACGCTCGAGGGGCTGGGGCTCCAGGTGAGCGTGCCGGACTGCACGAACATCCTGTGCGGCTTCTACGACTGGAAGGGCTCGCTGCCCGTCACCGGCACCGACCCGGGCGCCGGTGCGACCGTGCGCCGCGGCGACACCATCACCCTGTCCTACGACCAGTAGGCCGCCGCGCAGCAGCCACCGACGCTCCCCTCGGCCGACACGTCTCGTGCCGCCGGACGCGCGGGCCGTCCGGCACGCCGGTACTCGGGGCGGGCCCGGAACGTGCACACACGACGGACGGGAGGCGCGGTGCCGGCTGGCACCGCGCCTCCCGTCCGGTGGGTGCAGCCGCTACGGGCGGACGTGCGGGTGTGCGCCGAGTTCCTCGGCCACGAGGAACGCGAGCTCGAGCGACTGCATGTGGTTGAGGCGCGGGTCGCAGAGCGACTCGTAGCGCGTCGCGAGGGTGGCCTCGTCGATGTGCTCCGAGCCGCCGAGGCACTCGGTGACGTCGTCACCGGTGAGCTCGACGTGCATGCCGCCCGGGTACGTGCCGACCTGGCGGTGCGCCTCGAAGAAGCCGAGGACCTCGTCCACGACGTCGTCGAACCGGCGGGTCTTGTACCCGGTCGGCGTGGTCAGGCCGTTGCCGTGCATCGGGTCGGTGACCCACAGCGGGTTGGCGTCCATGCCCTTGATCGCCTCGAGCAGCTTCGGCAGCTCGTCGCGGATCCTGCCGGCACCCATGCGGGTGATGAACGTCAGTCGCCCCGGCTCGCGCTCCGGGTCGAGCTTGTCGACCAGGGCCTTCATGTCGTCGACGCTCGTCGTCGGGCCGAGCTTGACGCCGATCGGGTTGCGCACGCGCGACAGGAAGTCCACGTGGGCGCCGTCGAGGTCGCGGGTGCGCTCACCGATCCAGATGAAGTGCCCCGAGGTGTCGTACGCCTGACCGGAGCGCGAGTCGATGCGGGTCATCGGGCGCTCGTAGTCCATGAGCAGGCCCTCGTGCGAGGCGTAGAACTCGACGTGCTTGAGCGCTTCGAAGTCGGCGCCGCAGGCAGCCATGAAGCGGATCGCGCGGTCGATCTCCTTGGCGAGGTGCTCGTAGCGGGCGTTCGCCGGGTTCGACGCGAAGCCCTGGTTCCACGAGTGCACCTGCCGCAGGTCGGCGAACCCGCCCTGCGTGAAGGCGCGCACGAGGTTCAGGGTCGACGCAGCCGTGTGGTACCCCTGCACCAGGCGCCGGGGGTCGGCCTGGCGGCTCTCCGGCGTGAAGTCGTAGCCGTTCACGATGTCGCCGCGGTAGGCGGGCAACGTGACGTCGCCGCGGGTCTCGAAGTCGCTCGAGCGCGGCTTGGCGAACTGCCCGGCCATCCGGCCCATCTTGATGACGGGCGTCGAGGCGCCGTAGGTCAGCACGACGGCCATCTGCAGGATCGTCTTGACGCGGTCGCGGATCGAGTCGGCGGTGGCGCCGGCGAAGGTCTCGGCGCAGTCGCCGCCCTGCAGCAGGAACGCCTTGCCCTCGGCCGCGGCGGCGAGCCGCTGGCGGAGCTCGTCGACCTCGCCCGCGAACACCAGCGGCGGCAGGGCGGCGATCTCGGCCGAGGCGGCCTCGGCCGCGACGGGGTCGGGCCAGGTCGGCTGCTGCTTGATCGGGAGCGTCCGCCAGTGGTCGAGCCCCTCGATCGCGTCCGGATCCTGCAGGGCGACGGGGTCGGTCGACTCGGGCACGGGCGTTACCTCGGTGTTCTGTGCGTGCGGCCCGGTGCCGACGACCGGCACGACGGGCGCCCCGGCGGGGTACCGGGACCCTCAGAGCCTAACGTGCAGGCGTCGTCTTCCGTTCGCGCATGACAGCCTCGCGCGCGGAGCTGGCCCGCTCCTTGACGCTCGTGGCGTAGACGTCGACGTACTCCTGGCGGCTCAGGCCGGCGAGCTCGTGCATGACCTCGTCCGTGACGCTCCGCAGGATGAACCGGTCGGTCTCGAAGCCCTGGAAGCGCGAGAAGTCGAGCGGCTTGCCGAACACCACGCCGACGCGCTTGATCTTCGGGAACTTCTGGCCGATCTGCTGGACCTCACGCGTGCCGACCATCGCGACGGGCACGACGAGCACCCGGCCCTCGAGGATCATCCGGGCGATGCCGGTGCGGCCGCGGTAGAGCTTGCCGTCCGGGCTGCGCGTGCCCTCGGGGTAGATGCCGAGCTGCTCGCCGCGCGCCAGCACCTGCAGGCCGGTGCGGAGCGACGCCTCGGAGGCCTTGCCGCCGGAACGGTCGATCGGGAGCTGCCCGATGGCGTTGAAGAACGTCTTCGTCGCCCAGCCCTTCAGGCCGCGGCCGGTGAAGTAGTCGCTCTTCGCCAGGAAGGACAGCCGACGGTCGAGGACGGCGGGCAGGATCACCGAGTCGATGAACGAGATGTGGTTCGACGCGAAGATGACCGGCCCCGAGGTCGGCACGTGCTCGCGACCGACCACCCACGGCCGGAACAGGGTGAGGATGAGCGGGCCGAGCACGAAGTTCTTCAGCAGCCAGTAGGTCATCGACGACTCCAGGTGGTGAGAAGGTCCAGGTGGTGGGTGACCCGGGGTGGTGTGGCGCCCGACCCTACGCCGTGCGGGCGTGGATGCGCGCGAGGTCGGCCGCGCCGACGACGCCGGCGTCGTTGACGAGCTCGGCGATGACGAAGTCCGGCTCGGGGTGGTAGCCCCGCGCCGGCAGGTTGTTGAGGTAGGCCTGCTTGATCGGGTCGAGCAGTCGGTCCCCCGCGCTGGCGACACCGCCGCCGAAGACGAACAGCTGCGGGTCGAGCACCGCCGACAGCGAGGCGCAGGCCTCGCCGAGGTGCCGACCGAGCCGACGCAGGGCCGCGAGCGCGCCCGGGTCGTCGGCGAGGATGAGGTCGCCGACGATCCTGCCGTCGAGCTCGCCGCCGTTCTCGGCGCGGGCGTCGGCCAGGGCCGAGCCGATGCCGCCGGCGTCGGCGACGTCGTTGGCCATGCGCTGCAGGGCGCGGCCGGAACCGTACTGCTCGATGCAGCCACGGGCGCCGCAGCCGCAGGGCAGACCGTTCGGCACGATGCGCAGGTGACCGATCTCGCCGCCGGTGCCGAAGCCGCCGCGGAACAGGCGGTCCTCGGTCACGATGGCGCCGCCGACGCCCGTGCCGATGGTGAGCATGGTCATGTCGGACACCAGGCGACCGGCACCGAACCGGAACTCCGCCCAGCCCGCGGCGTTCGCGTCGTTGTCGACCGTGATGTGCAGGTCGCCGAGGCGCTGCTGCAGCTTCTGCCGGAGCGGCTCGTTGCGCCACCGGATGTTCGGCGTGTAGTAGACGATCGACTGCGAGGCGTCGATGAACCCGGGGGCGGCGACCCCCACGGCGCCGACCTGGTGGAGCGAGCTGAGTCGCTCGACCATCGAGACGACGTCGTCGAGCATGGCGTTCGGGTCCGCAGCGTTGGTGGCCACGCGGTCCTCGGCGACGATCTCGCCGAGTTCCGTCACGACCGCACCCGCGATCTTGGTGCCCCCGATGTCGATTCCGATGGCGTGCACGAGGAACGAGCCTACCGGTTCACCGCGAAGTCGCGGAACGCGTGGGTGACGCGTCCTATGCTGGCGGTGCCCCCGCACGTCGAGGGGCACTCGAGTCGAATCGGCAGACAAGGGAGTCACCGTGAACGATCAGCGTCCTGCACGCAGCAGCGCCTCCACCCGCAGCGCCGCCGCCGACACCAGCCCGGTCGGCAGCGCCGCCGCCGGCACCGGGACGTCGGCCGGGAGGCACGCCGCACCCCACGGGGCGGGTCCCGTCGCCCCCGACCACGGCTCCGCAGCGCGGCTGCTCGCCGACCGCGCCCGCCTGACGCCGGACCGTCCGATCCTGGCCCAGCGGCACGGTGACGCCTGGACCCCCATCACCGCGGCGGAGACGCTGGCGCGGGTCCGTGGGATCGCGAAGGGCTTCGTCGCCGCCGGGCTCGCCCCGGGCGCCCACGTCGCGATCCTGTCCCGCACCCGACTCGAGTGGACCCTCGTCGACTTCGCCGTGTGGACCGCCGGCCTCGTCTCGGTACCGGTGTACGAGACGAGTTCCCCGGACCAGGTGCGCTGGGTGCTGTCCGACTCCGAGGCCGTCGCGATCGTCGTCGAGCAGGAGGAGCACGCGCGCCGGGTCGCCTCGATCGCGCCCGACCTGCCCGCGCTCGGACAGCACTGGACGATCGACGGCGGCGGGCTCGACGACCTCGTGCGGCTCGGCGAGGACGTCACCGACGAGGAGCTCGACGCCCGCACCGCCGACGTGCACGGCCACGACGACGCCACCATCATCTACACCTCGGGCAGCACCGGACGGCCGAAGGGCTGCGTCCTGCGGCACGACAACTTCACCGGCACCGTCGAGGGCGCCACCGAGGCCATGCCCGAGGTCGTCGCCGACGGCGCCTCGACCCTGCTCTTCATCCCGCTCGCCCACGTGTTCGCCCGGTTCATCGCCGTCATGTCGGTGCACGCCGGCGTGCTCGTCGGCCACGAGCCGGACACGAAGGACCTGATGCGGGCGGTGTCGACGTTCCGCCCGACCTTCCTGCTCGCGGTGCCCCGCGTGTTCGAGAAGATCTACAACTCCGCCGAGCAGAAGGCCGACCTGGGCGGCAAGGGACGGATCTTCCGCGCCGCTGCGGCGACCGCGGTGGCGCACTCCGAGGCGGTGGCCGCCGGACGCGTGCCGTTCCTGCTCGGCCTGCGGTTCCGGCTGTTCGACCGGCTCGTCTACGCGAAGCTCCGCGACGCCCTGGGCGGCCGCGTCGGGTACGCGATCAGCGGTTCGGCGCCCCTGTCCCCCCGGCTGTCGCACTTCTTCCGCTCGATCGGGGTCCACATCCTCGAGGGCTACGGCCTGACCGAGACGACGGCCCCCGCGACGGTGAACCGTGCCGGCGAACTGCGGATCGGGTCGGTCGGCCGTGCGCTCCCCGGGGTCGAGGTGCGCACCGCCGACGACGGCGAGATCCTCATCCGCGGCGTGGACGTGTTCGACCGGTACTGGCGGAACGACGAGGCGACCGCGGCGGCCTTCGCCGACGGCTGGTTCCGCACGGGCGACCTCGGCCGCCTGGACGCCGACGGCGTGCTGACGGTCACCGGTCGCGCCAAGGAGCTCATCGTCACGGCGAGCGGCAAGAACGTCGCCCCGGCGCCGCTCGAGGACGGCATCCGCGAGCACCCGCTGGTCGGGCAGGTCGTGGTCGTCGGCGAGGGCAAGCCGTTCGTCGCCGCGCTCGTCACGCTCGACCGCGAGATGCTGCCTGGCTGGTGCGAGTCCCGCGGCATCACGCCGGCGCTGGACCCGCGCGCGGCCGCAGCCGACGAGCGGGTGCTGTCCGCACTGCAGGAGGCGATCGACGTCGCCAACGGGCGGGTGTCCCGCGCCGAGTCGGTCCGGTCGTTCACCGTCCTCGACGCCGAGCTCACCGAGGCCTCCGGACACCTCACGCCCAAGCTGACCATCAAGCGGTCGGTGATCCTGCGCGACTTCGCCGCCGACGTCGACCACATCTACTCCGGGTCGAAGGTCCAGACGACGGCGACGCCCGTCGTCGAGGGTCGCCGCCGGAACCGCTCGTAGCGGCCCTGGCCGCGACCGCCCTGGCCGCAACCGCTTGGGCCCACGTCGCCGGTTCCGACGCGCCGCGCCAGCGGCGGGTCGGCCGTGCCGATGGGGAAAGGCCCGGATCACGTCCGACGGACGGGATCCGGGCCTCCAGGCGGTCCACCGGGCGCCGGGGGCGCCTGCGGTGCTCAGGCCTCCTGCGACTGCTCCGTCGCGGGAGCGTCGAGGACGGCGGTCGACCCGGTCGTGACGGAGGTCTCGGCGGGACGGCGGTTGGTGCGGGTGCGGTGCGAGCTGAGCTCGTCGTTCTGACTGGTCATGCGGGAGTCCTGGGGGTGGGAAGGGGTGTCGGTGGGAGGCCGACAGCAGCACGGTACCTCCTCGTCAGGACGGAGCGACAATCCCCCGTGGGGGTGTCACCAGCAGCGTTCCCGGAGCGCACAGCTGCGGCACCGGAGGCTGTGGGACCGTTCAGTGGAACCAGTCCTGCGCGCGGATGTCCCGCAGGGCCTGCCGCCGCACCTCGGGGTCGAGCGTCATCACGTAGACGGTGCCGTCGAGGTGGTCGCACTCGTGCTGCAGCGCCTCGGCCATGAGCCCGGTGCCCTCGAGCACGACCTCGTTGCCGTCGACGTCGACGCCGCGGACCCTGGCGTGCGGGTACCGGCGCGTCGGGTAGCCGAGCCCCGGGACGGACAGGCAGCCCTCGTCCATGAGCTCGGGCTCGCCGGAGACTTCGACGAGCTCGGGGTTGAGCACGTACCCGACCTCGCCGTCGACGTTGTACGAGAACGCGCGGAGGCCGACGCCGATCTGCGGAGCGGCGACGCCGGCGCGGCCGGGCTCCTGCACGGTGTCGATGAGGTCCTGCACCAGGTCACGGACGCCCGGGGAACCGAGCGCCTCGGGGCGGATCGGGTCGGACGGTGAGCGGAGGACGGGGTCGCCGAACAGGCGGATGGGACGGACGGTCAATTTACTGCAGCACCACCAGGAGGTCGCCGGCGTCCACCTGCTGGGTCACCGGGATCGCGAGACGGCCGACGGTGCCCGCAACGGGCGCCGTGATGGCCGCTTCCATCTTCATCGCCTCGATGCTCGCCACGGCCTGACCGGCCTGGACGACGTCACCGACGGCGACCTTGAGCGTCACCACGCCGGAGAACGGCGCGGCCACGTGCTTCGGGTCGGACGCATCGGCCTTCTCGGCCGCCTTCGTCTCGACCTCGACCGAACGGTCGCGGACGGCGATCGGGCGGAGCTGCCCGTTCATCGTCGCCATGACCGTCCGGATGCCCTTGTCGTCCACCTCGCCGATCGCCTCGAGACCGACGAGCAGGTCGACGCCCTTGCCGAGCGGCACGGTGTGCTCCTGACCGGGGCGCAGCCCGTACAGGTAGTCGACGGTCGGCACGACGGACAGGTCCCCGTACTGCTCACGGGCCCGGGCGAACTGCTGGGTTGGCTGCGGGAAGAGCAGCCGGTTCAGCGCGCTCCGCCGTTCCGGTCCGGGCGTGCGGAGGTGGTCCCGCTCGTCGTCGGGCACGGGCGTGATCTCGACCCGGACGTCACGGCCGGCCAGCACCTTCGACCGGAACGGTTCGGGCCAGCCGCCGGGCAGGTCGCCGAGCTCGCCGGCCATGAACCCCACGACGGAGTCCGGGATGTCGTACTTGTCGGGGTTCTGCTCGAAGTCGACCGGGTCGGCGCCGACCGCGGCGAGCTGCAGCGCGAGGTCGCCGACGACCTTCGACGACGGCGTGACCTTGGTCGGGCGCCCGAGGATCCGGTTCGCCTCGGCGTACCAGTCCTCGACCTGCTCGAACCGGTCGCCGAGCCCGAGCGCGATCGCCTGCTGCCGGAGGTTCGACAGCTGTCCGCCGGGGATCTCGTGCTTGTAGACGCGCCCGGTCGGACCGGCCAGCCCGGACTCGAACGGGGCGTACGCGCGGCGGACGGCCTCCCAGTACGGCTCGAGGTCGCCGACGGCGTCGAGCGACAGGCCGGTGTCGCGCTCGGTGTGGGCCAGGGCGGCGACCAGGGCCGACATGCTCGGCTGGCTCGTCGTGCCCGCCATCGGGGCCGCGGCGACGTCGACCGCGTCGGCACCCGCGCGCGAGGCGGCGAGCAGGGTCGCGAGCTGTCCGCCGGCCGTGTCGTGCGTGTGGACGTGCACGGGCTGGTCGAAGCGCTCCCGCAGGGCGGTGACGAGCTTCTCGGCCGCACCGGCGCGGAGCAGCCCGGCCATGTCCTTGATGCCGATGACGTGCGCGCCGGCCTCGACCATCTGCTCCGCCAGGCGGAGGTAGTAGTCGAGCGTGTAGAGGTCCTCGGCGGGGTCGAGGAGGTCGGCGGTGTAGCAGAGCGCCGCCTCGGCGACGGCCGTGTCGGTGGCGAGCACGGCCTCCAGGGCGGGACGCAGCTGGCTGACGTCGTTGAGCGCGTCGAACACGCGGAACACGTCGACGCCCGTGGCGGCGGCCTCGGCGACGAAGGCGTCGGTGACCTCCGTCGGGTACGGCGTGTAGCCGACCGTGTTGCGACCGCGCAGGAGCATCTGGATCGGGATGTTCGGCATCGCCGCGCGCAGCGAGGCGAGCCGCTCCCACGGGTCCTCGCCGAGGAACCGCAGCGCGACGTCGTACGTGGCACCGCCCCAGGCCTCGACGCTGAGCAGCTGCGGGGTGAGCCGGGCGACGTGCGGGGCGACGGCGACCAGGTCCTTCGTGCGGACGCGGGTGGCGAGCAACGACTGGTGGGCGTCGCGCATCGTCGTCTCGGTCACGGCGAGGGCCGTCTGGGCGCGCAGGGCCCTCGACCACGCAGCCGGCCCCATCGCCAGCAGACGGACGCGCTGCCCCTCGGGCACCGGCGCCGACAGGTCGACCGCGGGGAGCTTGGCGCTCGGGTCGATCACCAGGGGTGACCGCTCGCCGTTCGGCTTGTTCACCGTGACGTCCGCGAGCCAGGTGAGGACCTTCGTCCCGCGGTCCTTCGAGACGTGCCCGCCGAAGAGCTGCGGGCGTTCCTCGATGAACTTCGTCGAGACGTCACCGCGGGCGAAGTCCGGGTCCTCGAGCACGGCCTGCAGGAACGGGATGTTCGTGCTCACGCCGCGGATGCGGAACTCGGCGAGGGCGCGCTTCGCCCGGGCCACCGCTGCCGGGAAGTCCCGCCCGCGGCACGTCATCTTCGCGAGCATCGAGTCGAAGTGGGGGCTGATCTGCGCGCCGGTGGCGACCGTGCCGCCGTCGAGCCGCACCCCCGCGCCGCCCGGGCTGCGGTACGTGCTGATCCGACCGGTGTCCGGACGGAAGCCCTGCGTCGGGTCCTCGGTGGTGATGCGGGTCTGCAGGGCCGCACCGTGCACGGCGACGGTGTCCTGCGACAGCCCGAGCTGGGCCAGGGTCTCCCCCGCTGCGATGCGCATCTGCGACTGCACGAGGTCGACGTCGGTGACCTCCTCGGTCACGGTGTGCTCGACCTGGATGCGCGGGTTCATCTCGATGAAGACGTGCTGCCCCTCGCGCTCGCCCTCGGTGTCGAGCAGGAACTCGACGGTGCCGGCGTTCACGTAGCCGATCGACCGGGCGAAGGCCACGGCGTCGCGGTGCAGTGCCTGCGCGATCGCGGGGTCGAGGTTCGGCGCGGGGGCGATCTCGACGACCTTCTGGTTGCGCCGCTGCACCGAGCAGTCCCGCTCGAACAGGTGGATGGTGCCGTCGTCGGTGCCCGAGGCGTCCGCGAGGATCTGCACCTCGATGTGCCGCGGACGGATGACGGCCTGCTCGAGGAACATCGTCGGGTCGCCGAACGCGCTGTCGGCCTCGCGCATGGCGGCTTCGAGGGCGGCGCGCAGCTCGTCCTTCGTCTCCACCCGGCGCATGCCACGGCCACCACCGCCGGCGACGGCCTTGGCGAACACCGGGAAGCCGATCGCGTCGGCACCGGCGATCAGCTCGTCGATGTCCCGGCTCGCCGGGGTGCTCGCGAGGACCGGCACGCCGGCCGCGATCGCGTGCTCCTTGGCGGTCACCTTGTTGCCGGCCATCTCGAGCACGTGCTCGCCCGGCCCGATGAAGGTGATGCCGGCCGCGGCGGCCGCGGCGGCGAGCTCCGGGTTCTCGGACAGGAACCCGTACCCCGGGTAGATCGCGTCCGCACCCGACTCGCGCGCGACGCGGATGATCTCGGAGACGTCCAGGTAGGCGCGGACGGGGTGGCCCCGCTCCCCGATGAGGTAGGCCTCGTCGGCCTTCAACCGGTGCAGGGAGTTGCGGTCCTCGTGCGGGTAGACGGCGACGGTGCGCGCCCCCAGCTCGTACGCGGCACGGAAGGCTCGGATGGCGATCTCGCCACGGTTCGCGACCAGGATCTTGCTGAACACGACGTCCCTTTCAGCCCGGGTTGAGGTGAGACAACCCTAGTGGCGGTAACGTTGCTGATCGTGCATGTACTCAGCGTGAGCTCCCTCAAGGGTGGTGTCGGCAAGACGACGGTGACGCTCGGCCTGACCTCGGCCGCGTTCGCCAAGGGACTGCGCACGCTGGTGGTGGATCTGGACCCGCAGTCCGACGTCTCGACCGGCCTCGACATCAACCTCGCCGGCCACCTCAACGTGGCGGACGTCCTCGAGAACCCGAAGGAGAAGATCGTCCGTCAGGCGATCGCCCCCTCGGGCTGGACGAAGGGCTCCCAGGGCAAGATCGACGTGATGGTCGGATCGCCCTCGGCCATCAACTTCGACGGGCCGCACCCCTCGATCCGCGACATCTGGAAGCTCGAAGAGGCCCTGGCCAACGTTGAGCAGGACTACGAGCTCGTGCTCATCGACTGCGCGCCGTCGCTGAACGCCCTGACCCGCACCGCGTGGGCTGCGTCCGACCGCGTGACCGTCGTCACCGAGCCCGGCCTGTTCTCCGTCGCCGCCGCCGACCGTGCCCTGCGGGCCATCGAGGAGATCCGCCGCGGACTCTCCCCCCGCCTGCAGCCCCTCGGCATCATCGTGAACCGTGCCCGCGTGCAGTCGCTCGAGCACCAGTTCCGCATCAAGGAGCTCCGGGACATGTTCGGCCCGCTCGTGCTCTCCCCGCAGCTGCCGGAGCGCACGTCGCTGCAGCAGGCGCAGGGTGCCGCGAAGCCGCTGCACGTGTGGCCCGGCGAGTCCGCGCAGGAGATGGCGAAGAACTTCGACCAGCTGCTCGAGCGCATCATGCGGACGGGCAAGATCGGCCCCTACGCCGACGGCGGCGCCGCCTAGTTCGCACGCCCGTCGCGACACGTCGAGGTCGCACTCCGGCCCAGTACCGACTGCCGGTACTGGGCCGGAGTGCGACCTCAGCTCGTTGTGGCGGTGCGGCCACGACACGTCGCTCACGTCCGCCGAGCGGTCACCGACTGTCGGACGGCAAAATCGCAGCCGACAGCCCGTGACCAGTCGGCGACGTGCACACGGCGGTTCGTGACCACCCGGCGACGCGCACGCGACGGTTCGTGGCCACGCGCCGACTGCCAGGAGGCGCACCCCGCCCCCGGCAGACGCGCCCGGGTCCGGCTCGCCCAGCGGTCACGACACGCCACTCACGTCCGCCGAGCGGTCACCGACTGTCGGACGGCAAGGTCGCAGCCGACAGCCCGTGACCAGTCGGCGACGCGCGCACGGCGGTTCGTGACCACCCGGGCCGAGCCGCGGGACGAGAACCTGGTCAGGAAGCGCGGGAAGCGCGACGAGCGGCGAGCTCGTCGGAGGGGTCCGCCGCAGCGGTGGCGTCGAGCTCGACGAGGGAGCTCTCGACCTCGCGCAGGACCTTGCCGACGGCGATGCCGAACACGCCCTGGCCGCGGGACACCAGGTCGATGACCTCGTCGTCCGAGGTGCACAGGTAGACCGAGGCGCCGTCGGACATCAGGGTGGTCTGGGCGAGGTCGGACACGCCCGACTCGCGCAGCTGGTTCACGGCGGTGCGGATCTGCTGCAGGGAGATGCCGGTGTCGAGCAGGCGCTTGACGAGCTTGAGCACGAGGATGTCGCGGAACCCGTAGAGGCGCTGCGAGCCGGAGCCGGCGGCCCCGCGGATGGTGGGCTGCACGAGTTCGGTACGGGCCCAGTAGTCGAGCTGACGGTACGAGATGCCGGCTGCGCGCGCGGCGACGGTGCCGCGGTAGCCGTTCTGCTCGTCGTGCTCGGGCAGACCATCGGTGAAGAGCAGCCCGAGGTCGTACCGGGTCACATCAGACTCGGTGCCAGGGGTGTCGTTCCCACTCATGAGCTTGCCTTCCACGACGATCGAGCTCCCACCCGAAGCTTCAACGACGGGTTGAGAGTTGTTCCGAGGTCCACGGTAGCGACTCCGACCGCTCCCGCGCGGGACATCCGACCCGGCGCGTCCGGCGTGTCGAGGATACGCCCGAACCACCGACACACAACCCCCGTCGGGACACCCGCCGGCGTCATGCGTCGAGACGACCGATGGCCTGGCGGATGAGGTTCGACCGGATGATCTCGAGGTGGCCGGCGATCTCGCGTGCGAGCTCGGTGGCCTTGGCCCGGGACGTGGCGTCACCACGGCGCGAGACGGGCATGAGCGCCGACTCGATGAGTCCGACCTCGCGCTCGGCGGTGCTGCGCAGGGTGCGGAGGTGCCGCGGCTCGATGCCCGTGCGCTGCAGCTCGACCAGTGCCTTCAGCACCGACACGCTGTCGTCGCCGTAGGTCTCCGTCGCCGGGAGCAGTGATGCGGAGACGGCATCGGCGAGCAGCATCGGCGAGGCGCCGGCGGCCCGGACGGTCTCGTCGCGGGTGTGGCGGCGTTCCCGGCCGAGGATCGAGGGGCGGGGCGCGTCGCCACCGCCGGGGAGCACGGGCTCGCGACCGGCGTCGAGGTCGGCAAGGTAGTCCTTGATGACCTTGAGCGGGAGGTAGTGGTCACGCTGCAGGCCCAGGATCACCCGGAGCCGCTCGACGTCGGCGGCGGAGAACTTGCGGTAGCCGCTGGCCGTGCGGATCGGGGTGACGAGCTCGCGCTCCTCGAGGAACCGCAGCTTGGAGCTCGACAGGTCCGGGAACTCGGGCTTGAGGCGAGCGAGGACCTGCCCGATCGTGAGCAGGTCCGGGGCCGCGGACCCCGCCCGGGCCGCAGCGGACCGTGCGGCCACTACGCGTTCGCCAGGCGCGCCAGGTCGACCCGGGATGCGTAGAACGTGAGGCGGAACTTGCCGACCTGGACCTCGGCGCCGTCGGTGAGCAGCGCTTCGTCGATGCGCACACCGTCGAAGTACGTGCCGTTCAGCGAGCCGTTGTCCTTGACGCTGAAGCTCGTGCCGTGGCGCAGGAACTGCGCGTGCTTGCGCGAGACCGTGACGTCGTCGAGGAAGATGTCGGCGTCGGGGTGCCGACCGGCCGTCGTGACGTCGGAGTCGAGGAGGAACCGCGCGCCCACGTTCGGGCCGCGGCGGACCACGAGCAAGGCCGAGCCGGACGGCAGGGCGTTCACGGCGTCACGCTCTTCGCTCGAGACACCGGACTCGGCGGTGAGCGCCGCTCCCATGTCCATGCTGAAGGTCAGCGTGGTGTCGACCAGCCGCTGCTCCGGGGTCTTCTGACCGCCCGGCTGCGGGACCACTGGATCTGGCATCGGTGGACCTCCTCCTCTTGGCCCATCAGCGTATCGGAAACGAGGGCCGGAACGGCAGCCCCGATCGGGGACTGTGGAGAGACTTCCGCGATCCGCGAACGCGCAGCCACGCGCGAGCGGCGCGGACGGACCCACCGGAGGCGCGTGGCGCGGCCGCACCGCGCCTCCCGTCCGGTGGGGGTCCCGCCGGGCGCAGGGCACCGGCTCAGCGTCCGCGCGCGAGCAACCAGAGCAGGTACGGCGCACCGACCACGCCGGTGACGACACCGACCGGCAGAGCGTTGCCGGGGATCGCGAACTGTGCGATCAGGTCACTGCCGAGCGTGATCGCGGCACCGACCGCGGCCGCCGGGGCGAGCGCGACCCGGCCCCCGCCGACCAGCCGACGGGCGATCGGCGCGGCCATCAGCGCCACGAACGACACCGGGCCGGCGGTCGCGACGGCGGCGGCCGTCATGCACACAGCGGTCAGCAGGAGCAGCACCTTCGCCCGGTCCGGCCGGAGTCCGAGCGCCGCAGCCACCTCGTCGCCGAGGCCCAGGACCTGCAGGCGCGCGGACTGCAGCAGCGCGAGCACCAGGAGCACGACGAACGCGACGCCGAGCACGCCGACCAGGTCGCGGTCCACGGCGTTCAGGCTGCCCGAGAGCCAGAGCAGCGCGGTGCCGGCCTGCGTGACCGACCCGCTCGTGAGCATCCACCCGGTGATGCTCAAGCACACGGCGGCGACGCCGATGCCGACCAGGACGACGCGGTTGCCGGTGATGCCCCGACGCCAGGCCAGCGCCGCGATCACGGTGGACACCACGACGGCACCGACGAGCACGACCGAGAACAACGTGCCGCCGGACGCTCCGAACAGCACGATGGCGGTCAGGCCGGCGGCACTCGCACCCGAGGTGACCCCGATGACGTCGGGGCTCGCGATGGGGTTCCGCACCACGCTCTGCACGATGGCGCCGGCGACCCCGAGGCTGCCGCCGACGAGCACCGCGCCGAGGACCCGGGGGCCGCGCAGCTGTCCGATGACGAAGTCGGAGATCCGGTCGCCCTGCCCGGCGAGGCCCGCGACGACCTGCCCCGGCGACAGCGGGATCGATCCCGCGCCGAGCCCGACCAGCACGAGCACCGCGATCACGGCGACGACGGCGACGAGGACGACGGCCTCGCGGCGGAGCGCGGTCAGTCGGGGGCCGGTCGGGCGACGGACGCCGCTCACAGTCCCCGCACCGCCCGCGACCGGACCAGTGCGATGAACACTGGTGCGCCGATGAGCGCGGTGACGATGCCGACCTGCAGCTCCCCCGGGTACGCGACGAGCCGCCCGACGACGTCGGCGACGAGCAGCAGCGCGGGGGCGACGATCGCCGACAGCAGGATCGTCCACCGGTGGTCCGGCCCGCTCAGCCGGCGGACCGCGTGCGGCACGGCGAGGCCGACGAACGCGACGGGGCCGGCTGCGGCGACGGCCGATCCGGCCAGCAGCACGGCGACGACCCCGCCGACGGCGCGGACGAGCACGACCCGCTGCCCGAGCGACGCCGCCAGTTCGTCACCGAGCGCGAGGGTGTTGAGCGACCGGCCGAGGGCGAACGCGATGACGAGGCCGACGAGCACGGGGACGGTGACCACCCCGGCCGTCGCCAGGTCCTTGCCCGCGAGCGCGCCGACCTGCCAGAAGCGCAGCTGGTCGAGCAGGCTCTGGTCGGTCACGAGCACCGCCGTGGTCACCGAGGACAGCGCGGCGGCGACGACGGCTCCGGACAGGGCGAGGCCGACGGGCGACAACCCGCGGCGGGCGGCCGCGGCGACGCCGTAGACGAGCAGGGCCGCGAGTGCGGCACCGACGAAGGCGAACGGCAGGTACGTCGCGGTGCCGCTCACGCCGAACAGGGCGATGCCGGTCACGATCGCCAGGGTCGCGCCCGAGTTGATCCCGAGGATGCTCGGGTCGGCCAGGGGGTTGCGGGTCACGCCCTGCATCACCGCGCCGGCGACACCGAGGGCCGATCCGGCGAGCAGCCCGACGACGGTGCGGGGTACCCGGTTGCCGAAGACGATGAGCCCCACCTCGTCGTTGCGCCCCGGGTGCAGCACGGTGTCCAACACGGTGCCGAGCGGGATCGGCCGCGACCCGAACGCGATCGACAGGGCACACGCCACGACGAGGACGACGACGGACAGCACGGTCGCTCCGACGAGTCGGGAGACGGGGCTGGGGGCCGGGGGCGTGGACGGGGCGGGACGCATGAGGAGTGAGGCAACCCTAACCCCCGCCCTCGTACGGCGTCCCCCGAGCAAGCCCGGAGCCGGCACTTGGTGCGTTCATAGGCTCGTCATGGGGAACCGCCCTGTACTGGTTGCCATCGACGCCCGACCGGGCCGCCGAGGAACGACCGGAGAACACCGATGAACGAGACCCCGAACCCCGCCGCCGCCGACCACGACGAGAACGGCACCGCCCGCACCGGGTCCGCGCAGCAGCAGGCGCCCGGCACCCCCTGGGACGCGCCGCACGCCGATCGGGCCACCCTGCGCTCGGCCTACGCGTTCGACGGCACCGGTCCGTACCTGTACGGGCCCGACGGATCCGGCCCCTACGCCTACGCGCCGGACGGGCGTGGCCCGTTCCTGGTCGGCAGCCCGGCACTGCTGGGCGCGAACCAGGGCTGGGCCACCGCCGCGGCCTCGGCCGACCACGCCGGGGTCACCGGCAGGCGTCCTCGTCGCATCGGGCTCGCGATCGGCGCCGGCGTCGCGGCCCTCGCCATCGTCGGGGCGGCGGGCGGGACGGCGTTCGGGCTGTCGTCGCACGGCACCACCAAGACGTCGAGCCAGTCCCAGGGCACGACCACCCTGCCGGGCACCGGTTCCGGTTCCGGCACCGGCACCGACACGGGTTCCGACTTCGGCGACGGCACGAACGGCTTCACCGTGCCCGGCGACGGCACCGGGACGAGCGGCGGCACCGACGGCACCGACGGCACGGGGACCGGCACGGCCCCGTCAGCGGCCACCGCGGCGACCGCCGCCCAGAAGCGGGGCGTCGTGACGATCAACACCGTCCTGGGCTACGACCGCTCGTCGCAGGCCGCCGGCACGGGCATGGTCCTGACCTCGGACGGCACCGTCCTGACGAACAACCACGTCATCCAGGGCGCGACGAGCATCGTCGTCACCGACGAGACCACCGGCAAGGAGTACACCGCCGACGTCGTGGGTGCCGACGCCACGAACGACGTCGCCGTGCTGAAGCTCCGCGACGCCTCGGGGCTGTCCACCGTCACGCTCGACGACGACGGCGACCCCTCGGTCGGTGACACCGTGACCGACGTCGGCAACGCCGAGGGCACCGGGGACCTGGTCGCCGCCGAGGGCACCGTCACGGCCACCGACCAGGACATCCAGGTGCAGAGCGAGTCCGGCACGGGCACCGAGTCCCTGCAGGGGCTGATCGAGGTCGCGGCGGACATCGTGTCGGGTGACTCCGGCGGGCCGGTCGTCGACAGCGAGGGCGAGGTCGTCGGCATGGCGACCGCGGCGTCCTCGGGCAGCGCGGACGTCACCGGCTACGCCATCCCGATCGCGACGGCGAAGACGATCGCGCAGAAGATCCTGGCCGGCGAGGCGTCGGACACCATCACCATCGGGCTCCCCGCGTTCCTCGGGGTACAGGTGAGCGGCACCACCGGTGCCACCGGCGGCGTCGCCGTCGCCGGCACGGTCGAGGGCTCCGGTGCCGCGCGCGCCGGGCTGGTCGCCGGGGACACCATCACGAGCATCGACGGCACGGCGGTGACGACCTCGGACCAGCTGACCCAGGTCGTGCAGTCGCACGACGTCGGCGACGAGGTCGTGGTGCACTACACCGACACCACCGGCGCGGCGAAGACCGTCACGGTCACCCTGACCGCCGGACCCGCAGCCTGAGCGGAGAGCGGACGCGCAGCCCCGCGGTACCCCGCTCAGCCCAGCAGCGCCCGCACCACCGACCGGTACACGTTGGCCGGGGAGTCCGTCCGGAAGGCGGTCTCCCCGGCCGTCGTCGTCCCCACGCGCGCGAACCCCTGCCCCTCGGCCCGCACGATCGTGACCGGGTTCGGCCGGCTCGGACGCCGCAGGTACGAGACCGTCCAGGGCGCCGCCCAGAACCGCGCCAGCCGCGGGTCCGCCTCGACGATCGACGCCGGCAGGTCCGGGGCGTCCGCCCCTCCGGCGAGCTTCCGCCCGAGCAGGTGCGCCGGCAGCGACCCCGTGCGGAACGGGAAGGTCCACGTCGGACCGATGCCGAGCCTCCCGGCCGCCAGCGCGACCACGCGGTCCGGCGTGACGGACGCGACCACGGATCCCGCCTCGTCCGTCCCGTCGACGACGGTCTGCGACCAGGCCTGGAGGCGCGACGCGCCTCCGTCGGGCAGGTGCTGTTCCAGCGTGACCGGCTGGGCGTCGCCCTGCCAGGGCTCGAGCAGGGCCTGGGTCGCCTCGGGCAGGGTGCCGAGGCGGCCGACGAGGCCCGCGTCGATGAGTTCCCGGCCCGCGGCTGTGCGGAGCAGGGTGGGGTCCCACCGCCGTCCCGCCAGGCTCGTCAGCGTCCCGACGGCCGCTGCGCTGAGACGGGGCCCGTCGAGCACGGGAGCCGCCCCGGGGGCCGGCAGGGGTTCGAGGTCGCGCTCGGGGCGGACCGGGACCGGCTCGGCGGCACGCACGCTCTCGAGGACGGCGAGCACGAGCTCGTCGGTCGCGAGCAGTCGGGCCAGCGGACGTTCGATGGTCAGGTCGACACGGTGCCGCCCGGTGACGAAGAGCAGGTGCGTGCCGGCGACGTCACCGCCCTCGTCGGGTCGCACGTACTCGACCAGTCGGGCCGGGGCGCCCGCGGTGGTCCAGGGGTCGCAGCCGACCAGCAGCAGACCGTCGACGGAACCGGGCAGTCGTGCGAGGAGCCCGGTGTTCTCGTCGCCGATCGCGCGGTCGCTCGGACGGGAGCGGACGGTGAGGACGACGTCGTCGCCGGTGACGCGCAGGTCCGCCTGGGCGGTGTCCTCGCGGCGCCAGTGGTCCGGGCGGCGGAGGGTCAGGCGGGCGGTGCGGTCCTCGGTGCCGAGCGGGACGGGGACTGCCATGGTCCGAGGCTACGGGCGGGGCGTGCGCGCGGTGCGGCGGCTCGCCGGGGTGGCACGGCGCGAGGTCAGCGACGACGGGCGCGAGGCGGCGGGGGCGGTGGGACCCGCTTCGCGGCGACGACGTCCGCGAGCCGGACCGCGACGGGGCCGCGGCGCGTGGCGATCGTCACGGTGTCGGCCGTCCGCGCGACGAGGTCACCGAGGGCGTCCTGTGCGCCGTCGCCCTGGTGTGCGCGGACCACCAGCCGGTCGCCGATCACGGCGTCGTGCAGCACCCCGAGGCCACGGGCCCGCGCGATCGCAGCCTGCTCACCCGTGGTCACCGTGTCAGCGTACGACGGCGGGCCCGACCGACCGCGGAACCGGGGGACCGCGGGGACGGGCGGCCTAGAGTGAGGGGATGGCCAAGGCGCGCGTGGACAGCTGGATCTGGGCGGTGCGGATCACGAAGACCCGCTCCGCCGCGACCGCCGCGTGCAAGGCCGGGCACGTCCGGGTGAACGGGGAGCGCGCGAAGCCCGCGCAGCCGATCGGCCCCGGTGACGAGGTCCGCGTCCGGCAGAACGGGTTCGACCGGATCGTCGTGGTCACCGGCATCATCCTGAAGCGCACGAGTGCCCCCGAGGCGGCGAAGCACTTCGAGGACCGGACCCCGCCGCGGCTGCCCAAGGAGGAGGCCGGGTTCGTGCCGGTGCGCGAGCGCGGCGCGGGACGCCCGAGCAAGCGGGAGCGCCGCGACCTCGAGAAGCTCCGCGGGTACTGACCGCCCTGCGGCTCCGGACCGCTCAGCGCCGCTTGCCGTACGGGTCGACGACGACCTCGAACGCCGTCTCGCCGTCCCACTCGACCTCGATCGGCTGCCCGGTCCACCGTGCCTCGAGGTGCCCGTCGTCGTCCTCGTCGTTGCCGCACAGCGCCGAGCCGCTCGGGAGCCGTTCGATCGCGACCCGACCGCCGACGCCCAAGGCGTACAGCTCGACCACCCGGCCGCGGATCGACTGGGTCCTGGCCGCGTCGTGCCGGACCTCCGCGAACCGCCGGGCGCCGTCGGCGGACACGACCCAGTACTCCCTGACGTCGCCGATCTCGACCGCGAGGCCACAGCACTCGTGCTCCCACCCGCCGACCTCGATGACGACCGGCTCCGGCATCAGACGAACCGGACGGTCTGCTGCAGCCGGTCGCGGATGTCGAAGACGTCGACCGAGCCGGCCGGCGACCACACGCCGTTGAGCACCTGGGCGAGCGCGCTGCGGCGGACGACGAGTGCCGTCGGCTTCTTCGGCGAGCCGACGAGCTGCACGTCCCCGTCGACCGCGGCGTCCGGCACGACGAGCAGTCGCCCGGTGAACCGCACGCGCGTCTGCTTCTGCACGGCCCGGGCGGCACGGACGAGCTCCTTGACCGGACGCTCCCCCGCCGCGAGCGTCTCCCCCACGACCTCGCCGTGCTCGACGCGCACCGGGGCGCCCCAGTCGATGGACTCGACCGCCCAGAGTCCGCTCGGGGTCAGGACGGCGTGGTCGAGCTTGCCCTCGGACCCGGCGTCCAGGTCGTGCCACACCGTGACGCCGATGCCCATGTCGGACACGATGGCGGCGGTGGCCTCCTCGGCGAGGGCCTCGGCGAGCAGCCGCCGGATGTGTCGCGGTGCGGAGCGGATCAGGGCGGGGTCGTACGGGTCCTCGATGGGGTCGCCGAGCCCGACCCACTCGCGCTCCGCCTGCAGGAACACCTCGCGCGAGCGACCGCCGGGATGTCCGTGGGACCGTGCCCGGGGGCGGGAGTCGCGGCGCGCTGCCGGAGGTGCGTAGGCGTCGCGACCGGTGTCGGGCCTCCCGGCTGACGCAGCGGACGGACCGGAGGCGGTCTGGCCGGCGTACCCGCGGGAACCGACGTCGTAGGCGCGGCGGGCCGCGGGGGTGCCGATGCGTTCCCAGGCGAGCTGCACCCGGCGGAACCGCTGGGCGTCACCGCCGAGGTCGGGGTGGGACTCGCGGGCCGCACGCCGGTAGGCGCGGCGGAGGGTGTCGTCGTCGGCGGAGGCGGGGACGCCGAGCACCTCGTACGGGGTCGCGTCGGCGGGGCTGTCGGTCATGGCCCTGCGACATTACCCGAGGCGGTGTCGGAGTCCGCCGCGAGCGCCCTGCGTGTGGACTGGGTGTCGGCGTCAGGCGACGGCGGCGGTGACGGCGTCGGCGTGCTGCTCCAGGTAGGCCACGTCGGCCCGGTACAGGTCCGCGTGCCCGTGCCGCAGGTCGCTGAGGAACTTCGGGTTGCCGGCGGCCGCCTCGTGCTCGATCGTGGTGACCAGGGCCACGAGGGACGCGATCATCGTCTCGACGAGGACCGCGCGCGACCGGGCGTCGAGGTCGTAGGCGCGGCAGAACTCCGCGGCCCGTGCCAGGCGGTCGTCGAGCCGGGGCGCGGTGGCCCCCTCGACGGCGCCCGTGGTGAACGGCGCGAAGCGGTACACGGCGCTCGCGACGTCCCAGACGCGCGGCCCGGGGTGCGCGGTGTCGAAGTCGATCAGTCCGACGGCGGCGATGCCGTCGTACACGCAGTTGTACGGGGCGAAGTCGCCGTGCACGATCGTCTCGACCGGGGCGCGGTCGGCCTGCGACCAGACGTCCGCGGTGTCCTCGCGCGGGTACGTGGCGGCGGCGTCGTGGAACTGCCGGAGCAGCCGGGCGCTGGTGACCAGGGCAGCCTCGCTCGCGACGTCCTCGGTCCAGGGGTACTCCCCCGCGACCCCGGGCACGAACGACACCGTCTCGAGGGCGTCGCCGAGGGCGATGGGTTCCGGCGCGGCCACGAAGCCCTGCTCGTGCAGGTGCGCGAGCAGCCGGTGCACCGTGGGGGTCCACGGCCCTGCGGGGCGGTGGACGCGGTCGTCGGCCCTGGTGATGCGCTCCACGGGATCCTCCTGGGGGTGTGCGTCTCCGTTGACGGACCGCCAGCGTACCGGCACCGACCAGGGCTGTCCCGGTCAGTGCGGAAGGCGGCTCCGTGCGTCGGTCTGCTCGCGCAGCCACCCCGGTCCACGTACAGCCGCGCCGGACGACTCGACCCGCGCGCGGAGCTCCCGGTCGGCGGTCACGACCACGACCGGCCCGTCGCCGGCGTCACCCGCGCGTCGTGCGGCCTCGACGATCGCGTCGTCGCCGGAGCCGGGAGCGCGCACCACCTCGACGGCGGCTGCTCGTGCCTCCGGGTCGGCTGTTGCGCGTGCCTCGGGGTCGGACGCTGCACGTGCCTCGCCCTCGAGCACCACCGTCCAGCGCGGCCACCACCGGGCGAACGGCAGGTCGAGCAGCGACGACTCGACCCCGTCCGCGGCGAGCGCCGTCACCGACGACAGCAGACGCGAGGCGGCACCGGCGCGGTCCTTCCACCAGCCGTCCGGCGTGCTGCCGACGACGTTCGCGGCGTCGACGACGACGTGCGGCGTGGTCGTCACCACGGCGCGGAGCGCCGGCCACGACGCTCCGAACCCCGGGTGCAGCGGGAGTGCGTCCACCTGGTCGATCGGGATCCACGAGAGCGCGAGGCTCTCGCGGTCGGCGATCACCGGTTCGAACGGCCGGGAGGCGCGCCCCACCACCGTCGTGTAGGTCCAGAACCCCAGGTCGAGCAGGGCTGTGTGGCGCAGGTCGACGGCGTCGTCCGGCACGCCGGCTTCCTCGGCGGACTCGCGGAGCGCGGCCGTCACGGCGTCCTCGTGCTGGTGGCGGGCGCCGCCGGGGATGCCCCAGGTGCCCCCGTGGTGGCTCCACTCGACGCGGTGCTGCAGCAGCACGCGTCCGGCGCCGTCGTCGACGAGCAGGCCCGCGGCGCCGAAGCGTCCCCACGCCTTCGTGCCGTCCGGACCGATCGCCCAGGCGTCGCCGGGGTCGCGGGGGCCGGGTGGCGGCCCGGGAGGCGTCGAGTCTGGCACGGTCCAACCCTGGCACACGGTGCTCGGACCCGGCCTCGGAGTCGTCACCGGACGTCGTGTACGGTGTCGCCCGAGACACGGGGTGCCGCAACCAGCGGCTGAGATCACACCCGTCGAACCTGCTCGAGCTCGTACTCGCGAAGGGATCGTCCATGGAGAACGCTGCGCCCACCCACGACTGGGGCCACCGGACCGCCGAACTGCTCGAGGCCGTGCGCGCCCGGGCCCCGCTGGTGCACTGCATCACGAACACCGTCGTGCAGAACGTCACGGCGAACGTGCTGCTCGCGCTCGGGGCCTCTGCCGCGATGGTCGACGTCGCGACGGAGGCGGGACCGTTCGCCCGGGTCGCCGACGCCCTGCTGGTGAACACGGGCACCCCGCACGCCGAACCGCGGGTCGCCGCGCTCGAAGCGGTGCCCGCTGCCCGCGACGCCGGGACGCCCTGGGTGCTCGACCCGGTGGCCGTCGGGTCGCTCCCGGTGCGGACGGCGCTGGCCCGCGACCTGCTGGCGATGCACCCGACGGTGCTGCGCGGCAACGCGTCGGAGGTGCTCGCGCTGCTCGGCGCCTCGGCCGGTGGTCGCGGGGTCGACAGCACCGCGGGCACCGAGGACGCCCGCGCCGCTGCGATCGCCGCCGTCACGAGTTCCGATCCGGGTCCGGTTCCGGGTCAGGACGGGAGGCTCGTGGACGCGGTGGCCGTGTCCGGTCCCGTCGACCTGCTGGTCGCCCCGGCGACGGGCGTGGTCCGGGTCGCGAACGGCACCGAGCTGCTGACGCGCATCACCGGGGGCGGCTGCGCCCTGGGAGCGGTGGTCGCCGCGTTCACCGCGGTGTCGCCGGACGACGCCGGAGCCGCCGCGGTCGCCGCCACCGCGGTGCACACCATCGCCGCGGAGCTCGCCGCGCAGGAGGCCGGTGGACCCGGCTCGTTCCAGCCGCTGTTCCTCGACCGGTTGGCGTCGCTGACCCCGGAGCAGGTCGTGCGGACGGCCCGGATCACCGTCGAGTCCGCGGCGGTGCCGGCGTGACCGGGCAGCGGCGCGACCTCGGCGTCTACCTGGTGACCGACGGAGCCCTGGCCGACCGGCACGGCGTCGGGGTGCTCGGCGTCGTCCGGGCCGCGGTGCAGGCCGGGGTGCGGATCGTGCAGGTGCGCGACAAGGACGCGTCGGCGCGGGACCTGCTCGCGCTCACCGTCGCCGTGGCCGGGGCGGTGGGCGACCGTGCCGCCGTCGTGGTCGACGACCGGCTCGACGTCGCCCTCGTTGCCCGGCGGGACGGGCACCGGGTCGCCGGCGTGCACCTCGGGCAGTCCGACGTGCCGGTCGCCGCGGCCCGGGCACTGCTCGGCCCCGGTGCGCACGTGGGCCTCACCGCGAACACGCTCGGGCACCTGTCGGCCGTCGAGCGGCTCCCCCGCGGCACCGTCGACCTGCTCGGCGTCGGGGTCGTGCACCCCACGGCGACGAAGGCCGACCACCCGCCGGCGCTCGGCCACGACGGCTTCGCCCGGCTCGCCGCCGCGACCGACCTGCCGTGCGTGGCGATCGGCGGGGTCACCCTGGACGACGTCGACCCCCTGCGCGCCGCCGGTGCCGCGGGCGTCGCGGTGGTGTCGGGCATCTGCGCCGCAGCCGACCCCGGATCCGCCGCGGCGGCGTACGTGGCGGCCTGGGGCGGTGGAGCCGACCACGGGGCGGGAGTGGGGTGGGCGCCGGAGGGTGCGCCGCGCCTCCAGACCGGGTCCGCGCAGCACGGGGCGGGCGCATGAGCGTGCCGCGGGTGCTGAGCATCGCCGGCACCGACCCGACGGGCGGGGCCGGGATGCAGGCGGACCTGAAGGCGATCGCCGCGCACGACGGGTACGGGATGGGGGTCGTGACGGCGCTCGTCGCCCAGAACACGCACGGGGTGCGGTCGGTGCACGTGCCGGACGTCGGGTTCCTGCGCGAGCAGCTCGACGCGGTGTCGGACGACGTCACCATCGACGCGGTGAAGACGGGCATGCTCGGCACCGCTCCCGTGGTGCGGGTGGTGACCGACTGGCTGCGGGAGCACCGGCCGGCCGTGGTGGTGGTCGACCCGGTGATGGTCGCGACGAGCGGTGACCGGTTGCTGGACGAGGACGCCTCGGCCGCGATGGCCGACCTGCTCGAGCTCGCCGACCTGGTCACGCCGAACCGGGACGAGCTCGGGGTGCTGGTGGAGCTGGCCGGGAGCGGTGGGGGTGCCGGGGGTGCCGGGGTCGCTGGGGGTGCTGGGGGTGCGTCGTCGGCGTCTGCTGGGTCGGCGGGGTCGTCGGCTGCGTCGGCGTCTTCTTCGTCGTCGCTGGCGGCCGCGCAGGTGGTGGCGGCGCGGTGGGACGTGCTCGTGCTGGCGAAGGGCGGGCACGACGACGGGCCGACCTCCGACGACCTGCTGGTCGCACCGGACGGGTCGGTGCGGGTCTTCTCCGCTCCCCGTGTGGCCACGACGAACACCCACGGCACGGGGTGCTCACTGTCGAGCGCGATCGCGACACTGGCTGCTCGGCACGGTGACTGGGAGCTCGCGGTCGGGGTGGCGAAGCAGTGGCTCACGGTGGCACTGCGCGGGGCCGACGCACTGTCGGTCGGGAGTGGTGCCGGGCCGATCGACCACGGGGCGTCGGCGCGAGCCGCGCTGCCGACGCTGTCGTACACGGACGTGTGGTGGGCAGACGCCGCCGACGTGCTGCGGGAGACGATCGCGTGCGCGTTCCTGGTGGGGCTGCGCGACGGGACGCTCGGGGCGGAGGTGTTCGCGGGGTACCTGGCGCAGGACGTGCACTACCTGCGGGCGTACGAGCGGCACCTGGCGGCGCTCGCCGGCGCTGGCGGGGCTGACGAGGGTGTTGCTGCGGACACCGGTGTTGCTGCTGCCTTCTGGGCGTCGGCGGCGCAGGGGTGCGCCGACGAGGCTCGCGACCTGCACCACCGACGGCTCGCCGGCACCCACGCCGACGATCCGGTGCACCCGACGTGCGCCGGCTACCTCGCACACCTGCAGGCCGCTGCCGACACCGGCTCGGCCGCGGTCCTGGCCGCCGCGGTGCTGCCGTGCTTCCGGGTCTACGCCTGGGTCGGGTCGCAGCTCGGCGCAGCGCCGGAGGGGCACGCCTTCGCCGACTGGATCACCGCCTACGGGGACCCCGGGTTCGCCGCGGCGAGCGCCGAGGCCACCCGGCTCGTCGAGGAGCTCGCGGCCGCGGTGACGCCCGAGGAGCGGGGCCGGATGGCACGGGCGTCCCGCCGTTCGGTCGAGTGGGAGCTCGCCTTCTTCCGGATGCCGACGGAGGGCGTGGCGGCCAGCGGCGGAGCTCCGGCGGCCGACGGCGGCCCGGCCGGCGGCGGAGCTCCGGCGGCCGACGGCGGCCCGGCCGGCCGCGCGGCCCGCGTCTCGCGCTGACGGACGTTCCTCGGGTCTGCGGACCCGAGGAACGTCCGCTCAGCCGGGTCTCGGTCCCGCACCGGGCGGCACCGGCGGTTCAGCGCGCAGCGGGCGGCAACCGCACGAGGTCGACGGTCAGGTCCGTGCCGCTGACGGTGCCGCGCATCCAGGTGTGGTCGGGTTGCCGGCGGCGGTCCGTGGGCGACCCGGGGTTGAGCAGCCGCATGCCGGACGGCGCCACGGTGTCCCACGGGATGTGCGAGTGCCCGAAGACGAGCACGTCGGTGTCCGGGTGGGCGGCGTCCATCCGGCGTTCCCGTCCGGTCGCCGCGCCGGTCTCGTGCACCAGGGCGAAGCGGAGCCCCTCGACCACGAACCGTGCCACCAGGGGCAGCCGGTCGTCGAACGCGGGTCCGTCGTTGTTGCCCCGGACCCCTTCGAACCGGCGGGATCGCCCCTGCACGGCGTCGAGCGTGGCGATGTCCACCCAGTCCCCCGCGTGCACCACCAGGTCGGCGGCGTCGATGTCGGCCCACAGTCCGGCAGGCAGGTCCTTCGCGCGCTTGGGCAGGTGGGTGTCCGACAGCAGGACGAACGAGGTGGTCACGGCTGCGTCGGCCCGGGCATCGGGAGTCCGGCCTCGTCGGCGGCACCGAGTCGTTCGAGCAGACCGGCCAGCAGTGCGACGTCGTCGTCCGACCAGTCGGCGAGCCGTTCGTGCAGCGCGTCGCGGTGCAGCTGCACGGATCGCTGCAGTGCGGCGCGACCGGCGTCGGTGGCCTCGAGCGGCTTCGCGTTGCCGCTGCCGCCCTCGGTGGTGCGGACGAGCCCGGCGGCGAGCAGCCCGGACAGCTGCCGCGAGATCGTCGACCGGTTGAGACGCAGGTACCGGGCGATGTCGATGGCCATGCACCCCGGGTGCTGCACGACGAAGTCGACGAGCGACTGGTCGACGACGCTCAGCACCTCGTCCGAGCCGCGGGCGCGGATGCTCGCGCGGCGGGTGATCCGGGCGAGCTCGGTGTAGGCGCGGCTGACGTCGCTGTCCCGACCCTCGGAGCTCGGGTGGTCCATGATCGCTCCAGCCTGTCTGCGCCGGCGCCGGCCGGCGGTCTGTTCCTGCGGTCACCATACCGGCGGGTACGCGGACCGGGGAGTCAGCGTCCCGATGCGGCCGCCTGCAGCGCGGGGATGTCCAGTTTCACCATCTGCACCATCGCGTCGAACACCCGCTGGTTGGCGGCCGGGTCCCCGGAGCCGCTCATCAGGTCGCCGAGCATCGACGGCGTCACCTGCCATGCCAGGCCCCAGCGGTCCTGCAGCCAGCCGCACGCCATCGGGCTGCCGCCGTGGGCGAGCAGGGCGTCCCAGACCCGGTCGAGCTCGTCCTGCGTGTCCACGTCGACCTGGAACGACACGGCGTCGGTGTGCGGGTGCCCGGGACCGCCGTTCATCGCCCGGTAGGGCCGACCGAGCAGCGTGAACTCGACCACGAGCGCGCGGCCGTCCGGCATCCGGCTGACACTGTCGACACGGCTGTCGGGGAACAGGCCGACGTAGTGCTCGGCCGCCTGTTCGGCCTGGTCGTCGTACCAGAGGAACGGGGTGATGGTGGGCATGTCGCGCCCCTTCGTCCGGAGCTCAGTCCGCGGCGCCGCGGCTGAGCAGGTCTGCCTTCTCGGGGTGCTCGTCGAACCACTTGCCGACGAACCAGCACATCGGCACGATGCGCTTCGTGGTGGTCGCCTCGACGTCGGCGACGGCGTACTCCACGAGTTCCGCCGCGTAGCCGTGGCCGCGGTGCTTCGGCACCGTGTAGGTGTGCGGGAACGCGACGGCGTCGCCGTTGACCCGGTAGTCGAGCACGCTGACGAGCTCGCCGTCGACGTACATCGCGTAGCGGTCCTGGTCGGTCTCGTCGCGGAACTCGTGGTCCATGCCCGCCATCATGCTCCGCGCGGCGCGAGTACGCCCCACCGGGAATGCAGCACGCCCCACCGCGTTGCAGGGACACCATGACAACGATCGGCATCATCGGCGCAGGCAACATCGGATCCCAGCTCGCACGGCTCGCGGTGCGGAACGGTCACCAGGTGGTGATCGCGAACTCCCGCGGCCCGGAGACCCTGACCGACCTGGTCGCGGAACTCGGCGAGGGCGCCCGAGCGGGCACCCGTGACGAGGCGGCCGCCGCGGGCGAGGTCGTCATCGTGACGACGCCGCTCGCCGCCATCGAGACGATCCCCGTCGAGCCCCTGGTCGGCAAGGTCGTCATCGACACGAACAACTACTACCCGGAGCGCGACGGCCACATCGCCGCCCTCGACGACGAGTCGACGACCACGGCGGAGCTGCTGCAGGACCACCTGCCCGGCGCCCACGTGGTCAAGGCCTTCAACCACATCGGCGCGGCGGACCTGACCGGACACGCGACCCCCGCCGGCACCCCCGACCGACGTGCCCTCGTGGTCGCGGGTGACGACGCGGCGGCGAAGCAGGTCGTCACGGACCTCATCGACGCCTTCGGGTTCGACGTCGTGGACGCCGGTCCCCTCGCCGAGGGCTGGCCCATCCAGCGGGACACCCCCGGCTACGGCCCGCGGCTGACCGCCGCCGAGCTGCGCGACGCCCTGGCGGTCGCCACGCGGTAGCGCCCGCTCACGCCGATCGAGCGGCCCGGTCGACACGCGTCGGGCCGCTCCCACCGGTCGAGCGGCACCGTCAGCATCCGCCGGGCCGCTCGCGCGGCACCCTCGGCTCAGGCGACGGCGCGGTCGAACAGCACCGTCATGTCGGCGATGTCGTCCTCGCTCGGGGTCCACGTCGTGCCGGCCTCGACGTTCTGCCGGATCTGCTCGGGCTTGGTCGCCCCGGCGATCACGCTCGACAGCCCGGGCTGGGCGAGCAGCCACGCGAAGGTCGCCTGGAGCATGGTGACGCCGCGCTCGTCGCAGAAGCGCTGGTAGTCCTCGAGCACCTCCCACGGAGCGTCCTCGAGCAGCTGCGGCTTCGACGTCGACAGGCGTCCGTCGGCAGGTCCGCCGCCCTTCGTGTACTTGCCGGTCAGCAGGCCGTTGTACAGCGGGAAGAACGGCAGGAACCCGAGCGCGTACGCCCGCACGGCAGGCAGCACCTCGGCCTCGGCGGCGCGGGCGAGCGGGCTGTACTCGTTCTGCGCGGACACGAAGGCCGTCGTCCCCGCTATGGAGGCGGTGAGCTCGGCCTCGGCGATCTGCCACCCGGCGAAGTTGGAGTGCCCGACGTACCGGATCTTGCCCTCGCGCACCAGGTCGTCGAGGACGGACAGCGTCTCCTCGATCGGGGTCACGTCGTCGGGGCGGTGCATCTGGTACAGGTCGATCCAGTCCGTACCGAGGCGACGCAGGGACGACTCGACGGCAAGGCGGACGTACCGCCGTGACCCGCGGACGCCCCAGTCCGGGCCGTTGGCGCCCTGCATGTCCATGCCGAACTTGGTGGCGAGGACGACCTCGTCGCGGCGACCGGCGATGGACCGGCCGAGCATCTCCTCGGACATACCAGGAGCGCCACCGTAGATGTCGGCGGTGTCGAACAGGGTGACGCCGGCGTCCAGCGCCGCGTGCACGACGGCGTCGGTGCCCTCCTGCGACTCGGACGCGGTGCCCGGCCGCCCGAAGTTGTTGCAGCCGAGGCCGACGGTGGAGACGACGAGCCCCGAGGGCCCCAGGGGACGGTGTTCGATTCCGGTCATCACCCGACCGTACCGGCGACCCCGGAACTGGGGCTGCGTCACGTTCAGCGGTTGCCGGTACAACTGACGAGGATCAGTCGACGGAAGGAGCGCCGCAGTGGCATCGCATCGCATGCTGGATTCGGACCGCCCGCGCCGACCCGTCCCGGCCTGGGTCACCGCACCGCCCGTCGACGAGGTCGCGCCCGTCGCTCAGGCCGCCGACACCGGCCTGGAGGCACGCCCCACCCCCGCCCCGACGCACGCCGCCCACGCGGCGCCGGTGCCGACCACCGCGGTCGCGTCGTCCGCGGTGCCCGCGTCCATCGCGTCCCTGGTGGAGGCCGACGCCCCCGCCCCCGACTACCCGCCGCAGGAGGACCTGCTTCCCCCGGCGCCGATGTCGCCGAACGTGCACACCGTGCCGTTCGAGAACCCGGCGGCTCCCCCGGCGGCGATCACCCCCGGCGCGGCGCTCGCCATGCCGGTGTCCCCGGTGACCGCGGGCCCCGCGGCCGCCCCCGAGCCGACGACCGGCGACGCGGCCAGCACCCCGGCGGACGGTGCGGTGGTCCCTGCTCCCGCCGCGGTCGTCCCCGCGGTGCCGGTCGAGCCCGCCGTCGTGGCGCAGTCCGCCCGTCCGGCGCCGACCGCTGCGCCCGTCGTACCCGCTCCGCCCGTCCCGCCCGCCGCACCGATCGCGCCGGGCGCCGGACAGCCGCGGTTCTCGGTACCCGGACTCGAGCACGTCGTCGTCGAGGGCACCGAGCCGGAGCCCGTCGGCCCGATCGGCTACCGCACGCCCCGACGCTTCGCACACCAGCGGGCAGCCAAGCCCGCGCCGACCCCGCCCACCCGTTCGTTCGACGCCGTCCTGCACGCTGCCCCGTCCGCGTCGGCAGCTCCGACCGCACCCGATGCGACCCGGCCGCCCGTGGCTCCGGTCGCACCGTCCGTGGCACCGGACGTGTCCGCCGGGGCCGACCCGGGCCTCCCGACCGAGGCGATCGAGCAGCCCACGTCGGCCGCGACGCCGGACCGACGCCCCCTGGTCGGCGTGACGCCGGGCGCGGTGCTCGGCGCCGTCGCCGGAGCCGCGACGATCGGACTCGCGGCCTGGTGGTTCACCACGCCGACGACCGTGCACGGTGTCGGCCTGGTGCTCGGCGTGCTCGCGCTGGTGCTCTCCATCGCCACCGTGCGGAACCCCCTGGCGACGTGGCAGCGGCCGGTCGGGTTGCTCGGTGCGGTCCTCGGCGGGGTGGGCACGCTGGTGCTGCTCTGGGCGGTGGCCGCTGCGCTCCTGCCGCTCGCGGGCGTGACGCTGCCGGACCTGACCGGGACCGGCACGACCCCGACGCTCGCGCCGTAGCGGAGGCGGCGGCGGCGTCGAGGTCCCCTCTCTTGTCGCGAGACGCCGTCGTCTCAGCAACACGCCGCTTGGCCGTCGAGACGCCTCCGGAAACAGCGGCGTCTCGCTGACTCCGCGGCGCTGAAGCACCACGCCGGCGTCTCGGCAACACGCCGTCGTCTCAGCAACACGCCGCCCCGCCGTCGAGACGCCTCCGGAAACAGCGGCGTCTCGGTGACTCGGTGACTCGGCGGCGTCGAAGCACCACGCCGGCGTCGTGCCCGTGCCCGCGCCCGCGCCCGCGCCCACGCCGTGCCCACGCCCGCGTCGCGTCCACGTGGGCGCCCGACCCGACCGCGGCTCAGACGGCGCGGACGACCCCGCGCGACAGGATCGCGTTCGTCAGCGCGTCGATCGGCTCGCGCTGCACCGTCGGGTTCGCGATGAGGACGTAGTCGACCGCGGGCAGGTCCGGCAGCGCGAGCCGCTGCGACACCTTCACCAGGTCCGCCGGGATGAGCGAGTGCGGGAACACCGCCACGCCGATGCCCGCGCGCACCGCGGCGAGCACCCCGTTGACGTCGCGGGTGTTGCAGGTGATGCGCCAGGTGCGGCCGGCGGCCTCGAGCGCGTCGATCGCCATCTGCCGACTGATGCTCGGCGCCTGGTAGGCGATGAGCGGCACGGGCTCCCCGGGCTCGAGGGCGATGCCGTCCTGCGCCATCCACACCATCTGGTCGGTGGCGACCCGGGTGCCCTCGGCGGACTCCCCCGCGGTCTGCTTGATGAACACCAGGTCGAGCTGTCCGGCGTGCACGCGGCGGAGCAACGGAGCCGACTGGTTCACCGTGAGCTCGAGGTTCACCTGCGGGTGCAGCCGACGGAAGTCCCGCAGGATCCGCGGCAGCTGCGTGATGGCCAGGTCGTCGGCCGCCCCGAACCGCAGCCGCCCGCGGGTCGCGGCGCCGGAGAAGTAGGCGTCGGCTGTGGCGTGCGCGGCGAGGATCGTCCGCGCGAACCCGGCCATCGCATCACCGTTGTCCGTCAGTGCGACGCCGCGGGTGTCCCGTGCGACCAGGGTGCGCGACACCGCCGTCTCGAGCCGACGCACGTGCTGCGACACCGTCGGCTGGCTGATGCCGAGCCGGGCGCCCGCCTGCGTGAAGCTGCCCGTCTCCGCCACGGCCAGGAACGTCTGCAACAGGACCGGATCGAGCACGTCGCGCCTTCCGTCGGTGCGACCTCATTCGACATCGCAATGGAGTGATAGCCACCATAGGGGTGTCGAATGACGCGCGACCACGTAGTTTCGATGGGGTACCAGATCCACGCCGACGTCCGGAGGACCCCACACCGTGAGTGCGTCACCGACGACCCTCCCACCGCCCACCGAACCGCTCCCCGTCCAGACCACCCGGCCACCCTGGCGCCACACGCTCATCGCCCTGTCCGTGCCGAACTTCCGGCTGTTCACGGCGACGAACCTGGTCGCGATGACCGCCGGGTGGATGCAGCGCATCGCACAGGACTGGCTCGTGCTGCAGCTGACCGGGTCGGTGGCGCAGGTCGGCATCACCGTGGCGTGCCAGTTCGCGCCGATGCTGCTGTTCGGGCTGCTCGGCGGCGTGCTGGTCGATCGGTTCTCGAAGCGTGCGCTCATGATGATCACGCAGGGCGCCTTCGCGGTGCTGTCCGCGCTGCTGGCCGTGCTGACCCTCGCCGGCGTGGTCGAGGCCTGGCACATCTGGGTGATCGCGTTCCTGGTCGGCATGGTCACGGTCGTCGACAACCCGGCGCGGCAGGTGTTCGTCACCGAGATCGTCGGGCACCAGCACCTGCGGAACGCCATCAGCGTGAACTCGTCGGTGTTCCAGCTGGGCGGCATGATCGGCCCCGCGCTGTCCGGCGCCCTGCTCGTGGCGGTCGGCGCGGGGTGGTCGTTCGGCGTCAACGCGATCGCGTGCGTCGCCGTCGTCGTGACCCTCGGGTTCCTCAAGGTCTCCGAACTGCACCGCACACCCCCGGCCCCACGCGGCAAGGGTCAGCTGGTGGAGGGCCTGCGCTACGCCGTGGCGAAGCCGACGATCATCGTGCCGGTGATCCTCGTCGCGTTCTTCTCGGTCTTCGCGCTGACGATGCCCGTGCTGCTGTCCGCCTTCGCGTCACAGGTCTACGACGTCGGTGCCGGCGGCTACGGGGTCTTCAACTCGGCCGTCGCGGTCGGCGCCCTGGCCGGGGCCCTGCTGTCCACCCGACGAGCGGTCGTCCGGCTGCGGACCATCGTCGGCGGGGTGTTCTGGACGGGCGTGCTCCTCGTCGTCTCGGGGTCGATCCCGGCCATCGCGCCGTTCACGGTGGCGCTCGTCGCCGTGGGGATGTCACAGCTGCTGTTCATGACGGCCTCGAACTCGCTCGTGCAGCTGTCGTCGAACGTGGCGATCCGTGGCCGCGTGATGTCGCTCTACGTCCTGGTGCTGCTCGGCGGACAGGCGATCGGCGGGCCGATCATGGGCCAGGTCGTCGACCACTTCGGCGCACACGTCGGGATGATGGTCGCCGGCGGCGTCCCCGCTGCGGCTGCGGCCGTGATCGCCGTCGTGCTGGCCCGCCGCGGAGGCCTGCACCTGTCGGTCCGGATGCGCCACCACCTGCCGGTGCCGGCGATCGTCGCGCACTGAGCGGCGGGCGCGGGCGCCGCCTGCGCGTTGCGCGCGGGTCGCGGCCGACGCGTCGCTCCCCGTTGCGGGCGTCGCGCCCCGACACACGGGGGCGCGACGCCCGCAACGGGGCGCGGGCGCGGCACGGACCGGACGGGAGGCACGGGGCGGCCCCGCCCCGTGCCTCCCGTCCGCCCGCTGGTCGCGCCGGGGGGTGGCGGCGCGGCGGGGTTGCGGAACGGCGCACGACCGAAGTCGCCCGGAACCACGCGTTCGCGTGGTTCCGGGCGACCTCGGTTGTGCGGAGTGGAGCCGAACTGCGTCAGTAGGCGACGCCGAACCGCGTCTGGTGGTGCGCGGGGGTGACGATCTCGTCGACGAAGGCGATGGCGTAGTCGGCACCGGAGATGTCGGAGTTGCCCTCGGCGTCGGTGAGCAGGACCTCGTCGGTGGTGCGGTAGGTGCCGCGACGCTCGCCGGGGTTGTAGCCGCCGAAGGCCGCGGCGGGGCTCACGTAGAACCAGTCGACCTCGGTGTCCGAGGCGCGGAGGGCGTCGAGGATCTGCGCGTGGCTCTTCGCCTCGCCCTTGAACGCGTCCGGGAAGCCGTCGGTGTCGAACAGGCGGGGCCCGTCCTCGGCGACGCGCAGGGAACCGGCACCGCCGACGATGCCGAGCCGAGCACCGGTCGCAGCGGCGGCGTCGACGAAGTGCTGGAACTTGTCCTTGAGCTCGCTGCCGTCCGCCTGCACGGCGTGGAGCGAGACGACGACGACGTCGGCGCCCTTCGTGACCTCGGACACGAAGTCGGCGTCGAACGCGTCACCCTGCGCCAGGGTCAGGCCGTCGGCCGGCTCGAGCTTGCTCGTGTCGCGGGCGACCGCGGTGACGGTGATGCCACGCGAGAGGGCCTCGTGGGTGATGGCGGAGCCGGCGTAACCGGTGCCTCCGAAGACGACGATGTTGGTCATGGTGTTCCCTTCGTGGAGCGGTGGGCGGTGCGAGTGCTCGTACCGGCCGGGCGTTGACACTCACCGTACAAGAGTTACTCTCTATCAGTAAGTAGGCACCTGACAGTGCGTGACGGAGGACTCCATGTCGGCTCTCGAGTACAGCCCCTACGCGGCGGACTGCCCCAGTCGACAGCTGCTCGACCGCATCGGCGACCGGTGGAGCGTGCTCACCATCGGTGCGCTCGCCGACGGTCCCGCACGGTACTCGGCGCTCGCCGCCCGGGTGCAGGGCGTCTCGCAGAAGATGCTGACGCAGACCCTGCGGGCGCTGGAACGCGACGGCATGGTGACGCGGACGGTGTTCCCCGAGATCCCGCCGCACGTCGAGTACGAGCTCACCGACCTGGGCCGCTCGCTGCGCACCGTGCTCGTGCCGCTCGAGGACTGGGCGACGACGCACATGCCCGACGTGGCGACGGCGCGCGAGGGGTACGACTCGCGCTGAGGCGCGGGCGGGCGGACGGCGCGGGCTTGGCGGGCGGGTCGGTCGGGTCGGGCCGCGCGGGCCGGCGACGCTTCGTGAGCAGGAATGGTCGGGTCGGCGGCGCGCACCCGACCATTCCTGCTCACGATGTGCCGCACGGACCTCGACCTCCCGCACTCGGAATCCCCGACGGCCCCGAGTGGTTGCCTGGGAGCATGCGATCGATCGTCTACTCGAAGCCCGGTGACAGCAGCGTCCTCGAACTCGTCGAACGGGACACCCCGGAACCCGGCACCGGCGAGGTCCGGGTCCGCGTCGTCGTCTCCGGCGTCAACCCGACCGACTGGAAGGCCCGTGCGGGCGGCACGTACGGCGACGGCCTCCCCTTCCCCGAGATCACCCCGAACCAGGACGGCGCCGGTGTCGTCGACGCCGTCGGCCCGGGCGTCGAGGGCCTGGCCGTCGGCGACCGCGTGTGGCTGTTCATGGCCGCGGCATCCCGTCCCACCGGCACCGCGCAGGAGTACACGGTCGTCCCCGAGTCGCGGGTGGTCCCGCTGCCCGACGGCGTCTCGTTCGACGTCGGCGCCTCGCTCGGCGTCCCCGCGATGACGGCGCACCGGGCGCTCACCACCCACGAGAACGGCCCCGCCCGACTCGAGCCAGGAGCCCTCGACGGCTTCACCGTGCTCGTCGCGGGAGGCGCCGGAGCCGTCGGACACGCCGCCATCCAGCTCGCCCGCTGGGCCGGCGCGACGGTGATCACGACGATCAGCTCGGACGCCAAGGCCGCGCTCGCGACCGCAGCCGGCGCCCACCACACCGTCGACTACCACCAGGACGACGCTGCCGAGCGCATCCGGTCCGTCGCGCCCGACGGTGTCGACATCGTCGTCGAGGTGTCGATCCCCCAGAACGCCGCGCTGGTCGCCGACGTCCTGGCGAACCACGGCGTCGTCTCGATCTACGCGAACAACGGCGGCGACGAGGCGAGCCTGCCGATCCGCCCGAACATGAGCGTGAACGCCCGGTACCAGTTCCTGCTGCTCTACACGATCGGCGACGAGGCCCTGGCGGCCGCCGCGGAGGACGTCACCGCCGCGTTGCGCGACGGGGTCCTGCCCGTCGGCGAGGACGCCGGCCTGCCGCTCACCCGGTTCACGCTCGAGCAGACCGCCGCGGCACACGACGCCGTCGAGCAGGACACGGTCGGCAAGGTGCTCATCGACGTCACCGAAGCGCCGTAGTCCGGCTCCGGCACACGCTGCACGGACGACGAACGGCTCCCACACACGTGTGGGAGCCGTTCGTCGTGGACGATGCGGGAGGGGTCAGCGACCCAGACGCGCAGCGATGGCTGCGGTGACCCGGAGTCGGGCTGCAGCGCGCTCGCGCTCGATGTTGGCGGCGATGACGTCGAGGTCTTCGTAGTCGGCGTCGGTGGTGGTGTCGTTCCAGTTCGGTGATGAGATCCGGGCACGCCCGAACGACGGCGGAGCAGGGTTCACGGTCGTCATGGGGGCATGGTACGTCGAGCGTCCGACAGAGCGTGTGAGCATCACGGGCCTTTCCTGAGATCGCGGTCGCGCTCGGGGAACGAGTAGGTCAACGAGAACGCGACGGCCATGAACGACGCCATCATCGCGATGACCTTGGCGTCGAGGTCGGTGAACGCGTCGGGCACCGGGGAGTCGACGGTGAGCATGCCGAACGAGTACTGGTCGGACCGGATCACCACCGAGACGTACGAGGTGTACCGCGGTTCGAAGCCCGGCAGGTCCTGGTCGACGTCGACGTCGGCGGAGCGGTCGCCGACGATCCGGGGTGATCCCCCGACCAGCACCCACTCGAGGTTGCGGTCGCCGTAGGGCGTGCCCGCTCGGAAGACCCCGGCGGTGTCGCCGGTACCCCCGTGACCGATCGGCTCGAGCGCGCGCAGATCGGTGGACAGCTGGTACACGTTGGCGCGGACGTCGGGCACCTTCGGCAGCAGGTAGAAGGCCAGGGCCACGGCGACGCGGTCGGCGACGACGGAGAGTTCGCCGTGGCGTTCGGACCGGGGCAGTTCGGCGAACCGGACGAGCCGGGTGGCGATCTGGCCGAACGCGTACCGGACCGCCGTCGACTGCTCGAGCTCAGCCGCGGTCGCGTTGTCCTCGGCCACCGCCCGCGCAGCGTCGCTGCGCCGCGTCCGCACCACCTGCACCGTCACGGCTGCGGCGAGCACGACGAGTCCGAACGCGACGAGCGACAGCCGGACCGCCGGCGTGACGAACAGGTTGGGCAGCTGGAACGCCGCGGTGGGCGCAGCAGCCACCACGATCGGCCACACGACCGTGCCGACCCGTCCTGAACGCTGTTGCCCCATGCCCTCGACGCTAGGTCACGCCACCGACGCGGACGGGGTTGTCCACAGGTGGGCTCTCCACAGGACCTGACGGCCTGCGCCGGCCCGTCGCACGCAACTGGTAAGCAGGACGCATGACCGACGTCACCACACCCGTTCCCGGATCCAGAGCCCTCGTCCTCGGTGGCGGAGGTGTCGCCGGGATCGCGTGGGAAGTCGGCGTCCTCTCCGCGCTGCAGGACGCCGGCGTCGACCTCGACGCCGCAGACCTGGTCGTCGGCACGAGCGCCGGCAGCGTCGTGGGCGCGTTCGTCCGGAACGGCGCCGTGCAGCAGGCCTTCGACCAGCAGCACACCCCGGCACCGACCACGTACGTCGAACCCGCACCCATCGACGTCGAAGCCGTGCAGCAGCACATCGGTGCCGCACTGCAGGGCGCGACCGGTGAACAGGACGCCCGAGCACGACTCGGACGCGCAGCCCAGCAGGTCGTCGGCGGGCAGAGCGACGACGAACGCACCGCGACCTTCGGCGAGACCCTGCCCTCGACCGAGTGGCCAGCGAAGGCCCTGGCCGTCACCGCGGTGGACGCGACCGACGGCACCTTCCGGCTCCTCACCGCGGCGGACGGCGTCCCGCTCCCCCGGGCCGTGGCCGCGAGCTGCTCGGTGCCCTTCGTCTGGACCCCCGTCACGATCGACGGCCGACCCTACGTCGACGGCGGGGTGCGCTCCGGCACCAACGCCGACGCGGCAGCGGGGCACGAGCGCGTCCTGGTGATCGCGTGCGGGCCCGAGGGTCCGTCGCCGTGCGGGCCGTGGCTCGACGTCGCCGTGGAGGCCCTCCGCGCCGGCGGCTCGTCGGTCGAGGTCGTCGTGGCGGACAGCGCGTCGCAGCAGGCCTTCGGCACGAACTCGCTCTCCCTCGCCACGCAGGCGCCGTCGGCCGAGGCCGGACGCGCGCAGGGAGCCGCCGTCGCGGAGCAGATCGCCGCGTTCTGGGCCGAGGACCTGGTGGGGGTGGACGCATGAGCACGCCCTTCTCGGACCTCGACCAGTACATCGCGCTCCCCCGCGTCGACGGGATCGCCATCGACCCGGACGGCACGCGGGTCGCCCTGACCGTCAGCACGCTCGACGACGACCGCACCGGGTACCGTCGCTCGATCTGGCAGGTGCCCGCGACACCGACCGGCGACAGCGGCGGAACCGGCGACACGGCAGGACGCCCGGTGCGCCTCACCCGCTCCGCCAAGGGCGAGGGCGGCATCGCCTTCACCCGCACCGGCGACCTGCTGTTCGTCTCCGCCCGTCCCGACGCCGGGGCTGCGGAGCTCGAGACCGCCCAACTCTGGGTGCTGCCGTCCACCGGCGGCGAGGCCCGCCCGCTCACCCGTCTGGCCGGCGGCGTGGGTGGCGTGCTCGCCACCGCGGCGGCCGCCGACGTGGTCGCGCTCACCGCCGACCTGCTCCCCGGCGCCGGCACCGACGCCGCGACGGTGCTCGACGCCGACGCCGAGCTCCGGAAGGCCCGCACCGACAAGAAGGTCCGCGCGATCCTGCACGAGACCTACCCGGTGCGGTACTGGGACCACGACCTCGGGCCGGACCAGACCCACGTCCTCACCCTCGAACTCGTGCCCGGACCCGTCACGGCGGCGGGCTCGACGCCCGACGCCGTCGCGCCCGAGCAGCCGGTCGACCGCACGCCGGCTCCCGGCAGGTCGCTCGACCACGTCAGCGGGGCACTCACCCCCGATGGATCGGTGCTGCTCGCGGCCGTGGGCGTCCGGGAGGCCCGTGGGGACCGCTCGACGCTGGTCACCATCGACCTGTCCAGCGGCGACCGCACGGTGCTGTTCGACGACGTCGACGTCGACCACGAACTGCCCGCGCTCAGCCACGACGGCCGGACGATCGCCTGGGTACGGACCGTCCGGTCGACACCCGCCGGCGCGAACCAGCAGGAGGTCTGGGTCGCCGGCATCGACGGCTCGGACGCCCGCCGCGTCGCCACCGACTGGGACCGCTGGACGAGCGAGCTCGTGTTCGAGCACGGCGACGGAGCACTGCTCGCCGTCGCCGACCAGGACGGCCGCGCGCCGGTCTTCCGGATCCCCCTCGACGGCGGCGCGGTCGAGCAGTTGACGCACGACGAATGGGCGTACTCGAACCTGCGCGTGGCGGAGGCGACGGGCGTGGTCGTCGCGCTGCGGGCCTCCTGGGCGGCGCCGATGCACCCGGTGCGGATCGCATCGGACGGCACCGTGGCCACGCTGGCGACGCCGGCGCCCCTGCCGGACGTCCCCGCGCACCTGGAGGAAGTCGAGACGACCGTCGCCGACGGCGCCCGCGTGCGCGGCTGGCTGGTCGTGCCCGACGGCGACGGACCACACCCGCTGCTGCTCTGGATCCACGGCGGGCCCCTGAACTCGTGGAACCAGTGGTCGTGGCGGTGGAACCCGATGCTGGCCGCGGCCCGCGGGTACGCCGTGCTGCTGCCGGACCCCGCGCTGTCGACCGGCTACGGACTCGACTTCGTGAACCGCGGGTGGAACGCCTGGGGGCAGGCGCCGTACACCGATCTGATGGCGATCACCGACGCGGTCGAGGCCCGGCCGGACGTCGACGAGACCCGCACGGCTGCCATGGGTGGGTCGTTCGGCGGTTACATGGCGAACTGGGTAGCCGGCCACACCGACCGGTTCCGGGCGATCGTCACCCACGCGAGCCTGTGGGCGCTCGACCAGTTCAACGGCACGACCGACTCGTCGCAGTACTGGTCGTCGATCTTCGACGCGGACGGCATCGCGGCGAACGACCCGCACCGGTTCGTCGCCGACATCTCGTCACCGATGCTCGTGATCCACGGCGACAAGGACTACCGCGTGCCGATCGGCGAGGGGCTGCGGCTCTGGTCCGAGCTGGCCGAGCACCACGCGGCGCCGGACGGTTCGATGCCGCACCGGTTCCTGTACTTCCCGGACGAGAACCACTGGGTGCTCTCCCCGCAGCACGCGACGGTCTGGTACGAGACGGTGTTCGCGTTCCTCGGGCAGCACGTGCTCGACGAGGACTGGCAGCGACCCGAGCTGCTCGGCTGAGTGGCAGACCCGAACCGGAGGAGGAACCGCCGACGCTCCCGGCCCGTCTCCGCGAGCACGGCTCAGAGCGCCTCGAGTACGTCGAGCGCCCGCTCCACCCCGTGCTCTCCGCGCATCCGTCGCCCCACGTCGGCGGCACGGTCGCGGCGGGTCAGGGCGTCGCGCATCGCGGGTTCGAGCGTGCCCGCCGACATGCGACGCAGCGGGACCGGTGCGGCGGCCACCCCCTGTCGGTGCAGCTGGGCGGCCCAGAACGGCTGGTCAGCGGTGACGGGCACGACGACCGCGGGCACGCCGGCCCGGGCGACGGCGTGCGCGGTGCCGGCCCCGCCGTGGTGCAGGGCGAGCGTCGCACTCGGCAGCACCGCGTCGAACGGCGTCGACCGCACCGTCAGCACGTCGGGGCCACGGCGCTCGGCCGGCAGCGCGAGGCCGCCCGCGCCGGTGACGAGCAGCACCCGGAGGCCGTGCGTGCGGGCCGCCGTGACGATCGTGGACCCTCGAGCCGAGGCGTCCCGCGCCGTCCCCGTCGCCATGGATCCGAACGAGGCGACGATGGAGGGGCCGGCCCGCAGGAACGCGCTCACCTCGGGATCGGGTGACGCCGCCGGCTCCTCCTCGTACCAGGCCCCCGTCTGGTGCACCCGCTCCGGCCAGTCGTCGGGCCGCGGGAGCAACGCGGGACTCACGGCCATGAGCGTCGCCCGTGACGGCGACCGCCGGGCGGGACGACGACCGCTCGGCAGCTCGGCGGCGGCGCGCGCCACGTCGGCGTCGAAGAGACGGGCGACGGCGCGCGGGACGGCGTAGGTGGACCGGTTGCGCGGGCCGAGGTCCCGGGTCGCCGTCGGGCCGCCGGCGGCGGGGAAGCGCTGACTCGGGGTGGCCACGGGCGCGAACTCCACCAGCACGCGCGGAACACCGAGCGCGTCCGCCGCCATCGGCGCGCTCAGGATCAGCGGGTGGTGCACCACGACGTCGGGGTCGAACGCGACGCTCTCCCGCACCGCGGCCGCGAGCATCCGCCGCATCGCGGGACGCACCTCGGTGCGCAGGTGGTGTGCGAGCGCCCGAGGGGTGCGCCGGGTGGGGAACAGCACCCGGTGCGCGTCCAGACCGAGGCGCACGCTGTCGACGCCCTCGGGCGCGACCGCGTCGTCCGGAAGCGCCAGCCGGACCTCGTGTCCGCGGGACAGGGCGTGTCGCGCCAGTGCGGCGAAGGGCTCGACGTCGCCACGGGTGCCGGCGGTGAGCAGCATCATGCGCATCCGACCAGTGTGGCGCGGAAGCCGGCGTCCGGCCTCACCGTCGGCCGGGTACGCTCGGGCGGGTGACTGACGGCCTCGAGCGGATGCCGCGCACCGCGCCGTCCAGGATCGGACCGGCCGTGCGCCGGCTCCTGCTGATCTCTCGCCCGGTGCTGTGGATCAACACCATCGGCTCCGGACTCGTCGCCGTGTGGCTCACGGGCACGCTCTTCGACGTCCGGGCGCTGCCGCTCATCCTGTGGCTCACGCTGCCGTTCAACCTGCTCATCTACGGCGTCAACGACATCTACGACCAGGACACCGACGCTGCCAACCCCCGCAAGGGATCCATCGAGGGTGCCAGGATCCGGCAGTCCGAGGTGCGGCTCATCGCCTGGGCCGTCGCGGTCGTCAACGTGCCGTTCCTCGTGTACTTCTCGATCGCACTGCCGCCGCTCGCGAACGCGGTGATCCTGCTCTACGCGGGTGTCTTCGTCTTCTACTCCGCACCACCGCTGCGCTTCAAGGCGCGACCGTTCCTCGACTCGCTGAGCAACGCCGCGTACGCACTGCCGCTGGTCATCGTCCCCGCGGCACTCTCGGTCACCCCGGTGTGGCCGGCCGCCGTCGGCCTGATGGCGTGGAGTGTGGCGAAGCACGCCTTCGACGCGGTGCAGGACATCGTGGAGGACCGCGATGCGGGCATCACCACCACCGCGGTCCGGCTCGGGGCGAGCGGGACGGCGTGGTGGAGCGGGGCCTGGTGGATCGTGTCCACGGCACTCTTCGCCGTGGTGAGCGTGCCCGTGGCCGCCGTCAACCTGCTCATCGCCGGCATCCTCGTGGTGTCCCTGCTGCGCGACCCGACGCCGGAGACCGGTCACCGCCTGTACCGTCTGTCGGTCGCCTTCCCGTACATCGCGGGATCGTTCGTCGGGGTGCTCCTCATGGTGTCGATCGTGCTGGGAGGCCGCTCGTGAGCCGCATCGTCGTGGTCGGGGGCGGGATCGGCGGGCTGACCGCCGCCGCGCTGCTCGCACACGCTGGCCACCGGGTCACCCTGCTCGAATCCTCTACCGAGCTCGGCGGCAAGAGCCGGCGCATCCACCTGGGTGCGGACCGGATCGACACCGGCCCGTCACTGATGACGTTCCCCGCCGTGTGGGACGAGTTGCTGCGGCGACTCGGCGAGAGCCAGAGCGCGGGCGCAGGCGCAGGTGCCGGCGTGGGTGGGGGTGCGGGAGCGGGCGACCGCACTCGCGACGACGGCCACCTCGACCTGGTGCGGATGCCCGAGGTGGGACGCTACTACCACGACGGTGAGGAGACCTCGCTGCCGGTCGCGCCCGACCACCCGTGGTACCCCGCCTGGCGCCGGTTCTCGGACCTGCACGCGCCCCTCGCCGACGACGTGACCGAGCTGCTGCTCGCCGACCCCCTCGACCGCGCGGCCCTCCCGGCGCTCCGTCGGCTGCTGGCCGTCTACGGGTCGCGCCTCACGACACGTGCCTACCTGGACGGCCTGCCGTGGCTGCCGGACGGGCTCCGCGAGATCATCGCGATCCACACCCTCAACGCGGGCGTCTCTCCCGCACGCACCCCCGCCCTCTACGCGAGCATGCCGGCGATCATGGCCGAGACCGGGGCCTGGGTGCCACGCGGCGGGATCTACGAGATCGTGCTCGCGCTGGGTCGACTGGCCGAGGCCGCCGGAGCCGAGGTGCGCACCGGCGAGACCGTCACCCGCATCGAGCGCGGGTGGGTCACCACCGAAGCCGGTCGGTACCCGGCCGACCTCGTCGTCAGCGCCGTGGACGCCGATCGGCTCACCACGCTGACGGGCCCGTCGCGGATCCCGCCGCTCCCCCGCCTGCGCCCCCGCACCCTGTCCTGCTCGGCCGTCGCGGTGTACGGCGTCCTGCGCCAGGAGTTGCCGGCGCACCTCGCCGCGCACAGCGTCATGCTCCCGACCAAGCCCGCCGCGCTGCACCGCAGCCTCGAGGCCGGCGACGAGCCGGCGGACACCATGGTGTTCGTCAACCAGTACCGCGCGGGCGAGGTGTACCCGAACCCGCGCAGCACCGTCGGGATCCTGCTCACCGCCCCCGCCGACGGCGGTCACTACACGGCGGAGCACCCCTTCGTGCGGCGCGAGGTCGACCGTGTCTCCCGGGCGATGGGACTCGACGGTCCCCTCACCGACCTGCTCGACGAGCAGGTCGTGCTCGACCCGCAGTACTACGGCGAGGGCGGCGAGCCGCACGGTGCGCTCTACGGTGCTGCCCGGCCGCCGTGGCTGAGCGGGCCGTTCCACCGGCCCTCGTACAACGACCCCTGGCGGCCCTGGTTGTGGCGGGTCGGTGCGTCGGTGCACCCCGGCGGCGGCGTCCCGGCGGTGGTCGGCGGCGCGATGATCGCGGTGAACCGGCTGCTCAAGTCGACACCGGCCTGACGGCGGTCAGCGAACCGCTCGCCCCGGCTTGACACGGACCAGCGAACCGCGACCACGGCCTGACACGGACCAGCGGACCGCTCGGCCCCGGCCCGACCGAACCCCCGGCCGACCGCTACACGAACGCGGCCTGCCCGGTGATCGCCCGCCCGACGATCAGGGTGTTGACCTCCCGCGTCCCCTCGTACGAGTAGATCGCCTCGGCATCGGCGAAGAACCGCGCGACCCCCTTGTCGAGCACGATGCCGTTGCCGCCCTGCACCTCGCGGCACCACCCGACGGTCTCGCGCATCTTCGCCGTGGCGAACGCCTTGGCCATCGCCGAGTGCTCGTCGCCCCCGGCACCGCTGTCCTGCATCGCCGAGGCCTGCGTGCACAGGGCGATCGACGCCGTGATGTTCGCGAGCGACTTCACGAGCAGGTCCTGCACGAGCTGGTGCGACGCGATCGGCTTGCCGAACTGGATCCGCTCACGTGCGTAGGACAGCGCCGCCTCGTACGCCCCGACCGCGATGCCGATCGCCTGCCAGGCAACCTCGGTGCGGGTCAGGCGGAGCACCTCGGCCGTCGCGCGGAACGACGTCGCCCGCTGCAACCGCCGCGCCTCGGGCACGCGGACGCCCTGCATGACGATGTCGGCGTTCTGCACGCCGCGCAGCGCGATCTTGTCCTCGATCTTGGTCGCGGTGAACCCGGGGGTGTCCGTGGTGACGAGGAAGCCCTTCACCTGCTCGTCGGCGACGTCCTTCGCCCAGATGACGACGACGTCGGCGAAGGTGGCGTTGCCGATCCACCGCTTCTCACCGTCGAGCACCCACTCGTCGCCCTCGCGCCGGGCCGTCGTGCGCAGTCCACGTGCGGAGTCGCTGCCGGACAGCGGTTCGGTCAGCCCGAAGGCCCCGATCACCTCGCCCGCGGCCATGCGCGGCAGCCACTCGCGCTGCTGCTCGTCGCTGCCGCCCACCGCGATGGAGTTCATCGCCAGGCCGGACTGCACGCCGATGAAGGTCGCGACGCTCGCGTCGACACGCCCGAGCTCGAGCGCCGCCCAACCGCGGTACACGGCGGAGTTCTCGAACTGCCGGACGAGCGGCACACCCGGTCCGTACATGCCGAGCTCGGCCAGCGGCGCGATCACCTGCGTCGGGAACTCGGCACGCGCCCAGTACTCGTCGGCGATGGGCGCGACCTCGCGCTCGAGGTACTCGCGCAGCCGTCCGATGGACGCCCGCTCCGGCTCCGTCAGCTGCTGCTGGAAGCCGTAGAAGTCCGATTCGAGCAGGGTCGTCGGGAGCGCCGTCGTTGACATGGAACCAACGATGCATCATTCTCGAAAACGTTGCAAGGGAGGGTCGCGTGTACACATCGGATTCTGCGCTGCGCGCCTTCCGGGAGGCCCGTCACACCTTCATCGCCGGCTCCCGGATCGACATGGGCGCCTTGGCTGCCGCGCTCGGCGTGGACCGGACGTCGCTGTTCCGGTGGGTGGGCAACCGTGACCGGTTGCTGTCCGAGATCCTGTGGTCCCTCGCCGTGCCGACGCTCGACGGTGCCACCCGCGCCGCAGACGTCACCGGGTCGACCGGTGCCGAGCGGCTCGTCGCCGTGCTCGACCGCTTCACCGCCGACCTGATCGACGCGCCCTACTTCCGAGCGTTCCTGACCCGCGAGCCGGCGCGGGCGATGCGCCTGCTGACGACCTCGGACAGCGACGTGCAGGGCCGGTTCGTCGGCCGGGTGACCGCACTCATCGAGGAGCAGGAGTCGTCCGGTACGTTCGACCCTGCGCCGCTGTCGGCCGAGGAACTCGCTCGACTGCTCGTCCGGATCTCCGAATCGTTCACCTACGCCGAGTTCATCTCGGGCGAGGCCCCCGACCCCGCCCGAGCCCGTGCGGCCTTCGAGTACGTCCTGCGGCCCGACACGACGCGCTCCACACCAGCACCACCGATCGGAGACCGATGACCATCGACGAGTACCCGTTCCGCCGCGACTACCCCACCCGTTGGAACGACAACGACATGTTCGGGCACGTCAACAACACGATCTACTACTCGGCGATGGACAACGCGTCGACGTACTGGTTCCGCGAGGTCGCCGGGCTCGACCCGTTCTCGTCCGAGTGGATCGCCGTGCTGGTGTCGTCGAGCTGCCACTTCGTCGAGTCCGCGGTCTGGCCGGACGTCATCGAGGTCGGGATGCGCTCGAAGCACCTCGGGAACACCAGCCTGTCGTGGGAGTTCGGCCTGTTCCGCCAGTCCGACGGTGCCCTGCTCGCCACGGGTGAGTTCGTCCACGTCATCATCGACCGCGAGGGTGCCCGCCGTCCGGTCCCCCTGCCCGAGTCGCTGCGCGAGCTCGTGACCGGCTCGATGGTCGCGTCGCAGCCCGCCGCCGCCGACTGACCCGCCGCCGAGCGCACCGCCCTGCGCCCCATCCGTCGCGCCGGCCCGCGTTGCGCCGCGCCGGCCCGCGCCGCCGCACAACCAACGTGCTCCCGAACCAGGCGATCGTGCGGTTCGGGAGCACTTCGGTTGTGCAAGCCGGATCCGAACCGGGTCAGGGCCGGTGGTCGTCCCGACGGGGCCGGAGCAGCCGAGCCGCCAGGTCGTCGCCGGCGGGCTTCGCACCGTTCAGCGTCCCGATCACGGCCCCGATCGTCCGCAGGACGGACCCGATCCCCCGCCCGATGACCTCCACGATGCGCATGCGCTCATCGTGGAGGCCGTCGGCGTCGTTCGTCAACCCTTCAGGGCCGCCAGCTCGAGGTTGATGTCGTCCGGGTCCTGCACCGACAGGATCACCATGCCGGCGTCGCCGAGGTCGGTCACCTCGCCGTGCTCGACCCCGGCGGCGTCGAGCCGTGCGGCGGCCGCGTGCAGTTCGTCGACGGACCCGACGACGAAGCTGACGTGGTCGAGGCCGACCGAGTCCGGGTCGAAGGTCTGCCCCGCGGGGGCGACCGGCCGGAGCCCGAACACCTGGTCGCCGAGCCGGAACACCGCTCCGCCGTAGAAGCGCTCGCGGTCCTCGCGGACGCCGGGCTCGTCGACCTGGTCGCTGAAGTCGATGGCCGGCTCGGTGCCGAGCAGCTGCTGGTAGAACGCCTTGCTGCGGTGGATGTCGGTCACGGTCACCCGCACGTGGGCGAGCGCGGTCGGGCGGGCGAAGGGTTCGGTCATGCTGGGGCTCCTCGTCGATCGACCCGACGCAGGGGCGCCGGGTGCGCGCCGTGGTCGCGGCGCGCACCCGACGCAACCCCCGCCACCTCGGAGCGCTCCCGCACGGTGCGGGGACCGGACAGGCCGGCGGGACCGGACTGTGCAGTCCGCTAGATCAGGTCGTCGGTCAGGTGGTTCGGCGTCCCGAACCGGTGCGCCGTGATCGACACCGCCTGCTCCCGGACGAACGGCAGGATCTCGAGGCGCCCGGCCTCGGTCACCGGGCCGCCGTACACCGCGACGTCCGGACGTCCACCGATCGCGGTGGTCAGCGCCGAGGCGTCCCCGCCGACGAGCCGGACCCGGGTCGACGGCCCCGACGCGATCGAGCTCGCGAAGGACTCGTCGGACACGGTCTGCGACAGCGACCGGACGATCGGCAGCGAGCGGATCGCCGACGCGACGGACGACGGCAGCGTCGCCGCCGTCGAGACGTCGATCGTCGTGCCGGCACGCAGCGCAGCCGCGACGACGCGGACGAGCTCCGGGACGGCGTCCTCGTCGACGGAGGACAGCCGCACCTGCACCGAGGGGAACGGCAGGTAGCGGGCGATGTTCCGCTCCGCGCTCAGCGCCGAGACGTCCGTCGCGGTGCCGAACAGCGTCGACCACGCCTGCTCGTCCGACGCGAGCGAGCGGTCAAGCACGTCCGAGGTCACCCCGGCGGCCCGGACGAACGCCGAGACCGGTGCCGAGACGGCCGAGCCCCCGGTCGCAACAGCCGGCGTCCACGACCCGAGCCCGAGCAGGTAGTTCAGCCCACCGGCCTTGGTGCCCGCACCGACCGCCGACTTCTTCCACCCGCCGAACGGCTGGCGGCGGACGATCGCGCCCGTGATGCTGCGGTTGACGTAGAGGTTGCCCGCCTCGATGCGCGCGAGCCACGTGCCGATCTCGGCCGGGTCGAGCGAGTGCAGACCCGAGGTCAGGCCGTAGTCGACCTCGTTGACGATGTCGATGGCCTCGTCGAGGGTGTCGGCGGTCATCATGCCGAGGATCGGGCCGAAGTACTCGGTGCGGTGGAACTCCGAGCCGCGGCGGACGCCCTGTCGGACACCCGGGCTCCAGAGCTTGCCGGTCTCGTCGAGGCGCTTCGGTTCGACGGCCCAGGACTCCCCCGCGCCGAGCGTCGTCAGGCCGCTGAGCAGCTTGCCCGATGCCGGCTCGATGACCGGGCCCATCTGGGTCGACGGGTCGGTCGGGTAGCCGACGGTGAGCGAGGACACGGCGTCGAGCAGCTGGTTGCGGAAGCGCTTGGACTTCGCGACCGAGCCGACCATGACCACGAGCGACGCGGCCGAGCACTTCTGTCCGGCGTGCCCGAAGGCCGAGGCGACGACGTCCTTCACGGCGAGGTCGAGGTCCGACGACGGGGTGACGATGATCGCGTTCTTGCCGGAGGTCTCGGCGAGCAGCGGCAGGTCGGGGCGGAACGAGCGGAAGAGCTCGGCGGTCTCGTAGGCGCCGGTGAGGATGACCTGGTCGACCATCGGCGACGCGATGAGCTCCTGCCCGAGCTCGTCCTCCGCCACCTGCACGAAGGCGAGCACGTCCGCCGGCGCACCCATGGCGTCGAGTGCGGTCTCGATCACCGAGGCGAGCACGGCGCCGGAGCGCCCTGCGGGCGGCGCGGGCTTGAGCACGACGGCCGACCCCGCGGCCAGCGCGGCGAGGGTCGAGCCGGCGGGGATCGCGACCGGGAAGTTCCACGGCGGCGCGACCAGGGTCAGCGCCGCGGGCGTGAAGGTCGCACCGTCGACCTCGTCGAGCGAGGCGGCGAGCGAGCCGTAGAAGTGGGCGAAGTCGATCGCCTCGGACACCTCGGGGTCGGCCTGGTCGATGGTCTTGCCCGTCTCGGACGCCATCACCTCGATCAGGGCTGCCCGGTTCGCTTCGAGTGCGTCGCCGACGGCGTGCAGCACGGCGCCGCGGGCTGCGCCGGACCAGCTGCCCCAGACCGCACCGGCGGCGCGGACACGCTCGAGCACCGAGGTGAGCTGTGTGGCGGAATCGACCCGGGCCTCCCGGACGGCCGACGCACCCAGCGTCGAGGACGCGATCCGGTCCGTGATCGCGGCGCCCCAGGAGCGGACGTCACCGACCGACGGGTCGCTGTCCGGGGTGTTCTCGAAGTGACCGGGGCCGGGGCGGCCGACGGCGGCGTAGCGGTCGGCGACGCGGTGCGACGGCGGCGCGTCGAGTCCGCCGGGCTGCGCGAGGGGCTCGAGCGACGCGCGGAAGCGGGCTTCCTCGCGGGCGAACAGCGGCGGCGAGGACACCAGGGAGAACACGGCGGACATGAAGTTGTCCTGCGAGGCGCCTTCCTCCAGGCGGCGGATCAGGTACGCGATCGCGACGTCGAACTCGCCGGGGTGCACGACGGGCGTGTAGAGCAGCAGCGAGCCGACGGTGTTCTTCACGGCCGCCGCCTGGCCCTGCGCCATGCCGAGCAGCATCTCGAACTCGATGCCGTCCCGCACCCCGCGCTCCCCGGCGAGCAGCCAGGCGTGCGCGACGTCGAACAGGTTGTGCCCGGCCACGCCGACCCGGACGTTCTCGACGCGCGAGGGGGTGAGTGCCCAGTCGAGCACGCGCTTGTAGTTGGTGTCGGAGTCCTGCTTGGTGTGCCAGGTGGCGAGGGGCCAGCCGTGGACGGACGCCTCGACCTGCTCCATCGGCAGGTTGGCGCCCTTGACCAGGCGGACCTTGATGCCCGCTCCGCCACGGGCGCGGCGGGCCGCGGACCACTCCTGCAGGTGCTGCATCGCGGCGAGCGCGTCGGGCAGGTAGGCCTGCAGGACGATGCCGGCCTCGAGGTGCAGGAACGCGGGCTCGTCCAGGAGCTTGGTGAAGACCGCGATGGTGAGGTCGAGGTCCTTGTACTCCTCCATGTCGAGGTTGATGAACTTCGCGGGGGTGGCGGCCGCGGCGCGCGCGAACAGCGGGCGGAGCTGCTCGACGATGTCGTCGACCGCGTGGTCGAACGCCCACGGGGAGTGCGGGTGCACGGTGGACGAGACCTTGATCGACACGTAGTCGACGTCGTCGCGGGCCAGCAGCTTGTGCGTGCCCTCCAGGCGGCGGGCGGCTTCGCGCTCCCCCAGGACGGCTTCGCCGAGCAGGTTGACGTTGAGACGGACCCCGTCGCGCTTGATCTTCGCGATGGCCGGGCCGAGCTTGGAGTCGGTCGCGTCGACGATGAGGTGTCCGACCATGTCCCGGAGGACCCGTCGGGCGATGGGCACGACGACGGTCGGCAGGACCGGGGCCATGCCGCCGCCGAGGCGCACGAGTCCTCGCAGCGCGGCGGGCAGGAACCCAGGGGCGTCCGGCGCGATCTGCCGGAGCTTGCGGGCGGCGACGGACAGGTCCTCGGGGCGGACGACGCCGTCGACGAACCCGACGGCGAAGTCCAGGCCGGCGGGGTCGGCGAGCACGCCGGCGAGCTGCTTCGCGGAGCCGTCGACCGGGTACGACTCGGCCTCGGCGAGCCACTGGCGGACGAGTGCGACGGACTGGTCCGCCAGCGCGTCGTGGTCGGTGGCGGGGTGCTCGTACAACGTCGTCATGGGATCAGTGTGGAGGTCCGGGATGCGGTAGCGGAAGTGAGCGTTCCTGATGGGTACCGTTCAGTTGCGCTACCGTTCCGGCCGTGACCCGGCTAGCGTCGGAGCATGCTCGACGTCCGCCGCCTCGTGCTCCTGCGCGAGCTGTCCATCCGCGGCACGATCGCGGCCGTCGCCGAGGCGATGAACTTCACCCCGTCGGCCGTGTCGCAGCAGCTGAGCGCCCTCGAGCGGGAGGCCGGCGTGCAGCTCCTGCGGCGGGCCGGCCGGCGGCTGCAGCTCACCCCGCAGGCCGAGGTGCTGGTCGCCGCCGCCGGTCAGGTGCTCGACGTGCTGGAGCACGCGCAGTCGCAGGTGGCCGAGACCCTGCCGTCGGTGCAGGGCCGGGTTCGGGTCGCGGTGTTCCAGTCCGCGGCGCTCGCCCTCATGCCGAGTGCCCTGCACGAGATGGCGACGCAGCACCCGGACGTGCGGATCGAGATGGTGCAGCGTGAACCGGAGACCGCGCTCAACGAGACGTGGGCGCGCGACTTCGACATGGTCATCGCCGAGCAGTACCCCGCGCACGCTGCACCGCACCTGTCCGGGCTCGACCGCTCCGACCTGACGACCGACGCCGTCCGCTTGGCCCTGCCACCGCTCGAGACCGCGCTGCTGCCGGTGTCCTCGCTCGACGATGCAGCAGCGATGCCGTGGGTCATGGAGCCGCGGGGCACGGCGTCGCGCCACTTCGCCGAGCAGGTGTGCCGGCGCTGGGGCTTCGAGCCGGACGTGCGGTACGAGACCGCCGACCTGCAGACGCAGATCCGCCTGGTCGAGTCGGGCAACGCCGTCAGCCTCATGCCGGACCTGATGTGGACCGGTCGGACGACGACCTGCCGGCTGCTGGACCTGCCGGAGCGCCCCCGCCGGACGATCTTCACGGTGGTCCGTGCCGCCGGTTCGTCGTCACCGGCCGTCCGGGCACTCCGCGATGCGCTCGAACGGGCGGCGGCAGCCGTCGGCGACTGATCTACGGCGCCCACCCGCCCGTCGCGGTGGCGGTGGTGTCGACGCCGTGACCGGATCGAGACCTGGGCGAGCGTCAGGATCGCGGCGCCGCCGACACCTCCTGGATGAGGGCGCCTCCCGGTGCCCCGACCGGCATCCGAGGGGGATCCCATGAACCAGCCCTGCACCTCCACCACGCGACGGGTCGCCGCGATCGGCGCCGCCGTCGCCGTCGTCGCCGCGTCGTCGGCCTTCGGCATCGGCGCCACGACCGCCGTGGCCGCCGAGCCCACGGCGGCCACGAGTTCGGCGACACCCGGTGCGTCGGCTGCGCCCGCCGGGCCCGTCACGACGGTCGACACCGACGAGCAGTCGGGAGGCCCGACCATCGACCCGACGCCGGCCGCCGGCCCCGAGACCGCGGCTCCAGAGCCCACCACGCCCGCGGAGCCCGCGGCACCCGTCGCGCCCACGGAACCCGCGGCACCCGCGGACGACCCGACCGCCGGGGCTGAGGACGGCAGCGACCTCGCCTTCACGGAGTCCTCGACCGCGGAGGACCCGATCGAGCTCACGGCCACCAGCGGTACGCCCTTCACGCACGCGTTCCGGACGACCGGCGGCGACGGCACCGTCGACTACGCCATCCAGGACGCCCCGTCCTCCGACTACCGGGTCGACGTCGACAGCGGCGTCCTGCGCGGCGACCCGAAGGAGGCCGGCACCTTCCGGTTCCAGGTCGTCGCCCGGAGCGGCTCGACCGAAGTCACGCAGTACGTCGCGTTGACGGTCGCCCCCGGTGACCCCGTGGGCGTCACCTTCGCTGTCGCCACGCCGTACTACGAGGGCATGTGGCAGGTCGAGACCGACGGCACGATCTGGGAGCAGGCCGCCGGTCAGGGTCGCGTCCGCATCGTGCCGAGCGTCCCCGTCGCCGAGGACACCCCGCTGAAGCTCGCCGGACTCGCAGTCGACGAGTGGGGCAACCGGACCACGCCGGGTCCGGAGTACCCCCGCTCGACGGTCACGAGCACGGACGACGCCGACGCGGCGGTGTGGAACGACGGGGACTCCTCGAACACCGTGACCTTCGGCGGGCCCGGCACCCGGACCCTGACGGTCTCAGAAGGGGGCGTGTCCACGTCGTTCGAGGTCGTGGTCGGCGCCGAGGACACCGACGAACCCGCCGCGCCGGACACCATCACGTTCACCGAGCCCTCGACGCCGGAGTCCCCGATCCGGATCGAGACGACAGCGGGCGAGGAGATCGAGCGCACCTTCACCGCGACGGGGTCGTCGAAGGAGCTGCACTACGTCCTGCTGACCGGCCCGACGGCGTTCCCCGTCCCGGACAACCAGTACCCGACCGCTCCGCTCGGCCTCGAGGTCGGTGACACGAGCGGGGTCCTGAGCGGCGCCCCGACCGTGGCCGGCGAGTACGACTTCCAGGTCATGGCGATGAACGGCTCACGCGCGGCCACGCAGTACGTCCACCTGTCCATCCGGCCGGCGGCCACCGAGGAGCTCAGCCTCCTCGTCGGGACCATCGGCTCCCCGAAGGCGTGGCTCCGCGACGCCGACGGCCTGCGCGAGGTCTTCGCGGAGAGCTCGGAGTCGATCCCGGTCGACGCCGTCCCGGTGGCCCAGGGGTCGACGATGGTCGTCCGGGTGAGGGCCCTCGACGCGTTCGGGAACAGCACGCGGGAGTCGGACGGCGCGCAGCCCGTCGTCACGAGCAGCGTCGCCAGCGACGAGGTCACCCTGCCCCACGGGGACTGGGAACCCCGCGTCGGGTTCCCCCACGCATCGCCGCACACCATCACGGTCGCCCTCGGCGAGGTCGCGACCACGTTCGACGTGGACGTGCGACCCTCGATCGCGACCGTCGGTGACACCACCCCGACGGCCGACGGCGGACACCTCGCGTACACCGGCGCGGACACCTCCGGCCCGCTCGCGTGGGCCCTCGCCCTGCTCGCCGCCGGGGTCGGCCTGCTGGTCCACCGCCTGCGCCGTCGCGCCTGAGACGCGACCACCGACGGACGGGAGGCACGGGGCGGGCCCGCCCCGCGCCTCCCGTCCGTCCGTGCGCGACCCGCAGCGAGACGAACGATCCTGCGGCTTCCCGCACGCACCCCCAGCTCTGGTCACAAACCGGCCAACCAGCCCTGGGCCGCCACCCGGCACCGCTACGATCCGAGAACGCCGACATTCTCGGCAGATTCACAAGATCCGGTACCCGACCGGACCCGAACCCCTGGGGGGAACCCGTGCACCGCAGCACCTCCACCGTCCGTCGCGCCTGCGCCGTCGGCACGACCGTCGCACTCGTCGGCCTGACCACCGGCCTCGGCATCATGACGGCGACCGCCGCCAACGCCGAGCCGGTCGACACGACGCAGCCGGTCACGGCAGTCGAGACGCCGATGCCGGCCGACGGCGACGTGACGCCGACGCCGACCGACCCGCCCGCCGAGACCACGCCCGAGACCCCGGCTCCCGTCGAGGAGACCCCGGCACCGGAGGTCACCGACGAGCCCGTCGCGCCGGAGCCCGCTGCGCCGGCTGCCGAGGCCCCGAAGCCGACCGAGACCGCGAAGCCGGACGTCGCCGTGGCCGCCGCGGACGCCACCGTCACCATCGAGGGCGCCGCGAAGGTCGGCACGCTCCTCAGCGCCGTCGTCACCGGCTTCGACGACGAGCAGGGCTACAAGTACATGTGGACCGACCAGGCGGGCACCGTCCTGTCGAAGACCGCGACCTACCGCGTCGCAGCCACCGACGTGCGCAAGACCATCACCGTCGCCGTCACGGGGACGCTGCCCGGCGCGACCGAGACCAGCACCGTCACCTCGCAGGCCACCGCGGCCGTCACGCAGACCCCGGCGTTCCTCGGCGAGGACGGCCAGCCCACCAAGGTCGGCGCGACGCAGGACAGCCCGCTCGTGCTGTTCACCGGCGCAGGCGAGGCCTTCACGCACACCTTCCGCGCGCAGGGTTCCCCGGAGCCGACCTACAGCATCGACTGGTTCTCCGAGGAGGACGCGGAGTACGCCGAGGAGTTCCCCGAGGACGGGATGACGCCGGCGGACCAGCTCCCCGACGGCCTGACCTTCGACGCATCGACCGGCGAGCTCAGCGGCGTCACCACCGACGCCTCGGAGTGGACCTTCGCGATCACCGCGACGAGCGGCACCGAGACGACCACGCAGTACGTCTCGCTGAACGTCGAGGCCGCGGCACCGCTGGGCCTCTTCGTCTACACGACCGACCGCGCCGGCGTGTTCGACTTCGACGAGGAGGACACCAGCACCCGCACCACCTGGGTCATCGACCCGGACGGCAAGATCTACACGACGACCATGACCAGTGACGGCGATGGCGGGTACAGCGGCACCGAGGTCGAGGGTGGTCGGCCGACCATCGCGCAGGGCGGGACGCTCGTCGTGACCGGCTTGCTCGTCGACCGCTACGGCAACCAGATCCTGGATGAGGACGACGAGGCGATCCTGCCCACCGTCACCTCCGACGTGGCCTCGGACGTCATCGCCGTCGACCCCGAGATCGGTGACTTCGGCTTCGTCGACGTGACCTTCCCGCACGCTTCGATCCACAACCTGACCGTCACCGCCGGCGACTTCGACACGTCGTTCGCCGTGGACGTCCGGCCGACCGCGGCGGCCGTCGTCGCGCCGGTCCCGGCCGCGCCGGCAGCGGCCCCGGTCGCTCCGGTGAACACCGGCGGCCAGCTCGCCTACACCGGCTCGGACACCACCGACGCCCTGCCGTGGGCCCTCGGCCTGCTCGTCGCCGGTGCCGGCCTCATCGGCGCCCGCTTCGCACGTCGTCGCCGCACCCAGCGCTGACACCTGCACACCGAGCGGCCCCGTCGTCCCACTTCGGGACGGCGGGGCCGTTCCGCGTCCGCGCCGGTAGCGTGGCCGCATGCCCTCGCTGCTGCACATCGACTCCTCGGCCGACCTGTCCCACTCGCGCTCGCGTGCGCTGACCGCGGCCTTCGCCGACGCCTGGCGCGCTCGCGGACCGGAGTACACGGTGGTGCGCCGGGACCTGCACGTCGACCAGCTCCCCCACCTGGAGACGTCGGCGCTGCACTGGGCCGCCGCCGACCGCACGCCCGAGGAGTCCGTCGCGCCGGAGGCCGAGGCGCTCCGCCAGCAGGTCATCGACGAGCTGCTGTCCGCCGACGTCGTGGTCGTGGGGGCCCCGCTCTACAACTACACGGTGCCCTCGACCCTCAAGGCGTGGATCGACCGCGTCCACATCCCGGGTGTCCTCACCGGCGGCGTGCAGCCCCTGGCAGGCAAGCCGGTCGTCACCGTCGTCAGCCGTGGTGGCACCTACGACGCCGGCACCCCCACCGAGGACTGGGACCACGGCTCCCCCGTCCTGCACATCGTGCTCGGCACCGCGCTCGGCATGAAGCTCTACCCGGTCACCGTCAGTGCGACGCTCGCCGACCGCCTGCCCGACCTCGCGCCGCTCGCCGGACACGCCGCGGCCGAGTTCGCCGACGCCCGGACGACGATCGAGCGGCTCGCCACGACCCTCGGCTGACCCCGGCGGCGACCGTCAGACGCGCCGGACCTCGTCGGCACGTCCGAGCAGGTCGGCGTGGAAGGCCGTCTGCGTCAGAGCACTCGCCAGCAGGAAGCCGGTCATCGACTCGATCCCACCGCTGAACGGCACGCGGGACGCAACGTCGAACAGCGTCGGGTGGTCGAGCGCGTCGAGCGCCGCGGCGACGTGCCGTGACCGCTCCTCGCGGTGCCGAGCGAGCGTCCGAGCGCGCGACACGACGTCACGGAAGCGGTACTCGTGCCCCGGGCAGACCTCCAGGTCGGCGTACGGTTCGAGCCGTGTGAGTGACGCCAGGTAGTCGCGGAGCGGGTTCGTGTCGGACCGACCGCCGAGCCCGATGCCGGAGTTGATCCGGGGCAGCACGAGGTCGCCCGTGAAGAGCAGCCCGTCGGCCTCGTCGACGAAGCACACGTGCCCGGTGGTGTGGCCCGGGGTCCAGAGCGTGCGGATCGTCCGACCCGGGATCGGCAGCAGGTCGCCGTCGGCCAGGAGCAGGTCGGCGTACGGCGCCTCGATCCGGCCCATCCCGACCCGTCGGCCGCTCCCCCAGGCCTCGACCACGCCCGCGAGCAGGTGCTCGGGGACGCCCCACGTCGCGATGTCCGAATCGGTGCGCTCCGCGTCGGCGCGTTCGTGCTCGAGGGCGGCGACCTCGAGCCCGTGCATCGCGACGCGGGCGCCCGTGGCACGGCGGATCGCTGCCGCGGCGCCGAGGTGGTCGGCGTGCAGGTGCGTCACGGCCACGAGCGACACGTCGTCGAGGGAGCGGCCGATCGCGCCGAGCCCGTCCCGCAGTTCGCGCAGTCCTCCGTCGGCCGTCCACCCGGGGTCGATCACGGCGAGTGACCCGTCCGACCCCTCGACCACGTAGACCAGGGTGGCGTCCGGGACGCCGGAGCGGAACGGCACCGCGAAGGTCCAGATGCCCGGCCGGACCTGCTCGACGGGCGGCAGCACACCGTCGCGGAGCGCTGCGGCCTGCACGGGGCTGATCGATTCCGGTGCCGGCGTCGCCGGTGGGGGCACGGTCGTCACGCTGCTCACCCTACCGACGCGGGTCCCGCACGGCTGCTGCTCACGATCCCGCACCGCGCCGACGAGTAGACACGAGACATGGAGATCGCACCGATGCTCGCCAAGGCCGTCGCCACCGTCCCCGACCCGGACAGCACGAAGGGCGGTCTGCGGTACGAACCCAAGTGGGACGGCTTCCGCGGGATCGTGACCATCGACGGCGACGACGTCGTGATCGGCAGTCGCGGCGCGAAGCCGCTGACCCGGTACTTCCCCGAGCTGGTCGAGGCGTTCCGCGCCCAGTTCGGCGGACGCGACCACCCCGTGGTGCTGGACGGCGAGGTCATCCTGCGCTCGGGCGCACCGGGTGCCGAACGCCTCGACTGGGAGGCCCTGTCGCAGCGCATCCACCCCGCGGCCTCGCGCATCGCGAAGCTCAGCGCTGAGACCCCGGCGCAGTTCGTCGCGTTCGACCTGCTCGCCGTCGACGGCCAGGACCTCGTCGACCTGCCCTTCGACGAGCGGCGCGAGCGGTTGGAGCAGCTCGGAGCCGACATGACGGACCCGCTCTTCGTCACCCGGACGACGCTCGACGTCGACCTCGCGCGTGAGTGGCTCACCACCTTCGAGGGCGCCGGCCTGGACGGGGTCGTCGCGAAACCCCGCGCGCGGCCCTACGAACCGGGCAAGCGCTCGATGCTCAAGGTCAAGCACCACCGCACCGCAGACGTCGTGGCGATCGGGTACCGGGTGCACAAGAGCGGCTCCGGCGTGGGCTCGCTGCTCGTCGGGCTCTACGACGAGGACGGCGAGCTCCGGCAGGTCGGCGGCGTCTCCGCCTTCTCGGACAAGCGCCGGGCCGCGTTGGTCGACGAGCTCGACCCCGTCGTGCTCCGCGATGCGGACGGGAGGCCCGTCACCGGTGACGGTGAACGGTCCCGGTTCTCGTCGGGTCGCGACACGTCCTTCGTCCGGCTGGCGCCGGAGCGGGTGCTCGAGGTGCGGTACGACCAGATGGAGGGCGACCGGTTCCGGCACACGGTGCAGTTCGAGCGGTGGCGGCCGGACCGCGACGCCGGGTCGTGCGGCTTCGAACAGCTCGAGGTGCCGAGGGCGTACGACCTGCACGACGTCCTCTCCTGAAGGGAGGGACCGGCAGCGGAGGGCTGTCCGATTGCCGCTCTCGACGGAACATAGTTAGCCGAACTAGCGAAGTCGTGCCAGGATGATCGCAGCAGCACAGGCGTCAACCCGGACGCCCAGGGATCGGAGGGGATCGACATGAGCACCAGCACGCTTGTCCGCCACGATCGGCGGACTCCCTTCACGGAGGTCCGCGAGGCACGGCGCCAGCGCGCCCTGCAGCTCAGCGCGATCGTGAGCGCCATCGCCGGCGTCACCGCCACGGCACTCGCCCTCGTCACGATCGGGCTCGGCTCGTGATCGTCGACGGCATCACCGACGTCCACCGCGGCACGTGGTCGCGGCTGACCCGGCTGCACACCGCGAGCATCGGTCTCCCGACGCACACCACGCGCGTCGAGGACCAGGACCGTCAGCGGGACGTCAGCACCGCCTCCTGACGCTCAGCTCGTCTTCTTCGCCCGGGACGGCTGCACACGCGGCGGCTCCCCCGGCATCTTCGGGAAGTCGGGCGGGAACGGCAGCTCCCCCGCGCCGTTCGTCAGGTCGCGCTCCCACCACGCCAACAACGGGGCGATGCTCGCCGGTTCCGCGTGCATGTCCTGCCACGGGTCGCCGACCGTCTGCAGGCGCTCGGGCACGGTCCGCACCGTGAACGCCGTCGGGTCGGCGGCGGGCAGCTCGTCCCAGGTGATCGGTGTCGACACCGACGCGTGCGCGAGTGCCCGCGGACTGTAGGCACCCGCCATCGTCCGGTCACGGTTCGCCTGGTTGAAGTCGACGAAGACCCGCTGCCCCCGCTCCTCCTTCCACCACGCGGTCGTCACCCGGTCGGGCATCCGACGCTCGAGTTCCCGCGCCGCGGCGATCACCGCGTGCCGCACGTCCAGGAACTCGTACTCGGGACGGATCGGCGCGAACACGTGCAGGCCACGGTTGCCGCTCGTCTTGATCCACGTCGACAGGCCGACCTCGTCGAGGACCCTGCGGAGTTCCTGCGCCACCGGCACCGTGTCCGAGAAGTCCGTGCCCGGCTGCGGATCGAGGTCGATGCGGAGCTGGTCCGGGTGGTCGCTGTCCTCGGCACGGGACGCCCACGGGTGGAACACGACGGTGTTCATCTGCGCTGCCCACACCGCCACCGCCGGCTCGTCGATCACGAGCTGCGGGTGGGAGCGGGCGCTCGGGTACGTCACGGTGACGGAGCGGACGTAGTCGGGGGCGCCCTTCGGCGGGTTCTTCGAGAAGAACTGCTCGCCGTCGACCCCTCCGGGGAACCGCTGCAGCGAGATCGGCCGGCCGCCGTTCGCCCGGACGAAGGCGTCGCCCACCGTGACGAGGTACTCGGCCAGGTCGCGCTTGGTGATCCCCGCCTCGGGCCAGAGCACCCGCGACGGGCTGCTGATCCGGACCTCGCGGTCGCCGTCGGGGCCGGGCACGGTCAGCACCGTCGCTTCACTCGCCATGCGACGGACCGTACACGCGTCACCGCGGCAGGCCCCAGGCCCGCCCTGTCGGGCGGCAGGATGAGGTGGTGAACGCGTACCTCGGCATCGACCTGGCGTGGGGCCTCGGCTCCCCCACCCGCGCGCCCAACGAGACCGGGCTCGTCGCGATGGACCACGACGGCACGATCACCGACGCCGGCTGGGCCCGCGGGGTCGCCGAGGTGACCGACTGGATCGTGGGGCACCTGGGCCCGCGCACCCTGGTCGCCGTCGACGCCTCGCTCGTCGTGACGAACCCGACCGGCATCCGCGAGGCCGAACGCCAGGTCGGGCAGCGCTACGGCCGGTGGAAGGTCGCCGCCAACCCGACGAACCTGGCGTCCGCGGCGAGCGCCGGCGCCCGACTGCTCGACGCGCTCACGGAACACGGCGTCGGGTACGTGTCGAGCACCGAGGCGATGCGGGAACGCACCGGTCCGGCGATGTTCGAGTGCTACCCGTACACGACCCTGGTCGGCGTCGAGGAGCTCGGCTACGACGTCGAACGTCCCCGCTACAAGCGCCTCGACCTGAAGATCCCCGCGGCCGAGGCCCGGGCCCGCCGTGCCGAGGCCTTCGACGAGCTGGTCCGGCGGCTGCGCGGGACGCCGCTCGACCCACCGCTGCTGCTCGACTCGCACCCGCTGACGCGCGCGCTCGCAGACCCGTCGGTGCTGCACGGCCCGACGCACAAGCACCGCGAGGACCTGCTCGACGGCGCGCTGTGCGCCTGGACCGCCGCGTTCTGGGAGCGACACGGCGACGGGCGCGTGCAGATCCTGGGAGGCGATCCGGACCTCCACACCGACACGCTGGACGAGACGGGCCGCCGGCCCGTCATCGTGGCGCCGGCGCGCCCGTCGCAGCGGGGGCCACGCGGCTAGGGTTGAGCGGTGAGCGCCACGACCGAACCCCTGCACATCGGGCTGGTGTCGCTGCACACCTCCCCCGGCGACGAACCGGGGTCGGGCGAGGTCGGCGGCATGAACGTCGTCGTCCGGCACCAGGCCGAGGCCCTGGCCGACCGGGGCCACCACGTCGACATCATCACGCGCCGTTCCGCACCGACGCAGCCCGACTCCGTGTCGCTCGTGCCGGGCGTGTGCCTGCGGTTCCTGTCCGCGGGCCCGGCCGAGCCGGTGCCGAAGGGCGAGCACGACGCGTTCATCGAGCCGTTCCGGCAGGGGCTCGAACAGCTCGGCCCGTTCGACGTCCTGCACTCCCACCACTGGTTCTCCGGTGCTGCCGCCCTGCCGGTCGCCCGCGAGCGGGGCCTCCCCCACGTGCAGTCCTTCCACTCGATCGCCGCTGACCCCGCGACGCCGTTGTCCGAGGGCGAGCGCCCCGAGTCGGCCGGTCGCATCGCGGGCGAGGAACGGCTCGCCCGCGAGTCGGACGCCGTCGTCGCGGTGTCCGAGGCCGAGGCGTCGACCGTCCGCACCCGGCTCGGCGGCGACACCGCTCGCACCTGGATCGTGCCGCCGGGTGTCGACGGGTCCGTCTTCCGCCCGGCTGCGGCTGGCGCGCGCCGCGCCGCCACCCCCTACGTGGTCGCGGCGGCCCGCGTCCAGCCGTTGAAGGGACTGGACCTGGCGATCGAGGCGATCGCCGGCATCAGCCTGGAGGCCCGCCCCACCCTGGTGATCGCGGGTGACGCCTCGAGCGAGGCGGGCGACTACGTGGACGAACTGCGTCGGCTCGCCGCCGCGCACGGCATCGCCGACCGCGTCACCTTCATCGGACCGCAGTCGCGCGCCGACCTGGCGTTCCTGTTCCGTGGCGCGGCAGCCGTGCTCGTGCCGTCGCACTCCGAGACGTACGGACTCGTCGCGCTCGAGGGGTCCGCTTCCGGGGTGCCGGTCGTGGCCGCCGCTGCCGGGGGGCTGCGTGAGGCCGTGGTCGACGGCGAGACGGGCGTCGTGCTCGAGTCGCGTGATCCCGGGGTGTGGGCCGCGGAGATCGAGCGGATCCTGACCGACGGCCCCTACGCGGCTGCCCTGGCCGCGGCGGGTCGGGAGCACGCGGAGCGCCTGAGCTGGGAGCGGTCCGCCGCCGGACTCGAGGACGTCTACCACCGGGTGCTCGGTCGCTCGTGAGCGATCCGGACGGGCGCGACCGGTTCGTCCGGTTCTGGGAGGCGCTCGACGCCGTGCCGGTCGAGCCCGACGCCGAGGCCCTGTACGACGTGCGCTCGGACGAGGGGCGCCTGCGCCGCACGAACCTGTCGCGGTACCTCGAGCGGCTCGCACCGACGGCGGACACCGTGCTGGTGGCCGAGGCCCCGGGCTGGCGCGGCATGACCAACACCGGGATCCCCTTCACGAGCATGCGGGAGCTCGGGCCGGAGTACCGCGTCCCGCCCGAGCCGACCGCGCCGTGGGAGGCGTCGTCACGGGTCGTGCACGCTGCCCTGCAGGGGTGGACCGGCCCGCTGCCCGTGGCGTGGGCGATCTTCCCGCACCACCCGTTCGTGGCCCCGGACCGGCTGACGAACCGCACGCCCCGACCGGCCGAGGTCCGGGCCGGCGCCCCGGTCGCACTCGCCCTCGTGGAGGCCCTCGGCGGCGCCGATCGGGTGCGGGTCGTCGCGGTCGGTCGGAAGGCGCAGGGTGCGCTCGCCCTCGCCGGCATCGACGCGGTGGCGGTGCGGCACCCCGCGCAGGGCGGGGCCAGGCAGTTCACCGAGCAGCTGCACGCGCTGTCCCGGTGATCCCCGGCGCCGGTCAGGCGGAGCGGACCTCGACGCCCTTGGCCGCCAGGCGTTCCGCGACGTGCGCCGGCAGCGGCGCCGCTGCGTACACCGTGCGGAGTTCGGGCAGGTCGAGCAGGTCGTCCCAGTTCTGCGGGTCGAAACGGTCGTCGGAGCCGTCCCAGCCCGGGTGCACGTCCTGCAGCACCTCGAGGTCGGAGTCGACGGTGAGCTCGGTCACCAACGACAGGTGCGACGGCAGGAGTTCGAGGTCGTCGTAGTACTCGCGGGCACGGTCGTCCTGGCCGTCGACGTCGAGGTCCTCGTCGCTCTCGTCCTCGGCATCGGGGTCGTAGGGGTCGAGGACGTCCAGGTCGTAGCAGAGGACGTCGAGCACCAGGAGCTTCGCGTTGAAGTCCGCGAACTCGATGGGCTCCTCGGTGGTGTTCGACTGCTGGTCCATGGCCCGGAGCGTATCCGTCACCGGACCACCGTGTTGCGATCGCGAGAAACCTCCCTGTGGGACTGGACAGCAAGGCATCGCACACGAAAGGGTGACGCATGGCCACAACCAAGTCGGACCACCCGAAGTCGGAGACCCCCGAGCTCCGCAGGGTCCTCGGTCCCAAGCTCCTGCTGCTGTTCATCATCGGCGACATCCTGGGGACCGGCGTCTACGCGCTCACCGGGCAGGTGGCGGCGGAGGTCGGCGGAGCAGCGTGGCTCCCCTTCCTCATCGCCTTCGCGGTGGCGCTGCTGACGGCGTTCTCGTACCTGGAGCTCGTGACGAAGTACCCGCAGACCGCCGGTGCCGCCCTGTACGTGCACAAGGCGTTCGGCATCCACTTCGTCACCTTCATCGTCACGTTCATCGTCATGTGCTCGGGCATCACCTCGGCGTCCACGGCGTCGCGAGCGTTCGCGGCCAACCTCGGCGCGGGGTTCGGACTCGAACTGCCGAACGGCGTGGTGATGCTCATCGCGATGGGCTTCATGCTCGCCGTGATGCTCGTCAACTTCCGCGGCGTGAGCGAGAGCGTCAAGACGAACGTCGTGCTGACGCTGGTCGAGCTGTCCGGTCTCGTCATGGTGATCCTGATCGGCTTCTGGGCGATCGCCGGCGGCAACGCGGACTTCTCCCGCGTGGTCATGTTCGAGACGCCGGAGGACAAGTCCCTGCTGCTGTCGATCAGCACGGCGACCTCGTTGGCCTTCTTCGCGATGGTCGGCTTCGAGGACTCGGTGAACATGGCCGAGGAGACGAAGGACCCGTCGCGCATCTTCCCCAAGGTCATGCTCACCGGCATCGGCATCACGGCCGTCATCTACGTGCTCGTGTCGATCTGTGCCGTGGCCGTCGTGCCGATCGGCGAGCTCGCCGGCAACGAGACCCCGCTCGTGACGGTCGTGCAGACCGCCGCCCCGGACTTCCCCATCGCCGACCTGCTGCCGTTCATCTCGATGTTCGCCGTCGCCAACACCGCCCTGATCAACATGATGATGGCGTCGCGACTGCTGTACGGCATGAGCAAGCAGGGTGTGCTGCCGGGCTTCCTGTCCCGCATCTCCCCCGCGCGCCGCACCCCGTCGACCGCGATCTTCTTCACCACGCTCATCTCGCTCGCGCTGATCGGCTGGGTCTCGCTCGACCCGGAGTCGCCCATCGTCGTCGTGCTCGGTGGCACGACCTCGCTGCTGCTGCTGACCGTGTTCGCCGTCGTGAACGTCACGGTGCTGGTGCTGCGGCGCGACCGGGTCGGCCACAAGCACTTCCGCGCCGGCGTGATCATCCCCGTGATCGGCGTGATCACGTGCCTGTGGCTGGTGCTGCCGTTCTCGTCCGGACGTGACCCGCAGCAGTACCAGATCGCCGGCGCGCTGCTGGCCCTGGGCGTGCTGCTCTGGGTCGTCACGTGGTTCACGCACGGCCGCAAGCAGGCCGAGAAGGCACCGACCGGCCTCGTCACCGAGCCGACCAAGGTGCAGCGGCCGCCGCACGACCGCCGCGACGGCTGATGGACGCGACGAGTGTCATCTGGACCGTGGTCATCGCGGTGATCGCCGTGCTGTCGCTGTCTGCCGGGGGCTGGCGCCTGCTTCGCCGTCGCCGCGACGACCGACGCGACGGCTGATCCCCGCGCTCGACGGCCGACTCGTCTGCTGATCGCCGCGCTCGTCTGACCCGTGACGGTCCTGGTTCGCGAAGCCCCCGCTTCGTGCACCAGGACCGTCACTCGTCGTCGGGGATCTGCCCTCCCTGCGGCGAGCAACCGCCGGCGCACCCTGGCGCCCGCCCCGCGACCACGGCGGGCCGCCGCACGGTTCCCAGGAGGTGCCCGTACGCTCGTGCTGCTCTTCCTGCTCCGCCCGTCCAGCACCCGCCCAGCCCGTCGAGAGGTCCCGCCATGCGCCGTGTCGGCATCACCCTCGCCTCGGTGTTCGGCGCCGGGGTCGTGGCGGTCGGCATCGGCGTGGTCGTCCTCGTGGTGATCGCGGTCAACTCGATCGCCGGCATCGCGAAGTCGAGCGCCGCCACCCCGACGCCCGCGTGCCCGGCCGTCGCCGCGAAGACCGTGGGCGGCATGGTCGTGCCCGCCGGGCCCGTCGGCGGCTTCTGCCAGGACCGCCTGGTGAACGCCGCGCACGTCGTCCGGGCGGCGCAGGCACTGGGCATCGGGCCGCACACCCAGGCCGTCGGGGTGATGACCGCGATCGGCGAGTCGAGCCTGGTGAACCTGGACCACGGCGACGCCGCCGGCCCGGACAGCCGCGGCCTGTTCCAGCAGCGCGACAACGGTGCGTGGGGCACGTACGAACAGCGGATGGACCCGTACACGGCGGCGTCGATGTTCTACGCGAAGCTCGTGAAGATCCCGGGCTGGAAGACGATGACCCCGACACAGATGGCGCACGCGGTGCAGGTCAACTCTGATCCGGACCACTACGCGAAGTCGTGGCCCGAGGCGAAGGCGATCGTCGAGGAACTCACCGGCGCGACCGTGCCGGACATCGCCCCGCAGGGCTGAGCGGTCACGAGGCCAGCGCACGCGCACCCTCGTCGAACTCGATCACCGCCGTGCCCCCGGTGTGCACGACGACCTGCGCGCGGAGCCGGACGGACTGCTCGTCGAGGGCACACGCGCACGCGTCGATCCACCCCCAGTCGGCCGGTGCGAGCCGGTCGGCGTCGGGGCGTTCCCACGCCAGCACGACGTCGGCGGCACCGAGCTGCGTGACGACGTCTGCGATCAGGGCCGCGAAGTCCTCGACGTGCTCGTCCGGTTCGACCGGCAGGTCGGCGATCGGCAGCAGGAACGGGATCGGCATCCCGCGGTCGTCGAGGAAGAGCACCCAGCACTGTGGTCGGATGGCCCGTTCGATGACGGCGGTGACGAGTCGGACGACGTCGTCGTCGGTGCGGACGGGTTCTCGGATGAGACGGTCGAGCATGTCGGTGTCAGGCATGCCCCCAGCGTGGCCGGACCGCCGCCGCCGATGACCTGCGCCGGGACTCCTGTGGACGGATCACCGCACCCGCGCTGCCTGTGGAGGAGAGCCGGGTCAGATGCCGCGCGACACCGAGCTGTCGACGAGGAGCATCGCCGCGAAGAACACCACCACGACGGCCGCCATGCCGACGAGCACCACCGGCCACGTCAGCCGGCGCCGGACGAGCCGCAGCACGCTCACGACGAGCGTCGCCACGAACAGCACCGCGACCAGGATCGGACCGGCGACGACGACCGAGTCACCGAGCGCCGCGTTGCAGGAGTTCCCGGGTGCCGCACACGACACGAACGCCAGCGACAGGAGCTTGATGCCCCAACCCGCCGCCAGCGCCTCGACCGTGAGCACGACGAGCAGCGCCGTGGAGGCGACCAGGTCGGCCACGCGACGACGACCGGCCAAGGGGTGCCGGGCCTCCCGGCCGAACCGCGCCGGAGCGGACGCGAGCGGGTCCGGGCCGGCCGCAGCCGACGGCCCCGTCCGCTCCGCCGACCCAGCCATCAGGGACGCCGGCCGCGCGTCGACCAGAGGGCGAGCGCGATGAGGAGCGGCTGGCCGAACAGGCGGCCGAAGCGCTTCTCGTCGGTGTCCAGACCGAACGCGTCGCGACGGTTGACCCACTGCGACAGGTTGCCGGGGAAGATCACCGTGAAGAACAGCGCGGCGACGTTGCCGACCAGCCGACGGGACGGCTTCGGCGCGAGCACGAGCGCCGAGCCGAGCGTGATCTCCGCCACCCCGGACGCGAGCACGGTCGTGTCCTCGTCGAGCGGGACGAAGTCGGGCACCTGGGCGGTGAACTCCCGACGCGCGAACGTGAGGTGGCTGGTGCCGGCGAACACCAGTGCCAGGCCGAGCAGGACGCGGAAGAAGGAGCGCATGCCTCCATGGTGCCCGCTCGCCGGACCGTGCGCCCACGCGACGCTCCCCGGGCGTGTACGGATCGCGGTCTGCTCGCTAGATTCAGACCCATGGGAGCTGCCGCAGGGGACCACGAACCACCGGCGGCACCTGCGACCGTCGCGGTGCTGCTCGCCCCGCTCGCCTTCTACCTCGGCATCATCGTCCCCGCGCAGTCCACGGTGCGGCACGTGCTGCTCGGCGCGGTGTTCGGGCTGGTCTGCGTGCTGAGCGGGATGCGGGCGCTCCGGATCGCCGGGCGTCGCCGTGCGGTGCGGGTGTGGGCGTGGGTGGGCATCGTCATCGGTACCGTCGGCCTGGTGATGCTCGTGTGGCAGGTGCTCGTCATCGTGACGGGTGGTGCGTTCCCGCCGCCGTTCTGGTCGCCGTACGCCCACCGCTGACGCGGGTCACCAGCCGAAGGTGCCGGCCCCGCCCTTGAACGGCCCGACGATGTCGGCCGTGATCCAGCCGCCGTAGAAGTCACCTTCCTGCGCCTGCACGACCTCGCCGCCGACCTCGCAGGAGTCCATCGCCGACGGGTAGATCGCCACGTGGTCCCGCAGCGACTCGTACCCGGGCTCGGGCGTCGGGTAGTCCCAGGCGGCTCGGCTGGCGACCGTGCCGTCACCGCCGACGACGTCGAAGTAGCGCGCACGGCCCTTGAACTCGCACATGCTCGAGCCCTCGGCGCGGACGAGCGAGCCCTCGGCCATGTCGGCGACCGGCAGGTAGTAGACCGGCGGGTGCGACGTCTCGAGCACCCGCACGGCGTCGGTCGTGTCCGCCACGACCGTGCCGCCGAGCCGGACGACCACACGGTCGGTCACGGGCTGCACGGCCGGCGGGCGGGGGTAGTCCCAGACCGATTCCTGTCCGGGGCCGGGTTCGATCCGCTTCGGGTGACGCATGCACCTCGTCTACGCCCTCTGCCTGCGCTCAGCCCGGACGGCGGGCGTGTCCTGCTCCGGTGCCGACCCGTCTCGGTCCGATGGAACCGTGCGCCGATCGCCCGCCGGGTGCACCATGGGCGGGTGACGACGACGACACGAACGCTCTTCCGACGGAAGCCGATCGACACCATCGACGACGAGACCGGGGGCGAGGGCGGCCTGAAACGGCACCTCGGCCTCTGGCAGCTCACCGCGATCGGCATCGGCGGGATCATCGGCGCGGGCATCTTCACGCTCGCCGGCACCGTGGCGAACGGCGTCGCCGGCCCCGCGGTGCTCATCAGCTTCCTGGTCGCGGGCGTCGCCAGCGCTGCCGCGGCCCTGTCCTACGCCGAGTTCGCGGGCCTCATCCCCAAGGCCGGCAGCGCCTACACGTACGGCTACGCCGTGCTCGGCGAGATCGTCGGCTGGTTCATCGGTTGGGACCTGCTGCTCGAGTACACGGCGATCGTGGCGGTGGTCGCGATCGGCATCTCCGGCTACGTCGGGTTCCTGGTCGGTCAGTTCGGCATCGACCTGCCCGCCTGGATGCTCGGCGCGCCCGGCACCGGTGACGGCCACGTCGTCGACGTCTTCGCGATCATCCTGTGCCTGCTCACCGCCTTCGTGCTCACCCGCGGCATCCGCAGCGCCGCACGGTTCGAGTTCGTCGCCGTCGGCATCAAGGTCGCACTGGTCGTGCTCATCGTGGTGCTCGGCGTGTTCCACATCAACAGCGCGAACTACTCCCCGTACTTCCCGTTCGGGTTCGGCGGCGTGATGACGGGCGCCGCGACCGTGTTCTTCGCCGTGTTCGGCTACGACGCGATGTCCACCGCGGCCGAGGAGTCCACCGACGCCCGCAAGCACATGCCGAAGGCGATCCTGCTGTCCCTGGGCATCTCGATGGTGCTGTACGTGCTGGCGACGCTCGTGCTCACCGGGATGCAGAAGTACACCGACATCGACCCGGCGTCGGGCTTCTCGTCGGCGTTCGCGTCCGTCGGGCTCGGCGGTGTCGCGAACGTCATCGCGATCGGGGCCATCGTCGGCATCGTCACCGTCCTCGTGACCTTCATGCTCGGTGCCTCGCGCGTCTGGTTCTCGATGAGCCGCGACGGCCTCATGCCGAAGTGGTTCGCGAAGACCGACCCCAAGCGGCACGTCCCCACCCGCGTCACGTGGATCCTCGGCATCGCGTCGGCGATCCTGGCCGGCGTGCTGCCCATCGGCGTCGTCGCGGAGCTGACGAACATCGGCATCCTGCTGGCGTTCGTGGTGGTCTGCTCCGCCGTGATCGTGCTGCGCTACCGGCAGCCCGACCTGGACCGCCAGTTCCGGCTGCCGTTCATGCCGGTGATCCCGATCATCGGTGTCGTCGCGTCGCTGTGGCTCGTGACGTTCCTGCAGTGGGAGACGTGGGTGCGGTTCGGGATCTGGTTCGCGATCGGGCTCGGGGTGTACTTCGGCTACTCGCGGCGGCACAGCGAGTTGGCGAAGCCCGCGAAGGACTGACGACAGCGCCGCGCGAGACGGCGGCGCAGCCGCGCTCCGGCCCTCAGCGCCGCAACGTCTCCCGCGGGTACTCCCCGAACCGCGCCGCGTACACCGACGCGAACCGCCCCATGTGCGCGAACCCCCACCGACGCGCGACGTCGGCCACCGAGGTCGCGTGCGGGTCGAGCACGACGAGCTCGTCGCGCACCCGCCCCAGCCGGACCTCGCGCAGGTACGTCATCGGCGAGCGCTCGAACGCGCGCTGGAACGACTCCTGGATCCCGCGGATGCTCAGCCCGGCGGCGGTCGCGATGTCCGCGACGGTCAGCGGCTCGTGGGCGTGCGCCTGGATGAACTCGACCGCCGCGCGCAGCCGGCCGTCGCTCCGCGTGCCGTACCCGGCGGGGAAGCGCTCGGCCTGCATCGGGTAGAGCCGGAGCAGGGCGCGGGCGACTCCTCGCTGCGCTTCGTGCCACGCGAGCGACTGGTCGCCCTCCTCGCGCAGGGCGCGGACGGCACCGGCCACGGCCGTCCGCCACGCACCGATCGCGGCCGCGTCGGGCTCGGCCCGCCAGTCGAAGGTCAGGGTGCCGTCGACAAGGTGGTCCTCGGCGGCGACGTCGAGCACCAGGTCCCGACGCAGGTGCACCAGGCGCTGGTCCCAGTCCTGGTACTCCATCTCGAAGCGGCGCTCGACGGGGAACATCGTGGGGACCCCTGGTCGCATGCGGACCTCGTCGCGGCCGACGTCGACGCGGGCCTGCCCGGACTCGAGCCACTGCACGACGACCTCGCCCTCGGTGGCGACGTCGCCCCGCAGGTAGCCGTGCATCTGCGAGCGGCGGATGCTCAGTTGGTCGTCACCGACGGCGACGTACTTGTACCAGTAGTCCTGGTCGAGGGGCCGGGAGTACCAGGCCTTGCCCGCGTACATGCCGGCGAGCGAACTGATCGCGGAGTCGGTGTCCTGCCCGGCGACCGCGATGAGGGATCGTGGAGGCGTGTCACGGGGAGCGGGTGTGACGGGCCCGGTGCTGTTGGCGCTCATCTGGACTCCTCTCCCTGCTCGATCAGAAGGGTGCGGGAGCACGCGGTCTGTACTCCCCACGCTAGGGAGGGTCACCGCGTCCGACAAGCCAGCTTCGTTCCCTGGCCTAACGGCCGGTCCAGCGCACCCATCCGTGCACCTGGGCGGCGGCGCTCTCCAGCGAGGAGTGCGCGCCGACGAGCGAGTGGTCCGGCGAGTCGACGGTGTACTGCGCGCTCCGCGTGACGTCGCAGACGAGCTCCGAGTCGAGCAGCACGTTCCAGTGGTCCTCGGAGTCGTGCACCCAGTGCAGGCGGTCCGGCATGAGCGTGTCCAATCCATCGTGGACCGCAGTCGTCGCGTCCTCCCCGGACGGTAGTCCTGTCGCTTGACAGGGCTCCCGGGTGGCGGTGCGGGATGGTCGGTGGTGGCTGGCACGATGGGGTCCGTGCCAGCAGCCCCGATGATCGACGCCGTCGACGTCATCCGTTTCGTCGGGCCGCAGACCTTCGGCCGTGCACGCGACGTCGTGCGGGCCGGCCTGGTGGACGACGCCACCTGGCACACCGACGACGGCACGGTCACTGCGACCGTCTCCGGCACCGCCGACGACCCCTACGAGTTGCGGATCGACACCACCCCGGCCCGTGGCGACTTCGTCCGCCCGGTCCGGAGCACCTGCAGCTGTCCCCTCGGCGGCGACTGCAAGCACGTGGCCGCCGCGCTGCTCACCATCAACGCCCGCGCACTCGCCGCGAACGCCGGCCCACGCCCGGAAGCGCCGGCTCCGCCACCGTCGGACTGGAGGCACGACCTCGCCCGCCTCGCCGGTGACGACGAGCAGGCGGTCACCCCGCAGGGCACGCGGATGGGTCTGCAGTTCGAGTTGCGTGACGCGGTCCCGGCCAGGCTCGCCTCCCGCGCTCGCGCGGCCGGCAGGGCGCTGCCGGCGCCGTCGCGCTCCGTCCGGCTCGGGGTCCGCCCGGTGACCCGCAGCGACGCCGGCAACTGGGTCCGAGGGCAGCTGACCTGGGGCACGCTCCCCTACTCGCAGAACCGCCTGGGCGTCGGTGCCGACCAGCACGCCTGGTTCCTGCAGCTCGCGGCCCTGCACCGTGCCGGGCAGCTCGCTGGGCTGCCGGGCGAGAGCGACTGGCTGCACCTCGACGACTTCCGCAGCCCGCTGCTGTGGCCGCTGCTCCGGCAGGCCGCGGCGCTCGACATCGCGTTCGTCACCGGCAAGCGTGAGGGCGGTGCGGTCCTCGGCGAGCAGGCGCAGGTGCTGCTCGACGTGGCGCGGCACGACGGCGCCGTGGTGATCGGGGCGAGCGCCGTGCTCGACGGCCGGCCCGTCGTGCCCGGAGCCGCGCGGATGATCGGCGACCACGGCGTCTACGTCTTCCGTGAGGCTCCCGACTTCACCGTCGGCCTGGCTCCGACACCCGCGCCCGTGCCGGCGGACCAGCGCCGGATGCTGCTCGAGGGGTCGCGCATCACCGTGCCGGACGCCGAGGTCGACGAGTTCCTGGCCGACTGGTCGCCCCGGCTGCGCGGTGCCCTCGGCCTGGTCAGCTCCGACGGGTCGGTGGAGCTGCCCGAGCGCACGCCGCCGGAACTCGTGCTCACCGCGACGTTCGAACCGGCCCGGGCGCCGCGCACCGACGACCGGGTGCACCTGCACTGGCGCTGGCACGTCGACGGTCGGAAGGACCCGGTCTCGCTGCACGGACCGCTCCCCGACCTGTCGGTGCTCCGCGCCGCCGACGATCCTGCGGACGACGACGATCCGGCCGGCACCGACGTTCCGTCCGGCACCGACGCCGGTCCCGTGGCGGACCCGGCCGCGGCGGTGGAGCCGACCACGGCGGCGACGCAGGCCGACGACGCGGCACAGGCCGGGCCTCCCGACCGGCCGACGGGACCGGGTGGCGGACTGGACTGGTTCCAGGACGGCACCATCGACGGGGCCGACGTCGCGGTGTTCGCGAACGAGCTGCTGCCGGAGCTCCCAGCGCTCGGCATCCGCACGGTGGTGCAGGGTGAGCGGCTCGACTACGAGCGGTTGAGCGGACGGCCGCACATCCGTGTGACGACGATGCCGTCGGACAAGCACGACTGGTTCGACCTCGGCATCATCGTCAGCGTCAACGGCAAGCACATCCCGTTCACGCCGCTGCTCACCGCGCTCGCGAGCCGGCAGCGACGGTTGAAGCTCGTCGACAACTCGTACCTGTCCCTCGCCGACCCCGCGTTCGACCGGCTCAAGGAACTCATCGACGAAGCCCGCGACCTGGACGAGTGGGAGCCGGACCAGCCGATCGCCGTGACCCCGCTGCACGCCGGACTGTGGTCGGAGTTCGACCTGCTGGCCGACGAGACGTCGCACGACGAACGCTGGCAGGCCGTCACCGCCGGACTGCTCGGGGCGACTCCCCCGGGCGACGTCGCCGTGCCGGACACCGTGCACGCCGAGCTGCGGCCGTACCAGCACGCCGGGTACGCCTGGTTGTCGTTCCTGGCCTCGCACGGCATCGGCGGGGTGCTCGCCGACGACATGGGGCTCGGCAAGACGCTGCAGGTGCTCGCGATGATCGCCGCCCGTCGTGCCGCCGAGCCCGCGGCGCCGCCGTTCCTCGTCGTCGCGCCGACCTCGGTCGTGGGCAACTGGGCGGCCGAGGCGGCGAAGTTCGTGCCGTCGCTGCGGGTCGCCACGGTCACCTCGACCTCGTTGAAGGACCCGGGCCTCGTCGCCCGGACGGCGTCGCAGGCCGACGTCGTCGTCACCTCGTACGCGCTCCTGCGGCTCGACGCCCAGGCGTGGACCGACCTGCCGTGGTCGGCACTCGTGCTCGACGAGGCGCAGTTCGTGAAGAACCCGCAGTCCCAGACCCACCGCGTGGCGTCGGAGCTGCAGGCACCGGTGAAGTTCGCGATCACCGGCACCCCGCTCGAGAACGGGCTGACCGACCTGTGGGCACTGTTCCACATCGTCGCGCCCGGGCTGCTGTCGAGCTGGACCCGGTTCGGCGACGACTACGTGAAGCCCCTCGCCTCCCCCGACCTGCGTGGCGAGGCCCGGCAGGAGCTCACCGCGCGGCTGCGGCGACGGATCCGGCCGCTCATGCTCCGGCGCACGAAGGAGGCCGTCGCCGCCGACCTGCCGCCCAAGCAGGAACAGGTCGTCCGCGTCACGCTCGACCCCGCGCACCGGGAGCTGTACGAGCGCACGTTGAACCGGGAGCGGCTCAAGGTCCTCGACCTCATCGACGACCTGTCGAAGAACCGGATGATCGTCTTCCGGTCGCTGACGCTGCTGCGCATGCTCGCGCTGTCGCCGGCACTGGTGTCGTCGCCGCCGAGCGACTCGGACGTCTCCGCACCTCCGATCCCCTCGGCCAAGCTCGACCTGCTGCTCGACGAGCTCGAGCAGCTCGCCGCCGAGGGTCGCCGCGCCCTGGTGTTCAGCCAGTTCACCTCGTTCCTGCGCATGGTGTCGGACGCCCTCGACGCTCGAGCGATCGGGTACGAGTACCTCGACGGTTCCACGCGCAAGCGCCCCGAGGTCATCGAGCGCTTCCGGCAGGGCACCGCGCCCGCGTTCCTCATCTCGCTCAAGTCCGGCGGGTTCGGGCTCACCCTGACCGAGGCGGACACCGTGTTCGTGCTCGACCCGTGGTGGAACCCCGCCGCCGAGTCCCAGGCAGTCGACCGCACGCACCGCATCGGGCAGACCCGGTCGGTCACGGTGCAGCGGTTCATCGCCGAGGACACCATCGAAGAGAAGGTGCTGGCCCTCGCCGCGAAGAAGGCCGAACTGTTCGCCACGATGATCGACGACGACGCCCTGTTCGCCGACGACCTGACCGCCGACGACATCCGTTCCCTGCTGGCCTGAGCCGCCGGCCCGTTCCACGCCGCACCACGTTCCGCCCCGCACCACCTGGAGTCCCACCGCATGACGTCCCGCCGACGCCGCAGCCGCATCACCCTGACCTCCGTCATCGTCGTCCTGGCCATCGCCCTCGGCGGGTACGCGCTCGACGCCACAGGCGCCCTGGGGCCCGACGCCGCCGGTGAGCCCGCCGCCCGGGACACGACCACGAGCCGACCGCAGGGCGCATCGACGGAGCCGAGCCGGGCCTCCAGTCCGACCGTCAGCCGGGGCACCGACACCGATGCAGCCGCCGCTCGCGCGTTGCTCGCCGACCTGCCCGTCAAGGGCAAGGCGGCCGGCACCGGCTACGACCGCACCGGCCAGTTCGGCAGCGCCTGGCTCGACGTCGACCGCAACGGCTGCGACACCCGCAACGACGTGCTGGCCCGCGACCTGACCGGCATCACGCGCGAGGGGCGCTGCAAGGTCTTGACCGGCATCCTCGTCTCGCCGTACACGGGCGCGACCGTCGACTTCGTCCGCGGCAACACGACGTCGACGCTCGTGCAGATCGACCACGTCGTCGCGCTCGAGAACGCGTGGCGCACCGGCGGGCAGCAGCTGTCGCAGGACACCCGCGAGGCGCTGGCGAACGACCCGATGAACCTGTTCGCGGTCGACGGGCGGTCGAACTCGCAGAAGGGCTCCGGCGACGCCGCGACCTGGTTGCCCGTGAACAAGGCGTTCCGCTGCACCTACGTCGAGCACCAGGTCACGGTGAAGGCGAAGTACCGCCTGTGGGTCGCACCGGCGGAGCGGGACGCGATGGTACGGGTGCTCGGCGCCTGCTGACGCTGGGCGGTCGGTCACTGCTGGGCGCGGGTCCTGGCCTGGAGGCCCGGCTCACCCTGCTCCGCTGGCTCACCGTGACAGCATGGCTGGCGTGAGTACCGATCAGACGAACGGATCAGCCTTCGGCCGCGGCGTCGACAAGGCGCCGCCGAGCGCGGCCGCCGAACTCCGACGGCGGATGGCCGCCTCGCCGGCGGGCTTCCTGCGCAGCGCGGCGTGGGTCCCCTGGAAGCCGGAGGGCATTCCGGAGGGCGGCAGCGTCGCCCACGTGATCATCCGGGACAAGCCGTTCGTGCCCGTCTTCACCGACCCCGCCGAGCTCGCCGCCGGGCTGCCCGACAACGAGGGGCGTCCGGTGCCGATGTCCGAGCTCGTGTCCGCACTGCCCGAGGAGTTCGGCATCGTGGTCGACCCGACGAGTGCTGCCGACGCGAACTTCCTGCACGCGGACGTCCTCGCCGAGATGCGGGCGCAGATGCAGGGCGGAGTCCCGACCGACGACGACTGACCCGGACTGTCTGCGGCTCGGAGCATCCGTCGTCAGGCAGCCGCCATCGCCGTCGCGGCGACCGCCCACCAGTACCCGAGCAGACCGCCCGCCGGAACGGCCAGCACCGCGAGGACCCGAGCGCGGCGCATGAGGCTCCGACGGGAGCGCGCGTCGGCGATCTCGCGTTCGAGTCGTTCGAAGCGCTGCACGTGGCGGAGGGTGTCGTCGATGACCACGGCATCCACGTGCCACGTGCCCCGTTCCTCGGCCAGCATCGAGAGGAAGCGCACGGCTTCGTCCGAGTGCACACGCGGCAGACCGCGGACCCACCTCCCCACGTGCTCGGGCTGGAGGATCACTGCTGCGGGCGACTTCTTGCCGAACCGGAGCTCCGCGGCCGCGACGACCAGGATCGGCTGCACGAGGATCGGAACCCCTGCTGCCGCCGACAGCAGGGACGTCGCGCGCTGCCCCTCGGTCAGCGCGCGGTGCAGGTGCGGCGTCCGCTGACCGTTCACCATCAACGTGCGTCCGCCCGCCCAGACCGCGTGACCGGAGTGGTTCTTCGTGTTGATCGAGAACACGCCGGTCGGACCGACCACGACGTGATCGATGTCCGTGGTGCCCGTCCCGATCGGAACGGCGTGCAGGACCGTGAAGTCCGGGCCGAGTTGCTCCAGCTGCGTCGCGACCTGCCGCTCGCCGATCGCGCCCGTGAACCAGGAACGGGCTTCGGGACGGAGCGGGTTGTGGCCCCAGAACCGCTGCCGGGCGGTCCGCGGGGGGCCTTCGGCCTGGATCGCGAGACACTGCTGCATCACGGCGTACCCGGGCTTCCGGGCGCGGAGGGTCAGCGGGGCCGTTCCCTTCGGGCGCTGCCGGTCGGCGGTGATCGTGTGTTCCCCCATGCCTCCACCGTTCCAGGGCGGTGGATCGTCCGGCCAGCCCTCGTTCTGGCGTCACGACGCGGCGGGGGCGGTCGTGTTTCCCGATCATTGACGGTTCTGGTTCACGATCCTCGGAGTTTGTGAACCAGAACCGTCAGGCGCTTCGGGGAGACCCGCCCTGCTCCCCGAGGACGACGCCGGCCGAGACCACGACGACCGCCACGACGGTCAGGCTGCCGGCGGCTCGACCAGCTCGATGAAGCGGGATAGCAGGGACAGCCCCGCGATCGACGGCGGCAGCCCCGTGGTGAGCGCCGGCGAGTAGACGAGGTACGCCGCCCACTGCGCCCGCGACAACGCCACGTTCAACCGGTTCGGCATGAGCAGGAAGTCGAGTCCGCGTGGGATGTCCGCCGCGCTCGACGCCGCCAGTGACGTGATCGACACCACGGCCTCGCGCCCCTGGAACATGTCGACCGTGCCCACCTGCGTCCCACGGAGTCCGGCGCGGTCGAGGGCCTCGCGGACGAGCGCCCCCTGCGCGTTGTACGGCGCCACGACGATGACGTCCTCGTCCGTGAGCGCCCGTGACACATCGCCGTCGACCCACCGACGACCGACCAGGCCCCGTGCGAGTTCGACGACCCGGGCGGCTTCCTCCGCCGAGGACGTCGTGTTCCCCGCGTGCACCACCGGCAACGGGTGGACGCCCGGGTCGAGGTCGTCCAGGTGTCGCCCGCTGACGATCGAACTGAGCTGCCCGTCGTAGGACAACCCCGACACCGACGCCGTCAGCGCGGGCTCCATCCGGCGGGTGTGCGCGAGGAAGTAGCCGAACTCCGGCGGCAGCACGTGCTCGCCGTCCGCCAGCCACCCGAGCGCGGACTGGTCCACCGGCTCGGGGTGCGACCCCTGCGACACCTGCGGGAGCTGCTGCGGGTCGCCGAGCAGCAGCAGGCGCGTCGCAGCGACCGAGGAGGCGATGGTCGGCGCGAGCGAGAACTGCCCGGCCTCGTCGACGACGAGCAGGTCGAGGGAGCGCCGCGGGACCGTGCCCTCGTTCGCGAACGTCCACGCGGTCCCACCGACCACGCCCCCGGTCCCCGTCTCGGCACACGAGGACAGGAACGCACCGAGCTCGGCGTTGTTCTTCACGGGGGTCCACACGGCGGCCTCGAGATCGTCCTCGGTCGCGCCGGACTTCGGCACCTTCACCACCCGGTCGGCCGGCACCCCCGCTCGGACCACCGAGGCCAGGAAGTTCTCCGACGTCGCGTGCGACTGGCCGACCACACCGACCCGCCAGCCGTGCTCACGGACGAGCCGCGCGACGACGTTCGAGCCGACGTACGTCTTGCCCGTCCCGGGAGGACCCTGGATCGCCAGGTAGGAGCGGTCGAGCCCGAGCAGCGTCGTGACCACCGCGGAGACGGTGTCGTCGGCGGCCACGGGAGCGAGTGCACCGCGCGGCGGCACCCGGCGGAGCAGGTCGAGCGCGGGGTCGGGCAGCATCGACGGCCGGGCGTCGAGGACCTCCTGCCCCCACTCGGCGATCGCCTCGGGCTGGGGCTTCGCGCGCGGCGGGGCGGCCGGCGCGAGCGCGACCGGGACGTCGTGGTGCGGCTCCCCACCGCCGACCGGCAGGCTCTCCTTCACGATCACCTCGAACGCGTGACCGTTGTCGAAGGCGTCCAGCACGACCGCGCGAGCCGACGCACCCTTCGAACCCGGCGCCGGAGCGGTGACCGACGGCGGAAGCGGGTCGTCGTAGACCAGGTGGGGCGTGCCTCCAGGCCGGAGCCGCGAACCGGGCGCGAGCGTCCCCGACAACCGGAGCTCTCGCGACTGCGACCGGGCACGCGGCAGCGTGTCCCAGTCGCGCTCGACGGACGCTCGCTCGACGACCAGCACGTCGCGGGTGTCGGCCCAGTCGTCGACCGGGTTGCGCAGGCGGTCGAAGTGGTCCTGCCAGAAGGTCTTGGCCTCGCGGCGGTGGTAGTCGATCGCGGCGGCGGCGAGCGCCAACGCGGTCTGGTCGGGCGTGCGGTCGAGGGCGTCGACGTCGTCGAGTTCCGCGGCGAGCGCCGTGGACACCGGGTTCGGCTCGCGCTCGACCGGGATCGGCGGCAGCAGATCGTCCTGCTGGCTCGACTCCTCGCGCCGCGGGGGCCGCAGCGACAGCAGCCAGTCGCGCAGCCGGAGCGTCGAGCGGCAGTCGTACGCGTTGTAGTCGGCGACCTGGTCGAGCATCCGCTGCCCCTCCACCGCATCGCCGTTCCGGAGCTCCTCGATGGCGTCCACGTATGCGGTGATGCTGTCGGCGGCGTTCGTGACGTCGCTCTCGCGCAGGTCCGACCCCATGTACAGCGGCTCGAGCTTCTTGATGGAGTAGCTGCGGCTCCCGACGACCAGGGCCTTGCGGACGATCGGGTACAGGTCGACCAGCACCCCGGACCGCAGCAGGTCGTCAACGGTTTCCTCGCCCACGCCGTGCCGGGCGGCGAGGGACAGCAGGTGCGTCCGCTCGTACGGGGCGTAGTGGTAGATGTGCATCCCGGGGTACTGCTCGCGCCGCGCCTGGATGAACGCGAGGAACTGCTCGAGCGCGACCCGCTCATCGCGGATGGTGTGCGCCCAGAACGCCGTGAACGCGGCCTGGTCGTCCACCAGGCCGAACAGGTAGTCGAGGCCCCAGTGCACGCCGTCCTCGGTGTGCAGCGGGTCGCCCTCGAAGTCGAAGAAGACGTCGCCGGCGTCGGGCACCGGGATCGCGTCGAGCGCGCGCGGATCGAGGACCTCGAAGCGCGGCATGGCCGGGTGTCCGACCGCTCGGTGCGCGTCCAGATCGGCTTCGGTCTCGGTCTGGAGGCGCGCCTGACGCACCAGCCGATCTTGCGTGCTCCGCGACATGCCGGGTACGGCCGCGGTGCGCTCCGCCAGGTCGTCGATCGTCCGCACCCCCTGCCGGATCAGCTTCGTCCGCTGGTCGAGGCGCATGCCGGCGACGAGGACCAGGTCGCGGTGTTGCTGCACCTGGGTCTGGCAGATCGCGCACCGGCCGCAGCTGGAGTAGCGGGGGTCGCCCCAGTGGAGTTCTTCGTCGGCACCGAGGCGCTCCGCGATGACCCGCTGCAGCTCGGCGCGCTGCGTCCGGTACACCGGCGCGATGTCGGCGAGTTCGTGCGTGGTCGTCGTCCGGTCGCCGAGCACCAGGTGCACCTGCTCGCCCGTGGGGATGCCGTGCGCCTGCATCTGTTCGGCGTAGGCGGCGAGCTGCAGCAGGGCGCTGATCTTCGCGTGGCGGGCGAGCTTGGTGTCGTAGACCTCGTACTCGCCGCGGTCGTTGCGGATGATGAAGTCGGCGAACCCGATGAACCCCGGGTGCTCGGGCGTGGGCGGCTCGTGGAAGGTCGGTTGGTAGAGGACGTCAGCGCCGGTCTCGAAGGCCGTTCTGGCTTCGGCGGCTGCTCGGGCGTAGTCCTGCGGTGTGGGGCGATCGAACTCGACGACGTCGCGGGTCTGCTTGAGGATGTCGAGGTAGTCGAGCTCGTGCTGGTCCCCCAGGCGTGCGGTGCGCTCGAGCATGTCGTCGTGCTCGTCGGGCAAGGGGCCGCCGCGACCGAGCTTGGCGTCGAGCCGGCGGAGGAACGCCCACTCGCAGGCCGCCCACGTGCTCAGGTCACTCGGGCTGAGCAGCACGTGCCCGTTGACGCCGATCTGCATGCGCTCCCCCTTGCTCTCCGGTGCGCTGAAAGCCTAGGGGCGGGCGCCGACACCGGTTGCTCGGGCTGTCAGCCGCCGACCGGCACGAAGCGCGGCCCGTCGTACCCGTCACGGGCCACGTGCGCCGTGAAGTCCGCGAGCGAGCGGACCCAGTGGCCGTGCTCGCCGTACAGGGCCTGGTAGACGACCACCGGCTCCTCCGTCTCGACGTCACGGGCGACCAGGAGCACCTCGTAGTCGTTGCCCTTGAAGTGGCGGTACCGGCCGGGCGTGACATCGCTGTTCATGCGCATGATCGTACGGTCAGGAAACCCGGCGCACCGTACTGTGGACCGCGTGAGGGAACTGGACGACACCGTACGACGAGCACGACGCCGGACCATCGTGATCGCGACCGTCGGGTTCGTGATCGGCGCACTCGCCGGCGTGCTCCTGACCACCGGCGATCCGCCGTCCACACGGATCCTTGCCAGTCTCGGCATGGGCTTGAGCATCTGCGGACTGGGCGGCGCCTTCTCCCTGCTGCCCACGACCTTTCGACTCGGGCGCGAGATGCAGACCCCAGGGCGGACGTTCAACCAGCGCGAACGTCGCACGATCCTCCGCGCCGTCTACTCGGGGCGCCCGATCGAACCGCGGGACTCCGATCTCGCGCTCCCGGCCCGCGAGTCGGCGCGAGTCGCATCCACGACCCTGCCGGTCACCCTCGCCCAAACCCTGTTGCTGTTCGCCGGGATCGGGGGCCCACAGCTCCTGAACCTGCTCCGCGACGATGCCTGGAGCGCCGGCTTCAGCCGCATCTTCGTCGCCGCCATCATCGTCGCGTGCGTCGGCTTCAGCATCTCGTTCCGGCGGAACATCCGAGGCGCCCGCCGCTACCTCGCGGCATCCAGCGAGCGCTGACTCTGACTCTGACGCTGAGCCGCGCCGCACTCCGACGCCTCCACCGTCCTGGCCGAGGAAGGGCGACGTCCGTTCGGTACGGTATCCGACGGAGGGGGAACGATGAGCGACAGCATCAACACATGGGGCGGGACCGCGACGAAGGAGCACGAGGCACCGCTGTTCGTGGTGCGGCGGCCGAGGTTCCCGGGAGCGATCTTCACCGTCGTCGGCGCGGCTGGGGTCGTCATCGGCGTTCCCGGCATCGTCCTGCAGCAGGTGTTTGCCCCGGGCGCCGACAGCACCGCGTTCGGCTTCCTCGCCGGCCTCGGCGCGGCGATGTGGCTGCTCGGACAGGCACTCGCCGCAGGCCGGATCGACGTGTACGACCGGCACTACGACGTGAAGTCCGGATTCGGCCGTCTCCGTCGTCGCGAGGTGGACGACATCCACACGCTGCGGTACGGATCCCAATCGAACGGCGGACCGACGTTCATCAGCCTCACCGCGTGGAACGACCGGAGGAAGAAGCAGTTCATGGTCTTCACGATCTACCGCGGGTACGAGGAGTTCACCGCGTGGATCGCTGAGCGCCGACCCGAACAGTGGGCGGAGTGCGAGCGCCTCGGCATCCCCGAGTAAGCCTGCCCCGCCGTGGCTCGCGACGACACGGTCCGTCGAGCGGCAGGCGAGCGCGAGCAGCACCGCAGGAACTTCCTCCACAGTCGACGACCGAGCCGACGGTGTCCACCGCCCCCGGGCCGCCCGGCCGTCATCGACCGGTGTCTCGGCATGGTCGTGACATGGAGACCTGGGTTGCCGACGACGCGCGACGACTGCACATGGCACGGTTCGGCCGACGTGACACCGCACCGGAACTCGCCGTGCGGCGCGAGCTGCACCGCCGTGGCCGCCGGTTCTTCGTCGACCGACAGGTGAGCCGTCGGTGCCGCGTCCGTCCGGACCTCGTCTTTCCCCGAGCCCGGATCGCGGTCTTCATCGACGGCTGCTTCTGGCACCTCTGCGAGGAGCACACGCACCTGCCGAAGGCGAACGCCGAGCTGTGGCGTCGGAAGCTCCTCGCCAACCGCCAGCGTGATCTCCGCAACCAGGCGATCCTCATCGCAGAGGGCTGGCGCGTCATCCGGTCCTGGGAACACGACGAGGCCGTCTCCGTCGCCGACCGCGTCGAACACGAGCTCGATCGCTGGGCCTCCATCGCCTGCCAGGACCGCAGCAGCCCCTGATGCGCTCGCGTCACATCCGGTCACGTTCGCCGAGTCGTCACCCGCCGGGCGTACCGTCACCGCATGACCGTCGGAACCGCCGTCGCCGTCCTCGTGGGGATCCTCGCACTCGCGACCGTCCTTGGGCTGCTCCTGCGCCGACGCACCGGCCGTGCTGTACCCGCTGGCCACAAGATCAGCTCCGATGTCCCACGTGCCGACGGCCTCGCACCGGAGAGCGACTACGGCAGCGTCGCCACCCTCGTCCAGTTCTCCACCCCGACCTGCGCCCGCTGCCCGGGCACCCGCCGCCACCTCGACGCCCTCGCCGCCCGACACGACGGCGTCGCTCGACTCGAGATCGACCTCACCGAACGCCCCGATCTCGCGACCCGCTTCAACGTCCTGCAGACCCCGACGGTCCTGCTGCTCGCCGCCGACAGATCCGTCCACACGCGGTTCGGCGGGCCACCCCGCCCGCCCGAGCTCGCCGCAGCCCTCGACACCGTCCTCGTCACACGCACCACCGGTCCCCAGGAGTCCCGATGACCACCACGAACGACCCCGCCCGCGGCATCGACCCGCGCTCCCCACGCTTCGGCGCCGCCATCACCACGGTGCTGCTCGCCGCGACGATCGTCCTCACCCTCGTCCCCGAGACGTTCACCGTCGGCATCGTCCTGCTCGCCGTCATCGTGGTGCTCTTCGCCATCGGAGGCATCGCCGGCATCCGACGCCATCCCTACGGCGCCCTCTTCCGCCGCTTCGTCCGCCCGCGCCTCGCCCCGCCCGCCGATCTCGAGGCTTCGGAACCCCCGACCTTCGCCCAGCAGGTCGGCCTGTTCGTCACCGCGGTCGCCCTGCTCCTCGCGCTGCTCGGCGTGCCGTACGCCGCGCCGATCGGAGCCGCGGTCGCCCTGGTCGCCGCGTTCCTCAACGCCGTCTTCGACGTCTGCATCGGCTGCCTGCTCTACGTGTGGCTGGTGCGGGCGGGCGTCTTCCGTCCGCGGCGCGGCGTCGCCTGACGGCGTCCGGCCTGGAGGCCCGCCGCACCTCGACAACACCGCGAGCGTCCGACGGGTGCTCGGCTCCAGAAAACGGCTCTGCCCCGCCCCGTAGGGTGAGCGGGTGGGGGAAGACGAACGAATCATCCGGCGCGCGTGGCGTCGTACCGCCCTGGTCGTGTCGATCGCCGCGGTCGCGGGGGTAGTGGCAGGTTGGGCAACCTCGCGGCACGAGGACGGTTGGACCGTCGCCCTGGCGATCTTCACGTGCGTCGCCGTGCTGGTCGGCATGGCCGGGATGCTCTCGTTGCTCCCAACCAGTGCACGCGCGTCGTCGATCATCACGCAGGCGACCGAGGACCTGACGAGAGACCGTCGCAAGATCATCACGAGCGCCATCCGCTCGGGTGTTCCGCTCGCGGACGACGCCGGCCCCGAACTGCAGCACCGCGCGCTCACCCTCGCGCGCGGGACCGCAATGTTCAACGGGATCTTCCTGGGGCAGGGCCTCCTGCTCTTCACAACGGTCGCTGCTCCTCAACTCGCTCGTGTGGTCAGCGACGGCGGCGTGGTCTTCAGTCGGATCGTCCTGGCACTCTTCGTCATCGAAGTGGTGTTCGTCGCGCCGTTGCTGGTCGTCCGAGGCCGCCGAGCTCGGCGCTACGCGGAAGCCACCGCTGCCGAGAACGAACGCCGCGCGCCTGCTCCGGTCTCCGTCGCATGACCACCGTCACAGAGACAGCAGAGAAGCCCGAGGCGATCGCCCGCCGCGCCTGGCGCTGGACGGCCTGGATCATCTTGGCCGGAGCCCTCGTCGGCCTGATGGTGGGCGTCGTGGTCGGAACTCTGCTCGGAGACGCGCGCCGGGGCCCGGAATGGCCCATCGTGGTCGTCGGGTGCACCGTGGCGGCCGGAGGACTTGCCGGGGGGTTTTCGCTCCTGGCCACCACCTTCCGCCTGACTCCGCAGATGCAGAAGCCGACCGATGGGCTCTCGCGATTCGGCCGGAAGACGCTCGCGCAGGCGATCGCGAGCAGGGCCCCGATCGAACCGGCCGACTCCGACCTCGCACGACGGGCGTCCGAGCTCGCCCGTCTCCGCGCCGCCTACCAGCCGATCGCGCTCGGACAGTTCCTGCTGCTCGGCGTCGGCATCATCGGCCCGCAGCTCCCGAACCTCGTCGGCAACGACCCCTTCTCCGGCGTCTTCAGTCGGATCCTCTGCGGCGCACTCCTCGTAGCGGTCGTCGTCTTCACCCCGCTCTTCCTCCGCCAGTCGCGGGCTGCACGACGCTACGTACAGGCGGCCACCAAGGCAGCCGCTCGCCAGCGCTGATTGAGGAGGCCGCCGCGCGCAGCAACAAAGCGCAACTGCGCCACGCACCTCCGCGGCGCGAGTCGTAGCGGCCGTCATCCGACGCCCGGATGGGCGGTATTCGGCTTGCCGCCGAGCTGCGAGCAGATCAGCTGCGGGCCTTTGGGAGCTCCCAGGAGGGAAAACTCAGCACGGCGAGAACCCAGAACAGGCACCCGCGCGAAACTTCTGGAAGAACGTGGTCTCAACCTCGAAATCGGGCACATGATCGACGCAGGACAACGCTCACTTCCGACGGGACAACCGTCCTCACCTGCCAAATAGTTCCGATGGCCGACTCAGCGTTACCTCGAGCACCGACCACGATGAAATCGCCTGGTGTTGATGTAGCGAGCTCGCCCACAGGGACTGGGCTCTACCTCAGAGGGCGATCAATGCGCTTCTGAACGACGACGACGACTGACTGGCTAACACATCATCGTCAGGACCAAGACGGTTCAAGGCGCGCGAAGCCGATGGTATCCGGGTGCCAAACGGTGATCCCGAGCGAGTGGCAGAGTTCGAGGATGTCGTTCGCCGGGCGCCCCGGAAGAAGGATCGAGGGTGCCAAATCCAAAGACTTCGCGCGTGCCACATGAGCGTAGTCGAGCACCTGCCCGATCGCGGTGCGCACGTAGGTCCGAGCTACCGATTTCTTGGCTTCGATGACTTCTCCAGTGGTCTCGTTGTACAGATCAGGTCGAAGGACACCGTCGGTAGTTTCCAGCACGAGGAGCTTGACTTCGTCTCCACGAAAGGTGAGCCATCGACCGAAAGATGCTTGAAGCTCGAATTCGACGCGCGATGCATGCGTTTCTGCACCAGTCAGCTGCCGGCTGACCGCGTAGTCATCGAACGAAGGCGCTGACCACCCACTGACGAGCGGAGCGATGCCCTCGCGACCATAGGTCGGCAGGAGTTCCAGAGCCGCGTCTTCCAAGGGAGCCAAGTTGAAAATTATTCCAGCACGGAGCGGACCGTCCGACGACGGTATCTGACGTACGTCAAAGGCAGGGTCACCCAAGGTAAACGGGCCGACGTAGGTAGCGTTTCGGCCTGACGTTCTGAACAGCCGAACCACTCTGCCGTCCTCAGCGGAATCTCGCAATATCCGATTGCCGCGGACGAACTGCTGATCGCCTCGCTGCCCTTCACCGGTGTACGCGTACGTGCCATCCTCTCGCAACCCTTCGAAGCGATCGTAGCCGTGAGCAGCACCTGAGACAGGGTCGGTGAAGACAAGGATGTCCGGCGTCGACCGAACGGGCGCTATCCCGTTCTGCCAACTACCTCCACCCACGATCTCGTGGAGCTCCCGGCGCGGGAGCGTCCGACCGACCTCGATCTTCCACGTCATCGGCAATCGACCGTCGCCGTCACACGAGAGTGCGGTTGGCGAACTGAACATTTCTTAGACATTCTGTATTCATGCCAGAACTCACGGATCTCCTCGACGCGACTCACCGTGCAAACCTGATTCTCCAGCCGGCCGGACCAGCAGCACGCACGAACCTGGATGGAACCGTGTACAAGCCGGTCGACCGCGTTCGATGGGCGCCGCACCTGGGCGCAGACGACCGGCGCTCGCTCGAGAGGAGCCACCCCTCAGGTCAAGTACCAATGTGGGGCACCACGGCGGGACAGCGAGGCCAGATGCGATCGCGGTGGGACCGGATCCGTTACGGTGACGCGATCTTCTTCCTCGGGGGGAACCATGCCTACCTCGCCGCGACCATCACCCACAAATGGGTCAGTGAAAGCCTTGCTGACGAACTCTGGCCCCGGAAGCGCAGCGCAGACGGGAACGCGCGCCCCTGGGAGCTCATGTTCAGCTTCACTGATCCGGTGGAAGTGCGTTTGTCGTACGCCGACATGGCCGAGGCGTCAGCGCGAGTGCGCGCCCTGGGCACCCGTGAGTTCAATGTCTACGGTACGGACGTGAGTGTTCCGGTCCTCGCACTACTCGATCAGGACACCGCAGCGCTCATCCGGCCCGTCGGGGGGTTCGATTATCCATCGATAGCCCGTCGATTCGACGAACTCGACGCTGAGGTGACGACGACGCGACGGCTGGAACAACGGTATCTGCGCACGTGGATTCTTCCAGGCGATTCGGGCGTCTGCGCTCTGTGCGGGAGGTCCATGGCATCCTCGTTCCTCGTTGCAGCCCACATCAAGCGGCGCTCAGATTGCTCCGACGACGAGAAGAACGATCTCCCCGCGATCGCCATGGCTGCTTGCAAGTTCGGGTGCGACGAACTCTACGAGCGCGGACTGATCTGGGTCGACGACCGAGGGCGATTGATGAAGTCAAAGGACCTCTCTGACGTGGAGGCGCTTAGCTACTGGCGCGCGAAGCTGCGAGGGCGGGTCGTCGACATCTGGCAAACGCGCCCGGAGTCTCGTCGATACTTCGCGGCGCATCGAGAGCGCTTCGGACATAGCTAATCGCGTCGATCCACAGCCCGAACGTGCTCTCCGTCAACCGCCGGAACACCGCTGAGACCATCGTTCGAACATCCACCTCGCTAGGGCATGATCGCAGACGACACCATCGCAGACGACACGATCATGGACATCGAGGGCGTCGACGGAGTAGACGACCGGCACCGCCCCTCCCGTCCATCACACGGACGTCAACTCACCAACAGAGCACGAACCGCCCCCGCGTCCCCCCGGCCTCCAACCGCTCATGCGCCTCCCCAGCCCGCGCAGCCGGCAGCACTTCCGCCACCCGCGGCGTCAACGTCCCACTCTCCACCGCATGCCGCAGCTGCTCGAGCTTGTCGAACGACCGGTACTCCGAGAACACCATCACCTGCACGAACTCGATCCCCCGGTCCCCGTTGCCCTCCCACCCCCGCACGTCGAAGAACACACCACCGTCCCGGACCGCGTCCACCACCGAGGCCCGCTGCACAGCAGCATCGGCGAGCGCATCGACCCCGTCCGGCACGAGTTCTCGGACAGCGGCAGCGAACTCATCACCGCGAGGCACGATGTGGTCCGGCCCGAGCGACCGGACCAGCGCCTCGTCCTTCTCAGCTGCATCCGCGATCACGGTCAGCCCCGCGGCCTTCGCCAGCTGCACCACGTAGTTCCCGAGCAGCCCCGCAGCCCCGGTCACGGCGAGCGTCTGCCCCGGCGCGAGCGAGGCGTGCGACAGGATCTGCAACGCCGTCAGCCCGTTCATCGGCACTGTAGAGGCGAGCGGGAGAGACGTCCCGCGAGGGATCCGCGTGAACGACCCCACCGGCGCGACGAGCTCCTGCACGTAGGCGCCCCCGTGCGCGCTGAGCGGCAACGCCATCGCCATGACCTCGTCACCGACGGCCCATCCGGACACGTCGGGTCCGACCTCGTCGATCACGCCGGCCGCGTCCATCCCCGGCACGTACGGCGGCGAGGCCTGCGAGCTGTCCCGCTGCCCGGCACGCACCCCCGTGTCGGTGGGGTTGACGGCGAACGCCTGCACCCGGATCCGCACGGATCCGGCGCCGGCGTGCGGCTCCGGCACCTCGTGGACGGCGAGGGCCTCGGGCCCTCCGAATTCTTCGACTCCGATGACCTGCATCATCCCGGTCTACGCGCCGGTTGCTTGACGCAACCTGACGCGGCCACCCCCGGACTGGAGGCCGGGCACCAGCCCGCACCGCGCCTCCAGCCCGTCAGGAGTCCCGTCCACGGCGCGTGGTGCGCCATGCTGGCACCGTGCGTCTCGACGAACTCCTCACCCGGTCCGCCGGTCCCGCGATCGCCGAGGAGCTCGCCGCCCTCCGCCGTCCCGCCCGGTACGTCCTCGAGGGCCTCCACCAGGAGTCCCGGCAGAAGTACTGGCAGTTCCGCATCGACGTCGACGAGGCCGCGCAGACCTGGGCGCTCGTCCGTCAGCGCGCCAAGCCGGTCTCCTACCGCGGCGGCGTGCTCCACGAGCCCGACGACGGCCCGATCGAGGTGTCGTTCGCCCGGAGCATGATCTCGTCCCCCGTGGTCCGGATGGCCGTGCCCGACCTGATGCACCGCTGGGGTCGGTCACTGGACGACTTCCACCCGGTCCTCGTGCAACACGTCGGCGAGCAGTCGATCCTGGTGACCTTCGAGCACGAGGAGGACCCGGCGTTCCGCACGACGCTGGTGATCGACGAGCGCGACGGCATCGCCCGCCGTTCCTACGAGCACGGTGGCGCCACGTTCGTCACGAGCGTGCGGACCGCCGAACCCGACGAGGTCCTGCCCCGCGCGCGCTTCGTGGCACCGTCCGACCGGATCCGCCCGCAGTACTGACGTCGTGACGGTTCCGGTTCGCGATCCCCGACGATCACGAACCAGAACCGCCAGGGCCGGAAACCGGACCACCTTCCCCGGCGGCACCATCCCCCGATCGGACGATGCCGAGACCACCGCACCGGTCGATCCCCGCATCGCACCCAGCCGCCAGGCTGGAGCCATGCCCGACACCCCAGCCATCGAGGTCCACCACCTCGGCAAGCAGTACGCCACCGGCACGGTCGCCGTCGACGACGTGTCCTTCACGATCGAGCCCGGCGAGACCTTCGCGATCCTCGGTCCGAACGGCGCCGGCAAGTCCACCACGGTCGAGATCCTCGAGGGCCACCGCTCCCGCACCGCCGGCGAGGTCCGCGTCCTCGGGCACGATCCCGCCCGGCCCGACCGCCGGCACAACGCACGCATCGGCATCGTGCTGCAGACCAGCGCGGAGTCCCCGAACGTCACCGTGGCCGAACAACTGCGCCACTTCGCGACCTTCTACCCCCGGCACCGTAGCGTCGAGGAACTCCTCGACGCAACCGGGCTGACCGAGCAACGGAACGTCCGCGTCAGCAAGCTGTCCGGGGGCCAGCGCCGCCGCGTCGACGTCGCCCTCGGGATCATCGGCCGGCCCGAGGTCCTGTTCCTCGACGAGCCGACCACGGGCTTCGACCCGGAGGCCCGCCGGCAGTTCTGGGACCTCCTCCACCGGGTGCAGCGCGAGGGCACGACGATCCTGCTCACCACGCACTACCTCGACGAAGCCGCTCAGCTCGCCGACCGTGCAGCGGTCATCGCCGACGGGAAGCTCCTCGACCTCGCCCCGATCGACGAGATCGGCGGCACCGAGGCCCGAACACCACGGGTCCGCTGGCACGACGACGACGGCACCCACCACGACGAACGCACGACCGACCCCACCGCACTGATCCGGAGCAGCACCATGCCGATGCACGACCTCGAAGTCATCCGCCCGTCCCTCGAGGACGTCTACCTCGGGATGGTGGGCCAGCGATGAAGACCGCGACCAGCCGCATCGGCTACGAGATCCGCTCGTACTTCCGTGCCCCCGACGCCGTCTTCTTCACCTTCCTGTTCCCCGTCGTCATGCTGGCGCTGTTCTCGGCCGCGTTCGCCGACGCCGACCCGATCAGCGCCGTCGCAGCGAACGGCCGGCCGATCGACGTCGACTACGCCACGTACTACCTGCCCGGCTTGGTCGCGACGGGCATCCTGCTGTCCGGCACGCAGTCGCTCGGCGTGGACATCGCCGGGGAACGCAGCGACGGCACCCTGAAGCGCCTCGGCGGCACACCTCTCCCCGTCCTGTCGTACTTCGTCGGCAAGATCGGCATGGTGCTCGTCACGACGGTCGTGCAGACCGCGCTCCTGCTGGCGATGGCGAGCCTGGTGTTCGGCGTCGAGCTGCCGACCGACGCCGACAAGTGGGGGGTCTTCGCCGGCATTATGGTCCTCAGCATCGCGACCAGTTGTGTCCTCGGCATCGCGATCTCCGCGCTCCCCCGCGAGGGCCGCCGCGCCACGGCCACGATCGTCCCCGTCGTCCTGGTGCTGCAGTTCATCTCCGGCGTCTACCTGCCCTTCATGCAGCTGCCGGACTGGCTGCAGGACGTCGCCTCCGTCTTCCCGCTGCGCTGGATGGCGTCCGGCATGCGCGCCGTCTTCCTGCCCGACACGTTCGCCTCGGGCGAGCCGGGAGGCGCGTGGCACCTCGGCCTCGGCGCCCTGCTGTTGGCAGCATGGCTGGCCCTGGGCACGGTGGCCTGCCTCCTCACCTTCCGCTGGAACCGCAAGGACTCCTGATGGGGCCTGTGCAGAATCGCTCGGCGGCTCCGCATCGATGGGATGCTGTGCTCATGAGCGGTGAGGCGTGGATGCGCAACAGGTGGCTGCACGGCTTCTTCGCCGGCACCATGCTCCTCACCGTGGTCATCGCGGCGCTCGCATGGTCACCGTGGTCGACGCGGTGGCCGGCGTACGTCGTCGTCGCGGTCCTCGTCGTCGCGTACATCGCATACGGGCACCGCGGCTACGACGAGCCCCGGGCCGCAGCCGCGTTCCTGCCGCTCGTCCTCCTCGGCACGCTCGTGCTGCCCGCCGTGTCACCGAACACGGCTTTCGTGCAGTGCATCGCGTTCCCGCTCGTGTGGGTGCAGTCGGAGCGCGTCCGCACCGCGGTTCTGCTGTCGGTCGCGGTCGCTGTCACGAGCAGCATCGGCTGCAGATTCTCCGGCGGCCCGGACGCCCTCGTCAGCACCCTGCTCGTCGAGGGCATCAGCCTGGTCGGCACCTGCGCGATCGGCGTCTGGATCTCGAGCGTGTCCCGCCTGTCCGAGGATCGACGTCAGCTCATCGACGAGCTCCGGGCCACGCAGGAGTCCCTCGCCGAGGCGCACCGCCGCGCCGGCGTCGCGAGCGAGCGGGAGCGACTGGCCCGTGAGATCCACGACACCGTCGCGCAGAACCTGGCGGGCATCGTCATGCTCACCGAGCGTGCCCGGAAGGACCACTCCTCCGGACGCGGAGCGGCGCTCGACGAGCGGTTGTCGGTCCTCGAGGAATCGGCCCGCGCCGCCCTCGAAGACTCCCGCTCCCTCATCGCCGCCGGCGTGGCCGGTGCGACGAGTGGGAGCCTCGCGGGGTCCCTGCACCGACTCGCCGAACGCTTCACCCGTGAGACGGGAACACCGGCCACGGTCGATGCGACCGACGTCCCGCTCGACCGTGACGCCCAGGTGGTGCTGCTCCGCGTCGTCCAGGAGTCCCTGGCGAACATCCGGGCCCACGCGAACGCCAGCGCGGTCCAGATCGTCCTCCACCACGACCACGACCTCGAACGCACCGGGGTCCGCGTGACCGACGACGGCGTCGGCTTCGACACCGGCGCCCCCACTGCCGGGCACGGACTCCGAGGGCTCCGTGAACGTCTCATGCTCTCTGGGGGCACCTGCACCATCACGAGCACCCCGGGCGGAGGCACCGTCATGGACGCGAGCCTCCCCACCGCAGCGGGCGCTGCGCTCCTCGCTTCGCCGTACTCCGTGTCGGCGGTGTCCCGGTGATCCGCGTCGTCGTCGCCGATGACCACCCGATCGTCCGCTCGGGCATCGTCGCCCTGCTGCAGGACGCCGACGACATCGAGGTCGTCGGCCAAGCCAGTGACGGTCGAACCGCTGTCGAGGTGGCGCTGCGGGAGCGCCCCGACGTCGTACTCATGGACCTCCGGATGCCCGTGCTGGACGGTGACGCGGCGACGGCTGAAATCCTCGCGGTGGAACGCGGTGTCCGGGTCCTGATACTCACGACCTACGAGTCCGACGACCAGATCCTGGCCGCCATTGAGGCCGGGGCCACGGGCTACCTGCTCAAGGCTGCCCCGGAGTCCGAGATCCTCGCCGGCGTCCGCGCCACTGCCCGAGGCGAGACCGCACTGGCCCCCTCAGCCGCAGCGGCCCTGGTGCGCCGAGCAACGGGAGCCTCAGCAGCAGCCCCGGCCGGCCCGTCCCTGACCCCGCGCGAGTTCGAGGTCCTCCGGCTCGTGGCGCAGGGCAACAGCAACCCGGCGATCGGCCGCACGCTGTTCCTCAGTGAAGCGACGGTGAAGACGCACCTCGGTCACGTGTTCGAGAAGCTCGGCGTGAACGACCGCACCCGCGCGGTCACCCGTGCCATGGAGCTCGGCCTCCTCAGCTGACCCGCAGTCTGGGCATCAGGAGCAGCTGCGCTCCAATCAACACTCTGGAACGCAGAAAACCCCTGACCATGACTGGTCAGGGGTTCCCTGGTGTTTCCAACGTTAAGTCCGGCGGCGTCCTACTCTCCCACAAGGTCCCCCTTGCAGTACCATCGGCGCTGAGAGGCTTAGCTTCCGGGTTCGGAATGTGACCGGGCGTTTCCCTCTCGCTATGACCACCGGAACACTCTCGACCATGATGATGCCTGGTCTCAAAGCTGTCCCGGCTACCACCCACACAAAAGTGGGTGGAGCGGTGTATTCAGTTTGATTCCCGATCGTCTGTCGGGAACCACAAAGTGGACGCGAGCCCCGCACACAAGGTGCGGGAAATCAGTGTGTTATCAAGTCTTCGGCTTATTAGTACCGGTCAGCTCCACGGGTCGTTAGTCCCCGCTTCCACATCCGGCCTATCAACCCAGTAGTCTTCTGGGAGCCTCTCACACTCAAGGTGCATGGAAATCTCATCTCGAAGACGGCTTCCCGCTTAGATGCTTTCAGCGGTTATCCGGTCCGAACGTAGCTAATCAGCGGTGCCCTTGGCAGAACAACTGACACACCAGAGGTTCGTCCATCCCGGTCCTCTCGTACTAGGGATAGATCTTCTCAAATTTCCAACGCGCGCAGCGGATAGGGACCGAACTGTCTCACGACGTTCTAAACCCAGCTCGCGTACCGCTTTAATGGGCGAACAGCCCAACCCTTGGGACCTACTCCAGCCCCAGGATGCGACGAGCCGACATCGAGGTGCCAAACCATGCCGTCGATATGGACTCTTGGGCAAGATCAGCCTGTTATCCCCGAGGTACCTTTTATCCGTTGAGCGACAGCGCTTCCACAAGCCACTGCCGGATCACTAGTCCCGACTTTCGTCCCTGCTCGACCTGTCAGTCTCACAGTCAAGCTCCCTTGTGCACTTACACTCGCCACCTGATTGCCAACCAGGTTGAGGGAACCTTTGGGCGCCTCCGTTACTCTTTGGGAGGCAACCGCCCCAGTTAAACTACCCATCAGGCACTGTCCATGAACCCGATCAGGGTCCTACGTTAGACATCCAAAGTGACCAGAGTGGTATTTCAACAATGACTCCACGAACACTAGCGTGCCCGCTTCACAGTCTCCCACCTATCCTACACAAGCCACTCCGAACACCAATACCAAACTGTAGTAAAGGTCACGGGGTCTTTCCGTCCTGCTGCGCGTAACGAGCATCTTTACTCGTAGTGCAATTTCGCCGAGTTCGCGGTTGAGACAGCTGGGAAGTCGTTACGCCATTCGTGCAGGTCGGAACTTACCCGACAAGGAATTTCGCTACCTTAGGATGGTTATAGTTACCACCGCCGTTTACTGGGGCTTAAATTCAGAGCTTCGCCCAAAGGCTAACCCTTCCTCTTAACCTTCCAGCACCGGGCAGGCGTCAGTCCGTATACATCGTCTTGCGACTTCGCACGGACCTGTGTTTTTAGTAAACAGTCGCTTCCCACTGGTCTCTGCGGCCTTCAACGCTCACGGAGCAAGTCCGGTCACGCGTCCGGCCCCCCTTCTCCCGAAGTTACGGGGGCATTTTGCCGAGTTCCTTAACCACGATTCTCTCGATCTCCTTGGTATTCTCTACCTGACCACCTGAGTCGGTTTCGGGTACGGGCGGCTGCAACCTCGCGTCGATGCTTTTCTCGGCAGCATAGGATCACTGATTTCCCCTTACGGGTACGCGTCGGATCTCAGGCACACAGACGACGGATTTGCCTATCGTCAGCCCTACATCCTTACACCAGGATCACCTTACGGATACCATCGCCTGGCTCAGCTACCTTCCTGCGTCACACCTGTTCATACGCTAACCGCACCAGCATGGGGTCGAGCGTTAGACCGGACACCATCACCCCGAAGGGATCCGGTGAGCCGGGTTAGGACTCTTAGCACCACTGGATTAGCTTGGGCGGTTGTTCGCCGGTACGGGAATATCAACCCGTTGTCCATCGACTACGCCTGTCGGCCTCGCCTTAGGTCCCGACTTACCCAGGGCGGATTAACCTGGCCCTGGAACCCTTGGTCTTTCGGAGGACGGGTTTCTCACCCGTCTTTCGCTACTCATGCCTGCATTCTCACTCGTGTAGCGTCCACGGCTGGATCACTCCGCCGCTTCACTCGCCACACGACGCTCTCCTACCACTCCGCACGACTGAACCACGAAGGCTTGTCGAATGTGCGAAATCTACAACTTCGGTGGTGTGCTTGAGCCCCGTTACATTGTCGGCGCGGAATCACTTGACCAGTGAGCTATTACGCACTCTTTCAAGGGTGGCTGCTTCTAAGCCAACCTCCTGGTTGTCTGTGCAACTCCACATCCTTTCCCACTTAGCACACGCTTAGGGACCTTAGTTGGTAGTCTGGGTTGTTTCCCTCTCGACGATGAAGCTTATCCCCCACCGTCTCACTGCTGCGCTCTCACTCACCGGCATTCGGAGTTTGGCTGACGTCAGTAACCTGTTGAGGCCCATCGGCCATCCAGTAGCTCTACCTCCGGCGAGAAACACGCAACGCTGCACCTAAATGCATTTCGGAGAGAACCAGCTATCACGAAGTTTGATTGGCCTTTCACCCCTATCCACAGCTCATCCCCTCCATTTTCAACTGAAGTGGGTTCGGTCCTCCACGACGTCTTACCGTCGCTTCAACCTGGCCATGGATAGATCACTTCGCTTCGGGTCTAGAACATGCGACTCAAACGCCCTATTCAGACTCGCTTTCGCTACGGCTGCCCCACACGGGTTAACCTCGCCACATATCACTAACTCGCAGGCTCATTCTTCAAAAGGCACGCCGTCACCCCTACAAGGAGGCTCCGACGGTTTGTAAGCAAACGGTTTCAGGTACTATTTCACTCCCCTCCCGGGGTACTTTTCACCTTTCCCTCACGGTACTTGTCCGCTATCGGTCATCTGGGAGTATTTAGGCTTATCAGGTGGTCCTGACAGATTCACACGGGATTTCTCGGGCCCCGTGCTACTTGGGATACACATCCGGCCATAACACCATTTCGTCTACGGGGCTGGCACCCACTACGGCCCGGCTTTCAAACCGGTTCGACTATGATGCGCTGTAACCGCCCCAGTCCGGCAGAACTGAGCGACGTGTCCCACAACCCCGACCATGCAACGCCCGCCGGCTATCACACATGATCGGTTTAGCCTCATCCGCTTTCGCTCGCCACTACTCACGGAATCACATGTTGTTTTCTCTTCCTGTGGGTACTGAGATGTTTCACTTCCCCACGTTCCCTCTACCCGCCCTATATATTCAGGCGGGAGTCACCAGGTCGCAGAACGCCTGGCGGGGTTTCCCCATTCGGAAATCCTCGGATCAAAGCTCGATTATCAGCTCCCCGAGGCTTATCGCAGATTTCTACGTCCTTCTTCGGCTCCAGATGCCAAGGCATCCACCGTTTGCTCTTAGAAACTTGACCACAAAGATTAAAATTGCGATCCAACGTCACCAATCAACAACCCGAAGGCTGATCATGGATGACGCGAATCAAAGATGCTCGCGTCCACTGTGTAGTTCTCAACATACGATCGGCACCAGCACTCCCCCACCCACAGGTAGGATCACACCGGCCCGACGAAGAACCAGCAACCAGAACGAACCCGTCCCAGTCACGGCTCAACCCTCAGTCCATCACAGACCGAGAAGCCTGGTCCCTCAGGACCCAACAACGTGCACCAGCCAGCAGCTCCACCCCAACCCGTTCCAACCCTGCAAGCAGGACGTACTGAGACCGGAAGCATCACTCCCAACTGCACTGTCAATGTTCCACCCATGAGCTACCCGTCGGACACGTTCGGTCCGAATCGGGCGCCTGGACACCGCAAGCGATGCCAGATGCTCCTTAGAAAGGAGGTGATCCAGCCGCACCTTCCGGTACGGCTACCTTGTTACGACTTAGTCCTAATCACCGATCCCACCTTCGACGGCTCCTTCCACAAGGGTTAGGCCACCGGCTTCGGGTGTTACCGACTTTCATGACTTGACGGGCGGTGTGTACAAGGCCCGGGAACGTATTCACCGCAGCGTTGCTGATCTGCGATTACTAGCGACTCCGACTTCATGAGGTCGAGTTGCAGACCTCAATCCGAACTGAGACCGGCTTTTTGGGATTCGCTCCACCTTACGGTATCGCAGCCCTTTGTACCGGCCATTGTAGCATGCGTGAAGCCCAAGACATAAGGGGCATGATGATTTGACGTCATCCCCACCTTCCTCCGAGTTGACCCCGGCAGTCTCCTATGAGTCCCCGGCATAACCCGCTGGCAACATAGAACGAGGGTTGCGCTCGTTGCGGGACTTAACCCAACATCTCACGACACGAGCTGACGACAACCATGCACCACCTGTACACCGACCACAAGGGGGCGACCATCTCTGGCCGTTTCCGGTGTATGTCAAGCCTTGGTAAGGTTCTTCGCGTTGCATCGAATTAATCCGCATGCTCCGCCGCTTGTGCGGGCCCCCGTCAATTCCTTTGAGTTTTAGCCTTGCGGCCGTACTCCCCAGGCGGGGCGCTTAATGCGTTAGCTACGACACAGAAACCGTGGAAAGGTCCCTACATCTAGCGCCCAACGTTTACGGCATGGACTACCAGGGTATCTAATCCTGTTCGCTCCCCATGCTTTCGCTCCTCAGCGTCAGTTACGGCCCAGAGATCTGCCTTCGCCATCGGTGTTCCTCCTGATATCTGCGCATTCCACCGCTACACCAGGAATTCCAATCTCCCCTACCGCACTCTAGTCTGCCCGTACCCACTGCAAGCCCGAGGTTGAGCCTCGGGATTTCACAGCAGACGCGACAAACCGCCTACGAGCTCTTTACGCCCAATAATTCCGGACAACGCTTGCACCCTACGTATTACCGCGGCTGCTGGCACGTAGTTAGCCGGTGCTTTTTCTGCAGGTACCGTCACTTTCGCTTCTTCCCTACTAAAAGAGGTTTACAACCCGAAGGCCGTCATCCCTCACGCGGCGTTGCTGCATCAGGCTTTCGCCCATTGTGCAATATTCCCCACTGCTGCCTCCCGTAGGAGTCTGGGCCGTGTCTCAGTCCCAGTGTGGCCGGTCACCCTCTCAGGCCGGCTACCCGTCGTCGCCTTGGTGAGCCATTACCTCACCAACAAGCTGATAGGCCGCGAGTCCATCCCCAACCAAAAAATCTTTCCACCACCAGACCATGCGGCCGGCAGTCGTATCCAGTATTAGACGTCGTTTCCAACGCTTATCCCAGAGTCAGGGGCAGGTTACTCACGTGTTACTCACCCGTTCGCCACTAATCCACCCAGCAAGCTGGGCATCATCGTTCGACTTGCATGTGTTAAGCACGCCGCCAGCGTTCGTCCTGAGCCAGGATCAAACTCTCCGTAAAAAATTACAACCAACACCCGAAAGCGTCAGCGAGTTGATTCTGACTGTCGACTGTCTACTGACAATCTTCAATCCAAAAGGAATTGTCTCAAACCCAGCCCAAAGGCCAGGCACGAGGTCAATAAAATTGGCATTGACAATGTGCACGCTGTTGAGTTCTCAAGGACCAGACGCACTCCCCGCTCCACCCGAAACACGAGCATCACCAGAGAGGCATTCGTCTTGCACCACCCGAACACACGCCGAATCACTCCGACCGTTCAAGGGGTTGGTTGCCTGAGCGGGACCCCGTCCGGACTGCGTCCCAGGGGTTCAACCCTGTGACCGTCTCGGCCGTTCCGTTCTCCGCCTCAGCGGCAACGAGTGATTACTTTACGCAGAGGTGAACACCAGCGCCAAGCCAGCCCACATCCCGGGCGTGTCGTACCCCGACTCCCCCGGAAACACGCGGATCGAGGCGCACACGGGCACCCGACCGGCCCCGGGAACGACGGAAGGCACGGTGCCAACGCGCACCGTGCCTCCCGGACGAACGAACGAACGAACCGCCGGACCGGACCCACCCGACCGAGCCGGACACGAACCGGACCCGACCGGGATCGAGAGCGATCCCGGTCCTGACCTACTCCGCTGCGGCCAACTGGCCGCACGCCCCGTCGATCTCCTTGCCGCGGGTGTCGCGCAGGGTCGTCGGGATGCCGGCGGCGTTGAGCCGACGGACGAACTCGTCCTGCACGTGCTCCTCCGACGAGGTCCAGACGGACCCCGGCGTCGGGTTCAGCGGGATCGGGTTGACGTGCACCCAGCCCTTGCCGCGCTTGTTGAGCTTCTCGGCGAGCAGGTCCGCACGCCAGGCGTGGTCGTTCATGTCCTTGATGAGCGCGTACTCGATCGAGACCCGACGGCCCGTCTTGACGTAGTACTCGTGGGCGGCGTCGATCGCCTCGTCGGCCTTCCAGCGTGAGTTCACCGGGATGAGCTCGTCGCGGAGCTCATCGTCGGGTGCGTGCAGGGACAGCGCGAAGGTGAGCGGGATGTTCTCGTCCGCCAGCTTCTTGATCGCCGGCACGAGTCCGACGGTCGACACGGTGATCCCGCGCGCGCTCATCCCGAGGCCCATCGGCTGCGGCGCGACCATCAGGCGCACGGCGTCCATCACCCGCTTGTAGTTCGCGAGCGGCTCCCCCATGCCCATGAACACGATGTTGGTCACCCGCTCGGCGTCGACGCGGTCCTTGCCACCCTTGCGGGGATCGCCCCCGAGTTCACCTGCGGCGATCGCGGCGTTGGCCCGGACGATCTGCTCGATGATCTCGGCGGTGGACATGTTGCGCGTCAGCCCCGCCTGGCCGGTGGCGCAGAACGGGCAGTTCATGCCGCACCCGGCCTGCGACGACACGCACAGGGTGATCCGCCCCGGGTACCGCATGAGGACCGACTCGACCAGGGCGCCGTCGTGCAGCTTCCACAGGAACTTGATCGTGTCGCCGTTGTCCGTCGCCAGTCGCCGCGTCTCGGTCAGCAGCGGCGGCAGCATCCCGGCGACGAGCTGCTCGCGCTGGGCGGCGGGCAGGTCGGTCATCTTGGCCGGGTCGGACGTGTAGTGCTGGAAGTAGTGGGTCGCGAGCTGCTTGGCGCGGAACCCGGGCAGGCCGAGTTCCTTCACGCGGGCCTCGCGTTCCTCGGCCGTCAGGTCGGCCAGGTGCACGGGCGGCTTGCCCCGCTTCGGGGACGCGAACTGCAGGAGCGGACGACCGTCGGTGTCCGTCGCCTGCTTCCAGCCCTCGGTGCGCGGGCGCACCTGCGGACGAGCAGACTGCTGCTGTTCGAACGGGGTGCGGGTGTCGGAAGCCATCACTCCAGGATACGGGAGGCCCGTGGCGCGTGGGAACGCCCCGTTCCGGTGGTCCTGCTGGTCGCCGTCACGGCCGCGCGACGGTTCGTCGGTCAGCTGCCGGCGGGCAGGACGCGGGCGAAGTGGTGCGCCGCCGAGTACATCGGCACGATGTCGACGACCTCGCCGGGGTGCGGTGCCTGGAGCACGAGGCCCTGGCCGAGGTACAGGCCCACGTGGTCCTCGTCGTCGTACACGACGAGGTCACCGGGCAGGGCTTCGGACTCAGGGATCGTCGTCGCGGTGGCGTCCTGCGTCGGCACGTAGTGCGCGAGCTCGATCCCCACGGCCTGGTACGCGACCATCGTGAGTCCGGAGCAGTCGATGCCGTCGTGGCTCGCGCCGCCCTCGACGTACGGGTCCCCCATGTACTGCAGGGCGGTCTGCACGATCGTGGCGCGGTCGCCGCCGGCGGACAGCGCCGCGGACAACGCCGACTGCGCCTGGGCCGTGGTGACCCCGAAGCGCAGGTCGAGCGTCGGGTAGGACACCACGGTGGTAGTGGTCGTCATGCCGTCGGTCGAGACGACGGGGACCGGGACGTCGTGCGCCACCGTGAAGGTCTGCGCGGCCCGGGCCGTGGTCGTGCCGGACCGGGTGTCGGCCGGCAGGGTGTCGGCGTTCGCGGGGAGGGTGAGCGTCAGGCTCGAGGTGACGGCGAGCGCCGGTGCGAGCAGGATCGCCGCGCGCTTGGCGTTGGCGGAACGGCGGACGTGCCGGGGGTCGGTCGCGCGCTCGGCACGCAGCGTTGCGGTCCGCGTCAGGACGGCGGCGCCGGCGGAGGGCACCGGGACGGGCCGCGGCTGCGGCTGTGTGCGCGGAGCACGTGTCGGAGCCGAGTGCTCGTCGACGGCCGACCGGTCAGCGGCGGGGCTGGACGCTGCGCGGCGCCCACGGGGACGGAGCTGCTGCGCGTCCGGCGTCAGCGGCACGGTGTCGGCCACGGGGTGCGTGTTCGCTCGTGCGGGCTGACGGTCTTCGGCTGCTGCAGGCAGGGCGTGGCGTCCCATGGGTCCTTCCGGGTCAGGATCGGCGATCCGGAAGATAACGTATTGGTCACGGCGGCTCCGGCGGCTGGGCAGCGCCGGGGTCTGCCTGCGGCTCGTCACAGGAACGAGCACCCTGCCGCCGCGGGCGTCAGCGCTGTTCGTCGGTCCTGTTCCCCCGTACGTTCACGAGGTCGGTGAGGGACGGTTCGCCCTCCTCGGTGGGCAGGGCGTGCCCGCGGCGGACGGCCTTGCGGACCTGACGGTAGGTCGTCACGGACATCGGGTCGACGCCGTCGGCGGACTCGTAGTGCGAGGGGGTGCTGGGGGTGGGCGCATCGGTCATCGCCCCGGACGGTACGCGTGCGGAGCGCTGAGGGACGGGCAGCTGCGTTCCGTGGCCGAACGGCGCGGGCTCGGCTCGGCCGGGATCCTGCTCGCCGGGTCGGACGGGAGGCTCGGCGTGCGCCCGCGCCGCTCGGCGCCCTGTTGCCGGGTCGGCAACAGCGCTTGGGTGCGGCTCGGCAGGTGCGCTGGAGTACGTGCATGCACACCCATCACGACGGGACGGCCGCCGGATCCGCCGCCACCGACCCCACCTCCGCACCGTCCGCTCGCGAGTGGTGGGAGGCCCGCTACGCCGAGCGCGACGGCATCTGGTCCGGGCGGGTGAACGCCGTGCTCGCCTCGGTGACGTGGGGGCTGCCGGTGGGGCGGGCCCTCGACCTGGGCTGCGGTGAGGGCGGCGACGTGGTGTGGCTCGCCGAGCAGGGGTGGGACGTCACCGGGATCGACCTGTCGGTGACGGCGCTCGAACGCGGCTCCCGTGCCGCCGTGGCCGCGGGGGTGGAGGACCGGGTGGCCTTCGTCGCCGCGGACCTGGCACGGTGGGACACTGCCGCGCGGTTCGACCTGGTGACGGCGTCGTTCCTGCAGTCGTGGCCGGTGGCGATCCCGCGAGCCGACATCCTGCACCGGGCAGCGGAGTTCGTCGCCGCCGGTGGGCACCTGCTCGTCACCGCGCACGCCGCACCCCCGCACGACGACCTGCCGCCGGAGCTCCTCGAGTACCGCTTCCCCTCGCCCGTCGACGACCTCGCCGCCCTGCAGCTCGACGACCGGTGGGACGTGCTGGTCGCCGAGGTCCGGCCGCGCACCGCGACCACGCCGGAGGGTGACCCGCACGAGGTGCTCGACAGCGTCGTGCTCGCCCGACTGACGCGCGGGTAGCGTCGGTGGCGTGAGCACCGACGACGGCACACTCGCACTCGTGGTGGACGGCGTCGAGGTCGCCGTCGGGCGTGACGGATCCGGCTCGGCCGCGACGTCGTCCCCTCGGCCGTACCTGCACCCGGTCCGGACGCTCGCCGGCACCGTCGTCAGCGCGCACCACCCGACCGACCACGACTGGCACTGCGGCGTCGGCGTCGCGATCCCGGACGTCGACGGCGTGAACTGCTGGGGCGGCCCGACCTACGTCGAGGGGCTCGGCTACGTCCGGCGCGACGACCACGGCTCGGTCGAGGTCGTGCACGCCGAGCGGCACGGCACGACGTCCGCCGAGGCGCTCGTCTGGCTGGGCCCGGACCGCGCGGTCGTCCTGCGTGAGGACCGCATGCTGCGGTGGCGCGCGGTCGCCGGCGGGTGGGAGCTGTCCTGGTCGTCATCGTTCCGCACCTCGGGCGACACCGCGGTGCGCCTCGGGGGTCCGGGCAGCAACGGCCGGGTCGGAGCGGGGTACGGCGGCTTCTTCTGGCGGTTCCCCGAGTGCACCGCGGTCGTCGTCCGGACCGCCGACGCCGAGGGCGAGGCCGCCGTGCACGGGTCGGTCGCGCCCTGGATCACCTGGTCGGCGGAGTTCGGCGGTGCCCCGGCGACGATCCGGATCGAGGCCGTCGACCACGACGACCCCTGGTTCGTCCGCGCCGAGGAGTACCCCGCGATCGGGTCAGCCCTGGCGTGGAACTCCCCCGCCGTCGTGCAGCCCGGCGCAGCGCTGGTCCGTTCGTTCCGCGCGACGGTCACCGACGGCGGTACCCTCGCCGGATGAGCACCGGGGACTGGGAGTCACGCGTCGCGGCGCTGTGGGACGACGAGACGATCGACGACCAGCAGCGGATCGAGCTGATGCGCGACCTCGCCGCCGACGCCCCGCACCCGGCACTCGGCGCGTTCGAGCTCGGCGGCGCCTTCGACTCCGGCGGACACGAGGCCGACGCCGACGTGCAGTACGCCGCTGCGACCGCAGCCGGCCTGGACTCCGTCGACCCGGACCGCGCCGCCAGGATGGTCGTCCAGCACGCCTCGACGCTGCGGAACCTGGGCCGGACCGACGCTGCCGTCGCGATGCTCCGCGACGCCCCGGAGCACCCCGCCACCGGAGCGGCACCGCGGGTGTTCCTCGCGCTCGCCCTGCACAGCGCGGGACGGTCCGCCGAGGCACTCCGAGTCGCGATCGAGGCCCTGGAGCCGACGCTCCCCCGCTACCACCGGTCCGTCCGCGCCTACGCTGCGGCCCTCACGGAGGACTGACGCGCGTCAGGCGTTCCGGCGCTGCAGGGCGTCCGCCGCCTTGCCGAGCAACCAGTTCACGGCCCAGCCCAGCACGCCGACCACGGGCAGCGCGAGGATGAGCACCGTCCACAGCACCTTGACCACCTGCGTGCGCCGTCGATCGCGCCAGACCTGCACCAGCGCCACGGCCTCGAGCGCCAGCATCACGAGGAGCACCACGGTGTGTGCCCCCGACAGGTTCGTCAACACGAGCAGTCCTCTCCGCGGCGACGGTCGTCGCCCACATCGACGACAGTACGGCCAGCCCGGATCCGTCCGCATCATCCGTCCGACTGACGACGCGGGCGGTCGCGCTCGCGAACGGGTCAGGCGATCGCGACCTCGCCCCGCGGAGCGGGCGACGGCACCGCGAGCGGTCAGGACACACCGTCGGCAGGTGGTCGAGCGGCCACAGGCCGTCGCGCGGGAGCGCGCCGGGCGACGGACCGTGACCGCTCGGCGGACGGCATCGGCGCGCGGTGGGCGCGACCACCGCCGGACGGGAGGCGCGGTGCGGGCTGACACCGGGCCTCCCGTCAGGCGGTCCGCTCGCCCGCCGGACGCGCGAGGGGCAGCGCGTCGCTCGTGGTGCGGAGGGACTCCTGCCGGATCTCGAGCTGGGACACGGCGAGCGCCGCGAGGTCGTGCAGGTTGGCGAGGTCGGCCTCGGTGGCCTCACGCGGACGGGTGTCGAGCACGGCCAGGGTGCCGATCGTCGACCCGTCGTGCTTGACGAGCGGGACGCTCACGTAGAACCGGATGCCGAGCGGACCGGTGACGAGCGGGCTGTTCCGCATCTCGGGGTGGGCGGAGCCGTCGGGGATCACGACGGGGACGGGGACCGGTGCGAACCCGTTGCGGAAGCTGATGCTCCGCGCCGCTTCGTCGACGCCCTCGGCGATGTACGACTGCGACCACTCGCGGTCCTCGTCGAGCACCTCGACCAGGGCGATCGGGGCGTCGAACAGGCGGGCGGCCATCGCGGTCGTGCGCTGCAGCGACTCGTCCGGCAGGGAGTCGAGTGTTGCGGGCCGCTCGATGTCGGCGCGCGCGGTGGCGGCGTCCGCCGCCGCACCGGCGGACGGGTCGACGACGTGGTCGGCGGCGGCCGTCTCGGTGATCACCACGTCGCGGAGCAGCGCCACGAGCTCGGCTCCGAGCGGACGGGCGGCGGGGTCCTGCGCGGTCATCGCCCGGAGCAGCTGCTTCCAGTGGTCGGGCAGCGGCTCGGGCACCACCGGGTCGCGGGACAGCCGTGCCACCGCGGACTCGACGAGCGAGCCGGGGAACTCGCGGCGGCGGGTGAAGCACTGCAGCAGCACGAGGCCGAGTGAGTAGACGTCGCTCGCCGGTCCGACGTCGGCGCCGCGCGCCTGTTCCGGGCTGAGGTAGGCCGCGGTGCCCGTCGTGACGCCGTCGGCGGTGAGCCGTTCGACGCCGGCGGCGAGGGCGATGCCGAAGTCGGTCAGGCGCGCACGGGCACGGTCCGAGTCGTTGCCGTAGTCGACGAGCAGGATGTTCGACGGCTTGATGTCGCGGTGCACGACGCCGTGGGCGTGGATGTAGTCGAGTGCCTCGGCCATGTCGTAGCCGATCTCGGCGATGTGGCGCGACGCCAGCGGGCCGACGGCGAGGCGTTCCTCGAGGTCCTGCCCGACGACGAGGGCCATGACGATGTACCGCTGCCGGTTGCCGTCGGCCCCCAGGACGACGCCGGCGTCGAGCAGGCTGACCAGGTTGTGGTGCTCGAGTGATGCGAGCACGCCGAGCTCGGCTTCCTGCCGGGCGATGTCGACGATGCCGGCGTGGAACACCTTGATCGCGACGGGGCGGTGCAGGCTCTCGTCGACGCCGCGGTACACGACGGACATGCCGCCCTGACCGATCGCCTGTTCCAGGCGGTAGCGCCCGTCGAGCAGCGGCGCGCTCGCGTCGTGTTCCTCCGTCGGAGTCATCCAACCCTCGTTCTCGGATCCGGCAGCAATGATGCATCTTCGCATCCCGGAGCGAACGATGGACGCACCCGTCGTTCTGCGGCTGCGCGGGGGTGCCGGACGCGGGCACCCGATCGCCGCGATCGGGTGCCCGCCCGCGCGGGATCAGCGCCGGTGGTTGGCCACCGTGCTGACGCGCAGGTCCTCGAAGGTGCTCGTGAACCCGGCCCCGCCGAGCGAGATGAGCCCGATCCGCGGAGTGCTGCCGAGGTCCGCCGTCCACGTGCCACCGCGGACGAAGTGCCGGCCGTCCAGGCTGGTGTACGCGGTGTACCGGTGCTCCCCCGCCACGGCCCGGTGCACGATCCGCAGGGTGGTGGTGTCCCCGACCGGACCGACGACCATGTTGCCGTAGCTGGGCGCCCCGGCGGGTTGCCCGGACGCCTGCTTGCCGAACTCGGTCTGCCGGGTGTTGAAGATCGAGTTCGACGTCAGCCGGACGTAGTCGCCGTCGCTCCCGTACACGATCAGCCCGCCCTGCACGTAGTTGCGGCCGTCACCCGTCGCCGGAGTGTCGACCCCGACGGTCGTCTCGACCACCCAGTCGCCGCGGGGTGCCGGTTCGGACAGGACCGACGCGAGCGGCGTCTGCGGCGGGTGGATGTCGGCGTCCTGCGTCTGCCACCGGAACGTGCCGTCGGCGACGGTCCAGGTCGAGGCGTCGGGCTCCCGCGTCCAGCTGAGCGCCGGCGGCAGCGTGGTGCCGTCGAACGAGGTGGAGAGGCTGCGGATGGTCCGGCCGGGCACGTCGTCCGGGACCGGACGCGGCCGGTACGCGGAACGCTGCCCCGGCTGCGCGGCGGGGCCGGGCTGCACCGAGTCGGACGGACCGGCACCGCCGCGGACGACCGGCCAGCCGCCGCGCCAGTCGAGCGGGTCGATCAGGGCGGGGCGCTTGGTGTAGGTCGGCTGCCCCGCGTAGGTCGGGTCGGTGCGGTCCGCCGCGTGGTAGATGATCCAGTCCTGGCCGGCGAAGTCGGTGACCACGGTGTTGTGGCCGGTGCCCACCCACCGGTTGCCGTTCTGCGCGAGCAGGGGCGTGCCTCCCACCCGGGTCGCGGTGATCGCGACGCCGTCCCGGTCGACGAAGGGTCCGAGGGGGCTGCGCGACCGGGCGACGAAGACGCCGTACCCGGTCAGCGCGCCGTTGCAGCAGTTGGTGGCGGATCCCATGAAGTACCACCAGCCGCCGTGCCGCATCAGGTACGCGCCCTCGTAGCGGTTGTCGATCGCGATCTGCCGCTCCGACGCCGGGTCGGACCGCAGGCCGTCGGCGCTGAGGCGACGGACGTTCACGCCGCCGAAGTAGCTGCCGAAGTACAGGTAGGTCGCTCCGCGGTCGGTGATGACCTCGGGGTCGAATGCCCACCGCTGCCCGTCGCCGTTCGGTGCGGCCTGGGGCGCCACGACCGGTCCTCCGGAGTCCTTCCACGGCCCCGTCGGGCTCGAGCTCGTCGCGACGCCGACGGCCGATCCGCCACCGTTGGGGCCCGTCGCCGACGGGGTGTCCGACGCCGCGTAGTACAGGAACCACGTGCCGGGACGCCCGCGTTCGCCGGCCCGGTACACGATGTCCGGCGCCCAGACCCCGTTCGCCTCGCCGACCCACGCGGGCTTCGTCGGGAACGCGTCGTTCACGTACGTCCAGTGTGTCAGGTCGGTGGACCGGTACGTCGGCACCGCGTGCTGCACGAGCGACCCGTCCGGGTTCTGCTCCGTCGCGGTGAGCGCGTCGGTGGTGCAGTACAGGTACCAGTTGCGGTCGCGCCCGGCCCCGCGGATCACCGTCGGGTCCGCGCAGCTCGCGGCCGTCTGCCCGTCCGGCAGCGCGAGGGCCACCGGGTTGCGGTGGGTCGGCGCGACGCGGCCGTGGCGGTCGGCGCCGGTGGACGACCCGGCCGACGTGGTGGTCGCCCCGGGCGTCCCGCCCGGCACGGCGGACGCATCCGCTGGCACGGCCTGGAGGCCCGTGGTCGCGACGCCGAGGAACGCCACGACGGCGAGGAGTGCGGTGGACGATCGGCGCATGCCGGACCTGCTCTCGTCGTTGAGGGAGGTGCTCTGGAGGGACTGCGGATGTCGACGGGCGACGTCCGCGAGCGTACGCTCGGCCGCACCGGACCGCCACGGTCCGGCCCGGTTCCGTCCGGTCGGTGCGACGAAGGAGTCCCGCCATGCCCGCGAGGTTCGTGTACTGGATCAACGTCTCCGTCGACGGGTTCGTCGAACGGGCCCCCGGCGAGCACGACGGCCCGGACGGCCCCGACTGGATCCGGATCGACGAACCGCTGCACCGGGAGTTCAACCGCCGGGCCGCCGCCATGACCCTGTCGGTCGAGGGTCGGGTGGTCCGTGACCTGATGGACCCGTTCTGGCCGGACGCCCGCGACGACGAGTCGATGCCGGCGTACCTGCGCGAGTACGGCGCGATCTGGACCGACCAGCCGAAGGTCCTGGTCTCCCGCACCCGGACGACCGCCGATCACGACACCCGTGTGATCGGCGGCGACGGTGACGCCATGGCCGAGCTCGCCGCGATCCGTGCGACGGGACACGGCGACGTCGGCGTGGCCGGTCCGAGCATCGCGAGTCAACTGCTCGACGCGGGACTGCTCGACGAGGTGATGCTCTTCACGCACCCGTCGGTGCTCGGCGCCGGGCGGCCGCTGTTCGACCCGCCGGTGTCGGGGCGGCGTCCGCTCGTGCAGCTGGACCTGGTCGAGCAGCAGCGCTACGACAACGGCGTCACCCTGCACCGGTACGACGTCCGGCGGTCCTGAGCCGTCGGGGTCAGTCCCCGGGCCCGATCACCCGGACGGACCAGGCGCTGTCCCGGTCGCTGTCGAACGCGTTGAAGGACACACTGTCCACGGCCGAACGCTCGCCACGGTGCAGGTCGATGCGCTGCTGCCCGTCGCTGCACGCCATCGGGTCGATCCAGCGGTTCCGCGAGGTGGAACCGGACACGACCGTGATCGAGCCGCTCATGTGCCCGTCCCCGAAGCACGAGAACTCCAGGTGATCGAGCGTCTCGGGATGCTCGTACCGGATCGTGATGCCGCGGTCGAGCTCGTCGTCATCGCCCGTCGGCCCCTGCCCCGCGGACTGCTGGGCGTACATCGCCCCGAGCTCGTGGTCCGACTCAGTGGCCATCTGCCGCTTCTCCCATGCGTGCAGCGCGGCCTCGTCGACGGGGGGCGGGCCGGCGCAGCCGGCCAGCAGGAGCACACCCGCGATCGCGGGCAGGAGCAGGGCGGGGACGGAACGCACGCGCTGAGCCTAGTGACGCGGTGGACCCGCGCCGCGAACGACGGGAGGCGCGGTGCCGGCTGGCACCGCGCCTCCCGGCCGTGGGTGGTCGCGTCAGACGTCGCGGCTGCGCGCGACCGTCAGGGCGAGGCCACCGATGACGAGCACCTCGGCCGCGAGGACTCCGAAGCCGCCCCAGCCGTTCAGCTCGACGCCGCCGGTGTCGGCATCGCTGGCGCCGGAGTACGAGTAGGCGTAGAGCTGGGCACCGGCCGAGTCCGGCAGGAACGTCGCGATGTCCATCGGCCACTCGACGTTCATGAGCCCGCTCATCAGCGCGAGCACCGTCGGCACGACCAGCAGGAGGCCGAGCGTGATCGCGATGCCACCGGCGCTCGAGCGGACGAGCAGCCCGATGCCGTAGGCGAGCAGCGCCAGCAGGGTCAGGAACACCGACGAGCCGAGGATCGGCATGAAGACCGAGGGGTCACCGATCTCCGGGTCGACACCGTTGCCCCCGAGCAACGGCAGCGAGACGAGGACGCCGATCCAGGTGGCGACGGCGCTGACCACGAAGGTCGTGACGGCCAGGACGGTCGCCTTCGCCAGGATCACGCCGGTGCGACGGGGGTCGGCGGTGAACGTCGAACGGACCTGGCCCGTGCCGTACTCACCCGTGATGATGAGGACGCCGAGCACGCCGACGACGAGCGAGGACAGCAGGACGCCGACGGTGTTCGCGTTCACGACCGTGCCGTTGGCGAGGTCCGTCGGCATGTCCTGTCCGCCGGTGTTCGTGTTCGCACCGACCAGCGCGGCCATGCCGATGGTCACGACCACGAGGATCGCGTAGCACCAGAACGTGGAGCGGATGCTCCGCAGCTTGATCCACTCGCTCCGCACCAGGTGCGGGAACGACAGGTGGGTCGAGCCGTGCATCCGGGTCGACGGCGTGGTCGGCGAGGTGGTGGCGCTCATCGGTCGCCCTCCGATCGGTACTCGACGTCGTCGCGGGTGAGGGCCATGTAGGCCTCCTCCAGGCTCGCGCCGGTCGGGGTGAGTTCGTGCAGGGGGACGCCGGCCTGTGCGGCGATGTTCCCGACCGTCGGTGCGTCGGGACCGACCACCAGGAAGGAGCCGTCCTCGCGCTGCGACACCGAGGCGTTCGGACCGATGGCCTCGAACAGACGCTGTGGGTCCGGGGTGCGGACGACGACACGGCTGCCGCCGCCGTTCGCTCCCCCGCCCGCGACGAACTCGGCGATCGGGGCGTCGGCGAGGACCTTGCCCCGTCCGAGCACGACCACGCGGTCGGCGGTCTGTGCCATCTCGCTCATCAGGTGGCTGGAGAGGAACACCGTGCGACCGTCGGCGGCCATGCGGCGGGCGAGCTGTCGGACCCAGATCACCCCATCGGGGTCGAGGCCGTTCACGGGCTCGTCGAGGATCAGGGTCTTCGGGTCGCCGAGCAGTGCGGCAGCGATTCCCAGGCGCTGCCCCATGCCGAGCGAGAACCCGCCGACGCGCTTCTTCGCGACGGACTCCAGGCCGGTCATGTCGATGACCTCGTGCACCCGGGACTTCGGGATGCCGTGCGTCGCGGCGAGCGACAGCAGGTGGTTGTAGGCGCTGCGACCGGAGTGCACCGCCTTCGCCTCGAGCAGGGCGCCGACCTGACGGAGCGGGTCGCGGAAGCTCGTGTAGGGCTGCCCGTTCACGGTGGCCGTGCCCGAGGTCGGTCGGTCGAGCCCCATGATCATGCGCATCGTGGTGGACTTCCCGGCACCGTTGGGGCCGAGGAAGCCGGTCACACTGCCGGGGTGCACGACGAAGGAGACGTCGTCCACGGCGGTCTTGGGACCGTACTGTTTGGTGAGATGGTCGACTTCGATCACGGCATCGACGCTACCGGCGGGCCGACGGTGGGCGCGTCCGCCGCTGGGGGGAGATGTCGGTCGTCTCCGGGAGGAGGGCGGGGTGCTGGGCGTCGCGGGGGTTCGCGCTGGGCCCGCGGAGTTTCGCGCTGGGCGACAGTTCACGCGCGCCGCGGCCCGTGAGGTGTCGCTGGGCGCGAAAGGCCGTCGCGCAGCTCGACCCCGGCCAACCCCCAAAGGGCCGTTTGACGGTGCAGACCGTGGCGCACGAGCATGGGCGCATGTCGAGCCTCCAGACCCTCCGGGCCACCGCCCACCCGATCCGGCTCCGCCTGCTGTCGCTGGTGACGAGCACCGCGATGAGCGCCGCCGAGGCCGCACGGGAGCTCGGTCTCTCGCAGGCCACCGCGAGCTACCACCTGCGCGTGCTCGAACGGGCCGGGCTGGTCGCCGTGGTCGAGGTCGTCCGGCTCCGTGGCGGCGAAGCGAAGCGGTACCGGCACGAGTCGTCGGCGCTGCGGTTCGACGTCGGAGCACAGACGGCGGCCGACACCGGCGACGTCTCCGTCGAGGACCAGCTCGTGTACGTCGAGGCCCTGGCCGAGGAACTCCGACGCCGATCGGAGCAGCGGACGACCGGCCCCGGCGTCTCGACGGACGCCGAGCTGTGGGTGCACCCCGAGACGTGGCGCCGCGTGGTGCAGCACGTCGGGCAGGCCTCCTCTCTGCTGCACGCAGCCGCCCAGCGCCCGCGGACGCCCGGTACCGTCCCCGTGTCGATGACCGTCGCGATGTTCCCGATGCGGCGACCGTGAGCACGTCGACCCGCAGCGTGCTCCGCCACGCCCCGTTCCGCTGGCTGCTCGCGGCCCGCACGGTGAGCATCGTCGGCAACGCCGTCGCGCCCATCGCCCTGGCGTTCGCCGTGCTCGACCTGACCGGCTCCCCCGTCGACCTCGGCCTCGTCGTCGCGGCACGCTCGGTCGCGAACGTCGCCGTCCTGCTGTTCGGCGGGGTGATCGCCGACCGTCTCCCCCGCGACGTGGTGCTCGTCGCGACGTCGATCGGCGCCGCGCTGACGCAGGCCGCCGTCGCAGCCCTCGTGTTGACCGGCACCGCCACGATCCCGCTGCTCGTCGTCCTGAGCGTGCTGAACGGTGCGGTCGCCGCGGTCAGCCTGCCGACCACGGCGGCCATGGTGCCCGAGACCGTGCCCGACAGCCTGCTCCGACCAGCCAACGCCGTCATCCGGCTGGGCGTCAACGGCGGCACGATCGTCGGCGCATCCGCCGGCGCCGGCCTGGTCGCGGTCGTCGGGGCAGGCTGGGGGCTGGCCGTCGACGCGCTCGGGTTCGCCGTCGCCGCCGCCCTCTACGCCGGGATCCGGCTGCCGCGCCGACCCGCGACCCCCGGAGGCACCCGTCCGTCGGTGGTCGCGGACATCCGGGAGGGATGGGTCGAGTTCTCGGGACGCCGCTGGGTGTGGACGGTGGTCGCCCAGTTCGCGGTGCTCAACGCCGCCTTCGTCGGCGCGACGACGGTGCTGGGTCCGGTCGTGGCCGACGACTCGTTCGGGCGGGCGGCCTGGGGGCTGGTCGTCGCCGCACAGACGGTCGGCCTCGCCCTCGGTGCCCTGGTCGCGCTGCGGTGGCGGCCCCGGCACGCGCTCGGGATCGGCGTCGCCGGGATGGCGGTCGCGGCGCTCCCCGTCCTCGCGCTCGGGATCGCACCGGCACTGCCGACGCTCCTGGTGGCGTTCGCGTTCGGCGGGGTCGCGATCGAGCTCTTCGCCGTGGCGTGGGACCACGCCCTGCAGTCGAACGTGCCCCGATCGGTGCTGTCGCGGGTCTACTCGTACGACATGGTGGGGTCCTTCGTCGCGGTCCCCCTCGGCGAGGCCGTGGTCGGGCCGGTGTCCCACGCGGTCGGGACCCCGACGACGCTGGTCGGCTGCGCCGTCGTGATCGTGGTCGCGACGGCGGCCGCGGCGTGCACACGGAGCGTCCGGCGGGTCACGACGGACGCACCGGCGCGGGGCTGAGCGACCTCTTTGCGGTCGCCGCCGCTCCGGCCGCCGCCGTTCAACTGAGCTGCCGGATCATCTCGATCTCGCGCTGCGCGGGGTCGAGCACGTACGGCTCGGTCGTCCCCGTCGGCTGGTAGCCACGGCGGGCGTAGAAGGCCTGCGCGCGCTGGTTGTCCTCGTGCACGTGCAACCGCAGCGACGACGCCCGCTCCGCTGCCCACGCCTCGACGGCGTCGAGCAGGGCGTCCGCGACCCCGGCCGCCCGACCGCGATGCGACGGCGCGACGTACACCCCGACGAGGACCGGGCCGGTGCGGGCGTCCGGCACGTAGGCGCCCATCGTGGCCACCCACCGACCCTCGGCGTCGACCGCTGCGAGCGACGTGCCCGCGGTGCCCTGCCCGCGTCGGCCCCGCGCCCGCCACTCGTGCTCGTCGAGGGTCTCGGCGTCGGCCAGGTGCTCGGCGTAGGCGATCGGTGTGTCCCGGAGCATCTCGAGCCGGAGCGCCCGCACCGCTGCCCAGTCGTCCGCCGTGGTCGGTCGGATCATCAGTCCCCGCATCGTCCGAGCCTAGGGGGTCCAGAACTTCTCGCGATCCGTTCCAATCCATCTGGCGGAGGGTGCCGAATCACCTGCAACGACCGGGAAACACCCGGAGCGCTCACCAGCCGCACATCGCTGGTTCTCCACCCTGCACCAGGGTGTGTTCGGCGCGCACCCAGCAGCCGCGCCGAGCGCGACAACCGTAAAGGACTGATCACGATGCGTAAGAGCCTCAAGACATCCATCACCCTCGCCACCACCGGCGCCCTCGTCCTCGGCGGCGCCGCGTTCGGGATCTCCTCCGCCCAGGCCTCGACCCCGAACGTGCAGACGGTGTCCTCGTCCGAGTCGAAGATCCCCGCCCCCGTCGCCTCCGTCCCCGAGGTCCTCGGCGGCTCCACCGCCGTCAAGCTCGACTCCGGCTTCACCGACGCCCTCACCGCCCTCAAGCTCACCCCGGGCGTCTCGGGAGATGCGACCCTCGAGGACGGCTCCGTGTCGTTCCCGATCACCTCCGGCTCGGTCACCTACTGGTCCCCGGACGGCGACTACCGCCCCTACGTGCAGGGCCTGCTCAACCACGACGACTCCGGCCTGACCCTCAAGGCCGGCGACACCACCGTCACCCTCGAGAACTTCGTCGTCAACCCCGGCTCCTCGAAGCTCTACGGCGACGTCCTCGTCAACGGCAAGGTCGCAGCCCCGAACGCGTTCCTGTTCGAGCTGCACGGCGGCACCCTCAAGCCCCTCCAGCTCGAGGGCGACAACGCCATCCTGACCGGCACCACCGTCCACATCTCCGAAGACGCCGCCGGCCTGCTGAACCAGACCTTCAAGACCGACGCCGTCAAGCGCGGCCTCCTCGTCGGCACCGCCACCATCACCGCGCAGATCAAGTAACACCCCCGCACCACCCGAGTCGGCCCGGACCACGCGACCACGTGGCCCGGGCCGACTCACGTCGTCCCGACACCGCGGCCGCGTCATCACGGGGTGGCCGACAGCGCACGGGCACGAACGGGCGTGCACTGTCGCCCGGCGGAACGCGACGGACGGGAGGCGCGGTGCCAGCCCGCACCGCGCCTCCAGACCACCGCTCGGATCGACGGGCGCATCTGCCATCAGCATGAGCAAAGTCGGCCCGAACCACGTGAAGACGTGGTTCGGGCCGATTTTGCTTGTGCGAACCGCAGCCGAACCGACCCCTCCTCCTCCCGTCGTCCGCCACCCCGTACGATCTCGGCAGCACGACGGGCTGGCAACCGTGCCGTGCTCGACCAACTCGCCGAGGAGATCTTCGAGTGACCACACGCTCCACCTGGACCGTCGCGGCCCTCGTGACGACGCTCACACTGTCCATCACTGCATGCGCTGGAGGACCATCCATGACGGAACCATCGGAACCGGCCGCGAGCAGGACGGCGTCCCGGGCCGCTGCCGAGCAGCGCACGACCGAGATCCAGGACCGCGTCGTCGCCGCTCTGCCCGACGGTGCGGTCGCCGACGAGCGCACGATCGACTGGACGTTGCTCGCCTGCTCGGAGACCGAGGTGTCGGCCGCGGGCGGTGTCGCGATCACGCTCGCCCGTGAGATCGACGTCGATGCGACCTACGAGGCCATCACGGCCGCGGTCCAGGACGACGGGTACACGGCGGCGACGGACACGACCCGCAAGGGCGCGAAGCGGCTGACGGTCACCGGGGTGGACGACGACCAGTACCTCGTCACGATCTACAACGACACGAAGAAGATCCGGTTGTCGTCGTTCTCGCAGTGCTTCCCCGGATCGTTGAACGACGACTGAGCCCGTTCCACGCGCCCGGGTCTCGGCTCGACGGACACCGTTCGCCCGCAGGCGCGCGGATTCTGTCCGCGGGCGCGAGTCTCGGTCTCGGTCTCGACGCAGGGAACGCGACGGACGGGAGGCGCGGTGCCAGCTGGCACCGCGCCTCCCGTCCGTCATGTGTGGGCGCCGGACCGCGACGAACGACGCCCCGACCGATGCGGTCGGGGCGTCGTTCGTCGTCCGCGTCAGCCGATGACCGAGATGGTGTTGGCCTGGGGCCCCTTCTTGCCGGGGCCGACCTCGTACTGCACGTGGTCGTCCCGGGCGAGCGGCCGGGCATCGGTCGTCTCGACGATGCTCGAGAAGTGCGCGAACAGGTCCGCAGACCCGTCATCGGGGTGGATGAACCCGTAGCCCTTGGCGTGGTCGAACCACTTCACGGTGCCGGTGGGCAAGATCGCCAACACGACGTCAGTGGATGCGCAGCTGCGCGACCATCGGGCAGGCGAACGGGTCGCGGGCGGCGAGCCCCACCCGGTTGAGGTACCGGACGACGATGCCGTAGGAACGGAGCAGCGTGGTCTCGGTGTAGGGCACGTCGAGCGTGTCGCAGTGGTCGCGGACGAGCAGGCGGGCCTGCTTGAGCGCCGGCCGCGGCATCGACGGGAACAGGTGGTGCTCGACCTGGTAGTTCAGACCGCCCATCAGGAACGAGACCCACCAGCCACCGCGGATGTTGCGCGAGGTGCGCACCTGGCGCGAGAAGAAGTCGACCTTGGCGTCGTGCGCGATGGTCGGCATGCCCTTGTGGTTCGGGGCGAACGAGGCGCCCATCATCACGCCGAACACGGCGAGTTGCACGCCGAGGAACGCGCAGGCCATGCCGAAGGGCAGGAACCAGAACACGACGGTCAGGTAGATGGCGAAGCGGGCCACGAGCAGGCCGCCCTCGATCCAGCGGTGCTTGACGTCGGCCTTGGTGCCGTTGCCGGTGATCACGGAGACCACGGCGTAGCGGTGCAGGTTGATGCCCTCGAGGGTCAGGAGCGGGAAGAACAGCCAGCCCTGGAACCGCATGAACGTGCGCATCAGGGGGCCACGGACCGCGGCGGCGTCCTCCGGCAGGAACCGGATGCCGTCCGGCGAGATGTCCGGGTCCTTGCCGACGGTGTTCGGGTTGCCGTGGTGGCGAGTGTGCTTGTTCATCCACCACGAGTAGCTGAGGCCGACGAGGAACGTGCCGAGCCAGCGCCCGGCGTGGTCGTTCCACTTCTGCGACTCGAAGACCTGGCGGTGCGCCGCTTCGTGGGACAGGAACGCGAACTGGGTGAACAGCACGCCGAGGACGCCGGCGACGATGAGTTGGAACCACGAGTCACCCAGGAAGGCGAACGCGACCCAGGCGAGGGCGAGGCTGCCGACGAGCGCGCTGAACAGCGCCCAGTAGAACCCGGTGCGACGGCGCAGCAGGCCGTTCTCCTTCACCTGCGCCAGGAGCGCGGAGTAGGTCGAGGTGCCCTTGCGGGGCCCCGTGGCGGGGCGGGTGCGGGTGAAACCCGCTGCGAGCGGAGTGGTGGTGGTCATGAGGACCGACCTTCTTGACGGACCGACCCTTCAGCCGGTTCGAGAGAGTTCACGCGATTGCGCTTGGGGCGACCCTAGGTGCCGAACATGCGTGTTGACCGTGCTGTCCGGAACACGTCGTGAGCCGCCCGGTCAGCCGACGTCCTGCCGCGCCCCGGCTCCGGCCCCGTCTCCGTCCTCGTCCCCGTCCTCTTCCCTCGTGGCGCGCAGCGTCTGCGCCGGGTACTCCCCGAACCGCTGCAGGTACGTGCCCGAGAAGCGGCCGAGGTGGCGGAACCCCCACCGGACCGCGATCTCGCTCACGCTCGCCTCGCGTCGGTCGGCGGCGAGCAGCGCCGCGTGCACCCGATCGAGCCGGACCTGCTGCAGGTACGCCATCGGTGACGTGCCGCGTGTCCGGACGAACGCCGTCTGCAGCGTGCGGGGGCTCACGCCGACGGCGTCGCAGACGTCGGCGAGGGTCAGGGCGAGCGCGCAGTGCTCCTCGAGGTAGGCCTCGGCCAGCTCGACCGTGGAGGGCCGGGTCGACCGGCCGACCGTCCCGGGTCGGCGGACACCGAAGGTCCCGACCACCGCCTCGACCAGGGCCCACTGGACCGTGGCCCGGGTCTCGACGGTCGTCGTGTCGCTGCCCGAGGCCACGGCGACCGCCTCGACGGCGCGGCGCAACGCCGGCGTCCCGGACTCGTCGGGTCCCGCTCCGCTCTCCGGGAGCACGGTGCGGCCGCCGGAGGAGCCGTCGCGTAGGACCCGCTCGACGAGCGCGCGGTCGATGCTGAGGAGTTGCAGGGTGCCGGGTGGGACCTGAACGGTGAACGGCCCCACGGTCGGCAGCAGGGCGGGAGTCCCCGGTCGGGTCTCCAGCACCGTGCCGTCGTCGGCCTCCACCCGCACTCCGCCCGCGGTGGACCAGGCCACCACGACTCGGCCAGCCGGCCGGAACAGCCCGGAGAAGCCGGTCGACACCGACACCGTGACCAGGCTCACGGGGCCGTCGCGGCGCGTGCGGTAGCGGAACCGGAACGGTCGGCGCGACGCATCGACGACGACGTCGCTGCCGTGTCCGGCACGGGCGAGCACCCGTTCCGCGAAGGCCCGGTCGGTACCGGAGCGTTCTGTGCGACCCCGCATGCGGTCGATGCGGACGAAGACGGTCCGCGCCGTGTCGGGGCCGTGGACGGCGGTCAGCACGATGGTCCGGCGGGGCGCGTGTGCCGGTCCGGGCGCGAGGAGGTCGGAGCTTCCATCGGGTCCCCTGGTCCTCCCGGTCACGCGGCTTCCGGTCCCGCGCACCGGTCGACGGCGGCGGCTGACGCGCTCAGTATGCGCACGTGGCGGCCCCCGCGACAGGGGTTGACTCCACTCCGGGGAACCCCGATGATCGCGCGCGTGCGCTCGCGCTCGGCCTTCCGGCTACGGTGAGCGGATGGGCAAGGTCACGCTGCAGGACGTCGCTGCACACGCCGGCGTGTCGATGAAGACCGTGTCCAACGTCGTGCGCGGCTACCGACACGTCAGCGACGCCATGCGCCTGCGGGTGCAGACGGCGGTCGACGAGCTCGGGTACCGCCCCAACGTCTCCGGCCGATCACTCGCGACGGGCCGGTCGAACATGCTCGCCTTCGCGTTCCCGGACCTGCGACGGCCCTACTTCGCCGAGCTCGCCCACGTGTTCTCACGGGTCTGCTCGGACCGCGGCTACCAGCTGCTGCTCGAGGAGACCGGCGGCGACCCGGACGGTGAGCGCTCCGCGGTGCGGGGACGCGAGGCCGGCGTGGTCGACGGCGTGGTGATCCACCCCCAGGTGCTCACCCCCGAGGCCATCGACCGCATCCGTGGCGACACCGCCGTGGTGTTCCTGGGCGAGGACCAGCGGCCCGCGCACGCCGACCAGGTGGTCATCGACAACGCGGCGGCCGCGGCCGGAGCGGTCGCGCACCTGGTGGCGCTCGGTCGTCGCCGCATCGGCTTCTTCGGCCACGAGACCGGGCCGTCGTCGCGCACGTCCGGACTCCGGCTGGACGGGTACCGCGCCGGGCTCGCCGCCGCCGGGCTGCCCATCGACGACGACCTGCTCGTCCCGCGCGCGGTCGGTGACGCCGCGGGTGCCGAGACCGCCTTCGGTGCGGCGCTCGACGCCGGGCTGCGGGTCGACGGCCTGCTCTGCCGTGACGACCTCGCCGCTCTCGGTGCCCTGCGCGCCATGCGACTCCGCGGACTCGACGCACCGCGGGACGTCGCGATCGTCGGGTGGGACGCCATGGGTCTCGGTGCGAGTCTGGTGCCGAGCCTGACCTCGGTCGCGCCGGACACGGTCGCCCTGGCCGGGACGGCGCTCGACCTGCTGGTGGAGCGGATGGACGGCTCCGACGTGCCCGGCCGTCTGGTCACGGTCGGGCACCGCCTGGTCGTCGGCGAGAGCGCGCCGTACGCGGACGGCACGTCCGACCGGGCGGCGCACCAGGGCGCCTGACGACGGACAGGAGGCCCGTGGCGATGCCGCCACGGTCCTCCCGTCCGCTGTGTGACCGGGCCCGGGTCAGGGCGGGCCCGGTCACGGACCGACGTCCGCAGACCCGACTGCGGACGTCAGCGGCCCGAGGGCGTCGACTCCCCCGGGTGCACGCTGCCGAGCAGTTCGACGACGACGTCCCGCACGGCGTCGGGCAGACCGACCGTGCCGAGCTCGACGATGCGGTCGGCGCGCGGCAGGTCCTTCGCCACGATCTCCCACGCCTCGAGCTTCTCCGGGTTGCCGGCCTGCGCGCCCTCGAGCGCCCGCCGGACGGCGTCCCGAGCGTCCACGCCCACGACCGGCGGCCCGGCGAGCGCGAGGACCGCCCCGTCGGCCGTGTCGACCGACAGGTCGACCGAGAACCGGTCGGCGGTCCGGGTCGACGTCTGCTGTCCGTCCGCCGGCGCGGCGAGGAACGTGACCCGCCACTCGCGACGTGCGGGCACGACGTCGAGGGCACCGGTGGTCGCGTGCACCCGGAACTCGGCGAGCTCGGGATCCCAGCTCAGGCGGGTCCGGGCGGTCCGGCTGCCCTCGCCCTCACGGTCCTCGACCAGGGTGAAGTCGCCCGGCGCGTCCGGGGCGACGAGGACCTCGAACGCGGTCGGGTTCGCGGTGGCGTCGAGCTGGTCCTCGGCGGCGAGCGGCAGGATCCCGCCGGCGCGGAGCAGGACCGGGACGGTGTCGAGCGTCCGGTGCAGGTCGACGAAGCGGTCGCCGGCGTACACGGTGCCGGTGAAGACGTCGGTCCAGGTGCCCGGCGGCAGCCAGGCCCGGGCGACGCCGTGCCGGGATGCGGGGTCGCGCGGTGCGACGATCGGGGCGACGAGCAGCTCGGAGCCGAACGCGTAGGTGTTCGGGGCGCGGTAGGCCTCGTCGCGGCGGGGTTCCAGGTGGTACAGCGGACGCACCAGGGCGGTCCCGTCGGCCGTGCCGTGGTTCATCGTGTGCAGGTACGGCACCAGGCGGTGACGGAAACGGAGCGCCTCCCCCATCGCGGCGCGGGCCTCGGCCGGGAACACCCACGGTTCCTTGCGGATGAACGGGTTGTTCGCCGAGTGCAGGCGCATGATCGGCGAGAACACCCCGAACTGCACCCAGCGCGTGGCGAGCTCGTCGTCGCGGACCCCTCGGGTGTGACCGCCGATGTCGTGGCTCCACCAGGGGTAGCCGATGTTCGCGGCGGTGGCGGTGAACTCGGGCTGGAACGCCAGCGACGCCCACGAGACGACGGCGTCGCCGGAGAACCCGACGGCGTACCGGTGGCTGCCGGGGCCGGCGTAGCGCGAGAAGGTCATGCCGTCGACGGGGGCGGGGGCTGCGGTCGCGTCGGCGGCTGCGTCCGAGGCTGCGTCGGCGGGCGCGTCCGAGGCTGCGTCGCCGGACGCCGTGTCCCGCGCCGAGTCGAGCAGGTGGAAGTGGTTGAGCAGCCAGAGCGGGTCGACCCCGGGCAGCCCGGTCTCGCGGCCCTGCTGCCAGTCGATCCACCAGAAGTCGACGCCCTGCTCCTCGAGCGGGCGGTGCAGCTGTTCGAAGTAGGCCTGCAGGAACCGGCGGTCCGTCGGGTCGAACGGGATCGGCTGCTCGGTCTCCGGGTCGACGCCCATCGCCCGCGCCACGGCCGGGTAGGCGTCCTCGAACGCCCGCACGCCGTCGGCCGGGTGCAGGTTCAGCGTCGTGCGCATGCCCCGGCGGTGCAGCTCGCCCAGGAACGCCGACGGGTCCGGGAACAGCGACGGCTCCCACGAGTAGCCGGTCCAGCCGTTGCCGAAGCGCGGAGGGACCGAGTCGACCCGGTGCCAGTCCATGTCGATCACGGCCACCGAGAACGGCAGGTGTTCGTCGGCGAAGCGGTCCAGCAGCTCGAGGTACGAGGTGTCGCTGTACGGGTGGTACCGGCTCCACCAGTTGCCGAGCGCCCACCGCGGCATGCGCGACGGTGCCCCGGAGACCGCGTGGTAGGCCCGGAGCGCGTCGTCGTAGTCGCGGCCGTAGGCGAACACCGTCACGTCACGGCGACCGGGCACGCGGGTGCCGATCCAGCCGTCGTCGGCGAACAGGAACGACTCGCTGTCGTCGAGCGCGGTGATGCCGTCGCGGGCCAGGATCCCCGGTTCGAGCGGCATCCGGCCGTCGACGTCGTCGAGGGTGCGGCCGGTGCCACCGAGGTCGCGCGGCTCCTGCCCCCAGCGCCAGCGGTTCGCGTCGGGGCCGATCGTCTCGACCACCAGGCCGCTCGGGCTGAACGGACGGCCGTCGTAGCGCAGTCGGGCCCGCTCGGTGGTGACCAGAACGCCGGTGCCGACCGGCTCGACGGTGAACGCCGGCACGGGCAGTCGGCGGCGCATCGCGAAGGTCGACGCGCGGTCCTCGAACCCGCCGTCGTCGCTCCACTCGACCCGGAAGGCGCCGGCGTCGAGCACGGTGATGCGCCAGTGCTCGCCGGTGACGACGGCCGCGGGGTCGGCGACCGGGTCGGATCCCGGGAACGGCCGGATGGTGGGAAGGCTGGTGTCGGTGGTGCTGCTCACGTGGTGCCTCTCAGCTCTTGACCGCGCCCTGCGTCACGCCGCTGATGACCCAGCGCTGCGCGAACAGGTAGACGATGATCGTCGGCGCCATCGCCATGAGGTACGAGGCGAAGGCGACGTTGTAGTTCGTGCCGAACTGGCTCTGGAAGATGTTCTGCACGACGGGCAGTGTCTGCAGGCCCGGGTCCGCGGTGATGAGCGACGGCATCATGAAGTCGTTCCACGACGCCAGGAACGCGAAGATGCCCACCGTGGCGTTCATCGGGCCGAGCAGCGGCAGGATGATCCGCCAGAAGATCTGCCACGTCGAGGCCCCGTCGATGCGGGCGCTCTCCTCGAGCTCGACCGGGATCGACCGGAGGTACGCCGAGTAGAGCAGCACGCTGAACGACAGTTGGAACATGGCGTGCAGGATCCCGACACCGACCGGGTTGTCGAGCCCGATCTCGGCGGTCAGCTTGATCTGCGGCAGCGCCACCACGGGGAACGGCAGGAACATCGCCGCGAGCAGGTACACGAACGACCACCGGAAGAACCGCTTGTGCCAGTTCCGGACGATCGCGTACGAGGCGAACGAACTGAGCAGCAGCGTCGCGACCACGGTGAGCGCCGCGACGCCGAGCGACACCGAGAACGACACCGGGAAGCGCGTGAGCTGCCAGGCCTCGGCGAACGAGCCGGGGTTGAACGGGAACGGCAGCGACAGCGCGTTGCCGTCGACGGACTGCTCGCTCGTCTTGAACGCCATCGAGAGCGTGACGTACAGCGGGATCAGCACGGTCAGCGACGCGAGGCCGAGCAGGACGGTCAGGGTCCAGTTGGTGCCGCCGAGGCGACGACGGTGGCCACGGCCGGAGCGTCCGGCGCCGCCGGTGGTCACCGCACGGGTGTCGGTGGGTGGGCGGGAGTCGATGGCGGTCATGCGAGTCGCAGGTTCCTTCCGCGGGTCGCCGCGAGCTGCAGCACGGAGATGAGGACGGTGATGATGAAGAAGACGGTCGCGTTGGCCATCTGGTAGGCGTAGTCGCCACCGGTGAAGCCGCCGAAGATCGTCATCGCGACGCTGCTGGTCGCACTGCCCGGTCCGCCGTTCGTCAGACCGACGATGACGTCGTAGGCGCCGAGGTAGCCCTTCACGCCGAGCACGGTGTTGATCACGATGAAGCCGCCGAGCAGCGGCAGCGTGATCGCGCGCAGCTGCTTCCAGCCCGTCGCGCCGTCGAGCGAACTGGCCTCGTACAGCTCCTCGGGGATCGAGGTGAGTCCCGCGGTGTAGATGAGCAACGCGCCGGGCACCGTCTGCCAGGCGGACACGATGACGATCGCGAGCCAGGCGAGGTTCGGGTCGCCGAGGATGCTCTGCTCGAGGGGGCCGAAGCCGACGCTCGTCGCCAGGGCCGGCACGGTGTTCGAGAACAGGAAGTTGAACACGTAGGCGACGATGATCCCGGAGATCACCATCGGGATGACGAACACCGACCGCAGGCCGGCGGCGAACCGGATGCGCTTGGCGAGCGCGATCGCCAGGGTCAGCGCGATCACCTGCGTCACGATGACGGTGACGACGGCGAACCCGAGCGTGAACCCGTAGGACGCCACGATCGCCGGGTCGGACACGAGCGCCGTGTAGTTCTCGATGCCGAGGAAGTTCCACTGCCCGAACCCGAGGTAGTCGGTGAAGCTGTAGAAGACGCCGACGCAGGCGGGCGCGACGACGAAGGCCGTGAACAGCACGAGGGCCGGCACGAGGAACAGGTAGTACATGCCCTCCGTGCGCCGGAGGGACCCGGCACGGCGGTGCGTGCGGGCGGCCGCGGTCGCCGGCCCGGAACGCTGCGGGTCGGTGTCGCGGGAGAGCGGGGTCTGCATGGTCATGGGGAGTGCTCCTGTCCTGGTCCGGCTCAGACCGTGGCCGACCGGCCGGCGAGCCGACGCCAGTCCGCGTCGAGCCGCCGCAGCATCGAGGTGAAGTCCCCGCTCCGGATCGCCGACTGCAGGTAGTTGCCGAGCGGGATCGAGGTCGGGATGAACGTGCCGGCGCCCTGGTAGAACGCGGCGTCGTCGACGTACTGCTGCAGTCCGGCGAGGCGCTCGTCCTGCTGCGGGGGTGCGTCCTTGGTGGGCGAGTACGCCAGGTTGTCGCGGTTGTAGGCGTCGATGACCTCGGGCTGCATGAGGAACTCGACGAGCTCCTTCGCCTCGTCCGGGTGCTCGGACGCCGTCGGGATCCAGAGGCCGAGGTCGATGTTGACCCGGGCCTTGCGGTCGGCCGGGTCGTTCGACACCGGCAGCGCGAACGTGCCGACGGGCAGCTCCTCGTCGACGAGGGCGATCTGGCCGAGCGCCCACGGGCCCTGCAGGTACATCGCGGCCTCGCCCTTGCCGAACGCCAGGTTGCCGTCGGCGTAGGCGCGGGTGGCGTGGTCCGGGTTGAAGAACGACGAGATGGTCTTCGCGCGCTCCATCGGCACGGCGAAGTCCTGCTCGAACGACACCTCGGAGTCGGGGCCGACGTCGGTGCCGAGCGCCTTCATCTTGCGGAAGAACGACCCGGTGTCGACGAGGCTGCCCACCGAGTAGTCGAACAGGCCCTGCCAGAGGGTCCACGTGTCGCGGTCGGTCGCGTAGATCGGGGTGATGCCGGCCTTCTGCAGGGTGCGGCAGACCTCGACGAAGTCGTCCCACGTGGTCGGCACCGGCAGGTCGTGGTCGGCGAAGATCGCCTTGTTGTAGATCACGCCGGCCGCGGCGAGCGAGTACGGCAGCACGCTCGTGCGGCCCTCGAACGTGGCGTACTGGTTGGTCAGGGTGTCGATGTCCGGTCGGACCCGCGCTGCCGACGGCAGGTCGCTCAGGTCGCTGAGCACGCCGCGCGAGATGTACCGCGCGAGCTCGAGGTTGTCGTTGAAGCACCCGACGTCGGCCGGTTCGCCGCGCACGAACTGCGGGGCGATCGCCGCCGTGCTGTCGTGCACGACCGACATGCCGACGTGCTCGCCCTCGAACCGTCGCAGCAGCTCGTCGAAGTACGCGATGACCTCCTGCTTCTGCTCGTAGAAGCGGAGCGTCGTGGTGCCACCGGCGGCCCGGCCCGGGGTCGCGCACCCGGCGAGCGCCATGGTGCCGAGTGCGATGCCACCGGCCGCGCCCGCGAGGAACCCCCGCCGGCTCAGCGCGGCCTGGAGTGTTGCGGTCCTGCTTCCCACCATCGGGTCTCTCCCTCGTCGCGCGTCGTCGCGCAGGTTCTTGTTTACAGCGCTGTAAAGCGAGAGTCAACGTTGTAATCGCACCTGGTGGTGATCGGGTGCGCAGGGCGGACGGGAGGCGCGGGGCGGCGCCGACCCGCGCCTCCCGTCCGTCGTGCGGTCGGCGACGCGCCCGCGCGATGCCGTCGGATCCCCTCCCGCGCGCACCTGTCCGGACACACAGGTTCGACCGCGGGCACCATGGAGGACATGGCAAGCACCACTCCACCCCTGCCCGCGCCCGTCCCGACGACCTCGCAGCTGCGGCGGTGGGTGTTCTGGCCCGCCGCCGTGCTCGTGCTCGGGTTCGTGGCGTTCACCCTCGTCTCCCCCGCCACCGCCGAGGCACTGTTCCTCGGGCTGCAGGACGGCATCGTCCGGAACTTCAGCTGGTACTACGTGCTCATCGCCGCGTTCTTCGTCGGCTTCTCGCTGTTCGTCGGCTTCAGCCGGTTCGGTGACATCAAGCTCGGCAAGGACCAGGACGAGCCCGAGTTCTCGACCGGCTCGTGGTTCTCGCTGCTCTTCGCCGCCGGCATGGGTATCGGCCTCGTCTTCTACGGGGTGTCCGAGCCGCTCAGCCACTTCGCCTCACCGCGGCCCGGCGTGACCGGCACCGAGAAGGAGCTCGCGCAGCAGGCCCTGACCCAGACGTTCCTGCACTGGGGTCTGCACGCCTGGGCCATCTACGTGGTGCTCGGGCTCGCCCTGGCGTACGCGATCCACCGTCGTGGTCGCCCGGTCTCCATCCGCTGGGCGCTCGAGCCCCTGCTCGGCAACCGCGTGCGCGGCGGTTGGGGCAACCTGATCGACGTCATCGCCCTGGTCGGCACGCTGTTCGGTGTCGCGACCTCCCTCGGCCTCGGTGTGATCCAGATCGGCGCCGGGCTCGAGAGCGCCGGCATCGCCGACAGCGGGATCGTCAGCCAGATCGCCATCATCGCGGTCATCACGGCGGTCACGATCGTCTCGCTCGTGACCGGCGTCGCCAAGGGCATGAAGATCCTGTCGAACTTCAACCTGCTGCTCGCCGCGGCGCTGCTGCTGTTCGTGCTCATCGTCGGCCCGACCCAGTTCCTGCTGCGCGACTTCGTGCAGTCCATCGGCTCCTACCTGCAGAACGTCGTCGGCCTGTCGTTCAACGTCACCGCCCAGCAGGGCGCCGAGGGCGAGGCCTGGCAGGGCGCCTGGACCACGTTCTACTGGGGCTGGTGGATGTCGTGGGCGCCGTTCGTCGGTGTCTTCATCGCCCGCATCTCCAAGGGCCGCACGGTCCGGCAGTTCGTGTTCGGCGTGCTGCTCGTGCCGACCGCGCTCACGTTCCTGTGGTTCGCCGTCCTCGGCGGTGCGGCCATCCACCGCGAGACCGACGGCGCCGGCGGGCTGGTCGGTGCCGACGGCACGGTCGACATCGAGGGGTCGCTGTTCGGCCTGCTCGGCGACCTGCCCGCCGGCATGGTGCTGACCTACGGCGCGATCCTGCTCATCGGCGTGTTCTTCGTGACCTCGTCGGACTCCGGTGCGCTCGTGATGGCGATGATCGCGTCGGGTGGCGACATCGAGCCGAAGAACTGGCTGCGGGTCTTCTTCGCCGGGGTCGCGGCGCTGCTCGCGGTCGCGCTGCTCGTCAGCGGTGGCCTGAACGCGCTGAAGACGGCGGCGATCACCACCGCGCTGCCGTTCAGCGTCGTGCTGCTGTTGACGTGCTGGTCGACGATCATCGCCTTCACCCGGGAACGGCGTGCGTACGACAAGGCCGAGCGCGAGGTCCTGCTCGAGCACGTCGGCGCCTACTACGGGCTCGAGGTCGAGGCACCGACCGAGCGTGGACCGCGCAGCGGCTTCGCCCGGCCCTGGTCGGCCGTGCGCAACCGGGTGCGGGGCGGCCGGCAGACGACCGCGCAGACCGTGCAGGCGTCGGCGATCGACGACTTCCCGGTCCGGACCGAGGCGGTCTCGCCCGACCCCGCGATGGACAGCAGCCTGGACGCACGTCCGGCAGCGGACGGCGGCACGCCGGAGCGCCCGGAGCGCTGACGACGGCGGCGACCGGCGGCCGGTCCCCGCGGACCGGTGCCGGCCGTCGACGTGACCGATGACGGACGGGAGGCACGGTGCCGGCTGGCACCCTGCCTCCCGTCCGTCGTCCGTCAGGTCCCGGTCCGGGCGGACGCGACCTCGAGGGTCACGACCACCGCCGCCACGGCGAGCGCCGTGACCGGCAGCGACACCGCCGGCACCGCGATCGAGGCGAGGACCACGATCGTCAGGACCACCACGACGGTGTTGGCCCGGCCCGACAGCGACGGCCGGATCGCGAGTGCCCAGATCGACAGCACGAACACGGCGACCGGCACCGCGACGGTCGCGGCGACCGAGGCGGACGACAGCGCGACGTGTCCGGCGTCGGCGCTGACCGCGACCTCGATGCCGGCCGGCAGGGCACCGGCGGCCGCGAACACGACGGAGTGCCCGTAGCCGAAGACGAGCGCGGTGGGCAGCGAGCGGATGTGCGCGTGCTGCTCGCGGGAGAAGTAGATCCACCACATCCCGACGGTGATGACGAGTCCGCAGCCCGCGAGTGCCAGCAGTGCCCCGAGGTGCTCGGTGTCGGCGAGGGCGTCGATCACCGCGCCGGCCGAGGCCACCAGTCCCTCGCCCAGGACGATGAGGGTGAACAGCGAGAACCGCTCGGCCAGGTGCCGGGTGTGCCACGGCACGGTGCCCGTCGTGGTCTGCGCCCAGACCGGCACGAGCAGCTCACCGAGCACGAGGAACGGCGCGGAGTACGCCCAGACGTCGTCGGGCAGGGCGAGCGAGACCACCCAGAGCACCTGGACCACGGTGATGCCGACGGCGTGCCGGAGGGCGGTGCGCCGGTGGCGGCTCGACGAGGCCGCAGCGCGGACCCACTGCCCGACGAGCGCCAGCCGCATGACGACGTAGCCGGTGATGCCGATGGTGAAGTCGTTCTCGACCATGGCCGCGTGCACCCCGGCGGCCAGCACGAGCACCCCGGCCATCTGCACGAACGTCATCACGCGGTAGAGCCAGTCGTCGGTGTCGAACGACGTGGCGAACCACGTGAAGTTCATCCACGCCCACCAGATCGAGAAGAACACCAGCCCGTAGGACAGGACGGCGGAGGTGACGTGTCCCTCGACCTCGATCTCGTGCAGGTTCGTCGCGGCGAAGCCCACCGCCACCACGAACACCAGGTCGAACAGCAGCTCCAGGGGGCTGGCGGCACGGTGCCGCTGGTCGGGGTCGCGTGGCACCATCCGGCGCAGTCCGATCGTCGGCACGGCCACCACCGTAGGACCCAGCGGGGCGGCACGCCAACGCGGTGAGCCCGACTGCTGACGGCGCGCGCGACGCTGCCGATCAGTCCGAGTGCAGGCCCCGCACCACCTGACCCAGCCGACCGCGGCCGACCTCGTCGCGTCCGGCCGAACCCCTCCGACAAGGAGTCCCCGGTGACCGCACCGCGTCCCGCCGTCCGAAGCCGATCGTTCCGCGCAGCGGCCCTCGCCGCCACCGCCGGCGCACTGACCGCCGCCACGCTGCTGGCCGTCGCCGTCACGCCGGCGACCGCCGCGACCGACGACGCCCCGCGTTCGCCGGCCGATGTGCCGGCCGCTGTCGGTTCCGCTGCCGCCGGTTCCGCCGCCGCCGGTTCCGCTGCCGCCGGTTCCGCTGCCGCCGCCGAGCAGCCGGGAGGCACGTCCCGCGCCCGCCCCGCTGCCGACGGCGTACGGGTGGGTGACGGCTCGTACGCACCGACACCGCCTGACGAGATCACCGACATCGCGGACGTGCGGAAGACACTCGACCAGAAGCTGTACATCGACCCCTCGCGGGCCGGCGAGCCCGTCCCGACGAACCAGTGGTGGACCGACCTGCTCGTCAGCAGGTACTCCGGCGACATGTGGGCGTACCCGTTCGTGTCGTCGAACAGCGCGGCCGGCACGAAGGTCTCGATCCCCACGCGCTGGAACGACGACGGCACCGCCATGCGGCTCGAAGCGCCGGTGACGGTGGGCGGGACCGTCGAGCCGACCCCGGACGCGAGCGACCGGGTCCTCGCCGACTTCGAGGACGGCCTGCCCGACGGCTGGACCGCGACCGGCGACGCCTTCACGACCACCGCGACCGGCACGGCGTCCGGACAGAGCGCGGTGTCCGGGTGGCTCGGCGGACACTTCCTCAACTCGTTCACCGACGAGGACGGCGACGGCGCGACCGGCACGCTCACCTCGCCGACCTTCACCATCGACCGGTCCACCCTGGCGTTCCTGGTGGGCGGCGGTCGGCACCCCGACCACGAGGCCGTGCAGCTCGTGGTCGACGGCGAGGTCGTCGCCAGCAGCACCGGGCGCGACGGCGAACAGCTGCGCTGGGACAGCTGGGACGTCTCCGCGTACCAGGGCCGGGCCGCGCAGCTGCGGATCGTCGACGACCTGCGCGCCGGGTGGGCGCACGTGCTGGTCGACCAGGTGCTGCTGACCGACGCGCCGGACGGCGTGGCCGCGCGCTTCTCGACGACGTTCTCGGCGGAGCAGGCCGACGCGCTGCGCTGGGGCGACTGGAACGTCAGCTGGCGGATGCCGCAGGACGGTCCCGGCGGCCAGTACATGGACGTGACGAGCGTGCAGGGTTCGCCCTACGAGTGGTTCGAGTTCCACGGCATGACCCCGCGCCTGACCCTCCAGGACGGCGCCGAGATCACCGACGGCGACGGGCGGGCGATCGACCTGCCGGCGACGACGGACCGGTTCGAGATCCGCCAGGACGGCCACGTGTTCGGCGTCCACGCGCCGGACCGGACCACCTTCACCCGGGTCGGGAACGTGCTCGAGGCGTCCGCGGGCACCCCGTACCTGGTGCTGAGCGCCGTGCCCGAGGACGGGCTGACGCTCGACGACCTGCACCGCACGGCCTTCGCCGTCCCCCGCGACACCACCATGACGTACTCGTACGACCCGGCCGCGGCCAACGTCCGCCAGCAGTGGTCGATCCGCACCGACCCACTGCAGGGCGACGACCACGACACCGTGCAGGGCTGGCTGCAGCACCAGTACGCCGACGCCACGACGAACCTGCGCTTCACCGGCGCCACGTACGCCACCCCGCGCGGCACCATGCGGACCACCGTCGGGCACGGCGGCTGGACGCTCGACTACCGGTTCACCGGCATCACCCCGATCGGCGCCACACCCGAGGCGGTCGGCGACTCCCCGTACTCCGACGACGTCATGCGCGAGTACCTGCACGACTACGCCGCGAAGACGACGTACGGCGGCGACACCTACTGGGGCGGCAAGGACGTCCTGCAGCTCGCCGAGTACATGACCATCGCGCGCGAGATCGGTGCCGACGAGGACGCTCGGACGCTGCAGGACACGCTCGAACGGGCCCTGACCGACTGGTACACCTACAGCGCCGGCGAGTCCGAGCACTTCTTCGCGATGTACCCGACGTGGAAGGCGCTCATCGGCTTCGCGGACTCGTACGGGTCGGCGCAGTTCAACGACAACCACTTCCACTACGGCTACTTCGCGGTCGCGACGGCCCTGCTCGGGCAGGTCGACCACGACTGGGCCGACCGGTACCAGGGCATGGCGACCATGGTCGCGAAGCAGTACGCGAACTGGGACCGCGACGACGACCGCTTCCCGCACATGCGCACCTTCGGGGTGTGGGAGGGCCGGTCGAACGCCGGCGGGGTGTCCTCGCCCGGTGGCAACAACCAGGAGTCGTCGTCCGAGGCGATCCAGTCCGAGGCCGGCCTGTTCCTGCTCGGCACCGTCCTCGGCGACGACGCGATGCAGGCGGCCGGAGCGGTGCAGTACGTCACCGAGCGTGCCGCCGTCCGCGACTACTGGCAGAACGTGCGCGGCAACCCCGCGTCGGCGTCCTACGACGGCACCGGCGCGTTCCCGGAGCAGTACGAGCACGGGCAGGCGGGGATCCTGTTCGACTCCGGGCAGGCCCACGCCACGTACTTCTCGGGCGACCCCGCGTGGATCTTCGGCATCCAGTGGATGCCGATCGCGCCGTGGTTCGACTACTTCGGCTGGGACCCCGGGTTCTCCGAGGCGCTGATGCGCGAGATGATGGCCGCCCGCCCACAGGTCCTGGGGCAGGCGGGCGTCACCGACGGCAACGTGGCACGCATCCAGATGCTCACGAAGAAGTGGTGGGGCGTCGGGACCTACGGCGACACCGCGATCACCCGCGACCGTCCGGCGGCGATCCGCGAGCTGCAGGACGCGATCCGGGCGGTCGAGACGAACCACCCCGGCTACGTCACCCGACGCACGGCGGACAACCCCCTGTACGACCGGGCGACCGACACCCTGTTCGTGCGCGTGTCCGACGACGGCCGGGTGGAGTTCCCGGACCGGTACTGGTCGCCCGACACCCTGCCCGCCGCCCTGGTGCCCGCCGAGCTCGACGGCCCCACCGCCGACCGGAGGCCCCAGGACTGGCCGACCCCGTCGCCGCTGATGCCGTTCCTGGTGGACGACTTCCGCGCCGACACCGACACGATCGACCGGCTGTACGGCGTCGACCTGACCGACCACACCCCCGGTGAGGACACCGAGCACGCGGCGGCGGTGTTCAGCGGCATGGGCGACGCCCTCGGCAACGTCGTCCTCGGGTTCCTCGGCCAGTACGACCCCGACACCTACGCCGACGTGCACGCGGCGCTGTGGGCAGCGGACGACCCGGCCGTGACCGGGCAGTCGATGGCCGGAATCGTGTACCACCAGGCGATGTCGAACCGGACCGTCGGCACCGAGGTCACGGACCGGCACACCTCCGCCCCGCTCAGCCAGGTGTTCGAGGCCGCCGACGGCACGGTCAGCTACGTCGTCGCCAACCCCGACACCGTCCAGCACACCTACGACGTCTACGAGGGCGACGAGGTGATCGGGCAGATCGCGGTCCCCGCCCAGAGCCAGATCACGTCGCACCTCGACGCCCGGCTCACCGAGGTCGTGGTCAGCACCGACGGCGACCCGAAGACGATCGTCCCGGGCGCCACGACGACGTTCACCGCGACCGGCTTCGACCAGTACGGCGCGACCGTCGACCTGCACGACGTCACGTGGTCGACCGACACCGGCACGATCAGCGACACCGGCGTGCACCGAGCGTCGGCCCGGGCCGAGCGCGCGACGGTCACCGCGACCGTCGGCGACGTCCGGGGCACGTACGCCTTCCGGGTCGCGCCGGCACCGGTCCTGACCGGCATCGACGTCGCGCCGGGCTTCGACCGGCTCGTGGTCGGGACGCCGCAGCGGTTCCGTGCCGCCGGCCACGACCAGTACGGCGACCCGGCGGCCCTGCCCGCCGACCTGACCTGGTCGTACACGGGCGACGGGACCGCCGCAGCGGACGGCACCGTGACGACCACCGCCTCCGGCTCCGGCCACGTCGTCGTCACCGGCGGCGACGTCGAGGGCTCGGCGGTCGTGGCGTCCGTGACCGCACTGCCCGACGCGGCGTCCGGCGCCGACGTCGTCGCGACCTCCACGGACGGCGGCAACACCGCCGCGAAGGCCGTGGACGGCGACCGCAGCACGCGCTGGGAGAGCGCGCACGGCGTCGACGACGTCGACTACACGATCGACCTCGGCCGGCAGACCGACGTCGACACCGTGCAGGTCGACTGGGAGAACGCGGCCGCGGCGCGCTGGGTGCTGCAGGTCCGGGACACGGCGGACGAGCCGTGGCGTGACGTCCGCACCGTCGACAAGACGACGGCCGACGCCGACACGGTGCCCGTCGGCACGAGTGCGCGGTTCGTGCGCCTGCACATGACCGAGCGGCTCACCGGCTACGGCTACTCGATCTGGGAGGTCCACGTGTCGGGCACGCCCGCGGCGTCGTCCGTCGACGTGTCCGACGTGCTCGTCGGGCCCCGCACCGCGACCGTCCGTCCGTCCGACGACCTGCGGTTGACGGCGTACGGGTTCGACGACGACGGGTACGGCGGCCGCCTCGACCCGGCTCGCGTCGCGTGGTCCGTCACGGGTGGCGGCAGTGTCGACGACGGCCTGGTCACCGCGCCGGCCGACGGCGGGGCGACCGCCACGGTCACCGCCACCGTGGGCGCGGCCTCGGGCCGGGCCACCGTCACCACGCTCGACGAGCCGACCGACGCCCCCGCCGCCCCCGGCCCGTCCCGCGACGTGGCGGCCGGCAAGCCCGTCACCACGTCGTCCGACGAACGCGGCGACCTGTCCGGCGGTAACGCGGTGGACGGGGACGGCGGGACCCGGTGGTCGAGCGCCGCGCGTGACGGCGAGTGGCTGGCCGTCGACCTCGGGCAGGTCGTGCCGGTCGACCAGGTGCAGGTCGACTGGGAGGCGGCCTTCGCCGAGGCGTACCGGATCCAGGTCCGTGCCGACGCGGACGACCCCTGGCGCACGGTGGCCGAGGAGCAGCACGGCACCGGTGGCGAGGTGTCCCACCGCCTGGACGACGTCACCGGTCGGTACGTCCGGCTGGTGGCCGACCGGCGGCACACGGGCTTCGGCTCGTCGCTGTGGGACCTGCGCGTCTTCTCGATGCAGGGCGCTCCGACGCCGGACCTGGCCCGCCGTGCGACGGTGTCGTCCTCCGCGGACGAGTCCGCGAGCGTCCCGGCGCGCAACGCCGTCGACGGCGACCCGGGCTCGCGGTGGGCGAGCGGGCACACCGACGACCAGTGGCTCGCCGTCGACCTGGGCGCTCCGCACCGCCTGCACGGCGCGGTCGTCCGGTGGGAGGACGCCTTCGGACGTGCCTACCGGATCGAGGGGCGGAACGCGGGCGACGACGGGTGGACGACGCTCGCCACCGAGACCGACGGCGACGGCGGGACCGACACGCTCGCCCTCGACGGGTCGTGGCGGTACGTCCGGTTGCACGGTGTCGACCGCGCGACCCCCTACGGGTACTCGGTCCACGACCTCGAGATCCGGTAGCGACGGCGCTGCGGTCGCCGCACGCGACGACGGACGGGAGGCCCGGTGCCAGCTGGCACCGGGCCTCCCGTCCGTCGCGGTGCGGGCCGGACGCTGCGTCGTTGCAGGATCGAGACCCCGGGAGCGCGTGACGTGCGCCATCCTGGAGCGCAACGGGAGGGAGCGCGCGGTGGATCGGGTGATCGGGTGGGGCACGCTCGCCGTCGTCGTGATCGTGGTGGTGGGGATGCTCAGCCTGCTGCAGACGACCACCTGCGTCGACGCCGTCCCCGGGCTGGGGACGAGTTCCTGCACCACTGAGCCGATGCTCGGTGTCGCGGGCACGTGGATCGCCGTGGTCATCGGTGCGCTCGTGGTCGCCCTGTGCGTCTGGCGGATCGTCCGGACGCCGGAGCACCGTCGGTGACCGGGACCGAGACCGCACGGGGACGGCGCCCCTGGACGATGATCGCCGTCGTCGTGCTCGTCGCGTGGGCGTTCGTGACCGCGCTGCTGTTCCCGGTGGCGTGGTCCGAGGAGCACGAGGGACCCGGCGACCAGGTGTGGCGGACCTCGACGAGCGCCCTCGGCGTGCCGCTGTGGCCCGAGTGGGACGTGCTCGTCTGGCTCGTCGCACTCGTGCTGGTGCCGGTGGTCGTCGTCGGTCTCGCGTTCCTGCTCGGCCGCCGACGACCGCACACCGCGACCGTCAGTCCGTCGCCGGGTGGCCCTGCCCGCTGAGGTGCGCCCGGAGCACGTCACGGACACTGGTCCACTGCTGCACGCCGTACCGGTCGTTGTCGACGTGGCGCAGCTGCGCCTGCCCGCTGAACATGCTCACGAAGTACTGCATCCCCTGCCACGCCGGGAAGGGCTCGTCGCCGTCGCGTGCCAGCCGTCTGCCGACCGCGCTCATCGCCGACAGCGTCCCCGTCGTCCCGGCCCACTGCAGCCGGAACCGCTCCCCCGTCAGCTCGCTCACGGTCCGGGCGACGTCCCGCGCGGACAGCTGGTCGCCCGCCATCTCGACGACCCGCGGGGCATCGTCGTCCAGGGCGGCGAGCGCCGTGACCCGGGCGACGTCGTCCTTGGTGGTGAAGTCGAGCACCTGGTCCGCCGACGACCAGAAGAGCACGAGCCGGCGGCCGAACAGGATCATCGGGGCGTCACCGGTGAGCAGGTCCGTGAACATGCCGGTCAGGATCGACGTCGCCTGCACGGGGGCGGCGTCGACGTCGGCCGCGAACTCGCGGCGGAGTTCGAAGTTGCGGTTGGTCCCGGGCGCGATCCGCCGGTAGTCCGCCGAGTAGTCGGACGGGATGAACCGTCGCACGCCCGCTGCGACCGTCGCCGCGAGCAGGGCACGCTGCGCGTCGACGATGACCGGGCGGGTCCCGCTGACGGCGGAGACGACGACGTCGGACCCGGCGACGGCCCTGGTCAGCCCGTCGTGGTCGTCGTAGGCGGCCGTGACGACCTGGACCCGGGGGTCGGCGCCGAAGCGCTCGGCGGCGGTCGTGCTGCCCGGTCGGGTGAGGACCCGGACCGTGACGTCGTGGTGGGTGAGCTCGCGGACGATGCGGTGTCCGAGGTCACCGGTGGCGCCGGCGACGAGGATGGTGGTGGTCATGGGCTGAGCCTCACTCTGTGGTGGTCGACGTGGTCGTCGCGGTGCGCCGTCGGGATCGCTCCGGGACGGCGAGGGGGTGGGGGAACGCGGGGTCGGACGCATCCGCTCCGGGGGCGGTGAGCCCGGCGGTCAGGGCGACCCGGGCCAGCAGGTGGCGCAGGGTCGCCTGCTCGTCGTCGTCGAGGTGTCGCATGAGCTCGCCCTCGGCGTCGCGCAGAGCCGTCCGGGCCTGGTCGAGCAGGCTCCGCCCGGACCGGGTCGGGTGCACCTGCCGCACGCGGCGGTCGGTCGGGGCCGGTCGGCGCTCCACGAGACCGCCGGCCTCGAGTGCGTCGACGACGTAGGTCATCTGGGTCTTGTCGATCCCCAGTCGCCGCGCGAGCTCGAGCTGTGACGACGGTTGCTCGGTGGTGACCGCGACGAGCACCTGGTAGCCGCGAGGACCGCCCGGCACGCTCGCGACCGCCACGCTCCCCAGTCGGGTGAAGCCCTGGAACGCCAGGGGCAGCGCCCATCCCAGTTCGGTCTCGATGCCCTGCGCGCCCCAGTCGATCTCGGGGAGCGCGTCGGCCGGCGTGGAACTGTCCATGACGGAGACGGTACCGGAACAAGATCGTCTTGTGCAAAGATCATCTCGACCACAGACGATGACGACCACGAGGACACCATGCCGGACAGCGCACCCATCACACCGTTCACCCTCGACGTCCCGCAGCGGGAACTCGACGACCTCCGACGCCGACTGCTGGCGACCCGCTGGCCCGATGCCGAGACCGTCGACGACACGTCGCAGGGCCCGCGGCTCGAGAAGGTCCGGGCGCTCGTCGAGCACTGGGCGACGGACCACGACTGGCGCCGGACCGAGGCGCTGCTGAACGACTGGGGCCAGTACACGACCGAGATCGACGGGCTCGACGTCCACTTCCTGCACGTCCGGTCCGCCGTCCCCGGAGCCCGTCCCCTGCTGCTCACCCACGGGTGGCCCGGCTCCGTGCTGGAGTTCCGACACGTGATCGATCCGCTGACCGACCCGGAGGCGCACGGCGGCGACCCGGCGGACGCCTTCCACCTCGTGATCCCGAGCCTGCCCGGCTTCGGGTTCTCCGGCAAGCCCAGGACGACCGGGTGGAACCTGTCCCGCACCGCGGCGGCCTGGTCCGTGCTGATGGCGCGACTCGGGTACACGCGCTGGTTCGCCCAGGGCGGCGACCTCGGTGCCACCGTCACCGCGGAGCTCGCCGCGCGCCAGGCCACCGAGGACATCGGCCTGGCCGGTATCCACCTCACCATGGCGCTCTTCATGCCGACCGACGACGAGGCCCGGAACGCCTCGCCCGACGAGCAGGTCATGCTGCAGGAGACCGGCTACTACTGGCAGCAGCTGTCCGCCTACTCGCAGCAGATGGCGACCCGCCCGCAGACCATCGGGTACTCGCTGGCGGACTCCCCCGTCGGGTTGGCGTCGTGGATCTACGCCATGTTCCAGGACGTCGGCGGATCGCACGACGAGCACGGCGACGTGGAGCGGCTCTTCTCGCTCGACGACGTCATCGACGACGTCATGCTCTACTGGCTGCCGAACACCGCGGCGTCCGCAGCGCGGATGTACTGGGAGGCGAGCCGCACCGGCTGGGCCAACCCCGGAACCGTCGAGGAACCGCTCACCGTGCCGGTCGGCCTGAGCATCATGCCGGGCGAGTACGTCCGTCGCTCACGCCGCTGGGCCGAGCGGCGCTACGCCGACCTGGTGTTCTTCAACGAGGTGGCGCGCGGCGGGCACTTCGCCGTGCTCGAGCAGCCGGACCTGCTGGTGGCCGACATCCGGGCCACGTTCCGCGCGGTCCGCTGACGCCGTGGTCGCGACCCCGTGTCGGACGGGAGGTGCGGTGCCAGCCGGCGCGCGCCTCCCGTCCGTCACGGGGAGCGTCCCGCAGCCGCCCGTTACGCTGTCCCCGTGTCAGAGCAGCGCCGCAGTCCGGGGAACCAGACTTCACTCCGTGAAGCCAACCGGGGCCGGGTCGTCAGCGCGGTCAAGCGACACGGCGGGCTGACGCAGGTCGAGTTGGCGGGCGTGACCGGCCTGTCCCCCGCCACGGTGTCGAACATCGTCAAGGAACTCGTCGCCACCGGGGCCCTGCACGCCACACCGAGCACCTCGAGCGGGCGCCGAGCACTCCGCGTGACCCTGCCGCACGGCCTCGGACTCGTCGCCGGCGTGCACGTCTCACCCCGCCACCTGCGGCTGGCGCTGTCCGACCTGAACGGGTCGGTGCTGGCCGAACGCCACATGCCCCTGGCACGCGACCACCGCGCGGACGCCGAGCTCGACAAGACCGCGCTGCTCGTGCTGGACATGGCCGAGTCGATCGAGTCGTCGATGGACGAGGTGCTCTCGGTCGGCCTCGCCGTCGCCGCACCGATCGACGCGCGCACCGGGATGACCGCCCGGGGCGGGATCCTGCGCGGCTGGGACGGCATCGCCCTCGGGCAGTCGCTCTCCCGCCGACTCGACAAGCCCGTGCAGGTCGACAACTCCGCCAACCTCGCCGCGCTCGCCGAGCACCGCAGCGGAGCCGCGCGCGGCCGGGACACCGTGGTCACGCTGGACGTCGGCAACGGCATCGGCGCGGGGCTCGTGCTGGACGGACGGCTCTTCCGGGGCCACCACGGCACCGCCGGCGAGTTCGGCCACACGCCGGTGCTGCCGAACGGGCCGCTGTGCCGGTGCGGCAACCGCGGGTGCCTCGAGGCGGTGGCCGGAGCCCCGGCCGTGCTCGAGGGGGTCCGCGACCAGGTCGGCACCCTGAAGCTGGCGGACCTGATCCTCCGCGCGATGGGCGGCGACCAGGCGTGCATGCGGGCCGTCGCCGACGCCGGACGGGCGATCGGGACGGCCGCGGTCGGACTCTGCAACGTCCTCGACCCGGAACGCGTCGTCGTGACGGGCGAGTTCGCGCGGGCCGGCGAGCTGCTGCTCGGGCCGATGCGGCACGCGCTGGAGTCGTCACTCATCGTCGACGTCGACCGCACGCCCGACGTGGTGCAGGGACAGCTCGGCGAGAAGGCGTCGGTCACGGGCGCACTCGCCGTGGCGATCGAGGCGGTCGACGTCATGCGCGCGCGCTGACCGGCAGTCGCGCCGATCCCTTCGTGCAGTGCGCGGACAGATAACGTTTTCGTCACGTCGCGCGGTCCTTGTGTTCAACTCTTGCAGCCAAGAACGCACGCTGGCACACTCAGGGCACCGCCGATGGGGGCGGTCCACTGTTGGAGGACGTTTCAATGAAGAAATCCACCACACGAGCGATGCTGGGCGTCAGCGCCCTGCTGCTCGCGATCACCACCCTGGCGGGCTGTTCCAACGGTGCCGATGCCGGCACCGACTCCGGCTCCGGCGGCGGCGGAGACGCGTCGAAGGCCAAGATCGGCCTGCTCCTGCCCGACTCCGTCACCGCCCGCTACGCCAGCGCCGACCGCCCGCTCTTCACCGCCGAGGTGAAGAAGCAGTGCAGCGGCTGCTCCGTCATCTACGCGAACGCCGACGGCGACGCCTCGAAGCAGCTGCAGCAGGCCCAGTCGATGCTCACGCAGGGCGTCAAGGTCCTGGTCCTCGACCCGTTCGACGGCGAGGCCGCCGCGTCCATCGTGCAGCAGGCGAAGGCCAAGAAGGTGCCGGTGATCTCGTACGACCGGCTCATCAACAGCCCGGACCTGAGCTACTACATCTCGTTCGACAACGAGAAGGTCGGTGAGCTGCAGGGGCAGGCGCTGGTCGACGCCCTCAAGGCCGAGAAGGTGCCGGAGGGCTCGGGCATCATCATGGTGAACGGCTCCCCGACCGACAACAACGCCTCGCAGTTCAAGAAGGGCGCCCACTCGGTCATCGACGACAGCGGGTACGAGGTGCTCGCCGAGTACGACACCCCCGGCTGGGACCCCGCCAAGGCCCAGGACTGGGCGGCCGGCCAGATCAGCAAGCTCGGCAAGGAGAAGATCGCCGGCGTCTACGCGGCGAACGACGACACGGGTGGCGGTGTCATCGCGGCCCTGAAGTCGGCCGGCGTCACCGACCTCCCGCCCGTCACCGGACAGGACGCCTCCCTCGCGGGCATCCAGCGGATCCTCGCCGGCGAGCAGTACATGACCGTCTACAAGGCGTTCAAGCCGGAGGCCGAGCAGGCCGCCGACCTCGCGATCCAGTTCGCGAAGGGCGAGACGCCGAAGGGCGACACCACCGTCGACACCGCCGGCGGCGCCAGCGTCCAGTCGACGTTGCTCGACCCGGTCGCCGTCACCACCGACAACGTGCAGTCGACCGTGGTCGCGGACGGCCTGTACGAGGTGTCGAAGATCTGCACCACGCAGTACAAGGCAGCCTGCGACAGCGCCGGCATCAAGTAGGTCCGACCCCTGCCCGCCCGGTCCGAGCGCGGACCGGGCGGGCCTCACCGATCGAGGACGACACCGTGAGCACGACACCCGTGAGCAACGCGTCACCAGCAGCACACCCCTCCGCCGACCCGGTGATGTCCCTGCGCGGGATCACCAAGCGCTTCGGCGCCGTCCAGGCCCTGACCGACATCGACTTCGACGTGTACCCGGGTGAGGTGGTCGCCATCGTCGGCGACAACGGCGCGGGCAAGTCGACGTTCGTCAAGATCCTCGCCGGGGTCTACACGCCCGACGGTGGCACGATCACCTTCGGTGGCGACGAGGTCACCGTCCCGAACCCCGCGGCAGCCCAGTCCCTCGGCATCGCCACGGTCTTCCAGGACCTCGCCCTCGCCGACAACCTCGACGTGGTCTCGAACCTGTACCTCGGTCGCGAGATCGCGCACCCCTTCCTCGACGAAGAGGAGATGGAGCGCCGCTCGTGGGAGCTCCTGCAGCAGCTCGCCGCCCGGATCCCGTCCGTGCGGATCCCCATCGCATCGCTCTCCGGCGGCCAGCGGCAGACCGTCGCGATCGCCCGGTCACTGATCGGCGACCCGCAGGTGGTCATCCTCGACGAGCCCACCGCCGCACTCGGGGTCGCCCAGACCGCCGAGGTCCTCAACCTCGTCGAACGGCTGCGCGAGCGGGGCCTGGGCGTCGTGCTCATCAGCCACAACCTCGCGGACGTGCAGGCCGTCGCCGACCGGGTCGCGGTGCTGCGACTCGGACGCAACAACGGCACGTTCCGCATCGACGACGTCTCCTACGAGGAGATCATCGCGGCGATCACCGGCGCCACCGACAACGCCGTCACCCGTCGCGCCGCCGCCCGCACCGAGCAGGAGACCAGCGCATGAGCAAGACCGACGAGACCCTCACCGCGGCGACCCCGACCCCCTCGGCGGCGGACCTGCAGGACGAGCGGCTGCTGCGTGACCAAGGACTCGGCGGCGCCGCGAAGGCCTTCGTCCGACGGGTCCGCGGCGGCGACATCGGTTCGCTGCCGGTGGTCGTCGGGCTCGTCGTCATCTGGGCGGTGTTCCAGGCGCTCTCCCCCGACTTCCTGTCCCCGGGCAACCTGGTCAACCTGGCCCTGCAGTGCGCCGCGGTCGGCACCATCGCGATCGGCATCGTGCTCGTCCTGCTGCTCGGCGAGATCGACCTGTCCGTCGGCAGCGTCAGCGGGCTCTCCGCCGCGATCCTCGGCCAGGGACTCACCACGCTCGGCTGGCCGCTCTGGCTCGTCCTCGTCGTCGCCCTGGCCGTCGGTGCCGCGGCCGGGCTGCTCTACGGGCTGCTGTTCACGCGCTTCGGTGTGCCGAGCTTCGTCATCACGCTCGCCGGACTGCTCGGGTTCCTCGGCCTGCAGCTGCTCATCCTCGGACCGAACGGCTCCATCAACCTGCCGTACGACTCGCCGATCGTGCAGTTCGCATCGGCTTCGTACCTGCCGCCGTGGCTCGCGTACCTGCTCGCCGCGCTGGCCGCCGGCGGACTGTTCTTCACCGAGGTCCGTCGCGCCGCCCGCCGCCGACGCGCCGGACTGTCGACCGGTGCGATGTCCCTGACCATCGTGAAGTCCGTCGCCCTGTTCCTCGGGCTCGCCCTGATGGTCTGGTACCTGTCCCGCGACTTCGGCACCGGCTCGTCGTTCGTGTTCTTCATCGTGCTCGTGGTGCTCATGAACTTCGTGCTCAAGCGCACCCGGTGGGGTCGCTCGGTGTTCGCGGTCGGCGGCAACGTCGAGGCCGCGCGCCGATCCGGCATCCGGGTCAACCGCATTTACATCTCGGTGTTCATGCTGACCTCGCTGTTCGCCACCGTGGGCGGCATCCTCGCCGCCGCCCGCCTCAACTCGGCGAGCCTGTCCTCCGGCGCCGGCGACACGAACCTCAACGCCATCGCCGCCGCCGTCATCGGCGGGACCAGCCTGTTCGGCGGACGCGGCAGCGCGTGGTCGGCGCTGCTGGGCATCATCGTGATCCAGTCGATCTCGAACGGGCTCACCCTGCTCAGCCTGGACTCGTCGATCCGCTACATGATCACCGGTGCGGTCCTGCTGCTCGCGGTCATCATCGACTCGCTCTCACGTCGCAGCCGCGCCAGTCACGGCGCGGCCTGAGCGGGGCCCTGGACCCCGCCACGCCGACGGACGGGAGGCCCGGTGCCAGCTGGCACCGGGCCTCCCGTCCGTCTCGGCTTGCGTCTCGAATCCGGAAGACGCCATCGTGTTCCCCCGACGCCGCCATGTGCGCACGGCGCCGCTGAATTTGGCGGCGTCTCAGCAACACGACGGCGTCTCAGAGTGGAGTCAGGCCGCGCCCGGGTTCACCACCCCGGCACCTCGACCCGGACCGAGCTGATCCGTCCTGCACGCGTCGTCGCCGTGACGGGCGGGTCGTAGCTGTCGGCGGTCGCCAGGTAGAGCGTCCGCCCGTCCTCGCCGCCGAGCGCGCAGTCGATCGCGCAGTCGCCGGGTGCGTCGATGCGGTCCGTCACCTCGCCACCCTCGAGGACCCGGAGGAACTCCCCCGTGTCGACGGAGCAGACCCAGATCCCGCCGTCTCGGTCGACCGTGCTGCCGTCCGGGGTCACACCGCCGGGCAGCGCCGCCCACTCACGTCGGCCCGTCAGCGAGCCGTCGTCCTCGATGTCGAACGCCGTGAGCCGACCGCCCCAGGTCTCACTGACCACCAGGGTCCGGGTGCCGGGCAGGATGTTGGCGCTGTTCGGGAACACCAGGCCCTCGGCGGCCAAGCGGACGGAGCCGTCCGGGTCGATCACCCAGAGCGGTCCGGGTCGCAGCTCCTCGCCCGCGTACAGGTCGTAACCGAAGGCCCCGATGTACGTGCGACCGGTCGCCTCGTCCACGAGCAGGTCGTTCACGAGGGACGACTCGACGGTGGACAGGTCGGCGAACACCGAGGAACGGCCGTCCGCATCGACGGCGACGACCGTGCGGGACTCCATCGAACTGACGATCAGACGCCCGTCGGCGAGCCACCCGAGGCCGGACGACTGCCCGTCGATGGTGGCCTCGAGCCGCGGGCCGTCGGTCGCGGCGGGGTCGATCGAGAACACCTCGCCGGTGTGCATGTCCGAGTACCAGAGCCGCCCGTCGTGCCAGCGGTTGCCCTCCGGGAAGCGGATGCCGGAGATGACGATGTCGGTCGCGGAGTCCAGGGTGATGTGCACGGACCCAGCCTGCCAGCGGGACCGTGCCGCTGCCCGGACGGATGCGGTGGCGGCGGCCTAGGGTCGTCGCATGCCCGGTCGTCACCTCATCCACCACCTGGGCGTCTTCGCCGGCGACTTCGCCGCGAGCGCCGCGTTCTACACCGCCGCCCTCGCACCCCTCGGCATCGGAGCCGGCCACCGCACCGACTCCGTCGCCGAGTTCTGGCAGCACGGGGACGACACCCCGAGCGTCTCGCTCGAGACCGCCCGGACCCAGGAGGCGGTGACGCGCGGACTCCACCTGGCGTTCGAGGCCGGCTCGCGGAGCGAGGTCGACGCCTTCCACCGCGAAGCCGTCGCCGCCGGAGGGGTGTCGCGTCACGAGCCGCGGTACTGGCCGGAGTACGGCGCCTACGCCGCGTTCGTGTCCGACCCGGACGGCAACAACGTGGAGGCGCTGGTCAAGGAGCCCCGGCCCTGAGCCACGCATCTGGCACGATCGACGCATGCCCCTCGACGGAACGCCCCTGCAACGCCTCGGTTTCCTGACGATCGGGTCGTTCGACCCCGCGCGACCGTCCGAGGGCCACGAGGACACGCTGCGGGTGATCGAGCGCGCCGAGGCCCTCGGCTTCGACAGCGCCTGGCTGCGCCACCGGCACCTACAGCACGGCATCTCGTCCCCCGTGGCCGTGATGGCCGCGGCCTCGCAGCGCACGACCCGCATCGAGCTCGGCACCGCCGTCACGCCGATCGGGGCGGAGAACCCGTTCCGCCTCGCCGAGGACCTCAGCACGGTCGACGTGCTCCTGGGCGGCCGCCTGCACCCCGGCTTCTCGGTCGGCACCCCGATGCACTTCGACCTGTACCGCGACGCGATCTACCCCGACACCGCGGAGCACGAGGACCTCGGCAACGAACGGCTCCTGCGCTTCCGCAACCTCGTCCGCGGCGACGCCGTGACCGACCCCGTCGAGCGTCGCGGGATCGAGGAGTTCGCCCGCACCGTCCAGCCGCACAGCCCGGGGCTGGTCGACCGCCTCTGGTACGGCACCGGCAGCACGAAGTCGGCCGTCTGGGCGGGCGAGAACGGCTTCCACCTGCTGACCTCGAGCGTCACGCGGAGCGAGCTCGGCACGGACTTCGCCACGAACCAGCGCGCGCAGATCGACGCCTACCTCGACGCGCACCCCGACCGCGCGGCGGCACGTGTCTCACAGGGCCTGGTGGTCATCCCGACCGACACCGCAACGCGCGAGCAACAGGAGCGGTACCGCGCCTACGTCGACAGCCGCTCCGGTCGCGTCGGCGTCCCGACGGGTCCCGCCGGCATGCTCTTCGCCGCCGACCTCGTTGGCACGTCCGCCGAGATCGCCGACCGCCTGCGAGCGGACGTCGGCTACCAGGCGGTGACCGAGGTCGCCTTCGCGCTCCCGTTCTCGTTCGAGCCGGACGACTACGCACAGATCATCACCGACATCGCGGAGCGGCTCGGCCCGGAGCTGGGGTGGTCGCCTGCGACGGTTCCCGTCGCGTGAACGCGGCAGCAGGACTGCCGCAGCGCCGCAACGCGGTGGACGCGACCAGGGCACCGGACTGGAGGCGCGGTGCCAGCTGGCACCGCGCCTCCAGTCCGTCGTCACGCACGTTCAGAGCCAGTGCTTCCGTTTGAACACCGCCCACAGCACGACCGCCAACAGGACCATCGCGACGATCGCCGCCGGGTACCCCCACGTCCACCGCAGCTCGGGCATGTGCTCGAAGTTCATGCCGTAGATCGACGCCACCAGCGTCGGCGCGAACAGGATCGCCGCCCACGACGAGATCTTCTTCACCTCTTCACCCTGCTCCATCGATGCCCGCGCCAGCCGCCGGCTCTCCTCCCCCTGCGCCAGGCTCGCACTGGTCATCCGGCGCATCGCGTCGTTCTGCTCCTGCGTCACCAGGGTCGAGTGCAGCGTGAGCGCGTTCTCGAGCAGGGTCCGGAACGTGTCCACTCGCTCGGTGACGCGGATCGCGTGGTCCAGGACGTTCCGCAGCTGGTTCTGCACCTCGGTGTCCGTGCCGTACTTCTGGGAACCCCGCAGCAAGGCGTTGAGCATCTCGGGCAGCGGGCCGATCGCACGCTGGAACCCGATGACCTCGCTGAGCAGCTGGTAGATCCGCCGTGACGACGCCGGGTCGACGTCGCCGTCGAACAGGTCGTCCTCGATGTCGTCGATGTCGTCCTGCAGCCCGGCGACCACCGGGGCGTAGCTGTCGATCACCTCGTCGAGGACCGCGCAGAGCACCGCCTCGGACCCGCGCCCGAGGGCGTCCGGGTCCGCTTCGAGCCGCTTCCGCACGTCGGCGAGGTTCGGACGCTCCGCCTGGCGCACGGTGACGACGAAGTCGCGCCCGGTGAACAGGTGCACCTCGCCGAACTCGACCGTCTCGGCGTCCTCGTCGTACCAGGCGGGTCGCAGCACCACGAACAGCGTGTCGCCGTACCGCTCGAGCTTCGCCCGCTGGTGTCCCTTGTGCGCGTCCTCGACGGCGAGCGGGTGCAGCCCGAACTCGTCGGCGACGGACGCCAGTTCGGTGGCTGTCGGCCGGAACAGCCCGATCCACGCCATCGCGCCCGCGCCGGCGGCGTCGAGGGCTTCGTACGTGCGCCCGAGGTCGTCCGGCGAGTCCGTCCGGGTTCCGTTGACGTAGATGCCGTTGTCGATGAGGGCCACCGGTGTCCTCCTGGTTCCGTGGGGCGGTGCGGCCCGGAGCGGGCCGGGGCGATCGTAGCCGCGGCGCACGCGGTCAACCTGCCGATCATGCCGGTGCGCCGTCGGCGTGTGCGGTCTCCTGACGGAGCCCTCACGCTGCGTGCCGGATTCCTGTCGGAGTCCTGACACGCCCTGGGCGTGACCCCAGGACGGGCTGGAGGCACGGTGCCAGCTGGTTCCGGGCCTCCAGTCCGACACCGGCGCACGTCCAGGGTCGCTCCGTCGCGAGCGCCCGCCGTCGATGGCGCGAGTCACGGTCGATTCCCCTGCTCGACGGTCCTCCCTATGATTCCGATCACGCCGGACGTGCGCCGCAGAGGACGCACGCCGGCCGTGGACGCCGCGCACCACCATCTCGTCGCCACCACCTCTGGCGCGACGACACCGCCCGCACACAGCACGTCGGGATCGAGGTCCTCATGCAGCTCCGCGTCCGACCACAGATCTGGATCGGCATCGTCGTCGTCATCGGCTACGTCACGCTCGTGTCGGTCACGCAACACCTGTCCGGCGTTCCCTACCCGGACCTCGGCGACGACGGCAGAACCCTGTTCCGCGGCGTCGGGATCTCGCTGGTCCTCGGCGCCATCGCCCTCACCGTCGTCACGACGCTGCTCGGCTGGTGGCGGCCGGCGATGCGGGATCAGCATCGCGCACGGTCCCGCTGGCCCGTCATCGCGCCGGTGCTCATGACCGTCCTCATGCTGCTCAACCTGATCGGCACCGACTGGGGTGCCTACGACCTCGGCTTCTTCGCCGCGTCACTCGTGCTGCTGCTCGTCGGTTTCACCGAGGAGATCGCCACGCGAGGCCTGCTCGTCACCGCACTCCGCTCCAAGCTCGGCGAAGGTTGGGTCTGGTTCCTCTCCTCCCTCGTGTTCGGCCTCATGCACTACGTCAACGTCCTCAGCGGCCAGGACTTCGGCCGGACGAGCTTCCAGGTGCTCTCCGCGTTCCTGTTCGGCACCGTCCTGTACATCCTCCGCCGCACCACGGGGACCCTGGTCTGGGCGATGGTGCTGCACGCGCTCTGGGACTTCGCCGTCTTCGCCACCGGGAAGGGGCACCCCGCCTCGTTCACCGGTACGGGTGGACTGGAGCTCCTCGTCGGGGTGTTCGCCCTCGTCGCTGTCTGGTGGGTCATCCGAGGATCAGACGAACGACTCACCGACGCACCCGCCCTCAGCAGGCAACCGCGGTAGGCAGGTCGTCGCGCTGCTCACGGTGACCCTCGTGTCCGCTGGCGCCGTCATCGTTGCGATGTGCTCGCCGCTCAGGTCGAACGTCGCTCGACAGCCGATCGGCTCAGAGACGCGCCCGTCAGCGACCTCGGTTCACTTCGTTCGACGACGCTCGGGTCGGACGGACCCGTGGAGCGCGAAACCGATCGCACCGACGATCGCGACCAGCAGTCCCATCGCCGCCAGGACGAGTCCTCCGGCCACGAGCCCGACGTAGTCAACGCCCGCGCCGAGGAGCGCCATCACGAGCCCTGCGACCATGGCTCCCACTCCGAACGCAAGGCCGAACACACGGGGCGGGACACTGGAGAGCATGCTCACATCCAACTCCCCACGAGCGACGCTCGGTTCTGCGGAGACGACGCGCGCGGTGATGAGGACGACTCCCGCGGTTCGTGGGGTGTCGCCCGTGCACTCAGCAGTTGGCCGGACGCGATGCTCGGAGCAGTCTCACGACGGATCGGCCGACGAGTCGAGGTGTTGCCCGAACGGACGCCTCACCGACGCCCGGCGAGCGTCGAGTCGTCTGCTGCGGTGTCGAAGCGGAGCCGCGCGGCGGTGATGGCTGGCATGTGCTGAGCGGCCCAGGCCAGCACGACGTCGACCGGAGGCCGAAGGGTCTTCCCGAGCGGCGTGATGCGGTACTCGACGGCGAACGGGCGCGTGCTCAACGTGACACGCTCGACGATCCCGTTGCGCTCGAGGCGGCGCAGCGTCGCGGTCAGGGACTTCTGGGTCACCGACGGGATCGCGCGGCGCAGCGCACTGAAGCGGGCTGGCTGCTCACACAACTCGTTCAACACCTCGAGCGACCACTTGTCGAGGACTTGATCGAGGAGTTCCCGGTGTGGATGGTCGATGGCGAAGAGGCCGTGGGGGTCAGGAGTGGTATCCGGCACGAAACCCAGTTTCGTTGAAGTGGGCTCTCGGCACCAGGTATCCATGAGATACCGAATCGAAGGAGCACCTCATGCCCGTCCGCCTTTCCTCGCCGAGCGGCCTGATGCAGCACACGCCGTACCACCACGTCTCCGTCGCGACCGGGACGAAGCACGTCCACGTCTCCGGACAGATCGCTCGCGCCGCCGACGGCAGCGCCATCGCGACCGGCGACCTCGCCGGCCAGGTCGCCGCGGCGCTGGGGAACACGCACGCCGGGCTGGTCGAGGCGGGTGCAGGTTTCCCCGACGTGGTGCGGCTCACGTTCTACGTCACCGGTTGGACGCCCGACAAGATCGGAGCGTTCATGGCGGGCGTCGAGGCGGTGGCCGAGGAGTTGGGGCTGCCCGCGCCGATGCCGCCTGCATCGCTCATCGGCGTCGAGTACCTGTTCGAACCGGACGTGCTCGTCGAGGTCGAAGCCACCGCCATCCTCTGAGGCCGGCGCACCGCGCCAGCGGGGCGACGGCCGTGCGTGGAGGGACGGCGCCAGCTGGCACCGGGCCTCCAGTCCGTCATTGGCGGCCGTCCACAGCGGCGCGCAAGCCGCGAAACGAGCCGCTCCTGTCTGCCCCTTCCTCGGGGGCCATCCGGGTCGTATGGTTTACAGCGTTGTAAACGGGCCGCCGCAGGGACGGCCCGACGATCACGGCCGACGCACGGCCCGATGGACGACGACGTCCACGAGGAGCACCCACTTGCGCCCCAATCCACTCCGCTCCCGAGGGCTGCGCCGCGCGCTGTCGTCGGGCATCGTCGCAGCGACCGCCCTCGGCATGCTGGGCATCGCAGCGATCCCGGCCTCCGCGGACCCGGCGGCCGACCGCACCGTCGTGTCGGGTCAGGCCCGGTTCCAGGTGCTGTCCCCGACGCTGATCCGCACCGAGTACGCCGGTGACTCCACGTTCACCGACGGCAGCACCTTCAACGTCATCGGCCGCGACGACTTCGCACCGACGACCTTCACGACGACCGAGCGGGACGGCTGGCTCACCCTCGACACCGGCGCGATGACCGTCCGGTACAAGCAGGGCTCCGGTCCGTTCACGCAGGACACCCTGCAGACCAGCCTGACCACGGCGTCCGGCCAGCAGGTCACCGGCACACCGTGGGTGTCCACGCCCACCCCGTCCTGCACGATCGGCACCCTGTGCGAGGCCGAGACGCTCGGGCTCACCGGTCTGTCACTCGCCTCGGACCACACGGGCTTCACCGACGCCGGGTTCGCCGCGGGCTTCGAGTCGGTCGGCAACGCCATGACCTTCACGACAACGGCGGAACAGGCCGGCTCGTACGACCTCGCCCTGCGCTACGCGAACTCGCAGGGCGGTGACGGCCAGGTCGCCACCCGCACCCTCAGCGTGACGGTGGACGGCGGCACCGCGAAGACGATCCGCCTGGCGCCCGGGGCGAACTGGGACGACTGGAAGACCACCGCCGCCACGACGCTCGACCTGCCCGCGGGCGAGCACCGCGTGCGCATCGAACGGACCGCGAGCGACTCCGGCCGGGTGAACGTCGACAGCCTGGCGCTCGTCCGGGCCGGTGCCGCCTACCCGGCTCCGTCGACCACGGTCACCGGCGAGGACTGCGCGTTCGGCACCGTGTGCCAGGCCGAGGACTCGGCACGCACCGCTCCGGCGACGACCGCCACGAACCACAACGGCTTCGCCGGGGACGGCTTCGTCGCCGGGTTCGAGCGTGCCGGCGCACAGCTGACGGCCCACGTGACCGGGGTGCCGGCCGCGGGCGACTACGCCCTGCAGGTCCGCTACGCCAACGGCTCCGCCGGCACGCCGACGCTCACCGCGGCACCGACCGGCCAGCAGGCCACCACCGCACCGCTCCCCCGCACCAGCGGCTGGGACTACTGGAACACCGTCAGCGTGCCGGTGCACCTGGCTGCGGGCGCGAACGACGTCGTGATCGGCTGCCCGACCACGACGAACAACTGCAACGTGAACTTCGACACCGTCGCGGTGGTCGACACCGCGTCGCCGGTCCTCGCCGCGCACGCCCCGCTCGGCGGGTACCGGCGCGACCTCGACACCGCCAACGGCTCGGTCAAGACGAACCCGGGTCTGCTCTACCAGGACGGCTGGTCGCTCCTCGACGACAGCGCCTCGGCACTGTACGACCCGGCGACCGACACCGTCACCCCCGCCGGCGACCACGGCGGCGAGCGCTACCAGGACGGCTACGTCTTCGGGTACGGCAGCGACCACCGTCACGCCCTGCAGGAACTCGCCGTCCTGACCGGGCCGACGAAGCTGCTGCCCCGCTGGGCCTACGGCGTCTGGTACTCCGAGTACTACGACCGCTCGCAGGCCGACTACCTGGCGATCGCGAAGCAGTTCCACGACGAGCAGGTGCCCGTGGACGTGATGGCGATCGACACCGACTACAAGATCGGCAGCCCCACCAACCAGGGCGACAGCAAGTGGAACGGCTGGTCGGTCGACCCGGGTCGGATCCCGGACATGACCGGGCTGCTCGCCGACTGGCACGAGCAGGGCATCCACAACACGCTCAACATCCACCCGACGATCTCGAGCCAGGACCCACGGTTCGCGCAGGCGCAGGCCACTGCGAAGGGCGGGCTCACCAAGGGTGACGGCGACCGCTACCTGTTCGACTGGTCGGACCCCGACCAGCTCGAGGCCTACTTCGACCTGCACACCTCGATGCAGCCGGAGGGCGTCGACATGTGGTGGCTCGACTGGTGCTGCAGCGAGAACTCGAAGTACTCGGCGAACGGTGTCACCCCCGACGCGTTCATCAACAAGCAGTACGCGAAGTACACCGACGAGCAGCTCGGCGGCCGCGGCCTGGCGTTCTCGCGGGCGTACGGCTCGCTGACCGCGGGTGGCTACGGCAACCCGCAGGCCGTCCCGACCGGGCCGTGGGCGGACAAGCGCACGACCGTGCACTTCACCGGCGACACCACGTCGTCGTGGGACATGCTGCTCGCCGAGGTCGGCTACACCCCCGGTGAGTCCGCAGCGACCGGCCTGGCGTCGGTCAGCCACGACATCGGCGGCCACAACGGTGCGCAGTACGGCATCGCCGGCGCCGAGGAGGGCACGACCCAGCTGCCCGAGGACCTCTACGCCCGCTGGGTGCAGCTCGGCACCTTCCAGCCGATCGACCGCCTGCACAGCAACCACAGCGACCGCCTGCCCTGGCAGTACCCGGCGGCAGCGGAAGCCTCGGCGAAGCAGTTCCTCAACCTCCGCGAGGCCCTCGTCCCCCTGACCTACACGCTCGCCGCGCAGGCCACCGAAACGGGCACCCCGATCCTGCAGCCGCTCTACCTGCAGTACCCCGAGGCGCAGGAGTCCTACGCCCAGGCCGGCTCCGAGTACCTGTACGGCCCGGACGTGCTCGTCGCACCGGTCACCACCGCGAACGACAAGACCGGCACGGCCACCCGCTCCGTCTGGTTCCCGGAGGGCAGCTCGTGGACCGACTGGTTCACCGGCAAGACGTACGCCGGCGGCACCACCGCCGACGTGACGACCGACCTGAACGCCATGCCGGTGTTCGTGAAGAGCGGCGGCATCGTCCCCACCCGGTCCGAGCAGGTGCGGAACGACGCCGCACCGCTCGACGCCGTCACCCTGACGGTGGCGACCGGCGCGGACGGCTCGTTCGACCTGCACGAAGACGCTGGCGGGGACAGTGCCTCGGCAACGACGAAGGCGACCGCGAAAGCCGCGGCGGGGAGCGCCTCGACCGCCGTCCGCTACACCCAGCAGCCGACCGGCGGTTCGCTCGACATCGCCCCCGCCGACGGTTCGTTCGCCGGCCAGGTGCAGGACCGCTCGTGGACGGCGACGTTCACGAACGCCGACCGGCCGCGCACCGTCACCATCGATGGCCGTCCGATCGCGACGAGCGCCTGGACCTACGACGCCGACACCCGCACCATCAGCGTGCCGGTCGACGAACGGTCCGTGACGGAGCGCACGGTCGTGGCGTTCAGCAGCGAGGCCGTGGCGACCCCGGTCCTCCGGGCCGAGTCGCCGACGATCGATGCCGGTGCCACGCAGACCGTCACGGGCGCCGGGTTCCCGGCGGACACCGACGTGGCAGTGGCGACCACGCCGCGCATCGGTGGGGCCGCCGCGCACACCGACGCCGACGGTGCGTTCTCGGTCGACCTGCGGGTGCCGGGCACGGCATCCGGCCGCGTCGCGGTCACGGCATCGGTCGGCGGTGACGTCCTGGCCAGGACGGCCTTCACCGTCCGGGCCGCCGCCGCTCCCGCACCGTCCGCCTCACCGACGCCGGGGACACCGGGTGGTGGCACGCCGGCACCCGGAACGGGCGGAGGCGGCGCACCCGGTGCGGCCGCACCCGGCGACACCGGCGGGGCGTCCGCCGGTGACCCGGACGGCGCCCTGGCCTGGACGGGAGCGAACCTGCTCCCCCTCGGGCTGTTGGCAGCGGCGCTGCTCGCGGCCGGCGGGATCGCACTGACGCTGCGGAACCGGCGACGCCGGGCGCGTGGCTGAGGACGGCTGATCCGCCGCCCTGGGCGGATCTGACCGACGGACGGGAGGCCCGGTGCCAGCTGGCACCGGGCCTCCCGTCCGTCAGTGGCTGCGTCCCGGATCCTCGGCATCGGTCGCGCTGCTCCCGCGGCTGAAGAACTCGGCGAACATCTCCCGTTTCGCGGCGTACGTGTCGTGGTCGAGCTCGAGCCCCTCCATGTTGAGGTCGGTCCCGAACAGTCGCAGGATCCCGGAACCACTCGGACCCTGGATCTCGAGGGACACGGAGAACAGCGTCGGCGTCGCCTCTCGAGCGGCAAGACGTCGGGCTTCCGCGAAGGTCGCGCGGTACGTCGCGTCGGTGATGCGGATCACGCTGACCGGGCAACTCGTGGCGTCCCAGACGGGAGCAACCGGGCGGTCGTCTGGACCGTCCTCCGACCAGGGACCGCTCGCTTCGAAGAAGTGCACGACGAACGTGTCGTGCTCGCCTTCGTAGATGTACGCCCGCTCGTCCACTTGCTCGATCTGCACGCGGTCATCTTGTCACCGCACCACGGGAGCGTTCGCCGAAGCGGACGGGCATCGGCAGGGAACCCTCCGTCCCGGTGATGCCGCGACTCCCCTAGGCTCGCGAGGTGACGATCCGCGTACGCACCGTTGTCCCGCAGGACGAGTCTCAGTGGACCGCCCTGTTCGCCGGGTACCGCTCGTTCTACGAGCTGCCGGAGGATCGACGAGCGGTCGGTGCCACGTGGGAGTGGATCGTACGAGGTGCACACGGCCTCACCGGTCTCGTCGCGACCGATGACGACGGCAACCTGCTCGGCATCGCGAACCTCCGGCGCTTCGCGCGACCGTCCACCGCGACGCTCGGGCTCTACCTCGACGACCTCTTCACCGCACCAGCAGCACGCGGGAGCGGCGTGGCTAACGCGCTCCTGCGGGAGGCGTCGTCCATCGCGGCGAACGAGGGCGCCAGCGTCGTCCGGTGGATCACGGCGCCCGACAACGAAGCAGCTCGTCACGTCTACGACGACGTCGCAACGGCGACGCCGTGGGTGACGTACGACATGAAGCCAGGACTGCGTCCCGAGGTCTGACAGACCGAGGCGCGCTCTGTCTCGTCGCGACGGTCGATCGGCTACCGGTCGATCGCAGCCGCGCTTCGGCCGTCCGGACGAGCGTCCGTCAGGAGCGTGAGGGCCGCGACGACCACGGCGGAGTCCGCTCCGGTCTGCTGCTGCCAGCGCTGGAAGATCCGGTCGAACGCTGCCCCACCCACGCGCGCTCAACGCGGCCGCGACGAGTCCGCTCGGTCCGCCGTGTCGTCCTGCCGGTGAGCACCGCCGCCCTCGACACCGCGGACGAAGGAGAGGAGGTCAGCAGCCGACGACACGGTCTGTCGCGCGGCGATGTAGCCGTCCGGGCGGATGAGCACGACCATGCCCTGCTGCGCGGCGTACCTCGCCACGGCGTGGCCCTGGGAGTCCTCGATCGCGCCGGCCCCGATGCGGTGGACATGGACGTTCTCGGGCGTGCCGTCGAAGGCGTGCGCGTCCGAAGCATCGTCGGAGAACACGAACACCGTCCAGTGGGGTCCTCGGATGAGGTCGAACGTCGACCCGGCGAAGCCGCGACCGCGGAGCCCGGTGGCGTACGGCGCGCGGGCGATGGGCTGCCTGTCGAAGGCCAACGTGTTCGGGAGGTAGCGCAGTGACAGCCCGGTCGTGTCGTCGCCACCCATCCCGTCGAGCCCGCGGTCCACTCCTTCCGCACCGTCGGTGGCCCCGGCGCGGAACCGGTGCATCTTCTCCGTGCTCATCTCGAGGACGGACGCGGCGATCGGGCGGCGCTCGTCCTCGTAGGTGTCGAGGAGGGCCGCGTCGGCACCGTCGACCACGGCCGCGAGCTTCCACCCGAGGTTCCAGCTGTCCTGGATCCCGGTGTTCATGCCCTGCCCGCCCGCCGGCGAGTGCGCGTGCGCCGCGTCGCCGGCCAGCAGCACGCGGCCCACGCGGTACCGGTCGGCGAGGCGGACGTTGGCGCGGTAGAGCGACAACCAGGTCGCCTCCTGCAGGGTCACCCGGTCCTTCCCGAGGTGGTCGTCGAGCATCTGCTGGTAGAGCTCCAGCGACGGCTGCGCCGCATCGTCCCCGGCTTCGGTCGTCGACTGCCACTGCCACAGGTCCGTGGTGGGCAGCGGGGTGAGCCCGATCATGCCGAGGTCCGTCGGGAAGATGTACTGCCGACCGTGGTCCAGGCCCTCGAGGCGGACGTCGCCGAGGTACCAGCGATCCCGCATCGTGAACCCCGGGAACTGCACCCCGAGCGCATGCCGCACGGTGCTCCTGCCCCCGTCGGCGCCGACGACCCACCGGGCGCGGATCGTGTCCGGGCCCTGCGGGGTCTCGACGGTCGCCTCCACGGAGTCCGCATGCTGCTCGAGCGCGCTCGCGGTGGTGCCGAACTCGACCTCGACACCGTCGAGGGCCAGGCGATCGCGGAGAGGACCCTCGACGTCGAACTCGCCGATCCACAGCGTCTCCGGGTACGCGGTCGTGGTCGGGTCGGAGACCGGGACGGTGATGGGTTCGCGATCGATCACGGTGCCGTCGTCGGTGATCATCCGGACCGGGAGTCTGATCGCGCCGCGGGTCAGGACCGTGTCAGCCACGCCGAGGTCGTCCAGCACCTCGAGGCTCCGCGGCTGCAGGCCCTTCCCCCGCGAGGCGACGCTGGGAGCGGCGAAGCGCTCGATCACCCGGACGCGCACTCCTCGCCGGGCGAGGTCGCAGGCGAGCGTGAGTCCGGTCGGGCCGGCGCCGATGACGAGGACGTCCGTCGGCGTCGTGCGCGCCGGTGTCGTGCTCGCCGAGGTCGTCGGAGTGGGGGTGGGGTCGCTCACGGTCATGGTGCTCTTCTCTCGATGTCGGAACAGTTCGGAGATTCCACACTACACCGTGCAGTGTGAACACTGCACCGGTACAGTCGTTGGATGCCCGATGCACAGCGCCCTCTGCGCCCGAGCTCCGAGCGGAAGCGCAGTGCGATGCTCGACGCGGCCCGGAACCGCTTCCTCGAGGACGGCTACGACCGCACTTCCGTGGACGCCGTCGCCGCCCAGGCCGGGGTGTCCAAGCGCACCCTCTACGACCACTTCGTGGACAAGGACGGACTGTTCAGCGCTGTGGTCGAGCGAGCCTCCGCGGCACTGCTGGACGCCGTGCAGGAAGCCGTCGAGCAGGAGCTCCGAGCCGACCGCGATCTGGGAGCCGCACTCCTGGCCTTCACCAGGCGCATCGCCACCCAGACGCTGCAGTCGTCCGACTACGCGGTGGTCAGGCTGCTCCTCGACTCGGGCCGGTCGATCGCTGCGCTCGAGTCCGACCTGGCGCACGGCCCCGAGCTGGTGCTCGCTGCGCGATTCGCCGACCTCGCCGCGGCCGGCGCGATCCGCACGACGAAGCCCCGTCGTGCTGCGGAGCACTTCACCGCGCTCACCTTCCTGCTCGCCCTCGGCACACCCGACCTCGATGCAGAAGCCGTCGACGAACTCTTCGTCGACGGCGTGGAGGCGTTCGTCCGTGCCTACGGGCCGGATCGAGCGGGAGCGTGAGCAGACCCCTTCCGCCACTCTGCCGGCGCTGACGCGTCGCCCCCGTCCGGTACTGTCGACTGCCGCGATCCGAGGGCGACCCGTCGGGGCCTGCCCACTCCAGAGAGGCCCCGCCCGTGCTCACCACCCTGCTCGTCCAGGTGCCGTGGCTGCCGTTCGGGGCCCTCGTCGCGGTGGTCGTCGTCGCACCGTTCCTCGGTGTCCTGCTCACGCGCGCCCCGAAGGTCACCCTGGTGCTCACCGTGCTGGCACTCGTCGCGGTCCTCGGCCTCACGCTCTACCCGGAAGCCGCACCGTCCTCCGCAGTGGGCTGCACCGCAGGGCTGCCGTCCCTCGCGCCGACCGCGGTGGAGTCGATCGCGAACGTGCTGCTCTTCGTGCCCGTCAGCTTCCTGGTCGGGATCCGCTGGGCGCGACCGCTGCTCGCGATCATCGCCGGTGTCGCGCTCTCGGCGGTGATCGAGGCGGTCCAGGCCCTCGTCGTCGGCATCGGGCGCGCCTGCGACACCGGCGACTGGGTGACGAACTCCATCGGAGCCGTCATCGGCGGGCTGCTCGCCCTCGCTGCACTCGCGCTCGCGCAGCGGCGTGCTCGAGTCGCGGCCTGAGCGAACGGGCTGACGGGCCGACGTCGACCCAGCAGGACCCGAGGCCGACGACGCGACCACCCACCGGCCTGGAGGCACGGCGCGCGTCCGGCACCGCGCCTCCCGGCCGACACGTGACCGGCCCGGAACGGCGACGGTCGACGGTGCGCCAGCCGGTCGGCCGGCGCACCGACCGTCAGACGCGGCGTCGCCGCGCGCGCACGCCCGAGGCGAGGGCCAGGCCGGCCAGCAACAGCACCAGGCCGACCACGGTGAGCGGAGCGGTGTCCGCCGAGCCGGTGAAGGCGAGCGCGGCCGGGCCCGTTCCGGTGCGCGTGGACGGGGCGTCCGTCCGTGCGCCCACCGACGGTGCCGGTCCGCTCGGGGCGGGGGTCGGAGTCGTGCCACCGCCGGTCGCCGGGGGCGCCGGTGCGGGAGCGGGTGCCGGCACGGGAGCGGGAACGGCTGCCGGGGCCACGCGGATCGCGACCTCCACGGGTGCGACGGTCGTGCCGACCCCGTCGATGGTCGCGACCAGGTGGTGCATGCCCGACTCGGTCAGGGCCGGGATCGTCGCGCGGAGCTGGATCGCTCCGCCGTCGCCGACCGTGCCCGATGCGAGGACCCGGACGTCGGAGTGCAGCTCGAGCGCCACCGACGCGCCGACCGGCAGGTGGTCCGCAGCGAACACGACCGTGTCCCCGACGGTCAGGGTCGTCCCGACGACGGACACGCCGTCCTCGTCGGTGAACGTCGGCGCGAACACGAACGGGGTGGCGGTCGCGACGGAGCTCCACGCTCCGACACCGCCGACGTTCTCCGCGGCGACCCGGAACCCGTGTGCCGTCCCGTTGACCAGTCCGTCGACCTCGGTGCTCGTCCCGGTCACGCGGACCGGTTCGCCCCACGAGCCGTCGGCGGCGGTGGCCTGCACGAGGTAGGTGTCGACGGAGGCTCCGCCGTCGGACTCCGGCGCGGTCCAGCGGAGCGCGACCGAGCGGTCACCCGGCACCGCGGTGAGCGCACGGGGCTCGTCGGGTGACCGGCGCGGCGTCGCCGAGACCGGCTCGGACGCGACGCTCCGGCCGGCGGCGTTCACCGCGAGCACGCGGAACGACGCCACGGCACCGTTCTGCAGCCCGACGACCGTGAACGCGGGGTCGCTCACCGTGCCGGCGTCACTCCACGAGTCACCGCGGTCGGTGCTCGTCTGCACGACGTAGCCCGTCACGGCGGAGCCGCCGTCCGCGGTCGGGGCGGACCACGTCAGGTCGGCCTGCTGGTCGCCAGGCGTCGCAGCGAGGTCTCCCGGGGCGTCCGCCACGGTGCGCGGGGTCGTCGTCGCGGCGTCGGACGCGTGCCCCGCTCCGGCGACGTTCACGGCGCGGACGCGGAACCGCGTAGCGGTGCCGTTCGTCTGGCCCGTCACGGTCGTGGTCGTCGCGCCGGAGACCGTGCCGACGGCGTCCCAGGGGCCGTCACCGATGGCCCGCTCGACGACGTAGCCGTTAACCGGCGCGCCACCGTCCCAGCTCGGTGCCGTCCAGGTGAGCGTCGCGCGGCGGTCACCCGGGGTGGCCTCGAGCTCGGTGGGCGCGTCGGGCACGGTCCGCGGGACCACGACGACCTGCCCGGAGGCCGCGCCGGTCCCGGCGTCGTTCGTCGCACGGACACGGAAGGTCAGGGTGGCACCGTTGCGTTCTGGTGCGAGCGTCGCTCGCGGGCTCGTGGTGGTGGTCCTGACGGCCCAGTCCCCGTCGGCGTCCAGCTGCTCGACCGTGTAGCCGGTCACGGCCGCCCCGCCGTCGTCCTCCGGGGCCGTCCACGCGAGGTCGACGGAGCCGTCACCCGCGGTGGCACCGAGCGCGGTCGGAGCGTCGGGGACCGTGCGCGGCATCGCCGACACCGGGTCGCTGACCGCACCCGCACCGGCGGCGTTGACGGCCCGGACACGGAACGAGGTCCACGTGCCGTTCGTCAGGTCGTGGATCGTCGTGGTCGTGCCGCCGAGCGTGTCGACGCGGACCCAGTCGCCGTCGACGTGCTGCTCGACGCGGTAGCCGGAGACCGCGTCGCCGCCGTCGTCGGTCGGCGCGGACCAGTTGAGCTGCACACTGCGGTCACGCGGGGTCGCGACGACCGCACTGGGCGTCCCGGGAACGGTGCGCGGGGTCACGGTGGTCGCGGCGCTCGGATGGGAGGCTCCACCCGCGTTGCCGGCGATGACGCGGTACGCGTAGACGGTCCCGTTGTCGAGCCCGCGGTCGGCCAGCGACCGGCCGGTCCCGCCGGTCGAACCGACCTCGGTCCAGTCGCCGCCGACCACCCGCCGCTCGACGCGGTACGACGTGATCGTCCGCCCGCCGTCGAACGGCGCGGTCCACCACACGGCCGCCGAGCCGTTGCCGGGCGTCACCGTCGGCGCATCGGGCGCGTCGGGTACCGAGAACGGCGTCACGGCGACGACCGCACCGGGAGCGCCGTACCCGTTGGCGTTGTGCGCCGTCACGCGGAACCGGTACTCGGTCCCGTTGTCCAGGCCCGAGACGGATGCCGTGGACCCGCCGTCGCGCGCCCCGCGGGGTGTCGCGTCACGCCAGGTCTCACCGTCGGTGGACTGCTCCACGAGGTAGCCGTCCACGGCGGAACCGTTCGCGTCCGGTGCCGTCCAGGTCAGCGTCACGGCCCGGTCCTGGGCGACAGCGTCGGTGATCCTCGTCGCGCCGGGCAGCCCGCTCGTCATCGTCGTCTGCACGGCGCTCGGCGCGCCGGCGCCGCGAGCGTTCTCCGCGCGGACCCGGACGGACGTCGTCGCGCCGTTCGAGAGCTCCGTGAGCCGCAACGACGACGCGCTCGTCGTCCCCGCGGTGGCCCAGTCCGTGCCGTTCGTGCTCGTCTGCACGATGTAGCGCGAGATCGATCGGCCGCCGTCGGAGTCAGGGGCGGACCACGACGCCGTCGCCTCCCGGTCTCCGGGGACGACCCGGAGCGCGGTCGGCGCCGAGGGGGTGCCGTAGGGCTTCGCCGTCGTCGTCGCCGCGGGTCCGGCACCGGCATCGTTGACGGCCGTGACGCGGAACGTGTACGTCTCGCCGTTCGTGAGCGCAGCCGCGGACCACGTGGTCGCCGCGGTGGTGCCGAGCGTCGTCCAGCTCGTGCCGCCGTCGCCGCTCACCTGCACCCGGTACTGGGGCGTCTGCCCGTTCGGCGACGCAGCGGTCCACGAGAGCACCGCGCTGCCGTCGCCGTCGGTGGCGGTCAACGAGGTGACGGCCCCCGGCACGCCGCGCGGGGTCGCCGTGACGGCCGCACCGGTCGTCGTGCCGTTGGCGTTCGTCGCCGCGACCTCGACGGAGTACGACGTGCCGTTCCGCAGGTCCGGGAACGTCACCGTGGTGCGCGACGGGACGTCCTGGGTCGCGACGACCGCACCACCGGAGCGGAGCGTCACGGTGTAGCCGGTGATCGTCGACCCGTTCGCCGACGGCGCCGCCCACGTCGTGCTGAGCTGCTGGTCGCCCGCCGTCACGCTGGCCGCCGGAGCGCCCGGGGCGCCACTCGGCGTGGCGGACCGGACCTCTGATGCGGGCCCCTCGCCCTTCCCGTTGATGGCGACCACCCGGAAGGCGTAGGTGGTGCCGTTCGTCAGACCCTCGATCGGCACGGCGAAGGACGAGGAGCCGACCATCGCGGTGCGGCGCGTCACGAACCCGTCGGAGCTGGCCTCCGCGCGGTACGCGGTGATCTCGGAACCGTTCGACGGCGTGGTCTTCCCCCAGGTCACGACGGCCTTGCGGTCCCCTGCCGTCACGCCGGTGACCGGCACGCTGCCCGGAACGCCTGCGGGCACCACGGAGTTCGAGGTCGCCCCGGGTCCGGTACCCGCCTGCGAGACGGCGCTGACCGTGAACGTGTAGGCGGTGCCCGGCGTCAGACCCGTGATGTCGGCCGCGGTCCCGGTGGCCGAGGTCGAGCCGCCGGACCAGGAGATCGCGTACGAGGTCACCGGGGACGCGCCGGACTCCGACGGCGCCGCCCAGGTCAGGTGCGCGGCGGTCGACGACGTCGCCGTGGCGGTCACGTTCGTCGGGGCGCTCGGGACGGGAGCGGGCTTGACGGTGATGGAGTCCGAGTACTGCCCCGGCTCCCCCGGGTACCCCTGAGGCGGGGTGATGGTCATGGAGTAGACGGACTGCCCGGCAGCGGTCGGCGTGCCGGCGACCAGCCCCGCCGGACTCATCGAGAGCCCCGGGGGAAGCGAACCCGAGGTCACGGCGACCGAGGAACCCGAGGGTTCGAGCCGGTACTGGAACGAGAACGGGACACCCACCGTCGCCGACTCGGCCCACGCCGTGTTGGTGACGGCTCCGTACGACGAGCCGCCACCACCACCGCACTCGTTGTAGTCGGTGCACTGCTCCCACGCGAGGGCTGCCTCCGGAGTCACGGTGCTCAGGAGCGTCACGATGCCGACCACGGCTAGCAGTTGCCTGCCGATTCGGGCGACGCGACCGGGTCGGTCGACGGGCGGGGTTCCGGGCAGGGCAGTACGGGAGCGACGCATCGGGAATCCTGGTCTCGTGCTGCGCTCGGGTCGCGCAGGGGCGCTCACACCGTATTGCCAGGATCGGCGTCGGTCTGCACCCCAGTTCGGGGCCGGCATCGGCGCCGCGGCCGCCACGCTAGGACTAGCGTTGTTCCGCGGCGGCCTCGGTCAGGTACTTGCCGGGCGGTGGGAGCTCGCTCAGGAGGAGCACTAGCCCCGTGTCAGGCCCTGAGTTCCGCGGTGGATGATGGGGCCAAGGGCGTCAATGATGGGCCAAGCGTCAAATCGGTAGCGCTCGGTGACTTCGTCGGTCCATGGTAGGTCCCGATGCGCGGCGCTGATGCGGAGCCGGTAACGTCCCGGAGATGGAGTGAGCGGCGGCTCAGTGAAGTCAGGCCCGTCGAAGCCGACAACGACCAACCCTCCGTCGTCGATGTTGCCGACGTCGAAAGTGACGTCGACAACGTCGGTCCACGATGCCTCGGGCAGGTCCGGCGCAGATGAGTGTGTTTGCGCCTCGATCGGGACAGCACCATACTCCGCGATCGTCGACAGCGCGACGGGAAGTTGCAGATCGATCTGCGGCACCGAAACGACGACGGTTTTCGCCTGTGTGAGGAAGCCGATCTTCGCGAGGTCGATGCTTGTGACCGCTCGAAGTGCGCCGCCCTCGATCTGCAGCGTGCCGTTGTCGATGTCGGTGTCGTAGCGCACTGATCCTCCCTAGGGTCAGGAAGCGGTGGAGTAGTTCAAGGAGTACGCGTCGCCAGGGATGACACGGAAGGCCTTGTAGATGTTGTTGAGGACCTGACCGCCTTCCTGGTTGTCCGCGGCGGGGATCAAGCAGATGCTCCATCCGCCGGGTCCGGTGGCCGGTGCAGGCGGCATACCGCAGAAATCTCCGGGCGTTGAGTAGAAGATGTCGGGAACTCGAACCCCGCCGGTTCCTGCAGCGGCCCCCTCCTTGGCGGACGCGAATGGGTACTCGTCGCACTGATATCCAGTAGGGCGGGGTTTCGGAGCGGAGGCACACGCGATTGCTCGGTTCGCGTTCTTCTCCGCGAGGGTTGCGCGATGCAGGACAGTGGGGAGCCCGTTCGCCTGCGCCCAGATGACGTGGGTCGCCCAGGCGTTGTAATAGTCATTGAGATCGAGCGACGCGGACTGCTGCGGGAAGACACATCCGACAGAATTCGGACGGCCGGGGTAGTCGCGGTCGCAGCGGATCTTGGGGGCCTTGTACCCGGCGCTATCGATGGTGATGCCGTCGGGGTGGCTGTAGTTGAAGTCCCACCAGGGCCTCGGGGTCACGCGGGCGCCTGCCGTTCCGCGCCACTTGAAGTGCGCTTCTCCCTGCAGGACTGCGCCTGGGGCCATCGCTCCGACGATGTCGGTACCGCCGGTGAAGGTGCACTTGCCGATGCAGTTGCCCTGACCGACGACCTCGGTTGCTGCTCCGATGCCGGTGGCACCCGTGACACGGATCAGGAACGCGTTGCTCCATTCGCCCTTCGTCGGGTTGCCTGTGACCTCGTGGTAGGTCTCGTAGCGCACGGTTCCAACGCGCTTACCCTCTTTGGTGACGAGGGTCAGGCGGCCTCCCCGGTGAGAGCAAGCCGCCCAGCGTGCGATGTTCCATCGCGCCGATCGGAGCTGCCCTAAGCATCCTGTTGAGATGGTCAGATCGAGGGGAACGTCGACGTCCGCGGTACCAGCGGCTCGGCTCGCCGCCGCTCGGTCAGTGGCCGCCGGGCCAGGCAGCGTCGTGTCAGCGGGATCGCCGGTGGTTGTAGCGGTGGTGCACACGATGCTCGGATCGTCCGCGCATAGGCTGATGCCGTCGTCGTCGATGGTCTCGTGCACGATGGCGGGGGCGGTCACGTCAAGTTCGTCGGTTTGCTGCTCGAGCCACTGGTCGGGAGTCGTTGCCTCGTCGCTCGGATCTCCGGGAGCGACCTGCTCCGCGCCGTCCACCTCCGCAGCGCCTGTCTCGGCATACGCCGGCGTAATAGTGCTGACAAAGATTGCCGCGATGGCCGCGCATCCCAGCACCCCGGTACGAACATTCCTGACTTTTTTCATCCCGAGCCCCCCCCGTTCCGAGCCGTCCTGGCTCACTCTCAGGACGCTATCGATAAGCAGACCGAACGGACTACCCCCCGTTTAGGAGGCGGGCAGCACAGTCCGCGGAACCGAGTTCGGCGGTGCGTCAGCCCGGTTCCGACGGCGGTCCCGCCGACGGCGAGTTCGAGGAGCCCTTCGCGGCTGAAGTCGACGGCCTTCAACGCGTTGCGGAGCTGACCCGCCCAGCCGGACCATTCCTGCCCGACGGTCAGCGGGACGGCGTCCTCGAGGTGGGTGCGCCCGAACTTGACCACGTCCATCCACTCGGCAGCCTTGTGTTCGATGGACTCGGCGACGGGGGGGGGGGGGGGGGGATGAGGTGGTTGTCGAGTTCCAGCAGTGCGGAGATGTGCATCGCGGTCGGGAACGTGTCGTTGCTCAACTGGCCTGCTCGGGCGTTCGGAGCTGGCTTTCACCCCGAGCGACGACGGAAAACACTACAAGATCGAGCGGTCGGGTCTGCCCGCCACCAATTTGAGCGAAGGAGAGCGGACTGCGATCGCGCTCCTGCACTTTCTCGCGAGCATTCGTGAAGGCGTCTTCAGGGCGACGCGCCCATCGTCGTGATCGACGATCCGGTCTCGAGCATGGACGAGGGCATCCTCTTCGGAATCTCTTCGTTCCTCTGGTCTTCCCTCGTGGAGAACGCGTAGGCCAGTCAGGTCTTCTTGCTCACGCACAACTTCGAGTTGTTTCGACAGTGGGTTGTTCAGCTCGAAGCAGCCAGGCGACACGTTCACGGCGGATTTACGAGCACCCTGACGGCACACGAGACGCGTCGCCTAGGCAACGGCAATGCCAAAGCGCCGACGTCGCCCTCGCCACACACGCGTGGCGATCCTTGTCGCGCCTGAAACCGGGAGCGCGCTCCGCGCGGACTGGAACGAGCAACAACAGGTGCCGCGTACACCAGCACAAGCCCAAACAAGACGAAGAAGCCCACCGAGATTCTCGGTGGGCTTCTTCGTTGTCGACAGTTCTTAGAAGACGATTACTAACTCGCCCCTTCGGTCGGGCTGACAGGATTTGAACCTGCGACCCCTTGACCCCCAGTCAAGTGCGCTACCAAGCTGCGCCACAGCCCGCGAGCCCCGAGGGACTCAGAGCCCCGGAGGACCCTCGCCCGCGTCCGACCGGAGCGCGAGCGACCGGTCCAGCATAGCGGACGTCAGACCCCCTCCGTGCCACGGCGAGTCGCGTCGAACACGCAGAGAACGCGAGCACGCAGGCTCACCCCGGCCGCACCAGCTCGCGCCGCGCCGCCAACCACGGCAGCCCCAGCCCGACGAGCAACCCACCGGCCCCGTCCGCCGCCAGGTCCCCGATCGTGTCGTCGTAACCGACGAAGATCCGCGAGTCGACGAAGTTGTGCCCGAGCCACTCCCCCATCTCCCAGACCGCCCCGATCGCCAGTCCCGCGGCGAGCGCGAGGACCGCGACGACCACCCGCCGCTCGCTGTCCGGCGCCGGCACGGCCCGCAGCTCCGAGCCGATCACGTACAGCACCGCCGCGAGCAGCCCGGTGAGCACGACGTGCATGAACTTGTCCCACAGGAACACGCTCGTGTACCACTCGAGCACGCTCGACCACCCCGACAGCAGCACGAGCAGGCAGACGGCCATGTCGAACGTCGGTCGCAGGCCGAGCATCCGCGGCACCACGACGCCGAGCAGGCACAGTGCCATCACCGGGAACGCGGTGCCGCCCCACCCGATGGTCGCGACGACCAGGCTGACGAGCGTCAGCGCGCGGACGACGTCGGCCGGCATGAACCGGGGTCGCAGGAACGTCGTCCCGAGGGTGGCGATCACGATGCCCACCGCACGACCGCGTGCACGGCGGCGTGGTCGGACGGCCAGACGCCGCCCGGCCGACGCACCGACACCGCGGCGCGGTCCACGTCCGCCTCGGCGGTCACCAGCACCCCGTCGATGCGCCGGCCCCCGACACGCGGACTCCCGTAGTGCGGGTACGTCCCGTACGGCTCCCCCACCAGCCTGGAGGCCCGCCCCCAGCTGTCCTCGACCCCCGCCTCCGCCAGGGCTCGCCACGGTGCGGAACCGGCGGGGCTGTTCCAGTCGGCCATCACCACGGCGGGCAGGCCGCGCTGCCGGACGATGCGCCCGAGCAGTTCGGCGGACCGCAGTCGGGCCCACGGCGAGGCGACGTCCAGGTGCGTGGCGACGGCCAGGAACCGGACGCCGGTCGCCCGGTCGTCGACGACGGCTCCGACGGCGTGCCGGGGGAAAGACGTGGCCCACGACCGCGAGCCGGGGCGGTGCGGCGTGCGGGAGAGCGCCCAGGTGCGGCGCTCGACGACGTCCAGGCGCGAGCGGTCGAGGAACAGGCCGACCTGTTCGCCACCGCCGTGCGCTCCCCGACCCGCCAGGACGGGTTCCCAACCCGACCCGAGGCCGGCGGTGAGGTCGTCTGCCTGCTCGGGCAGGGCCTCCTGGACGGCGAGGACGGTGGGCGCTTCGGACGTGACGAGCGCGAGCACGGCGTCCCGGCGACGCTCCCACGCGTCCGGGTGGGTGGACGGGCGCGGCACGCGGCGCCGGACGTTGAGGGTCGTGCAGTGCACCTCGGGCGACCGGACCGGTCCGATGAGCGGGCGGTCGTCTGGGTGGTGGGGCATGCCTCCCTTCTACGAGACGACACCCGTCGGATTCCCAGGGACCTCTCCGTGTGGCTCGTATGGTGGCTCGATGCGTTCTCGTCCCACCCCTCGTCTGTTGGTCGCGATCACGGTCTCCGGGCTGCTGCTCGGAGCCGCCGGGTGCACGTCGAGCGGCCCGGACGCGAGCCGCCCGACCCTGGCGAAGGCGTCGGCCGACACCGTCACGGTGGCCGACGCTGCGGACGCCGCGGCCCGGTCCGTCCGGGTCAGCACGGCGCTGTTCGCGAGTGCTCCCGGCGCGGTCGTGGCTCGGTCCGGCGACGCCGACGGCATCCGCGCGGCGAGCGAGGCCGCGGCGAGCGCCCACGTCCCGGTGCTGCTGACGGCGAAGGGCGCGGAGGGCGGCGCCGCCGTCGCCCGCGAACTCGACCGGCTCGGGGCCGACTGGTACCAGGCCGAGGGCGACGTGTCGGTCGACACGGACGTCGAACAGCGGCAGGCGCCGGACGGTGGCGAGGCGCCGGAGTCGAGCCGAGCCTCCCGGCAGGCGACCGTGGTGGTGGAGGACGCGCGCGCCGACGCCGCTGCCGTGGCGACCGCGAAGGCCGCCGGTGCCCGGGTGGTGACGATGCCGAAGGGCGTGACCGACCCGGCTGCCGCACCCGACGTGGTGACGGCGCTGCACGACCGACGGGAGCACCCGACGGTCCTGGTCGGCGCGGCGTTCGACGCCCTGTCCGACCCGGAGTGGACGGTGCGGGCGGCCGAGGGCGGGTTCCAGCTGCGGAACGGCGGCCAGCGACCCTTCGACGGGCACCGCTACGTCGCACTGTACGGCGCTCCCGGGACGCCGGCGCTCGGCGTGCTCGGCGAGCAGGGACCGGAGGCGACCGTGCAGCGCGCCGAGCAGGTCGCGAAGCCGTACCGGGCGGAGTCCGACGAGCTCGTGACGCCGGCGATGGAGGTCATCGCGACCGTCGCCGCCGGGGACGCCGGAGCCGACGGCGACTACTCGACGGAACTGCCGGTGTCGACGCTCGAGCCCTACGTCGAGGCCGCGCACGACGCCGACATGCCCGTGATCATCGACCTGCAGCCCGGCCGGTCGGACTTCCTGTCGCAGGCGAAGAAGTACGAGTCGCTGCTGAAGAAGCCGGGCGTCTGGCTGGCGCTCGACCCGGAGTGGCGTCTGACGGAGGACCAGGTGCCCCTGGAGCAGATCGGCAGCGTGTCGGCCGCCGAGGTGAACGAGGTGTCGTCGTGGCTCGCGTCGCTCGTCCGCGAGGAGGGGCTGCCGCCGAAGGCACTCGTGCTGCACCAGTTCCGGCTGTCGATGATCCAGGACCGTGATGCGCTCGAGAGCCACCCGGAGCTCGACGTGCTCGTGCACGTCGACGGGCAGGGGGCGCAGCCGGACAAGCAGGCCACGTGGAACGCACTGCACCAGGGCGCGCCGGAGGGCCTGCACTGGGGCTGGAAGAACTTCTATGACGAGGACACGCCGATGCTGACGCCGTCGCAGACCATGTCCGAAGTGACGCCGACGCCTGCTCTGGTCACGTACCAGTAGTCCACAGACTGGAGGCGCGGGTCGGGTTTCGTCGGTCGGTGCTGACAGCATGGGGGCATGTCTGGTCTTGGTGTCGGTTCCGCCCCGTCGTCCTCCGTCGTGCCGTCTGCGGACATCGCCGCCGAGGCACAGCAGGCGCTCGCTGCGCTCACGGGGCGCCCTGACGCGGTGTTCCACCCCGGCCAGCTCGAGGCGATCTCGGCCCTGGTCGAGCACCGGCAGCGCGCCCTCGTCGTGCAGCGCACCGGGTGGGGCAAGTCGGCGGTGTACTTCCTGGCGACCCTCCTGCTCCGCCGCCGGGGTGGCGGTCCGACCGTCCTGGTGTCGCCGCTGCTCGCCCTGATGCGCGACCAGGTCGCCGCTGCCGCGCGGGCCGGGGTCCGTGCCGTATCGATCAACTCCGCGAACGCACACGAGTGGGGCGAGACCCAGGCCGCGCTCGCCCGTGACGAGGTCGACGTGCTCCTCGTCTCCCCCGAGCGCCTGAACAACCCGAAGTTCCGCGACGAGCAGATGCCGACGCTGATCGCGCGGATGGGCATGCTCGTGGTCGACGAGGCGCACTGCATCTCGGACTGGGGCCACGACTTCCGGCCGGACTACCGCCGGTTGGCCGAGCTCATCCGGTCGCTCCCCCACGGCGTCCCCGTCCTGGCCACCACCGCGACGGCGAACGAGCGCGTGGTCGAGGACGTCGCCGAGCAGCTCACCGCCGACCCGGCCGACCCGGTGTTCACGATCCGCGGATCCCTGGCCCGGGCGTCGCTGCGCCTCGGTGTGCTGACCCTGCCCGACGCCCGGCAGCGACTCGGCTGGCTGCTCGCGCACCTCGGCGACCTGCCCGGCAGCGGCATCATCTACACGCTCACCGTCTCGGCGGCCGAGGACATCGCCCGACTGCTCCGCGACAACGGGTACGCCGTCCGTGCCTACACGGGCCGCACCGACACCGAGGAACGCGAACAGCTCGAGCAGCAGCTCAAGGGGAACGAGTTGAAGGCCCTGGTCGCGACGAGTGCGCTCGGCATGGGGTTCGACAAGCCCGACCTCGGGTTCGTCGTGCACGTCGGCGCGCCCTCGTCCCCCGTGGCGTACTACCAGCAGATCGGTCGTGCGGGTCGTGCGACCGACAACGCCGACGTCCTGCTCCTGCCCGGGCGCGAGGACCGCGAGATCTGGCAGTACTTCGCCAGCGCCTCCATGCCGACCGAGGCCCGTGCCGCCGCCGTGCTCGACGCCCTGTCCACCGACACCGCGATGTCGACCGTCGCCCTCGAGGGCCTGGTCGACATCAAGCGCTCCACCCTCGAACTCCTGCTCAAGGTGCTCGACGTCGACGGCGCCGTCCGCCGGGTCACCGGCGGCTGGGTCTCGACCGGGCAGCCGTGGCAGTACGACGCGCCCCGGTACGAGCGCGTCGCCGCGGCCCGTGCTGCCGAGGCCGCGTCGATGCTCGACTACGAAGCCACCTCGTCTTGCCGCATGCAGCTGCTGCAGCAGGACCTCGACGACCCCTCCGCCGAGCCCTGCGGCCGGTGCGACAACTGCGCCGGTGCCTGGTTCCCGACCTCGGTCTCCGACTCCGACTCGTCCGGGGCTGCAGCCGCGCTCGACAAGGTCGGCGTCGAGATCGCCCCGCGTGCCCAGTGGCCCTCGGGGATGTCATCGCTCGGCGTCCCGGTCCGCGGCAAGATCGGCCCCGACGAGCTCGTCCAACCCGGCCGAGCGGTGGCGCGGCTGACCGACCTCGGCTGGGGTGGGCCCCTGCGAGCACTGTTCGGGTCGGGTGTGCCGGATGCGCCCGTGTCGCGGGAACTCGTCGACGGGTGCGTCCGAGCGCTCAAGGACTGGCCGTGGGAGACCCGGCCGACGGGCGTCGTGGCGATGTCCTCGCGGTCTCGGCCCGAACTCGTCGGGTCGCTCGCGCAGGCGCTGTCCACGATCGGCCGGCTGCAGTTCCTCGGCACCCTCGGGCGGAACGGCGGGACTCCCCGCGGAGACGGTGCGACGAACAGCGCGTACCGACTGTCCGGCGTGTGGGACACCTTCACGGTCGATCCGTCGCTCGCCGCCGCCCTGCAGGCGCACGAGGGGCCGGTGCTGCTCGTGGACGACCTGGTGGACAGCCGGTGGACCATGACCGTTGCGGGGCGGGAACTCCGACGGGCCGGCGCGGCGGCCGTGCTGCCGTTCGCGCTGGCGACGGTGGCCTGAGCCGGGTCGTTGCCGGGCGCGCCCTGGCGCGCGCGGGCGCCGCCTTCGTTGCGCTGCGGAGCGGTCACGTTCGCTCGATGGTCTGACGGTTCCGGTTCACGTTCCCGGGCATTCGTGAACCGGAACCGTCAGGGGCGTTCGAAGACGCCTGGCTACCAGGCGCCTCCCCCGAAGAACACCTCGGGCACCGCGAAGCACGACGACGACGACCTGATGTGCACGGTCCTCACCTCGGTCCCTCGTGAGACCAGGTATCCCTCACCGTCATCGGTCGAGATGTCGATCGTGGCGAGGCCCACCGTGTCCTGACGCTTGTCGATCGCCCAACCGGACCGCCCGGCCCACTCCTGCTCGACGACCGCGACGACTGCGTCCATGTCGGGCTCGCCGGTCACCACCACGTCCGTCCCTCCCGCCCACTGACGTTGGTGCTCGCCGCAGGGGAAGAGCGTTCCCTTCTCCTGCTGGCGGATACGCGATCGTTCGGGAACGACCTCTGCGATCTCCCGCTCCGTTCGCTGGGTCCGCCCTTTGGCATGGCCGATCACGACTTCGGGCGAAGCAGTCGGACCGGCTGGCTCGCGCACTTCGAGTCGATCGTTGCCCGAGGAGCACCCCGTCAGCAAGGTGATGAGGACCATCGGTGCGATGAGCTTGGGTCCCGTCTTCCAACCAGGCTTGATCGGGATGGAGCGCATGTCGATTCTCGTCCCTTCTCCTGCGCCGCGCTTGTTCACGGCGACCCGATCGAGTGCGGACACCGCTTTCAGGGAGCGGCCGTGACGCGGTCGGTGACGAAGCGAACCACTCTCCAGGCAACCGGACAGGTCGCCCTGTAGGGCCATCGCATCGTCGACTCCTCGCGAGCGCTCGAGGAAGTCATGAGTTTCCAGCGGCGCAGATGCCTCATCCTTCGCGCGGCCTCCGATTCCCTGTCCCACCACGGGGATGGTTGGTGCCATCAAACGTCAGCGTTCTTCGCCATCCGGGTCTCGGGAGCCGAGCAAGACCGCCGCCCTTGATCATCCCTTCGTCAAGTGCGGCCAGCCTGATCGAACCGATCTCGTCGACCGAGGCGCATCATGCAGGTCGCAATCACCAGGCACCGCCCCCGAAGAACACCTCGGGTACCGCAAAACACGATGACGACGACAAGATCTGCACGGTCTTCGCTTCGGTTCCGCGCGAGATCAGGTACCCCTGACCGTCACTGGTCGAGATGTCGATGGTCGGGATCCCATCGGCGTCCTGTCGCTTCTCGACAGCCCACTCCGATTTACCGTCCCACGCCTGCTCGACCGCCGCGACGACAGCATCCATGTCCGGCTCGCCGGCCGTGACGACGTCTGTGCCACCGACCCATTGACGCTGGTGATCGCCGCAGGGGAAGAGCGTGCCCTTTTCTTGCTGGCGAACGCTCGTTCGCTCGGGTATGGCCTCGGCGATCTCGAGCTCGACGCGCTGCGTCCGCGCCTTCGCGGCACGGATCTCGACCTCGGGCGAGGCGCTCGGCGACGCCGGTTCGGAAGATTCGGGTCGGTTGTTGTCCATGGTCGAACATCCCGTCAGGAGAGTCAGGAACACGATCGGTGCGATGAGCTTGTACGAGCGGTTCATCGCACCCCGTAGATGACTTTGTCGATGTGATCCAGCACGGCTCGATTCTCTCGCGCGATGGAGGCGATCAGGTTGTGGTTGTCCAGCAGCACACCCTGGTCGGGGTAGGCGTAGTCCACTCCCATCACCGACCCCGTCTGGATGAAGGGCTCGGGCCCGGCGTAGAAGTGTCGGTCGAATGCGTCCGAGGTACCGGGGTTCCGTTCATCCCACACCTGCCCGGTCAGCTGAGCCTCCCACAGCAGGTCGGGATAGCTCTCGTGCACGTAGTTCGTCGTGGGGTCCGCGGACCACTGCTCCGGCATACCGGCGCCCGCGAGCGAGATGACGTTGTCCCAGTGCGCTCCGGCGACCTCAGCGGAGGTCACGTTCGCGAGCCCCCAACTGTGCGCGATCGCCGTCGAACCTGCGCCGCGGACGACCGGGCTGCTGGCGTCCAGTCCCCGCTCGAAGGAAGCGAGCTGCCTCCCCGATTGCAAGGCGAGTTCTTCGTCGTTGGCCTCGAAGATCTTCGTGAGGTCCATGTCGCTCTTCTGTCCGTACTCCCCCGGGTAGCGACCGTCCTTGTAGACGAACGCGACAGTGTCGGGGTGCTTCTGGACGAAGAAGGATGCCACGGCCTGAGTCGACCCGTCGTAGAACTTCGCGAGGTCGGCGAACGTTCCCGGCGTGTACGTGATGACGTGCTTCGTCTCGTCGGTGATCGTCCCCTCCATCTCGATGATGCGGGACCGGTCCGGCTCGTACAGGTAGAGCTGTACCGTCGCGTCGTCGCCCACGGCGCCCTTGAGGTACGCGATCTCGGCTTCCAGTTCGGCCCGACGCTTCTCGAGGGCTCGGGTGCTCACGTGACCTTCGAGCGCGGAGATGCTCAACATCACCGAGTACAGCTCGTTCTGGTCGGCATCGAGTCGGGTCTGCGCGTTCGTCTTGTTCGCCGCGACACGTGCCTGGGGCGCCAGACCGTCGAGCGCCCCCATCGTCACCGGCATGGTGGCGAGGAACCACTGCTGCTGTTCACTGAACGGAGCCGGGTCGGACGGATCCCCGATCGCATCCCACCAGGAAGCCACTGCCTCGGGCGATGCCGCTGCGATCTTCTTCGCCAGGTCGGGGTTGTCGGCGAGGAGCATCTCTCGATCGGTCGCGGACAACCCGACGAGGAGCGACAGCAGATCGTCCGGGGACTTGCTGGCTACGTCGGCCCCGGAGAAACTGCTCAGTCCGCCGAGCACGTCCTGGTTCTGCAACGCGGCCGCGCAGGTCGCGTCGATACGGCGCCGGTCGGAGACGAGGACGTCCCACTCGGCGTCGATCGCGCGGAGATCGCTCTGTGCATCGTCGATCAGGCCCTGCGCCTTGGCCTTCTGCCTGGCGAGATCAGCCTTCGCGGCTTCGTCGTCAGGGACGGGTTTGCCGGTCAGCAGCGGCGAGGTGGTCTGTGGGAACACCGCAGGGAACGGCATCTTCGCGCGCGCCGACGACAGGTCCTGCTCCGCCGTGGCACGACGGGTCTCGAGCACGACCTGCCGGTCCTTAATCTGGGTGAGTGCCCCGGAGTAGGTCGTGAGCGCCGTCGCCTGCTTCTCGAGGCCGGTCGCCACGAGCTCGATGTCGGCCGCCTTCTTCGACAGCTCTGCTGCGAAGGACCGTTGGCTCGCAGCCTCCCAGTCGACGCCGGACTGCGAAGCAACGGACTGGATGGTGCGCTGGGCGTCACGGACCTTCGCGGCGCGCGCGGTCCGCATCGCTGCCACACCCTGGATGCCGGCCGGACTGCCCTGACCGGGGTCCGCCTCCGACCAGCTCACTTGCCGGCCGCCTGTGCTTGTGCAGCATCGGCATCCGCGTACGACCGCTTCACCGATGTCGGGAACGCGCCGGCGTCACGGATGCTGTCGGCAGCGATCTTCGACCGCTGGACCTGCTGCACCGTGGCGTCGCGGAGAGCCCCCGACACCACGTCGGATCCGAGTTCGGCGTTCCCCTGACCGCCCTCGATCTTCGATCCGATCTCGATGTCGTCCCCTGCTGCCGTCACCTTCGTCGACAGCGCGTCCAGCGCGTCGTACGAGACCCTGAGCTTGCCGCTCACACGTCACCCCCATGACACGGACGGCCGACGCCGCACTGCTGCAGCATCGGCCTTCCGATGTCAGATCTCTCCGCTCAGCGACCGAGCTTCGACGCGAGCTGCTGGTCGACGTCGCCCAGCGTGTGGGCGGTCGTGCGAAGGAACTGGGCCAGGTCGTTGAGGCCGCCGATGGTGTTCTGCGCGCCGGTGGTGAAGCGCTGGTAGGCCTCGTTGTACGCGCCCGAGGAGCGGTCCGTCTGGAACCCGGCCTGGGTCAGCGAGGCGATCTGCGCCTGGAGCTTCGACAGGGTCGCGTTGATCTCGTCACGGCCGGCGACGAGCCGGTCGGCGTTGCTGTTGAGCTCCTGGTACGAGACGTTGATGTTCGCCACGGTTGCACCCTTTCACTGTGGTCGGTGTCGCCAGCCCCTCCGGCGGCTCCGTTCAACGTACCACCACGTGACAAAACCTCGCGCACGCGATGTCTACCCCCTGTTAGTGGGTCACCTTCGCCTCGAGGGTGTGAGCGACCTGTACCCGGGTGATCCGCCCGGACTCGACCATGATCCCGCGACCGACCGGGAAGTCCGAGCGCGTCACCCGTGGGAACGCGGTGCGGAAGAGCGTCAGCCCGTCGGTCTCCTCGGGTTGCAGAGCGATGCCGGCACGGGCGGTCTTCAGTTCTCCGAACAGCTGCCAGGCGCTCGGCGCCGTCACCGTGTCCGCTTCGGCGAGCACGAAGATGCCGGCACGGCGCGCGGCCTTGATGAGCCGAGCCACCTGGCCCTCGGCCGGCAGGCCCTCGAAGTCGCCGACGTTCTCGATCACGATGATCGGCTCGGCGTCGTCGAAGGGCGTGGCGCTCTCGAGCCGTGTCGCGAGCTCGGACGCCAGGGTCTCCGCCGAGGAGCCGTCCGTCGAGGCCGACGTCCACGCCGTGGCGTCCCGCAGGACCGACCGGCGACCGACGATGAGGTGCGCGGGCCGCTCGGGCCACGTCTGGCGGACGGACCGGATGAGGGTCTGCATGGTGGTGGAGCGCCCGGAGCCGAAGGGACCGGTCACGACGAAGAGGCCGTCGCCCGGGATCCCGATGGGCGCGAGGGTGTCGTCGGCCAGACCGATCGTCGGCCGACCGCCGACCGACGCCGGCAGGGACGCTCGGTCCACCACGGCCGGCAGGCGCCGGATGGGCGGCGCGACGGCGACACCTCGGGCGACGAGCGCGGTGGCGAGCGACGACACGGCGGCGTCCTGCACGACCAGGTCGGCAGTGCCGGCGGGCACGGCGAGCTGGACCTCGTGGTCGTCGACGAGGCCACGCCCCGCGACGGCGTCCTCGAGCACGTCGGCGGCCACGTCCGCCGCGATGTACTCGAGTTCGCTCGCCAGGCGCAGGACGATCCGCTCGCCGATCGCGGCCTGCAGGTTCGAGGGGAACGCTCCCATCCGGTCCGCGGACATCACCAGGTGCACGCCGAGCGCGCGCCCGGTGGCCGCGATGGCGACGACCTGGTCGAAGACCTGCTGCGAGCCGGGTCGGAACTCGTACTCGTTGCGGAACGCCCCCATGCCGTCGATGAGCACGAGGATGCGCGGTTCCGCAAAGCCGGTGACCGCCCGGTACTCGCTGATGTTCGCGGCACGCGCGGCCGCGAACCGCGCGGACCGATCCGAGATGGTCACCTCGAGGTCGCCCAGGAGGCGCGTGATGCGCTCGTCGTCCGGCCCGCTGATGACGGTCCCCACCGTGGGCAGGGCCTCGAGCATGCTGAGTCCTCCGCCGCCGAAGTCGAGCCCGGTGATCTGTACGGGGAAACGGTCGGCCACCGCCGAGGCTGCGACGGCGACCGCCCGGAGTGTCGCCGACTTGCCCGCGCCGCCCGCACCGAGGACCGCCAGGTTGCCGATCAGGTCCAGGTCGAGGCCGAAGGGCGTCTGCTGCTGTGACTCGGGGACGTCGACGGTGCCGACGACGAGGGTCGAACCGGTCGACGCGGGCAGCGCCCCGAGGTCGATGGTGTCCGGCAGCTGGTCGAGCCACGGCTTGCGGGGCACGGCGAGTGCCCGTTCGTCAGCGGCCCGGGCGATCGTCGCGGCGAGCCGCTCGATGTCCTTCGCGCGGCTCGTGTCGCGCGGAGCCCTCGGCGCGCTGGGCCACACGGTGCCGGGGCCGAACGGGAACTCCTGCACCTCGACGTCGGGCTCGTGTACGACGTCGTCCGACCGGCCGCCCAGGTATGCCGTCTGGAAGTCGAGCACGCGCCCAGGCCCCATCTTCGCCGCGGCGCGGCCCGGGGTGCCCGGGTCGAAGAAGGCAGCGTCCGAGACGCCGAGGACGTCCTCGCTGTCGACGGGGTCGGCCACGCGGAGCGCGATGCGCAGGTTGGTGTTCGCCCGGAGGGAGTCCTTGATCACGCCGCTCGGACGCTGCGTCGCCATGACCAGGTGCAACCCGAGGGAGCGTCCGCGCTGGGCGACGTCGATGACCCCGTCGATGAACTCGGGGATCTCCGACGCGAGCGCGGCGAACTCGTCGATGACGATGACGAGCGCGGGCGGAGCCGCCTGGTCGCCCCGTTGCTCGAGCGTCACGAGGTCCTTCGCACCGCGTTCGTTGAGCAGGTGCTCGCGGTACCGGAGCTCTGCCCGGAGCGAGGTCAGCGCTCGTCGGACCAGGTGCTGGTTGAGGTCGGTGACCAGCCCGACGGTGTGCGGCAGGCCGACGCACTCCGCGAAGGCGGCGCCGCCCTTGTAGTCGACGAGCAGGAACGTGACCCGGTCCGGCGAGTACTCCGCCGCCATGCCCATGATCCAGGTCTGCAGGAACTCGCTCTTGCCCGAACCGGTTGTGCCGCCGACGAGTGCGTGCGGGCCGTGGGCGCGGAGGTCGAGGGCGAGCGGCTCGCTCGGACCCTGCCCGACCACCGCGCGGATGCCGCCCGACTCGCGACCGGCACCCGGCACCCAGTCGGCAGTCAGGCTGTCGTTCTTCGACCACCGGCTCACGACGGCTCCGGCGTCACCGGCGACGTCGCCCTCGTACAGGTCGACGAACGCGACGCTGTGCGGCAGATCGGTCTCGTCGAGCACCCGCGCGCCCGAGTCCTGCACCGGCGCGATCGACCGGGCGACGGTCGCGGCCTCGATGCTGTCGACCCGGTCGAGCTCGTCGAGCACGACGGACTGCCCGGACCGGACGAAGCCGACGGTCGCCGTGCCCGACGCCCGGTCGAGGGAGACGTACGTGCGGCAGACCACGGGCAGCGCGCTGAGGGTCGAGGCCAACCAGAGCAGGTGGACGCCGTAGTCGGGGCCCTCCTCGGCCAGGGCGACGAGTCGAGCGCGGTCCGCGGGTGCCTCGGCGGTGACCAGGACGACGACGGCGGGCGTTGCCGGCAGCCGGTCGACGGACTCGCCGTGTTCCTCGTCGAGCGCACGGCTCTCGTCGATGCGTGAACGCACGTGCTCGCCGCGGCCCACGCCGGCCGCGCGGCGGGTGGCGACGAGGCCCTCGAGTTCGGCGAGCAGGGTCGACGCGCCCGCGAAGTCGCGGACCAGCCCGGCGGAGCGCAACGGGCTGTACGGCGAGTCCACGTGGGGCAGCCACTTCAGCCACGCCCACTGGTCCGTCGTGGTGCCGCCGGCGAAGGCGGTGACGACGAGGTCCGCCGGGCTGTGGAGACCGACGAGCTGGACGACGAGCGACCGGGCGACGTCGTCGGCGACCAGACCGGTGCCGGCGACGCCGATGGCGCCGGCTCGCTCGAAGGTCTCGACGACGGGGACGGGGCCGACGGTCGCGTACTCGTCGGCGAGCGCCTCGGCTCGGTTCCAGTCGTCGACGCTGCCGGAGTTCTTCGACGGCATCACGACGGTCGATCGGGACGGCTGCTCCCCCGCACCGAAGCGCACTTCGAGGAACGTGGTGTGCTCGGGCTTCCGGGTCCAGAGGAGCTCGGAACGGCCACGCATGGCGGCGGTGACGACCGCGGGCGCCGGAGACTCGGCAACGCGCGCCTCGACCTCGTGAGCACGGGCAGTCGCGAGCCGGGCACCGGTGTCCTCGAGGGACTCCTCGAACCGCTGCCGTTCGTCGCGCTTGCGCCGTCGGTCTTGCACGCGCTGGTCGATCCAGGTGCCGATCATGATGACCGGGGAGAGCGCGATGAAGATGAGCGTGTAGGGCTGCTTCGTCACGAGGAACAGCACACCGCCGAGGATGACCGGTGCGAGGATCGCGATGACCGGCAGCCGCGGCCTCTCGCCGGGCACCGGGATCTCCGGCAGGGTGAAGTCCTTGCCGCGGTGAGCGGGATCGACGCGCGGCGAACGGGAGAACTCGGTGTGGTCGGCCCCGACGGCACCAGGCGCGACCGCCAGGGGTGACGTGGACAGCGGGAGGATCCGCAGGGTGGAGCCGCCGACCTGGACGACGGCGTCCGGTCCGACGAAGGAACGTGCGATCAACCGGCCGTCGACGGCGACGCCGTTCGCGGAGTTGAGGTCGACGACCTCGATCGTCTCGCCCACCGTGACCGACGCGTGGCGACGGGACACTTGGTCGTCGTCGGCCAGGTAGACCTGCGCCATCGCGTCGCGCCCGATCAGGTTGACGCCCTGGGACAGCGTGTACTCGTTGCCCGCCTCGGGCCCGGAGAGGACTTGCACGACCGCGGCGGGGGCGTCCTCGACGTCGTCCCCACGACGGCGGTCGGTGGCGGGGACGACCTGCACTCGGCAACCGGACCGGAGCGAGGACTCGTGCACGCTCGCAGACGGGTTGAGCAGTCGCGCTTGCGGACGGTCGGGCAGCCACACCCGCAGCGTCAGCGGCACGCCGGTCTGCGTGCCCCGTCCACCGGCCAGCCGCTCCGCGACGCTGCCGATCGTCGCCGTGACGTCCGCGGTGACGACGACGTCACGCTCGATCCCCGCGTCCGCGATGGTCACCTTGAGTTTCACAGTCCACCCCCGTGGCCTCGATCGTAGCGAGGCCGGGGCGACACGGGTGCTCTCGATGCAACCCCGTGGACGGGTCGGCTACCGCCGCACGGGCTTGGGGAAGGTGGCGCGCATGTGGTCCGACGTGAGCACGTCACCGATGCCGACCATGAGCACCGAGAACACGATCTGCTCCAGGACCATCCAGAACGGGTAGAGCCCGGGGATCGCGGCGACGACGAGCGTCACGATCGGGAAGATGCGGCTGAACAACCGCATGCGCTGGTAGGCCCAGTAGTACCCGACCTGCGCACGCCAGGCGAAGACGTAGAGCGTCAAGGTGATGAGCAGCACGACCGTGGCGCGGAACCAGACGGCCCACGGCACGGTCTGACCGGCGTGTGTGAGCAGGACCGCGATCACCACGGCGGCGGCCCCGACGACGGTCTCGGCGACGAGCAGCCACCGGATCCACCGGAAGGAGCGCACGGTGTCGGGGTGGTCGAGCATGTCCTCGCGGATGACGTACCCGCCCTGTCGCCCGCCGGCAAGCCGGTCCAGGCGCAGTCGGCACCAGATGCGGTCGGCGAGCACACCGAGTCCGTCGTTCTGCTGCGTCACGAGTCCATGGTGCCGCATCCCGAGGGCGGTGGCGGACGCGGCGGGCACCCCCACCGACGCCGAACGACAGCGTCGACGTCGTACGACCACGACGATGTCGTCCGGGGTCGGCCAGCGCACGCCGCTCAGCCGGCCGGGAGGAGTGCCGCGCCGCCCAGCACGGTGCCGGTCCCGGCGTCGAGCAGGACGAGGGAGCGGACCTCGTCGGGCAGCTCCCACGGGTCAGCGAGCACGACGGTCAGTCCCTGTTCGACCCCGTCGGCCTGGAACAGCGCGAACGACTCCCCGGCCGGGGTCCACATCGGCTTCGTCCCACCGCGGACCGTCCCCGCGGAGAGCACCACGTCGACCGGCCCGCCCACTCCGGTCTCCAGGTGGTCGATCTGCACGGCCAGCGTCTCGTCGTCGGTGCTCCCGGCGATCCGGACGTGTCCCGACGAATCCGCTCCGATGCCGACGATGTCACCGGCGACCGGCGGGACGCGGAGCCACCACGGGTCGATCGGCGAGTCGTCGACGGGACGGACTGGCTCCGGCTCGACCGGGTCCCCGAGGCCGTTGGCGGGTCGCAGCCCGACACCCGGCGACCGCGCCGGCTCGGAGTCGATCGGGTCGGCGCGGGTGACCGTGTCGTCGTGGACGGGCTCGTGCGAGACCGTCCAGAGGGACACCGAACCCACGACGACCACGGCGACGAGGCCGCTCACCAGGGCGAGCCGACGTCGCTCCGCTGCCCACCGCCCGATCCGCACGCCCTCATGATGCCGCACCGATGCGCCGGACCGGCTGCGGGCCTCCAGACCGCGCACGGACCGGAGAGCGACGTGCACCGCGCCCCGCGCAGAGACGCAGAACGCGCCCCGACGGATCGGGGCGCGTTCTGTGTGACAGGGGTGGGCTCAGCGCTTCCGGCGCTCGCGCACCCGCATGTTGACGTTGATCGGGGTGCCGGAGAAGCCCCAGACCTCGCGGAGACGACGGGTGATGAACCGTCGGTACTGCGGGTCGAGGAACGCCGACGTGAAGAGCACGAACGTCGGCGGCTGGCTCGACGCCTGGGTCCCGAACAGGATGCGGGGCTGCTTGCCACCGCGCACGGGGTGCGGGTGCTCCTGCACGAGCTCGGCGATGAAGGCGTTGACCTTGCCGGTCGGGATGCGGGTGTCCCACGATTCGAGGGCGGTCTCGAGCGCCGGCACCAGCTTCTCGAGGTGACGACCGGTGCGGGCCGAGATGTTCACGCGCGGGGCCCAGGCGACGTGCGCCAGGTCCTGCTCGATCTCGCGCTCCAGGTAGCGGCGACGGTCGTCGTCCAGCAGGTCCCACTTGTTGTACGCCAGCACGAGCGCACGGCCCGACTCGAGCACGAGGTCGATGATGCGCAGGTCCTGCACGGACACCGGCTCGGTGACGTCGAGGACGACGACGGCGACCTCGGCCTTCTCGAGCGCGGCGGTGGTGCGGAGCGACGCGTAGAAGTCCGCGCCCTGCTGCAGGTGCACGCGCTTGCGGATGCCGGCGGTGTCGACGAAGCGCCACACCTTGCCGCCGAGCTCGATCTGCTCGTCCACCGGGTCGCGGGTGGTGCCGGCGAGGTCGTTCACGACGACGCGCTCCTCACCGGCGGCCTTGTTGAGCAGCGAGCTCTTGCCGACGTTCGGGCGCCCCAGGATGGCCACGCGACGGGGACCGCCGACCTCCTGCTTGGCGACGGCCGAGGTGTCGGGCAGCGTCGTGATGATGAGGTCGAGCAGGTCCGCGACGCCGCGGCCGTGCAGCGCGGAGACCGGGTGCGGCTCGCCGAGGCCCAGGTTCCAGAGCTCGTAGGCGTCGAGGTCGCGGCGGTCGTCGTCGGACTTGTTCGCGACGACGATGACCGGGCGGTCGGTGCCGCGGAGCATCTTCACGACGTGCTCGTCCGTGGCGGTGATGCCCACCGTGACGTCGACGACGAAGAGCACGGCGTCGGCCAGGTCGATCGCGACCTCGGCCTGCGCGGCGACGGAGGCGTTGATGCCCTCGGCGCCGGGCTCCCACCCGCCGGTGTCGACCAGGGTGAAGCGCTTGTCGTTCCACTCCGCCTTGTAGCTGACACGGTCGCGGGTGACGCCGGGGACGTCCTGCACGACGGCCTCACGGCGGCCGAGGATGCGGTTGACCAGAGCGGACTTGCCGACGTTCGGGCGGCCGACGATCGCGAGCACCGGGTAGGCCGGCAGGTAGTGCAGGCCGTCCTCGCCGACCTGGCCTGCTTCGAGCAGGGCGAGGTCCTCGTCCTCGAGGTCGTACTCCTCGAGCCCGGCGCGGAGCGCGGTGGCGCGCTGCTCGGCCTCGTCCTCGTCGAGCCCGGCGAGCCGTGCGCCCAGGGCGTCGTCGTACTCGGGGAAGTCGTCGTTGTCGGGGTTGTCCTGCTGAGCCATCTTGGGTTCCTCGCGAGCGGCCGGGGCCGCGGTGTCGGTGGCCGTTCCCGGCCGGGCCGGAGTCCGGCCGTGGTGACCGGATGGCCGAGGCCGTCCGGTCTGCGTCAGTGCGTCACCGGATGGCCGAGGCCGTCCGGTCTGCGTCAGTGCGTGGCCGCGCGGGCCAGGTCGACGACCGCCTGCACGGTCTGGTCGAAGTCGAGGTCGGTGGAGTCGAGCGTCGTGACGCCGTCAGCAGCGTTCATGAAGTCGACGACCTTCGCGTCCGCCGCGTCGCGACGAGCGAGTGCTGCGGAGGTCTCGGCGGCCGACTGGGTCGTGACCTCTGCCGAGCGTCGGGCCATTCTAACGGACTCGTCGGCCGTCAGCAGGATCCGCACCTCGGCGTCCGGGGCGACCACCGTGGTGATGTCCCGTCCCTCGGTGATGATCCCGGGGGCGTCGGTCTTCCGCATCACGTTCCGGAACAGCTGCACCAGGCGCTTCCGCACGTCCGGGAGCTTCGCGATGTGGGCCACCGCGCCGGTGACGTCGGGGGTGCGGATCGCTTCGGTGACGTCGGTCTCCCCCACCGTCACGTAGTAGTCGTCGGGGTCGGTGCCGATCGCGTAGTCGAAGGTGTCCCAGCTCGCCAGGACCGCCGCGGCGTCGTCGAGGTCGACCCGCTGCTGCAGGGCGTGCCAGGCGAGGGCACGGTAGGCGGCGCCGGTGTCCTGGTAGCCGTAGCCCAGGACACGGGCGGCGGCACGGGACACGCTCGACTTGCCGCTGCCGGCGGGACCGTCGACCGCGATGACGATCTTCGCCACGTAGGCGCCGTCGGCCAGGCCGGACGGCACGGGGGCGCTGGTCGAGCCCGGCTCGCCGCCCGGTTCACCGAGACCACCGGCGGGACCGCCGAGCGGGCCGCCGTCGCCGCCGGAGCCGTCACCCGGGCCGCCGAGCGGACCGCCGGCACCGGTACCGGGCGTCGGCAGGCCGGAGTCGGGACCGTCGGGTCCCCCGGTCACACCCGAGTCGTGCGTCGCTGCGTTCGTGTCGTCGTTCAGGCCCATGCTGCTGCGATCCTCCATCCGCGCCCCTCGAGTTCCTCGACGAGTCGCTGTTCCTGCTCGGGCAGCACCGACACCTCGACGATGCCGATCTGCGCGCCCGGTGAGTGCTCGAGGCGCATGTCCTCGAGGTTGATCCCGATCTCCCCGATGAACGTCAGGAGCGCGGCGATCTGCCCGGGGGTGTCGTCGACGAGGACGACCACCTGGGCGAAGCGCTTGGTGGTGCCGTGCTTGCCCGGCAGCCGTTCGACGCCGCGGTTGCCGTCGGCGATGGTCTCCGCGATGGTGCGCGGGGCGCCCGCAGCCTCGGGATCCCCCAGTGCGTCGATCACCCGGGACAGGTCGTCGCGCAGGTCGGTGAGCACCGGACGGATGTGCCCGGCGTTGGCGCCGATGATCTGCACCCACAGCCCAGGGTCGCTCGCGGCGATGCGGGTCACGTCACGGACACCGCCGCCGGCCAGACCGAGGGAGCCGTCCGGGGCGTCGCGCAGCCGGGACGCCATGAGCGTCGACACGATCTGCGGCGCGTGCGAGACGTAGGCGACCGCCAGGTCGTGCGACTCCGGCTCCATCGGCACCACGGTGGCGCCGACGTCGAGCGCCAGGTCCTCGACCACGGCGGCTCGCTGGTACGTGATGGCGTCGTGCCCGGCGATCACCCACGGGCGTCCGACGAACAGGTCGGCGCGGGCGGCGGTCGGGCCGCTGCGCTCCCGCCCCGCCATGGGGTGTGACCCGATGTAGCGGGTGACGTCCGCTCCCGCAGCCACCAGGGCAGCGAGCGGCCCGGACTTCACGCTCGCGACGTCCGTCACGACGGCGTCCGGGTGGGCGGCGAGCTCGCGCTCGACGACGGTCGCGACGACGTCCGGCGGCACCGCGACGACGACGAGCTCCGGCTGGTCGCCGGCAGCGGGTCGACGCCCGGCGCCGTAGTCGACGGCGAGCGCCAACGCTGCGGGTGAGACGTCGTCGAGGACGACGTCCACGCCCTTCTCGCGCAGGGCCAGCCCGATCGAGGCACCGAGGAGCCCGGCACCCACGACCCGGACCGGACCGCGCAGACGGCGGTTGATGTCGGTCGTGGTCAGGTCGGTCACCGGGCAAGCCTACCGAGCGAGGCCCGGGCGTCGGTCGATGCCCGGGCCTCGGGGTCGGTCAGTCCGCCGACTCGTCCTCGTACTCGTCGTCCTGGTCGAGGGCGACGTCGCGGTCGTCACGCGCGGACGGCTTCGCGTCACGGACGGTGCTGAGCAGCTTGCCGACCTCGACCGTCCCCAGCTCGCGCATCTTGCCTGGCGGCAGGCTGCCCAGGTGCAGCGGCCCGAACGACCGGCGGACGAGTTCGAGGACCGGGTGGTCGACGGCCTCGAGCATGCGGCGGACGATGCGGTTGCGCCCGGAGTGCAGCGTGATCTCGACGAGCGACTCCCCCCGCGAGGACTCGAGCAGCCGCACCTTGTCGGCCTTGATCGGCCCGTCCTCGAGCTCGACGCCCTCGGTCAGGCGCTGCACCACGGCCGGGTTCACGTTGCCGTGCACCTTCGCGATGTACGTCTTCTGCACGCCGAACGACGGGTGCGCCAGCACGTGCGCCAGGTCGCCGTCGTTCGTCAGGACGAGCAGCCCGGACGTCTCGGTGTCGAGCCGGCCGACGTTGAACAGGCGCTCCTCGTAGCGGTCCACGAACTCGGTCAGGTCGCGGCGACCGCGCTCGTCCTGCAGGCTCGAGACGACACCCGTCGGCTTGTTGAGCACGATGTACCGCCGCGACGAGTCGATCTGCACCGGCACGCCGTCGACGGCGATCGCGTCGGTCTCGGGGTCGACGCGACGCCCGAGGGCGTCGACGACCTCGCCGTTGACCGTCACGCGGCCCTCGACGATCAGGTTCTCCGCGACGCGACGGGATGCCACGCCCGCAGCGGCGATCACCTTCTGCAGGCGCTCGCCATCGGCCTGGAGGCCCGGATCGCCCCCGGCGGACGGGCTTCCGTCGGTCGCGTCCCAGTCCTCGATGATCGGCCGTTCGGGCGTGCCCTCGGCCGGGCGGCCGCGGTCGTCGCGCTGGCCGCTCGGCTTCGGCGTCGTGCGGTCGCTGTTGCGCACGCTCGTGGTGCCGCCGACGTAGCGACGGCCGTTGTGCCAGACGCGGCTCTGCTGCCCGTCGGGGCCGCGGTCGTCACGGCTCCGGGCGTCGCGGCGGTCGTCGCGCCCGCGGTCGGCACGGCGGTCGTCGTCGCGGCGGACGTACCCGCCGCGGTCGTCGCGGCGCCGGTCGTCGTCACGCCCGACGAAGCGGCCACGGCTGTCGCCGCGGTCGTCGCGCGGGGCCGAGGAGCGGTCGTCGCGACCGCGGTACCCACCGCGGTCGTCACGCGGAGCCGCGTTGCCGCGGTATCCGCCACGGTCGCCGCCACCAGCGCGGTCGTCACGGCCGCGGTACCCACCACGGTCGTCGCGGGGCGCGGAGCTGCCGCGGTCGTCGCGACCCCGGTACCCGCCACGGTCGTCGCGCGGGGCGGAGTTGCCCCGGTAGCCGCCACGGTCGTCACGCGGCGCCGCGCTCCCGCGGTCGTCGCGACCCCGGTAGCCACCACGGTCGTCACGCGGCGCGGAGCTGCCCCGGTACCCACCACGGTCGCCACCACCGGCACGGTCGTCACGACCCCGGTACCCGCCACGATCGTCACGGGGCGCTGAGCCCCCACGGTCGTCACGACCCCGGTAGCCACCACGGTCGCCACCACCGGCGCGGTCGTCCCGCGACGGGTACCCGCCCCGGCGGTCGTCGTCACGCGGTGGGCGTGCGCCCCCGCGGTCGTCGCGACCGTACCCACGGTCGTCGCGACCGGTCCCGCCGGAGCGGCCACCGGCACCGGAGCCGGCCCCGCCGCGTCCGCCGGCCGGGCGGCCGGAGCGATCCGGGCCTCCCGATCGTCCGTTGCGGTCGTCTCGGTCTCGGGGCGTGCGCCCCCGGTCGTCAAACCCGGCCATCGGGGATCCCTTCCTTCTGCTCGAAGCCGTCCGCACCGTCGTCCAGCAGGGGCGAGATGAGCGGCAGCTCGTCGAGCGAGTTGATGCCGAGCTGCTGCAGGAGCAGATCGGACGTGACGTAGTTGATGGCGCCGGTCTCGGCGTCGGTGAACGACTCCTCGATCAGACCGCGCGCGACCAGGGTTCGGACGACACCGTCGACGTTGACGGCGCGGATCGAGGCGATCTGTGATCGGGTGATCGGCTGCTTGTAGGCGACGACCGCGAGGGTCTCGAGGGCGGCCTGCGACAGGCGCGATGGACGCTCCGCCTCGACGAACTGCTCGACCACCGGGTCGAGGTCCTGGCGGACGTAGAAGCGCCAGCCACCGCCGACCTCGCGCAGTTCGAAGCCACGGCGGACCGTGCCGTCGACACCGTCGAAGTCGGCGACCAGGCGCTCGACCGCCTGGCGGACGGCGGGGACGGGCGCGCCGACGGCGGCACCGAGGGCGACGAGCGACTGCGGCTCGTCGGCGATCATCAGGATGGCCTCGAGCTGACGGTCGATCGGGATCGCGGTCGGTTCGTGCACGGCGCGGTCGTGGATCTCTTGCTCGATCGCGCGGGCGTCGGCCATCTCGTCGGCACCGCCGGGTTCGGCGCTGGAGACGTCGTGCACGTCATCCGTCATAGTCGGCTCCCAGGTTCGCGAGGCTCTCGTCGGACCAGTCCTCGGCGGTCCACCGCAGTGTCAGCTCCCCGAGCGGCTCGAGCTGCTCGAACGAGATCGACGCGTTCCGGTACAGCTCGAGGATCGCGAGGAAGCGAGCCACAACGATACCCGTCTGGTCGACACCCGCCACCAGTTCCCGGAACGAGACCCCCTCGCCCTGGCGTGTGCGCAGGATCGACACGACGATCGCGGCCTGCTCGCGGATGCTGATGAGCGGCGCGTGCAGGTGGTCGAGCCCGACCGTGGGGATCTCCCGCGGAGCGAACGCCAGCGTCGCCAGCGCGGCGAAGTCCTGCACCGACAGGGTCCAGACGAGCTCCGGGGTCCGGGCACGGAACCGCTCCTCGAGCCGGACCCTGCGACTGTGGCGGCGGGACTCGACGCCCCACCGCTCCCCGAACCACTCGGCCGCCTGCTTGAACGCCCGGTACTGCAGCAGCCGGGCGAACAGCAGGTCGCGTGCCTCGAGCAGGGCGACGTCCTCGGCGTCGACGAGCTCGCCCTGGGGCAGCAGGCCGACGATCTTCAGGTCGAGCAGGGTCGCGGCCACGACCAGGAACTCGCTCGCCTCGTCGAGTTCGTCGGCGGACTCCGCCTGGCGCACGTACTGGATGAACTCCCCCGTCACGGCGCCGAGCGAGACCTCGGTGATGTCGAGCTCGTGCTTCGTGATGAGCGACAGCAGCAGGTCGAACGGCCCGTCGAAGTTGGCGAGCCGGACCCGGAACCCCGCGTCAGGCGACGGCGCCACGCTGGACGAGCTCTCGTGCGAGCTGCCGGTAGGCGTGGGCGGCAGGGTGTTCCGGCGCGGTCTGCGTGATCGGCCGCGCGGACACGGTGGCGTCCGGGAACTTGACGGTCCGGCCGATGACGGTGTCGAGCACGCGGTCGTCGAAGGTGTCGACGACGCGCTCCATGACCTCGCGGGAGTGCAGCGTGCGCGAGTCGTACATGGTCGCCAGGATGCCGTCGAGCTTGAGGGCGGGGTTGAGCCGGTCGCGCACCTTGTCGATCGTCTCGATGAGCAGGGCGACACCGCGCAGCGCGAAGAACTCGCACTCGAGCGGGATGAGCACGCCGTGCGCCGCGGTCAGGGCGTTCACGGTGAGCAGGCCGAGCGACGGCTGGCAGTCGACCAGGATCACGTCGTAGTCGTTCGCGACCTTGCGGAGCACGCTCGCCAGGATCTGCTCGCGGGCGACCTCGTTGACCAGGTGCACCTCGGCCGCGGACAGGTCGATGTTCGCCGGGATGACGTCGAGCCCCGGGGTGTTCGTCGGCTGGATGACCTGGTTCGGGTCCTTCACGGAGCCCATCAGCAGGTCGTAGACGGTGTGGATGTCGTGCGTGCGGACACCGAGGCCGGCGGACAGGGCGCCCTGCGGGTCGAAGTCGACGGCCAGGACCTTCCGGCCGTACTCCGCGAGCGCCGCACCCAGGTTGATCGCCGTCGTGGTCTTGCCGACGCCGCCCTTCTGGTTGCAGAGCGCGATGATGCGGGCGGGTCCGGTGCTGTCGAGTTCCTCGGGCACGGGGAACACCCGGACGGGACGCCCCGTCGGACCGTGGGTGGTCGCGCCGGTGGGGTTGGTCGTCGGGTTCGTGCTCACCCGGCCATCGTACCGGCGACGCCCCGCCGGCCCTGGTCGCACCGCCGCACCGACCGCAGCCGGTCTCGGGGACGCCGGCGGTGCCTCCAGACCGTCAGGCGGGGCGCAGCGCGACCCGCATGCTGTCCACCCGGTCCGCGACGACGGCGTCCGTCGTCCACCGTGCCTGCAGTCGTCCGACCAGAGCCTGCACGTCCGCCTGGTCGAGTCCCGGCAGCAGGGCGAGCCCGACGGTGAGCTCCGGCCCGGCGAACCGGCCGACCGGGTCTCCCGCGGCGAGTTCGACCCGGGCGACGCTGGGCTCCCCCTCGACCGAGGCGGCGAAGGCCTGCGCGACCTCGGGGTCCTCGAAGCACGGGGTCCACGGCAGGTCCTGCCCGAGCGCCCACACCGCCGGTCGGCGCAGCACGAACTCGGTGGGCGACTTCGGGTCGAGCACGACGAGCTGCGTGTCCTCGCTCGCCGCGGCCATCGCCACCCGGCGGGACTCCACCGGCACGGGCCGGGCGTCCGCGTCCCACGCGTGCATGGCGTCGACCGAGGTGAACGCCGGCATGACGCTGCGCCCGTCCGGACCCGCGACCGTCACGATCGACAGCTCCTGCGTCTTGTCGACGAGCTTGCCCGCGTCGGTCTCCCCCAGGTCGCCGGCCTCGGCGATGAGCGGGATGAGCAGCCGGGCGCTGCGGAGGGCCGCGACGACCGCCGCCTGGGACGCTCCGCCCGACAGCCCCTGGATCGCGGCGACGACGTCGGGGTCGGCGAGCCCGTCGTCGTCGGCGAACGCGGTGTCGTGGTGGTCGAAGGTGCGACCCTCCCACGCGAAGCCCGCCGAGTCGGCAGCGCCGCCCGGGGTGTGGGCGTCGTCGGGCTCCGGCCCGGCGCCGCGGCCGTTCGAGATGCCCGACACGGCGCTAGTCCGACGCGACGTCGAGCGCGGCCGGCAGCGTGAACGCTCCGGAGTACAGCGCCTTGCCGATGATCGCGCCCTCGAGCCCGAACGGCACGAGCTCGCGCAGGGCACGGAGGTCGTCGAGGGTGGAGATCCCGCCGGACGCCACCACGGGCTGGTCGGTCCGGTCGCACACCTGGCGGAGCAGCTCGACGTTCGGCCCCTGCAGCGTCCCGTCCTTCGTGACGTCGGTCACCACGTACCGGGCGCACCCGGCGGCTTCCAGCCGGTCGAGGACCTCCCACAGGTCACCGGCGTCCTCGGTCCAGCCGCGGCTCGCGAGGGTGGTCCCGCGGACGTCCAGCCCGACGGCGATCTGCTCGCCGTACTCACCGATCACCCGCGCCGCCCAGCCCGGGTTCTCGAGGGCCGCGGTGCCCAGGTTGACGCGTGCGGCACCGGTCGCCAGCGCCGCCTCGAGCGAGGCGTCGTCGCGGATGCCGCCGGACAGCTCGACGGAGACGCCCTCGACCTCGCGGATCGCGTGCGCGATCACCTTGCGGTTGTCGCCGCGGCCGAACGCTGCGTCGAGGTCGACGAGGTGGATCCACTCGGCACCCTGGTCGCGCCAGGTGCGGGCAGCGGCGACGGGGTCGCCGTAGCCGGTCTCGCTGCCGGCCTCGCCCTGGGTGAGGCGCACGGCCTGGCCGTCGACGACGTCGACGGCGGGCAGCAGGACGAGGGGCGCGGTGTCGGTGAGGTCGTTCATGGTCCTGTCGGTTTCGTTGCGGCCGGTCGGCCTGGTGCTGTGGGGCTGTCGACGGTCGGCTTGCGGTGCTCGGCTGCCGGCTTGCGGCTGTCGGTGCGGTTGTCGGCTGTCGGCCTGCGGTGCTCTGCTGTCGGCCTGGAGGCGCGGCGTGCGTCCGGCGCGGTCGTCGCGTGCGTCGCCGGCCGGGTTCAGAGCGAGCGCACCCAGTTGGCGAGCAGGCGGATGCCCGGCTCGCCGGACTTCTCGGGGTGGAACTGGGTGGCGGTGAGCGGCCCGTTCTCGACCGCCGCGAGGAACGGCTGACCGTGCTCGGCCCAGGTCAGGCGGGGCGCGCGGAACGGCCCGTACGCCTCGAGCGGGAACTCGGTCACCCCGTACGAGTGCACGAAGTAGAAGCGCTCGTCGCGCAGCCCCTCGAACAGCACGGAGTCCTCGGGGGCCTGCACGGTGTTCCAGCCCATGTGCGGCAGGACGTCGGCCTGGATCTCCTGGACGGTGCCCGGCCACTGTCCGAGCCCCTCGACGTCGGCACCACGCTCGATGCCGCGGGAGAACAGCACCTGCATCCCGACGCAGATGCCGAGCACGGGCCGACCGCCTGCGAGTCGGTGGTCGACGATCTCGCCGCCCTGCACCCCTTCGAGCTGGTCGATCACCGCGGCGAACGCGCCGACACCGGGGACGAGCAGGCCGTCAGCCTTGAGCGCCGCCTGCTTGTCCGAGGTCAGGGTGACCTCGGCGCCGGCGCGCTCCAGTGCCTTGGCCGCGGAGTGGACGTTGCCCGACCCGTAGTCGAGGACGACGACGTTCGGCTTGGCGGCGGTCACAGTGCGCCCTTCGTGGAGGGGATGCCGTCGACGCGCGGGTCCAGCTCGACCGCCCTGCGCATGGCACGTGCGAACGCCTTGAACTCGGCCTCGGCGATGTGGTGGGGGTCGCGACCCTCGAGCACGCGGACGTGCACGGTGATGCCAGCGTTGAACGTCATCGCCTCGAACACGTGGCGGACCATCGACCCGGTGAAGTGTCCGCCGATGCGGTGGAACTCGAAGCCGGCGGGCTCGCCGGAGTGCACCAGGAACGGCCGTCCGGAGACGTCGACGACCGCCTGGGCCAGCGCCTCGTCGAGAGGCACGAGCGCGTCGCCGTACCGGCCGATGCCGGAGCGGTCACCGAGGGCCTGCTTGATCGCCTGGCCGAGCACGATCCCGGTGTCCTCGACCGTGTGGTGCACGTCGATGTCGGTGTCACCCGTCGAGTGCACCCGCAGGTCGATCAGCGAGTGCTTGCTGAACGCCGTCAGCATGTGGTCGAAGAACGGGACGGAGGTCGAGATCGACGACGTCCCGGTGCCGTCCAGGTCGAGCTCGAGCTCGACGCTCGATTCGCTCGTCCGGCGGCTGATCGAGGCGGTGCGGGCGGTCATGCCTCAACCCTAACCGGCGGCTGGACGGCGGCGACCTGCCGCATGGCGTCGAGGAACGCGGTGGTCTCCTCCTCGGTGCCCGCGCTCACGCGCAGGTGGTTGGGGATGCCGAGGTCGCGGACGATGACGTCGTGCTCGAGCAGCGCCTCGAACGCGGCGTTCGGGTCGGCGACGCCGCCGAACAGCACGAAGTTCGACCACGTCTCGTAGGTGCGGTACCCCATCGCCCGCAGCTCGACGACCATGCGGTCGCGCTGCCCCTTGATGTCGTCGACCATCGCGAGCATCTCGGGGGCGTGGCGCAGCGCGGCGATCGCGGCGGCCTGGGTGAGGGCGGACAGGTGGTAGGGCAGGCGCACGAGTCGGACCGCGTCGATGACGGCAGGGTGAGCGGCCATGTACCCGACGCGGGCACCGGCGAAGGCGAACGCCTTGCTCATCGTCCGGGAGACGACGAGCCGCTCACGCCCGGGCAGCAGGGAGATCGCACTGGGGGCGTCGCTCGGCATGAACTCGGCGTATGCCTCGTCGACCATGACGATGCCCTCGGTGGCGTCGTACGCGGCCGCGATGGTCTCGAGCTCGAGCGGGGTACCCGTCGGGTTGTTCGGCCCGCACAGGAACACGATGTCCGGCTGGTGCTCACGGACCGCGGCCACCACGGTCTCGGGCGAGATGCGGAAGGCGTCGTCGCGCTGTGCAGGGATCCACGTGGTGCCGGTGCCGGACGCCAGGATCGAGTGCATCGAGTACGTGGGCGGGAACCCGAGCACGGACCGCCCCGGGCCACCGAAGGCCTGCAACAGCTGCTGCAGGACCTCGTTCGACCCGTTCGCGGCCCAGAGCTGATCCGCACCGAGCCCGTGCCCGAGGTAGTCGGCCAGGGACTGGCGCAGCTCCGTGAACTCGCGGTCCGGGTAGCGGTTCACGGTCAGCAGCGCGTGCCGGATGGACTCGACGATGTCATCGGCCACGTCCGCCGGGACGGGATGCGTGTTCTCGTTGACGTTCAGCTGGACGCGCACGTGCTTCTGCGGAGCGCCGTACGGGCTCTGACCGCGCAGGTCGTCTCGGATCGGGAGGTCTTCGAGCGTGAATGCCACCGAACCATCGTAGGCCGCTGCACTCCGGCGACGACCAGCCGTCTGGACGGGAGTGCCCGTCGTGGCTACTCGCCTGCCGAGTACTGCGCCGGGATGGCGATCTGCTCGCCGGCCTGCAGCGCGGAGCTGTCCAGCGCGTTCAGGCTCACGACGTCCTGCACGAAGTCGCGCGGGTCAGCGTTCGGTGCGGTCTCTTCCGCGAGCTGCCACAGCGTCTCGCCGGGCTGGATCGTCACGGTCTCGAAGGTGGTGCGGGACCCACCGGCGCTGGCGTCGCCGGCGGACGCCTGCCCGCCGTTCAGGACGCCGAGGGCGACGACGATGAGCAGGGGGATCGCGGCGAGCGTCGTGAAGACGATGCGGCCGCGACGCGTGAGACGCAGGCGGGTACGCACGGCGGGCGCCGCGGGGCGCTGGATGTCAGCGAGGGCGATGGTGCTCATGTCGTTCTTGCCTTCCCGTTCGGTGAACCGAAGTCGCGTACCGAACATAGTTTCGAATCAGGCGGCGCACAAGTCCCAGGGAAGGATTTGTGCGGGGATTTCTTGCGACACGCTCGAACAGGTGTTTGTCCGCGGTTGCCCGGTCGGATACTGTTTCGATCGACTGGGACAAGTCAAACGGGGACCACCGACATTCCCGCCACGACCGCTCCAGCACCGACGAAAGCGAGACGACGTGGTGGACGAACTGCGGGGCCAGAAGCCGCTGACGGCGAAGCAGCAGGCGATCCTCGACGCGATCCGAGCGTCGATCGCATCGCGGGGCTACCCGCCGAGCATGCGGGAGATCGGTGACGCCGCCGGACTGTCGTCGCTGTCGAGCGTCTCGCACCAGCTCGGACAGCTCGAGCTCGGCGGGTGGATCCGACGCGACCCGAACCGCCCCCGCGCCCTCGAGGTGCTGGTCGACGAGCCCTCGTCGGACGCCGACGCACCGGACGTCGACGCCACCACGCTCGTACCGCTGGTCGGCCGGATCGCCGCCGGTGTCCCGATCACCGCCGAGCAGCACGTGGACGAGATCGTGCCGCTCCCCCGCCAGCTCGTCGGCACGGGTGACCTCTTCATGCTCAAGGTCGTCGGTGAGTCGATGATCGACGCGGCGATCTGCGACGGCGACTGGGTGGTCGTGCGGTCACAGCAGACAGCCGAGAACGGGGACATCGTCGCGGCCATGCTCGACGAAGAGGCAACCGTGAAGGTGTTCCGTCAGCGCGACGGGCACACGTGGCTGCTGCCGCGCAACACCGCGTTCGAGCCGATCCTCGGTGACGCGGCCTCGGTGCTCGGCAAGGTCGTCGCGGTCCTGCGCTCCCTCTGACCAGTCACACGGGTCTCCCGGTGCTCTGGGCCTGCCGGGCGAGACGCCGGCGTCCCCGCGAGACACCGCCTGCACGACGAAACGCCGCCGGATCCGGCGGCGTTTCGTGTGTTCGGGGGCGTCTCGGGAAGCCGACGGTGTCCTGCGGACCGGTGACGGGCCTCCAGGCCGCGCGGCAGCGTCTGCCGGAGCCGCGGGTCAGACGGACGGGACCGGCGTGACCAGGAACGGCTCGAGCTCGGCGACCTGCCGCTGGAAGACCCGGACGTGCAGGCGCGTGCCGTCCTCGACGTAGTCGACGGACTCCACCGAACCGGCGTCGTGCAGCGACGACACCAGGTCACCGCGGTCGTAGGGCACCACGATGGTCAGGTCGACGTCGGGCTCCGGCAGGCGGTCCTCGATGACGCGGAGGAGCTCCGGGATGCCCTCGCCGGTGCGCGCCGAGACGAACACCGCGTCCGGCACGAGCCCGATGAGCACCAGCCGCTGGGCGTCGTCGATCAGGTCGGCCTTGTTGAAGACGACGATCTCCGGCAGGTCCCCCGCACCGACGTCGCCGATGACCTCGCGCACCGTCGAGAGCTGTGCGCCGGGGTCGGGGTGCGAGCCGTCCACGACGTGGACGATGACGTCGGCGTCGCCGACCTCCTCGAGGGTGGAGCGGAACGCCTCGACCAGCTGGTGCGGCAGGTTGCGCACGAACCCGACGGTGTCGACGAACGTGAACTCCCGCCCCTTGGCGCTCTCGGTCCGGCGGACGGTGGCGTCCAGCGTCGCGAACAGCTGGTTCTGCACGAGCACGCCGGCGCTCGTCAGGCGGTTGAGCAACGAGGACTTGCCCGCGTTCGTGTAGCCCGCGATGGCGACGCTCGGCACCTCGTTGCGGTTGCGCTCGGCGCGCTTGGCCTCGCGCGCAGGGGCGAACCCGGCGATCTGCCGACGGAGCTTGGCCATGCGCGTGTGGATCTTGCGGCGGTCGAGCTCCATCTTCGTCTCACCGGGACCGCGCGACCCCATGCCCGCACCGCCGGAGACCTGACCACCGGCCTGTCGGGACATCGACTCACCCCAACCGCGCAGTCGCGGCAGCAGGTACTGGAGCTGGGCGAGCTCGACCTGGGCCTTGCCCTCGCGGGTCTTCGCGTGCTGGCTGAAGATGTCGAGGATCACGGCGGTGCGGTCGATCACCTTCACCTTCACGACGTCCTCCAGCGCACGACGCTGCGAGGGGGCGAGTTCGGTGTCGGCGATGACCGTGTCGGCGCCGGTGGCCTTGACGACCATCGCGAGTTCCTGGGCCTTGCCCTTGCCGAGGTAGGTGGCCGGGTCGGGGTTCGGTCGGCGCTGCAGGAGCCCGTCGAGCACCACGGCGCCCGCGGTCTCGGCCAGTGCCGCCAGCTCGCGGAGGGAGTTCTCGGCGTCCGAGGCATCGCCCTGGGGGTACACGCCGATGAGGACGACCTGCTCGAGCCGCAGCTGGCGGTACTCGACCTCGGTGACGTCCTCGAGCTCGGTGGAGAGGCCCGTGACACGACGCAGTGCCGCTCGGTCCTCACGGTCGTACTGGTCGCCGTCGCCGTCCCAGCCGCGGTCGTCGACCGAGCGGGTCTGGATGGCCTGGGCGGGCGCGAAGATGGACGATGCTGCGCGCTGGTCCGCGTTGCGCAGCACCCGTTCGACGACACCTTCTGCGCTGTCGTCGGTGGACTGGTGGTTCTCCTGATGGGTATCCGTCATGCTGTGCTCAGGGTACCGCCGCGGCCCCTCGGACACACGGGGGTGACGGTACGGTTCTTCCATGGCGAACGACCACTACTTCTCCGCGAACCCGTCGTCCGAGACACGCGAACGCGAGATCACGGTCACCCTCGCCGATCGCCCCCTCACGCTCACCACCGCCGCGGGGGTGTTCAGCCCGGACGGCATCGACCGCGGCACGAAGGTCCTGCTCGGGTCCGTGCCGGCCCCGGCGAGCAACGGTGCGCTGCTCGACATCGGCTGCGGCTGGGGTCCGATCGCGATCACCATGGCCCTGCAGTCCCCCGACGCCCGGGTGTGGGGCGTCGACGTCAACGAGCGGGTGCTCGGGCTCGCGCGCGCGAACGCCGCCGCCGCCGGGGCCGCCAACGTCACCGTCGCCCTGCCGTCGGACGTCCCCGCCGACCTTCGCTTCCGGACGATCTGGTCGAACCCCCCGATCCGTGTCGGCAAGGACGAGCTCCACGAGATCCTGCTCACCTGGCTGCCGCGGCTCGAGGTCGGGGGCGAGGCCTGGCTCGTGGTGTCGAAGGACCTGGGTGGCGACTCGCTGCAGAAGTGGCTCGTCGGGGCGCTCGGCGAGGGGTTCGCGGTCGACCGGGTGTCGACCGCCAAGGGGTTCCGCGTGATCCGGGTGGTGCGCTCGGCGTAGGCGCCGGCGCTGCGCGGCGCCCGCTCGCGCCGCGGTCGCTCGCGCGACGGCCGCTCGCGCGACGCCGCGGTCGTTGTGCTTCGTGAGCACGAATGGTCGAGTCGCCACGGCGCACCCGACCATTGCTGCTCACGAAGTGCGTGAACGACCCACGAACGAGCAGCCCGCCCGCCCGCGTCAGACCGTCAGGTCGCCCGAGAACACCAGCTCGGCCGGCCCGGACAGCGACACGTGCTCGCCGTCCTCGGTCGCCGTCATCCGCACGGTCAGCAGCCCGCCCGGCACACGCACCCGCCAGGTGTCCGGCGCCCCCGCGCCCACCCAGTACCGCGTGGCGAGGGCCGCGGCCACCGCGCCGGTCCCGCACGACAGGGTCTCCCCGCTGCCCCGCTCGTGCACGCGCATCGTGATCACGCCGACGCCGTCCTCGATCAGCGGGTCCCCCGGAAGCACGAACTCCACGTTGGCACCGTGCGCCGGCGCCGGGTCGAGCACCGGCAGGAACGTCAGGTCGAGGTCGGCGAGCTCGTCCTCGGTCTCGACCGCGACGACCACGTGCGGGTTGCCGACGTCGATGCCGATGCCCGGTCGCGCGCCGTCGAGGTTCTTCGCCCGCACGAGCACGTCGTCCGATCCGCCGCCCTCGATGCCCAGGCTCCAGCGGCCGAGGTCGGCGGCGAACCCGTTCGTGGTGCGCCGGATGTCGACCAGGCCCTTGCGGCTGCCGACGGTGAGCGTCTCGCCGGGCGCCAGGTCGACCAGCCCCGATTCGGTCAGGTACCGCGCGAACACACGGATGCCGTTGCCGCACATCTCCGCGACCGTGCCGTCGGCGTTGTGGTAGTCCATGAACCAGGTCGCCTCGGGCTCGACGGACACGAGCGCGCGCCCCTCGGGGATCGCCTCGGAGCGCACCGCGCGGATCACGCCGTCACCACCGACGCCGAACCGGCGGTCGGCGATCGCGCGGATCCGCTCCGGGGTCAGGTCGACGACGGCGTCGGGGTCGGCGAACAGGACGAAGTCGTTGCCGGTCCCCTGGCCCTTGGTGAAGTGCAGCTCGGTCACGGCACGATCCTACGGGCCAGCTCCGACAGGTCGCCGGGGTCCGCCCCCGTGACGTCGAGCGTCTCGGCGTCGGCGTAGCGCCGGAACCACGACACCTGCCGACGCGCGTACTTGCGCGTGGCCACGCCCGTCGCCTCGACGGCTTGGTCGACCGTCGACGTGCCGGCGAGCACCTCGAGCGCCTGCGAGTAGCCGATCGCACCGCGGGCGGTGCGCCCCTGCTCCAGTCCGCGGTCGCGGAGGGCCGCGACCTCGTCGACCAGCCCGGCCGCGAACATCCGCGCGGCCCGCTCGTGCAGGGCCGGCACCAGCTGGTCGCGGTCGCGACGCAGGTGCAGGATGCGGGACGGTCGCCATGCGCGGGGCGCGCCCGGGAGGCTCGGGGTCACCACCTCGGATCGACTCGCGATCTCGAGTGCCCGGATCAACCGCCGTGGGTTGCGTGCGTCGATCGTCGCGGCGGCCGCCGGGTCGAGGGCGCGCAGCCGTTCGAGCAGGATGCCCGGGCCGAGCTCGTCGTGCTCCTGCTCGAGCCGCGCCCGGAGCACCGGGTCCGTACCGGGGAACGCCAGGTCGAACAGCACCGCGGAGACGTACAGGCCGCTGCCCCCGACGAGCACCGCCACGCCCCCGTCCGCCTGGATCCGTTCGACGTCGGCCCTAGCGGCGACCTGGTACGCGGCAACGCTCGCCTCGTCGGTGACGTCGAGCACGTCGAGCTGGTGGTGCGGGATGCCCCGTCGTTCCTCGAGCGGCAGCTTGGCCGTCCCGATGTCCATGCCGCGGTACAGCTGCATGGCGTCGGCGTTGACGATGGCTGCGCTGCGACCCGCGGCGCGCAGGCGCTCGGCGATCGCGATGCCGAGGTCGGACTTGCCGGTGCCCGTCGCCCCGACGACCGCGATCAGGTCGGCGGAGCTCCCTGCGGCCGGCGTCGGATCAGCGGCCGACACGGAGCGTGGGCAGCCCGAGCGAGACCGGGCGCGGGCCGTCGCCGGCCGTCGCGGGTGTCGGGACGCCACAGCTCTCCGCCTCGGCACGGTCCCAGGCGTCGCCGGCACGCGTGCGGCGGATGCGCAGCGGACCGTCGTTGTCGGCGATCAGGAAGTGCGGAGCGGCACGGGTGACCTCCACCGTGACGACGTCGCCTGGGCGCGGGACCGCGGACCCGGCCGGCACCGCGAAGTGCACGAGCCGGGAGTCCTCTGCGCGGCCGGACAGCCGGCGCGTGGCGTCGTCCTTCTTGCCCTCGCCCGTGGCGACCAGCACCTCGACGCTCCGGCCGACCTGCCGGGCGTTCTCCTCTGCGGTGATCCGCTCCTGCAGCGCGACCAGCCGCTCGTACCGTTCCTGCACGACCTGCTTCGGCAGCTGGTCGTCCATCGTGGCGGCCGGGGTGCCAGGTCGGATGGAGTACTGGAACGTGAAGGCGGAGGCGAACCGCGCCTGCTCGACGACCCGCAGGGTGTCGGCGAAGTCGGCCTCGGTCTCGCCGGGGAAGCCCACGATGATGTCCGTCGAGATGGCCGCGTGCGGGATCTTCGCGCGGACGCGGTCGAGGATCCCGAGGAACCGCTCGCTGCGGTAGCTGCGACGCATCGCCTTGAGCACGCGGTCCGAGCCGGACTGCAGCGGCATGTGCAGCTGCGGCATGACGTTCGGCGTCTCGGCCATGGCGTCGATGACGTCGTCGGTGAACGCCGCGGGGTGCGGGCTCGTGAACCGGACGCGCTCGAGCCCCTCGATCGTCCCCGTGGCCCGCAGCAGCTTGCTGAAGGCCTGTCGGTCGCCGAACTCGACGCCGTAGGAGTTGACGTTCTGCCCGAGCAGCGTGACCTCGATCGCACCGTCGTCGACGAGCGCCTGCACCTCGGCCAGGACGTCCCCGGGACGGCGGTCCTTCTCCTTGCCGCGCAGCGAGGGGACGATGCAGAACGTGCACGTGTTGTTGCACCCGACCGAGATCGACACCCAGCCGCTGTGCGTGGACTCACGCTTGGTCGGCAGTGTCGACGGGAACACGTCGAGGGCCTCGAGGATCTCGATCTGCGCCTCGTCGTTGTGTCGGGCCCGCTCGAGCAGCGTCGGCAACGACCCCATGTTGTGCGTGCCGAAGACGACGTCGACCCACGGCGCCTTCTCGAGGATGACGTTCTTGTCCTTCTGCGCCAGGCACCCGCCGACGGCGATCTGCATGCCCGGGTGCTCGCGCTTGATGCCGGCGAGCTGCCCGAGGTTGCCGTAGAGCCGGTTGTCGGCGTTCTCGCGCACCGCACACGTGTTGATGACGACCACGTCGGCCTGCTCGCCGTCGGCAGCGGCGTAGCCCGCGGCCTGCAGCGAGCCGCTCAGCCGCTCGGAGTCGTGCACGTTCATCTGGCACCCGTAGGTGCGGACTTCGTAGGTGCGGGGGCGCGCTGCGACGGTGGCCATGGTCGTCCCAGTGTAGGTCGGAGCGGCTACTCGAACCGGACGGTGCCACCGCCGGGTCGCGGTCGTTTCCCGCCGCCGTCGAGGGCACGCTCCACGGCGATCCGGACGACGCCCGAGCTGTAGCCCTTGCGCATCAGGAAGCCGGACAGTCGCCGTTCCGCGGTCGCACGGTCCAGCCCGCGCATCTGCTGCGCACGCTTGTCGGCGAGCTCCTGCGCGCGGAGGAACTCGTCGTCCTCGTCGTCGGCGGCCTCGTCGAGCGCCGTGTCGATCGCGGCCTGGTCGATGCCCCGTCGGCGGAGCTCCGTGACGACGCCCTGTCGCCCGAGGCCCTTGCGGGCGTGCAGGCGGTCGACCAGGTCGGTGGCCAGGGCCACGTCGTCGAGGAGCCCGACGCGGGTCAGTCGTGCGATCTCGTGCTCGACGACGTCGGGGTCCAGGTCCTGCTGCAGGAGCAGCGTGCGCATCTCCGACTCGCTCACGCCCTTGCGTCCGAGCGCCCGCATGCTCAGGCGTTCGGCGTCGGCGCGCTGCTCGTCGAGCGGACGAGGGGCGTCAGCCGGGTCGATCTCCTCGCCACCGGCGATGGAGAACACCGAGGCGGTCTTCGCGTCCGCGGTCGCGGAGTCGTAGCCATCCTGCTCGGCACGGGCTGCGCGACCGGAGCCGTCTCCGATGACGGGCGACACCCACGCGGCCTCGCTCCGGGTGCCGTGCAGGGGAACCGGGGAGTCGGCGTCGAAGGGCGCATCGGTCTGCTCGGACCCGGGAACGTACCAGCCGTCCGCACCCTGCGGTTCGTCCGCCGATGCCGGAGACGCGGGCGGAACCGGCGAGACCGGCCGCATCGGTCGCACCGGCGCAGGCTGGGTCACGGGAGCGGGCGGCGTCACCGGCGCCGATGGGGAGTCCGAGCCGGTCGAGCTCGGTGGCGTCGCCGGCGCACGACGACGGGACCTCGCACCGAACAGGTCGGTGACCGGTGCGAGGCCCTCGTCGTCGTGGTCGGTGCTCACGCGCCCTTGCGCTCCGCGAGCTTCGGCGCGATCGACTCGACTGCGGCGTCCTCGGCCTTGGCCCCACCGACGCCGAGCTTGGCGAGGATCTTGCCCTCGATCTCAGCAGCGATCTCGGGGTTCTGGATCAGGAACGAACGCGAGTTCTCCTTGCCCTGCCCGAGCTGGTCGCCGTCGTAGGTGTACCAGGCACCCGACTTCTTCACGATGCCGTGGTCGACACCGAAGTCGAGCAGCGAGCCCTCTCGCGAGATGCCGACGCCGTACAGGATGTCGAACTCGGCCTGCTTGAAGGGCGGGGCCATCTTGTTCTTGACCACCTTGACGCGCGTGCGGTTCCCCACCGCGTCGGTGCCGCTCTTGAGCGTCTCGATGCGACGGATGTCCAGTCGGACGGACGCGTAGAACTTCAGCGCCTTACCGCCCGAGGTCGTCTCGGGTGAACCGAAGAACACACCGATCTTCTCGCGCAGCTGGTTGATGAAGATCATCGTGGTCTGCGTCTGGTTCAGGCCACCCGCGAGCTTGCGGAGGGCCTGGGACATCAGGCGGGCCTGCAGACCGACGTGCGAGTCGCCCATCTCGCCCTCGATCTCGGCGCGGGGCACGAGCGCCGCGACCGAGTCGACCACGATGAGGTCGATCGAGCCGGACCGGACCAGCATGTCCGCGATCTCGAGTGCCTGCTCCGCGGTGTCGGGCTGCGACACGAGCAGGGCGTCGATGTCGACGCCGAGCTTCTTGGCGTACTCGGGGTCGAGCGCGTGCTCGGCGTCGATGAACGCCGCGATGCCGCCGGCGCGCTGCGCGTTGGCGATGGCGTGGATCGTGAGGGTCGTCTTACCCGACGACTCCGGGCCGTAGATCTCGACGATGCGGCCGCGGGGAAGGCCGCCGATGCCGAGCGCGACGTCCAGCGCGACGGAACCGGTCTGGATGACGTTGACGGGTGCGCGGTCGTCCGACCCGAGGCGCATGATCGCACCCTTGCCGAACTGCCTGTCGATCTGTGCGAGTGCGGTCTCGAGGGCCTTCTCGCGGTCTGCCGGTGATGGCATGGGGTGCTCCTTCGTGCTCGATGTCGGCCGCCTGTAGGCTGTCGCGTCCGCTCCCGCCGATGGTGCAAGGCCGGTGGTTCTGCGACAAGGCTTCGGGCTGTTCCCGTTGCTTCGAACCTAGGGCGGGCCACCGACATCACTGCCGACGACCGCGCGATCTGTGGATGAAGACTCCGGACAGCGCCGCTGTGCAGGAAGCTACCACCGATCGAACACGCGTTCGAGCAACACGCCGAACACAGTTTCGGGCTGTCAGTCCCGCGGTTCGGCCAGCCCCTTGCCGTGACGGCGGTCGAGCGGGACGTCCTGCGAGTCGCACAGCGCGTCCCAGACCCGGCGCGCATCGATGCCGGCCGACAGGGCGTCCACCGCGGAACGCCCACCGAGCTGCTCGAGCACGACGTCACGGGTGACCACCGACCCGTAGGCCTCCCCGAACACCTGGTCGACGGCTCGCCAGAACTCACTCACGCGCATCCGACCAGCCTAGGCGTCCCTCCGTCAGCACTTCGTGAGCAGCAACGGTCGAGTGCGATCCGGCGCGACCCGACCATTCCTGCTCACGAAGCGCCACGCCACCCCCGAGGAACCCCGCACGCAGAACGCCCCCGCCGGGAAGGACCGGCGGGGGCGTTCGGAGCAGTGCGGTCAGCGCACCGCGAGGTCGTTGTCGAACTCGGCGACCAGGTCGTCCGGGAGCGTGTCGGGGACCGGGGTCAGCCCCTCGACGATCGCGAGACGGTCGCCCACTTCGCGCATGATGGTCGAGATGGGTGTGTCCAGCGCGTCCGCGACGGACGCGAGGATCTCCGAGCTGGCTTCCTTCTGCCCGCGCTCGACCTCACTGAGGTACCCGAGCGCGACACTGGCCTTGGACGCGACCTGACGGAGGGTCCGGCCCTTCTGCAAGCGGAAGTCCCGGAGTACATCGCCGATTTCCTGACGAACGAGAACCATGAGAACTCCTCCTCTCTGTCGTCTCCGCGCCCGCTCGGTCCGGTGGATCGAGTTCGGGTTCGGCAACCCTAGCGTTGCCGGTTGCAGCATGCTAGCCAGCCTGGCTGCCGTACTGCTGGAGATTTCGTGGGATGTAACCCGGGAGCCGCGAGGCCTATTCCCGGCCCCGGACCTCGGACGACGTCCGTGCCAGGAGTTCGGAGACGGTGGCGCGACGGATTGCTCCGCGGTCTCCGTCGAGGTGCAGTTCGACGGCCCGGGCCCCCGCGGCGGAGGCGATCCCCACGTACACCGTGCCGACGGGCTTGCCGTCCTGCGGATCCGGGCCGGCGACACCGGTCGTGCTGATCCCCCAGGTCGCCGGCTGCCCGTCCACCGACAGCGCGACGCGGACACCCGCCGCCATCTGCCGCGCGACCTCCGGGTGCACGGCCCCCTCGGCGGCGAGCAGGGACGCGGACACCCCCAGCACCGAGTGCTTCAGGGGCGTCGCGTACGCCACGACCCCGCCCCGCACCGCCGCGCTCGCGCCGGGGACGTCGACGAGCGTCGACACGACGAGTCCCCCGGTGAGCGACTCCGCCACGGCGACGGTCTCACCGCGGCTCGTCAGCTCCTCGACCAGGCGCCGCGCGATCGCGCCGACGTCGCCGCCACCGTCGGGAGGCGCGGCACCCGTCGCGTCGTCGGCTTCCGTCACGCGGTGGTCCGGTTGTGCTTCCACGCCTGCCACAGGTAGTCGATCCCGCTCAGGATCGTCGCCAGGAACGCGGCGGTCATCAGGATGCCGTTGACCCAGTGCGCCCAGTCCCCCACCAGGTTCCACCACGGGAACAGCGCCGCGGTCAGCGCCACGGCCTGCAGCACCGTCTTGATCTTGCCACCACGGCTGGCCGGGATCACGCGGTCCGACAGCACGGCGAACCGGAAGACCGTGATGCCGATCTCGCGCAGCATGATGAGCACGGTGACGTACCAGGGCAGCTCGCCCAGGATCGACAGGGCGACGAGGGCACCGCCGATGAGCACCTTGTCGGCGATCGGGTCCACGAGCTTGCCGAAGTCGGTGACCAGGTTCTGCCGGCGGGCGATGATGCCGTCGGCGCTGTCGGTCACGATGGCCACGACGAACACCACGGCAGCCCACACACGGACCGCTCCGTCGCTGCCGCCGTCAGCCAGCAGCAGGACGAAGAACAGGGGCGCCATCAGGATGCGCACCACGGTGATGATGTTCGCCACGTTCGCCGTCGACGCCGGACCGGGGCCCTTGCGCAGCAGTCGACCGCGCCACGGGAACCGTGCGCCGTGCTGTGTGTCCGTACCGTCCGAGGCGGTCATCGCCGTCACTCCCTGCCCGTCAGTCCCCACGCGTCCTCATCGGGTTCGTCGTGCACCTCATCGTAGCCGCGGGTCATGTCGCCCACCGGGTCGGCGCCGTACCGGTCGCCGTCGTCGGACGGTGTCGGCGTCGGCGCTGCCGGAGCGGCCGCGGCAGGAGGCTCCTCGCCGCGGAGCTTCGCGAGCACGGCGGGCAGCTGGTCGGCGGTCACCAGGACGTCGCGGGCCTTGGACCCCTCGGACGGCCCGACGATGTCGCGCGACTCCATCAGGTCCATGAGTCGTCCGGCCTTGGCGAACCCGACGCGGAGCTTGCGCTGCAGCATCGAGGTCGAGCCGAACTGCGTCGACACGACCTGCTCGACGGCGGCGAGCAGCAGCTCGAGGTCGTCGCCGATGTCGGCGTCGATCTCCTTGCGCTCGACCACCGCGGCGACGTCCTGCCGGTACTCGGGCTGCGCCTGGCGGGTGACGTGCTGGACGACCTCGGCGACCTCGCCCTCCTGCACCCAGGCACCCTGCACGCGCAGCGACTTGGACGACCCCATCGGCAGGAAGAGCGCGTCGCCCTGGCCGATGAGCTTGTCCGCACCCGGCTGGTCGAGGATGACGCGGGAGTCCGTGACGCTCGTCACCGCGAAGGCGATGCGCGACGGCACGTTGGCCTTGATCAGCCCCGTGATGACGTCGACCGAGGGGCGCTGCGTCGCGAGCACCAGGTGGATGCCGGCGGCACGTGCGAGCTGGGTGATGCGGACGATCGACTCCTCGACGTCGCGCGGCGCCACGAGCATGAGGTCGGCGAGCTCGTCGACGACGACGAGCAGGTACGGGTACGGCTTGAGCTTCCGCTCGCTGCCCGCCGGCAGGATGATCTCGTCGTTCTCGATGGCCTTGTTGAAGTCGTCGACGTGGCGGAACCCGAACGACGCCAGGTCGTCGTACCGCATGTCCATCTCCTTCACGACCCACTGCAGCGCCTCGGCCGCCTTCTTCGGGTTCGTGATGATGGGCGTGATGAGGTGCGGGACGCCGGCGTAGATCGAGAGCTCGACGCGCTTGGGGTCGACCAGGACCATGCGGACCTCGGAGGGCTTCGCGCGCATGAGCAGCGACGTGATCATCGAGTTGATGAACACCGACTTGCCGGACCCGGTGGAACCGGCGACGAGCAGGTGCGGCATCTTCGCCAGGTTCGCGACGACGAAGCCGCCCTCGACGTCCTTGCCGACACCGATCGTCATCGGGTGCTTCGACTTGCGCGCCGCGTTCGAGCGCAGCACGTCGCCGAGGGACACGATCTCCCGGTCGGTGTTGGGGATCTCGACGCCGATCGCGCTCTTGCCGGGGATCGGCGACAGGATGCGGACCTCGTTCGAGGCGACGGCGTACGACAGGTTCTTCGACAGCGCCGTGACGCGCTCGACCTTCACACCCGGGCCGAGCTCGATCTCGTACCGCGTGACGGTCGGGCCACGCGAGAAGCCCGTGACCTTCGCGTCCACCTTGAACTCGGTGAGCACGCCGGTGATGGCGGCGACGATGTCGTCGTTCGCCTGGCTCCTGGCCACCGACGGCGTGCCGGCGCTCAGCGTCGTGGCCGCCGGCAGCCGGTAGGGCTTCGACGGGTCGTCGTCGGCCGCTGCGGACGGCACCAGGCCCCCGACCTCGGCGTCGGCGTCGATCGGCTCGTCCGGCACCACGGGGTCGTCGACGGCATCCGGGACCACGGGGCGGATGTCCGCGACCGGTTCGGGCCGTGCCGGGACCTCGGTGCCGAAGGCCTGCAGCGCGTGTTCGGCGTCCTCGAGGTCCTGCTCGACGGAGTCGTTCAGATTGACCGACGCGGGCTCGGCGGGCGTCAGGTCGACCAGTCCGGCGGCGGCACCGGCATTGGGGTTCGTCACCGGCGCGACGGGCGCAGCAGCAGGGGCGTCCGGGACGGGCGGGGCGGCCGCCGTCGCCGCGGGCAGCACGGGGCTGTCGTAGGCCGGGTCTTCCTCGCGCCCGGACTTGTTGCGCCGCCACCACGGGACGTTGTCGCCGCCCTCGCCCTCGGCAGCAGCGGCCTGCTCGTCGCCGAACCCCAGGTCGTCGAAGAGCTGGAAGTCGGTGTCGCCCTTCTTGCCGCGCTTGGGCGTGCGGGCACGAGCGGCGGGCTCGGCCACGGCGGACGCCTCGGCCTCGGGTTCCGCGGCGGGCGCGGGCGCACCGAACAGGTACGCGTAGAGCTCGTGCAGGCGGCGGCCGAGCTTGTTCGGCGGCGTCTTCGTGATGATGAACAGCGACAGCACGAGCAGCACGATCGCCACGGGCACGGCGACCCAGGCGGTGGCGATCGTGACGAGCCAGCCGATGACGACCCAGCCGAGCACACCGCCGGCGGCAGCGAGCGCAGGCATGCCGTCGGCCGCGCTCGGCTGTCCGCCGAACACGTGGCACAGCGAGGCGATCGAGACGATCAGCAGCCCGAGTCCGATGCCGATCCGGGTGTTGTCGTGCACCGATGCGGGGTGCCGGAAGAGCCAGCCCGCGAAGACGACCATGATCACCGGCAGCGCGAAGGCCAGCCGGCCGAACAGCCCGCCGAACGTGTACGCGTCGAGCGCGATGGACACGTCGTTGGTGGGGTTGAGCCACTCGACGACCGCGCCGGCGATGGCGAGCAGGAACAGCAGGAACGGGAAGCCGTCGCGCCGCTGGTCCTTCTCCAACGTCTCCTTGCCGAGCAGTCGGAACATCGCCCCGACGCCGTGGGCCATCGCGAGCCACGCGGTGACGAGCGGGTTCTGCTCGCGGAACACCGGCGTCGGTGCGGCCTGCGGCAGCTTCTTCGTCGTCGCCTGCGTGCGCGACGAACCGCGCGTCCCGTTCCCACGGGACGACGTGGACGCGCGCGAGCGCGTGGTCGACTTGGTGCCTCCGGCCATGGGCAGAACCCTAATCCCCGCTCAGGACAAACGCAGGGAGGCCCGCCGCAACGTCCGTGACGGACGCTGGACGGGCCTCCCGGGCCGGACCGACGTGGACGCGAGCGCACCCACGCCCGCGAGCGGGCGCTACGCCTCGATGACCACCGGGACGATCATCGGACGGCGGCGGTGCTTCGTGTTCACCCAGCGGCCGACCGTGCGACGGACGACCTGACCGAAGGCGTGCGCGTCGCGGGTGCCGTTGGCGGCCGCCTCGGCGATCGCCTTGGCGATCTGCGGACGGACGTCGTCGAAGACCGAGTCGTCCTCGGCGAAGCCGCGCGACTGGATCTCCGGCCCGACCACGCACTGTCCGGTGGTGAAGTCCACCGCGGCGAAGATCGAGATGAAGCCCTCTTCGGCCAGGACCCGGCGGTCCTTCAGGTCGGCGTCGGTGATCTCGCCGACGGTCGAGCCGTCCACGTAGACGTACCCGATGTCGAGCTGGCCGGCCACCGTGACCTCGCCGTCCTTCAGGTCCACGACGATGCCGTCCTGCCCGAGGATGACGTTGCGCGGCGGGACACCCGTCTGGATCGCCAGGTCGGCGCTCGCGTACAGGTGGCGGTGCTCGCCGTGGACCGGCAGCACGTTCTTCGGCCGCAGGATGTTGTAGCAGTACAGCAGCTCGCCGGCCGAGGCGTGCCCGGAGACGTGCACCTTCGCGTTGCCCTTGTGCACGACCTTCGCGCCGAGCTTGGTCAGCCCGTCGATCACGCGGTAGACGGCGTTCTCGTTGCCCGGGATGAGCGACGAGGCGAGGATGACGGTGTCGCCCTCTCCGATCTCGATCTGGTGCTCCATGTTCGCCATGCGCGCCAGGACCGCCATCGGCTCGCCCTGCGACCCGGTCGACATGTAGACGATCTGGTCGTCGGGGACGTTCTTCGCCTTCTTCGTGTCGATGAGCACGTTCTCCGGCACCCGCAGGTACCCGAGGTCGGCGGCGATCGTCATGTTCCGGATCATCGAGCGACCCATGAACGCGACCTTGCGGTTCGCGGCGGCTGCGGCGTCGAGCACCTGCTGCACGCGGTGCACATGCGACGAGAAGCTCGCGACGACGACCTTCTTGCGGGCGCGCGTGATGATGTTCTCGAGCACCGGACCGATGTCGCGCTCCGGCGCGGTGAAGCCCGGCACGTCGGCGTTGGTCGAGTCCGGCAGGAACAGGTCGACGCCCTGCTCCCCCAGCCGCGCGAAGGCGCGGAGGTCGGTGATGCGGTCGTCCAGCGGGAGCTGGTCCATCTTGAAGTCACCCGTGTGCAGGACACGACCGGCGGGGGTCGTGATCGCGACGGCGAGGGCGTCCGGTATGGAGTGGTTCACGGCGACGAACTCGAGGTGGAACGGACCGAGCTGCTCGGTCTGGTCCTCGGCCACGACGAGCGTGTACGGCTTGATCCGGTGTTCCTTGAGCTTCGCCTCGACGAGGGCCAGGGTCAGCGTGGAGCCGATGAGCGGGATGTCGTCGCGGAGCTTGAGCAGGTACGGGACGGCGCCGATGTGGTCCTCGTGGCCGTGCGTGAGCACGACACCGAGGACGTCGTCCAGGCGGTCCCGGATCGGCGCGAAGTCGGGCAGGATCAGGTCGACGCCCGGCTGGTGCTCCTCGGGGAACAGCACGCCGGCGTCGACGATGAGTAGCTTGCCCTCGTACTCGTAGACGGTCATGTTGCGACCGATCTCGCCGAGACCCCCGATGGGGATCACGCGGAGGGTGCCGTTCTCGAGCGGCTGCGGTGTGGAGACTTGTGTGGGCATTCGGTCCTACGGATTCGGGCGACGCACGGTGAGCGCGCCGCGGTGTTCGCTAGCGGGTGGTGCCTGGCACCTTTGGCAGAGCGCCGCCGGCCGCTGCGTTGCGGTCGGGGCGGAAGTTCGAGAAGTCGGCGCCGGGCACGTCGCGCACGGCTTCGAGCGAGGTCTCGATGGCGTACGCCTCGGAGTCCTCGGGGCCGACGAGCGGCAGTCGGACACGGGGACTGCCGATGCGGCCGAGCCCGTGCAGGATGTACTTCGCGGCGACCGTGCCGGGCACGTGCGTCATGACGGCGCGCACGAGGGGCTCGACGCGCTTGTGCTCGGCGGTCGCGGTCGCCAGGTCGCCGCGGTTCACGGCGTCGACGATGGTGCGGTACGGCGTGCTCGTGATGTTCGCCGTCACGCCGATCAGGCCCGTGGCGCCGATCGACAGGTGCGGGAGCACGTTGGTGTCGTCGCCGGAGAAGTACATGAGGTCGGTGTTGTTGAGCACCCGCGACACCTCGGCGAAGTCGCCCTTCGCGTCCTTCACGGCGAGGATGTTCGGGTGCTTCGACGCACGCAGGATCGTGTCGTAGGTGATCGGGATGCCCGTGCGACCGGGGATGTCGTACAGGATCACCGGCAGGTCGGTGGCGTCCGCGATCATCCGGAAGTGGGTGAGCACACCCGACTGCGTCGGCTTGTTGTAGTACGGGGTGACGATCATGACGCCGTCGGCCCCGGCGCGCTCGCTCTGCTTGTACAGGTGGATCGCGTGCGCGGTCTCGTTCGAGCCGCCACCCGTGATGATCTTCGCGCGGCCGGCGGCGACGGACTTGCCGACCTCGACCAGGCGGAGCTTCTCCGGGTCGGTCAGCGTGCTCGTCTCGCCGGTGGTGCCGGTCACGACGATGCCGTCGGCTCCGGCGGTGATGCAGTCGTCGATGTGCTGCTCGACGCCGGGCCAGTCGACCTCGCCGTCGGCCGTGAGCGGGGTCACGAGGGCGACGAGGACCTGGCCGAAGGGATTCTCACGCGTGGACACGGGCACCAGCGTACCGGGGATGCGCGCGGGAGCGGCCGTCCGGGTGGACGGTGGTCCGCCTGCGGCGCGGCCGGGAGGCCCGGATCGCGTCCGTCACGCGCCTCCGGACGAGCGGGTGGCCGGGTCACGTCAGGCGCTGGCGCTCGGGTCCGCGCGGGTGTGGCCCGGTTCGCGCCCCGCCACGGTCGTCGCGCCCCGGCGCACCGGGGCGCGATGCCCGCACCGGGGCGCGACACGGATGCGGACCCGGCGCGGGAGCCGCGAGCTGCAGTTGCTCAGGAGGTCCGGCTCCACTCCAGGAAGCGGTAGCGGGTCCCGCCGTTGCGGGACTCCTGCCACGGCCCGTCGTCGACGAGGGACCACCCGGCCGCCCCGTCGAGCGTCGGTGCGACGGTGTCGCCCGGCACGTCGACGTCGATCACGGTCTCGGAGACGTGGTCGGCACGCTCGAGCGCGGCCGCGTAGACCTGCCCGCCGCCGATGACCCAGACCGTCTCGTCCGTGCCGTCGAGGGCTGCGGCCAGGTCGTGCACGACCTCGGCGCCGTCGGCCGTCCACGCGGTGTCACGGGTCAGCACGACGTTGCGGCGACCGGGCAGCGGGCGGAACCGCTCGGGCAGCGACTCCCACGTCCGGCGCCCCATGAGCACGGTGGCGTCGCCGGTGACCTGCTTGAAGTGCGCGAGGTCCTCCGGCACGTGCCAGGGCATCCCACCGTCGGCACCGATGACGCCGTTCGTCGACCGGGCCCAGACCAGCCCGATCATCAGACGGCGACCGCGCCCTTGATCGCCGGGTGGTGCTCGTACCCGACGACGGTGAAGTCCTCGTACTCGTAGTCGTCGATCGAGTCGCGGGGGGCGAGCTCGAGCGTCGGCAACCGGTACGCCGTACGGGACAGCTGCTCCTCGACCTGCTCGACGTGGTTGTCGTAGATGTGGCAGTCGCCACCGGTCCAGACGAAGTCACCGACCTCGAGCCCGGTCTGCGCGGCGATCATGTGGGTGAGCAGGGCGTACGACGCGATGTTGAACGGCACGCCGAGGAACATGTCGGCGCTGCGTTGGTACAGCTGGCACGAGAGCTTGCCGTCGTTGACGTAGAACTGGAAGAACGCGTGGCACGGGGCGAGCGCCATGTCCGGCACGTCGGCGACGTTCCACGCCGAGACGATGAGCCGGCGGCTGTCGGGGTTCGTCCTGATCTGCTCGATCACCTGGGCGATCTGGTCGACGTGCTCGCCCGAGGGAGTCGGCCACGAGCGCCACTGCACGCCGTACACCGGGCCGAGGTCGCCGTCCTCGTCCGCCCACTCGTTCCAGATGCGCACGCCGTGCTCCTGCAGCCAGGTCGCGTTGCCCTCGCCGCGCAGGAACCAGAGCAGCTCGTAGGCGACCGACTTGAAGTGCACGCGCTTGGTCGTGACCAGCGGGAAGCCCTCGGACAGGTCGTACCGCAGCTGCGCGCCGAACAGACTTCGCGTCCCGGTACCGGTGCGGTCGCCCTTCGGCGCACCCTCGGTCAGGACCCGACGGAGCAGGTCCTCGTACGGCGTCGGCACGGTGGGGTCGGGCTGCACGGTCTCGCTGTCGCTCACACACAGAAGACTACGTCGGCATGAGTACCGTCGGGAGCATGGCCGACACGACCCCACGTCCTCGCTCGATCCTCGTCGCCGGAGCCTCCGGCTTCATCGGGACCCCCCTCGTCCGTGCCCTGCGCACGGCGGGACACGACGTCACCACGCTCGTCCGCCGCGAGGCCCGGAGCGCGGGCGAGTTCCGCTGGGCGCCGGGACGACGACCGCTCGACCCCGCGATCGTCGACGGGGCCGACGTGGTGATCAACCTCGCCGGTGCGACCATCAGCAAGCTGCCGTGGACGGACGCCTACCGCAGGGAGATCCGGAGCTCCCGGATCGACGCCACCGACACCCTGGTCGAGGCGATGCGGCAGGCCACCACTCCCCCGGCGCTGTTCCTGTCCGGCTCGGCCTCGGGCGTCTACGGCGACCGCCCGGCCGACGTGCTGCAGGACGACGCCGCCCCCGGCTCGGGGTTCCTCGCCGACGTGTGCACCGCGTGGGAGGCCGCCGCCCAGGCCGCACCCGACGGCGTCCGGGTCGTCACACTGCGCACCGGCGTGGTGATCGGCAAGGGCGGCGGCGCGCTCGCTCCCCTCGTGCCGCTCACCCGGGCCGGGCTCGGCGGGCGACTCGGCACCGGTGGGCAGCACTGGCCGTGGATCGCACTCGACGACGAGGTCGGCGCCATCGTGCACCTGGCCACCGCCGCGCCCGAGGTCTCCGGGCCGGTCAACCTCGCCGGGCCCGAGGCCGTGGTCGCCGACCGCATCACGAAGCGCGTGGCCGAGGACCTGCACCGCCCGTACCTGTTCTCGGTGCCCGAGTTCGCCCTGCGCCTGGCGCTCCGTGACGCGGCCGACGAGCTGCTCCTGTCGAGCCAGCACATGGTCCCCACCAAGCTGCTCGAGTCCGGCTACACCTTCCGGTACGAGCGGGCGGTCGACGCGGTCGACGCCGTCTTCTGATCTGCGCTCAGCGGTCGGCGGCCCGGGCCAGCGCGGTGCGCATCGCTGCGCGCGCACGCTTGCGGTCGCCGGCCGCGTCGTAGACCACGCCGAGCCGGTACCAGGCACGCCAGTCGGCCGGGTCCTGCTCGACGGCCTCGCGGTACCGCGGGAACAGCTCGTCGGCCGCGTCCCGGGTCGGTCGACCAGACGCCCGGACCGACACGACGTCCGACGGCGCACCGCCCTCGGCCTCCAGGCGCGAGCCCAGCCGGGTGATCCGGATGCCGAAGCGGAACTCGAGGACGAGCAGCAGCGCGCCGATCGCCGCGACGACGAACAGTGCGACCCCGATGCCGATGCCGACCGGGACCCCGGTGGCGATGAAGGCGACGGCGCGCTGCCCGACGAGCACGATGTAGAGCGCCAGCAGCGCCGTCATCAGCGCCGCACCCCAGAACGGTGAGCGGATCGCGCGTCCGGCCCGAGCCCTGCGGTCCACCGGGTCAGCCGATGCCGAGGACGGTGCCCAGGCCCACGGCGAGGCCGCGCGCCGAGACGACCGCGGACAGCGCCGCACGGATGCCCGCCACGTACGCGACGTCGTCGTTCGTGTCGTGCCGGATGGTCAGCGTCTCACCGGGGCCGCTCAGCACGACGTCCTGCACGGCCTTCACCCCGGGCAGGCGGAGCGAGTGGATCGGCACACTGGCGACCTGCTGCCCGCGGGCCCGCTGGTCGACGTGCGGGGCGTCGACGGGACCGACCTCGCGCCGGGCGTCGGCCATCAGCTCGGCGGTGCGCACCGCGGTGCCCGAAGGCGAGTCGATCTTGCCGGCGTGGTGGGTCTCGACGATCTCGGCCGCCGGGAACCACGGCGCGGCGATCGTCGCGAGGTGCGTGCCGAGCACGGAGCCGATCGAGAAGTTCGGCACCACGAGCACGCCCTGGTCCGGCCGTTCCTGCAGCGCGGTCCGGAGCTTCGCCAGCCGGTCCGACGACCAGCCGGAGGTGCCGACGAGCACGTTCGCGCCGCTCGACAGCGCGTTCGTGACGATCGCGGGACTCAGGGCCGGCACGGTGACGTCGACGACCACGGCCGCGTCGCGGAACACCGACGGCGGGGCCTCGTGCGCGCCGTCCTTCGACGACAGGCGGGCGACGAGCTCGAGGTCCGGCAGTTCCTCGACGACGGCGGCCACGAGGCCCCCGAGACGACCGGTGGCGCCGACGACGGCGACGGGAGTGACCATGCCGTCCATCCTAGGATCGACGCATGTCAGTCGAGGTCAGGACCGTGCCGGCCGATCTGCCCGAGGTCGACGCCCTGCTCGACGCGTACCTGGACGAGCGCGAGGCGACGTTCCCCGCCGCACAGGGCGCCTACTCGCGCAAGCGCACCCCGGCGGCGGAGTTCACCCCGCCGACGGGCGTGTTCGCCGTGGCCTACGCCGACGGGGTCGCGGTCGGGTGCGGCGGCCTCCGGCGCATCGCGGACGGCGTCGACGAGTCCGGGTCGACGGACGTGCGGTTCGAGGTCAAGCACGTCTTCGTCACCCCGACCGGGCGCGGAGCGGGCGTCGCGACCGCGGTCATGGACCACCTCGAGCGTGCCGGCGCCGACCTCGGCGCGACGGGCATCGTGCTCGACACGAACGACTCGCTCGTCGCAGCCGGCGCGATGTACCGCAGCCGCGGGTACCAGCGGGTGGAACCGTTCAACGCGAACCCGAACGCGACCGCCTGGTACCGCAAGGCGGTCCGCTGACGCGACCCGCGCCTCCAGGCGGTCGCCGCCGCGCAGCCGACGCAGGGCGGGCACCGGAGCAGGGGCGGACGCGCAGCGCCCCGCCCGTCCGCTCCCGGATCAGACGGGCTGGTCCACCGGCAGTCCGGTGCGCAGCTCGACCGGCAGGTGGGCGAGGTCGTTCAGCGTGACGACCTCGGCCGGCTTCGCCGACCGGATGCGGATGATCGTCAGGGCCGTGTGCGCGACGTTCGTGCCCATCCAGCGCCACTCGGGCGCCTGGAACGCCTCGCGGACGAACCAGCCGATCACCGCGTTGTGGGTGATGAGCAGGTCGTGGCGGTCCTCACGAGCCGGGGTGAACCACTCGGAGACGGCATCGCCCATCTGCGCCTGTCCGGCGAGGATCTCCTCTTCGGTGATCCCGCCGTACCAGCCCTGGTACGCGTGCGGCATGTCCGGAGTGGGGCCCGAGGGGATGCAGTCGAAGAGCAGCGTGGACGGCTCCGGCTTGATCGAGGGCAGCCGCTGCGCGAGGAACTCGGCCGTCTCGCTCGGCGCGTCGAGCGGCGAGTGGTGGACGCCGTCGAACGGCACGCCGCCCAGACGGTCGGCGATCAAGGTCGCCTGGCGCTTGCCGCGCTCGGAGAGCTTGCCGTCCCGCAGGCCGTGTTCGGCGTCCTGGTGTTCGCCGTGGCGGACGAGGTAGAGGTAGTGCGACACGTCGGAGCTCACCCGCCGATCCCGAGCGACGCGGCGAGGTCGTCCTGGCGCACGGCGCCGACCACCGAGGTGATCGCGGGACGGGTGAGCAGGTCGCGCGCGAGGTCCAGGACGCCGTCGGTCGTGACCCGGTCGACCCGTTCGAGCGCGGTGGAGAGGTCGGTGTACTCGCCGGTGCCCAGCTCGGAGCGACCCAGTCGGGTCATGCGCGCGTCGGAGTCCTCGAGCGACAGGGTCAGCGCCCCCTCGATCTGGCCCTTGGCGCGCCGCAGTTCGTCCTCGGTGATGCCGTCGTCGACCATCCGGCGGAACTCGGCGTCGATGATGTCCACGACACCGGCGACGTTGTCCGGGGCGCACCCGGCGTAGACGCCGAACGCACCGTTGTCCAGGTAGGCGGGCGCGAAGGACGACACCGCGTACGCCAGGCCGCGCCGTTCGCGGACCTCCTGGAAGAGCCGGGAGCTCATCCCGCCGCCGAGCACGGCGTTGAGCACGCTGAGCGAGGGACGACGGTCGTCGCGGAGGTCGAGGCCCTGCGAGCCGCGCAGCATGCTGACCTGCTCGGTCGGGCGGTGCACGACGGTCAGCTTCGGCTGGACCGGGTCGGCGACGGGCAGCGGCTCGCGACGGGCCAGCGGCTCGGCCGCGGGCGCGTCGGCGAAGACGCCGTCCACGAGCTCGCAGAACCGGTCGTGGTCCACCGCGCCGGCGGCGGTGACGACGATGGCGTTCGGGGCGTAGTGCTCGCGGTAGTGCGCGAGCACCTCGTCACGCTGGACCGCGCGGATGCTCTCCGGCGTCCCACCGATGGGGCGGCCGAGCGGGTGTCCGCCGAAGGTCGCGGCGAAGAAGGCCTCGCCGGCGACGTCGGCCGGGTCGTCGGCGGCCATCGCGAGTTCCTCGAGGATGACCCCGCGCTCCACGGCGAAGGCGTCGGGTTCGAGCACCGACCCGGTGACCATGTCACCGATGACGGTCACGGCCATCGGGACGTCGGTGTCCCGGACCCGTGCGTAGTAGCACGTGTACTCCTTGGCGGTCGCGGCGTTGTGCTCGCCGCCCACCGAGTCGAACGCGATGGCGATGTCGAGCGCCGACCGGGTCGCCGTGCCCTTGAAGAGCAGGTGTTCGAGGAAGTGCGTCGAGCCGTACTGGCCGTCCCGCTCGTCCCGCGAACCGACGCCGACCCAGAACCCGATGCTCGTCGACGCGGCTCCGGGCACCGCCTCGGTCAGGACACGGACGCCGGACGGCAACACGGTGCGACGGACGAAGGCTCCGCCGGAGGTCAGGAACGACGTGTCCGGGTCACCGAGCGGCAACGGCACTGGCTGGTTCATCGCAGACGAGCCTACTGACCCCTCGGAGCGCGTCGCCCAGTTTCCCCAGCACCCGCGGTTGACACTCGAAATGGGGTACAGGAATTGTGGACAGACCGACTCGTCTGTCTGTCCTCCTTGTGGTACTGTCGGTCTTGCCGGATCGGAAGCCCCCCTAGATCCCGATCCGGCGGCTCGGGACATCAGTCCTGCGCGGCCACTCGAGTCCCCCCACTCCGGCCGCGGAGCCGATGAGTCCGAGGAGCAGCGCTGTGACGGTCGATTCCCCCCAACCGGCCGTCCAGCGTCTCCCCGGCCCGAGCACGAACCTCGCGTCGCCGGACGGGTCGAGCGTCCCCCCGACTCCCCGCTCCGGCGGCGCGAAGGTCCGTGTCCTCGAGACCGCGACGCGGCTCTTCTACGAGGAGGGCATCCACAGCGTCGGCGTCGACCGCCTGATCTCCGAGGCGAGCGTCACGAAGGCGACGTTCTACAAGCACTACGGGTCGAAGGACAACCTGATCCTGGCCTACATCCGCACGCAGCACGAACGCGTGCAGGCGCGGATGGAGCAGCTCATCGCCGCGGCCGGCGGCCCGGACCGTGCGGTCCGCGCCTGGGTCGGTGCCCTCGCCGACGACGTCAACGACCCCGCGTTCCGCGGCTGTGCGTTCCTGCACGCCGCGGCCGAGTACCACGACCCCCGCGACCCGGTCCGCCAGGTGGTCGCGACGCACCGCGACTGGTACACCGAGCGGCTCGCGACCCTGCTGCAGGAAGCCGGACACCCGCTGCCCGGCGACGGCGCCGACGAGCTCATGCTCGCGCGCGACGGTGCCATGGCCGGTGCCTACGCCGGTGACGCGATCGCCGCCACGGCCGCGTTGCACCGCGTCGTGGACCGCGTCCTCGCCGTCTGACCCCGAGCGGTCCGGGTGTGCGCCCGGCTGATCGGCCTGGCTGGTGCGCGCTCCCGCGAGTGACCGCCATCGGTCGGGAGGCCCGGGGCGGCCCGGCACCGCGCCTCCCGTCCGCCGCGTGGGGGCGTCCACGGCACGCGCACGCACCGAGCGCCACCCGAGCAGGCGGGTGTTGGCTGGGGGCATGGCAAACGACCCCAACTGGAACCTGCCCGACGTCCCCTCGTTCACCCTGACGAGCCCCGACTTCACCGACGGCGGCGAGCTGCCCACGTCCGCGCGCGGCACCGACGCCGGTGGCGAGGACCGCTCCCCCGCGCTCGAGTGGTCCGGCGCGCCCGAGGGCACGCAGAGCTTCGTCCTGACCGTGTACGACCCCGACGCACCGACCGGCTCGGGCTTCTGGCACTGGAGCCTGACGGACGTCCCGGCCTCGGCCACCTCGCTGCCCGCCGGTGCCGGCACGGACGACGCCCTGCTGCCCGCCGAGGCCCTGCGCCGCCGCAACGAGTTCGGCACGGACACGTACCTCGGTGCCGCCCCGCCCGCCGGGCACGGTGTGCACCGCTACGTCTTCACCCTGAGCGCGCTCGACGTCCCCGTGCTCGAGGCCCCGGCGGACGCCACCCCGGCCGTCGTCGGGTTCGTGCTGCGCGAGCACCTGCTCGGCCGCGCGCAGCTCACGGGCACACAGGAGACCCCGGCGGCCTGACCGGGCGCACACCCGGCGGCGCGCCGCGGTCCTTCGCGCTCAGCGACAGTCCACGCGGCACCGAGCCCGTGACGTGTCGCTGACCGCGAGAAGTCCGACGGCCCCGCAACGGCGAACGGCCGCCGCCCCGGAAGGGACGGCGGCCGTTCGTGCGTCAGGACGCGGGGAGGATCAGCCCTCGGCCGGGTCCTCGGCGTGCGCACGGACCGTCTCGGCCGTGGTGGAGTCACCCTCGGCCTCGTCGGACACGACCGGCGCGAGCGACAGCTTGCCGCGGTCGTCCACCTTGGTGACCTCGACCAGGACCTTCTGGCCGACGCCCAGGACGTCCTCGACGTTCTCCACACGCTTGCCACCGGCGAGCTTGCGGACCTCGGAGACGTGGAGCAGACCGTCGCGGCCCGGGAGCAGCGACACGAAGGCGCCGAAGGTGGCGATCTTCACGACGGTGCCGAGGAACTGGTCCCCGATCTCCGGGTTGGTCGGGTTCGCGATCGCGTTGACCTGGGCACGAGCGGCCTCGGCCGACGGACCGTCCACGGCGCCGATGTACACGGTGCCGTTGTCCTCGATCGAGATGTCGGCACCGGTCTCGTCCTGGATGCCGTTGATCGTCTTGCCCTTCGGGCCGATCAGCTCGCCGATCTTGTCGACGGGGATCTGCACCGAGATGACACGGGGAGCGGTGTCCGCCATCTCGTCGGGGGCGTCGATCGCCTCGGTCAGCACGCCGAGGATGGCCGAGCGGGCCTCCTTGGCCTGCTTCAGCGCGGCGTCGAGCACCGACGACGGGATGCCGTCGAGCTTGGTGTCGAGCTGGATCGCGGTGACGAACTCCGAGGTACCGGCGACCTTGAAGTCCATGTCGCCGAGGGCGTCCTCGGCACCGAGGATGTCGGTCAGCGCCGCGTAGCGGGTCTGGCCGTCGACGGTGTCGGAGACCAGGCCCATCGCGATGCCCGCGACCGGGGCCTTGAGCGGCACACCGGCGTTGAGGAGCGACAGGGTCGAGGCGCAGACGGAACCCATCGACGTCGAGCCGTTGGAGCCGAGGGCCTCGGACACCTGACGGATCGCGTAGGGGAACTCATCGCGCGACGGCAGCACCGGCACGAGGGCGCGCTCGGCCAGGAAGCCGTGCCCGATCTCGCGACGCTTCGGCGAACCCACGCGGCCGGTCTCACCGGTCGAGTAGGGCGGGAAGTTGTAGTGGTGCAGGTAGCGCTTCTTCGTGACGGGCGACAGCGAGTCGATCTGCTGCTCCATCTTGAGCATGTTCAGCGTGGTGACGCCGAGGATCTGCGTCTCGCCGCGCTGGAAGATCGCGGAACCATGGACGCGCGGGATCACGGCGACCTCGGCGTCGAGCGGACGGATGTCGGCGAGGCCGCGACCGTCCATGCGGACCTGCTCGGTCAGGATGCGGCCGCGGACGACCTTCTTCGTGACCGACTTGTACGCGGCGCCGACCTGCGCGTTGGCGACCTCGGGCAGCGTGCCCGCGGAGACCTGCTCGGCGATGGCGGCCTTGACGCGCGACTTCAGTGCGTCGTCGGCGTCCTGACGCTCGACCTTGCCGGCGATCTTGTAGACGTCGCCGAGCTCGGAGAGTGCGAGGGACTCCACGGCCGAGTAGACCTCGGGCGCGTACGGCGGGAAGACCGGGTAGTCCTGGATCTCCTTGGCCGACTGCGCGGCCATCTTCGCCTGTGCCTCGACGAGGACCTTGAGGAACGGCTTCGCCGCCTCGAGGCCCTGGGCGACGACGGCCTCGTCGGGCTTCGTCGCACCGCCCTGGATGAGGTCCCAGCTGTGCTCGGTGGCCTCGGCCTCGACCATCATGATCGCGACGTCCTCGTTGCCCGCCTCGTCCGTGACGACACGGCCGGCGACGGTGAGGTCGAACACGGCCTCGGCCAGCTGCGACGCCTTCGGGAACGCGACCCACTGGTCGCCGATCAGGGCGAGGCGCACACCGGCGATCGGGCCGGAGAACGGCAGACCGGAGATCTGCGTCGACGCCGACGCGGCGTTGATGGCCAGGGCGTCGTAGAACTCGTCCGGAGCGATGCTCATGACGGTGATGACGATCTGGACCTCGTTGCGGAGACCGTCGACGAACGACGGGCGCAGCGGCCGGTCGATCAGACGGCAGACCAGGATGGCCTCGGTCGACGGGCGGCCTTCGCGGCGGAAGAACGAACCGGGGATCTTGCCGGCGGCGTACGAGCGCTCCTCGACGTCGACGGTCAGCGGGAAGAAGTCGAAGCCTTCACGCGGGTGCTTGCCGGCGCTGGTGGCCGAGAGGAGCATCGTTTCCTCGTCCAGGTACGCGGCGACCGCGCCCTGGGCCTGCTGTGCGAGCCGGCCGGTCTCGAACCGGACGACGCGCTTGCCGTACTTGCCGTTGTCGATGACGGCTTCGGCGAACTTGATCTCGGGACCCTCCAAAAGGGTGCCTCCTTGATGTGTGTTCGGCAGGCCGTGGCGACGGCACTCGATGGTGCGTGCGCGCCGATCGTTCCGGACGCATGTCTGGCCAGCAGTAGAAGCACTCGGGAAACCGTTCCGGCCCGCGAGCCACCACCGATGACCAGCTCCGTGCCCGGCCTGCGCAGTGTTGTGTGTGACGTCCGGGGAATGAGTCCTCGGACACGGTGGACTTTACCAGTCCACAGGCTGTCGGCGGCGCGGCTCGCTGGACTCCTGGTGAACATCGGTAGCCTGCGGCCATGCGTTGCACCCCCTCGCGGGGCCTGCTCGTCGCGGCCGCCGTGGTCGTCGGCGCGCTCGTCGCCCCGGCCCTCACCGCCGTCCCGGCGAACGCGACCGAGTACCCGACGTGGCAGGACGTCCAGCGGGCGAAGGGCGACGAGACCGCGAAGCGGGCCGAGGTGCGGAAGGTGCAGGCCGCGCTGCAGACCGTGCAGGACCAAGCCGCCGCGTCGTCGCAGGCCGCCCTGGTGGCCTCGGCGAAGGCGGACGCGGCCGAGGCGGAGCTGGCGTCGGCCGCCCAGGCCACCACGAGCCTCCAGGCCCAGGCGCGGCACGCGAGCGAGACGGCGGACCGTGCCCAGCAGCGGGCCGGTCAGCTGGCCGCGGACCTGTACCGCGACGGCAGCACGAACCAGATGACCACGCGGATCGCGACCGCGACCGACCCCGACGAGCTGCTCTACCAGCTCGGTGCGCTCGACCAGCTGTCCGGTACCTGGTCCGGCGTGATGGACGAGGCATCCGTCGCGGCCGGGACGGCGTCGTCCCTGCACGAGCAGGCCGAGCGCGCCGAGACGGAGCGGGCGCGTCGCGCGCAGGCCGCCGAGGAGCGCTCGGCGGCGGCGAAGGCCGCGGAACAGGTCGCCGACGCCGCGGTCGAGTCGACCGAGCGGCACAGCGACGAGCTGTACGCCCAACTCGCGTCGCTGAAGGACAGCACGGCGGAGCAGCAGGCCGGGTACGAGCTCGGCCAGCGGGTCGCCGCGCAGAAGGCCGAGCAGCAGCGCAAACGGGCCGCGGCGGCCGCCGCCGAGGCAGCGGCGGCGACACCGGCGTCCGGGGGCGGCAGCACCCCGACCAGCGGTGGCTCCGGGACGACCCACCCGAGCACCGGCGGCGTGGTGGTCGACCCGGCGGCCGCGCAGGCCTACGCCCGGAGCGCGATCGGTGCGTACGGCTGGGGCGCCGACCAGTTCTCGTGCCTCGTGTCGCTGTGGACGCAGGAGTCGGGGTGGCGGGCGAACGCGCTGAACGCCTCGAGCGGCGCCTACGGCATCCCGCAGTCACTGCCGGCGGAGAAGATGTCCGCCGCCGGGGCCGACTGGCGGACGAACGCGGCCACGCAGATCGACTGGGGCCTCGCGTACATCAAGAGCGCCTACGGGTCACCCTGCGGGGCGTGGGGTCACGAGATGAGCGTCGACCCGCACTGGTACTGACCCCGGGTCGGCGCGCGCAGACGCCGTCGTCTCGCCGAGGCACCTCGGAGCTCGTGGGACGCCGCCACGTCCGGCGGCGTCCCACGATGACGACGGCGTCTTCCGGCGAGCGGGTCGGCGACCCCCGGGCTCAGTGGCCGAGGCCGCCGAGCAGGCTCGCGAAGTCCGGGGTCGCGGGGAGCGCGTCGGCCTGCTGCGGCGTCCGCCGGGAGGCCCGGACCGCCCAGGCCAGGTCGGCTCCGGCCCGGCGGATGCGACCGTCCAGGGCGGCCGAGTCACCGTCGCTCCCCCAGTCGTCGGTCGCGGCGAACACCCCGGTCGGCACGACGGCCGCGCGCAGGTAGGCGAAGACCGGACGCAGTGCGTGGTCGATCGCCAGCGAGTGCCGCGACGTGCCGCCCGTCGCACCGAGCAGCACGGGCACGTCGCTCATCGAGTCCTTGTCGAGCACGTCCAGGAACGACTTCGCCAGGCCGCTGACGCCGGCGGTGAAGATCGGCGTGACGAACACGACGGCGTCGGCCTCGACCACGGTGGCCATCGCGGCGGACAGCGCCGGGGCCGCGAAGCCGGTGAGCATCGCGTCGGTGATCTCGTGCGCGATCGGTCGGAGCTCGACGTGCTCGACGTGTGCGGCGGTCCCCTCGGCGACGAGCGCTGCCACGGCCGCCTCACCCAGGCGGTCGGCGAGCAGGCGGGTGGAGCTGGGCTCGGAGAGTCCGGCGGAGACGACGGCGATGGTGGTCATGATAGGTCCCGACTTTCGATGCGTTTGCATGAACATAGCATGCAACTGGCCGGGCGCCGCGAGCATTCCCGCGCCGGGGACGAGGAACGCCCCGGTCCTCACGAGGAGGACCGGGGCGTTCGGTCAAGCGGGTGTCCGGTCGACTAGCGACGCAGGCCGAGGCGCTCGATGAGCGCACGGTAGCGGGCGATGTCGACGTCGGAGAGGTAACCGAGGAGACGGCGACGCTGACCGACCATGAGCAGCAGACCACGACGCGAGTGGTGGTCGTGCTTGTGCTCCTTGAGGTGCTCGTTCAGGTCGTTGATACGACGCGTCAGAACGGCGACCTGGACCTCGGGGGAACCGGTGTCGCCCGGGTGGGTCGCGTACTCTTCGATGATCTCCTGCTTGACCTTCGCATCAAGTGCCATGCGTCGATCCCCTTTCAGTCCGTTGCGCGGTGCCCGTACCTGATGCACGAGCGCTCTTTGTCCGCGGCCGTTCGACGGCAACCGCGCAAGACTACCAGACTCCTAGGCGGTCCTGGGGCGCAGGCGGCGCCGACGCGGGGCCGGCAACAGGCTCCGCACGAGCCCGACGAGCGTCGCGCCGAGCAGGCCGCCGAGGCCGTTCGACAGCACGTCACGCGGGTCCGCGACCCGGTAGGGCAGGTAGACGGCCTGGGCGACCTCGATCCCCGTCGACAGGGCGACGGCGACCAGGGCGCCGAGGATCCACCAGCGGCGGGGCAGCCACAGCGCGGCGAGCATGCCGACCGGCACGAACATCGCGATGTTGGCGAGGAACTCGGTGCGCTCGTACGTGAACCAGGTGCCGTGCGGCAGCTGCTGCACCCAGGCGATCGCGTGCAGCACGAGGGAGTTCTGGGCCGAGGTGAACACCTGCGGGGTCAGCGTCATCCGCCAGATCACCCAGGCGTACGCCGCGGTCACGGCGAGGAGGAGGAGTCGACGGAACATCCCGACAGTCTGGGGCACGGTCCTGCACGACCGCTGGAGCACTGCTGGCAGGTGCCGGCGGCCGACACCGACGGCGGTCACCCCTGGTCAGGACTCCCCCGCACCTGCCAGCATGGACCCGGGCACACCACCGGTGCCCGCACCGCCCACCAGCGGGTCGGACCAGGAGGGACCGCCGGATGCCGGAGCACGCGGGACCCCGCAGACCACGCCCCGACCGCACGAGCGGGCTGCGGCAGTGGGCGTGGATCGGCGCGACGGCCGTCGTCGTGGCCGCGGTCGTCACCACGCTCGTGGTCGTCGGCCCGTGGGGTGCGGACCGGCCCGACGGCTCCGGGACCCCGAGTGGTCGGACGGTCGCGGAACGCAAGACCGCCGCCGAAGCGTTCCCCGGCGGGCTCGCCCGTCAGCCCTCCGCCCAGAACCAGCCGGGCATCCGCGAGCGGGCCGCACGGGCGGACGGACGCCGGGACACCGCGGAGCAGATCGCCCGCATCGCCGACCAGCCGATCGCCACCTGGCTGACGGACACCTCGCACGCCGAGACCCGCGACACGATCCGCTCCGTCGTCGCCGCGGCCGAGCGGGACGACGCGACCCCGGTGTTCGTGCTCTACAACGTGCCGGACCGCGACTGCGGCAACTACTCGCGGGGCGGCACCGAGGACGACGCCTACCTGCCGTGGGTCCGCTCCGCCGTCCGGGCGATGGCGGGGTCGCACGCCGTGGTGCTCGTCGAGCCCGACGCGATCGCCCAGATCGAGCGCTGCGACCGGCTGCGGGACGGTCGGCTGCCCCTGCTGCGGAAGGCCGTCGACGCGCTGACGGGCCACGGACTGACGGTGTACCTGGACGGTGGGAACGAGAACCGGGTGCCGGTGGCGACCATGGCCGACCGGTTGCGCCAGGCGGGCGTCGACGAGGTGCAGGGCTTCTTCACGAACGTCTCGAACTTCTACCGCGTCGACCAGGAGCGCGCGTACGCCGACGAGCTCGCGGACGCCATCGGCGGCGACCCGCACTTCGTGATCGACGTGTCCCGCAACGGGCAGGGCTGGCGCGGCACCTGGTGCAACCCCGAGGGTGCCGGGCTCGGGCAGGACCCGCGCGTCACGGGCGGGACGACCCGGATGGACGCCCTGCTCTGGGTCAAGACACCCGGGCTGAGCGACGGCACGTGCAACGGCGGTCCGGCCGCCGGCCAGTGGTGGGAGTCCTACGCCCTGGCCCTGGTCGAGCGTCGCGCGCGCGACTGACACCGGACGGGAGGCGCGGGGCGGGCCCGCACCGCGCCTCCCGTCCGCCCCGTGCGGACGTGACGAGCGGCGCCGGGCGCGACCCCGCTCAGGCCACGTCGATGACCGTCAGGCGGCGCGTCGGACGGGTCATCGCGACGTAGACCGCGGCGGCAGGTCGGGCGGCATCCGCACCGACGCCGTCGGGGTCGACGAGCAGCACGCCGTCGAACTCGAGCCCCTTGGCGTCCGCACCGGTGAGCACCGTGAGCGACCCGGCCTGCGGCGACGCCAGCCCGCGGACGTCGGCCTCGGTGCGGGCGAGCCGCCGGCGCACGGCGTCGACGTCCGACTCGGGGACGATCACACCGATCGTCCCGGCGCCGATCCGTGCGCGTTCGGCGTCGGCCACGCGCGCGACGGTGTCGAGCAGGTCGGCGCGGGACACCCGGACGCGTTCGACGGGGTCGCCGTCACGAACGGCCTCGTTGCGGGTGACCGTCAGTCCGGCGGCGTCGGCGTACTCCCCCGCGGCGAGCACGATGGAGCGCGGCGTGCGGTAGTTGACGGTGAGCTGCTCGATGCGGTGGTCGAGCGGGACCTGGGGTGCGCGACCCCGCCGGCGACGGGCCAGTGCCCCGAGCACGTCGTCCCAGGTGCGGGCGGCACCGGGCGAGGAGCCCTGCGCCATGTCGCCGACGATCGTGAAGGACCGCAGCGGGTTCCGTCGCGCGAGCACGCGCCACTGCATCGGCGAGAGCTCCTGGGCCTCGTCCACCACGATGTGGCCGTAGGTCCACTCGCGGTCGTCGGCGGCACGCTCCGCGGTCGAGCGGGGGTCGCCGCCCTCGGCGAACGAGCCGGCGACCTGTTCGGCACTGACGATGCCCTCGACGCCCATGTTCTCGATGGCCTGGCGGGCGTTCTCGATGTCGCGGTTGCGGCTGGCCTTGGCCGCGCGCTTGGCGGCACCGCCGGTCGGGTCGAACGGGCCGAGCAGTTCGGCGGCCTCGTCGAGCAGCGGGACGTCCTCGACGGTCCACCCGGCACCGCGCGCACGGTGCAGCAGTGCGCGGCGCTCCGGGGTCCAGTCGGGGGTCAGCGATGCGAGCCAGTTCGGCCGGGCGTAGAGGTCCTCGAGGAACTTCTCCGGCGGCAACGGCAGCCAGGCCGTGTTGAGCAGGACCCGGGCGTCGTACGAGCTGCGGATGTCCTCGCGCAGGACCTTCTCGTCGGCCTCGTCCACCGTGGTGCCGCGCTCCCGCAGCTGGTCGGCGAGCAGGCGGGTCATCGCGTCGAGGGCGATCTTGTTGAACGTGACGCGGGCGACGTTGTGCGGCTTGCCGCGGTCCTGCGCCCGCTTCATGGCGTCGGCGACGAGCTGCGGCGGGACCACGAGCCGCTCGCCCTCGACGTCGAGCGTCACGGACTCGGTGGGCACGACCTGCCGCGAGCGCACGGCCCGGCGCAGGAGCGACGCGGTCTGCGCCGCGCCCTTCACGGCGGCGACGTCACGAGAGTCGTGGGTCGTGGCGTGCACGCCCGGGTACAGCGACCCGAGCGAGGCCATCACGACACCGGTCTCGCCGAGCGACGGCAGCACCTGCTCGATGTACGTCAGGAACGCCGACGACGGGCCGACCATGAGCACGCCGGAGCCCCGGAGCCGCTCGCGGTACGAGTACAGCAGGTAGGCGGCGCGGTGCAGTGCGACGGCGGTCTTGCCGGTGCCGGGGCCGCCCTGCACGATGAGCACGCCCTCGAGCGGGGACCGGATGATGCGGTCCTGCTCGCCCTGGATCGTCGCGACGATGTCGGTCATCCGACCGGTGCGCTCGGCGGTCACGGCGGCGAGCAGCGCTCCCTCGCCCTGCAGGTGGGTGCGTTCGTCGTCGTACAGCGAGGCGTCGAACACCTCGTCCTCGACGCCGACGACCGTGCGGCCCTGCAGCGACAGGTGCCGACGAGCCCGCATGCCCATCGGGTGGGCGGCGGTGGCCTGGTAGAACGCGCTGGCACCGGGCACTCGCCAGTCGAGCAGCAGCGGCCGGTGCTCCGCGTCGCGCAGCCCCACGCGGCCGATGTAGCGGAAGGCGTCGTCCGGGGTCTCGGGCTCGGCCACCTCGAGTCGACCGAACACCAGACGGTCACCGACGCGCTCGAGTGTGGCGACGGTGTCCTCGTAGAGCCGCGCGTAGGCGTCGCGCTCGCTGCGGCTCTGGTGGTTGCCACCGACCGTCTGGCGACGGGTCTCGGCGAGGCGCTGTCCGGCTTCGGCGGTCAGCTCGTCGAGACGACGGAACAGGCCGTCGACGTAGCCGCGTTCACGGTCGATCTCGGTCGGTTCGGACACACACAACCCTTCGGGAAAGAGGGGTGTCCAGTGTAGTCCCGCAGGGCGGACAGATCGGACCGGGTCGACCGCGGGCGACGTCCGCCGACACGCGACGGGAGGCGCGGTGCCAGCTGGCACCGCGCCTCCCGTCCGTCAGACGCGTCAGCGTCTACATCTCTTCGTGCGTGTCCGGGTCGCCGTCCCACAGACGACCGCGCTCCAGCGCGGAGATCGCCTGCACCTCGTCGTCGGTCAGCTCGAAGCCGAAGACGTCGAGGTTCTCCTTCTGGCGGGCGGCGTCGCCCGACTTCGGCACCGGCACGGCACCGAGCTGGACGTGCCAGCGCAGCACGACCTGGCCGGGCGCCACACCGTGCGCGGCAGCGGCGTCGACGATCGGCTGTTCGGTGAGCAGTTCCGACCGCTTCGCGAGCGGACTCCAGCTCTCGGTCACGATGCCGAGCTCCTGGTGCACCTTCCGCAGTTCCGCCTGGGGGAAGTACGGGTGCAGCTCGACCTGGTTCACGGCCGGTGCGACCCCGGTGGCGTCGACGATGCGGCGCAGGTGCTCGGGCGTGAAGTTCGAGACGCCGATCGAGCGGACCTTGCCGCTGTCGCGCAGGTCGACGAAGGCCTTCCAGGTGTCGACGAACTTGTCCACCGACGGGTTCGGCCAGTGGATGAGGTACAGGTCGACGGAGTCGAGGCCCAGGTTGCCCAGGGTCTCGTCGATCGACCGGTGCGCCTCGTCGTAGCCGTGGTGCCGACCGGGCAGCTTCGACGTGACGACGAGGTCCTCGCGTGCCACCTCGGACTCCCGCACGGCCCGGCCGACGGCGTCCTCGTTGCCGTAGTTGAGCGCGGTGTCGAGCAGGCGGTACCCGCTCGCGATCGCGGTGCCGACGGCCGCGGCGCCCTCGTCGCCGTTCAGGCCGTACGTGCCGAGGCCGAGCTCCGGGAACCGGTGCCCGTCGTTCAGCTCGATGGTCGGGGCGCCGACCTGCATCAGCGGACCCCGAGCAGGTCGATGACGAAGATCAGGGTCTTGCCGGACAGGAAGTGGCCGCCGCCGGCGGGGCCGTAGGCGAGCTCCGGCGGGACGACGAGCTTGCGGCGTCCGCCGACCTTCATGCCGGGGATGCCCTCCTGCCAGCCGCGCACGAGCGCCGCGAGCGGGAAGTCGATGGGCTCGCCGCGGTTCCACGAGCTGTCGAACTCCTCGCCGGTCTCGTACTCGACGCCGGCGTAGTGGACCTTCACGGTGGAGCCGGCGCTCGCCACGTCGCCGTCGCCCTCGACGATGTCGGTGATGACGAGGTCGGTGGGGGCGGGGCCCTCGGGAGCGTCGAACTCGGGCTTGCTGTTGAGGTCAGTCATGCCGATCAGTCAACCAGAGGCCGGTCAGGGCACACGCAACGACCGTCCAGCCCGCAGAATGGTTCCACCGTGACACCACCGACTCCCGCACCGCCGCGCCGCCGCCTGCTCGCCGACCTCACCCCGCTCCGTCGCTCCCCCGCCTTCGCCCGGCTCTGGGCCGGCACGGCGATCGCCGGCATCGGGACCCAGATGACCACCGTCGCCGTCGGGCTCGAGGTGTACGAGATCACCCGCTCGACCTTCGCCGTCGCGCTCGTCGGGGTCATCGCGCTCCTGCCGATGATCGTCGCGGGGCTGTACGGCGGGATGCTCGCCGACGCCTTCGACCGACGGCTGGTCGCGTTGGTCTCGTCGATCGTCGCCTGGGTCGCGGTCGCCCTGATCGCCACGCACGCCTGGCTCGACCTGCACAGCGTGCTGCTGCTCTACGTGCTCGCCACCGTGAACGCCGTGGCCGCGACCGTCAGCAACGCGTCCCGCTCGGCGATCGTGCCGCGGCTGGTCGGCACCGACCTGCTCCCCGCGGCGAGCGCCCTGGGCGGGATCGCGTCAGGGTTCCAGGTCACCGTGGGCCCGGCGATCGCGGGCGTGCTCATCGCGAGCGTCGGCTTCGCACCGACCTACACGATCGACGTCGTGCTGTTCACGTTCGCGTTCCTCGGGGTGTTCACGCTGCCGAGGATGGCCGCCGACCGCGACGCGCTCCGACCGGGGCTCGGCTCCCTGATCGAGGGCGCGCGGTTCCTCCGGCGCTCCCGCAACATCACGATGACGTTCGTGCTCGACATCGTCGCGATGACGTTCGGACAGCCGCGCGTGCTGTTCCCGGCGATCGGCGCGCTCGTGATCGGCGGCGGGTCGATCACCGTCGGCACGCTGACCGCCGCGTACGCCATCGGAGCACTGCTGTCGAGCGTGTTCTCCGGCCCGCTCGGCCACGTGCGGCGCCAGGGCGAGGCCGTCGGGTGGGCGATCACGGCGTACGGCGGGGCCATCGCGGCGTTCGGCGTCGTCATCGCGCTGGCGCACGTGCTCGGTGGGCGCTCGGGTGAGGCGTTCGGCGTCGAGATCCTGCCGGCACTCGGACTCGCGGCGCTGTTCCTGGCGATGGCCGGCGGTGCCGACAACGTCAGCTCGGTGTTCCGGAACACGATCCTGCAGGCGGCGTCGCCCGACGGCATGCGCGGCCGGCTGCAGGGCATCTTCATCGTCGTCGTCACGGGTGGCCCGCGCCTCGGCGACCTGTACGCCGGCCTGGTCGTCGCGGCCGGCATCGCGTACCCGCCGGTCATCGGCGGGGTGCTCATCATCGGCCTCGTCGCGCTGCTCCTCCGCATGGTCCCCTCGTTCCGCCGCTACGACGCCCTGCACCCCCACGCGAACTGACGGCGGCCCGACCCGACCCGCTGCCGGGTCGCGGCAGCGGGTCGTGGACGCGACGACGAGGCGGACGGGAGGCGCGGGGCGGCGCCGCCACGGGCCTCCAGGCCGGCATTGCGGTCACCGCCGCGGCACGGGGCGCCGTCACCGGTCGGGTACCGTACGACACATGCCGGACAGCGCCCCGCGCGACCTCCAGCGGACCGGAGTCCGCGCCGTCGTCCGGCGCACCTACCACTCCGTCATCCGGCACCGCGTCGTCGACGCGGCCGCCTCGCTGACCTTCTTCGCGCTGCTGACGGTGTTCCCGAGCGCGCTCGCCGTGGTGTCGGCCCTGTCGATCGTCGACCGGCAGGGCGACAGCCTGACGGACATCGTCCAGGTCCTGGGCTTCATCGTGCGGCCGGAGACCGCCGAGCACCTCGAGGGGCCGCTGCGGCAGCTCCTCACCCTCGACAACCCGTGGCTCGGGTTCTCGATCGGCGTCGCCCTGACCCTGTGGTCGCTGTCCGGGTACGCGACCGCGTTCGGCCGGGCGATGAACACCGCCTACGAGGTCGAGGAGGGTCGGCGCATCTGGAAGTTCCGCAGCATGATGCTCCTGGTCACCCTGCTCGTCATGGTCGGCGGGGCCGTCGCGATCGTGATCCTGCTCGGGACGCCCACGATCTCCGAGGCCGTGATCCGGCAGCTCGGCTGGGCGCCGTGGATCGACGACGTGTGGAACGTGGCGAAGTGGCCGGTGCTCGCCGTCGACCTGGTCGTCATGGTGGCGGTGCTCTACTACGCCACCCCGAACGTCAAGACGCCACAGCTGCGGTGGGTCTCGGCCGGGGCCGGGTTCGCCATCGTGACCTGGGCGATCGCCACCATGGGGTTCGCGCTCTACGTCGAGACGCTGGGCGGCGGGAACCGCGCGTACGGGTGGCTCGGTGGCGCGATCCTGCTGCTCGTCTACCTGTACATCTCGAACTTCGTGCTCGTCGTCGGCGGTGAGCTCGACTCCGAGGTGATCCGGATGCGGCAGCTGCTCGCCGGCATCGAGGCCGACGAGTCGATCCGGCTGCCCCTGCGGGACGTCACCCGCAACTTCGTCCTGGCCCGGTGGCGGGACGCCGACATCGCGGCCGCGCAGCACGTGCGAGTGGCGGCGGTGCGGGCGGCCGAGGCGGACGGTGCCGAGTCGACACCTGCGGAGGAGCACCTGCGGGCGATGGCGCAGCAGGTCCGGGTCGGCGAGCCGCCGATGCCGGGGCGCTGAGGCGCGGCGCGTTCGCGTCGCGCGTTAGCCTTGCGCTTGCGCTTGCGCTTGCGCTTGCGCTTGCGCTTCAGCGCCTGCGCGCTTCGGCGTCGAGCATCTCCTCGGTCACGATCGGGATGGCTCCGGTCGCCAGCTCGATGCCCGACAGCCGTGCCGGGCTCAGCACCCGTGCGACCTGGTCCTCGTCCATCAGCCCGGCCGCCACGACGAGCGTGGAGATCGGCGTCGAGGTGGTCAGCGCCGTGTGCGCGATCGACGCCGCCGCCGCGTACCCGATGTAGGGCGTCAGAGCCGTGACGACCCCGACGTTCGTGTCGACCTGGGCGGCGAGCTTCGCCTCGTTCGCCTCGATGCCGACCACGCAGTGCTCACGCAGGGTCGCGCACCCGCGGGACATCCACTGCAGCGACTGCAGGATCGAGTGCGCGATGATCGGCTCGAAGGCGTTGAGCTGCAGCTGCCCGCTCTCGGCCGCCATCGTCACCGTCGTGTCGGCACCGGCCACCGCGTAGGCGACCTGGTTGACGACCTCGGGGATCACCGGGTTCACCTTGCCGGGCATGATCGACGACCCGGCCTGGCGAGCGGGCAGCGTGATCTCACCGAGGCCCGCCTGCGGCCCGGACGCCAGCAGCCGCAGGTCGTTGCAGATCTTCGAGAGCTTCGCGGCGCTGCGCTTGACCGTGCCGGACAGGGTCATGAACGCCCCGGCGTCACTCGTCGCCTCGATCAGGTCGGGTGCGGTGACGACGTCGATGCCGCTGGCTTCCTGCAGCTGCCGGCGCACCTCGTCGCGGTACAGCGGGTCGGCGGTGATGCCGGTCCCGATCGCCGTGGCGCCGAGGTTCATCTCGGCCAGCAGGGGCATCACCTTGCGGAGCAGGTCAGCGTCCTCCTGGATCGTGTGCGAGAACCCGGTGAACTCCTGCCCGAGGGTCATCGGCACGGCGTCCTGCAACTGCGTCCGCCCGACCTTCAGCACGTCGGCGAAGGCCCGGCCGCGCTCGGCGAACGCGGCGGAGAGCTGTTCGAGCTGCTCGATCAGCCGGCGGACGCCGAAGATCATCGCGATCTTGATGCTCGTCGGGTACGTGTCGTTCGTCGACTGGCTGCGGTTCACGTGGTCGATCGGGTGCAGGTACGCGTAGTCACCCCGCTCGCGCCCGAGGAGCTCGAGTGCCCGGTTCGCGAGCACCTCGTTCGTGTTCATGTTCGTGCTCGTCCCGGCGCCGCCCTGCACGACGTCGACGACGAACTGCTCGCGGAGGGCACCGTCCCGGACCTCCTGGGCCGCGCGGTCGATCGCGTCGGCGCGCTCGTCGTCCAGGACGCCGATGGCCCGGTTCGCCCGGGCAGCCGCCTGCTTCACCGTGACGAGCGCCTCGATGAGGTCCGGGTACACGGCGATCGGCACTGAGGTGATCGGGAAGTTCTCCAGCGCCCGCAGCGTGTTGATGCCCCAGTACGCGTCGTTCGGGACCTCCCGTGATCCCAGCGAGTCGCTCTCGGTCCGCGTCGTCGTCGTCACAGGTGCCTCCTCGTTGCCGGTCACACGTCGAGGGTAGTCCCGTCCGTCTGGCCGGTCCGGACCGCGCGCGGGCGGGGACGCACCGAGTGAGGCCGGTCCGCAGACGCGAGCGGGCGAAAAGGACGGGCGGGCGCGGCGGGAACGCGCGCATCCCGCCCGCTCGCGGCGGGACGGGGCGGGGCGGGGCGACCGGACAGGAGGCGCGGTGCCAGCCCGCCACGGGCCTCCCGACCTCCCCGAGGCCGCGCAGGAACGCAACGAGTGAGCAGAAGATGTCGGGTCAGCGCGCGCGACTCGACATCTTCTGCTCACTGAGTGCGAGCGGGCGAAATGTTCGGGCGGGCACGGCGCGAACGCGCGCAATACGCCCGCTCGCGGCGGGCGAGCGGACAGGAGGCGCGGCGCCAAGCCGCTACGGGCCTCCCGTTCGCCCCGCGGCCGCGCGAGCGTGCATCGAGTGAGCAGAAGATGTCGAGTCAGGGCACGCGACCCGACATCTTCTGCTCACGAAGCGCGAGCGGGCGGAAAGGGCAGGCGGGCGCAGCGCGAACGCGCCCATTCCGCCCGTTCGACCGCCGCGCGGCACCGCAGCGCACCGAGTGAGCAGAAGATGTCGGGTCAGCGCATGCGACCCGACGTCTTCTGCTCACCGAGCGCTGCGACGAGACGCGGGGCGCAGGCGCGTCAGTGGAACTGCGGGACGATCAGGTAGATGCCGTAGAGCACGGCGGCGCCGCAGACGACGAAGCAGGCCACGGCGGCGGCGCGGAGTGCTCGGGTCGCCGTGGAGGCGCCGGCGGGGTTCGGGAAGCCCGCGGTGGCCGGGCCGATCGTGCCGTCGTCCTTCACGGTGAACTTGCCGGCGCGGGTGTCGGCAGCGCTCCACAGCCGGAGGCCGACCGAGTACACGGCGACGACGAAGCACGACGAGACCACGGCGACGACCGCGACGGTGAGGAAGGCGAGCCAGTCGATGTCCATCAGCGGTCTCCACCCTCGAGGACGGCGGAGCAGCGTCCGCCGATCGTGATCCCCATCATCGGCGGCCTCCCTTGCGGGCGGCCATGCGCCGGAGCGTGCGCTCGCGGCTCAGCTCGGCACGGCGCTGAGCGACGGCGTCCGCGCGCTTCTTGCGCTGCATGTCGCGCAGCTCCTTGCGCGTCAGGACGGCGTTCGCGGCGACGTCGACCTCGATCGCGGCGGCCTGCTCGTGCGGCTTCCGGAGCGACCACAGGTACAGCCCGAGGATCACGGCGGCACCGACGACCGCGTCGACGACGAGCCCGCCGACGCCCAGGCGGGCGATGCCCGAAGCGACGGCGCCCACGGCCGCGGCGGCGGGCAGGGTGATGAACCACGCGATGACGATCTTGCCGGCGGTGGACCACTGGATCTTCGAACCGCGGCGACCGAGGCCGGCACCGATGATCGACCCGGAGGACACCTGTGTGGTGGACAGCGCGAAGCCGAGGTGGCTCGAGGCCAGGATCGTCGCGGCGGTCGACGCCTCGGCGGCGAAGCCCTGCGTCGCGCGGATCTCGGTGATGCCGGAGCCGAGGGTACGGATGATGCGCCACCCGCCGGTGTAGGTGCCGAGCGCGATCGCGAGGGCACAGGCGACGACGACCCAGAACTGCACGCCCTGGTTCGACGACTGCGCGCCCGAGGCGATGAGCGTCAGGGTGATGACGCCCATGGTCTTCTGCGCGTCGTTCGTGCCGTGCGCGAGCGACACCATCGAGCTGGTGAAGATCTGCCCGATGCGGAAGCCACCACGTTCGTTCGGGAACACCGGCCGCTTCGTGATCCGGTACGCGATGCGGGTCGACAGGAGCGACACGAGCGCGGCGATCACGGGCGACGCGAACGCCGGGATGATGACGACGGTGAGCAGGGCGGCGTAGTTCACGGAGTCGAACCCGGCGCCGACGATCGCGGCACCGATGAGCCCACCGAACAGCGCGTGTGAGGACGACGAGGGCAGACCGCGCAGCCACGTGATCATGTTCCACACGACCGCCCCGATGAGCCCCGCGAAGATCATCTCCGGCGAGATCGCGACGCCGCCCGGGCCCTCGTTGATGAGGCCGTGCGAGATCGACGTCGCCACCGCGGTGCTGAGGAACGCACCGACCAGGTTGAGCACCGCTGCGACGGTGACCGCCACCTTGGGCTTCATGGCGCCGGTGGCGATCGGGGTCGCCATCGCGTTGGCGGTGTCGTGAAAACCGTTTGTGAAGTCGAAGAAGAGGGCCAACGCGATGACCAGGACGACTATGAGTGTGATGTCCACCGCGGGAAAGTGTCCCAGGCCGGGCGGCTGAGCACAAACCCTGCTGTTCACCGTCCGTTCACCTGACCTGCGGGGTCGTTCAGATTCGGAACCTTCCGGATGGGAGGATGAACGGCATGGACACCGTCGAGCTCCTCATCCTGTTGGTCGGATCGCTCGCGGTGACCGGGTTCGCTCGGGCGAAGGGGCTGCCGGCGCCGCTGCTGGTGACCGCCGTCGCGCTGGCGGCGTCCTTCCTGCCCGGACTGCCGCCCATCGAGATCGACTCCGAGGTCATCCTCACGGTGATCCTGCCGCCGCTGCTCTACTCCGCGGCGCTCGACGTGTCGTGGCAGAGCTTCCGGCAGTCGATCAAGCAGATCCGCCGTCTCGGCATCTTCCTGGTGATCATCACCGCGCTCGCCGTCGGGCTCGCGGCGTACATCATCATCCCGGACATGGACTGGCCCGCGGCGATCCTGCTCGGCGCGATCGTCGCGCCGCCGGACGCCGTGTCCGCCGCCGCGATCGGTCGGAAGCTCGGACTCCCCCGCCGCGTGATGACGGTGCTGTCCGGCGAGAGCCTGATCAACGACGCGGCCTCGCTCACCCTGGTGCGGGTCTTCACGCTGATCGCCGCCGGCACCTCGCTGACGGTCTGGCAGGACCTCGGCATCTTCGGCCTGGCGATCGGGGTCGGCCTGGCGGTCGGCATCGTGCTCGGTGTCGCGGTGCACTGGATCCGGATGCGGATCAACGACCCCGTGGTCGAGACGATCATGAGCATCCTGCTGCCGTTCGTGGCGTACATCCTGGCCGAGGACCTGTCCGGCTCCGGGGTCATCGCGGTCGTCACCGCCGGCCTGTACATCGGCTACAACTCGCCGAAGGAGGGCTACGCGACCCGCCTGCAGGAACGCCCTCTGTGGACGAGCATCGACGTCATCCTCGAGGGCTTCGTCTTCGCCCTCATCGGCCTGCAGCTCAACACGGTGGTGCAGGACCTGGTCGAGAGCGAGCGGAGTCTCGGGCAGACCCTGACCGCCGCCGCCGTGGTGCTGGCCGTGGTGATCCTGGTGCGGCCGCTGTTCGTGTTCGAGTCGTACGTGCGGAACCGGTTCAACGGGCGGTGGTTCCGCCCCCTGCGCATCCGGCTCTCCCGCGGGCACCCGTCACTGCGGTGGATCCGCGGGACGGCGGAGCCGAAGCTGAACTGGCGCGAACTCACCGTCATCTCGTGGACGGGGATGCGGGGCGTGGTGACCCTCGCCGCTGCGGTGTCGGTCGTCGCCAACCCGGTCGACATCAAGGCGCAGGACACCATCTTCGTCATCGCGTTCATCGTCACCGTCGGGACGCTCCTGCTGCAGGGCCTGACCCTGCCCTTCGTGATCCGGGCCCTCAAGGTGCAGGACCCCGCGGAGGGCGAGGAGGACGTCCGCAGCGAGATGCGCCTGAACCAGCGGACGACCGAGGCCGCGATCGAGCTGCTCGAGCAGCGCCGGCCGGCCTGGTCGAAGCAGTACGGCGATGCTGCGGTCGACTCGGTGGTGAACCGTCTCAAGGCGCGGCTCGAACGACAGGTCGAGACGTTCCGCCAGGACGCCCTGGAGGAAGCGGACGAGGAGCGGAACGCCCCGACGCGACTGCGCGGCGAGCAGATCCAGGACATCCGACGCGAGCTGCTCGACCGACGGCGCGAGATCGTGCTCGAGGAACGCGAGAAGGGCAACCTCGACGAGGAGGTCATGCGCCGCGTGCTCGTCACCCTGGACGCCGAGGAGCTGGCGATGGACTCGGCCCAGGCCTCGCGCAGCCGCTCCTGACCGGCCCGGGCGTATCCTGGCGCTCCGATCGAGACCAGGAGCAGAGCGCCGAGTGAGCACGCCGCGGAACGACGTCCCCAGGAACGACGACGTGCCGGAGCGCCCCGGCGGAGCCCGAGCGGCACGACCCGGTCGACGAGGCACGCGCCAGGCCCCGGTACCCGCGCCACGGCAGCACAGCGCCTACCGCCGGTGGTACGCCACGCTGCACCCGTCCCTGCAGCTCATCGGCCTGCAGCTCTGGATGCCGCTGTTCTTCATCGTCGGCTTCTGCCTCTGCTACGTGTTCGCCTTCCACGCACCGCACCCGCACGACGTGCCGATCGCCCTGGTCGGCAGCGACCCCGGGTTCGTGCGGGCCGTGCAGCAGGCGCTGCCTGGTGAGTTCGTCTTCCACAGCTACGACTCGCTCGCCCAGGCGAAGCGGGACGTGGTGAGCGGGTCGATGGCGGTGGCGTACGACCCGGCGTCCAACGCGTTCTTCACGGCCAGCGCCCACCAGTTCCAGGTCGCCACCGTGGTGCCGGCCACCTTGACGGCGGTGCTCACCGGCGCGGGCGTCGCGGCACCGCAGGTCACCGAACTCGCGCCGCTGCCGGCGTGGGACGAGTACGGCACGGTCGCGATGTACGTCATGCTCGCCTGGTGCATCGGCGGGTACATGGTCGCGATGTTCATCGGGATCATGGGCGGTCCGCTCCGCCACCGCACACGGATGGCGGTCATCGTCGTCGGCGGCCTGGTCATCTCGCTCATCACCAACACGCTCGCCGGACCGGTGCTCGGTGCGATCCACGGGCACTGGGTCGTGCTCGTCCTCATCGCCTGGGGGTGGATCGTGGCGATCGGCCTGGCGGTGAACGGTCTGAGCTACTTCGTCGGCCGCTTCGTCGCCGCCCCGGCGATGATCTGCTTCGTCTTCCTGTCCATGCCGTCGTCCGGTGGGGCCTACCCGAAGTGGTTCATGCCCGAGCCGTTCGCCTGGCTCAACAACGTCGTCGTCGGGTCGAGCATGGTCGACATGATCAAGCACCAGGTCTACGGCGTCGGGCCCGGTCCGACCCGTGGCCTGGTGACGATGGCCTGCTACGCGGGCGCCGGGCTGGTGCTCATGTACTTCGGCAAGAAGTGGTGGGAGCGCCGACGGATCCGGGCGATCGTCACCGGCCGCACCACGATGTTCCAGGACGCCAACACCGCCAACCGCGAGTTCCTCGGCCAGCAGCGCGACGCCGAGCTCGAGCGCCACGGGCTGACGTCCACCGAGACCGGCACCCTGAGCGTGCTGCGCGACGACGGCTGGGAGGACGACCGCACCGCGGGCGACGTCTTCACCGGGGCCCGGGACGGCCTGGAACCCGACCCGACACCCACCGGACGGATCGCCGTGCAGCGCACCGCGGAGCGGACCGGACCACGCACGGACACCGCGCAGCACGGCCGGCACGCGGACCGCTGACGCGTATCCTGGGGGCATGAACCCCCGCATCACCTGGCACCGCGTCCTCGTCACCGTCGTCGTCGTGTTCCTCGTGCTGACGGTCGGCTTCTACGCCGCGAGCGTGGTGCTCGCGCCCACCGACGGCCGGAACACCGCCGGCCTGTTCGTCGGGTGGGCGATGTTCTCGATGATCGGCGCGATCGTCTTCGGCATCATCGACTTCTTCGTGCGACCCCTGGGCGGCCGGAGCGGTGACGCCGACGTCATCGCCGCCGCCGAGGAAGCCCGCACCGGGAGTACCCGCACCCAGGCGACGCGCTAGCCCCGCTCCGGTCGTCCGGGTGCACCGACCCCGGTCCCGGTGAACCCGGCCACGGTCGCGTCGTCCTCGGCGAAGGTGAACCGGGCGCGGACCGCCCCGCCCGCGAGCACTCCGGGCAACCAGTACCGCGCGTCGTCCCACATCGCGTCGTACGGCACCGCGTCGACCAGGATCCACCGCGGCTCGAGCTCGTCGGAGCCGACGGGCTCCCCCTGCCAGCGGCGGCAGACGAACACGTCCGAGACCTGGGACCAGGACGGACGGTACGGGAACCGGTAGTCCAACGTGCCACGGGCCTCCAGGTCGGCCGCGTCGAGACGCAGGCCGACCTCCTCCCGCACCTCGCGCACGGCGGTGTCGACCGCCGACTCACCCGGCTCGCGCTTGCCGCCCGGACCGACCACGCGGCCCTCGCCGAGGCCGCGACGCTTCTCACCGAGCAGGACCTCGGGGCCGGCCGCGCCGTCCCGGAGCAGGTAGACGACGACCACCCGGGGGTGCTGGGACTTGCTCTCGTCGCGGGGGCTCACGGGTCCAGTGTGGCCGAAGAAGTGTCGTACGCTCGATGCATGGCAGGCGGGCTGCGGGGGCACCATGGCTGAGCCCCGCAGGACCGGGCGCAGCCTCGAAGTGCTGCGCGCCGAAGCCGCCGAGGAGATCTCGATGCTCGTCGAGCACCGGAGCCGGCAGGGCGAGGACCCGTGGGAGTTCATGCCGACGCTCCCCACCGTCGACGAGCAGGTCGTGCTCATCCTGCGCGCGGACGCGGTCGACCTCGACGAAGCCATCGGTGCACGCGACGCTCGGTGGTCGATGCACCCGTCGTCCGGCCACGGGACGGCGCTGGGCGAGGAGTACCACCGGCTGCGCCGGATCGCCCTGCAGCACCCGGAGCTCACGCCGGCGGTGTGGAAACTGCTCGGCGCCCTGCCCGACGCCGGTTGACCGGCACGGACCACCCGCCGTGCGGTTGGATGGGCGCATGACCGAAACCGTGCTCGCCGTCCTGAACCAGCCCTCCCGCGACGCTGCGCCGCACGACCCCGCGGCCGACGCCTGGACCTGGTCGATGCCGCTCGAGGAGCACATCCAGGTGCAGGACCTGGGCCTCGTCCGGGGCGACGGCGTGTTCGAGACGATCACGGTGGTCGACGGCCGTCCGCAGGCGCTCGAGGCGCACCTCGCCCGCTTCGGCCGCTCGGCCGCGATGCTCGACCTACCCGCCCCGGACACCGACGCGTGGCGGCAGGCGATCGAGGCCGTGTGCGCCCGCCTCGACCCGGTGCGCGAGGCGTTCGTCAAGACGGTCCTGACCCGCGGCGTCGAGGGCACCGACCGTCCGACCGGCTGGGTCTACGCGGCACCGTCCGGCGACTCGACCGCTGCACGCACCGAGGGCATCTCCGTCGTCGTGCTCGACCGCGGGTACCGGCACGACGTCGAGCGCACCTCGCCGTGGCTGCTGCAGGGTGCGAAGACGCTGTCGTACGCGGTCAACATGGCCGCCCTGCGCGAGGCCGCTCGCCGTGGCGCCGACGACGCCCTGTTCGTCTCGAGCGACGGCTACGTGCTCGAGGGCACGCGCGCGAACCTGATCATGCAGGTCGGCGACCGACTCGTCACGCCCCGCACCGACATCGGCATCCTGGCCGGCACGACGCAGGCCGACGTGTTCCGCTTCGCCGAGGAGCAGGGCATCGAGACCGCGTACGAGCTCGTCACCCTCGCCGACCTGCGGGCGGCGGACGCGCTCTGGCTCGTGTCGAGCGTGCGGCAGGCGGCGCCGATCCGCTCGGTGGACGGCGACGCCCGACCGATCGACGCCGAGATGACGACGCGCATCAACGACTTCCTGCTCGCGCGCGAGGTCTGAGGCCGCGCCGTTCCGCGCTGCGCGACACGTCACGGGGCGGCGCAGGCGTGCGGTGTCGCTCACCGCGAGGGGCGGCGTGAGCCCACCACGGACGGGAGGCGCGGTGCCAGCTGGCACCGCGCCTCCGGTCCGTGTCGTGCTCGCTACCAGCGCGGGGTGGTGACGCCGGCGCCGTCGACGTACTCGAAGACGGCCTCGCCGTCGATCCAGACGCGCGTCGCGCGGCTCGTCGCGTCCAGCGGGTCGCCGTCCCAGAGCACGAGGTCGGCGTCGTGTCCCTCGGCGAGTCGACCGACGCGGTCACCCAAGCCGAGGAAGTCCGCCGGGTTGACGGTGAGCGCCTCGAGCGCGGTGCGGGCCGGCAGGCCCTCCTTCACGGCGGCGGTCGCCTGGTCGACGAGCATGTTGATCGGCACGACGGGCGCATCGGTCGTGATCGCGACGCGCACGCCCGCCGCTGCGATCGCGGCGAGGTTCGGGATGCCGCGGTCGCGGAGCTCGACCTTCGACCGGCTGGTGAAGAGCGGGCCGTAGATCACCGGGATGTCCTTCTCGGCCAGGACGCCCGCGATCTTGTGGGCCTCGGTGCCGTGGTTGACGACGAGTCGGTAGCCGAACTCCTCGGCCAGGCGGATCGCGGTGGCGATGTCGTCGTGGCGGTGCGTGTGCTGGTCCCAGACGAGCTCACCGTCGAGGACGCGCACCAGGGTCTCCTTCGTGAGGTCGCGGGTGAACGGCTCGCCCTTCGCCTCGGCGGCGTCGCGCGCGGCACGGTAGCCCTGCGCCTCGACGAACGCGTCGCGGATGATCTTCGCGACGCCGAGCCGGGTGGAGGGGGTCTGGCCCTTGCCGCCGTACACGCGCTTCGGGTTCTCACCGAGGGCGCTCTTCACGCTGACCGAGTCGGAGATGAGCTGCTCGTCGATGGTGCGCCCACCCCAGGTCTTGATCGCGACGCTCTGACCACCGATCGGGTTGCCGGACCCGGGCTTGACCACGATGCTCGTGATCCCGCCGGACAGTGCGTCGCGGAAGCCCTCGTCGTCGATGTCGATCGCGTCGATCGCCCGGACACCGGCCATGTTCGGGCCGGTCATCTCGTTCGTGTCGTTGCCGGCCTCGCCGTTCGCTTCCTCATGGATGCCGACGTGGCCGTGCGACTCGACGAAGCCGGGCAGGAGCCAGGAGCCGGAGGCGTCGACGACGGTCATGCCCTCGGGCGGGGTGACGTCCGGGCCGATGGCGGTGATGCGGCCGTCCTCGACCACGACCGCGCCGCCGTCGAAGGCGGGGGCGGAGACGGGGACGACGTGGGCACCGGTGATCGCGAAGGAGTTGCTCATGACACCGACGGTACGCGGGGGTCGGCGGGGCCGGCGGTCGGGGCCGCGGTGGGAGGGCCGGGCCGGCGGGCGGCGGGCGGCGGTCGGCGGACGGCGACATACGGATTGCTGGCGGCGGGGGCGCTGGTGGTCCTACCGTCGCCGCATGGAACTCCGGAGCGCCGCCTGGCCCGTCCACGAACACGCCGATCGCCCATGGCGCAGCTCGGTGCGCGGACCGCGGGAGGACCGCGAACTGACGCGCATCCGGGTCGCCGTCCCCCCGCGGATCGCCCGGGTGCGGTGGCGGCCGGACGCACCGACCGAGGCCCTGCTCGACCGGAGCGCAGCAGCCCTCCGGAGCCTCGACGTCCACCACGGCGGGCGGTTCGCCCCGCTCGGCCTCGTGCTCGGCAGAACCGAGGCCGTGGCGTCGTCGCGCATCGAGGACGAGGCCGCATCGGTCGACGACCTGGCCAGGGCGCTCGTCGGGGTCCGCGCCGACCCCGGGGCCACCGCCGTCGTCCGCGCGGCCGGGGCGGCGGACCGGCTCGTCTCGGACGCCGACCGCTGCGGTGCCGTCACCGAGGCGTCCCTGCTCGACGCCCACCGCCTGCTCATGCGCGACGATCCGGTCGACGGTCGGTACGCAGGGCGGTACCGCGACGTGCAGAACTGGATCGGCGGAGGTCGCACGCCACGACTCGCGACGTACGTGCCTCCCCCACCGGAGCTCGTCGCCCCGCTGATGGCCGACCTGTTCGCGTTCCTGCACCGCACCGACCTGCACCCGATCGCGCAGGCGGCGATCGGGCACGCCCAGTTCGAGTCGATCCACCCGTTCACGGACGGCAACGGGCGCATCGGCCGCGCCCTCATCGGCGCCGTCCTCCGGCGACGCGGTGTGACCACCACGGTGACCGCGCCGGTCGCCACCGTGTTCGCGGCGGACCGTGCGCGGTACTTCCGGCACCTCGAGCGCTACCGGGACGGCGAGGTCGACGCGTTCGTGGTCGAGGTCGCCCTCGCGATCGGCACCGTGTGCGACGAGGCCTCGCTGACCGCGCTGCTGCTCGCCGAGTCCGCGGTCGACCTCGCCGCGGGACCGTGCGCAAGGGGCCCGCACGCGGTGGTCGGTCGCGCGCTCGCGATCGACCCGGTCCTGACCGAGGAGCAGCTGTCGGAGCTGGTGCCGGCAGCGTCGGTGCCGGTGGTCGTCGCGGACCTGGAGCGCGCCGGCGTGCTCCGGCCCGTGACCGAACGGCGGCGGGACCGTGCGTGGGTGGCGCCCGCGGTGGTCGGTGAGCTACAGGCCTTCGAGGAGCGCGTCCGTGCCGCTGTCCGAGCGCGATCACGGCCGTGGGCGGGCGACGGGTCCGCTGCCTGACGGAACCGTGCGAATAGGGTGGAAGGGTGAGCAGCGAGCACACCCAGTCCACCCCGCCCAGCGCCGCCAAGCGGCCGGTGACGCGGACCCACCACGGGATCGACTTCGTCGACGACTACGAGTGGCTGCGGGACAAGGAGTCACCGGACACCTTGGCGTACCTCGAAGCCGAGAACGCCCACACCGACGCCGCCACGGCGCACCTGGCACCGCTGCGCGAGCGCATCTTCGCCGAGGTCAAGAGCCGCGTGCAGGAGACCGACCTCTCGGTGCCGGTGCGCATGGGCGACTGGTGGTACTTCACCCGCACTGCGGAGGGCAGCCAGTACGGCGTCCACTGCCGGACGCCCGTCTCGGGCCCGGACGACTGGACGCCGCCGGCGGTCGTCGAGGGCGCGGCGACGCTCCCCGGCGAACAGGTCGTCCTCGACGGCAACGCCCTGGCCGACGGGCACGAGTTCTTCTCCCTCGGCACCTACGACATCAGCGACGACGGCACGCGCCTGGTGTACGGCATCGACGTCGAGGGCGACGAGCGGTACACCCTGCACGTGCGCGACCTGACGACCGGTGCCGACCTCGGCGACGCCATCCCGAACACCGGCGCGGGTGCCACGTTCGACCCGACCGGCCGGTACGTCTTCTACCCGACCGTCGACGAGTCGTGGCGCCCGGACCGGATCTGGCGGCACGCCGTCGGGACCGCGGCCGCCGACGACGTCGTGGTCTTCGAGGAGCCCGACGACCGCTACTGGGTCGGTGTCGGCGTGACCCGGTCGTCGCAGTACATCGTCATCGAGCTCGGGTCGAAGATCACGTCCGAGGCGCACGTCCTGGACGCCGCGGACCCGACCGGCGAGTTCCAGGTCGTGTGGCCCCGTCGCGAGGGCGTCGAGTACGAGATCGAGCACGCGATCGTCGGTGGGAGCGACCGGTTCCTCGTGCTGCACAACGACGGTGCCGAGAACTTCGAGCTCGTCGACGTGCCCGCCGACGACCCCACCTCGGAACGTGACCGCCGCGTCGTCGTCGCGCACCACAGCGAGCGTCGCATCGAGTCGGTCGACGCTTTCGCCGGTCACCTGGCGCTGGAGTACCGGTCCGAGGCACTCCCCCGCGTCGCGATCATCCCCATCGAGGGCGACGGCTACGGCGACGCGCACGAGGTGCCCTTCGACGAGACGCTGTTCTCCGCCGGTCTCGGCGGGAACCCGGAGTGGGAGCAGCCGACGCTCCGCCTCGGGTACACCTCGTTCGTCACGCCGTCCGAGATCAGCGACCTCGACCTGGCGACCGGCGAGGTGACCGTCCTGAAGCGGCAGCCCGTGCTCGGAGGGTACGACCCCGCCGACTACGTGCAGGAGCGCGACTGGGCCACCGCGCCGGACGGCACGCGGGTGCCGATCTCGCTCGTCTGGCGTCGCGACGCCGTTGACGAGCGCACGCCCGCACCGCTGCACCTGTACGGCTACGGCTCGTACGAGCACTCCATCGACCCCGGGTTCAGCGTCATGCGCCTGTCGATGCTCGACCGCGGTGTCGTCTTCGCCGTCGCCCACGTGCGTGGCGGCGGCGAGCTCGGACGGCACTGGTACGAGAACGGCAAGACCCTGACGAAGAAGAACACCTTCACCGACTTCGTCGCGGTCGCCGACCACCTGATCGCCTCCGGCCGGACGAGCGCCGACCGGCTCGTCGCCGAGGGCGGCAGCGCCGGCGGGCTGCTCATGGGCGCCGTGGCGAACCTCGCGCCGGACCGTTTCGCGGGCATCCTGGCCGCCGTGCCGTTCGTCGACGCGCTCACGAGCATCCTCGACCCGGACCTGCCCCTCACCGTCATCGAGTGGGACGAGTGGGGCGACCCGCTGCACGACGCCGAGGTCTACCGCTACATGAGCGAGTACTCGCCGTACGAGAACGTCCGCGACGACGTGCAGTACCCGCGGATCCTCGCCGTCACCTCGATCAACGACACCCGTGTGCTGTACGTCGAACCCGCGAAGTGGACGGCGAAGCTGCGCGAGGTCGGCGCCCCGGTGCTGCTGAAGACCGAGATGTCCGCCGGCCACGGTGGCGTCAGCGGCCGCTACGCGTCGTGGAAGGAGCGGGCGTCCGAACTCGCCTGGCTGCTCGACGTGCTCGGGCTCGCCGACGAGACGCCCGCCGCGGCGAGCGCCAACCCGATCGCCGCCGGCTGAGCCGACGGACACCGCGCGGCACGAGCGCGAGCACGACATCGTGAGCAGGAATGGTCGGGTCCCGAACGGGAACCCGACCATTCCTGCTCACGAAGTGAACAGCGCGAACGCGAGCGACACCGCGAGCGTGAACGACACGCGCGCGCTCACACGCGGTTGAGCGCGTGCACCGCCTCGTCGTAGGACTCCTCGGCCAGACGCACCCGGTCCCCCGCGAGCACCCCGTAGCCGAACGTGCCCTCGCCGCCGCGCTCCGCGATCGCCGCGTTCGCACGCAGGATGTCGAGGGCGTGCAGGGACCGCACGCGTTCGGTCAGCACGTCGGCCGCGGTGCCGATCCGCTTCCACAGCGCGTGCGGGAACGCGTCGTCGCCGAGCACGTCCATCGTCATCCGGGCGCGCATGGTCTCCTGCCACGCGGCCTCGGTTGTGGCGCGGTCGGCGGCCTCGCGCTCGGCGGCGGTGTCCGACGTGTCGTCGGCGACGGCGGCGCGGACGAGTTCACGCACGCGCGGCTTCACGTCGGCTCCGACGTCCTGCGCGACCTGCTTCGGCGAACGGAGCGACCACGCCGTCGGCACCGGGCGCTCCGCGGCGTCGTCGAGGGCGTCGAGCAGCTCGAGGAACGGCTCGCCGTGCAGGAACGCCACGACGTCGCGCACCGCCTGGTCGCGACGTTCGCGGGTCGAGGCGAGGATGCGCTCCCGCGTCATGGCATCGACCAGGTCGTCCTGCGCGGGAGACGACGCCCGGGGCAGCCGGTCGATCAGGTACTCGGCCAGCGCGGCACGCGCGGTGACGGCCGCCAGGCCGTCCGCCGCCTCAGCGGCGCGGTCGACGGCCTCGCCCGCCGGGAACGCCGGGCGGTACGCGCCCATGATCGCGGCGATCTCCAGGGTGGTCTCGGCCGCCTGCCGGAGGTCGGTCGCATCGCCGGACCGGAGCCGGGCCTCCTGACCGAGCAGCGCGGTGCGCAGCTTGCGCACCCGCTTCGCCAGCACGCGTGCGGTCGTGCCCTTGGCCGGCTTGTCCTCGGTCTGGAGGCGCGGTGCCGGTGCGCCTGCCAGCCCACGTGCCAGCTTGGACGCGACGGCGGCGGGGCCGGCGCCGACGGCCGCGAAGCGCCCGTCCAGCGCTGCGAACAGCTCGTGGGCGATCTGCGGGTCGACGTCGCCCACGGTCTCGATCTCGACCTCGCGCCAGGTGCGCGGCGTCTCCGGTGCCTCGTCGTCCAGACGCTGCGCCGACACCCGGTCGTCGGCGAGTTCGGCGATCTGGTCGCCGTCCTCGTCGAGCAGGCGGGTCACGGTGCGGGTCGTGGTGATGCGCACGACGGGGCGCAGTCCGCGACCGCGACGCTCGGTGAACAGCGCGGCGAGGACCTCGACCGGCACGGTGTCGGCGTCGTCGGTCAGCGGGAAGTGCTGCTCGTGCCGGACGGTGTCCGACTCGGCGCGCTTGATGTGCCAGCCGGCGTCCGGACCACCGATGCGGCGGCGGACCGTCACCCGTGCGGCCACCAGGTCGTAGCGCTCGGTGTCCCAGTAGGTCGCGTCCAGTTCGAACGGCTCCTGGTGCTCGGTCCGGAGGATGCCGCCCGCGCCGACGAGGTCGGGCAGGGCACCGCCCTCGGGCAGGTCGTAGGTGCGCTCGATCTCGAGGTGGGTGTCGCTCACGCGCTCTTGTCTACCAGGCACTCCGCGCTTTCCCCGCACCCGGGGTTAGCCTGCTGCCATGAGCGACACGATCACCCGCGAGCAGTTCACCCCCGACGCCGGCGGCGTCACGATGTTCACGACGACGTGGTGCGGCTACTGCGCCCGGTTGAAGAACCAGATGACCAAGGCGGGCGTGCCCTTCACCGAGGTCGACATCGAGCAGACCCCGGGCACGGCCGAGCTCGTCGCCCAGGTCAACGGCGGCAACCAGACCGTCCCGACCCTCGTGTTCCCCGACGGCAGCACCGCCACGAACCCGTCGCTGGCCGAGGTGCAGTCCCGCATCTGAGCGGCGGCGCACCCGCGCGAGTTGCCGCGGCCGCGGCAACGGCGCGGAGTCCCCGTGCACAATCAAAGTCCGTCCGAATCACGCGATCACGTGGTTCGGACGGACTTTGCTTATGCGAGCCGGATCGGCGCCGCGGCGCCGGGCGCGCGCGCCGCGCTAGCCCCCGAGCGCCTCCGTCAGCAGGGCCGCCATCGCGTCGAGCTGGATGTCGCCCGAGTCCACGACCTCCTCGTCCGAGCCGTCGAGCGCACGGGCGGCCAGGGACGCCTTCGAGTCGATGAGCTCGGCGATCTTCGTGTCGATCGTCTGCGCCGCGATGATGCGCCACGCGGTGACCGGCTCCTCCTGCCCGATGCGGTGCACGCGGTCGATGGCCTGGGTCTGCTCGGCGCTCGTCCACGACAGCTCGGCGAGCACGACGTTCGACGAGACCTGCAGGTTCAGGCCGACGCCGGCCGCGGTGAGCGAGCAGACGATGACAGCGACGTCGGGGTCGTTCACGAACGAGTCGATCTCGGCCGTGCGCTGCGCCGGGGTCTGGTCGCCGCGGATCGTGGCGGTGCGCAGGCCCCGGCGTGCGAAGACCTCCTCCGCCTGGTCCATGACGTCGAGGTGCTTCGCGAAGAACACGACCTTGCCGACGTTCGACGCGAGCTGCGCGGCGTAGTCGGCGGCCAGCTGTGCCTTGGCGCGACCGATGCGGCGGACCATCGAGAACACGTTCTCGCCGGTCGACGAGGCATCCTGGTCCTCGAGCTCCCAGCGGGCGACCTGGCGGACGAGCCGGTGGTCGATGCCGACGACCGGGTCCTGCCCGGTCCGGGCGTCGAGCGCCTGGTGGTACCGGCGGACGAGCTTGGCGGTGAGCTCGCGCTCGGCGTCGCGGATGGAGCGACCCTCGTCGCCGTCGAGCTCGACGGGGATGTCGGCGATGCGGCGCGCGGGGATGTCCGCGGCGACGTCGACCTTGCGACGGCGGACGATGCCCTGGTCGATGACGGCACGGCGCGCCTCGACGAAGAACCCGGGGTCGGCCGGCGTCAGGCCGATCTCCTCGAGCTCGTTCATGAGCTGGGCGCGCGGCTTCTTGTCGTCGATCCACCCGAGGTACTCCCAGATGGTGCGGAAGTCCTCGACTGAGTTGATGAGCGGCGTCCCGGTGAGCGCCATGAGCAGCGGCGCGGCGGTCCGCTGCCGGATGCGGTCGGCGATCTGCAGCACGAACCGGGCGCGCTGCGAGTCCTTGTTCTTGATGAAGTGCGCCTCGTCGACGACCATGCCCTTGAACCCGAAGTTCCCGAGCCATCCGGCGTGCCGGTCGAGGATCTCGTAGTTCACGATGACGATGTCGGCGAAGCCGTCCAGGTCGTTGCCGTCCCCGTGGATGACGGTGGCGCGGTGGTTCGGCACCCAGCGCTCGGCCTCGCGCGCCCAGTTCGTCTTCACGACGTTCGGCACGACGACGAGCAGCGGGAACGCGTTCGCGGCGTCGGCGGCGAGCAGCGACTGCGCCGTCTTGCCCAGGCCCGGCTCGTCGGCGAGCAGGAACGTGCGGTGGCCCTGCGCCGCGGCAGCGACGAGTTCGGCCTGGTGCTTCATGAGCGTGGTGCCCGAGCGCGAGTGCAGCGACGTCGGCTCCGGCAGCGGCATCGACGCCGCTCCCCCGCCCGCGCCGTACTCGAACGACTTGAAGAGCGGCCCGAACAGCTCCCAGTTGGCCAGGCGACGCGGGTGCGCGACGGGCTGGTCGGCGAGCGCGAAGTCCGGCGGCATGAACGGGTTGGCGAGCTGGCGCTGCACCACGGCCTGCGGCACGACGGCCCGCACCGGGGTCTCGACGACCGGGGCCGGTTCGGCGGCGATGACGAGGTCCTCCGGCTGCAGCTCCATGCCGCCGGCGATCATCATGTCGCGCTTCACGGCACGGGTGGCCTCGGAGACCTGCGCCTCTTCGGCGAGGAGCTGGATGACGCTCGTGTCGCGCGCCGCCGTCTTCGCCAGGATCGTCGCGACGCCGTCGAGGCGCTTGAGCTGCTCGGCGCGCTGCGCGTCGGTGAGGTCGGTGTCCGCCTTCACCCGCGCGCGCTCCTCACGCATGAGCAAGGCGACGGCCTGGAACTTCGTCCGGTTCGACGCCTTGAGCGGACCGCGCTGCGCCGCGGCCTCGACCTCGCGCACCGCGCGGGCGAGCACGGGGATGACGCCGTCGTTGTCCAGCGGCCGGGTGCGGCGTGACGCGGTCCGCGTCCCGCCGGCAGCTCGCCGGGTGCCTGATCGAGCCAACGCTCCTCCTGTTCCGCCCACGCGTCGGGGCGATCCGCCCGCGGGCGGGAAGTCCTGCACCGGGGCCTCGCACGGCTCCGGTCCGGCTGCGGGCCACCGTGGCCCGCCGCATCGCCGGTCCCCGCATCGGGACGTCCGGTGGAGTCCCGCGGACCGTTCCACCGCGAGCGCCTGGTCGGCGCCGGGTGCGACGGTCCGCGCCGGGATCCGGCGTCGTCACACGCACGTGATGCCCCCGCGGGGCGGTCACGGCCCGGTCCCCGCGTCGATCAAGTGATCGACGGCTGCGTCCGGAATCGACGCGGCACGCGGGAACGCGGTGCGTGCGCGGTCAGTTTACTCCCCGACCACCGACGGAGGCGAGTCGGCGGCACCCGCGCGCGTCGCGGCGGCGGACGGGAGGCCCGTTGCGGGCCCGCCCCGCGCCTCCCGTCCGCCCTTGGGCCACCTGCGCCCCGCGCGAGCGACAGGTGCCGCGGATGGTCCGCGCAGATCTGTCGTCCACGCGGCGGCGACGTCGCGCCTCAGGCCTGGGGCGCGGATCGCGGGCGGGTCGACGCCCCGGTCGGGAGGCTCGGGGCCGGGTCCGCCAGGGCAGCCCGCGTCGCGCGCAGCAGCTGCTGCGCGGTCTGCACCCCGTTCGCCGAACCGGTGGTCGCCTGGCCGCCGGCGTGGGCGAGCAGCTGCGCGCCGATGGCGGGTCCGATGCGGTCGGCCTCGCGCGGGTTGCGCGCCGCCCAGTCGCGGGCGATCGCGTCGGCGAGCCGCTCGGCGGCGGCCCCGCGATCGGCGTCCCCTCGGGAGCGGTGCCACAGCCCCGTCACCACCAGGTGCGCGACGACCGCGCCGACGTCACGGACCGGGAAGCCCCAGCCCGCGGTGTCGATGTCGAGCAGGCCGGAGATGCGCCACGGCTCGTCCTCGTCGACGAAGACCTGCTCGAGGTGCAGGTCGCCGTGCACGACCTGCTTCGTCGCGCTGGTCCACCCGATCGAGCGGCGCCCGATCGCGTCGTACAGGTGGTCGATCTCCTCGGCGTCCTGCGGCAGGGCGGCGACGAGCGTCCGGCGGTGCCAGTCGGCGTGGTCCATCGCGTCGGCGCGGGCCTGCTGGGTCATCGGGACGGTGGCGACTCGGCCGCTCAGCGCGGCGAGCGAGGCCACGAAGCGCGGATCGTCGGCGATGTCGAGGATGCGGCTGCCCGCGGGGACGCCGCGGATGCGTTCGAGCACCAGCAGACCGTCGCCGCGGCTCGACAGCACGCGGGGCACCGGCAGCCCGGCCGCGACGAACTGCTCGTGCGACCGGACGATCGGTGCGACGCGGTGCGGGCGCACGATCTTCAGGAACAGGGTGCGCTCGGGGGCGTCGACCCGCACCACCGCACGCTTGCCCGGTCGGTAGGCGGCGACCGTCAGGACCGGGTCGGTGACCGGCATGCCGAGCGTCGTCAGGAGCTCGGCGACGGCGTCGCGGTAGGTGACCTGCGGCAGCACCGGCAGGCCGGGGTCGTTCGGGTACGCCCACACGGACACCGGCTCACCCGTCGTGGGATCGGTGACGATCGCGCTGTTCTGGTCGTGCGTGCCGCCGGTGTCGACGTACGTCAGGACGGTGGCGCGCTGCCCGGCGCGGTCGACGGTGTCGACCTCGTAGCCGTACAGGTACCCGTTGCCCGACGGCTCGACGGAGTGCGCGCGTGCGGCCACCACCGAGGTCCCGGAGCCGGCGAAGGCCTGCGGGATGACGCGCTCATGGTTGGGCCACACGACATCAGTCAACCGTGTCGGGGCGGTTTCGTCGCGTTCGTGCACGGCTCGGCGTGCGGCCGGTGGCTACCGTGGTCGGTGTGAACCCGGTCGCCCGTCTCCGCAGCTCCAGTCGGACGCCGTTCCTGCAGGTCGTGAAGACCGCCGTCGCCGTGGTCGCCGCCGTGCTGCTCTGCCGGCTCGTCATCGACGGACCGTTCCCGACCTTCGCCGCGATCGCCGCGCTGCTCGTGGTGCAACCGAGCATCACCCAGTCGTTCGTCAAGGGGCTCGAGCGGAGCGCCGGCGTCGTGCTGGGGGTCGTCCTGGCCACCGGGTTCCACCTGCTGCTCGGCGACGGTGTGCTGGTGGTGCTGCTCGTCATCGTGCTCGCGATCCTCATCGCCTGGGCGCTCCGGCTCACCCCGACCTCGGCGACGCAGGTGGGGATCAGCGGCATGCTCGTGCTCACCGCCGGGGTGGTGACGCCGAACTACTCCGCCGACCGGGTCCTCGAGACCGTGATCGGCGCGATCGTCGCCCTCGTCGTCAACGCGCTGATCGTGCCGCCCGTCCTGCTCGAACCCGCGCACCTGGCCGTCGCCCGGCTCGCCCGCGACACCGCCGTCGCGTTCGAGCGGATCGCGATCGGGCTGACCGAGGGCTGGGACCACGACCGGTGGGACGAGGCGCTCGTGACGGCACGGGCCCTGCGGCAGCAGCACGCCAAGACCGAGGCCTCGCTCGCCGCCGCACGCGAGTCGCTCACGATGAACCCGCGCGGCGGACGGCACCGCCGGGTGCTGGACCGCGACGTCGCTGTCACGGACCACCTGCGGGTCCTGGTCACCCGGGTCACCGGGATGACCCGGGCGATCCGTGACAACACCGCGCCGGACCTGCGCGCCGACCCGGTGGTGCACGGCATCGCGACCGAGGTGGCCCGCATCGGCGCCGACGTGCGAGCGCTCAGCGCACGGGTGGAGTCGACGCGACTCGAGCCCGGCGCCGGCGCAGGCGGTTCGTCGGACGAGCTCGGCGCCTCGGAGGTCACGGAGCCCGCGCTGACGGCACCGCTCACGGTGGTGCGGCCGAACACGCGGCACTGGGTGCTCATCGGCGCGCTGCTCGAGGACATCCGGCGCGTGCGCGAGGAACTGCTCGGCGAGGACGACTAGGCGCGCTCGTCGGTGCGGGTGGGCCGGGCCGAGGCGCGTGGCGCTCGCCCGACGGCGACGCGCGGCGCGCGGTCGGCCGGCCCGTGGGTCGGTGCTCGGCGCGACGTCAGCGCGTGGCGCGCGCCGCCTCCGACGCCGACTGCACGACGTCGCCCCAGATCACCGCCGTCTGCACCGTCGCCGTCGCTCCCGGAGCGCCGACGTGGGCGTACCGGCAGATCTCGGCGACGACGGCCTCACTGCCGACCTCGCGAGCGGCACGGCTCGCGACGTCCGGCACGGCCGTCCGCAGTTCGGCGACCACCCGCCCGCGCGGGACGTCGTCCAGCTGTGCGAGTGTGCCCATGCCCTTCCACGCCGCGTCGAGTTCCGCGCGCAGGCGCAGGATCGCCGGGTGGTCGATCGAGTCGTTCATGATCCCCCAGTGCTGTGGCCAGCGCCTCGGGTGACGCCGTCCGCTGCCGGAGCCTAGCAACGACGCAAGCAGTGCTCACGTCCCTAGAACAAGGGACGGACCGTTCTGCCTGTCCTGTGACGAGATTCAGCGAGATCGGCCGGGGGAACGACCGCCGCGACCGGTTCGATGCCACGATGGGTCCGAGGAGGTCGAACATGCGGCTGTTGGTGGTCGAGGACGACGACGAGATGCGCGCGCTCATGGAACGCGGGCTCGCTGCCGAGGGGTACCGCGTCACGGCGGTCGAGAACGGCGTCGAGGCACTCATCGCCCTCGGTGAGCAGGCGTTCGACCTGGCCGTCGTCGACGTCATGATGCCCGGCATGTCCGGCTTCGAGCTCGCCCGACGCATCCGCGAGCGCGAGGACCCGGTGCGCATCCTGCTCGTGACCGCGCGGGACGCCGTCGACGACCGGGTGTTCGGTCTCGACGCCGGTGCCGACGACTACCTCACCAAGCCGTTCGCCTTCGCCGAGCTCACCGCCCGCCTGCGCGCCCTCGGTCGCCGCGAGTCCGCCGGGGCCACACGGACCATCGAGGTCGGCGACGTCTCCATCGACTCCGAGGCCCGTCGCATCGCGATCCGCGGCCAACGTGTCGCCGTGAGCCCGACCGAGTTCGCACTGCTCCGGCTGCTCGCGCGGTCGGCGGGGAGCGTCGTCGACCGCCCGAAGATCCTCGAAGAGGTCTGGGACGGCTCGCAGCACGTCGACCCGAACGTCGTCGAGCAGTACATCTCGTACCTCCGCAAGAAGCTCACCGCGCACGACGCCACGGTCGCGATCGCCACCGTCCGGGGCCGCGGGTACCGCCTCGACCTGCTCGGAGCGTGAACGAGGCCGCGGACGGCTCGCGATCGGACCGCCGCGGCCCGATCCGTCCCCTGCGTCTGCTGTCGCTGCGCGCGCGGATCACGATCGGCTCGACCGCCATCGCGGCGATCGTCATCCTGCTGCTCGTCCTCGTGATGCGGTTCCAGGTGGTCAGCGTGGTCGCCAGTGCCTCGCGCACCCTGCTCGACGCCGACGCCGATCCGTACGTCGCCACGCTCGAGGTCGACAGTGACCCGGACCTGTCCCCGCCCGGCAACGCGCAGCTGGTGGCCGTGGTCTCGCCGTCCGGCGAGATCCGCCTGTCCACGATGCCGAAGCGGGTCGAGCAGGCCCTCGGCAGCCTGACGACCACCCCGGCAGGCACCTCGGTCATCCGCGTGTCCGGGTCGGAGTACCGCGTCGTCGTCGAGCACCCCGTGAACCAGGCCGGCCGGTGGACCGTGGTCGCGGCGCGGAACTCGCAGGCCGAGGCGATCGTCGTCGACGACCTCACCACCACCCTGTCGCTGACCGGTGTCGCGATCCTCGTCGCCTTCGGTGTGGCGTCGTGGATCCTGGCGACCGCGGCGCTGCGGCCGGTGAACCGGATGCGGCGCGAGGCGGAGCGCCTGTCCGCCGCCCCGGAACGCGCCGAGCTGCCCGTCGGTCCGGCACAGGACGAACTGGCCTCGCTGGCGACCACCCTCAACGCCTTCCTCGCCCGGACGCGGCAGGCCACCGAGCGGGAACGCCAGATGGTGTCCGACGCGAGCCACGAACTCCGCACACCGCTCGCCATCCTGACGACGCAGCTCGACCTCGCCGCGCTCGACGCCGACGACGCCGCCGCACTGGCCGCGCACATCGAACGCGCCAAGCACAGCGTCGCCCGCCTGTCCCGACTGGCGAACGACCTGCTCGCGCTGTCACGGATCGAGGAGTCGGAACGTCGGGAGCAGGACGGCGACCAGCGCCCCGAGACAGCGTGGTCCGACCTGGGCGACGAGGTGATGGCCGCCGTGGACCGCGTCCGACTCATCGCGTCGGCGAAGGACATCACCGTCGACTTCGACCTCGAACCGCCCGTCGCGGTGGGTGGCGCGGGACCGGGCACCGGCGGGGGCACCGTCGAGCCGCGGTACCGGATCGACACCGGTGGGATGGCACAGCTCGTGACGAACATCGCGGGCAACGCCGTCGCGGCACTCCCCCGCGGCGGTGGCATCTTCGTGTCCTGGCGCAGCACGGGCGACGAGGGTGTGCTCCAGATCACCGACGACGGACCCGGTGTGCCCGAGTCGTTCATCCCGGTCGCGTTCGACCGGTTCACCCGCCCGGACGAGGCTCGGAAGTCGCGGCCGAACCCCGACCCCTCGACCGGTGCCGTCACCGTGCCCGGTGGGTCCGGCCTCGGGCTCGCGATCGTGCGTGCGGTGGCGGAACGGGCGGGAGGCACGGCTGGGCTCCGCAACGTGCCCTCGGGTGGTCTCGAGGTCACGGTGCGCCTGCCCGAGGTGCGCTGAGCGCAGCGGTCCGCGGTGGCGGCCGGCTCACTGGAAGTCCCGTGAGCGTGTCCGGACCGACAGGGACAGGTGCTCGATCCGGTCGGCCACCAGGTTGACCACACCGTCGGGTGAGCGCTCGAGGATCCCCCGGACGATCACCGCCGGCGACTCCCGTGCCACCCGCCGGTAGCGACCCCACACCCCCACGCTGCAGATGACGTTGACCAGTCCGGTCTCGTCCTCGACGTTCAGGAACGTGATGCCGGACGCCGTCGCCGGACGCTGCCGGTGCGTGACGATCCCGCCGATCTCGACCCGCCGTCCGGTCTCGGCGGTCGCGGTGTCCTGCACGCTGAGCACCCGCCGCGCCGCGAGCCGGTCGCGCACGTGCCGCACCGGGTGGTCGTCGGTCGTCATGCCCGTCGACCACATGTCGGCGATCAGGACGTCGCCGCTCGTCATCTGCCCGAACAGCGGTGGCTGCACGAGGACCTGCGTGTCCGGCAGCTGGTCGGGGCGCTCGGCAGCGGCCTGGGCCGCCGACCACATCGCACCGCGCCGGTCGATGTCGAAGGGCGCGAAGGCGTCGGCGGCGGCGAGGGCCTCGAGCTGCGCGGTGGTGAGGCCGACCCGGCGGGCCAGGTCGGACATGTCGGCGAAGGGGCCGTTCGCGTCCCGCTCCGCGACGATCTTCTCGGCGCTCCTGCGGCTGAGCGACGCGACCTCGGCGAGCCCGAGCCGCACGGCGAAGGCACCGTCACGTCGATGGCGTGCGGTGTCCTCGGGGAGCGACCGGTCGAACGGCAGGACCGGCGGCTGCTCCGTGACCAGGCAGGCGTCGTCCCCGCCCGGTGCTGCACCGTCCGGCACGGCGCCGTCCGGCAGCGCTTCGAGCGTCGCGTCGACCCCGGAACGCAGGATGTCCGGCCGGAGCACCTGGACGCCGTGCCGTCTGGCGTCGGCGACGAGCGTCTGCGGCGAGTAGAACCCCATCGGCTGCGCCCGGAGCAGCGCCGCGAGGAAGGCACCCGGGTAGTGCAGCCGCATCCATGCGCTCGCGTAGACGATCAGGGCGAAGCTGATCGAGTGGCTCTCCGCGAAGCCGAAGTTCGCGAACGCCTGGATCTTGGCGTAGATCGCGTCGGCGTCGGCCCCGTGGATGCCGTTGTCCGCCATGCCCGTGTAGAGCTTGTCGCGCAGACGGTCGATCTTCTCGTGCCCGCGCTTCGACCCCATCGCCCGTCGGAGCAGGTCGGCGTCGTCGCCCGAGCAGTTGCCGACCGCGATCGCCATCTGCATCAGCTGCTCCTGGAACAGCGGCACCCCGAGGGTCCGTTCGAGCACCGGCTCGAGCGACGGGTGGATGTACGTGATCGGCTCCTCGCCGGTGCGCCGACGGATGTACGGGTGCACGGCACCACCCTGGATCGGCCCGGGACGGACCAGTGCGACCTCGATCACCAGGTCGTAGAACCGGCGGGGCAGGAGCCGGGGCAGCGTGCCCATCTGCGCCCGCGACTCGACCTGGAACACCCCGATGGTGTCCGCCCGGCAGAGCTGGTCGTAGACGCCCTGTTCCTCCTTCGGCATGGAGTGCATGTCCCAGCGCTCCCCGCAGTGCTCCGCCGCCAGGTCGAACGAGTACTGCAGCGCTGCCAGCATGCCGAGCCCGAGCATGTCGAACTTCACCAGGCCCATGTAGGCGCAGTCGTCCTTGTCCCACTGCAGCACGGTGCGACCGTCCATCCGGGCGTGCTCGATCGGCACGACCTCGCCCACCGGCCGGTCGGTCAGCACCATGCCCCCGGAGTGGATGCCGAGGTGTCGTGGGAGCCCGAGCACGTCGCTGGCGAGCCCGACGACCGCCGGCGGGATGTCGTGGTCCTGGCTCTCGGTCACAGATCCCCACCGCTCGACCTGCTTCGACCAGGCGTCCTGCTGCCCCGGGCTGTGGCCGAGCGCCTTCGCCATGTCCCGCACCGCGCCCTTCGGTCGGTAGGTGATCACGTTCGCGACCTGCGCGGCGTTGTACCGGCCGTACTTCTCGTACACGTACTGGATCACCTCTTCCCGCCGGTCGGAGTCGAAGTCGACGTCGATGTCGGGTTCTTCGTCCCGCATCGCCGACAGGAACCGTTCGAACGGCAGCCCGTACCGGATCGAGTCCACCGCGGTGATCTCGAGCAGGTAGCAGACCGCCGAGTTCGCCGCCGATCCCCGTCCCTGGCACAGGATGCCCCGGCTGCGGGCGTACTGCACCATGTCGCGCACGATGAGGAAGTAGCCGGGGAAGTTCTTGTCCTGGATCACGGACAGTTCGCGTTCGATGCGCTCCCGCTTGTGCGGGTCGACGCCGTCCGCGCTGCCCGGGTAGAGCCGCCGCGCACCGGTCCAGGTGAGCTCGCGCAGCCACGACATCGCGGTGTGCCCGTCGGGGACGTCCAGGTCGGGCAGCCCGGGCTTGACCGTCCGCAGCCGGAAGCCGAGCTCGTCGGCCAGGGCGACGGTGTGCTCGATCGCGCCCGGGTAGCGTCCGAAGCGCCTGGCCATCTCGGCCCCGGAGCGCAGGTGCGCGGTGTCCGCGGCGGGCAGCCAGCCGTCCACCTCGTCGAGGCTGCGGCGGGCCCGGACCGCCGCGAGTGCGGTGGCGACGGGGAACCGGTCGGGGGTGGCGTAGTGCACGTTGCCGGTCGCGACCACCGGCAGCGCGTGCTTCGCGGCCAGTTCGGCCAACGCGTCGTTGCGGGCGCTGTCCAGGGGGTCGCCGTGGTCGATCAGCTCCACCACCACGTTGCGGGTGCCGAAGCGGTCGAGCAGCACCCGCAGGGCGGTCTCGGCCGCAGACGCGCCGCCCTGCTCGAGGGCCTGCCGCACGGTGCCCTTCCGGCAGCCGGTGAGCACGCGCCAGTGTCCGTCCGCCCGCGCCGCCAGGTCGTCGAGGTCGTACCGCGGGCTGCCCTTCTCGGACCCGGCTGCCAGGTGCGCGCTCGTCACCGCGCCCGCCAGCCGGTGGTAGCCGTCCTGCCCGTCGGCGAGCAGCAGCAGGTGGGAGCCCTCGGGGTCCGGGACACCGTTCTGCGGCTCGGTCAGCCCGAGCGACAGCTCGGTCCCGAAGACCGTGCCGACCTGCGGGTACGCCTCGGCGACCTCGGCCATCCGGGCGGCCCCGTAGAAGCCGTCGTGGTCGGTGAGGGCGAGGGCGTGCAGCCGCAGTCGAGCGGCCTCCTCGAACAGCTGCTCGGGCTGGCTCACCCCGTCCAGGAAGCTGAACGTCGAGTGCGCGTGCAGCTCCGCGTACGGCACGACGGGCGCGGTCTGGCCCGGCTCGGTGGGTGGCGGGGCGGCCGCGTACGGTTCGCGCTTGCGGGACCACGCCGGGCTGTCCCCGCCGTCGCCGTCGTGGGTGCTCCCCGGGCTCCGCTTGTCGGACAGGGCACGCTCGAACTGCGACCACGGGATGGGTGGGTTGCTGTAGCCCATCAGGTCACGCTCCTGTTGCTGGTCCGGTTCACGTCGCGACCGCCTCGGCCCACCACCGGTGGTCCGCCAGCACGAGGTACCACGCACGACCCTCGGCGTCGACGAGCTGCAGCCGGTGCAGGCGCCGCCCGCCGGACTCCCACCACCGCACGACCAGCGGCCACGGGCCCGCCCAGGCCGTCACGCCGGCGAACGCACCGCCGCGGTCGCCGTCGGCACGGAACCGCCCGGGCACGCCGGACAGCACCCCACGCTCGTCGACGTCGACGTGCTCGCCGCCGACCGTGACCACGTCGACCGGCCGGGGTCGTTCGAGCACGGTGGCCGGTGGCGGGCCGGGCAGCTTGCCGGGCCACGGGCGGTCGCGGACGGTCGCCAGGGCCCGCTCACCCCCGGCCGGGGCGTCACCCCACGGCACGAGCACCACGCGCTCGGACAGGGTGCGACCCCCGCCGATGCGCGGGCTGACCACGCCGTCGTGCCCGACCATGCCCTGGATCCGGGCGAGCCCGTGGTGCACGCGTTCGTCGGGGCCGGAGCCCCAGAGTCCGCGTTCGTGGTTCGCCACGTCGTCGACGGCCACGGGCTCGAGCACGACCGAGGTGACCGGTGCTTCGAGTCCGCTCGGGTCCACCCCGCCGGCGAGCTGCCAGCGCACCCGGTCGACCACGTCGGCGGCGTCGAACCAGCGCGGGTGCGCCCAGGTCCGTTCGAGCAGGACGTCCCGCTCGTCGACGATCCCCACCCGGATGGTCGTCGCCACGAGCCCGGCGACCCGGAGCCGCTCGGCGAAGTCGTCGGCGGAGCGCCGGAACGCGAACGCGATCTGGTCGGCGCGGTCCAGCGGCGGTTCGAACGACGCCTCGACCCGGAGTTCCGGCGGGACCTCCCGCGCCGCGATCTCGCGCGGGTCGCGGCCTCCGGCCAACCGGTGCAGGAACGCCCCGGCCACGCCGAACCGGTCCCGCACCTGCTCGTCGCCGAGTGCCGCGAAGTCGCCCAGCGTGGTGATGCCGAGCCGGTCGAGCACCGTCGCCAGGTCGGGGTCGCCGAGCACACCGAGCGGCAGGTGCGCGAGGAAGTCCGCCGTTCCGCCGACGGGCACCAGGCGCACCCGTTCGCCGGGACGCACCGGACGGGCACGGGCCGCCTGGTCCGCCGCGAACGGGGTGTCGGCGACCCCGGCCCGCACCGCCGGTGCACCGTGGTCGGCCGCGATGCCGGCCAGGGTCGCCGCCGCTGCTCGCTCGCCGCCGTAGTACCGGGCCGGCCCGCGGGCGCGCAGCGCGAGGGTGCCGGGCCGGAGCACCTCGACCCCGGGGACCGCTGCCTCGACCGCACGGATGACGGGTTCGAACGCGCGGTGGTCCAGGGCGTCGTCGTACGGCTGCACGACGAGCCCTGAGCAGCGGGCCTGGGCCTCACGCACACGGAGGCCCCGCACGACGCCCTGCTCGCGTGCCGACGCCGAACTCGCGAACACCAGGCCCTTCGCGACCAGGGCGAACGGCTGCTCCGGCGGGGTGCCGGCCGCCCGGGACGCCGCGATGACGGGCCAGTCCGGGCACCAGAGCACGATGGTCCGGGTCGGGGGCGGTTCGGGCAGTGCCGCCCCGCGGGTGATCGCGTCGGCTCGGACGCGGCCGGCGGCGATCACGACGCCACCGCCACGGGCCGGAGCACCCGGGTGTCGCCGGAGCCCACCGACGGCACCGGGGTCGCGGCCCGGACCGCGCCGTCCGCCGCGGGCAGGAGGAGCTCGGCGGTCGCCGGACGCACCGCGCCGGCCCGCCCGCTCGCCGTCACGGTGGCCCGGCGCTCCGTCAGGTGCCCGTGGCCCTGTCCGATGCCGCTCCACGTCGAGGCCGTGACCCGCAGCGTGACGTCCGCCCCGGGCCAGGAGCCGAGCGCGACGAGCGCCCCACCGCGCTGCCGCAGTCGGGCCGACAGCCGTGCGACGTCACCGGGCACGACCCGGCCGAGCGGTCGGGTGAGGACGATCTGCGCGACGTCGGCCATCGCCGCCGTCACCGCGAGCCACTGGTCACCCGGGTCGGGGACGAGCACGAGCCGCTCGAGGTCGATCCCGGCGGCGGCGGCGGCCTCGATCCCGAAGGACGGCACCCCCACGACCGCGCACCACGCCCCGGCGGCCGAGGCGGCCTGCAGCATGGTGATCGCGAGCAGCACGGACTCGGGCACGGCGTAGGTGCCACCGACCCGGATGGCTCCGCCCGGCAGCAGGGGTTCCAGTGCGGGCGCGGTGGGGAGCCCGGCGGTGTCGACCCGCGTGGACTCCATGTCGGCGACCCGCGAACGCAGGGAGGTGATGCGGTCGAGCGCCGCGCGGGCATCGCCCAGGTGGTCGGTCCCGCGGCGCGGTCCGCCCCGGGCACCACCGCTCCGCCCGCCCCGTTCCGGGTCGGGCGACCGGAGTGCTGCCGCCGACTGCATGCCCTCATGTTCGAACATGTGTTCGATGATGTCAATCGCGTCCGACATCCGTGGACAGTGCGGTTCGAACACACGTTCGTCGGCTCTGTCAGCTCACCACGACACCACGGCTCCGACGCTGCCCAACACCGACCGCGTCTTCGTCTCGACCTCGTCCGCCTCGTCCGCCGCCACCGACGACCACGTCACCGCTCCCCCGGCCCCGAGGGTGCGGGACCGCACGGAACCCGCGTCGTCGAGCACCGTCACCAGTGTCCGGATCACCACCGACAGGTCCACCGCCCCGCTCGCCGAGAAGTACCCGATCGCCCCCGAGTACACCCCGCGCGGCGCCCCTTCGAGCCGGTCGGCGATCGCCGTCGCGCTGATCTTGGGCGCCCCGGTCATCGAGCCCGGCGGGAAGGCCGCACGCACCACGTCGGCGCGCGACGCCCCCTCCGGCAGCACCGCGCCGATCGTCGACACCATCTGGTGCACGCTCGCGTAGGTCTCGACGTCGCACAACCGCTCGACGTGCACCGAGCCGGGCAGCGCCGTCCGCAGCAGGTCGTTCCGCAGCAGGTCGACGATCATCACGTTCTCCGCGCGGTCCTTCGCGCTCGTGGCGAGCTCGTCGCGCACGGCCGCGTCCGCGGCGGGGTCGACGAGTCGGGGTCGCGTGCCCTTGATCGGCTCCGCCAGGACGGTCCCGGCGGCGTCGATCCGCAGGAACCGCTCGGGCGAGCGGCTCGCCACCCGCAGCGGCCCGAGCCGCAGCCAGGCGCCGAACGGCACCGGGTCCGCCGCACGCATCCGCAGGTACTCGAGCAGGTGGGCGTCCGCGCCGGAGCCGGCCCGGGCCTCCCGGCCGACCGCGAAGGCGGTGGTGAGGCAGACCTGGAAGGCGTTGCCCTCGCGGATCTCGGCGCGGCACGCGTCGACCGCGTCCTGGTAGGCAGCGCGGCTCACGCGGGCGGTCGCCACCCCGTCCGGGAGGCCCGGGGGCACCTCCCCGGGGTCGGCCGACGCCGTCGACGTGGGCACCGACTCGAGCCACGCCCGGTTCCGCGCGCTGGCCGCCGGTTCCGCGTCGGCGACGAGCGCCAACGCCCAGGCCCCGCCGGCGTGGTCCACCACGACCGCGCGGTCGACGAACCGCAGGTCGGCGTCGGCGTGGCCGTCGGCGGTGCGATCGGGGCCGCCGGACTCCCTGCCGAGCTCGTAGCCCAGGAACCCGACCCAACCGAGCGCGAACCCGCACCCGGCAACCGCTCCGGGCAGGTGGGGCGTCCGTGCCAGCAGGTCGGCCAGCGCCGCGAAGGCCGGACGGTCGTCCGAGCCGGTCGGACCGAACCAGGCCGCGGCCGGTGCGGCGACGGTCCGGTGCGCGCGGCGGTCCTGGTGGTGGAACCGACTGGCGAACGGCCCGTCGGTCCACGCGAGCACCGACCAGCGCGCACGAGGGCGTGCCGTCGCGGGAGCGCCGTCGGGCAGCGCCGAGTCGAGCCAGACGAGGTCGGCGGTCGACGCCGCCGCGAGGACGGCCAGGTCGGGAGCCGGGTCCAGCCGGCGGACCTCGATGCGCGCGGCCGGGACGGTCAGACCGCGGCGATCGTCCATGCGGCGGCGTGCGAGGTGCCCGGCGTGAGGACCACGAGACCGCGGTCCTCACCGTCGTTGAACGCGTCGGGGGCGCACGTCATCGGCTCGACGGCGAGGCCCGCGCGGTGGTACTCGGGGACGACGTGGTCCGCCGTGTGCACCTGGGCCCAACCGCACTCGGGTCCGAAGGTCACCCGGACGCCGTGCCCGTCCGTCGCCGTGACCGTGATGGCGGCGAGTCCGGCGGCGTCGCGGTCGAAGCCGGTGAAGGCGTGGTCGACGAACCGGTCGCCGATCAGCGTCGGGGTCCGCAGGTCGAACTCGTCGTGCACCGGCACCAGGTCGGTCGGCACGAGCCGGTCCGGCGTGACCTCGAGCACCTGCGCCGCCGGCAGCGTGAGGGTCCAGTCGTCCACGCTCCCGCGGCCGGCGCTGAGGTACGGGTGCGGACCGGTCCCCCAGGGCGCGTCGTCGGCCCCGGTGTTCGTCCCGGTGATCGTGGTGTGCAGCCCCTCGGCGTCGAGCCGGTACTCGACCGTGACCTCGACGCGGTACGGGTAGCCCTGCTGCGCCTGCACGGTCGTGCCGAGCACCACGCGGTCGGGCTCGGCGGTCCGGACGACGAAGTCGGTCCAGGCGACGAGTCCGTGCAGGGCGTGGTGCCGCGTCGGCTCGGTGAGCGCGAGCTCGTGGTCGGTGTCGCCGAAGGAGTACTCGCCGTCGACGATCCGGTTCGGCCACGGGGCGAGCACGGCACCGCGGAAGACCGGGCGGACCTCGTCGGCGTCGAACGGCACGACCAGGTCGCGGCCCTCGTGACGGAGCGTCCGGAGCGTCGCGCCGACCGTGGCGACGTCGGCCGTGTACCCGGCGGAGGCGATCGTCAGCGGGGACCCGGACAGCGGCGCATCGTTGCTCATGCGCTCAGCGTAGCGGCGGCCGGGCCGAGCCGGAGACGAGGAAACCCCCGCTGTTCCGAGGAACAACGGGGGTTGTTGGTGGATCTGAGGGGACTCGAACCCCTGACCCCCTGCATGCCATGCAGGTGCGCTACCAGCTGCGCCACAGACCCAGAACATCTTGCTGTCGTGACCTCCGGTTCCCCGGGGGCACCATGGAAGCGTACACCACGCGAACGCCGGGTGACGAAATCGGTGCCGTCACCCGGGCGCGTCGCTGCTCAGGCGGTGTGGTCCACCGGGAGCTCGAGGGAGATCGTCGGGCAGTCGGCCCAGAGTCGCTCGAGCGAGTAGTACTGGCGGTCCTCGTCGTGGAACACGTGCACGACGATGTCCCCGAAGTCGATGAGGACCCAGCGACCCTCGGCCCGGCCCTCACGACGGAGGGTCTTCGCGCCGAGCTCGAGGAGGCGTTCCTCGACGGCGTCGGCGATGGACTGCACGTTGCGTTCGTTCCGACCGGTTGCGAGCAGGAACACGTCCGTGAGCTGCAACGGCCCGGTCACATCGAGCGCGACGAGGTCCTCGGCCTGCTTGGCGTCGGCCGCGAGTGCTGCGGCCTGCACGAGTTCCAGTGCGCGAGTGGAGGCGGTCACGGATTCCTTCCGGTCGTCGAACCGACGGACAGCCGGTTCGCTTGCTGGGTCACGATCATAAGCCACGCCACCGACAGCGGCCAGACGGCTGCCGACGGTGGCCGCGGGTGCGGCGATCGGGGACGCGGCCGTCAACCGCCCATGTGGGTCGTGATGAGAGCGACGATGATCACGCCGGCCGCGACCAGTCCGACCGAACCGAAGGTCACGCCGAGCACGAGCGGCGTGCGCGACTCCTTCGGCTTCGCCGCGGCGAGGACGACCTGGCGCGTGGACGTGTGGCTCGACACCGCACGGCTCGCCCGCACGGGGCTGGCGTCCGTCTCGGGCTGCTCGTCGTGCTGCTCGAGCAGCCGGTCGACCTCGGCGCCGTCGATCGGCCGGTGCGACCCGGTCGAGGACAGCGACGCCGGCAGGTCGATCGAGCCGGTCAGGATGACCTCGCCCGTGGCGTTGAGCGCACCGGTCGGGTCGGCCAGAGCCGAGTTCGGCAGGATGATCGCGTTGGTGTTCGTCACGGCGACACGGCGCGTGCCGGTCTCCTCGTCGTGCACCTCGGAGTCGTTCGAGTCGTGTGCCTGCTGCGACCAGTGGCCGGCGGGCGGCGCGAACGCGGTCGTCACGGGCTTGGGCTCGGACGAGCGCTGGAACGCCGCGGGGACCTTCGGAGCAGCTGCCTCGGGCTCGGCGGGGGTGTCCGTCGCGATCCTGGGCAGGGGCACCTCGTTGGTGTCGTCGTCCTCGGCGTCGAGCGAGAGCGGGAACACCGCCGGGGTGGCGGCAGCGGCGCTGGTCGGGACCGGGGTCGCCGGGGTCGGCTGCTCGCCGCTCGGGGTCGACGTCGGCGCGTCGGCGTCGGGGGCGGTGGCGGTGGCGGTGGCGTCGTCGGCCGGGGCGTCCGTCGCGGGCTCGTCGCTCGCGGCCGCCTCGGCAGGGGGCGACCAGGTCGAGCGGTGGCGACGGGGTTCCTCGGCGTGGGCGGCGGCCTCGTCCAGGGGCTCGAGCGCGTCCGGAGACCCGTCGGCCTCGGTGGCCTGGGCGACCGCGGCACGGTCCAGCGGGGTCGACTCGGCTGCGGGCGCGGTGCCCTGCTGCGCGTCGGGGTCGGCCTGCGATCCACCGCTCCGCGGGGCGGAGGACGGGTCGATCGTGTCGACCGAACCGAGGACGTCGTCGACGGTGCGGTCCGAGGACTGCGGCGTCGGGTCCTGCAGCGGCACGGGCAGTCCCGCGTGGGCCTCGGCGGCGCGGAGCTGCCGGAGCTGGCGCCGGGTCAGCCCACCGCTGCCGGGGACGATCTCGGTGGCGGACGCCGGCGCGGCCGGGACGCCGCCCGGTGCCGACACGGCGGCGGTCTGCGCCGATGCCGGTGCGGACTGCGGGGTCCCTGCGGACTGCGCCGATCGCGGCACGGACGACTGCGCGGGTCCGGCGGACACCGGTGCGGCGTGCGAACCCGGGCGACGCCCGGAGTCGGCGGGGGCGGCGACGGTCGGCGGCGGCGTGGCGGGCTGCGAACCGGCTGCGGCGGCACGCTCGCGCTCGCGCGCCTGGCGCCGCGACAGGGGCGGCTGCGCGTCGGACGAACTCATGCAACGCTCCGATACAGGTGGTGCTTGGAGATGTACTGGACGACGCCGTCGGGGACCAAGTACCAGACGGGGAACCCCCGTCGCACCCGGTCACGGCAATCCGTCGAGGATATGGCCAGGGCGGGGACTTCGAGCAAGCTTACGTCGCGTTCGGGCAATCCGGTCAGGCTGAGGGCGTGTCCCGGACGCGTCACGGCGACGAAGTGCGCGAGGTCCCAGAGACCATCATGGTCTTTCCAGTCGACGATCTGCTGAACGGCGTCTGCGCCGGAGATGAAGACGAGCTGGGCGTCCGGCCGCTGTTCGTGCAGGTCGCGGAGCGTGTCGACCGTGTACGTCGGCCCAGGGCGGTCGATGTCGACGCGGCTCACGGTGAACATCGGGTTCGACGCCGTGGCGATCACGGTCATGAGGTACCGGTGCTCGGCGTCGGTGACACCGGACTTCATGTACGGCTGACCGGTGGGCACGAACACGACCTCGTCGAGGTCGAACGCCCGAGCGACCTCGGACGCCGCGACCAGGTGCCCGTGGTGGATGGGGTCGAACGTGCCACCCATCACACCGATGCGTGGCTGTCCGGTGGTCTCGAGCATCGAGGGGTCGGTCAGATCTTGGTGTGACCGAACTCGTCCACGCCCGACTCGTGGTGACGGGTGGCCTCGAACTTCTGCGAGTGGCGGTACGCGACGTCGCGGAAGCTCCAGGTGACGAAGCCGAGGAAGATGAAGAACAGGGCACCGACGAGCGGGAAGACGAACGCGGGGGTCCCGGAGGCGTGCTCAGCAGCTTCTGCGAGGAGGGTCATCGTTCGGTGCTCCGTTCGGTCGGGGAAAGACGCCGTTCAGTCTAGCCGCGGATCTGTCCCTGGCCGCGCACGATCCACTTGGTGCTCGTGAGCTCCGGCAGGCCCATCGGGCCGCGCGCGTGCAGCTTCTGCGTCGAGATGCCGACCTCGGCCCCGAAGCCGAACTCGCCGCCGTCGGTGAACCGGGTCGAGGCGTTCACCATCACGACGGCCGAGTCGACGGTGGCCAGGAACCGCTCGGCGGTGTCGACGTCGTCCGTGACGATGGACTCGGTGTGGTGCGTCGACCAGCGGGCGATGTGCGCCATCGCCGCGTCGACGTCGGGCACCACGCGGACGGACAGGTCGAGGTCCATCGACTCCGTCGCCCAGTCGGCATCGGTGGCCCGCAGGACCCCGGGCACGATCGCCCGGGTGGCGTCGTCACCGCGCAGCGTCACCCCCGCGGCCCGCAGTCGGTTGGCGAGCACCGGCAGCAGCCGCTCGGCCGCCGCCTCGTGCACCAGCAGGGTCTCGAGCGCGTTGCACACGCTCGGGCGCTGCACCTTGCTGTTCAGCACGATGTCGACCGACCGCTGCTCGGGCGCCGACGCGTCGAGGAACACGTGCACGACCCCGGCGCCGGTCTCGATGACGGGCACCTGGGCCTCGGTGACGACGGTCTGGATCAGGTCGGCGCTCCCCCGCGGGATGAGGACGTCGACCAGTCCGCGGGCGCGCATCAGCTCGGTGGCACCGGCCCGGCCGAAGGGGTCGATGGTCTGCACCAGGTCACGGGGCAACCCGACCGACGCGACGGCGTCCTGGATGCGTGCGACGAGCACGGCGTTCGTGCGCTGGGCGGCCGATCCCCCGCGGAGCACGACCGCGTTGCCCGACTTCAGGGCGAGCGCCGCGATGTCGACCGTGACGTTCGGGCGTGCCTCGTAGATCGCTCCGACGACCCCGAACGGCACGCGGACCTGGCTCAGCTGCAACCCGTTCGGCAGCCGCGAGCCGCGCACGTGCTCGCCCACCGGGTCGTGCAGGCCCACGACGTGCTCGACGGCGGTCGCGAGTGCCTCGATCCGGGCCGGGTCCAGGCGCAGACGGTCGAGCACCCCGGACGACGAGCCGGCATCCTCGCCCGCGACCAGGTCGTGGTGGTTCGCGGCGACGATCTCGTCGGTGGCCGCGCGGACCGCCGCGGCGATCGCCACGAGCGCGCCGTCCTTGACCGCCGTCGTCGCCGTCGCGAGGGCCGTCGAGGCGGTCCGGGCGGCGACGAGCGTGTCGGTCAGGGTCGGGGCGGGGGCGGTCAGCGACATGGACCGATTCTAGGTCCGCCCCTCGGTCCGTGACGGGCGGGGCGGGCGCCCGCCGCCCCTCCGGGCCCGGTCCGCCCTCCGGCCGTGCACACGTCGTCCCCCGCGTGCACCGCGACCGTCTGGAGGCCCGCAACCGGTCCCGGGACCCGCACCGGGCCTCCAGGCGGTCGCGTCCACCCCGTCGACCGACGGGGCAGACCGGCCACGACCCGTCGTCCCCGGCCTGCCGGGTGGTCGCGGATCGTCGCGCCGCCGCGACCGCGGCGACGGTCCCCGACCACCCGGTGGCGTCCCGACGGCGCGTCACGACCACCCGCTGCCACCCGCGCGGCGGGGCCGCCGTCAGGGACGGGGTGCGGCGTGGAACCAGGTCCCGAGGTGCTCGCCGGCCAACGCCCGGTCCACCAGCGGTGTGGCGGTCACGAGCACGGCGGTACCGGCCTCGGCCGCGAGCCGGGCGGCGGCGACCTTCGTCCCCGCTCCCCCGGTGCCGACGCCGGCCGCGCCGATGGAGCCGAAGGTGACCCCGGCGAGCGGGTCGCCGAAGGGCACCTCGTCGATGCGGACCGCACCGGGCTGCTCGGGCGGCGCGGTGTACAGCGCCTCGACGTCGGACAGCAGCACGAGCGCGTCCGCGCCGAGCAGCCGCGCGACGAGTGCCGCGAGCCGGTCGTTGTCGCCGAACCGGATCTCGTGCGTGGCGACCGTGTCGTTCTCGTTGACGATCGGCAGCACCCGCAGGGCGAGCAGCCGGTCGATCGCACGTTCCGCGTTCACCCGGTGCGTGGGGTTCTGCAGGTCACCGGCGGTCAGCAGGATCTGCGCGGCGACGACCCCGTGCCGGTCGAGCTCCTTCTGGTACCGGAACATCAGGACGTTCTGCCCCGTGGCCGCTGCGGCCTGCTGCGTGGCGAGGTCGTCCGGGCGCCCCTCGAGCCCCAGGAACGGGAAGCCGGTCGCGATCGCGCCCGAGGACACCAGGACGACCTGCGTGCCACGGCCGTACGCGGCAGCCAGGGCGTCGACGAGCGGCGCGATCTGCCCGGCCGCGTCCCCGCTGACCGAGGACGAGCCGACCTTCACCACGATCCGTCGCGCACGCGGGATGTCCTCGCGCCGGGTGACGGGGCCGAGGTCGCTGCGGGCGGTGGTGTCGGTCATGCCCGTGGTCAGCCCCTGCTGTCCGTCTCGACGTCGTCGTCCGCCCAGAGCCCGGAGACGCGCTCCTGCTCGAGCTCGGCGCGGGCGGCCGCCTTGGCGTCCATCCGTTCGAAGTACTCCTCGCGCCGCTCGTTGCGGGTCGGACGCGACGTCGCCCCGATGCGGGAGTCGGTTCCGCGGGCGCTGGTGATGAGCTCGGCGGTCGAGGTGAGCGTGGGCTCCCAGTCGAACACCATGCCGCCGTCGCCACCGATGACGACGGTCGAGCCGGCGACGGCTCCGGCCTTGAACAGGCCGTCCTCGACGCCGAGCTTCGCGAGCCGGTCGGCCAGGTAGCCGATCGCCTCCTCGTTGGTGAAGTCGGTCTGCTGCACCCAGCGCTCCGGCTTCGCGCCGCGGACGCGGTAGAAGCGGTGCTCCTCGCCGCCCTCGGCGCGCACCGTGAAGGGCTTCTGGTCGACCGACTTCGGGCGCAGCACGATGCGCTCCTGCACCGGCTCCGCCGCACGGGAGGCACGGGCCTGCTCCACGACGTCGGCCAGCGCGAACGTCAGCTCGCGCAGGCCCTTGCGGGACGCGGTCGAAATCGGGAACACGCGGTAGCCGCGCTCCTCGAGCTCGGCCGTGACGAACTCGGCGAGCTCCTGCGCCTCGGGCACGTCCACCTTGTTCAGGGCGATGAGCTGCGGGCGCTCGAGCAGCGGCACCTGGCCCTCGGGGACCGGGTAGCGCTCGAGCTCGCCGAGGATGACGTCGAGGTCGCTGATCGGGTCGCGGCCCGGGTCGAGCGTGGCGCAGTCGATGACGTGCAGGAGCGCCTCGCAGCGCTCGACGTGCCGCAGGAACTCCAGGCCGAGGCCCTTGCCCTCGGACGCGCCCTCGATCAGGCCCGGGACGTCGGCAACGGTGAAGCGGGTGTCCCCGGACTCGACGACGCCGAGGTTCGGGGTGAGGGTCGTGAACGGGTAGTCCGCGATCTTCGGCTTGGCGGCCGAGATCGCCGCGATGAGCGAGGACTTGCCGGCGCTCGGGAACCCGACGAGGGCGACGTCGGCGATGGTCTTCAGCTCGAGGCTGACGTCACCGGCCCACCCCTCGGTCCCGAGGAGCGCGAAGCCGGGGGCCTTGCGCTTGGTGGTGGAGAGCGCCGCGTTGCCGAGACCGCCCTGACCGCCGGGGGCGACGACGATGCGCATGCCGGGTTCGGTGAGGTCGGCGATGACCTCGCCGGACTCGTCGTACACGACCGTGCCGACGGGCATCGGGAGCTCGAGGACCTCGCCGCTCACACCGCTGCGGTGGTCGCCCATGCCGGGCTGCCCGTTCTTCGACGAGCGGTGCGGCGAGCGGTGGTAGCCGAGCAGCGTGGTCACCTGCGGGTCGGCGACGAGCACGATGTCGCCGCCGTCACCGCCGTTGCCGCCGTCGGGCCCGGCGAGGGGCTTGAACTTCTCACGGCGGACCGACACGCAGCCGTTGCCGCCGTGCCCCGCGCTGAGGTGCAGGGTCACGCGGTCGACGAAGGTCGCCATGGGTCCACTCCTGGTACTGCTGGAAAGCGAACGGGAGGGGCGGGCACGTGGCCCGCCCCTCCCGCAGAGTCAGATCGTCTGGTCGCTTACGCGTTGACGATGTTGATGACCTTGCGGCCACCCTTGGTGCCGAACTCGACCGAACCGGCCGAGAGGGCGAACAGCGTGTCGTCGCCACCGCGGCCGACGTTGGCGCCCGGGTGGAAGTGGGTCCCACGCTGGCGGACGATGATCTCGCCGGCGTTGACGACCTCGCCACCGAAGCGCTTCACGCCGAGGCGCTGTGCGTTCGAGTCACGACCGTTGCGAGTGGAGCTCGCACCCTTCTTGTGTGCCATGAGTTGACTCCCTTACGCGATCTTGGTGATCTTGACGCGGGTCAGCTCAGCGCGGAAACCCTGGCGCTTCTTGTACCCGGTCTTGTTCTTGAACTTCTGGATGATGACCTTGGGACCACGGAGGTCGTCGAGCACCTCGGCGGTGACGGTCACGTTCGCGAGCTCGGAGGCCGCCGACGTGATCTTGTCACCGTCCACGAGGAGCACGGGGGCGAGGTCGATGTTGCCCTTGTCGTCCGCCTTGGCACGGTCGATGGTCAGGATCGTGCCGACCTCGACCTTCTCCTGACGGCCGCCGGCGCGCACTACTGCGTAAACCACGTGGAAATCCTTACGTAACTCTGCTTGAGGGAAGTCTCGGGTGCCCACTTCTGCACGAGCGGCTCCCGGAGGCCGGGCCCGATCGGCGACGCAGGCAGAACGGCCCGCTGACACCAGGGACCGAGAATACTCGATCACCGTGGGTCCGGTCAAACGGCGACACACGTAGCATTGCCACGTGACCGTGTTGATCGACCCGCCGACGTGGCCCGCCCACGACACACTGTGGTCGCACCTCGTCAGTGATGAATCCTACGCGGAACTCCACGCCTTCGCTGCGCGGGTCGGTGTGCCGCGCCGGGCGTTCGACCACGACCACTACGACGTGCCGCTGTCGCGCTACGACGAACTCGTCGCAGCGGGCGCCGCAGCCGTGACCGGCCGGGAGCTCGTGCTGCGACTCATCCGCAGCGGCCTGCGGGTGGCGCAGCGGGACAAGCGCGGCCGCTGACCGGACGGGGTGCACCCGGCGTGGCAGCGCGCGCACGGGAGGCACGGCGCGGGTCCGGCACGCAGCGCACGTCGCGCGGTGCGGTGCCACTCCGACGACGTGGGTCACCGCCTGGCGCACGTCGCGTGGTGCAGCGGGACCGCGCGGCCGGCCAGGGGTGGCTCGGACAGCGCGATCCGTCCGCGCCAGCCGTCAGTGCCGTCCGTCGGTGCCGTCCGTCGGTGCCGTCCGTCGGCGCCGTCCGTCGGGCCGTTCACCGTCGCCGTTCGGCGGTGCGATCGGTCAGCGGGGTGCCGGACCGCCCCAGGGCCCCGGAGGCTGCTGCTGCGGCGGCTGGACGGTGGCCGGAGGGACCGCGTCGGCCGGGCGCACGGTACCGGGCATGCCCGGTGACGACGCGGTGCCCCGCCCGCGCCGCGGACGACCGAGCCAGAGCCACGCCGCGGTGGCGGTCGCCAGCAGCATCACGGTGAGCGGCACGCCGTTCTGCAGCGGCCCCGTGACGACGTCGACGACGAGTCGTGCGCCGCCGGAGCGGACCGTCGCGATCGTGCCCGTGACGACCCCGACGAGCGCCAGGGCGACGGTCCCCGCGGCACCGGCGAGCACCGCGCGGCGCAGCAGGTTCGGCAGCGGGCTGCGTCGGTCGATCGGGGTCAGGAACGCCAGCGCGAGGAACGCCCCGGCGTAGTACGGGAACGGCCCCGCGAAGACCGCGGTGGTGAAGCTGCCGAGCAGGTCGGCCCCTGCCCCGTAGTGCGCGAGCGGGTTGACCAGGAGCGACGTCCCGAGCAGGTTGAACAGCCCGGAGACGAACTCCACGAGCACCAGCGCCACGACGGCGATGAGTGCGCCGGCCGTGTTCGTGACCGAGGCGCCGGGCGCGAACGCCCGCCGTGGGTCGGCGGGCACGCGTGGCGGACGCGGTGGGCCGTACGGTGCACCGGCCCCCGGCTGCCGGCCGTGGGGCGGTACGTGCCCGCCCGGTCCCGGCTGGCCGTGCTGCTGCTGCCCCGGGCCGGGCGGTGCGGGCTGGGACCAGCCCGCACCGTAGTACCCGCGGTGCTGCTGCGGGTCGCCCGGGTTCGTCACCGTCAGTTCCCCAGGATCACGGTGCCGTCGGTGTCGTCGTCCGACTCCCCCGACGTCGTCGCCGGTGCGCTGATGCTCGGCGAGGACACCCGGCGGGAGCGGGACCGCCCCTGGCCGGGCTGCTTCGGCTCGGGCAGCGCCTGGAGCACCGAGTCGAGCAACGACTCGGCGTCGGGTGCGACCGTGCGCGGCTCGCGCTTGGGTGCCGCGGCGATCGGGATGTCGAGGATCGCGACGCTGTTGTCGGTCGGGGTCACGGTGGCGCTCGAGCTCACGCGACGACGGGCCGGGGCCTTCGCCTTCGGTGCGCTCACGGGCTCGGCGACGACCGGCTCGGCGGCAGCCGTGGCCGTCGGTGCGCTCGACGCCGACTCGTCCGCCGCCGCCTTCGCGACGACGGGCTCGACCACGGGCTCGGCAGCGGGTGCTCCCTGCGCCTCGGTGGTCTCGGCGGCGGCAGCGGCCTGCTGCTCGCCCCCGCGCCCACCACGGCCGCGACGACGGCGCTTCGGACCGGTCGACTGCTCGCCGCCCGCGGTGTCCGTGCTGGTCGGCGCATCGGCCGACGTCGGCACCGTGGTCTCGGCAGCGGGCGACGCAGCGGCAGCGGCGTCCTGCTCGTCGTGCGGGATCGTCGACGCGGCGATCCGCGACAGGGCGTTCTTCACGTCCTCGGTGATCTGGTGCGCCTGGCTCGCCGCACCGGACCCGCCGTTGCCGGAGCCGCCGTTCCCGTTCCCGCCGTTCCCGTTGCCGGAGCCGCCGTTCCCGTTCCCGCCGTTCCCGTTGCCACGACCCTTGCGACGGCCCTTGCTCGGACCCGGGTCGGCGTTGTTGTCGTTGACCTTGGCGTTGACCTCGTCGAGCGACTCGCGCAGCCCGACACCGATCTTCTTGCGGGTCATCTGCACGAGGCCGAGCGAGGTGATCTCGGCGACCTGGTGCTTCGTCCGGTCGCGGCTCAGGCACTCGACCAGGCGCCGGAGCACCAGGTCACGGTTGTCCTCGAGCACCATGTCGATGAAGTCGACGACGATGATGCCGCCGATGTCGCGCAGGCGGAGCTGGCGGACGATCTCCTCGGCGGCCTCGAGGTTGTTCTTCGTGACCGTCTCTTCCAGGTTGCCGCCGGAGCCGACGAACTTCCCGGTGTTGACGTCGACGACCGTCATGGCCTCGGTGCGGTCGATGACGAGCGAGCCACCCGACGGCAGCCAGACCTTGCGGTCGAGCGCCTTGTCGATCTGCTCGTTCAGGCGGAACTCCTCGAAGGAGTCCGGGCCCTCGTACCGCACGACGCGGTCCTTGAGGTCCGGTGCGACGGCCGACAGGTACTCGTCGATGGTGCCGCCGGCGGCCTCGCCGTCGATGATCAGCTTCGTGAAGTCCTCGTTGAAGACGTCACGGACGATCTTGATGAGCAGGTCCGGCTCCGAGTGCAGCATGACCGGGGCCTGGCCGCCGGCGACCTTCTTCTGGATGGCCTCCCACTGGCTGGTCAGCCGCTGCACGTCGCGGGTGAGCTGCTCCTCGGTCGCGCCCTCGGCAGCGGTGCGCACGATGACGCCCGCGTGCTCCGGCAGGACCTCCTTGAGGATCTTCTTGAGGCGCGCGCGCTCGGTGTCCGGGAGCTTGCGCGAGATGCCGTTCATCGAACCGTTCGGCACGTAGACCAGGTAGCGGCCAGGCAGCGAGACCTGGCTGGTCAGGCGGGCGCCCTTGTGGCCCACCGGGTCCTTCGTGACCTGCACGAGGACCTTGTCACCCGGCTTGAGCGCGGACTCGATGCGGCGTCCGTGGCTGGTGTCGACGGAGTTCCAGTCGACCTCGCCGGCGTACAGCACGGCGTTGCGGCCGCGGCCGATGTCGACGAAGGCGGCCTCCATCGACGGCAGGACGTTCTGCACCTTGCCGAGGTAGACGTTCCCGATCAGCGAGACGTTCTCGGACTTGGTGATGTAGTGCTCGGCGAGGATACCGTCCTCGAGCACGCCGATCTCGATCGTCGACGAGCTGGAGCGGACGATCATCTGGCGGTCGACGCTCTCGCGGCGGGCGAGGAACTCGTCCTCGCTGACCACCTGGCGGCGGCGTCCGGCGTCACGGCCGTCACGACGGCGCTGCTTCTTCGCCTCGAGACGGGTCGAGCCCTTGATGCGCTGCGGCTCGGTGATGAGCTCCGGCTCGCGGCGGCGCGGCTCCTGGTGGTCGCGCGGCTCGCGGGCCTCACGGTCGGCGCTCGAGCCACGGCGACGCGAGCGGCGGCGCGAGCCACCCTGGTCGTCGCGGTCGTCACGGTCGCGGTCGAACCGGTCCTCGCGGTCGTACCGGTCGTCCTCGTCGCGGTCACGGTCGCGGTCCGAGCGCGGCGCGCGCTGCGGCAGCTCCGGCAGCACCGGGGCGTGGAAGATCAGGCTGAGCGTGCTCGTGGCCTTCGGCACGAACGGCTCGGCGGCCGGCGCGCTCGCGGGGGTCTCCGGCTCGGACGCGGCCGGACGGGAGGCGCGGCTGACGTCCGCCCCGTCGGTCGTGGTCGCCTGCTGGTCACCCGACACGACCGGCAGGTCACCGGTCAGCGTGCTCACGTCGTGCGGCTCGGCGCCGCCGTCGGCGACGGGGTCCACCGCGACGGGGACCTCGGTGTCGGTCGACTCGACCGGTGATGCCGGCGACGCGGGGGAATCCGGCGAGTCGGGCGAATCGGGTGAGTCCACCGACCCGGGCGACGCGACGCTGGCTGCGGGACGGGCGTCAGCGCCGCCCGTCAGCGCGAGGGTCTCGTCGACGTGGGATGCCTGCTCGGCGTTCCCCCGGGCCTCCTGGCCGGCCGACCGGGCGCGGCGCCCGCCGAACAGGCGGCCCCGGCGCTTCGGCGCGTTCTCGTCGTTGGTCGTGTTGTCGTTGTTCTGCTCCACCATGGACTGGCGCACTCCTCGGCCCCACTCGCACCCTCTCGGGCGGCGGGAATTCTGTCGTTGTGGCGGGCGGCGTCGACGCCCCCGCGCTCGTTGTCTCGTGACCGGTCTGCGCCAACTTCTCGTTGCGTCCGCGCCCGTTCCGCTCCGGGCACCCGGCCCGGGTCGGCTCGGCGTCGGAGTGACGCTGTCCCGACCACAGTGCGCTCTCACCGCACCTGATCGCCCGGGTACCGCCCTGTGCAGGCGCCACCCGGAAAGCTCTTCTCGGCGTGCGGCGGACCGCACGACCTCCAGGCATTATCGCACGGCGCATCCGGAAAGCACCGGAACCCGCATGCGATGATGACGGCGTGACCGCGTCAGCCCCCGCCCCCCGTCGTCCGATCGCGATGGCGGTCTTCCTGCTCGTCACCGGTGCCGTCGGCCTCCTCGGGGCGTTCCAGCTGGTGCTCGACGAGTTCAAGAAGTACGCCGACCCGGACACCGTGCTGTCCTGCGACCTCAACCCGTTCATCAGCTGCTCGGACGTCATGGCGAGCTGGCAGGGCAACCTCTTCGGCTTCCCGAACCCCCTGCTCGGCCTGCTCGGGTTCGTCGCACCGATCGCCGTCGCGGTGATGCTGCTCGCGGGCTTCCGGAACGGGTCGCGGTGGTTCTGGATCGCCTTCAACGCCGGTGTCTTCCTGGCCTGGGTGTTCGTCACCTGGCTGTTCACGCAGACCGTCTGGTCGATCGGCGCGCTCTGCCCGTGGTGCATGCTCGTCTGGTCCGTGACGATCCCGATGTTCTGGGTGTTCACGATCTGGAACGCCGCGCAGGGCCGCTTCGGCGCCGGGGCGCAACGCCTCGGGCGCACCCTGCTGCCGTTCTGCTGGACCTTCCCGCTCGCCAACTACCTGTTCATCATCGTGACGATCATCATCGTGTTCCCGAGCGTCCTGACGATCTTCTGACCCCTTCCCGATGCGCGAGCACGAGAGCGGGTGGGCGCGACGTGACGCCCTGCGGGACCGTGCCCGGGTGGCTCGCGAGCGGGCCCGGGCGCGTCGTCGCCGCACGCGGACGCTCGGCATCGCTTCGGTCGTCGTCGGCGGGCTCGCCGTGGCGGCCGTCGTCGCCGTGTCGGTCGCGGGGTCGGAGCAGCCGTCCGGACCCGGCCCCCGCAACACGGCGAGCGACGGGGTCCTGCTGCGGGGGTCCCGCGGCGCGATCGTGACCGTCCGGACGCCGGCGCTGCCTGACGGCGGTGCGCCGATCCCGACGGCGCAGGACCCCGCGACGACGGACATCACCGTGTACGCGGACTACCTGTGCCCGTACTGCAACCAGTTCGAGGCGGACCAGATGCCGCAGATCCGGCAGTGGGTGCGGGACGGCACCGCGACCCTCGAACTGCACCCGATCGCCCTGCTCGACCGGATGTCGCGCGGGTCCGACTACTCCACGCGGTCCGCCGCCGCTGCCGCCTGCGTGGCCGACCACGACCCCGACGCGTTCCTGGCGTTCGACACGTCGCTCCGTGCACACCAGCCGTCCGAGGGCACGCGTGGGCTGACCGACGACCGGCTGGTGGCCCTGGCCGAGCAGGCGGGCGCGACCGACGACGACGTCGCCGGCTGCATCACGCGCCGTGACTTCGCCGGCTGGGTGGCCGACGCCACGGAAAGGGCGGTGCACGACGCTGTGCCGAACTCCTCGCTCCGTGGGATCACCAGCACCCCGACGGTCATCGTCGACGGAGCGCAGTACGACGGCTCCCTCACCGACGCGGCGGCGTTCGCGGCGTTCGCCCGGCAGCACGGCGACGGCCACGGCCACGGCTCGTCGTAGGCCGCTCGGCACACGGCGACGGCCCCCGCTCCCGGGTGGGAGCGAGGGCCATCGTGTCCGGTTGGTCGGCCGTCCGGGCTACTTCGCCGCCGCGTCGATCGCGCTGACGACGGTGCTCAGGTCGTCGAGGCGCTTGCCGTCGACGACGACCGTCGGCGTCCCGAAGCCGTTGGTGCCCGCGAGGGCCTCGTCCTCGGTCACCAGCTTGGTGGACTTGGTCACCCAGCCCTTGAACTGCTCGGTCGACACGCACTCGGAGACCTCGGAGCTGGTCGCTCCACCGGCCTTGACCAGGTCCTCGATCTCGGCGTTCGTCAGGCCCTTCGTGCCCTCGGCCGGCTGGTTGTCGAAGAACTGCTTCTGCACGTCCAGGAACTTCTCCGGCTCGTTGTCCGCGACGCACATGGCGGCGTTCGCGGCACGGCTGGCGTAGCGCGAGCCCGGGTAGGCGCGGTCGAGGATCGAGACCGGCTGGATCGCCAGCGTGGCCTCACCCGACTTCACCTTGTCCAGGATCTGGTCGGAGAAGGCGTCCTCGAACTGCTTGCAGACCGGGCAGGCCCAGTCGACGTACTCGGTGACCGTGACGGCGCCGTCGGCACCGGCGGTCGGGAGCGCCGACGGGGAACCCTTCGCCGAGACGGCCGGGGTGCTCACCGGGGTGACCTTGCCGTCCTCGGCAGCGAACTGGATCGCGCCGGTGGCCATGTTCTCCGGCCCGGCCGCGGACACGGCGGGTGCGTTGTTCACGTTCACCACGACGATCGCGATGATGGCCGCGATCGCCACGATGCCGAGCCCGATGCCGCCCTGCAGGAACCACTTGTTGCGGCGCTTGCGGCGCTTCTCGGCGTCGGCACGCTGGCGTGCGACCTCACGGGCGTGCTGGCGACGCTCGTTCTTGGTGGGTCGGTCGTTGTTCGTCACGTCGTCCCCGTCGCTCAGGCGAACCAGAGCGCGAGCTCGCGCGCGGCCGACTCGGGGCTGTCCGACCCGTGCACCAGGTTCTGCTGCACCTTGAGGCCCCAGTCGCGGCCGAGGTCACCACGGATGGTGCCGGGCGCGGCCGAGGTCGGGTCGGTGGTGCCGGCGAGCGAGCGGAAGCCCGCGATCACACCGTTGCCGGCGACGCGCACGGCGACGACGGGGCCGGACTGCATGAACTCGACGAGCGGCTCGAAGAACGGCTTGCCCTGGTGCTCCTCGTAGTGTGCGTCGAGCAGGTCACGCGGCGCGGTCAGCATCTTGAGGTCGACGAGCTCGTACCCCTTGGCCTCGATCCGGCGGAGGATCTCACCGGTGAGCTGGCGGGCGACGCCGTCGGGCTTGACGAGGACGAGGGTCTCTTCGAGGTCGGACACGCAGTACTCCCTGTGTTCGGGGTCGAATGTGGTGGTCAGTCCTCGCCCATGGCCGCTCGGCGCGCGGCGTTCTGACGGTCGAGCTGACCGCCCTTGACGAAGCAGAAGACCCACAGCGCCAGGAACACCACGGCGACCGCGAACATGAACGGTTCGATGAACCCGGTGGCGAGGATGGCCGCCTGCAGCAGCCACCCGAACCATACACCGGCCGGGTTGCCCGTCAGACGTGAGGCAGCTGCGAGGACGATGATCGCGCCGATGCCGCCACCGAACGCCGCGGCGGGCGGCAGCGTGCCCTTGCCGAACACGACGAGCATGGGGAAGAAGAACATGATCGCCTCGAGCACCAGGGCGATCGAGAGCAGGCTCTCCTGCGCCCCGCGCTCGCGGCGCGGCTTGCGGGTGCGCGGTGCCCGACCCGGCCGGGAGGCACCTGGTGCGTCCGTCACTTCGCCTCACCTTCCCGGTGCACGAGGTCCATGACCGCGCCCACCATGACGATGGAGCCCGCGACGAGCACGAGGGCGTCCTCGGCGTCCGCCTCGTCCGCCAGGTCCCGTGCTTCCTGCAGGGCGGCGGCGAGCGTCGGTTCGACGACGACCCGGTCCTCGCCGACCTCGTCGACGACGACCCGGGCGAACTCGTCCGCGTCGAGCGCGCGCTCCCCCGGCGGCTGCGTCACGACGAAGGTCGCGACGGTGTCCTTGAGGGCGCGGACGAACCCGCGGGCGTCCTTGTCGCCCAGGATCCCGACGACGCCGACGACGTGCTCCGACGGGAACGCGACGGGCAGCGCCTCGGCCAGGGCCTTCGCGCCGTGCGGGTTGTGCGCGGCGTCGACCACGACGGTCGGCTCCGTGGCGATCGGCTGGAGCCGACCCGGGCTGGTGGCCCCGGCGAGCCCCTCGGACAGGACGTCCTCGTCGAGGGCCTGCGTCCCGCGACCGAGGAACGACTCGACGGCGGCGATCGCGACGGCCGCGTTCTCGGCCTGGTGCCGGCCGAACAGCGGCAGGAACAGGTCGTCGTAGCGCCCGGCGATGCCCTGCACGGTGACGAGCTGACCGCCGACCGCCGGGGTGACGTCGGTGACCGCGAACCCGGTCCCCTCGACGGCCAGGCCGGACTCGGTGAGCTCGGCGGCACGCTCGAGCTCGGCCAGTGCCTCGGGGACCTGCCGGCTCGACACCACGGCCGACGACGGCTTGACGATGCCGGACTTGGTGCGGGCGATCTCGGCCACCGTCGCACCGAGCTGCTTCGTGTGGTCGATGGCGATCGGCGTGAACACCTGGACCTGGCTCTGCACGACGTTGGTGGAGTCCCACTCGCCGCCCATGCCGACCTCGATCACGGCGACGTCGACGGGGGCCTCGGCGAAGCACGCCAGGGCCAGCACGGTCAGCGCCTCGAAGAAGGTGAGCGGGAGTTCGCCCTTGTCGGTGAGCTCGCGGTCGGTGATCTCGAGCACGGGGGCGATGTCGTCCCAGTTCTCGACGAAGCGGTCCGCGGCGATCGGCTGGCCGTCGATGACGATGCGCTCCCGGATGGACACCAGGTGTGGGCTCGTCATGAGGCCGGTACGCAGGCCGTGCGCGCGGACGATGCTCTCGATCGTGCGTGCGGTGGACGTCTTGCCGTTCGTCCCCGTGATGTGGATCACCGGGTACGCCAGGTGCGGGTCGCCGAGGAGCTCGACGGCACGCCGGGTCGCGGTGAGACGACGCTCGGGGGCCTGTTCGCCGATCCGGGCGTACAGGGCGGCCTCGACGCGGCGCACCTCGTCGTCGTCACCCCCGTAGGGCACGGCGTCGGTCGGACCGTCTCCGGATGGCCCGACCGGGATCCGGATGCCGTCCTCGTCGCGGCCGTCGAACGCCTCGTGGCCGTCGTACTGGTCGTCGTCGCTCATGCGCGTCCTACCTCCACTGCCACCTTCGCACCGTCACCGACGTCGGTGGTGGTGTCCTCCGCCCCGAGGGGCACGATCTCGACGCTCGTCGCCAGGGTCTCCCCCGCGATGAGCTCCTGGTGCGCGCGGACCGCGCCGGCGGCGGCGTCGTCCACCCGCAGGGTCAGCGCGATGCGGTCGCTGACGTCCAGGTCGGCGTCACGGCGGGCCTGCTGCACGGCCCGGACCACGTCACGGGCGAGCCCCTCGGCCTCGAGCTCGGGCGTGGTCACGGTGTCGAGCACCACGAAGCCGCCCTCGTCGAGGAACGCCACGGCGACCGAGGCGTCGGCCACGGTGAGGTCGAGCGTGTACTCGCCCTCGACCAGGTCGATGCCGCCCACGGTCACGCCGGTGTCGGTCGCGGTCCAGTCGCCCCGCTTGGCGGCCGGGATCACCTGCTGCACCTGCTTGCCGATGCGCGGACCGGCGACGCGGGCGTTCACGGTGAGCTTCCGCTCGATGCCGTACTGCGCCAGCGACTCCTCGGCCTGGGCCTCGAGCACGACGCGCTTGACGTTGAGCTCGTCGCGCAGGATGTCGGCGAACGGCTCGACCGCCGTCGGGTCCGGCACCACGAGCGTCAGCGTGGCGAGCGGCAGGCGGACGCGCTTGCCGGTCGCCTTGCGGAGCGCGAGGCCCTTCGACGCGACGTCGCGCACGCGGTCCATCGCGGCGACCAGGGCGTCGTCGGCGGGGAACTCGTCCGGGTCGGGAAAGTCCGTCAGGTGGACGCTCCGCCCACCGGTCAGGCCCTTCCAGATCTCCTCGGTGACGAGCGGCGCCAGCGGCGCGGCGACCCGGGTCAGGGTCTCGAGCACGGTGTACAGCGTGTCGAACGCCGCGCGGGCGTCGTCCGCGGCCACCCCGTCGGCACCGGTCCAGAACTTGTCGCGCGAGCGTCGGACGTACCAGTTCGTCAGCACGTCGGCGAAGTCCCGCACGGCCTGGGCCGCGAGCGGGGTGTCGAGCGCGTCGAGGTGGGTCCGGACGTCGGTCACGAGCACGCGGGTCTTCGCGAGCAGGTACCGGTCGAGCACGTCGGTCGAGTCGGTCCGGCGCTGCGCCTGGTAGCCGTCGGGCCCGGACGCGTTGGCGTACAGGGTGAAGAAGTAGTACGTCGACCACAGCGGGAGCATGAACTCGCGGACGCCCTGCCGGATGCCCTCTTCGGTCACGATCAGGTTGCCGCCACGGATCACCGACGACGACATGAGGAACCAGCGCATCGCGTCGGCGCCGTCGCGGTCGAACACCTCGGCGACGTTCGGGTAGTTCCGCAGCGACTTCGACATCTTCTGGCCGTCGGAGCCGAGCACGATGCCGTGGCTGATGACGTTCTGGAAGGCCGGCCGGTCGAACAGCGCGGTGGACAGCACGTGCATGACGTAGAACCAGCCGCGGGTCTGCCCGATGTACTCGACGATGAAGTCGGCCGGGTTGTGCGACTCGAACCACTCGCGGTTCTCGAACGGGTAGTGCACCTGGGCGTACGGCATCGAGCCGGAGTCGAACCAGACGTCGAACACGTCGGTGATCCGGCGCATCGTCGACTTCCCGGTGGGGTCGTCGGGGTTCGGCCGCGTCAGGTCGTCGATGAACGGGCGGTGCAGGTCGACCTCGCCCTCGGCGTTCACGGGCAGGCGACCGAAGTCACGCTCGATGTCCGCGAGCGAGCCGTACACGTCGGTGCGCGGGTACTCGGGGTCGTCGGACTGCCACACCGGGATCGGCGTGCCGAAGTAACGGTTGCGGGAGACCGACCAGTCGATGGCGTTGCCGACCCACTTGCCGAACTGGCCGTCCTTGACGTTGTCCGGCACCCAGTTGATGTCCTGGTTGAGCTGGCCCATGCGGTCGCGCAGCTCGGTCACGCGGACGAACCACGACGAGACGGCCTTGTAGATGAGGGGCTTGCGGCAGCGCCAGCAGTGCGGGTAGCTGTGCTCGTAGGACGCCTGGCGGAGCAGTCGACCGGCGTCGCGCACGGCCTTGGTGAGCGGCTTGTTCGCGTCCGACCAGAGCATGCCGGCGACCTCGCCGAACTGCGACGTGAAGACGCCGCCCTCGTCGAGCGAGAGCACGACGGGGATGCCCGCTGCGGCGCAGACCTCCTGGTCGTCGGCACCGTAGGCCGGGGCCTGGTGCACGATGCCGGTGCCCTCCCCGGTCTCGACGTACTCGGCGACCAGGATGCGCCAGGCGTGCTCGTAGCCCTCGGCGTCCGACAGGAAGTCGAACAGGCGCTCGTACTCGACGCCGTCGAGCTCGGCGCCGGCGACCGTGCGGAGCACGGCGGCGAGCGCGTCGTCGGCGCTCTCGTAGCCGAGCTCCTTCGCGTGCGCGGCCACGGTGTCCGAAGCGAGCAGGTACCGGGCCGAGCCGGCGGCGCCACCGTCAGCCGCGCCTCCCGGCCCGGCCGGCACGACCGCGTAGGCGATCTCCGGACCGACCGCGAGCGCGGCGTTCGTCGGGAGCGTCCACGGCGTCGTCGTCCAGGCGAGCGCCCGCACGCCGGTCAGGTCGAGCGCGTCCGCACGCGAGCCGTGCAGCGGGAACGCGACCGTGACGGACTGGTCCTGGCGCATCTTGTAGACGTCGTCGTCCATGCGCAGCTCGTGGTTGGACAGCGGGGTCTGGTCGTTCCAGCAGTACGGCAGGACCCGGAAGCCCTCGTACGCCAGGCCCTTGTCCCACAGGGTCTTCCAGGCCCAGAGGACGCTCTCCATGAAGGTGACGTCGAGGGTCTTGTAGTCGTCCTCGAAGTCGACCCAGCGCGCCTGGCGGGTGACGTACTCCTGCCACTCGTCGGTGTACTGCAGCACGCTCTTCTTGGCCGCGGCGTTGAAGACGTCGATGCCCATGGCGTCGATCTCGTGCTTCTCGGTGATGCCGAGCTGGCGCATCGCCTCGAGCTCGGCGGGCAGACCGTGGGTGTCCCACCCGAAGCGGCGGTGCACCTGCTTGCCGCGCATGGTCTGGTAGCGCGGGAAGACGTCCTTGGCGTACCCGGTCAGCAGGTGACCGTAGTGCGGCAGCCCGTTCGCGAAGGGCGGGCCGTCGTAGAAGGTCCACTCGGGGCAGCCCTCGCGCTGGTCGATGGACGCCTGGAAGGTGTCGTCGCCCTTCCAGAAGGCGAGGATCCCGCGCTCGACGGCGGGGAAGCTCGGCGAGGGGACGACGCCGTCGGCGGCGGTCGCGTCGGGACGGTTCAGGGGGTAGCGCACCGGGGACTCCTGTGGGTTCGGTTGATCTCCACGAGGACGGAGCGGACTCCGCGGTACCACCTCGCTTGCCGCACCGCCGGTGCGACCGCTCTCGTCGGGGTGGTGACGGTCCCGAACCCGCCCGGTTCTACTGACGAGGTGCTGGTGCGCCGCGCGTTCTTCCGGAAGCTCCCCGGTGATGACCGGATCGATGCTCTTGTGACCCTAGTTTAGCGGACGTTCCGTTGACGGCGAGAGTTGGTCTAGCGTGCGCTTGCTGAGATGAGGTCACTTCATCGCACCCGGCAGCCCCGCAAGAAACCCGTCGAAGGTGGTCGAGGGGTTGTCTGAGGGGAACTGTGTTCCGTCCCCAGCGTGCCGCTTCCGCAGCGACTGGGCTCGCCTCACGGCGTCGCCCCTCCGAGGCATGTACAAGTCGGCGTCTACATGCTTGTCGGACGAACCATCCAGCTCGCTCCTCCGGTGAACCGCTTCGTCAGTGGTCAGATACGCATTTTGTGCCGCGAGGTGCAGAATCAGCCACACCTCGAAGCAAGGATTTGAGATGGCCAGGCGAATGCCGTTGTCGCGAGCCATGATCGCCGCTTCTTTCAGGTAGGGATGGGAATCCGGACTCTCAACATCGAACACGCACCAGTAAGAGTCAACTTCCGACGATGCAACCCTTTTTGCTTCACGTGCGGCTTCGACCAGCGTCAGCGGACTTGCCCCTACCATCTCCACAACCACCTCTACCGCGGCAGCCTCTGACACTTCAGGGAGTCGCCTGAGTGCGTCGATGTAATCAATTTCAGTCGCTTCTCCTTCGCTGTAGACGCGGAGCACTGTCTTTTCCGACAGAGTGGGCGCGGGTCGACGAAGAGGCTTCCGGTTTCTCCGGCGGGATTGCACGCTCATCCAATTAGTCCCAAATCACGCAAAAACTCGGTATTATTCACGTCAGGAAGCGCACCGAACCTTCCGCTTATGTAGCCACTCTCTAAGTTCACGGACTTGCGCACGCGCTCACCGGCAAAATCCGAAAGGGCAGCAAAGCGCGTTTCGCCATTATGATTCTTTTGAGTAAGCCACACCTCATCTCGATTGAGGTGAGCAAGCAAGTTGGTATCGTGACTCGTGAATATTAGCTGCGCCCCTCGAGGGTTCGATCCTGGGTTTGCGAATAATTTGAGGATCTGCGCGGTTAGCACCGGGTGAAGGTTAGCTTCTAGCTCATCGAAGAGCACTACGCGTCCGCGGTCAAGCGCATGCAGTAGGGGCCCGATCAGACTGAACCATGTTCTAGTTCCTGCCGATTCGTCCGCCATCGAGAATGCTTCGGTGTCACCCCCTATCGCGTGGATCAGCTTCGGGCGCCGTCGACTTGACCCCAATGGGGAGTCCACATCTCGCTCAATCTCGACATCTGCAACCCCCAGGTCGGCAAGCCGCAACAGACTCATAGCTCGCCTGCGAAGGGGGTCCCCCAAGGGATCCCCTTCCTCAAATAGATCAAGTTGGTTATCTTGAGGAACATCGAAAATATCCAGCGTCGACCGTGGGTGAATCATAGGGGGACGTCGGTGCTTGTTCAGCGACATACCGAGCGAAGATATCCCGAGAACAACGCGACCAAAACCACTTATTGTCTCATCATCAAAGCGCCGCATGATCGATAGAGCCAGAGACCTATCGGTAAGCAGCGAACGCGTTCCGGAGAGATGCCCGAGACCGCGTTGGATCGAGAGCTCATTCTTCTCGCGAACGTATATCTTCCGTCGACGTCCCTCCGGATAATGGTAAAGTGCCTCAAACTGAACTTTCGAAGAATTGAGTTCGAGAAGGTACTCGAAAAGGATGCCCTCAACAATCACTTCGAGGGCAAACGACGTATTCTCGTTCCGAGCAGTAGAACTAGCAAAAGGCTCGATTGGTATCGCTTCATCCCAGTAGCGCAAGGAGCCTTGGATAGCCTCCCGAAGCCAGTTCAAGGCCGCAAGCAAATTAGTCTTCCCAGAAGCGTTTGGGCCGTAGATGGCGGCAGTCGTCAGGATGGGCTCGCCGAGGCGATCAACCCTTCGCACCCCGGTGCGGTCCTCGTCGATCGCCACCATGGAGAGCTCGGCAGGCTCTCTGATAGATCGGAAATTCTCAACCTCAAAGCGCACGAGCATGCCACTCTCCGTCCCTCTCAGCCCCCGTTTCGTCGTAATCCTACAGATCTGCCGCTCTAACCGTGGCCGAGACGCGATCACGGATGCCTGCCTCGCCCATCGGAAGGATCATGCGCGGAGGAGCATGCTCGAGTGGTGCCCGCAGAAGAACGTCCCAAGTCGCTCGTCACCGTCCTGATCGCCTTCGGCGCCAACCTGCTGGTCGCGGTCGCGAAGACCGTCGCGTCGCTCGTCACGGGCTCCGCATCGATGGTGGCCGAGGCGGCGCACTCGTGGGCGGACACCGGCAACGAGGTCTTCCTGCTCGTCGCCGAGCGGCGGGGTGCCCGGAAGCGCGACACCGCACACCCGCTCGGGTACGGCCGCGAGACCTACATCTGGTCGATGTTCGCGGCGTTCGGCCTGTTCACCGCCGGTGCGATCGTGTCGATCACCCACGGCATCTCGGAGTTCGGCGACACCGGGCCCGCCGAGGACGTCGTGCTCAACTACGTCGTGCTCGCGGTGGCGTTCGTGCTCGAGGGCACGAGCTTCCTGCAGGCGTACCGGCAGGCCCACGGCGCGGCGACGAAGCGGCAGGTGCCCGTGCTGCGGCACGTGCTGCAGTCGTCGAACCCGACGCTCCGGGCCGTCTTCGCCGAGGACGCCGCAGCGCTGATCGGCCTGGTCGTCGCGTTCCTCGGGGTGTTCCTGCACCAGGTCACGGGGCTCGCGGTCTTCGACGCGCTGGGCTCCATCGCGATCGGGGTGCTGCTCGGCGTCGTCGCGATCGTCCTGATCGACCGCAACCGCCGGTTCCTGCTCGGCGAGAGCACGTCGCCGGAGCTCGAGGACGCGGTGCTCGTCGAGCTGCTCGGACGCTCGCAGGTGGAGCGCGTGACCTACCTGCACCTGGAGTTCGTCGGCCCGTCGCGGGTGTACCTGGTGGCGGCCGTCGACCTGACCGGCAACGAGACCGAGGAGCACGTCGCGGTCCGGCTGCGCGAGGTGGAGCAGTCGCTGGAGGACAGTCCGTACATCGAGGAGGCCGTGCTCACCCTGAGCGTCCCGGGCGATGCGTCCCTGGCGCCGACGAGCGAGGACGTGCCCGAGGTGGTGCGGGACGGCACGGTCGAGGACGTGGCGTCCGGCGGGGCGGGGACGCTGCGGGCGGAGTGAGCGCGGGGCGGGTGCGGGCACGAGGTTTCGGGCTGAGCGACAGTCCTCGGCTTCCGGAGCGCGTGCGGTGTCGCTCAGCGCGGAACGGGGGCCGAGAGCGTCACCGAACGCCGCACGCGTCAGGTGGCGTCGAGCCCCGCCGCCACCGGCCGGAGCGCCGCCGCGACGTACTCCACGAGCGCGCGCCGACCGACCCCGTCGGCCACCCACACCCCGAACGCCGCCGCGGCCGCACCGAGCATCGCGCCGGAGACCGCCTGCGGCCGGAGCGCGCCCGGCTCCTCCCCCGTCCGCCCGGCGACGAACGCCGCGACGGCCGCGTGCTGCGCCGTCACCCGCACCGCGACACCGGCGACGAGCTCGGGACCGATGCCCATGACCTCCGCCTGCGCCAGGGCCCACGGCACCCGCTCGGGATCGTGCTCCCGGGCCGCGGTCAGCAGCGCCTGCTCGACGGCGCGCACCGGACTCGGCTCGGTGGACGCGGCCAAGTGCCCGGGCAGCCCGGCGACGGCGGCGTCGAGCTCGAGCCACATCACGTCGGCCTTCGCCGGGAAGTAGTTGAAGAACGTCGCCCGGCTCACCCCGGCGCGGGCGGCGATCTGGTCGACGGTCGTGCGCGCGTAGCCCTGTTCCAGGAACAGCTCGGCGGCGGCGTCGGCCAGCACCTCGGCGCTCGACCGTCGGGGGCGGCCACCGCGGCGCATCGGTTCGTCCATGGCTCCAGTAAAGCGGTAGGCTCGTCGAGCCATGATCTTGGACTCAGTACAGAAAACCCTCGCCGTCGTCGCGGGCACCACCGCGGTCCTGCTCGCCCTGACCGCGTGCACCGGCGGTGGTGCGAGCACGGGCAGCAGCACGCCCGTCGCCGGCGGGACGCTCACCTACGCCTCCGGCGACGCCGAACCGACCTGCCTCGACCCGCACGTCGGCGGCAACTACCCGCAGGCGCTCCTGGCGACGCAGTACATCGAGGAGCTCGTCGGGCTCGAGGACGGCAAGACGACGCCCGAGCTCGCCACGGAGTGGACCACGAGCGACGACGGGAAGACCCTGACGTTCACCCTGCGCGACGACGTCACCTTCACCGACGGCACCCCGTTCGACGCCGCCGCGGTCGTGGCGAACATCGAGCACGTGCAGGACCCGGCCACCGCCTCGAGCACCGGGTACCTGGCGCTGCAGTCGATCACGAAGGCGACCGCCACCGACGAGCACACGGTCACCCTGACGCTGAGCCGCCCGGACAGCGCGCTGCTCGAGTCCTTCTCGCAGCCCTGGGTCGGCATGGAGTCCCCGAAGGCCCTCGAGCGCGACCAGGCGACGAACTGCGAGTCCCCCGTCGGCACCGGCCCCTTCGCGGTCACCGGCTGGAAGCACGGCGACCGCGTCACCCTGACGAAGAACGCCGACCACTGGGGAACGACGAAGCCGCGCCTGTCCGGCATCACCTGGCGGTTCCTGCCCGACTCGACCTCGCGCTACGCCGCACTGCAGGCCGGTCAGGTGGACGTCATCGACAACGCCCAGCCCGACCAGCTCAAGGCGGCCTCGGCGAAGGGCGCGATCCGCGACCTCGACGCCCCGCGCCCCGGCGCCTCGAACCGCCTCGAGCTGAACTCCGGTCACGGGGTGTTCCGCGACGAAGCGGTGCGCCAGGCCTTCATCGCCGGCGCCGAGATCGACCCCGGCCTGCAGTCGTTGTTCCTCGGCACCGCGGAGCGCTCGTACTCGGCGCTCTCGAGCGCGGAGCCGCTCGCGTACTCCGAGGAGAGCCGGTTCACCTACTCCCCCGACAAGGCGGAGCGACTCCTCGACGACGCCGGCTGGAAGGTCGGGTCGGACGGTATCCGCGAGAAGGACGGCCAGCGGCTGACCGTGCGGTTCCCCGTCTCGACGAACCAGTCGGTCCCGGCCGAGCGCAGCCTGTTCCAGCAGATCCAGGCGTCCGAGCAGGCCGTCGGCTTCGACGTCGTGCTCGACGAACTCGACCTGTCCAGCTGGTACGCGGCGCTCGCGGCGAACGAGTACGACGTGGTCAGCGCGCCGTACACCAAGGTCGGCCCGGACGTGCTGCGGATCCTGTACGACAGCGCGAGCATCGAACCGGCACCGTCCGGCTACTTCGCCAACCTCGCCCAGCTCGACGACCCGGCGCTCGACCGGCTGCTCGAGCAGGCCGCCCGCACGTCGGACGCCGACGAGCGCGCCGACCTGTACGAGCAGGCACAGCAGCTGATCCTGGCCAGCGACACGGTGCTGCCGCTCTACGACCAGCAGAACCACTTCCTGGTGCGCTCGGCCGTGCACGGCATCGAGACGACCCCCGTCTCGACACCCTGGTTCGGCACCGCGTGGATCGACCGCTGACGCGGTGACGGACCCGACGGCCGGGAGGCCCGTCCCGCGCCCGGCGGACGGGCCGCGGACCGCAGACGCATCGGCAGCAGGGCGCTGGGCGCGCTGGGCGGTCCGCCGTGTGCTGGGCGGCATCGGCGTGCTCTGGGCGGTCGCGACGATCGTCTTCGTCGCGATCCGGCTCATCCCCGGCGACCCGGCGCTCGCGATCCTGGGCGGACCGGGGTCGCAGGCCTCGGCCGAGGCCGTCGCCCAGGTGCGGCACGAGTACGGCCTCGACCAGCCCGTCCTGGTGCAGTACGCGGTGTTCCTCGGACGGCTGGCGACGGGGCAGCTCGGCGACTCCTACGCCTTCCGCACGCCGGTCGCGACCCTGCTCGGCCAGCAGCTGCCGGTCACGCTGACCCTGGCGGTCGCGGGGCTGGTGGTCGCGTGGGTGCTGGCCATCCTCGCCGCGTGGGCCTCGACGCAGCGCGGTCGGATCGCCGCCGGACTGACGAGCGCCCTGAGCGTCACCGCGAGCGTGATGCCGCACTTCTGGCTCGGCAGCGTGCTCATCGTCGTGTTCGCCAGCGCCCTGGGATGGGTGCCCGCGGTGAGCGACGGCACCGCCCGCGGCTGGGTGCTCCCGGTGCTGACGGTGGCCGTGCCCGTCGCCGGCTACCTGGCGGAGACCGTGCGCGACGGGGTGGTGGACGCGCAGCGGTCGGCCTTCGCCCTCGCCGCCCGGGGCCGGGGCGAGACCCGCATCGGCCTGTTCGCCCGCCACCTGCTCCGGCACGCCGCGCTGCCCGGGATCGCGCTGTCCGCCTGGGCCTTCGGTTCCCTCGTCTCCGGTGCCGTCGTGGTCGAGTCGGTGTTCGCGCTGCCCGGCATCGGCCGCGCGCTCGTGACCGCCGTGACCCAGCGGGACATGCCCCTCGTCGTCGGCATCGCGATGGTGTCCGCGGCCGCCTACGTCGTGGTGCTGGCCGTCGCCGACCTCGTCGAGCGCGCCGTCGACCCGCGTGGCAGCGCCCCGCAGGGCGCCCCGCGACGCGGCAGCGCGCGCCGCCGTGGAGCCGGCCGACCGGCGGGCGCACGGTGAGCGGGATCGCCGACCCGGGCCTCCAGACCGGAGCACCCGGCCACCAGACCGCCGCCGGCCCCGAGCGCGTCCGTGGGGGGACGCTCGGTGTCGGCGGCACCATCGCGGGGGTGGTCGTGCTGGTCGCCGTGGTCGCGGCGGCCTGGCCGTCCCTGCTCGGCGGGGGCGACCCGCTGGCCGTCCACCCGACCGAGGCGCTGCTCGCACCGAGCGCCGCACACCCCTTCGGCACCGACGAGTCCGGCCGCGACGTGCTGGCCCGCGTGGTCGCCGGGACCCGGGCCTCGCTCGTGGTGGGCGTCGCAGCGACCCTGATCGGCGGCGGCGCGGGCGTCCTGCTCGGCGTCGTCGCGGGACTCGGCGCGGGTGCCGGACGTGTCGGTCGCCTGCTCGACGCCGTGATCGGCCGGGCCACCGAGGTCGCGTTCGCCCTGCCCCTGCTGCTCGTCGCCCTGGTCGTCATCGCGGTGACCGGCCCCGGGCCCGTGCCCGCCGTGCTCGCCGTCGGGTTCGCGACCGCGCCGGGGTACGCCCGGATCGTCCGCGGTCTCGTGCGGTCGGCCCGGAGTTCGCAGGTGGTCGAGACCGCGGTGCTGCTCGGCCGCTCCCCCGCCCGGATCGTCCTGCGCCACGTGCTGCCCACCGCGCTGTGGCCGGTCGTGGCCGTCGCGACGCTCGGCGTCGGGCAGGCCGTCGTGTGGGCCTCGGCGCTGAGCTACCTCGGCGTCGGCACGCCGCCGCCCGCGCCGGAGTGGGGCGCGATGCTCGCCGACGGGCGCACCTACCTGCAGACCGCACCGTGGATGAGCACCTTCCCCGGACTCGCGATCGTGGCGCTCGCCACCGCCGTCACGGTGCTCGGCCGTGCGGTCCGACGGACGGGTGCCGCGCGGTGACCGCCGTCCTCGACGTCCGCGGGCTCAGCGTCGCGATCGGGGGCGTCCCGATCGTGCACGGCGTGGACCTGCACGTCGACGCCGGCGAGTGCGTCGCCCTGGTCGGTGCCTCCGGCTCCGGCAAGACCGTCACGGCGCGGGCGGTGCTCGGTCTGTCGGCCCCGGGGTCCTCCGTGCACGCCGACGCCTTCACCGTCGACGGGACCGACGTGCGCGGCCTCTCCGACCGGCGCTGGCGTCGGCTGCGGGGATCGCGGGTCGGCTACGTCGGCCAGGAGGCACTGGGCGCGTTGGACCCGCTGCGTCCTGTCGGGCGCGAGGTCGCCGACACCCTGCGCCTGCACACCGAGATGGGTGCGGCCGAGCGCGTGGAGGCCGTGCGCGAGGCCCTCGCCGCGGTGGGGCTCGACCCGGACATCGCGACCGACGGCCGACTCGCCGACACCCTGTCGGGCGGGATGCGGCAGCGCGCGCTCATCGCCGCCGCGACCGTCGGATCGCCCGCGCTCGTGGTCGCCGACGAGCCGACGACCGCGCTCGACGCCGGGGTCGCCGTCACCGTGATGGAGCAGCTGCGTGCGGCCCAGGCCCGGGGTGCGGGACTGCTCGTGATCACGCACGACCTGGGGCTCGTGGCGGGGTGGGCCGACCGGGTCGCGGTGGTGCACGAGGGCCGGGTCGTCGAGCAGGGCGCGGTCGCCGACGTCTTCGCCGCGCCCGCACACCAGGCCACGCGGGCCCTGGTGCGTGCGGCCGCACCGGCGGCGGCGCAGGGCACGGACGCGGGCGCCGGCTCGGCTCCGGACCCCGTCGCCGAGCCGCTCGATCCGGGGTCGCCCGCGACGACGGGCGTGCTCGTGGCACGGGGGCTGTCCCGCGCGTTCGGCGGCGTGCCGGCGGTCGACGACGTGTCGTTCGGCCTCGGCAGGGGGCGCGTGCTCGGCGTGATCGGCGCCTCGGGGTCGGGCAAGACGACCGTCGCCCGGATGCTCCTCGGGCTCGAGACCCCCGACGCCGGCACGGTCACGCTCGACGACGAGCCGTGGGTCCCCCTGCCGGAACGCGATCGCCGCCCGAGCCGGCACCGCATCGCGGCCGTCGTGCAGGACCCCGGCGCCACCTTCGACGAACGGTGGACGGTCGAGCGGGTCCTCGCCGACGCGTTCTCCCGCGGCGACGAACGACGGGCACGGGGCGCGCTGGACGACCGTGTGGACGCGGCGCTCCGGCAGGTCGACCTGGACCCGGTGCTCCGCCCGCGCTCGCCGCGCACGCTCTCCGGCGGGCAGCGGCAGCGGCTCGCGATCGCCCGGGCGCTGGCCACCGACCCCGAGGTGATCGTGCTCGACGAGCCGGTCACCGCTCTCGACGCCACCGTGCAGGACGCCGTGCTGCGGCTGCTCGAACGACTGCGCGACGAGCGCGGCGCCGCGATGGTCTTCGTGTCGCACGACCTGCGCGCGGTGCGGCGGATGGCCGACGACGTGCTCGTCGTGCACGGGGGCCGGGTCGTCGAGCAGGGTCCCGCGGCGTCGGTGTTCGACCGGCCGGCGCACGCGGTCACGGCGCGGCTGATGCACGCGGCCGACCGCCTGGCCACCGGCCCCGCGTAGCCGGCCGTGCCGCCGCCGCCGCCGCAAGGTTTCGCGCTGGGCGACAGTTCACGCGCTCGACGGCGCGTGAACTGTCGCCCAGCGCGGAACAACGCCCGCCAGATGCGCCAGCGCGAGCAGCGCGCGACCGCCCGGGAGACGACCGGAGGCACGGCGCGACGTCCGTGACGGACGCGCGCCGTGCCTCCAGGCCGGCGGAGCGGCGGCGACTACGAGCCGGCGGGCTCCTTCTTCTCGTCGCCCGTCGCGGCGTCTCCCGAGATGATCGGGATCTCGCTCGTCGAGAACTCCTTGGCCCAGTCGGACTGTGCCAGCTCGGAGGTCGGGTCGTTGTAGTCCTCGATGACCGAGGCGACCTCGTCCTCCGACCCGACGGTCGGACCGGAGCCCATGAGCGGGGTGGCGGCGGTCTCCTTGGTGAAGTACACCGCGACCAGACCGATCACCGCCGCTGCCATCAGGTAGAACGCGGGGATGTCCTCGGCCCAGCCGTACCCGGCGTCCTTCGCACCGGCGATGAGCGCCGAGGTGGCCAGCGGGGTCGTCCCACCGAAGAGCGACACCGAGACGTTGAACGCGATCGCCAGGGCGCCGTAGCGGATGATCGTCGGGAACAGGGCCGGCAGGGTCGACGGCATCGTCGAGGTGAACGTGACGAGCACGATCCCCAGGATGAGGAGCCCGGCGAAGACGCCCGGGCCGGTGCCGGTCTGGACGAGCTTGAGGGCCGGCCAGGACAGCAGGATGAAGCCGATGCACCCGGCTGCCAGCACGGGACGACGGCCGAACTTGTCGGACAGGCGACCACCGAAGGTGATGACGACCATCATGAGCAGCATCACGACGACGATCAGGATGAGGCCGAACGTGGCGCTCTGGCCGAGGTTCTGCTCCAGGTAGGTCGGCATGTACGACAGCAGCATGTAGTCGGTCACGTTGAAGACCAGCACGAGACCGATGCAGATGATGAGCGAGCGCCAGTTCTCGGCGAAGAGCTTGAGGAACGGCGTCTTCTGCCCCTCGCGCTCGGCGGCCTGCTCCTGCTGCTTCTGGAAGGCCGGGGTCTCCTCGAGCTTGAGACGGAGGTAGAGCCCGATCAGGCCGAGCGGGCCGGCGATGATGAACGGGATGCGCCAGCCCCAGCTGAGCAGTGCATCCTCGGACAGGCCGAACTGCAGGGCGGTGACGATCGACGCACCGAGCACGTAGCCGGCGAGCGTGCCGAACTCGAGCCAGGAGCCCATGAACCCACGGCGCTTGTCCGGCGAGTACTCGGCGATGAACGTCGCGGCGCCGCCGTACTCACCACCGGTCGAGAAGCCCTGCACGAAGCGGGCGACGAGCAGCAGGATGGGGGCCCAGAAGCCGATCGAGTCGTACGACGGGATGAGGCCGATCATGAGCGTGCCGGCGGCCATCAGGATCATCGTCAGCGCGAGGACCTTCTGTCGGCCGATCTTGTCGCCGATCGGGCCGAACACGGCACCACCGATCGGGCGGACGATGAACGCTGCGGCGAAGAAGCCGAACGTCGCGACGATGTTCGCCGCGGGGTCGCCCTGCGGCAGGAACACCTGCGAGATCGTCACGGTCAGGTAGGCGAAGATGCCGAAGTCGAACCACTCCATGGCGTTGCCGAGCGCGGCAGCCGCGACGGCTCGCTTGAGCAGCGACTCCTCGACGACGGTGACGTCGTCCTTCGTGAGATCGCGACGAGCGCGCTTCGCGGCGCCCTTCGTGCGCAACGGCCGATCGCCGTGCGAGTGGGGTGCGTTGTTCGGTGCCAAGTCGTTCCTCCGGTGTGCGGTGCGTCCTTCGGGCGTCCGGCGAGACGGCGACGTTGCAGCTCCTGCGAGCTCCGCGCTCGCCGGACAAACTCCGACAGACTAGCAGGACACGGGCCGACCCGACATCTCGGTGTGGTAAACGGTGCCCGTACGCCGACTGCGCCGGTGTCCGGGCCGCCGCTACGATTGGGGACACCGCGCGCCAGGCGCGGCACACTCAGGCACCTCATCACGGACTCGGTGCCGCACACACGGACGGAAGGTGCACGATGACCAAGCCCATGCCCGAGAAGCCCAGCGTCGACGGACTGGAGCAGGTCTGGGGGCCCGTCTGGGAGCAGGACGGTACCTACCGCTTCGACCGCGACGCCGCCGGTGACCGCAGCGCCGTCTGGTCGATCGACACCCCGCCGCCCACCGCCTCGGGCTCGCTGCACATCGGCCACGTGTTCTCGTACACGCACACCGACCTCAAGGCCCGGTTCGAGCGCATGCGCGGCAAGCACGTCTTCTACCCGATGGGCTGGGACGACAACGGTCTGCCCACCGAGCGCCGCGTGCAGAACTACTACGGCGTCCGCTGCGACCCGACCCTGCCGTACGACCCCGACTTCACGCCGCCGTTCGAGGGCGGCGACGGCAAGTCCTCGAAGGCCGCCGACCAGCTGCCGGTGTCGCGCCGCAACTTCATCGAGCTGTGCGAGCGTCTGACCGTGCAGGACGAGCAGCAGTTCGAGGAGCTGTTCCGCACGCTCGGTCTGTCGGTCGACTGGACCCAGTCGTACCGCACCATCGACGACACCTCGCGGGCGAGCGCCCAGCGCGCGTTCCTGCGCAACCTCGAGCGCGGCGAGGCCTACCAGGCCGACGCGCCGACCCTGTGGGACGTCACGTTCCGCACCGCGGTCGCGCAGGCCGAGCTCGAGGACAAGGAGATGCCCGGCGCGTACCACGGCATCGCCTTCCACCGCACCGACGGTGGCGACGACGTGGTCATCCAGACGACCCGCCCCGAGCTGCTGCCCGCCTGTGTCGCCCTGGTGGCGCACCCGGACGACGAGCGGTTCCAGGACCTGTTCGGCACCACGGTCCGCTCCCCCCTGTTCGACGTCGAGGTGCCCGTGCTCGCACACCACCTGGCGCAGAAGGACAAGGGCGCCGGCATCGCCATGGTCTGCACCTTCGGTGACACCACCGACGTGGTGTGGTGGCGCGAGCTGCAGCTGCCGAACCGTGCGATCATCGGCTTCGACGGCCGCGTGCGTTCGGAGGAGCCCGCCTGGATCGAGTCCACGAAGGGCCAGGAGCTCTACGCCGAGATGGCCGGCAAGACGGTGTTCTCGGCCAAGAAGGTCGTCGTGGACGCCCTGACCGAGTCCGGCGAGCTCATCGGCGACGTCAAGACCATCCAGCACCCGGTCAAGTTCTTCGAGAAGGGCGACAAGCCCCTGGAGATCGTGTCGACCCGCCAGTGGTACATCGTCAACGGCGCGCGCGACGAGCAGCTGAAGAGCACACTCCGCCAGCGCGGCGAGGAGATCGCGTTCCACCCGGACTTCATGCGCGTCCGCTACGACAACTGGGTCGGCGGCCTGTCCGGCGACTGGCTCATCTCGCGCCAGCGCTTCTTCGGCGTGCCGCTGCCGGTCTGGTACCCGCTCGACGCCGACGGCAACCCGGTGTTCGACCAGCCGATCGTGCCGACCGAGGCGCAGCTGCCCGTCGACCCGGCCTCCGAGCCGGCCCCCGGCTACACCGAGGACCAGCGTGGCGTCGCCGGCGGGTTCCAGGGCGAGCTCGACGTGATGGACACCTGGGCGACCTCGTCGCTCACCCCGCAGCTCGCGGGCAAGTGGGAGACCGACCCGGCGCTCTACGACCTGGTGTACCCGTACGACGTCCGCCCGCAGGCGCAGGACATCATCCGCACCTGGCTGTTCACCACCGTGCTCCGCAGTCAGCTCGAAGCCGACGTGGTGCCGTGGAAGCACGCCTCCATCTCCGGCTTCATCGTCGACCCCGACCGCAAGAAGATGTCGAAGTCGAAGGGCAACGTCGTCACGCCGCTGTCGATCCTCGAGCAGCACGGCGCCGACGCGGTCCGCTACTGGGCGGCCTCGTCCAAGCTCGGCACCGACGCGGCGTTCGACCCGCAGAACCCGAAGCAGATCAAGGTCGGCCGTCGCCTGGCGATCAAGGTGCTCAACGCGGCGAAGTTCGTCTACGGCTTCCCGCTGCCCGAGGGTGCCACGAGCGTCACCGAGGCCCTCGACGTCGACATGCTCGCCGAGCTCGGTTCGGTCGTCGAGCAGGCCACCGCGGCCTTCGACGGCTTCGACCACGCCCGTGCCCTCGAGATCACCGAGCGCTTCTTCTGGACGTTCTGCGACGACTACCTCGAGCTCGTGAAGGAGCGCGCCTACGGCACCGCGTCCGACGCGACGCACGAGACGCAGGCGAGCGCGGTCCTGGCGCTGCGCGGCGCGATCGACGTGCTGCTCCGACTGCTGGCGCCGTTCCTCCCGTACGCGACGGAGGAAGTGTGGGCCTGGACCCACGAGACCAGCGTGCACCGGGCCTCCTGGCCGACCGCGGCCGACCTGCCCACCGACGCGGCCCCCACCGGGCTGCTCGCGGCCGTCGGGCAGGCGCTCATCGGGATCCGCGGTGCGAAGACGGCGGCGAAGGCGTCCCAGAAGACGCCCGTGACGCGTGCGGTCGTCGCGGCGCCCGCCGAGACGCGCGTGCTCATCGAGCGTGCGGCGGTCGACCTGGCGGCCGTCGGCCGCATCGAGAACCTGTCGTTCGTCGACGGCGACGAGCTCGCCGTCACCGAGATCGAGCTCGCGGAGCAGCAGGCGTAACGTCGGCTGTCCGGGCCGGGTCGCGTCGGCGACCCGGCCCGTCGACCGGACTGGAGGCACGGATGCAGTTGGGCACACGCTGGAACGTGGGTGGGGAGCCGCCTGCGCGACTGCCCGAGACGATGGTCGTCGCCGTGCGCGGGGTCGAGGACGAACTCGCGCAGGAGGCCGTCGACACGGCGACGTGGGGGTGGACGCTGACGTTCCTGGAGGGCAAGCCGATCGTCGAGCTCGACGACGGCACCTCGATCCACCTCGACGCCCTCGGGCGCGCACAGGTGACGAACCCGGACGACGCCGCGGAAGAGGACTAGCGCGGGCGGTTCGCGCTGCGCGGTTCGCGGTTCCGCTTCGCGGTTCGCTTGGTGAGCAGGAATGGTCGAGTTCCCGGTGGGGACCCGACCATTCCTGCTCACGATGCGGGCGCCCCCGCCGGGGAGCGCCCGCGTGATCGCCGAGGGATCAGGACTCGGCGAGCCAGGTGCGCAGGACCTCGTTCACCTCGGCGGTGTGCGTGGTGAGCAGGCCGTGCGGGGCGCCCTCGATCTCGACGTACTCCGCCGCGGGCAGGGCCTTGGTGAAGCGTCGACCGGTGGCGTCGATCGGGAGGATGTTGTCCGACGTGCCGTGCACGATCAGGGCGGGGACGGTGACCTTCGAGATGTCCTGGCGGAAGTCGGTCGGCCAGGTCAGGGGTGCTGCCGCGGACGCGATCGAGCCGGAGCCGGCAGCGACGTTCCAGGCGTTGCGGACCTGCTCCTCGGAGATGCGGGTGCCGAGGTTCTCCGACAGGTTGAAGAAGTCCTGGTAGAAGTTCGTGAAGTACGCGTAGCGGTCCTTCGCCACGTCGGCGGCGATGCCCTCGAAGAACGACATCGGGCCGGCGCCGTCGGGGTTGTCGTCGGTGATCGCCAGGAACGGCTCGAGCGAGGCGAGGAACGCGACCTTGGCGATCCGGTCTTCACCGTGGCGGCCGATGTAGCGGGCGATCTCGCCGGTGCCCATCGAGAAGCCGACCAGGATCACGTCGCGCAGGTCGAGGGTCTCGAGGACCGTGTGCAGGTCGTCGGCGAAGGTGTCGTAGTCGTAGCCGGTGGACGGCTGCGAGGACCGACCGAAGCCGCGGCGGTCGTACGTGATGACGCGGTAGCCGGCCTCGAGGAGCATCGGGACCTGCCCCTCCCACGAGTTGCCGTCGAGGGGGAAGCCGTGGATCAGCACGATCGGCTGGCCCTGGCCCTTGTCCTCGTAGTGGAGCTCGATGTCGACGCTGTTCTCGGTCCCGACGGTGATGGCACCCATGGTCGTTCCTTCCCTCGACTTCGCAGAGAACGATCGTTCTCCGCCGATGTGGACTACAGTAGAGAACGGCCGTTCCCCTCGCAAGTCGGGCCCGGTGAACACTCAGCGAACGGGGTACGTACATGGTCACCAGCACCGTCGAACCGGATGTGCGAGCGCACATCGTCGAGGTCGCGGACCAGCTGTTCTACACGCGCGGCATCCAGTCGGTCGGCATGGACGCGATCCGGACCGCCGCGGGGGTCTCGCTCAAGAAGCTGTACGCGGCGTTCCCCGGCAAGGAGCAGCTCATCGCCGCGGTGCTCGCCGGCCGCCACGACATCTGGGAGCGCGGCGTCCACGGTGCGGTCGACGCGGCCACCGGTCCACGCGACAAGCTGCTGGCGCTCTACGACTTCCTGGAGTCCTGGTTCGGTGACGACACCTTCCGTGGGTGCGGGTTCATCAACGCCTTCGGCGAGCTCGGGGCGACGTCGCCCGCCGTCGCCGAGATCGCGCGTGACCACAAGGACTCGTTCCAGCGGTACGTGCAGCAGCTCACTGCCGAGGTCGTGGACGCCCCGGAACAGGCCGAGGAGCTCGCCGCGCAGCTCGCGCTCCTGGCCGAGGGTGCACAGACCACCGCGGCCATCGCCGGCACCACGGCACCGGCCGCGCACGCACGCCGCGCCGCCGAGACCCTCATCGACGCCGCGACGCGCTGACACGGAGCGGCGCCACGTCCGTAGTGTGGTCGCCATGGCAACCCCGTTCGACGTCCCGAGCACCCTCCCCTACGCCCTGCCGCCCTTCGGCGACGTGCGACTCGAGCACTACCGACCGGCCTTCGACGCCGGCATGGCCGAGCAGCGCGCCGAGGTCGAGGCCATCGCCACCGACCCGGACGCACCGACGTTCGAGAACACCCTGGTCGCCCTCGAGCGGTCGGGGCAGCTGTTGACCCGCGTCAGCCACGTGTTCTTCACGCTGTCGTCGGCCGACTCCACCCCGGCACTGCACGACCTCGAAGCCGAGGTCTCGCCGCTGCTCGCCGGCCACCGGGACGCGATCACCCTGGACGCGCGGCTCTACGCGCGGGTGCAGGCCGTGCTCGACGGCGCCGAGGCCGCCGGGCTGACCGGTGAGGACCTGCGGCTCGTCGAGCGGACCCACGCCGAGATGACCCTGGCGGGTGCCGGGCTCGACGACGCGGGCAAGGAGCGCCTGACGGCGATCAACCAGGAGTTGTCGACCCGCACGACGACCTTCGAGCGGAACCTGCTCGAGGACACCAACGACTCCGCCGTGCACGTCACGGACGAGTCCGAGCTCGACGGCCTCGACGACGGTGCGAAGTCCGCCGCCGCCGGTGCCGCGGCCGACCGCGGGCTCGACGGGTGGCTCATCACGCTGCCGCTCTACACCGGGCACCCGTGGCTCGGCTCCCTGCGCGACCGCGGCCTGCGCGAACGGATCATGCGCGCCTCCCTCGCCCGCGGTCGTCGCGGCAACGAGCACGACAACCGCGAGGTCCTGCTGCGGATCGTCCGGCTCCGGGCCGAGCGCGCCGAGCTGCTCGGGTTCCCGGACCACGCCGCCGTCGTCACCGCCGACGAGACCGCGGGCACCCCGGAGGCCGTCGACGGGCTGCTGTCCTCGCTCGTCGGTGCCGCCGCGCGGAACGCCGACGACGAGCGCGCGGTCCGATCGCGCACGGTCGGGTTCGACGTCGAGTCGTGGGACTGGGCGTACGCCACCGAGATCCTGCGCGGGGAGCAGTTCGCGGCGGACAGCTCGGCGCTGCGCCCGTACTTCGAGGCGGACCGGGTCCTGCACGACGGCGTCTTCCACGCCGCCGGCGCCCTGTACGGCCTGACCTTCACGGAGCGGCCGGACCTGCACGGCTACAACGACGAGGTCCGCGTCTTCGAGGTCACCGGCGACGACGGCGAACCGGTCGGACTGTACCTGCTCGACCTCTACACGCGTGACGGCAAGCGGGGCGGCGCGTGGATGAACCCCGTCGTCGAGCAGTCCGCGCTGCTCGGCACCCTGCCCGTCGTGGTCAACAACCTCAACGTCGCGAAGCCGGCCGCGGGCTCCCCCACGCTGCTCATCCAGGACGAGGTCGAGACGCTCTTCCACGAGTTCGGCCACGCGCTGCACGGCCTGATCGCCCGCACCACCTACCCGCGGTTCTCCGGCACGAACGTCGAGCGGGACTTCGTCGAGTTCCCGAGCCAGGTCAACGAGATGTGGGTGTCGTGGCCGTCGGTCCTGGCGAACTACGCCAAGCACCACGAGACCGGGGAACCGCTGCCGCCGGAGCTCGTCCTGGGACTCAGCGAGTCGGCCGGGTTCAACGAGGGCTTCGGCACGACGGAGTACCTGGCCGCGGCACTGCTCGACCAGGCGTGGCACCGGCTCTCCGCAGCCGAGGCTGCCGCGGTGACGTCCGTCGAGGACTTCGAGCGGGACGCCCTCGCCGCCGCCGGCATCGCGGTCGAGGCCGTGCCGCCGCGGTACTCGTCGACGTACTTCGCCCACACGTTCTCGGGCGGGTACGACGCCGGGTACTACGGGTACATCTGGTCCGAGGTGCTCGACGCCGACACGGTGGAGTGGTTCCGCGACAACGGCGGGCTCGACCGGGAAGCCGGACGGCGCTTCGCGGAGCGGCTGCTCGGGGTCGGTGGGGCGAAGGACCCGCTCGAGGCGTACCGGGACTTCCGCGGCCGCGACGCCGAGGTCGGCCCGCTGCTGCGCCGCCGCGGCCTGGAGTAGGCGGCGTTTCGGCCGACGAACACCACGAGAACGACAGAACACCTCGAGATCTCGAGGTGTTCTGTCGTTCTGCTGGTGTTTGCCGCTGACTGACGGGCCGGGGCGCTACGCCGACTTCTCGACGCGCTTGGCCCGGGGCCGCGGCACGATCGTCGGCGCGGCGTTCTCGAGCACGGACTCGCGGGTGATCACCACGCGGGCGACGTCGTCGTCGGAGGGGACGTCGAACATCACCGGGCCGAGGACCTCTTCGAGGATCGCGCGCAGGCCACGGGCACCGGTCTGCCGCAGCACCGCGAGGTCCGCGATGGCCTCGAGTGCGCCCTGGTCGAACTCGAGCTCGACGCCGTCGATCTGGAACATCCGCTGGTACTGCTTGATCAGCGCGTTCTTCGGCTCGGTCAGGATCTGCATGAGCGCCGCCTGGTCGAGCTGCGACACCGTGGTGACGACGGGCAGACGCCCGATGAACTCGGGGATCAGGCCGAACTTGTGCAGGTCTTCCGGCAGGACCTCGGAGTACAGGTCCTGGTGGTCGGTCGCACTGTGCAGCGGCGCCCCGAACCCGATGCCGCGCTTGCCGACGCGGGACGACACGATGTCCTCGAGCCCGGCGAACGCGCCCGCCACGATGAACAGCACGTTCGTCGTGTCGATCTGGATGAACTCCTGGTGCGGGTGCTTCCGACCGCCCTGCGGCGGGACCGAGGCGACCGTGCCCTCGAGGATCTTGAGCAGCGCCTGCTGCACGCCCTCGCCGGAGACGTCGCGGGTGATCGACGGGTTCTCGGCCTTGCGGGCGATCTTGTCGACCTCGTCGATGTAGATGATGCCGGTCTCGGCGCGCTTGACGTCGTAGTCGGCGGCCTGGATGAGCTTGAGCAGGATGTTCTCGACGTCCTCGCCCACGTAGCCGGCCTCGGTCAGGGCGGTGGCGTCGGCGACGGCGAACGGCACGTTGAGCCGCTTGGCCAGCGTCTGCGCCAGGTAGGTCTTGCCGCAGCCGGTCGGGCCGATGAGCAGGATGTTCGACTTCGCGATCTCGATGTCGTCGCGGTCCTCGGCGGCGGTGATCTGCCCCTGCGCACGGACGCGCTTGTAGTGGTTGTAGACGGCCACGGCCAGGGCGCGCTTCGCCGGGTCCTGACCGATGACGTACTCCTGCAGGAAGTCGAAGATCTCGCGCGGCTTCGGCAGTTCGAAGTCGCCGCTCGCGGTGTCCTCGCCGGCTTCGGCCAGGCGCTCCTCGATGATCTCGTTGCACAACTCGACGCACTCGTCGCAGATGTAGACGCCGGGGCCCGCGATGAGCTGCTGGACCTGCTTCTGGCTCTTGCCGCAGAACGAGCACTTGAGGAGATCGCCGCTCTCTCCGATGCGTGCCATTCCCGTGCCTCCCTGGTTGGACATGCCGGCCGCGCTGGCGCACAGCCGCTGGTGCACCGCTGCTGGTGGGCACCTCGTCGTGGACACGAGCCTAACCGCAACCGGTGACACCGACCGCGATGCCCCTCCGGTTTCGCCGCGCGCGTTCGCCCAGGGCGTCCGACCCTGCTACGGTGATCCCGACTTCTCTACAACTTGTAGAACAGCTGGTGCAGAACCACCCCCGGAAGGAACCCCATGCAGAAGCGTCTCGCCACCGGCGGCGCCGTCACCCTCGGTGTCGCAGCCGTCATCGTCCTCGGCAGCGCCACGGCGGCCAGTGCGCACGTCTCCGCGACCGCGACGTCGACCGCGGCGAACTCGTACACCGTCGCGACCTTCTCGGTGCCGCACGGCTGCGACGGCTCCCCCACCACGAAGATCGAGTTCCAGGTCCCCGAGTCCGTCATCGAGGTCACGCCCACGGTCAACCCGAACTGGACCATCCGCAAGGCGACCGAGCCGTACACGGCCCCGTCCGCCGCTGGCGACGACGAGCACGAGGCCGCTGCCGAGCGCGTCACGAGCGTCACCTACACGGCGAAGACCCCCCTGCCCGCCGACGAGCGCGACACGTTCGCGCTGTCCTTCGCGCTGCCCGACGGCGAGCCCGGCGACCTGGTCGAGTTCCCCGCCCTGCAGACCTGCGAGCAGGGCAGCGTGGAGTGGAACCAGGAGCAGCAGCCCGGCGAGGCCGAGCCCGAGCACCCGGCGCCGTCGATCACCCTGACCGCCGCCGAGGCGACGGACGACGACGGTGACGCGGCCGCCGCGACCCCCGCCGCGGAGGCCGCCGGCACCAGCGCTCCGGCCGACCCCGACCTGGTCGGCCGCTTCCTCGGCCTCGGCGGCCTGGTGCTCGGCGCCGTCGCCCTGGTCGTCGCCGTCGCCGGCACGCGTCGTCGGAGCTCCGCCAAGTGACGCAGCGCGGCTCGCGTCGGTCCCGCCCGCGGTCCTCTGCCCGGAGGCTCGTGGCCGGGTCCGTCGCGGCCGTCGCGATCGCCGGTGGTGCGGTCCTCGGGCTCGCCGGTCCGGCCAGCGCCCACAACTACCTGGTGTCGTCCGACCCGGCCGTGGGCGGGACGCTGACCGAGCTGCCGGACACCTTCGCCATCACGACGAACGACCGGCTGCTCGACATCGGCGACTCGGGTTCCGGGTTCGCCTTCCGGGTCGTCGGTCCGGACGGCGAGTACTACGAGGACGGCTGCGTCGACGTCGAGGGCCCGACGATGTCCACCGCCGCCGCGCTCGGCGCCTCGGGGAAGTACACCGTCGAGTGGCAGGTCGTCTCGGCCGACGGCCACACCGTCTCCGACGAGTACCCCTTCACGTGGAAGGCCCCGTCGGGCTTCTCCCCCGCCACCGGCTCGGCGGAGCCGCCGTCCTGCGCCACCGCCGGCGACGACGACTCCGGGTCCGAGGCGACCACCGGCACGGCCTCGGGATCGAACGAGTCGCCAGCGGCGGACGCGATCTGGATCGGTGCCGGCGGCGTCGTGCTCATCGGCGCCGTCGTGGCCGTCCTGCTGCTCCTGCGCCGCAGGCCCGCGCCGCAGTCCGACGACACGGACGACTGACCCCGACGACCGACACCGGTCACCGCACACACGACGACGCCCCCGCACCGATCGGTGCGGGGGCGTCGTCGTTCCTGCTGGTGCTACTTGACGAGCGCCGGCAGGTTCTTGCGGCTGGTGAGGACCTGGTCGATCAGGCCGTACTCCACGGCTTCCTGCGCGGACATGATCTTGTCGCGCTCGATGTCGTGGTTGATCTCCTCCGGCGTCTTGTTGGAGTGCTTCGACAGCGTCTCCTCGAGCCAGGTGCGCATGCGGAGGATCTCCGCCGCCTGGATCTCGATGTCGGACGCCTGACCGCCACCCTGCTGGGTCGCGGGCTGGTGGATGAGCACACGGGCGTTCGGCAGCGCGAGGCGCTTGCCGGGGGTCCCGCCGGCCAGGAGCACCGACGCGGCCGAGGCGGCCTGGCCGAGGCAGACCGTCTGGATCTGCGGGCGGATGTACTGCATCGTGTCGTAGATCGCCGTCATCGCGGTGAACGAGCCACCGGGCGAGTTGATGTACATCACGATGTCGCGGTCCGGGTCCATCGACTCGAGCACGAGCAGCTGGGCCATGACGTCGTCAGCCGACGCGTCGTCGACCTGGACACCGAGGAACACGATGCGGTCCTCGAAGAGCTTGGCGTACGGGTCCTGGCGCTTGTAGCCGTAGGCCGTCCGCTCCTCGAAGCTCGGCAGGATGTACCGATTGGACGGGGCCGGGACGTTCTGCGCGCCACCGAGCATGGGGAGGTGCATTCTCAGTTCCTTTTCTTCGGTGGTGATCAGGACCGGGCGTCGGGCTCGGCCGCGCTGGTCGGTGCTTCGCCGTCGCCGACGGTGCCGCCGCCGCCGATGACCTCGGCGCTCGAGGCGCGGAGGTGGTCGACGAAGCCGTACTCCAGGGCTTCCTGCGCCGTGAACCAGTTGTCGCGGTCGTTGTCCTTGAGGATCTGCTCGATCGACTTGCCGGTCTGCTCGGCCGTGAGCTCCGCCATGCGCTGCTTCATGTCGAGGATGACCTTGGCCTGCGTCTGGATGTCGGCAGCGGTACCGCCGAAGCCACCGGACGGCTGGTGCAGCAGCACGCGCGCGTTCGGCGTGATGTAGCGCTTGCCCGGCGTGCCCGAGGACAGCAGGAACTGACCCATCGACGCGGCGAGGCCGATTCCCACCGTGACGATGTCGTTCGGCACGAACTGCATCGTGTCGTAGATCGCCATGCCGGCGGTGATCGAGCCACCGGGCGAGTTGATGTAGAGGTAGATGTCCTTCTCAGGGTCCTCGGCGGCGAGCAGCAGCAGCTTGGCTGCGATCTCGTTCGAGTTGTCGTCGCGGACCTCGGAGCCGAGCCACACGATCCGGTCTCTCAGAAGGCGGTCAAAAACACTGGGGTTCAGTGTTGCTTCGGCCATGGAAAAGCTCCCGTTCAGTTGTCGCTTGATGTCGAACTTATCGGGTGCAACGCACCAGTTCCCGTCTGTTCGCTGTCGGCAATGCGATGGTGCGGAAACGACGGACGGGAGGCACGGTGCCAGCTGGCACCGAGCCTCCCGTCCGTCGTGCTGGGAGGGTCGAGATCGTTACTCGGCAGCCCCTGCCGGCTCCTGCGCGACGCCCGCCGTGAAGGCGGACAGGTCGACATCGTCGCCGTTGGTGTCCTTGACGGTGACCTTCGACAGGACGGTCGCGACCGCCTTCGAGCGGGCGACCTCGCCGACCATGCCGGGGATCTGGCCGTTCTGGTCGATGACCTTGATGAACTCGGCCGGCTCCATGCCGTACTGCGCGGCGGCCTGGATGAGGTACTGGGTCAGTTCCTCCTGGGAGACCTGGATCTCCTCCTTCTCGGCGATCGCGTCGAGCAGGATCTGCGAGCGGAAGGCGGTCTCGCTGGACTCCGAGACCTCCTTGCGGTGCTCCTCGTCCTCCAGGCGGTTCTCCTGCTCGAGGTGACGGTGCACCTCGTCCTCGATGAGCTTCTCCGAGATCGGGATCTCGACGTCCTCGGTGAGCTTCTCGACGAGCTTGTCGCGAGCTGCGGCGCCCTGACCGAAGGTCTTGGACTTCGCGATCTGCTCCTTCAGGTCGGCCTTGAGCTCGTCGATGGTGTCGAACTGGCTGGCGATCTGGGCGAACTCGTCGTCGGCCTCGGGGAGCTCGCGCTCCTTGACGGCGGTGACGGTGACGGCGATCTGGGCGGTCTCGCCCTCGCGGTCGCCACCGACGAGCTTCGACTCGAAGGTCGTCGACTCACCGGCGGTCAGGGACTCGAGCGCCTCGTCGATGCCCTCGAGCAGGTCGCCGGAGCCGATCTCGTAGGAGACGCCGGTGGCCGAGTCGACCTCGTCGTCGCCGATGGAAGCGGTGAGGTCGATCTGCGCGAAGTCGCCGGTCTTGGCCGGGCGGTCGACGGTCACGAGCGTGCCGAAGCGGGTGCGCAGGTTCTGCAGCTCCTCCTCGATCTCGTCGTCCGACACCTCGACGGCGTCGACGGTGAGCTCGTACGAGGAGTAGTCCGGCAGGTCGAACTCGGGGCGGACGTCGACCTCGAAGGTGAGGACGAGGTCGCCGGTGAAGTCCGCGAGGTTCGGCAGCTCGGCCACGTCGGCCTCGGCACGACCGAGGATGCGCAGCTCCTGCTCCTCGACCGCCTGGCGGTAGAAGGTGTCGATGGCGTCACCGACGGCGTGGTTCAGGACCTCGCCACGGCCGACGCGCTGGTCGACGATCGCCGGCGGGACCTTGCCTTTGCGGAAGCCGGGGATGTTGATCTGCTCGGCGATGTGCTTGTACGCGTGGTCGATGCTCGGCTTGAGATCGTCCGGCGTCACGTTCACGGTGAGCTTGACGCGGGTGTCGCTCACCTTGTCGACGGTGCTGGTGGCCAAGGGATGTTCTCCTGTTGGTTGACGTTCGTGTGGTCGGTGTTCCTCGAAGACCTGGTCGGGGCGACAGGATTTGAACCTGCGACCTCCCGCTCCCAAAGCGGGCGCTCTACCAAGCTGAGCTACGCCCCGTTTGACTGGGCCAGGGTGTCCACGCACGCCGAACGGGCGGACGCGACGCCGATGAGTCTAGCGGTCCGCCGGTGCTCGGTTCCCGGGAGGATCGCCGTCGTCCTCCGCGGCGCGTCGCAGGTCACGCCGCCAGCGCACACCGACCACGACCTGCACCCCGAGCGCGGCCACGGCGAGGGTCAGCCCGACGACGATCCGCCAGACGTGCAGCAGTGCGTGCGCGGGCTGGTGCTGCGGGTCGCCGAACAGCTCCGGCCGCAGCGACAGGACGATCGCAGCGAGTGCCACGAGGACGAAGGACACCACCCGCGACCAGCGGATCGTGCGCTCGGCGCCGGCGTCCGGCTTCGGGATGACGCGCGTCGGCATGTCGGTGCTCGTTCGTCCGCTACGATGGTCGGGCTGCGCCTGGTGCGCAGGCGCGGGGATGTAGCTCAATGGTAGAGCCCCAGTCTTCCAAACTGGCTACGCGGGTTCGATTCCCGTCATCCCCTCCACAGCCCGACCGGTCAGGGACCGGCGAACTCGAGGGTGATCTCCGGGGAGTCTCCGAGTTCCACCCGGGCGCGCTTCCGCTCCGCCAAACGCAACGGCACGAGGTACCCACCGTCCTTCGGGAACAGCGACGTCGTCCACGTCACCGAGCCGATCGTCACGCGCGCCGGGATCACACCCCACCCGTAGGTGAGCACCGGCGCGAGATCCGCGATGACCTCGGCCGCGTCCGGCGGCACGACGGCGAAGAAGAACGGTGACGGGCCGCGCCACTCGATGACCTCGCCGCGGAACTCGAGCTCCATGCGGCGATCGTACGGCCGCGGGGCCGGGCGGGGCGTCGAGCGGCCCGTAGCGCCGAGCGGGCCGGGCCGGGTCGGCGCGTCGCGGACGCCGGACCGGGTTTCCCTCTCGACGGTTGACGCTTCCGGTTCACGATCGCCGAGGTCTGCGAACCGGAACCGTCAAGGGCGAACGGGAACTCGTGCCTCCCCCGGACCAGCGGGAGCAGGACGACGGACGCGCCCCGCGCTTCCAGGCCGGAGTCGGGAAGCCCGGGGCGGGGGACGCACCGTGCCGCAGCGTCGAGCCGGCCGGGGCATCACTCACGCCGGACCGGGTTTCCCTTTCGACGGGTGACGGTTCCGGTTCACAATCGCCGAGGTCTGCGAACCGGAACCGTCAAGGGCGAGGAGGAACCGATGCCTCCCCGGAGCCAGCGGGAGCAGGACGACGGACGCGCCCCGCGCTTCCAGGCCGGAGTCGGGAAGCCCGATGCGGGAGCCGCACCGTGCCGCAGCGTCGAGCGGGCCGGGCCGGGGCGTCGAGCGGGCCGGGCCGGGGCGTCGCGTACGCCGGACCGGGTTTCCCTTTCGACGGTTGACGGTTCCGGTTCGCGATCGCCGCGGTCTGCGAACCGGAACCGTCAAGGGCGAACGGGAACTCGTGCCTCCTCCGGACCAACAGGACCATGACGACGGACACGCCCCGCGCCTCCAGGCCGGAGCCGGGGAGCACGGGGCGCGAGCCGCCGTCGGGACGAACGCGTCAGCGGTACGACGCGGCCTGTCCGTACAGCACCTTCGTGAAGGACGACACGTACGCCGACTCGTCACCGTCCGGCAGGTTGTACGTCATGAAGACGCCGTACCCGTCGGCCTTCGTGCGCTGCGCGAGCGAGACGGCGGTGGTCTCCGGGGTGTTCTGGATGTCCACCGCGGCGGCGGAGAGCTTCGACTTCGGCAGGCCCGGGATCGTCGGCGCCGTGTAGGTGCCGTAGTACGGGTTCCAGGCGTAGTCGAGCTTCTTCCCGATCGACGGGCTCGCGGTCTTCAGGGCATCGGACGACGGGCCGATGTCGTAGAACGAGATGATCTTGCCCGGCATGTCGGCACGCAGGGCGCTGATGAGCCAGCCGATGGACTGGTCGTTGGGCTGCGGCGTGCCGTTCACGCCGTAGTCGGAGTACTCGTCGTCCAGGTCGACCCCGTCCAGCCCGTACTTCTCCACCGTCGCCGACACCTGCGCGGCGAAGTCCCGCGCGGCTGCCTTCGAGGTGAAGTTCGCCAATCCGGTGCCCTGGTGGTTGCCGAGCACCGAGAGCGTCACCTTGATGCCCTTGGCCTGCAGCGGGCGGATCTGCGTTGCGGCCTGGTCGAGGGTGCGCTGCACGTTTTCGTTGTTGTAGAGGACCGCCTTGCCGTTCGCGTCCCGGTTGATGTTCGCGGCGAAGATGATCGCCACGTCGAACGCGTTCGCGCCGTTCTCGAGCGTGTACCGGCCGACGTTCGCGAGCTCGTCGTTGTTGACCTCGACGTAGGCGACGCTCGTCGGGCCGGACTTCGTGGGGACGGCGTGGTGCCCGTGGCCGTGCCCGTGCCCGGAGCCGTGCCCGTGTCCGTGTCCGTGGCTCGAACCGGACGGAGACGGCGCAGCGGATGCTGCAGCGGGCACCAGTGGTGCCGCGAGCATGGCGACCAGTGCGGTCGCGATGCCGAACTTCGTGGACTGCTTCATGACGTTCCTCCTTGGTTGGACGGGTCGATCAGTTGCGTGGGAAGCGGAAGGTGCGGACCTCGTAGGCGTCGACGGCGAACGAAGTCGCCTCGACGGCGCCGGCCGAGGCCAGCGGCTCTTCGAGCAGGGTGACCTCGGCAGCCGTGCCGAAGGCGGCCCCGTCGCCCTCGGACAGGGCGATCGCGCCGGTCCCCCGCTGCCCGGACGGCTCGTACACGCGGACGACCAGGTCGCCCGAGCGGTCGTCGGCGAGCTTGACGCTGGACAGCACGACCCCGCCGGACACCTGGACGAGCGGCGCGAACCCGTGCGCTCCGGTGATCGTCCGTGCGCCCGCGTTCATCCGCACGCCGGCCTCGGTTGCCCCGAGCTGGTCGGTGCCGATGACGATGCCGTAGCGGTGTGTCTGCACGCCCTGGTCGGTCTCGGGGTCGGGGAACCGCGGCGCCCGCAGCAGCGACAGCCGCACGGTCGTGGTGACGTGGCCGTCGACGGCGTCACGGGTGGTGTCGAAGCCGTGGATCGAGTCGTTGACGAGCGCGACGCCGAAGCCGGGCTCGGACACGAGCACGTAGCGGTGCATCGAGGTCTCGAACTTCGCGGCCTCCCACGAGGTGTTCGTGTGCGTCACCCGCTTCTGCGCGCCGAACTGCGTCTCGGCGACGGTGTGCTCGGCGCGGACGTCGAGCGGGAACGCCACCTTGAGGAACTTCTCGGTCTCGTGCCAATCGGTCACCTGGTCGAACTCGAGGGTGCGCGAGCCGGGTGCCAGGACGATCTCCTGGCGGACCGACGAGTCACCGAACGCCCGCTCGACGACCACGCGGGCGACCCCTGCGTCGTCGACCGACGCGGTCAGCCCGGTGGTCGACACGAGGTCCTCGACCCGGTTGCGGTAGTACCGGTCGACGTCCCACGCGTCCCACATGTTCGGGAAGTCCTGGTGCAGCTGCAGCAGGTTCGCCGCCTGGCCGGCCGCGATCGCCTCGCGCCCGCTCGCCAGGTCGACGGCGCTCGTCACGAGCCCCTGTGCGTCGACGACGACCCGCACCAGGTCGTTCGCCAGCACGTAGCCGCCGTCCTGCTCGGTCAGCGACACCACGGTCACCGCCGCCACGTCGGTCGCGACGACCGCACCCTGCGCAGGTGCGCCTGCCTGGAGGAACGGGGCCGGGTTCACGACGACGGCCGTGTCCCCGGTACCGGCGAGCGCCGAGAGCGCCTGGTCGATGATCGCGGTCAACGCCGCGGCCGTCTCGGCGTACTTCGCGACCGCTTCGCGGTGCACCCAGGCGATCGAGGTGCCCGGCAGGATGTCGTGGAACTGCTGGAGCAGGACCTGCTGCCACAGGGCGTCGAGCTCGTCGTACGGGTAGGTGAAGTCCGTGCGGGCCGCGGCGGTCGCGGCCCAGAGCTCGGCCTCGATGAGCAGCTGCTCGCACCGGCGGTTGCCCTGCTTCGTGCCGTGCTGGCTCGTGAGGGTGGCGCGGTGCAGCTCGAGGTACAGCTCCCCCACCCACACGGGCGGGTCGGTCAATTCGGACTTCGCGCGGTCGAAGAACGTGTCCGGGTGCTCCCAGCGGACCTTCGCGCTGCCCTCCAGGTCGGCCAGCCGTGCGGCGGTACCGGTCATCTCGCGGGTGGTGCCCCCGCCGCCGTCGCCCCAGCCGACCGGGGCGATCGAACCGGTGGCGAGCCGGTTCTCGCGGAACTGGCGGGAGGCCTTGGCGACCTCGCTGCCGGACAGCCGCGAGTTGTAGGTGTCCATCGACGGGAAGTGCGAGAAGACCCGCGAGCCGTCGATGCCCTCCCACAGGAACGTGTGGTGCGGGAACTTGTTCACCTGGTTCCATGAGATCTTCTGCGTGAAGAACCACTCGAAGCCCGCGCGGCGCATGAGCTGCGGCAGCGCCGGCGAGTACCCGAAGCTGTCCGGCAGCCAGACGCCCTTCGGTCGGATGCCGAACTCGCGCTCGAAGAACCGCTGCCCCTGCGAGAACTGACGGACGATGCTCTCGCCGGTCGGCATCACGGTGTCGGATTCGACCCACATGCCGCCGATCGGCAGGAACCGACCGGCCTCGACCGCAGCCTCGACCCGGGCGTAGACCTCGGGGCGGTGCTGCTTGATCCACGCGTACTGCTGCGCGCTCGACATGCCGTACAGGAAGTCGTCGGTCTGGTCGATGAGCTCGGTCATGGTCGAGGTGGTGCGGGCGACCTTGCGGATGGTCTCGCGCACGGGCCAGAGCCAGGCAGAGTCGATGTGGGCGTGCCCGACGGCGGAGATCGTGTGCGCGGAGGCCTCGGCGGGCGCGGCCAGCACCTCGGCGAGCGCCGCTCGGGCCTCCCCGGCGGTCTCTGGGATGTGCTGCAGGTCGAGCGCGTCGAGGGCGTCGTCGAGCGCCTGCAGGATCCGCATGCGTCGGGGTCCGGCGGGCAGCTCGGCCTGCAGCTCGAGCAGGACGTCGATGTCGAGGGCGAGTTCGTGCACCTCGGACTGGAAGACGGCGAGCTCCATGCGGCGGGTGGCGTACAGCCGCTTCGACGACGACGTCTGCACGTCGCCCTCCTGCGTCGGCAGGAAGGGGTGGTAGTCGAGCAGGACGGGGTTCGATGCCGCCTCGACGAAGAGCTCGACGGTCTCGCCGCCCTCGGCCCGCTCGGTGACCAGGACCCATTGGTTGCGCGGGTTGATCGACTTCACCGGGGTGCCGTCGGCCAGGTAGACGAGCCCCTCGCACTGGAACCCGGGCATGTTCTTGTCGAAGCCGAGGTCGATCACGGCCTCGACCCGGCGTCCGGCCCACTCGGCCGGCACGGTCCCGATCAGCCGGAACCACGTCGTGCCCCAGGCAGCACCCCACGGTGTCCCCACCTCGTAGGGCTCGAACGTGAGCGCGAGTCCCTCGGTCGGCGGGATCGGCTCCCCCGGCAGCTCGTGCCAGGCGGCCTGCAGGGCCGTCGTGGTCGCGTGCACCGCGGGGGTGATCCGCTCGTCGAGCACCCGTCGGGCGCGTCCGGTGGTGAGGGGGATGTCGTCGTGCATGGGGCCTTCCGGGGTCGGGCGTGGTCGCGGGTCGGGCGTGGTCGCGGGTCAGGGCGTCGTCGCCGGGTGGGCGACGCGGACGGTGGTGGTGTCGAGGTCGGACGGCACGTCGACGCAGCGGTCGATGCCTCGGGCGGCCAGCAGCGCGGTGTCCGACAGCCGGGAGCGCAGGACGACCTGCGGTCCGCGGCCGTCCGGCGCAGCCTCCGCCAGGGCGAGCCACGCGGCGGCGAACCGACCGCCGGGGGCGCAGTCGGCGCGCGTGCCGTGCCGGAGCGGGCCGTCCGACAGCACGTCGTCGAGGACGAGTGCGGTGGCCGGGGGGACGGCGGCGGCCTGTCGGGTGCGCTCGGCGCGGGCGAGGTCGGCGAAGGCCTGGCCGGCGGGCTTCAGTCGGCCGTCGTTCGTGAACAGCCCGAGGTCGTACTCGAGCTCCGGGAAGTCGGCGAGCGACCGGGACACGTCGTGGGAGCACCACCACGTCACCCCGAGCACCTGCTGCGCGTCGAGCACGTGCCGGATCGTCTGTTCGGTGAACGAAGCGGCGTCGGCGGGGTCGACGACGTTCGTGGGGGCGCCGACCTCCTGCAGCCAGTTCGGCCGGGCGGCGTCGCGGTTCCAGGCTGCGGCGAGCTGGAGCAGGTACTCCCCGTGCCGCACCGACCCGGCCCCGAGTGCGCCGTGCAGCGCCGCCGAGCCGTTGAACACCCACGAGTGCGTGACCGTGGCGTCGCCGTGGTCCGCCGCGTGCTCGGGGCCGAAGGGCTGCGCGTCGTCGTACCAGGCCGCGTCGTACTGCGCGACGGTGACCAGCGGTCCTGGACGCGACCCGGTGCCGGACGGGGCCGACGTGGCGGGGCCGAGCCGTGCCTCCCGGCCGGACGACAGGCCGTCGCGCGCCGCCGCGACCATCGCCGCCGCCCACGCGTGCCCCTGCTCGGCGGTGATCGCGTGCGGTGCGGGGTGCGGCGCGTGCGCGAACTGGTTGACCTCGTTCCCGATGGTGATGCCGAGCAGGTTCGGCCGGTCGGCGACCGCCGCGGCGAGCGCCCGGACGTACGCCGCGGTCGACGCGACGACGTCCGGATCGGTGAACATGTTGCGGCGGTGCCAGCTGTCCAGCCACGAGGGCACGAAGTCGAAGCTCGACAGGTGCCCCTGCAGCGCGTCCACGTTGACGTCGAGGCCGAACGATCCGGCGAGGTCGACCACCGTGGCGACGTCCTGCAGCGCCGAGGCCCGGATGAGCGTCCGGTTCGGCTGGACGACCGGCCAGAGCGGGAAGATCCGCACGTGGTCGGCGCCGAGCGACGCGATCGCCTCGAGGTCCCGCGCGGTGTCCGACGGTGAGAAGTCGAGCCACGAGTGGAACCAGCCGACCGAGGGCGTGTAGTTGACCCCGAAGCGCATCAGCCCTTCACACCGCCCTCTTCGACGCCCTTGAAGAAGAAGCGCTGCAGGACGGCGAAGATCACGGCGATCGGGACGAACGCGATCATGGTGCCGGCCGCGATCATCCGCTGGTCGGTGGCGAACGTGCCCTGCAGGTACTGCAACCCGACGGTCAGGGTGAGGTTCTCGGGTGACTGCAGCACGATGAGCGGCCAGAGGAAGTCGTCCCACGCGCCGATGAACGAGAAGATCGCGATGACGGCGATGGTCCCCTGCACCGCGGGCAGCGAGATGTACCGCAGCCGCTGCATCGCGTTCGCGCCGTCCATCACCGCCGCCTGGTCGATCTCCTCGGGGATCTGCCGGAACGCGTTGAACATGAGCAGCACGTTGAGGGCGGCGATCATGCCGGGCAGGGCGACGCCGACCAGGTTGTCGGCCAGGCCGAGGTCCTTCACGGTGACGAACTGCGAGATGATCGTCGCCTCGCCGGGCAGCACCAGGGTGCCGAGGAACAGGCCGAGCACGAGCTTCCGGTGCCGCCACTGCAGCCGCGCGAGCGCGAACCCGGCGAGCGTCGCGAACACGATGTTGCCGAACACGTCGATCGCGGCGACGAGCAGCGAGTTGCCGATGTACCGCCACACCGGGATCGCGGCGGCCACCTTGAGGTAGTTCTCGAAGGTCGGCTCGGAGGGGATGAACGACGGGTTCGCCGTGTAGATGTCCTCGCCGGCGCCCTTGAGCGAGGTGGACAGCTGCCACAGGAACGGGCCGATCGTGATGAAGAGCACCACGACGAGCAGGACGTAGCGGACGACCTTCTCGCGGGTGGACATGACGCCCCAGACCGCGCGGCGCCGCCCGCGTCCGCCTCGTCCGCCTCGTCCGCCTCGTCCGTTCTGCCGGGAGGCCCGTCCCGCGTCGGTCGCGCCGGTCACGTCCGGCGTCGGGCTGGCCGCGCCCTGCGCGCCGCCGATGACGGGTTCGGTCGTGCTGGTGGTGTTGGTCACTTGTCCGCCTTGCTGTTCATCCGGGCGAGGGCCAGCATCGGCACGAGCGTCACGACGAAGAGCAGGAGGCTCAGGGCGGACGCGTAGCCGAGGTTGCCGGTGAAGCCGCGGGCGTACTGCTGGATGAGCATGACGAGCGAGTTGTCCTGCCCGCCGGGCCCACCGGTGCCGTTGGTGAGGATGTAGAGCTCGCTGAACACCCGGAGCGCGGAGACGCACACCAGGATCCCGACGAGCGTCATGGTGCCGCGGACCCCGGGCATCGTGACCGACCAGAAGCGTCGGACCGCGCCGGCGCCGTCGAGGGCTGCGGCCTCGTGCAGGTCCTTGCCGACGTTCCCGAGGGCGGCGAGGAAGATGATCATGTAGTAGCCGAGCCCCTTCCACACCGTCAGGCTGATCGCGCTGAGGAGCAGCAGCCACCGGTCGGTCAGGAACGGGACGCTGCCCTGCACGACACCGAGGGCCTGCGCCATCTCGTTGATGACGCCGCGGTCGTCGAGGATCCACGTCCAGATGAGGCCGACGACCACCGCGGACGCGATGACCGGCGTGTAGAACGCGGTGCGGAAGAACGCGATCCCGGGCAACTTCTGCTGCACGAGCACCGCGATGAGGAGCGGGAGGACCGTCAGCAGCGGCAGGCACACCGCCATGTAGATGACGCTGTTGAGCAGCGCCTCCCACACCTGCGGGTCGGCGAGCAGGGTCTGGAAGTTCTGGATCCCCACCCACTGGCTGACGCCGCCGAGCGGGCTGGCGTTCGTGAACGACAGCCGCACCGTGTTGATCGAGGGCCACAGGCTGAACGCGACGAGCCAGATCAGAGCCGGCAGGACGAGCAACCAGGGTGTGTACCAGCGGTTCGCACGCATGGCGATCCTCCCGTCGCCGCTAGCCGTTGGCCAGCAGGCTGTTCATCTTGGTCTGGGCGGTCTCGAGTGCCTGCTCCGGCGCCACCTGGCCCTTCATCGCGAGGGCGATCTGCTGGTCGAGGAAGTCCGTCATCGCGGAGTTCGCCTCGACGGGGTTGATGACCTCCGCCGACTTGAGGGCCTCGTTCGCCAGGACCCGGGCCTCGCCGTTCACGGTGCCGTCGTCCTTCGAGAAGTACGGGTCGGACTGCGACGACGTGGTGGACGGGAAGATGTTGACCTGGTGGGCGAACGCCTCCTGGTTCTCCGCGTTCGTCATGAACTTCGCGAAGGCCTCGGCGGTGGCCAGGTGCTTCGACCCGCTCGACACCGACAGGCCCTGCACGTAGAGCGGCGGGGTGTCGAGCGCGGGGCTGACGGTGACCTTGCCCTTGAGCGACGGGTTGTTCTTCTCGAAGTCGGCGAGCGAGGTCGCGCCACCGGTGGTCCAGGCGACCTTGGCCTGCGTGAACAGGGTCGAGTTGCCGAGGTAGTCGCTGTTCAGCACGTTGGAGGGCATGTAGCCGTCCTGGTACGCGTCCTTGTAGCGGTCGATCAGGTCGGCGGCCTCCGACGAGTCGGCGAAGGTGAACTTCGTGCCGTCGGCGTTGAGGACCTGGACGCCGGCGAGCGTGAAGTCACCGAGGCCGGGCTTCCGACTCATCAGGTAGTCGGTCGGGCAGTTGTCGTGCATGGTCTTCGCCTGCGTGAACAGCTCGTCGGTGGTCTTCGGCGGGTTCTCCGCGTCGAGGCCGCACTTGGCGAACATCGTCGAGTTCCAGTAGTTCACGTCGGTGTTGAGGTACCAGGGGTACCCGAATGTGCCGTCCACTCCCTTGTACTTGTACGAGTCCACCGCGCCGGCGACGTACGTGCTGGCGAGCTTCGGGTCGTCCTTCCCGACGTCCTGCAGGAACCCGCGCTTGGCGAGCGGCAGGGCGATGTCCGGCGGCAGGTTGATCACGTCGGGCAGCGAGTTCGACGACGCCTGGCTGAGCACCTTGTCGGCGTACCCGTCGCCGGGCTGGTCCTGCAGCTTCACCTTGGCGTCCGGGTGGGCCTTCTCGAAGTCGTCGATGACGCCGTCGAGGTAGTCCGTGTAGGTCGGCGTGAGTGCCCAGGTCTGCAGCGTGATGGTGCCGCTGATCTCGCCGTCGCCGCCGTCGGCCGCGTTCCCGCCGCTCGAGCAGCCGGTCAGGACGAGCGCCGTGGCGGCGGCCGTCGCGAGCAGCGCGGTGGCGCGGCCCCTCGTCATGCGTGTGCTGGTCCTCATGGCGTCTGACTCCCTCGTCATAGCTGAACCGGTTCAGTACTGGTCCCCGAACCCGTGTGTGGCAGACACTGTTCATGACTAAAGCGCTATAGTCAACCCCGTGGTCACCAAGCGTCGAACGACGATCGCCGACATCGCCGCACGGGCCGGCGTGTCGATCAGTGCGGTGTCCTTCGCGTTGAACGACCGGCCGGGCGTCTCCGACGAGACCCGGCGGCGCGTGCGTGAGATCGCCCGCGAGCTCGACTGGCAGCCGCACACCGCCGCCCGCGCGCTCGGCGGTGCGAAGGCCGGCTCGATCGGGTTCGTGCTGAACCGGCCGGCCCGGACCCTGGGCACCGAGTCGTTCTTCGGTGACCTCATCTCGGGCATCCAGCTCGGCCTGGCCGGCACCCACGTCGGCATGAACCTGCTCGTCGCGCGCGATGCCGACGAGGAGCTCGAGACCTACCGGGACTGGTGGCGCGGGCACCGGGTCGACGGGGTGATCGTCATCGACCCACGCCGCGAGGACCCCCGGCTCGCCCTGCTCGCCGACCTCGGCATGCCCACGGTCGTCGTCGGCTCGCACCCCTCGCCGGCCGGAACGGCGCCCACGGTCTGGATCGACGACTCGCACGCCACCGACACCGTCCTGCGCTACCTGCACGCCCTCGGGCACCGGCGCATCGCCCACGTCGCCGGGCGGCCGGAGTTCGAGCACACCGCCATGCGCATGGACCGGGTGCGGGCCTTCGCCGCCCGCGAGGGGCTCGACGACGCCGTCTCCGTGCCGACGGACTACTCGGCCGAGGCCGGTGCGAGCGCCACCCGGACCCTGCTGTCACGGAGCGTCCGACCGACGGCGATCGTGTACGACAACGACGTGCTCGCCGTCGCCGGACTCGGGGTGGCGAGCGAGATGGGCGTCGCGGTGCCGGGCGCCGTGTCGATCGTGTCCTTCGACGACTCGGCGATGATCCGGCTCGTCCGACCGGCGATCACCTCGCTCACCCGCGACACCGTCGAGCTCGGGCAGCGGGCGGCGACGCTGCTGCGCGAGCAGATCGAGGCCCGGGTCCCGCTCCCCTCGCGTCCGGGCCCGTCCCTCACCCTGAGCGTCCGCGAGTCGACCAGCCGCGCCCCCGCCTGACCCCCGCCGTTCCCGGAACACCCGGCTGCCGACACCCGGTGTCCGCGCACAGCGCTGGCGGCGGAAGACCGTGGTCTGCTCGGCGCCGTGACGATCCCGGTTCGCACACCGCGGAGAACACGAACCAGAACCGCCAGCACCACGGAGCGGAACGCCCCATCCGGCGTCCGCGAGTCGACCAGCCGCGCCGCTCCCGGAACACGCGACTACCGACACCGGTTGTCAGGGCATCGTCCGGGCGGCGGGAGACCGCGGTCTCCTCGGCGCCGTGACGATCCCGGTTCGTGCACCGCGGGGAACGGGAACCAGAACCGCCAGCGCCACGGAGCGGAAGGCCCTACCCGGCGTCCGCGAGTCGACCAGCCGCGCCCCGACCTGACCCCCGCCGCTCCCGAAGCACGCGGCTGCCGGTACCCGGTGTCCGCGCACAGCGCTGGAGGCGGAAGACCGTGGTCTGCTCGGCGCCGTGACGATCCCGGTTCGCGCACCAGGGAGAACGCGAACCAGAACCGCCAGCGCCGCAGAGCGGAACGCCCCACCCGGCGTCCGCGAGTCGACCAGCCGCGCCCCGGCCTGACCCCCGCCGTTCCCGGAGCACGCGACTGCCGACACCGGGAGTCCGGGCATCATCCGGGCGGCGGGAGGCCGCGGTCTCCTCGGCGCCGTGACGATCCCGGTTCGCGCACCAGGGAGAACACGAACCAGAACCGCCAGCGCTGCAGAGCGGAACGTCCTCACCGCGGGCCGCGGTCACCACCGCTCGGCCCTGCGGTTCGTCGGCGGTCGGACCCGCGCGAGCGCACGCCGCATCGACGACGTCGTGCTGTAGCCGGAACGTGCCGCGACCTCGGCTGGCGGGTCGCCACGAGCGAGCGCGTTCCGGATCGACAGGCTGCGGTACCAGCGGCCGAGCTGCGCGGGCGTGCAGCCCGTCGCCGCGGCGCACCGGCGTTCGAGGGTGCGCTCCGACATGTCGATGCCGTCGAGGAGCGCCCGTACGGACGGCGGACCGGCAGGATCGAACAGGCGGTCGAGGACCCGTGCGAGACCGTTGTCGCCGAGCATCGGGGGTGGGTTGTCCCGGAGCACCGTCGTGACGACGAGTCGGGCGAGGGCCTGCCGCTGCGCTCCGTGCCACCTCCCGCCGTCGAGGTGCGCGACGTGGCGGAGCGCGAGGACGACATCGGGCGAGGGAGCGCCGGGCGGGCCGGTGGTCGCGATGGGTGGGAGCGCGAGGACCTCGTCGGCGAGCGGGCCGAGCGAGGCTGCTCCGACGAGGACGCCCGTGTGCGCGAAGAGCGCCTCGTGGTCGTACTCGTAGTTGTCCGCGACGCGGGGCGGGCCGGAGCGGTGCGATCCCGTGCTGACCGTGATCCCCGGGTGCGGTCCGACCAGGGCAGCGGCGCCGGCGTCGACGCAGGCGATGTCCTCCCCTCGTCGCAGCCAGAGCGGACGTGACCGCGTGGCCACCCAGATGTGCTCGCCCGCGGCGTCGACGTCGAGCGTCCAGGACTCGTCGTCGGACAGGACCTCGGTTCCCGGCCCGACGTCGAGTCCGACCGCGTCGACCAGTGCTCGGAGTGCGTCACCCATCCGACGAGCGTGGTCCAGGACGGAGCCGGCGTGGCGCGGACCGCGCGATCTGTGGAAGAGGGGGGATAACCCCACCCGGGTCGGGGAGAGGGCAGGATGGGCGGACGGCCTCGTGATCGCGAGGCTGGATGCATGACCGACACCGACCGCCTCGACCAGGCGCGCACCGTCCCGCTGGACGACGCCACGCCCTCGCCCGACCAGGCCACGACCGTCCCGCTGGACGACGTCACGAGCCCGGCCGAGCAGGCGAACACCGTCCCGCTGGACGACACCACGCCCCACGGAGCCACCAAACCGATGCCCCAGTACCCGCGGCAGCACGACCAGCGCGACCAGCAGATCCCGCCGGCGTCGTGGAGCGCGACCCCGCCCGTCGGATCCGGACCGGGCGGCGGCGGCTCGGGCACCGGATCCGGCATGACGGCCGGCCAGTTCTACCGCGACGCCTGGAAGCGCCTGCCGCGGGACTTCGGCTACATGGCGCTCACCGCCGTGCTGCTCTGCACGCTGTACTTCGCGTTCCCGACGGCGATCTTCGGCGGCGGGTTCCGCGACCTGTTCAACCCGTTCGTCCTGCTCATGTTCTTCATCGCCCTGTTCGTGGCGCGGTGGCTCGGGCAGTTCGAGAAGCTCCGGATGAGCTGGGCCGACCCGCGCCCGATCCGCCCGGTCGACTGGACGCCCCGCTGGCAGCAGAACTGGTGGACGCGCACCGGGTCCGCCGTCGCGAACCCGCACTACTGGCTGTACCTGCTCCACGCCGCCGTGGTCTACCCGCTCGCCGCGGTCGTGACCGTCGGCGCCGGCGCGCTGCTGCTCGTCGGCTTCACCTGGCCGATCGTCGCGGGCGGCCTGTACTTCGTGGGCAACATCGCGGCCGGGTACGTCCCGGACGGTCTCGGGTCCTTGATCGGCGTCGGGTTCCTCGCCCTGCTGTCGATGGCCGCCTCGGTCGTGCTGCTGCCGCTCTGGGCGCGTGGCTCCGTCCTCGCCCACTACTGGATCGACTTCGGGCTGCTCGGCGGGTTCCGCGCCGAGGTGCTCGAGCGTCGCGTCGCCGGCCTCCAGGCATCCCGCGCCGGTGCCGTCACCGCCGAGGGGCAGGCGCTCCGCCAGATCGAGCGCGACCTGCACGACGGCCCGCAGCAGCGCCTGGTGCGCCTCCGCATGGACCTGTCCGCTGCCGAGCGCGCCCTCGACCGTGACCCGCAGAAGGCGAAGCAGCTCATCGGCGAGGCCTCCGAGCACGCGCAGGACGCCCTCGACGAGCTGCGGGCGCTGTCCCGCGGGTTCGCCCCGCCGATCCTGCTCGACCGCGGGCTCGTCGCCGCGCTCGAGGCCCTGGTCGCCCGCAGCCCGATCCCCGTCGGACTCGACGTGCGCCTGCCGGAGGGCCTCGAGCTGGCCTCCGAGATCCAGCGCAACGTCTACTTCACGGTGAGCGAGCTGCTGACGAACACGATGAAGCACTCCGGTGCCTCGACGGCCGGCGTGTACCTCGGCCTCGTGGTGGACGCCTCGGGCCTCTGGTACCTGACCGTCAGCGTCACCGACGACGGCCGAGGCGGCGCGCGACCGTCGCAGGGCCACGGCATCGAGGGGCTGATGGGCCGCGTCCGAGCCCTCGACGGCGACCTCGTCGTGTCGAGCCCCGAGGGCGGCCCGACCGAGGCGACGGCACGGATCCCCCTCGGCGCGCTGCACGGGGTCCCGATGGCGACGACCCAGCGGTGACCCCGCGGGAGCACCCCGCTCCCACTAGGCTGGTCGGCATGAGCGACGGCCCGGATGCAGCACGCATCCGGGCCGTCGTCGTCGACGACGCCGTCCTGCTGCGCGAGGGCCTGGCCCGCGTGCTCGACGAAGCCGGGATCGACGTGGTCGGGCAGTACTCCGACGCCCGGTCGTTCCTCGCGACCCTGCCCGACGGTGCACCCGACGTCGTCGTGATGGACGTCCGGATGCCCCCGACCTTCACCGACGAGGGCGTGCGCGCCGCCGTCGAGACCCGCCGGATCGCCCCGAGCACCGGCGTGCTCCTGCTGTCCCAGTACGTCGAGGCCACCTACGCCGAGGACGTCCTGGCCGCCGGAGCGACCGGCATCGGCTACCTGCTCAAGGACCGCGTCACCCGGCTCGAGGAGATCGACGACGCCGTTCGCCGCATCGCCGCGGGCGGCACGGTGCTCGATCCCGAGGTCGTGACGCAGCTGATGAGCCGCCGCCGCGATCCCCTCGCGGCGCTCACCCCGCGGGAGCGCGACGTGCTCGGGTTGATGGCCGAGGGCCGCACGAACGCCGCGATCGCGCGCGCCCTGGTGATCGGCACCGGCGCCGTCGAGAAGCACGTCTCCAGCATCTTCGGCAAGCTCGCGCTCGAGGACACCGGAGAGGACCACCGCCGTGTCCTCGCCGTCCTCGCCTACCTCGGATGAACCGAGCCCGCGGGTGAACCGCGTCCCCGCTCCCCTGCTGGCGCTGACCGCGATGGTGTCCGTCCAGGTCGGCGCCGCGATCGCCAAGACCCACTTCGACGACGTCGGTGCAGTCGGCGCCGCCACGCTCCGGCTCGTCATCGGCGCCGTCGTGCTCGCACTGGTGGTGCGGCCGCGTGTGCGGCACTGGACGCGCGCCCAGTGGCTCGGCGCCGTCGGCCTCGGCCTCGCCCTGGGCGGCATGAACGTGTTCATCTACCTGTCGTTCGCGAGCATCCCGATCGGGATCGCCGTGACGATCGAGTTCCTCGGACCCCTCGCCCTGTCGCTCGTGCACACCCGACGGTGGCGCGACGCGGTGTGGGCCCTGCTCGCGCTCGCCGGTGTCGTGCTGCTCGGCATCGGTCCGACCGCCGTCACGGAGGTCGACGGGGTGGTCTGGGCCGTGCTCGCCGCCGCGTGCTGGGCCGGCTACATCGTGATGAACCGGCGCGTGGGCGCCGCGATCCCCGGCGTCGACGGGCTCGTCGTGTCGATGGTCGTCGCGATGCTCGTGGCGCTGCCGTTCGGACTGCCGTCCGCGGTCGACGGCGTCCTGCGGGAACCGACGCTCCTGGTCGTCTTCGGCGCCGTGGCCGTGCTGTCCAGCGTGCTGCCGTACGCGCTCGAGATGCTCGCCCTGCGCCGCATGCCCACGCGCGTGTTCGGCGTGCTGCAGAGCCTCGGCCCGGCGATCGCGGCCCTCGCCGGCCTGCTCGTGCTCGCCGAGGGCCTCTCGGTGCTCGAGACGGTCGCCCTGGCGTGCGTCACGGCGGCGAGCGTCGGTGTGACGCTGTCGTCGCGTCGCCGACGCGACGGACCGGTGGCGTGAGACGAAGCGGAGGCCCGGATCACGTCCGCCGACAGCGGTGCGTGATCCGGGCCTCCAGGAAGACCGTCTACTCGTCGCGCAGGAAGTCTGCGTACGTGGGTTCCGACTGCTCCCCCGACAGCAGCGCCGGATCGTTGATCCGGCGCTCGACGTAGGCGCTGATGACCTCCGGCGGGGTGAGCACGTGGGCGACCCAGGACGGCACCGCTGCGTTCTTCATGGTGCCTCCTCGTCCGTGACCGGCACTCGGATCGAATGCCTCGATCAGTGAGTTACTTGCCGACCCGGTACTCGCTAAACCATCCTCGCGCTCGAGCCCGATGTCAACGCAGTGCGTCATGCGGAGTCCGCATCGCGCTGTCTGCGCGCAGTGTCCGGTGCTTCACGGCCGAACGCCAGACCCACGCCTCGGCCTGTTGCCCGAACTGCGCCCACTCGACCAGCACGGCATCGCGGGTCCAGCTCTTGGCGAAGGCCTTCACCCGGACGTGGAAGGTCGGGAACTGGATCCAGGCCCACACCGGCTTCGGGGTCACGGCGTAGCAGACGTCGGCACCGCGGGCGTCCTCGGAGAGCGAGTACGCGCGCGGACGCTCGACCTCCGGGTGTTCCGGGGGCTGCCACCGGTTCTCGCGACGCCGTCCCACGACGGTATTCGAACGTGTGTTCGAACGGCAGTCAAGTCCACCGCGTCGTCTGGACGAGCACGCGTCGCCGGACGGGCGTGTCGTCGCGTCACCGGGGCGAGGCGAACGGGGCGACCCCGCATCGCCGCGGCGCTGACGGTCCTGGTGCACCATCCACGGGCGGAGCAGACCGGAACCGTCATCGCGCGGACACGACGGCCCCACTCCTCGCCGACCGGAGCAGCTGGCGGACCCGGCACCACAGCGGGCCGGGGCGTCTTCCGCCGGTGGTACCGCCGGGCGGACAGTGCGGGCGTGCAGAGCAGCACGGGGTACGGGTGGTGTCGGCGGCCGCGGTGGTGGCGGCGCTGGTGGCCGGGGTGGGCGGCGCGCTGGGAACCCTGTGCTTCCTGTCGTGGGGACCGCCGTCCGGGGTGGTGCGGGCCAGTGCGGTGCTCGCCGGGATCGCCGGCGTGGTCGTGCTCGTCGCCGCCCGGCGGACACGGGATCGCCGGGCGCTCGCGTTCGCGGTGTCCGTGCTCGCATTCGCGGTGATGTGGGTGGGCCCGGCGTGGGCGGTCGGCGTGCTCCTCGTCGTCGTGCAGGGCGCCCTCGTGGCCTTCGGCGTCCTCACGTCCCGCGACGAGCGGGCGCGCAGCGGGTCCTCGGTCGGGTCGTCGCGGTGCCGCTCCTGCGCCCGGTCGGTCGGGGCGTCGGCGCGCTCTGGGCATCGGCCGAGGTGCGCTGACCACCCGCTGTCGCCAGCGCAGACCGAGGTCAGCGCCGACCGTGATCAGCGCAGCCCGGCGGCGGTCTCCGGTGCCTCCTCGGGAACGGACCAGGGTTCCGAGGTCATCCCGCCGCCACCGCGGATCGAGCGGACCGTGCCGTCGGCGGCGCGGTCGTAGGTGACGTCCTCGTCGATCGACCCGAACCGGTTGCCGGCGGTCATCCGCAGGGTGTCGGCGTCGACGACCTCGAGCCGCGTGGGCGTGTCGAGGGGGTCCGGCGCGGAGGGGTCGACCTCGACGAGCCGGGCACCGATGCGGGCGACGTCGGTCACCCCCCACGGGTTGGCGAACCGGCCGGTGAAGGTGGCGGGGTCGACGCCGTCCGGGATCGGCGTGCCCGGGGCGTCGGCGTCGGCGGCCGCGTCGAGCAGGCGCACGATCGCGGTCGCGATGAGGGAGGCCGGCCCCGAGGCCGCACTCGTCAGCACCGAGACGACCAGACCGGACTCCGGGTCGAACACCGACTGCGTGATGTGGCCGGGGAAGCCGCCGGAGTGGCCGCGCACCTCGCGGTCGCCGATGCGGTCGACGATGAAGCCGGCACCGTAGCCACGCCCGGCCGGGTCGTCGGTGGCGCTCCAGGCCTTCCGCTGCGCCAGGCGCTTCGAGTGGTCGGTGAGCAGTGTGCCCTGTCCGATGACGTGCTGCGAGAAGTACCGGACCAGGTCGGACGCCGTGCCGTGGAAGCCCGTGGCCGCCGCCATCGCGCGGGTGTCGACGTGGTCGATGCGTCGCCGGTGTCGCGCGGCGTGGAACCCGGTGTACCCGACCACGAACTCGTCGGCGCGTGCCGGCTCCCAGTCCGGGCCGGTGTTCCGCAGACCCAGGGGTTCGGTGATCGACTCGCGGACGTACTCGTTGTACGGCTTCCCCGACACCGCGGCGATGACCAGTCCGAGCAGGGCGTAGCCGAGGTTCGAGTAGTTGAACGCCGACCCGGCGGGGACCTTCTGGCCGCGGTCGAGCACGAGCGCGAGGAGCTCCTGCTCGTCGGGGAACGGTCGGAGCAGCGACCAGTGGTCACCGTCGTGCCCGTCGCGCAGGACGCCGGCGCCCATCTCCATGAGCTCCCGCAGCGTCGCGTCGGCGATCGGCGACCCGCCGTCGACCAGTGCCGGGACGTAGGTGCCGACGGTGTCGTCGAGCCGCAGCGCACCGCGTTCGGCGAGCTGCAGCAGGGCCGTCGCCGTGAAGGTCTTCGAGTGCGAGGCGATCCGGAACAGGTCCGTGGTGGTCAGGCGCCGCCCGGCCTCGACGTCGGCGTACCCCCAGGCCTCGTCGAACAGCACCTCGCCCTCGTACCCGACGGCCACCTGCACGCCCGGCACCCGCAACTGCCACACCTTGTACGACACCCACTCGCGGACGTAGGGCAGGACGGTCTCGTACGCGGCGCGGTTCGACATGGGCCCAGCCTCCCATGTGTGCCACGCTCGGACCATGCGCCGCACACCGCACTTCCTGATGACCGACGTCGACGAGGTCCGACGCCTCATCGCCGCGAACCCGTGGGCGACGATCGTGTCGCACACGGCGGCGGGACTCGTCGCGTCCCACTACCCGGTGCTGCTCGAGGCGCCCGGTCCCGACGACGACCCCGACACGATCGTCCTGGTGTCCCACGTCGGCCGTCCCGACGAGGTCGCGCACGAGCTCGGCCGGCACGAGGTCCTCGTGGTCTTCCAGGGCCCGCACGGCTACGTCTCCCCCGCCTGGTACCCGCCGGAGCAGTTCGTGCCGACCTGGAACCACGTCACCGCCCACGTGTGGGGAACGCCGGAGATCCTGTCCGACGACGAGAACTTCCGGGTGCTCGGCGAACTCGTCGACCACTTCGAGCAGGGCATGCCGTCGCCGGTGTCGCTGCAGGTGGACGAGGACACCGCTCGCCGGATCGCGAAGGGCACCGTCGGGATCCGGATCCGCGTCACCCGGTTCGACGCGCGCGCCAAGCTGTCGCAGAACAAGGCCCCCGAGGTGGTCGAGCAGATCATCGCCGGCCTGCGCGGTGACGGCCCGTACGCCTCGCCGGCGCTCGCCGACGAGATGGCACGGGCACACGCGGCGCGTGCGGACCGTACGGAGGCGAGATGACGGAGATCCTGCTGCGCACGGTCCGGCGCGTGGGCACCTCCGGAGCCCCTGCCGACGTCCGCATCGTCGACGGTCGCGTGACCGCGATCGCTCCGACCGGCACGCTCGATCCCACGAGCCCCGACGCCGACGGCGTCGAGACCGCCGGCGCGTGGCTCGGTCCGGGCCTGGTCGACCACCACACGCACTTCGACCAGTGGGCGCTCGTCCGGCGCCGCGTCGACGTCACCGGCTGCGACTCCGCCGAGGCCACCGCGGACCTGCTCGCCCGGGCCGCGCGCGCCGACGTGGCGGACCGCCTGCTCGTCGGACACGGCTACCGCGACGGGACGTGGCCCCGCCCTGCGCGACGCGAGCTGCTCGACCAGGCCGCACCGGGCCTCCCGGTCGTCGTCATCAGCGCGGACCTGCACGCCGTGTGGTGCAATGCGCTCGCGCTCGCCCACTTCGGCGTCGTGCTCGGCCGGCCGCTCGAGACGGGCGAGGACGGCGTGGTGCGCGAGCAGGACGCGTTCGACGTGACCGGTGCGCTGTCGCAGGTGCCGGACGCCGTGCTCGACGCCGCCGTCGCCGACGCCGCCGAGGCGGCCGCCGCCCGCGGGGTGACGGGCGTCGTCGACCTGGAGATGCGCTTCGGACTCGACCGGTGGCGTCGGCGGATCCACGCCGGCACCGATGCGATCCGGGTGGCCTCCGGGGTCTACCCGGACGACCTCGACGACGTGATCGCGCGCGGGCTGCGCACCGGGGACGTCGTCGCGGGCACGCGGGGGCTGCTCACGATGGGTCCGTTCAAGGTGATCACCGACGGCTCGCTCGGCACCCGGACCGCCGCGATGACCGACGACTCCGGCGTGCTCGCCTACCCGTTCGAGGACCTCGTCGCGGTGGTCCGGCGTGCCGTCGCCGCCGGGCTCGTCCCCGCGATCCACGCCATCGGGGACCGCGCGAACACCAACGCCCTCGACGTCTTCGAGGCCGTCGGCACCCGCGGGACCATCGAGCACGCGCAGCTGCTCGTCGACAGCGACGTCGAGCGGTTCGCCCGGCTCGGGGTCGCCGCGTCGGTGCAGCCCGAGCACGCCATGGACGACCGCGACATCGCCGATCGGCACTGGGCGGGCCACACCGACCGGGCCTTCGCCTTCGCGTCGCTCTCCCGGGCCGGCGCCCGCGTGCTGCTCGGGTCGGACGCCCCGGTCGCGCCGCTGGACCCGTGGGTGTCGATGGCGGCGGCCGTCGGTCGGGACCGCGACGGCCGGGAGCCGTGGCACCCGGAGGAGCGGCTCTCGGCGCTGACCGCGTGGACGGGGTCGACGGTCGGGGGTCGGACGTCGGTGGCGGTCGGCGACGTCGCGGACCTGGTGCTCGTCGAGTCGGACCCGCTGGCCGCCGACGCCCCGTCGTCGGCCCTGCGGTCGATGCGCGTGCTCGCCACCGCGGTCGCGGGGCGGTTCACACACCGCGAGCTGTAGCTACTTCTGGTCCTTCGGGCACCAGTAGAGCTTGCGGCCGGCCATGTCCGCCATCCGGATCTCGGTGCCGCAGACCCGGCAGGGCTCGCCCTGGCGGTGGTACACCCAGTGGCGGTCCTTCCGCGAGCGCACCGCCTTCTCGTGGTCGGCATCGGACAGGTCGTCCATGGTCAGCATCAGGCCGTCGCGGACGCCGTCGTGCAGCAGCTTCGACCAGTCGGCCCACAGCGCCTTCGCCTGCTTCACGGTGATCTTCTTGCCCGGCTTGTACGGGTCGATGCGCTGCCGGAACAGCAGCTCGGCACGGTAGATGTTGCCGATGCCGGCCACGACGGACTGGTCCATCAGCAGCTGGCCGATGGCGACGTTGCGCTTCCGGACGTTCTCGACGAAGGTCCGCTCGGCTTCGGGCCCGTCGTCGTTCATCGGGTCGGGGCCGAGCTTGTCGAGTGCACGCTGCACCTCGGCCGGGGTCTCGACGACGCACGCGGTGGGGCCGCGGAGGTCGGCGACGGTGTCCTCGGTGAGGATCCGGACGCGCACCTGGCCGACGGGGTCAGGCGGGAAGGACTCGATCGGGTCCTCCACCTTCTCCTGCTCGGCCATCCGGTACCGGGCCAGTCGCGGCGCACCGATCGATGACAGGGACTCCTCGCCGTCGCCGTCCTCGGACAGCGCCTGGGCGGTGGAGATCATGCCCGCGAAGTCCCAGGCCCCGTAGAGCCCGAGGTGGACGCGCAGGAACAGGTCGCCCTCGAACTCCAGGAACATCTGCTTGGCCACGGCGCGCGCGGCGATGAGCGTCCTGCCGTCGAGCTGCTCGGCGCCCGCAGCGAAGCGGCCCTGCGGGCTCGACACCTCGCAGCGCTTGCCGACGAAGTGCCGGGTGAACTGGTTGGCGATGCGGTGGACGGAGTGACCCTCGGGCATGCGGACCTGTCTACTCGGTCGAGCCGTCGATCTGCTTGCCGGCGATGTGCCCCGTCCGCTCGTACTCGGCGAGCTGGGCGATGCGGCGGGCGTGGCGCTCCTCGCCCGAGAACGGCTCGGCGACGAACAGGTCGACGAACCGGATGGCCTCGTCCTCGGTGTGCTGACGGGCACCGATGGAGATGACGTTCGCGTCGTTGTGCTGACGGGCGAGGACGGCGGTCGACTCGTTCCACACGAGGGCGGCGCGGATGCCCTCGACCTTGTTCGCGGCGATCTGCTCGCCGTTGCCGGAGCCACCGAACACGACGCCGAGGGCCTGGACGCCGGCACGCTGGTCCTGCACCACGGCGTGCGCGGCGTTGATGCAGAACGAGGGGTAGTCGTCGAGCGCGTCGTACTCGGTCGGACCGTGGTCCACCACCTCGTGCCCGGCTGCCGTCAGGTGGTCGCCCAGGGTCTTGGTGAACTCGAGGCCGGCGTGGTCCGTTCCGAGGTGGATGCGCATGGGACCGATCCTATTCCCGCCGATCCGGGGCCCGGACCACCACCACCAGGTACCGGACGGACTCGTCGCCCGGGTTCCGGTAGACCACGTCGGCGGGCTCCCCCAGCTCGATCCGGTCGCCTGCGGCGAGCCGCGTCGGCTCCCCGCCGACGACGACCTCGAGCACGCCGTCGACCACCCAGATGCAGTGCCGCAGGAACGCGTACGCAGACGCCGGGTAGGCCACTTCGCGGCCGGCCGGGAGGCGCACCTCGGTGACGTCGGCGGGGAACGCCGCGCTCGAGACCGGACGCCGGCGGTACCCGGTGTCGGGATCGGTCCAGGAGTCCGCGGTCGCGCCGCGTCGGACCCCGCGCGCCTCGTCGGGGTCCGTCAGCCTGGGCACCTCGTGCTCGAGGGCGTCGTCGAGGAGCTGGGACACGGTCAGGCCGAAGGCGCCGGACAGTCGGCCGAGGATCGTCGCGGTCGGGCTGGAGACCCCGCGCTCGACGCGGTTGATCATCGCGCGGGAGACGCCGGACTCCTCGGCGAGCTCGGTCAGGCTCCACCGCCGCTCGGTGCGCAGCCGCTGCAGCCGCTCGCCGAGTGCACGCTCGTCGTCTACGATGTGAGACATGACGACAGCATATGCGACGACGGGGGTCGTGATCCGCGACTGCACGCCCGACGACCTCGACGTGGTCCACGCCCTGCACGTCGACGCCGTGCTGCACTCCACCGCCATCTGGCAGGACGAGCCGCACCCGCGGGCGTGGTTCGACGGCTGGCTCGCCGAGCGTCGGGCGGCGGGGCTGCCGGTGCTCGTGGCCGAGGTCGGCGGCCAAGTCGCCGGCTACGTCACCTACAGCGCGTTCCGGCCGCACCCGGGGTACCGGCACACGGTCGAGCACAGCGTGTACGTCGTCCCGGCGTTCCGGGGGCAGGGCGTCGCGCGCACGCTCATGGACGCGCTCGTGGCGCACGCCCGCGCCGACGGGGTGCACGTGATGATGGCGGGCATCTGCTCGACGAACGCGGGGTCGATCGCGCTGCACGAGCGGCTCGGGTTCTCGGTCGTGGGCGTCCTGCCCGAGGTCGGACGCAAGTTCGACCGCTGGCTCGACCTGACGCTCATGCGCCTGCCGCTCGCCTGACGGGGGCCGGGTGGCGGGCGCGACCCGCGCCTCCCGGCCGGCGCTGCCCGCGCTGCCTGTGCTGCCTGTGCTGCCTGTGCTGCCTGTGCTGCCTGCGGGATTGCGCCCCGTCACGGGCGTTGCGCCCCGACGCTGCGGGGCGCGACGCCCGTGGCGGGGCGCAACGAGGCGGACCCGACGTCAGTCGGTGGTGTCGAAGATCGGGCCGACCGTGCGCGAGCGCTTCAGCTCGAAGAAGCCCGGGACCTTCGCGACCGCGACGACGCCGTCCCACAGGTCGAGCGCCTGCTGCCCCTTGGGCGCCGGGGAGATGACCGGTCCGAAGAACGCGGTGCCCTCGACGGCGATCACGGGGGTGCCGACGTCCTGCCCGACGCGCTCGATGCCGTCGCGGTGGCTCTCGCGCACGGCCTGGTCGACCTCGTCCGTCCACGCGTACTCGAGCAGGTCCGCGTTGAGGCCGAGCTCCGCGAGCACCGCGGGGACGACCTGCTCGGGGTCGGACTCCTGGCGGTGGTGGACGTGCTCGCCGAGCGCGTCGTACAGGGGCTTCACGATCTGCTGGCCCAGGCGGAGCCGCGCCGCCGTCACGATCCGCGGGTACACCTGGCCCCGGTCGAGGCGCTCACGGTACGTGTCCGGGACGTCCTGGTCCTCGTTGAGGACGAACAGGCTCATCACCTTCCACGTGACGTCGAGGTCCCGGTGCTCGGCGACCTCGCCGACCCAGCGGCTCGTCATCCAGGCCCAGGGGCAGTTCGGGTCGAACCAGAACTCCACGGCGGTGCGTGCGGCGGAGGGTTCGGTCGTGTTGTCCACAGTCGTCTCGGTCACGCTGCGAGCGTACGCGGCGTCGCTAGGCTGGAGCCCATCGTCCCGCCGGTGCACGACGCCGTGCCGGGACCCCGCACGCGGACATCGATCGTCCGCGTCCCCAGCGAAGATGGAGCGTTGCGTGCCCGGAGAGAACCTCACCCGAATCGAAGCCCAGGAGCGCGCGGCCGTCGTCGCCGTGCAGACGTACGATGTCGAGCTCGACCTGACCCGCGGCGCGGAGACCTTCGGCAGCACCACGCGCGTGCGCTTCACCGCCACCGCCGGTGCGTCGACCTTCATCGACGCCATCACGAAGACCGTGCACGCGGTCACCCTGAACGGCACGGCGCTCGACGTCGCGGCCGTGAACGACGGCGTCCGCATCCAGCTCGACGACCTGCAGGAGCAGAACGAGCTCGTGGTCGTCAGCGACGCGCTGTACACGAACACCGGCGAAGGCCTGCACCGCTTCGTCGACCCCGTGGACGACGAGGTGTACCTGTACTCGCAGTTCGAGGTCCCCGACTCCCGCCGCATGTTCGCGGTGTTCGAGCAGCCCGACCTGAAGGCCGAGTTCTCCTTCACCGTGACGGCGCCGTCGCGGTGGCAGGTCGTCTCGAACTCCCCCACGCCGGAGCCGCACGTCGACGGCGACGTCGCCACCTGGGCCTTCCCGCCCACCGCGCGCATCTCCAGCTACATCACCGCGCTCGTCGCCGGCCCGTACGAGGTCGTGCGCGACGAGCTGACGAGCCGCGACGGCCGCACGATCCCGCTCGGTGTCTTCGCCCGCCGGTCGCTCGCCGAGTACCTCGACCCCGAGTACGTGTTCGAGACCACGAAGAAGGGCTTCGCGTACTTCGAGGAGAAGTTCGACGTCCCCTACCCCTTCGAGAAGTACGACCAGCTCTTCGTGCCGGAGTTCAACGCCGGCGCCATGGAGAACGCCGGGGCCGTCACCTTCACCGAGACCTACGTGTTCCGGTCGAAGGTCACCGACGCCATCAAGGAGCGCCGGGTCGTCACGATCCTGCACGAGCTCGCCCACATGTGGTTCGGCGACCTCGTCACCATGAAGTGGTGGAACGACCTGTGGCTCAACGAGTCCTTCGCCGAGTGGGCGTCCACCATCGCCACGGCCGAGGCCACCGAGTGGACCGAGGCCTGGACCACGTTCCAGGCGATGGAGAAGTCCTGGGCCTACCGGCAGGACCAGCTCCCCTCGACGCACCCGATCGTCGCCACGATCAACGACCTCGAGGACGTCCAGGTCAACTTCGACGGCATCACCTACGCGAAGGGCGGCTCGGTCCTCAAGCAGCTCGTCGCGTGGGTCGGCATCGACGCGTTCTTCGCCGGTGTCTCCGCCTACTTCAAGAAGCACCACCACTCGAACACCGAGCTGCGCGACCTGCTCGTCGAGCTCGAGGCGACGAGCGGCCGTGAGCTGACCGAGTGGTCGAAGCTCTGGCTCGAGACCGCGGGCGTCAACACGCTGCGTCCCGAGATCGAGACCGACGAGTCCGGTGTCATCACGTCGTTCGCCGTCCTGCAGGAGGCCCCGGCCGACCACCCGACGCTGCGCCCGCACCGTCTGGCGATCGGCGTCTACGCCTTCCAGGACGACGCGTCCGCGCCGTTCGGTGCCGACACCGCGTCCTCCGGCGGCAAGCTCGAGCGGGTCCACCGCGTCGAGATCGACGTCGACGGCGCCCGCACGGACGTCCCCGAGCTCGTCGGCGTGCAGCGCGGCGACCTCGTGCTGCTGAACGACGACGACCTGGCCTACGCCAAGATCCGTCTCGACGAGCACTCGCGACGCACCGCGATCGAGCACCTTGCGTCCATCGCGAACCCGCTCGCCCGCTCCATCGTGTGGGGTTCCGTGTGGGACGCCACCCGCGACGCCGAGTCCCCGGCCAGCGACTACGTCCGGCTCGTGCTGGGCAACATCGCGACCGAGACCGAGTCGACGACGATCCGCACCACGCTGTCGCAGCTGCTGCTCACCGCACGCAACTACGTGGCGCCGGGTGCAGTGGACGCCACCGTCCGCACCGTCGGGGACACGCTGTGGCAGCTCGCCGCCTCGGCCGAAGCCGGTTCGGACGCGCAGTTCCAGTTCGTGAAGTTCTTCGCGCAGATCCCCTCGACGCCCGAGCACGTCGCGACCCTGCAGGGGCTGCGCGACGGTTCGGTCACGCTGCAGGGGCTCGAGATCGACACCGACCTGCGTTGGGAGCTGCTCGAGGGCCTCGTGCTCGCGGGCGCCGCCGGCACCGCCGAGATCGACACCGAGCTCGCCGCGGACAAGACGGCGTCGGGTGAGCAGGCCGCGGCCCGCGCCCGGGCGACGATCCCCACGGCTGAGGGCAAGCTGGCGGCGTTCTCGTCGCTCGTCGACTCGTCCGAGCTGCCGAACGCGATCGTGCGGCAGACCACGGTCGGGTTCCAGCACGTGAACAGCCCGGTGGTGCTCGAGGGCCTCGTGCCGAAGTACTTCGAGGTGCTCACCCGCATCTGGGCCGAGCGCAGCTACCACATGGCCGACACCATCGTCTCGGGCCTCTACCCGGCGCCGCTCGCGTCGGCCGAGCTCCGCGACGCGGCCGCTGCCTGGCTCGAGGAGCACCCGGAGACGCCGGCGCTGCGCCGCATCGTGTCCGAGAGCCTGGCGGGCACGGAGCGCGCGCTGCGGGTGCAGGCCGCCGACGCCTGACCCCTGTGGTGATCCGGCGGGGTCTTGGCGTTCCTCCAGGGATGCCGAGGCCCCGCCCTCTACGATCGTCCGGATGATCCTCCTCGCTGCCTCGACTGACGACGCATCCAAGTGGGTCTCGAACTCCTTCACCGAGTTCGTGACGGTGTGGCGTGTCCCGATCGTGATCGTGGTGACCGTCCTGGTCGCCATCGTCGTCCGCCTGATCCTCCGCCGCACGATCAAGCAGGTCGTCGACCGGATCGTCAACGGCGTCAAGAAGCGTCAGGGCGCCGCCGACACCCAGGCGCTCGTCGCCTCGCCGGTGCAGACGGCCCGCGTCGTCCAGCGAACCCGGACGCTCGGCAGTGTGCTCGAGAACCTGGCGACCGTCGCCGTCGTCATCATCGCGCTCGCAGTGATCATCCCGCAGGTGCTGCCCAACGCTGCGGTCGGCATCGTCGGCGGTGCATCCCTCGTCGCCGCCGGTCTCGCCGTCGGCGCCCAGTCGATCGTGAAGGACCTGCTGTCCGGGATCTTCATGATCCTCGAGGACCAGGCCGGCGTCGGTGACGTCGTCGACACCGGGCAGGCCACGGGCGTGGTCGAGAACGTCGGCCTTCGCGTGATGCAGATCCGCGACGTCAACGGCATCCTGTGGTTCGTGCCGAACGGGCAGATCCTGCGGGTCGGCAACCTGTCGCAGGGCTGGTCGCGCGTGCTCGTCGACATCACGGTGCCGTACGACACCGACATCGACGCGGTGCAGGACGCCCTGCTCGCCGCCGCCGTCACGATGTCGCAGGAGCCCCGCTGGCGGCAGCGCATCGTCGAGAAGCCGGAGATCTGGGGCCTGCAGTCGATCTCCGACGACGGCATGGTCTTCCGCCTGGTCGTGAAGACCCGCGCCTCCGAACTCGACGTGGTCGGCCGGGAGCTCCGCATCCGCCTGAAGCGCGCGGTGGACGAGCTCGGCATCACCCTCCCCGCGATGGCGATGATCATGCCCGAGGGCTGGGAGAACGCCACCTCGATCAACGGCCTGCGCACCGTCCCGACGCAGCCGACGCCGGCGCCGACCAAGCCCCGGCGGACCAAGCGGAACATCCTCGGGCAACCGGTCCGCACGGACGACCCCGATGGCGGGAAGGACCCCCGATGACCGATCCCACACCCCCGAGCGGCACGGGCGGGCCGGGAGCACGCGGTTCGCTCGGCATGCCCGGCTCTCCCGGCGCGCCCGGCTCGGTCGGTGTGCCGGCGCAGCCGATCACGCTGCGCGTCGGGGAGCACGGCGCCTCGGCCACCGGGTCGCTGTACGAGCGGATCGGTGGCGCGCCCACCTTCGACCGGCTGGTCCGACGGTTCTACGAGGGCGTGCAGCAGGACGAGGTGATCTGGCCGATGTACCCGGCCGACGACCTCGAGGGCGCGATCTGGCGCCTCTCCGCCTTCCTGCAGCAGTACTGGGGCGGCCCGGGCACGTACAGCGAGCAGCGCGGGCACCCGCGGCTCCGGATGCGGCACCACCCGTTCCGGATCACCCCCGAGGCACGCGAGCGCTGGCTCCTCCACATGCACGACGCGGTCGAGTCGCTCGACCTCGCTCCCCTCGACGAAGCCGAGCTCTGGGGCTACCTCGACCGCGCTGCGCACGCGATGACGAACTCCTTCGACTGACGGGTGCGACGTCGGCGTCCCGCGCCGGGCACGAGACCGCAACAACCGGCGGACGGGAGGCCCGCGGCGCCGCCGCCACGGACCTCCCGTCCGCCTGTCCCCGCGTTCTCGGTCCCGCGAGACGCTAGGAGTTCAGGGTCCAGGCGCGGCGCTTGACGAGCACGTGTCCACGCGAGGTGGTGAGCCGACTCCACGGTCCGGTCTCGAACAACCGCACCGGGTCGTGCCCGAGGAAGCCGAGGCTCTCCCCCGCGAACCCGGCGCCGGCCGGCAGGTGCTCGATGCCCGGGACGGGACGGCCCCAGACCTCGGAGCGGATGCGTCGGACGATCGCCTCGCCGGCGTTCGACGGGACGGCGTCCGCGACCTCGGCGATGCCGTCGCGGGTGGCGCGGCGCAGCAGTTCCGGCGAGACGTCCGGCAGGGGCACCCATCCACCGCGCGGCGGCGAGATGGCGGCCCAGGTCACGGTGTGCACCTCGTGGGGCAGCTCGACCTCGATCGGGGTGGCGCGGGTCGGGTCGGCACCGTCGGCGTGGTCGGCGTCCTCGGCCTCGGCGAGCAGCCGCAGCCGCTCGAGCAGGGACTGCAGGGGCACGACGGTGTCGATCGTGGCCGGCTCGGTCAGCGAGAACGTCCGGAGCCCGAGGACCGTCGGCAGTTCGTCGAGCAGGCCGAGCGGGTAGAGGATCGCCGTGTACACCGCGAGGACGCCGGAGTCGGCGATGAGCCGGACCGAGCCGTCCTCGATCCGGGCGGCGCGTCCGAGGTAGGTGCGGAGGTCACCGAGGGAGGCGGCGTCGGGAAGCGTGAACGAGTTGCCCATGTCGGTCCCGATCCTACCGGCCACCGTCGACCGATCGGCTGGGCGTGCGCCGTGCCGGCGGCAGGGGGCGGCTCCTTCGTAGACTGCACCACGTGAACGGCGAACCCGACTTCCTGCGGACCCTGCGACTCGAGGACACCGGTGCGAGCACGGGTGAGACGATCCTGACCGGTGCCAGCCACTGGTCGCCCGGCGGGCGCGTGTTCGGCGGCCAGGTGCTGGCGCAGTGCATCGTGGCGGCGCAGACGACGATCGAGGGCCGCGACGTGCACTCCATGCACGGGTACTTCCTGCGGCCCGGCGACATCGACGTCCCGATCACCTTCGGCGTCGAGCGCATCCACGACGGCCGGTCCTTCGCCACCCGACGCGTGCAGGCCTACCAGCGGGGCGTGCCGATCTTCTCGATGATCGCCTCGTTCCAGGTGCCGGACACCGGTCTCGAGCACCAGGACCCGTTCCCCGTGGAGACACCGGACCCGGAGTCCCTACCCTCGGCGGCGTCGATCCTGTCGGCGATCGACCACCCGGTCGCGCAGGCCTGGGCCGAGCGGTCGATCGACCTGCGGCACGTCGAGGGTCCGGTCTTCGTCGACGTGCAGGGCGAGCACGTGCCGCACCAGGCGGTGTGGTTCCGGGTGCAGGGCGCGCTGCCCGAGGACCCGGCGCTGCACCGCGCGGTGCTCGGCTACGCGAGCGACCTGTCGATCCTGGAACCGATCATGCGTCGGCACGGGGTCGCCTGGGGCACGCCCGGCGTGAAGAGCGCCAGCCTGGACCACGCGATGTGGTGGCACCGCGACGCCCGGGCGGACGAGTGGATCCTGTACGCACAGGAGTCCCCGAGCGCCCAGGGCGGCCGCGGGCTCGCCTTCGGTCGGATGTTCTCCCGCGACGGCCGGCTGCTCGCCACCGTCGCCCAGGAGGGCATGATGCGCGTCCCTACGGGCGGCTGAACCGGACGGGTTCCTCGACGTAGGGCTCGCACGCCGCGCGCTCGGCCTCGGTCAGTCGCCGGGGCCGGTTCGTCGTGGCGTCGACCAGCACGAGCGCCGTCGTCGCACGGGTGTAGAGCACCGCGGGCTCCCGGCCGGCCGGCGACCAGACCTCGTAGGAGACGTCGATGCTGGCACCACCGAGCCGACCGATCCACATCTGGATGTCGAGCGGTTGCCGCAGGTACGGGATGGAGGCGAGGTACTCGAGCCGCTGGCCCGCGATCACCGTCATCGTGCCCGAGCCGGGACGGCCGTCGATGACCGGCTCCGGCAGCGTGCCGTCGGGGTCGTCGCCGGGGTCAGCACCCCAGAACCCCGCGATGCGCGCCTCCTCGAGGAGGCGCAGCATCGCGGAGTTGTTGACGTGTCCGTAGGCGTCGATGTCGCTCCACCGCAGGCGGATCGGAGCGTGCAGTCTCGCCACGACGGTCAGTCGCGGGTGAGCTTGCGGTAGGTCGCCCGCCCGGGCTTCGCCGCGTCGGCGCCGAGGCGCTCGATCTTGTTCTCCTCGTACGCCTCGAAGTTGCCCTCGAACCAGTACCAGTTCGGCGTGCCGTCCTCGTTGAGGCCCTCCCACGCCAGGATGTGGGTCGCGATGCGGTCGAGGAACCACCGGTCGTGGGTGATGACCACGGCGCAACCGGGGTACTCGAGCAGCGCGTTCTCGAGGCTGCCGAGGGTCTCGACGTCCAGGTCGTTGGTCGGCTCGTCGAGGAGCAGCAGGTTGCCGCCCTGCTTGAGCGTCAGCGCCAGGTTCAGACGGTTGCGCTCACCACCGGAGAGGATGCCGGCGCGCTTCTGCTGGTCCGGCCCCTTGAAGCCGAACTGCGACACGTAGGCGCGGGACGGGATCTCGGTCTTGCCGACCTGGATGTAGTCGAGCCCGTCGGACACGACCTCCCAGAGGTTCTTGTTCGGGTCGATGCCGCCGCGGCTCTGGTCGACGTACGAGATCTCGACCGTGTCACCGATCTTCAGCGTGCCGCCGTCGAGCGGCTCGAGGCCGACGATCGTCTTGAACAGCGTGGTCTTGCCGACACCGTTCGGGCCGATGACGCCGACGATGCCGTTGCGGGGCAGCGTGAACGACAGGTCGCCGATGATGACGCGCTCACCGAACTGCTTGCGCAGGTGCTCGGCGTCGATGACCTGCGAGCCCAGACGCGGGCCCACGGGGATCACGATCTCCTCGAAGTCGAGCTTGCGGGTGCGCTCGGCCTCGGTGACCATCTCCTCGTAGCGGGCGAGACGGGCCTTCGACTTCGCCTGACGGCCCTTGGTGTTGCTGCGGACCCAGTCGAGCTCGGACGACAGGCGCTTCGCGAGCTTGGCGTCCTTCTTGCCCTGGACCTCGAGGCGCGCGCGCTTCTTCTCGAGGTAGGTCGAGTAGTTGCCCTCGTACGGGTACAGACGACCGCGGTCGACCTCGGCGATCCACTGGGCGACGTGGTCGAGGAAGTACCGGTCGTGGGTCACGGCGAGGACGGCACCGTGGTACTGCTGCAGGTGCTGCTCGAGCCAGAGCACGCTCTCGGCGTCGAGGTGGTTGGTGGGCTCGTCGAGCAGGAGCAGGTCGGGCTTCTGGAGCAGGAGCTTGCAGAGCGCGACGCGGCGCTTCTCACCACCGGACAGGTGCGTGACGAGCTCGTCCCCCGGGGGGCACTGGAGCGCGGCCATGGCCTGTTCGAGCTGCGAGTCGAGGTCCCACGCGTCAGCGGCGTCGATCTCCTCCTGCAGCGTGCCCATCTCGGCCAGCAGCGCGTCGAAGTCGGCGTCCGGCTCGGCCATGAGCGCGGAGATCTCGTTGAAGCGCGCGAGCTTGCCGTGGATCTCGCCCACGCCTTCCTGCACGTTCTCGAGGACGGTCTTGCTCTCGTCGAGCTCCGGCTCCTGCATGAGGATGCCGACGGTGAAGCCCGGGCTGAGCTTCGCCTCGCCGTTGGAGGGCTGGTCGAGACCGGCCATGATCTTCAGGATCGTCGACTTGCCCGCACCGTTCGGTCCGACGACGCCGATCTTGGCGCCGGGGAGGAACGACATCGTGACGTCGTCGAGGATCAGCTTGTCGCCGACCGCCTTGCGGGCGCGGACCATCTGGTAGATGTACTCAGCCATATCGCGCCCAAGTGTAGTGACACCGCCGCAGCACTGCGCGCCCGAGTCCGGATCGCCGCTTCGCGCACCCACCCCCGAGGGCCTGTTGCTCGCGGCGCGGACGACGTACTCTCACTTCGCCCCGCAACCTCGGGGGCCCGCCGCTCACCACGGCGAGGACCCGGATCAGGACCCTGGACAGGACGAGGACCATGACCACCACCAAGACCACGTCACGACTGCGTCGCATCGCACTCCCGTTCATCGGAGTGGTCGCGCTCGGCATCGGCCTCATCGGCCCGGTGTCGCCGGCCTCTGCCGCGGGCGCCGTCCCCAAGGGCGACCCCTACCTGCTCTACACGGCGAGCATCAGCGCCAACGGCTCGGGCACGGGGTACTCGTCCTACATCAACGTCCACGACGCCCACAACAACGCGTACTCCTTCGGGATCCAGTCCGACAAGGGCTCCCCCGAGAGCAAGGGCAAGCCGCGCTACATCTGGGAGCGCGTGCAGAACGGCAAGTTCACGTACGGCTACCTGGGCCCCGCGACGAACAAGCTCACCCCGATCGGGATGCGCTGGTACAAGAACGACGTCGCGACGATGATCGTGAACCACAAGACGATCGGCACCCTCAAGCTCAACCTGGACGGCCGACTGTTCTTCAACGCCGAGGCCAACGCCCGCCTGAACGGGGACGTCGTCCACTCGACCGTGCAGAACACCCGGATCACGGTGGGCGACCGCAAGTCGAACACCGGCCTGAACGGCAAGTGGGACACGAGCTTCTCGTTCCACGGGCTGAAGGCCAAGCAGACGAACGCACCGCGCGTGCAGGGCGCCAGCTTCAAGATCGACGGCCGCGTGACGGGGCTCCCCCGCGGTGGGAACTGGGACACCGCGCAGGTCTCCGGCATCGGGATGATCGCCCAGAAGTGGTGAGCCCCGCGGGGCACTGACCGGCGGACGGCCGCTCCGGGGTCCCGACCCGCGGAGCGACCCCGTCGGCACCCGTCGCGCCAGCGCCCGTCGCGGCAGTGCCCGACCGCCGGCACCCGTCGCGGCAGCGGGTGCGCTCGCACCACCCCTTGCGGTCACGCGGCCTCGGGCACGTGCCGGTCGTCGCGGTCCTGGTCGTCGAACGACGCCGTGGCGTCACCGTCCGGGGCTGCACTCCCCGACGCGCGCTCGGACCCTCCCCCGGTCAGGCCACCGAGCACCGTGCCGGCCAGCGCCGTGCCGCCGTCGGACGCCCCCGCGATCGCGGCGTGGTCCAGGAGCGGGTCACCCGCGGAGGGATCGCCGGTCAGGGCCCCGTCGTCCTCGGGCGCGCGGCCCTGTCCCGCCGCGTGCTCCCCACCCGCGTCCGGAGCGGGCTCGCGCACCTCGCCGGTCTCGAGGTCGACGCTGCGGACACCGCCGTGCCCCGCAGCGGTGTCGCCGACCTGGCGCGGGACGCGGACCCAGTTGCTGATCCCCCAGGCCAGGTCGTGCCCGATGCCGTCGGCGTCGATCTCGACGGAGGTCCCGCTGCGGCCGTCGCGCTCCCAGGTGCGGATACGGACACGGCCGGCGACCACGATCCGGTCACCCTTCTTCAGGGACTTGAACACGTTGGACGCGAGTGAGCGGAAGGCGGTGACGGTGTACCAGTTGGTGGCGCCGTTGACCCAGGTCGAACTGGCGCGGTCCCAGCGGCGCGACGGAGAGGCGAGCCGCAGGCTCGTGATGGCGATGCCGGTCTCGGTGACGAGGTGGCGCGGTTCGGTGGCGACGATTCCGCAGACGGTGATGATGTCGTTCATGCATCGATCGTCATCGAGCCCGGGGCCGCGCAAGCGGCCCCAGGCTCGATCTGTGGTGTGTGGAACCGGTCAGGCGACCTGTGGAGGACGAGTCCCCACGGGCCTCCAGTCCGGCCCCGGTCAGTGCGCCCGGAACTCGGGCCGAGCGGCCAGCGGGCCGAGCGCAGCGTGGACCGCACCCTTCGCGGAGTCGAGCGACGGGTACACGCCACCCGCTCGTCCGCGTCCGTAGAGCTCGACCTGGAAACCGTCCGCCTGGCGGTGGATGCTGCCCACCGCTCCGGCCGGACCGATCGCGACCCAGGTCCCTGTGTTGTCCGTCATCGTCGAACCACCTCCTCGTGGCCCCGACGCCCCGGATCAGGACGCCAGGATGTACTGACTGTATGCCTTGCGCACCTTGTTGACCTTCGGCAGCGCGACCGCCAGGCAGTAGCCCTGCCCGGGGTTCTTGGCGAAGAAGTCCTGGTGGTGCTCCTCGGCCGTCCAGAACTCGCTGAGCGGCTCGATGGTCGTGACGACCTGCCCGTCCCAGATCTCGGACGCACGCTCGATGGCGTGCTCGAACAGGACACGCTGTGCGTCGTCCGCCGGGAACATCGCGGAGCGGTACTGGGTTCCGACGTCGGCGCCCTGCCGGTTCAGCTGACGGGGATCGTGCAGTGTGAAGAACACGTCGAGGATCACCTCGGCAGGGATCAGCGACTCGTCGAAGGTCACCGCGACCGCCTCGGCGTGCCCGGTCGTGCCGGTGCACACCTGTTCGTAGGAGGGGTCGGCGACCTGTCCACCGACGTAGCCGGACACCACGTCCTGCACACCCTGGAGCGTGCGGTACACGGCGTCGAGACACCAGAAACATCCACCTGCGAGCACGAACGTGGTCATGCGCTCAACCTACCTTCCGGCGCCCACGGTCCCTCCACAGCTGCGCCCAGCGACCCGGCTCTCCCCAGGTGGCTGCAGGGCCCGCGAGGTGTCGGTGGTCGCCCGTACCGTCGTCACCACACCGACCAGGAGGCCAGCGATGCAGACCACGTCAGAACCCGTACTCCGGATCCGCACCGTCCCGCTGTCCCGCGTCCGTGGTGACTACCGCATCCTCGACGTGCGGGACGACCTGAGCCGCGTGACCCGTGCCAACGGCGAGATCGTCGGCTACGTCGACCGCATCGACGTCGCCGGCGACACCGCGTACCGGGCGCGCCGCTACGTCGCGACCGAACGCCGCTTCGTCGAGCTGCCCAACGTGTGGTCGGCCGACGACGCCGTCGACACCCTGCGGTGGTCGTGATGCTCCCCTGCACGACCACCGGCACCGGCACCGGCACCGGGTCGGACGGAACGCCGCTCGGCCTCCCGGGTGCCTGACCGTTCCGTGGGTATGGTTCGGCGCATGGACTGGTGGAACGACCTGACCGACTGGACTTCCTCGGACGAGGGCTGGCGGGTGCTCTCGGGTGCCGTGATCCCGTTCGTCGCCATCATCGTCGCGGGCGTCATCGCGGCGCTCATCGGCCGTGGTGCGACCAAGCGGGTCGTGGCCCTGCAGGAGCGCGAGGCAAAGAACGCCGCCGTCGCCGCGATCATCTCCGCCGCCCGCAAGGCCGGCGTCTGGGGTTCGCTCGGCCACGACGAGCGCCGCTACGCGGACCACCTCGCCGAGGACGCCGACATCCGCCTGCGCCTGCTGCCCGTGACGGGCGCCCCGCTCGCCGCGAACTGGGCGCAGCACGAGATCGCCGACATCAAGAAGAACTCGTCGACGTTCAGCTTCCAGGCAGACCAGTCCCTCGCCGAGTTCCGCGACCGTCTGCTGGAGTGGCAGGCCCGTCCGGGTCGTGCGCGCAAGCTGTTCAAGGCCGACCTCGAGCGCTGGAAGTTCGAGTCGCCGGATCCCGACGCCGACCTGATCGAGCGTCAGCAGGACTGGAACGCCGACCGGGCCGAGGCGCCTCGAGCCCAGGCTCCGGCGCCGGTCGCTCCCGCTGACACCAGCACCCCGACCACCACGTCCCTCCGGCCCGCTCAGCGCCCGTCGAGTGGCCCGACATCGGCACCGTCGAACCCGGCACCGACCACCGGCGCCGCCGCAGGCACCGCCGCAGCAGCAGGCACGAGCGCAGCAGGCACCACCGCGGCAGGCACCCCCGCCGCGAGCGCGCCCACCGCAGCGTTCTCGGTCGGCCGTGGCGGTCCCGACCAGAACGCCACGCGGTCGTTCGGCGAGAACACCACCCGCGTCTACGGTGACGACGCAGCGCCGCCCGTCCGCCCCGCGCTCGGGAACCCGGTGTCGCCGTCTCGATCGGCCTCCGGTGACGACCAGTCCCGTGCGTCCGACGACACCGAGGTCGTGGACGACCCCGGTGCCACACGCGCGTACTCCGACACCCGTGCACCCGGCGGGAGCGACCGACCGCAGCCGGCGGGCCAGCGAGACCAGACCAGCCGGCCGGAGCAGCGCGACGGCAGCGAGCGTCCTGTAGCGTCGCCCACCGCTGCCGAGTCGCACGTCAACCGTGCACCCGCGAACGACCTCCACGCCGCGTCCGCACGAGGCAGCGACGCCCGCGGGGTGACGAGCACTACCTCGGGTCCGAGCCGCTCGACCCAGAGCCCTGCGGCGTCGAGCAACACCGACGACCAGTCCGAGGCGACGTACACGCAGCCGATCAGCGCCGCCGAACTCCGCCGCCGCGCCGCGGACGACGACGAGTAGCAGGTCACGTCCGAGAGGCCACAGCGCGGGAGCCCGTCACGACGGAACTCCTCGTCACGACGGAGCTCCTCGTCACGACCGCGACACGGAGCAGGGGCCGCCATCCGATCGGATGGCGGCCCCTGCTGGTGTTCGGTGCCCCCGGCAGGAATCGAACCCGCGGCACGGTGGGTAGAAACCACCTGCTCTATCCACTGAGCTACGGAGGCGAGCGACGTCGATTCTAGCGGCGGGCCCCAACCTCACGCTCGACCTCCCCACCGACCGCGTGCCGTGACCGGCCAGGCGGTTCCGGAACGGTTCGACCCGCGTCTGCTCCCCGTTCCCCTCCGGGACACCCGCGCTTCGTAGCGTCCCGAGCATGCGCACCACCGGTTCCGTCCTCGCCGTGGTGCCCGCCCGTGCCGGCTCGAAGGGGATCCCGGGCAAGAACCTCCGGACGGTCGCCGGACGGTCACTCGTCCGTCGAGCAGTCGAGTCCGCGCGGCTCGCCTCCCGCATCGACGACGTCGTCGTGACGACCGACGGTGACGCCATCGCCGCCGAGGCCCGTGCGGCCGGAGCCATCGTGGTCCGTCGCCCGACCGACCTCGCGGGCGACGAGGCGTCGTCGGAGTCCGCCCTGCTGCACGTCCTCGACACGCTGGCCGCGGACGGCGACGGCACCCTGCCCGAGGTCCTCGTCTTCCTGCAGGCGACCTCCCCGTTCATCGACCCCGCCGACCTCGACCGCGCGGTCGCCCGGGTCGTCGACGACCACGCGGACACGGTGTTCGCCGCCGCGCCCTCGCACGCGTTCCTGTGGCGGACGGCCTCCGACGGCAGTGCGGTCGCGGTGAACCACGACGCGGCCGTCCGCCCCCGCCGTCAGGACCGCGAGCCCGAGTACCGCGAGACCGGCGCCTTCTACGTCATGCGCACGGCGGGGTTCCTCGCGCACCGGCACCGGTTCCACGGGCGCATCGAACTCGCGGTCGTCGATGCCGCTGGCGCGATCGACATCGACGACCCCGCCGACCTGGCCCTCGCGGACGCCCTCGCCCCCACGCGGTACGCAGCACGCCGGTCGAGCACGCAGCAGACGGCGAGCGCGCAAGAGCCCGCCGCCGACGCCGCACCACCGAGCCCTCCAGCACCATCCCCGACGCGGGCAGCCCCCGCACCGAACGGAGCACCATGACCGTCACCATCGGTACGTCCACGATCGGCGCGGGGCACCCCGCGTACCTCATCGGCGAGATCGGCCTGAACCACAACGGCGACGTCGACATCGCCAAGCAGCTCATCGACGTGGCGGCCGACGCGGGGCTGCAGGCCGTGAAGTTCCAGAAGCGCACCCCGGCGATCTCCACGCCGGAGCACATGAAGAACACGCCCCGCAGCACGCCCTGGGGCGAGATGACCTACCTGGAGTACCGGTACCGCGTCGAGTTCGACCGCGACCAGTACATCGAGATCGGCGACCACGCCACGATGCGCGGCCTCGACTGGTTCGCGTCGCCGTGGGACGAGCCGTCCGTCGACTTCCTCGAGGACCTCAACGTCGTCGCCTACAAGATCGCCTCGGCGTCCGTGACCGACCTCGGCATGCTCGCCGCCGTCGCCGCGACCGGCAAGCCCGTCATCCTGTCGACCGGCATGTCCACGCTCGAGCAGATCGACGCCGCCGTGGAGGCCCTCGGCACCGAGCGACTCGTCCTCATGCACGCGACCTCGACGTACCCGCTCCCCGCCGAGGAGGCGAACCTGCGCATGATCGACACCCTCGCGCACCGCTACTCCGGCGTGCCCGTCGGCTACTCGGGCCACGAGCCCGGCCTGCAGATCTCGATCGCCGCCGTCGCGCTCGGAGCCACGGCGGTCGAACGGCACATCACGCTCGACCGCACCATGTGGGGATCGGACCACGCGGCGTCGCTCGAACCGCACGGTCTGCAGACCCTGGCGCGCGACATCCGCATCATCGAGACCGCGCTCGGTGACGGCGTCAAGCGCATCTTCCCCGGCGAGCGGGCGCCGCTCGCCAAGCTGCGCCGTGTCGGCGCGTGACCAGCGCCGCGTCGGCGCGTGACCAGGGACGCTGTGGACGGGACCGCTGACGGTCGTGCGGTGCAGGACGGACTGGAGGCGCGCCTCCAGTCCGTCCCGCGGCCACGCGCCCGGCGCGTGGTCGGCCTGGTCGACACCGACTCGTTCGCGAAGTGGGGCGCGCACCTGCTGGCGACGGCCCCGCCGGACTGGGCCCTGGAGCTGCGCACGGTCGCGACCCCGCGGTCGGCGAGTCCGGACCAGCTGCGGTCGGCGTTCCGCGGACTCGACGACCGCCTGGCGCACATGCACCGGGAGCCGCCGGTGCCGAAGGACGTCGACGCCGTCGTGGAGGAGCTCCGCCAGGACCCACCGGACGCCGTCCTGGTGTCGCTGATCGGACCGGTCGCCGAGCTCGTGATCGACGAGGTGCACCGACGGATCCCGGACCGCCCGGTCCTGGTGTCCGGGCTGCCGGGGATCTCGTTCCCGGCCAAGTGGAAGGGCATCTTCTTCCGCGCGCGCGCCGACCTGTTCGTCCTGCACAGCCACCGCGAGGTCTGCGCCTACGAGGAGATGGCGCGCGAAGGTGGCGTCGACCCGCACTTCGCGCTGGCCACGCTGCCGTTCGCCCGGGCCACCGCGCGTGCCGCTGCGGGTGCGTCGATGTCGGCCGCCGTTCGGGACGCGGTGGTGTTCGCCGCCCAGCCGAGCGTGCCGCAGGAACGGGCCGAGCGTGCCCTGGTGGTGGAGTGGCTCGTCGCGACCGCTCGGCGGCACCCGGAGTGGCGCGTCGTCATCAAGACCCGCGCATCGGCCGGGGAGCACCAGACGCACCGCGAGGACCACCCCTACCCGGACCTCGTGCCCACCGACGCCCCGTCGAACCTCGTCGTGGAGAGCGGACCGATGGCGGAGCACCTCGACCGGGCGGTCGCCCTCGTGACGGTCAGCTCGACCGCGGTGCTCGAGGCGGCGGCCCGCGGGGTGCCGGCGCTCACCCTCACCGACTTCGGCACGGGTCGGCACCTGATCAACGAGGTGTTCGTGGCGAGTGGCCTCGAAGGGGACGCCGTGGACCTGGTCGACGGGCGGTTCGGCGTCGTGCGGCCCAGTTGGATGCGGGACAACTACTTCCACCCGCCGTCGGACGACGACTGGCAGCACCGGCTCGAGGAGCTGATGGCGCGACGGGACGTCGGCGCGCTGCTCGACCGTGCACCCGCCAGGCGGAGCCGCGGTGGCGTCCTGCGTCGGGCGTGGGAGCGGAAGAACGCGCTCGGCGGAGCGGACCGGAGCCCGCTCGGCGTCCTCGCGCTGGCGATCGGGGCGCCGATCCGTGCGGTGAAGCGGACGGCGCGACGGGTGTGGGCGCTGGTGGACCCGCCCGAGCCGGTGGTCGTGGCGGCGCCGACGTCACAACGTGCGGCGGTGACGGTGACGGTGTCGGGGTCGGGGGCGTCCGGCTCCGGATCGGCCGCGTCGCGACCGGGGCGACCTGGCGGGGGCGGGTCGCGCCTCCAGGCCGGCGAGACCGTCGAGTCAGAGCGCCTTGGCGATCGCGAGGAGCAGTTGGTCCCGCGTCGGGACGCCGGGTGACCGGAAGACCTCGGCACCGTCGTCCTGCCGCACGATGATCGTGGGCGTGGACCGGATGCCGAGGTCGTCCGCGTCGTCGGGGTGTGCCGCCACGTCACGTTCGGTCACGGTCAGCCCGGGGACCAACGCCGAGGCCTCGGCCGACACCCGGCGGGCGGCGGCACACGGCGCACAGAAGGCGGAGGTCCAGAGGTCGAGCTGCACGTGAGCCTGCAACGCGGCGGGGAGTCGTTCTACTCCCGGTCGAACTCACCGCTGCGGTCGCCGCGGTCCTGCAGGTCGTCGACGGGGTCGGACTCCCCCGGTGCGAGCTCGAACTCGACGGAGATCTGGTCGAGCACCTGGCGCTGCGCGGTGGCGCGGTAGACGAAGGCCGTCTGCAGGCCCTCGAGCTCGGCGAACACCGTGATCTCGTCGTCCAGCGCGTCGCTCGTGGCGGTGCGGGTGTCGGTCGTGCCGTCGAAGGGACCGCCGTGGAAGATCGCGGTGTACTGGTCGCCCTCGTGAATGGTGATGTCGCTCATGCATCCCTTCTACCAGGCGGCGGCTGTTGCAGGATGCATAGCACGGCTATATAGTTCCGTTGTGGAAGCAACGCGCGAGCAGACGGTCGAGACGCTCCTCGTCTCGGTCAACCGCCTCATCCGCCGCGCCGCGCAGTCGACGAGCAACACGACGTCGGCAGCGGTGTGGCGCACCCTCGGCATCCTCGAGACCGACGGCCCGCTGCGGCTCGGAGCCCTGGCCGCGGCGTCCCGCGTCGCGCAGCCCACGATGACCCGGCTCGTCGCCGGCATGCTCACCGACGGACTGGTCAGCCGCACCATCGACCCCGACGACTCCCGCGGACAGCGCATCGAGCTCACCGAATCCGGACGAGCGCGACTCGCGACGTGGCGCGCCACCCTCACCACCACGGTCGGACCGCTCTTCGCCGACCTCAGCGACGACGACTGGGACGCCCTGCACCGTGTGGCGTCCCTGGTCGCCGAGCGGACCCGGACGACACCCAACGGAACGGAGATCCCCGCGTGAACGCCCACGCACCAGCCGGCCGGTCCGGCTCCATCCTCAAGCAGCCGTCGGCGGTCTGGGCGATCGCCTTCGCCTGCGTCGTCGCCTTCATGGGCATCGGGCTCGTCGACCCGATCCTGCCCGCGATCGCGACGTCGCTCGACGCCACGGCGGCGCAGACCGAACTCCTCTTCACGAGCTACCTCGCCGTGACCGGCGTCGCCATGTTCTTCACCAGCTGGGTCTCGAGCCGCATCGGTGCGAAGCGCACCCTGCTCATCGGGCTCGCGCTCATCGTGCTGTTCTCGATCCTCGCGGCCACGTCGAACAGTGTGTGGAACATCATCGACTTCCGCGCGGGTTGGGGTCTGGGCAACGCGCTCTTCATCTCGACCGCCCTCGCCACCATCGTCGGCGCCGCATCGGGCGGGACCGCCTCGGCGATCATCCTGTACGAGGCGGCGCTCGGCCTCGGCATCGCGATCGGGCCCCTCGTCGGTGGCCTGCTCGGCTCCGTCAGCTGGCGCGGCCCGTTCTTCGGCGTGACGACCCTGATGGCCGTGGCCTTCATCGCCGTCGCCGTGATGCTGCGGTCCTCGAGCCTGGAGCAGCCCGTGCCGACGAAGCTGTCCGCACCCTTCCGCGCACTCGGCCGCCCGGCACTCGCCGCACTCGCCGCCACCGCGCTGTTCTACAACATCGGTTTCTTCGTGCTGCTCGCCTACACGCCCTTCCCGCTCGGCTTCGGGGCGCTCGGCATCGGCTTCACGTTCTTCGGCTGGGGCGTCGGGCTCGCGATCACCTCGGTGTGGGTCGCCCCGATGCTCACCGCCCGGATGCGCCGGACCACCGTGCTCAAGGTCGCACTGCCCTTGCTCGCGCTCGACCTGTTCGCCGCGGCCGTCGTCGTCCGGTCGCAGGTCGGGCTGGTGGTCTGCGTCGTGATCGGCGGGCTCGTGCTCGGGGTGCTCAACACCGTGCTGACCGAGTGCGTGATGGAGGCCACCGATCTCCCCCGTTCCGTGGCTTCGAGCGCCTACTCGGCCGTCCGGTTCATCGGCGGTGCCATCGCCCCTCCGGTCGCGACCCTGCTCGCCGAGGCGTTCTCCCCCTCGGCCGCCTACGTCTTCGCCGGAGCGTCCGTCGCGGTCGCCTTCGTCGTGGTGCTCGGGACGACCAGGGTCCTGCGGCGGGTCGACGACGGTCCCGAGCCGGAGCGGGTCGAGGCCGAGGCGATCAGCGCGGGCGAGATGGCGTAGCGCGGGGGTCTCGGGGGCGGGTCGCTCGGGCACTCGGCTGCGGGGTCGGGGGGCGCGCGTTCCCGCGAGCGGGCGGAATCCCCCGTCGGTGGCCCTGTGCGCCTGTAGGTTCCGCCCGCTCGCGTGCGGCTCGCTTTCGGCCCGGCTGACGATTGCCACCCCCGGGTCCGCGAGCGGGCGGAACACGCGGCGCTTCGGCCGCCGCACCCGCAGATTCCGCCCGCTCGCATCACCCGGGCCTCCGGGCGCTGTCGCGTCCGTCCGAGCGGGCGGAATGCGTCACCACGAGCCACCGCGTCCGCAGTTTCCGCCCGCTCGCGCTGCACGCTCGGCGCGCACCACCGGTATCCGCACTCGGCGCGCACGAGTGGGCGAAACCTGACGGCTCTCGGCCACGGCGCTCGCGGATTCCGCCCGCTCGCGCCGCGTGAGCCTCCGGACGCCGACCACGCCCACGCCATCGGGCGAAACCAGCGATCCCCGAGCCACCTGCGCCCACATTTCGCCCGCTCGCGCCGCGCGAGCCTCCGGACGACGACCACACCCACGCCCAAGCGATCGGGCGGAACACGGCACCCCCGAGTCACCGAGCGCGCGCACATCGCCCGCTCGTGCTCCCGCCCCCACTCCCCGCCCCGCGCCCGCCCCCTCCGCGCTCAGCCTGCCCACCTGACCCGCCCGGCGGCGCGAGGCGCGGGGCGGACCCGCGCCGGGCCTCCAGGCCGACGCAACACGACCGCGATCGCGACCGCGCCCACCGGCCGCACCCCGCGTACGGGCCGCGCACGGCCCGGGAATAGGATCGGGGGCATGGCAACCGCGAATGACCGCCTCGTCTGGATCGACTGCGAGATGACCGGCCTCGACCTCGGGGTCGACGAACTCGTCGAGGTGGCCGTCGTCATCACCGACTTCGACCTCGAGCCCGTGCACCCCGGGTTCGACATCGTGATCAAGCCGGACCAGTCCGCGCTCGACAACATGAACGAGTTCGTGACGAAGATGCACACGACCTCGGGTCTGATCGAGGAGATCCCGAACGGCGTCAGCCTGGCCGACGCGGAGTACCAGGTGCTCGAGTACATCCTCCAGCACGTGCCGGCCGAGGGCTCCGCTCCCCTCGCCGGCAACACGATCGGCACGGACCGGGCGTTCCTGTCGAAGTACATGCCGCGGGTCGACGGACACCTGCACTACCGCAGTGTCGACGTGTCGAGCATCAAGGAGCTCTGCCGCCGCTGGTTCCCGCGCGTGTACTTCAACGCGCCGGAGAAGCACGGTGGGCACCGGGCCCTCGCGGACATCCTCGAGTCGATCCGCGAGCTCGAGTACTACCGCCGCGCCGGCTTCGTCGCGGAGCCCGGCCCGACCACCGACGACGTGCGTGCCGTGCAGGCCGACGTGGTGGCGAAGTGGGAGCCGCGGCTGGCGCAGCCCGCGGCCGAGTAGCGACACGGGTGGTCCGCACCCCGTCGCGCATGTACTACTATTGAGTGGTCGCGCCGGTCCGCCGGTCCGAACATGGTGGATATAGCTCAGTTGGTAGAGCGCCTGGTTGTGGTCTAGGAGGTCGCGGGTTCGAGACCCGTTATTCACCCCACGAGTCGAAGGCCCCGTCCTGCAGGACGGGGCCTTCGCAGTTCTCGGATGGTCGTGTGCCACCATCGAGTCCGTGATGGAGATGTCCGCCGACGAGTTCGAGCAACTCGTGACCGACGAGCTCGACCTGCTGCCCGACGAGATGGTCGACGGCCTCGACAACGTGGTGTTCGTCGTCGAGGACGAGCCCGAGGACGGCTCCGACCTGTTCGGCGTGTACGACGGCGTCGCAGCGACGGAGCGCGGGCAGTACGGCTTCGGCGAGCTGCCCGACCGCATCGTCGTGTTCCGCAAGCAGCACCTGGCCGAGTGCGACACGCTCGAGGAGCTCAAGGACGAGGTGCACACCACCCTCGTGCACGAGATCGGACACTTCTACGGGATCGACGACGAGCGGCTGCACGAGCTCGGCTGGGCGTAGCCGCCAGCGACGCGCCCGGCGGCGGGGGCCCGGGTTCCGGGTACCGGGGGCCCGGGTTTCGGGCTCAGCGACACTCCTCGGGCTCACGGGCGCGAGAACTGTCGCGCACCGCGAAGACTCGCGCCGCCCCTCAGAACCGCGTCGGCCCCACCTCGTGGTACTTCTCCCACGCGTCGACCGGCCCCTGACCGTGCAACGCGTACTCCCCCACCATCCGCTCCTTGTAGACCGCCGGGTTGTGCGACGCCACCACCCGCGCGTTCCGCCAGTGCCGGTCCAGCGCACGTGTGCGGTCCGCCGCGGACGCCCCGCCGACCTCGAAGAGCTCGGACGCCGACCGCAGCACTCGCGGCCCGATCTCGACCTGCGCCTGGTACACGGCGTTCTCGGCCGCGTCGAGCAACGGCTTCGACACACCCGCCGCAGAACCCGCCGGCCCCGGCACGTTCGTCGCCACCACCGTGTCGAGCAGTCCCGCCGCCGCGGCGACGAGTGACCGAGCCGTGAATGCCCCGGCCGACAGCCGCCCGAGCACCGCGATCACCTGCGGGTCCTCCCCCGGGACGGCGGCGTTCGCGTGGATGTACGTGCGGGTCCGGGGCCGGACGAAGGCCACGGCGTCGTCGGACACCGCCTGCCCGATCCCCGCGAGCACCGCCAGCAGGTAGAGCTGGTAGAAGGCCTGGATGTGCGACAGCGGAGCGTCGCGGTAGGCCGACACCGCCGAGGGGTCGACCGCCACCCCGTCGAACACGGTGGTGCCGGACGCGGTCAACCGCTGCCCGAACCCGTCCCAGTCGTCGATGCTCCGCACACCCGGCGCGGAGGCGTCGACGGCGAACGTCACGCGCTGCCCGTCACGGTCCGCCGCCAGGTAGATCCAGTCCGCGTAGAGCGTGCCCGTCGAGTAGAACTTCCGCCCGTCGAGACGCAGGGAAGCACCATCCGGCGTCACCGTCGTCGAGATGTCGGCGAGCGTCGTCCCGGTCCGCTCCGAGGTCGCGTTCCCGACGATCGCTCCGTCGACGATCCGCTGCATCCACTCGTCACGAGCGGGCGAGTCGGGTCGCAGCAGCACCAGCTCCGTGTACCCGAAGTGACCCCGCCACAGGTGCGCGATGTTCGAGTCCGCCGCCGCCAGGTCCGCCACCAGGTGCGCGAGTTCCACGAGCGTCACACCGAAGCCACCGCGGTCCTCCGGCACACGCAGCCGCCCGAACCCTGCGTCGGCGAGCGCCCGGACCTCGGCGTGTGGCAGCTGCCGGTCGCCCGGCGTCCCGGAGGCGAGTTCACGCTCGGCCGCACCGTCGCGGATGGTCGCGAACAGCGGTGCGAAGCGCGCCCGCAGCGTGGCCAGACGGTCGGCCGGGAGGCCCGTCCCGCCCCCGTCGGTCGTCGTCGCCGCCGTCATGCGGTCACCTCCACGGCCCGCGCCGCGTCTGCGACGCCGCTCGCGCCGCCCGAGAACGCGCCGCGCCACTGCCTGGCGGGGTGCGAGTCCGGCAGCTGTGCGTGACCGAAGAGCTTCTCGCGCAGGGTCCCCTCGCGGTACTCGGACTGCATCAGGCCGCGCTCCTGCAGGGTCGGCGCGATGTGGTCGACGAACTCCTTGTAGGAGCCGGGCAGCGTCCAGTTGATGACGTTGACGCCGTCGACACCGATCCGCTGCCAGTCGGCGAGCTCGTCGGCGATCTGCTCCGGCGTCCCGACGACCCGGGCGCGGAGCTTGGCGGACAGCCGGGCGAGGTCGGCGATGGTCGGTTCGCGGTCACCGGCGGCCTCGCGGAGCCACTGCAGGTGCGACTGCCCGGCGTGGGTCCGGACCTCGGACAGCGGGGTGTCCGGGTCGAGGGGTTCGCCGGTGTCCGGGTCGAAGCCGAGGTTCGAGTGCACCAGGAAGCCGTCGTCGGCCAGGTACTCGTCGATCTCCGCCTCCTTGGCCTTCGCCTCGGCCTCGGTGGCGCCGGTGACGAAGGCCAGGCCGAGGAAGAACGCGATGTCCTCGCGTCGGCGCCCCGCTGCCGAAGCCAGGTCGCGGGTCTCGCGGATGAGCTGCTCGGTGGCGTCCCGGTTCGAGGTGAGGATGAACTGTGCCTCGGCGTTCCGCGCGGCGAAGGCCCGGCCGGCCGGCGACGACCCGGCCTGGAACAGCACCGGGGTCCGCTGCGGGCTGGGCGCGCTCAGGTGCGGGCCCTGCACGTCGTAGCGCGTGCCGTGGTGGTCGATGCGGTGCACCTTGTCGGGGTCGGCGTAGCCGCGGACGGGGTCCTTCAGGACGGCGCCGTCCTCCCACGAGCCCTCCCAGAGCTTCGCGCAGACCTCGAGGTACTCCTCGGCCCAGACGTAGCGCTCGTCGTGCTCCTCGAGCCGGTCGGCCCCGAAGTTCCGGGCGGCGCTGTCGAGGGCGCTCGTGACGACGTTCCAACCGATGCGGCCCTGGGTGATGTGGTCGAGCGTGGAGACCTTGCGGGCGAAGTCGAACGGGTGCGCCTGGATGACGCTCGACGTGAAGGCCAGACCGAGGTGCTCGGTCGACACGGCGAGCGCCGAGAGCAGCACGGAGGGGTCGTTCGAGGGGATCTGCAGTCCCTCGCGCAGGTTCGTCGAGTAGTCGCCGCGGCCGGGGCCGTAGGTGCCGACGACGTCGGCGAAGAACATCGCGTCGAACTTGCCGCGCTCGAGGGTCTTCGCCAGGTCCGTCCAGAGCGTCACGTCGTCGAAGTCCGCCTGTCGGGCGTCCGGGTGCCGCCACAGGCCGTGCTGGATGTGCGAGGTCGTGTTCATGACGAAGGCCGCGAAGCGCAGCGGGCGGTTCGGTGCATCGCTCATGTGTCCCATCGTGGTCGGCGGGCACCGCCCGACGACAGCGTCGTGACCTCCCGTTACGCACGGTGTTCCCCGCGGCCCGGGACGCGGCCATGCTCCTGAGGCATGCCGACCCAGACGACCGCAGCCGCGCCTCCCGTCCGTCCCGCCGGGCCGTCCACGAACGCGACCCGACGTCGCGTCGCCCTCGCGTCGTTCGTCGGGACGACCGTCGAGTACTACGACTTCTACCTGTACGCGACGGCGTCGGCGCTGGTGTTCGCGCCGACGTTCTTCCCGTCCGTGACGCCCGCGGTCGGGGTCATCGCGTCGTTCGCGACGTACGGCGTCGGGTTCGTGGCGCGACCGCTCGGCGGGGTGATCGCCGGGCACCTGGGCGACCGGATCGGGCGGAAGAAGTTGCTCGTCGCGTCGCTGGTGCTGATGGGCGTCGCGTCCACGCTGATCGGCGTGATCCCGTCCGCCGCGACCATCGGGGTCGGTGCGGTCGTGGCGCTCGTGTTCCTGCGGCTGCTGCAGGGGGTCGCGGCCGGAGCGGAGTGGGGTGGCTCGGCGCTGCTGTCCGTCGAGCACGCTCCGGAGCGGCACCGGGGGCTGTTCGGGGCGTTCACGCAGATGGGGTCGGCCGGTGGGATGCTCCTGGCGACCGGGGTCTTCACGCTCGTGCGATCGCTGCTCGGCACCGAGGCGTTCCTGGCGTGGGGCTGGCGGCTGCCGTTCCTGTTCTCCGCGGTGATCGTGGCGGTCGGGCTCGTCATCCGGCTCGGGGTGCAGGACGCCCCGGTGTTCCAGGAGCTGCGCGCCTCGGGCGGGGTCGAACGGTTCCCGGTGTGGCAGGCGATCCGGCAGCACCCGCGGTCGATCCTGGTGACGGCGGGCCTGCGCCTCGTGCAGCCGGCGCTGTACTCGATCCTGACGACGTACTCGCTGACCTACCTGGGCAACGTGCGGGGGCCATCGGGCTCGGACGCGGGGCTGCAGGCCGTGCTCGTGATCTCGGCCGTGTCGCTCGTGTCGACACCGTTCTGGGGGTGGCTGTCCGACCGGGTCGGGCGGCGGGTGCTGACGATCTGGTCGGCGGTGGGCATCGCGGTGCTCATCTGGCCGTTCTTCGCGTTCCTCGACGCCGGTCCGCTCGTGCTGCTGCCACTCGTGGCGCTGATCGGGATGTGCGTGTTCCACGACAGCATCTACGGGCCGCAGGCAGCGTGGTTCGCGGAGCAGTTCCCGACCGGGCGGCGGTACTCGGGGATGAGCCTCGGGTACCAGATCGGGTCGATCTTCTCGGTGGGGCTGACGCCGCTGCTGGCCGCGGTGTTCGTGGAGCTCGGGGGCGGGTCGCCGTGGATCCTGTGCGGGTACCTCGGGGTGTACGCGGTGCTGACGATCGTGGCGGCGGTGTTCGCGGTGGATCCGCGGGCGGCGGCGCGGGCGGCCGGCCGGGCGGTAGCGGGCGGGCGCGAGCGCGGGCGGCGGCGCGGGCGCGGCGCGGGCGCGGCGGACTGACGTTTCGCGCTGAGCGACAGTCCTCGCCTTCCGGGGGCCGTGAGGTGTCGGTGAGCGCGAAAGCTCGGCGCCGCGAGCCCCGCGCCCCGGACCCCTACGTCCGCAGGACCACGTCGGCCAGGGCGGCCGGGTCCTCGGCGGCGATGAAGGCCTGCTCCTGCGCGGCCCACCGGTCCCACTCGCGCGCGAACGTCTCGCCGTCACGACCGATTGCCCGGTCCCACCGCACGGCGTCGTCGGCCTCGAGCCACACCCGCAGCGACGCCAGCGGTGCCGACGCCCGGGACAACGCTCCGCAGCCCTCGACCACGATCGGCAGGTCGGGGTCCACCGACGCCCAGTCCGCGGGTCCGTCGGCGACCCAGTCCCATCGGCGGTACCCGCTCGGCGCCCCGAGGACGTCGGTGACCACGGCGTCGGCAGCCGCGCGCAGCCCGTCCCACCCCGGGTAGAGGTCGTCCAGGTGCACGAGCTGGGCACCGAGCTGCTCCGCGACCTGCGCACCGAGGGTGGTCTTGCCCGTGCCGGACCGGCCGTCGACGAGCACGACGGCCCGCCTGCCGGTGGCGGCGGCGACACCGGCCGCAGCAGCGGCGAGACCGGGGGCGAGGTCACCGGCGGTCGTGCCCGTCGTCCCGTCGAGGCGCTCCGCGTCAGACACGCCACGTCCCCACGCTCACCGCGACCGCGATCGACACCACGCCGATGCCGACCAGCACCGCCACCATCGCCCACTCCGGCCCGGCGAACCGCGCGACCCGCGCCCAGCTCCGCCGTCCGGGAGCACCGAACCCGCGTGACTCCATCGCCACCGCCAACGTCGTCGCCCGCCGCAGCGCGAGCACGAGCAGCGCGAACGCCATCGTCGCCCCACGTCGCAGGCGTCCGGAGTCGGCCACCCCGCGGGCACGTCGAGCCATCGCGAGCTGTCGCCAGTCGTCGACGAGCAGCGTCATCATCCGGACCGCGGCGAGCGCCCCGAGCACGAAGCGCGCGGGCAGTCGCACCACCTGCGCGAGCCCGTCCGCCAGGTCGGTCGGGTCGACCCGCACGAACAGCGCGATGGCCGGCACCCCGACCGCGAGGACCCGGAGCGCGGTCGCCAGGGCGAGCGTCAGCGACCCGTCGGTGACGTGCGCGAACCCGAGGTCGAACCACTCCCGCCCGGAGGGCCTGCCGTACAGCGCGATGCTCACCGCCGTCAGCGGCACCGCGACGAGCACCGGTGCGAGCCGGAGCAGCAGGGTCCGGAGCGGCAGGCGCAGGAGCGGCATCAGCACGACTTCGAGCGCCAGAGCGACGGCGGCGGAGACGACGTCGAGGCTGAGCACCAGGCAGACGCCGAGGGCGAGCACGCCGATCAACGACGCGACCGGCTGGACGCCGTGGATGCCGGTCGCGCGGGCCGGCAGCGGCCGTCGCGCCGCGTCCGTCCGGTCGTCCGTGTCGGTCCGGTCTGGAGGCCCGGGGCGGCTCCCCGCCGTCGGTCCCGTCTCCGGGACGGTCGCGCCCGACCGGCCCGGGTCCCTCCCCACGGTCCGGGCACCGTCCGGCCCGAGCACGACCTCGTCGGCGTCGAGTGCCCGGACGAGGTCGCGGTCGTGCGTGACCGCCACCACCGCGGTGCCGGCGTCGGCGAGCGCTCCGAGGTGCCCGACCACCGCCTGCCACGTGGCGCGGTCCTGACCGGAGGTCGGTTCGTCGAGCACCAGGACAGGAGGCCTGGCCGCCACGACGGAGGCGATCGCGAGGCGCCGCTGTTCCCCACCGGACAGGGTGAACGGGTTGGCGTCGGCCAGGTGGGCCAGTCCGAAGTCGTCGAGCAGGGCGGTGGCGCGGTCGGTGGCGTCCGCGGCTCCGAGGGCACGGGGGCCGGCCTCGACCTCCTCGCGGACGGAGCGGGCGACGAACTGGTGCTCCGGGTCCTGGAACACCGTGCCGATCCGGGCGGCGAGCTCGCGGCTCGTCCAGGTGTGCGGCGCGGTGGCGATGCCGCCGGCCAGGGCGTCCGTCGCCCCGAGCCCGCCGGCGGCCGGCGGGAGGAGTCCTGCGATCGTCAAGCCGAGCGTCGACTTGCCGACGCCGTTCGGCCCCGTGACCGCGATGACCTGTCCGGCTCGGACCCGGAGGTCGATCCCGCTCCCGACACCGTGCCGCCCCCGAGCCGTCCCGAGCTCCCGCGCCCGGAGCAGCACCACAGCGCCGTCGCCGAACGCCCCGTCCGTGGCAACTCCGAACGCCTCCTCGCCGAGCGGGCGGAATGCACCCGTCGCTCCCCCGGACTCCCCACACATCCCGCCCGCTCGGCGGGGCGCACGGAGACCCCCTCGTGCCGACCCTCGCTCCGGCTCGGCACCGGGCACCCACACCCCGGCGGCCGTGAGCGCAGCGCCGTGCTCCGCCAGCACCGCGGCGGGCGGCCCGTCGGCGACGACGCCACCACCGGGCTCGAGCAGCACGAGCCGGTCGACCAGGTCGAGCCACGTGCCGATCCGGTGCTCCACCACGAGCAGGGTCGCCCCGGTCTCGTCGAGCAGGGCCCGCACGGCGTCGTGCACCTGCGTGACACCGTCGGGGTCGAGGTTGGCGCAGGGTTCGTCGAGCACGAGCGCACCGGGGCGCATCGCGAGCACTCCGGCGAGCGCCAGGCGCTGCCGCTGCCCGCCGGACAGGTCCGCCGTGGAGCGGTCGAGCGACAGGTGCAGTCCGACGACGTCCAGGGCCGACCGCACGCGCTGCCACGTCTCGTCGCGCGGGACGCCGGCGTTCTCGCACCCGAAGGCCACGTCGTCGCCGAGTCGGGACATCACGGTGTGCGCCTCGGGGTCCTGCATGACGAGGCCGACGCGCCCGCGGACCGCGCGGGGGTCGGCTCCGTCGACGAGGAGCGATCCGTGCACGGATGCCGCGGTGTCGTCGGTGGCGTCGGGCTCGTCGGGCAGCACGCCCGCGACCGCGCGCAGCAGCGTCGACTTGCCGGCACCGGACGGCCCGACGACCGCCACCCGCTCCCCCGGCTCGACGGTCAGGTCGACGCCGCGAACAGCCCACGCGTCCCGCTCCGGGTAGCGCCAGCCCCAGTCACGGAAGGCGATGCGCGCCCCGCGGACGTCGGTTCCTGCGTCGGCGTCCCCGCCTGTGGAGGGCGACGACGCCGACGGGGTGCGCTCCGTCACACCCGGGCGCGGGGCTCGCGACGGCTGTGCTCGCGGCCGACGGCGAAGGACGACAGCACTCCGGTGCGCGCGAGCGCCCGGACGACGAGCCACGACCCGACGCCGGCGATCACCGCGCCGGAGATGATCGCGCAGACGACGTAGACGGCCTTGAAGGCGGCGTCGAGCGCGGGGTACCAGAGGACGATGTCGTTGATGCCGAGCGCGAGACCCGCAGCGGCGCCCGCGAGCACCACGACCGGCAGGCGGTACACCCGGTACAGGAACAGTGCGAGGACGATCTCGGCGCCGAGTCCCTGGACGAGCCCGGCCTCGAGCGTCAGCCAGCCCCACGTGGTGCCGAAGAGCGCCTCGACCGAGGCGGCGACCATCTCGCCGTAGAGCGCGGCTCCCGGCTTGCGGACGACCAGGGCGACGATGGGTCCGGCGAGCAGCCAGACGCCGCCGAACAGGGCCTTCGTGCCGGGCAGCACCAGGTCCATGCCGGCGCTGATCGGCGCGTACCCGAACTCCCAGAGCCGGAAGACGACCCCGAGGGCCACGGCGAGGACGCTCGCGACGACGATGTCGACGACCCGCCACCGCAGCGATCGCCGCGGAACGGTGGAGACGGGTGCAGACGTGCGTGCAGACATGGTTCTGACTCCTCCCTGCGCCGGCATGATCCGGATCAGGTTCGACGGTCGGAGCGCCGTTCGCTCCCTCTCAGCCCGGCGGTCCCGGACTCCCGTGTGTGTGCCAGCAGTCTAGACGCGGTCGCGACCGCGTGACGCCAGGACGCAACCGGAGGCCCGTGGCGGCGTCGCCACGGGCCTCCGGTTGCGTCAGGTGGTCACTTCTTGAGCGCGCGGACCAGCTTGCGCAGGACACGCCCGGCCACCCACACGAAGGGGATGGCGACGACGATGAGGGAGATCGGGTTCGGTTCGAACACCAGGTCCTTGCCCGGGCGACGGACGTACGCGCCGACCGGGGCCGACGCACCGCCGCCACCACCGCCGCCGTTCTCGTCGTCGCCCCCGCCGCCGCCGAAGCCGAACCAGCTGACGGACACGGGGATGAGGGTCTGGTCGCCGACCTCGACGGGCTCTCCGTAGTTCGTGGAGACCCCGACCGGGCGGACCTTGTCTGCGAGCAGCGTGACGATGTTGGCCATGCGCGAGACGGTACTCGTCCGTCCCTCCACAGGCCGGGACCCGTCTGCGACGTCCACAGCTGGGGCTTGTCTGCGGACGTGGACGGGCGGCGCCGATATGTTGGCGACACCCACACCTGGAGGACCGTTTGCACACCTGGCCCGGAAACCCGTACCCGCTCGGGGCGACCTACGACGGGAGCGGCACGAACTTCGCGCTCTTCAGCGAGGTCGCCGAGCGTGTCGAGCTCTGCCTGTTCGATGACGACGGCAACGAAGAGTGCGTCCGCCTGCTCGAGGTGGACGCCTACGTCTGGCACGCCTACCTGCCGAACGTCGGCCCCGGCCAGCAGTACGGCTTCCGTGTCCACGGAGCGTACGACCCGGCGACCGGCTCGCGAGCCAACCCGTCGAAGCTCCTGCTCGACCCGTACGCCAAGGCGACCAGCGGCGAGATCGACTGGGACCAGTCGCTGTTCTCGTACACCTTCGGTGACCCCGACTCGACCAACGACGAGGACTCCGCGTCGCACATGATGAAGGGCGTCGTGATCAACCCCTTCTTCGACTGGCAGGGGGACCGTCCGCCGCGCACGCCGTACGGCGAGACGGTCATCTACGAAGCGCACGTCAAGGGACTCACCGAGACCCACCCGGACGTGCCGGAGGAGCAGCGCGGCACGTACGCCGGCGTCTCCCACCCCGCGGTCATCGAGCACCTGCAGCGCCTCGGCGTCACCACGCTCGAGCTCATGCCGGTGCACCAGTTCGTGAACGACTCCACCCTGCAGGACAAGGGACTGTCGAACTACTGGGGCTACAACACGATCGGCTTCTTCGCCCCGCACTCCGCGTACTCGTCGTCGGGCGACAACGGGCAGCAGGTCCAGGAGTTCAAGACGATGGTGCGCGAGCTGCACCGGGCAGGCATCGAGGTCGTCCTCGACGTCGTCTACAACCACACCGCCGAGGGCAACCACCTCGGCCCCACGCTGTCGTTCCGCGGCATCGACAACGCGGCGTACTACCGCCTGGTCGACGACGACAAGCGCTACTACATGGACTACACGGGCACGGGGAACTCGCTCAACGTCGGGCACCCGCACTCGCTGCAGCTCATCCTCGACTCGCTGCGCTACTGGGTGACCGAGATGCACGTCGACGGGTTCCGCTTCGACCTCGCGTCCGCCCTGGCCCGCGAGTTCTACGAGGTCGACCGCCTGTCCGCCTTCTTCGAGCTCGTGCAGCAGGACCCGATCGTGTCGCAGGTCAAGCTCATCGCCGAGCCGTGGGACGTCGGTCCCGGTGGCTACCAGGTGGGCAACTTCCCGCCGCAGTGGTCCGAGTGGAACGGCAAGTACCGCGACACCGTCCGTGACTTCTGGCGCGGTGAGTCGTCGACCCTCGGCGAGTTCGCCTCGCGCATCTCCGGCTCGGCCGACCTGTACGAGCACGACGGCCGCACCCCGAAGGCCAGCATCAACTTCATCACCGCCCACGACGGCTTCACGCTGTACGACCTGGTGTCCTACAACGAGAAGCACAACGAGGCCAACGGCGAGGACAACAACGACGGCGAGAGCCACAACCGGTCGTGGAACTCCGGTGCCGAGGGGCCGACCGACGACGAGGCCGTGAACGCCCTGCGGCTGCAGCGTCGCCGGAACTTCCTGGCGACCCTGCTCCTCAGCCAGGGCGTGCCGATGATCGCGCACGGCGACGAGCTCGGCCGCTCGCAGTCCGGCAACAACAACGTCTACGCGCAGGACTCCGAGCTCAGCTGGATCGACTGGGACAGCGCCGACGAGGACCTCATCCAGTTCACCGCCGACGTCGTGAAGCTCCGGCACGACCACCCGACGTTCCGACGCACCCGGTACTTCAACGGCCGTCCGGTCCGCCGTGGCGAGGGCGAGCCGCTGCCCGACGTGGTGTGGCTGACCCCCTCCGGCGACGCCATGGACCCCGAGGACTGGGACTCCGGCTTCGGCAAGAGCGTCGGCATGTACCTGAACGGCGAGGGCATCCGCGGTCGCGACGCCCGTGGCGAGCGCGTCACCGACGTGGCCTTCATCACGTACTTCAACGCGCACGACGACGTCGTGACCTTCACGCTCCCGCCCGAGGAGTACTCCCCGGGCTGGACCGTCCGGATCGACACCGCCGACCCGGGGGCCCGCGACGAGGTCCTCGACGCCGGGACGCCGCTCGACGTCCCCGCGCGCTCGATGATCGTCCTGCGCGCCGAGCCCGACCACGAGGTGACGACCACCCCGGTCGACGTCGAACAGGACGACGCTGCCGCACCGGCGGCGCCGCAGGACGCCGTGACCCCGGCGAACCCCGCCGGTTCCACCGCACCGAGCGGAGCGGACCGATGACCGCCCGCACGCCCGGGGCCGCGCACCGCGCCCCCGCATCGACCTACCGACTGCAGGTGTCCGCCGACTTCGACCTGGACGCCGCGCGCGACCTGGTCGACTACGTGCACGACCTCGGCGCCGACTGGCTCTACCTGTCGCCGGTGCTGCAGGCCGAGGCCGGGTCGAACCACGGCTACGACGTGGTCGACCACACCCGCGTCGACACCGACCGCGGTGGCGACGAGGCGATGCGTGCGCTGGCCGAGGCCGCGCACGCCGTCGGCCTCGGGGTCCTGGTCGACGTCGTGCCGAACCACGTCGGCGTCGCGACGCCCGAGTCGAACCCCTGGTGGTGGTCGCTGCTCGAGCTCGGGCAGGGCTCCCCCGTGGCCTGGGCCTTCGACGTGGACTGGGAGGCCGGCGACGGCAAGGTCCGGATCCCGGTGCTCGACGACCGACTGCTCGACGCGGTGACGCTCGACACGTCCGACGCCGAGCGGCCCGTGCTCCGCGTCGGTGAGACCGCCTACCCCACCGCGCCCGGCACGGTGCAGAGCGGCGACACCGTCGAGGCCGTGCACGAGCGGCAGCACTACGCGTTCGTGCACTGGAAGCGCGCCGACCACGACCTGAACTACCGCCGCTTCTTCGCGGTCAACACCCTCGCGGCGATCCGTGTCGAGGAGCCCGAGGTCTTCGCGGCCTCGCACGGGGTCATCGGCGGCTGGTTCCGCGACGGGCTCGTCGACGGCCTGCGGATCGACCACCCGGACGGGCTGTACGACCCGGCCGGCTACCTGCAGGACCTGGCGGAGCTGACCGGCGGGGCCTACACCCTCGTCGAGAAGATCCTCGAGCCCGGCGAACAGCTGCCGAGCTCGTGGCCGGTCGACGGCACCACCGGCTACGACGCCCTCGGGGTGCTCGACCGGGTGCTGGTCGACCCCGCCGGCGAGCAGGCGCTCACCGCGGCGTCGGGGTCCGAACCCACGGACTGGCAGCAGCTCACGCACGACACCCGCCGTGGCATCGCGGACGGCATCCTCGGCAGCGAGGTCGAGCGGCTCGCACGCCTGCTCGCACCGACCGCCGCGACGGAGACGGTCACGCACGAGCGGATCGTGGACGCGGTCGCCGAGATCGTGGCGTCGTTCGACGTCTACCGCACCTACCTGCCCGAGGGCGCGCACAACCTCATCGAGGCGCTCGAAGGCGCCGCCGAGGCCCGCCCGGACCTCGACGACGTCATCGACCGCATCGCACCGGCACTCGTCGACCCGACGAACGCGGCGGCCATCCGGCTGCAGCAGACGAGCGGCATGGTGATGGCGAAGGGCGTCGAGGACACGGCGTTCTACCGCACCTCGCGGCTGTCGTCCCTCAGCGAGGTCGGCAGCGACCCGAGCGTCTTCGCGGTGTCGGTGGCCGAGTTCCACCGGGCGCAGCGGGAACGGCTCGCCAGCTGGCCGCACACCATGACGGCCCTCACCACGCACGACACGAAGCGCAGCGAGGACACCCGTGCCCGCATCGCCGTGCTGGCTGAACTCGGCGACGAGTGGGCCGCCACGTTCGAGCGACTGCAGGAACTCGTCCCGCTCGAGGACCGCGTGTTCGCCGACCTGCTCTGGCAGGCGATCGTGGGTGCGCGGCCCGCGAGCCGCGAACGCCTGCACGCCTACGCCGAGAAGGCCTCGCGCGAGGCGGGCGACAGCACGACCTGGACCGAACCCGACGAGGACTTCGAACGACGCATGCACGCGATCGTCGACGTCGCCTTCGACGAGCCGGCCGTGGTCGCGGTGCTCGACGCCCTCGACGAGCGCATCGACGCGGCGGGGTGGTCGAACGGCCTCACCCAGAAGCTCGTGCAGCTCACCGCCCCCGGCGTCCCCGACGTCTACCAGGGCACCGAGTTCTGGGACCGCTCGCTGGTCGACCCGGACAACCGTCGACCGGTGGACTACGCCGAGCGACGCCACGTGCTCGCGGAGCTCGACGGTCCGGACGACGACGGCCCCGAGCACCTGCCGGCGGTCGGTCTCGACGGCGCCGCGAAGCTCCTGGTGACCACCCGTGCGCTGCACGCACGACGCGACCGGCCCGAGCTGTTCACCCGGTACCTCGAACTCGAGGCGACGGGGAGCGCTGCCGACCACGTCGTCGCGTTCGACCGCGGCGGTGCCGTGACGATCGCGACGCGCCTGCCGATCGGCCTCGAGCGCGTCGGCGGCTGGGGGGACACCCTCGTGCACCCCGTCCCGCTCGACCGGGTCGACGTGCTCACCGGGCGACACGTCCCCGCTGCCCGGGGCATCGCGCTGTCCGAACTGCTCGACACCTACCCGGTCGCGCTCCTCGTCCCCGCCGACACCGACACGGCGACCGGCCGGGTCGAGACGGCGGCCGGCGCTGCGGACGCAGGTCGGGCCTCCCGGCCGGACGCGGGCGACGCGACGACCGCCGGCGACACGGCGGACGCGACCGAGACCGAGGCGCAGGCCGAGATCGACATCCTGGAGGGCCACGCATGACCGCACCCGACCGCTACGCCGTGTGGGCGCCCGAACCGGACCGTGTCCGGCTGGTCGTCGACGACGTGGAGTACCCGCTCACCCGGGGCGACGACGACTGGTGGTCCACCGACGCGGTCCTGCCGGTCGTCGGCGCCCGGTACGGCTTCCGGATCGGCGACGACGACGCGGTCATCCCCGACCCGCGCAGCCGCTACCAGCCCGAGGGCGTGCACGGCCCGTCCGAGGTCGTCGACCCCGCGCGCTTCGCCTGGACCGACGAGGCCTGGACCGGGCGTCCCGCTCGCGGCGGCGTGATCTACGAGATGCACATCGGCACCTTCACGCCGGAGGGCACCCTCGACGCCGCAGCCCAGAAGCTCGACCACCTGGTCGAGCTCGGGGTCGAGTTCGTCGAGCTGCTCCCCGTCAACGCGGTGAACGGCGAGTGGAACTGGGGCTACGACGGCGTCGGCTGGTTCGCCGTGCACGCGCCGTACGGCGGCCCGGACGCCTACGACCGGTTCGTCGACACGGCGCACTCGCTCGGGCTCGGCGTCATCCAGGACGTCGTCTACAACCACCTCGGTCCCAGCGGCAACTACCTGCCGCTGTACGGCCCGTACCTGGTGCAGGGGCTCGCGAACACGTGGGGCGACTCCGTGAACGTCGAGCACCCCGAGGTCCGCCGGTACGTGCTCGACAACGTGCGCATGTGGTTCCGCGACCACCACGTCGACGGGCTCCGGCTCGATGCCGTGCACGCGATCCGCGACACCACGCGCCCGCACGTGCTGGCGTCGATGGCCGACGAGACCGACGCGTACTCGTCGTTCGTCGGCCGCCCGCTGTCGCTCATCGCCGAGTCCGACCTCAACGACCCGGTGATGTTCCGGCCGCGCGAGGCCGCCGGGTACGGCCTGGCCGGGCAGTGGTCGGACGACTTCCACCACGCGGTGCACGTGGCGCTCACCGGCGAGACGAACGGCTACTACGCCGACTTCGCCCCGTTGTCGGCGCTGGCGAAGGTGCTCGAGGACGGCTTCTTCCACGACGGCACCTGGTCGTCGTTCCGGGGGAAGCGGCACGGCCGTCCGATCGACCGCGGGACCTCTCCCGCCACGGCACTGGTCGTCGCGAACCAGAACCACGACCAGATCGGCAACCGTGCGGCGGGCGACCGGCTCGCGGCGACCCTGGACGACGACGGGCTCGTCATCGCGGCGGCGCTGACGCTGCTCGGACCGTTCACGCCGATGCTGTTCATGGGCGAGGAGTTCGCGGCCTCGACGCCGTGGCAGTTCTTCACCTCGCACCCCGAGCCGGAGCTCGGCAAGGCGACCGCCGAGGGCCGCATCGCCGAGTTCGCCGAGCACGGGTGGGACGAGTCGGCGGTGCCCGACCCGCAGGACCCGTCGACGTTCACGAACTCGAAGCTCGACTGGGCCGACGTCACCTCGGAGCGGGGCGCCGCGATCCTGCGGGCCTACCGGGTGCTCATCGCGCTCCGCCGCACCGACCAGGCGTTCGTCGACCACCGGTACGAGGCGAACGCGGTCCGCTTCGACGAGGACCACCGCTGGCTCGTGCTCACGCGCGGGCTGCTCGGCCCCGATCTCGCGCCGGTGCACGTCGTGGTGAACTTCGCCGACGACGCCGCCGAGGTGCCCGTCCCCGACGCGCGGGGCGAGGAGCTCTACGGGTCCGGGGCGGCCGAGGTCGACGCCGGTGTCGTCCGGTTCCGCGGGCGCGGCGTGGTGGTGCTCCGCTAGCGCAGCGGTCCCCCGCACGGACGACGACGGCGACGGCCTCCCTCGGGAGCGCCGTCGCCGTCGTCGTCGCCGTCGTCACTGCCCGTCCTCGTCCAGGCCGCCCGGCTTCGACTCAGGCCGTGTGGTCCGCCACTGCGTGCGCGTTCTTCCGCACGGACGGCAGCTTCCGGTGGTCCTTGACGAGCGAGCGGGCCTCGCGGATGCGGCGGTCGATGCCCCACTTCGTCACGAGCGCCAGGCTCTCCCGCACGATGTTGCCGCTCATCTTCGAGACGCCGAACTCCCGCTCCGTGAACGTGATGGGCGTCTCCACGACCCGCAGTCCCGCCTCGAGGGCACGCCAGCACAGGTCGACCTGGAAGCAGTACCCCTTCGACGCGACCCCGGCCAGGTCGATCCGCTCGAACGCCCGCGAGGTGAAGACCCGGAACCCGCCGGTCGCGTCCCGCACGGCGATGCCGAGCGCGAGACGGGTGTACAGGTTGCCGCCGCGGGAGAGCAGTTCGCGGTACCAGGGCCAGTTCTCGACCGAGCCGCCCCTGATCCACCGGGAGCCGAGCACCAGGTCGTTCGTGTCGGCGAGCTCGAGCATCCACGGCAGGTACTCCGGGTGGTGCGAGCCGTCCGCGTCCATCTCGACGAGCTTCGCGTAGCCGTGCTCCAGGCCCCACGCGAAGCCGGACAGGTAGGCGCCGCCGAGGCCGTCCTTGACGGTGCGGTGCAGCACGTGCACCCGATCGGTCTCGCGGGCGATCGCGTCGGCGATGTCGCCGGTACCGTCCGGTGAGTTGTCGTCGACCACGAGCACGTGCACGGTGTCGTCGGTCGCCGCGAGCGTGCGCTCGACGATCGGACGGACGTTCTCTGCCTCGTCGTAGGTCGGGATGATGACCAGGGTGTCGCTCATGGTGCTCCTCGTGCTCCACAGCGAACCTATCGGTCAGCGGCTGCGGTGATCCGAGGAGCGCGCTGCGAAGACGATCAGCGTGCCTCGCCCGCCGCCGGCAGCCGGGGTGGACGGTCGCCCGGACGGACGGGAGGCCCGTGGCGGCGTCGCCACGGGCCTCCCGTCCGTCCGTCGGTCGCGTCTACGCGGGGCGCGACGCCGGGGACACGCTCTTCGACGCGTCGCGTTCCGGGATGTCGCCGAGCGCCTCGTCGATGGCAGCGAGTGCGTCCGCGTCGAGCTGCACGCCGGCGGCCTTCACGTTGTCGGTGACCTGCTGCGGACGCGAGGCGCCGACGATCGCCGAGGCGACGTTCTCGTTCTGCAGCGTCCACGCGATCGCGAGCTGCGCGAGGGTCAGGCCGGCCTGGTCGGCGACGGGCTGCAGGCGCTGCACGGCCTCGAGGACCTCGTCGCGCATGAACCGCTTGATCATGTCCGCGCCGCCCTTCTCGTCCGTGGCGCGCGAACCCTCGGGCAGGGGCTGGCCCGGCTTGTACTTGCCGGTCAGCACGCCCTGGGCGATGGGCGACCAGACGATCTGCGACAGACCGAGCTGCTTCGAGGCCGGGACGACCTCGCCCTCGATCACGCGCCAGAGCATGGAGTACTGGGGCTGGTTCGAGATGAGCTGGAAGCCGAGCTCCTTCGCCAGCGAGGCTCCGGCACGGATCTGCTCGGCGTTCCACTCGCTGACGCCGATGTACAGCGCCTTGCCCTGGCGGACGACGTCGGCGAAGGCCTGCATCGTCTCTTCGAGGGGGGTCTCGTAGTCGTAGCGGTGTGCCTGGTAGAGGTCGACGTAGTCGGTCTGCAGCCGCTCGAGGGAGCCGTCGATCGACTCCATGATGTGCTTGCGGCTGAGGCCGACGTCGTTGTGCCCCTTCGGGCCGGTCGGCCAGTAGACCTTCGTGAAGACCTCGAGGGACTGGCGCCGCTCACCCTTGAGCGCTTCGCCGAGGACGGTCTCGGCGGCGGTGTTGGCGTACGTGTCCGCGGTGTCGAACGTGGTGATCCCGGCGTCGAGCGCTGCCCGCACGCACTGGGTGGCGACGTCGTTCTCGACCTGCGAGCCGTGCGTCAGCCAGTTGCCGTAGGTGATCTCGGAGATCTTGAGTCCGGAGTTGCCCAGGTACCTGAATTCCATGCTCCCGACGCTAGTGGAGTGAGCGCGCACGCGGGAGGCCCCGCGAGTGCCTGTCGGGGGCGAGTGTGGGTGCGGGTGGGGGTGCGGGTGCGGGAGCGGGAGCGGGAGCGGGTGGCGGGCCGGGGCGGTGGCGGGGCGGGTGGCGGGGTGGCCGCGCGCGAGCGGTCGGAATCCGCGCCCCGGGCCTCCCGAACCCCGCGGAATCCGCCCACTGGATGCCGACCGCACGCGAGTGGGCGGAATCGCACCGAGCACCTCCCGAACCCCGCCGGATTCGCCCACTGGGCGCCGACCGCACGCGAGCGGGCAGAATCCCCACCCCGCGCCTCCCGAACCGCGCCGAATCCGCCCGCCCGATGCCGACCGCGCGCGAGCGGGCAGAATCCTTGCCCCGCGCCTCCCGAACCGCTCCCATTCCGCCCACCGGCTTACCGACCGCGCGCGAACGGGCAGAACCCGCATTCCGTGCCTCCCGAACCGCGCCGAATCCGCCCGCCCGACCGCGCGCGTGCCCCCCCCAGCCCGCGCCCCATCGATCGCCCCCACAACTCCCCCACAGGGCACCCCACCGCCCGCGCTCTCTACCGATGCCCCGACGCCCGCCCCAGCCGCGCCGCAGATCCCCGAAGCTGCCAGCATGCGAACAGCAGTCGAGGCCTTCCCCTCCGCACTCCGCGGCCGCCCGTTCCGCGTCCGCGAGGCACTCCGCCGCGGCGTAACCGCGAGCACCCTCCGCACCAAGATGCTCTGCAGGCCCTTCCACGGCATCCGTTGCTGGGCCCCTCCCGCCGACCACGAGCAGCGTGCACGCGCCGTCCTCCCGAGGCTCCGCCCCGACCAGGTCTTCAGCCACACCACCGCCGCCGTGATCCTCGGCGTCCCGCTTCCCCGACGACTCGAACGTGACCACCGCATCCACGTCAGCACGATCGGGAAGGACCAGAGCATCAGGGTCCGCGGCACCATCGGTCACCGCGTGCGTGCGGACCGCGTCCGTGTGGTGCACTCCGCAACAGCGCGGCTCACGCACCCGGCAGACACGTTCGTGATGCTCGCCGGCCTGCTCCGGCTGGACGAGCTGATCATCGCCGGCGATGCGCTCGTCGGTCAGCTGCGCTGGTGCACGGTCGACGAACTCCGTGCTGCAGCTCGACGACACCGGGGTGCTCGCGGGATCCGGAAGGTCCGAGCCACGCTCCGGGAGGTCCGCCCCGGCTCACGCTCCCCCGGCGAGACACGACTGCGACTCGCCCTGACACGGCGTGGCCTGCCCGAACCGTTGCGCAACCACGACGTCGTCGTCGACGGCAGGTGGGTCGCCTGCGTGGACCTCGCCTACCCCGAGGCGCGCGTGGCCATCGAGTACGAGAGCGATCTGCACCGGACCGACGAGCGCGCGTTCAAGAAGGACCTGACGCGGGGCGAGAACCTCAAGGACGTCGATTGGTGGCTCGTCCGAGCGACGGCCGACGACGTCGGCCCAGCTGTCGAGCGCTTCGTCGCTCGCGTCCGTCGGCTCCTGACCGTCGGGGCGGCCGGGAGGCACGACTCGCGTTCCAGGGGTCGGCCAGCGTCCGACTGGTGAACATTGGTTGACGCTTCAACCATTCGGGTGCACAATGGGGTAGCATCAGATTCGATGCAGGCGCATGGAACGAGTCCCGTTTCCACGCCCTGCTCGGGCACTGCAGACAAACGCTTCGAAGGAGTCACCATGACGCTCACCGCTTCCGCCATCCCCGGCTACCAGACCGGTACCTGGACGATCGACCCGACCCACTCCGAGGTCACCTTCTCGGTCCGCCACCTCGCGATCAGCAAGGTCAAGGGCTCGTTCGAGCGCTTCGACGCCACGCTCGTCACCGCCGAGAACCCCCTCGACTCGACCCTCGAGGCCTCGATCGACGTCGCGAGCATCAACACGAACCAGCAGCAGCGTGACCAGCACCTCGCCACGGGCGACTTCTTCCTCACCGAGGAGCACCCGCAGATGACCTTCAAGTCGACCGGCATCCGCGAGGACGGCGACGACATGCTCATCGACGGCGAGCTGTCGCTCCGCGGCGTCACCAAGAACGTCACCCTCAAGACCGAGTTCGGCGGCGTCACCACCGACGGCTACGGCCAGGTCAAGCTCGGCGCCGAGGCGACCACGAAGATCGACCGCACCGAGTTCGGCGTCAACTGGAACGCTGCTCTCGAGGCCGGTGGCTTCACGCTCGGCAACGACGTGACCATCAACCTCGACGTGCAGTTCGTCCTCCAGGCGGCCTGAGCACCTGACACCTCGACCCGGCGGTCACCGCGGGGCCGCAGCACCGCCGCACCGCTCGGCCACGCGCTGAGCAGCACCGCGATGTGACCTGCGGGACACCGAACCTGCAGAACCCTGGCGAACGGCCCGACTCCTCTCTCGGAGTCGGGCCGTTCGTCGTGTGCGGTGATCGCGCCGAACGTTCCGGCGGGCTGCCCTCTCCCCCACGGCTCGCCCGTCCCCGGTCCCCCGTCTCTCGTGTTCCCACGGCGAGCGGGCGTTTCCTGCACTTCCGTACAACGACAGATGCAGATACCGCCCGTTCGGCGGTCCCAGCCGTCCGCTCCCCACGCGAAACGCCCGCTCACAGCAACCCGACACGCCAGCTCCCCGCGACGACACGGTGACCACGCGACGACCTGCGCCTCGCCTGCCCCCGCCATCTCGGCACCACCCCAACGGGCCAATTCGGCGCCTACCCGCCAGGATCGGCCGCAGCTTCCGCCCGCTCGCGGCCGACCGGACGCCCCCCGGGCAAGCACCATCAAACCGCCGCCACAGCCCGGCCCCGCCCCGCCCCGCCCCGCCCCGCCCCGACCCGACCCGACCAAACACCACCGCACCGCAGCCTCCGCGCCGCCCCAGCCATTCGTCGTCCGCGGCACCCGCTGTCCGAGAACGGACTTGCCCGACGCACCCGACCCCGGGCTACCGTTGCTCCGCAACCTCGCGCGGGAATCGCCCTCTGGCAGAGCAGGTTGCACGGATCACCCGTACGTCCGACGAACAGGAGCACCATCATGGCCACCGACTGGATCGCGCTGCAGGCCCTCGCGGTCGCCGAGTTCGGCCGCCGCGTCGCCGCCGTCACCGACTGGGACGCCCCGACTCCCGACTCGGAGTGGACCACGCACGACCTCGTCGCCCACGTCGTCGATGAGCAGCGGTGGATCCCGAAGCTCCTCACGGGGTGCGACTACGCCCAGGCCGAGGCCGACGTCGAGCCCATCGGCGACGATCTCGTGGCCGAGTGGCACCGGTTCTCCACCGCCGCCACCAACGCCTGGCGGAACGCCCCCGAGGACGTCCCCGTGCACCTCAGCACGGACGTGGTGCCCGCGGCGCAGTACCTCGCCGAGCAGACCAGCGACATCACGATCCACACGTGGGACCTCGCGCGGGCGACGGCCACCGACGACACGTTGCCGGCCGAACTCGTGCAGGCGGTGTGGGAGTACTTCGAGCCGCAGATCGAGGGCCTCGCCGCGACCGGGCTCTACGCAGCCCCGGTCGACGTCGACGACGACGCGCCCCTGCAAGTCCGGCTGCTCGCCGTCACAGGCCGCGATGCCAGGGTGAGTGCATGAGCGCAGCAGAGAACGCCCACTCGGCGGACATCGCAGCAGCATCCCCCTCTCGAACGGGCGAAGAAGCAGCCACAGACCCCGCCTCCGCAGCAGGAACCGCCCGCTCGGCAGCCCCCGCGGCAGACGCCGTCCCCACCGAACGTCTCGGCGCCTCCGGCCTCGAGATCAGCAGCGTCGTCCTCGGCATGATGTCCTACGGCAACCCCGACCGCGGCTCCCACGCCTGGAGCGTCGGCATCGACGACGCCCGCCCGTTCGTCCGCCGGGCATTCGAGGCCGGCATCACGACCTTCGACACCGCGAACGTCTACTCCGACGGCTCCAGCGAGGAGATCACCGGCACGCTCCTCAAGGAACTCGCCCCGCGCGAGGACGTCCAGGTCCTCACGAAGGTCTTCAACCGGATGCGTCCCGGCCGCAACGGCGCCGGCCTGTCCCGCGCGGCGATCATGCACGAGATCGACGCCTCGCTGACCCGGCTCGGCACGGACTACGTCGACCTGTACCAGATCCACCGTTTCGACCCGCTCACGCCGGTCGAGGAGACGATGGAGGCCCTGCACGACGTCGTCAAGGCCGGCAAGGCCCGGTACCTGGGCGCGAGCAGCATGTGGACGTGGCAGTTCGCCGAGATGCAGCACGTCGCCGAACTGCACGGCTGGACGCCGTTCGTCAGCATGCAGGACCAGTACAACCTGCTCGAACGCGAGGAGGAGCGCGAGATGCACCCCTTCTGCGAGCACACCGGCGTCGGCGTCATCCCGTGGAGCCCGCTCGCCCGTGGCCGCGTCACGCGCCCGTGGGACGCCTCCGGCTCCGGCTCGCGCGCCCGGACCGACGAGTTCGGCAAGACGCTCTACCGGCAGGACGAGGACGCCAACCGCGCCATCGTCGACGCGGTCCAGGCCGTCGCCGCCGAGCGCGGGGTCCCGATGGCGCAGATCGCCCTGGCCTGGGTCGCGGGCAAGCCCGCCGTCTCGGCACCCATCGTCGGCGCCACGAAGGAGCACCACATCGACGACGCGGTCGCCGCCGTCTCGCTGCGACTCACCGACGACGAGGTCGCCCGACTCGAGTCCGCGTACACCCCTCGGGTGCCGTCCGGTTTCTGACGCGCCCACCGACGGACGGGAGGCACGGTGCCAGCTGGCACCGTGCCTCCCGTCCGTCCCGGCCGCGTCGACGACGCGTGTCAGACGACGGCGTCGCCCTGGTGCTCGCGTTGCAGGCGCGCGATGCGCAGCAGCGCCGCGCGCTCGGAACCGGTCTGGTCGCCGAGCACCGAGCCGAGGCCGTCGAGCACCAGGCCCGTCGTCCTGGCGACCGGCAGCTCCACGGGACCGACGGTGCGCCCCCGGATGCCGAGCATCGACCGGTGCCGTGGATCGAGTGTCGACACGGCGCCCTCGTACACCGCGCGGTACCCCGGCCGCAGGAGCATCGCGAGCGGCGGGTTCTTGATGAACCGGACCACGTCACGGGTGCGGGCCGTCACGGCGAGTTCGCCGCGGTCCAGGTAGCCGTTCATCTGGGCGCGGAGCTCCGCCTCGGACTCCGGCGGGTCGTCGACGCGCATGAGCCGCGCGGCCTCCGCCCACTCGCGCACGTAGGCGTCCGGGCCACCGGGGATCGGACCACCCCAGCGCTGCGCCGCGCGCAGGAACGCGTCGGTGAAGGCCAGGTGCACCCAGCGCGCCAGGTCCGGGTCGTTCGCCGAGTAGTCACGGGTGACGCCGTGCCCGTCGACGTACTGCCCGCGCACCCGCTCGTGCAGGCGCAGCACCCAGTCGCTCGCGCTGCGGGCGGTCGCGGTGTCGCCGTGCGAGACGGTGTAGATCCAGCGGATGGTGCCCGCGAGCCGGCCGAACGGGTCCTCGCGGTACCGGGAGTGGTCGGCGACACCGGCCAGGGCGCCGGGGTGCAGCGCCTGGACGAGCAGTGCCCGTACCCCCGCCACGATCGTGTGCTTGCCGCCGTGGACCGCCCAGGTCGCGGAGCCGGGGCCGAAGAAGCCCGCGTCGGTGCCCTGCTCGAGGTCGTCGATCCAGGCCGGCTTGCCCGTCGCCCCACCCGTGAACGTGTCATTGAGCCGCGAGCGGAAGGCATCGGAGACGGAGGGCATGGCGTCATCGTCCGTCCGGCCCCTGTGAGCAGGCTCGGTGTCGCGCCTCGTGGCCGTTCCCAGCGCGCTCGGGGGCGGCCCGCTAGGTTGGGTCGCGTGAGCATCGACACGCCTCGTCCCTGGCTTGCCTCGTACGCCCCGGGGGTCCCGCACGACATCGAGGAACAGCGCGGTTCCCTGGTCGACCTGGTCGAGGAGTCCGCCCGGCGGTTCCCGAAGCGGGTCGCCCTGGAGTTCTTCAAGCGGACCACGACGTACGCCGAGCTCGAGGAGCAGATCCTCCGCGCGGCGAACGGGCTGCGGAAGCTCGGGGTGGTCGCGGGCGACCGTGTGGCGATCGTCCTGCCGAACTGCCCGCAGCACGTCGTGGCCTTCTACGCGGTCCTGCGACTCGGCGCGATCGTCGTCGAGCACAACCCGCTCTACACGCCCCGCGAGCTGCGCCACCAGTTCGAGGACCACGGCGCGAAGGTCGCCATCGCGTGGGACAAGTCGGTCGCGACGCTGCAGGACTTCCCGTCGGACGTGCACCTCGACGCGATCGTCTCCGTCGACATCACCCGCGCCATGCCCCGGAGCACCCGTCTGGCACTCGCCCTGCCGGTGGCGAAGGCGAAGGCGTCCCGCGCCAAGCTCACGGCCTCGGTGCGCGGCACGACGAAGTGGGACGACCTGGTCCGTTCGCGCAAGCTGTCGAAGCGGCACCCGCGGCCGACCGTCGACGACGTCGCGCTGATCCAGTACACGTCCGGCACCACCGGGACGCCGAAGGGCGCCGTCCTCTCGCACCGCAACCTGCTGGCGAACGCCGCACAGGCCCGCGCCTGGGTGCCGCAGATCCGGCGCGGCGACAACGTCGTGTACGCCGTGCTGCCGATGTTCCACGCGTACGGGCTGACGCTCTGCCTGACCTTCGCGATGAGCATGGCCTCGCGACTCGTGCTCTTCCCCGCGTTCGACCCCGCCCTCGTGCTGAGCGCGATCAAGCGACACCCGCCGACGTTCCTGCCGGCCGTGCCCCCGATCTACGCCCGGCTGCAGCACGCGGCCGACTCGGCGAAGGTCTCGCTGAAGGGCATCGAGATCGGCATTTCCGGCGCGATGCCGCTGTCGCAGGACATCGTCGAACCGTGGGAGGCCCGGACCGACGGCTACCTGGTCGAGGGCTACGGCCTGTCCGAGTGCTCCCCCGTCCTCATGGCGAACCCGGTGTCACCGGAGCGTCGACTCGGCTCGATCGGCCTGCCGCTGTCCTCCACCGAGGCGCGCGTGGTCGACCCGGACGACGACACGAAGGTGCTGGGCGTCGACGAGCCCGGCGAGCTGCAGGTGCGCGGTCCGCAGGTGTTCCGCGGCTACTGGGGCAAGGCCGAGGCGACCGACGAGGTCTTCACGCCCGACGGGTGGTTCCGCACCGGTGACATCGTGGCGATCGACGCAGACGGCTACGTCCGGATCGTCGACCGGCTCAAGGAACTCATCATCACCGGTGGCTTCAACGTGTCGCCGTCCGAGGTCGAGGACACCCTGCTCAAGCACCCGAGCGTCAGGGAGGTCGCGGTCGTCGGCATCACGCAGGCGGGCAACGAGCAGGTCGTCGCCGCCGTCGTGCCGAAGGACCCGTCGACGTTCGACCCGGCGGCGCTCCGTGCGTGGTCGCGTGACCACCTGGCGGCGTACAAGGTGCCCCGTCGGGTCGTGGTGGTCGAGGACCTGCCGCGCTCGATGATCGGCAAGGTGCTGCGGCGGAAGGTGCGGGACCAGATCCTGGACAGCTGACGTGCGGGCGGCGCGCGGGCACGGCTCGGCGCGGGCGCCACGCGGGCACGGTCGAGCGCGAGCGCCACGTGGGCACGGCTCAGCGCGGGCGCTACGCGGGCATGGTCGAGCGCGAGCGCCACGCTGGCACGGCTCAGCGCGGGGGCAGCGGGTGCCGCGCGGGCAGCGCCAGCACGGACAGCCCGGCCACCACCAGCACGATGCCGGCCCACCCGCCGACGCCCAGCCGCTCCCCCACCACGAGCACGGCCAGCACCGCCGCGACGACGGGCTCGAGCAGCGACAGCAGCGTCGCGACCGACGCCGTCACCGTCCGGAGCCCGACCGCGTACAGCGAGTGGCCGACCACCGTCGGCACCAGCGCCAGGTACAGGAACACCGGCCAGTTGCCGGCTCCGGCCAGGAACGGCCCGCCGGCGACGACGGCGAGCACGACGAGCGGGACCGCGGCCAGCCCGAAGACCGCGCCGACCAGCCCGCGTTCGCTCGGCCCCCGGGCGGCTCGCGCGGCCGTGACCCCGACGTCCCCGCCGACCGGCACGACGTCCGCCCCCAGGCGACCCACGGCGATCGGCATCCGACTCGCGGCGGCGTGCATGCCCCGCGCCACCGCCCACGAGTACGTCGCGTACGTCAGGCCGGCGACCAGGGCACTGCCGACACCGAGGGCGAGCGAGCGCCCGCCGTCGTCGTGCTCGGAACGCGCGAGGGTGACGACGACCATGCCGACCACGCTCACCAGGGTGGCGACGACCCACCGGCGGGTGACGCGCGTGCGGTCGGCGGTCCACTCGACCAGACCGGCGAAGACGGGTGACGATCCGATCGCCAGCGTCGTGCCGAGTGCGACCCCGGCGTCGGCGAGGGCCGCGTAGAACGCCACCGCGTAGACCACGAGCGATGCGGCGCCGAGCAGTGCCCAGCCACGGGTCCGGCGCTGTGCGACGGCGCGCAGGGTGCCACGGCCCGCGGTCGCCGCGAGCACGAGGCGGCCGAGGCCGAAGGTGACCGCACCGAAGACGAACGCCGGCACGCCGGGCGCGAAGTGCGTCGCGGTCCCGGTGGTGCCCCACACCGCCGCGGCGATCGCGATCGCCGCCAGGCCACCGACGGGCCGGGAGGCACGCCCCGCGCCCGGTGCCCGGCTCACGACACGTGGACGCTCGGCCGACGGTTGACGTCCGGTTCGGCCTCGCGCAGGACCTCGCGCGTGACGGGGGCGACGTCGCCGACGCCGGTGAAGACGAAGCGCAAGGCGTTCCGGATCGGGTTGCCCTCGTTCCACTCGAAGTAGATGCTCGGCACGACGCCCGCGATGTCCCGGATGGCCAACAGCGTCGACGCGATGGTGTTCGGGACGTTGCCGGATCGGACGCGGAGCACGCGGTGCCCGTGCACGACGTGACCCTCGACCACCAGGTCCTCCTCGAAGTCGGACGAGTCAGCCGGCAGGACCTCGAGGAACATCGTGGGGACGCGGGCCGGGATGCCCGAGTCGCGGCGTTCCTCGCGCCCCTTCGCACGGTAGGCCGCGGCCGTGCCGGCACCCGGCTCGTTGGCGATGATGCAGACCGCGCTGAACTGGTCGGCGTCGGCCTCGACGAACTGCCGGGCCGTCGCGTCGAGCTCGATGGACGAGGCCCGGAGCTCGAACGACCGGCGCACGCGGGACACGAGGGACACCACGACGATGGCGATGATGAAGATCGCGGCGATCCGGACACCGTCCGGCCGCTCGATCACGTTCGCGACGGTCGTGTAGACGAAGACGACGGTGATCACGCCGAAGGCGATGGTGCGCTTGCGCTGCTGTCGGCGGCGGGCGGACAGCGTCACGGCGACGGCGGCACTCGTGATGAGGACGAGCACACCGGTGGCGTACGCGCCGCCCTGGGCGTCGACGTTCGCCTCGAAGACGATCGTGATGGCGAAGGCGATCAGCGTGAAGATGATGACGAGCGGTCGGACCGCCCGTGCCCACTGCGGGGCCATGCCGTAGCGGGGCAGGAACCGCGGCACCAGGTTGAGCAGCCCCGCCATCGCGCTCGCACCGGCGAACCACAGGATCGCGACCGTCGAGGCGTCGTACACCGAGCCGAACACGTTGCCGAGGTACTCGTGCGCCAGGAACGCCAGGGCGCGGCCGTTCGCCCCGCCGCCCGGCTGGAACTCGTGCTGCGGGATGAGGAAGGTCGTCGCGATCGACGAGGTGATGAGGAACGAGCTCATGATCACGGCCGCGACGGTGAGCAGGCGCTTCGTCCCGCGGATCCGTCCCTCGGGGCGGCCGTCCGGGTCGTCGCCGGCGTCACCGCGGACCTGGGGCATCACGGCGACACCGGTCTCGAAGCCCGACAGACCGAGCGCGAGCTTCGGGAACACCACGAGCGCGATGCCGATCATCACGAGCGGGTTGCTGTGCTGCGCGGTCAGGTTCGTCCACCAGTCGCTCGCCACCATCGGACGCTCGAACACGTGCCAGAGCGACACGACCACGACGATCGCGTTGAGCGCCAGGAACACGGCGACCAGGCCGACGGCGATCCCGATGGCCTCCTTGAACCCTCGCAGGAACACGATGCCGAGCAGGAGCAGCAGCACGAGGGTGATCGGCACCGGGATCTCGGTGAACCACTGCGGCGTGTACGGGTTCTCGGCGATGTGGGCGGTGGCGTCGGCGGCCGAGAGCGTCATGGTGATCATGAAGTCCGTCACGGCGAAGCCGAGCAGGACGAGCACGAGCAGTTTGCCGGCCCACCAGGGCAGCAGCTTCTCGAGCATCATGATCGACCCGGCGCCGCGGAAGCTGTCGCTGGCGACGCGTCGGTACACCGGCAGCGCCCCGAACAGCGTGACGAGCACGAGCACGATCGTGGCGATCGGCGACAGCAGTCCGGCGGCCAGGGCGGCGATCGCCGGCTGGTACCCCAGGGTCGAGAAGTAGTCGACACCGGTCAGGCACATCACCCGCCACCAGGGATGGGTCTTCTCGACCTCGACCTGGTGCGGGCCCTGGTGCGAGGCGCCCTGGTCGGCCCCGTGCAGCATCCAACGGCGCACACGGGTGCTGCGGTCGAGGGGCTGCTCGGTGGCGTCGCGCTGGGCGGCCCGCTCGGCGTCTGTCGCGGTCACGAGGAAGATGCTAAGCCGTCCGGGTGACGCCCGTGCGCCCCTGGACGGCCGCTGTGGACAGGCGCGCTGGGGACAGACGCTGCGGACGACCGCTACTTCGCGCTGATCCGCGTGTACTTGTCGACGGCCCACGGCACGAACACCGCGAGCATCACGGCGATGCCGATGAGCACGGTGAGGACGGGGTGCTGCATGGTCCAGATGTCGGGCACGGGCGCCGACCCCACGTTGCCGAACAGTTCGCGTGCCGCCTGCACGAGCGACGAGACCGGGTTCCACTCGGCGAACACCCGCAGCACCAGGGGCAGGGTGTCGCTCGGGACGAACGCGTTCGAGATGAAGGTGAGGGGGAACAGGATCATGAACGACGCGTTGTTGATGACCTCGGGCGTCTTGACGCTCATGCCGAGCAGCGCCATCACCCAGCTGAACGCGTAGCTGAACAGCAGCAGCAGGGCGATCCCGGCCAGGAACTCGAGCGGCGACGAGTTCACCCGCCAGCCCACGACGAGCCCGGTGAGCATCATGATCGCCATCGAGATCGAGTTGAGCACGAGGTCGGAGTTCGTCCGCCCCACGAGCACGGCCGAGGCGGACATCGGCAGCGTGCGGAACCGGTCGATGAGCCCCTCCTTCAGGTCCTGCGCCATGGCCGAGCCCGAGAACGTCGCGCCGAACACCACGGTCTGGGCGAAGATCCCGGCCATCAGGAACTGCGTGTAGTCGGTCCCCTGCACCTGGATCGCGCCGCCGTAGACCTGGCTGAACAGCAGCACGAACATGATCGGCTGCAGCACCGCGAACACGAGCATGTCCGGCGACCGCTTGATCTTCGTGAGGTTGCGCTTGGTGACGGTCCAGCCGTCCTCGAACCAGACCGCGATCGGGGCGGTGACGACGACGGGCAGCTGGCGGCCCGGTCCGACGGACGTGGCGGTCACCGTGCCGCCTCCTTCTGCTTCGTGCCGGCGGCCTCGTCGGCATCGTCCTCCGTCGCCGCGTGGCCCGTCAGGCGCAGGAAGACGTCGTCCAGGGTCGGCCGACGCATGCCCGCGTCGTGCAGGTCGATCCCCGCGGCACCGAGGTCGGCGAGGACCCGTTGCAGCGCCGCGGGGCCGGCCTCGACCGCGATCGCACGGGTGCGGCCGTCGCCGGACGTCTCGACGTCACCGACGCCGTACCGGCGCAGGACCGTCGTGGCGGCCTCGCCGTCCGCATCGTCGACCAGCGTCACGACGACCCGGTGCCCGCCGACCTGCGCCTTGAGCTGGTCGGCGGTGCCCTCGGCGATGACCCTGCCGTCGTCGATCACCGCGATGTCGTCGGCGAGCCGGTCCGCCTCCTCCAGGTACTGCGTGGTGAGCAGGACCGTCGCGCCCTGGGCGACCAGGTCCTCGATGATGCCCCACAACGCCAGCCGGCTGCGCGGGTCGAGACCAGTGGTCGGCTCGTCGAGGAACAGCACGCGCGGGTTCATCACGAGTGCCCCCGCCAGGTCGATCCGTCGCCGCATGCCGCCCGAGAACCCCTTGACGGGACGGTCGCCGGCCTCGGCCAGGTCGAACACGTCGATGAGTTCACGCGCACGCTCGCGGGAGGTCCGCCGCCCCAGGTGGTAGAGCCGGCCGATCATCTCGAGGTTCTCGAACCCGGTCAGGTTCTCGTCGACCGCCGCGTACTGCCCGGACACCCCGATGGACCGCCGGGTGGCCTGCGGATCGGCGACGACGTCGATGCCGTCGATCGTGGCGGTGCCGGAGTCCGGGGTGACCAGGGTGGTCAACACCTTCACCGTCGTCGTCTTGCCGGCACCGTTCGGGCCGAGCAGCGCCTTCACGGTGCCCTGCGGCACCGAGAGGTCCAGCCCGGCCAGTGCGTGCACCGGCCCGGACTTCGAGCGGTACGTCTTGGTCAGCCCGGAGGCTTCGATGATGGCCATGTCGCTCCTTCGTCGACCACGGAGAACCAGTGGACCGGTGGAGGGCGACCGTCACTCACACGTCGAAGTCGCCACCACCGAAGTCGCTGAAGCCACCGCCGAAGTCGGATCCGCCGTCGCCCCAGCCCGCACTCTCGAACCCGCCGCCGTCGGACGCGCCACCGTCGGACGCACCGCCGTCACCGGACTCGCCACCAGTGTCCTCCGAACCGCCCTCGCCCGCAGCATCGGTACCGCCGTCGAACGATCCGGGGTCAGGCAGGAAGGCGCTCATGATCGCCGACCCGATGACGTAGCCGGCCACCGTCCCGAGGATGGACGCACCGATCATGCTGCCGAAGGACGGCCCGCCGCGCTGGCCGCCGAAGCGCCCGCCCGGTCCACCGCCCACGCCACCGAGCGACCGCTCCATGAACCCGGGCTGCCGGATCTCGGACCGGGTCGCCGACTGTGCGAGGGACCGCGGGTCGTCGCCGCGCGGGGCCTCCCCGGGGGGAGCCGTCCGGGTGAACTCGTCGTAGACCATCCGACGCTGCTCGTCGGTGAGCTTGGCGAACGCCTCGGCGTGGACCTCCTCGATGCGCTCCGGCGGGGCGGTCCGCAGCAGGTAGCGGTAGCGCTCGACGGCGCGCTCGTCGTCGGTCGACGACTGCGCGCCCGGTGCGGGTGTGCCCCCGCCCCACTGCGGGACGCCGTACGGGTCGCCCTGCTGCCCCGCCGGCACGCCGGTCGGCGCGGGCTGGTGGTACGACTGCTGGCCGTAGCGGTAGCCCTGCTGCTGCGGCTGCCCCCACTGGTTCTTCTGTCCGTCACCGGACCGGTCACGTTCCGGTCGTCCGAGCAGGCGGTCGAGGAATCCCATGTCGATGCTCCTTCGTGCACGGCAGGGTCCGGTCGGACCCGCCGTGGACTGCCACCCTACGAAGCGCCGACGACGGCTGACTGAGCGCGCGCTCAGAGTCGCCCGGGAGCCGGACGGGAGGCCCGGACCGGTCCGCCACGCACGGCACGACCGCCGCGCCCGGCTCCACCGCCCCGCCGCGTCCGCCGCGCCGCCCGCGTCGGCGACGGGCCCCGCTCAGGCCGTCGCGAGTGCGGACGTCCACACGGTGTGCAGTTCGTCGGCGGCGCCGGGGTGCGCGACGAGGAACGGCTGTCCCGCGGGCGGGAACCCCTCGACGGGACCCTCGCGGGTGAGCACGACCCCGCCGGCCTCGTGCACGAGCAGCACCGCGGCGCCGTGGTCGACCGGGTCGAAGGCCGACACGCACGCGCCGATCCCCCGGCCGGCCGCGACCTGCGCGACCGTCATCGCGCCCGATCCCTGCACCCGGAGCGCGCACGCCCGGTCGGCGAGGGCGTCGAGGAACGCGCCGAAGCCGGGCCACGGGCGGTGCCCGTCCAGCTCGGTGCCGACGACGGCGCCCGCCAGCGGCCTGGGCGCGTCGTCCAACTGCAGCGCGCGGTCGCGCAGGACGGCCCCGCGACCGCGACGCGCCTCGAGCACCTCACCGCGCCAGGGGTCGGCCACGACGGCGACGATCGGCGCGCCGCCACGTGTGAGGCACAGCGACATCGCTGTCCACGGCACCCCGTTCGCCAGGTTCGTGGTGCCGTCGACGGGGTCCAGGTACCAGCGGTGCCGGTCGCCGGGAGCGACGCCGTACTCCTCGCCCGTGAAGCCGTGGGTGGGGAACGCCGCCCGGACGCGCGCCCGCACGAGCTGTTCGATCCGGCGGTCGACCTCGGGGCCGTCCGCCGTCGGGGCCGTCCCGGCTCGTCCGTCGCCGACGGGGTGCTCCCGCGTGTAGGCGATCACCTCGTGTGCGACCCGGTGCGCCAGGGCCTGCGCGCGGGCGGCGACCTCGGCCTCGCTCGGCTCGCGGTCCGGTGTCGGCCACCCGTCGCGCTCGGCGGCGGCCAGGCCCGCACGGACCGCGGGCACGTCGTCGGTGGTCACGGAGTCGACGCCCAGACGGGCCGCCCACAGGGCCGGTACGGCGTCGTCGACCCCGCGGACCGCGACCACCAGGCCGAGCGCGTGGGCGGCCTCGACCGTGCGCGGTGTCAGGAAGGCCACGTGGAGGTCGAGCGTCGACGGGCCGAGTGCCTCGAGGTCCGCGGCCGTCGGCGGGTCGAGCGAGTCCCACGCAAGCCAGACGTCGGCGTCCGGGACTGCCGCGCGCACCGTCGCCATCGCCTCGGGCGCCCCGCGCCACGCGACGACCGTGGTGCTCGACGCCGTCGTGACCGTCCGGGCCGCCACGAGTGCGGCGGCCGGGTCACGGACGTCGAGCAGCAGCGTCGCCCGGCAGCCGTCGAGTCGTTCCAGGGCGTCGTCGAGCCGCGGGATGCGGTCGAGACCGTTGCCGAGCCGCGCGACCTCGCACCAGTCGACGTCCGAGACGCGACGGGCGTCACCCCACATCCGACCGAGCGTCTCGTCGTGCAGCAGCACGGCCACGCCGTCCGCGGTGCGACGGACGTCCACCTCCACCACGTCGGCGCCGAGCGCCTCGGCGACCGCGACGGCGGGCAGGGTGTTCTCGCGACGGACGCGCGGCGCACCGCGGTGGGCGACGAGGCGTGGCGGACGTACGCCGGGCCTCCCGTCCGGGGTCGAGGTGCGCACCTGCGCGACGGGGGCCGGTGGACTCGTCGTCATCCGCGCATGCTGCCGCACCGGGACGAACCGCGGGTGACGTCTGCGTGAACGACGGGCGGACGCGCGTGGCTGCCACTGCGGTGTGCATCGTGGTCCTGCACCTGTGGACGCCAGCGATCCGTCCACAGGGCGGGCCGGGTACGGCTCGGCACGGGCGACGGCTGCGAGGATGGTCCCGTGACACACCGCACCTGGGGCTGGCTCGCAGCCGTGATCGACGTCGTGCTCATCGTGCTGTTCGCCCTGGTCGGGCGGTCCTCGCACGGCGAGTCGAACGCACTGCTCGGGCTCTGGACGACCGCGTACCCGTTCCTGGCCGGCTGGGCCGTCGGCTGGCTCACGAGCCGGGCGTGGACACGACCGGTCCGGGTGTGGCCCACCGGTGTCGTCGTGTGGGTGCTGACCGTGGTCGTCGGACTCGTCCTCCGGGTCGTGACCGGGCAGGGCGACACCGACGGCGATCCGTTGCCGATCTCGTTCGTGATCGTCACCACCGTCGTGCTCGGCGTGTTCCTGCTCGGGTGGCGCGGGATCGCCGGACTGGTCCTGCGCGCGGCGCGGCGTCGACCACGCAGCAGACCGGCGACCGAGCAGCGCTGACCGCCGGGCACCGGGAGACCGCGCCGCCGGGACGCCGGGACGCGACCGACCGCGGTCAGAACAAGCCGGAGCGAGCGCCCTCGTCCGGGCCGTCGAAGCCGCGGAACATGTCGGAGACCAGGGCCTCGATCTGCGGTTCGACCAGTCGCTCGACCGCTTCGGCGATGCGTGGCCGGTGGTCGATGAGCGCCAGGCACACCGCCGTCCCGGTCGACCGGGCGCACTCGTCCGACAGCTCGATCTCGTGGCGCAGGGCGGCCTTCGCCTCGTCGGACAGCGGCTCGCGCGGCTGCTGCTCGGCGGCTCCCGTGCCCGTGAGCTCCCCGAGGGTGAACAGGAACGGCGACCCCGGCGACGGTTCCGGGTCCACGTCGAGTCCCTGGAACTCGGGCGACAGGCCCTCGGCCGGCTGGTACCCGGCGTGCCGCTTCCGCGCCGCGGCCCGCTCGAGTTCGCGTTGCAGCAGCGGCAGGTTCTTCGCGGTGTAGTCGTCGACGGCATCCTCGACGATGGTCGAGATACGACCGATCAGGGCGTGCTGGACCGTGTGCGGCACGTCGGGACCGAACCCCGCAGCAGCAGCGACGGGCGAACCGGTGCACTTGCGGCAGATGCGGGTCCGGGGTCGGGCAGAGCCGATCTGCCAGCGCGGCAGCCAGCGCAGCCAGACGTCGACCGCGCTGCGCACACGCCCGTCGATGCCGTCCATGGCCCCAGGGTATGCGCCACGCCCGGGTTTTCCGCCCGGCTGCAGGGCCTGTTGACGGATCGGTGCAACGACCGCCTCGGCACGTCGCGCCTGCGCTACGCCCGCGGCTCGGTCACGAAGTCGATGAGCTCCTCGACGCGGCCGAGCAGTTCGGGCTCGAGGTCGGCGAAGGTCCGCACCTGCCCGAGGATCCGCTGCCACGCCCGGGCAATGTCGGCCTGCTCGGCGTGCGGCCACCCGAGGGCCTGGCAGATCCCCTTCTTCCACTCGATCGAGCGCGGGATCGTCGGCCACTCCCGCAGCCCGAGGCGCGCCGGCTTGACCGACTGCCACACGTCGACGAACGGGTGCCCGACGACGAGCACGTGCGCGCCCCACTTGCCACGCATCACGGCGTCGGCGAAGCGGGACTCCTTCGACCCGGGCACCAGGTGGTCGACGAGCACGCCGACCCGACGGTCCCGCGACGGACGGAAGTCGTCGAGCACGTCGGCGAGGTTGTCGACGCCGGAGAGCTCCTCGACCACGACGCCCTCGACGCGCAGGTCGGCTCCCCAGACCTTCTCGACGAGCTCCGCGTCGTGCTTGCCCTCGACCATGATGCGGCTCGGCAGCGCCACCCGGGCACGCTGCGACTCGACCGCGAACGACCCGGACGCGGTGCGCAGGCGACCACCGCCGGATGCCTGGCGGACCGCCGGGGCCGACCCGGGCCTCCAGTCCGCATGGACGGAACCCAGCGCACCGGGCGAGCCAGCGGCGGCGGCAGCCGACCGCCCGACCGGCGCCGACGGCCGCCCCAGCGTGACGAGCTCACCCTCGAGCAGGAACTGCCCGGTGAAGGGGAAGGAGCGTGTGCGGCCCTTCCAGTCCTCGAGGGCGATGTTGCCCGCCTCGAGCCCCACCACGGCACCCGCCCACCCGGAGTCCGGGTCCTCGAGCACCATGTCCTTCTCGAGCGGCACCTGCCGCACCTTCTTCACCCCGCGCGAGCGCCAGTCCCCCGAGAGCACATCGCCGCCGTACCGGTCGTCGTCCACCCGCACGAGGGTACTGTCGACGACGGCCCGGACGACGTCGACCGCGCCGGTTCCCCACCATCTCGACGGAAGGCCCGCACGTGCGCGCAGCGATCATCCACGCCCCGAACGACATCCGCGTCGAGGACCGCGACCGACCAGAACTCGTCTCCGGCAAGGACGTCGTCGTCAAGGTCGTCGCGGCCTGCGTCTGCGGCTCCGACCTCTGGCCCTACCGCGGTGTGACCGAGACGAAGCGACCGCGGCCGATCGGGCACGAGCTCGTCGGCGAGGTGGTCGCGGTCGGTGACCACGTGACCGGGCTGCACGAGGGCGACTTCGTCATCTCCCCCTTCACGATGAACGACGGCACCTGCCAGGCCTGCCGCCACGGCATGACGACCGGCTGCGACCACCTGTCCGGGTTCGGCGGGAAGGACGCGTACGGCGACCCGGTCGGTGGCGCGCAGGCCGAGTACGTGCGCATCCCCGACGCCGACGCCACGCTCGTCGTGGTCCCCGGTCCGGTCGACCCGGCCCTGGTGCCGTCGCTCCTGACGTTGTCCGACGTGTTCTCGACCGGGCACCACGCCGCCGTGTCGGCCGCCGTCGGCCCCGGCAAGACCGTCGTGGTCGTCGGCGACGGGGCGGTCGGGCTGTCCGCCGTGCTCGCGTCGAAGCGGCTCGGCGCCGAGCGCATCATCGCGATGAGCCGGCACGCCGACCGGCAGGCCCTCGCCCGGGAGTTCGGCGCGACGGACGTCGTCGCCGAGCGTGGTGCGGAGGGGATCGCCGCGATCACGGAGCTGCTCGGCGGCGACCTGGCCGACTGTGCGGTCGAGGCGGTCGGCACCGAGGAGAGCATGGACCAGGCACTCCACTCGGTGCGCCCTGGTGGCAACGTCGGGTTCGTCGGCGTCCCGCACGGCGTGCCGACGATCGGCACGCGCCACCTGTTCGACACGAACATCACGATCGCGGGCGGCATGGCACCGGCGCGCACGTACATCCCCGAGCTGCTGCCCGACGTGCTGTCGGGCGCGATCGACCCGGGCCGCGTGTTCGACCTCGAGCTGCCGCTCGACGAAGCCGCCGAGGCCTACCGCGCCATGGACGAGCGCCGTGCCATCAAGGTGCTGCTGCGCCCGTAGCGGCGCGCGTCGTGGACGCACCCGCAGGCGGACGGGAGGCCCGGGGCGGTGCTGCCACGGGCCTCCCGTCCGTCTGCTGGGCGACGCGCCGGTGCCGGCGAGAGCTGACACGTTTCGCGGAGCAGAACGCGTGTTACCGATCCGTAAACAAACCTTTCAGTAAAGAAGGTTGTCCGTTACAGTCCTCGACATGACCACACGAGGACGCACCCCCGGGCAGCCCGGTCTCCTGCGCGTCCTGAACGACCGCGCGGCACTCGAGCTCCTACTCGATGACGGTCCGCTCACCCGCAACGAGCTGGCCCAGCGCACCGGGTTGAGCAAGCCGACGGCCGCCGAGATCATCCGTCGGCTCGAGTCGGCCGACCTGATCCGCCAGGCCGGCACCGACTCGCAGTCCGGCCGCCGCGGCCCGAGCGCCGTGGTCTACGAGGCGATCACCGACCGCGACCTCGCCGTCGCCGTCGACGTGCAGCTCGTCGACGTCCACTCGACCGTGGTGGACGCCGCCGGCCGCACGTTCCCGGTCGCCACCCACCGCATGACCCCGGCCGAGGTGCGCTCACCCGGCGCGGACATCGTCGGCGCAGCGGTGTCCCGGGCGGCCGCCGCAGCAGGCGTCGACCCCGACCTCGTGACGGCCGTCGCGGTCGGGGTGCAGGCGTCCGTCGACCACGCGACCGACACCCTGATCTTCACCGACGGCCTGCCCGGCTGGCCCCGCGAGCAGGTCGCCGCCACCCTCTCCGCCGACCTCGGCGTCCGGGTCGTCATCGAGAACGACGCCAACCTCGCCGCGATCGCCGAACGCAACATGGGCGCTGGCCGCACGCCGGAGTCGTTCGCCCTGTTCTGGATGGCCGAGGGCCTCGGCATGGCGCTCGACCTCGGCGGCCGACTGCACACCGGGGCGTCCGGCGCCGCGGGCGAGATCGGCTACCTCAGCGTGCCCGCCGACGCACGCTCCATCGACCCGACGGCCACGATCGTCGCGGACCTCATCTCCGAGTCCGCGATCACCGCCCTGGCCGCCGAGCACGGGATCACGGCGCCGGACGGCCGCCCAGCCGACTGGCGTCAGGTGCTCCCGCAGCTGCCCGCTCTACCCGAGCAGCACCCCTTCACCACCGCCCTCGGCGAGCGCGTCGGGCACAACGTGCTCCCCGCCCTCGCCGTGGCCGACCCCGAGACGGTCGTGCTGCACGGCCCGACCGGGATCGCGGGCGGACCCGCCCTGGCCGCCGCGGTGACCGCCTGGCTCCGGACCCGCTCGCGCTGGTCCACCGCCGTGGTGGCCCCCGGAGTCCCCGACACCCCCGTCCTGCACGGTGCGCGGCACGTCCTGATCGACGTCGTCCGCACCGCGCTCGCCGACCGGTTGGAGCGCATCAGCGACGATGCGTCCGCGCCGGACCCGGTCGAGCGCACCTGAGAAGTCCCACCCGCACCACCTCGAGGCACCATCACCCAGCCCTGTCACAGGGCTCTTCGGCGCGCCCGGGAACGGTCGATGCAGGCGGCTCCTGCCGCACGCATCGATCGGTCCGTCGCACGCACCGGAGCGAGACCAGAGAGCGAGTACCACAGTGCCGTACCCCGAACCGTCCCACACCGCCCCGGCCCGGCGGGCGTTCCGCCGGATCACCACCGCCACCGCCGTCGCAGCGGCCGGTGCCCTCGTCGTCGCGGGCTGCAGCTCCGGCAGCAGCGCGGACTCGATCGACGAGAGCGCCCCGAAGGAGCTCAAGGGCACCGTGTCCCTGTGGCACTTCTTCACCGGCCGTGAAGCCGGCGTGGTGAAGACCGCCGTCGAGGGCTTCGAGAAGGAGCACCCCGACGTCACGGTCGACATCCACGCCGGCCAGGACGACGAGAAGCTGCAGAAGGCGATCTCGTCGGGGCAGAACATCGACGTCGGGCTCTCGTACTCGACCGCCATCGTCGGCAGCTTCTGCTCCTCCGGGGCGTTCCGCGACCTGTCCCCGTACATCGAGCGGGACGAGGTCGACCTCTCCGACATCCCGAAGGCCGTGCAGTCGTACACGCAGTACAAGGGCACCCGGTGCACCCTGCCGGCCCTCGCCGACGTCAGTGCGTTGATGGTCAACAAGCCGCTGCTCGAGAAGGCCGGGATCACCTCGCCGCCGAAGACCCTCGACGAGCTCAAGGCCGACGCGCTGAAGCTGACGACGTACAACGCCGACGGCTCGATCAAGCAGCTGGGCTTCAACCCGCTCATCGACTTCTACGAGAACTCCCCGGAGCACTGGGCGCCGATGGTCGACGGCTCGTGGTTGGACGAGGACGGCAACAGCGTGATCGGCACGTCCGACGCGTGGAAGAAGCTCATCACCTGGCAGAAGGACTTCGTCGACGAGATCGGGTACGACAAGCTCAAGGCCTTCACGTCGGGCCTCGGCCAGGAGTTCGCAGCGGACAACGCGTTCCAGACCGGCCAGGTCGCGATGCAGATCGACGGCGAGTACCGCACGGCGTTCATCAAGGACCAGAAGCCGGACCTGGACTACGGCACCGCGCCGACCCCGGTGATGGACGGCCTCGGCAACTACGGCTCGACGTACATCGCGGGCAACGTGGCGGGCATCGCGAAGGGCTCGAAGCACCCCGAGCTGTCGTGGGCGCTGCTGAAGTACTTGTCCACGGACACCGACGCGCAGGTCACGCTCGGCAACGGGCTGAAGAACATCCCGACGCTCACCTCGGCGCTGCAGTCTCCCGACCTCGAGGTCGACGAGAACTACAAGACCTTCGTCGACGTCGCGGGCAACGAGGACACGATGACCTCGCCCGGTACCGCTGACGGTGCCGCCTACATCGGCACCTTCACGAAGTTCTGGCAGGCGTACCAGCAGGACGGCGGCGACCTCGACGCCAAGCTGAAGAAGCTCGACTCGGACATCGACAACGCCAACCAGCTGGCTGGTCCGTGATGAGCGTCACCACCAAGACGACCGGTCGGGAGGCGCGGCTCGCCCGTGCCGCCCGGCCCACGGCCCCGACGTGGTCCGGTCCGGTGCCCCCGGCGACTCCCCGGCGTCGGTCCCGCTCCGCCGAGTCCCGCCGCCGCCTGGTCGCACTGACGATGCTCGCGCCGGCGCTGGTCGGCCTGTTGGTCTTCTTCGCCTACCCCCTCGTCGCCTCGATCGGCTACTCGTTCACGCGGTACAACCAGCTGCAGGAGCCCGAGTTCGTCGGGCTCCTGAACTACCGGTTCCTGTTCACGCAGGACCCGCAGATCTGGCCGGCGGTGGTGAACACGCTCTGGTTCGTCGTGATCCTCGTGCCGGTCCGGATCGTCTGCGGCCTGCTCGTCGCGGGGTTGCTGTCGCGCGCCCGCACCGCCACCGGCTTCTGGCGCACGCTGTTCTACCTGCCCGCCCTGGTGCCGCCGGTCGCGAGCGTCGTCGCATTCGTGTTCCTGTTCAACCCCGGCACCGGCCCGGTGAACCAGATCCTCCGCCTGGTCGGCGTCGACGGCCCGCTGTGGTTCAACGACCCCGCATGGTCGAAGCCCTCGCTCGTGATCCTGGGCGTCTGGGTGATGGGCGACATCATGATCATCTTCCTGGCGTCGCTGCTCGACGTGCCGCGTGACCTGTACGAGGCGGCGTCGCTCGACGGTGCCAACGGGGTGCAGCAGGTGCGGCACATCACCCTGCCGACGATCGCACCGGTGATCGGGTTCGCCGCCGTCACGGGGGTGATCGCGGCGCTGCAGTACTTCACCGAGGCCGCGGTGGCCTCGGGTGTGGCCAGTGGCAAGGCCACGATCGGCGGCGGGACCGCCGCACAGCTCGGCTACCCGGGGACCTCGTTGCTGACCTACACCGAGCTGCTCTACCAGCACGGGTTCGCGAACTTCCAGTTCGGGTACGCGTCCGCCATGGCCGTGGTGCTGTTCGTCATCACCGCCGTGGTGCTCGTGCTCACGATGCGCCGGATCTCCGTCTTCCGACCCGAGGAGTCCTGATGACCGCCGTCTCCCAGTCCCCCCTCGCCCGGGCTCCCCGCGGCCGAGCGCCCGGCACCGGTCGCGGCCCCCGCCGGACCCTGCTCGTGTGGGTCGCCGAGCACGCCGCGCTGGTGGCGCTCGGCGTGCTGACCATCGCCCCGATCGTGTTCGTGGTGCTGACGTCGCTCATGTCGAGCAACCAGGCGCTGACGGCGTCGATCGTGCCGCGGCCGTTCGACTTCTCGAACTACGCCCGGGTGTTCACCGAGCTGCCACTCGCGACCTGGTTCGGCAACTCGGCCCTGTACGCCGTGCTCGCCACCGCGTTCATGCTGGTCAGCTCGGTGCCGGCGGCGTACGCGCTCGCGCAGATCCGGTTCAAGGGCGCGAACCTGGTCTTCACGGTGATCATCGTCGCGATGCTGCTGCCGCCGCAGGTGACCGCGGTGCCGGTCTACGTGATGTGGTCGCACCTGCACCTGACCGGCACGCTCTGGCCGCTGATCCTGCCGAACCTGCTCGGTGACGCGTTCAGCATCTTCCTGCTCCGCCAGTTCTTCATGACGATCCCCAAGGAGTACGGCGACGCCGCGCGGATGGACGGCTGCAGCGAGTGGGGCGTGCTCATGCGGGTCGTCGTGCCGATGGCCCGACCGGGCATCGCATCGGCGGCGATCTTCATGTTCTTCCACTCGTGGAACGACTACTACGGCCCGCTCCTGTACGCCTCCGAGAACCAGGCCGCGTGGCCGGTCGCGTACGGGCTCGCCACGTTCCGCGGGCAACACGGCACCGACTGGTCGATGACGATGGCGATGACCGTCGTCGTCATGGTGCCGGTCGTCGTCATCTTCTTCTTCGCACAGAAGGCATTCGTCGAGGGCATCGCGCTCACCGGCGTGAAGGGATAGCAGCACCAGTGAAACTCACAGTCGTCGGTGGCGGATCCACCTACACCCCCGAACTCGTGGACGGCTTCGCCCGGCTCCGCGACCAACTGCCGATCGACGAGCTCTGGCTCGTCGACCCCGACCCCGTCCGCCGCGAACTCGTCGGCGGTGTGGCGAAGCGGATGTTCGCCCACGCCGGCCACCCCGGCACCATCCACGTCACCGACGACTTGGTGGCCGGTGTCACCGACGCCGACGCCGTCATGTTCCAGCTCCGAATCGGTGGGCAGGCGGCCCGGCACCAGGACGAGACCTGGCCGCACGAGGCGTGCTGCATCGGGCAGGAGACGACCGGTCCCGGCGGGTTCGCCAAGGCGCTCCGCACCGTCCCCGTCGTGCTCGAGTACGCGGAGCTCGTCCGGGAGCACGCCAAGCCGGACGCCTGGATCGTCGACTTCACCAACCCGGTCGGGATCGTCACCCGTGCGCTGCTCGAGGCCGGGCACCGCGCCGTCGGGCTGTGCAACGTGGCGATCGGCTTCCAACGCCGCTTCGCCCGCGAGTTCGACGTCGCACCGGGCGCGGTCCGGCTCGACCACGTCGGGCTGAACCACCTGACGTGGGAGCGCGGTGTGCACGTGACGGGCGCGGACGGCGTGGAGCGCGACGTGCTCCCCGAACTGCTCGCCCCCGACACGGGCGCCCTCGACCGGATGGCCGAGAGCGTGCACATGGCGAAGGACCTCATCCGCCTGCAGCACGCGGTGCCCTCGTACTACCTGCGGTACTTCTACGCGCACGACACCGTGCTCGAGGAACAGCTGCACGCCCCCACGCGGGCCGAGGCGGTGATGGAGACCGAGCGGGCGCTGCTGGCGAAGTACGCCGACGAGTCCGTCGTGACCAAGCCGTCCGAGCTCGAGCAGCGCGGCGGCGCGTACTACTCCGAGGCCGCGATCGACGTGCTCTCGTCGATCCTCGGTGACCGCGGTGACGTGCAAGTGCTCAACGTCCGGAACGACGGCACCTTCCCGTTCCTGCCCGACGACCACGTGATCGAGGTCCCCGCCCGCGTGACGCGGCAGGCGATCACCCCGCTGCCGGTGTCCCCGCTCGCCCCGGACATGGCCGGCCTGGTCGCGCACGTCGCCGGCTACGAGCGGCTCGCCCTCGACGCGGCCGTGCACGGCGGGCGTGACCGCGTGCTCCGCGCGATGTGGGCGCACCCGCTCGTCGGACAGGCCGACAAGGCGGAGCAGCTGACCGACCTGCTCCTGGCCGCGAACGCGGAGCTCATCCCGTGGGCGGGGTGAACCGCGCCGACGCGACGGCGCCGACCGGAGCCTCCCGCCCGCCCGCACCCGTCCTGGCGGACCCCGCCGACGTCGTCCTCGCCGTGGACGGCGGCGGGAGCAAGACCGACGTCGTCGCCATCGCGATCGACGGATCCATCGTCGGGCACGCCCGCGGCCCGGGATCGAACCCGCAGACCCGGGGCTGGGCGGTCGCCGGGCCGATCCTCGACGACGTCCGGGCGCGGGTGGTCCGCGGTCTCGGCGATCGGCGGATCCGCACCACGCACGTGTACCTCGCCGGACTCGACCTGCACGACGAACTCGTCGCGGCGACCGCGGCCCTGGCGCACTGGACCGACGACGGCGGCGGCCCGGCGGTACTCGACAACGACCTGTTCGCGCTGCTGCGGGCGGGCACGCTCTCGCCGGACGCCGCTGCCGTCGTCTGCGGCACCGGCATCAACGCGCTGGCGGTCCGCGCCGACGGCGCCACGGCACGGTTCCCCGCCATCGGTGACGTCTCCGGCGACTGGGGCGGCGGGGCATGGCTCGGCAACCGGGCGCTCTGGCACGCCGCTCGGGCCGACGACGGACGCGGGCCGGCGACCGCGCTGACGACCGCCGTTCCCGAGGCGCTCGGACGCACGAGCGTCCGCGAGGTCATCGAGGACGTGCACTTCGGCCGGCTCGACGACGGGGTGGTCAACCGCCTCTGCCCCGTGCTGTTCGAGGTGGCCGAGGCGGGTGACACGGTCGCCGCCTCGGTCGTGGCCCGACAAGCTGACGAGATCGTGCTGCTCGCCTCGGTCGCACTCCGGCGGCTCGGGCTCGGTGGTTCCGGGGCGGTCCCTGTGCCGGTGGTGCTCGGCGGCGGGGTCCTCGCCGCTCGGCACCCACTGCTCGTGTCAGGCGTCGTCGACGGGCTCGCCGCCCGCGTGCCGGGCGCCGTCCCCACCTGGGTGACCGACCCACCGGTGCTCGGTGCGGGGCTGGCGGCACTCGAGTCGGTCGGGGTCGGTGCGGCTGCGCTCGACCGGTACCGCGGTGCTGTGCGGTCCCGCGCCTTCGCGAGCACGACGGCCGCGATCCGCTGACTCCGCTGCGGCCAGTCGTCGGACTTTCGCGCTGGACGACACCTCACGCGGACCCGAGCCCGTGACCTGTCGCTCAGCGCGAAACCCGCCGCGCCCGCCGCCGCCCGCCGCGCCCGCCCGCCGCGCTCAGGCGTCGCGGATCGCGAGCACCCGGTGCGGCGCCGCCGCCTCGGCCCGCCACCCCTGCGGCAGCACCTGCTGCAGCTCGGGCACGGTGTAACTCCGGCGGATCGACCGCAGCCCGTCGACCCGGACGAACGTGCCCGCGGCGACGAGCGGCGACGCCAGCGCGTAGGCCCGGTACGCCGCCGGGGACCGACGGATGTCCGAGTGCAGGCTGCGCGTGCCCGCGAGCACCGCGGAGTCGGCGAGGAACCCGTCGCGCTCCTCGTCGCCCAGGTGGTGCAGGACGTGGTTCGAGACGACCACGTCGAACCGTTCCCCCGCGGCGACGAGCTCGGCGCTCGACTGCTGGCGGAACGTGACGCCCGCCGGTGTCGAACGTCGTGCCGCCGCGATCGCCCGCTCGTCGGGATCGGCTCCGACGACCTCGAGCTCGAACCCGTCCGCGGCAGCCCACCGCACGAGCGATCGCGCCAGGTCGCCCCCGCCGCACCCCAGGTCGAGCACGCGCCCGCGGCCCGTCACGGGCAGCGCCGGCGCGACGTGCGACCGCCAGGCCGCGCGCCATCCGCTGATGAGCGCGTTGACGAGGGCGAAGCGACGGAAGGTCCGGTCGAGTGTCCGCGGATCACAGTCCGGTTCGTCCATGAGCTCGCGCAGGTCGCGCGCACGGGTGCGCAGGTCGACCGCCGGGAGGCCCGGGTCGCCGCCGCTCCGAGCGGTCACGCCGCTCCCGTGGTCGCGACCGGCACCCGCGCGGGCTCGACGGCCGGTGAGGCCTCGGTCCGCACGGCGGTCAGGCGGGCGCTCTCGACCGTCAGGCCGGGGCCGAACGCCAGCGCGACGACGGCGCTGCCGTCGGTGAGACCGGCGTCGACGGCGTCGCGCAGGACGAAGAGCACCGTGGCGCTCGACATGTTGCCGTGCTCGCGGAGCACCCGGCGGCTCGACGCCATCGCGCTGTCCGGCAGACCGAGCGACTCCTGCGCGCGGTCGAGGATGGCGCGCCCACCCGGGTGCACCGCCCACACCGGGATGCTCGCGGCGGTGCCGCCGTCGAGCAGCGGTTCCACGGCATCGGGCACGTGCAGCCCGACGAGCTTCGGGACGGCGGTCGACAGCACCATCTCGAAGCCCTCGTCGCCGATGTTCCAGGCCATCTCCGACGCCCCCTCGGTCACCACGGACGTGGTGAACGCGTCGAAGCGCAAGCCGGCGCCGTCGCGCGCGACGACCGCCGCGGCCGCCCCGTCGCCGAACACGCTGTTCGCCACGATCTGGTCGGGGTCGTCCGAGGCGCGGACGTGCAGCGTGCACAGTTCGCCGCAGACCACGAGCACGACGGCGTCCGGGTCCTGGTCGACGAAGGCCGCGGCGATCCGGAGCGCGGGGAACGCGGCGCAGCAGCCCATGAAGCCGATGTGGTGGCGGAAGACGCGCTCCGGCAGACCGAGCTGGTCGACGACGTCGATGTCGGGCCCGGGCTGTGTGAAGCCGGTGCAGGACACGGTCACCAGGTGCGTGACGGCCTCCGGCGCGATCCCCGCACGGGCGACGGCGTCGCGGGCGGCGGCGACGAACAGCGACGGGGCGAGTTCGCGGTAGCGGTCGTTCCGCTCGCCGGTCGACGGGGACCGGAGCGTGCCGTCGTCGTCACGGAAGGCGCCACCGGGCCGTTCTCGGTCGAGTTCCTCGAGGACCGTGTGCCGCTGGTCCACCGCCGACCCGTCGAACGCGGCCGGCACGAGACGGCTGCCCAGGCGGCCGAGGTCCGGTTGCGCGGCGAAGAGGTCACGCACCCGGGGCTGGTCGAGGGTCGTCTCGGGGACTGCGGTACCGATGGCGCGGATCGTTGCGGACACGGTTCATCCTGTCACCAGGTCGCTGACGTGTCCCCAGGATGGACGGGAGGCACGGTGCGTGCGTGCACCGTGCCTCCCGTCCGACCGTGGTCGGGTCTACGACTGCTGCGCGCGCTCCAGCACCAGCTCGCGCACGCGGGCGGCGTCCGCCTGGCCCTTCATGGCCTTCATGACGGCACCGATGATCGCGCCGGCGGCCTGGACCTTGCCGTCCTGGATCTTGGCGAGCACGTCGGGCTGGGCGGCGAGCGCCTCGTCGACGGCCGCGGTCAGGGCCGAGTCGTCCGAGACGACCTTGAGCCCACGGGCCTCGACGACCTGCGCCGGCGAGCCCTCTCCCGCGATGACGCCCTCGAGCACCTGGCGCGCCAGTCGGTCGGTCAGGTCGCCGGACTCGACGAGGGCGATGACCTCGGCGACGTGCTGCGGCGACACCAGGTCACCGGGGGCGGCGTCCTGCGCGTTGGCGACGCGGCTGATCTCACCGGTCCACCACTTGCGGGCGGCCTGCGGAGCGGCGCCCGCGGCGACGGTGCCCTCGACCTCGTCGAGCAGGCCGCCGTTGACGACGTCCTGGAACTCGAGGTCGGCGAAGCCCCACTCGCCCTTCAGGCGGCGTCGGCGCGCGACCGGGGCCTCGGGCAGCGAGGCGCGGAGCTCCTCGACGACCGCGGGGTCCGGCACGACCGGCAGCAGGTCGGGCTCGGGGAAGTAGCGGTAGTCGTCGGCGTCCGACTTCGGGCGTCCGGCCGAGGTGCGACCGGTGTCCTCGTGCCAGTGCCGGGTCTCCTGCGTGATCGTCCCGCCGGCGGCCAGGATCGCGGCCTGACGCTGGATCTCGTACCGGATGGCGCGTTCGACGGCGCGGAACGAGTTGACGTTCTTCGTCTCGGTGCGGGTGCCGAGCTTCTCCTGGCCGCGGGGGCGCAGCGAGATGTTGGCGTCGCAGCGCAGGTTCCCGCGCTCCATGCGGGCCTCCGAGACGCCGAGGGCGCGGACGAGGTCGCGGATGACCTGCACGTAGGCGGCACCGAGCTCGGGCGCGCGGTGCTCGGCGCCGAAGATCGGCTTCGTGACGATCTCGACGAGCGGCACGCCGGCTCGGTTGTAGTCGACGAGCGAGTACTCGGCACCCTGGATGCGACCGGTGGCACCGCCGACGTGCGTGAGCTTGCCAGCGTCCTCTTCCATGTGGGCGCGCTCGATCGGGATGTTGTAGATCGTGCCGTCGGCGAGCTCGACCTCGACCTCGCCCTCGTAGGCGATGGGCTCGTCGTACTGCGAGACCTGGTAGTTCTTCGGGTTGTCCGGGTAGAAGTAGTTCTTCCGGGCGAACCGCGACGACTCGGCGATCGAGCAGCCGAGCGCGAGCCCGAGCTGGATCGAGTACCGCACGGCCTGCTCGTTCACGACCGGCAGCGACCCGGGCAGTCCGAGGTCGACCGGGGTGACGTTCGTGTTCGGCTCGCCGCCGAAGAAGTTCGGGGCGTCGGAGAACATCTTGGTCTTCGTCGCGAGTTCGACGTGGACCTCGAAGCCGAGGACCGGCTCGTAGCGCTCGAGCGCCTCGTCGAAGTCCATGAGCGCGTCCTTCTGCGCCATCAGATCACACCTTCCTGCGCAGCCGACTGCTGACTCTGGTCGAGGTCCGGGACGGACGCGATGAGCGGTGCCCCCCACTGCTGTTCGAGCAGCCGCTCGAGGGCCGCGCCGTAGCGGTACAGCCGGGCGTCCTCGCGCTGCGGGGCCATCAGCTGCACACCGGTCGGCAGCGAGTCCTCGGGCGCCAGGCCGTTCGGGATGCTCATGCCGGGGACGCCGGCCAGGTTCGCCGGGATCGTCGTGAGGTCGTTGAGGTACATCGCGAGCGGGTCGTCGATGCGCTCACCGAGGGGGAACGCGGTCGTCGGCGCCGAGGGGCTGACGAGCAGGTCGACCTGCTCGAACGCCGCCTGGAAGTCGCGCTGCACGAGCGTGCGGACCTTCTGCGCCGAGCCGTAGTAGGCGTCGTAGTAGCCGGCGCTCAGTGCGTAGGTGCCGAGGATGATGCGGCGCTTGACCTCCGGCCCGAAGCCGGCTTCGCGCGTGGCGGCCATGACGTCCTCCACCGTGGCGCCGCCCTCGGGCGTGACGCGCAGGCCGAAGCGCACGGAGTCGAACTTCGCGAGGTTCGACGACGCCTCGGCCGGGAGGATCAGGTAGTAGGCGCTGATCGCGTACGCGAACGAGGGGGCGTCGATCTCGACGACGACCGCTCCGGCCGACTCGAGCAGCGCGACGGTCTCCTGGAACCGCTGCGTGACACCGGCCTGGAAGCCGTCGCCACCCGCGAGTTCCTTCACCACGCCCACGCGCAGCCCACGGAGCGTGTCCGAGTGCAGCCCCTCGCGCGCGGCGGCGGCCATCGAGGGCCAGGCGTCCGGGATCGAGGTGGAGTCGCGCGGGTCGTGCCCGCCGATGACGTCGTGCAGGAGTGCGGCGTCGAGCACGGTGCGGGACACCGGACCGACCTGGTCGAGGCTGGACGCGAGGGCGATCGAGCCGTACCGGCTCACACCGCCGTACGTCGGCTTGACGCCGACCGTGCCGGTGACGGCACCCGGCTGGCGGATCGATCCACCGGTGTCGGAGCCGAGCGCGAGCGGTGCCTCGTACGCGGCGACGGCGGCGGCGGAACCACCACCGGACCCACCGGGGATCCGGTCGAGGTCCCACGGGTTGCGGGTCGGACCGTACGCCGAGAACTCGGTCGTCGAGCCCATCGCGAACTCGTCCATGTTCGTCTTGCCCAGCGGCACGAGGCCGGCGGCGCGGAGCTTCGCGACGGGGGTGGCGTCGTACGGCGGCACCCAGCCCTCGAGGATCTTCGAGCCCGAGGTGGTCGGCATGTCCTGCGTGCACAGGACGTCCTTGACGGCGATGGGGACGCCGGCGAGGGCGCCGAGGTCGTCGCCGGCGGCACGGCGCGAGTCGATCGACTTCGCGACGGCCAGGGCGTTCTGGTTCACGTGCAGGAACGCGTGCACGTCGCCGTCGACGGCGGCGATCCGGTCGAGGTGGGCCTGGGTGGCCTCGACGCTCGAGACGTCGCGCGCCACGAGGGCGTCGGCGAGCGCCGCGGCGCTGAGCTTCGTGATGTCGTCGGTCACTGTTCTTCGCCCTACTGTTCTTCGCCGAGGATGGCGGTCACGCGGAACCGTTCGCCGTCGGAGTCGGGCGCACCGGAGAGCGCCTGCTCCTGCGTCAGCGTCGTGCCGACCACGTCGGGTCGGGTGACGTTGCCGAGCGGCACGGGGTGGCTCGTCGCCGGGACGTCGTCGGTCGCGACCTCGGCGACCTTGGCGACGCTCTCGACGATGTGCGACAGCTCCCCGGTCAGCTTCTCGATCTCGTCGGGCGTGAGTGCGATACGTGCGAGGCTCGCCAGGTGGGCGACCTGCTCGCTCGTGATGTCAGGCATGGTGCTCCGTCGATCGGTTCGTGGAATGCCCAACAGTCTATTGGCTGCGTCGGGCGCGCAGGCGCGGCTGTGGACAACGGTCTGGAGGCCCGGTGCCGGTCCGCCGGACCGGCACCGGGCCTCCAGGCCGCACCGGCACGGCCTGCCCGGCGCTGGCGCGTCGTCGAGGAACCGGCGGCGTGGTCCCAGGCGGTCACTCCCCGTGCCGGTCCCCCGCAGCCGGTGCCGCGGGGGCGCCCGTCGCGGCGGGAGCGGGCGAGGCCGGGGCAGCGGGAGCAGCCGGAGCAGCCGGGGCACCGGTCTGCGTCGGCGAGGCGGGCGTGTCCTGGTCGCGCTGCGCGGTCCCCGGTCCGGGCGAGGACGGAGACGACGACGTCGAGGACGAGGACGACCCGCCCGCGTTCCCGATCATCGCCTGGCTCGGTGCCGGGAGCGCTCCCCCGCCGACGGTCTGGTCCAGGTAGCCCATCATCGCCTTGCCCACGCCGAACTTCGCGCTGTACCCGGTCGTGCCCTGCAGGAACGGCTGGTCCGCCAGGCTCACGTTCCCCTGCACGTTGCCGATCCAGGTGGCGTTCGTGTACTTCGTCGACGACGCGACCAGCCAGTTCTGCACGTCGCCGTCGGTGGTGCCGGTCTTCGCGAACTTCGGCACGCTGTCACCCGGGTTCGCGCTCGCGGCGGTCCCCGATCCGGACAGGACGCCCTGCAGGGCGTGGTCGACGGTGCCCGCGACGTCGGCGGAGACGCCCCGCGTGCAGGACGACGGCGTCGGCGTGATCGTCGTGCGGTCCGCCTCGGTCACCGAGTCGATCGCGGTGGGCGTGCACACGACGCCGCCGTTCGCGAAGCCCGCGTAGGCCTCGGCCAGGTCGATCGGCGACAGCTCGTTGACGCCGAGGATCGACGACGGGGTCTGCGTCAGGTCGCCGCCGTCGGCACGGTGGATGCCCATCGACTGCGCGAGCTTCGCGATCCTGCACAGGTCGAGCTGCTTGCCCATCTGCGCGTAGGCCGTGTTGATCGACTCGACCGTCGCGTCCTCGACCGACATCGACGCCGGCACGCTCTCGGCGTTCGCCACGTTCCAGGTGCCGCCCGCGACGTCCTGGCAGCTGTTCGTGAACTCGGCGTTCTCGAACTGGTGCTCCGACGTGGTCACCGACTCGGACAGCGTGTGTCCGGTCGCGAGCCACTCGGCCAGCGTGAACACCTTGTAGGTCGACCCGGTCTGGAACCCACCGGAGTTGCCGTACCCGGAGTCGGCGCTGTAGTTCACCGCCGTCGCACCCGCAGCGGCGGCGTCGCCCTGCGTGTACGAGGTGTTCTGCACCATCGACGTGATCCGTCCGGTCCCCGGTTCGACGGTGACGTTCGAGCCGCCCACGTCGACGCCCGCCATCGTGGGCGGCACGAACGTCGACAGGGCCTGCTGCGCCCGGCCCTGCTGGTCGAGGTCGAGCGACGTGTGGATCTGCAGGCCCTTCGTGTCGAGCGTCGCGATGCGCTGGGCGGCGGTCCTGCCGAACGCGGGATCCTGCAGCACCTGGTCGCGCACGTAGTCGCAGAAGTACCCGGCGTCGTGGTTCGTCGCGGCGGTCGAGCAACCGTTCGCCGTCTCGGTGATCCTCGGTGTCACCGGGGTCGCGATCGCCTCGGCCAACTGGGCCTTCGTGATCGCCCCGTGCACCTGCATGCGGCGGAGCACGTAGTCCCGGCGTTCCTTGGTGAGGGCGTAGCCGTTCGCCCGGCCGTTGTCCGTGTCGGAGGGCACGTCGATGCGCAGGTTCGACGGGTTGTTCAGGATCGCGACCAGGGTGGCTGACTGCACGAGCGACAGGTCCTTCGCGTGCACGCCGAAGTAGTGCTCGGCTCCGGCCTCGGCACCGTAGACCCGGCCGCCGAGTCCGACGATGTTGAGGTACCCGGTGAGGATCTCGTCCTTCGAGTACTTCTTGTCCACCGCGATCGCGTACCGCATCTCCTGCAGCTTGCGCTGCGGCGTGACGCCGGCCGCGTCCTGGTAGCAGGCTGCGACCTTCTTCTCGGTGGCGGCCTGGTCCTTGCCGGTCAGCTCCTCGCACTGCTGCACGAGGACGTTCTTGACGTACTGCTGCGTGATGCTCGAGCCGCCCTGCACGTCCCCGCCGACGACGGTCGCGGCCACGCCACGCAGGGTGCCGAGCACGTCGATGCCGCCCTCGTCGTAGTAGCGCGGGTCCTCGGTGTCGATCGCGGCCTGCTTCAGCGAGTCCGCCATCTGGTCCGCGGTGACGTTCGTGCGGTTCTCGGCGTAGAACGACGCGATCTCGACCTGCTTCCCGCCCTGCGTGGCGTACACCGACGACACCTGCTGCGGGGTCCGGACCTCGAGGTAGCTCGGCAGGTCCTCGAAGAACGCCACCGCACCCGACGTGCCCTCACCGGCGACCGCGACGGCCGGTGTGACCGCGACGGCGACGAGCATGCCGGCGAGCACGGACAGCACCACGAACATCAGGAGAGCACCAGGCCATCGCACCACACGCATGACGGCACCGTAGGGATGCGGGCTGGACTGGTTCTGCCGTGGAACGATCACCGACTGCGGTCGTGCTCAGGTTGCCGTTCAGGCACCGTCGGCGCTCAGTCGCGCGGTTGCAGGTCCTGCGGGCGCACGAGGTACATGTCGGGGGTCGCCCCGACGACCGAGTCGCCGTCGTGGTCGCCGCGGCGCACCTGCTCCCGCACCAGGTCACCCCGGCCGATCCCGATCAGGGCGACGTCGTGCAGCGAGGCGGTGCCGGGCTCGAGGTAGTCGTTGTGCCCGACCGGACGCCGGAAGACGTCCCCCGCGGCGTCCTGCACCCCGCCGGCCAGGTCGAGCACGGTCGACCCGAAGGACGCCCCGCCGGGGTCGGTGCCGAAGTACCCGGAGCCCGCGATCGGATCGCTGTGGGCGCCGCCGACGAAGACCTCGCCGTCGGTGACCGCGAGGTCGGCAGCCGAGCGCACATCGCTGCCCGGCGACCCGAGCACCGTCAACGTGTCGGCGGTCATCCGTCCCGACGCCAGGGCGATCATCGCCGTGGTGGACCCGTACGAGTGGGCGACGACGTTGAGTCGCGGCGGGTCGACCGGCCGCTCGCGCAGGCCGTCGACGGCGCGTTCGAGCCGCACGGCGCCGGTCTCGGCCAGGCCGAGCGACAGGATGTTCGACAGGTCGGGCGTGCGGTAGCCCATCCAGGCCACGACGGCGACGCCCGATCCGCTGCCCCCACCCGCCGTCGCGAGGGGCGCGAGCGTGGCCTGCTCGCGGGACAGGTCGTTGGCGGTGTCGGTGAAGTCGGTCATCTGGCCGGTGACCGTGAAGAACATCCCCGGGACGACGACGGTGACGTCGGCCGCGGTGTCGAGGTCACCGATGCTGATCGCCGCCCGTCCGGATCCGCGAGTGTCCAGCGTGACGAGGTACCGCTGCGGGTCGCCGGGCTCGTGCACGAGCGAGTCTCGGACCTGCCCGAGCATCGCGGCCTCGGCGGCACCGGTGTCGTCGTCGGCCAGACCGGTCATGAGCGTCGCCCGGTTCGCGACGTCGCGGACGGCGTACGGCACGCCGTCCAGGTTCCCCACCACCGACGGCGCGCACCGCAGGAGCAGGTCGCGCTCGTCGCCGTGCAGGCCCACCCACCACCGGGCGACCGTGGCGGCGGACGGTGGATCGTCCTGCACCGTCTCGACGACCCGACGATCAGCGGCGGCGCGGCCGAGCTCGTCGGCGTCCAGCGCCCCGAGCCCGTCGAGGAACGCCCGACCACCCGCGGTCGCGACGTCCTCGACACCGGTGTGTCCCCCGGTCGCGACCGGGACGGGGGCGGGGTGCCGTGGGGCGACCACCGCGACGGCGGCCGGTGCCGCGTGCGCCGGAGGCACGTCGGGGACCTCGACCACTCCGAGCGAGTGCATCGAGGCGGTGAGCAGAGCTGCGGCGACGAGCAGCAATCGGGTCTCCCCCGGGAAGGCCTTCCCGACGTCCCCCTGCAGACGACGGGTGATGCTGTTCCGAGTGTACGGAGGGCCGCCGACGTTCTGTCATGCGTGATGCAACTTGTCCCTCGAACTGGGCACGACGATCGGCGCGCCGATCCTGTGTGCTGAGTCCGCCTCAGTCCTCGGTCGCGGTGCCGTCCGGCGTCGACTCGACCGGGGCAGTCTCGTCCGAGCCCGCCTCGTCCGAGCCCGCCTCGGCGAGGGCCGCCGGCCCCTCCGTCACGAGCAGGTGGAACTGCGCGGCGTCGATGATCCGCACGCCCAGCTGCTCGGCCTTGGTCAGCTTCGACCCGGCTCCCGGCCCGGCCGCGACGAAGTCCGTCTTCTTGCTCACGCTCGACGCCGCCTTGCCGCCCGCGGTGATGATGGCCTCCTGCGCTCCCTCACGCGTGTAGCCCTCGAGCGACCCGGTCGCGACGACGGTCACACCGCTCAGCACGCCACCTTCGGCTGCGGCGCCGCCCGGACCCGGGTGGTCGGGCGTCGTGAACTGCACGCCGGCCGCCGTCCAGCGGTCGATGATCTCGCGGTGCCAGTCGACCTCGAACCAGGCGAGCAGGGCATCGGCGATGATCCCGCCCACCCCGTCGACGGCGGCCAGGTCCTCGCGGGACGCCGACCGGATCGCGTCGAGGGAGCCGAAGTGGTTCGCCAGGGCGCGGGCGGCGACCGGTCCGACGTGGCGGATGCTCAGGCCGACCAGGATGCGCCACAGGGGCTTCGTCTTCGCGGCGTCGATGTTCGCGAGCATCTCGAACGCGTTCTTCGACGGGTAGCGGCTCGGCTCCCCGGTGTAGTCCGCACCACGGGCCTCAGGGTCGAACGGCGGGTCGGTCTTCTTGCGCGCCCGGCTGAACGGCGTCACACGCTTCGGGGTGCCGTCGTCGTCGACCTTCTGCATGCCGGTCTCGGCGTCGCGGACGATCACCTCGATCGGGACGATGTCCTCCATCGTCAGGTCGAACAACCCGGCCTCGGTGACGAGCGGCGGGGTCTCCGGCCGCAGGGGCTGGGTGAGCGCCGCGGCGGCGACCTCGCCGAGGCCCTCGATGTCGAGCGAGCCGCGCGAGGCGATGTGCTCCACCCGGCCACGCACCTGCGCCGGGCAGCTCTCGGCGTTCGGGCAACGCAGGTCGATGTCGCCCTCCTTGGCGGGGGCGAGCTCGGTGCCGCACTCGGGGCAGTGCGTCGGCATCACGAACTCGCGCTCGGAGCCGTCACGGAGTTCCACGACCGGCCCGAGCACCTCGGGGATGACGTCGCCGGCCTTGCGCAGCACGACGGTGTCGCCGATCAGCACGCCCTTCGCCTTGACGACTTGCTGGTTGTGCAGCGTCGCCTGGCGCACGACCGACCCGGCGACCTCGGCCGGGGCCATCACCGCGAACGGGGTCGCGCGGCCGGTGCGGCCGACGCTGACCACGATGTCGGTGAGCGTCGTGTGGACTTCTTCCGGCGGGTACTTGTAGGCGATCGCCCACCGCGGCGCCCGCGAGGTCGAGCCGAGCTCCTCGTGCAGCGCCAGGTCGTCGACCTTCACGACGACGCCGTCGATCTGGTGCTCGACGGACGACCGGCGGTCCCCCGTGGTGCGGACGAAGCCGTTCACCTCGTCGATGGTGTCGAACACCCGGTAGTGGCTGCTCGTCGGCAGCCCCCACGTCTGCAGGAGCTCGTACACCTCGGACTGGCTGCGGACGTCGGTGCCCTGCTCGAGTTCGCGGACGGGCCACGCGCCGATGCCGTGCACGAGCATCCGCAGACGCTGCAGGCGGTCGACCATCAGGGCGCGCTTCGCCTCGGACTTGCCCTCTTCCTTCTGGCGGAGCGACCCGGCGGCGGCGTTGCGCGGGTTGGCGAACACGCGCTCCCCCGCTTCGCGCTGGTTCGCGTTGAGCTCGTCGAACTCGGCGACGGGGAAGAAGATCTCGCCCCGGACCTCGACCAGGGGCGGGTGACCGGTGCCCGACAGGCGGTCCGGGATCGTGCCCATGGTGCGGACGTTGCCGGTGACGTCCTCGCCCACGACGCCGTCGCCACGGGTCGCCGCCGAGACGAGTCGACCGTGCTCGTAGCGCAGGTTGATCGCGAGACCGTCGATCTTCAGCTCGGTCAGGAACCGCACGCGCTCGTCGCCCGCGTCCCGCTGCACCTTGACGGCCCAGTCGGTCAGCTCGTCGGGGCTGAAGACGTTGTCGAGCGAGAGCATGCGCTCCGCGTGCTCGACGGGCGCGAACTGGATCGCCTGCGCCCGGCCGCCGACCGTCTGCGTCGGGCTGTCCGGCGTGACGAGCTCCGGGAACCGCTGCTCGACGGCCTCGAGCCGGCGGGCCATCGCGTCGTAGTCGGCATCGGTGACGGTCGAGCCGCCCTCGCCGAAGTAGTAGGCGTCGCGCAGTTCGAGGATGCGGGACCGCAGCCGGTCGACCTCGCGCTGCGCACCGGCGGCGTCGAGCTCGTCGGGGTCGATGGTCTCGAACGTGGCGTCGGTCTCGCTCATGGCATCAGTTCTACCGTGCGCCACCGACGCGGCGTGCAGCGACCGGGGTGCCCGGGAGCGGCGGGGTCAGGCGTCGACGGGGACGGCGCTGACGGTGTCGTCGATCGTGCACTGCCCGAGCACCCGCGTGCCCACGTACACCACCGCGGTCTGCCCGGGAGCGACCCCGGACAGCGGCTCGTCGACGTCGATCACCAGCACGTCGTCCTGCACGCGCGCGGTCGCGGGCACCGGGTCGGCGTGGGCGCGGATCTGCACGTCGCAGGCGAACGGCACGGACGGATCAGCGGGGGCGGCACCGGCCCAGGTGAACCGGGAGCCCGACATCGACACGACGTCGAGCGCCTCCTTCGGGCCGACGACGACGGTGTTCTCCTTCGGGCGGATCTCGAGCACGAAGCGCGGCTTGCCGTCCGGCGCCGGTCGTCCGAGCGCCAGACCGCGGCGCTGCCCGACGGTGTACCCGGTCGCGCCCTGGTGGGAGCCGACGACGGTACCGTCACGCTCGACGACGTCACCGGTCTCGCTGCCCACGCGGTCGGCGAGCCAGCCGCGGGTGTCCCCGTCCGGGATGAAGCAGATGTCGTAGGAGTCCGGCTTCTGCGCGACCGTCAGCCCGCGGGCGGCAGCCTCGGCCCGGACCTCGTCCTTCGAGGGGGTGGCACCGAGCGGGAACATCGCGTGCTGCAGCTGCTCGGCGGTCAGCACCCCGAGCACGTACGACTGGTCCTTCGCCCACGCGGCCGACCGGTGGAGTTCCCGGGAGCCGTCCGGACCGGTGACGATCGAGGCGTAGTGCCCGGTCGCGACGGCGTCGAACCCCAGGGCCAGTGCCTTCTCGAGCAGCGCCGCGAACTTGATGCGCTCGTTGCAGCGCATGCACGGGTTCGGGGTGCGACCCGCCTGGTACTCGGCCACGAAGTCGTCGACGACGTCCTCCTTGAACCGGGCCGAGAAGTCCCAGACGTAGTACGGGATCCCGAGGGCCGACGCGGCGCGCTGCGCGTCCATCGAGTCCTCGATGGTGCAGCAGCCGCGGCTGCCGGTCCGCAGGGTCCCGGGCATCCGGCTCAGCGCCAGGTGCACGCCGACCACGTCGTGTCCGGCGTCGACCGCCCGGGCAGCCGCCACCGCCGAGTCGACACCACCGCTCATCGCCGCCAGAACACGCATGCCTCCAGGGTAACCCGCCGACGAAGCGGTACCGCTGGCGTACCGTTGGTCGGGCGATGGCCACGACTGCGAACGACTCATTCGACTTCCGGTCCGTCCTGCTGTCCGGGTTCCTGCCCGCCGCGCTGTTCGCGATCGGCGAGGGCGCGATCATCCCGATCATCCCGATCGCCGCCGACTCCCTCGGGGCCAGCCTGGCGTTCGCCGGCTTCGTCGCGTCGCTGATCCTGGTCGGCGAGCTCATCGGCGACGTGCCGTCCGGCGTCGTCGTCGCCCGCATCGGGGAGCGGAACGCCATGATCGGCGCCGCCCTGGTGTCGGTCGTCGGCCTCGTCGTGGCCACGACCGCCGCGAACGCCTGGGTCCTGGCGCTCGGGGTGTTCCTGGTCGGGGTCTCGACCGCCGTGTTCGCCCTCGCCCGACACGCCTACATGACCACGGCGATCCCCCTGCGCATCCGGGCCCGTGCCCTGTCGAGCCTGGGCGGGGTGTTCCGCTTCGGGTACTTCGTCGGCCCCTTCATCGCCGCTGGCGTCGTCCACCTGACCGGCACCACCAGCAGTGCCTTCTGGATCCACGTCGTCTGCTGCCTGGCGGCGGCGACCGTGCTCCTGGTGCTCCGCGACCCGGCGACGGGCGCACGGGGTCTGCGGTTGCCGCCCCGCGCCTCCCGACCGACGGCGGACCCCGTGGCGGACGCGAGCGGCGGGGCCGGCACCGAACCACCCGCCGACACGGGCGCGCAGTTCGTCCAGCAGGAGGCACAGGGCCTGTTCCGCACCATCCGCGCGAACCGGGCGGTGCTGCTGCGGCTCGGCAGCGGCGCCGGCCTGATCGGCGCGATGCGCGCCGGCCGCCAGGTGATCCTGCCCCTGTGGGCGGTCAGCGTGGGACTGGACGACTCGGCCGCGGCGCTGGTCATCGGCATCGCCGGCGCCGTCGACTTCGCGCTGTTCTACACGAGCGGGCAGATCATGGACCGGTGGGGACGGCTCGCGAGCGCGCTGCCGTGCATGCTCGGCCTGAGCATCAGCTACTTCCTGCTCGCCTGGAGCGGCCACCTGGACGCCCGGGTCGGCTGGTTCGTCGCGATCGCGATGGGCATGTCCCTGGCCAACGGCGTCGGGTCCGGCATCCTCATGACGCTCGGCGCGGACCTCGCTCCGCGGAACGCCCCGGCACCGTTCCTGGGCGCCTGGCGGTTCACCGGCGACTTCGGGTCGGCCGCGGCGCCCCTGGTCATCTCCGGCGTCACCGCGATCGCGTCGATCGCCGTCGCGAGCGGGGTGATGGGCGTGCTCGGCCTGGTCGGCGCCGGGATCCTGCTCCGGTACGTGCCCCGGTACCTGCCCCGGCAGCTGCGCTGACGCGCCCGATCCGGTCTGGAGGCACGGTGCGCGTCCGCCCCGCACCCCGCCCTCGGTAGACTGCCGCTGCTCGCGGGAGTGGTGGAATCGGTAGACACGCAGGATTTAGGTTCCTGTGCCCCAGGCGTGAGGGTTCGAGTCCCTCCTTCCGCACCGTTGCGGTCCTCCGCACCCCTGCCAGGAGTCATACCCGCGAGGGATGGCCGGGCGACGCACGGGCGGTACCCTCGTCCCGCGGGGGTCTCCCGCCGCCTCCGCCTCCACGACCGGAAGAACCATGCACTCCGTCGCACTCGCCCTGATCCCGTGGCTCGACCCGCAGTACATCCTCGACCACTTCGGGGCCATCGCCGTGCTCGTGGTCTGCGGGATCGTGTTCGCCGAGACGGGGCTGCTCGTCGGGTTCATCTTCCCGGGCGACAGCCTGCTCGTCATCACGGGCCTGTTCGCCTTCGACCGCGGCGGCGAGATCGGCGGCATCCCGATCTGGGTCGCGGCGCTGATGATCGGCGCGGCGGCGTTCCTGGGCGGCGAGCTCGGCTACTACATCGGCAAGAAGGCCGGTCCGCCGATCTTCGAACGCAAGGAGAGCGGGCTGTTCTCGAAGGAGAACGTCGACCGCACCAACGCGTTCTTCCACCGCTTCGGCCCCGCCGCCGTGATCCTGGCGCGCTTCGTGCCGGTGGTCCGCACCTTCGCACCCATTGCCGCGGGCGTCGGCCGGATGGACTACAAGAAGTACTCGCTGTACAACGCCGTCGGCGCCGTGGTCTGGGGTGTCGGTGTGACGTTCCTGGGCTACTTCCTCGGGTACATCCCCTTCGTGGCCCACATCGTGCGCGAGTACATCGACATCATCCTGCTCGCGGCGGTCGTCGTGACCGTGGTGCCGATGGCCCTGACCTACCTGCGGAACGCGCGCAAGGCCAAGCACGCGGGCGATACCGAGGCGACCACGGCGCCGACGGAACCGACGCTCTAGGCGCACCCCGGGCCTCCCGGCCGCCGCGGGCGCTGCCGCAGCCCGCGCGCCCTGCGCCCGCGCGCCCACGCGCCCACGCGCCCTGCGCACAACCAAAGTCGCCCCGCACCACGGAATCGCGTGGTTCGGGGCGACTTCGGTTGTGCGGACCGGAAACGCACCGGCGCGCACGAGCGCACGAGCGCGCATCGCGCAGCGCGTCAGACGCCGAAGTGCTCCCGCACGATCGGCGCGATCCCCCGGAACGCCTTGCTGCGGTGCGACAGCGCGTTCTTCTCGGCGCGCGTCAGCTCCGCCGAGGTGCGGTCCGCGTCGTCCGGCCGGAACACCGGGTCGTAGCCGTGCCCGCCGTCGCCGATCGGCTCGGTGGTGACCTCGCCGTTCCACACGGCCTCGACCACGCGCTCCTCGCCCTCGGGCGTCACGAACGCGGCCGCGCACACGAAGGCGGCGGTGCGCTCGACGACGCCCTCCAGGTTCTGCAGCAGCAGCGCGATGTTGTCGGCGTCCGACCGCGTGCCCGCGTACCGGGCCGAGTGGATGCCCGGGGCACCGCCCAGCGCGTCGACCGCGATCCCGGAGTCGTCGGCGAGCGCCGGCAGCCCCGTGTGCGCGACCGCGGCGCGGGCCTTGATGAGGGCGTTCGCCGCGTAGCTGTCGCCGTCCTCGACCGGCTCGGGGCCGTCGTAGCCGACCAGCTCGACGCCGTCGCCGAGCGCGGTGCCGAGGATCTCGCGGAGCTCGACGACCTTGCCCTGGTTGTGGGTCGCCAGCACGACCGTGCCGGAGGTCACGCCAGCCCCAGCACGGACCGCTGGATCGCGGCGAGCGACTGGTTGCCCGCCAGACCGAGGTCGAGCAGCACGTTCAGCTCGTCTCGGTCGAAGGGTGCGTGCTCAGCGGTGCCCTGCACCTCGATGAACTTCCCCGAGCCCGTGGTGACGATGTTCATGTCGGTGTCGGCCGCGGAGTCCTCGGTGTAGGCCAGGTCGAGCATCGGTTCCCCCTTGACGATCCCGACCGAGATCGCCTGCACGCTGTCGGTGAGCGGGGTGGCCTTCTTGCCGATGAAGCCCTTGTCCCGGCCCCACTCGATCGCGTCGGCCATCGCGACGTACGCGCCGGTGATCGACGCGGTGCGGGTGCCGCCGTCGGCCTGCAGCACGTCGCAGTCGATGACCAGGGTGTTCTCCCCGAGCGCCTTCGTGTCGACGACGGCGCGGAGCGAGCGCCCGATCAGGCGGGAGATCTCGTGCGTGCGGCCGCCGACCTTGCCCTTGATGGACTCGCGCTGCATGCGCTCGTTCGTCGAGCGGGGCAACATCGAGTACTCGGCGGTGACCCAGCCGGTGCCCTTGCCGGCGAGCCAGCGCGGGACGCCGTTCGTGAAGCTCGCGGTGCAGAGCACCTTCGTGTTGCCGAACGAGATGAGCGCGCTGCCCTCGGCCTGCGTGCTCCACCCCCGCTCGATGGTGACGGGGCGGTGGTCGGTGGCGGTGCGGCCGTCGATGCGGGTGGTCATGGTGTCCTTTCGGTCCGGCCTGGAGGCTCGGTGCGGGTCGTACGGTCGGCTGCGGTCGTGCGGGTGGTCCGGTTCAGGACCCGGTGCGCGGGAGCGTGATGGCACCGGTCTGCAGGTGGCCGACACTCGACACCTCGGGTCCGAGGAAGCGTCGGGCGAGCCGGATGAAGCCGTTCTTGTCGTCGCCCGTCGCCTCGAACGAGTACGTCGGGGCGGTGGTCGTGGTGCGCTCGAGTCCGTGCTCGACGAGTCGACGGTAGACGTCGTTGGCGGTCTCCTCGGCGCTCGAGACGAGCGTGACCTCCGGTCCCATCACGAACTGGATCGCAGCGGACATGAGCGGGTAGTGCGTGCAGCCGAGCACGAGGGTGTCGACGTCGGCGGCACGGATGGGGTCGAGGTAGCCGGCCGCGACCTCGCGCAGGGACGGTGACGAGGTGTCGCCCGCCTCCACGAACTCGACGAACCGGGGGCACGCGGCCGTGGTCAGCGTGACGCCGGCGGCGACCGCGAAGGCGTCCTCGTAGGCGCGTGACGCGATGGTGCCGACGGTCCCGATGACGCCGACGCGACCGGTCCTGGTCTGCTTGACGGCGGCGCGCGCGGCGGGCTGGATGACCTCGACGACGGGGATGCCGTACGCCTGCTCGTACCGTTCACGGGCATCGCGGAGGACCGCCGACGATGCGGTGTTGCAGGCGATCACCAGGGCCTTGACACCCTGCTCGACCAGGTCGTCCATGACCTCGAGCGCGTAGCGGCGGACGTCCGCGATGGGCTTCGGGCCGTACGGCGAGTGCACGGTGTCCCCGACGTACCGGATGCTCTCGCGCGGCAGCTGGTCGATGATGGCGCGGGCCACGGTGAGCCCGCCGACCCCGCTGTCGAAGACTCCGATCGGTGCATCCGTCACCGGTCCAGCGTACCGACGCCCGCTCACGGCGGCGTCACCCGTGCGTCCCTGCGCCTACCCGCCGGGTCCCCGAGCGGGCGGAATCCGCAGCGCCCGCACGAGGCAATGCGCTGATTCCGCCCGCTCGCCGCACAGGCCCTCCCCGACCTCCGCCGCCGACCCGCGAGCGGGCGGAAGACGCGCGCCCCGGACTACGGAGCGTGCCGAATGCGCCCATTCGCCGCACGAGCACACCGCCGCTCGGCCGCCCCTTCCGCGAGCGGGCGGAACCTGCGCGGCACACCGCTCGAGCGCTGCCGAATCCGCCCGCTCGCTGAACGAGCACGCTGCCGCTCGGCCACCGCCACCGCGAGCGGGCGGACCCTGCGCGGCACACCGCTTGGAGCGTGCCGAATGTGCCCGCTCGCCGCACGAGCACGCTGCCGCCCGGCCACCGCGAACGCGAACGGGCGAAACCTGCTCGGCACACCGCTCGAGCACCCCCGATTCCGCCCGCTCGCGCCCTCGCGCTCGCGCCCACCAGCCCAGGACCACCCGCCTACCGGCGCCGGCAAGGACCTCAACCGCGATCCGTGCCTCCCGACCGGCCGCGACAGTAGTGTCGGAGAGGTGACCACCGCGCTCCTCACCGACCAGTACGAACTCACCATGGTCGACGCCGCCCTCAAGGACGGGACCGCCGACCGCCGATGCGTCTTCGAGGTGTTCGCCCGACGACTCCCGGACGGCCGCCGCTACGGCGTCGCGGCCGGACTCGGTCGGTTCCTCACCGCCCTCGCCGACTTCCGCTTCGGCGACGAGGAGATCGGGTTCCTGCGCGACCGCGGGGTCATCGACGCCGGCACCGCATCCTGGCTCGCCGACTACCGGTTCAGCGGGGACATCCGCGCCTACCGCGAGGGCGAGGTCTACTTCCCGAACTCCCCCATCCTGCAGATCGAGGGCACCTTCGCCGAGGCCGTCGTGCTCGAGACCCTGGCGCTCAGCATCTTCAACGCGGACAGCGCCATCGCGAGCGCCGCCGCCCGCATGGTGTCCGCTGCCGACGGCCGCCCCCTGGCCGAGATGGGCTCCCGCCGCACCGGTGAGTGGAACGCCGTCGCCGCCGCCCGTGCCGCGTACATCGCCGGGTTCCGGGCGACGAGCAACCTCGAGGCCGGACGCACCTGGGGCATCCCGACCATGGGCACGGCGGCGCACGCCTTCACGCTGCTGCACGACTCCGAGGAGCAGGCGTTCCGGTCGCAGCTCGACGCACTCGGCGACGGCACGACGCTGCTGGTCGACACGTACGACATCGAGGCCGCGGTGGAGACCGCCGTCCGGCTGACGGACGGCAAGCTCGGCGGGGTCCGGATCGACAGCGGCGACCTGCCGTCGGTGGTCGCGGCGGTCCGGGCGCAGCTCGACCGACTGGGCGCGACGGGGACGAAGATCACGGTCACGAACGACCTCGACGAGTACACGATCGCCGCGCTCCGAGCAGCCCCGGTCGACTCGTACGGCGTCGGCACCTCGGTCGTCTCGGGATCCGGGCACCCGGCCGCCGGCATGGTCTTCAAGCTCGTCGCGCACCGGGACGCGGACGGCGGCGACTGGGTGCCCGTCGCCAAGAAGTCGGCCGACAAGGCGTCGATCGGCGGCCGGAAAGAGGCCGGCCGTCGCCTCCGCAACGGCGTCGCGACCGCCGAGATCGTGCTCACGGGCGCCCAGGTCGGCCCCGACGAGCGCCCCCTGCTGGTCCCCGTCGTCACCGACGGCGAGGTCGACCCGGCGTTCCTCGGCACGGCGGGCGTCGAGGCCGCTCGGGCACACCACCAACGGGCGAAGGCGGAGCTGCCCGCGGATGCGTCACGCATCGGGCGCGGCGACCCCGCCATCCCCACCCTGGTCATCTAGGGCAGGTGGCGCGGCCACGACGCGTGGCCTCGTCGTGAGCAGCAATGGTCGGGTCCGTGTGACGGACCCGACCATTCCTGCTCACGAAGCCACAGACGGACGGGAGGCCCGTGGCGGCGCCACCACGGGCCTCCCGTCCGTCTGCTGGTCGCGTCTACTCGGCCTTCATCTTCTCGTAGATGGCCTTGCAGTCCGGGCAGACCGGGAACTTCTCCGGGTCGCGACCCGGGATCCACTTCTTGCCGCACAGGGCCTTGACCGGCTTGCCGGACAGGGCCGACTGCAGGATCTTGTCCTTCTTGACGTAGTGCGAGAACCGCTCGTGGTCGCCGGGCTCGACCCCCTCGTCCTCGAGGAGCTTCTCGAGCTCCCGGTCCATCACGTCGAGGCCGCCGCCGGGTTCCGTCATGCTCATGCACCCAGGGTACGACGCTCCGCGACCGGGCGCGCGGGATGCCGTGCGCCCGGAGCGGACCTCGCGACCGCGGTCAGTTGCGCTGGGCCGCCGCGAGCAGGTCCGGACCGCGCCGGTCGAACAGCCGACCGCCGGCGAAGACGCCGACCACCAGCACGACCAGGCCGATGCCGACACCGACGACGATCGTCAGCACCGACCACGGCTCCGGACCACGTGCGAGGGCCAGGACGCCGAGCCAGACCGCGGGGACCGTGCAGAGCACGATGCCGATGACCATGACCGTCTGCGCGAACGTCGCCGTGACTCCCGCGGCTTGCGGCTGCTGGAACGGGTGGTCGCCGGGGCGGACGGTCGGGTACGGCAGCAGGACCGAGACGACACTCGACAGCCCGAGGCCGGACAGCAGTGCGCCCGCACTCACGCCGATGAGCACCGGGAACGCCGTCCAGTCGCCGAACAGTCGTGCGGACAGCGCAGCGCCGGCCACGATCGCCGGGATCCCGACGACGAGCACGGGGACGACGCGGCCGAGGCGGTCGCTCCACCCCGGAGCGCCGGACGCGACGTGCAGCCAGACCGCGGTGTTGTCGTAGGAGACGTCGTTGTGGGGCAGGAACCCGGCGATGAGCGCCATGAGCGGCAGCGGCACCAGGGCCGTCCACTGCCACGGCACCCCGGCGACGCCGAGCGGCAGGACGACGAGCGGCACGAACAGGATGATGAGGTACGAGGTCCGGTACCGCGGGTCGCGCAGCCAGTAGGTCAGGGCGCGGGCTGCTACGGCGGACACCGGCGCGGACCCGAAGCGGTCGAACCACCCCAGGCCCTGGTAGCGGCGCGTCCGGGCACGGTCGTCGACGGTCTCGAGCGCCCGACCGACCAGTGCCCACCAGGCCCAGGCGAGGAGCGCGACGACCACGAGTGCGACGAGCAACTTGAGCACGCCGGCGCCGGGGTCGCCGCTCGCGACCTCGGCCGGCACGGCCCACGCGGCACCCCACGGGGTCCAACCGGCGACGTCGGCGACGCGCTGCATCTCGGCGCCCTCCGGGTCGATCCAGTCGACGCGGAGCAGGAGCGACACCGCCGGGACCGACAGCGCCAGGATCACGAGGGCGACGAGCCACCCGGCGTCGCGCGACCGGTCGGGACCGATCAACCGCGAGCCGACGGTGCAACAGACCCGCACCAGGAGCGCGCAGGTCGCGACCGCGATGACACCGCCGAGCACGGCGAGGACGACCAGCCCGGGGCCACGCGACCAGGCGACGACCTGCGCGACGGCGATGATCGCGACACCCAGCACCGGCACACCGACGAGCCCGGCGACGACGAGGCCGACCGCGAGCCGACGCCGTTCGATGCCGAACACGGTGAACCGGCGGGGGTCGAGCTGGTCGCTCCGCCCGACCACGAGCGGCACGACCGTGAAGCCGAACGCGACGAGGGCACCGACGGGCACCACCACCGCACGCACCACGTCGGGGTCGGCGGAGCGGAGCGCCACGGTCTGGGTGGCCACGAAGACGGCGGCGAGGAGTCCGACGAGGCTACCGAGCACGACCGCCACGGACCGACGTGCGGTGCCGCGGACGTCGCCCGCGAGCAGGTCGGCCCTCAGCCGGAGAAGCTGTGCAACCATTCCATGCTCTCTGCCACGACGCGACCGCCCGCGAGCTCGACGAACTTGTCCTCGAGGCTCTTGCGCCCACGCACCTGCGCCATGGTCCCCGAGGCGAGGACCTTACCGCCGACGATGATCGCCACCGAGTCGCAGGTGCGCTGCACGAGCTCCATCGAGTGGCTGGAGAGCACCACGGTGCCGCCGCCGCGCGTGTACCGGCGGAGGATGTCGGTGATCGTCGCCGCACTGACCGGGTCGACCGACTCGAACGGTTCGTCGAGCACCAGGACCCGCGGCGAGTGGATGAGCGTCGCCGCGAGGGCGATCTTCTTCGCCATGCCGACCGAGTAGTCGGCGACCTGACGGCCGAGGGCCTCGCCCAGGCCGAACGCCTCGGCGAGGTCGGCGCTGCGCGCACGCGCGGTCGCACCGTCGAGGCCGCGCAGCGTGGCCGAGTAGTAGAGCAGCTGGGCACCGGTGAGCCGGTCGAACAGCCGGAGCCGGTCGGGCAGCACGCCGAGGCTGCGCTTCGCGGCGGTCGGGTCTGCCCAGACGTCGTGGTCGAGGACGGTCACCGATCCGGCGTCCGGGCGGAGCAGGCCCGTGATCATCGAGAGGGTCGTCGTCTTGCCGGCGCCGTTCGGACCGACGACGCCGAAGATCGAGCCCTGACGGATCTCGAGGTCGACCTCGTCGACCGCCAGCGTCTGGCCGTAGCGCTTCACGAGACCGGTCGCCTCGAGCACGACCGGCTGCAGCTTCTGCGGCTGCTTCGGGGTGGCGGTGCGTGGCGCACGCTTCTTCGCGGTCGGCGCGGCGTCGGTACCGGTCGCGACGCCGGCGCCCGTCGCGACGTCGTCGGTGCTGCCGGGAGGCTCGGTGTCGGTCGACGGCACGGGCTTCGTCGGGCGCTTGGTGCGTCCCTTGCCCGTCCGCGGCTTCGCAGGGCGCGCTGCGGTCGTCGTCGCGGCCGCCGCGGCGGCCGCGCTCGTCGCTGCGGCCGTCCCCCCGTCGGTGCCGCCCTCGGTCGTCGTCGTCTCGTCGGCGCCGATGACCGTCGTGTCGTCGGTCATCGCGTCACCCGCGGAGGCGTCGTCCGCATCCGTGTCCCCCATGTCGTCGTCTGCCGCGTCGTCCTCCGCGGCGGCGGCGTCCGCCTCGTCGGCGTCACTCGCTTCGGTCATCCATGCGGCGTCGGTCGTGGCGTACACGTCCTCGTTCTCTGCCCTGGATGCCATCGCCCCACCGTACCAACGCTGTCCACCCGGCGGGGAACGGCCTCCCCAGTGTCACGAATTGAGTACGAAGCACGCAGACCCGTACCCCGAACGGCCCTGTTTCCGTATCATTCACCAGGGCACGAAGGAGTGTTCACCACTTGGAAACCTGCTCCCCGCGGGTGCTCCGGAAGCCCCACGATCCCTGGCGGGATCGCTTCTCGGGCAACTCGGACGTTGGGAGAGCAGACTCGACGAGGCCCGCCCGTGCCCCAGGGCGCGCGGGCGGACACCGGAAGGGACCAGCATGACCACGCAGATCGTGATCCTCGCAGCGGGGATGGGCAGCCGCCTCGGGCGAAGCCTGCCGAAGCCGCTCACGGAGCTCAGCGACGGCCGCACCATCATGCAGCAGCAGTTCGACAACATCCGCGCCGCGTTCGGTTCGAGCGCCCGCGTGACGATCGTCGTCGGCTACAAGTCGGAGCACATCGTCGAGGCCTTCCCCGAGGCGAACTTCGTCTACAACGAGTCCTACGACTCCACCAACACCTCGAAGAGCCTGCTGCGCGCCCTCAAGGCGACCGGCAAGGGCGGGGTCCTCTGGATGAACGGCGACGTGGTCTTCGACCCGATGGCGCTCGTCCGTGCGGCCGACATGATCGACGAGGGCCGCTCCTTCGTCAGCGTCAACACCGACAAGGTCTCCGACGAAGAGGTCAAGTACACGGTCGACGCCGAGGGCTTCATCCACAAGCTGTCGAAGCGGGTCGAGGGTGGTCTCGGCGAGGCCGTGGGCATCAACTACGTCTCCGCCGCCGACAAGCAGGCGCTGATCCGTCAGCTCGGCCGCGTCGACGACCAGGAGTACTTCGAGGGCGGCATCGAGGCTGCCATCGCCGAGGACGGGCTACGCTGGACGCCGATCGACATCTCCGACCTGTACGCGGTCGAGATCGACTTCGCCGAGGACCTCGAGCGCGCGAACAACCTGTTCGCCTGACCTGCCTCAGGACCCCCTCGGCGGTTCCGCCCGAAGGGAAACCGTGACCACAGCGAGTGCGCCGACCGCGCCCGCGGCTGCCGCACCCGCGACGCCTCGGAGCGCCGGTCGGCGCTACCGTCAGGCGCTCTGGCTGCTGACGGTGCGCGACCTGCGGGTCCGCTACTCGACCTCCGCGCTCGGGTACGTCTGGTCGATCCTCGACCCGCTCGTGATGTCGGGCATCTACTGGTTCGTCTTCACGCAGGTCTTCCACCGCGGCTCGGTCGGCGAGGACCCGTACATCGTGTTCCTGCTGGCGGCCCTGCTGCCCTGGATGTGGTTCACCGGCGGCGTCTCCGACTCCACACGGGCGTTCATCAAGGAGTCGAAGCTCATCCGCTCGACCACGATCCCCCGCACCATCTGGGTGGCGCGGATCGACGCGTCGAAGGGCATCGAGTTCCTGTTGAGCCTGCCGGTGCTGGCCGCGTTCGCGATCGCGACCGGTGCCCACCTGCACTGGCAGGTCGTGTTCTTCCCGTTGGCGATCGTGCTGCAGTGCGCGCTGGTCTACGGCCTGGGCCTCATCGTCGCCCCGCTCGTCGTCTTCTTCCGTGACCTCGAGCGCGCCACGAAGCTCGTGCTGCGGTTCCTGTTCTACGCCTCCCCGATCGTCTACGGCACGCACGCGCTGCCCGCCGCGCTGCGGGACATCGCGGCCGTCAACCCCCTCACCGGCATCTTCGGCCTGTACCGGGCGGCGTTCTTCCCGTCGCAGCTCGACTGGTTCGAGGTCGGTGCCGCCGTGGTCGTCACCGGGGTCGTCCTGGTGGTCGGGTTCACCGTGTTCCGGCGGAGCGAGCACCGCGTGCTGAAGGAGCTGTGATGACCGCGACGGACCAGACCCGACGCACCGAGACCGCCGCACCGGTCATCTCCGTGCGCGACGCGGGCATCTGCTTCAAGCGCAACCGGCGAGCGAGCCGCAGCTTCAAGGACCTGTTCGCCGGCAAGCGCCGTCGCCGCCCCACGGACGAGTTCTGGGCGCTGCGGAACGTGTCGTTCGACGTCCGCCCGGGTGAGGCGATCGGTGTCGTCGGGCGCAACGGGCAGGGCAAGTCCACCCTGCTCAAGCTCGTGGCGCAGGTGATGCTGCCGGACGAGGGCCGGATCGACGTCGGCGCCGGGGTCGCACCCCTGATCGAGATCACCGGTGGTTTCGTCGGCGACCTGACGGTCCGCGACAACGTGTACCTGACCGCCGGCCTGCACGGCATGTCGCGCGCCGAGATCCGTGATGCCTTCGACGAGATCATCGCGTTCGCCGAGATCGCGGACTTCGTCGACACCCCGTACAAGCACCTGTCGAGCGGCATGAAGGTCCGGATCGCGTTCGCGGTGATCTCCCGCCTCGACGAGCCGGTCATCCTGGTCGACGAGGTCCTGGCCGTCGGCGACAAGGCCTTCCGCGAGAAGTGCTACAAGCGCATCGAGGAACTCCTGGCCGGCGGGCGGACCCTGTTCTTCGTGTCGCACAGCGACAAGGACCTGCGGCGCTTCTGCGACCGAGGCCTGTACCTCGACAAGGGCCGGCTGCAGCTCGACGACACGATCGAGGCCGCACTGGCCCGGTACGCCGCCGACTACGGCGCCTGACGGGTCGGGGTACTCCCCTCCACGATCACCGGCGGCCGGTGCGCCCTCCACAGCCCCGGTCTCCTCCGGTCCGCACCGGGTCCCCGCCGTCGGACCCTCCCCCTAGCGTTCCGTGCATGCACCGCCCAGCAGCCGCGTACGCCGTCCCCTTCGCCGTCGACCGATCGAACGCACCGCATCGGTACGACATCGTCAACACCGGTCCGGAGCCCGTCGACGGTCTGGTCCTCACCCACCTCGGCACGGGCTACTCGCCACCGCTCGCGGTCCGGCGGCTCGAGCCCGGTCGCTCGCTGTCCGTCGCCGTCTTCGGCGCCTCGCCGGAGGACACTGGCGTCGTGATCGTCCGCTGGCGCCGCCCGGACCGCTCCGAGTACCTCTGGCGGATGTCGCTCGCCGGCACGGGGGTCCGGGCCTGATGCCGGCACGACTCTCGTGCCGAGCCCGTGACCGGGCAGGTGGCCGGGCCGAGCCGGTCTGGTGCGCCTGCGGTTCAACGCTCCCCGCGCTCGGCCGCCACCGTGCGCCAGCGCTCGAGCAGCCACTCGATCGCCTCGTGGAACCGCTCCGTGGCCGCTCCGGGCGTGGTGTCGCCGAAGTACCGACGTACCCAGTGCTGCAGTCGTGCGAGCTCCGCGGCGTCCCCGGCCGCAGCGTCGATGCGCTCCAGCACCTCCGGGGCGTCGGCGGCCGTCAGCCAGTTCGCATCGCTCAGGTAGCCACGCTCGTCGACATCGGCGTCGGGCGACACCGGGCGGGTGACGATGAGCGGCTTGCCCACCGCCAGTCGGTCGTAGATCATCGCGCTGATGTCCGTGATCGCCACGTCGGCGTCGGCGAGCTGCCACCCGAGCGCACCGCCGTCGTCGTGCAGATGGTGCGCCGACGGGTCGGCGGCGTTCGCTGCGGTGATGGCCGCGAGGATGCGCTCGTGCGCCGCACGGTACGCCGGGTCCAGCACGCCGCTGCGCGGGTGCGGGCGGTACACCAGGCGGTGCCGGGGCGAGGCCAGTACCTGCTCGGCGATGGTCGTGCCGTGCGAGGCGATCGACCCGTAGGCGGCGGCCGCTCGGTCGCCCTCCCACGTCGGCGCGTAGAGCACCACGGTCCGCTCGTCGGCCGGGTACGGCGCGTCCCCGGCGAAGTGGTCGGCCTGCGGACGGCCGATCGCGATGGTGCGCGTGTCCAGGTCGTAGTCCCACAGGGCCTCGGCCAGTCGGTCGCGAGCGGCGTCGCCGGCGATGAGCGCGTAGTCGTACGCCTTGAACTGGTTCGTGGTCATGTACATCTTGTCGCTCTCGCCGTGGTTGACGAAGACGTGCCACATGCGCCCGTACCGCATCATCTGGAAGTTGCGGGCGTTCTGGTTGACGTACAGCACCACCTTGGGCGCGTGGCCCTCGACGAACTGCTCGAGGTCGACCACCTGCCGCGCGTACACCACCGGCACGGGCGACTCGTCGAGCAGCGTGAGCATGGTGCCCGGGCTGCGCGACACGATCGCCACGGGGTGCGTCTTCGCCAGCTCGGCGAGCGGTGCGTACCACTGGCGGACCTGGTACATGTTGACCGGGCCGTCGGCGAAGTAGACCGCGATCTCGATCGAGCCCGGTTCGGGCTTCGGCGCCGAGGGCAGCCGCTGGGCCAGTCGCCGTCGGCTGCGTCGCGAGGACAGCAGGCGCTCGGCGAGCCGCAGTGCGGCACGCACGTCGCTGGTGATCGGCATGGTCGTCCTCCCGGTCTGCTGTGGCGGTCTGGTGCGCGCGGGTCAGACGACCGGCGGCCGTCCGGCGATGGTCATCCGGGCGACGGTCGACCAGCCCATCGGCCGGACCGGACCGCAGTCCGCCGTCCAGCCCTCGCGGATCCCACCGAACCACGTCGCGAGGCGTCGCGGGTGCCGCCACCACCGGGCGACCTGGATCGCGGCCCACGACCCGACGTACAGCGGGCGGAGCACCGACGGCAGGTTGCGGCGCGCGAGCCAGACCCGGTTGCGGGCGTTCAGGCGCACGTACTCCGCGTGCCGTGCCGGGTCGATGGCGGGGTGGTGGGCCACGAGGTCGCCCGCGTACCAGGCACGACGACCGGCGTCCCACACGCGCCAGGCGAGCTCGATGCCCTCGTGGGCGTAGAAGTACGGCGCACCCCACCCGTCGACGGCGCGGTAGACGTCCATCGGCAGCACGACGGCGCCCTCCCACACCGAGAACACCGGCGACGAGTGGTCGGGCTCGCCCTTGCGGATGCGTGGCACCCACCGGCGCGGGTTGGCCGCTCCCGACGGGTCGACCACCCGGGGCTGGACGAGACCGAGGGACGGGTCGCGCTCGAACAGGGCGACGGCGTCGCGCAGGAAGGTGTCGGACGGCACCGACGCGTCGTCGTCGAGGAAGAAGACGTAGTCGCCCTCCACCACGTCGGCCCCGGCGTTGCGCCCCGCCGGGATCCCGACGTTCTCCGGCAGCGCCAGCGTCCGGACACCGTCCGGCAGCCCGGACGGCTCCCAGCCGTTGCCAACGCAGACCACGTCGAGGTCGACCCCCTGCTGGGCGAGCACGCTGTCCAGGCCGCGACGGAGGTCCTGCGGTCGGGTGCCCTGCGACAGGCTCACGACGGCGATGCGCGGACGCTCGTGGTGCACGACGGCGTGACGCCGGACCGTGGCCGGGCGCGGAGTCGGACGGTCAGCGTTCACGCCCTGACCCGCTTCGAGGCGAGGATCGCCAGGAAGTGTCCGACCGTCGCCAGGACCGCGAGCGGGAGCAGCGCGCCCACCAGGATCCGGCTGGCCAGCGGGTCGCCGATCACCAGGGCGAGCAGTGCGAAGACGAAGGCCAGCATGCTCAGCTCGACCGAGTGGTACAGGCGGTGGAACGGCAGGAAGCGTGCCAGGCGGCGCAGCGAGGCGAGCTTGCGGCCGGACGGTGCGGTCGATGCGTCGCGGCGGTCGACGAGCTGCGCCAGGCCGGCGTTCGCCCGGGCCACGTGCACCATGTCGTTGAGCGCCTTGTTCAGCACGATGACGAGTCCGAGCGCGCAGCCGATCGTGGTCCACATCCAGTCGTCCCCGTGGATCGGCCAGGTGGCGGCGCGGATGCCGAGCGCGACCGGGATCAGCCCCTCGGTCGTGTAGTGCCCGACCTTGTCGAGGAACACCCCGGCCGGCGAGCGCGTGCCACGCCAGCGCGCGACCTCGCCGTCGGAGCAGTCCACCAGCATCTGCAGCTGGCCGAGCAGCAGCGCGAGGGCGGCGCCCCAGATGCCCGGGATGAGGAGGGCGGCGGCCACGCTCCACCCGACCAGGATCATCAGGCCGGTCACCTGGTTCGCGCTGACGCGGGTCTTCAGCAGCACCCAGGTCAGGTACGGCGACACGTCGCGCAGGTACAGCGAGGCCGTCCAGTGCTCGGCGTTGGCACGCGCGCGGACCTCGTCGGGCTGGGCGACGGCCCGCAGCTCGGCGATCGAGGTCGGTCGTGCGGATCCGCGGCCGGTCGTGGCGTGGTCGGTCATGGGTTCACCGTCCCGTGTGGGTGGTCAGCTCGGAGGTGCGGGTGAGGAAACCGATGATGAAGCCGATCCCCCAGCCCACGTGGATGCATGGCAGCACGACGAGCAGCCAGAGGAAGGTGGGGACGCCGGACCGTCGCGCGACCACGACCGAACCGAGGACGACGAAGAGCAGGTAGACCACCGGCACCACGAAGCCGAGCACCGCCCAGGCGAGCGGGGTCCCGAGGACCGCGCCGACGATCCCGACGAGCCCCGCGACGATGCCCAGGGCCATCGCCGCGACCATCGCGGGCGGCACGAAGTAGCGCAGGCCGTTGTTCGCCGGGAAGCGGCGGGCCAGCTCGCCGCGCCACAGCCCGGTGGCGACGAACTGCCGGACCAGGCGCTTCAGGCTCGGCCGGGGGCGGTAGGTGACGACGAGCTCGGGCGTGAACCAGACCGTGCCACCGGTCTGCCGCAGCCGCCGGTTGAGTTCCCAGTCCTGCCCGCGCTTGATCCCCTCGTCGAAGAGTCCGACGTCGAACAGGCGCTCGCGGCGGAAGACGCCGAGGTACGCGGTCTCGGCCGGACCCGCGGTTCCCCCGACGTGGTGCGGGGTGCCGCCGAGGCCGACCCGGCTGCCGTAGGCCAGGGCGACAGCCCGCTCGAACGGCGTGCGGCCCTCGGCCCGCATGATGCCCCCGACGTTGTCGGCGCCCGACTCCAGCAGGGTGCGCACGGCGATGCGCGTGTAGTCCGTCGGCAGGACCGAGTGGGCGTCCACGCGGATCACCACGGGGTGCACGGAGGCCCGGATCGCCACGTTGAGGCCGGCGGGCGTCGACCCGACCGGGTTGTCGATGGCTCGGATGCGGGGGTCGGCGGCACTCATCTCGGCGACGAGTTCGTTCGTGCCGTCGATGGACGGCCCGAGGGCGAGGATGACCTCGAACGTCCCCGTGTAGTCCTGGTCGAGCAGACTCGCGACGGCGGCACGGACCTCGGTGACCTCGTTGAGCACGGGCATCACGTACGAGACGCCCGGCAGGGGCTGTCCGTCTGACTGCATGCGTACCTCGGGGTGCTGGCTGGCGGCACGGGACGCACCGGGGCGGTGCCGCCCCGCAGAGCGACCATGAGCCTATCAAGAGGCGGAACCGCGCACCTGCGCGGGGGCCACGCGACCCCGTGACGGACGGGAGGCCCGGCGCACGTCGTGCACCGGGCCTCCCGTCCGTCTGTTGGTCGCGTCAGCCCTTGCTGTCGAACGTCCCCAGCTTGACGTCCGCCTGACGGGACTGCCCGTCGCGGATGTAGCTGATGGTGGTCGAGGCGCCACCGGCGAAGTACCGGACCTGCGCGGTCAGGTCCGTCGCGTCCGCCACGGTGGCGGAACCGATCTTCGTGACGACGTCGCCCTTCTGCAGCCCGGCCTTCGCGGCCGCGCCGTTCGGCGACACCGACTTGATGAGCGCGCCCGTCTGCGTGGCGCGCGGGTCCTCCGAGGCGTCGCCGACGCTCGCGCCGAGCAGGCCGTGGGTCGCGGACCCGTTGTCCTTGATCTCGTTCGCCACGCGCTCGACCAGGTTCGACGGGATCGAGAAGCCGACGCCGATGCTGCCGGCGGCCGACTCCGACGACGAGGAGCTGCCGGCCGAGGCGATCGCCACGTTGATGCCGATGAGCTTGCCGTCGGCGTCGAGCAGCGCGCCGCCCGAGTTGCCCGGGTTGATGGACGCGTCGGTCTGGATGACCGGCAGCGAGACCGTCGTGTTCGCCGAGGAGCTGCTGCCGTTGTCGCCGTTGCCCCAGAAGTCGAAGGGTCCGGAGCCGCCGTTGCCGCCCTCGTTCGAGTCGCCGCCCTGGCTGGGGGCGCTCGACGTGACCTGGATGCTGCGGTTCAGGGTCGAGACGATGCCGTCGGTGACCGTGTTCGACAGACCGAGCGGCGCACCGATGGCGACCGCCGTGTCGCCGACGTTGAGCTTCGTCGAGTCGGCGAACTCGATCGGCTTGAGGTCGGTCGCGTCGATCTTGATCACCGCGAGGTCGACGGTGGGGTCGGTGCCGACGAGCTCGCCCTGGTAGATCTTGCCGTTCGAGGTCGTCACCGTGATCGAGCCGTTCGAGCTGTCGCCGTCGAGCGTCACCACGTGGGTGTTCGTGACGATGTAGCCGTCCTTGCTCATCACGACGCCGGAGCCCGTGCCTGCCTCGTTGCTCGAGGACACGTTGATGGTCACGACCGACGGCGTCGCCTGTGCGGCGACCGCGGTGACCACGGTCGCGGAGTCGTAGTCGTTGACGGTCAGGTTGCCGCCCTGGGACGACCCGGACGACACGACGGTCCCGCCGTCGTTCGCCGACGAGACCGCCCATCCGGCCCCGCCGCCCACCAGGCCGGAGACGACGACCGCCGCGATGATCGGCAGGAGGAGCTTGCCCCGGCCGGAACGGTCCTTGGTCGAGGACGGAGCAGCGGACGCGTCGCCGTCCTCGAAGTAGTGGCCGTTGCGCTGGTTCGCGCCGTCGACGTCGCCGAAGGCGCTCGTGGCCGACTGCGGTGCCTGGGCGGACGCCGATGCGTACTCGGACGACGACGTGGGGGCCGCAGACGCCGAGCCGGGCTGCGCGTACTCGCCGTAGCGGGGGCGCTCACCGGCGGCGCGACCGTACTGGTCGGCCTGGCCCGGCTGGCCGTACTGGCTCTGCTGGCCGTACTGTCCGGTCTGGCCGTAGTAGCCCTGCTGACCGTACTGGCCGTACTGGCTCTGCTGCCCGTACTGGCTCGCCTGTCCGTACTGGCTCGTCTGGTGCTGCTGGCCGTACTGGCTGTCCTGGCCGTACCCGGACTGGCCCTGCTGGCCGGACTGGCTGTGCTGGCCGGACTGGCCGTACTGGCTCTGCTGGCCGTACTGGCTCTGCTGGCCGTACTGGCTCTGCTGGCCGTACTGGCTCTGCTGCCCGTACTGCCCTGCCTGGCCGTGGTCGCCCTGCTGCCCGGAGCCGCCCGCGTCGGCGGACCCGCCGGAGACGGTCGGGTACGGGGAGGTGTAGCGGTCCGTCGGGTGGTCGTTCGACGACGGGATCACGTCGGTGTGGTCGGCCGACTCGGGGTCGGTGTGCCGCGGACGAGCGTGCTCGTCCGGCTGGTCGGAGTCGTTCTGCATCGACGGGGTCCCCTCCGTGGCCGCTGCTGCGGCGTCCTCGCTGGCGGCAGGCGATGCCGCGTCGTCGGGACGGCGGTCGTCGCCCTGCCCGTTGGGTGTGGTGTCGCTCATGCTGGACGTGCTCCTTTCAAGCTCGTGCAGTCTGTCGCAGGCACCTGAGCGGACCTTCTGGCGAGGCTGCGAGCCACCCCTGGCGATCTTATGCGTGCGCTGTGCACGGTGTCCGAGGCTGCCGGAACCGGCCGGTTAGGTTGGATCCGTGCGACGCGGCACGACGCCACGTGCACGGGAAGGGACGACATGCGCCAGGCAGGACCGTGGCTGCGAGCCGCCGAGGGAGCCATGCTGCTCGGACCCGACGGCGTCCCGGCGCCGACCGTGTTCGCCGAGATGAGCGCCCTCGCGGCGAGCACCGGCGCGGTCAACCTCGGGCAGGGGTTCCCCGACGAGGACGGCCCCGCCGAGGTGCTCGAGGCGGCGGTCCGCGCGATCCGGGACGGTGCGAACCAGTACCCGCCCGGACGGGGCACCCCGGACCTCCGCGCTGCCGTGGCCGAGCACCAGCAGCACTGGTACGGACTCGACGTCGACCCCGACCGCGAGGTCCTGGTCACCGCGGGCGCCACGGAGGCACTGGCCGCGACGCTCCTCGCGCTGGTCGAGCCCGGCGACGAGGTCATCACGTTCGAGCCCTTCTACGACGCCTACGGCGCGCTCATCCGGCTGGCGGGCGGCGTCCACGTCACGGTGCCCCTCAGCGCGCCGGACTTCCTGCCGGACGACGACACCCTGCGTGCCGCGTTCACCGACCGCACCCGCGCCGTGCTCGTGAACACCCCGCACAACCCCACCGGCCGCGTCCTGCCCACCGAGGTGCTGCAGACGATCGTCGAACTCGCCACCCAGCGCGACGCCGTCATCGTCACCGACGAGGTGTACGAGCACCTGACCTTCGGGGTCCCGCACACGCCGATCGCGTCCCTGCCCGGCGCCGCCGAGCGGACCGTGTCGGTGTCGAGCGCCGGCAAGACGTTCAACACCACGGGCTGGAAGATCGGCTGGCTGACCGCTCCCCCGGCGCTCGTCGACGCGATCACCACCGTCAAGCAGTACCTGACGTTCGTCAACGGCGCGCCGTTCCAACCGGCGGTCGCCGTCGGGCTCCGGTTGCCCGACGAGGTCTTCACCGGCATCGCCGCCGAGCTCAGCGCCAAGCACGAGCTCCTCGCCGCCGGGCTGCGGGCCGCCGGGTTCGACGTGCTGCGGCCGGACGGCGGGTACTTCGTGCTCGCCGACGCCGCCCCGCTCGGGTACGACGACGCACGGGCCCTGTGCCTCGAGCTCCCGACGACGGCCGGTGTCGCCGGCGTGCCGGTCTCGGCGTTCGTCCACCCGGACCGCGTCGCCGGGTACCGCTCGCTCGTGCGCTTCGCGTTCTGCAAGCGCCGCAGTGTGCTCGAGGACGCCGCTGCCCGTCTCGCGACCCTCGGAGCGCGCCGCGACGCCTGAGCGGTGACCGCGTCGGGACGGGACACGGACGCGTCAGCGCTGCGCCGCGCCTCCAGACCGGCCGCGCAGCGCGACGTCGTACCGACGGAGCGACAGCGACGGGTTCACCTGTCGGACCGCGTCGGTGACGGCGGTGTCGATCGTCGCGACGAGCGTGCCGGGCGTGGCGCCGGCCGAGGCGACCGCGACACCGGACGGGTCGAGCACGACGGACGAACCGATGCCGACCGGTGGTGTCTGGCCGACCCCGACGACCCAGACCGTGTTCTCGATGGCACGAGCCGTGAGCAGGGTGCGCCAGTGGTGTTCCTTGCCGGGTCCGCGGACCCACTCCGCGGGCAGGACGACGACGTCCGCCGCCCCGGACTCGGCGGCGGCGAGTCGACGGGTGACCTCGGGGAAGCGCAGGTCGTAGCAGGTCTCGAGACCGACACGGACCCCGTCGAGGTCGAACACCGGCAGCTGACCGGGGTCGCCGGGCTCGATGCGGTCGGACTCCCGCGAGCCGAAGGCGTCGTAGAGGTGCACCTTCCGGTACGTGACGGCCAGCTCGTCGGAGGGGAGCACCGCGACCAGGGTGTTCCGGAACCGATCCGGTGTGTCCGCGGACTCGGCGACCCCGACGACCAGGGCGATGCCGGTCGCGCGGGCGACGTCGCGCAGACCGGAGACGAACGGGCCGTCCAGGGGTTGCGCGGCGGCCACGAACCGGTCGTCGATCTCCGCGGTGAAGTACGAGGTGTACTCCGGCGTGACCAGGAGGTCCGCTCCCCGGGCTGCGGCCTCGGCGGCGGCGGCGCGGACGGTCTCGAGGTTGACGGCGGGGTCGTCCACGGGGGCGAACTGTGCCGCCGCGATGGTGAGGGTGGCCATGGGGCGAGCGTACTCGGCGGGTGGGAGGCGGCCCGGGCGACGGCGAGCGGGCGGCCGGGTCGGCGGGCCTCCGGTGGGCGGCTGGCCGGGTTGGCGGGCCTCCGGTGGGCGGCTGGCCGGGTCGGCGGCCAGCTGGCCCGCGGCGGCGGTACGACGAAGGCCCCGGTCCGAGTGGACCGGGGCCTTCATGTGACGCTTGGTTGCGGGGGCAGGATTTGAACCTACGACCTCTGGGTTATGAGCCCAGCGAGCTACCGAACTGCTCCACCCCGCGGCACATCTGTAAGCGTACACGGGGCCGTGGCGGGACACAAATCGAGTGCCCCGCCACGGTGTGTCAGTCGCCGCTCTCGGCTGCGGTGGCCGCCTCGATGGCGTCCTGCAGGCGCTGGTCGGCCTCGGCTGCGGCGACCAGGTCGTTGTCGGCGTATGCCTGCTGACGGTCCCGCAGCGCGTCGTTCGCCTCGGAGAGCGCCTGCTGCAGGGCGTCGTTGTCGACGGTCCCGGAACCGGTGGAGCCGCCGGTCGAACCGCCCGTCGAGCCGGAGTCCGAGCCCGTGTCGGAGTCGGACCCCGAGTCGGAGTCGGACCCGGTGTCGGAACCCGAGCCGGAGCCGGAGCCGGAGCCGGAGCCGGAACCGGAACCGCTCGCGCCCGAGTCGCCGGCCGACGCGCCGGAGTCGCCACCGAACAGCGAGTTGAGCGCTTCGTCGAGGGTGTCCTCGAACGCGACCTTGTCGCCGAAGGCCACGAGGACCTTCTGCAGCAGCGGGTACGAGCCGCTCGAGGTCGACTGCACGTACACGGGCTGCACGTACAGGAAGCCGCCACCCACCGGCAGGGTCAGCAGGTTGCCCTGCTTCACCGTCGAGTTGCCGCGCTTCAGGATGTTCAGCTCCTGCGACACCCGCGAGTCACCGTTGAACAGGCTCTGCACCTGGCCGGGGCCGGGGATGTTGTCCGTCTTCGGCATCGTCAGCAGGGTGAGCTTGCCGTACCCGGACGCCTTCTCGCCCTTGCCGGCGCCACCCGCGTCGGAGTTCACCGCCAGGTACCCGGTGAGCACGTTGCGGTTGTTCGCCCCGGCCGACTGCTGCGGGATGTACGTCGTGTACAGCGAGTAGGCGGTCCCCTGCCCCGGCACCTTCATCGTGAGGTAGTACGGGTCCTGCAGGTTCGCGCGGCTCGTGGTCGTCGTCTGGGCACCCAGCGCGTTGGCGTTCGCGTTGGAGTTCGCGTTGCCGTTCGTCGTCGTGTTCGCGGTGTCGGCGTCACCGTCCGACGTCGCGGTCGTCGTCGGCTCCTGCGGCGTGTTCCACGCGTCGTCGCCCGAGTAGAACGAGTTCGCGTTGGTCACGTGGTACGTGCCCAGGATCGAGCGCTGCACCTTGAACAGGTCGGTCGGGTACCGGACGTGGTCGAGGAGCTCGGCGCTCATGCTCGAGACGGCCTTCGTCGACGTCGGGAAGATCTTCTGCCACGTCTTGAGCACCGGGTCCTCGGTGTCCCAGGCGTAGAGCGTGACCTTGCCGGTGTACGCGTCGACGGTGGCCTTGACCGAGTTGCGGATGTAGTTGACCTGGTCGGTCCGGTACGTCGAGGACTCCTCGCCCGCGATGCTGTCCGACAGGCTCTGGCTCTGCGAGTACGGGTAGGCGTCGCTCGTGGTGTACCCGTCGATGACCCACTGGATGCGGTTGTCGACGATCGCCGGGTAGGCGTCGCTGTCGACCGTCAGGTACGGCGCGACCTTCTGGACGCGCGTGATCGGGTCGCGGTCGTACAGGATCTGCGAGTCGCTGTTGACCGCGTCCGACAGCAGGATCTGCTCCGACTGGAACTTCGCCGCGTAGACGAGCCGGTTGAAGAAGTTGCCGACGCTCGGTCCGCCGTCACCGGCGTAGGTCGTCGTGGCGTTGCCACCGTTCTCGTCGTCCGAGCCGGCCGGGTAGTCGAGCTCGACGTCCTTCGTGCCCTCGGGCGCCCCGACGATCGAGTACGGCGGCGAGGTCTCGCCGAAGTACACGCGCTGCTGGAACTTGCCGAGCGCGCCGTTCGAGGGGATGCCGGACTCGAGGAACACCGGCTTGCCGTCGCTCGCGCGCTGGTTGCCGTAGGCCGCCGTCGCGCCGTAGCCGTGCGTGTAGACGAACGCGCGGTTGTACTGCGTGTTCGCGGCGTTGCTCAGGCCACCGAGGTCGATGTCGCGCACCGCGATCACGGTGTCCTCGGTCTCACCGTCGACGTCGTAGCGGTCGACGTCCAGCTCCTTGGGGAACTGGTAGTACTGCCGGTACTGCTGCAGCTGGCTGAACGTGTCGGAGACGATCTTCGGGTCGATGAGGCGGATGTTCGCCGTGGTCTGCGCGTCCTGCGCGAGGGCACCGGAGCTCGCCTCGGTCGTGGCGTCGTAGTTCTGCTCCTTGACGCCGGAGACCCCGTACGCGTCGCGGGTCGCCTTGATGTTCCGCTCGATGAACGCCGACTCGAAGGTGCGCTCGGACGGCTTGACCTGCAGGCGCTGGACGATCCAGGGGTAGATCCCACCGATGACGATGGCCGCCACGAGGAGCAGGCCGGTGCCGACGATGGAGATGCGCCAGCGGCCGATGACCGCCGTGACGATGAAGAGCAGCGCGACGATCGCGGCGATGCCCGCCATGATCTCGCGACCCGGGATCACCGCGTTGACGTCCGTGTACTGCGCACCGGTGATGAGCGAGTTCGACTTCGTCAGTGCCGCGTACTGGTCGAGCCACAGGCTGACGGCCTGCAGGGCGACGTACAGCGCGGCGGTCACCGCGAGCTGGATCCGGGCTGCCCGGGAGATGCGGACCTCGCGACCGCCGAAGCGCAGCGCGCCGTAGAGGTAGCAGGCGGCGAGCGCGGCGAGCCCGGAGATGAGCACGACCGCCGACGAGTAGGCCACGACCGAGCGCCAGAACGGCAGCTCGAACACGTAGAAGCCGATGTCCAGACCGAACTGCGGATCGGTCTTCCCGAACGGCGTGCGGTTGAAGTACTCGAGCACCATGCTCCAGCGGCCGGCCGTCGAGAGGCCGGCGAAGATGCCGAGCACCACGGGGATGCCGATCATCACCGCGCGGCGCAGCGGTTCGATGACCTGCTGGTAGCGGTCGAGCTGCGAGTTCAGCTTCGCGTAGACCGGCCGGAACCGGAAGGCGAGCCCGATGCTCACGAAGACGGGGACGGCCATGCCGAGGAAGCCCGCCAGGAACATCAGGGTCCCTGCGATCCAGCGGACGGTCAGCACCTGCTGGAACCCGAGCTGCGCGAACCACGCGTAGTCGGTGTAGAGGCTGGCGAAGATGAAGAAGCCGATCACCAGTGCGGCCAGCACGATGATCGTGACCACGATCGGGACCCGCGGCGAACGCCGCCCCGAGGTGGACGAGGTTGTCGTCACTTGATGTGCTCCAGACGTGTCGGACCGGCGGGCCCGGCTCGCGGCGGGCCGTCAGTGACTCTGATCCTATGGGACGGGAGCAGACCTGAAGCTGTACGGAGTGTCAGGAACGCGTCAGGAGTCGCAGCGGGCGAGTCCGGCCGTGCTCCCGCCGTCCGCGATCGTCTGCAGGTCCGTCACCGCCTGGTCGAGCGTCGTGACGCTGTACACGTCGAGGCCGTCGGGGACGTGGCCCACGACCTCGTCGCAGTTCTCGGCCGGAGCCAGGAACACCGTGGCCCCCGCGTCCGCGGCACCGTGGAGCTTCTGGCGGATGCCGCCGATCGGCCCGACCTCGCCCTGCGCGGTGATCGTCCCGGTCCCCGCGACGTGCTTGCCGCCGTTGAGCTTGCCCGGGGTGATCTCGTCGATGATCCCGAGCGCGAACATCATGCCCGCCGACGGCCCGCCGACGTCCTGCAGGCGGATGGACACCTTGAAGGGGAAGTCGTAGCGCTCGGTGACGCCGACCCCGAGGAGCGCCGTGCCCTGCTCGCTGCGCGGCGTCACCTCGATCTGCTTCGTCGCCCCGTCGCGTTCGACCGTGACGGTGGCCGGCTCCGCGGTGCCGTGCTCGGCGACGAGTGCACGGAGGGTCGAGGCATCGGCGTTCACGGTGAGCGGGGTGCCGTCGAAGGCGGTGACGACGTCGCCCTCCTCGATCACGCCGTCGGCGGCGGACCCCTCCTGAACGGTGCCCACCTCGAGCTGCGTCGGCAGGTCGTTGCCCTGCTGGATCAGGGCGGCGGCGACGGCGGACTGCTGCGAGGCGCGCATGTCGGCGGAGTCGCGCTCGTTCACCTGTTCGGTCGTGGTGCCGCTCGGGTAGACCGCCTCGACGGGGATGACCGCCTGCGAGGGGCTGAAGACCGCACGCACGACGCTGGTCCACGACGGTCGGTTCGTGGCGTCGCCCTGGATGCCGACGGTCAGCATGTCCAGGGCGCCGCCGGTCGGGTACGTCTCGTGCCCCGAGACCTGGATGAGCTTGACCCGCTCGGCGTCCTTGCCCGTGCCCTGCTCCTGCGTGCCGATCGTGTTGTAGACCGGACCGGGCACCTCGATGAGGTACGGGCTGGGCAGCACGCTCGCGAGCAGTCCGAGCACCACGGCTCCGATGACGAACGCCCAGCCGACGGTGCGGGAACGGGAGCGACGACGGGGCGCGGGGGCGAAGAGGGTCACGCAGGGTCCTTCCGGATGGGCACCCGCGCCTGCCGGCGGAGGTGGGGACGCACGCCTGACGGCGGAGCTGTTCGCCCTGGGCGCAGCGCTCCGGGCGTTCCCACGGGGGCGTCCCAGGCGCGGCCACGTGAGCAGCGATTAGCGTAGTCGGCATGCCTGATGAACCACAGCCGGGGCCGGACGACGACTTCCAGGAGATGCTGCGCAAGCTGCTCTCGGGCGAGGGGCAGATCGACCCGTCGCAGCTCGCCGGCGCCGCGGGCCTGCCGAACGACCCGGCGTTCGTGGCGAACCTGATGAGCCAGCTGCAGCGTGCGGCGCAGTCCGGCGGCGACGGCATCGACTTCTCGGCCACGGTGGAGCGCGCGACCGCGATCGCCCGGGACGGCGGACACCCGGTCGACCCCGCGACCTCGCAGGCGGCCGACCAGGCGTTCCAGGTCGCGGCCCTGTGGCTCGACGAGGTCACGACGGTGGCCGAGCTCACGGCGACACCGAGCCTCTACACGCGAGAGCAGTGGGCGAAGGCGACGACGCCGGTGTGGACCCAGATCGCGGAGCCGGTGGCGTTCAGCATCGCCGACGCGCTCACCGAGGCCATCGACCAGCGGGCGCCGGAGCAGCTCAAGGCCATGCTCGGCGACGTCTCGAAGGCGATGCGCGGCATCGGCGGAGCCCTCTTCGCGATGCAGCTCGGGCAGGTCGTGGGGCAGCTGTCGAAGGAGGTCGTGTCCGGCGGCGACGTCGGTGTGCCGCTCCTCGACGAGCAGGTCGCCGCGCTCCTGCCGCAGAACGTCGCCGAGTTCGCCGAGGGGCTCGACGTCGCCGAGGACGAGGTCCGCATCTACCTGGCGGTCCGTGAACTGGCGCACGCCCGACTCTTCCGGTCGGCACGCTGGCTCCGGCTGCACATCATCTCGTCCATCACCGACTACGCCCGCGGGATCCACATCCCGTTCGACCGCGTCGAAGAGCTGGCCGCCGACATCGACCCGACGAACCAGGAGCAGCTGCGCGACGCGCTCGCCTCGGGTGCCCTCATCCCGCCGCGGACGCCCGAGCAGGACGCCGCCCTCGCCCGCCTCGAGACCATGCTCGCGCTGGTCGAGGGCTGGGTCGACACGGTCACGGCGGCAGCGACCGCCCGGCTGCCGAAGGCCGGGGCCATCGCCGAGATGGTCCGACGCCGTCGTGCGGCCGGTGGTCCCGCCGAGTCCGCCTTCGCCACGCTGGTCGGCCTGGAGCTCCGCCCGCGTCGACTGCGCGAGGCGGCCGCGATGTGGCAGCGCGTGACCGACGAGCTCGGGGCCGAGCAGCGGGACACCCTGTGGACGCACTTCGACCTCGTGCCGACCTCGGAGGACGTCGACGCGCCAGAGGCACTCGTGGCCCGGCTGCGCGATCCCGGGCAGTCCCCCGAGGACGACGCCTTCGACCGTGCACTCGAGGACCTGCTGAACGACGCCACCGGCGCGCGTCCCCACGAGGACGAGTCCGGTCGCGTCGCCGACGAGCCGACCGACGGGACCCGCTCCGACGACGCCGACGACGACCGCGACGACCAGTCCGGCACCGGCGACCGACCCCGCTGAGTTCTCCACAGATCCAACCCGTGACCCCACGCGCGCCGACCGCTCCGGCACCGTGGGGTCATGGGCATCCGCATCGATCCGACACTCGAGTTCGTCTGGCGTGACCCCGTCACGGTGCAGCTCGGCGTCGATCCCCCGCGTGCCGTCGTGGCCGTCCCGACGACGGGCGAGGAACGGTTCCTCTGCGGCCTCCGCCGCGAGACCGGCCACGAGGCACTGTCCGGCCTCGCCGCCGCGTCGGGCTGCGCACCGCAGACCGCTGCGCGGGTGCTCGGCGCTGCCTCGCCCGCGGTGGTCGAGGTCCTGCCGGAACCGCTCGAACGCATCGAGGTGCACGGGAGCGCCGCCCTCGCCGACACGCTGGCGTCCTTCCTGTCCGGCGAGGGCGTGACCGTCAGCCGGACCGTCCCCGTGCCCGGCGAGCCGGTGCCCCTGCCCGATCCCGAACCCCGGCTCGCCGTGGTGGTCGCCGACCACGTGGTGGACCCGGCGCTCCGCGCCGCGTGGAGCCGTCGCGACGTGCCGCACCTGGCGGTCGTGGTCGGCGACGGACGCGTCCGTCTCGGGCCGTTCGTGGTGCCGGGAGCCGGGCCGTGCCTCCAGTGCGCGGAGTTCGCACGGGCCGACGCGGATCCGGCCTGGCCCGCGATCGCAGCGCAGCTCTGGGGCCGCAGGCCCGCGCCGCTGTCGCCGTGGCGGACCGCGGCGGTGGCCGCGGCCGCGACCCGGCTGCTCGTCCAGCGTCTCCCGCTCCGCACGCAGCGGCCGGACCCCGACCAGCTCGTCTTCGAGCGGGACGACCTGTCGGTCAGCCGTTCGCCGGTGCGGCCCCATCCGCGGTGCGCGTGCCGAGCGCTGCCAGGAACCGGCTCGGAGTCCGGGCTCCCCCACGCGTGGAGCCCTGTTGCGACCACGTGATCGTCACCGAGCGGCGGGCTCGGGTCAGCCCGACGTAGAACAGACGCCGTTCCTCGTCCACCTCGGTGTCCGTCGTCGCGTGCGAGATCGGCAGGAGCCCCTCGGCAGCGCCCGCGATCACGACGTGCGGCCACTCCAGGCCCTTCGACGAGTGCAGCGTGGCGAGGGTCACGGCGTCGACCTCGGGTTCGTGGTGCGTCGCCGCACGGTCCACCAGGTCCTGCGTGAACTGCTGCATCGTCGTGCCGGCCGGGGCGTCCTCGGCGAGCCCCATGATCGCCTGCAGCGCCTCCCACTGCTCGCGCACGGCGCCCGTGCCCTCCGGGGGCGTCGGCGTCCACCCGCTGACCTGCAGCACCAGCCGGACCCGTCGGGTCAGCTCGTCGTCGGTCTGCCGGATCGCCTCGCCGCGCATGTGGTGCACCGCGAGCTTGACCTCGGGACGGTTGAAGAACCGGGTGCTGCCCTGCACCCGGTACGGGATCTGGTTGCGCCCGAGCGCCGACTCGAGCGCGGCCGACTGCGCGCCGACCCGGAACAGCACGGCACAGTCGCCGTACGAGGCACCGGCAGCGACGAGCTCGGTGATCCGACGGGCGATCGTCTGGGCCTCGTCCCCGTCGTGCACGCAGGGCAGCACCTCCGGTTCGGGCCCGGGGTCCTGGGTCTGGGCGACGAGGTCGAGTGCGCCCGGCTGGCCGCGCATCAGGGTGTTGGCCGCGTGCACGACCTCGCGGGTGGAGCGGTAGTTCCGCTCGAGCCGCACGACCGATCCGCGGGGGAACTCCGAGCCGAACCCGAGCAGGTAGTCGCTCGAGGCCCCGGCGAACGAGTAGATCGTCTGGCTGGCGTCCCCGACGACGCACAGGTCGTCGCGGCCGCCCAGCCAGGCCCGCAGCAGGTCGTGCTGCACGGGCGAGACGTCCTGGTACTCGTCGACGACGAAGAACCGGTACTGCTGCCGGACGTACGACGCCACACGCGGCTCGGACTCCACCATGCCGAGGGTCGCGAGCAGGACGTCCTCGAAGTCGAGCTGCCGACGGTCGTCCTTGAGCCGCTCGTACGCCTTCATCAGGTCGATGACCCGGCGGGGCGTGGTGTCGCGCGGCATCACGCGATCGGCCGCGGCGGCCTCGTACTCGTCGAGGGTGAGCATCTGCACCTTGCGCCACTCGACCTCGGCGGCCAGGTCGCGGAGCACGGGGGTGTCGACGTGCATGCCGACGGTGTCCGCCGCGTGCGCGATCATCCGGCCCTTCGACTCCACGATCTTCGGGGCGTGGCCGCCGACGGTGTCGGGCCAGAAGTAGCTGAGCTGGGCCATCGCCGCGGCGTGGAACGTGCGTGCCTGCACGGTGCCGGCGCCGAGCGAGCGCAGCCGGGAGCGCAGCTCACCCGCGGCTCGCGTGGTGAAGGTCAACGCGAGCACGTGGTTGGGCGCGTAGGTCCCCGTCGCGACGCCGTAGGCGATGCGGTGCGTGATCGCGCGCGTCTTCCCGGTGCCGGCGCCGGCCAGCACCGCGACCGGTCCGAGCAGGGTGCGGGCGACGGTGCGCTGTTCGGCGTCGAGCGCGGCGAGCAGTTCGTCGGGCGACGGCGGCCGGGGCTCGACGGACCCTGCTCCGGCGGCAGCGGCCGGACCGACGGTGCTCACGGCAGGTCCAGCGGCCCGCCGTACCACTCCTCGATGACGGCGCGGGCGATCGAGGTGCGACCGGGCAGCAGCAGGGTGTCCCCGGCGCGTTCGCGGATCTCGTCGCGCGAGAACCACCGCACGTCCAGGATCTCGACGCCGTCGGGGCGGGCCGTCGTCGGGTCGCCGTCGACCGCCCGGGCGCGGAACCCGACCATGAGCGACGCGGGGAACGGCCACGGCTGCGAGCCGAGGTACTCGGGCTCCTCGACGCGCACCCCGGACTCCTCCCACACCTCGCGTCGGACGGCGTCCTCCAGGGACTCCCCCGGTTCGACGAAGCCGGCGAGCAGCGAGTACCGGTTCGCATCCCACGCGGCGTTCGAGCCGAGCAGGATCCGGTCGTCGGCGTCGACGACCCCGACGATGATCGCGGCGTCGGTGCGCGGGAAGTGGTCGTGGCCCTCCGGGTCGCGACGCACCCAGCCGCCGCTCACGACGTCGGTCGCGGAGCCCGTGCGCGGGGAGAACCCGTGCACCGCGTGCCAGTTCGCCATCGCGACGGCCTCGACGGCCAGGCCCTGGTCGCGCGCGGACAGCTCGGTGCCGAACATGCGCAGGCTCTGCCAGGCGTCGTCGCGGGCCTCGATCGCGGCGGCGGTGGCGTCGTCGACGAGCGCAGCGACGAACCGGGTCCCGGCGGGGGCGTCGACGGCGTCGGAGACGGCACGGCCCAGGTACAGCGTCACGGTGCCCTCGGGGACCTCGGCGGCCGTGACGAAGCGCAGGGTGCCGTCGGCGTTCCGGAGCATCTCGGCCCCGCGCAGGGGCAGGTACCGGGTGGCCGGGTCCTCGCGCAGGACACGCTCGAGGTCGTCGGTGGTGCGGAACTCGGCGTCGCGGTCGAGTTCGTTGCGGGAGAGCGGGAGCCGGGCGGCGAACTCGACGGTCACGGCGGGAGAGCTCCTCGGATCGGGTGCGGACGTGCGGGAGACGTGCGGCAGGCGTGCGGCCCGCCGAACAGCGTGGCGTGCAGCTCTGTGCGCGTCACCCGCCTACCCTGAGGGGCATGGCGGGATCCCAGTTCACTCTAGCCGCGTTGGCGACGACGGCCGTTCCCGGTCTCCTCGTCACGGGCACGCGCACGCTCGGCTCGGCCGCAGCCGGCGACTACGAGTCGGCGCTCCTCCGCGACGCCGACGGCTCCGAGCTCGTCATCCGCCGTCCGCGCAACCAGCGGGCCGAGGCCCGGCAGTCGGCCGACCTCGTCGCGATCCGTGCGCTGAGCGCCGGTATCCGCACGCGCCTGCCGTTCGGTGTGGTCGAGTACCGCGGCCAGGCCCCGATCGGGTCGACCCGCGCCATCGTGACGACGCGTCTGCCCGGCACGCACCCCACCCTCGCGTCCCTCGTCGACCGCCCCGACCTGGCCACCAGTGTCGGTCGCGCCGTCGCCGCGGTCCACCAGCTGCCGACGAGCTTCGTCTCCGACGCCGGCCTGCCGTCGCTCACCCCGTTCGAGGTGCTCCGGTCCGCGGTCTCGGTGATGGACCGTGCGGTCGCGACGAAGCTCGTCCCCGCCGCCCTGGTGGAGCGCTGGGAGGGCGCCGCGCGCGACCAGCAGCTCTGGCAGTTCACCCCCACCGTCGTGCACGGCTCGCTCGGCACGGGCTCGTTGCTCGTCGACGGCGACGCCGTGAGCGGGATCCTCGACTGGGGCGAGCTCCGGCTCGGCGACCCCGCGAAGGACCTCGCGTGGGTGCTGGCCGGCCGACGCGACGCCTTCGACACCGTGCTCAGCGCCTACGAGGCGAACGGCGGCGGCCGCGACCGGCAGCTCGCCCAGCGCGCCCGGGTGCACCACGAGCTCGAGACGGCGCACTGGTTGCTGCACGGCGTGCAGGCGAAGAGCACCGAGGTCGTCGACGACGCGGTCGCGATGATGCACCGACTGGTCGACCAGGTGCACGCGCCGAGCGCGGAACCGTTGCAGTCGGTGTCGCCCGAGACGATGGAGATCGGCGAGGTCGAGCAGCTGCTGTCCTCCACCGAGCGCCGGCACGGCTGACGCGACCGCCTGGAGGCCCGGTGCCGGTCCGGCGGACCGACACCGGGCCTCCAGGGCGGAGCGCGACGGGCGCGCGCCGGGTGCGGGACGCCGCCCGCGTGACGCAGGACGTCAGCTGCCGACGGCCGCGCTCCAGGCGCGTTCGAGTCCGGCGCGGTCCAGCAGCTCGGCGGGGCGCACCTCGAGGTCGTCGGCGACGAAGTAGAACACCGCGTCGACCTCGGCGAGCGGTCGGCCGGTGAACTCGGCGTAGGCGACGCGGTACAGCGCCAGCTGCAGGGTCCGGCGCGCGAGGTCCTCGGCTCCCGACGGCGCCTTGCCGGTCTTCCAGTCGACCACCTCGGCACGCCCATCGATCTCGTACACGGCGTCGAGCTTGCACACGACGCTGTGCCCGAGGAACGGGATGTGGATCTCGCGCTCGACCTCGACCGGCGTGCGCCCGGCCCACCGTGACCGCGCGAACGTGGCCTGGAAGTCGGCGAGCCGCCGAGCATCGTCGTCGGTGACGACCGCGTCCGCGGAGGCGTCGACGCGGTCGTCGGCGTCGAGGTCGAGTTCGCCGTCCCAGACGTCGAGCGTCTCGAGGGCACCGCCGCTCCGGGCCCGCTGCTCCACCCACTGGTGGAACAGCGTGCCGAGTCGGGTCGCCCGGTACGGGCGCTCCGGCATGGGACGACGGAGCCGCTCGGCCACCGAGTCCGGCTCGGTCAGGTAGTCCTTGAAGCCCGACGCGGGGACGCGGTGCGGGACCGCGACCGCGTGCTTCGCGTTCCGGGTCGCGGCCCGCTCGGCGAGCAGCAGGTCGATGTCGGCGGCGAAGCGACCCGCGGCACCCGGGTTGGCGTTCCGCACCCGCTCGGCGGCGGCCAGGACACGAGGTGCGCGCTGCCCGAACGGCACGTGGGGCCAGGACTGGGTGGCGCCGCTCTCGCCCATCGGGTTCTCGTCGTGCACGGTGGTCTCGGGGATCGCCGCACCGTCGATGACGCCGGCGTCCACCAGGTCACGCAGGTACCGGCTCGGCTCGGTCGGACGGACCCCGCCGGCCCAGAACGAACCGGACACCAGCAGGTCGTGACGCGCGCGGGTGAGCGCGACGTAGGTGAGTCGGCGTTCCTCGTCCTCGTTGCGGGCCTTCACCTGCTCCTTGAAGGCGTCGATCGCCGTGGTGACTTCCTTCTGGGTCTCCTGCCCGCGCCACGCCAGGCGGGGCAGCTCGGCGGCGTCCCCGCGGAACTCGTACGGCAGTCGGCCGAAGCCGAGCCACCCGGAGGACCCTTCCTGCGGGCGTGCCGGCAGCCCGCCCTCGACCATCCGCGGCACCGCCACGGCGTCCCACTCCAGTCCCTTGGAGCCGTGGATCGTCAGGATCTGGACGGTGCCGGCCTCCGGTTCCTCGGACCGCGGTCCCATGTCGTCGCGCCGGGCCGCGGCGTCGATCCACCCCAGGAACGACCCGAGGTCGGCGCGATCGTCGGTGGCCACGAAGCCCGCGAGTTCGTCGACGAACGCGTCGAGGTACGCGCCGCTCCCCTGCTCGTGCGCGGCGACCTCGATGTCCAGGCGCATCTCCTGCACCACGAGGGTCACGAAGTCGACGAGGTCGCCGCCGGCCCGCGACCGGAGCAGGGCGAGCTGCGCGCCCAGCTCTCGCATCCGCGCACGGCCGGCCGGCGTGACGGCCTCGAGCGCACCGTGCTCGTCGGGAGCCGTCGCGACGAAGTCGAGCGCGTCGACGATCGAGCCGTGCTCCCCCGCCGCGACCGATGCCCGGAACGCCGCCGTCAGGTCGTCGTCCAGACGCTGGTGCGTGTGGTCGCGCTGGAACAACCAGCTCGCCAGCCGGTGCAGTGCGACGATGTCCGCCGCTCCCACTCGCCACCGCGCCCCGGCGAGGAGGCGGATCAGGTCGTTGCCGGCGGCCGGGTCGTGCAGCACCCGGAGGCAGGCGACCAGGTCGACGATCTCCGGACGCTGCAGCAGACCGCCGGTGCCGAGCACGTGGTACGGCACGCCGCGTGCGCCGAGCGCCGCAGTGAACGCCGCCAGGTCCTTCCGTGCGCGGAGCAACAGCGCCATCGACGTCGATGCGTCCCGCCGCCGGTGGTCCTGGAACCACGCGGCGACCTCGTCGGCTTCCTCCGGCAGGGTCTCCGGGAAGACGACCCGGACGGCCCCGGCGTCGGCACCGGGTCGCGGGGACAGCCGCTCGACGTCGACCTCGGACGCCTCGGACAGCGGCGCGACGACGGCGTTCGCGCCGGCGAGCACGTCGACCGGGTTGCGCCAGCTCGTCGACAGGGCGAACGTCACCGGTCGTGCCGCGTCCGCCTCGTCACCGCCGAAGTCGTGCGGGAACCGGGCGAGGTTCGCGGCACTCGCCCCGCGGAAACCGTAGATCGACTGGTGCGGGTCACCGACGGCCATCACCGAGTGTCCGCGGAACAGCCGGGCGAGGAACCGCGTCTGCACCACCGAGGTGTCCTGGTACTCGTCGAGCAGCACCACGCGGTACCGCTGCCGCAGGTCGGTGACGACCCGCGGGGCGGACTCGGCCGCCGCGAGCGCGAGGGCGATCTGGTCGGAGAACTCCACGAACCCGCGGTCGATCTTCTGCCGACGGAACTCCGCGACCAGGTCGGCCAGCGGGTCGAGCGCACCGATCGCCGCGACCGCGTCGGTGATGGCCTTGTACGGCTTGCCACGGTTGCCGGGCAGCTCGAGCAGGCCGGAGAACTCGACGGCGAACCGGCGCAGGTCCTCCGGTTCGACGAGGTGCTCGGACGTGGCCCCGGCGAGCGCCACGACGGCGGCGGTCAGGGTGTCGACGTCGCGGTCGAGGCCCGCCAGGCGGTCGTCGCGGGCGGCCACCACGACCCGGCGGGCGAGCTGCCACGCGGATGGTTCGGTGAGCACCTGCGACTCGCCGTCACGGCCGACGAGCAGTGCGTTCTCGCGGAAGACGGCGTTCGCGAAGGCGTTGTACGTCGAGACGGTGGGGGCCTCGAACGCGTCGCCCGGCGTGATCAGACCCACGTCCTCCAGCGCGCGGATGCGGTCGTTGATGCGGACGGACAGCTCACCGGCGGCCTTGCGCGTGAACGTCAGCCCCAGGACCTCGTCGGGGCGGACGAGCCCGTTGGCCAGCAGCCAGACCACGCGGGAGGCCATGGTCTCGGTCTTCCCGCTGCCGGCGCCCGCCACGACCAGGGCCGGCACGAGCGGCGACTCGATGACGGCGCGTTGCTGGGCCGTGGGCCGCGGGCGACCGAGTGCGTCGGCGACGGCGTCGGCCCCGTGCCGGATGACGGGCGGCGCAGCGGCCGGGTCCGGCACAGCAGCCGTGCTCGCCGTGTCCGCCGCGTCGGACGTGCCGACCGTGCCCGCGGCGTCGGACGTGTCGCTCACCAGGTCACCTCCGCCACCACGTGGATCCGGCACTCGACGCCGGTCCGGGCCTTCTCGCAGTGGTCGTCCACGTTGGCCACGAAGGTCCGCCCCGCCATCCCACGGGCCACCCCGTGCAGACGCTCACGGTAGGCCTCGCGCGCGACCTCGTCGAAGGCGTGCTGGGTGCGCTCCGAGAAGGCGTTCCCCCCGCGGGCGTTCTGCACGAACACCAGCCGCGCATCGGTCATCGGTGACCCGGCGGGGACGCCCTCGACGGTGCCGTCCTCGACCGCCAGCTGGTAGGCGCCGAGCTGCGGGTGTTCCGGCATGTCCTTCTTCTCGCTCGGCATCCACCGCCCGGTCTTCAGGTCGACGACGCTGACCCGCCCCTCCGGGTCGACCTCGATGCGGTCGATGCTGCCGCGGATCCGGGCGGGGCCGGTGACGAGCGCGAACGAGGTCTCGGCGCCGAGCAGTCGACGGCCGGCGCTGGCGAACGTCCGCAGGTAGTCGCTGAGCCCTTCGATCATCCGACGGGTCCGTGCGCGCTCACGGTCCGCCACCCACGGCGACTCGAAGGTCAGCTCGTCCCAGCGCGCCTCGACCCGCTCCCACAGCGACTCGACGTCGATCGCGGTCGCGTGCTCCATCGCCTCGTGCACGATCGTCCCGATGCCCATCGCCGGACTCGGGGCGCCGCCGCCGAAGGTCTGCGCGAACCAGTGCACGGGGCACTCCTCGAACGTCCCGATCCGCGACGGTGACACCGAGACGGTCGGCGGGACGGGCTCGCCGTCCTCGACCTCCGGCACCGGTTCGGCGTCGAGGTCGACCAGCGGGGCCTCGGTCGTCGGCTCGGCGAGTCCGTACCACTCGCCGGGGTCGGCCCCGGGCACCTCGGCCGCGGCGAGCCGCGCCAGGGCCGATGCTGCCTCGTGGTCACCGGACGCCACGACCCGGCGGCGGAGCGATCCGGCCAGACCGCGCAGCGACAGCGGGTGCACGGTCGGCTGTCGGTCCGGCGGCACCGGCACCAGTCGGACGAAGGGCGACGGGGACTCGTCGTCGTTGGCGACCGTGCCGATCACGACCTGGGTGGTGGCGCGGGACACCGCGCGGGCGAACAGCCGGAGTTCGTCGGCGACCACCGCGGCGCGGTCGTCGATCGGGGATCGCTCGACGCCGGCGGCTGCGCGCACGAGGCCGTCCGGGTCGAGCAGGCTCCCGCGCACCCGGGTGTTCGGCCAGACGCCGTCCTGCAGACCGAGCACCACGACGACGTCGCACTCGAGTCCGATGGTGGCTGAGGGGGTGAGGACCCGGACCCGCCCGGCGGTGCGGTCGGGGCCGATGGAGTCCTCGGGCAGGTCGGCGCCGAGCAGGTCGTCGACGAACACCCGGGCGGGGGCGTCCGGCGTGCGCTCGACGAACCGCTTCGCCGCCGTGAAGAGCCCGACCACCGCATCGAGGTGCCGGTCGGCCTCGCCGGCACCGACGCCGCCCGCGGCGGACCGCGCACCCCAGGACCCGGCCAGCCCGCTGCGTTCCCAGAGTCCCCAGAGGATCTCCTCGATGCTCGAACCGGCCTGCGCGTCGGCCCGGGCCTGCACCATGCTGCGCGCGAGCCGGGTGGCACGCCGCGCGAACCCGGCGTCGACCGTGGCCAGTCGTTCCGGTGCGCCGAGGGCGTCGACCAGCAGCTCGTCGGCCGTCCGGGTGCCGTCGCCCGCGAGCTCCTCCCGCCGCAGGGCGAGCCGGAGCCGACGCATGGCCAGGGTGTCGAGCCCGCCGAGCGGCCCGGTCGCGAACGCGGTGGCCAGGGCGGCGTCGAGCGGCAGGACGTCGAGCGCCACCGCCGCCGCGTCGAGCAGTGCGCGTGCCGCGGTGTCGTCGCGCGGGCGGACGGGCGCGGCTCCCGCCGTCGCGGGGACCTCGGCGACGGAGAGCGCACGGACGAGTTCCGGGATCGCGGCACCGCTGCGGGTGACGACGGCCATCCGGTGCCACGGCACACCGTCGAGCAGGCGGTGTTCGCGCAGTCGTCGGGCGATGGCCACCACGAGCGCGGAACGGCTCGGTGCCTCCAGGTGGAGCACCGCGTCGGACCGGGCGTCCGCGTCGTCCGCCGTCGCGCCGCGCTGCCGGCCGGCGGCGGCGGTGCCGATCCGACCGGTGACCGCCGAGACGAGGGCGCGGACCGGAGCGCTGTGGCGGTGCACGGCGCTGAGGAACAGGGTCTCGACGTGGTCGACGCCGAGCCGCGTCGCGAGCCGGCCGAGCACGTCGGGTTCGGCGCCGCGGAAGGCCGACGCGGCGATGTCGGGGTCGCCGAACGCCACGACCTGCACGCCCGACCGCGCGAGCGCCCCGAGCAGGGCGACCTCGCCCTCGACGAGTTCCTGGGTGTCGTCGACGACGACCATCCGCAGCGCGGCGATGCTCGCGGGGAGTTCGCCCCGCAGCACGGCGGCGGTGGCGAAGGCGACGAGCTCGCCGGAGTCGAGCGCGGTGGGCCGGAACGCGGTGACGGACGCCCGGTACTCGTCGACGAAGTCGCCGACCGCCCGCCACTCGGGTCGGCCGAGCTCGCCGCCGAGGTCGCGCATGTCGTCGGGCTCGACGCCGGCGGCGACCGCGCGCATCATCACGTCACGGAGCGCGGTCCGGAACCCGGCACGCTCCCGCACCACGGCCGTGATGGGGTCCGGCCAGTCCGGACCGGTGCCGTCGAGCTCGTGCCCGGCGAGCAGGTCGGCGATGATGCGGTCCTGCTCGCCACCGGTCAGGAGCGTCGGCGGCTCCTGCCCCTGGACGTCGGCGGCGTGCGTCACGATCTGGAAGGCGAGCGAGTTGACGGTGCGGGCCAGCGCTCCCGGCACCACGCGGTCGACCGCGACCGCCAGCCGGTCACGGAGCGCCGTGGCCGCGGTGCGGGCCGAGGTGAGCGCGAGCACCGTCGCGTGGCCGTCGGGGCTGGTCGCGCCGGGACGGTTCATGCGTGCCGCCACGAGCCGCGCCAGCGTCGTGGTCTTGCCCGTGCCCGGCGCGCCGATCACCGCCGCGTGGCGGTCGTCGGACAGTGCCAGGACCGCGGCCTGGGAGGGGTCGTCGACCAGTGCCCGCGCGACCCCGGTGTCGGCGGGGGCGGGCATCAACGTGGTCTTCGGCACGCTCGTACGGTACCCAGGACCGCCGACAGCACGGGTGCGCAACGCGCGGGGCGGGAACCGCGCGACGGGTGGTGTGCGCCGGCGGCGAACGCCCGGTTCCGCACGGGGTCGCTCGGATACGCTGTGCTCGTGGACATCAAGATCGGCATCATCAACAGCCCGCGCGAGATCGCGTTCGAGACCGCTCAGACCGCGGACGAGGTCGAGAAGGCCGTGTCCGAGGCCCTCGCGGCGAAGTCGACCCACCTGTCGCTGCAGGACGAGAAGGGCCGCCGGTTCATTGTCCCCGTCGCAGCACTGGCGTACGTCGAGGTCGGCGCGGAAGAGGCACGGCGCATCGGCTTCGTCGCCTGACGACGTGGAACTGCTCTTCGCCGTCATCGGCGGTCTGGTCCTCGGGGCGATCGCCCACGTGGTCCTGCCGTGGCGGTCCAGTCGCGGTGTGCTCGTCGGCCCCGCGGTCGGCGGCATCGCCGCGGCCGTGCTCTGGGAGGCCCTGACCTGGGCGGGCTGGCGGTACGACGGCACCTGGATCTGGGTCGTCGCCCTGATCGGTGCCGGACTCGTGGCGGTCGTCGTCGCGTGGCTGCTCGGCACCCGACGTGAGCGGCAGGACGCCGCGTACTACGAGCAGCTCGCCGCCCGCGGCACCTGAACCACCGAGCACCGGGGCCGCCCGGGCGAGACCAGACCGCCCGGACCGTCCGACGCCGCTCAGGCCGTCAGGCCGAGGGCGTCCATCCGCCGGGTGTGCGCGGCGATGAGCTCCGTCCACACCGGCTCGAGCCGCTCCTGGTCCTCACGGGCGTGGGACGCGAGCGCCGACCGCGCCACGAGCAGGGTGTCCCCGACGAGCCGTCGGCCCCACATCGCCAGTCGCGACCCGATCTGCGGGTCGTCCTCGATGTGGGCCGTGAGCTCCTCGACGACCGCGGCCTCCTCGCGTGCGTCGAACACCGAGCGCAGCCGCTGGCGGACGTCGATCGGCAGCGAGCGCAGCAGGTTGCCGAACAGGTCGTTCAGGATGCCGGCCGTGACGTACCCGGTGAGCATCGACTCGTACCAGTCGGCACCGCTCGTGCGCTCGAGGAACAGGTCGATCGCCTCGCGGTGCGGAGCCATCAGTGCCGCGGGGTCCTCGCCGATGCGCTCGATCTCGGCCACGATCGTGCGGTGCCGCTCGAGCGCGGTGGTCGCGAGCACGCCCGTGACGAGCCGACCGGACAGCGTCGGGGCCGATGCGCCGGCACGCCCCATCGTCTCGTAGACCGAGAGCTGCAGGTAGGCGGCCTGCCCGAGGTACACGTCGAGTTCAGGACTGACGTCGTCGAGCGCGAGGCGCCCGACCTGAGCGGCTCCGCGCGGGTTCCGCGACGCGAGCCACGCGGCTGCGAGCTGCGCCGCGCGCTTCCGGTTCCACCACGACACCACGCCCCAAGCATACGGGTCGCACCGGCCCGCGCCGCCCGTCGCACCCCGGAGCACGCGCCCGTCGGTAGACTGGCCCGGACTTCCACCAGAACTAAGGTGATCCTTTGACTTTCGCAGAACTCTCCATCGAGCAGGACATCGTCGACGCGCTCGCGACGAAGGGCATCCACGAGCCCTTCCCGATCCAGCAGCAGACGATCCCGCTCGCCCTCACCGGCCAGGACATCATCGGTCAGGCCAAGACGGGTACCGGCAAGACCTTCGGGTTCGGCCTGCCCCTCATCCAGCGCCTCGGTGCCGACCCGGAGCCCGGTGTGAAGGCGCTCGTCGTCGTCCCGACGCGCGAGCTCGCGGTCCAGGTCACCGAGGACCTCGAACTCGCGACCTCGAACCGTCCGACGACCATCGTGTCGATCTACGGCGGCAAGGCGTACGAGGGGCAGATCGAGCAGCTGAAGGCGGGCGCCCAGATCGTCGTGGGCACGCCGGGTCGACTCATCGACCTCCAGCGCCAGCGGCTACTCGACCTGTCCCACGTGCAGGAGGTCGTGCTCGACGAGGCCGACCGCATGCTCGACCTCGGGTTCCTGTCCGACATCGAGCGCATCTTCCAGGCCGTCCCGGACGTCCGGCACACGATGCTGTTCTCGGCCACGATGCCGGCGCCGATCGTCGCGCTCGCCCGCCGGTTCATGAGCCGTCCGGTGCACATCCGGGCGACCGACCCGGACGAGGGCCTCATGCAGGCCAACATCAAGCACGTCATCTACCGCGCGCACTCGCTCGACAAGGACGAGGTCATCGCCCGCATCCTGCAGGCCGAGGGCCGCGGCAAGACCGTGATCTTCACGCGCACCAAGCGTGCGGCGGCGAAGCTGGTCGAGGAGCTCAAGGACCGCGGGTTCAACGCCGCTGCGGTGCACGGTGACCTCAACCAGGAGCAGCGCGAGCGCGCGATGGCCGCGTTCAAGGCGGGCAAGCGCGACGTCCTCATCGCCACCGACGTCGCGGCCCGCGGCATCGACGTCGACGACGTCACGCACGTGATCAACCACACGATCCCGGACGACCCGGACACCTACCTGCACCGCGCCGGCCGCACCGGCCGTGCGGGCAAGACCGGCATCGCGGTGACGTTCGTCGACTGGGACGACCTGCACAAGTGGACGCTGATCGACAAGGCCCTGGAGTTCGGCATCCCCGAGCCCGTCGAGACCTACTCGTCGTCGCCCCACCTGTTCGAGGAGCTCGACATCCCGAAGGGCACCAAGGGTCGCCTGCCCGGTGCCTCGTCCCACGCCGCGTCCGCCGGCGCCCCCGAGAAGCGCAGCAGCGACCGGCCCGCCGGCGGCTCGCGTGACGCGTCGCGCTCACGGTCGCGCAGCCGCACCCGGTCGGGAGGCTCGGAGCAGCCCGCCGCGTCGGCACCGGCGTCCGAGTCGGTCGCCACCACCGCCGCCCCCACCGAGGACGGCACGACCACCGACGGCGCCGCGAAGCGTCGCCGTCGTCGCCGCCGCCGCGGGGCCGGCACCGGGGACGCCTCGGCGACCGCCTCGTCGCCGCAGGGCACGTCGGACGGCGAGTAGCGCCTCCAGGCCGAAGGGTCCGTCGCTGACGCGACGGGCCCTTCGTCGTTCCGCCCCGCGAACCGCGCCCGCACGGTCCGCGCTGGACGACACCGCACGGTCTCGCGCGTCCGCGAACCGTCGCTGCGCGCGGAGCGGCGACGGCGACCGGTGTCAGGCCAGGCGGGAACCGGCGCCGACCACGGGAGCGCTGCCGGTGGCCTCGGACAGGATGGCGTCGAAGGCGACGCGCGCGGTGCGGTGTTCGCCGAGCCGGTTCGGCTTGCCGGTGCCGTGGTAGTCGCTCGACCCCGTGACGAACAGGCCGTAGCGCGTCGCCCAGTCGAGCAGCGTGCGCTTGCCGTGGGCGAGGTTCTCGCGGTGGTCGACCTCGAGCCCGCCGAGCCCGGCGTCGACCAGGTCGCGGAGCATCGGCTCGTCGATCACGATCCCGCGGGACGACGCCGCGGGGTGCGCGATGACGGGGACGCCGCCGGCCTGCCGGATGAGCTCCACGCCGCGCAGGGGCGACGGTGCGTCGTGCGGTTCGTAGTAGCCGGAAGCGGGGTGCAGGATGCCCCGGAAGGCTGCCGACCGGTCGGACTCGAGCCCGCGGGCGACGAGCGCGTCGGCGATGTGCGGCCGGCCGATCGTGGCACCGGGGCTCGACTGTGCCAGGACGTCGGCCCAGGTGATCGGGTGATCCTCGCCGATGCGGTCGACCATGCGGTGTGCGCGGGACATCCGCCCCTCGCGGATGCGTGCCGTCTCCTCGACCAGGCCGGGGTGCTCCGGGTCGACCAGGTAGCCGAGGACGTGCACACTGCGGTAGCCCACCCGCGTGCTCAGCTCGAGCCCGGGGAGCAGGGTCAGCGGCAGCGATCGTGCGGCTCCGGCGGCGTCCGACCAGCCCGCGGTCGTGTCGTGGTCGGTCAGTGCGACGGCGTCGAGGCCGGCGGCCGCGGCCGCTCGGACGAGCTCCGCGGGTCGCTCGGTGCCGTCGGAGACACTCGAGTGCGCGTGCAGGTCGATGAACGGGTCGGGCACGCGACCATGCTATCCACAGGTGGGCCGCCCGACCGGCCGGGGTCACCGGGCGGTGCGATGATGGACGCATGGCCGACACGACTCCCCGCGCGACGAGCAACCGATCCACGACCCCCGGGTCCTCGACCTTCAAGGACTTCATCGGGTCGCAGTGGGCCGACCGTGCCGAGGAGCAGCCCGCTCCCCGCGAGCAGGCCGCCTTCGCCGCGGAGCGTCGCGCCCGCATCTCGGAGCTGCACCCGGGCCGCACCATCGTCGTCCCCGCCGGACAGGCCAAGGTGCGCTCGAACGACTGCGACTACCCGTTCCGCCCGCACTCCACGTTCGCGCACCTGACCGGCTGGGGCACCGACACGGTCGTCGGCTCCGTGCTCGTGATGACGCCGAACGGCTCCGGACACGACGCCACGCTGTACTTCCGCGCCACCGCCGGCCGCGACTCCGAGGAGTTCTACGCGAACCCCGAGATCGGCGAGTTCTGGGTCGGCCCCCGCCCCTCGCTCGACGCCGTCGCCGCCGACCTCGGTCTCGCCACGGCCGACCTCGGGGCGTTCGCCGCCGTCGCCGACACGCTCGACGCCTCGGCCCTGCTCGTGCGCGAGGCCGACGACGACCTCACCCGCTCGCTCGACGCGCGCATCGGCACCGCGATCGGTGGTGCCGACGAGACCGGCGGCGCCCCGGCGACCGACGACCTGCTCGCCCGCGACCTGTCCGAGCTGCGGCTCGTGAAGGACGCGTACGAGGTCCGTGAGCTCCGCAGGGCCGTCGACGCCACGAAGCACGGGTTCGACGACGTCATCGCCGACCTCGACGCCGTCCTCGCCCACCCGCGCGGCGAGCGCATCGTCGAGGGCACGTTCAACCGACGGGCCCGCGCCGACGGCAACACCGTGGGCTACGACACCATCGCGGCCTCGGGCCACCACGCCTGCATCCTGCACTGGACCCGCAACGACGGCGCCGTGCAGCCGGGCGACCTCATCCTCATCGACGCCGGGGTCGAGGTCGACTCGTTCTACACGGCCGACATCACCCGCACCCTGCCGGTCAGCGGGACGTTCTCGCCCGTGCAGCGCATGGTCTACGAGGCCGTGCTCGAGGCAGCCGACGCCGCGTTCGCGATCGTCAAGCCGGGCATCACCTTCCGCCAGGTGCACGCCACGGCCATGGAGGTCATCGCCCGCAAGACCGCCGAGTGGGGGTTCCTGCCGGTCTCCGCCGAGGAGTCCCTCGAGCCCGACAACCAGTTCCACCGCCGCTACATGGTGCACGGCACGAGCCACCACCTCGGCCTCGACGTGCACGACTGCGCCAAGGCCCGCCGCGAGATGTACCTCGACGGCGTCGTGCAGCCCGGCATGGTCTTCACGATCGAGCCCGGCCTGTACTTCCAGCAGGACGACCTGACCGTGCCGGAGGAGTTCCGCGGCATCGGTGTCCGGATCGAGGACGACATCCTGGTGACCGAGGACGGCGCCGAGAACCTGTCGGTCGGCATCCCCCGGACCCCCTCGGAAGTGGAGGGGTGGATCGCCCGGTCGGGCCGCTAGCCTGAGCGGGTGACGACGCCCGAGGTCTCCCCCAGCACGAACGCGAACACCTTCTCGATCGAGGTCGAGCACTTCGACTCTCCCGATGCGCAGCGCCTACGGACCGCGCAACGGTTGGAGATCGACCGGGCGTACGGCGGTGACACCGAACCGGGTGAGAAGCCGACCGCCGACTCGATCGCGGTGTTCTTCGTCGCGCGCAACGAGGCCGGAACGCCCCTCGCCTGCGGTGGGCTGCGGATCATCGACGACGGGATCGCCGAGATCAAGCGGATGTACGTCCGTCCGGAGTCGCGTGGGTCGGGTGTCGCGGCGGCGGTGCTCCGTCGGCTCGAAGAGGCCGCCCTCGACCTCGGGTCACCGGCGCTCGTACTCGAGACCGGCACGGAGCAGAAGCGCGCCGTGGGCTTCTACCAGCGTGAGGGCTTCCGCCGCATCGCGAACTTCGGCCCGTACGTCGGGGCACCGCTGTCGGTCTGCTACTCGAAGATCCTGTAGCCGCCCGCGCCAGACGCCGCGCGCCCGCGCCGGGCGCCGCGCGCCGACGAAATCGCACTCCGCCCCGGTCCAGCAGATGTGGACCGGGGCGAAGTGCGATCTCACCGAACTGCGGCAGCGGCCCGTCAGCCCCGGGCGCCGTCCTCGGGACGCTCCGGGTCCGACTCCGGCGGCGTCGCACCGGGCACCCGCTCGCCGTACTGCGGCGGATCCGAGGGGCGACGCTGCGGGACGGCCGGAGCGTCGGGTGCGGGCGTCGCCGCAGGGTCTTGCCCGTACCGGGGCCCGTCGTTCGTGCCGTAGCGCGGCGGCTCGGCCGGACGGTGCTGCGGCGTGGTCGAGGCATCGGGGGCGGGAGCGGCGGCCGGGTCCTGGCCGTACCGGGGACCGTCGTTCGTGCCGTACCGCGGCCCGTCGTTCGTGCCGTACCGGGGCGCGCCCTGGTCCCCGCCCTGCTGCGGGCCGGAACCCGGCGTGCCGGACTGCTGCGGGCCTCCAGGCTGCTGGTGCGGCGTGGCGTGGCCACCGTACGGCGGCTGCTGCGGCGGGACCCCACCGGGGCCCGGACGCCACGGCTGCTGCCCGGGCGCACCGGGGCCGGACCCACCGGGGCCGAACCCACCCTGGCCGGGACCACCCGGGCCGAACCCGCCCGGGCCGCGCCCACCGGGGCCACCCTGCTGCCCGTCGTTCCAGTGCGTGGACGGCGTCGCGCCGTGCTGGCCGAGGATCCGCTGCGCCTGCCCGGTCAGCTGCGGGTTGACGACGATCTGGTAGGTCGTGGCGAGCACCTGGTGCACGCTCGTGAAGTCGCGCTGCCGCTTCGTGATCGCGAACGACACGATGCCGTAGAGCATGCCGAAGGCGGCACCGATGATGGCGGCGGCGAAGAACAGCCCGCCGGCCTGGGGCGAGAACAGGGTGAGCACGATGCCGAAGAAGAACCCGAGCCAGAGACCGGACAGCGCACCGGCGATCGCGGCACGGCCGTAGGTCATCTTGCCGGTGACCCGCTCGACGGTCTTCAGGTCGTTGCCCACGATCGAGAGCTGGTTGACCGGGAAGTCCGCCTCGGCCAACTTCGCCACGACGCGCTGCGCGTCGGGGTAGGTGTCGTACGTTCCGAGGACGTCACCCTTGGGCAGCGTCGGGAACGCCTGGGCGGTCCTGCCGGCGAAGGGGCTCTGATTGCTCACACAGCCACTATCCACCGCACACCTTGCGATCGCACGTGCGCTCTCCGGGAAGCCGCCCACCGGTCGGCGCTGTCCACGCGCGACCGACCGGCGGGGGCGAACGCCCACACCCGAGCGACTACGCTGGGTCGGGTGAGCGCCACGAAGGTCTTCGTCGCCCGCCTCGCCGGGTGCTCCGTCTTCGACCCCGCGGGCGACCGCGTCGGCAGGGTCCGGGACGTCCTGGTCGTCTACCGCCGGGCCGATCCCCCGCACGTCGTCGGGCTCATCGTCGAGGTGCCGGGCAAGCGCCGCATCTTCGTGAGCATCGGCCGGATCACCTCGATCGGTGCCGGGCAGGTCATCACGACCGGCCTGGTGAACATGCGCCGCTTCGAGCAGCGCGGCGGCGAGGTCCGCGTGATCGCCGAGATGCTCGGTCGCAAGGTGCTCATCAAGAACCAGCGGATCCGCGCCACCATCGAGGACGTCGCGATCGAGGACCGCGGGCAGGGCGACTGGGAGGTCGCGCAGCTCTTCCTCCGCAAGCCGAAGACCACGCCGTCGCCGTTCGGCAAGGGCCCGACGACCTTCGCGACCTGGAACGAGGTCACCGAGGACGAGCTCCCCGGCGAGGCGCAGTCGGCCGAGCACGTCATCGCCGCCTACTCCGACCTGCTGCCCGCCGACCTCGCGTCGACGCTGCTCGACCTGCCCGCCGAGCGCCGGTTCGAGGTCGCTGAGGAACTGCCCGACGACCGCCTCGCCGACGTGCTCGAGGAGATGCCCGACCACGAGCGCATCGAGATCCTCACCCGCCTCGACGACGCCCGTGCCGCCGACGTGCTCGACCAGATGCAGCCGGACGATGCCGCCGACGTCCTGGCGCAGTTCTCGGACGAACGTTCCGAGGCCCTCCTGCAGCTCATGGAGCCGGAGGAGGCGCAGGACGTCCGCATGCTCCTGGAGTACGAGCCGGACACCGCCGGTGGGCTCATGACCACCGAGCCGGTGATCGTCTCGGCCGACGCGACCGTGGCCGAGGGCCTGGCCCTGGTGCGTCGGCACGAGCTCGCCCCGGTGCTCGGCGCCGCGGTGTGCGTGACCCTGCCGCCGTACGAGCCGCCGACCGGCCGCTTCCTGGGGCTCGTGCACTTCCAGCGCATGCTCCGGTACCCGCCGAACGAACGGCTCGGCACCCTCATCGACCAGCAGACCGAGCCGGTCCGCGTCGATGCGAGTGCCGCCGAGGTCACCCGCATCATGGCGACCTACAACCTGCTGTCCGTCCCCGTGGTCGACGACGCCCACCGTCTCGTCGGGGTGGTGACGATCGACGACGTCCTCGACCACGTCCTGCCCGACGACTGGCGAAGTCAGGGCGAGGGGGAACCCTCACCACTCCCACGCCAACGCCAACGCAGGACTCCCGTGACGACGGGAAGGAGGACCACCCGTGGCACGAACGGATGAGAACCGCCGCGAGCGGGACCGCCAGGAGGTCCGACTCGACTCCCCCAAGGGCATGCGCACGCGCGTGCTCCCCACCCGCCGACGCGGTCGTGGTGACACCTTCGGCCGGGCGACCGAGGGCATCGCGCGTGCGATGGGCACGCCGTGGTTCCTGGTCGGCCTGACCCTGTTCTGCGTGGTGTGGATGGGCTACAACACGCTGGCCCCCAAGCCGTGGCAGTTCGACTCGGCGGCGATCGGCTTCACCGCCCTCACCCTGGTGCTGTCGCTGCAGGCCTCGTACGCGGCGCCGCTCATCCTGCTCGCGCAGAACCGGCAGGACGACCGCGACCGCGTGCAGTTCGAGCAGGACCGGCAGCGCGCCGAGCGCAACCTGGCGGACACCGAGTACCTGGCCCGCGAGGTCGTGGCGCTGCGGCTGGCGATGCGTGACATGGCGTCGAAGGACTTCATCCGGGCCGAGCTCCGCTCCCTGCTCGAGGAGATCGACCGGCGCGACGCGTCCGACGCCGCCTACGGCGACGAGGCGGGGGCGACGAACGCCCGTGGCTGACGCCGTCCCCACCGACGAGCAGCTGGGCACGGCGGTCCTCGCCGCGCTCGGCCGCGTCATCGACCCCGAGATCCGTCGGCCCGTCACGGAGCTCGACATGATCCGTGGTGTCGACGTGCAGCCGGGAGGCTCGGTGCGCGTCGACCTGCAGCTCACGATCGTGGGGTGCCCCGCCGCCGACACCATCGAGCGCGACGTGCGCGTCGCCGCCGGTTCCGTCCCGGGGGTCTCGACCGTCGCGGTCGACGTGTCGGTGATGGACCCGGCGACCCGCGCCGCGCTCACCGACCGGCTGCGCGCCGGCCGGCCGCAGGGCGTGCAGTTCACCGCGGACTCGCTCACACGCGTCATCGCCGTCACGAGCGGCAAGGGCGGTGTCGGCAAGTCCACGGTCACCGTGAACCTCGCCGTGGCCCTCGCCCGCCGCGGTCTGCGGGTCGGGGTCGTCGACGTCGACGTGCACGGCTTCAGCGTGCCCGGACTGATGGGCCTGACCGACGAGCACGGGGTCGCGCCCCGTCCGACCCGGGTGGACAGCATGATCCTGCCCCCGGTGGCGCACGACGTGAAGGTCGTGTCGATCGGCATGTTCGTCGACGACGTCTCGACCGCGGTCTCGTGGCGCGGTCCGATGCTGCACCGCACGGTGAACCAGTTCCTGACGGACGTGTTCTTCGGCGACCTCGACGTGCTGCTCCTCGACCTGCCCCCTGGCACCGGCGACGTGGCGATCTCCGTCGGCCAGCTGCTCCCCCACGCGGAGGTCCTGGTGGTCACCACACCCCAGACCGCCGCGGCCGACGTCGCCGAGCGGAGCGGGATCGTCGCGCGCCAGACCGGCCAACGGGTGATCGGCGTGGTCGAGAACATGGCGGGACTCGTGCAGCCCGACGGCTCGGTCCTGCACCTGTTCGGCGAGGGCGGTGGCGCCGAGACCGCGGCGCGGTTGTCCCGCGGCCAGGACGCCCCCGTGCCGGTGCTCGGCAGCGTGCCGCTGTCGGTGCCGCTCCGACAGGGCGGTGACGCGGGGGTGCCGGTGGTGCTCGGCGCCCCGGAGGACCCGTCCGCGGTGGCCCTCAGCGCGATCGCCGACCGCATCACCACGATGGGCCGCGGACTCGCCGGCCGGAAGCTTGGGTTGTCGCTGTCCTAGGCTCGGGGTCATGAGCACGGATCACGTCGACGTCGACTGGGACCAGGCCCGCGACACCAACCGCGCGAACTGGGACGACCGCGTCCCGATCCACGAGGGTGCGTACGCCGTCGACGCACTGTCCGACCCCGACCACCGTTCCGACGTCGTGCGCGAGGACCTGCCGGCGCTCACGCCCTGGCTGCCCGGCGGGTCCCTCGCCGGACTCGAGGTCTGCCACCTGCAGTGCCACATCGGTACCGACACGGTGTCCCTGGCGCGGGAGGGCGCTCGCCTGACGGGCGTCGACTTCTCCCCCGCCGCACTCGCGTCGGCCGCCGGGCTCGCGTCGCGCCTCGGGCTCGACGTCACGTGGGTCGAGACGGACGTCCTCGACGCCCGGGCCGCGGTCACCGGCGACTTCGACGTCGTCTACACGAGCATCGGCACGATCTGCTGGCTGCCGGACCTGGACCGCTGGGCTGCGCAGGTCGCCGGCCTGCTGCGCCCCGGCGGGGTGTTCTTCATCCGCGACGGTCACCCGGCGATGTACGGCCTGGACGAGGACGCCGACGAGCTCGTCACCCGCTACCGGTACTTCCCGGACGGCACGGCACAGCAGTGGGACGGCGACGGCACCTACGTCGGCGAGGGCACGGTGGCGAACACCCGGACGTTCGAGTGGCCGCACCCGCTCTCCGAGATCGTGAACGCCCTGCTCGGAGCCGGGCTGCGGCTCCGCCGGCTCGACGAGGGACGGACCCTGCCGTGGCGGTTCAGCCCGCGCATGCAGGAGACCGGCGACGGATCGTGGTCGTGGCCCGAGCCGGACCGCGACCGGGTGCCGACCACGTACACGATCGTCGCGACGCGAGACTGACCGCACACCCGGGCACTCCCTCGGGCGGGAGGGCCCCGGAACGCGATGCTGTGCGTTCGTTCATGGACAGGTCGTTCCACCACGGCGCATGATGCAAGGGCATTCCACAAGGCTCTTGCGGAATCAGGCGCAAGAGCTCCACCCGCCGGACGACGACGTCCGGCCGAGGACAGGAGAACCGTGTGAACAGGAACACCCGAGTGCGGACGGGCCTCGTGGCCGCCGTCATCGCGGCCGTCGTGGGCGGCACGATCGCCGCCGCCCCGGCGGTGGCCGCGGCCCCCGCGTGCGCGTCCGCCTGGAACGCCGGCACCGCCTACAACGGCGGCGCGACCGTGAGCGAGAACGGCTCGAACTACCGGGCGAACTGGTGGACGCAGGGCGACGACCCCGCGACCCACTCCGGTGCCACCGGGAGCGGGCAGCCGTGGACGTCGACCGGCGCGTGCACCGGCGGCAGCACGGGCGGCGGGACGACACCTCCGGGCGGCGGCACGACGAACCCCGGCAACGGCAGCACGGGGACCGCGAGCGGGCTGGTCTTCAGCCCGTACAAGGACATCACCGTGAACCTCGACTGGAACACGAACGTCATGAACACGGCGGTCACCGGCACCCGCATCCCGGTCGTCGGATCGAGCAACAGCCTGGTCTCGACGCGGGAGCCCGGTCTCGAGGCCATCACGCTCGCCTTCGCCACCGGCACCTGCGGCAGCGAGAACTGGGGCGGGGTGGCCGCCGACGCGTTCGCCAGCGCGAACATCGCGAAGCTCGATGCCGCCGGCGTGGACTACATCATCAGCACCGGTGGCGCAGCCGGCTCCTTCAAGTGCTCCGGCACGGCGCTGCAGTCCTTCATCGCCCGCTACGCCTCCCCGCACATGATCGGTGTCGACTTCGACATCGAGAGCGGGCAGTCCGCAGCGGACGTGCAGAACCTGGTGAGCGCCGCGGCACTCGCCCAGGCGAAGTACCCGGGCCTGCGCTTCTCGTTCACCCTCGCCACCCTGGCCGCCTCGGACGGCTCGTTCGGCGGGCTGAACAGCACCGGTGACGCCACCGTCAAGGCGATCAAGGCGTCGACCCTGACGAACTACACGATCAACCTCATGACGATGGACTTCGGCCGGGCGAGCGCCGCGAACTGCGTGCTCTCCGGGTCGACCTGCCAGATGGGGCAGTCGACGATCCAGGCGGTGACGAACCTGCAGCACACCTACGGGATCGTGTCCTCGAAGATCGAGGTCACACCGATGATCGGTGTGAACGACACCCAGGACGAGGTCTTCACCCTCGCCGACGTCGACACCGTGGCCGCCTACGCGAAGTCGCACGGCCTCGCCGGCGTCCACACCTGGTCCCTCGACCGCGACACCCCGTGCCCGGCACCGCAGAGCACGGCGTCGCCGACGTGCAACTCCGTGACGGGGTCGGCGCCGCTCGCGTGGACCGACCGGTTCCTGGCGGCGCTGCGGTAGGCCCGCGCCGGACGGACGGGAGGCCCGGTGCCAGCTCGCACCGGGCCTCCCGTCCGTCCCGCGGTCACGTGACGGACGTCAGGTCGCCTCGGAGTCGAAGGGCGCGGCCTCGCCGGCGGCGAGGGGCACGACCGGCGCGGTCGCCCGCACCTTGGACGCCGTGACCTGTGCCGTCTGCACGGCAGCGGCGCTCGTGCCGGAGTCCAGGAGCGCGTCACGGATGATGCGACGCGGATCGTACTGACGCGGATCGAGCTTCTGCCACTCGATGTCGTCGAACTCGGGACCCATCTCCTCGCGCATGCGGTCCTTCGCCGTGTCGGCGAACCGACGGACCGCCTTGACGAACTCGGCCAGCTTCTGGGCGTACGTGGGCAGACGCTGCGGCCCGAGCAAGAGGACGCCGATGATCCCGATGATCAGGATCTTGTCGAGCGGGATGTCCACGCAAGCGAGCCTAACCCGTGCGGAGGGCATGCACCCCTAGAGTTGTCTCCCGAACGGAGTGTGCGTGTCAGAGAAAGAGTCGAACTGGAAGTTCGCCGAGGACATCGTCTCGGAGACCGAGGCGATCGCCCGGGCTCGTGAGCACTCCCTGGAACTCGGGGTCGAAGCCGTCTCCCCTGCCGTCGGCGCGCAGATCGGCGTCATCGCCGCAGCGTCCCGTGCCACGAGCATCATCGAGATCGGCACCGGTCTGGGCGTCTCCGGGCTGTACCTGCTCGGCGGGGCCCCCGATGCCACCCTGACGACGATCGACATCGAGGTCGACCACCAGCAGTCCGCCCGCGACGCCTTCATCAGCGCCGGCACCGCCCCCGCACGGGTCCGACTCATCCCCGGCCGGGCGAACCAGGTGCTGCCGCGGATGAACGAGGCGTCGTACGACGTCGTGCTCGTGGACGCCGATCCCGAGCACGTGATCGAGTACGTCGAGCACGGCCTCCGACTGGCCCGTCTGGGCGGCACGGTCCTGGTGCCGCACGCCCTGTGGCGCGGACGTGTGGCGGACCCGGTCAAGCGCGACCGGGCGACGTCGGACTTCCGACTGCTGCTCACCGAGGTCTCGACGTCGGGCGCGGTGCGCAGCGCGCTGTCGCCGGCCGGTGACGGCCTGCTGCAGCTGACGAAGGTCACCGACTAGCGCTCGACCCGGGTCAGCGGAGGTGCCGGAGGTACCGCTCCGGCGACTCGAGGAACGCGCGCTGGTTCCGCACCAGGTCGAGGTCGCTCCACGCGGTGCGTCGCAGCCCCCACTCGCCGACCTCGTGGATCTCGGCGCCGGGGAACGCTGCGAGCACGGGCGAGTGCGTCGAGAGCACGACCTGGCCGACGCCCGTGTCGACGATGGCCTGCAAGAGCCCGAGGAGCGCCAGGCAACCGGAGAACGACAGCGCTGACTCCGGCTCGTCGAGGATCCAGAGCCCGGGCCACTGCGACCGGTGGATCACGAAGTCCAGGAACGACTCCCCGTGGCTGCGCTCGTGGAACAACGGCTCGGCGCCACCCGGGTGTTCCTCGAGGTAGGTGAACACCCCGTGCATGGTCTCGGCCCGCAGGAAGAAGCCGGACCGGACGGCGCCGGGCTCACGGTGCAGCGCGATGTGCTCCCAGAGCGAGGACTCGCTGGGGCGGGTGCTGTGTCCGGACTTGGTCGAGCCGCCCTCGGGGCCCATGCCGAACGCGAGCGCCAGCGCTTCGACCAGGGTCGACTTGCCGACACCGTTCTCGCCGACCAGCACCGTCACCGGGGCCAGGTCGATCCCGTCGTCGAGCAGCTGCCGCACGGGCGCGAGGGTCGCGGGCCAGGCGTCGCGGGGCATCGGATCGGGCGCGTACTCCTCGACGCGGCGGATCGGCAGTCTCGTCCTCGGCACGGCCCCATCCTGCCGGAGCCGACCGACACCGCTCGTCCGCCCGCGCACAGACGGGAGGCCCGGAGCGTACACGCTCCGGGCCTCCCGTTCTGGTGCTTCGACGTACTAGGCCGAGACGACCTCGGCGAGTGCGTCGTGGAGTTCCTTGGCCTCGGCATCGTTGACCGAGACGACCAGGCGGCCTCCACCTTCGAGCGGAACCCGCACGATGATGAGTCGACCCTCCTTAACAGCCTCCATCGGCCCGTCACCGGTCCTCGGCTTCATGGCTGCCATCAGATGTCCCCTTTCGTGCAGTAAATGCAGCCCCATTATCCAGTACGGAGGGGGCAACTGCGAAACCGCCCAGGTTGGGGGTGTCGGATCGGCCCGGTGACGGGCATCACGGCGGGGTCCAGTCGTAGCCGTCCACCCACCACGTGGAGGACAGCCAGACCCACTGCAGCCCGACGAACGCGACGACGACGGCCATGCGGTAGACCCACGACCGCGGCAGGGCGACGATGCCGAGCAGCGGTGCGATCGGCACGAGGATGCGCCAGGTGCTCGACTGCGGGAAGAACACCGCGAGCAGGTACACCAGGTACGCGACGCCCCAGAGCCGGAGCTCGATCCCGATCCGTCGCGCCGCGGGCATGCACACGAACGCGCCGAAGCCCGCGAGCACGATCACGAGCAGGACGGTCCCGCCCGGCTGCCCGAACCACCACCCGAACCCCTGCACCCACGGTGTGAAGGGCACGAGCTCCTTCCAGCCGATGTACGACGACCGCCAGGCGAGCTCGGTGTCGGTGTAGGCGGTCACCACCCCGGTGACGGCCCAGGCGATCGCAGGCCAGGCCAGGCCGACCAGGCCGGACACCACGGCCACCACCGCGGGTGGCACGAGTCGTCGCAGGGTGAGCGGCTCCGTCGAGCGCACCGAGGCCGGCCGGATCGCCCAGGCGCCGACGAAGAGCACCACGAGGAAGGCGAAGGCGAGCCCGGTCGGACGGGTCATCCCGAGCAGGAGCACGACCGGCAGCATCGCCCACCACCGGCGGTCCACCATGAGCAGGAGCGCGACGAGCAGCAGGAGCAGCCCCATCGACTCGGCGTAGGCCACCTGGAACATCGCGGACACCGGCGCGACGCAGAACAGCACCGTGGCGAACGTCGCACGTGCCGGGTCGAGGAACCGGCCCATCAGCCGCCGGAACACGAGCGCCGCGCCCCAGCCCGCGAGCAGTGAGACCGACACGGCCACCAGCTCGAAGGACGCGCCCGTGAGCAGCATGAGCCCGCGCACGGTGAACGGGTAGGCGGGCATGAAGGCCCAGGCGTTCTCGGTGACGTGCCCCGCCGGGTCGATCGGCAGGGTCGACGGGTACCCGCTCGTCGCGATGACGCGGTACCAGGCGCCGTCCCAGATCGAGGCGAACGACAGGTACCCGGGGCGCTGCACCGTGAACGAGTTCGCCGCCTGCACCCGCGCGAAGGCCAGCAGCATCAGGCCCGTGAGGACCCGGGCGAGCACGTAGACGACGGTGATCCGCACCCACCACGGCACCACGCGGTAGCGGGCGCGCCAGCGGTTCCGAGCAGGGGTGCTCCGCGTGCCCCCCGCCGTCGTCAGGCCGTCAGCCACCGACGGAGGCCGGCCTCGACCGCGGTGATCTGCTCGACCGGGACCTGCTCGTCGTCGTGGTGGGCGAACACCGGTTCGCCGGGGCCGTAGTTCACCGCGGGCACGCCCAGGGCCGAGAACCGGGCGACGTCGGTCCAGCCGTACTTCGGGCGGGGTGCCGGGCCGCCGACGGCTGCGACGAAGTCCTGCGCGAGCGGGGCGTCGAGACCGGGACGGGCACCGGCGGCCAGGTCGACGATCGTCACGTCGTACCCGTCGAACAGCTCGCGGATGTGGGCGACGGCCTCGTCGGCCGACCGCGACGGAGCGAACCGGTAGTTCACGTGCACCATCGCCTCGTCGGGGATGATGTTGCCCGCGATGCCGCCGCTGATGCCGACCGCGTTCAGGCCCTCGCGGTACTCGAGCCCGTCCACCGTGACGGTCCGGGGCTCGTACGCGGCCAGGGTGGCGAGGATCGGGGCCGTCTTGTGGATCGCGTTGTCGCCGATCCAGCTGCGGGCGCTGTGCGAGCGCTTGCCGAACGTGCGGACCTCGGCGCGCAGGTTGCCGTTGCAGCCACCCTCGATCTGGGCGCCGGAGGGCTCCCCCAGGATCGCGAAGTCGGCGGCGAGCAGCTCGGGCCGCGTGCGGGCCAGGCGGCCGAGCCCGTTCAGGGCGTCGCTGACCTCCTCGTGGTCGTACCAGACCCACGTGACGTCGACGCTCGGCTCGGCGAGGTCGTACGCGAGCTTGAGCTGCACCGCGCAGCCGGCCTTCATGTCGACGGTGCCGCGGCCCCAGAGGATCTCGGTGCCGTCCTCGGCGGTGCGGAACTCGGTGGGCAGGTTGTCGTTGAGCGGCACGGTGTCGATGTGCCCGGCGATCACCACCCGGCGGTCGCGGCCCAGGTTCGTGCGGGCGACGATCGCGTCGCCGTCGCGGATCACCTCGAGGTGCGGCAGCGGCGCGAGCACGGCCTCGATCGCGTCGGCGAGGGCCTGTTCGTTGCCGGACACCGATTCGATGTCGCAGATGGCACGGGTGATGTCGATGGACGAGGCGGTGAGGTCGAGCTGCTCCGGCATGCGGGCAGCCTACCGGCCGCCCCTCGACGACCCCCGCCCGTCGAGCCACGGTGGTCCACAGGCCGTCCGACCGGACGGTGCTCGGACCGGGCGCCTCGGTACCCTGGTGTCGTGACCGACACGACTGCAACCGACCGCCCGACCCACGCCTGGGGCCACGGCCTCGCGACGATCGCCGCCGACGGCACGGTGCTCGACACCTGGTACCCGGAGACGCACCTCGGACCGCTGCCGGTCGACGCCGTGTTCCCCGCTGAGCTGCAGGCGCACGTCGATGACGACCCCCGCCGTGAGGTCCGGATCGAGGCGGTCACCACCGAGATCGCGATCGACGCCGCCCCGGCGAGCACGCCGGACGCCTACCTGCGCCTGCACCTGCTGAGCCACCTGCACGTGCGGCCGAACACGATCAGCCTGGACGGCGTCTTCGCCCACCTGCCGATCGTCGCGTGGACGAACGCCGGCCCCGTGCACCCCGACGCCCTGACGCGCCTGCGCCCCCAGCTGCAGCGCGCCGGCATCGCCGTGCACGCGATCGACAAGTTCCCCCGACTGGTCGACTACGTCGTGCCGGACCGCGTCCGCATCGGCGACGCGAACCGGGTCCGCCTCGGCGCACACCTCGCGCCGGGCACGACGGTCATGCACGAGGGCTTCGTGAACTTCAACGCCGGCACCCTCGGCGACGCCATGATCGAGGGCCGCGTCTCGCAGGGCGTCGTCGTCGGGCACGGCACCGACATCGGCGGGGGTGCCTCGATCATGGGCACGCTGTCCGGCGGCGGCACCCACCGTGTGTCCCTCGGGGAGCGCGCGCTCCTCGGGGCGAACGCGGGCCTCGGCATCTCGCTCGGTGACGACTCCGTCATCGAGGCCGGGCTCTACGTCACCGCCGGCACGAAGGTCGTCCTGGTCGGCGCCGCACCGAACCCCGACGGCACCCCGAAGACGGTCAAGGCCGCCGAGCTCTCCGGCACCCCGAACGTCCTGTTCCGCCGCAACAGCGTCAGCGGCGCGGTCGAGGCCCTGCAGCGCGCGGGCGAGGGCATCCAGCTCAACACGGCGCTGCACGCGTAGCGCGGGGCCCTGCCCCACGAGCGGCCACGACACGTCGTCCGCGTGCGTCGAGGGCGCACGAACCGTCGCTCCGGCACCCGCCGGTCGACCGTGCGCGACCACTCGGCGGAGGTGAACGGCGCGCCCTGCCGCGCCGCGCCGATCGACGCACGCACGGGAGGCCCGGTGCCGGTCCACGAGACCGCCGCCGGGCCTCCAGGCCGCTGCGTCCAGTGCCCTGCCCCGCGAGCGGTCACGACACGTCGTCCGCGTGCGCCGAGGGCGCACGAATCGTCGCCGCGGCACCCGCCGGTCGACCGTCCGAAACCACTCGGCGGAGGTGAACGGCGCGTCCCGCCGCGCCGCGCCGCTCGACGCACGCACGGGAGGCCCGGTGCCGGTCCACGAGACCGCCGCCGGGCCTTCAGGCCGCCGCGTCCAGTGCCCTGCCCCGCGAGCGATCACGACACGTCGTCCGCGTGCGCCGAGGGCGCACGAACCGTCGCTCCGGCGCCGGCCGGGCGACCGTCCGCGACCTCTCGGCGGAGGTGAGCGGCGTCCCGCCGCGCCTCCCCGCCGGCACCAAGAGCGACGCCGCCGAGCGTCAGCGCGCGGGGACGTCGCGCTCGGGCGCGCCCACGTACAGCTGCTGCGGGCGACCGATCTTGTTGAGCGGGTCGTTGTTCAGCTCGCGCCACTGGGCGATCCAGCCGGGCAGGCGACCGATCGCGAACAGCACCGTGAACATGCGCGGCGGGAAGCCCATCGCCTTGTAGATGATGCCCGTGTAGAAGTCGACGTTCGGGTAGAGCTTGCGGCTGACGAAGTACTCGTCCTCGAGCGCGATCTGCTCCAGCTCCATCGCGATGTCGAGCAGGTCGTCCTGCACGCCCAGGGAGTCCAGGACCTCGTGCGCGGACTCCTTGACGAGCTTGGCGCGCGGGTCGTAGTTCTTGTAGACGCGGTGCCCGAAGCCCATGAGCTTGACGCCCTGCTCCTTGTTCTTCACCCGCTCGACGAAGCGCGACACGGGCTCGCCGGAGTCCTTGATCTGCTGCAGCATCTCGAGCACGGCCTCGTTCGCACCACCGTGCAGCGGGCCGTACAGGGCGTTGATGCCGGCCGAGATCGACGCGAACATGTTCGCCTTCGTCGACCCGACCATGCGGACGGTCGACGTCGACGCGTTCTGCTCGTGGTCCTCGTGCAGGATGAGCAGCCGCTCGAGGGCCTTCGAGAGCACCGGGTTCGGCTGGTAGGTCTCGGCCATCGTGCCGAAGTTCAGGCGCAGGAAGTTGTCGACGAACGACAGCGAGTTGTCCGGGTACAGGAAGGCCTGACCGATGGCCTTCTTGTGCGCGTACGCGGCGATGACCGGCAGCTTGGCGAGCAGCCGGACGGTCTGCAGCTCGACCTTCTCGGGGTCGTCGACGTCCATGTCGTCCTCGTAGTACGTCGACAGTGCGCTCACGGCGCTCGACAGGACGGACATCGGGTGCGCGGAGTGCGGCAGGGCATCGAACAGACGACGGAGGTCCTCGTGCAGCAGGGTGTGCCGCCGGATGCGCGCGTCGAACTGCTCGAGCTCCGTCGGCGTCGGCAGCTCGCCGTAGATCAGGAGCCAGGCGACCTCGAGGAAGGTGCAGTTCGCGGCGATCTGGTCGATCGGGTACCCGCGGTACCGCAGGATCCCCTGGTCGCCGTCGATGTAGGTGATGGCGCTCTTCGTGGCCCCGGTGTTCACGAAGCCGTAGTCGAGCGTGTTCATCCCGGTCTGCTTCTTGAACGTCGAGATGTCGATCGCGGACGCCCCGTCGACGCTCGGCAGGATCGGGAACTCTGCACTGCCACCCGGGAACGTCAGCGTCGCGGTCTCGCCCTGCTGCTCGGCAGCGGGGCTCACGGGGACGGGCGTGGTGGGCGGTGTGGCCGTCTTCTGAGCGTCGTTGGCAGTGTCAGTCACGAGGACAGCCTAATCGCGGCCCATGTCGCTCGTGCACACATCCGTGGTCACGGATTGGTGGGAACCGCGGATTGCGCGCGCCGCCGGAGCCTGCCTGGAGGCGCGGTGCCGGTCCGTCAGACGCCGTTCACGCGGCGTCCACTCGCCAGACGCTGCGCGGCCGCCGCGATCCGTTCGTCGGTCGCCGTGAGCGCCACGCGCACGTGCTCGGCCCCCGCTGCACCGTAGAACGTGCCCGGGGCGACGAGGATCCCGCGGTCGGCGAGCCAGTCGACGGTGTCGAGCGCGGGTTCGCCGCGGGTCGCCCAGAGGTACAGCCCGGCCTCGCTGTGGTCGACCCGGAAGCCCGCACCCTCGAGTGCCCGTCGGAGCATGTTCCGCCGGGCCCGGTACCGCGCCTTCTGCTGCTGCACGTGGGAGTCGTCCTCGAGCGCGACGACCATCGCCTGCTGCACGGGCAGCGGCGGCATCAGCCCCGCGTGCTTCCGGACCGTCAGGACGTCGGCCAGGATCGCGGCGTCACCGGCGACGAACGCGGCCCGGTACCCCGCGAGGTTCGACTGCTTCGACAGCGAGTACACGCTGAGGACCCCGTCCAACGAGTCACCGACGGCCCGGGGGTCGAGGACGGTCGGCGTCGGCGTGGTGGCGTAGGCGTCGTCCCAGCCGAGTTCGGCGTAGCACTCGTCACCGACGATGACGGCGCCGAGCTCGCGCGCCCGGGCGACGGCGAGGCGGAGCTCCTCGACCGACAGCACGCGGCCGTCCGGGTTGCCCGGGGAGTTCAGCCAGACGAGCTTCGTGGTCTCGGGCCAGGCGGCCGGGTCGTCGGAGGCCAGGGCGTCCGCGCCGACCAGGGCGGCACCGAGCTCGTACGTCGGGTACGCGGCCGCCGGGAACACCACGGTGTCGCCGCGGCCGATGCCGAGCCAGAGCGCGAGCCCCGCGATGAACTCCTTCGAGCCGATCGTCGGCAGGGTGTTCGCCTCGGTCAGCGCGACGCCGTGCCGGCGGCCGTACCAGTCCGCGATGGCCTGGCGCAGGGCGGGGGTGCCGGCGACCTGCGGGTAGGCGTGCGCGTCGGTCGCCTCGGCCAGCGCGGTGCGGACGACCTCGGGCGTGGGGTCGACGGGCGAGCCGACGCTCAGGTCGACGATGCCGCCCTCGTGCGCCGCCGCGCGCTGCTTGAAGGGGACGAGCTGGTCCCAGGGGAAGTCCGGCAGGTCGAGCGCCACGGTGCTGACCGGCTTCAGGCGCGCGGGGGCTCGGCCATGACGACCGGGTGGTCCTTGTGGATCACACCGACCTTCGCGGCACCGCCGGGCGAGCCGACCTCCTGGAAGAACTCGACGTTCGCCTTGTAGTAGTCGGCCCACTCTTCGGGCAGGTCGTCCTCGTAGTAGATGGCCTCGACGGGGCACACCGGCTCGCACGCACCGCAGTCGACGCACTCGTCGGGGTGGATGTAGAGCGACCGGTCGCCCTCGTAGATGCAGTCGACGGGGCATTCGTCGATGCAGGCGCGGTCCTTGACGTCGACACAGGGCTGGGCGATCACGTAGGTCACGTTCGGGTGCTCCCTTCGACGAGCGGGTCCGAGTCTACCCGCGGCCTGCTGTCGGTCGGGACCGCACTCCCGACAGGTCCGGCCAGGCGAGCACCAGGGCCGCGATCACCGCGGGGGCGAAGGTCCAGACGTACCCCGCGGCGTTGGCGAGGACGAGCGGCGAACCGGCACCGCCTACCGACACGAGCGTCTGCGTCGCGATGAGGATCCCGATGCCCGCCGCCGCGACCATCGCGCGCGACCGGTACACCAGCCTCAGGCCCACGGTCAGCCCGAGCACGATCAGGGTGGTGAGCACCAGCCCGACCGGGAACGAGCCGAGCGTCTGCTGGTGGGTCACCGTGCCGAGCGCGCCGGCGACCAGGCCGAGCAGCAGCGACACGACCACGGCGGCGACCTTGCCCTGGCCGGTCATGTCGGCGTACGTCTGCGGGGCGGGCAGCTGCGCCTCGGCGTCGTGCCGGAACGCCTCGACCGCCGGCGCCTGCTGCCGGACGCCGTGCGGCATGACCCACGACAGCGTGCTCGGGTTGACCGGGTCGGCGGGATCGACGGTCACCTGGGAGCGGTACTGCTCGATCGCGGCCCGCACCTTCGCCCGGACCGGCAGCACGTCGACGGTCACGTCCGCCTGGCCGCCGTCCGGGTCCACGATCATCGAGAACGCGACCTCCTCGGCGCGGGCGGCGTACCGGGCCGCGTGGTGCATCCGCACGTGGTCGGGGTGGCCGTAGCCGCCGTCGTCGGCGTAGCTCACCACGGCGTCGGCGCCGGTGGAGCGGATCGCGGCCCGGACGTCGTCGACGACCTCGCCGAGGTCGGCCGCGGTGAGCGAGTCGACCGGGGCGTCGTCCGCCGCGGTGGCGCGGCCGTCCGGCCCCCACTGCATGCCGGAGTCGACGTAGTGCCGCTCGGGCAGGTCGGTCGGTCGGGCCCCGCGCCCGCCGAGCCACAGGTGCTGCGGGCCGCCGAGGGCCGCGAGTGCAGCCGCGATCTCGGTCTCCCGGTGCCGGGCGACACGGGCGCCGTCGCCGGCCAGCGGGGCGAGCTGCGGGGTGAGCATCTCACCGCGCTCGCCACGGGTCGCGGTGAGCACCGTCACCTCGGCGCCGAGTTCGAGCAAGGTGGCGATCGTCCCGCCCGACGCGAGCGTCTCGTCGTCTGGGTGGGCGTGCACGAACAGGACGCGCTCGGGGCGGGAGACGGGGGCCTTCGACATCGTCTCCAGGGTACGGGACTAGCGGGGCGTGACGATGTAGGTCGCCGTCACGGAGCCCGAGCCGCCGCCGCTGTCCTGGTTCTCCGAGAACGTCAGCACCACGCGGTACCCGTCGCTCCGGAACATGCCGAACGCGCTCGACCCGTCCGCACGCTTCGCCGACTCGGTGTACCCGGCGTCGGTCAGCTGCTGCGCGGCCGTGGCGAAGTCGTCGACGGAGCCGGCCCGGACCTGCACGACCCAGCCGGACCCGTTCGGTCCCGCTCCCCCGCCGAGCACGGTGCCGTCGACGAGCGGGACGGCAGCGGACGGGAACCCGTCCGGCACCACGCCGTCCGAGGTGACGTCCGCGCCCTCGAGCGCGGTGTCGAGCGCCCCGTCGATACCGCCCGCGACCGAGGACATGCCGTCCTGGATCGCCTTGCCGTCGATGCCGGCGACACCGTCGGCCACGTCCGAGGCGACGGAGGACCCGAGGTCGGTGGCCTGCTGCACGGCCTCGGACGAGCAACCGGTGAGTCCGGCCAGGGCGATGCCGGCAGCGACGGCGGCGATCAGCGGGGTACGGAGGGAACGCATGGCGCGACCGTAACGGACCAGCCGGGAGGCCCGGCGCGAGTTGGCTGTGAACGTCCCGTCCCCGGGACGGTCACGTGCGCGGCGGGGCCGCCCCGGGCCTCCCCACCGGCACGGCCGCCGCGCCGCGGGCGCGTCGCGACGGAACCGGCGGCGTGGGCCCCCGTCAGGCGACGTAGGCGCGCGTCGCGGCGACCAGCGCGTCGACGCCGACCGGGATCGCCGTCTCGGCCTGCGGCGCGTAGAACGGCGAGTGGTTGCTCGGGATCTCCTCGCCGCGGCGGAAGCGCTCCGGGTCGGTGATGCCGGTGAACCAGTAGACGAGCGGGGCGCCGGCGGCGGTGGCGAGCTGGCCGACGTCCTCCGACGCCATGGCCAGCCCGATCTCCAGGTCGCGGGCCCCCGGCACGTCGGTGCGGATGGCGTCGAGCACCGTCGCGGCCGCCTCGGCGTCGTTCACGGTGACCTCGGCGCCCGGCGCGCGGACGATCGTCGGCTCCGCCAACCCGCCGGCGGTGCTCTCGGCACGGACGATGCGCTCGATCGAGGCGATGATGCGCTGCCGGGTCTCCTCGTTGCGGGCCCGGGTCGAGATCTCGATGACCGCGGTGTCCGGGATGATGTTCGCGCGCGTGCCGGCGTGGAAGCTGCCCACCGTCACGACCCCGGCGTCGCTCGGCGAGACCTCGCGGGCGACGACGGTCTGCAGCCGCACGACGGCCGACGCCGCGGTGACGATCGGGTCGAGGGACGCCTGCGGGGCGGAACCGTGCGCGCCACGGCCGTTGAAGGTCACGGTCAACCGGTCGCTCGACGCCATCACGGGGCCGGTGCCCACGGCGACGATGCCGACCGGGGCCGGTGCGGAGTGCTGGCCGAGCACGACATCCGGCTTCGGGAACCGCTCGACCAGGCCGTCCTCGACCATGGCGCGCGCGCCGGAGATGACCTCCTCGGCGGGCTGGAAGACGGCGACGACCGTGCCGTGCCAGTCCCCCGTGGTCGCGACGAGGCGCTCCAGCGTGCCGAGCAACCACGTCACGTGGATGTCGTGCCCGCAGGCGTGCATCGTCGGCACGTCCTTGCCCTCGTCGTCGGTGCCGGTGTGCTCGCTGGCGTACGACAGGCCGGTGCGCTCCTGCACCGGCAGGCCGTCCATGTCGGCGCGGAGCCAGACCACGGGGCCCTCGCCGTTCGACACGACACCGACGACGCCGGTGCCGCCGACGCCCGTCGTCACCTCGATCCCACCGATCTCGGCGAGCTTCGCAGCGATGACACCGGCGGTGCGGTGCTCCTGGAAGCCGAGCTCCGGGTGGGCGTGCAGGTCCTGGTAGATCGAGAGCAGGTCGAGAGTCACGCAGACCACGGTACAACCGACGACGGCCCGGCCACCTGCTGCAGGTGACCGGGCCGTCGGACGGAGGACGGGCCTCCGCGGGTGTCGCGTGTGCTGGTGCCTACGCGTCCTGGCGCTTGAGGCGGGCGTAGGCGCGCTGGCGGGCCTGCGCGTCGAGCTCGACCTTGCGGATGCGGACGGCGTCGGGGGTGACCTCGACGCACTCGTCCTCGCGCGCGAACTCCAGGCACTCCTCGAGGGAGAGCTGGCGCGACGGCGTCATCGACTCGAAGGAGTCGGCGTTCGCCGAACGCATGTTCGTGAGCTTCTTCTCCTTGGTGATGTTGACGTCCATGTCGTCGGCGCGCGAGTTCTCGCCGATGACCATGCCCTCGTAGACCTCTTCGGTGGGGTTGACGAAGAACGTCATCCGCTCCTGCAGGTTCGTGATGGCGAACGGCGTGACCACACCGGAGCGGTCGGAGACGATCGAACCGTTGATGCGGGTCTGGATCGGGCCGGCCCACTCGTCGTAGCCGTGCGAGATCGCGTTCGCGATGCCGGTGCCGCGGGTCTCGGTGAGGAACGCGGTGCGGAAGCCGATGAGGCCTCGCGACGGCACGATGAACTCCATGCGGATCCACCCGGTGCCGTGGTTCGTCATGTTCTCCATGCGACCCTTGCGCGCGGCCATGAGCTGCGTGATCGCGCCGAGGTGCTCCTCCGGCGTGTCGATCGTCATGTGCTCGTACGGCTCCTGCAGCTTGCCGTTCTCGTCACGCTTCGTGACGACCTGCGGCTTGCCGACGGTGAGCTCGAAGCCCTCGCGACGCATCTGCTCGACCAGGATGGCGAGCGCGAGCTCACCACGACCCTGGACCTCCCAGGCGTCCGGACGACCGATGTCCAGGATCTTGAGCGAGACGTTGCCGATGAGCTCGCGGTCCAGGCGCTCCTTGACCATGCGGGCGGTCAGCTTGTGTCCCTTGACCTTGCCGACGAGCGGGCTGGTGTTCGTGCCGATCGTCATCGAGATCGCCGGGTCGTCGACCGTGATGGTCGGCAGCGGACGGACGTCCTCGGGGTCGCTCAGGGTCTCACCGATGGTGATGGTGTCGAAACCGGCGACGGCCACGATGTCACCGGGGCCGGCGGACTCGGCCGGGTAGCGCTCGAGCGCCTTGGTGATGAGGAGCTCGGTGATGCGGGCGTTCGCGACGGTGCCGTCGTGCTTGACCCAGGCGACCGTCTGGCCCTTCTTCATGGTGCCGTGGAAGATGCGGAGCAGCGCGAGGCGGCCGAGGAACGGCGAGGCGTCGAGGTTGGTGACGTGCGCCTGCAGCGGGTGCTCGTCGTCGTACTTCGGGGCCGGGACGTGCTGCAGGATCGCCTCGAACAGCGGCTCGAGGTCGTCGTTGTCGGGCAGCGAGCCGTCGGCCGGCTTGTTGCGGCTCGCGGCACCGGCACGGCCCGATGCGTAGACCACCGGGACGTCGAGGATCGCGTCGAGGTCCAGGTCGTCGACCTCGTCCGACAGGTCGGAGGCCAGGCCGAGCAGCAGGTCCTGCGACTCGGAGACGACCTCGTCGATGCGGGAGTCGGGGCGGTCCGTCTTGTTGACGAGCAGGATCACCGGGAGCTTGGCGGCGAGCGCCTTGCGGAGCACGAAGCGGGTCTGGGGCAGCGGGCCCTCGGACGCGTCGACGAGCAGGACGACACCGTCGACCATGGAGAGGCCGCGCTCGACCTCACCACCGAAGTCGGCGTGACCCGGGGTGTCGATCACGTTGATCGTGATCGGGCCGTCCGAGCCGAACTCCGTCGCGTGCTTGCCGTTGTAGAGCACCGACGTGTTCTTCGCGAGGATCGTGATGCCCTTCTCGCGCTCGAGGTCGTTCGAGTCCATCATGCGGTCTTCGCCCTCGAAGTGGGCGTCGAACGAGTTGGTCTGCGTGAGCATCGCGTCGACGAGGGTGGTCTTGCCGTGGTCGACGTGTGCCACGATGGCGACGTTGCGCAGGTCGGACCGGGTGGCGAGCGCCATACAGGACATCCTTCAGGTTCTGGGAGAGTGTCGGGCCAGCGACATGACTGCACCGCACCCGTGGGCGGAACGCCCGACACGCCAGTCTACCGGTAGTTCGCAACCGACAGGAGTACAGCCCATGAGCCGACGGCGAACGTGGAGCGAGATCACGATCGTCCTGCTCCTGTCGCTCGGTGCCAGTGCCCTGTACTCGATCCTGCAGATCATCGACGACCTGGCGCAGCCGACCCCGCTCGGCGAGCAGTCCACGGCGTTGAACACCTCGTCGACGACGGTGGAGTACGTCGACCTGGCGCGGCAGCTGCTCGGCATCGCGGTCGACCTGGCGCCGGTGGCGCTCGTCTGCTTCCTGCTGTGGAGCACGAGCCGCCCGCACCTCGGACGGCTCGGCATCGACCGGTTCCGGGCCCGGCCCGACCTGGGCGGCGCCGCGCTCATCGCGCTCGCCATCGGGGTCCCCGGGCTCGGCCTGTACTTCGCCGGCCGCGCCCTCGGCATCACGGTGGCCGTCGACCCGGCCGCGCTCGAGCCGGCGTGGTGGACGATCCCGGTGCTGCTGCTCTCGGCGGTCCGGTCCGGCCTGCAAGAAGAGGTCATCGTCGTCGGCTACCTGTACGCGCGGCTCGGCGACCTCGGCTGGGGACGGTGGCAGGTCATCGTGTCCACGGCGCTGCTGCGCGGGAGCTACCACCTGTACCAGGGCTTCGGCGCCTTCGTCGGGAACGCCGTCATGGGCATCGTGTTCGGGTGGATCTACACGCGGTGGGGACGACTGCTCCCCCTCGTGATCGCGCACTGCCTGCTCGACGCCACGGTGTTCGTCGGCTACCCCTGGGTCGCGAACGCGTTCCCCCGGCTGTTCGCGTAGCCACCCAGCGCACCCGTGGTCGATCCACAGGCCGTGTCCAGCGCGCCGATGGGCAACCACCGATCCCTCGCCCTACCGTGAGACCCATGAGCATCCCCGCGGTCGGCGAGCACGCACCGTCGTTCACCCTGCCCGGGATGATCGTGCGTGCCGGGGTCCGCACCGACGACGAGTACGACCTGTCCGCCCAGGTCGGCCGTCCCGTCGTCCTCGCCTTCTACCCCGGCGACGCCACCGCGGTCTGCACGGCCCAGCTCTGCAGCTACCAGGCCGAGCTCGACGAGTTCACCGACCTCGGGGCGACCGTCTGGGGCATCAGCCCGCAGGCCCTCGACTCGCACGAGGCGTTCGCTCGCGACGCGTCGCTCGCCTTCCCCCTGCTGAGTGACACCGCCGCCTCGGTCGTCCGTGCGTACGGCGTGCAGGCGCCGGGCATCGGCCTGCGCCGCTCCGTGTTCGTGATCGGTCCGGACGGCGTGCTGCGCTGGCGGCACATCGGCCTGGTCGGACTGCGGTTCCCGAAGGCCGAGACCATCCGCGAACAGATCGACCTGCTCGTCTCCTAGCCCACGGGCTGAGGGTTCGCCGAACAGCCGCGACGGGGGTGTTGACACCCGAAGTGGGGGCGACGACCATGGTCGGCACGAGCGATCCGTCACGGATCAGCCTTCCCGGAGAATCGGGTCGTCCGAGGGTACGCGCCGGTGTGTCACACCCGCTCCCCGGGCGTCTCCGGGGAGGCATCTCGTACCCTCGTCCGGTGCACACCACCATCGTCGCCCCGGGCCTGCGCCGTCTCGCCCTCGTCCTCTGGGTCGTGGCCGTCGTGCTCGTCCCGCTCGCCCTGGTGGGCGGCGGCTCCCCCTGGCTCGCGATCGTCCCGAGCCTGACCGTGGCGTTCGTCGGGTGGGCGGCGCTGTGGCGGCCCCGCATCGAGCTGACCCCGGAGCACCTGCGCATCGTGGACGTCCGCCGGACGAGCACCTACACGTGGTCCCGGATCACCGAGGTGCGCACGAAGTACGGCATCGAGGTGGTCACCAGCGAGGGCGTCCGCCGTGTCTGGATCGCGACCCGCCCGACCGCGCGCCTCGTCGCGCGCTCCGGTGACCAGCCGGGAGGCCCGGATCACCTCGACGTCGAGGCTGCGGCCGCGCGCGTGCTCGCCCACGTGCCCGCCGCGGCCGTGCAGGAGGGCCCGCCCCCGGCGACCGTCGTCGCCGCACCGATCACGCACCGCACCCACGGGTGGACGATCCTGGCGATGGTCGTGCTCGGCGTCGCGGCGTCGTTGGCGTCTGCGCGGTTGTGACCGGCGCTCCGGGCAGGGCGGGTGCGGACGCAGAACGACACCCCCGACGTCGTGCGACGTCGAGGGTGTCGTTCCGGGTCGGTGCGACCGCGTGACTACTTCGTGTAGCCCACGTCCTGCCACTTGACCGAGGACTGCTGGAACTGCGCCGGGCCGTAGTTCACCAGGTCCTTGCGCACACCCCAGGCGTACGGCTCGGCGAACAGCGGGATCGTGCCGGCGACGGCGACGATCTTCTTGTCGATCTCCTGCGCGTCCTTGATGCGGGCGTCGGCGTCGAGCTCGCCGTTGGCCGTGTCCCAGGCCTCGCCGAGGGAGTCGTCCGTCACACCGGCGTAGTTCTGACCGGCGTCGGCGGGGTAGAAGATCGACTTGAGCGACGAGATCGGGAACGGCGTGCCCTGCCACGCGAAGTACGTGGCGTCGAAGTCACGCGTCTCGGTGGTGATGTACTTCGTGAAGAAGTCGTCGGTGGGCACGGTGTCGATCGTCACCTTGAAGCCGGCCTGCTTCGTCTGCTGCTGGACGAGCTGCGCGATGTTCGCCGAGTTCGGGTTGTCCGACGGGATCACGAAGCGGACCTCGAGCGGCTTGCCGCCCTTGGTGGCGTAGCCGTCCGAGCCGATCTCGTACCCGGCGTCCTCGAGCTTGCCCTTCGCCTTCTCGACGTCGTAGCCGTAGACGCTCGACGCGTCGTCCGTGTAGCCCTCCTGGCCCGGCAGGTACACCAGGTTGTTCAGGACGTCACCGGGGCTCTTCACCGGCGACAGGATCGCCTGGGCGAGGACCTTGCGGTTGATGGCCTGTGCGAAGGCCTGGCGGACGTCCTGGTCCTTGAAGACCTCGGACGTGCCGTTCAGGGTGACGTGACGCCAGGTGGTGCCGAGCGAGCGCTCGATCTTGGAGTCCGACCGCGAGTTCGCCGTCTTGAAGTTGTCGGCGCTGCCGTTCAGGTTGAAGGCGTCGAGCTCCTTGTTGGCGTACGCCTGGGCGACACCGTCACGGGACACCGTCTTGAAGACGATCGTGTCGAGCTTGCCCTCGTCGCCCCACCACTTCGGGTTCTTCTCGAAGGTCACGACGCCGCCGTTGGCGTCGAAGGACTTCAGGATGTACGGACCACCGGAGACGTACGTCTTGCCGTCGGCCGCGTACGGGCCCTTGGCCCACGCCGTGTTGAAGTGGTCCGGGGTGTCGACGGCCCAGTACGGGTAGATCGCCGTGAAGACCGACGCCCAGTCGGCGTTGGTCTTCGAGAACGTCATGATGACGTCACGCTCGTCGGAACCCTGCTTGACCGAGTCCACGTCCTCCCACACGTTGGTGGCGAGAGGCGCGAAGTCCTTGTTCGAGCCGTTCAGCGCCTTCCAGTTCGCGATGACGTCCTTCGCGCTGATCGGGGTGCCGTCCGACCACACGGCCTTCGGGTTGATCTTGATCTCGACGGTCTGGGGCGAGTCCTTCGTCAGCTCGATCGAGTCGACGAAGTCCTTGTTCGCCTCCCACTCGCCGTTCTCCTTGAACTGGATGAAGCTCGGCAGGTAGGTGCCGGAGATCGTGTTGTCGTCGACCGTCCCCGAGTCCAGGTTCTGCAGCTGCCAATTGGCCGGAGCCGTGTCGATCGGCAGGGTGATCGATCCGCCGTCGGTGACGTCGGCGCGGTCTGCGACGGTCCAGCCGGTCGACTTCAGCGACGACTCGGCCACCGCGGAGCTGCTGTTGCCCGCCTGCCCGCCGCCGGAGCAGCCCGCCAGCACGACGGCTGCGGCCGCGGCAGTGGCCAGGACGGCGATGCCCTTGATCCTCTTTCGCATGACGAGGATTCCCTTTCGTTGTGGTTCGCGCCGGAGCGCTGGACCGCGCACGGCCCCCGCCGTCGCGTCTGTTGGTTGAGAACCATAGCCACATCCAGGGGCAGCACAAGAGGTCGTGTCGGGAATCGAAACACGCTCGTAACGAATGTTGCATAACGTCACTTCCCACGTCCCACCCCGCCGCCGCGAGCGGCTAACCTGTCGCCACCGACAACGCTGTCCGGACGGATGGCCGTACCCCAGAGGTCACGAAGTACATGCTCGCCTTCATCGCAAAGCGGATCGTCAACTACGTCGTCCTGACGATCGTGGCGACCACGCTCGGCTACATCCTCGCCAGCAGCACGCTCAACCCGGCCGCCCGCTTCCTCGGTCGCAACCCCGCCGTTCCGCAGGGCACGATCGACGCGTCGCTCCGCAAGCTCGGTGCCGATCCGGACACCCCGCTCCTCGTCCGCACCTGGGACTGGTGGGTCGGCCTGGTGACGCACGGCTCGCTCGGCATGAGCACCCGCGGCACCGAGGTGACGGCCGACATCATCGCCCGGTCCGGCACGAGCCTGCGGCTGCTCGTCATCGGCACGTTGCTCGGCGCGGTCCTCGGTGTGCTGCTCGGTGTCTGGAACGCGGTCCGGCAGTACCGCACCTCGGACCAGGTGTCGACGTACCTGTCGTTCGCGGTGCTCGCCACCCCGACCTTCGTCATCGCGGTGATCCTGATGATCCTCGCGACGATGCTGAACCAGGGCGTCGGGACGCAGGCGATCCGCTTCACGGGTGAGTACACCCCGGGGGTGAGCGGGTTCTTCCCGGTGCTCGGCGACCGGCTCGTGCACCTGTTGTTACCCACGATCTCGCTGACCATCGGTGCCGTCGCGACCTACTCGCGGTACCAGCGCTCGGCGATGCTCGACGTGCTGTCGAACGACTTCATCCGCACCGCGCGGTCGAAGGGACGGACCCGCGGTGCGGCGATCATGCGCCACGGCGTGCGGGTCGCGCTCATCCCGATGTCGACGTTCTTCGCGTACTCGTTCGGGTTGATCCTGACCGGCGCGAGCATCACCGAGCTGGTCTTCAGCTGGCACGGCATGGGTGAGTACTTCGTCCAGAGCATCAGCAACAACGACATCAACGCGGCATCGGGCACGATCCTCTTCACGGCGATCCTCGTGCTCATCGCAGGCACCCTCGCGGACCTGCTCTACGCCGCGCTCGACCCGCGAGTGAGGGTGTGACCCGTGTCTGTTCTCGACCCCACGACCACGACCACCGCCGGTGACCCCGGTGACGGCGACGCCGGCGTCCCCGCACACGTCATCGAGGCGAAGGGCGGCCGCACCCCGCTGTGGCGCAAGGTGTTCCGCACCTGGCGCGCGCGCATCGGCGGTGGCGCCCTGCTGCTCATCATCGTCTGGGCGTTCGTCGGCCCGTCCCTGTACCACTGGAACGCCGTCGACTCCGACGGGCTGGCGTTCGGCATGCCGCCGAGCGCCGCGCACTGGTTCGGCACGAACGACATCGGCCAGGACATCTACGCCCAGACCCTGGTCGGGCTGCAGAAGTCGCTGCTCATCGGGCTCATCGCTGGCCCGGCCGCCACGCTCATCGCCGGGATCGTCGGTGCGATCGCGGGCTACTTCGGCGGCACCACGGACCGCCTGCTCGTGTGGGTCATCGACCTGCTGCTCGTGATCCCGTCGTTCTACGCACTCGTGCTCCTCAGCCCCGTGTTCAAGGACCTGACCTGGGTCGCGCTCATCGTCGGCCTCGCGGTGTTCAGCTGGATGGTGATGGCCCGCGTGATCCGCGGCCAGACGATGTCCCTGCGCGAGCGCGACTACGTCAAGGCCGCCCGGTTCATGGGGGTCCCGTCGTTCACGATCATCCGGCGGCACATCCTGCCGAACGTGGCGTCGCTGCTCATCATCGACGCGACGCTCGGCGTCGGCGCCGCCATCCTGGCGGAGAGCTCGCTGAGCTTCTTCGGCTTCGGCATCCAGGTGCCGGACGTCTCCCTCGGCACGCTCCTCGCCGCGGGCAGCCAGTCCGCCGTCACCCGCCCGTGGCTCTTCGTCCTGCCGGCCGCGACCCTCGTCGCGACCGTGCTCTCGACGAGCCTCCTCGGCGACGCCCTGCGCGACGCCATCGACCCCACCTCCGGAGCCAACCGTGACTGAGCCGCTGCTGACCGTCTCCGACCTCTCGGTCACGTTCAACCCGAAGTCCAAGCCCGTGTACGCCGTCCGCGGTGTCGACTACTCGGTGGCACCCGGCGAGTTCCTCGGCATCGTCGGCGAGTCCGGCTCCGGCAAGTCGGTGTCCTCCATGGCCGTGATGGGGCTGCTGCCGTCGTCGGCCCAGGTCACCGGGAGCATCCGGTTCGACGGTCAGGAGCTGCTGGGCCAGAACGACCGCGAACTGTCACGCCTGCGCGGACGGGACATCGCCATGGTGTTCCAGGACCCGCTGTCGGCCCTGACGCCCGTGTACACCATCGGGCAGCAGATCATCGAGGGTCTCCGCCTGCACGACCGCGCCCTGACGCAGCAGGCGGCCCGCGTCCGCGCCGAGGAACTGCTGCGCGTGGTCGGCATCCCGAACCCGGCCCGACGGCTCGACGCGTTCCCGCACGAGTTCTCGGGCGGCATGCGGCAACGCGCGATGATCGCGATCGCCATCGCGAACGACCCGAAGCTCATCATCGCCGACGAGCCGACCACGGCCCTCGACGTCACGATCCAGGCGCAGATCCTCGACGTGCTGCAGACCGCGAAGGACATGACCGGCGCCGCCGTCGTCCTCATCACGCACGACCTCGGCGTCGTCGCCGGCAACGCCGACCGCGTCGCCGTGATGTACGCCGGTCGCATCGTCGAGACGGCACCGGTCGAGCCGCTCTTCCGCGAACCGGTGATGCCGTACACGATCGGGCTGCTCCGGTCGATGCCGAACATGACCGCCGCGCGGACCGAACGGCTGGTGCCCCTGGACGGCCGCCCGCCCCTGCTCACCCAGAAGCCGACCGGCTGCCCCTTCGCTGACCGCTGCCCGGCCGTCATCGACGCCTGCCGCGACGGCGAACCCGCCCTCGTCGCGCCAACCGTGCCGCCGAGCGCCGACAACCCCGTGCTCACCGGCGCGACGCCGACGATCACGAACGGCCTCCCCGACGACGAGCACACCGCGGCCTGCATCCGTCGTGACGAGATCGCGGCCGGCACCCTCGCCCGGTCCGAGATCTTCCCCCGCCCCGACGACGTCCCCGAGGCGGTCGTCGACCACGGCGACGACGTGGTGCTCGAACTCGACGACGTGGTGAAGACGTTCCCGCTCACCAAGGGCGCGCTGTTCCGTCGGCAGATCGGCGAGGTGCACGCCGTCGACGGCATCTCCCTGACGCTCAAGCGCGGACAGGTGCTCGGTCTGGTGGGCGAGTCCGGCTGCGGCAAGACCACGACGATCATGGAGATCCTCGAGCTCGCCGGCGCCCAGCACGGCACCATCCGGGTGAACGGCGTCGACACCGCCGCACTGTCGAAGCGCGACCGGCTCGCGCTCCGCAAGGACATCCAGGTCGTCTTCCAGGACCCGATGGCCTCGATCGACCCGCGGCTCGACATCGGCTCGGTGATCGGCGAACCCCTCACCGTGCACGGGGTCCCGAAGGACGAGATCCGCCGCCGGGTGCGGGAGTCGCTCGAACTCGTCGGCCTCGAGCCGAGCTACATCGACCGCTACCCCCACGAGTTCTCCGGCGGCCAGCGGCAGCGCATCGGCATCGCGCGGGCGCTCATCGTCGAGCCGAAGATCCTCGTGCTCGACGAGCCGGTGTCGGCGCTCGACGTCTCCGTGCAGGCGGGCGTCATCAACCTGCTCGAGGACCTGAAGCACCGACTGGGGCTGTCCTACCTCTTCGTCGCCCACGACCTGTCCGTCGTCCGGCACATCGCCGACGACGTCGCGGTCATGTACCTCGGACGGATCGTGGAGTACGGCGACGGCGACGCGGTGTTCTCGGACCCGCAGCACCCGTACACGCGTGCGCTGCTGTCGGCGGTGCCGGTCCCCGACCCGTCGGCCGAGGCCGCGCGCGGCCGGATCCTGCTGCAGGGCGACCTGCCCTCCCCCACCGAGCGCATCGAGGGCTGCCGCTTCCGGACGCGCTGCCCGCTGTACCAGCTCCTCGACGAGGGGCGGCAGGAGCAGTGCCGCACGATCGACCCCCGGCTCGAGCCGGTGCACGGTCGCGGGGTCGCCTGCATCCAGACGGACCAGGAGCACCTGCTCACCGAACGCGTCGGCGCGGTCGTCTGACGACGCTGGTCACGCCGTGGACGTGACCAGCAGACGGACGGGAGGCCCGGCGCGCGTCGTGCGCCGTCCCTCCCGGCACGGCCGTCACCCCGCTGGCGCGGCGCGCCGGTACCGGCGGGATGGGCCCACCTCCCGTCCGTCGTGTGGTCGCGATCGCGAGCCGCGTCAGGCTCCCAGCCACAGGCTGAGCAGCGAGACGGCGAGGAGCGCCAGCGCGCCGGCGCCGACCAGCACCGCCGGTCGGTCCCAGCCGCGGACGACGTCGCCGCCGGTCGCGTCGTCGCGGCGCTCGGACCACCGGTCGAGCAGCACGACCATCTCGTCGGGCTGCCGCAGCACGGCCCGCTCACCGCGTCGGGCCGGCTTCGGCCGGGGCAGCGACGGGCCGCCCCAGCACTGCACGGTCCGGCCACCGACGGTCTCGACCACGATCTGCCAGCGCAACCGGACGTCGGCGACGGCGTGCCAGGGCACGACGGTGCGACGGAGCGGGTTGACGACGGTCACCGCATGGTCGTCGAGCCGGATGCACGGGCGGTACGTGAGGACCCAGAGCCCCCAGACCAGCACCGCGACCGGGCCGACGGCACGGAGCACGACGTCCCAGCTGCCCCGGACGGCCGCGTCGCCGAGCAGGAAGACGCCCAGGACGGCGACGAGGCCGGCCGCCACCGCACCCCCGCGACCAGCGCGGAGGACGACGGGACGACCGGCCTCGTTCGTGTCCAGGTGGATCAGCGTCCGAACTCGAACCCGGCGCCGGGGATGGCGGCCAGGAGGTCCTTCGTGTACTGCTCCTTCGGGTCGGCGAAGACCTCGTCGGTCGTCGCCTTCTCGACGATCTGCCCACGACGCATGACGCACACGTTGTCCGCGACGAGGCGGACCACCGCGAGGTCGTGCGTGATGAACAGGTACGTCAGGCCGAGCTCGGTCTGCAGCTCGGTGAGCAGGTCGAGGATCTGCCCCTGCACGAGCACGTCGAGCGCGGAGACGGCCTCGTCGAGGACGATGACCTCCGGCTTGAGCGCGAGCGCGCGGGCGACGGCGATGCGCTGCCGCTGCCCGCCGGACAGCTCGTTCGGGTACCGGTTCACCATCGACTTCGGCAGCGCGACCTGGTCGAGCAGCTCGAGCACCCGGGCGCGACGGGAAGCCTTGTCGCCCACCTTGTGCGTGGCGAGCGGCTCGGCGATCGTGTTCCCGACGTTGTACATCGGGTCCAGGGAGCCGTACGGGTCCTGGAACACCGGCTGCACGCGGCGGCGGAAGTCGAAGAGGTCCTTGCCCTTCAGCGCGCCGATGTCGATGCCGTCGAACTGCACGGAGCCGCTCGTGATGCTCTCGAGCTGCAGGACGAGCTTCGCGACGGTCGACTTGCCCGAACCGGACTCGCCGACGAGCGCCGTGGTGGTGCCCTTCTGGATCGAGAACGACACGTCGTCGACGGCCTTCAGCTCGCGCGTGGCGAGGTTCTTGCCGCGCAGCTTGTAGACCTTCTCGAGGTTCTTCACCACGATGAGGTCCTCGGCCGGGCGGTGCTCGCGCTCCTGGGCACGGGCGATCAGCTCGGCGTCGTCGTTGCCGGCGTCCGCGATGTCGACCCGCTCGTGCTGCACCTTCGACTGGATCCGACGGCTCGCCAGCGACGGCGCCGCCGCGACGAGGCGCTGCGTGTAGGGGTGCTGCGGGTTCGCCAGGATCTCCTTCGAGGGACCGGCCTCGACGACCTGGCCCTTGTACATCACGACGAGCTTCTCGGCGCGCTCGGCGGCGAGCCCGAGGTCGTGCGTGATGAACAGCACCGAAGTGCCGAAGTCGCGGGTCAGGGTCTCGAGGTGGTCGAGGATGACGCGCTGCACGGTCACGTCGAGCGCACTCGTCGGCTCGTCCGCGATGAGCAGCTGCGGGCGGCTCGACAGACCGATGCCGATGAGCACGCGCTGCCGCATGCCGCCGGAGAACTCGTGCGGGTACTGCTTGAGCCGGCTGGAGGCGTCGCCGAGGCCGGCTTCCTGCAGGACCTCGACGGCACGGTCACGGATGGCCTTCTTGCCGGTGGCCATGCCGTTCGCCCGGATGGCCTCCTCGACCTGGAAGCCGACCGACCACAGCGGGTTGAGGTTCGACATCGGGTCCTGGGGGACGTAGCCGATCTCCTTCCCGCGGATCTCCGACATCTCCTTGTCGTTCAGCCCGACGAGCTCGCGCCCGTTGAACTTGATCGACCCGCCGGTCACCTGTCCGGCGCCGGGCAGGAGCTTGATGATCGCCTGGGCGCTCGTCGACTTGCCCGAACCGGACTCACCGACGATGGCCAGGCGCTCACCCTGCTCCAGGGTCATGTTCACGCCGCGGACGGCCTGCACGAAGCCGCTCTGGGTCTTGAAGCCGACCTGCAGGTCCGTGATCTCGAGCAGCGGGGCGCCCTCGGATCCGGCGCGGCGGCTGGTGGGGTTGGTCAGCGTCTCGCTCATCGGCGGGCCCTCGCCTTCGGGTCGAGCGCGTCGCGCACCACGTCACCGAGGAGCAGGAACGCGAGCACGGTGATGGACAGCGCGGCCGACGGCCAGAAGATCGTCGACGGGTTGGTGCGGATCGACGTCTGCGCGGTGCCGATGTCGAGGCCCCAGCTGAGCGCCGACGGCGGCAGCCCGATCCCGAGGAACGACAGCGTCGCCTCGGCGACGATGAACGTGCCGAGCGACACGGTGGCGACGACGATGACCGGCGCCAGCGCGTTCGGGATGACGTGGCGGACCAGCGTCGTGAAGCGGCTGACGCCCAGGGCGGCGGACGCCATCACGTAGTCGGACTGCTTGGCGCTGAGGACCGCACCGCGCATGATGCGGGCGATCTGCGGCCACGCGAACGCGGCGAGCACGAGCGCGACGGTGATCGCGTTCCGGGCGGGGATCACCGACATGATCACGATCGCGCCGAGGATGGTCGGGATCGAGAAGAAGATGTCCGCGATGCGGGACACGATGGTGTCGAGCCAGCCGCCGTAGAAGCCGGCCAGCGCACCGATCACGATGCCGACGAGCGACACCAGGACCGTCGCCACGAGGCCCACGATGAGCGAGTTCTGGGCGCCCCAGATCACGCGTGCGTAGACGTCGTAGCCCTGGCGGGTGTAGCCGAGGGGGTGTCCGGCGCGCGGGCCCTCGTCGCTGAAGTCGAGGTTCGAGGCCCGCGGGTCGACGTGCGTGAAGAGCCCGGGGAAGATCGCGACGACGACGATCAGCAGGATGAGGACCGAGGAGACCCAGAACGTCGGACGACTCCGCATGGACTCCCACGCGTCGGTCCACAGGGAACGGGTCTTCTCGTCCACGTTGACCTGGTCGACCGCCTGGAGCGGCGTCTCCTCGATCGGCGCGACGTAGTGCGTCGCCGAACGGGATGCGGGGTTACTTGGCATAGCGGATCCTCGGGTCCAGGACGGCGTAGAGCAGGTCGACCAGGAGGTTGGCGAGCATGAAGATGATGACCATCACGGCGACGAACGACACGACCGTGGGGCCTTCGCCGAGCTTGACGGCACGGAAGACCGTGCCGCCGACGCCGTTGATGTTGAAGATGCCCTCGGTGACGACGGCACCGACCATCAGGTTGCCGATGTCGACACCCAGGTAGGTCACCACGGGGATGAGCGAGTTGCGGAAGATGTGCACCCCGACGACGCGACGGCGCGGCAGGCCCTTCGCCGTGGCGGTCCGCACGAAGTCGGCGTTCATGTTCTCGGCGACGCTCGCGCGGGTGAGCCGCACGATGTAGGCGAAGGACACCGATGCGAGCACGATCGCCGGCAGGACGAGTTCGCTCCAGGGCGCCTCACCCGAGACGGTCACGCGGAACAACCCGAGCTGGATGCCGAACACGTACTGCAGGACGAACCCGACCACGAAGGTCGGTACCGAGATGAGCAGCAGCGAGACGACGAGCGCGGTGGCGTCGAACAGCTTGCCCTTGCGCAGACCCGCGATGACGCCGACGACGATGCCGGCGACGGCCTCGAACACGAGCGCCAGGAGCGCCAGACGCGCGGTGATCGGGAAGGCCTGGGCGAGCTGCGAGCTGACCGGCTGACCCGAGTAGGTCAGGCCGAGGTCGCCGCGGAACACGCCGCCGATCCACAGCAGGTACTGCACGAGGAACGGCTTGTCGAGGTTGTACTGCTGCCGGAGCGTCTCGATGACCTGCGGCGAGGGCTGCCGGTCGCCGAAGAGCGCGGCGATCGGGTCGCCGGGCAGCGAGAAGACCATGAAGTAGATGAGGAACGTGGCCCCGAAGAAGACGGGGATGAGTTGCAGGAGGCGCTTGCCGAGGTACCAGAGCATCAGATCACTGCCCGGTCCGGAGCGATGTCGATCAGGTTCATTGTGGTGAGGGGTGGACGGTCCGAGGGTCGGCACGGATGTCCGGTGCGGGAGGGCGCCCGCGGTGTGGGGAGGGTGTTGCCGCCGCGGTACGGGGGTTCGGGGACCGAAGTGGTCCCCGAACCCCCGTCCGGTGGTCGCGGAGCAGGATACCTGCCCGCGGAGTGGTCTCTACGAGACCAGGGTCAGTTCTTGACCTCGATGTCGTAGTACAGCGGCACCGAGTTCCAGCCGAACTCGACGTTCGACACGTTGTCCGCGTTCCAGACGCCGGTCACGTTGGAGTACCAGAGCGGGATCTCGGGCAGGTCCTCGAACAGCAGCTCCTGGGCCTGGTCGAAGATCTTGTTGCCCTCTTCGACGGTCGCAGCCGAACGGCCCTCGGCGAGGAGGTCGTTGTACTCCTTGGAGTCGTAGCGCGAGTAGTTGTTCGACGAGCCCTCACCCATGGTCGGGCCGAGGAAGTTGTACAGCGACGGGTAGTCGGCCTGCCAACCGGTGCGGCTGCCGCCCGTGAGCTTGTCGTTCGTCTGCAGGTCCAGGGCTTCCTGGAACGTGGGGATCGCGTTGCCCTCGGCCTTGATGCCGAGCGTGTTCGAGATCGAGTTGGTGACCGCGGTCACCCAGGCCTCGTGGCCACCATCGGCGTTGTACGTGATGGTGAGGGTGTCGTCGTACTTCGAGATCTCGTCGGCCTCGGCCCAGAGCTTCTTGGCCTCGGACTCGTTGTACTCGAGCACGTCGGCGCCGTCGAGGTCGTCGCTCCAGCCGTCGATCACCGGGGAGGTGAAGTCCTTGGCCGGGGTGCGGGTGCCGTCGAAGATCTTGTCGGTGATCTGCTCGCGGTTGATCGCCATCGAGACCGCCTCGCGACGGAGCTTGCCCTCTTCACCCTTCCAGTGGTCGAGGTAGTAGGGCAGGTAGATGGCCTGGAAGATCGCGGCCGGCTGGTTGACGTTCGAGTCCGGGAAGTCGGACTTGTACGTCGCGAAGGCTGCGTCCGGCACGGCGTCGAGGACGTCGAGGTTGCCGCCCTGGGCGTCGGAGTACGCGGTGTCCTGCGAGGCGTAGAACGTGATCGTCAGACCACCGTTCTTCGGCTTGCGCTTGCCGACGTAGTCCTCGTTGGTGACGAGCTTGATGGACTGGTTGTGGGTCCAGGCGTCCGCACCGTCGAGCTTGTACGGGCCGTTGCCGATCGGGTTCTCGCCGAACGCCTTGGTGTCGTCGTAGAACGAAGAGGGCAGCGGCACGAAGGCCGAGTAGCCGAGCGACAGCGGGAAGTCGGACTGCGCCGACTTCAGCGTCACGGTGAACTCGTCGTCGTCGACGACCTTGAGGCCGGTCAGCTTCGAGTCCTTCTCGGCGTTGTAGCCCTCGATGTTCTCGAAGAAGTACGACGCGCCCTGCGCGTTCGACTTCTGCGCAGCCCAGTCCCACGCCTTCGTGAAGGACTCGGCGGTGACCTTCTCGCCGTCGGTGAAGGTGTAGTTCGTGTTGAGCGTGATGTCGAACGTCTTCGAGTCGTCGGTCTCGATGCTCTTCGCGACCTCGTTGACGGGCTTGCCGTCGGCGTCGTACGAGATGAGCCCTTCGAAGAGCGAGTCGATGATCTTGCCGCCACCGGTCTCGGTGGTGTTCGACGGGATCAGCGGGTTCTGCGGCTCGCTGCCGTTCGTGGTGACGATGCCGGACGCGTTGGACGAACCGGAGCCACCCCCACTGTTGTTGCTGGAGCAGGCGGTCAGGGCGAGTGCTGTGGCCCCGAGCACGGCGAGGGCTGCGAGCCCGGCGCGCTTCTTGATCAAGGTTCCTCCTGGTGCATGGGACGCACAGGGCACAGCGGTGTCGCCCTGCGCGTTTGACATCTGCACTGTAGGCAAGGTGAACAGCGCCATCCAAACCCTGGGGCGAACGGTTACAAGCCGGTAACCAACTTGCACGATCGTTGCGAGACGATGCAAGATTCGCGCGCGGGTGCGCAACACCTGCCTGTTTGTTGCAGCTGCATGAAAGGCGTTGCACTCCGCCACACTTCTGTGCAAGTCGCGCAGCCCGACTCGCGTCGTCCTCGGCGCGCTCCCTGGACGCAGGCGTGCCCCGCCCGGCGGACCGGACGGGGCACGTCGCGTGGCGCCCGAGGGCACCGCGGGAGCGTCAGGCGAACGCCTCGATCGGCGGGCAGGCGCACACCAGGTTGCGGTCGCCGTAGGCCTGGTCGATGCGGCGTACCGGCGGCCAGTACTTCCGGCCGCTGATCCCCGGCAGCGGGTAGACGGCCTGCTCGCGGGTGTAGGCGTGCGCCCACTCCCCCGAGATGACCGACGAGGCCGTGTGCGGCGCGTGCACGAGCGGGTTGTCGTCCGCGGGCCACTCGCCGCGCTCGACGGCGGCGGCCTCGGCCCGGATGGCGAGCATGGCGTCCACGAAGCGGTCGAGCTCGGCGAGGTCCTCGCTCTCGGTCGGTTCGACCATGAGCGTGCCGGCGACGGGGAACGACATCGTCGGCGCGTGGAACCCGTAGTCGACCAGGCGCTTCGCGACGTCGTCGACGGTGATGCCCGTGGTGTCGCGCAGCGGTCGGAGGTCGAGGATGCACTCGTGCGCCACGAGTCCGTCCTCGCCCGTGTAGAGCACCGGGAACGCGTCGCGCAGGCGTGCCGCGATGTAGTTCGCCCCGAGGACGGCTGCCTCGGTCGCGCGGGTGAGCCCGTCGAGCCCCATCATCCGGACGTAGGTCCACGTGATCGGCAGGATGCTCGGGCTGCCGTAGGGCGCCGCGCTGACCGGACCGCCGGCGTGTGCCAGGCGGCCGTCGGCGTCGGCGGCGGTCGCTCCCGTGCGCCGGTCGGCCTGCTGGGCGAACGGGTGGCCCGGCAGGAAGGGCGCGAGGTGCGCCTTCGCCGCGACGGGGCCGACACCGGGGCCGCCACCGCCGTGCGGGATGCAGAACGTCTTGTGCAGGTTGAGGTGCGAGACGTCGCCGCCGAAGTCGCCGAACCGTGCGTGCCCGAGCAACGCGTTGAGGTTCGCCCCGTCGACGTAGACCTGGCCGCCGGCGTCGTGCACGGCGTCGCAGACCTCGCGGATGTCGTGCTCGTACACGCCGTGGGTGGACGGGTACGTGATCATCAGGGCCGCGAGCTGCGCACCGTGCTGCACGGTCTTCGCGCGGAGGTCCTGCAGGTCGACGTTGCCGTCCTCGTCACAGGCGACGACGACGACCGTCATGCCGGCGAGCACGGCCGACGCGGCGTTCGTGCCGTGGGCGCTCGACGGGATGAGGCAGACGGTGCGGTCGGTGTCGCCGTTCGCCAGGTGGTAGCCGCGGATGGCGAGGAGGCCGGCGAGCTCACCCTGGCTGCCGGCGTTCGGCTGCAGCGACACGGTGTCGTACCCGGTGACCTCGGCGAGCCACGACTCGAGGTCGCCGATCATGTCGAGGTACCCCTCGACGTCCTCGCGCGGTGCGAACGGGTGGACGTTCGCGAACTCCGGCCAGGTCACGGCGGCCATCTCGGTCGCCGCGTTGAGCTTCATCGTGCAGCTGCCGAGCGGGATCATGCCGCGGTCGAGCGCGTAGTCCTTGTCGGACAGGTGCTTGAGGTACCGCATCATCCGGGTCTCGCTGCGGTGCGCGCTGAACACGGGGTGCGTCAGGTAGTCGCTCTCGCGCTGCAGCCCGGCCGGGAGGCCCGTGGCCGCGTCGCGCACGGCGGACTCGGTCGCCGGGACAGTCACGTCCACCGCCCCGAGCACTCCCGCGAGCGCCGCGACGTCGTCGGGCGTGGTCGTCTCGTCGACGGACACCTGGAACGTGTCGGCGTCCACCACGTGCAGCAGGTAGCCGGCACGCTGGGCGTCGGCGACGATGGCCTCGGCGCGGCCGTCGGCACGCAGGGTCAGCGTGTCGAAGAAGGCGTCGTGCACGACCTGCACCCCGACGTCACGGGCGACCGCGGCGAGCGCCGACGTCGTGCGGGCGACGCGGTGCGCGATGAAGCGCAGCCCCTCGGGCCCGTGGTAGACCGCGTACATCGAGGCCATGACGGCGAGCAGGACCTGCGCGGTGCAGATGTTGCTCGTCGCCTTCTCGCGGCGGATGTGCTGCTCGCGGGTCTGCAGGCTGAGGCGGTAGGCCATCTGCCCGTCGGCGTCGAAGGACACCCCGACCAGGCGGCCGGGCAGCTGGCGCTCGAGTCCGGCGCGGACGGCCAGGTACCCGGCGTGCGGGCCACCGAAGCCGAGCGGGACACCGAAGCGCTGGCTCGTGCCGACGGCGACGTCGGCCCCGAGGTCGCCCGGGCTGGCGAGGAGCGTCATCGCGAGCAGGTCGGCCGCGACGACGGCGATGCCACCGCCGGCGTGCACCCGCTCGATCACGGAGGACGGGTCGACGACGCGCCCCGAGGCCCCGGGGTACTGCACGATGACGCCGAAGGCCCCGTCGAGCTGCTCGTCGCTCGGCCCCTCGACGGCGTCGAACGTCCGGAGCTCGATGCCCACGGCGTCGGCACGGTGGTCGAGCAGCGCCCGGGTCTGCGGCAGCAGGTCGGTGTCGACCAGGAACGCGTCACCCTTGACCTTGGACGCGCGGCGGGCGAGGAGCATGCCCTCGACCACGGCGGTGCCCTCGTCGAGCATCGAGGCGCCGGCGGTGGCCATACCGGTCAGGTCGGACACCATCGTCTGGAAGTTGATGAGCGCCTCGAGCCGACCCTGCGAGATCTCCGGCTGGTAGGGCGTGTACGCCGTGTACCAGCTCGGGTTCTCGAGCACGTTCCGCTGGATCACCGCGGGGGTGTGGGTGCCGTGGTACCCGAGGCCGATCATGGCGCGGCGGACCGTGTTGCGGCCGGCCTTCGCGCGGAGCTCGGCGAGCGCCTCGGTCTCGCCGACGGCGGCGGGGACCACCGAATCGGAGACGGGGCCGACGTGGATCGACTCCGGGATCGCGGCACGGACGAGCGCGTCGAGCGACGACTGCCCCACCGCGTCGAGCATCGTCTGCTGGTCGGCCGGGGTGGTGCCGATGTGGCGGTCGGCGAACGACGTCTGCAGGTTCTCGGACGCGGTCATGCGATGGACGCCCGGTACGCGTCGTGGTCCATCAGGTCCTCGGGGAACGAGGTGCCCTCGACCTTGATCTTCACGAGCCAACCGGCGCCGAACGGGTCCTGGTTGACGGTGTCGGGGGCGTCGACGACGGCGTCGTTGATTGCCACGACCTCGCCCTCGATCGGGGCGAACAGCTCGCCGACGCTCTTGGTCGACTCGATCTCGCCGATCTGCGTGCCGGCGGTGGTGGCCGTGCCGACGGCCGGGAGCTCGACGTAGACGACGTCACCGAGCTGCTCGGCGGCGTGGTCGGTGATGCCGACGGTGACGGTGTCGCCCTCGACGAGGAGCCACTCGTGGTCGGCGGTGTACTGGAGTGCGGTCTGGTCGGTCACGAGCTCAGCCTTTCGGAGTGCGGCGGTAGAAGGGGAACGCGGTGACCGTGCTGGGGATGGCCGTTCCGCGGACGTCGATGTGGAGGAGCTGCCCCGCTTCGGCGACCGACGGGTCGACGAAGGCCATGGCCACGGGGTGCCCGAGCGTCGGGGAGAGCGCGCCCGAGGTCACGGTCCCGACGACCTCTCCCTCGTGCACGACGTCGTAGCCGGCACGCGGCGCGCGACGGCCCTCGGTGACGAGGCCGACGAGCACGCGGGCACCCTCGGCCGGCGAGACGCCGGCGGCACCGACGAAGTCGCCCTCGGCCGCGACGACTCGACCGAGCCCGGCCTGGGCCGGACGCACGTCGGTGTCGAGCTCGTGTCCGTACAGGGGCATGCCGGCCTCGAGCCGCAGGGTGTCGCGGGCCGCGAGTCCGGCCGGCACGACGCCGCGGTCGGCACCGGTCTCGAGCAGGGCGTCCCAGAGGGCCGGCGCGGTGTCGGGGTGGCAGTAGAGCTCGAAGCCGTCCTCGCCGGTGTAGCCGGTCCGGGCGATCAGCACGTCCGCCTCGTCGAACAGAGCGTGCAGCACGCGGTAGTAGCGGAGCTCGTCGAGGGGGCTCTCGGGCTGCAGACGGTCGGCGACGACCAGGGCGTCGAGGGTGCCGGCGGCGGCGGGGCCCTGGATCGCGACGAGCGCCGTGGTGTCGGAGTCGTCGGAGACCTCGACGTCGAACCCGGCGGCCCGTGCGGTCAGGGCGTCGACCGCGACGTCGCGGTTCGAGGCGTTGGCGACCACCAGGAAGACGTCCTGGTCGGTGCGGTAGACGACCAGGTCGTCGAGGATCCCGCCGTCCTCGGCGAGCAGCAGGGAGTACTTGGCCCGGCCGACGGTCATGGCGCCGAAGGACCCGGCGAGCGCGTGGTCGAGGAAGGCGACGGCGTCGGGGCCGGTCACCCCGACCTCGGCCATGTGCGACAGGTCGAAGACACCGGCGGCCTGACGGACCGCGTGGTGCTCGGCGAGGTCGGACGAGTAGCGCACGGGCATGCGGTACCCGGCGAAGTCGGTGAAGGTCGCGCCGGCGGCCTCGTGCACGGCTTCGAGCGGCGAGGACCGCAGTGGGGACGGACTCATGGCGGAGTTCTCCTGGCGTCGGCAGGGCCCGGCGACCATCGCCGGGTGGAACTCCCCCTCTGTCATGGGCCTGAGAGTTTCACCGCGGCCCGTGAGGTCCGGCGGCTTTCACCGTGGGCGAGACGACCGAGCGTCTGCTTTTCAGAGTGGCCTGTCCGCTGCGGTGTGGGACCTGAGAGATTGACGGGGGGATTGCTCCTTCGGTGCCGTGCGCGTGCCGAGGGCACGGTGTACCCGAGGGCACGACGTACCCGGGGGCACGATGCACGGCGTCTCCCGCGACGGATGAGCGGCCGGTGTTCAGTTGTCCGCGCACGAGCATAGCGAGGCCGCGTTACGGGCGTGTGTCGGCCGCTGGCGTTCGACATCTCGTAGAATGCGGGGATGGCCGGACAACGATCGCGTCCCAGGGGACAGCTCGAGCAGGCGGTGCTCGACGCGCTGCGGTCCGCCGACGGTGGTCGCACCGCGCGGCAGGTGCTCGACGCGTTCCCTGAACCCCGCCCCGCGGTCACGACCGTGCTCACCGTGCTCGACCGTCTGCGCCGCAAGGGCCAGGTCGAACGGGAGCAGCACGACGACGCCCCGCTGACGTTCCGCGCGGTGCACAGCCGCGACGAGCAGACGGCCTCGCTCATGTCGAGCGCGTTGGCCGCCTCGGCCGACCGTGAGGCCGCACTGCTGCAGTTCACCGGCTCGCTCGCCTCGGACGACCTCGAGGCCCTGCGCCGCGCGCTCGACGCCCGCGCCCGTTCCTGACCGGAGCCCGCCCGTGGTCGTCGCCGGCATCGCGCTCATCGCCCTCGCACTCGCGGTGGTGGTGTTCGCGCCCCGGGTGCTGACCCGGTCCGCCTGGACGATCGACCTGCCGCGGACCGCGCTGGCGTGCTGGTCGGTCGCCGTCCTGCTCGGCGTCGTGGGCTTCGTCGTGGGCATCGCGCTCGTCGTGCTGGCGGACCGGCCGGTCACCGAGGTGTTCGGCGGCGACGGCTCCCCCACGCACGGCTTCAACGTCGGCGTCGCGGTGCTCGCGGTCGTCGCGTTCGTCGTCGCTGTCCGGGTGCGTCCCGGCCCGGAGCACGAGGCCGTCCGCCAGGCCATGCGCAACGGCGTCGCGCCGCACCGCGAGATCGACGGCACGCCGGTCGCCGTGGTCGAGGCGGACCACGCCCTGGCGTGCGCCGTGCCCGGTCGCAGCGGCGGCGTCCTCGTGAGCACCGGCCTGGCAGACCGGTTGCGCACCGACGAACTGGAGGCCGTGGTCGCCCACGAACGCGCCCACCTGACCCAGCACCACGCGGCTGCGGTCGCGGTCGCCGAATCGATCGAGCGTGCGGTCCCGTGGGTGCCCGGGGCGCGGGCGATGGCACGCTCGACGCGCGTGCTCGTCGAGTTCGCGGCCGACGACGCTGCTGCGCGCCGCGTCGGGCGCGACGCCCTGCGCCGGGCCGTCCTGGTGGCGGACGGGAGCAGCGCGCTCGGGGCGATCCGCGCCTCCCGGCTGTCCTGACGACCCAGCTGTCGGTGGCGAGGCATAGGGTGTCAGGCACCGTGAAGCCACTGACCGAAGCCGACATCCGATCGTCGTTCGTGAACGCGACGCCCGACGAACTCGAGCAGCTGCCGATCCCCGGCCTGCACGAGACGCTCTGGGACGACCGCGAGTTCCTGGGCTGGCGCGACCCGCAGGCCGCCCGCCGGGGCTACATCGTGTCCTGGATCGACGAACGCCCCGTGGGCATCGTCGTCCGCTCCGCCGGGGGCTCCCTGCGCCCCGGGATCGCCGCGATGTGCTCGTTCTGCCACTCCCCGCAGCCCGCCACACAGGTCCGCCTGTTCTCGGCCGCCCGCGCTGGCGAGTCCGGACGCAACGGCAACACCATCGGGTCGTACATCTGCGAGGACCTCGGGTGCCCGATGCTCATCCGCACCGCGCCGCCGCACCTCAACCCGCCCGCGACCATCGCCATGCGGGGCGCTGCTCTGCTGCAGCGCGTGCAGAACTTCACCGCGGACATCATGAAGACGGCGTGAGCCGCTTCGGCACCGCCCGCTGGGCCGTGGTCGAGGAACTCGGCGACGGCCGGTGGCGTCTCACGCTGCGGGACGAAGCCGACGACGAACTCGGGGCGTTCGGCCTGGGTGTCGAGGGGCCGTGGGACCCGGACGTCGAGCCCCACGTGGGGTTCGTGCTCGTGCAGCTCGGCTTGACGCTGCGCGGTGCTCGGCCGTGGCACGTCGACGAGCTCGGTGACCACCGGGCGCCGGTGCTGGCGCTGGGCTGAGCCGCGGTCAGTCCGCCGTCGGTCAGTCCGCCGCCACGAAGTTCTGCAGGATGGCGCGGTCGTCGTCCGCCCGCATCGCCCACGCCAGCTCGCTGCGGTGGTCGCTGCCCTCGAGCGGCAGGAGCGCGACGGTGTCCGGTGCTGCCAACGCCGCGCTCTCCGGCACGACCGTGACCCCCAGGCCGACGCCGACCAGGTGCAGCACCGTCGCCCAGGTCGTGGCCTCCTGCACGATCACCGGACGGCGGCCACCCGCCGTGACCGGGGCGAGGTTCCGCTCCGTCGCGAGCGCCCCCGCGACCGCCGGGAAGAACACGAAGGGCTCGTCGACCAATTCGGTGCCGCGGATGCTCGGCCGCCCGGCGAACCGGTGACCCCGCGGGACGGCGGCGACGAACGCCTCGGAGCGGAACGGCAGCAACCGGACGGCGGGGTCCGGGTCGGGGTCGCGCACGACGGCCAGGTCGAGCTCGCCGCGGACGATCCGGGCGAGCAGCGTCGACGAGTAGCCCTCGGTCAGCTCCACCCGGACCAGCGGGTACCGATCGCGGAACGCCTGGACACGCTCGATCGGGCCGAGGGGCAGGGCGGAGACCACGAACCCCACGTCGAGCCGGCCGACCTCGCCGCGCCCGACCCGGACGGTCTCGTCGAGGTCACGCCGGACCTGGCCCAGCAGTGACCGCGCACGACCCTGCAGCACCCGACCGGCGGCCGTCAGTGCGACGCTGCGGCTGGTCCGGACGAACAGGTCGACACCGAGTGCCCGCTCGGTGCGCTTGATCTGCTGCGACAGCGCCGGTTGCGCGATCCGGAGCCGCTCGGCCGCCCGACCGAAGTGCAGTTCGTCGGCGACGGTGAGGAACGCGCGGAGCTGGCGCAGGTCGACGTCCGGGTCCCGATCCATGCACGCAGCCTATCGATCCACCCGAACGAGTATTGGACGCGACCTCATCCTGCTCCGAGGATGGAGCCATGCCCGAAGCGACCACGACCACGACCACGTCCGTCACCATCGCCGACCTCGCCTCCCCCGCGGACGCCGAGGCCTTCCGCACCCTCAACGAGGCGTGGATCACCCGGTACTTCACCCTCGAGGACGAGGACCGCGTGTTCCTCGGCGACCCGGTCGGCCGCGTCGTGGACCGCGGCGGCGCCGTCCTGGTCGCCCGGCTCGACGACCAGGTGATCGGGTGCATCGGGATCGTCCCGACGACGCCCGGCGTGTTCGAGCTCGTGAAGATGGCGGTCTCCCCCGACCACCAGGGACACGGCACCGGGCGCAAGCTCATCACCGCCGCACTGGATCGGGCGCGTGCGCTCGGTGCGCACCGGATCGACCTGGAGAGCAACGCGCAGCTCACGAGCGCCGTGCACCTGTACGAGGCGTTCGGGTTCCGGCACCTGCGCGAGGACGAGCTCGTCCCGAGCCCCTACGTCCGCGCCGACGTGCACATGACGCTCGACCTGCGCTGACGACAGCCCCCTGCCCGAGTGAGCAGAAGACGACGGGTCCGAGCCAGCGATCCGGCGTCTTCTGCTCGCTCGACGGCCGCGCTCACGCGACGTGCCAGACCAGCCCCTCCTGCGCACTCGACGGGTACGCCGAGGCGATCCGGAACACGGCTTCGCGCAGGGTCTGCGGCGAGCACGCCAGGTTGAGCCGCACGAAACCACGTCCCTGGGCCCCGAACCCGAGCCCGGAGTTGAGCGCCACGTACGCGTGCTCCCGGATCGGCACCGCGGGGTCGTCGCCGAGCCCGATCCCCCGGAAGTCCAGCCACGCCAGGTACCCGGCGCGTGGCCGCGTGTAGACGACGCCGGGCAGGTGTTCGGCGAGCAGCTTCGCGAGCAGTCGGTCGTTCGCCACGATGCGCGCGACCACGTCGTCGAGCCAGTCCGTCGCCAGCGTGAAGGCCGCCAGGTTCGCGTGCAGCCCGAGGATGCTCGTGCGGCAGGCGACCTCCTCCCACAGGGTGTCGAGGAGTGCGGCGGTGCGGGCGTCGCCGGCCACGATGACGGAGCACTTCACCCCGGCCAGGTTCCACCCCTTGCTCGCGCTCGTCACACACACGCTCCGTGCTCCGAGCGGCTCGGCGACCATCGCGAAGGGCGTGAACTGCACACCGGGGTGCGTGAGCGGCGCGTGGATCTCGTCGCTGATGACCAGGACGTCGTACCTCGCCGCGAGTTCGGCCAGCGCCACGAGTTCGGCCCGGTCGTGCACGAGGCCGACGGGGTTGTGCGGGTTGCAGAGCAGGAAGACCCCGACCCCGCCGGCGAAGGCCCGCTCGAGTCCCTCGAGGTCGAGTCGGTACCGTCCCCACTGCTCGAGCAGCGGGACCTCCTCCACCTGACATCGGGCTTCCTCGACGAGCTCGAAGAACGGCGGGTACACCGGCGGCGTGATCGCCACGCGACCGCCGTCGGGCAGCGCGAGCCGCAGTGACTCGACGATCCCCACGCTGACGTCGGTGGCCAGGTGGATCCGCGACGGGTCGACCTGCCATCCCCAGCGGTCGAGGGCGAACTGCGCGAACGCCGGAGCGAGCGGTCCGGGGCCGTCCAGGTACCCGAGGTCCGACTGCGCGACCCGTTCGATCAACGCCTGCCGGATCGCCGGAGCGACGTCGTGGTCCATCTCGGCGACGAACAGGGGCAGCACGTCGGGCGCGTACCGCGTCCACTTGATGCTCGTCCGGACCCCGCGGAGCGTGCCGACCGGGTCCTGCTCGTCGCTCGCCATGCGTCCCAGCATGCATCGGTCAGGAGGCCCGGCGCGACTCCCGACGTCATCCTGCGTCGTCTTCTGAACGCGTTGCGGCCGGGGGCCGCCCCGTCGGCCTACTGTCGGCCGCATGAGCACGAACACCGCCGACCAGGCGACCACCCTCAAGCAGCTGCACGAAGCCCCCGAGATCCTGCGCGTCGTCAACGTGTGGGACGCGATCAGCGCCAAGGTCGTCAGCGACCTGCCCGAGACGAAGGCGATCGCGACCGCCGGACACTCGATCGCCGCATCGTACGGGTACGAGGACGGCGGCATGCCCCTCGACCTCGCCCTGTCCGGAGCCGCGATCGTCGCCGCCGCGACCGACCTGCCCGTCACCGCCGACCTGGACGACGGGTACGAGGACCCGGCCGAGACCATCCGCCGCGCGATCGGTGCCGGCATCGTCGGCGCGAACGTCGAGGATCGCCTGCGCCCCTTCGACGAGGCCGTCGCCCGGGTCGCCGCGATCACCGCCGCCGCCCGGGCCGAGGGCGTCGACTTCCAACTGAACGCCCGCACCGACGCGATCGCCCGCGGCGGCGACCGTCCGATCGACGAGAGCATCGCGGACGCCATCGCCCGCGGCAAGGCCTTCCTGGACAACGGCGCAGCGCTCGTCTTCGTGCCCGGCGCGATCGAGCGGTCCGTCGTCGAGCGGCTCGTCGACGGGCTCGGCCGGGGCAAGCTGTCCGTCATCGGCCTGCCGGGTGCGCTGCCGGCCGCCGAGTACGAGGCGCTCGGCGTCGCCCGCATCTCCTACGGCCCCCTCACGCAGCGCGTCGCGCTGCGCGCGCTCCGCGACCTGGCGACCGACCTGTACGCCGACGGCGTCGTGCCGGAGGACACCCCGACCCTGAACTGAGCCGCCTGGCGGACCGGAGGCGCGACACCAGCTGGTGCCGTGCCTCCAGTCAGGTCGTGGTCGCGACTGCACGGGTCGGTACTGTCATCCCATGTCGCTCGACGTCGACGCCCTCCTCACCCCGCCCTCCCCCGTCGCCGCGCGGGCACTCGAGGTCCTGCGCACCTGGTCGTCACCGCCCCTGGTGCACCACTGCCTGCGGTCCTGGGCGTGGGCCGTCCTGCTCGCACCGACGATCGACCTCGAACCCGACCCCGAGCTGCTCTTCGTCGCGGCGATGCTCCACGACCTCGGCGTCACGCCCGCGTTCGACGCCCACCAGGTCCCCTTCGAGGACGCCAGCGGCGCGGTCGGAGCCGTCTTCGCGATGGGCGCTGGGTGGGACCAGGCCCGTGCGCGCCGGGTGGGCGAGGTCATCGAGCGGCACATGTGGACCTCCGTCGACCCCGCCGTCGACCCCGAGGGGCACCTGCTCGAGGTCGCGACGTCCCTCGACGTCTCGGGCTCCGGGTTCTCCCGCTGGCGGGCGGCCGACCTGCGCGCGGTCACCGCCGCCCTGCCGCGCGACGGGTTCTCCGCCTCGTTCGGCGGGCTCGTCCACCAGCAGGCCGGGCGAAAGCCGGGGTCCGCGGCCGCTCGACTCGACAGCTCGGGGAACGTGGCTGCCGGTGGCGCCCGATGGGACGCGTTCCTCGCATCCTGAAGCCGTCACCCGGTTCCCTGGACTTCTCGACAGCGGGCACGTATAGTGTCTCTTTGGTGCACTGCAGCGAACCCATCTGACTCGCGCACACCACCCTCTCGACACCGACTCACCCGAGTCGCATTCCACTCGAGACACCGCTCGATCCGCACGGACGAGCTGCACGTCGAAGCTCGACGTGTGCGCCCCGCACTCGATGCGTCGCGCCGGACTGAGACGTCCGCCGACACCGAGTCGCCCTGGCGCCGAACGACCAGGAAGTACAGCACCATGACCAGCAACGAACGCATCACCGTGTTCGGGACCGCACTCGCGGCCCCGACGATCACCCCCGACCGCATCGCCGAGTTCCCCGTGCGCGACGACCGCTCGCAGCGCGAGTACCTCGTCCGCATCGCGGCCGACGACCTGTCCGTCTTCGTCACGCGGGGCACGCGCCTCGACGCCGTCGGCGAGGCCGGCTGGACCGTGCCCGGCCGCTCCTGGGCGGGCGAGGCCAGCCGCACCCTGCTGCAGGCGCAGTCCGTGCGCGCGGGCGAGCTCGCACTCGCGGCCTAGGTCCACCAGCACCACCACGAAGCGCCGCCGAGCACCTGCTCGGCGGCGCTTCGTCGTTCCCGGGACGAGGTCCGCTGTCAGTCCGTGGCGCCCATCAGCTCGTCCGCCGGCACGGTGCGGCCCGTCGAGTACTCGACCCACCGATCACTGCCCGCTTCGTGGAGCCGGCGCGCCCGCTGCTCACACTCCTGGAAGTCTCGTCGTGATCCCGGGGGCGCTCCCAGCGTCTCGGGGAGCGTCCGCATCGACACACGGACGATCCGGGCAGGCGCGGTCATCACCTCGTACTCCGCGTCGTCGCGGAGGACCAGGAGACGTCGACGACCGTCCGTGACCTTTCGGAAGTACCGGTGACTATCGATGAACCCGGAGTGCTGACGTGACGCGTCGTGCAGGGCCTCAGCTGGCTCGACATCCCCGCCGGTGGCCATCAGGCTGGCCGCCTCAGTTGAGGCGCTCGAACACCATGGTCGCCTGCACCCGGTCCCCGCCACCGAAGCCGGTGCTCCCCGACGACGCCGTCGTGATCGTGTGCAATCGGTACCCGAGCGCAGCCTGCGCGTTGATCGCCTTCTCGAGCTCGGTGAGGTTACCGGAGCCCGTGCCGAAGAACTTCTCCTTGAGCACGACCTGCAGCACGACGTAGCTCATGCCCTGCTGCGCCGGTCGCGGCTGTCCACCAGCGGCTGCCTCGGCCTGGATGCGATCGATCATCCCGCCGATGCCGGGAGCGCTCGGCGCCGGAGGCTGCACCTGCTCCGTCCACGCGGAACCGTCCCACCACCGCATGGTGCCGGAACCGTCGTCGTACCAACCTGCCTGCACGTTCGTCATGCGCTCATCCTGGTGTACGACGGACCGGGCGTCAGTTGTTGAAGCGGAACGGGTGCCGTACTTCACGGGGGCATACGTGAGTGCAACAGACCGCGGAAACAGGCCGAAGCAGCGTGGTGATGCAGCAGGCCAGGACACGTGACTACAGGTGATTTTGCGGCAGCAATGCGGCAGGGCGGGCCGCACAATAGACCGTTCATCAGATGACTTGTCGCTCTTAGCTGGAAGATGGGCCGGTTCGTGAGCAGCGGTTGGTATGTCCAAGAGTTCGTGCATGCCTTCGACCGATCCGCCTACCGTGAACACATGGCCGGAGACATCGAGAGCATCGTCCGTCAGATCATCCGTGAAGAGCTCAGTGGAGTTCGCCCAGAGAGCTCACCTGAACTCGACGGTAAGCGGGCCTACTCAGTACAGAGCATGTCCGACGCGTACGAAGTCAGCGTCTCCTACCTGCGTGACGACATCGCCACCGGGAAGCTGCGACCGAAGTACCTGGGGCGCAAGCCGCTGATCAGCGTTGCGGAGGCCGAGCGGTGGTTCGCGGCGCTTCCCGATGATCGGCCAACCGCTTGATGTCACCATGCCGCGTCGGGTTGCAGATCGACCCGACGGGGCAGCGAGCATCCCGCGGAACGAGGATCCTCGCCACGGGCACACTGCATGAGGGATGGACGACCTCAACTAGGTGATTCGTTGGACGATGCAGCTGCTACCTCCCGCCGAAGCAGAAGGGGCATACGAGACGGGCCAGCAGTACCAGTTCCTCGGTCGGTGACCAAGCCATACGCTCGACGGTTCACCCGATGCCAAGTGGGATGTGCCCTGGGTTCTCTCGAAACGCTCGTTGATGAGGTTGCGGCGCGAGAACTGTGACCGGGTTGGGCCTCGCTGAGGACTCCTCCCGGAGGCACGGAACGGTGTTGCGCCGGAACTCGGTATAGCTTGGCGACATGAACAACCGGCAGGCCGCGCTGATAGCCGCTTCATCCCTTGCAGGAGAGCCTCAGGAGATAGCAGCCAGAGCGCGTCTATGGACGCTGTGGCTGAACGAGCTCGACGACGCTGCGTCAGAAGCACGCATGCCTGTCGATTTCGAACGTTTCGCGTTTGCCGTCCGTGAGAGCGCCGCGCTTGAGCACCGACACGCCTCGCCCGTGGCGCTTGTACTCCTTCACCAGGGCATGCCAGTTGTCGTCTTAGAGGACGATGAGACATATCAATACGAGAAGGGTCGCTGGCACTCCCGCGGGCCTCTACCACGGGAAGCAAGGAGCTGATTGCGCGCGAACCTTCGCCGCAACCTTCGTGTCTCGCTCCAGCACGCGCACTAGCGGACACATCCACAGCCCGCTCCGTCCTGGTGGGGGCTGTTCTGGTTTCGATTGTCGCCGGTGCCCCACATCATCTAGGACATGCCCGAGCACAAGTGGGCTCCCCCGGAGCATCCCGACGTCACCTTGCACCAGCCCATGATGCTGACCGCAGAGGCAGCCGGCACGCTCCGAACGCTTGATCCGGCCGCGCCCGTTTGGGCTGACATCGAGTTTGTGGGGGCCGGCGTGCTGCACCTGAAGTGCTTCGCGGCTGCTGAGTCTGATAGCGCCGTACTGGTGCAGACCGCTTGGCAGGGCCGGCTGCAACAGGTGCTCGTGTCACGCGACCCGCGAACACGGTGATGGCACGCAGACGCCGAGATAGATGGTCACTCGGTCCAGCGCTGAGCCTCCCCGAGGCGGCGTACGGAGGCCCCGTCTACGACCTCCCGGAACCTGATCCTGTGCTGGCTTGGGTCACGTTCCCCGACCGCTGTCTCGAGGTGGAGGCGCGCGTCATCTCGTACACCGAGCGCGCAGCCTTCATCGAGTGGGGGTTCTCCCAGGCTGCAGAGTACGCGTGGGTGTGGCGCGATGCTATCCGCTTAGTTCGCTGAGTCATCCCAAGACGCACGAAGCGTCTCGTCAAGGATTGCGGTGAAAGGGATCCGACCAACAGGCTTTTCATCGACAGAAATGGTGATCTCGTAAGCCCCAGCAGCAGGGATGCCTACGTTGGCCAAAGGGAGCACAGCGGAGACCGACTGCGCGCCTTCCTCCGGGCCAAGCACCGTCCTCAGCGTGTACTCGAAAGCGAAGATCGGAGCTTCTCCAGTACCGCGTAGACGGCACTCGCCGGTCACTTTGTGCGTCACCTCGATACCAGGGTCTCCGTCGACATAGAGGAGAAGAGCGACTTCGGCCGCCAACGGAGCCGGGAATCCTGGGCGAGGCAGACGAGTTACTCCACCGCCTAGCAAATGGAGCAGGTTCTCTCGAACCGTTACTGCATCGCAGAGAAGTGCGGCTCCTAGATGAATCACGCCTACAGGCTAGTGGGTTCGTCGCAACGCTGCTCGACTGACCTTCGCGCCGGTCGAGGCACTAGCGGCGTGCTGGTTGGCCACCGAGGCGACAGCCCTGTTGGTGTTGCGAGCAAGGTCTACAGCCCCGAATGAGGGGTGGTCGTCGCGGAGCGAAGCTCGGTTGATCAAGAGGAAAGCGTATCCAGTCTCAGGATCGACCCGATCGACGTACGCGACGCCTGCGATGCCGTCCTCACTCTCGTAGGCTGTAACAAGCTGCCCCTGGTGGAGCTTCCCATCAGCGCGTGTAAGGCGCACACGAGTCGTCCCGTCTTCGCGTACAGAGTTCAGGTCGACTTCGACTCGTACCCGGTTCATTTCGCGTCCTTCCAAGCAGGATTCGTGATCCGATCCTGCATCAGTGATGCTAGCTCGTCTACCTCTGGAGGTTCCGTGAACGGGCTGCCTCCGACGAGGTGATGTTGAGGTTCGATGTCGGTGGCATCCGCCACCAGCTCAAACCCACGCGCGCGTAGCTCATTCCCGGTCATGACGGCGACCTTCTTGCCACCGAGCGACGTCGTTGCGATGATCCTACGCACCGTGTCCAGAAGGTCTTCCCCTTCTTCTGGGGCCATGGCCAGGACGGAGACGCCGTAGCGCGGTGAGGGCAGCTTGCGCTCCGTCTCGTCCGCGAAGGTGTCCTCGGCGTTCTCCAACAGACGATCAGGGAGGAACGGTGAGAAGCGGAGCACCACCTCCGAACCGTCCTGCGCAGTCGCCACCCGATGACTGTAGCCGGTACAGACGTTCCCTCAGGTACGTGCCGGCCGGCGACCGTCCTCAACCCAGAGCTCAGGCTTGGTGTGGCTCAGTAGGTGTCGTGGTCAGCGCGCATCTGGCCAAGGTAGTGACTGCCCCAGCTGCCATGCGCGCCCCACCGTCCATCTAGGCCCGAGACGAGGCTTGCAAGCGAGCGTTCCCACTTGCGTGTGATCCAGGTTCCGCCAAGCTTCTCCGGGAACGGCAAGTACGCTCGACCACCATCGACAAGGAGCAGCTTTACTCGCTCGACGAGTTCGCCGTGAAGGCGAACGTCCACCCACACCTCGGCAACCGTCGGGTCCTTGAAGAAGGCGATTTCAGCCCAGTCGTACTCGTCGAACGTCGCGCGGTTGCCGTTGTCGGCGCGAAGTCCCCATTCGAGCGCAACCTCGAGGTCGAACTTCAGGACGGCGCGGACTGGGTGCTCCGCTTCGGCGGCGTCGGATCGGAACGCTGGACCGCCCTTGATGACGGTCCAAGCTTCGGCGGGGTTCTCGGTGATCAGCGTGTGGAGCTCGTCTAGTTGCATAGGTGTCTCAACTCTTCGCGAGATGGGCAAGGAGGGCCGGGTAGTACTCCGGCAGGTGGTCAGCGCCTGTGGTGTAGGTCTGCTCGTTGTCGATGACAACTGTGTTGTCGTGGGCAAAGACCAACTCGAGCCGGGCGCGCTTGGACACGTGCCCCTGGGGGCTGCTGAACACAGAGGGAGCTCGCAGGACCCGGATGGCTTCTAGCGAATCGAGCGCAATCACCTCGGGGATCGGCTCTGGGCGTTCGTGGCTGATACTCACACGCACCAGGGTCGTGCGGGTGAAGAGGTTTATGTCGATGCGGCCGCTATTGCCAAGCACCTCCACCCGCGAGTGCACGTACTCAAGGTCTTCCCCGCCGAGTGCCCAGACGAGCGCACTCATGAGCTGCTGCCACCGGGTCGCGGATCCGCCGGCTTCGATCGCGTCAAGGCGTATCCACGAGCGCTCCCAGTTTGAGCTGCTTTCCGCTAACCGGTCGTCGACTATCGCCGCGTCATCTCGGTCTGCCATGGCCCTTCCCCCCACTTGATCCTGATCTGATTAGCGACAGCGTACGGGCACCAGTGAAGCCGCGCGATCGCCGAGAGAGACAAGACTGCAGTTCTGTCCCTCTGCTCGTACGCGGGCCGAGCGTTTTGCTCAGCGCGGACGCTGCCGAATCAGTAAGGCCCCGTGCGCAACCTCGAGCACGGCTAGCCGCCGGCGCGCTTCGGCACGGTGGTGTTCTTCCAATGCCCCGGCTTCCACTCGCCGGTGAGCTCGAAGTGGACGCGGGTCTTGTAGTGGTCGTTGAGGGCACTCAGCACTGCCGCTTGCACTACCCAGTACGTGATGAAGATGCCGAGGATGAAGAGGACGATTCCCATGCGGGAAGTCTGCGGGTCCGACCACCGCTCCGCCCCTCCCAGTTTGGGAGCGGCTAAGCGGCTGCGACACGACGCCCCTGACTGGAGGTCGTAGCCGGTCGGCTACCTAGAAGCGCGCGCAGTGGTGTCGGGGCCGGACTGTGCGGATGCCATGAAGCAGTCGGCGGCATGGCGACAAGGCCGGGCGTTGAAGAGTGCCCTTGAGCCAAGTATCATTCGTGCGTACGCCCGGAACGCTCCTCGAGCCATCGCGACATGTGCGTCTGCGCTGGGGTGCGCACCGTCCTCGAGGAGCCAGTAGTCGTTCGTCCCGGATCCGTTCGGACTCCCCAGTCGCCCACTGCCGAACAGTGGCTCTCCGAGGTCGAGGTAGTTCTTCCAAGCACCCTCCACGGCAGCGCGAACAGCACGGTAGTTGTCGCGGTACTCGCTTCGGAACCCGCCGACGATGTAGACCTCTCGGATGTTCGGGAATTGCTGCAGCAGGGAAGTCGTACTCGCCTGCAGGGTGCCGGCCGAAGCGCCGTCGTTTATCGAAGCATTGATGATCAACACCTGTGGTGCTCGAGCGTTGATGATGGCGGCGCGAGCTGCGTAGTTGGACGTCGGAATGCTCGTTGCGCCGGCTTCAATACCCGTCCCTCCAACGCCGGCAAGCATGATGGCGTCCGCTCCCATATACCGGGCAAGCCGCACTCCGAACGTGGTCTGATCTACCGTCGAGGCGTATGGCATAGTCGACCCGGACCCGTTGAGGTAGGAATCTCCCAAGAGAGCGATGCATCGCTTCGGGGCGGGTGGTTGAGTTAGGGATTGCCCGGTCGGAACTCGAACCAACGCGACGCCGAGGGTACCGAATGCCCAGATGCGAATGGATCGAGCAGCGGCAGTGGGGAAGGTGAGGGTCAGCTTGCCGGAATTGCTGGGCTGGGTGGTGTAGTTCATCGCGTCTGAGATGAATCGTCCGTTGATCTCCACCCGGACGGCATTATTGGTCTCTTTCGAGTAGAAGGCTACCTCTACGACGGAGTTTGAAGTTCCCGTGAGGAAGGATATGCCGAGCGGCCAGCGGGCAAACTGCGCCTCGCCTCCGGGCTTGAATGCGCCGTAGAGCGCGTAGTCACGGCCACCGCCAGCATCGGTCTCGAATACGCCGGGCTCATACCGAAATACCGTGTCCGAGAGACCGTCCCAGCTGGTCGTTCGGGTACCGATACCACAAACGGCAGGCTTGAACGCTACCGGCGAGGTGAGCGCCGTAACATCGGAACTCGACCACGAGATTGCGGGGATATCCGAGGCCGGCGGCGGCGCATCAGCGGTAGCTATGCGTGAATCAACCCAAGACGAAAGACGAATATGCGGTCCCACCTCAGGCATATCCCTGGTGCCCGAGTTTGGCTCCCACGGCTGCGGGTTTGTAGACATGTGATGCTCCATTCAGTGTTGTGTCAGTGGTGCAGGCGGATTGTCTGGGTTGGTGTTCGGGCCGGCATCAGCGTCCCCCTCGAATCTTCGTGCGGTAGATGAACATCGCCTGATCCATGTCCTTCTGCTGATTGCCCGAAGACGGGAACGAGAACGCCACCGACTGCGGGCCGTCGTAGCCCGCCATCTGCGCCGGCATCGAGAAGCACGGTGCCGCGGGCTGCACAGTCGGAATGTTGAACCCACCCGACGCGAACGCCTGCAGCCGCTTCCCCGTCTCTTCCCACACCGCCAGTGAACGTGCACGCTTCGACGGGGCCAGCGGGATATACGCCTCGCCGCCAGTTTCCGGTTCAGCCCACACTCGCCACGCGCCGGCGGGTGCGATTTCCGCCAGGTGGTTCTCCCGCATGCCGCCGTCCGCGTAGTAGTTGACAAGGCCACCATCAGCCTTCGTCAAACCACCAGTCCACGACGCCGCCGGACTATCATTCGTCGCCTGCACCGAGATGCGAACCACGCGCCCATTGTTCAACGTGATCAGGTTGTTGATCTTGTTCTGCGCGTCCGACGTTTCCGCCAGGATCTTGATGTCCTTCGACGACGGCAAAGCAAACACCTGATCGGCGAGCTTCTTCACTTCGTTTTTGTTGAAGCCCGCAGCAGTAGCCGAATCGATGAACTTCGCACGCTGCTCGCGCAACGTTGCAATGTACTTATCGGCAGCATCCTTTGACGACATCGTGGACGAATCCACCTGGAACTGCGCCTTAGCCGCCTCCTGAGCTTTACCAGCCACATCGGAAAGCATTGCTGCGTTCGCTGAACCAGATTCCGTGCTCTGATCCAATGACAGCTTGAAGCCGTCAAGAGTCTTATGCGACTCTTCGTACGCTTCTTTCTGCCGCTCGATCTCTTCGGAGATACTGGCAAGACCAGCCTGATAGTCGGCGTTCGACGAAACCGCATCCTGGTTCGCGCCATTGGTCTGGTTGAACGACTCAAGCAGTTCGTTGAGCTGATCCGTCAGCTGCTCAACCTTGTCCTGCTCTTCCAGGTACGCGTCGCCAGTCTCCTTCGCAACCGTTGCGGAGTCTTCCTGTGCCAGCTTGAGCAGGTTGTGCATGCTGTCCGACTCGCCCAGAGCAGTAGCCTGCTCGGTCAGAGCCTTCTTGTACGCGGGCATTGCGTCGAGCAGGGTCTCGAGCTGACCCTTTGACCCGTCCGTCTCCGCAGCGAGCAGTGAGAACGCACGCTGCGCCGTAGGAAGGTCTGTCGCCGCCAGCTCGCCCAGCTGCTCGCCCACATCCTTGATCGCGTCGGTCGCTCCGAAGTAGTCGGAGTTGAACCGGGCCATGACGTTCGAGTTGCGCTTGTCGATGTCATCGAGCACAGCCGGCAGATCCTTCAGCTGACCTGCGACGTCAGCTGTCCAGTACTTGAAGCCCTTGCCCTGAGCAGCCGTCTCGAAGACATCGGAAGCGTCCTTGGCCGTGACGAGGCTGTTGGTGAGCTCGTCTGAGCTGGCCTCCAGCGATTCGATGTACTTGCTCAGCAGGTCGACGCCAACCGTCGCCGCAGCGAGCGCGATACCCCACGGGCCGGCAAGGAACGTCGCAACCGACTTCAGCGCCGCACCAGAACGGGTCACCGCGCCACGCATCGACTCGACGCCCCTTGCAACACCTGGGATCGACGAGCTCTGCAGCGTGTCCAACGCCAGCTTGAACTCCGCGACCTTCGGGATCACCAACAGGAACCCGCCAGCAGCAAGCGCCGCAGCGCCCGCAATCGCCGTCAACGTCAGCGCCGTGGACTGCACGATCGGAGGCGCGTCGGAGAACGCATCCACCATGCTCGTCACCAGCTGCACAAGCGGACGCAGCGTGCCGTCAGCAGCCGCACCAGCCTTGATCGCAGCCGTGTCGAACGCGCCACCCAGCTTCTCGAGGTCGCCAGCCAAGTTGTCCTGCATGATCGCGGCAGTCTCAGCGGCATACCCGGAGTCGTTGACCTTATCGATCCACCCCTGCACGCCCGACTGGCCCTGCTCAAATAGGACCGACGCAGCACGCACTGCATCCGCACCGAAGATCGTCTTCAGGGCGGCGTTCTGCTGCTCAGCAGACATGCCCTTCAGGGCGTCCTGCAGCACACCCGCGTACTGCGCGAGACCGATGAAGTTGCCCTGCGAGTCGTACGCGCTGATGCCAAGCTGATCCATCAGATCAGCGGCCTGCTTCGAGTTCGGCGTCAACGCCTGCAGCATCGACTTGAACGACGTACCCGCATCGGATCCAGTCAGACCAGCAGACGCGAACGCCGCCAGCCCACCAGTCGTTTCCTCGATCGACAGGCCCGTCTGATTCGCGACAAGACCAGCCTGGTTCAGCGCCTCACCGAGGTCATGCACGGAACCCTGCGCCTTGCCAGCACCAGCAGCGAGCAGGTCAGCCACATGCGGCACCTCGTTGCCAGCCAGACCAAACTGCGTCATCGCCGTAGCCGCAGTCTCAGCAGCCTCACCAACACCGAGCGCGCCAGCCGCAGCGAGATCCAGCGAACCCTTCAGCCCACCACCCAGCACGTCAGTCGTTGCGACACCGGCTTTCGCCAGTTCCTCGATCGCCTGACCAGCCTCAGTCGCAGAGAACGCCGTCGCGCCACCCGCATCAATAGCCGCATCACGCAGCAGGTTCATGTTCTCGGCGGTTTCATGCGTCGCCGCCTGCACCGCCGACATCTGCTTGTCGAACTCGGTGTACTTCGCCACCGCGATACCCACCGCAGCGATAGCGACGGCGCTGAAAGCAGTCAGGCCCCGGCCAACCTGCTCCATCGCCTGGTTCTGCTGCTCAAACCGCTGCTTAGCGTCCTCAGCAGACTTCGAGACCTTGCGGTTCGCAGCTTCCGCTTATGCGAACCCCTGCACGTAACCAGCGACCTGCGCGGTCAGCGTTACGCTCGTGTTCCTTTCGGGCATTCCTTCATCTCCAACCGGAGAATCAAGGCGCACAAAAGAAACCCGCCGGAGAGCCGAGCGCGCCGAGACTTCTCATCTCGTTCACGCCCGGGTGGTTTCCGGCGGGCTTACTTACGGATCAAGTCTACCGTTGAATAGCAGGAAAAGGAGTGCTTCTAGTGCGCAAAAGCCCCCTAGATCGGTAGATGACCTAGAGGGCTTTGATTGCAGAGTGATTCAACAGCGGCGAAGGCATCGATTAGCAACGCCACCATGGGTTCTTCTTGGGCGCAACCACCTTTGCATGGTTCAGCTTTGCACCCACATCGCCGGAAGTTATGAATAGCAACAAGGCTATGTCAACAAGGATGAACACCCACAGAATTATCGGAACGGAGCCTAGGGCGGACAGTGGGTCTTTCGTAAGGGTTGCGGACCACGCAATTACCGCCCCCGTCGCCGCGATGTACAGCAGGCAGAAGGCCACGACGATGCGCCGCAACCAAAAATCACCTCCGACGTCGCCTTTCTTGTACGCCGCAAGCCGGCGGACCTGAGCGTCCACGTTCGACTGAAACTCGAGCGTCGAGAGCTTACCGGCTTCCATCAACTTCAAAAGGTTCAGATCGCGTTCGATCTGCTTGTTCCATCGAGAAGCAGGCATAATGCGCTGCGATATCCATGGGACGAAGAGCGCGGCGGCACCGGTCAAGATGGTTGTGAGAATGTTCCCCAAGTCCATATCTGCATCCTATGGCTACCCAAGGTCAGGCGCTGCCTCTTGCGTATCGGCACGTCCCTGCAGGCCGGCCGCTGATGGCAACCTTCGGCGAGCATCTGGTAGTTGCGGGCTGTGGAAAAACCGTCACGGACAGAAGTCACCTAGCCCCGGAGGGCTTCCATGGAGCGAAATGGGGGGCGTCCCCCACCCTCAGACGCTTCAAGATGTGGCTGATCTTCTGTGTGTGAAAGCCGCCTAGCCCCGGAGGGCCAGACATCGCTCTGCAGGGGAACCGCCCCACCGTCAGCGATCCCCGCCGCTTCAAGCGGAGCGTGCTGACGGTGGGCGCTACCCCTCAGACCATGTAGGCCATCGTGCGGCTGAAGGACTGGTTGAGGTGCTGCTCGAGGATCTGGATCTCCTTCGCGGTGGTCGCAGCTTCGGGGTGCTCGGCGGTGAACTGCTGGGTCACGCCGTTCCACCCCTTGTCGATGGACTTGCGGAAGAGCGCGTGAGCGAGGGTTCGGTCGTTGCTTCGGATCGCGAGTCCCATGAGCCGTGCAGCATCGTCGGCGTCGTCTAGCCGGTCGGCTCGCTCCTGCGCATCGCGGAAGGCGATCATGTCGGTTGCGCCGTAGCCGATCTTCGCGTCGAGTTGCGTCTCGAGGCTTCGGAGATGGTTCTTCACCAGCTGAACCTCCTTGTCGCGGAGGGCGTTCGCACGGGTACGAGCGCCGGCCACCACCTCTTCCGTCTGGTGCCGCTTCCCTTCCTCGGACAGGGTGACGTTCGCGGCAATGTCCTTCTTCTCCTGCTGCGTGTACTTCTGCAGGCGTGATGCCTGCTCGCGCAGATCGTCGAGCTGGGCATCGAGTGCGTCAAGGCTCATGATGTTCCCTTTCGTGCTTTGAAGTGGGCTAGCTGTTCTCGGTTGATTCGGTACGCGCGACCGACGGTGTTCGCTTGTAGGCGGTTCTCGCGGATTGCTTTGCGTATTGCACGGTCGGTCATCGCGAGGGCGTCAGCTGCTTGTTTCGTACTGAGCCATTCCAATTGTGGAGCGAGTTCCGGTCTTGCCGCACTCCTAGTTCCGGTGGCGATCTCTCGCCAAATCAGGGCCGCGGTTTTCAGCGCGACAAGTGTTTCGTCTGTTTCCGCGTCTTCGCCTCGGTGGTAGAGGTGATAGCGGTCGAGTTGTGCGTACCGAAGCAGGATCGCTGCCGCTCGGGCACTGACGAGAACTTCTGGGCCGGAGGTTCCGAGTACTAATTCGGACGCCCGGCGGATGCGCAAGTCGTTTGGCATGGGCTTCCTTACGATGGTGCTGCAGCGGTCGATAGGTGTGCATCGTGAATCAAGATCAGGCAGCAACGATGCTTCAGGTGTTCCCAGTGCTGTTGCTTGCGGCAATCCTCGAGAACAGTCGGGTGCACGTGAAGCTCCGTCGGCGGCGCTGGTATCGCGGAATCGTTGTGTTGGTGATGGCTGCTGGCCTGATAGGACTCATCACGTGCTTTTTCGCCTTCATGACCGACGAGTCGGACACGACAGCGCAGGACGTCGCGGCACTGTTTACGTGGATCGCCTTTCCGATTGTGGTCGCTGGTGTCTTCTTCGAGCTCATCGCAATCGTTGCCACGCAGGAGACGCAAGATGAGGAAGATGAGCGGGCTAAAGCAGCGCAGCCCGGCCGGGCTGCGCTGCTTCGAGCTGCACTGCGTGGTCGACTCGACTAGGAGCTCGCAGTGTCCGGCGTGCTAAGGGACGACCACCACGCACGAGCGGCCGACCGCATGTCGAACGCGCTCGCGTCCGTGATCTTGTAGGCGGGCTCTAGGTACAGCACGGTGAGGTGCAGGGTGACTCCGAAGAGGACGTCCGGCCACGCATCCGGGCCGAGCGTGTGGTCTACGTGCCACTTGTGCTTCGAGACGATGGCGCTGAGCTCAGGCGGGTTGTCCGACGTCGCGGCGAGCTCGGTAGCGAGGGTAAACGCTGCGAGGCCGATCGAGCCCATGCCGGCGACGCTGCTGGGGTTGCCGGCCTCATCTTCGTAGAGCTGGCCGGCGAGCGCCCGGTTGCCCGCCGCTTCGAGCTCGCTGAGGTAGGTGTCGACCCAGCTCTTGCTGTCGTTGGTCACGGTTCGTCCTAACGGTCATGGTGCAGCCCGAAGGCTGGGTGGTTTAGGCGCGGGCACGTGGGGTCGTGCTCAAGGACGGCATGGGTGATGCCGGGGCCGGAGATGTCGATGACGGCAGCGGCGGAGCAGTCGGGGCAGACGACGGTCAGCGGGTTCATGCCACACCCTCGAACACGTCGCCGTCGTAAGGGGTGTCAGAAGCGTTAGAAGTGTTAGAACCCTCCCCGGAACTAACAGATCTAACGGAACTAACAGGGCCATACAGACCTCTTGACGGCTTCAAGATGCGCTTCGCGTCCACTGCGCGCTTGAGATAGACGTCGAGTTGAGTCACCGGGATCGTCGGCAGCAGGTGCTGGATCTCCTGACGGGACACGGGAGCGTCCGACTGGTAAATGACGGCGATGATGTCGGCCATCCGATCCCCCACCCCCGCGGACACCTTGATCGCGTCAGCAGCAGCGCGAGCAGCTTCCAGCCCTCCGCCGTTGAGTGCCCAAGCTCCCGAGTCGGAGACCAGCAGTGCATACTCGCCCTCCTTCGCGTCGCGAGAGGTGACATGCAGCGTCGCGGTCTGCTCCTGCCGTTCACGGCGCAGCACGAGCACAGTGTCGGCAGCTCCGGCAATGCCCTGGGTGCCGCTCACTGCGTCCAGAAAGTCCTCTCCGCCGCTCTTCCGGGTGTGGTGGACGATGATGAGGGACGACCCCGGTTCTGCGTCTGTGGTGGCCTTGAGCGCTCCAAGGAACTCATAGTCCGCGGCGTACTGCGACTTCGTTGCTGCGGTACTCGGCAGCACCTTGCCAAGAGTGTCAAGGATGACAACGGGATTCTGGTCAACGTTCCGAGAAATGAACTCTCTTATCGCAGGGATCACCTGGCCGCCGTCGAGCGCGGTGACGAACTCAAGCCGCGGAGTGACCACCTCAGGGTCGAGCGTGCGGATGCGCTGCTGCAGGCGGCGCGGACCGTCTTCGAGTGCGAGGTACAAGACGGGGCGGGGCGCGCCCGTAGGTACACCGCCAAGAGCCTTCTCGCCGACGTGCAGTGATAGCGCCAGTCCGAGCACTAGCCAGCTCTTGCCGATCTTCGGCGCTGCGACGAGCAGGGTCATGCCTTCGGGGATGATGCCGGGAACGACGTACTGGGTGGGTGGAAAGTCCTGCGCCATCAGCCAGCGGGCATCGAAGGTAGTTGGGGGTCGGGTCATTAGGTCTCCTGTCCGGAGTAGATCTGGGCGCGGATCTGAGCCGCTCGTCTGGCTGCGGCTTCAGCGCCGCGATGCTTCTGCGCCTCGAGGAAGGCGTTTGTGGTCTCGTGGTCACGCGATGGCTGGCGTCGGCACACTTCGGCGTACAGCCGGTCTGCGTCGTCGTTGGCCTGGTCGACTTCGGGTTGCCGCGAAGCGCTCCCCTGCTCGAACGCGAAAACGTAGAACTGCCGAAGCGAGGGCGGCAGCTGCCTGAGCTCGACGACGCCAGCTGTGAGGTCGATCGCCAGCTGGTGCATGTACCGCTCTGCTGCCGGCGAGAGCTCGATGGTGTCCGGGTACGAGAAAGCCCCCTCGCCCTCGTTCTGTCGAGGATCCGGGGGCTTTCTGGTGCCCGACTGGCTCACGGCCACTCAGGCGGCTCCGGACGTTCAGCGTCCTGCGCAGCTTCGAGCAAGCAGATGGCGAGTCGTCGAGCCTGGTCCCCCGCGAGTTCCGTCAGGGGACGTTCCGCGCGGAGTCCTACGACGCCGTTGATGGCCAGCACCGCGAACCCGTTGACCGTCGTCTTGCCCGCCCGCATCAGGCAGCCACCTGCAGGGTGGGGACCAACATGGGGACGGCGAGTTGCTGCGTCCTCACGTCGGAGACGCGGGCGACTATGGCGTGAGCCAAACGCAGCGCTTCGGAGGGCGTCAGGATGATCGAGTAGCCGTCACTGAACTGGCTTGGCTGAGCGTCGATGATCACTTCCGCGCGCCCAGCGATGGTCGTCTCGACTTCGACGAGCTTGATTACGTCGTCCATCAACGGACACCCCAGATCGACGCGTACGAAGCGCCGAGGGCGTTCTGCACGGAGACGAGATCGACCGCGGAGCCTCGACCGGCGAACCAGAGTCGAGCGAGGCTGAAGACACTGAGGCCGGTAGCCGCTCGAAGAGCTCGGAATGAGTAGCCGGCGGCTCGTGCTTCTCGGCGCACGTTGGCAGCGAGGCCGCGCCCCAACCGTCGACCGTGCTTCGCGTGGAAGATCTTTCGGGCTGCGGCGATGATGTCAGAGGGACGTGCGAACATGTGGGAGTACTGAGACACTGTCTTGTCCTTCGGGTTTCGTGATGGTTACTGGTTGGACTGGGGCCCGGTTGCCGCCGGGCCCTTTCTCATGCCGTACGTCGTGGTCTTGCCGGACCGTGACGGACGACGTTCTGCGATGCGGTCGAGGTATCGCAGCACTTCGGCTGCAACGTCGGGCTCGAGGTTGAGCTGCAGCGGGCGGTCAGAGACGGAAGCTCGGTTGAGCCACCTTCGCTCCCCGCTGTTGCGCTGTCGCGGATCGAGAGTCTGCTGGCGGACCATCAGTGGCCCGGTGAGCTTCCAATCGACCGGCTGGTCACCCTCCGCGATCGCTCGAACAACCGCATCGAATGTCGGATCCCTGTGGGGGAGAACCCCGCGTCCTGAGACCGGCGAGGCATCTGCGTGTGACTGGCTCATCCGGCCTGCCTGAACTCCTGCGGGAGGCTGCCGTCGATCAGGGCCACAACATCCTCGTGTTTGACGTAAATGCGTCGGCCAATCTTCACGACCCGGATGGGGCAGTGGCGCGATCGCAGCCACATGCGCGCCGCTCCTTCCGTTTTGCGAAGCAGTGGGGCTGCTTCGGCGACTGTGAGCAGAGTGCTCATCAACATCTCCTTCGATCGAAGTTGCGCCACCCTGTCAAAGCGGCACCATCAGTATGCGCAGCATGCGGAGGTTTGTCAAACCTGCGCAAGTAGGGCAAGATCAGAGCATGCCCTTCCTCTTCACGAGTGTCGACGACCACAGTCCGGCCGTCGCTGACGCGACGCTCGAACCGTTCCCCGGTTTCCGAGTCGTGCCTCGCTTGACTGCCCGCGTTGAGGGTGAAGTGGACGTTGCGTACGAACCGGAACTCGAGATCACGTTCGACATGGCGTCCGTGAAGTACCGCCCGACGTTCGTCGGGATTCGTGCGGAAGACGTCAACGGCACGATGCTCCGGACGGTTCGAGTCACGGACTACGTGAAGGGCGCGGCGCGGGCCGGGATCTTCCTGGTACTGGCTGCTGAGGATGAGCAGGAGCCGCTGTCTTCGCTCTTCGACTTCGATCGTGGCGAGTCGATCTTCGGCGCGGAGTTCGCTGCCTACCTGTCGAACGGCGGCCCCGACGAGTTCGCCATCGCTCACGTCGCTTTCAGCTACGTGTTCGCCCAACTCGCTGCCGAACCCCCAGCTAAAGCAGTCCAGCGCGACGTGCGCTTGACGCCGCGAACCGCAGACAACTGGATTGCCCGAGCTCGCTCAGCGGGCCTGCTGGAACCGAAGACGACGGGCCGAGATCAGACCGGACAGCTCAAGGCATGGCACGCCGTCATGTCGCGCTTCGACGGAATGAGTACCGATGAGTGACGTCTACAAACGGGCTGACGGGAGCTACCGCGCACGATTCGAGTGGCGGGACGATGAGGACCGTCGCCGCGAGAAGACGAAGGTCTTCCGCCTCAAGGGAGACGCACAACGCTGGCTTGACGATCAGCGGGTGGCGTGGAAGTCAGGCGGCTGGGTAGATCCGAACGTGAGTGTCGCCACGCTGCAGCAGTTCTTCGACCAGTGGGCACCGCGGCAGGTCTGGGAGCCGACCACCGTCACTGCGATGACACTCGCCGTGAACAAGTGCAGCTTCCGGTCTGTCCGACTCGACAGGCTGCGTCGTTCGCACGTTGAGCAGTGGGTCAAGAGCATGTCGGCGGACCTCGCCGCTTCGACCGTTCACACGCGAGTCAATAACGTTCGCAGCGTGCTGCGGGCTGCTGTCCGCGACAAGTTCCTTGTCGCGGATCCGTCCGATGGAGTGGTCCTTCCGCGCCGTCGCCGCGCAGCTCAGGCGATGCGGATCCCGACGCCCGCAGAGATGGGGGCGGTAATCGATGCCGCGGACGACTGGTTCAAGACGTACGTCCGGTTGTGCGCCTTTGCAGGACTCCGCCTCGGAGAAGCATCAGGCCTGCAACTGGGCGACGTGGCGTTCCTCGAGCGGCGTCTCCAGATCCGACGCCAGGTTCAGCGAGCGACGGGACAGGACGTACGGGTCTCCCCTCCCAAGTACGGCTCCGAGCGCGACATCTACGTCCCCTCCGAACTCACGGAAGCCATCTCCGGCCACGTCTCCGACATCGGCGTCCGCGGAGCCGAGCAGTGGCTCTTCGTAGGTTCAGGTGGCAACCCGCCGCATGGAAACACCGTGCATTACTGGTGGACAAAGACGATCGCCGCGTCCGGTGTCGAGCCGTTCAAGTTGCACGACTGCCGGCACTTCTTCGCCTCCGGTCTCATCGCCGAGGGGTGTGACGTCGTGACCGTTCAACGCGCCCTCGGGCACCACTCAGCGACCGTCACGCTCGGCACGTACGCGCACCTCTGGCCGAACGCCGAGGACCGCACGCGTGCAGCGACTTCGAGCCTGATGAGGCAGGTTTCGGAAGCAGATGCGGCACCAGTGCGGCACGTCACCGCGCGCTGAGGCCCGATCCGCGTAGTTCCGGGCTTGTCAGTTGTTGAAGCGGAACTCCACCACGTCGCCGTCCTGCATGACGTAGTCCTTGCCCTCGATCCGGGCCTTGCCGGCAGCACGCGCCTCGGCGATCGATCCGGTCTCCACCAGGTCCTCGAACGAGATGACCTCGGCCTTGATGAAGCCCTTCTCGAAGTCGGTGTGGATGACGCCGGCAGCCTGGGGAGCCTTCCACCCCTTGCCGATCGTCCACGCGCGGGCTTCCTTCGGACCGGCCGTCAGGTAGGTCTGCAGCCCGAGGGTGTCGAACCCGATGCGCGCGAGCTGGTCGAGTCCCGACTCGGTCTGGCCGGTCGACTCGAGCAGCTCGGCGGCGTCGGCCGGGTCGAGGTCGATGAGCTCCGACTCGACCTGGGCGTCGAGGAACACGGCCTTCGCCGGGGCGACGAGCGCGGCGAGCTCCGCCTTGCGGGCGTCGTCGGTCAGGATCGCCTCGTCGACGTTGAAGACGAAGATAAAGGGCTTAGCGGACAGGAGCCCGAGCTCGGCGATCGGCGACAGGTCGATCGAGGTGGCCGACAGCAGCGTGCCCTGCTCGAGTGCGGCACGGGCCTCGCGAGCGGTCTCGAGCACGATCGGCTCGGCCTGCTTCAGCTTGAGCATCTTTTCGTACCGCGGGAGCGCCTTGTCGATGGTCTCCATGTCGGCGAGGATCAGCTCGGTGTTGATGACCTCGAGGTCGTCCTTCGGCGAGACCTTGTTCGCCACGTGCACGACGTCGTCATCGGTGAAGCCGCGGACGACCTGCGCGATGGCGTCGGCCTCGCGGATGTTCGCGAGGAACTTGTTGCCGAGCCCCTCGCCCTCACTCGCGCCCTTGACGATGCCCGCGATGTCGACGAACGACACCGGCGCCGGCACGGTCTTCTCGGAGTGGAAGAGCTCTGCGAGCTTGTCGAGCCGCGAGTCGGGCAGGTTCACCACCCCGACGTTCGGCTCGATCGTCGCGAACGGGTAGTTCGCGGCGAGGACCTGGTTCTTGGTCAGGGCGTTGAACAGGGTCGACTTGCCGACGTTCGGGAGACCGACGATTCCGATGGTGAGAGCCACGGGAGCACAGCCTACCGGCGGCCGCACGCCGGAGCCGACCCGTGCCTTCAGTCCGTCGGTCAGAACAGCGGACGCGACCCGCCCAGCGTGGCCAACCACAGGACCGCGACCAGGAGGCCGTGGGCCGACCCGGTCAGCGCGATCGCGACGGCTGCGCCGGACGCGAGGAGCGCGGTCGCCAGCCCGACCGCCCGTCGGGCGGTGTGCGGCGGCGCGTCGACGGGCTCGGCCTGTGCCAGCAGCTCGTCCATGTCCTGCGGTTCCCCCATGTGCCGAGGTTAATCGGTGGTCGCTGCCGGGCGAAGGGCCGCGATGCGGCGCTCCACGACGTCGAGGACGTCCGCGTGCAGCTGCTGCGACCTCCGCCAGTCCCCCGGGACCTGCAGCGTGTGGTCGGCTCCGGTGATGGTCTGGAGGCGCGCAGCCGTCCCCGATGCCCGTCCCGGCCGCCACAGCGGGTCCTCACCACCCCCGACCGCGTCGTGCGCGTCGGTCGCGGCTGCGAGCGCCGTCGCGACGTCGTAGTGGGTGAGGACCGGCGTCAGCCAGACCCCGGGGACCTCGTGACGGATCGCCCAGGGCAGGGCGAAGCACCCGAACGACTTCGCGACGACCAGGTCGGGCAGACGATCGCCGAGCGCCGAGCCGACCGCGGCCTCGACGAACGGCACCGGTCCGGCGGCAGCGGCCTCGTCGACGGACCATGCAGGAGCGACGACATCGCATCCGCTCGAGACGGCGATCTGGCGCGACCACCACAGCAGTGGTGCCTGCTGCCCGTACCCCGCTCCGGCCAGCACCAGCACGAGCGGGCGATCATCGGCGTCGGTCCCCATCGCCCCACAGTAGGGCCGCAACGCCGGGCGGGCGTTCCGACGATGTCGGCACCGCGTGCGACGATCGAGAGCGTGCCGTTGAACTTCACCGCGATCGACTTCGAGACCGCCAACAGCTCGCCCGCCAGTGCGTGCTCCGTCGGACTCGTGAAGGTCCGCGCCGGCCGAGTCGTCGACCGGGCCTCGTGGTTCATCCGCCCGCCGCACGGCCACGACGCCTTCCTCGAGTGGAACACGCGCATCCACGGGATCGTCGCCGAGGACGTCACGCACGCCAAGACGTGGGAGCAGCAGTACCCCGACCTGGTGGCCTTCGCCGAGGGTGACGTGCTCGTGGCCCACAACGCCCGCTTCGACATGGGCGTCATCGCCGGAGGCTGCTCCGCGACGGGCATCGACCTGGCCGAGCACCACTCGCTGTGCTCCCTGGCCGTTGCCCGAAAGACCTACACGCTCGACTCCTACCGCCTGCCGGTCGCCGCGATGGCCGCCGGGTTCGAGGGCTTCCAGCACCACGACGCCGCTGCCGACGCCGAGGCCTGTGCCGCGATCGTCGTGCACGCAGCCCGGCACCACGGGGTCGAGACGGTCGAGGCGCTCGGGGCGATCACCCGGGTGACGATCGCGCCGGTGCGGGTGCGCGCGGACAAGCCGCGGGCCGCGAACCAGCCGCGGCTGTCCAACCGGCCCATGGTCTTCGCCGACTGACGTCGGCTGGACGAGCAGCCGGGAGGCGCGGTGTCGGTGGGGTCTGCCAAGGTCACGTCATGCAGATCCTCGCCCTGGTCATCGGTCTCCTGATCGGCGTCGCCGTCGGGGCGGTCGTCGCCTGGTCGCTCGCCCGCTCGCGCGCCGGCATCGACGCCGCCTCCGCCCGTGCGACCGCCGAGGCGCTGCGCGGGCAGCTCGAGGCCGCGCGCCACGACGCCGAGGAGCGCCTCGACGCGCAGGACGCCCAGTACCGCCGGCAGGTCGACTCGCTCGAGCGTCGGTCCGCCGAGCTCGAGCACCTGGTGCAACGGATGCACGGCGTCGACGCCGCCCGGAACCAGAACGAGTCGAAGGTGCTCTCCGCGCTGAGCCCGGTGGCGCAGACCCTCGACGTCATGCGCACCAAGATCGCCGAGCTCGAACAGTCCCGCAGCGAGCAGTACGGCGCGCTGTCCGCCCAGCTGCGCTCGGCCGCCGAGTCCGAGGAACGCCTCCGCGCCACCGCGGACACCCTGGCGAGTGCCCTGTCGTCGAACAGCACGCGCGGGGTCTGGGGCGAGACGCAGCTGCGCAACGTGGTCGAGGCCGCCGGCCTGCTGGAGCGGGTCGACTTCGACGTGCAGTCCTCCGTCACGACCGCCGTCGGCACCGCGCGTCCCGACATGGTCGTGCACCTGCCCGGCGGCAAGACCATCGCCGTCGACGCCAAGGTGCCGTTCAGTGCGTATCTGCAGGCGGCCGAGATCCCCGCGACCGCGACCGGTGCCGAGGGTGCGCGCCGTGACCAGCTCATCGCGCAGCACGTCAAGGCGCTCCGCGCGCACGTCGACGCCCTGGCCGCCCGCGAGTACTGGACCGGCTACGACGCCTCCCCCGAGCTCACCGTCGCGTTCATCCCGTCCGAGTCGCTCGTGTCGAGCGCCCTCGCCGCCGACCCCGGTCTGCTCGACCACGCGTTCCGCAAGCGCATCGCGCTCGCTTCACCGGTGACCCTGTGGTCGGTGCTCAAGACGGTGGCGTTCTCGTGGCAGCAGGACGTCGTGTCGCAGGAGGCGCACGAGCTCTTCCGGGTCTCCCGTGAGCTGTACGGCCGGCTCTCGACGATGGCCGGGCACGTCGACAAGCTCGGCCGCTCGATCCGCGGTTCGGTGGTCGACTACAACCGGTTCGTGGGGTCGCTCGAACGACAGGTCCTGCCGAGTGCCCGACGGTTGTCGCTGCTCGACGAGTCGAAGGTCATCGCGGACCCGGCGTCCATCGAGGACGAACCGCGGTTGCTGACGGCGCCGGAGCTCGTCGGTGCCGTCGACGAGGACTGACTGCTGCCTCGTCCTGCCCGCTCCCACCGCCCGTCGGCGCGCTTGCCACTCGCTACGATCGGCGCTCATGGGGGAAGCACTGCAGAACCACCCCGAAGACCGCGAGTTCCCGGTCCGTCCGCGCTGGCGGCACCGGGCAACGATCGCCAAGGCTCGGAGGCAGACGGGGCGACGACGAGACCACGCCGCCACCCGGACCATCATGGCGATCGCAATCGTCGCGTTCTTCGTCGTGCTCCTGATCGCGATCCTGCCGGGCGGCGCGAACTCCTCGCCGCGAACTGGCCGGTCACCCGGCTGCCCTGGCCGGCGTCACCGGGGGCACTGTTGCCCCGGACCGTCAGCGACCCGCTGTGGGCTGACGAGGACGACGCGTCGGTCTCCTGATTGCCGCCGCGATCGACACGGGAACCTGCATCAGCGGAGCCCCGTGTTCGGCCGGAAGAAGCGGCATCAGGAACGGGAGTCGTCCGCCGAGATGTACCGGGCGGGAACGAGCAAGGCCAGGGTCACCCGGTCGTGGCCCTCCGAGAACTCCACGCCCTCCTGATGCGCGCGAGCCGCATCGACCCGCAGCAGGACGGGAGCGGGCGACTTGCGCCGCCCCGCCTGCATCGCCAGGTCGCGATCGGTGGTCAGATGTGCGTACTGGCGTCCCATCGGCAAGAGCCCGTCGCGCAGGATCGACTCAGCCGCAGCGGGGGAAGTTGCGTGCCAGAGCACGGGTTGCGGAACGATCGATGGCTTCACGATGCGCTCGTCGGTCGAGTGCCCGTACTGGGCACGGATCCGGTCACCTTCGACGGCGAAACGCTGCTTGTCAGACTCAGCGACGACGCGGCGGAGATCGGCAACCGTTGCCTCCACACCCGACTGCGCCAAGGCGTCGGCAAGGTCTGCGAGTGGCACGCTCCCGTCGCTACCGAGCTCGAGCCCGTACGCGCCCGGTTCGTGGCGCAACGCGTGTGACATCGCCTTGCTGATCGACGTGTCCCGACGGGGCATGCCTCAGTCCTCTCCCTGCTCCGCGAGCCACGCTGCTCGGTGCTCCTCCATCTCCTCCCACCAGACGTCGAACGACGTCCACTGACCCCGGTACTCCGTCCCCGGCGAAGCGAAGGTGTGGATGATCAGCACGGAAGGATTGCCCGAACGGTCGTCGCCGTCGAAGCAGAACACGTCGTCTGTGTCCTGGTGCTTCGCGAAGGGCACGAGGGAACGGGTTGGATACTGCTGAGCGACGGTCTCGGCCCAGAAGTACAAGTCGTCTTCGTACTGACAAAGCCACGACCACGGCGTGATGTCCGGTAACTGGTCAGATGCAACCACATCGAGGAACCGATCCGGATACACGAATCGGTCCGGCTGGATCTGCCGAATGCCGATCAATCGTTCATCAGTGGAGATCTCCCGCAGCTCTCTCAATGCGCCACCCCCGTGAGCGTCGGCAGATGATGGGATCCGTTCGGGTTGGCGCCCGACCAACTCTTGCCCTGTCCCGCAATGCGGATCTCCGCCGCGTCGCCCCAGGTCGCCGGCTCGCGGCCGTTCTTGCGGAACCGCTTGACCTGGTCAGCGGTCAACGCCTCGCTGTGTTCGTGCGCCCGGGCCTGCACCGGGGTGTCAGTCTCCCGTGCCGCCCTGATCCGCGTGTTGTCCATGCTCGTCACCGCTCCATCGGGCATCTCGACCACATCCACCGGGTCACCGCGCCACCCACCGTCGCGCATGCTGTTGGTGATGTCGTCGTAGTTGTAGGGCTCGCCGGTCGTGCGGTCGATCTTGTTGAAGGAGACGGACTTCTGCGAGAACCGAACAGCACCAGGATCCAACGGCCGAACGACTCGCTGCAGGGGCGTGACGAGCTTGCCCAGCCTGGACGTCGCACTGAAGGCAATGACCTGCTGAGCGATGACGTCTCGCCCCCGTGCAAAGCGACTACCGAGGTGCAGCAGCGAGGTCGCCCGTCCACCCTTGCTCGCCATCCGCATCGCCCGAGCTGTGACCCCGAGGCCCCCTGCCAGTGGCACGCAGTCGAGCAGGGAGAACGCGAGGTCCCACCCGTCGGCTTCGCCCTTGCTCATCTTGTACAACGTGTCCGCGAGCACCACGAGCGCGATCGCCGCGATGACCAACGTCCACGGCCCCGGGATGATCATCGCGATGATCCCACCCACCGCGACGACGACCTTCGCCACCGACACGATGGTCTCCCACGCCTCGGAGCCGAAGATCTTGTCCCACGTGGACTGCTTCCCCAACCCCGCATCGGCTGCTTCACCGATCTTCGTCGCGGTCCGCCGCTCCGCGTCCTCCCAGTCACCCTTCGCATCCGCCACGAGCCGCTTCGCCGCATCGATCCGCGACTGCGCCGCCGCGATGTCCCCCTGCGCCGAGCTGACCGACCCCTGCGCGACGGAAGCGTTGTCGGACGCCGCACGCAACTGCGCCGGCGACGGCACCTCCACCCCGTCCGGCACGTCGGAACCCGCCGGGTACTCGTCAGCGACCTTCGCCAGGTCCTTCGACGCCGACTGGTAGTGCGACAGCGTCGACTGCGCATCCGCCAACCGGTCCTGCGCCGCGGCGAGGTCCCCGGTGGCGTCCTTCGCGTCCGCCAACGCACCATCCGCCCGGTACTGGGTGTCATCGACCGTGTCCGCCCACCCCGACAACGCCGTCGCCGCGAGCTCGTACGAATCGACGAGCTTGGTCAGGTCCGACGGGGTGTCCTCGATCGCGTCGACGAACACATCAGCCGCTTCACCCTCCCAGTCGGTCAGCCACCCCGACCCCTGCACCGACTGCAGCCGCGTCGAGGCATCATCAGCGGCGTCGGAGATGCGCTGGTACTCCCGCGCCATCATCCGCAACGTCGACGGATCACCCTTGACCGGATCATCACCCTGATCGACGACATCCCACCCCGACGGCCGCCCCATCATTCCTCCCCAGGTCCGATCTCTCGCGCCGTCGTCCACAAGCGCGCGAGTGTGACCATATCAGGGGGCATCGACGGGGACGAGTGCCACTGGCAGGGGTCGCCCCGTCACAAGGCCGCGCGGACCGACTCGAGATCGGGGAACCCCCGGAGCCGGTAGCGCGTCGGGCGGACCTCGAGTTCCTCGATGAACTCGGACGCCAGCTCCCGCAGCAGACCGAACGGCACGGGCTGCGTCTGCCCGTCGAGGGTCACGAGCACGATCGTGTCGACCGCGGCGACCACGGTCTCGACGTCCTCGGTCCACGACGAGTACGAGAAGGCCGGGTCGTCCTCGGCGAGCCGGGCGACCGAGACCGCACCGACGTGGACGTCCTCGCCTCGCCGGTCCAGCGACTCCTGCAGGGCGTCCTGCTGCAGGTTCGCGGCAGTCGCCGTCCAGAGCGCGCGGATCGTCCGGAGCTCACCGACGAGCGACGGGTGCTCGAACCGCACCCACCCGTCACCGCGCAGCACCATGGGCGGTCCGCTCAGGACCTCGCCCTCGTCGTCGGCCAGGACCTGCTGGGCGACACCGGCCGCGACCTGGAGCCCGTCCTCGTCGTGGTCGCCGGTGACGATGAACGTCGTCGGTGCGACCGGGAAGACCACTGCGCTGCCGCGGAACTCGATGCCCTGCAACGCCTGCGGCGCGAGCACGAGCACCACGGCGAGATCGGGGTCCTGAATGACGATCGTGCCGGGCTGGATCACCGCGACGTCACCCCCGGCCTGCTCCTGCGCGGCGGCGACGGCTGCGCGCAGGACGTCGTCGTCCGCCCAGCCCATCTCGGCGAGCGCCGGCGCGGTGAGGATCGCACCGTCCTCGTCCGCCAGGATCACCCCGAGGTCGGGCGCCACCGGCACGACGTGCGGCAGCCGATCGGCCGTGCCGTCCGCCTCCGCGTGCAGCGTGCGGATGCCCGCGGTGTCCAGTCCGACGATCCGTGCCGTTGTCGCAGTCATGCGTCGAGCCTACGCAAGGGCGTGTGCACCGAAACGCCGCCGGAAGACCGGCGGCGCCCCGAAGCGGTGGACAAAGGTCCGGCCTAGAACCACTTCTCCGCACGGTGGTCCGCCTGGATCCGGCGGATCGTGTTCGAGCGCGAGCGGAGCACGAGCGAGTCGGTGTGGATGACACCGCGCGAACGACGGACACCGTCGACCAGGACGCCGTCGGTGACACCGGTCGCGACGAAGAACGTGTTGTCGCCGGTGACCAGGTCGTCCTGGTCGAGGACCTTGTCCAGGTCGTGGCCAGCGGCGATCGCGCGCTCGCGCTCCTCGTCGTCCTTCGGCTGCAGCTTGCCGAGGATCACGCCGCCCAGCGCCTTGATCGCGCACGCCGTGATGATGCCCTCGGGGGTGCCGCCGACACCGACGCACATGTCGATCGTCGAGCCGGGCAGGGCGGCGGCGATGCCACCGGCGACGTCACCGTCGAGCAGCAGTCGCGTGCCGGCACCGGTCGCACGGATGGCGCGGATCAGCTCGTCGTGGCGGGGACGGTCGAGCACGGCGACGACCATGTCCTCGAGGTCCTTGCCCTTGGCCTTCGCCAGCGCGCGGATGTTGTCACCGATCGGCTTCTCGAGGTCCAGGACACCGCGACCCTCGGGGCCGGCAGCGATCTTGTCCATGTAGAACACGGCAGACGGGTCGTACATCGAGCCGCGGTCCGAGACGGCCATCACGGAGATGGCGTTCTGGCGGCCGGCGGCGGTCAGCGAGGTGCCGTCGATCGGGTCGACCGCGATGTCGCAGGCCGGGCCGTGCCCGTTGCCGACGTGCTCGCCGTTGTAGAGCATCGGGGCGTTGTCCTTCTCGCCCTCACCGATCACCACGACGCCGTCGAAGTTCACCGTGCCGAGGAACTTGCGCATCGCGTCCACCGCGGCGCCGTCGGCGAGGTTCTTCTCACCACGGCCGACCCACGGCTGCGCACGGATCGCGGCGGCCTCCGTCGCACGCACGAGCTCGAGCGCGAGGTTGCGGTCGGGCTGGAGGAACAGGGAGCCGGTTTCCGTCGTGGGAGTCACGGATCGAGCCTAGCGACCGGCGGCCGATCCGGGGTCCCGACCGGGGGCCCGTGAACGCACGTGCACACCGGGAGTGAGCGAACCGCCCGGACCGCACCGCGCCTCCAGAGCTTCTGACTACGATCGGCGGGGACACCATCGAAGTCGAAGGAGATCCACGTGCCCATCGCAACGCCGGAACAGTACGCCGAGATGATCGAACGCGCGAAGGCGGGCAAGTTCGCGTACCCCGCGGTCAACGTGTCCTCGTCCCAGACCATCAACGCGGTCCTCCAGGGTCTGCAGGAAGCCGGCTCGGACGGCATCCTCCAGGTCACGACGGGCGGTGCCGACTACTTCGCCGGCCACACGGTGAAGAACCGCGCCGCGGGTGCCCTCGCGATGGCGAAGTTCGCCCACGAGGTCGCGAAGAACTACGACATCACGGTCGCCCTGCACACCGACCACTGCCCGAAGGACGCCCTCGACGGCTTCGTCCTGCCGCTCATCGCCGCCAGCGAGGAAGAGGTCCGCGCCGGTCGCAACCCGATCTTCCAGTCGCACATGTGGGACGGCTCGGCCGTGCCGCTCGACGAGAACATCGAGATCGCGAAGACGATGCTGTCGAAGACGCGCAACATCAACGCGATCCTCGAGGTCGAGATCGGCGTCGTCGGCGGCGAAGAGGACGGCGTCGAGCACGAGGGCACGAACGACGCGCTCTACACGACCCCGAACGACGTCGAGAAGGTCGTCGACGCGCTCGGCCTCGGTGACAAGGGCCGCTGGATCGCCGCTCTCACCTTCGGCAACGTGCACGGCGTGTACAAGCCGGGCAACGTGAAGCTGCGCCCCGAGCTCCTCGGCGAGATCCAGGCCTCCGTCGCAGCGAAGCACGGCACCGGTGAGAACCCGCTCGACCTCGTGTTCCACGGTGGCTCCGGCTCGACCGACGACGAGATCCACGAGGCCGTCCGCAACGGCGTGATCAAGATGAACATCGACACGGACACCCAGTACGCGTTCACCCGCTCGATCGCCGACTCGATGTTCCGCAACTACGAGGGCGTGCTGAAGATCGACGGCGAGGTCGGCAACAAGAAGCAGTACGACCCCCGCGCCTGGGGCAAGGTCGCCGAGACCGCCATGGCGGCCCGTGTCGGCGAGGCCGCGAAGGTCCTCGGGTCGGCTGGTCACACCCAGGGCTGAGCAGGTCCGTCCGGTCGGGTCCACCGGCCTGGAGGAACGGGGTGCGTCCGACGGACGCGCCCCGTTCTGCGTCGGGTCGCCCTGACCGCGTGACACGATGGGCGGGTGACCGTCGACGCCATCGCCTCCGAGTTCGCCCAGTTCGTCACCGAGTCGCCCACCGCGTTCCACGCGGCAGCGGTCGCCCGGGACCGCCTCGTGCGGGCCGGGTTCACCGAGCTGTCCGAGCTCGACGCCTGGCCGACCGAGCCGGGTGCGTACGTGGTGGTCCGCGATGGTGCGGTCATCGCGTGGCGACTGCCGTCCGGGGCCACGGGGACGACGCCGTTCCGGATCCTCGGAGCCCACACCGACTCCCCCGGGTTCCGCATCAAGCCGAACCCCGGTGTCCGCACCGGCGGGTGGGAGCAGCTGAACGTCGAGGTCTACGGCGGCGCACTCCTGTCGACCTGGTTCGACCGCGACCTCCGCATCGCCGGCCGGGTCGTCGACGCCGACGGCTCCGTGCGGCTGATCAGCACCGACGCCGTCGCCCGGATCCCGAACCTCGCCATCCACCTGGACCGCGGGGTGAACGACGGCAAGGAGATCGACCGCCAGCGTCACACGCTGCCGATCGTCGGCGTGGACGGCGACGCCGGCGGCACGGACGTGGTGTCCTGGCTCCGCGCCCGACTCGGCGAGGGTGCGGTGTCGTGGGACCTGTTCCTCGCCGACACCCAGGCGCCGTCGCGGATCGGCATCGACGCGGCGTTCCTGGCGTCCGGTCGGATGGACAACCTGACGAGCGTGCACGCCGGACTCCGCGGCATCGTCGACGCTCCCGCCGACGGGGACCACATCCCGGTGTTCGCGGCGTTCGACCACGAGGAGATCGGCTCGTCCACCCCCTCCGGTGCCGGTGGACCGTTCCTGGAGGACGTGCTCGGCCGCGTGCAGGAGGGCCTCGGCGCCTCCCGCTCCGAGGCGGCGCGGGCGTTCCGCGCCTCGTGGCTGCTGTCGAGCGACGCCGGGCACCTGGTACACCCGAACCAGCCCGAGAAGCACGACCCGACCAACCGTCCGCGCCCCGGCGCCGGCCCGCTGCTGAAGATCAGTGCGAACCAGCGCTACATGACCGAGGCGAAGGGCGAGGCCGTCTGGGCTGCGGCCTGCGACACGGCCGGGGTGCCGTGGCAGCCGTTCGTCAACGTGAACACCATCCCCGGCGGCTCGACGATCGGCCCGATCGCGGCGACCCGGCTCGGCATCCCGACGATCGACATCGGCGTGGGGCTGCTCTCGATGCACTCGATTCGTGAGCTCGTGCACGTCGACGACCTGGCGGCGCTGCACGGGGCCGTCGCCGCGTTCCTGGCCGGCTGACCTCCGGCGCGCTCCGGCTGGCCGGGGTCCGCCGGGCCGGATCCGACGGGCCGAGTCCGACGGGCGGAGTCCGACGGGCCGGAGTCCGACGGGCGGAGTCCGACGGGCCGGGTCCGACGGCACGCCCGGCACCGGCGCCGACTGGTCACGACTCCCCGCGCGCGCAGGGTCGAGCGGTCGCGGACTGTCGGTCGCTCCGGCGCCGGGCGACACGACGTGACCCCTCGGCGTCGGGGCTGCGGCGTGTCGTGACCGTTCGGCTGCGGCAGCTGCGCCAGGCGGTGCGACTGCGGCAGCGGCAACGGCAGCTGCGCCGGGCCGTCAGACGCGCGACCGCCGAGCCGTCGGGCGCCTGACCGGCGACGGGCCGTCAGACGCCGGACTGGCGCAGCATGAAGTCGACGAAGGCCGGGTCCTGCATGACCACGACGACGAACGCGATCGTGCTGACCGCCGTGGCGACGACCGCGCCGACGAGCGGCACCCAGAACGTCCGCTTCTGTGCGCGGAGCCGACGGATGGACCACCAGGCGACCAGGGCGAAGACGACGACGTTGCTGATCGCCACGACGGCAGCGGCCGTGCTCAGCGCGCTCGGGTCGTTCAGCTCCGTGTACTGGGTCTCGAGGGTGCGCCGCACGGTCGAGGCGACCTGTCCGACGGACAGGGACTGCACCACGGAGACGAGCCCGAAGGCGAGCAGTCCGACGGTGAGCACGAAGTCGGCCGGGGTCCGACCGAACCGGCTGCGCGCCATCGACCGCTGCGCTCCGCCGGGGACCGTACCGGACGGAGCGTCCCTTCCGGGGAGGCCGCCGCGAGCACCGTCGCGCACGCCGGCGACCGGGGCCGGGGCCTGCTGGTCACCTGCCTGGCGCTCCCGCTCCTGGCGTTCCTGCTCCTGCCGTTCCTGCTCGACGAGCACCGGGTTCACCCAGCCCTCGGGCGCGTACTCGCCGTACCCGGGTGCCGGGCGGCCCTGGGGCCGGCCGTTCCCGGTGACGGGAGCCGACGTCGTGGACGCACCACGGGCCTCCAGTCCGACGCTTGTACCGGGGTCCTGGCCCACCGGTTCACGCCGCGGGACCGACGACCAGTTGCCCACGCCGCTCATGCCCGACGCCCGCCGAGCGCGCGCGTCGCGTTGCCCGACGCGTCGGTGCGGAGCTCCTTCGGGAGCGAGAACATGAGGTCCTCGTGCGCGGTGACGACCTCTTCGACCGAGGCGTAGCCCGCGTCGGCGAGCTGCTCGAGCACCTCGGCCACGAGTTCCTCGGGCACGGACGCACCGCTCGTGACGCCGACGGTGCCGACGCCGTCGAGCCACTCCTGCTGGATCTCCTCGGCGTAGTCCACGCGGTGCGCGGCACGGGCGCCGTGCTCGAGCGCGACCTCGACCAGGCGGACGCTGTTCGACGAGTTCGCCGAACCGACCACGATCACCAGGTCGGCTGCCGGCGCGACCTTCTTGATCGCGACCTGGCGGTTCTGGGTGGCGTAGCAGATGTCGTCCGACGGCGGGTCCTGGATGGCGGGGAACCGCTCGCGCAGCAGGCGGACGGTCTCCATCGTCTCGTCGACGCTCAGCGTGGTCTGCGACAGCCACACGAGGTTGTCCGGATCGTCGACCTGGAGCGCGGCGACGTCCGCCGGGCCGTTGACCAGGATCGTGCGGTCCGGGGCGTGCCCCATGGTGCCCTCGACCTCTTCGTGGCCGGCGTGCCCGATCAGGATGATGGTGCGGTCGGCCTTCGCGAACCGGGTTGCTTCGCGGTGGACCTTCGTGACGAGCGGGCAGGTGGCGTCGATGGCGTGCAGGTCGCGGTCAGCAGCGCCGGCGACGACCGCCGGGGAGACACCGTGCGCGCTGAACACGACGTGCGAGCCGCGCGGGACCTCGGCCACGTCGTCGACGAACACGGCACCACGCTGCTCGAGCGTCGACACCACGTGCACGTTGTGGACGATCTGCTTGCGGACGTAGACGGGCTCGCCGTACTGCTCGAGCGCTTGTTCGACGGCGACGACCGCCCGGTCCACGCCCGCGCAGTACCCGCGGGGCGCCGCGAGCAGGACCTTCTTCGGGCCGGCGACCGGTTCGTCCCGCAGGCGACCGCGCGCCGCGTGCACTCGCGGCGGGGCGAGTGGGACCGTGTGGCCGTTGGTGATCGTCACGTCCCCGATGATAGGTGAGCGGGACGCGCGCGACCTGGGCGTGCAGGCCCCTGTGGAGAACCCGAGGACGACCCCTGTCACCGGTCTCGTGCACGATGGACGTCCCAGTTGGACAAGGAGCGACATGGCGATCGAACAGGGCCCGCCGACGGCCGACAACCCGTGGCCCGTGGCGCTCCTCGGCGCCAAGCTCCGGGACTGGATCGACCGCCTCGGCACCGCCTGGGTCGAGGGCGAGATCACGCAGTGGAACGTCGCCGGCGGCAACGTCTACGGCAAGCTCAAGGACGTCGAGGTCGACGCCACCGTGTCGTTCTCCATCTGGTCGAGCGTGCGCTCCCGGGTGCCGGCCGACATCAAGCAGGGCGACCGCGTGGTGGCGGCGCTCAAGCCGAACTACTGGGTCAAGGGCGGCTCGCTCACCATGCAGGTCGTCGAGATGAAGCACGTCGGCCTCGGTGACCTGCTCGAACGGCTCGAACGGCTGCGCCGCACCCTGGCCGAGGAGGGCCTGTTCGACCCCGCCCGCAAGAAGCGCCTGCCGTTCCTGCCGCACCGCATCGGACTCGTCACCGGCAAGGACTCCGACGCCGAGAAGGACGTCAAGCGGAACGCGCAGCTGCGCTGGCCCCAGGTGGAGTTCCGCACCGTGCACACCGCCGTGCAGGGCGAACGGACCGTCGGCGAGGTCACGGCCGCGATCCTCGAGCTCGACGCCGACCCCGAGGTCGACGTCATCATCATCGCCCGCGGTGGCGGTGACTTCCAGAACCTGCTCGGGTTCAGCGACGAAGGACTCGTCCGCGCGGCAGCGTCCGCGTCGACGCCCATCGTCTCCGCCATCGGCCACGAGGCCGACCGGCCCATCCTCGACGAGGTCGCCGACCTGCGCGCCTCGACCCCGACCGACGCGGCCAAGCGGGTCGTGCCCGACGTCGCCGAGGAGCTGGCGAACGTGCGGCAGGCCCGTGCCCGGCTGGGCCTGCGCCTCTCCCACACGCTGTCGGTCGAGGCGGACCGGCTGGCCGCGCTCCGGTCGCGGCCGGCGCTCGCCTCGACCGCGTGGCTCGTCGACACCCGCGCGGAAGAGGTCGCCCGCGACCTGTCCCGTGCCCGGGAGCTCCTCGACCGCCGGCTCGAACGCGGTCACTCCGAGGTCGGCCACCTGACCGCGCGGCTCCGTGCACTCTCACCGCGGGACACCCTGCGTCGGGGCTACGCGATCGTGCAGCGCACCGACGGCGGAGTGGTCCGCGGGGCGGCCGACCTGACCGGACCGACGGCCGTGCACGTGACCCTCGGGGCCGGCACCGCGACGGGCACGCTCGAGCCCGAGGGCCCCGGTCCGGACGGCTCCGGTCCGGCGGCCCCGTGAACGCCGTGGGAGTTCTCCACAGGCGCACCCGTGACGGCCGGGCACGAGTCGACGCTCGGTAGGATCGACCCGTGCCATCCCAGCAGGAACCCGAGCAGACCGACGTCCAGTCGCTGAGCTACGAAGCAGCCCGCGACGAACTCGTGCGCGTGGTGAGCGAGCTCGAGCAGGGGTCCGCCACCCTCGAACGCTCGCTCGCCCTGTGGGAGCGGGGCGAGGCCCTCGCCGCGCGGTGCGAGGAGTGGTTGGTCGGTGCTCGCGCACGCCTCGACGCAGCCCGCGCCGCCAGCAGCGCCGAGGACGGCTCCGGCCGATGACCGACGCGAACGGCCGCCCGATCGTCGCGGAGCTCGGTCGCCCCGAGACGCCGGAGGAGACCTGGGCCCGCAAGGACGCCGCCCGGACCGCCCGCCGACAGCACCAGACCGCCTTCAACCTGGTCATCGCCCTCGTCGCGTCCCTGGCCATCGTGCTGGTGCTGGTCGCGGTGGTCGTGCGTCCCGACAACACCGTCGACCGCTCGGTCGACTACCAGCAGGTGGCGGCGAAGGCGAACGTCGACGACGTCACACTCGCCGCGCCCACCCTGCCCGACGGCTTCAGCTCGAACCGCGCGGACTTCGCGAGCAAGACCAGCGACGGGGTCGACGTCTGGACCGTCGGACTCGTCACCCCCGACAAGCAGTACCTCGGCCTGCAGCAGGGCATCGACGCCAACGCCTCGTGGGTCGCCAACCAGCTCGACCAGCGCGCCGCGACCGGCACGCGCACGATCGGCTCGACCGAGTGGACCGTGTACGACCGCCGGAGCGAGGGCTCCGACGCCGGCAACCACGCGTACTCGCTCGTGTCGACCTTCGGGCAGGACACGATCGTGCTCTCCGGCACGGCCGACGACGCGTCCTTCCGCACGGTCGCGACGGCCGTCGCCCGGCAGCTGGACGAGTAGCAGCACCCACCTCCGCAGCCGACCCGCACCCGACCCACTCACCCGAGGAGCCCCATGCCCGACCGTGCCGCTTCCACCCCGTCCGACGCCCTGCGCCTGCTCGTCGACGGCAACTCGCGTTTCGCCGCCGACAAGCGCCGGATGGGTCGCATCGACCCCGACCGCCGGACCGAGCTCGAGGGGTCGCAGGCGCCGTTCGCGACCGTCCTGGGCTGCTCGGACTCGCGGGTGCCGTTCGAGCACGTGTTCGACGCCGGCATCGGGGACCTCTTCGCCATCCGCAACGCCGGGCAGATCGTCGACGACGTCGTGCTCGGGTCGATCGAGTTCGCGGTCGTCGCACTGGGCACGCCCCTGGTCGTCGTGCTGCGCCACACCGGGTGCGGTGCCGTCGCGGCCGCGCGCTCCGGCGAACCCGTCCCGGCGCCGCACCTGCAGGCCCTGGTCGACGCCATCGCACCGAGCGTCGAGCGCGTCCGCGCCACCGACCCGGAGCTGCCGCAGGAAGCCGTCGGCGCCGCCCACCTCGAGGGCACGCTCCGCCAGGTGATCGAGCGCTCCGGCGCCGTCTCGGACGCGATCGCCGAGGGTAGATTGGCCGTCGTCGGGGCGACCTACGACCTCGCGACGGGCGAGGTCACCATCGACACCGTCGTGGGCCAGGTCTGACCGACCACCACGACGCCCGCCCCGGCGACCCCGGGGCGCGAGCACGGGCCGGCGCGACCGCGACCGGCGAGCACCCCAGGAAGGACCACGACGACGTGACCGACACCACCGAGACCGAGTTCCGCATCGAGCACGACACCATGGGTGAGGTGCGGGTCCCGAAGTCGGCGCTCTACCGCGCCCAGACCCAGCGTGCGGTCGAGAACTTCCCCATCTCCGGCACGGGGCTCGAGTCGGCGCAGATCGTCGCCCTCGCCCGCATCAAGCGTGCGGCGGCGATCGTGAACGGCGAGCTCGGCATCGTCGAACCGGCCGTTGCCGATGCCGTGGCGCGGGCGGCGGACCTGGTCATCGGCGGCCAGCACCACGACCAGTTCCCCGTCGACGTCTACCAGACCGGCAGCGGCACCTCGTCGAACATGAACATGAACGAGGTCCTGGCGACGCTGGCGTCGGACATCGCCGGCTCGGCGGTGCACCCGAACGACCACGTCAACGCCTCGCAGTCCTCGAACGACGTCTTCCCGACCTCGGTGCACGTCGCCGTGACCGAGGCGCTCATCCGCACGCTCGTGCCCGCGCTCGAGCACCTCGCCGAGTCGCTCGAGGCGAAGGCGACCCTCTGGGCCGACGCCGTGAAGTCCGGGCGCACGCACCTGATGGATGCCACCCCGGTCACCCTCGGCCAGGAGTTCGGCGGCTACGCACGGCAGATCCGCCTCGGCATCGAGCGCGTGCAGGCCACGCTCCCCCGCGTCGCCGAGGTCCCGCTCGGCGGTACCGCGGTCGGCACCGGCATCAACACCCCGACGGGCTTCCCGCAGCGGGTCATCGCCCAGCTCGCGAGCGACACCGACCTGCCGATCACAGAGGCCGTCGACCACTTCGAGGCGCAGGGCGCACGCGACGCCCTGGTCGAGGCATCCGGGGCGCTCCGGGTGCTCGCGGTCAGCCTGACCAAGATCAACAACGACCTGCGCTGGATGGGTTCCGGCCCGAACACCGGCCTCGGCGAACTGCACATCCCCGACCTGCAGCCGGGCTCGTCGATCATGCCCGGCAAGGTGAACCCGGTGATCCCCGAGGCCACGCTCATGGTCGGCGCCCGGGTCATCGGCAACGACGCGACCATCGCCTGGGCCGGCGCCTCCGGTGCGTTCGAGCTCAACGTCGCGATCCCGGTGATGGGCACGGCACTGCTCGAGTCGATCCGCCTGCTGGCGAACAGCTCGCGCGTGCTCGCCGACAAGACCATCGACGGGCTGCAGGCGAACCTCGAGCGGGCACGTGCCTTCGCGGAGTCGTCCCCGTCGATCGTCACCCCGCTCAACCGGGTCATCGGCTACGAGGCCGCTGCCAAGGTCGCGAAGTACGCCGTCGCCGAGGGCATCACCGTGCGCGAGGCCGTCGTGGCCCTCGGCCACGTCGAGCGTGGCGAGGTCACCGAGGCGCAGCTCGACGACGCGCTCGACGTGCTGTCCATGACGCACCCGAACTGACGCACACACACGCACACACCGGACGGGAGGCCCGGTGCCAGCTGGCACCGGGCCTCCCGTCCGTCCGGTGACGGCTCGATCCGCCTCACGCGCTGAGCGACAGGTCACGCGCCTGGAGGCGCGTGACCTGTCGGTGAGCGCGAAGACCCGCCGCTACACCAGGTCGGGCGAGTCCAGCAGGTCCGTGACCAGGGCGGCGATGGCGGACCGCTCGGACCGCGTCAGCGTGACGTGGGCGAACAGCGGGTGCCCCTTGAGCCGCTCGATCACCGAGGCGATGCCGTCGTGCCGCCCGACCCGCAGGTTGTCCCGCTGCGCGACGTCGTGGGTGAGCACGACCCGCGAGTTCTGGCCGACGCGCGAGAGCATCGTGAGCAGGACGTTCCGCTCGAGCGACTGGGCCTCGTCCACGATCACGAACGCGTCGTGCAGGGACCGTCCGCGGATGTGCGTGAGGGGCAGCACCTCGATCAGGCCGCGCTCGATCACCTCGTCGAGGACGTTGTCGGACACCACCGACCCGAGGGTGTCGTACACCGCCTGGGCCCACGGGTTCATCTTCTCGCCAGCGTCCCCGGGCAAGAAGCCCAAATCCTGCCCACCCACCGCGTACAGGGGCCGGAAGACCATGATCTTCTTGTGCTGCTGCCGTTCGAGCACCGCCTCGAGCCCTGCGCACAGGGCGAGCGCCGACTTGCCGGTGCCGGCGCTGCCGCCCAGGGACACGATGCCGATCTCGGGGTCGAGCAGGGCGTCGATCGCCAGCCGCTGCTCGGCCGAGCGACCGCGCAGCCCGAACACCTCGCGGTCACCGCGCACCAGGGACACGGCACCGGCGACGTGCACCCGGCCCAGCGCCGACCCCCGCTCGGAGTGGATGACGACCCCGGTGTTCACGGGGACGTCCGTGAGGTCGGCGGAGCGGATCTCCTCCGTCTCGTACAGGTGGGCCATCTGCTCACCCGAGACCTGCAGGTCGGCGATGCCCGTGTAGCCGGAGTCGACGGCGAGCTCGGCGCGGTACTCCTCGGCCGCCATGCCGATCGACGACGCCTTCACCCGCAGGGGCAGGTCCTTCGAGACGACGACCACGTCGAGCCCGTCGTTCTGCAGGTTCGAGGCCACCGCGAGGATCCGCGAGTCGTTGTCGCCGAGCTGCAGCCCCGACGGCAGGACGGACTGGTTCGAGTGGTTCAGCTCGACCCGGAACGAGCCGCCGTCGCCGAGTGCGATCGGGAAGTCGAGCCGTTCGTGCTCGATGCGCAGTTCGTCGAGCAGCCGTAGGGCCTGCCGGGCGAAGTACCCGATCTCCGGGTCGTTCCGCTTCGACTCGAGCTCGCTGACGACGACCACGGGCAGGACGACCGCGTGCTCGGCGAAGCGGAACAGCGACCGCGGATCGCTGAGGAGCACCGATGTGTCGAGCACGTACGTGCGCTGGGCGACCGATGTGGACGAGTCCGCGGTGTGCTGGTGCTGCGTTCCGCGAGAGACGTTCTGAGAGGTCACGACCACTCCATCCCCGGGCCGCGACCGGCCCGGTCCATGTCCTCGAACGCGGCCACTGGAGCGGTCCCGAAGCACCGTTGCGTGGCCGCTTCGATCGGGCGCGGTGCCCGATGGGGACAACGTACGTCCGGCCTCCGACGGCCCGGCAGCGACACGCGGTTGCCGAGGTGTCGCGCGTCTGAACAACGCGCGCACGGCTCGCGCCGCGGTCGGGATGGTCGCCCCGACTGGTCACGAACCGTCGGGTGCGACGGTGCCAGCCGACAGGTGGCGACCGCCCGACGGACGTGAGCGGGGTGTGGTGGCCGCACGCCGGCTGCGGACGGGAGGCCCGTGGCGGCCTGGCACCGCGCCTCCAGTCCGCCCGTTGGTCGCGACTCGTCGCGCGGGCCGCCCCGACTGGTCACGAACCGTCGGGTGCGACGGTGCCATCCGACAGGTGGTGACCACCCGGCGGACGTGAGCGGGCTGTGGTGACCGCTCGCCGGCTGCGGACGGGAGGCCCGTGGCGGCCTGGCACCGCGCCTCCAGTCCGTCCGTTGGTCGCGACTCGTCGCGCGGGTCGGCCGAGTGGTCACGAACCGTCGGGTGCGACGGTGCCAGCCGACAGGTGGTGACCACCCGGCGGACGTGAGCGGGGTGTGGTGACCGCTCGCCGGCTGCGGACGGGCGACACGAGACGCTGCTACTGCATGGTGGCGTACGAGACGCAGGCGTCGCGGAACATGTCGAGCGTCGCGTCCGTGGTCGACGCGAAGACCGACACCCGGGCGACACCGAGCCGCGTCGTCGCCGTCACGCCGTGGTTGTGCATCGCCGCGGAGAGCGCCGTGAGCCTGCCCTGCGCCGGGCGCAGCACGACGATGCCGGCGCGCTCGGCGGGGTCGCGGCTCGACTCGACCTCGAGCCCGAACTCGTCGGCGATCGCGAAGACGCGCTCGACCCGCTCGGACACACGCTCGGCCACCGCGCGGACACCCACCGCGGTGAGGCGCTCGAGGGACACGGCCAGCCGGGCCTGGGCGACGGGGTCGATGCGGGACATCTGGTAGCCGGCGGCACCCGGACGGACGGACGGTACCTCGGCGGGCCAGCCCGAGGTACCGTGCGGACCGGACAGCGCCGGACGCAGGCGGTTCAGCGCACGGTCGCTGAACGCGACGAACCCGGTGCCCCACCCGGCGTGCAGCCACTTCTGGCCGCCGGTGGCGACGACGTCGGCGACCTCGTACGGAGCGTCGACGACGCCGAAGCCCTGGATCGCGTCGACGACGAGCAGGCGGTCCCCGATGACCTCGCGGATGGCGGCGAGGTCGGTCAGGTAGCCGGTGCGCCAGTCGACCAGGGACACCGCGACGGCGGTCACCTCGTCGGTCAGGCGCTCACGGATCAGCTCGGGGGTCACCCAGCCGGCACCCGACTCGATGACGACGGGCTGCACCCGTCCGCCGGTGGCCGAAGCGGCGCTGGCGAGTGCGAGCGGCAGCGACGGGTACTCGTCGGCGGACACCAGCACGCCGCCGGTCAGCCCGAAGGCCGTGTGCAGCAGGCCCGGGGTCGTCGCCGGCTGCGAGACGACCTGGTCCTCGCGGCGGCCGACCAGACGTGCGGCGACGGCGCGGACGCGGGCGTCCTGCTCGTCGAGGGTCTCCATCGACCCGAAGCGCATGTGCGCCTGGATGGTGCCGAGCACGCGCTGCTCCTCGAGCACGGCGGTCTGCACGGGGCCGAACGCAGCGTGGTCGAGGTAGCCGGGGTCTTCTGCGAAGCCGGCGGCATAGTCGCTGATGTTCACGAGGGCAACCTTCCGTGGGACGAAAACCCTGAGAGCCTACTGGGACGGCACTCGTGCGGACGAACCCGGTGCGGGACCTGGCTGGTGTCCTGCGCCCGCGGCAGCGCTCACGGGACGCACGAGCCGCCCGGCCCGGTGCGGCGGCGGGAGAGGACGCGAGCCTGATGCGATCGGTGTCCGCGCGACCGGCCGTGGCGCCGTCAGCCGCCGAAGCGACGGGAGCGCAGGCCGAAGTCACGGACCGCGCGCAGGAAGTCGACCTCGCGCAGGTCCGGGTAGAACGCCTCGACGAAGTAGAACTCGCTGTGGGCGCTCTGCCACAGCATGAAGTCCGACAGCCGCTGTTCCCCCGACGTCCGGATCACCAGGTCCGGGTCGGGCTGACCCTGCGTGTACAGGTGGTCGCCGATGAGCTCCGGCGTCAGGACCTCGGCCAGGGTGTCGATGGTGCCGCCGCCCGCGCCGTGCGCCTGCACGATGCTGCGCATGGCATCGGCGATCTCGCGGCGACCGCCGTAGCCGACGGCCAGGTTGACGTGCAGCCCGGTGCGGCCGGCGGTGCGTTGCTCGGCCCGCTCGAGCGCCGTGACCAGGTCCGCCGGCAGGCCCTCGTTCGACCCGACGTGCTGCACGCGCCAGTCACGGTCGTCGGCGAGCACCCCGGCGAGGTCCGCGATGATGCCGACGAGCTCGTCGAGTTCCTCGCCGCCGCGGCCGGTCAGGTTGTCGGCGGACAGCAGGTACAGCGTGACGACCTCGACGCCGAGTTCGTCACACCAGGTCAGGAACTCGGGGATCTTCGCGGCACCGGCACGGTGTCCGTGGGCGGCCGACTCCAGCCCGAGCTGCTTGGCCCAGCGGCGGTTGCCGTCGACGATCATGGCGACGTGCTTCGGCTTCGCGGCGCCCTCGAGCTGGCGGCGGATGCGACGCTGGTAGGCGCGGTAGAGGATCCCGCGCCCTGTCCATCCCGCCGTCCCGGTCACGCACCGAGCGTAGTGCACCCGGTGGACGAGCGTCCTGGGCGCCCCGCTGCGCGGACACGTGGCTGTCGTTCGGACTCAGGCCCTATGGTCGGGTCCATGCAGGACGAGCACGAGACCGGCACGCTCCCCCACGTCCCGTTCACGGAGGAGGCGTCTGTGACAGCGACCGCTGCCGAGCCCCGTCCGGCCTGGCGCGGCTGGATCCACCTGGGTGCGTTCCCCTTCGCCGTCGCGATGGGCGTCGTGCTCATCACCCTGGCGGACAGCACGGCGGCGAAGGTCGGCAGCGCGGTGTTCATGGCGACGTCGCTCGCGATGTTCGGCGTCTCGGCGACCTACCACCGGTTCCCCTGGGGGCCGCGGGTCAAAGCCGTGCTGAAGCGGATCGACCACACGAACATCCTGCTGCTCATCGCCGGGACCTACACGCCGATCGCGCTCTGCGCCCTGCCCCACACGCTGATGGTCGTGGTGCTCTGGGTGATGTGGTCCGGAGCGGCGCTGGGCATCGCGTTCCGGGTGCTCTGGATCAACGCACCGCGCTGGCTGTACGTGCCGATCTACCTCGTGCTCGGGTGCGCGGCCCTCGGGTTGCTGCCGCAGTTCTTCGCCGCGAGTGTGCCGATGACGGTGCTGATCCTGTCGGGCGGTCTCGCGTACGTCGTGGGCGCCCTGGTCTACGGCTTCAAGCGGCCGAACCCGGTGCCGACGCAGTTCGGGTTCCACGAGGTCTTCCACGCCCTGACGGTCGTGGCCTTCGGTGCGCAGTGGGTCGGCGTGCTCATCGTCGCCCTGGACCCGGTGCGCTAGGGACGGGAGGCCCGTGGCGATGCCACCACGGGCCTCCCGTCCGCAAGGCGGTCGCGTCAGCCGCGCTCGGTGTCGTCGCCGACGTCGGCCCGGCCGTCCTCGGCCGCGCGGCGGTCGGGCTCGTCCGTCGCGGCGCCGTCGCCCGCGGTGCCGTCCGTCGCGGTGCCGTTCGCCTCGGACTCCAGTCGTTCGCGCACCTCGGCGCGGTAGCGGGTCCGGCGGATCCGTCGGGTCATGTCGACGATGAGCAGGATCGTCAGGACGGCGACGAGCGCGATCGCGACGAAGCCGATGACACCCGGGGTGACGTCGACGTCCGGCACGACGGAGGGGCTGGGGCTGGGCTGGGCGACGAGTGCGGTCGCGATGGTGCTCACGGGGTGGGTTCCTTGTCGGCTGGGATCCCGGCGAACAGGTCGGTCTCCGGGAGTTCGGTCGGCACGCGTGCCTCGACGAGTTGGTAGTCCTCGGTCGGCCACACCGTCGCCAGCAGGTCGTTCGGCCAGTAGAAGAACGCGCTGTCCGGCGGCACCTGGCTGGCGTGGGCACGGAGTGCGGCGTCGCGCTGGTCGAAGTACTCGTGCACGTCGACGTGGGTGGTCGCCAGGTCGGGCCGGTCGGCGAACCGCTCGACCCACTCGCGCAGCTGCTCGACGGCCGGGCTGTCCGGGTCCCGCTCCTGCAGCGCCTCGAAGACGGTGCGGAAGCGCCGCGGGTTCATCGTGCGCTCGTAGTAGAGCTTCGCGATCGACCAGGGGGCACCTGCGGACAGGTACGCCGAGGCGTCGGCGGCGGCGGACCACGCGGCCATCGAGACCTCGTGCGTCCGGATGTGGTCGGGGTGCGGGTAGCCGCCGTTCTCGTCGTAGGTGACGAGCACGTGCGGCCGGAAGCGGCGGATCACCCGGACGAGCGCCTCGGTGCTGTACTCGAGCGGCACCGTGGAGAACGTGCCGGGTCGGACGGTCTCGCCCTGCTCGGCGTCGGGGAGACCCGAGTCGTGGTAGCCGAGCCAGACGTGGTCGATGCCGAGCGCGGCCTGCGCACCGGCCATCTCGGACCGACGGTAGCCGGCCATGTCACGGTGTGCGCGACTCGTGGCGGGCTCACCGAGCTGGTCGTTGAGGATGTCGCCGGCCTCGCCGCCCGTGCACGAGACGACGAGCACCTGGTGTCCGTCGGCCACGTACTTCGCGGCGGTCGCGGCACCCTTGCTCGACTCGTCGTCGGGGTGGGCGTGGACGGCCAGCAGACGGTAGGGCACGTGGGTTCCTCACAGCGGGTGAGCGACGTCGGACGCGGGCAGCGCACAGCGTCGCGTGAACTACCCTGGGATCAGGATATCCACCCCGGGAGCCCCGAACTGTCCGATCAGCAGCAGACCGTCACCCTCGACGAACGGTACGGCCGCACGCCCGAACGCCGGCGTCGCAGCCGGATCATCGCGATCGTGGCGGCCGTCGCGGTCGTCGTGGTCTTCGCCGCGTGGGTGGTCTGGGCCGGGCTCGACCAGTCCGACCGCGGGCTCGACCACGACGTCGTCGGGTACGAGGTCCTGTCCGAGCACGACACGGTGGTGCACTCGCAGGTCTCCGTCGACCCCGGCGTCGAGGCGAAGTGCGCCGTCCAGGTCCTCGACAAGGGGTACTCGATCGTGGGGTGGCGCGAGGTCACCCTGCCGGCCGCCGAGCAGCGCACCCGCAGCATCACGACCGAGGTCACCACGACGACCCGCGGCGTGACCGGGTTGATCCACGACTGCTGGATTCCTTAGACTGCTGTGATTCGCCTTTCGAGACCGACCACTCGGCCGGTCTCGTTTTTTCATGGTCGAAGGGACAGAACATGAGCAACGACACCCAGGTCACCTGGCTGACCCAGGAGGCACACGACCGTCTCCAGGCGGAGCTCGAGGAGCTGAGCGGCGAGGGCCGCGCCGAGATCGCGCGCCGCATCGAGGCCGCGCGTGAAGAGGGCGACCTCAAGGAGAACGGCGGCTACCACGCCGCGAAGGACGAACAGGGCAAGATCGAGGCCCGCATCCGCGTGCTCACCGAGCTGCTCAAGCACGCCACGGTCAGCGAGGCCACGTTCGACGGGACCGTCGAGCCGGGCACCGTCGTGACGGCGGTCATCGCCGGTGACGAGTCGACGTTCCTGGTCGGCAGCCGCGAGATCGTCGCCGAGGGGTCGGACCTGACGGTCTACAGCCCGGTCAGCCCGGTCGGTGCCGCGATCATCGGCCGCAAGGCGGGCGACAAGGCCACCTACACGGCGCCGAACGGCAAGGAGATCGCCGTCGAGGTCGTCAAGATCGAGCGCTACGAGCCGTAGGCCGCAGCACTGCAGACGGGAGGCCCGTGGCGACGTCGCCACGGGCCTCCCGTCTGTCTGCTGGTCGCGCCCACGGCGCGCACCGCGCGTCCGACGGTCCACGCGTCGATCGACGCGTGGATCGTCGCGGTCTCAGTGCTCGAGCAGCTCCGGGCGGAACCCGACCTCGTGCAGGCGCTGGATGACCTCCTGCGCGTGCTCGGGGCCCCGCGCCTCGATCGACAGGTCGAGCGCGACCTCGTTGATCACCAGGCCCTGCCCGTGGCGGGTGTGCAGCACCTCGACCACGTTCGCGCCGGCGTCCGAGATCACCTGCGCGACGCGCGCGAGCTGGCCCGGACGGTCCGGCAGCATGATCCGGATGCCGATGTAGCGGGACGCCGCGACCAGGCCGCGGGTGATCACGCGCTCCATCATGAGCGGGTCGATGTTGCCACCGCTGAGCAGCACCACGGTGCGGCCGGTGTCGCGGACAGCCCCGGCCATGATGGCGGCGACGCCGACCGCGCCCGCTGCCTCGACCACGAGCTTCGCGCGCTCCAGCAGCACGAGCAGGGCGCGGGCGGTGTCGTCGTCCGAGACGGTGACGATGTCGTCGACCAGGTCGCGGATGATGGGGAAGTTCAGGTCGCCCGGGCGGGCCACGGCGATGCCGTCGGAGATCGTCGGCTTCGTGGTGATCGTCACGGGCTCGCCCGCGGTGATCGACGACGGGTAGGCGGCGGCGTTCTCGGCCTGCACGCCGACGACCCGGATCGGCCGACCGAGCCGCTCGGCCGTGCCCTTCACCGCGAGCGCGATGCCGGAGATGACGCCGCCACCACCGATCGGCACCACCACGGTGTCGACGTCGGGCACCTGGTCGATGATCTCGAGGCCGAGCGTGCCCTGCCCGGCGATGACGGCCGGGTGGTCGAACGGCGGGATGAACACGGCACCGGTGTGCGCGGCGAAGTCCTTCGCGGCGCTCAGCGCCTCTTCCACGGAGTGCCCGCGCAGCACCACGTCGGCACCGTAGTGGCGGGTGGCCTGCAGCTTCGGCAGCGCGACGCCCACCGGGGTGAAGATCGTCGCGGGGATGCCGAGTTCGCGGGCGGCGAGGGCGACCCCCTGCGCGTGGTTGCCGGCGCTGGCGGCGACGACGCCCGCGGCCCGCTGTTCCTCGGACAGGGCGGACAGGCGGTTGTAGGCGCCGCGCACCTTGTAGGCGCCCGTGCGCTGCAGGTTCTCGCACTTCAGGTGCACCGGGGACCCGAGCAGCTCCGCCAGGAACTGCGACGTCTCCATCGGCGTGACCCGTGCGACGCCCTTGATCGTTTCGCGCGCCGCCTCGATGTCCGCCAGGGTCGGGATCGCGGCGAGCGTGTTCGGGGAGGCGCTGGTGTCGGTCACTCCCCCATCATCGTCGCTCGGGGCCGCGGCGGCGAACTCGTGACGCGGCCGGTCGGTGTCGCTCAGCCCGCCGTCCCCTTCACGGCCGTGGGCTGCTCGTCGACACCGGGCGGCGGCACGTCACCCCGACGACGACGCAGCTTCATCACCCGACGGCGGCGCTTCGACGCGACGTTGGCGTCGTGGGCTTCCTGCCGGGCCTCGCGCACGTGGTCGGAGTCCATCGTCTTCCAGCGACCGCTCGCGATCGTCGTCACCATCGAGTTCACGGTCGCGATGAGCGGCACCGCGAAGAAGGCGCCGGCGATGCCCGCGAGCCCCGACGCCGCGGTGACGCCGAGGACGACGGCGAGGGGGTGCACCTTGACCGCGCTGCCCATCACCAGCGGCTGCAGGATGTGTCCCTCGACCTGCTGCACGATGAGGATCACCAGGAGCATCCACACCGCGGCGACCCAGCCGTTGAAGACGAGTGCCACGAACACGGCGAGGAAGCCGGTGACGATCGCGCCGACGACCGGGATGAAGGACCCGAGGAACACGAACACGGCGATCGGCACCACGAGCGGCAGCTGCAGGATGAACGCCCCGAGCCCGATGCCGACCGCGTCGACGAAGGCCACGAAGATCTGCACCCGGATGAAGCTCGTCAGGGTCGTCCACCCGGCGACACCGGCGCCGTCGATGGCGCTGCGGGCGTTCTTCGGGAACAGCCGCACCGCCCAGCGCCAGACGTTCTTGCCGTCGATGAGCAGGAAGATGACCGTGAAGATGACGATGAACAGGCCGGTGAGGATGTGCGTCAGCGACGACCCGGCACTCGCCACCCCGGACAGGATCGACCCGGAGTTGCTCTGCAGCCAGTCCGTCGCCTGGTCGAGGTAGGAGTTGAGGTCGCGCTGGCTGATGCCCAGGCCGGAGTTCAGCACGAAGTCGCGGATGGTGTCGTACTGCGACAGCGTGCGGTCACGGAGCGAGGGGTAGGCGGCCGCGATCTGGTCGACGACGAGCCAGATGAGCGCACTGACGGCAGCGAGCCCGCCGACCAGGCTCACGATGACGGCGAGCCACTTCGGCACGTGGTGGCGCTGCATCCAGTTCGACAGCGGCACGAGGAGCGCGGCCACCACGATGCCGATGAGGAACGGGATGAGGATCTCGCTGAACAGCGTGACGAGGTAGATGACCACCGCGACGACCCCGACCACCACGAGGATCCGCCACGACCACGCTCCCGCGATCCGCATGCCCTCGGGCACCGCCGCGTCGACGACGGGTTCCGGTTGTGTCTTCTTGCCCCAGGCCATGGGCCGAGTGTAGCGACGCGCCCTGCGGCAGGTGCCGGACGCGGCATGTGTCCGTGGACGCCCGTGTCGGCGGGGGTCGGTAGCGTCGCGGCATGGTCAGGACGACGCTCTCCGCCGCCGAGGCACGCCGGGTCGCACTCGCCGCGCAGGGCTTCGGTCGACCGCTGGCGGACACCGTCTCGACGCGGGCGCTGAACGCCACGATCGGCCGGCTCGGGCTGCTGCAGATCGATTCCGTCAACGTGTTCGAGCGCAGCCACTACCTGCCGCTCTTCGCCCGGCTCGGCGCCTACGACCGCTCGACGCTGGACCGCCTGACGTTCCGCCGCTCGGGCCCGTACACCGAGTACTGGGCGCACGAGGCCGCGATCGTGCCCCGGGACGACCTGCGGCTGTTCCGCTGGCGGATGGACGCCCTGCGGGAGCGCGACGCCGGACCGACACGGATCGACGGGGTCACCCGGACCGCCACCGTGCGTCGCGAACTGCAGGCCCTGCTCCGTGCCGAGGGACCGATGCCCGCCAGCGCCGTCGAGCACGAGTCGAACGTCCGCCGGGGGCCGTGGTGGGGCTGGAGCGACGTGAAGCTCGGGCTCGAGCAGATGTTCCGCTGGGGCGAGGTCGTGAGCGCCGGGCGATCGGGCTTCGAGCGGGTCTACGCCCTGCCCGAGCAGGTCCTGCCCGCCGGGTTCCTGGACGCCGCACCGGACCGACGGACGGCCGTGCGCGACCTCGTGCAGCGGGCGACGCGTGCGCTCGGCGTCGGCACGCGCGCCGACGTCGCCGACTACTACCGGCTGCGCTCCGACGACACCGCGGCCGCCCTCGCCGACCTCACCGACGCCGGCGTCCTGCTGCCGGTCCGGGTCGAGGGCTGGCGCGAGCAGGCGTGGATGCACGCGGACGCCCGGGTGCCGCGACGGGTCGGCGCCGACGCCGTGCTCAGTCCGTTCGACCCGGTCGTGTGGTTCCGGCGCCGGGCCGAGCGGATGTACGGCTTCCACTACCGGATCGAGATCTACACACCGGCACCGAAGCGGGTGTTCGGGTACTACGTGCTGCCGGTGCTGCAGGACGACCGGCTGGTCGGGCGCATCGACCTGAAGAGCGATCGGCAGCGCGGGGTGCTCCGGGTCCGGACCGCGTGGCAGGAGCCCGGTGAACGCCTGGACGCCGAACGGCTGGCCGAGACCCTGCGGCGCACGGCGGCCTGGCAGGGGCTCGGCGCGGTCGAGGTGACCGACCGCGGCACCGCGGCGGCGGACGTCGCGGGGGCACTCGGCGTCAGCCTGGTGCCCCACCGGTCGGCCGACGACGCGGACGCCCCGGCACCCGTGGCGGACGCACCGGCGCCCGACGCCGGTGCCGACACCGCGGCCCTCGGGGACTGACCCTGGGTCAGAACCGCTCGGCGGACGCCCGCAGCCGCGCGATCCGGTCGGGCAGCGGCGGGTGCGTCGAGAACAGCCGGTCCATCACGCCGGGCCGCATCGGGTCGGCGATCCACAGGTGCGCCATCGACGAGTTCTGCGTCTGCATCGGTCGGCCGTGCGCCCCGAGCTTCTCGAGCGCACGCGCCAGCCCCTCGGGGTACCGGGTCGTCATCGCGCCCGTCGCGTCGGCCAGGTACTCGCGCTGCCGCGACACGGCGGCCTGCACCCCGGCCGCGGCGATCGGTGCGACCAGGACCGCCACGATGCCGGCGACGAGCAGCACCGGGTTCGCGCCGCCGCCGTTGTCGGACCCCCGACCTCGACCCCCGAAGAACGAGATGCGCAGGAGCACGTCGGCGATGAGCCCGACGGCGACGACCAGGCCGAAGACCATCGTCGAGACCCGGATGTCGTAGTTCCGGACGTGGCCGAGCTCGTGCGCCATGACGCCCTGCAGCTCCTGGTCGTCCATCAGCTCGAGCAGACCGGTCGTCGCCGCGACGACCGCGTGCTCGGGGTCGCGCCCGGTCGCGAAGGCGTTCGGCGACGGGTCCGGGATGACGAACACGCGGGGCATCGGCATGCCCGTCGAGATGGCGAGGTTCTCGACCGTGCGCCAGAGTCGTGGCTCCGAGACCCGGTCGATCTCGACGCCGCCGGCGATCGCGGTCGCCTGCCGTGCGGCGGAGAAGTACTGCAGCACCGCGTACCCGAGTGCGACCACGAGCGCGATGACCCCGATCGACACGTTGCCGGCCAGGTAGCCGCCCAGGAACCCGAGCGCGCCGATGATCAGCAGGAACACCAGCACGATGAGCACGGTGTTCCGCTTGTTCCGCGCGATGGCGCTGTACACGTCGGCCCCGACGCTGGGATCAGAACTGGACGCGCGGCGGTTCGGCGATCGCTGCCGGTTCGGCCGTCTCGAAGAAGGTGGCCTCGGTGAACCCGCGGTTCTTCGCGAACGCGGAGTTCGGGAAGACCCGGATCTTCGTGTTCAGCTCGCGCACCCCGCCGTTGTAGAACCGGCGGGAGGCCTGGATCTTGTCCTCGGTGTCGACGAGCTCCGACTGCAGCTGCAGGAAGTTCTGGCTCGACTGCAGCTGCGGGTACCCCTCGGCCACCGCGAAGACGCTCTTCAACGCCTTCTGCATGTGCCCCTCGGCGGCGGAGGCCGATCCGGCGTCACCGGCCGTCAGGGTCTCGGACCGGGCCTTCGTGACGTCGTCGAAGACGGCCTTCTCGTGGGTGGCGTACCCCTTGACCGTGTCGACGATGGTCGGGATGAGGTCGGCGCGACGCTTCAGCTGGACGGAGATGTCGCTCCACGCCTCGTCGACGCGGACCTTGAGCGTGACCAGGGCGTTGTACGTCACCCAGAGGTAGATCCCGATGATCACCAGGACGACCACCACCACTCCGACGACGATGAGCGTCGTGACGAGTCCGGTGTCCATGAGGGCGTACTCCTTTGCGCGTCGGGATCCGCGGTGCTGCGACGGCCTGATCGGCCATCGGGAAGTCTATCGATGCGCCGACCGCGCTCTGTTCCATGAGCAGTGTTCACGGGCGATTCCCGAGTCACGCACACCGGGCGCTCGGACTGCCGGCCGATCGTGGTCATCATCCGCGGGGAGTGTTGACCGGACGCCGTCGATCCCGTGGGATGGACCCGGTGAGGACGCGCGGGGAGCACGTGGACGAAGGGGCCGTCGGGGGCGACGGCCCTCGTCGTCGTGCCCGGATCGCCGTGCTCGCCACGGCCGCGACCCTCCTCGCCGCGGCACTGCTGAGCACGATCGCCGCCCCCGCCACCGCCGCCCCTGCCGTCGCCGCTGGGCCGACCGCGACCGAGAGCCCCGCGCCGAACGACGGTGCGCCGCCGAGCGTCGGACGCCCGGGCGCCCCGACCCCACCCCCGACACCGTCGCCCGCCGTGCGCCTCACCATCGCTGACCCGGGCGACGTGACGACCGGGACCACCCGCTTCCACGGCACGGCGGTGCCTGGCCACAGCGTCCGCGTGACCGGACCGGCCGGGGGCGGAACCAGCGGGTGCACCGCCGCGGTCGGTCCGGACGGACGGTGGGCCTGCCTGGGCTCGGTCCGTTCGGGCCCCCAGCAGGTGTTCACCGTGCGCGACCTGACCGTCCCGACGGCGTCGGGAGTGGACGCGCCCGCGGCGGACGTCATCGTGCCCCCGACCATCGCCGGCGGTCGGCCCACGGGTGGCACGGTGTCCGGCACCGGGTTCCCCGGGGCGACCGTGACCCTGTCGGTGTCCGGCTCGTCGGCGCAGCAGGACGCGCCGGTCGGTGCCGACGGCCGGTGGGTCGCCGCACTCCCGGTGCGGGCGGACGGCACGGTCACCGCGACCGCCTCGCAGACCGCCAGCACCGCTCGCGGGTTCCGGTCCGACCTGCGCAGCGCCGCGTCCGCGCCGGTCACCCTGACCGTCGACCGCACCGCTCCGGACGCACCCGACATCACGTCGCCGCAGGACGGGCAGCGGGTGGGTGCACGGACCACGACCGTCCGGGGCACCGGCGAACCCGGTGCCGGCGTCACCGTGTACGTGGACCGCGCGCCCGTCTGCGGGGCGACGGTCAGTGCCGACGGCGGGTGGTCGTGCGCGACGACCGGGTCGACGATGCGCGCTGGCGTGCACCGGCTCACCGCGACGCAGCACGACGCGGCGCACAACTACTCGCGGTCGTCGGCGCCCGTCCGGATCGTGGTGTTCGCGACGACGGCCGCACCGACCACCGAGCCCGGCGGCACGGGCGGGGCGACGCCGGGCTCGCCGAGCGCCGGCACCCCCGGCGCACCGGGGAGCACCGGCAGCGCACCCTCGCCCGCCGACGGATCCGGCAGCCGGCCGGGCAGTGACGACACCACCGGTGCGACCGGCGACGACGGGACCGGCAGCGCTGCCCCGGCCGGTGGCACGGACGGCGGCCACGACGGTGCGGCCGGCGCACGCGGTGCCGACGGTCGCCCCGACTGGTCCGGGCCCGCCGGCGACTGGACCGCCGCGACCTCGTACGACGGCACCGTCCCGTCCATCCGGGCGGCGTTCTCGTGGCGGACGATCCTGGTCGCCACGGCCGTGGCAGCCGGGTTCCTGTTGCTGATCGCCGCACCGCTCGCCCTCGTCGCCGCCGTGGCACGTGGCCGTCTCCGCTCCCCGCTCGCCGGGTTGCTCGGCCGGAACCGGACCCGCTCGGACCGCACCCGCGGCGACGTCCTGCCGACGTGGGTGTCGATCGGGACGGCCGTGGTCGTCGCCACGCTCTGCACCCTGCTCGGTGTCGGCGTCGAACTCGAGGCGCGCTACGTCCGCCTCGCGATCGCCGTCCTGCTCGGCACCGCGGTGCTCACCGCGGCCGTCGTGCTCGCGACGCGCTGGTCCGCCGGCCCCGACCACCGCAGCGTGGGCTTCCGGGTCTCACCGTGGCTGGTGCTCGCCGCCGTCGCGGCGTGCGGGCTGACCCGGGCCGCCGACCTCTCCCCCGCGCTGGTCGTCGGCGTCGTGCTCGTGCCGTCGGGGCGCCCCGACCTGGGCACCGGGGCACTCCGCCTCGGCTCGGGCATCGCCGCCAGCGCGCGGACCGCGACCTGGCGCGTCGTCGCGCTCCTCGGGCTCGCCACGGCCGGCTGGGCGCTGCACAGCACCGGCACCCCCGGCGGCTTCTGGGCGGCACTCGCGTCGGAGTTCGCCACCACGCTGTGCATCGGCGGGATCGGGGTCGTGGTCGCGACCCTCCTGCCGCTCGCCGGGTCCGCCGGCAGTGCGCTCCTGGCCGCCTCCCGCGGCCGGTACGTCGCCCTCGCCGTGCTGGCGGTCACGGTGACCGCCGCCGTCTACTCGGGCTCGACCGGCACCCACGCCCCGCCGGCACTGCTCGGCGGCCTCGCCGCAGCCTGCGTGGCGGCCGCGGTCGCGGCCGTGGTCTGGGCGCGCACCACGGGACGCACCGCGCGCGGTTGAGCCGCACCGCGCCTCCCGGCCGTCCGCCTGGGCTGCGGACCCGGATCAGCGCGTGCCGTCGGACGGGAGGCCCGTGCCGGCCCCGCCTCGCGCCTCCGGTCCGCCGCCCTGTGCTCCCGCCGCTACGGGCGGTGCGGCGCGTTGCGCGCGAAGAGCCCGGGCAGGAGCCCGCCGATCTTCGTGCCGATGCACAGGCTGACGAAGGTCGCGAGCGGGGTCGCGAGGGCCTGCGCGTCGAACGTCGCCACCGCGACCAACCCGACCGTCCCCGGCACGAGCAGCAGGAACGCCGGGAAGAACGACACCGTCGCCGGGATCGCCGGCGCGAGCCGCTCGAGCAGCCGAGTCCCGACGAACAGCAGCGCCGCCGTCGCGCCGGTCGCCACGACGCTGCCCCACACGGGCGTCGTCCCGCTCACCAGCGCGTAGGCCGTCACCATGACCGCGACCGACACGAGCGTCAGTCGCCAGCCCGACCGGAACACCAGACCGAGTCCGACGGCCAGGACCACCACGGCCACCCACGAGACCCAGTACGAGGGGACGGCCTCCCAGCCGTCCAGGGACGTCCCGACGCCGGCGACCTCGCCGACGAGCGCCGCCGACGACGGGTCGACGTGCAGCCCGGTCAGCGCACTGCCCGAGGCGATGCCGGCCGCCATGAAGCCGAGCATGATGAGCCCCTGCACCAACCGCGAGGCCCCGGTGACGATGTCGGCCGCCGTGAGCTCGAGCAGGGCGTTGGTGATGAGCGCTCCCGGGACGAACACCGCGACCGGCGCGCACACGGCGAACAGGGGGACCTGGTCGAAGCCGGTGCCCGCGGCGACGAGTCCGACGACGGTGGTCGACACGAACGCGGCCAGGAACGGGATGATCGCGACGGCCTCGCGGAACCGGCGGAGCACCAGGCCGATGACGCCGACGACCGCACCCACGGCGAGGGCGACGAGGATCGCCCACCACGGGCAGCGGAAGACGACCGCGAGGCCGGCGGAGGTCAGGGCGTTGCCGAGGATCCACGGCAGCGCGGGGGGTGGGATCGTGCCGGCACGGATGGCGCGCACACGGGCGGGGATCTCGGCGAGGGCGATCGAGCCGCTCTCCAGGCCGAGCACGACACGGTTCGCCCGCGCGGCCTGCCGTGACGAGAGCTCCACGCCCTCGGCGTTGACGATGGTGGCCGCGCCCGTCGCCACCTCGCTCACCATCACGAGCGCCGGCAGGACGCCGATGGCGAGCGTGGGCCCCACCCCGGCGGCGTCACGGGCCTTCTCGAGCGCCGAGCGGACGTCGGTGACGGAGCTCCCGGCGTCGAGCAGCAGGGCCCCGAGCGTGCCGAGGAGCATGCCGACGGGCACGGTCTCGCCGTCGACGACCTCGACGTGGGCCTCGGGCCGACGCAGGGCGTGCTGCAGGTTCGCGAGCGCGCTACCGAGTCCGACCACGAGGACGATCGTAGGTGGTCGCGGGGTGCGGTGCCGAGTCGCGGCTCCGCGGACAGGCTCGCGCCCCGCCGGGTCACGCGGTACCCCCGGTGGGACTCGAACCCACAACTCAGCGATTTTAAGTCGCGTGCCTCTACCGATTGGGCCACGGGGGCGGGCCGCAACAGCCTACCGATGCACGACGGCGGCCACCCCGTCGGGGCGACCGCCGTCGTGACGCGCGTTGCTACTTCGCGGCGTCGGCCTCGGCCTTCACCGGCTCGGCCTCGTTGGAGACGTCCTTCGCGGGCTCGCCGTACGCGGGGCCTGCGGCACCGGCGGGCTGCCCCTCCTGCGGAGCCTGGGCAGCGGCCGGTGCGGCGGGCGCCTCGGCAGCGGGCTTCGGGCGCGACGCGAACGCCTCGAACGCGGCACGCGGGGTCTCGCGGTCGTCGAGCGACACGATGTCGCGGCCCAGGAAGAAGCCGCCGACCCAGTCGCCGATGACGCGCCACTTGCGCTCCCACGACGGCATCGCCAGGCCGTGGTAGCCGCGGTGGGCACCCCAGGCCAGGAAGCCCTTCATGGCGAACTTGCCGGACTGGAACACACCGGTGCCGAGACCGAGGCCCGCGACGGCGCCGAGGTTCTCGTGCTTGTAGTCGGTCGTCACCTCGCCGCGGATCGTCGCGACGAGGTTCTTCGCGAGCTGCTTCGCCTGACGCACCGCGTGCTGGGCGTTCGGCACGCAGAAACCGCCGACACCGCCACCGGTCAGGTCCGGGACCGCCGCGACGTCACCGCAGGCCCACGCGTCGGCGATCACGCCGTTGTCGTCGACCACGCGGAGGTCGGGCTGCACACGGATGCGGCCGCGCTGCTCGAGCGGGAAGTCGGTGCCCTTGACCATCGGGTTCGCCATGACGCCGGCGGTCCAGATGATGAGGTCGGACGGGATCGTCTCGATCGCGCCGTCGCTCGTCTTGAGCTCGCAGACGCCGCCGACGGCCGAGGCCAGCTGGGTCTCGAGGTGCACGGTCGCGCCGCGCTCCGCCAGGTTCTTGAGCACCCAGTGCGAGGTCTCGAGCGAGACCTCGGGCATGATGCGGCCCATTGCCTCGACGAGGTGGAAGTGCGTGTCGTCGAAGGACAGCTGCGGGTGGCTCTTCAGCAGGTCGGTGACGAAGGAGCGGAGCTCGGCGAACACCTCGATGCCGGCGAAGCCACCACCGACGACGACGACCGTGAGCAGGCGGTCGCGCTCGGGACCGGCCGGCAGGTTCGCCGCCTTGTGGAAGTTCGTGAGGATCTTGTCGCGGATCGCCGCGGCCTCCTCGATGGTCTTCAGGCCGATGGCCTCGTCCGCGACACCCGGGATCGGGAACGTGCGGGACACCGCGCCGGCCGTCATGACGATCTGGTCGTAGGACTCCACCCACGGCTCGCCCTCGGCCGGGGTGATCGTCGCCGTCTTGGTGGCGTGGTCGACCCCGGTGACCTTCGCCGTGACGACGCGGGTCTGCTTGAGGTGGCGACGGTGGGCGACGACCGCGTGGCGCGGCTCGATCGAACCGGCGGCGACCTCGGGCAGGAACGGCTGGTACGTCATGTACGGCAGCGGGTCCACCATGACGACCTCGGCTTCGCCCTGGCGAAGGTGCTTCTCGAGCTTCCATGCGGTGTAGAAGCCGGCGTAACCGCCGCCGACGACGAGGATCTTGGGCACGGGGGATGTTCTCCTTGGATGGGGGTGTGCGGAGTCGAGTCAGACTTCGCCGCCACCCGCCCCGACTCCAGCGTCTGCACCGTCATCATACGCCCGGCACTCGCACCGGGAGGGCGACCAGTCCGCGCGCTCGAGCGCGAGGTCACCGATGGGGTTGACGCCGGGTCCGGCGGCGAGGGCGTGACCGACGAGGGCGTGCAGGCACTTCACGCGGGTGGGCATGCCACCGGCGCTGATGCCGTCGATCTCGTCGACGTGCTCGATCGACTCACGGTCGGCCAGGTAGGACTCGTGGGCCGCGCGGTACTGCGCGGCGACCTCGGGGTCCTCGAGCAGGGCTGCCAGCTCGGGCATCACCTGGTTCGCCTCGAGGGTGCTGACCGCGGCGGTGGCCGCGGGGTGGCACAGGTAGTAGAACGTCGGGAACGGGGTGCCGTTCGACAGTCGGGGCTTCGTGGAGACGACGGTGGGGTTGCCACAGACGCAGCGTGCCGCGATCCCGATGACGTCGCGCGCCGGTCGGCCGAGCTGCGCCGACACGACCTGGACGTCGCGGTCGGAGGGCGGGTCGAAGGGAGGGGTCGTCACGGGAACGTGAGCCTACCGGAGACGCGGCACCCGGCGCACCGTCGGGCCGGACGGCTACTTGCTCTCGCCCGTACCGGACACGTCCGGGGCCACGAGGTCCGCGGCCGTCTTCTCGGTCAGTCCCGACTCGAGCACCGACGACAGCATCGCCTGCACCCAGTCCACCTTGGGGGTCTGCACCTTCGCGCTCACGGGGGTGCCGGAGTCGGTCCGCGGGGTCGCCTCGGACGCGTCGTCCTCGGCACCCATGACGAGGTAGCTCTCCTCGCCCGGGTACACGTAGAGCAGCCGGTCACGGGCCTGCGCCTCGATGTACGCTGGGTCGTCCCAGCGCGCGACGTCCTTCTTCTTCTGCGCGACGTCGGCCTTCTGGCTCGCCACCTCGTGCTGCTGCTGGGCGATCTGCTCCTGCTGCTGGATGAGCGTCCGGAGCGACGGCGCGAGCACGACCACGAACAGCACGATGATCGCGAGCATGAGCAGGCTGAAGCCCGAGAAGTGGATTGAGCGGTACCAGGGCTGCTCGTGCGTGCTGCCGTCGGGCATCGCCACGGGGACGCGGCGGACGCGGGGCTTCTGGCTGGGCACGTCCCGACGATAACCCGGCGTCGCCGGTCGCGCCGCCCGGCACGCGGCTGTTCGGTGCCCTCCCAGCGTCTCGCCTCGTCACGTCGAGGCAGTCGGGAGGCACGGCTCCGGCCCGCCCCTCCCGTTCCGCACCTGGAGTGGTCACCACACACCGCCCGGTGCACGTCCGGTGGTCGCGTCCCGTCGGCCAGGCCCGGGCCAGCCGACGACTCGTGACCACTCGACGCAGCGAGCGCGGCACGTCCTGACCGCTCGGCCCTCGGGGGCGCGCACACGACGAGACGCCGCCCTCCCGGAGGAGGACGGCGTCCCGGTGGTGCGGCTGCTGCTGCCCGGACTGCCTACTGGGCGGCGGCGCGCGGGAAGGCCGAGCGGCCGGCGTAGACCGCCGCGTCGCCGAGCTCTTCCTCGATGCGCAGGAGCTGGTTGTACTTCGCGACGCGGTCCGAGCGGGCCGGGGCGCCGGTCTTGATCTGGCCGCCGTCGACCGCCACCGCGATGTCGGCGATGGTGGTGTCCTCGGTCTCGCCGGAGCGGTGCGACAGGATCGAGGTCAGGCCGTGACGGTGCGCGAGCGAGACGGCGTCGAGCGTCTCGGTGAGCGTGCCGATCTGGTTGACCTTGACGAGGATCGAGTTCGCGGCCTTCTCGTCGATGCCACGCTGCAGGCGCTTCGGGTTCGTGACGAACAGGTCGTCGCCGACGATCTGCACCTTGTCGCCGAGCTCGGCGGTCAGGTGCGACCAGCCCTCCCAGTCGTCCTCGGCCAGCGGGTCCTCGATGGTGACGAGGGGGTAGTTCGCGACGAGGTCGGCGAAGTACGCGGTGAACTCCTGGCTCGACAGCTGCTTGCCCTCGAACTGGTACTTGCCGTCCGAGAAGAACTCGGTCGACGCGACGTCCAGGCCGACCGCGATGTCCTTGCCCGGGGTGTAGCCGGCCTTCTCGATGGCGGTGAGCAGGAAGTCGAGCGCCGCACGGTTCGACGCGAGCTCCGGGGCGAAGCCGCCCTCGTCGCCCAGACCGGTGGCGAGGCCCTGCTTCTTCAGCTCGCCCTTGAGGGCGTGGTAGGTCTCGACGCCCCAGCGGAGCGCCTCGGAGAAGGACCCGGCACCGTAGGGCACGAGGAAGAACTCCTGGATGTCGACGTTGGTGTCCGCGTGGGCGCCACCGTTGACGACGTTCATCAGCGGGACGGGCAGCGTGTGCGCGTTCGGGCCGCCGAGGTAGCGGAACAGCGGCAGGTCGACCGAGTCGGCAGCGGCGCGGGCGACGGCGAGCGAGGCGCCGAGGATCGCGTTGGCGCCGAGGCGGGACTTGTTCTCGGTGCCGTCGAGCTCGATGAGCGCGGCGTCGACGAGGCGCTGGTCGGAGGCGTCGAAGCCCTCGAGCGCCGGGCCGATCTCGTCGAGCACGGCGTCGACGGCCTTGAGCACGCCCTTGCCGCCGTAGCGCGAGGCGTCGCCGTCGCGGAGTTCGTACGCCTCGAAGGCGCCGGTGGAGGCACCGGACGGGACGAGCGCGCGGGACACGACGCCGTCGTCGAGGAGGACCTCGACCTCGACCGTCGGGTTGCCTCGGGAATCGAGGACTTCGCGTGCGCCTACGGCATCGATCAGGGCCACGGGGTACTCCCTACACATTGGTTGTGGTGATTGCGGTGTCGATCCTAGCGAGCCGAGGTGAACACGACGTCGGCCGTGACGCCGTGTGTGGAGAACTCGGCGACCGGGTCAGTCGAGCGGTCGGAACTCGACGCCCTCGAGCGATCCGGTGTCCGCGCCGACGGAGGCGAACGCCGTGAAGCCCTGTGCGGCGAGACCGGCGAGCAGGTTCTTGGTGTTCTTCGTGCGGCGTTCGAGGCGGACCCGACGGTGGGACGCGAGTGCCTCGTCCTTCAGCGCGGCGAGCCGGACCGGGTCGACGTCCTTGTCGTACAGCAGCACGACGGCGTCGGACTCGGCCGACTCCGGGAGCGTCACGAGGTCGACGAGCCGCTCGAACCCGAGCGAGAACCCGACCGCCGGGACGTCCTGTCCCAGGAACCGGCCGATCATCCCGTCGTAGCGTCCGCCACCGCCGAGGCTGTACCCGAAGTCGGGGTGCGCGACCTCGAAGATCGTGCCCGTGTAGTAGCCCATGCCGCGCACGAGGGTCGGGTCGAAGCGCAGGTCGACACCGGGCAGCGCGTCGCGCAGGCGCAGGAGGTCGGCGAACGCATCGGCGTCGAGCCACGGCGCGCCCTCGACCGAGGACCAGTCGGCGGCCTCGAGCGCGCGGATCGTGTCCTCGAGTCCGGGCAGGTCCGCGCCCAGCGTCGCGCGGAGTTCTGCGGCGACACCCTCCGGCCCGATCTTGTCGAGCTTGTCGATCGTGATGAGCGCCCGGTCTGCGACGGCCGGCTCGACGATCCCCCACGACGCGAGGAGCGCCAGCAGGATCCGCCGGTCGTTGATCCGGATCGTCGTGCCGGCGATGCCGAGGGCGTCGAGCGCCGCGGTGGTCGCACGGATGAGCTCGATCTCGGCGAGCTGGCCGGGCTCCCCGAGGATGTCGATGTCGCACTGCACGAACTGGCGGTAGCGTCCCTTCTGCGGACGCTCGGCACGCCAGACGGGTGCGATCTGCACGGAACGGAAGACGCTCGGCAGCTCGGCGCGGTGCGAGGCGTAGAAGCGGGCGAGCGGCACGGTCAGGTCGAACCGCAGGCCGAGGTCGGCGAGGTCCAGCGGCGCCTCGGCCGAACGGAGGTCCTCCGTGCTGAGCCCTCGCTTCATGACCGCGAATGCGAGCTTCTCGTTGTCCCCACCGAGGCCGGAGTGCAGCCGGGCGGCGTCCTCGACGACAGGGGTCTCGATCTCGTCGAAACCGTGCCGCGCGTAGACGTCGCGCACGACACCGAGCACGTGCTCGCGGCGGGCCTTGTCGGCCGGGAGGAAGTCGCGCATGCCACGGGGTACGGTCACGGTCGTCGCCATGAGGGCAATTCTGGCAGACCGAGGATCGGGGCTTGCACTCCCACCGAGCCACTGACATACTGCATCCAGAACCTCGGTCCGGAACGTGCCTGATCCGCGCTCCGGACCGAACGCGGGGCGACGTGCTGCAGTGCGTCCCGCGGTTCGAGCGGGTCTCCTGTCGGCGCCTCTCCCTGGTGGAGCCGACGCCCGCTCACGGGCGCCCTCCTTTTTTCGGGTTGGGAGGGCGCCCGCTCTCCCTGCCCGGATCGGGAACGTCCGCGAGCCCTCAGCGCTCCGCAGCGCGCCCGGCCTGCTCCAGGGCCGACACCGCCGCGCGCAGACTCGCGACCGGGTCGACACCGCGACGGACCGCATCCGCGACCTCGCCCAGGACCGCACTCCCCCACGCCGGGTCGACCGCACCGGCGCCTTCGGAGAGAACCGCTCCGCCCACCGCGGACGGCCCGTCCACAACCGACGGCCCGTCCACCACCGACGGCTCGTCCCCGACGGGAGCAGCGCCCACCGCAGCCTCCGCGATCGACGCACCACGGGCCTCCGGGCCGACCCCGGCGACGGACGCGACCACCGCGTCGACGCCGCCCCGTTCCTCCAGGCGTTCGAGCAGCTTGACCGCCCGCTCGAGCGGCGGCATCGCCCGCGGCACGCCGTCGAACGCACTGCGCCGACCTGCCTTCTCGGCGGCCTTGGCCGCACGCCAGACGCGGACGACGTCCTCGACGGTGTCCGCGGTCTCCTTCCCGAACACGTGGGGGTGCCGCCGGGTCATCTTGTCGCGCACGCCGGCGGCGACGTCCTCCAGGGTGAACTCGCCGGCCAGCGCGGCGATCCCCGCGTGCAGCACGACCTGGTAGAGCAGGTCGCCGAGTTCCTCGCGCACGTCGTCCGGGTCGCCGTCGTCGATGGCGTCGACGAGTTCGTACGACTCCTCGACCGCGTACCGCGCGAGCGACGCGTGGGTCTGCGCCCGGTTCCAGACGCACCCGCCGTCCTCGGCGAGCAGGCGGTCGACGACGGTCACGAGGTCCGGTACGGCGGTCATGCGGCCATCGTCGCACTCGCGTAGGCTGGCTGCTGGTGTGTCGGGAAGTCTGGTCGACGGACTCTCACCCGACCCCTCGAGACGGAGATCCATGTCGTCCCTCGTCCGCTCCCCCCGCTTCAGCGCCATCGCGCTCCTCACCGCCGCCGTGCTCGGCCTGGTGGTGGCGAACTCCCCCGTCGGCCCGGGCCTCGAACGTCTGCTCGACGCACACCTGCCGCTCGGGGCCCTCGGCCTCGACCTGTCGATCGCGCACTTGATCAGCGACGGTCTGCTCGCGGTCTTCTTCCTGCTCGTCGCCATCGAGCTGAAGCAGGAGCTCGTCGACGGCGAGCTGTCGAACCCCAAGACCGCGATCATCCCCGCCATCGCCGCGGTCGGCGGTGTGCTCGTCCCGGCCGGCATCTTCCTGCTCGTCACCGCGGGCACGCCGTACACGCACGGGTGGCCGATCCCGACGGCGACCGACATCGCGTTCGCGCTCGGGGTCCTGGCGATGTTCGGTCGGGGCCTGCCGTCCGGCATCCGGGTGTTCCTGCTCGCCCTGGCCGTGCTCGACGACCTCATCGCCATCGTCATCATCGCGGTCGTCTTCGCGCACGACACCGACTTCCTGGCCCTCGCCGGGGCCGTCGTCACGCTCGCGGTGTTCTGGCTGCTCGGCCGGATGCTCCGACCGGGGCGCAGCGGCCAGACGCTGATCATCGTGGCGATGGTCCTGGTGGGGCTCGTGACCTGGTGGCTCGTGTACCACTCCGGTGTGCACGCCACGATCGCCGGTGTCGCGCTCGGTCTCGTCCTGCCGCGCCGCCCTGGGCACACGCTGCACGAGAACGTCGAGCCGTGGTCGAACGCGATCGTGCTGCCGGTGTTCGCGTTCGCCTCCGCCGCCGTGGTGATCCCGGCCGTCGGCATCAGTGAGCTCTCGCCCACCTTCTGGGCCGTCGTCGTCGCGCTGCCGGTCGGCAAGGTCGTCGGCATCACGCTGTTCGGCGTGGTCGCCACCCGCCTGTTCCGCTCACCGGGTCGATCGTCGCTGTCGCTCTTCTCGATCGTGACGGTCGGCGTGCTCGGCGGCATCGGGTTCACGGTGTCGCTGCTCATGAACGAGCTGGCGTTCGCCCGCAACGAGGAGATCCTGGACGAGGGTGTGCTCGCCGTGCTCGTCGGCTCGGGCATCGCCATCGTCGCGTCCGCGGTCGTGGTCACCCTGCGGGCCCGGACCTACCGCGCCCGCCGCGAACTGTCCGAGGCCGAGGCGACCGAGTAGCGGGTCGGGCGGCGCGGTGCTGTCGTTCCGAGTCCGCGCGAGGGCGCGTGCGACAGTGTCGACGTCGTACGACGACGGGGCTGTCGTTCCGAGTCCGCACCGGCCCCGGACGCCCCCACCAACGGACGGGAGGCACGGTGCCAGCCGGCACCGTGCCTCCCGTCCGTCCGTGGCCGACTACGAGACCGCCGGCGCCTCCGCCGGGGTCGTCGCGCCGTACACGGCGGTGAGGATGCTCTCCACCCACCGGATGAACGCGTCGTCCGGGAGCGCCTGGTCGTGCGGGCGCGGGATCGGGATGCTCGTCGCGTTCTGCTGCGCGAACCACCGGGCGCCCGGGAACATGCGTCCGAGCCGCACCTGCGCCGAGTCGGCGAGCTCCTTGCCCGCGACACGCAGGTTCGAGCCCATCACCACGACGTCGGACAACCCGACCTGCTGGGCCATCCGGCGCAGACGGGAGACCTCGACCAGGGTCTGCACGGCCTGCGGCGGCTGCCCGTAGCGGTCGGTGAGCTCGTCGAGCACCATGTCGATCGCGGTCGGCTGCGCCGTCGGGGCCGAGGCCGCCGAGAGCTTCTGGTACGCCTCGAGCCGGAGTCGCTCGGACTCGACGTAGTCCTCGGGGATGTGGGCGTCGACGGGGATCTCGAGTCGGAGTTCGGTCTGCCCCTCGGCGACGTCACCGCGGAACTGCGAGACGGCCTCGCCGATCATGCGGAGGTACAGGTCGAACCCGACGCCGGCGATGTGGCCGGACTGCTCACCGCCGAGCAGGTTGCCCGCCCCGCGGATCTCGAGGTCCTTCATCGCGACCTGCATGCCCGCACCGAGCTCGTTGTTGGCGGCGATGGTCTCGAGGCGGTCCTGCGCGGTCTCGGACAGCGGCTTGTCGGAGTCGTAGAGGAAGTACGCGTACCCGCGCTCCCGCCCACGGCCGACACGACCGCGCAGCTGGTGGAGCTGCGACAGCCCGTACTTGTCCGCCTTGTCGATGATGAGCGTGTTCGCGTTCGCGATGTCCAGACCGGTCTCGATGATCGTCGTCGAGACCAGGACGTCGAAGCGGCGCTCCCAGAAGTCGACCATGACCTGCTCGAGGGTGCTCTCCGCCATCTGCCCGTGCGCCACGGCGATGCGGGCGTCCGGCACGATCTCGGCCAGGTGCGCGGCGACCGACTGGATGTCCTTCACGCGGTTGTGCACGTAGAACACCTGGCCCTCGCGCAGCAGCTCGCGCTTGATCGCGGCGGCGACCTGCAGGTCGGACTGCGGGCCGACGAACGTCAGGATCGGGTGGCGGTCCTCCGGCGGGGTGGCCAGGGTGGACATCTCGCGGATGCCCGTGACCGCCATCTCGAGGGAGCGCGGGATCGGGGTCGCCGACATCGCCAGCACGTCGACGTTCGTCTTGAGCTTCTTCAGCTGGTCCTTGTGCTCGACGCCGAACCGCTGTTCCTCGTCGATGATGACGAGCCCGACGTCCTTGAACTGGACGTTCTGCGACAGGATGCGGTGCGTGCCGATGACGATGTCGACCGTGCCGTCGGCGAGCCCGGCGACGGTCTCCTTCGACTCCTTCTCGGTCTGGAACCGGCTCAGTGCCCGCAGGTGCACGGGGAACCCGGCGAAGCGCTCCTGGAACGTCTCCATGTGCTGGCGGACGAGCAGCGTCGTCGGCACGAGCACGGCGACCTGCTTGCCGTCCTGCACGGCCTTGAACGCCGCGCGGATGGCGACCTCGGTCTTGCCGTAGCCGACGTCGCCGGACAGCAGGCGGTCCATCGGGACCGGGCTCTCCATGTCGCGCTTGATCTCGTCGATGGTGGTGAGCTGGTCGACGGTCTCGGCGAACGGGAACGCCTCCTCCAGCTCACGCTGCCACGGGGTGTCGGGGCCGAACGCGTGCCCCTTCGACGCCATGCGGGCGGAGTAGAGCTTGACGAGGTCGACCGCGATGTCGCGCACGGCCTTGCGCGCCTTCGACTTCGCCGCGGACCAGTCCGACCCGCCCATCTTCGACAGGGTCGGGTTCTCGCCGCCGACGTACCGGGACAGCTGGTCGAGCTGATCGGTCGGCACGAAGAGCTTGTCACCGGGGTAGTTCCGCTTGGACGGTGCGTACTCGAGGACGAGGTACTCGCGCTGCGTCTTCACGGCGTTGCGGCCGCCGGAGCTGACCTCCCGGCTGACGAGCTCGACGAACTTGCCGATGCCGTGGGTCGCGTGCACGACGACGTCGCCCGGCTTGAGCTGCAGCGGATCGACGACGTTCTTGCGGCGGCTGGCGAGCTTCTTGACGGTGCGGGCGCCCTGCTGCACGCTCCGCCCGTAGAACTCGGCCTCGCTGAGCACCACGATGCGTGGGTCGGGCACGGCGAACCCGTGCTCGACGGCGGCCGTCGTGACGACCGCGACGCCCGGCTGAGGGGGCTCGGTCAGGGACTCGGCGCGGGCCGCGACCCCGGCGTCGGCCAGGACCTGCACGGCGCGCTCGACGAGCCCCTGGCCCTGTGCGGTCACCACGACCGCCCACCCGTCGTCGGTCAGTGCCTTGACGTGCGCCACGGCGCCGTCGGCACTGCCCGCGAAGCTCGGGACCGCCTCGGCGCGGACGCGGATGTACTCCCCCGCCTCGGCCGCGGCCTCGGCGTCGGTCAGGATGCGGTCGTCGTCGCCCTCGTCGAGGCCGGAGTCGAACGGCGAGACCGTCCACCAGGTGCGCTGGCCGCGGGTGTTCTTGAGCTGCTGGACGGTCAGGAAGTTGCCGGCGTCGAGGTCGATCGGCGCCTGCGCACCGGCGACCGCGGCGCTCCACGCGGCCTGCAGGAACTCCGTGTTCGTCTCGGCCAGGCTGTTGGCTCGCCCGTTCACCCGCTCCGGCGAGAACACCGCGATGGTGGCCTCGTCGGGCAGGTAACTCGTGACGGGGACGAGGTCCTGCACGAGTGCGGGTGCGAGGGACTCCATGCCCTCGACCGGGATCCCCTCGGCGATCTTCGCGAGCATCTGCGACAGGTTCGGGAACTCGTGCAGCATCTCGCGCGCCCGCTGTCGGACGTCGTCGGACAGCAGCAGTTCGCGGGACGCCGTGAGCTCGACCGAGCCGAGGTCGTCGTCCGTCGTGCGCTGGTCGGCGACGGAGAAGGCCTTGATCGCCTCGATCTCGTCGCCGAAGAAGTCGACGCGCACCGGGTGGTCGGCGGCCGGCGGGAAGACGTCGAGGATGCCGCCGCGCACGGCGAACTCACCGCGCCGGGTGACGAGGTCGACCCGCGCGTACGCCAGGTCGACCAGCTGGGACGCGATGCCGGCCAGGTCGTTGCCCCGCGAGTCGGTCCGCAGCACCACGGGGGCGAGCTCGGTGAGGTTGCCCGCGATCGGCTGCAGCGCCGCACGGACGCTCGCCACGACGATGGTGGTGCGCCGGTCGGCGGGTGCCGCGGCCTGCCACGCACCCAGGCGGCGCAGGGTCGCGATCCGGGTGCCGACGGTCTGCGCGCTCGGGCTGAGGCGCTCGTGCGGCAGGGTCTCCCACGCGGGGAACTCGAGCACGTCGGCGTCCGGCAGGTAGCTGCCGACGGCGTCACGGACCGCCTCGGCCTCGCGCCCGGTCGCCGTGATCACGAGGACGCACTGCGGCCCCTTCCGCTCCGCGACGAGCGCGCCGAGCAGCGGGACCCGGAGGCCGTCCACCACGGAGAAGTCGGCGTCGCGCGGCGCGGCGCGCAGCACGCGATCGAAGGCGGAGGCGCGCGAGAGCGCAGGGATGATGCCCGAGATCGTCACTCAGCAGATGGTACCGGCGGGGACCGACAGACGGCCCGGTGTGCGCAGCGGGCGAACACCGGATCGCACGGGTCGGGTCGCGCCGGGTGACGCGGGGCGGACGGGAGGCGCGGGTCGGGCCGGCACCGCGCCTCCCGTCCGTCGTGGCGGCGCGACCACCGCGCGGGACGGGCGTGCCCGTCGGCTGCGGGCTGGTGCTCCCGGTGTGGGCCGGTCAGGGGGCGGGACGGTGGCGGGTCGCGTCCAGGGAACGGCGGCCTCGACCGCGGTGGCGCGGGCGCCGGTCGCGGGTGACGAGGAGCACGACGCCGATCCCGAGGAGGACCGCCGCGGCGACGAGCGGGCCGGTGACCGCTGCCCCGGTGAAGGCGAGGGAGCCGCCGGTGGGCGCGGTCGCGGAGCCCGTGGGCGTCGCCGCGGCGGGCGGGACCGCGGTCGTAGTCGCGGTCGCGGCGCCCTCGTTGGCCGTCGGCGGCCGGGGCGTGGTCGGGCGCTGCGTTGCGGGTGCCGAGGGGGTGCCGGACGGCGGCGGCGTGGTCGTGGGCGGTGCGGGAGCGGCCGTCGTCGTGGGCGCGGGCTCCGTCGCGGGCGGGGTCGGGGCCGTGGTCACCGGTTGCCCGGTGGGCGTCACCGGCGTGGGGTCGGGCGCCGGACCGGACGGGGTGGGGTCGGGCGCCGGCTCGGTCGGGGTCGGCAGGGCCGGGGTCGGGTCGGTTGCAGGCGCGGTCGGGGTCGGCGCCGGCTCGGTCGGGGTCGGGGTCGGGTCCTGCGCCTGCTCGGTCGAGGTCGGCTCGGTCGGAGTCGGCCCGGTCGGGGTCGGGGTCGGCTCGGTCGAGGCCGGCTCGGTCGTGCTCGGTCCGCTCGGGGCGGGCACGGTCGGCGTCGGGTCCACGCCGGTCGGCGGGACCACCTCCGGCGCACTCGACGACGGATCCGCGGTGACCAGGCGCGATGCGGTGACGACCCGCTGCCGGTTGTAGTCCGCGACCGCCATCCGCTGCCCCGCGTCCACCGAGACCGCGGTGGGGTTCGCCAGGGCCGACCCGTCCGGGGCGGCGTCGATCGCCACCGACCACCCGTCGCCGGTGCGAGACCACACCCGGCCGCCGGCGTTGTCGACGACGAAGACCGACTCCTCGTCGTCCACGGCGACACCGAGCAGGCGGACACGGTCGGTGACGGGGAACCCCAGTGCGGTCGCCGTGCCGTCCGACCGGTCCAGTCGCCACACCTCGTCCTGCTGGGCGTCGCTGACCACGAGCGCGCGGCCGTCCTCGGTCAGGGCGACGCCGCCCGGGTCGGTCCACGGCCCGTCCACCCGGGTCCAGTCGCCCACGCTCAGGTCGGCGGTCCAGAGCGCGCCGCTCCCCGGGGCACTCGCCCAGACCGTCGAGCCGTCGACTGCGAGTTCGGACACCGATCGGCGGGTGGGCGGGGCCGGGACCCGGGTGAAGGTCCCGCCGTCCAGCACGCCGACGGTGCGGCGACCGGCCTCCGCCACCACGAACCGACCGTCGGCCAGGGCGACGACCGCGGAGGGGTTCCACACGGCGGTGGCGTGCGTCCCGAACACGGCGATCGTCTGCCAGGAACCGTCGGCGTCGCGTCGCAGCAGACCGTTCGCGGCGAAGTCCGCGACGACGAGGCGTCCCCGGGCGTCGTGGTCGACGTCGTTGGGTGCGGCGAAGGAGGCGGCCACCGGCGGTGCGGCGGTCTCGGCCGTCTGCGGTGTCCAGGTGACGGTGTCGGCGACGGCCGCCGTGCTGGCGAACCCGTTCAGGACACCGATCGCGACCAACGCGCCCACGACCACGGAGACCCCGGTCGGCAGCAGTGCGGCCCGGACGCCGCTCGAGATCGTCCTGCCCTGCACCATCCGCGCCCCCGGTCGTCGTCACGGGGCCCGTCGCCCCCACGTGAACCTACTCGTCACGGGGTACAGGACCGTCCCCCAGTTCGGGGACAGCGCGGAGATGGGACAGGGCGGATGTGAGCAGTGCGGCAGCCGGACCGGTCAGGACGGTGCGTGCACCCGCTGCTGGGCGGCGAGCAGCCCGACGTCGGCGATCGCCTCGACCGCGTCCGCGGCATCGGCCAGCAGGATCGGCAGGGTCTTCTTCTCGGCTGCGGCGAAGTCACGCAGCACGTAGTCGGCGGGATCCTGGCGACCGGGCGGCCGACCGATGCCGACGCGCACGCGCACGAACTCGTTCGTGCCCGTCGCCTTGATGATGTCCCGCAGGCCGTTGTGGCCGCCGTGCCCGCCGCTGCCCTTGAGCCGGACGGTGTCGAACGGCAGGTCGAGCTCGTCGTGCACGACGACGAGGTCGGCCGGGGTGGCGCTGTAGAACCCGAGCACCGACGAGACCGGCCCACCCGAGGTGTTCATGAACGACCCGGGCTTCGCGAGCACGAGTCGTGTGCCGCCGGGCACCAGGCGCCCCTCGGCGACCTGGTTCGGCGTCTTGTGCTTCTTGAACGTCGCGCCCATGCGGGACGCGAGTTCGTCGAGGACCATCTGGCCGACGTTGTGGCGGTTGCCGGCGTAGCCGGGCCCGGGGTTCCCGAGCCCGACCACGACGAGCGTGTTGCCCGTCATCAGCACTCCGCCATCAGCGTCGACCAGATGCCCGCGAAGGGGTGTTACTCGGAGACCGGCTCGGAGCCGCCCTCGGCACCGGCTTCGGCGCCGGCCTCGGCCGAGGCCTCGTCCGCAGCGTCGTCGTCGGCGGTGCCACGCGGGGTGACGATCTGCACGACGAGCGCCTCGGGGTCGGTCTCGAGCTCGGCGCCCTCGGGGAGGGTCAGGTCGGCGGCAGTGATCTGCTTGCCGTCCTCGAGGCCCTCGACGTCGACCGTGACGTGCTCCGGGATGTCGGTCGCGAGCACGAGCAGCGAGACCGTGTTGAGGTCCTGCACGTGGATCGTGCCGGAGAAGGACTCGCCCTCGACGACGACGGGCACGTCGACCGTGACCTTCTCGCCGCGGCGCAGGACCACGAGGTCGATGTGCTCGATGATCTGACGCACCGGGTCACGCTGGACGTCCTTGACCAGGGCGAGCTGCGCAGCGCCCTCGATGTCGAGGTCGACGACCGCGTTGGCGGTACGGACGAGCAGCATGGTCTCGTGACCCGGCAGGGACACGTGCTGCGGCTCGGTGCCGTGGCCGTAGACGACGGCGGGGATCTTGTCGGCAGCGCGGAGCTTGCGCGCAGCGCCCTTGCCGAACTTGGTGCGGACTTCCGCTGCGAGCTTGGTGTAGTCGGCCATGGTGCCTCCTGGTCGTCGGGGACGACGCCGGGATGCCGGCATCGTGGGGGGTCTGTGGTGTTGCAACTCGAACGCGTGCACGCGTGAGGAACGATCCCAGAGTCTGGCCGGGTATCCCACCGCGTCGATCACGGCTGCGCGCGCGCAGCCCTCGCCGAAGTCAGGGACCGAGTCTAGCAGGACGGGCCGCGCGTGTCGCCCACCCGACGGCACCGCCCGGGCCGGGATCCGTCAGCGGCCGAGGTCGCGGCGGTGCTGCTGCGCGGCGGCCAGGAGTTCGCGCGCTCGGTCGCTCGCGGCCTCGGCCTCGTCGCGGGCTGCCTCGAGCCGGGCGATGTCGGCTTCGACCTGCTCGAGGGCACGCCGGAACTCCGCGCGGCGCTCCTCCGCCTGTTCGAGATCAGCCTCGGCGGCGTCGAGTGCCGCGTCGGCGTCTCGGGACTCCGTGCGCGCTGCGGTCTCGGCCTGGCGCGCGGCCTTCCGGTCGGCGGCGGGGTCGCGCGTCGGTTCGGGATCGGCGTCCGACTCCCGCTCCGGCTCCGGCTCCGGTCCACCGCGCTTCGCGGGCCGGGAGGCGCGGGTCGCCTTCCGCGCGCCCCTCGCCTCCGCGATGGGGATGGGCGGCGCACCACTGCCGGACCAGGCGTCGGGGACCGCGTCCGGGTCGGCGAGCGATCCGTCGAGGTCGACCGTGTCGAACCCCACGCTCTCGAGCGGCGCCACGAGCAGCCCCGACGTGACGGCCGCTCCGGCGTGCGGATCGGCCATCGCCGCCTCGATGGTCGAGCGCACCTGGTCGAGCACCGCCGGCGTGACCGTGTGCCCGGCGTCCGAGGCCAGGTCCGCCCCGGCCTGCGTCAGCGCCTCGACCACCTCGGCGCGCTGCCGTCGGAGTGCACGGATCGCGTTGGGGTCGGCGTCGGCCTGGGCCTTCCGGAGCGACGGCCCGAGGTCGACGGCGTCGTCGAGCGCACCGTCGTGGGCGAGCAGGTCGACCACCCACGCGGCGGGCGCGGGCTTCCGGAGCTTCCCGATCGCCGCGGCGAGCGCACGGTCGTCCTTCCGGACCGCCCGCTGGCGTGCGGTCCGCTCGGCGACGAAGTCCCCGGGCGCGACGAGCAGCAGCTCCCTGGCGACGTCCGCGAACCCGAGGTCTTCCACGCCTCCACTCTGCCCGCCGCGGCGCCGCGGACTACCAGTCGTGGACGGTGCCGTCGGCCAGGCGGTTGAACGGCAGGTAGGCCTGCTCGTACGGGTACTTGCCGGCTTCGTCGACGTCGAGCGTGACGCCGAGGCCCGGCTCGTCGCCCGGGTGCAGGTAGCCGTCGGTGAACGTGAACGTCTGCCGGAACACCTGGTTGGTCTGGGGACCGTGCTGCATGTACTCCTGGATGCCGAAGTTGTGGATCGCCAGCCCGAGGTGCATCTGGGCGGCGAGGCCCACCGGCGAGATGTCGGTCGGGCCGTGGAACCCGGACCGGATCTGGTACATCGCCGCGTAGTCCATCGTCTTCCGCAGCGGGGTGATGCCGCCCATGTGCGTGACGGCCCCGCGGACGTAGTCGATGAGCTGGTCGCGGATGATGTCCTTGAAGTCCCAGATCGTGTTGAAGACCTCGCCGATCGCCAGCGGTGTGGTGGTGTGCTGGCGGACGAGCTTCAGGGCCTCCTGGTTCTCGGCGGGGGTGCAGTCCTCGAGCCAGAAGAGGTCGTACGGCTCGAGGGACTTGCCGAGCTTGGCGGCCTGCAGCGGGGTCATCCGGTGGTGGCCGTCGTGCAGGAGCGGCAGCTCGGGGCCGAACTCGTTGCGGACGGCCTCGAACACGGTGGGTACGTGGCGCAGGTACGCACGGGTGTCCCAGTCCTCCATCGCCGGGAACGCCCCGCGCTGCGCCGGCTCGAAGTCGTACCGCACCCCGGCGTTGCCCTCGGAGGTCGTGTTCGACGCGATGCCGTAGATGCTCTCGAGCCCGGGGACACCGGTCTGCACCCGGATCGAGCGGTAGCCCTCTTCCTGGTGCTCGCGGATGGAGTCGAAGAGCTCCGGGAGTTCCTTGCCGGAGGCGTGCCCGTACGCCATCAGCCCCGTGCGGGACGCCCCACCGAGCAGCTGGTAGAGCGGCATGCCGGCGACCTTGGCCTTGATGTCCCAGAGGGCCATGTCCACGGCGGCGATCGCGGCCATCGTCACGGGACCCCGGCGCCAGTACGACGAGCGGTACAGGAACTGCCAGGCGTCCTCGATGCGGCTGGCGTCACGGCCGACCAGCAGCGGGACGACGTGCTCGGAGAGGTACGCGGAGACCGCCAACTCACGACCGTTCAACGTCGCGTCGCCGAGCCCCGTCACCCCGTCGGCGGTCGTGAGCTTGAGCGTGACGAAGTTGCGGTTCGGACTCGTGACGATGACCTCGGCCCGGTCGATCAGCTGCCCGCGGTCGGCGGAGGCCCAGGTGTCCGGACGACCCGAGGTCGCCTGGGCCGGTCCGCCGTCGCTCGCGCCGGGGAACGGGGCCGCCGGGTTCGTGGTGTTCGTGTCGGTCATGCGTGGACTCCTTCGTCGGAGGGCGCGCGGACTGCTGCCGCGGCGCTGCGGATCCCGTCGGCCGCCGCCGTCACGGCGGCGACCACGGGGGTCGTGTCGAGGTCTGGGGCGATGACGGCCAGGACGTCGTGCAGGCTCGAGTCTGGCCCGGGAGCGCCGGGGTCGTCCACCAGGTCGGGCTGCCCGGTCACGTGCAGCCACCACGCGGCGATCAGGGTCGCGGCACCGGTGCCGACCTCGGCGGACGGGTCGCGCGCCAGTCGGCGCCGCACGACGTCGACGACCCGGACGGGCAGCTTCTGCGAGCCGCCGACCGCGATCTGCCGCAGGGTGTGGCGGATGCGGGGGTTGGCGAACCGGTCGACCAGGGCCGCGCGGGCGTCGGCGACCTCGGCGTCGGGCAGCGGCAGTTCGAGCGCGGCTTCGTCCCAGAGCAGCTCGACGGCCGTGCGGCACACGGGGTCGTCCATCGCGGACGCCACGGTCTCGTGGCCGAGCTGCAGGCCGAGGTACGCCAGGAGCGAGTGCGCGCCGTTGAGCAGCCAGAGCTTCCGCTGCTCGTACGGCGTCACGTCGTCGACGACCCGCACGCCGGCGCTCTCCCACGCGGGCCGGTCGATCCCGTCGAAGGCGTCCTCGAGCACCCACTCGGCGAACGGTTCGGTGACCACCGGCACCCGGTCGCCGTCGAGCGCCCCGGGCAGTTCCGCCAGACGTGCGACGTCGTCGGCCGTCGTCGCGGGGGTGATCCGGTCGACCATCGACGAGGGGAACGTGACGTGCTCGTCGATCCACGCGAGCAGAGCGGGGTCGGACACCGCGGACAGCACGGCGTCGTGGAGCACCGCACCGTTGTGGGTCAGGTTGTCGAGCGACACCAGCGCGATCCGGCCTCCGTCGACTGCGCGGCGGGCGGCGAGCCCGTCGACCAACCGGGACGGCACGTCGGAGTCGTCCCGGTAGCCGGCCTCGGTGACCGTCAGCGTGAGGATGGTCGTGTCCGGTGACGCGACCACGTGCCTCCAGGCCGCGTCGTCGGTGCCGGGGTGGGCCGCCACGAGCGTGTCGACGACCTCGGCAGCGTCGCCGTCCGCGGCGCGGGTGACCAGCGTGTACCGGCAGTCCTGCGCGGTGAGCGCCTCCGCCACCGCCGGCGAGCGACCGGTGAACGCGGTGATGCCCCAGGGTTCGCCGTCGATGTGCGCCGTGTACCAGGCGAGGTGGGCGCGCGCGAAGGCCCCGACGCCCAGGTGCACGATGCCGGCACGACGGGTCATGCGGTCACCGGGACGAGCGAGCGCAGGTACGCAAGGTTGTCGGCGGTGCGCTCGGCGAGCGGCAGGTCGGTCGAGAAGTCCTCGATGGTGACCCAACCGTCGTAGCCGTGCTGCCGCAGGGCGTCGAGGTACTCGGACACCGAGGCCTGGCCGTCGCGCAGGGGTGCCCACTCGTTCCGCCAGATCCGGCTGCCGTCGGCGCGGGTCTCCCCCGTGTCCACCCAGCGGGCGTTCTTCACGTGGGCGTGCGCCAGGTACGGCCCGAGCAGCTCGAACGCGGCGAGGTGGTCTTCCTGCCCCTCGATGACGAGGTTGCCGAGGTCGTGGATCACGCCGACGTGTGCCGGGTCGAGGCCGTCGACCAGTCGTCGCGCGGCCGAGGCCGACGGCGTGATCGTCATGTGGTGCAGCTCGACCAGGGCCTTGACCCCGAGCTCGGCGGCCCGGCCGGTGGCCCACTCCAGGTCGGCACGGGTCCGGTCGAACACCTGGGGGTACGTCTCGCCGGTGCGCTCCCGCTCGCGGCGGTACATCGGCATCGTCACCCGGACCTGACCGGCGCCGAGTTCCGACGTGACGCGGAGCATGGTGTCGACGCCCTCGTGGTCGGCGGCGGGCTGGTAGCCGCCGATGCCGGAGTACCCGAGCCCGGCAGCGTCGGTGATCCGGGCGATCTCGGCCACCTGGACCTGGATGCCCGTGAACTGCCACGTCGAGCGGTTGCCGGCCCAGAAGCCGGAGGAGCCGTCCTCGGTGCGGTCGTCGACGATCCGCCACTCGATGCCGTCCCACCCCTGTCCGGCCAGCGTCTCGGCCGCCTGCTGCGGGGTCCAGTCGGGGGTCGAGGCGGTGAACACGGAGAACTTCATCGGGTGGCTCCTTCGGTGGTGGCGGGGGCTCCGACGACCGGCACGACCTGGTCGTACTCGCCCTGGATGACGTCGTCGATGCGGACGGGATGCCCCAGCGTCGCGCTGACGTACAGGCCGCGGACGGTGGCGAGCGAGACGAGGGCGTCGTCGACGGTTACGCCCGGATCGCGGCCCTCGCGGATCGCCGCGACGATGTCGGTGTACTGGCGTGCGTGTCCGGCGGCGAAGTGGTCGGGTTCGGCCGGCCCGCCGACGACGTGCTCGGGCGGCACGACCTCGTCCTTCTGGTCGACGGCGTCGGCGACGGCCGTCGCGTTCGCGGTCGTCGACGCCGACTCGAGCGTGGCCGTGTCCGGCGCGACGTGGAAGTACGCGAGCCGGTCGTCGTCGACGATGGCGGAGCCGTGGGTGCCGTACACCGCGTAGCGCGCCGACAGGCCCGGGTAGGCGGCCGTCGTGCAGTGGATGACCCCGAGGGCGCCGCCGCGGAACCGGACGGTGGCGACGGCGGTGTCCTCGACCTCGATGCGGTCGTGGGCGAGCAGGCCGGTCTGCGCGGAGATCTCCTCGGGCCGGCCGAGCGCCCAGACGAGCAGGTCGACGGTGTGCACGCCCTGGTTCATCACGGCGCCGCCGCCGTCGAGCGCCCAGGTGCCGCGCCAGTCGCCGGAGTCGTAGTACCCCTGCGACCGGTACCAGGCGACACTCGCGAGTCCCGAGGTGACCGTGCCGAACCGGCCACCGTGCGCGGCCTCGGCCACCGCGGCCGACGCCGGGTCGAACCGGTGCTGGCTGATGACGCTCGTCACGAGACCGCGAGCGCGGGCGTCGGCAGCGAGCGCCGCGATCTGCCGGGCCCGGGGCATCGTGGTGTCGAGCGGCTTCTCGATGACGACGTGCTTGCCGGCGGCCAGGGCGGCCTCGGCCAGCTGCACGTGCATGCCGGACGGCGAGCAGATCGCCACGACGTCGATGTCGGTGGCGGCGATGGCCTGCTCGATGGTCTCGGTGGTGATCGGCCGCGGGACCCCCATCGTCTCGACTTCGTCCGCGGCGCTCGTGGCCGCGGCGGGGATCGCGTCGACGAGGGCGACGACCTGCAGGTCGGGGTGCTGGACGGCGACGCGGGCGTGGTGGCGTCCGATGACGCCGGCGCCGACGACGGCCAGCTTGAGCGGGGTTGCTTCGGTCATCGCAGGGTGACTCCGATCTGGTCGGTGAGCGTCCGGAAGGCCCGACCGGCGCGCCCGAAGGCCGCCGGGCCGGAGAACCCGCCGAGGGAGGTGACGTCGCTGAGGTGCGGCTCGAGGGAGGCGTAGCCGGAGTACCCGGCGTCGCGGAGTGCGGTGAGCGTCTGGAGCAGTTCGCCGTCGCCCTCGCCCGCGGGCACCACGGAGGAGTCGGCGGCGAGGGCGTCCTTGACCTGCAGGTAGTCGACGTACGGGGCGAGCTGCTCCCAGCCGTCGGTGAAGGGCCGGACGCCGCACTGCACGTAGTTCGCGTTGTCCCAGGCCAGCCGGAGCGCGGGCGAACCGACGCTCTCGACGATGTCGAGCACCCGCGCGGGGACGTCGCCGTAGATGTCCTTCTCGTTCTCGTGCAGCAGGGTCACCCCGTCGCGCTCGGCGAGGTCGGCGAGGGCGCGCATGCGGACGAGTACGTCGTCGCGGACGGCCTCGGGCTGGCGGCCTGCGAAGTAGAACGAGAAGATCCGGATGTTCGTCGTGCCCAGGGCGTGCGCTGCACGGATCGCCCGGGACAGGCGCGACACCTCGTGTTCGACGGGTTCGTCGACGGACACCTTGCCGATCGGCGAGGCGATGGCGGACACCGTCTGCCCGCGCTCCTGGAGGACGCGGTGGAGCGCCGCGAGCTGGTCGTCGTCGAGGTCGACGACGTTGACGCCCCAGGCACTGCGGACCTCGATCGCGCTGGCGCCGAGTGCCTGCAGCACCGCGACCTGGACGACGGGATCGGCGTCGATCTCGTCGCCGAATCCGGAGAGTTCCCAACTGGGCTGGGTCATTGCGTTCCCTTCATGCGACCAGGGTGACCGGCGGGGCGGACGCGCACCGGGCCTCCAGTCAGATCTGTGGACGATTCGGCGGACTGCACAGGGCTACTTGACGGAGCCGGCCGTCAGGCCGCCGACCAGGTAGCGCTGGAAGATGAGGTACAGGGCGACGACGGGGACCGCGCAGACGATCGACGCGGCCATCATCTGGCCGTAGATCGGGACGGCACCGCCCTCCTGGGTGGTGCCGAGCACCTGCAGCACCACGGCGACGGTGCGGGTGTTCGGGGTCGTCATGATCGTGGAGAACAGGACGTCGTTCCAGCCGAGCAAGAAGGCGAAGATCGCGGAGACGACGATGCCCGGCCACGACAGCGGCAGCACGATCTTCGTCAGGATCTTCGTCGAGCTGGCGCCGTCGATGCGGGCGGCCTCCTCGAGCTCCTTCGGCAGGCCGCGCAGGTACGTGACCATCACCCACGTCGAGAACGGCAGGGCGAACGTCAGGTAGGTGACGAACAGACCCCAGCGGGTCCCGATGATCTGCACGCCGGTGGCGCTGGCGATGTTCGAGAACACCACGAAGACGGGCAGGAGCAGGAGTGTGCCCGGGATGGACTGCAGGGCGAGGAGCCCGCGCAGGATCGTCAGCCGCCCGAGGAACCGGAACCGGACGAGCACGTAGGCGGTGGACACGGCGAGCGCCGCACTCGCGACGGCGACCGCGCCGGCGGTGAGCATCGAGTTCACCAGTCCCTCGCCGAGGGCGACCGTGGACCAGATCTCGACGTAGTTCGACAGGGTGAACTCGGACGGGAAGTACTCGCCGCGGGCGACCGCGACGTCCGAGTTGACCGAACCGAACAGGATGTAGAGCACCGGCACGGCGATGAACGCGATGATGACGGCGATCACGGTGACGAGCAACCAGCGGGGCAGCAGGCGTGTGACGTCGGTGTCGTAGGGGCGCTTGTGGCGTCGGCCGGGTGCCGTGATGCTCTCGGTGAGCGTCGCGGTGGGGCGGGTGCGCGTGGTGCCGAAGGTGGTCATGCTCGTGCTCCGTCGATGTCGGCGGTGGTCGGGGCGGCGGCGAGCGTGGCGCGGTCGGCGCGGCGCTGCCTGCGCGAGGGACCCGCGTCGTCACCGGTGTCGAGCTTGACCGCCCGCAGGTAGACGAACAGCGGGATCGCGACGATCACGAGCGAGCAGATCGCCATCGCCGCGGACAGGCCGAAGCGGAACGACTGGAAGCTCGCGATGTACGTCAGGACGGGCATGACCTCGACGCTCGACGGCAGCGGGACACCGAACAGCACGAACGGCAGCGTGAAGTTGTTGATGTTGTGCAGGATCGAGATGATCACCGCCAGGCTCAGCGGACCGCGCAGGTACGGGAAGATGATGTACCGCAGCTTCGCCCACCACGTCACTCCGTCGAGGGCAGCGGCCTCGTGCACCTCGTTGTCGACGGCCTGCAGTCCGGCCAGGGACAGCAGGTAGACGAAGGGCCAGCTCGTCCAGATCATCACCCCGGCGAGCGCCCAGTAGGACGCCGAGCCGTTGAGCCACAGCACGTCGGTGTGCAGGATCGAGTTGACGACGCCCTGCGGCTGGAGCATCGTGCGGAAGAACGTGCCGACGACGAACGCGGGCAGCACGTACGGGATCAGGTAGATCGAGCGGACGAGCCCGCGGCCCGGGAACCGGTTCTGCGTCGAGATCGCCGCCGCGACCCCGATCGGTACGGTGACGGCGGTGACGAGCACCGACAGGGACACCGAGATCCAGATGGAGTGCAGCAGCGGCGAGTTCGTGAACGCCTCGGTGAAGTTGGCGAGCCCGACGAACGGGGCGCTGAACCACTCGCGCAGCGTGTACTGGTCGAGGTCGAGCATCGCGATGAAGAAGCCCACCAGGAGCGGCACCACGATGACGGCGAGCATGAGGACGCCGCCGGGCAGGAGCATCCACAGCGGACGCTCGCGCTTGTACAGGGGTGTCTTCCCGACCGGGCGGACCGGCCGCGGTGGTGCCGCGTCGGTGCGGGGACGGGTCTGCGTGCTGGTCATCACAGCCCTCCGTTCTTCTGGCGGTCGAGGGTGGCCTGGGCGTCGCGTTGCGCTGCTCCGAGCCGCTTCCGGAGTTCGTCGTCGGTGACCTCGCCGGACTTGAGCGACGGGATCGACTGCACGACGACGTCGACCAGGGCGAGCTGGATGTCGGACCACGCACCGGTGAAGGCGGTCGGCTTCGACAGGCGTCCGGCGTCGATGATCGGCTCGAGCTGCGGGTTGTCCGCCGCGAGCCGCGCGGCGGCGTCGACGTTGGTCGGCAGGTTGCCGAACAGCTCGTAGTACTCGAGCTGTGCCTCCGGCGCGCTGAGCTGCTCGATGAAGTCGAACGACAGGTCCTGCTTGGTGCCGTAGTCGGCCACGACCCAGTTGTCGCCCGAGAGGATGCTCGCCGCTTCGATGCCGTCGCTCGGACGCGACGTCGCACCCGGTGGCACGGTCGGCAGCAGGGCGAACTCGTACTTGCCGTCGACCTTGGTCCCCTCGAACGAGTTGATCGCCGTGGTGGTCGTCATCGGGAAGAACGCGGCCTTGCCGTCGGTGAACTGCGCGAGTGCCTGGGCGTTGTTCCAGCCGATCGCGGCCGGGTCGACGACGCCGTCCTTCGTCACCCAGTCGAAGTAGGTGCGGTAGGCGTTCGCGACGGCCTCGCTGTCGATCTCGGCCGTCGACCCGTCGACGATCGTGTTGCCGGCGTTCTGGGCCATCCCCCACACGAACTTCCAGGGGTCGAAGCCGTCGGCGTACGCGATCGCCATGCCGTGGCGGCCGTCGCCGGTGGTGGCCTCCGCGTCCGCGGTGAGTTCGTCCCACGTGGTGGGCATCTCCTTGATGCCGGCCTTCGCGAGCAGCTCCGTGTTCACCGCCATCACGAACGGGCGGCTGGCGAACGGTATGCCGATCTGCTTCGACTCGCTCGGGCCGGAGATGCCGAAGGACGCGGGGTCGAACTGGTCCTTGCCGCCGATCGCGTCCCACTCCTCCGTGCCCATCTCGACGAAGGCGCCGGTGGCGTAGGCGGTCGGGGTGAAGGTGGTGCCGATCGCGTAGACGTCGGGGCCCTGCCCGGAGATGACGCTCGTCTGGATCGCGGTCAGTTCTTCTTGGGCGGACGAGTACGTCTCCCACTGGATGTCCGCCCCCGTGGTGCGCTTGAACTCGGCGGCGGTCTCGCGCTGCCACTGCTTGCGTTCCTTCGGGTAGGTGGTGTCCGCGCCCATCATCACGCGGAGGGTGTTCGGGTCGTCGCCGCTGCCGTTCACCACGGCACATCCCTGCAGGGACAGTGCGGCGAGGGCGACCACGGCGACGGCACCGACGAGGGTGCGGGGCCGCAGGCGTCGCGTGTTCGTGCTTCGCGTTCTCATCCGGGGGTTTCCTCCTCGAGACCTCCTCCGAGCGGCGCTGCTCGGTGGCACCACTGTCCCGCCGTTGGCAACATGCGGCAACCGGTTGCCACTTGTTGCCAGAGCCGAATACGTTCGGCCTCGTGAGCAGCGCAGACACGGACACCACACGGCGGGTGACCATCCGGGACATCGCCGAGGCGACCGGCGTCGCACCGTCGACCGTGTCCCGAGCCCTGTCGCTGCCGGACCGGGTCAACCCCGCCACCCAGGAGCGCATCCGGCGGGCCGCCCGCGAACTCGGCTACGTCGCCAACTCGCAGGCGCGGGCACTGACCTCCGGCCGGACCCGCGCCGTCGCCGTGCTCGTCTCCGACATCACGAACCCGTTCTACTTCGACGTCATCCGGGGTACGCAGCACCAGCTCGCCGCCGCCGGGTGGACCCAGCTGCTCGTCGACACCGAGGAGTCCGCCGACGCCGAGATGGCCGCACTCACCGCGGTCGGCGCGAAGGCCGACGGCGTCGTGCTCACCGCGTCACGGCTGTCCGACGCGCAGATCGCCCGCTTCGCCGAGCGTCTGCCGCTCGTCGTCGTCAACCGCCGGCCCGCCGGTGTGCCCTCTGTGCTCATCGACACCCCGGGCGGGGTCGAGCAGGCCGTGCAGCACCTCGTCTCGCTCGGCCACCGCGACGTGCTCTACGTCGCCGGGCCGGACAGCTCGTGGTCGAACGAGCGCCGCTGGCGTGCGCTCGTGCAGGTCGGCAGACGCCTGGGCGTGCGGGTCGCGCGCATCGGACCGCACGCACCCTTCGTCGACTCGGGCGCCGCGGCCGCCGACGCCGCCGTGCACGCCGGGGCCACCGCCTGCGTCGCCTTCAACGACCTGATCGCGATCGGCATGCTCGCCCGCCTGCGGGAGCGCGGGGTCCGCGTCCCCGAGGACATGAGCATCGTCGGCTGCGACGACATCTTCGGCGCGGACTTCTGCAATCCGCCGCTCACCACGATGACCTCGCCGATCGAGCGCGCCGGCCGGGTCGCCATCCGGATGCTGCTCGGACGGCTCGGGGCACTCCCCGCCGACGAACTGCCCGGGGAGCACATGTCCGGCGCCGTCGCCCTGCCCACCCACCTGACCGTGCGCGAGTCCACCGGCCCCGCGCCCATCCGCTCGTGATCCGCACCGGTCCCCGTGTGACCCGTCCCGCTGTCCCACCGAAGGAGTCGACGATGACCCAGTCCAGCACCCCCGCCCGCCTCGCGCCCCACCCCGACCGGCTGTTCCCGGCCGACGCCGGCGCCCGGGCGGTCGCTCGGACCGTCTTCGACGCCGTCAAGGACGCCCCGATCATCTCGCCGCACGGACACGTCGACGCCGCGCTGATCGCGGCCGACCGACCGTTCCCGGACCCGGCAGCGCTGCTCGTCACGCCCGACCACTACGTGCTCCGGCTGCTGCACGCGAACGGGGTCGGACTGGAGGCGCTGGGACGCGAGGACCTGTCGGGGACGCACCCCGCGCCTCCAGGCCGCGCCGTCTGGCGGCAGCTCGCGGAGCACTGGGACGACTTCCTGGGCACACCCGTGCGCTACTGGTTCGAGACGGAACTGCACGACGTGTTCGGTCTGACGGAGCAGCCGTCGGCCGCGAACGCGGACGCGCAGTACGACCAGATCGCCCGCCAGCTGGCGTCACCCGCCTTCCGGCCCCGCGCCCTGTTCGACACGTTCGGCATCGAGGTCCTCGCCACCACCGACGGCCCGGCCGACGACCTCGCCGCGCACGCGCGGCTCGCCGCCGACCCGGGCTTCACCGGCCGGGTGCTCCCCACCTTCCGCGCCGATGCCGTGTTCGACCCGACGCGGTCGGACTGGAGGCCCGTGGTCACGTCGATCGGTGAGGCTGCGGGCATCGACACGGGCACCCACGCCGGGCTGCTGGCGGCACTCCGCGCACGCCGCCAGTACTTCATCGGCCACGGCGCGACCGCCACCGACACCGGGGTGCTGGACGCCGGGTCCGCGCCGCTGCCGTCGAGCGAGCGCGAACGCATCCACGCGGCTGCGCTCCGCGACCCGTCCTCGGTGTCGGACGCCGACGCCACCGCGTACCGGCACGACATGCTCTTCCGCTGGGCGGAGATGAGCGTCGACGACGGCCTGGTCATGCAGTTGCACCCCGGGGTGATCCGGAACCACCACACCCCCACCCTCGACCGCTTCGGGCCGGACACGGGGCACGACCTGCCCGCCGTCGGGTCGTTCACGGAGCCGTTGCGTCCGCTGCTCGAGGCGTTCGGCACCGCCCCCGGTTTCCACCTGGTGCTCTTCACCGTCGACGAGACCGTGTTCTCGCGCGAGATCGGTCCGCTCGCCGGCTTCTACCCGGCCGTGTACGCGGGGGCGCCGTGGTGGTTCATCGACACCCCGGCCGCGATCGGGCGGTACCGGTCCGCGGTCACCGACTCGGCGTCGTTCACGAAGACGTCCGGGTTCATCGACGACACCCGGGCGTACTGCTCGATCCCGGCGCGGCACGACATGGCCCGACGGGCGGACGCGGCGTACCTGGCGTCGCTCGTCGTCACCCACCAGATGTCGGAGGAGGACGCGGTCCGCACGGCGCAGCGGATCGTGTCGGACATCCCGCGGGCGACGTTCAAGCTCTGAGCGCCGAGCGCCCGGGGGTTCGACCGCGGTCACGCTGCCGGGTACCGGCCGCACCCGCCCGACGGCCGGCGGCCGGCCGCGGTCACGCTGCCCGGCACCGGTCGCACTCGCTCCGTCGTCGCCCGGTACGGTCGGGCGCATGAGAGAGCGGGTGACGGCGGCGTACAGCGCTCGGGCCGACCAGTACGCGGCGCTGCTCGGCTCGATGGCGGCCGTCCACCCCGACGACCGGACACTCGTGGACGCCTGGGCAGCAGGCCGTCGCGGTCCGTTGCTCGACGCCGGGTGCGGCCCCGGGCACTGGGCGGCGTCCCTCGCTCGGCAGGGGCACCGCGTGACCGGCATCGACGCCGTGCCGGAGTTCGTCGAGCACGCGCGCCGCACGTACGGCTCCGAGGACGTCGACTTCCGGGTCGGCTCGCTCGACGCGCTGCCGATCGCGGACGGCAGCGTCGACGGGGTCCTCTCCTGGTACTCGGTGATCCACCACGATCCCGCTCGCATCGGCGTCCCGCTGGCCGAGTTCCGGCGGGTGCTCTGCCCCGGCGGCGGTCTGCTGCTCGGGTTCTTCGAGGGTCCCGCGGTCGAGGCCTTCGACCACGCGGTCGTCACCGCCAACCGGTGGCCGGTCGCGTCCCTGGCGGCGCTGCTCGACGAAGCGGGCTTCGAGGTCGTGGACACCGTCACACGCACCGCGCCCGAGCACCGGCCGCACGGCGCGATCAGTGCGGTGCGGCGCTGACGGGGCGTCGTGCGGGCGTGCGGTCGGCCGAGATCAGCGGGGCCAGGGCAGCAGCGATGTCCGGCACGGCATCGAGCTCTCCCTCGGCGACCGCGACGATGAAGTCGTAGGCCTGGTCGTTCGAGGCGTGCAACCGCGTGCCGTTCACGCCGAGGAAGACCACCAACAGCATCAGCCCGAGGCGCTTGTTGTCGTCGACCAGGGCATGGTTCCGCACGGTGGAGTGGACGAGCGCCGCGGCCTTCTCGACCAACGTCGGGTAGGCGTCGCTCCCGCCCACGGACGCCGCTGGCCGTGCCACCGCCGCCTCGAGCAACCCGACGTCGCGGACGGCGCAGCCCGGGCCGAGGGTCCGCCGGGCGATGTGCAGCGCTTCGTCGGCGGTGAGGTGGATCACCTGCCGAGTCGCTCGAGTGCCTCGGCGTACCGGGGGAGTTCGCGGTCCAGGATGCCGTCGATGAGGTCGGTGCGGCTGTGGTGCTCGATGTACTCCCGGATGGCGGCCCGGGCGACGTCCTGCATGGAGCGCGCCTCGAGGTCGGCACGTCGGCGCAGCGCCGCGGCCTCGGATTCGTCGAGTCGGAGGGTCATCGCCATGCGGTCCATGGTATCGACGGTGGTATCGGTCCGGGGAGCAGTGATCGTGGTCATGGCACGACCGTAGGAGCAGCGCACACCGCAGATGCCGCGCCGGGGACTTCTTGGGGACGGCCGAAGCAGGGCCAGGCCCTGTGCAGGAACAGCGCCGAGTCGTCGACGCCCGGTTCAGGCCGCGGTGACGGCGAGTGCCGCCAGGATGTGCCGCACGGTATCGTCGACCGATCCGTCGATGTCCACGTCGACCGCGGCCTCGTCGGACTGGAGCCGCTCGAGCGTCGCGAACTGCGAGTCGAGCAACGACGTCGGCATGTACTCGTGGTGGCGATGGGCCTGCCGCTCGGCGATGAGGTCGCGGGATCCGTCCAGGAACGCGATGACGAGACCCGGCGCGGACGCGCGGAGTCGGTCGCGGTAGACGCGCTTCAGGGCGGAGTTCGCCATCACGCAGCGCGAACCGTCCGCCTCGACGGCGGCGATGCGTGCCGCGCAGGCGTCGAGCCAGGGCCAGCGGTCGTCGTCCGTGAGCGGGATGCCCTGGCGCATCTTCTCCTTGTTGGCGGCCGGGTGCAGGTCGTCGGCGTCGACGAACACGCACGGCTCGCCCCGTGCCACGAGCGCGTCGGCCAGGGCTCGGCCGACGGTCGACTTGCCGGAGCCCGAGACCCCCATGACGAGGACGGGCGGGTGGACAGCGCGCTCGGTCATCCCTCCACAGTATTCACCGTCCGGGCAGTGGTCCCCAGTTGCCGCAACACCCGTGCAGTTCCAGGGCAGCGGTCGTAGGTTGGGCGCCACCGACAGGACGAAGGAGACGCTCGTGGCAGACAACAACGGTCAGGCGAACATCGGGGTCGTCGGACTCGCAGTGATGGGGTCCAACCTCGCGAGGAACCTCGCATCGCGCGAAGGCAACACCGTGGCGGTCTACAACCGCACGTACGCCCGGACCGAGGAGCTGCTGAACGAGCACGGCGACGCCGGGTTCATCGCGTCGGAGGACATCGACGGCTTCGTCGCGTCCCTGGCCAAGCCGCGCACGGCGATCATCATGGTGCAGGCGGGAGCCGGCACCGACGCCGTCATCGGACAGCTGGCCGAGCGGTTCGAACCGGGCGACATCATCGTGGACGGCGGCAACGCGAACTTCCACGACACCATCCGCCGCGAGCACGAGCTGCGCGAGCAGGGCCTGAACTTCGTCGGCACCGGCATCTCCGGCGGCGAGGAGGGCGCACTGAAGGGCCCGTCGATCATGCCGGGCGGATCGGACGAGGCCTGGGAGACCCTCGGCCCGATCCTCAAGTCGATCGCCGCGGTGGCCGAGGGCGAGCCGTGCGTGACCCACATCGGCACCGACGGCGCCGGCCACTTCGTGAAGATGGTGCACAACGGCATCGAGTACGCCGACATGCAGCTGATCGCCGAGTCCTACGACCTGCTCCGACGCGCCGGCGGGCTGTCGGTCGAGGAACTCGTCGGCGTCTTCGACGAGTGGAACAAGGGCGACCTCGAGTCGTACCTGATCGAGATCACCGGCGAGGTGCTCAAGCAGACCGACGCCGACACCGGCAAGCCGCTCGTCGACGTCATCCGCGATGCCGCGGGCTCGAAGGGCACGGGCGTGTGGACGGTGCAGAACGCCGTGGGGCTCGGCATCCCCGTCTCCGGCATCGGCGAGGCGGTGTTCGCCCGTGCGGTGTCCTCCAAGCCGACGCAGCGTGCCGCCGTCCAGCAGTCGGTGCGCAGCCGTCCGGACGTCGCCCCGGTGCCGGACACCTTCGCCGACGACGTGCGCGCGGCGTTGTACGCGTCGAAGGTCGTCGCCTACGCGCAGGGCTTCGACCTCATCATCGCCGGAGCCGAGGAGTACGGCTGGGACATCGACCTGGGCAACGTCGCGAAGATCTGGCGCGGTGGTTGCATCATCCGCGCCCAGTTCCTCAACCGCATCGTCGAGGCGTACGACGAGAACCCCGCGCTCGAGAGCCTGCTGGTCGACCCGTACTTCGCGAACGCGGTCGCTGAGGGCGAAGCCGCCTGGCGGCGCATCGTCGGCATCGCGGCGGCGTCCGGGATCCCCGCTCCGGGGTTCTCGTCGGCGCTGTCGTACTTCGACTCCCTGGCATCCGACCGTCTGCCGGCGTCCCTGATCCAGGGGCAGCGTGACTTCTTCGGCGCCCACACGTACCAGCGCGTCGACAAGGAGGGCACGTTCCACACGTTGTGGTCGGACGACGACCGCCGCGAGGTCGAGCAGGAGCCGTCGACCCACTGACCGTGCCGCGTGCCGAGGGTCTCGCCGATCGCGGGACCCTCGGTGGGCTCAGGCGACGATGCGCTCCCGCGCCAGGTCGGCCACGAGCCGCTCCAGCCGGGGCCCACGCCCCACCAGTCGGCGCGACCCCGGCCCCGTCCGCACGAAGAACGACGTCACGGCGGGCCGGTCGTCCGGTCGGACGTAGTGGATGACGACGGCGCAGCCCCGTCGGGCGACGTCGCGCGCGACCGGGACGTCCTCGAGTCCGACGTGTACGACGCGGCTCCACCGGATCACGAGCAGCCGGGTCGCCCGGCGGTCGTCGAGCTCCCACAGCGATGCCTCGGTCGCCCCGAAGGCCCAGGTGACCCGGGCACCGAGACGTGCTTCCGGGCGCACCTCGGCCACGGCCTCCTGCAGCTCGGGCGTCGGCGCAGCGGGCACGAGCCAGACGGTGGGGTCGATGCGACGGATGGCGAGTGCGAGGGCCTCGTCCGCGTGCCGCTGCCGAGCCACCGCCGTCCGGACGACCGCGGCGACGATCACCACGACGCCGAGACCGATCGCCCCGAACTCGACGATCCCGTACCAGGACAGGTCGGCACCCGGGACGACGGCGACGACGACGATGCGGGCGACCAGCAGCGCGAGCCACACACCGACGACCACCCAGCGCAGGGTTGAGAGGCGTCGGGCCGGTGACGTCGGGCGGCGTCCGGTCCCCCGCGCACGGCCGGACCGCGGGACACCATCGGGACGCTGCAGCACGCACCGATCCTCCCACGACCTGCGCGCCACCTGCTGGCCAGGGGCGGTGAACGCCGGGGGAAGCCCGCGCACAGCCGACGAGCGGCCCCGCGACCTACGCTCGTGCCGTGACCACCGAGACGCCGACGGACGAGCCGACCGTGCAGCCGAGCACCACCCCGCTGCGACGACCGGCCCTGCTCGCGGCAGCGGTGGGCGTCGTCGCCGCCGCGGCGTTCCTCGGGGTCGCCGAGTTCGGTGCGCTCCTGCTGGGCGGCGCAGGGAGTCCGCTCGTCGCCGTCGGCTCGGCCGTGATCGACCTCGCTCCCCCGGGCGCGAAGGACCTGATGGTCGCGCTGTTCGGTACCGGCGACAAGGTCGCCCTGTTCGTCCTCATGACCGTGCTCGTGGTCGCGATCAGCGCCGGGGCCGGGGTGCTCGAACGAGCGCGCCCTCCGTTCGGTGCGCTCGTCTTCGCCGCCGGCGGGGTGCTCGCGCTGCTCGCGGTCAGCACCCGATCGGGGAGCGGCACGTTCGACGGCGCTCCCACGGTCCTCGGCGTCGTGGCGGCCGTGGTCGTCCTGCGCGTGGTGCTCCGTCGGCTCCGCCGGTGGGAGGCCGCGGCGGCCGTGCCCACGGCGTCGCCGCGGCCCGCTTCGGTGGAGCGCCGCGCGTTCCTCGTCTGGGGCGTCACGACGGCGACGGTCGCGGTCGTGGTGGGCACCGCCTCCCGGCTGGGGTCGTCCGCGATGCAGGCGGCCGCCGCTGCCAGACGGGCCGTCCGCCTGCCCGGCGCGGCGGTGCGCGGGCCCGCGGTGCCCGCCGGTGCGTCGCTCGATGTCGAGGGGATCACGCCGTACCTCACCCCGAACGCCGACTTCTACCGGATCGACACGGCGCTCCGGGTCCCCGCCGTCGACCCCGCCGACTGGTCGCTCCGCGTGCACGGTGCCGTCGAGCAGGAGATCACCCTGCGCTGGGACGAGCTGCTCGCCCTGCCGCTCGAGGAGCACGTCGCCACGCTGAGCTGCGTCTCGAACGAGGTCGGCGGCGACCTGATCGGCACGGCCCGGTGGCTCGGGTACCCCATCCGCGACCTGCTCGCACGGGCGCGGCCGACGGGCGACGCCGACATGGTCCTCTCGCGCAGCGTCGACGGGTTCTCCGCCGGCACCCCGCTCGACGTCCTGCAGGACGACGGGACGGCAGCGCTGCTCGCCGTCGGGATGAACGGTGAGCCGCTGCCCGCCGAGCACGGCTTCCCGGTGCGGATGGTCGTGCCCGGGCTGTTCGGCTACGTCTCGGCGACGAAGTGGGTCACCGAGCTCGAGGTCACGCGGTTCGCCGACGCGCAGGGGTACTGGACGCCCCGCGGGTGGTCCGAGCGCGGGCCCGTCAAGCTGGAGTCCCGCATCGACACCCCGCGCAACGGCACGACCGTCGCGGCCGGGGAGCGCGTCGCGATCGCCGGGGTCGCCTGGCAGCCACACACCGGCGTCAAGGCGGTCGAGGTCCGCGTCGACGGCGACACGTGGCAGCGAGCGGAGCTCGCCGACTCGGCGTCGGCCGACACCTGGCGGCAGTGGGTGCTGCGGTGGACACCGGCCGAGGGGTCGCACCGGATCGAGGTACGGGCGATCAGCGCCGACGGCCAGGTGCAGACGAGCGTGGAGCGGCCGCCGGCACCGAACGGTGCGACCGGCTGGCACTCGGTGACGGTCGACGCGCGCTGACGCCGCGGGCGGGTGGCGCGACACGCCACGTGCGTCGCGTCGAGGGTGCGCAACGTGTCGGTGCGCAGGGGCACGGGCGACACGTCGTGCCGCCTCGGTGGACCCGAGCGGCGCGTCGTGCCGCTTCGGCGGACCTGAGCGGCGTGTCGTGACCGCTCGGTGCGGACGTCCTCCGGTACCCCGACGGCCTGGAGGCCCGGTGTCGGACCGCCCCGCGCCTCGCCCTGGGCGCGCCACACGCCACGTGCGTCGCGCCGAGGGTGCACAACGTGTCGGTTCGCGGACGCGCGGACGACACGACGTGCCGCCTCGGCGGACCTGAGCGGCATGTCGTGACCGCTCGGTGCGGACGTCCTTCGGTCGCCCGACGGCCTGGAGGCCCGGCGTCGGCCCGCCCCGCGCCTCGCCCTGGGCGCGCCACACGCCACGTGCGTCGCGCCGAGGGTGCGCAACGTGTCGGTTCGCGGACGCGCGGGCGACGGGTCGTGCCGCCTCGGCGGACCTGAGCGGTATGTCGTGACCGATCGGTGCGGACGCCCGCGCGCGCGCGGACGTGCGCGGGAACGTCAGGCGGGCAGGGTCGCGACGACGCAGGTACCGTCGACCTCGTCGTCCCGCTCGACCACGGCATCGAAGCCGGCCGACGTGAAGAGTCCCGCCGAGACCGACGCCTGCTCCTCCGACACCTCGATGACGACGGCGCCACCGGGGCGGAGCCACTCCCCCGCACCCGCGGCGATCCGGCGGTGCAGGTCGAGGCCGTCACCGCCGCCGTCGAGCGCGACGCGGTGCTCGTGCTCGCGGGCCTCGGTCGGCATCAGGTCGATCGACGCCGTCGGGACGTACGGGGCGTTCACCGCGACGACGTCGACCGCGCCGCGGAAGCGCTCGGGCAGCGGGGCGAACAGGTCACCCGCGACGACGATGCCGCGGTCACCGATGTTCTCCGCCGCCACGTCAACGGCATCGGGGTCGATGTCGGTGGCGACGAGGTCGAGCGCACCGACGCGACCGAACAGCGCGACCGAGATCGCCCCCGCGCCGCAGCACAGGTCGACCACGCGGTCGTACCGCTGGAGTCGGCGTGCGGCGTGCTCGACCACCACGGTGGTCCGGGCACGCGGGACGAACACCCCGGGTGTCACGCGCATGCGGTGCCCGTCGAAGGCCGCCCAGCCGAGCACGTACTCGAGCGGTTCCCCGGCCAGCCGACGCTGCACGAGGGTCCGGAGTCGCACCGGCTCACCGTCACCGGCCTCGAGCAGCAGGTCGGCTTCGTCCTCGGCGAAGACGCTCCCCGCGGCCCGGAGCCGGGCCGCGAGGGCGTCACGCGCGGGGTGGGTCACCAGGGTCTCGCAGACTCGTCACGATGACGAGACGGTGCAGCGCCGTCGGCTGTGCCCATTCGTTCGACGGCTCCGCTACGCTGCGCCGTCGAACATCGACGTGACGGAGCCGTCGTCGAAGACCTCGTGGATCGCACGGGCGATGAGCGGCGCGATCGGCAGGACCTCGAGGCGGTCCCAGCGCTTCTCCTCCGGCAGGGGCAGGGTGTCGGTCACGACCACGCGGTCGATGAACTCGCTCTGCAGCAGCTCGGTGGCGGGGTCGGAGAAGACCGCGTGGGTCGCCGCGACGACGACGCCCGTGGCCCCGGCGTTCTTGAGCGCCTCGGCGGCCTTGGCGATCGTCCGGCCGGTGTCGATGAGGTCGTCCACGAGCAGGCAGACCCGACCGTTGACGTCGCCGACGATCTCGTGCACGGAGACCTGGTTCGGCACGAGGGGGTCGCGCCGCTTGTGGATGATGGCGAGCGGGGCGCCGAGCTTCTCGGACCAGATGTCGGCGACGCGGACCCGGCCCATGTCGGGCGAGACGACCGTCAGGGTCTCGGGGTCGAGGATCTCGCGGAAGCGCTCGAGGAGCACGGGCATCGCGAACAGGTGGTCGACCGGGCCGTCGAAGAAGCCCTGGATCTGCGCGGCGTGCAGGTCGACGCTCATGATGCGGTGCGCGCCGGCGGCCTTGAACAGGTCGGCGACGAGACGGGCCGAGATCGGCTCGCGCCCGCGGCCCTTCTTGTCCTGTCGGGCGTACGGGTAGAACGGCGCCACGACGGTGATCCGCTTCGCCGACGCACGCTTGAGCGCGTCGACCATGATGAGCTGCTCCATGAGCCACTCGTTGATCGGCGCGGTGTGCGACTGGATGACGAAGGCGTCACAGCCGCGCACCGACTCGTCGAAGCGGGCGTAGAGCTCACCGTTCGCGAAGGTCCGCGCGTCGGTCGGCACGAGGTCGACCCCGAGCTCCTCCGCGATCTCGGCAGAGAGCGCCGGGTGTGCTCGCCCTGAGACGAGGACGAGTCGTTTCTGGCCGGTTGTCTTGATTCCGGACAAGTGCGGTGCTCACTCCCTGACCCACGCGGGGCCGTGATGATCGGCCCGAGAGCCGTCAGACCTGTTCGCCGTTCGCGAGCCGAGCAGCCTCGGCCGCCGGTGTGCCGGGTCGGTGTTCCTCGACCCATCCGTCGGTGTTGCGCTGTGGGGCGTAGCTGATCGCGAGCGATCCCGCCGGGACGTCCTTGCGGACGGTCGTCCCGGCGCCGGTGTACGCACCGTCGCCAATCCTAACCGGGGCGACGAACACGTTGTGCGAGCCGGTGCGGACGTTCGAGCCGACCTCGGTGCGGTGCTTGTGCACGCCGTCGTAGTTCGCGGTGATCGTGTTCGCCCCGATGTTGGAGTCCTCGCCCACCTCGGCATCACCGATGTAGGACAGGTGCGGCACCTTGCTGCCCCGGCCGATCCGGGCGTTCTTCGTCTCGACGAAGGTGCCGATCTTGCCGTCCTCGCCGAGGATCGTGCCGGGCCGCAGGTACGCGAACGGCCCCACCGAGGCCCGGTCACCGATCACCGCGAGGGTGGCGTCGACCCGGTTCACCGTCGCGCCGGCCCCGACCTCGGTGTCGCGGAGCGTGGTGTCCGGCCCGACGACGGCACCGGCGGCGATCGCCGTCGCGCCGACGAGCTGGGTGCCGGGCAGGATCTCGGCGTCGGGTTCGATGGTGACGTCGAGGTCGATCCAGGTGGTCGCCGGGTCCTGCACCGTGACGCCGGCGACCTGGTGCCGGCGGACGATCCGGGCGTTGAGCTCCCGGGCGGCGTCGGACAGCTGGGCGCGGTCGTTGATGCCGGCGACGAGCCACTGGTCGGTCAGCGTGACGACGTCGACGATGCCACCGCGACCGGCGATGAGCGTCGGCGCGTCGGTGATGTACTTCTCGCCCTGGGCGTTGGCGGTGGTGAGCGCGGGCAGCACGGCACGCAGGTGGGCGACGTCGAAGGCGTAGATGCCGGCGTTCGTCTCGGTGATCGCGCGCTGCGCGTCGGTGGCGTCCTTGTGCTCGACGACCCCGACGAACGCCCCGTCGGCGTCGCGGACGATGCGCCCGAGGCCGGTGGGGTCCGGTGCGATCGCGCTCACGAACGTGGCGCCGTTGCCGCCGCCGACGTGGGCGTCGACGAGGAGCCGGAGCGATGCGGCGTCGAGCAGCGGGACGTCGCCGGACAACACCACGACCGCGCCGTCGAAGTCGGCCGGCAGTGCCTGGACCGCGACCTCGACCGCCCGGCCGGTGCCGGGGACGTCGTCCTGGTCGACGATGATCGCGTCGGGTGCCCGCTCGACGACCTCGGCCGCGACCCGGTCGCGCTCGTGCCGCACGACGACGGCGACGTGCTCCGGGCTGAGCGACGACGCGGTGCGCAGGACGTGCCCGATGAGCGGCAGCCCGGCGAGCCGGTGCAGCACCTTGGGCGTGGACGACTTCATGCGCGTGCCCTGCCCGGCGGCGAGGACGACGACGGCGATGCGCTGGTCGGTCATGCACCCATCCTGGCGCACCGCGGCTCGGAGCGCCGGACCCGACCACGGCCCTGTGCGCGACCGCGGGCACGACCGCAGCCGGTGGACGCACGCGCACCGGGCCTCCAGGCCGTGGCGGCGCCCCGCCGACCCTCAGGCCCGCGCCACCGCCGGCTCCGGCTTCACGAACGCCATCAGCACGAGCCCCGCGATGAGCACCACGACCACACCGAGGATCCCGAACCGCGTCGACCCGCCGACGGTCACCGCGACGCCGAACAGCGCCGGTGCCAGGAACGACGCCGCCCGGCCGGTGGTGGCGTAGAGGCCGAAGAGCTCGCCCTCGCGGCCGGGGGTCGCGAGCCGTGCCAGGTAGGCACGGGACGACGACTGCACCGGACCGACGAACACGGCGAGCGTCAGGCCGAGCACCCAGAACCACTGCGTCTCGTTGCCGGCGGCGAAGACCCCGACCCCGCACACGGCGAGTCCGACGAGGGAGACCATGATGAGCGCACGCGACCCGAACCGGTCGTCGAGGCGTCCGGACACGAAGGTCGCGATGCCGGCCACGACGTTCGCGGCGATGGCGAACAGGATGACCTGCGACGGACTGAACCCGAACACCTGGGCCGCGACGATCCCGCCGAAGGTGAACACCGCACCGACGCCGTCGCGGAAGACCGCGCTGGCGAGCAGGAACGCGAGGACGTTGCGTCGCTCGCGCCACAGCCGGGCGACGTCGCGGGCGAGGTCGGCGTAGGCACCGAGCACGCCGCCGCCACGGGTGCGGTCGGGGACGGCCTCGGGCACGGTGAGGAACAGCGGGATCGAGCTGACGGCCAGCCAGACGGCGGCGATGCCGATCGCGACGCGGACGTCCCACTGGCCGGTGGCGACCGTCGCCGGCAGCTGCAGCAGGCCGCCGACGACCCCGTCCCCCCGGAAGTCCTGGATGCAGAGCACGAGCAGCAGGACGAGCAGCACGATCCCGCCGAAGTACCCGGCCGCCCACCCGATGGCGGAGACCCGGCCGGTGCGTTCCCCGGAGGCGACCTGTCCGATCATGGCGTTGTAGCCGACGGTCGCGATCTCGTACGCGACGGTGCCGATGCCGAGCAGGGCCGCTCCGAGCAGCAGGTACGGCTGGCTCGGCGCGACGAACACCATGCCGCCGATGGACAGCGCGACGCCGATCGTGGCGATGAGGACGGACCGACGCCGGTGGCCGGACGAGTCCGCCAGGCGGCCCATCGCCGGGGCCACGAGCGCGACGACGATCCCCGCGATGGTGAGCGCGGTCGACACCACGGCGGCGTTGTGGGCGAGCTCGCGCTCGACGAGCGCCTTGCCCGCCGCCGACGTGTCGCCGACGAGCGCCGGGTCGACGAAGGCCCGGCTCGCCAGGTACGTGCTGAACACGAAGGTGGTGACGACCGCGTTGAACGCGGCGGACCCCCAGTCCCACAGCGCCCAGGAGACGAGCGCGCGCCGGTCGGTGCGCTGCGGCACGACGGCGGCCGGTGAAGCGGTCATGCGCGAACCGTAGCGCGTCCCGGTGACGCGGCGGTGGCCCCGTTCCGGGTCACGTGCCGGGCTGGGCCGACACCGCCGGTTCCGGACCGACGCGCCAGCGGCGGGCCGGCAGAGCCGGTGCGGACGGGAGGCGCGGGGCGGGCCAGCCCCGCGCCTCCCGTCCGCACCGTGGGCGCGTCGGGTACCCGCCTGGTCAGGCCGGGACCCCGCCGGGGTAGACGACGGACTTGAGTGACTCCGGGTCGGTGTCGCTCTCGAGGGCCTCGCGCACCTCGTCGAGCCCGTAGCGGCCGGTGACGAGCGAGTCGAGGTCGACCTGTCCGGACGCGACCAGCTGGATCGCGACCGGCCAGGTGTTCGTGTACCGGAAGATGCCGGTGACCGTGACCTCGAGGTTCTGGATGTGCTCGACCGGCAGCGTCATCTCGGAGTTGCCGAGCCCGACGAGCACCGCGGCGCCCGCCGGACCGACCGCCTTGATGCCGTCCGACACCGCTCGGGGCGCACCGCTGGCGTCGATGAACGCGTCGACGGGGACGATGTCGGACGCGACGGACACCGCGGTGGGGTCGACCACCTCGGTCGCGCCGTACTGCAGGGCGCGCTCGCGGCGCTCCGGCACCAGGTCGCTGACGACGATGCGGGTGGCGCCGAACGCCTTCGCGACCTGCGCGCAGATGATGCCGATCGGGCCGGCCCCGGCGATGAGCACGGAGGAGCCGGGCACGATGCCCGCCTTGCGGACGGCGGCGATGCCGACGGACAGGGGTTCGAGGAGCGCGCCGGCCTCGAACGACACGGCGTCGGGCAGGACGTGCGCGAACTCGGCCTCGATGGTGACGAACTCGGTGAAGGCGCCGTCGACCGGCGGGGTCGCGTAGAAGCGCATGTGCGGGCAGAGGTTGTAGCGGCCGGCCAGGCACTGTGCGCAGCGGTGGCAGGGGCGCTGTGGCTCGATCGCGACGCGCTCCCCCACGCGGGACGGGTCGACGCCCTCGCCGACGGCGGCGATGGTGCCGGCGAGCTCGTGGCCGAGCACCAGCGGCTCCTCGACGACGAAGTCGCCGATGCGGCCGTGCCGGTAGTAGTGCACGTCGGAGCCGCACACGCCGACCGCGGCGACGCGGACGAGCACGTCGCCGGGCTCGACGGCGGGGACGGGGCGGTCCTCGACGGTCAGGTCCTGGGTGCCGAGCAGCACGCTGGTGCGCTGGCGCTGGATGGAGGTCATGCGGTTCTCGCTTCCTCGACCGCGTCGTCGCGGTCGTGCTGGGTCGTTGTGGGGACCGCGCCGTCGGCCGGTGCGGACACGGGGACAGCGGTGGTGACGGCGAGCGGGTTGCGCAGCAGGTCGCGGAACCCGATCTCGGCGGCACCGTGGAGCAGCACGTCGGAGCCGAGGGCGGCGGGCACGATGCGCAGTCGGTCGGTCATGCCCGTCATCGACTGCGCCCGGACGGCGTCGACGATCCGGTCGCCGACGTGTTCCAGGAGCACCCCGAGGAACCCGCCGAGCACGACGACCTCGGGGTTGACGGTGTGGATCGCGTTGCGTAGCGCCGTCGCGAGCGCCGCCACCTGCCGGTCGACGACCCGCTCGGTCTCCGGGCGACCCGCGGCGAGCGCCACGGCGAGTCCGACCAGGTCGTCCGGGGCCGTGCCGGCGGCGGTGGCGAGCGCCTCGCGGGACGCCTCGGTCTCCAGGCACCCGACGGCACCGCAGTGGCAGCGGACGCCGTTCGCAGCCACGAACGTGTGGCCGAGTTCGCCCGCGTACCCGTCGGCGCCGCTCAGCGGTCGGCCGCCGGTGATCACGCCGCCACCGATGCCGCTCGCGCCACCGTTCAGGTACACCAGGTCGTCCACACCGCGCCCACTGCCGGCGAGCCGCTCGGCCCATGCGCCGAGGTTGGCGTCGTTGGCCGCCCGGATCGGCAGCCCGGTCCGGTCGGCCAGCGGGCCGGCGAGGGGTTCGTCGTGCCAGCCGAGGTGGGGTGCGTACTGCACGCTGCCGTCCTCGACGCGGACGGTGCCGGGGACGGCGACGCCCACCCCGACCAGCCGGAGCGCCCCGGTCCGGTCGCGGCTGCGGTCGGCGGTCGTGCGGACCGCGTCGAGCAGTGCGCCGACGGTCTCGACGGCCTCGGCGGCGGTCGGGGGGCGGTGCTGCGGTTCGACCAGCCGCGCCCGGACCGTGCCGTCGAGTCCGACGAGGGCGACCTCGACGGCGTCGATCTCGACCGTGACGGCGGCAGCCACCACGTCGGCGGCGGCGCGGACCACGGGGCTCGGCCGTCCGACCCCGGATCCGGGGGCGCCGGTGACCGGGACGTCCTCGTGCAGCAGTCCGAGTTCGACCAGCTCACCCACCAGTGCGAGGGTGGTCGACCGGTTCAGGCCGGTGCGGCGGGTGACCTCGGCGCGGGTGATCGGCCCGTCCTCGTGCACGAGTCGGAGGACGCGTGCGGCGTTGCTCGGCGCCGCGGGCTGCTGTGCCATGCGTCCTCCTCGGTGGTTTGGTGTGTGGTGCCGGCCGTGGCATGCGTGCGTGCGTGCGGCCGGGTCTTCGTGCTGAGCGACGATCTTCGCAGTCGGGAGCCCGTGGGATGTCGCCCACCGCGGGACAACGGCCCCGCGGCCCCGCGGCCCCGCCCGCGCGCTTGCCGCCCCCGCTACCGCGAGCGGGAGAACGCCGCGTCGAACGAGGCCTCCGGCGGGGCGATCGCCCCGAGCCGCCGGACGAACGCCAGCGCCTCCGGGCCGCCGACCAGCCGGTCCATGCCCGCGTCCTCCCACTCGACGCTCGTCGGCCCCGTGTACCCGATGTGGTTGAGCACGCGGAACACCCGCTCCCACGGCACGTCCCCGTGCCCGGCGGTCACGAAGTCCCACCCGCGCCGGGGGTCGCCCCACGGCAGGTGGGAGCCGAGTCGGCCGTTCCGCCCGTCGAGCTGCTTCACCGACTCCTTGCAGTGCACGTGGTACACCCGGTCGGCGAAGTCGAGCAGGAACGCCGCGGGGTCCAGGTCCTGCCAGACGAAGTGCGACGGGTCGAAGTTGAACCCGAACGCCGGCCGGTCCGCGAAGACCTCCAACGTCCGACGAGCGGTCCAGTAGTCGTACGCGATCTCGGACGGGTGCACCTCGAGCGCGAAGCGGACGCCGACCTCTTCGAAGACGTCGAGGACCGGCGACCAGCGGTCGTGGAAGTCCTGGTACCCGGCGTCGATCATGCTCGCCGGCGCGGGCGGGAACCCGGCGACCGTCTTCCAGATCGACGATCCGGAGAAGCCCGTGACGGTGTCGACGCCGAGCGCGGCCGCGGCCCGGGCGGTCCACTGCAGTTCCTCGGCGGCACGCTGCCGCACGCCCTCGGGATCGCCGTCGCCCCACACGTGCGGCGGGACGATGTCCTCGTGCCGCTGGTCGATGGGGTCGTCGCACACGGCCTGTCCGACCAGGTGGTTCGCGATGGTCCAGACCCGCAGGCCGTTGCGTTCCAGGATCGCGAGCCGGTCCGCCACGTACTCCGGGTCCGTCGCCGCGCGCCGGACGTCCAGGTGGTCACCCCAGCAGGCGATCTCCAGGCCGTCGTACCCCCACTCGCCCGCCAGCCGGGCGACCTCCTCGAAGGGCAGGTCGGCCCACTGCCCGGTGAACAGGGTGACCGGCCGGGAGGCCCGGGTCGCCCCCGTCGTGTCGCTCGCGTCCGTCGTCGTCATCGTCGTCGTCCTTCCTCGCGGTGGTCGGGGTCCGTCACCAGGACCCGGGTGCGGACCCGGCGGGGACGGTGGCGGGGCGCTCGACGCGGGAGTGCACGTCGACGACCGCGTGGTCACGGGCGGCGGCCGAGACGGCCTCCATGACCTCGAGCACGTGGAACGCCAGGTCGCCGGAGGCTCGGTGCGGCCGGTCGGTGCCGATCGCGTGCGCCATGTCGGCGAGCCCGTAGCCGCGACCGGCGTCGGCGTACCCGGCGGACACCGGCAGGTCGTGCCAGGAGCGGTCGTCGGCGGTGGCGATGGACACGGTGTCCGAGAACCGGTTCGGGTCGGGCACGCCCAGGGTGCCGGCGGTGCCGTACACCTCGAACAGCGGGGCCCGGGTCGCCCAGACCTCGAACGAGACGGTGACCGTGGAGACCACGCCGCCCTCGTGCTCGAGGACCGCGACGACGTGCGTGTCGACGTCGACCGGGATCGGCGTGCCGGCGTTCGGCCCGGTCGCGATCGTCCGCTCGCGGGTGGAGCGCGTGGCGCTGCCGCTGACCCGGACGACCGGTCCGAAGAACGTCACGAGGCTCGTCAGGTAGTACGGCCCCATGTCGAGCAGCGGGCCGCCGCCGGGCTGGTAGTAGAACGCCGGAGCCGGGTGCCAGAGCTCGTGGCCGGGAGCACTCCACGAGACCGCTGCCCCGACCGGCGTGCCGACCAGGCCGTCGTCCAGGGCGGCCCGCGCGGTCTGGATGCCGGTGCCGAGGACGGTGTCGGGGGCGCTGCCGACCCGCAGCCTGGCGTCACGGGCGAGCTCGAGGACGGGGCCGGCCTCGGCCGTCGACATCGCCAGCGGCTTCTCGCCGTAGACGTGCTTGCCGGCCCGGAGCGCCCGGGTGGCGATGTCGGCGTGCGCCGCCGGGATCGTCAGGTTGAGCACCACGTCGACGTCGTCGGCGGCGATGAGCTCGTCGACACTCGTGCCGCGGACCCCCTGGGCCGCCCCGACGGTCCGGGCACGCTCGACGTCGATGTCCGCCACGGCGGCGAGTTCGAGCCCGGGCAGCGCCGGGAAGTGCTCGAAGTACTGCTGGCTGATGACCCCGACGCCGACGACACCGACGCGGAGCACCCCCTCGTTCACCGTGCTGCCCACAGGAGTCCCCGTTCGATGATGGTGCGGAGCGGTTGCGACTCGACGACCTCGAGCCGGTGACCCGGAGCCGAGACGAACACCCGTCCCTCGCCCCACTGCCTGGTCCAGATCGCGGGCGCGGTGACCGGCCGGTTCCAGGCGTCGAAGTCCCGGGCCTCCTGCGTCGTGGTCGCCAGCACGTCGTTGTACTCGTCGCTGAGCACCCAGTACTGCTCGGTGACGAGGTCGAAGTCCTCGATGCCCTGCGTGATCGGGTGCTCGTGCCCGAGGTCGGTGATGTGCACCGTGTACGGGATGTAGTTGTCCGACTGCTCGCCGACCCGTTCGTCCGGGTGCTTGCCCGCGTGGTGGGCGAACTGTCCGCCGACCATGTGCAGGTAGTCGGCGGTGTTGCGGAAGGCGTCCGCGATGCCGCCGTGCCACCCGGCCAGGCCCGCACCGCCCAGCACGGCGCGCTGCAGCCCGGCGAACTCGTCGTCGGCGATCGTCGACATCGTGACGACCTGCACGATCAGGTCGACCTCGTCCATGACGGCGGCGTCGGCGTAGACCGCGGTGCCGTCCTCGACGCGGACGTCGAAGCCGTTGTCCCGCAGGAACGGCACGAACAGGTCGGTGGTCTCGACGGGCATGTGACCGTCCCAGCCCCCGCGCACGACGAGCGCCCGGCGGGTACCGTCCGCGGCGGTCACGAGGTCACCGTCCAGCTGCTGCCGGCAGCCGCGCTGCGCTCGACGGCGTCGAGCACGCGCTGCACGTGCAGGCCGTCCTCGAACGAGGGCGACGGGTCGGTGCCGGACGCGATCGCGTCGACGAAGTCCTTCACCTGGTGACTGAAGGTGTGCTCGTACCCGATGAGGTGCCCGGTCGGCCACCACGCGGCCATGTAGGGGTGCTCGGGCTCGGTCACGAGGATGCGCCGGAAGCCCTGCTCCCCCGCCGGGGCCGACGACTCGTACAGCCGCAGTTCGTTCATGGACTCGAGGTCGAACTGGATCGCACCCTCGGACCCGCTGATCTCGAGCGTCAGGCCGTTCTTCCGGCCGGTCGCGTACCGGGTGGCCTCGAAGGTGCCGATCGCACCGTCGGCCGCGCCGCCGCCGAGCCGCGCGGTGAAGAACGCGGCGTCGTCGACGGTGACCTGTCCGCGCTCGCTCGACGCGGTACCGGAGAGCCCGACGCCGTCGGCGAGCAGGGGGCGCTCCGTCACGAAGGTCTCGAGCAGCCCGGAGACGCTGGTCAGCTGCGCCCCCGTGACGTGCTCGACGAGGTCGATGGCGTGCGCCCCGATGTCGCCGAGTGCCCCGGAACCGGCGAGCGACTTGTCGAGCCGCCAGGTCATCGGGCCGTCCTCGTCGGCGAGCCAGTCCTGCAGGTAGAGCGCACGCACCTGGCGGACGGTGCCGATCCGGCCGTCCTGCACCAGCTGCCGGGCGAAGGCGATGGCGGGCACCCGGCGGTAGCTGAAGCCGACCATCGCCCGGACGCCCTGTGCCCGGGCGGCCTCGGCGGCAGCGGTCATCGCCTCGGCCTCGGCGACGGTGTTGGCGAGGGGCTTCTCGCACAGCACGTGCTTGCCCGCCTCGAGCGCCGCGACGGCGATCTCGACGTGCGAGGACCCGGGCGAGACGATGTCGACGACGTCGATGTCCGGGTCGGCCACGACCGCGCGCCAGTCGGTCGACGCGGCCTGCCAGCCGTACTGCACGCGCGCCGCCTCGGTGCGTTCCGGGTCACGCCCGACGACCACCGCCATCTCCGGCACGGCCCCGAGGTCGAAGAACCGTGGGGCGGTCCGCCAGGCCTGTGAGTGCGCGGCTCCCATGAAGCCGTGCCCGACCATGGCGACCCGGAGTCGTTGCTGCTCCGTCGACACTCTTGCCATCCGCTCGCTCCTTTGCGATCACGTCCTTGCCAGAGTCAACACTACCCCTTATGTTGGGCGCGGCAACATTTTGTTTCGACGACGAACGGTGACCACCATGGCAACGACGCCCACCCGTGCAGACAAGTTCTCCTTCGGTCTCTGGACCATCGGCTACAACGGCTCCGACCCCTTCGGCGGCCCGACCCGTCCGGCCCTCGACGTGGTCGAGGCGGTCGAGAAGCTCGACGAGCTCGGCGCCTACGGCCTGACCTTCCACGACGACGACCTGTTCGCGTTCGGCTCCACCGACGCCGAACGGCAGACCCAGATCGACCGCCTCACGGGCGCGCTCGACTCGACCGGGATCGTCGTCCCGATGGTCACGACGAACCTGTTCTCCGCCCCCGTCTTCAAGGACGGCGGCTTCACCTCGAACGACCGGCAGGTGCGTCGCTTCGCCCTCCGCAAGGTCCTGCGCAACATCGACCTGGCCGCCGAGCTCGGCGCGTCGACGTTCGTCATGTGGGGCGGCCGCGAAGGCTCCGAGTACGACAGCGCGAAGGACGTGCAGGCCGCGCTCGAGCGCTACCGCGAAGCCGTCAACCTGCTCGCGCAGTACGTCACCGACAAGGGCTACGGCATCCGCTTCGCCATCGAGCCGAAGCCGAACGAGCCCCGCGGCGACATCCTGCTGCCGACCCTCGGCCACGCGATCGCGTTCACCGAGACCCTCGAGCGTCCCGAGCTGTTCGGCATCAACCCGGAGGTCGGCCACGAGCAGATGGCCGGGCTGAACTTCACGGCCGGCATCGCCCAGGCGCTCTACCAGGGCAAGCTCTTCCACATCGACCTGAACGGCCAGCGCGGCATCAAGTACGACCAGGACCTGGTGTTCGGTCACGGCGACCTGCAGAACGCGTTCTCGCTCGTCGACCTGCTCGAGCACGGCGCCCCGCAGGGCGGCCCGGCGTACGACGGCCCGCGCCACTTCGACTACAAGCCGAGCCGCACCGAGGACATCACCGGCGTCTGGGACTCGGCGTCGGCCAACATGCGCATGTACCTGCTCCTCAAGGAGCGTGCGCAGGCGTTCCGTGCCGACCCCGAGGTGCAGGAGGCCCTGTCGGCGGCCAAGGTCGACGAGCTGTCGAAGCCGACGCTGAACAGCGGCGAGTCGTACGACGACTTCCTCGCCGACCGCTCGGCCTACGAGGACTTCGACGCCGACGCCTACTTCGGCGGCAAGGGCTTCGGCTTCGTCCGCCTGCAGCAGCTGGCGATGGAGCACCTGATGGGCGCGCGGAATTGACGGCAGACGCGCCAGCGGCTGCGTTCCGCGCGCTGAGGCGGCCTGCCGCCGAAGGGGCTGAGAACACGGACGGGCGCCAGCTCGTCGCCGGCGTCGACTCGTCGACCCAGTCCTGCAAGGTCACCGTCCGTGACGCCGCGACCGGCGCCGTCGTCCGGGAGGGTCGCGCGACCCACCCGGACGGCACGTCCGTCGATCCCCGCCACTGGTGGGACGCCCTCGGCACCGCGATCGCGGACGCCGGTGGCCTGGACGACGTCGGCGCCGTCGCGATCGCCGGGCAGCAGCACGGCATGGTCGCGCTCGACGCCGACGGTCGCGTGGTCCGCGACGCCCTGCTCTGGAACGACGTGCGCAGTGCGGACGCGGCCGCGCAGATGGTCGACGAGCTCGGCCGGGAATCCTGGGTCGCCCGGACCGGGTTGGTGCCGGTCGCGTCGTTCACCGGCACCAAGCTGCGGTGGCTCCGCGACGCGGAGCCCGAGAACGCAGCCCGCGTGGCGGCCGTCGCGCTGCCGCACGACTGGCTGTCGTGGCGGCTCCGCGGGTACGGCCCGGCGGACGAGAGTCCGCTCGGCCCCGACCTCGACGCCCTGGCGACGGACGCGTCCGACGCCAGCGGCACGGCGTACTGGGACCCGGTGCGCCGCGAGTACGACCCGGAGCTGTTCGAGCTCGCGCTCGGGCGGCCGATGCGACCGGCATCGATGGGTGACGACGACGCCGTGGTCGTGCCCCGCGTGGTCGCTCCCGACGAGGCGATGGGCACCCTGTCCACCGACGTCGCGCTGCCCGGCGGCGCGGTCGCCCGGTCCGGCCTCGTCGTCGGCGCCGGACTCGGCGACAACGCCGGGGCAGCGCTCGGCCTGGGTCTCGGCCCGGGTGACGTCGCGGTGTCCCTCGGCACGAGCGGCACGGTCTTCGGAGTCAGCGACGCCGAGGTGCGTGACCCGAGCGGGACCGTGGCGGGCTTCGCCGACGGGACCGGGTCGCGCCTCCCGATCGTCACGACGCTCAACGCGGCCCGCGTGCTCGAGGTGATCGGTGGCCTGCTCGGCGTCGACCACGACGCACTCGGCGAGCTGGCGCTGCAGGCGCCGGCCGGGGCCGACGGCCTGGTCCTGGTGCCGTACTTCGTCGGCGAGCGCACGCCCAACCGACCGGACGCGACCGCCTCGCTGCTCGGCATGACGCCGGCGACCACCGACCGGGCGCACCTGGCCCGGGCGGCCGTCGAGGGGATGCTCTGCGCCCTCGCCGACGGGCTGGCCGCGGTGCAGGACACCGGCGTCACCGTCGAGCGGTTGCTGCTCATCGGCGGTGCCGCGCGGAACCCGGCGGTGCGCGCCGTCGCGGCGCAGGTGTTCGGCCGCGACGTCCTGGTGCCGGAACCCGGCGAGTACGTCGCCGCCGGTGCCGCGAAGCAGGCCGCGTGGGCGCTCACCGGCGCCCTGCCGACCTGGGACACCGCGACGACCACCGTGCCGTCCGACCCGCACCCCGAGGTGCTCGAGCAGTACCGCGCCGCGGCGCGCTGACCGACGCACCGGACCGACACCCGCCCCCGGCGCCCTCGACGAGGGTGCCGGGGGCATCACCGTCCCAGGAGGACCCCGTGCCACTGACCGACCTGCCCCTCGACGCGCTCCGCACCCACCGCTCGGACGTCCGTCGTCCCGCCGACTTCGACGCCTTCTGGGCGGACACGATCGCCGCTGCCCGGACCGCTGGCGACGGGGTCGGGTCGACCCTCGTGCCGGCCGAGACCCCGGTGACCGGTCTCGTGGTCGAGGACCTGACGTTCCCCGGGTTCGCCGGCGACCCGATCCGCGCCTGGGTGACGCGTCCGCTGCACGGCGGGGACGGTCCGCTGCCCGTCGTCGTCGAGTTCCTCGGGTACGGCGGCGGTCGGGGACGCCCCGGCGAGCGGGTCGGCTGGGCCCTGGCCGGGTACGTCCACGTGGTCATGGACACCCGCGGGCAGGGCAGCGGGTGGGCCGGCGGCGACACGCCGGACCCGCACGGTTCGGCGCCGCATGCCAGCGGCTGGATGACGAACGGCATCGGGTCGCCGGCCGACCACTACTACCGCCGCGTCTACACCGACGCCGTGCGGCTCGTCGACGCCGTGCGGACGCTGCCCGGGGTCGACCCGGACCGCATCGCCCTGACCGGTGGCAGCCAGGGCGGCGGCATCGCGATCGCCGCGGCGGCCCTGGTCGAGGCACACGTCGGACCCCTGGTGGCGGTGCTGCCGGACGTCGCGTTCCTCGCCGACTGGCGGAACGGCACCGACGTCGCGGTCGGCGGGCCCTACCTGGAGCTCGCGCAGTACCTCGCCGTGCACCGGGACGCGGCGGACACGGTGTGGGCGACCGCCGCGTACCTCGACGGCGTGAACCACGCCCCCGGCATCACCGCTCCCGCGCTCTTCTCGGTGGCGTTGATGGACGACGTGGTCCCGCCGCGCACGACCTTCGCCGCGTTCAACGCCACGGGGTCCACCGACCGCGAGATCGCCGTGTACCCGTACAACGGGCACGAGGGCGGCGGGTTCCGGCACTGGGAGCGACAGGTGGCGTTCCTGTCCGCCCGCGTCCGGTAGCACGGGCGCGCCGGTCGCCGCTGGCAGCGGGTCGTCCGGCACGGCAAGATGGTGCCTGCAGGCCCGGCCGTCCGGTGGGCCGCCCCGTCGGAAGGCCCCCGTTGCGCGCGCACCCCATCGTCCCCCGACGCCCCCGCACGACGGCGACCGCCGTCGTGCTGGTCGCCGGCCTCGCCCTCACCGGGTGCGCGGCTCCCGGCCAGCAGGACCGTGCCGCCGCCGCGCCGTCGGCCACCGTGTCGTCCACCGCCACCCCGTCCGCCGCGGACCCCGACTGCTTCGACGTCACCGGGTTCCAGCCGGAGAACGCCGACCCGGCCCTGATCGACGCGAACGCGCCGGCCATCACGGTCGTCGGTGTCGACGGGCTGCTGCTGAACCGGTCGGGCTCGAAGGTCACCGCACCGTCCCGGGCCGCCAAGGCGCAGCGCAACCGGGCGCACGCCGCGGACCGCACCGCGCAGCTGCTCGTCAGCAACTACTCCGAGGCCGACGGGGACTTCAGCGAGCCGATCGCGCGGAAGCTCCTGACGTCGTCGGCCAACCGCGCCCGGGTCGTCCGCTCCCTCGCCACCGCCGTCCGGACCGGCGGGTGGGACTCGATCATGATCGACCTCGAGGCGCTGACCCCGGCCGACCGCCGCGGACTCACCGCGTTCGCGCGCGCGCTGCGGGCGGCCGTCGGCGACGACGTCCGGCTCGACATCGCCCTGACCGCGTCGACCTCGGCTGCCGGGTACGCCGACCTCGGGTACGACGTCCGGGCCCTCCGCGCGCCGATCGACCACTTCACCCTGATGGCCTACGACCAGCACGGCCCCTGGGAGCCGAGGTCGCCGGGGCCGGTCGGCTCGCTCGCCTGGTCGTCGAAGGCGGCCCGTGCGCTCGCGACCCTCGCCCCCGCCGACCAGATCGTGCTCGGCGTCGCCGGCTACGGGTACCACTGGAAGGGCAAGCGTCCCGCCGGACAGCTCTCCGACGCCCAGGCCCGTCTGCGGGTCCGGAAGGCGGGCGTGACCCCGGAGTGGGACGCCAAGGTCGGCGAGTGGACCGCGACCCTGCCCAGCGGCGAGGTGCTCTGGTGGTCCGACGCGCGCTCGTTGCGGGAACGCGTGCAGCTGGCGGACCGGCTCGGCCTGGCCGGGGTCGCCGTGTGGTCGCTCGATCTGTCCGACCGGATCGAACCGATCGGCTGACCGACCGCCGCGCCGCCGCCGTCAGGAGCGGGCGGCCCGCTGCTGCAGACGACCGTTCGCGGCAGCGGCGGCAGCGGTCATCCGTCGGAGGAACCCGAGCGCGGCCCGCAGTTCGTGTGGGTCGGTCGCACGCACGGTGGCCGCGATCTCCGAACCGGCGAAGTCGAGGAAGCGGGCGCTCTCCGCGCGGGCCGACTCCGTCGGGCGCAGGGTCACCCGCCGACGATCGGCACTCTCCCGGTGCCGGGTCACGTGCCCGGCCGTCTCGAGCCGGTCGAGCAGGACGGACGTCGCCCCGGTCGTCATGCCGATCTGCTGCGCCAGCCGGGCCGGGGACAGCGGCGTGCCCGCCTGCTCCGCCCAGACGACCTGCCCGAGCGCGTTGGCGTCGGAGACGGGCAGCCCCATCCACGACGACAGGTGCCGCTGCAGTTCGTCGAACGTCACGGCCCAGTCGCGGAGCTGGTGCATCGCGGCGACCTCGTCCTCCGACCACGTGACCTCGAGGGGGCGGATCTCGTCCATCAGGTTCCTTTACTGTGCAGTCGCTTTACTGTAAAGCATGACCACACGACACGCCGTCATCTCCGGAGCCAGCATCGCAGGCCTGTCCGCCGCCTGGTGGCTCCGCCACGTCGGGTGGGACGTCACCGTGCTCGAACGCGCGGCGGCCTTCCGTGACGGCGGCCAGAACGTCGACGTCCGCGGCTTGGCCCGCGAGGTGCTCGACCGGATGGGCCTGACCGACGCCGTGCGCGCGGCGAACACGACCGAGACGGCAGCCGTCATCGTGGACGCCCGGGGCCGCGTCCGCGCCGAGCTGCCCTCCGACGGACCCGACGGCGCCACCGCCGAGCTCGAGGTGCTGCGCGGCGACCTGGCCCGCATCCTGCTCGATGGCCTGCCCGACGACGTCCGGTTCGTCTTCGGCACGACCGTCGCCGAGGTCGAGCACGGGACGACCGCGGACGACCCCGTCACGGTCACCACCGACGCCGGGCAGGTGCTCCACGCCGACCTGCTGGTCGTGGCCGAGGGCGTCCGTTCCCGCACGCGGGACCGGCTCTTCGCGGGGGACGGCGAGGTGGACCGTCGGGCACTCGGGGTCACGATGGCCTTCGGCACGATCCCGAGCACCCCGTCCGACGACGACCGCTGGCGCTGGTACAACGCCGTGGGCGGTCGGCAGGTGCACCTCCGGCCGGACCCGTACGGCACCACCCGCGCGATCCTCGCGTGCACGAGCGACGAGGCCCTGGCCGGACGGGACCGCGGGGACACCCTCGCCGTGCTCCGCGCGCGCTACGCCGGTGCCGGGTGGCAGACCGAGCGGGTGCTCGACGCGTTCGCCACCTCGGACGACGTCTACGTCGACGACCTCACACAGATCCGCATGCCGCGGTGGCACCGGGGCCGGGTGTGCGTGATCGGCGACGCGGCCTGGTGCGTCACCCCGATGGGCGGGGGCGGCGCAGCACTCGCGCTCACGAGCGGGTACGTGCTGGCGGCGTCGCTCCGCCCGGGGCGCGACGTCGACACCGCCCTCGACGCGTTCGACGCGTGGATGCGGCCGCTGGTCGACCGGATCCAGGGCATCCCGAAGGGCATCGTGCACTTCGCGTACCCGCAGTCCCGGATCGGGCTCGCCGGGCGGGCCGTCGCCGACCGGATCCTGACGTCGTCGCTGCTCCGCCCCCTGATCGCCCGCTTCACCCGTGTGGCCGACAGCGACCGACCGCTCCCGCCGATGCCCGACCACGTCGGCAGCACGGGCCGGTGACCATCGGGTGAAGGCGCCCTCATCCCTGCATGCGGGGGTCGGTCGTGGGGTCGACGTACATCTGCGGGCAGCCGTCGGTGGCGGCCTCCGGCCGGAGCTCGTAGTGCCAGGCCTCGTTCGTGTAGATCTGGCACAGCCCGTACGCGGCACCGTGCTCCTGCAGCCACGCGGCCGCGCCCCAGTCGCCGATGTCGACGGCCTCACCGCGGACGTGCGCCGAGGTGTCCGGGGTGGAGACCCAGCGCGCGGCCTCCTCACGTGATCCGTACTCGTCGACGGCGTCGTCGAGCAGCTGCTCCTGCAGGGCGGGCGAGCGCCACCCGCTGTTCATCTCGAACCGCACGCCCTCGCCCTCGGCGTCCCGCGCCGCGTGCCGGACGGCCTCGAGCAGGTCGGCGTCGACCCGCGCCACCCCGGGCAGGTGGTCGTCGAAGACCGACGCCCCCGAGGGCAGCTCGCCGCCGGCCTCGCCGGTGGCGTGGTCGTCGCCGACCCCGGGACGGGCCGTGTCGATCCCGACGGCGGACGCCGGTGCGGCGCCGGGTGTCGGCCAGGCCCCGGCGGACCGGATGGCGACGGCGCCGAGCACCGCGATGCCGATCAGCACGACGGAGACGGCGGAGACCAGGACGAGGGTGGCACGGTGGTGCGACGCTGCGGGACGGGAGGACGACGGTCGGGATCGGTTCGGCATGCGGACGAGTCAACGGTGACGCCGGTTGCCGGAGCGTATGCGTTCCCGCATACGCGGACGATACGTGCCGCCGAATAGCATCGGGTCGTGCGCGTGCTGATCCTCGAGGACGAACCCCTGATGGCCGAGGCCGTCCGCGACGGTCTCCGACTCGAGGCCATCGCGGCCGACATCGCCGCCGACGGCGACGCGGCACTCGAGCTCATCGCGCTGAACCCGTACGACGTGGCCGTGCTCGACCGCGACGTGCCGGGGCCGTCCGGTGACGAGGTCGCCGCCCGCATCCTGGCCTCCGGCACCGGCACACCCGTCCTCATGCTCACGGCGGCGGACCGCATCGACGACAAGGCGTCGGGGTTCGCCGCGGGCGCCGACGACTACCTCACCAAGCCGTTCGAGCTGCGCGAGCTCGTCCTCCGTCTGCGCGCCCTCGCCCGTCGCCGGGCACACCACCGCCCGCCCGTGCTCGAGCTCGCCGGCCTGCGACTCGACCCGTTCCGCCGCGAGGTCTTCCGCGACGGTCGGCACGTCGCCCTCACCCGCAAGCAGTTCGCCGTGCTCGAGGTGCTCGTCGCGGCGGACGGCGGGGTGGTGAGCGCCGAACACCTGCTCGAACGCGCGTGGGACGAGAACGCCGACCCGTTCACGAACGCCGTGCGGATCACGGTGTCGGCGCTGCGCAAGCGCCTGGGCGAACCGTGGGTGATCGCCACGGTGCCGGGTGTCGGGTACCGGATCGACACGGGCGACGACCGGCGATGACGGACCGACGGCCCGGTCCGAGCGTCCGGCTGCGCCTCGCCCTGAGCTACGCCGGTCTCGTCGTGCTCACCGGGGCGCTGCTGTTGGCCGTGGTGTGGGTGTTCCTGCTCCGGTACGTCCCCGCCGACCGGGTCGACACGGCGTCCGGCGTCGTCCCCGTCCAGCGGGACCTGGTGCGCGCGTTCGCGCCGCCGGCCGCACTCGCGCTCGTCGTGCTGCTCGTGGTCGGCCTGGTGGGCGGGTGGTTCCTGGCCGGCCGCGTGCTCGCCCCGCTCACCCGGATCACCGAGGCCACGCGCCGGGTCGCCGCGGGCACTCTGTCGCACCGCATCGACCTGCCCGGCCGAGACGACGAGTTCCGCTCCCTCGCGGACGCGTTCGACGGCATGGTCGCGCGGCTCGAGACCCACGTCGAGGCGCAGCGGCGCTTCGCCGCGAACGCGTCCCACGAGCTCCGCACCCCGCTCGCGATCACCCGCTCGGTGCTCGAGGTCGCCGAGCGCGATCCGGATCGCGACCCGGCCGCCGTCGTCGCCCGGCTGCGGACCGTGAACACGCGCGCCATCGACCTGACCGAGGCACTGCTGCTGCTGAGCCGCGCCGACCAGGGGACGTTCGAGCACCGCACGGTCGACCTCTCCCTGCTCGCCGAGGAAGCCGCCGAGACCCTCGTCCCCCTGGCGGAGGCCCGCGGGCTCGTGCTCGACGTCGACGGTTCGGCCGCCCCCGCCGTCGGGTCACCACCGTTGCTGCTGCAGCTGGTGACGAACCTGGTGCACAACGGCATCGTGCACAACGTCGCGTCGGGCGCCGACGGGCAGACCGGTCCCGGCTGGGTGCGGGTGCACACGAGCAGCGTCGACGGCGAGGCCGTGCTCGAGGTGCAGAACACCGGCAGGACGGTCGCACAGGAGGTCCTGCCGACGCTCACCGAGGCGTTCCAACGCGGCTCCGCGCGGCAGCGGGACGACCACGGCGGTGCCGGGCTCGGCCTGGCGATCGTCGACGCCGTCGTGCGCGCGCACGGTGGGACCGTGCGCCTGCGGGCGCGGTCCGGCGGCGGCCTGGTCGTCACGGTCCGGCTGCCCACGGGCTGACGGACGGGAGGCACGGGCCGAGTCCGTCCCGCGCGTCGCGTCCCCGGTGCTCAGGCCGGTCGGGCGCCGTCCGGCCGCGCCGTGCGGCGCTTCGCCTGGTGGCGGGCGACGCGGTTGCGGTTGCCACACCCGGCGGCCGTGCACCACACGCGGTTGTGCCGGGGCGACGTGTCCAGGTAGACCCAGCCGCAGGCGTCGTCGCCGCACTGGCGGGCGGCGGCGAGGTCGGACGTCAGGAGCGAGTGGGCGAGCAGGGCGACGGCACTCCGGGGGCCGGACAGGTCGGCGGGCAGTCGCCACGACCACGACACCTGGTCGGCATCCCGCTCGAACGTCGCCCGCCCGAGTGCGGCGACGTGCTCGGCCGCGACGTGGTCGGCCGCGGCCGCTGACGACTCGAAGACCGCCTGGTACACCGCCTCGCGGAGCGCCAGCACGGCCGCGTGTTCCCGTGCCGCCGCCTCGGGCGCGGACGCGGCGAGCCGGGTGACCTGCTCGGCGCTGCCGGGCAGGACACCCATCTGGTCGCACCACGCCACGACGTCGTCGAAGGTGCCCAGCGTGTCGATCGACCGACGCGGGTCGAGCCGCCAGTGCACCGTGTCGACCAGGTCGAGCGCGGCGTGGCCGCCGACCTCGGGGAACGTCGGGGATCCGGTGGTCGCCATGCTGCGCAGCCTAATGCCCGATCGATCGTTGCGCCATTAGCGGACCTCTGCCAGGGTCTAATGCATGCAGAGCCGCGAACCCATTAGCGACACCTCGACTCCGCTGGGGCGGGACTTCACACGGTTCTGGGTCGCCCAGGGCGCGTCGTCGGTCGGCGGTCAGGTGAGCGAGCTCGCCGTCCCGTTGCTCGCCGTGGTCGTCCTGCACGCCTCGGCCGCCGAGGTCGGTGTCCTCAACGCGGCGCGCTGGCTCCCGTTCCTGCTGCTCGCGCTGCCGCTCGGGGTCCTGGTCGACCGTCGGCGTCGGCTGCCGATCCTCGTCGTGTCCGACCTCGCCCGCGCCGCCCTGACCGTCGTGGTGGTCGTGGTGGCGTTCAGCGGTGCGCTGACCCTGCCGGTGCTCGTCGTGCTGGTCGGCTTGCTCGGCGCGTTCACCGTCGCCTTCGAGGTGAGCTACCAGTCGTTCCTGCCGACGGTGGTCGGCCGGCGGCAGCTCGAACGCGCGAACGGGCGGCTGCAGGCCACGGCGGCCACGGCAGAGGTCGGCGGCCCCGGTCTCGGCGGCCTGCTCGTCCAGGTGCTGTCCGCACCCTGGGCCCTGGCCGTCCACGCCCTGACGTACGTCGTCTCGGCGGTGGCGCTGCTCGGCATCCGAGCACCCGAACCCCGTCCCGCCTCGACCGGACGGAGCGCCCTGCGGGACCTGGGCGAGGGCCTGCGGTTCGTCGGACGCGACCGCTACCTGGTGTCGTTGGTCGGCTTCGCCGGGATCTACAACCTGTTCGCGCAGTGGGTCGTGGTGCTGTTCACCGTGCACGCCGTCCGGCAGCTCGGCCTGGACGCGGGGCTCCTCGGCCTGGTCCTCAGTCTCGGCGCCGTCGGGGCCGTGGCCGGGGCGGCCGCGGCACCGTCGAGCGTGCGGCGGTTCGGGGCCGGGCCGGTCCTGGTCGCCTGCGCCGCCGCCGAGTGCATCGCCCTCGCGGTGCTCCCGGTCGTCGACCCGTCGTGGTCGACGCCGGTCACGGTCATCGCGGTGATCGCCGTGTTCGCGGTCAACGGCGCGGGGACCTCGCTGTCGAGCGTCGTCGCGCTGACGCTGCGGCAGCTGCGCTCCCCCGACCACGTGCTCGGACGCGTCAACGCGACGATGCGCTGGCTGTCCTACGGCGTCGTGGCGATCGGCGCGGGGCTCGGCGGCCTGGTCGGCGAGCTGCTCGGCACCCGCACCGGGATCGCCCTGGGCTGCGCGGGGACCCTGCTCACCGTCGTCTGGGTCGTCGCCTCACCGCTCCGCACGGTGCGCGACCCGGCCGGACTCGCGACCCACGGCGCGGCCGATCAGTAGGCGCCGGTCGCCTGGCTCTGCCCCCACGCACCGCACGGCGAGCCGTACCGGCCACCGATGTAGTCGAGGCCCCAGGTGATCTGCGTCGCCGGGTTCGTCTGCCAGTCCGCACCGGCCGAGGCCATCTTCGAACCCGGGTACGCCTGCGGGATGCCGTACGCCCCGTTCGGGTTCGCGGCGGTCGTGCGCCAGCCCGACTCCTTGTTCCACAGCGAGACCAGGCAGCCGTACTCGTCCGCACCCCACCCGCGTGCGGTCACCATCTCGGCCGCGATCGCCTGGGCACTCCCCGGGGTCGCTGCCGGCACGTCGGGAGCGCCGATGGCGGCGGCCGCGACGGACCGCTTCGCCTTGGGTGGGGGCTTCGGCGCCGGGGTCTGCACCGCGAAGTCGTCACGGTCGACGCTCGGCGCGCTGACGGAGGCGACCGCGAACACCTGCGGGGCCGCTGCGGGGACGGCCTCGGCGGGGACGGCCACCGCGTCGAGGTCGGCGAAGGCGGGCACCGTCAGCTGTGTGGCCAGCAGCGCCACCGGAGCGGTGAACGCGAGCGCGGCCGCGGTGCGACGCCGGAGGGACGGCGAGGTCCGCTCCGGGGTGACGGCCGCCGCGCGACGCGACGGGGGCAGCGGCGTCGGCAGCATCGGTCCCGGGGCACGGCCCAGCGGCGGACGCCCGGAGGCGGTCTGCGTCGCTGCGTGTCTCCCCACGCGCTCAGCATAGTGACGGGTGGCGCCGGACGGACCGACACCACCCGCCGTGTCTACGTGAGCGACCACTCCACCAGGCGGGGGTCGTCCGGCGTCACCTCGTGCACCGTGCCGGTGACCGCGACGGTGGCGCGCTCCGTGGCGGTGCCGGGCACCGGGTGGCGGACCGGACCGTCGCCGGACGCGACGATCCCACCCACCGGCACCGGGCCTCCCGGCCGTGACGCCGCCGCGTGCGAGGCGACCCAGACCTGCACGTCGCCGGGCTCGACCACCTTGCGCATCCGGCGATCGGTGAACGCGAAGCGCTGCACCGGCACGCGGAAGCGGATCCGCGTGGACTCCCCCGCGGCGAGCGCGACCCGGGCGTACCCGAGCAGCTGCGCCTCCGGCCGGGTGACGCTGCCGTGCACGTCGTGGCCGTAGAGCTGCACGACGTCCTCGCCGTCGACGCTCCCCGTGTTGCGGACCGTCACCGACGCGGTGAACACCCCGTCGGACCGGACGTGCTCGTCGACGACCAGGTCCTCGTAGGCGAAGTCCGTGTACGTGAGCCCGAAGCCGAACGGCCGCACCGGCGTGGAGTCGGCGGCGGTGACGTCGGACGGCCCCCCGAGCCGCGGGTGCAGGTACGTGAACGGCTGTGCGCCCGCCGAGCGCGGCAGGGACAGCGGCAGCCGGCCCGAGGGCGAGGCGGACCCGGTGAGCAGGTCGGCGACGGCGAGCCCGCCGCCCTCGCCGGGGAAGAACGCCTGCACGACGGCGGCCGGTCGCGGCTGGTCGCCGTCGAGCGCCCAGCCGAGCGCGTACGGCCGGCCGGTGAGCAGCACCACCACGGTGGGGGTGCCGGAGGCGACGACCGCCTCGACGAGTTCGCGCTGCACACCGGGCAGGTCGAGGGACTCGGTGTCGTTCCCCTCGCCGACGGTGCCGCGGCCGAACAGCCCGGCCTGGTCGCCCACGACGACCACGGCGACGTCCGAGGCGGACGCGACGGCGACGGCGTCGGCGATGCCGGCGCGGTCGTCACCCGTGACGGCACAGCCCGCGGCGTACCGGACGGCTGTCGACCCGAGGGCCTGCGTGACCGCCTCGCGCACCGTCGGGATCGCGAACCCGAGCGGCAGGTCGGGGTGCGACGCGAGCACGTGGTTGGCGAAGGAGTAGCACCCCTGCAGGGCCTCGGCTCGGTCGGCGTTCGGGCCGATGACCGCCACCGAGGCCCCGGGGGCGAGCGGGAGCGCTCCGCCGTCGTTCGACAGCAGCACGAGCGAGCGGGCCGCCAGCTGCCGGGCGAGCGATCGGTGCAGCGGGGTGTCCAGGTCGATGCCGGTCGGCGGCTCGTCCTCGAACACGTCCGGCTCGAGCAGCCCGAGCCGCTCCTTCTGCCGGAGCACGCGCAGCACCGCCCGGTCGACGAGGGCCTCGTCCACCTGCCCGCTGCGGACGCGCTCGACGAGCGGCTCGAGGTACGCGTCGCCGGTGGGCAGCTCGACGTCGATGCCGGCCTCGAGCGCCAGGGCGGCGGCCTCGCCACGATCGGCGGCGATGCCGTGCATGACCTCGAGGAACGCGACCGAGAAGTAGTCGGCGACGACGGTGCCGTCGAAGCCGAGCCGGTCACGCAGCAGGTCGGTCAGCAGCTCGCCGTTCGCCGCGACGGGCACGCCGTCGATCTCGGCGTACGAGTTCATGACGCTCCGGGCGCCCCCGTCCCGCAGCGCCATCTCGAAGGGCGGCAGGTAGACGTCGGCGACCTCGCGGGCCCCGGCGTGCACCGGGGCGTGGTTCCGCCCCGCCTGCGACGCCGAGTACCCGAGGAAGTGCTTGAGCGTCGCGTCGACCCCGGCCGACTGCAGCCCGCGCACGTAGGCCGTGCCGACCGTGCCCACCAGGTAGGGGTCCTCGCCGATGCACTCGTCGACCCGCCCCCAACGCGGGTCGCGGACGACGTCGAGGACCGGCGCGAGTCCCTGGTGCACGCCGAGCTGCAGCATGGACGCGCCGATGGCGGCGCCCACCTGCTCGACGAGCTCCGGGTCGAAGGACGCGCCCCACGCGAGCGGCGTCGGGAAGGTCGCGGCCTTCCACGCGGCGAGCCCGGTCAGGCACTCCTCGTGCACGAGCGCCGGGATCCCCAGCCGGGTCTCGCGCTTGAGCCGCCGCTGCTCGGCCCACAGCCAGGCGGCGCGCTCGTCGGGTTCGACGGGGCGGGTGCCGTAGACGCGGGTGAACTGCCCGATTCCGTCACGGGTGATGTCGGCCAGGGTGGTGCCCTGCTGCACCGCCGCCATCTCGCCCTGCATGGGGGCGACGACGCCGTTCTGGTCGAGCCAGTAGCCGACGAGCTGGGCGACCTTCTCGTCCAGCGTCATCGCGCCGAGCAGCGTGGTCGCGCGGTCGGGGGCCGCGCCGGTCGCGGCGTGGGACGGGGCGGACGGGAGGCCCGTGGCGGCGCCGCTCCGCGCCTCCTGTCCGTCGGTGGTGTCGCTGGTGCCCGTCGGGGCGGACGCGTCCGCCGCGGGGCGGCCGCTGGCGGCCACGGCTTGGTCGAACGTGGTCACCCCTTCACCGCCCCGGTCAGGCCGCCGACGATGCGGCGCTGGAAGATCGTGAAGAACACGAGCGCCGGGATCATCGACATGGACGTGAACGCGAGCACCTTGGCGGTGTCGACCGAGTACTGCGACGAGAACGCCTGCACGCCGAGCGGCAGCGTGTACGCCGCCTCGTTGTTCAGGATGAACAGCGGCAGGATGTAGCTGTTCCAGCTCGCGATGAACGCCAGGATGCCGACGGTCACGACGCCGGGCAGCGACAGCGGCACGATCATCCGGAAGAAGAACCCGAGCCGGCTCGCGCCGTCGATCGACGCGGCCTCCTCGAGCTCGTCGGGGATGGCCCGCAGGAACGGCACCAGGATGATGACCGTCGTCGGCAGGGCGAAGGCGATCTGCGGCAGGATCACGCCGGCCAGGCTGTTCGTCAGACCGAGGTCCTTGACGAGCAGGTACAGCGGGGTGATCGCGACGGTGATCGGGAACATCAGGCCGGCGGCGAACAGGGCGTACATCGCACCGCGGCCGGCGAACCGGTAGCGGGCGAGCACGAAGCTCACCATCAGGCCGAGCACGACGACGCCGAGGGTCGTGGTGACCGCGCTGATCGTCGAGTTGCCGAGCTGCTGCCAGAAGATGCTGCTGGACAGCACCGCGCCGTAGTTGCCGAACTCGAACGGAGCGGGCAGCCCGGCGGGGCTCGTCGTGATCTGCGAGTTCGTCCGGAAGCCGCCCAGCACGATGTACAGCACCGGTGCGAGGTTCGCCGCGACGAACAGGATCGCGACCAGGTAGGTCAGCGGGTTTGCGTGCCCGATGGCGGCGCTGGACCGACGCGCCCGCGTGGCCCGCCGCCCGGGGGCGACGATGCTCGTGGTGGCCATCAGTTCTTCCTCTCGGTGAGTGCACCCGCGGTGTCGCGGCGGAGCACGAAGCGCTGGTAGATCAGGGCGACCGCGAGCGAGATCACGAACATCACGACCGCGACGGCGCTGCCGTAGCCGAAGTTGCCCGAGGTGCGGCCGTTGGCGACCATGTACGTCGCCATCGTCGAGGTCCCGGCGGTCGACGAGATGTACTGGCCCCAGATGATGTAGACGAGGTCGAACAGCTGGAGCGAGCCGATGATGGACAGGAACGCCCAGATGCGGATCGTCGGGCCGAGCAGCGGCAGCGTGATGCGCCGCTGGATCTGCCAGTAGCCGGCACCGTCGATGGCCGCGGCCTCGAACAGCTCCTCCGGGATGCTCTGCAGGCCGGCCAGGAACAGGATCACCGCGAAGCCGATGTACTTCCACGAGATGATCAGCAGCAGCGTCCAGATCGCGATGTCCGGGTTGGACAGCCAGTCCGCCCGCATGCCGCCGAGCCCGATGCTCTGCAGCATGTCGTTCACGGCGCCGTTCGACTGGAGCATGAGGCTCCACCCGGTGCCGACGATCACCTCGGAGATGACGTACGGCACGAAGACGAGCACGCGGACCAGGCCGCGGCCGTGCATCTTCTGGTTGAGCAGCAGTGCGAGCACGATCGCGATCGGCCCCTGCAGTACGAGGGACAGCACGACGATGAAGCCGTTGTGCATCAGGACCTGGTGGAACGCCTTGTCCTGGAAGATGATCAGGTAGTTCTGCAGCCCGACGAAGTCGGTGGGCGGGCCGTAGCCCTGCCACTTGAAGAACCCGTAGTAGGCGGCGAGGCCCACGGGCAGGATCACGAACGTCACGAAGACGATGACCGCGGGTCCGGCGAGGACCGCGATCTCGACGCGCTGGCGCCAGTCCGCGATGCGGCGCGTGGTCCGCCGACCGGCGGGGAGCGGCGAACCGCTCCCCGCCGGGGACGTCCCAGCGGCCGTGTCCGACCCGGAGGCCGGAGTCGTACCGAGCGACGTGTCGAGGGCCATGCTCAGCCCTTGGCCGCGGCCTGGTTGGTGGTCGAGACGATGTCCTTCGCGCTGCCCTTGCCGGCGAGCAGGTCGACGACGCTGGTGTTCAGGGCGTTGCCGACGTTCTGGCCGTACAGGGTGTCGAGGTACTGCGAGACGAACGGTGCCTCCTGGTAGGCAGCCAGGGCCGTCTTGAGGTAGTCCGCGTCGACGACCGACTGGGCCTCCTGGTTCACCGGGATGGCGTTGAAGGCCGTGTAGTACTTCTCCTGGTTGTCCTTCTGCACGATGAAGTTCAGGAAGTCGGTGCACGCCTTCTTCGGGGCCTGCGCGGAGCAGGAGTTGCCGTCGACGCCGCCCATCATCGACTTCGGGTCACCCTTGCCGCCGTCGATGGTCGGGAACGGGAACCAGCCGAGGTCGGGCAGCGGCTTGGCGTCCGGGGTCAGCGACGCGATCACGCCCGGGTCCCACGCGCCCATGAGCTCCATGGCCGCCTTGTGGTTGGCCAGGAGACCGGCCGAGCTGCCGGCACCCTGCTGGGCGGCCGTGGTGAGGAAGCCGTTGTTGAACGGCTCGGTGGCGTTGAAGTCCTCGAGCTGTTCGCCCGCCTTGGTCCAGCAGTCGTCGTCGAACTTCAGCGACTTCGCGGTGTCCTCGAGCGTCTTCTGGCTGCACTCGCGGAGCGCGAAGTTGTAGTACCAGTGCGCGGCCGGCCAGGCGTCCTTCGCGCCGACGGCGACCGGGTCGATGTCCTTGGCCTTGAGCTTGTCGACGGCGTCGTTGAACTCGTCCATCGTCTCGGGCGTGCCCTCGATACCGGCTTCCTTGAACAGGTCCTTCGAGTACCAGATGCCCTCGGGGAGCACGGCGCCCGGCATCGCGTAGGTCTTGCCGTCCTTCTCGTACCCGGCGAAGGTGCCGGCGCTGATCGACTTCTTCGCGTCGGCGCTGATGGAGTCGGAGATGTCCATGAGCTGCCCGGCAGCGATCATCGCGTCCATCTTGCCGCCGCCGCGCTGCAGGAACACGTCGGGGGCGTCGCCCGAGTTGAGGGCGGTCTGGAGCTTGCCGTCCAGGTCCTCGTTCTGGATCGCCTGGGTCTTGATGGTGACGTTCTTGTACTTCGCCTCGAACGCCTTGACCGTCGAGTCCCAGTACGCCTTGCCGGGTCCGGTGGTCGAGTTGTGCCAGAAGGTCATCGTGACCTTGCCGCCGTCCTCGGAGGCATCGCTGCCCGCCGAGCAGCCGCTGGCCACCAGTGCTGTCGCCCCGATCAGCGCGATGGCTGCCGCGGCACGGATCTTCCTCGTCATCGTGGAACTCCTCGGTGTCGTCGTTGACATACAGCGACATCCACTGCCGCTGCGGAGAGCGTGCCACCCGCTCGGGAGGTCTGTCAATCGATATCGATAACGTTTTCTTTACCGATGGCCGCCAACCGCAGCGGTACGGTGTGCACATGGACTCGGCTCTGGGCGCGCGTCCCGGTGCCGGCCGGGTGACGATCGGCGACGTGGCCCGCGTGGCCGGGGTCTCGATCCCCACGGTCTCCAAGGTGATCAACCAGCGCGACGGCGTGGCCCCGGCGACGATGCTCCGCGTGCAGCAGGTCGTCGCCGACCTCGGCTACGAGACCTCCCTGGTCGCCCGCAGCCTGCGCAGCTCGCGCACCGACGTCATCGGGATCCTGGTGCCCGAGTTCGAACCGTTCTCGACCGAGCTGCTCCGCGGGATCTCGCGCGCCGCGACCGGCACCGGGTACGAGCTCCTGGCGTACGCCGGGCTCATGACCGGGGCCGACCGTCCTGGCTGGGAGCGCCGGTCGCTGTCCCGCCTGTCCGGCACCCTGATCGACGGAGCCATCGTCGTGACGCCGACCACGGCGCTGTCCAGCTCGTCGATCCCCGTCGTCGCCATCGACCCGCACACCGGGCCGGAGGGACACGCCACCGTCGACGCCGACAACGAGGGCGGCGCCGTGCAGGCCGTCGAGCACCTCATCGCGCTCGGGCACACGCGGATCGCCCACCTGCAGGGCCGCGCCGACCTGGCGTCCGCCCAGCTGCGGGCCGCCGGGTACCGCGCCGCGCTGACCGCCGCCGGCATCGCCGTCGACGAACGGCTGCTGCGGGACGGCGGGTACCAGGAGGACCAGTCCGCCGCCGTCGCACGCGACCTGCTCACGCTCGCCGACCGCCCCACCGCGGTGTTCGCCGCGAACGACTCCTCGGCCATCGGTGTGCTCCGTGCCGCCGCCGAGGTCGGGCTGCGGGTACCGCAGGACCTGTCGGTCGTCGGGTTCGACGACGTGCCGCAGGCGTCCACCACGACGCCGCCGCTCACCACGGTGTCCCAGCCCCTCGCCGAGCTCGGCTCACAGGCGGTGCAGATGCTGCTCACCATGCTGCGCGGCGAGTCCGCCGCCGAGCACGTCCGGCTCTCCACGACGCTGCGGGTCCGCGCCAGCACGGCTCCGGCCCCGGCCGTCGTCGCCAGCGCGGCCTGACGGCAACGGCGCGGCAGCTGCCGGCCGTCAGTGGCGCAGCGGCGCCTGCCCCGTCAGCGCCGCAGCGGCACCTGCCCCGTCAGCGCCGCAGCGACACCGGCCCCGTCAGCGCCGCAGCGTCTGCTTCGGGTACTCGCCGAAGCGCGCCGCGTAGGCCGCCGAGAACCGCCCGAGGTGCGCGAACCCCCACCGCCTGGCGACGTCACCGACCACCCCGGCGTGCGCGTCGAGCTCGAGCAGTTCCGCCCGTACGCGGTCCAGGCGGACCCCGCGCAGGTAGGTCAGCGGCGAGACGTCGAACACCCGGCGGAACGACTCCTGCACCGAGCGCACGCTCAGCCCGGCGACCTCGGACAGTTCCGCGACCGTCACGTCCTCGGCGGCGTGCGCGTGGATGTACTCCACGGCGGCCCGCAGTCGGGCGTTCCGGGGCATCGAGAGCGCCGCCGGCAGGTCGTCGACCCGCGGCGGGAAGGTGTCGAGGAACGCGGTGGCGGCCGACCGCTTCGCCTGGTGCCAGGCGTCGGAGTCGGGGCCGTCGGTCCGCAGGGCACGGGACAGCGCGACGAGCGCGTCCTGCCACCGCTCGGCCGTGCCCGGCTCGGGCGGCCGCACCGGGTCGAAGCGCAGGGGTCGGTCGACGATCTCCAGGTGCTCGGCGGCGATGCGCTGCACGTAGGACCGGCCGAAGTGCACGAGCCGCTGGTCGTGGTCGGCGGCCACGAACTCGAAGGGCTCCTCGGGCGGCAGGAGCACGGGCACCTCGCGGTGCAGGTCCAGCCGCACCCGGCCGGAGTCGAGCGAGGCCGTCCCGCTGGTGAGCCACGTCACGACGTAGTCGGCCCCGACCGGCACGGAGCCACGCAGGGCGCCGCGCAGCTGCGAGCGCCGGATGTTCACCTCGGAGTCGCCGACCGCGGTGTAGCGGTACGCGAAGTCGCCGACCGTGCGTCGTACCGACCAGCGCTCCGCACCGTGCACCGCCGCCAGGTCGCGCGAGGCCGAGTCCGGGTCGGCACCCGCGACCTCGAACCGGACCGGGGCACCCAGGGGGACGACGGGGTCGCCGGCGCGCAGCCGCTCAACCACGGCGGCTCGGGTGCGCGTTCCGGATGACGGCCGAACCACGGTTCGCGCTATGTGGATAGGCTGCTTCGGTGACGACGGCGTGTGGCACCGCCGACCCGACCCGACGAGAGGGAGCGCTGCCGTGAGCGATCTCGATGTCCGCGCCGCGCTGACCCGACTCGAGGCGGCGGTCGCCGAACTCCGCGACCGCCTGCGGGACCAGCTCGGCGTCTCCGGCGGCGACCTGACGCTGCTGCAGTTCGTGTCGCGTGCCGAGGAGGCCGGTCGGACCGTCCGCGTCAAGGACCTGTCGCGACACCTCGGACTGACGGGTCCGGCGGTCACCGGCATGGTCGACCGGCTCGAGCAGAGCGGGCACATCAGCCGGGTCCCCAACCCCGCCGACGGGCGCAGCCGTCACATCGAACTGACCGCCGAGGCCCGGCGCGACTACGCGCGCGCGATGACCGGCACGAACGAGCAGCTGCACGACCTCTTGGCCTCCTTGTCGGAACGAGAGCGGGCCAGGTTGGTGCGGATCATCGACCGCATCGCGGCAGCGGTCGACCTCGGCTCCCCGAGCCCCTGACGGCAGAGTACGGGCGCACGAGGCGGCACCCGGACGAATGTCCAGCAAGCGCAGCTAGGTCAGTTCCCTACCTTTCTCGCCGCCGATCCGCGCCGGGTGCCGCGACGGGTCAGCCCTTCACCGCCCCCGAGGTCAGGCCCGAGACGATCGACCGACGGAACACCAGCACCAGGATCACGATCGGCACGGTGGCCGCCACGCTCGCGGCGAAGATCTGCGCGAACGGCACCGTGAACTGCGTGCCGAACAGCCCGATCCCGACCGGGATCGTGCGGAACGAGTTCTCGCTGTTGAACGTCAGGGCCATCAGGAACTCGCTCCACGACGCCGTGAAGGTGAACACGCCGACCGTGAAGAGTCCGGGCTTCGCCATCGGCAGGATCACCGACAGCACCGTCCGCCACGCACCGGCGCCGTCGATCTCCGACGCCTCCTCGATGGTCGACGGGATGCCCTGCAGGTAGTTCCGCATGATCCAGATGGCGAACGGCAGGTTGAACGCGACGTACGGCACGATCAGGCCGGGGTACGAGTTGAGCAGCCCGAGGTTGCGTTCGAGCAGGTACAGCGGCGTCAGGACCGCGATCGCCGGGAACACCGACAGCATGAGCAGCGACGTCATGATCGCCGTGCGGCCGCGGATGAACCGGCCGGCGAGCGCGTACCCGGCGAGGAACGCGAGCGCGAGCACGATCACCGTGGTCGACACCGACACGATGACGCTGTTGATCATGTACTGGCCCAGGGCGTTGTCCCGGAAGGCCACCACGAAGTTGTCGAAGGTGAAGGAGTTCGGCCAGATGGTGGGCGGCGACTGCCCGATCTCCGACGCCGGCTTGAGCGACGTCGAGACGAGCCAGTACAGCGGCAGGGCCGTGAGCACCGCGATGACGACACCGCTGACGTTCACGGTGTTGACCCACTTGCGCCAGCCCCTGCGGACACGTTGACGAGGCATCAGTCGTCCCCTCCCTTGGCCTGGTTCCGGAACGCCCGGAGGAACAGCAGACACCCGGCCGCGACGATGATCGCGGTGGACGTCGCGATCGCCGCGCCCGGTCCGATGTTGATGTCCTGGAAGAGCACCTTGTAGCCCATGATCGCGAGCGACTGGGTGGCGGTGCCCGGTCCGCCGTTCGTCAGCACGAACGGCAGGTCGAAGACGCCGAACGCCTGCAGGATGCGGAACAGCACCGCGATCGTCAGGGTCGGCGTGAGCTGCGGGAGCACCACGCGCCAGAACGTCTGCCAGGTGCTCGCGCCGTCGAGCTCGGCGGCCTCGTAGTGGTCCTCCGAGATCTGCACGAGCCCGGCCAGCAGGATGATCGCGACGAACGGCGTGGTCTTCCAGATGTCCGCGACCATCAGGCCGGTGATCGCGGGCACCGGTTCGCCGAGGATCACCGGGGCGTCCCCGAACAGGCCGAAGAACCACGTCGCGACGCCGTAGGTGCTGTCGTAGATGTACTTCCACAGCTGCGCGTTCACGATCGTGACGAGCGACCACGGGATGAGCATGAGCGCGAGCATCCACCCGCGGGTGGCCCCGAGGCGCTCGAGCACCAGGGCCACGAGCATGCCGAGCACGAGTTCGACCGAGACCGTCACCACGGTGTAGAGCACCGTGAAGCCGAGCGCCCGGTACCAGTCCGCGCTCTGCAGCAGTGCGGCGTAGTTGTCGAGCCCGAACGACTGGATCGTGAAGCCCTCGTACCCGACCTCGACGTCCGCGAAGCTCAGCACGATCGAGTAGACGACCGGGAAGATCGTCACCGCCGCGACGACCAGGAGCGCCGGGGCCGCGAAGCCCCAGGCGCCACGGGCGCGGATGCGGTCGAGACGCGACCGCCCGGTCAGCCGGGGCGGCGGATCGAGGCGATCCGTGCCTCCCGGCCGGGTCGGCCGTGTCGCGGTGCCGGCGCTCACAGCGCCGCCCCCTCGAGGGCGAGCGAGATGGCGGAGGCCATCGAGCGCGTGCCGCCGTCGACCGAGGCCTGGCCGCCGAGGATGCTGTTGCCGTTCTGGTAGACGCCCTGCGAGACCTTCGGGTAGTACGCCGTCGACGTCGGGCGGGGCACGAGCGTGATGCCCGCCGCCGTGTCGTACGTCGGGCGCTGCTGGCGCTTCGCGTCCTCGCTCACCAGGCTGGCGGAGCGGGCCGGCAGGACGCCGCCCTCGCGGGTCAGGAACTGCTGCGCGGTCGTGCTCGACATCCAGCTCGCGAACGTCAGCGCCGCAGCGGGCTGCTGGGTGTGCGGGTTGATGTAGTTCCCCCACCCGCCGATCGTCGAGTGGTGCTCGTCCATGCCGTCGAACGTCGGCCGGGCGGCGAGGCCGACCTTGCCGGCGACCTGGCTGTCGGGCCCGTTCGCGATCCCCCACGCGTACGACCAGTTGCGCAGGAACGCCGCACGACCGCCCGAGAAGGCGTCGTTGGTGTCCTGCTCCTGGTACGTCAGCGTGGCCCGCGGGGACGCTCCCGACGTCACGAGCGAGCGCATGAACTCGAACGCGCGCTTGGTCTCCGAGCTCGTCGTCTCGGGCTTCGTCAGGTCGTCGTTGAGCAGCGAACCACCCGCGTCGGCGACGAACTCGGTGACGTTGCAGGTCAGGCCCTCGTACACGTCGCCCTGGAACGCGAAGCCGTAGCTCACGTCACCGGTGTCGACGAGCTTCGCCGCGGTGTCCCGCACTTCCTCCCACGACCCCGGCACCTGCAGCGAGTGCTTGGCGAGCAGGTCCTTCCGGTACAGGAAGAACGACTCGTCGATGTAGAGCGGGAACATGTAGTAGGTCCCGTCGACGCTCGCCGCCAGGCGGAGGCCCTCCGGGAACTGGTCGAAGAAGTCCTGGCCGACCAGCGTGTTCAGCGGGGTCGCGAGCTTGTTCTTGGCGAACTGCCCGGGCCACGCGACGTCGCCGAGGTACACGTCCGGCGTGCTCGACCCCGCGGCGATCTGCGTCGTCAGGCTGGTCCGGTTCGTGTCGGTGTCGCTCGGGGCGCTGACGATGCGCACCCGGATGTTCGGGTGCTCCTTCTGGAACTCGGCGATGAGCCGCCGGCGCAGGTCGCCGCCGTCCTTCGAGGCGACCTGACCGGCCCACCAGCTGATCGTCGCCTCGCCCTCGGGCGGCTCCGTGGGCCAGTCCTCGACGCGCGTGCGTTCGGGACGGGTGGAGCAGCCGGCGAGCAGCAGCACCCCCGCTCCCCCGAGCAGGAACATCCTCCGGTCGATAGCCATCCGTCCTCCTTGACGTGTGGTGCAGCGAACCTGTGCTCCCACACAACCATGCCGAGGCCTGTTCTGTCCGGGCACCTTCCGGTCTGGACGACACCGCACGCGCTCGGGGATCCGTGGACTGTCGCGCAGCCCGAAACGTGGCCGGCGGCGGCCAGACCGGCAGGGGGTCAGGCGGGGGCGGGGGCCGTCGATCCGGCCAGGTGCAGGGCGCACGGGATGAGCGTGTGTGTGCGCTCGGTGCTGCCGCCCTCGAGGCGGTCGACCAGCGACTCGACCGCCAGGCGGCCGAGCTCCGGGCCGGGGGCGTTCAGCGTCGTGAGCACCGGTTCGGTCGCCGCGCCGGCGCCGTCGGAGGACACGATCGCGATGACCGAGACGTCCTCGGGCACCCGGCGCCCGCCGGCCCGCAACCCGCTGACGAGCCCGAAGTTCGAGTCGTCCTTCATGATGATCGCGGCCGTGACGTCGGGGTCGCGCGCCAGCAGGTCCCCCGCCGCACGGCGCCCTCCCTCGGCGGAGGCACCGGCGGCGACCACGGTACCGGTGAGGCCGCGGCTCGCGATGCCGGCGCGGAACGCCGCCTCGGACCGGACCTTCGGGCCGTAGTCGGCCATCGACGTGCCGTCGAGGTCCTCGACCACGAGGCCGATCCGACGGTGCCCGAGCCCGGTGAGGTGGTCGAGGGCGTCCTCGACGGTGCGCTCGAAGTCGATGTCGACGTACGAGATGCCGGCGGGGTCGGCGGTCCGGCCGATGGCGACGAAGGGGACCTCGAGTTCGGTGAGCCGCTCGATGCGGGGATCGTGCATCGTGATCTCCATCACCACGACCCCGTCGGCGAGGCCGCCCGAGATGAGTTCCTGCACGTCGTCTGCGGTGGTCACCGCCGGCCAGAGCACCAGGTGGTAGCCGAGCTCCGAGGCGCGGCTCGCGGCACTCGTGAAGAACTGCAGCGCGGTCTGGCCGAGCCGGTGCTCGAGCACCGGGAACACGAGCGCGAGGATCCGGGTGCGGCGCGACGCCAGCGCCCGGGCGACCACGTTGTTCCGGTAGTCGAGCTCACGCATCGCCGCCGTGACCCTGGCACGGGTGTCGGCGGACACCCGCTTGTTGCCGTTCACGACGAACGACACCGTCGCGATCGAGACGCCCGCCCGGTCGGCGACCTGCTGCATCGTCGCCATGCCGCTCCCTCACCCTGTCCCGCTCACTGTAGCGGGGGCGGTTCCGGAAAAAGTTCGTCTAAGCGCTTTACCATCAAAGCGCTTCGATGCTAGCTTCGACCCCACTCGGGACGCGACGGAGCGCTTCTGGTCCGGTTCGCCCCCGATCCACGAGCGGCACGGTCGACTCGTGTCCGGCACCCCTCCAGAGAAGAGCGAAGCAATGAAGCCTCGACACCGCAGGACGCCTCAGGTCCTCAGCACGGTCGCCATGCTGGCAGCCGTCCCCCTCGTCCTCGCCGGTTGTTCCGGCGGCTCGTCCGCGAGCTCCGGCGGCAAGGTGGACTCCATCACCGTGCTCGACTACTACAACCAGGGCAACGACAAGAAGGTCATCGGCGAGTACCTCGACAAGTGCGGGGCCGAGAACGACGTCACCATCAAGCGCAGCCTGGTGCCCGGCTCGTCGCTCATCCAGAAGGTCCTGCAGCAGGCGTCGTCGAAGACCCTGCCGGACGTCCTGATGCTCGACAACCCGGATCTGCAGCAGATCGCCGAGACCGGTGCGCTGTCACCGCTGTCCGACTACGACATCTCGACCGACGGCTACGCCGAGGGCGTGCTGCAGGCCGGGACCTACGAGGACAAGGTCTACGGCCTCGCCCCCACCGTGAACACCATCGCGCTCTTCTACAACAAGAAGGTGCTGTCCGAGGCCGGTGTCACCCCGCCGAAGACGTGGGACGAGCTGCAGTCCGCCGCGGCGAAGCTCACCAAGGGCGACCAGTACGGGTTCGCCGTCGACGCCAACGCCACGTACGAGGGCACCTGGCAGTTCCTGCCGTTCATGTGGTCGAACGGCGGCGACGAGAAGGACATCGCGACCCCGGAGACCGAGGAAGCACTGTCGCTCTGGAAGGGCCTGGTCGACGACGGCTCGATGTCGAAGAGCGTCGTGAACTGGACCCAGGCCGACGTGAACGACCAGTTCATGGCCGGCAAGGCCGCGATGATGATCAACGGCCCGTGGCAGATCCCCGGTCTGAAGGAGTCGAAGGTCGACTACGGGATCGCCCAGATCCCCGTGCAGGCCGCCAGCGACAAGGCCGTGGCCCCGCTCGGTGGCGAGGTCTGGACCGTCCCGAACACCGGTGACAAGGCGAAGCAGGCCGTCGCGGCGAAGATCGTCGACTGCATGAACAGCGACGCGAACCAGCTCGCGATGGCGAAGCTGCGGTACACGATCCCCTCGAAGACCGACGTCGCGCAGCAGTTCGGCAAGGACGTCCCCGAGGAGCAGGTGTTCGTCGACCTCGTCGCCGACGCCCGCGCCCGCACCGGCGAACTCGGTGCCGACTGGCCCAAGGCCGCGACGAAGATCTACACGGCCGTGCAGTCGGCGCTGACCGGGCAGGACTCCCCGGCCGACGCCCTGCAGAACGCGCAGTCGAGCAACTGAGCATGACGAGCACCGCGACCCCCGTCGCCCCACGGCGGGCCGCCGGGAACGGAGCACCCGCTCCGTCCCGGCGGCCCCGCCCGGGCCGCTCGCTGCGCTTCGAACGGATCGCGCAGCTGCTGTTCCTGCTGCCGGCCGTCCTGTTCCTGCTGCTGTTCTTCGGCTACCCGGTGGTCAAGAACATCGTCATGAGCTTCCAGGCGTACACGACGTCGACGTTCTACACGGGCGAGGCACCGTGGGTCGGCCTGGCGAACTACGCCTCGGTCGTGTCGTCCCAGCTGTTCGGCACGGCGATGCTCAACACGGCGCTGTTCACCATCGGGTCGATCGTCGGCCAGTTCGTCCTCGGCCTGCTGCTCGCCCTGTTCTTCCGCCGGAACTTCCCGCTGTCCGGCCTCCTGCGCTCGCTGCTCCTGCTGCCCTGGCTGCTGCCGCTCATCGTCTCGAGTGCGGTCTGGAAGTGGATGCTCGACCAGGACTCGGGCGTCGTCAACCAGTTCCTCGGCACCTTCGGCATCCCGTCGGTCCCGTGGCTGACGAGCCCCGCCGTGGCGCTCATCACCGTCATCGCGGTGAACATCTGGATCGGGATCCCCTTCAACACCACGATCCTGTACGGCGGTCTGCAGGACATCCCCACCGAGTTGTACGAGGCCGCGGCACTCGACGGCGCGACCGGGTGGAAGGCCTTCTGGGCGATCACCTGGCCGATGCTGCGCCCCGTCGTGAGCGTCACGCTCGTGCTCGGCGTCGTCTACACGATCAAGGTGCTCGACATCATCCTGGGGTTGACGAACGGCGGGCCGGCGAACGCCACCCAGACCATCGCGACCCAGTCCTACGACCTGTCGTTCAAGCAGTTCGACTTCGGGCAGGGCGCCGCGCTGAGCAACATCCTCATCGTGATCTCCGCCCTGTTCGCGATCGTCTACCTCCGCCTCAACAGGAAGGCCGTCGATGACTGACGCAGCGTCCACCAACGACGTCCTCCGGACCCGCGCGGTGGTCACCCGCGGCACCCGGCGACCCGTCCGTCCCACGAGCGCGAAGCAGTGGGTGCTGTCCGGCGTCGGGATCCTGATCCTCGCCGTGATGCTGTTCCCCGTCTACTGGATGATCAACATCTCCCTGCAGCCGGCCGGTTCCGCGATCGAGGCCGCCTGGTTCCCGATCAACGCACAGCTCGGCGGCTACGCGCAGGCCATCGCCGACCAGGGCGGCGCCCTGGTCACGAGCCTGGTGATCGCCCTGGGCAGCGTCGCCGTCAGCCTGCTCATCGCGACGCCGGCGTCCTACGCGCTCGCCCAGTTCAAGGTCAAGGGCATCAACGCGGTGCTGTTCGGCATCCTGATCTCGCAGATGATCCCGGGCATCGTCGTCGCGAACGCCCTGTACGCGGCGTACAACGACCTCGGGCTGCTCAACACCGTGCCGGGGCTGATCCTGGCCGACAGCACCGCAGGCGTGCCCTTCGCGATCCTGATCATGCGGGCGTTCATGCAGAACATCCCGCCGTCGATCATCGAGGCCGCCAAGGTCGACGGTGCCGGCAACTTCCGGGCCTTCCGCTCGGTCGTCGTGCCGATCAGCGCCAACGCCCTGATCACCGCCGGACTGTTCACGTTCCTGTTCACCTGGAGCGACTTCCTGTTCGCCCTGACCCTCACCACCACCGAGGACGTCCGGCCGATCACGCTCGGCATCTACAACTACATCGGCACCTTCACCGCCGACTGGTCGACCGTCATGGCCGCCGCGGTGATGGCCTCGATCCCCGCCATCGTGCTGCTGCTCGTGGCGCAGAAGTTCATCGCCGCCGGGGCAACCGGCGGCGCCGTCAAGTGACCGGGTCCCACGACCCCCGAAAGGCGCACACCATGACCAGCACCCCGCTCCGCATCACCGTCTGGGGCGAGAACGTCCACGAACAGGTCGAGCAGCACGTCGCCGAGCGCTACCCCGACGGCATGCACGGCGCGATCGCGGACGGCATCCGCGAGCACCTGCCCGAGGCCGTCGTCCGGACCGCCACCATGCAGGAGCCCGAGCACGGCCTGACCGACGAGGTCCTGGCGGACACCGACGTCCTGACCTGGTGGGGGCACGCCGCCCACGCCGACGTCGACGACGCCGTGGTCGACCGGGTGCACCGGCACGTGCTGTCCGGCATGGGCCTCGTCGTCCTGCACTCCGGCCACTGGTCGAAGATCTTCGGCAAGCTCATGGGCACCACGTGCACGCTGCGCTGGCGGAGCGAGCACGACCAGGAGCTCGTCTGGACGGTCAACCCGCAGCACCCGATCACCCGGGGCGTGCCGAACCCGATCGTCATCCCCGAGCAGGAGATGTACGGCGAGTACTTCGACGTCCCGACGCCCGACGAGCTCGTGTTCATCTCGGGGTTCACCGGCGGCGAGGTGTTCCGCAGCGGCATGACCTACCGCCGCGGCCTCGGGAAGATCTTCTACTTCTCCCCCGGCGACCAGGACTTCCCCGTCTACCACCACCCCGACGTCCGCCGCGTGATCGCGAACGGCACCGAGTGGGCCCGGCCCGAGCGCGAGCGGGAGATCCCGACGCTGCGCCGCTACGACCTGGGCGAGTACTTCGACGGGCAGCACTACCGCGGCCCGTTCGACGACGCCGAGCCGGAAGCGGTCGACGCGTGAGCCCGCTGCGCGTCCTGCAGGTCGGCGCCGGCGGGATGGGCCGGGCCTGGCTCACCACCGTCGCAGCCGACCCCGAGGTCGAGCTGGTCGGCATCGTCGACCTCGACCTCGACGCCGCCCGCGCCGGGGCCGAGCACGCCGGGGACCCGTCGATCCCGGTCGGCACGGACCTGACCGTGCTGGCCGCCGAGACCGGTGCCGAGGCCGTCCTCGACATCACCGTGCCGGTCGCGCACCACCCGGTCACGCTGCAGGCGCTCCGTGCAGGGCTCCCCGTGCTCGGCGAGAAGCCGGCCGCGCAGACCGTCGCCGAGGCGCTGTCGCTCGCCGCCGCCGCCGAGGCCACCGGCACGCTGTTCATGGTGTCGCAGTCGCGCCGCTACAACGACCAGCTCGTGGCGTTCCGGCAGCACGTCCGCGACCTCGGCACGGTCGGCGGCCTGAGCACGCGGTTCGCGAAGGCCCCGCACTTCGGCGGCTTCCGCGAGGAGATGGACGACGTCCTGCTGCTCGACATGGCGATCCACGCGTTCGACTCCGCCCGGTACGTGCTCGAACGGGACCCGGTGTCGGTGTACTGCGAGTCGTGGAACCCGGCGTGGTCCTGGTACCGGGGGGACGCAGCCGCCACAGCGGTGTTCACGTTCGAGGACGACGTCCGCTACGTCTACGACGGCTCGTGGTGCGCGCCGGGCGCCGAGACCTCGTGGAACGGCGACTGGCGTGCCTCCGGCGCGGCGGGCACCGCGCTGTGGAACGGCGACCACGACCCGTCGAGCGACCTCGACGGCACCCCGGGCGCACCGGCAGCGGCACCGTCGGTCGGGCACGAGATCGCGGGCGCACTGGCGTCGTTCGTCCGCGCGGTCCGCTCCGGCGGGGTGCCCGACGGTGAGGTCCACGGCAACGTCATGAGCCTGACGATGGTCGACGCGGCCATCGCGTCCGCCCGCAGCGGTCGCCGGGTCGTCATCGACGAGGTGCTCGAGCAGGCGCACCGGGACGCAGTCGCCGCCGAGCGGGACGAGGCGGTGCGCGACCGCCTGACCGGGTGGGGTCCGGTGCGCGACGTGCTCGCCGCGCACGCGACGGCGGCGACGCCGGCGAGCTGATCGCCGGCGCGTGCGACGCACGCACCTGACGGACGGGAGGCCCGTGGTGACACCGCCACGGGCCTCCCGTCTGCGTTCTCCGGCGATCCGCGCCTGCGCGGACGCCCGACGGGGACGCCGACGGTTACGGTGTCCGGGTGCACGGACAACGGTCGTCGGACAGCGGCACGACGGCGGAGCCCGTCGTGCTCGTCGCCGCCGACCCGCGTCGGCGGACGGGCCGGACGCCGTGGCGGCTGGTCCTGGTCGGCGTGGTGGTCGCCGCGCTCGTCGGCGGAGCCGCCGTCGCCACGGCCGGCACCCTCGTCGCCCAGCGCATCGCCGAGTCGTTCGCCGTGCGCGACGCGACGAGCGACACGGCGGCCCTGGCGCGGGTCGTGGTCGAGCCGGCACTCGGTGACGCGATCGCCGACCGCGCCGTGCCCGAGGCCGACCGCACGGCGGCACGTGCCCGGCTGGACGCCGCGGTGGCCGGTGAGCTCCGCGCGGGGTCGGCCGTCCGCATGAAGCTCTGGGCCGCCGACGGCACCGTGCTCTGGTCGGACGAGCCCCGGCTGGTCGGCGAGCGCTTCCCGCTGTCGGACGAGGACCTCGAGGCACTGGAGTCCGACCGGTCCGACGCCGAGGTGTCCGACCTGCAGGAGCCCGAGAACCGGTACGAGCGGGGGCACGGACCGTTGCTCGAGGCGTACCAGGCGGTGCACACCCCCTCGGGCGAGGCGCTGCTGTTCGAGGCGTACCAGCCCTACGACGACGTCCTGGCGCGCGCCACGGACCTGCGCCGGTCGTTCGCCACCCTGGCGTTCGGCACCGTCGCCGTGGTCCTCGCCCTGCTCGTGCCGTTGCTGCTCTGGCTGCTCCTGCGGATCCGGTCGGGGCAGCGGCTCCGGGAACGGCTGCTCGGCCGGGCGCTCGACGCCGAGTCCGCCGAGCGCCGCCGGATGGCCGCCGAGCTGCACGACGGCCCGGTGCAGGACGTCGCCGGGCTCGCACTGTCCCTCGGCGCCGCACCCGCGACCCGCGACGCCGCCGCCGTGCTCCGGGGCGCGGTGTCGTCGCTCCGCACCTCGATGTCGGCCATCCGACCGGCGGCCCCGACACGTGACGGCCTGGGGCCGGCGCTCGACGACGCCTGCGCACGCGCTCGCGCCGTCGGCCTGACGACCGACGTCGACGTGCCGCCCGTGGTCGATGCGTCGTCGGCGGCGCTGCTCGCGGTCGTGCGCTTCGTCCGCGAGGCCGTGTGGAACACCGTCAAGCACGCGGCCGCCACCCGGGTCGAGGTCACGGTGACGCGGGTGGGCGCCGTGGTCCGGGTGGTCGTGCGCGACGACGGCACCGGGTTCGACCCGACCGTCGTCACGCGGGCACGGCGCACCGGACACCTCGGCACGACCCTGCTGCGCGAGGTCGCCGAGGACACCGGCGGTTCCCTGCGGCTCCGCACGGCGCCGGGTGCGGGCACCACCTGGGAGCTCGAGGTACCCGCCGACGTCGAGGCCCTGCGGTGAGGGTGCTCCTGGTCGACGACCACGCGCTGGTGCGGAGCGGCCTGCGTGCCGTGCTCGCGACGACCGACGACTGCGAGGTCGTCGGCGAGGCGGCGACCGGCGAGGAGGCCGTGGCCCTCACGCCCGTGCTCCGCCCCGACGTCGTCGTGATGGACCTGTCGATGCCCGGCGCCGGCGGCGTCGAGGCCACCCGCGGCGTGCGGGCAGCGTCGCCGACCACGCGGGTCCTCGTGCTCACGACGTTCTCGGACGACGACCGGGTGCGCGCCGCACTGGCCGCCGGCGCGACCGGCTACCTGCTCAAGGACGCCACCCCCGACGACGTCGTCGCGGCGGTCCGGGCCGCCGCACGCGACGAGGCCCCCATCGACCCCCGGGTCGCGCGGGCGCTGCTCCCCGGGGCCCGCGTCGCCGGCCCCGGTCCGGACCTGCCGCCGCGCGAGCGGGACGTGCTCGTCCGGATCGCCCGGGGGATGTCGAACCGGCAGATCGCGACAGAGCTCGGCATCGCGGAACGCACGGTCAAGGTGCACGTCGGCTCGCTCTTCCGGCGCATCGGGGTCGCGGACCGGACGAGTGCGGCGCTCTGGGCACGCGACCACGGCTGGTGACCGGGAGCTGCTGCGCGGGAGCGGCTGCGCGGGGTACTAGTACCAAGGTCCGATGGTGTCGGCGCCCGGCTGCGACGACGATCGACGCAGCGGCCACCCCGGCCCACCAGGAGGCACTCATGCACACCCAGCGCTCACGCCGACGCAGCACCGCCATCGCCGCGGTGGTCGCCCTCGGCGCCGTCGCGGCAGCCGCCCTCGTCGGCGTCTCCCCCGCGAACGCATCCGGCAAGACCTCGACCGGCGGCGACTACGCCGTCACGATCAACGGCAGGACGACGAACCCGGCGGTCGGCAAGGACTACAAGGTGAAGGACGTCGCCGCTTCGGGCACCATCGCCGTCCGTGGCAAACACAACCGCTTCGACATCCGCGTCGCCGACCTCGGGGTCTACGACTACACGCTCACCGGCGCACCGGACACGCAGCGGATGGTCACGGAGCCGACCGTCGTGTTCGCCTCGAAGGTGCCGTCGCTCACCCCGGCGCAGCTCGCCGGGGCCAGGCTGTCGCAGCTCGAGATCAAGGACGACACCCTCGTCGCGATCTTCGGCACCTCCCTCGGCAAGCTGAAGATCCAGGCGAAGGACGGTGCGCAGGGCGGCATCTTCCAGATGGAGACCGAGTTCTCCGGCCCGGTCACCTTCACGCACACGCTCGGTGCGGGGCTGTTCTACTTCGAGAACCCGTACACCGGGAAGATCAACTTCGGTGACGGCACCGCCGCGGTGACGTCCGGGAGCGGCGCGCACCAGATGCTCCTCGGCAAGGACAGCCCGCAGGTGGCGACGAAGACCTCGCAGACCACCACGACGACCACCTGGACGGTCCAGCCCGGCGGTCGGATGGGTGGGGTCCTCGGCGAGGACGCCGTCGAGCTCTCGCAGGGTGCCACGAACTGCACCAGCGACTGCCAGGCGCAGAACCGGATCCGCGGCTCGCTCCCGGTGCCGCCGGACCCGGTGGACCCGACGCCCCTGGCGGTCGCGCGCACGCGCTGACCCGCACGTCCCGCCGGGCGCGGCCCGGGCGGTGGACGCGACAGGAGACGGACGGGAGGCCCGTGGCGACACCGCCACGGGCCTCCCGTCCGTCACGCCGTCTCGACGCGCACCTGCGCGTCAGCGCGGGATGACCGAGAACAGGAACTTCTTGCGGACCATGTACCAGGCCAGCAGGATCAGCACCGAGTGGACCACGAAGCCGATCCAGAAGTCACCCCACGGGACCCCGGGGATCGAGGCGATGGCCAGCGCGAAGAACACCTGCCAGACGAAGACGTACAGGCTGGCCTGTCCGAGCGGGATCCAGAGCCACCCGATGGCGGCGGCGATGGGCTTCCAGAACACCGTGAGGATCGCGTACGACACGATCGCGAAGAACGCGATGTCGACCAGGCGCCCCCACTGCAGGTCCACCCGCTGGTAGGCCGTGTTGTACAGGGACTGGTACATCGTCTCCGGGAACGGCGCCGGGGTGAACCCGTAGTGGTCGCCGGCCCACACGTACACCAGGAACGCCGCGTAGCCGCCGACGGCGACACCCACCAGGATCTTGCCCAGGCGCCCGGTGAGCGCGCCGACGATCTGTCGCCGGTAGTACCCGAGCACGAGCCCGTGGGTGAACACGACCTGCCAGGTGAGCAGGGGGAACACCGCCTCGAACTGGGAGTTCAGCGGGCGGAAGTCGGGGTTGAGCGCCTGGAACACGTAGAGCGCCCAGCTCACGGCGAGCAGCGCCCACCAGAAGCCGCGGCGGATCACCCAGATGAGCAACGGGATGAACAGGCTCAGCACCACGAACAGCCCCATGATGTTGAACGGCCACGGCCCCATCTCGAGCAGCAGGAACTGCCGGATCGCGTACCAGGGCGGCGGGTAGGCCAGCAGCTGCATCGCGTTCGGGTACAGGTCGTAGACCCGGCCCTCGGCGTCGACCCCGCCGGTCCCGGTGCCGCGGTCGGTGAACGTCGTGATCGCGTCGGTGTTGAGGAACGGGACGAAGCTCAGCGCGAAGACCACCGCGATCACCACGAGCGTGACGACGTACTGCTTGCGCGCACGCTTCCACGCCCCGATCGCCGCCGCCCACTCGCCGAACTTCTTGACGGCGAACGGGTAGGTCATGCCGAGCACCATGCCGGACAGGAACACGAACATCTCGGCGCCGGTGATCGCGCCGACGGCGTGCAGCGTCAGGTACGAGTACGGGCCGCCGATCTCGATGTGGGTGATCACCACGGCCAGGATGATGAACCCGCGGAACAGGTCGAGCCGCAGGTCTCGGCCGGGTTTCCCGTCGTCCGGGTACCGCCAGCTCGGCAGGATCCTGCCGATCACCCCGCTGAGCAGGAACACGACGGCCAGGCCCGCGGCGAGCCAGACGATCCACGCCATCTGGTCGCCGCCGGTCTCGTACTCCTGCGAGATCGCGGCGTTGCCCTCCTGCACGGTCACACGGTCGGTGACGGGTCCGAAGACGAAGTCGCCGGACCGCTCGAGGTCGGTCCGGAACGACCCGGCGATGGCCGGCACGGCGGTCAACCGCCAGTCGGCGATGCGGTTGCCTGCCTCGGGCTCGCGTCGTTCCGTCTCGAGGACCGTCATGCCGCGGATGAGCGGGCGCTCCTGCACGGCGGCGAGGACCTGCCGCCACCAGCTCCGCTTCACCTCGAGCTGGGAGTCGCCCTGCAGTTCACGGTTGTACAGGGCACCGGTGTCCAGCAGCATCGGACGGTCACCGGCCTCGGCGAACCGGTCGTAGAAGCTCTCCGGCTGCGGTTGGTCGTACCCCCAGTCCTCGTCGAACCGGGCCTCGACCTCGCCGCTGCGGGTGAGCGGGACGGCTCGACCCGCGGCCTCGGTCGGGTCGCCCTTGCCGTACGAGAACATCGAGAGCCCGACCCAGTCGGCGGCCTCGGCGCCCGGCCAGTACGGGCCGTACGGGTCGTCGGCGCCGGTGAGCTGCCCGTCGCCGTTGGTGTCCGCCTTGGCGACGTCGACCGGTGACAGGTTGCGGAGGCGCCCGGCAGACTCACCGAAGGGGTAGCCGGCGCCGTACGACGGGGACCACACCATGAGCGCGTCCGAGGAACCGGCGTGCACCGTGTCGCTGAGCGAGCGGAACGTCCGGACGAACTCGGTGGGTTGCTGCCCCCAGCGCACCCACGAGCCGTTCATCTGCGGCGCGTACCGGACGAGCACCTGGGTGTCGTACTGGTCGTGGAGCTCTTCGAACACGGAGTTGACCGCACGGGCATCAGCGGTGTCCAGCGATCGCAGTTCGCGGTCGGGTTCCAGGCTCACGACGAGGACCGCGCCCTGGGTCGCGGCTGCGCGCGCGGAGCGCAGGAGCTCCTGTCGCGCCGTGCGGTCGAGCGGGTAGTCGACGGACACCCCGTACATCGACGGTGTCGCGCCGAGCCGCCCCTCGTACCCTTCGGGCGAGTCGCTGGCCCAGTCGAGGTCCGGTCCGAACCAGGCGGTCCCGTCGGCCGGCTGCACGGCGGCAGTCTGCACGGACGCGGCGGACGCTGCGGACGCTGCGGACGCCGGCAGCGCGCCACCGAGCAGGAGCGTGGCGAACGTGACGAGGAGGGCGGCCGCGCGGGCCACGGACTTCTTCACCGCGCGCACGCAAGGGTCCAGACGTTGTGGCCGGGCTCGTGCCGGTGCTCGAGCCGGTCGAGCGCGGCGATGGCGAGCGCGAGGCCCCGACCGCTCTCCTGCTCGACGTCGGCCATCGTCACCGCGCTCAGGTCGATGTCGACGGGCATCCCGTTGTCGGTGAGCACCGCCGTCAGCTCGCGGTCGGTGGCCGCGAGGCGCACGGTGTACCGCCGGCCGGTCTCGCGGTCGGTGCGCACCGTGTGCTCGACGATGTTCGCGGCCACCTCGGCCAGTGCCGTCTCGAGGGCGAAGCGCAGACGGAGGTCGTCGATGTCCAGGCCGTCCCACCACGCGGCGAAGCGGTCCTGGACCACGTCGAGGGACTCGGGTGTCGCGGCGACCTCGAAGGTGGTCTCGGTGGTCACAGGGGTCCTCCGGCGGTGCTCGACTCGTGTTCGGACTGGGTGGCCGTGCTCGGGCCGCGGTACAGGACGGCGCGGATCACGATGCTGAAGATGAACAGGTCGAAGACGACCCACGCGGTGTTCACCAGGGGTGCGATCCCGGAGGCCTGCCCGGTCAGGTAGCGGATGCCGATCATGACCAGCGCGGCGACCAGGGCGCCCATCGCGTAGAGCTGCGGCTTGACCAGGTCCCACCGCGGCTTCTGCTCGGTCTCGTCGCGCACCTTCGGCGTGACGCGGAACCCGAGTGGCTTGCCCCGGTAGACGTTCTCGAACGCACTCGTCACCGACTCGATCCAGACCGGGAACAACGCGAGCGAGTACTGCTGCCCGCGCCACGTCGGTCTGCCGGCGGCCACCACCCAGAACAGCAGCTGGTTGAGCACCAGGAACGGGATGAGCCGGGCGAAGAAGTCGACGCTGTACGCCTGGACCGGCACGACGCCGAACGACAGGCAGAGCACCGGCGCCGCGATGTAGACGATCGCCGCGAACCCGGACAGGTAGCTCCACATCGTCGAGAAGTACATGAGCCGCTGGCCCCACGACAGGCCCTTCTGCACCAGGGGGTTCTCGCGGAAGAACACCTGCATGGTGCCCTGCGCCCACCGGAGCCGCTGCACGAGCATGGTCGGCAGGTCCTCGGGCGCGAGCCCCTTCGCCAGGATCTCGTCGTGGTACGCGGACTTCCAGCCGAGGCCGTGCAGGCGCATCGCGGTCGCCATGTCCTCGGTCACCGAGATCGTCGCCAGCGGCATGATCGGCTGGGCCTCGTCGTCGCGGTTGACGTCGAGGGCACGGGCGAGCACGGCGATCGACTCGATGGCGGCGACCGGTGAGGCCTCGCGGCGGCCGAGCACGTCGAGGGCGGCGTCGTCGAGCCCCGCGAAGGTGTTCGCGTCGGTGGACATCGCCGCGAGCTCCTGCAGGTCGTTCCGCACCGACTCGAGGTCGGCGGCGGCGAACCGGAACGCGATGGCGTCGATCCCGCGCTGGAACGCGTACGTCACGTCGCCGAGGGGTTCGCCGGCGCGCACCTGCTCGCGGGCCTGGTCGACCACCTGTTCGGCGTCGTCGAGGGCGGCGAGCACGCGCGGGTCGGTCTCGGTCTCACGGGAGCGCGCGAGCAGCGTGCGCGAGGTGGCGAGGGTGCGCTGCACGGACGCCTCGACCTCGGCCACGTACCGCGAGATGCCGAGCTGCATGAGCGCCTCGCGCCGCAGGATGGCGTTCGACCCGCAGAAGAACGCGGCGTTCCAGCCGTCCTTCGACTGCTGGATGGGGCCGTAGAACAGCGGTGCCTGACTGCCGAGGGGGTCGTCGTCGGGCACGTTCTCGAACCACTGCGGCGTCTGCACGAGCGCCATCTTCGGGTCTTTGAAGTAGCCGAGCGTGCGGTCGAGGATCGCCGGGTCGGGCACCTGGTCGGCGTCGAGGATGAGCAGGAACTCGCCCTGGGTCGCGAGCAGGGCGTTGTTGAGGTTGCCCGCCTTGGCGTGCCGGGGTCGGTCGACCCAGTCCGCGCCGCGCGTGATGACCCCGATGCCGAGCGCCTCGGCCGCCGCACGCATCTCGGGGCGGTCGCCGTCGTCGAGGATCCACGTCGTGTGCGGGTGCGTGATCGCCTTCGCCGCGCGCGCCGTGCGTTCGACGAGGTCGATCGGTTCGTTGTAGGTCGTGATGAAGACGTCGACCGTGACGTCGGACGACGGCTTGGTCGGCGGCTCCCCCCGCTCGCGCAGGCGCCACGCACCGAGGGCGAACAGGAGCGAGTCGATCACGCTGTAGGTCTCGGCCAGGATGAGCGGCACGGCGATCCACCACGACTGCCAGTTCACCGAGGCGGCCCACCGCCAGATGATGTAGTTCAGGCCGGCCAGGGACGCCAGCAGTGCGACGGTGCGCACCGTGACGAGTCTGCGGTTCGCGGTCCCGGTGGCGAGGCGTCGCCGGTCCTGCCGGCTGACGTCCAGCGCGGTCACCGGGCCGCCCCGTCCACGGCGTCGCCCACCCTGCTCCGTCGCAAGCGTTCCTCCTGATCCACGGTGCCCTGGTCCGCGCAGCCCCTGTCCGACCGCAGCGTCACACCTGTCTACCCCAGCGTCCGGCGCCCTGCCACTCCGTGGCCCCGATCTGGGGACGAGACCGTGGCGTTCCCGGCCAGGAGACGGCAAGCTGCTGGCAGGACCCTGCCGCCGGCAGTGCGTCATGCGGATCAACGGAGGGACCGAACGTGTCGCAGCACCACCTGGTCATCGGAGCCGGCCCGGTCGGCCGACACGTCGCCGCCCTGCTCGTCGAGCGCGGCGACCGCGTCACCGTGGGCACCCGATCGGGCCGCGACACCGGACTGCGCGGGGTTGAGCACGTCGCCCTGGACGCCGCGGACCCCGAGGCGCTCAGCCGGGCGGCCGAGCACGTGGCGGTCCTGTACAACTGCGCGAACCCCGGCGACTACACGCAGTGGGAGCGGACGTGGCCGCCGCTGGCGGCGTCGATGCTCACCGCAGCGGAGCGGGCCGGCGCCGTGTACGCCGTCACCGGCAACCTGTACCCGTACGGACCCGTGACCGGACCGATGCACGCGGGACTCCCCGACGCCGCGACCGACCACAAGGGCGTGCTCCGTGCGCGGCTCTGGGCGGACGCCCTGGCGGCGCACCGCGCCGGACGGGTGCGCGCCGTCGAGGTACGCGGGTCGGACTACCTCGGCCCGGGCATCGGTCCGAACGGACACGTCACGCGGGTGCTGCCGGCCGCGCTCCGCGGGGAGCCCGTGACGATGATCGGTCGCACGGACCTGCCGCACACCTTCACCGACGTGCTCGACGTCGCCCGCGCCCTGGTCGCCGCCGCCGACGACGACACCGCGCTCGGCCGGACGTGGATCGTGCCGAGCAACCCGCCGCGGTCACAGCGTCAGGCCCTGACCGACGTCCTCGCCGCCGCCGGGCACGCTCCGGTGCGGGTCCGCAGCCTTCCGGGCGGCGCGCTGCGGGCGCTCGGACTCGTGTCGCCGATGCTGCGCGAGCTCGCCGACCTGCGGTACCAGTGGACGGCGCCCTACGTGGTCGACGACACCGAGACCCGCGCCCGGTTCGACCTCGAGCCCACGCCGTGGGACGAGGTCTGCCGCCGCACGGTCGACGGCGTCACCGCGTGAGGACGGGGTGGGACGCGCCGTTGCGTCCCACCCCGCCCTGCTCGTACCGCGACACGGGTGCCGCGGGTCCTGCGGCTCAGACCACCACGAGCCGCGAGTACTGCGCCGCCGAGAGCTGCTCGGCGGGACCACCACCGGCGGGCACGCGCCACAGGCCCGGCGTCGGACCACCGTCGATGTCGAGGAACACGTCGCCGGCCTCGTCCGCCGCACCGACGAACGAGCCGCGGCCGTTCGCGGTCGCGCCGCTCGTCGTCAGCTCCGTCGTGGTGCCTGCCGCGTCACGGGTGACCAGGTGCGTCAGCGTCTTGTCGACGTGGCACCCGCCGGGGCTGCCCTCGGAGACGGCGGGGCACCACTCCTGCGACTGCACGAGCGAGAAGTGGGTGGAGTTGACCGCCGCGTACTGGTGGGCGTAGCGCGTCGAGAACTGGGTGAACGTCGTGGCGTGCGCCGGGAGCGCGTACCATCCGGTGTACGCCGAGCCACCGAAGGCCTGGAAGCTCGGGTAGAGCGTGCCGTGTCCGTCCGCGACCAGTCCGTTCAGGTACCCGAACGCCGAGCCGCCCGGGAACGTCACCGTGCGCTTCGTCACGGCGCCCGAGGGGCTCGCGGTGTTCACCAGCGCGTCGTGGGTCGTGCTCACCAGCGTCGAGACGGTGCCGTCCCGGCCGACCGCCCACTGCGTGCGGGTCGATCCGCTCGCCGTGCCGGCGAAGGTGACCACCGTGCGCGCCGGCTGGCCGTCGTCGGCGAGCTTCTGCACCGAACCGGACACCGAGTCGAGCCAGTACAGGTCGCCGTCGGCGTCGGAGCGCAGGTCGGCGGTCAGGTGCAGGCCGGACGCGATGGTCTCGGTCGGACCGCCGTCGGCCGGGTGCAGCAGGATGCGGGTGCGGTCCGCCGAGGGGGTGAAGACGTCACCGGCGGCGTTCGCGGTGAACCCGGTGCCGTCCGTCGCCACCGTCGTCGGCTCGTCGGACCCGGACGTGGGGAACCGCACGACGTCGCCGTCGCCGTCCAGCGCGAACAGCGACGCCGTCGTCTGCTGCTCCGGCTCGGTGGGCGCGGCGGGCGTCGTCCAGCGCCCGACGATGGTCCGGCCGTTCGCCCGGTGCCCGAGCGCCCGCACCGAGTACCGGTAGGTGGTGGCCGGCGTCAGCTCGTCGAAGCCGGCCGACCTCGCACGCGAGTGCAGCCGTTCGGCCTGCCGGTCGTGGTCGTCGTGGACGGCGGCGATGGCGACCTTCCACCCGGCGACCCGCGCACCGTGCCGCGGGGCGTGCCAGGTGATCGTGGCGGAGTCGGCATCGCCGGTGATGCGGACCACGGTCGGGCTGCCCGGCGCCGACCCGCCGGAGCCGTGCGCCGTCGCCGGCGCCGCTCCCCCGATGACGAGCGCCGCGGCGACCACCGCGGTGACGAGTGCTCGGTACACGATGGATCCCCTGCCTCCTCCGCGGCTCCCTGCGCCGCGGCTCCCGACATCACAGCACCGCGTGGGCCCGCGGGGAACGGGACCGGGAGCGATCTGCGGTTCCCCGCAACGCATCGGCGGGGCGCGCCCCGCCGGAAGCACCCCGCCGGCACTGCGTGACGAGCGTCAGGGGCGCGCACAGACGGACGGGAGGCCCGGTGCCAACCGGCACCGGGCCTCCCGTCTCGTGGGTGGTCGCGTCAGTAGCGCGGCTTGCGCGCCGGGCGGTCGTCGCGGTCACCGCGCGGGGCGCGGTCGCGGTCCCGGTCTCGGTCGTCCGAGCGACGTGCACCGCCGCGGCGGTCCGGACGGATCTCGATGAGCTTGCCGCTGATCCGGGTGTCCGTCAGGCGGTCGAGCACGCCGCGGTCCATGTCGGCCGGCAGCTCGACGATCGAGAAGTCCGGGCGGATCTGGATCGCGCCGAAGTCGTCGCGGCGCAGGCCGCCCTCGTTCGCCAGGGCGCCGACGATCTGGCGCGGCTCGACGCGGTGACGGCGGCCGACCTCGATGCGGTACGGGGTCATCGGCTGGGAGCGTCGCGGTGCACGGTCGCCGCGGTCACGGTCGCCACGGGCACCACGGTCGTCGTCGCGCTCACGGCGGTCGCCGCTCCGGCTGTCGCGCTCGACGCGGTTCCGCAGCTCGTCGGCCTTGGGATCGAGCAGCAGCGGGTCCTCGCCCTGCGCGACGACGGCCAGCGCGGCGGCGACGTCGTCGGCGGGGACGTCGTGGTTCCGGACGTAGTGCGCGATGACGTCGCGGAAGGCGGTGATGCGGTCCTGCTGCTCGAGCGCCGCGGTGATCGCGTCGTCGAAGCGGGTCAGGCGCGTCTCGTTGACGTCGTCGATCGTGGGCAGCTGCATCTGGGTGAGCGGCTGCTTGGTGTGGCGCTCGATCGCCGACAGCAGACGACGCTCGCGCGGCGTGACGAAGCTGATCGAGTCGCCCTTGCGGCCGGCGCGCCCGGTGCGGCCGATGCGGTGCACGTAGGACTCGATGTCGACGGGGATGTCGTAGTTGACGACGTGGGTGATGCGGTCGACGTCGAGCCCACGGGCGGCGACGTCGGTGGCGACCAGGATGTCGAGCTTGCCGGACTTCAGCTGGTTCACGGTGCGCTCGCGCTGCGCCTGGGCGACGTCACCGCTGATCGCGGCGGCGGCGTACCCGCGGGCACGGAGCTTCTCGGCCAGGGTCTCGGTCTCGCTCTTGGTGCGGACGAAGATGATCATGCCCTCGAAGTCCTCGACCTCGAGGATGCGGGTGAGCGCGTCGACCTTCTGCGGGTACGACACCATCAGGTAGCGCTGGGTGATGTTCGCCGCGGTCTTCGTCTTGGTCTTGACGGTGATCTCGGCCGGGTCGGTCAGGTACTGCTGCGAGATGCGGCGGATCTGCGCGGGCATCGTCGCGGAGAACAGGGCGACCTGCTTGTCGTCCGGCGTCTCGGCGAGGATCGTCTCGACGTCCTCGGCGAAGCCCATCTTGAGCATCTCGTCGGCCTCGTCGAGCACCAGGTACTTCAGCTCGGACAGGTCGAGGGTGCCCTTGGCGATGTGGTCCATGATGCGACCGGGGGTCCCGACGACGACGTCGACGCCGCGGCGGAGTGCGGACAGCTGGACGCCGTAGGCCTGGCCGCCGTAGACGGGCAGCACGTGCACGTGCTTCATGTGCGACGCGAACTGCTCGAACGCCTCGCACACCTGCAGCGCGAGCTCACGGGTCGGGGACAGCACGAGCGCCTGCGGCACCTTCGCGCCCGACTCCATGCGGGACAGGATCGGCAGCGCGAACGCCGCGGTCTTGCCGGTGCCGGTCTGCGCGAGACCGACGACGTCGCGCCCCTCGAGCAGCGTCGGGATGGTGGCCTCCTGGATGGCGGAGGGGGTCTCGTAGCCGATGTCCTTGACGGCCTTGAGCACCGCGTCGCTCAGGCCGAGGTCGGCGAAGGTCACCACGGGCCCCTCGTCGGCGGCCTCGGTGGTGCTGGTGTTCTCGGTGCTCATGGGGAGAACGGTATCTCGGATGGGACGCCAGCAGTGAATGCGGAGCCGTGCGGTGCAGGGCCGGACGCCCCGTGTAGACCGCGGCCGACCGGTGCATTTGGTTGCACAACCGAAGTAACGGATGTATCGTTGCGCGGTCTGCAAAGTTTCACAGTCCGAAAAAGGAGTTCGATGACCGCCACCGCACCCGTCCCGGTGCAGCCCGGCCGCCACGCAGCCGAGGCCACCGCGGCCCCCGGCGACGCCGGCCAGCAGCCGCTCATGACCCACCGTCAGATCCTCCTGGTGATCTACGGGCTGATGGCCGGGATGTTCCTGTCCTCGCTCGGCCAGACGGTCTTCGGCACGGCGATCCGCACGATCGGTGACGACCTGAAGGGTCTCGACCAGCAGGCCTGGGTGACCACGGCGTACCTCATCACCTCGACGATCGCGACGCCGATCTACGGCAAGCTCTCCGACATCTTCGGCCGCCGTCCGCTCTACATCTTCGGCATCGTGGTGTTCATCCTCGGCGCCGTGCTGTCGTCGATGTCCTCGTCGATGCTCATGCTCGCCGCCTTCCGCGCGGTCCAGGGCATCGGTGCCGGCGCGCTGATGTCGCTGCCGCTCGCGATCATGGGCGACATCCTCGCCCCGCGCGAGCGCGCCAAGTACCAGGGGTACTTCCTGGCCGTGTTCGGCATCTCGTCCGTGATCGGCCCGCTCATCGGCGGCGTGCTCGCCGGGTCGTCCGAGATCCTCTGGATCACCGGCTGGCGCTGGGTCCTGCTCATCAACGTGCCGATCGGCATCGCCGCGCTCCTCATGGTGATCGTCTTCCTGCACCTGCCGAAGGTGCACGGCGTCGACGACGCGAAGCCGCGGATCGACTGGTGGGGCGCGACCGCCGTCATCGTCGCCCTCGTCCCGCTCCTGCTCGTGGCCGAACAGGGCCGCATCTGGGGCTGGGGCTCCCCCGCCGCGATCGCCTGCTACGTGATCGGCGCCGTCGGCCTGGTCGCCCTGCTGCTCATCGAGTCGAAGATGGGCGACGCGGCGATCATCCCCCTCAAGCTCTTCCGCTCCGGCACGTTCTCGATGGCGACCGTGATCGGGTTCCTGGTCGGCTTCGCGATGTTCGGCGCGATGCTCACCATCCCGCTCTACCTGCAGATCGTCGTCGGCCTGACCCCGACGGAGTCCGGCTTCGCGACCCTGCCGCTGGTCGGCGGGCTCATGATCGCGTCGATCGCGAGCGGCCAGATCGTCGCCCGCGTCGGCCGCTACCGGATCTTCCCGGTCATCGGCACCGCCCTGGTGTCCGCCGGCTACGTCGTCCTGACCTTCATGTCGATCGACAAGCCGCTGTGGTTCCTGATGATCGGCATGTTCCTGATCGGCCTCGGCCTCGGCTCGGTCATGCAGTCGCTGACCCTGGCGTCGCAGGGCTCCGTCGAGGCCCGTGACATGGGCGTCGCCACGTCGTCCGCCACGTTCTTCCGCCAGATCGGCGGCACGCTCGGCACCGCCGTGCTGCTGTCCATCCTGTTCTCGGTGATGCCGGCGAACATCCTGCACGCGACCGCGAACGAGAAGGACCTCAACGCCGCGCTGCAGGCCGCGACGAACCCGTCCGTCGCCACCGCGCCGCGCAACGCCGGCGCGATGGACAAGATCTGGACGCCGGTGGTCACCCCGATCGAGCAGGGCATCCAGCAGCAGCTCGACCAGGCCACCGAGCAGGCGGTGCAGGCCGCGGGGCCGTCGGCTCCCCGGGCCGCCGTGCTGGCAGCGGTCGCCGAGCAGGCACACGCCTCGGTGCAGGACGGCCGTGTCGTCGTGGACTGGTCCGACACCGCGCAGCGCACCTACTGGGTCGACCAGGTCACGCCCGACCTGGCCGAGCGGATCGAGGACGGCGACGGCACCAGCTCGAGCGCCACGTCGACCAACGACACCTCGTTCCTGACCGGTGCCGACAGCGCCCTGACCCGCCCGTTCATGGCCGGCTTCAACGCCTCGTCCGTGACGATCTACTGGGTCGGACTCGGCGTGATCCTGCTCGCGTTCGTGCTCACCTGGTTCTTCCGGGTGCCGCCGCTGCGCCAGCGGTCCGCCCTGCAGGAGCGCGCCGACATGTCGGCCGAGGCGAAGCTCGAAGCCGAGGCCGGACTGGCAGCTGCCGAGGCCGGGTCCTTCACCGGGCCGATGACCGGCTCGACGCCGACCCAGCGCCGATGACCGACCGGGCCGCCCGCACCACGGACCCGTCCGACGCGGGCGGCCCACCCGGTCCCCACCCCACCGCCACCGCCACCGCCACCGACCCCCAGGAGCACACCGTGCCCACCCCCGCAGCGCCGCCGGTCCTCGAGACGCCGGACACCGCAGCCCCGTGCACGCTGCGGGAGCGGAAGAAGCAGCAGACCCGGCAGGCGCTGCACGGTGCCGCGCTGACCCTGGTGACCGCGAACGGCCTGGACGGCGTCACCGTCGAGCAGATCTGCGCCGACGCCGACGTCTCGCCGCGGACCTTCTTCAACTACTTCTCGTCGAAGGCGCACGCGGCCCTCGGACTCGACTCGGTCGAGGTCCCCGAGGCGGCGGCCACCTGGTTCTCGGACGCACAGGGCGGGCTCGTCGACGACGTCTGCTCGCTCGTGGCGGCGACCGTCCCACTGTCGCAGGACCGTCGGCGGACGAAGGAGCTGCTCGTCCTGCGGCCCGAGATGTCCGCGATGGTCATGCGGTGGATGGCCGAGTCGCGACAGTCACTGCTCAGCGTCGTCGGGACGCGCGCCGACGAGCAGACAGCCCGCACCGCCGTGACCCTGGTGATGTCGGCGCTCAGCGAGGTCGCGCACCGCGACACCGTGACGTCGAACGCGGAGCTCGCGGAGCGGCTCCGCGCCGTCGTGCGCGAGATGGTGGCGCTCGTCTCCTGAGCCGCCGGCCGCTCGCTCGCCGTGGCGTGGCAGAAGGCGGACGGGAGGCCCGTGACGGCGACGCCACGGGCCTCCTGTCCGTCAGGTGGCCGGGTTGCGAACACGCCGTCGTGTCCGCCCGACGCCGTGAAGTCGTCGAGACGCCCCGGTTTCCGGAGGCGTCTCGACGTGACGACGGCGTCCCGCGCCGCAGCAACGGTCAGACCACGGACCAGCCCCCGTCGCTCGGCAGCACCGCACCGTTCACGTTCGCGGAGTCGTCGCTGAGCAGCCAGGTGATGGCGGCCGCGAGCTGCTCGGGCTGCGCGACCGGCGGGATGGTCGTCTGCATGATCGGGCCGACCCGACCGGCGGCGTACTCGCTGCGCATCGGGGCCTCGATGTTCGTGGCCACCGCACCCGGAGCGACCGCGTTCGCGCGGATGCCCTGCGGCCCGTGGAAGAACGCGACGCTCTTCGTGTAGCCGGCGATCGCGTGCTTCGACGACGTGTAGGCGGCGCCGGCGGCGGAGGCCTTCAACGCGGCCTCCGACGCGACGTTCACGACGGAGCCCGTGCCGGCGGCGATCATCAGCGGCAGCACGGCACGCGTCAGGCGCATCGGTCCGGTGACGTTGACGCTGAAGACGCGCTCCCACGTGGCGTCGTCGACCTCGTCCGGCGGCAGGAACGCGTCCATGATGCCGGCCACGTTGGCCAGCCCGTCCACCCGGTCACCGGCCGCGGCCAGGAGCGCGTCGATCGTCCCGCTCGCGGCGACGTCGCCGACGACCGTCTCCAGGGCGAGCCCGTCGATGCTCGCGAGCTCGGCGCGCAGGGCGTCGAGTCGCTCCGCGACGACGTCGGTCGCGATGACGCGCCCGCCCTCGTGCGCGATGCGCGTCGCCGTGGCGCGCCCGATGCCGGAACCCGCCCCGGTGACGATGATGGTCCTGCCGGTGAACCGTCCGGCGGTGGTGTCGGTCATGTCGTCTCCTCACTGAGAGGCGCTCGCTGCGCCACGACAGTTGTAGCACTCAGTGCCGAAAGGACTCCATGAGCACGACGAGCGACCGCCCGACCGGGCGCCCGCGGACGATCGATCCCGACGCCGTGTCCCTCGTCGCACTGCGCCTGTTCGACGAGCAGGGCTTCGACGCGGTCTCGATGGACGACGTCGCCGCAGCGGCGGGGGTGAGCCGTCGATCGCTGTTCCGGCTGTTCCCGAACAAGGCGGCGCTCGTCTGGGGCGGCCTCGACGAGTTCGCCGAGCGGTTCCGTGGCGCCCTGCGTGACCGCCCCGCCGACGAGCCCTCGTCCGAGGCGCTCCGTGCGGCGTACCGGATCGGGGCGACCTTCCCGGACGACGCCGTCGAGGTCACCCGGCACCGACTCCGGGTGATCCGGGCGAACCCGTCGCTCGAGCACGTCGGAGCCGCGACCGTGTCCGGCCTGACCGACGAGATCGTCCGGTTCGTGGCCGACCGGGACGGCGTGACGACCGACGACCTCACCGTGACGGTCCGCGCCCACGCGCTGGCGGCCGGCGCGAGCGCCGCGCTCACCTGGTGGGCGCTGCACGGCGAAGACCGCCCCGACGTGGTCGTCGACCGGGCACTCGCCCTGCTCGCCTGACGGCGGTGGTCGCGACCACCGCCGGACGGGAGGCGCGGCGCGGTGCTGCCACGGGCCTCCCGTCCGGCGCGGCGCGTCCTCACCCCATCGCGCGCTTCCCACGGACGTCGCGCGACAGCGCATCGATGCGTGCCACCTCGTCCGTCGACAGCACCACGTCGGCTGCCGCCGCGTTCTCCGCGACGCGGGCGGTGTTCCGGGACCCCGGGATCGGCACGACGTCATCGCGCTTCGCCAGGATCCAGGCCAGAGCGAGCTGCGACAGGCGGATGCCCCTGCCCTCGGCGATCGCGGTGAGCTCGGCGACGACGGCGACGTTCGCCTCGAAGTGCTCGGGTGCCCACCACTCGAGCTGGTGGCGGAGGTCGTCGGGAGCGTAGGCGTCGCGCGGCTGCACGGCGCCGCTCAGGAACCCGCGTGCGAGCGGCGAGTACGCGACGAGACCGATGCCGAGCTCGTCCACGGTCGGGAAGAGCTCCTCGGACTCACGCGAGAACACCGAGTACTCGGTCTGCAGCACGGAGATCGGGTGCACGGCGTGCGCGCGTCGGATCTGCGTGGCATCGGTGTTCGACAGCCCGAGGTACCGGACCTTGCCCGCGTGCACGAACTCCTGCATCACACCGACGACGTCCTCGATCGGGACCGCCGGGTCGTGGATGTGCTGGTAGAGCACGTCGATGGAGTCCGTGCCGAGGTTCCGGAGGCTCGCGTCGACGACCTGCCGCACGTGCTCGGGCCGCGAGTCCGGCGCGTAGGCCGGCGGAGTGAACCCGAACTTGGTGGCGATGGTCACCTGGTCGCGGATCGGGGCGAGCGCCGCACCGAGCAGACGCTCGCCGGTCCCCCATCCGTAGAGCTCCGCGGTGTCGAAGTGGGTGACACCGAGCTCGTGTGCCGCCCGGATGGCGGCGATGGACTCGGTGTCGTCGCCGGGGCCGTAGGCGAACGTGGTCCCCATCGCGCCGTAGCCGATGGCGCTGACGGTGAGGCCCTGTCGGCCGAGGGTGCGCTGCTGCATGGTCATCGTCCTTTCGTGACGTCGTACTGGTAGTGCGTACGTTGGCACTGTACGCCCCAACTGTCAGTCTCTGCCACATCAGGCTGAACGTGCCAACGGAGTACGATCATCTGCGTGAGCGAGACACGAACGGGCCTGCGGGACATCACGCGTGAAGCGGTCCGCGCGCGCATCGCCGCGGTCGCCGTCGAGCGGTTCGACCGCGACGGCTTCGAGAACGTCACCGTCGAACAGGTCGCCGCCGAGGTGGGCATCTCGGCACGGAGCTTCCACCGCTACTTCCCCGCGAAGGAGGACGCGGTCATCGGCGATCCCGCCCGGCACCGCGACGCCCTGGTCGGCGCCTTCCGCCGGCACGTCGACGGCGCACCGGTCTGGCACGCCCTCCGCGAGGCGTTCGCGGAGATGCTGGGCAGCGGGAGCGAGGACGATGCCGAGACCGGACGCCGCTCCGTCCGCGTCATGACGAGCACCCCGTCGCTGCGCGCCCGGAACCTCGAGAAGCACCAGGCCTGGGCCGACGCCCTGACGCCGATCGCCGTCGAGCACCTGAGCGGTCGGGACGCGGGCCTCCGCGCGCAGGTCCTGGTGCAGGCGGCACTCGGCTGCTTCGACGTGGCCGTCACCACCTGGGCGACCGGCGACGACACCGACGTCGTGGGGATCCTCCGGCGCGCGTTCGACGTCGTCGAACCCGCGGGGTGACGCGTCGGCGTCGCGGCGGTATCGTCCGGGCATGAACGCGACGGGACCCGCTCCGTACTTCCAGCTCCCCGGCACCGCGCGCCAGGCCCTCGAGCACTGGCAGCGCGTGTTCGGCGGCGAGGTGCAGATCGCCACCTACGCCGACTTCTCGCGCACGGACGGACCGGCCGACGCGGTCGCCCACGGGCAGCTGACCGGCGAGCTCGCGCTGTTCGCGGCCGACGCCAGCGGGACGGACAGCCCGTTCGCGGCGACCGGCCTGCTGTTCTCGCTGTTGGGCGCGGCGGCGCCGGACGTGCTGCGCCGGTGGTTCGACCAGCTCGCCGAGGGCGGCGTCGTCGTCGACCCCCTGCAGGAGCGACCGTGGGGCGACTGGGACGGCACCGTGCGTGACGCGCACGGCGTCACGTGGTTGATCGGGTTCGAGGCGTCGGCGCGCTGACGCCCCGCGCCGCTACTGCTGGTCGGACGGCAGCAGCGGTGCCCAGAAGGCGTCCGGCCCGTCCGCCTGCACGGCGTCGCGCTCGAAGCGGAAGCCGTAGTCGCGCACGAAGTCCAGTGCCGCCGCCTGCTCGTCCTGCGCGTCGTCGTGTGCGGCGTCGAACAGGTACACGCCGTGCCCCATCTTCACGCCGGAGTCGCTGATGATCGTCAGGTCCCAGCGTCCTTCCTCGGCGCGTTCGATCCGGACGACGGCGGCCTGGGCGGCGGTGAAGTCAGACATGACGCGAGCCTACGGGCGGCGCCGAGGCTGCGTTCAGGGTGCCCGGCGACCACTACGCTGAGCACGGTCACAGGTCAGGACGAGCGGAGAACACAGCACATGTCAGTCGGATTGCTCGCCGTGGTGGACGACATCCTCTCCGCAGCCCTCAAGGCCAGCGCGAAGACCGCCGGGGTCGTCATCGACGACGCCGCCGTCACGCCCCAGTACGTGCAGGGCCTCGAGCCCGCCCGCGAACTGCCGGTCGTCGGGCGCATCGCCCTCGGCAGCCTGTTCAACAAGTTCGTCATCATCATCCCCCTCGCGCTCCTGCTGTCGGCGTTCGCGCCGTGGGTGCTGCCGTGGCTGCTGCTGATCGGTGGCACGTACCTGTGCTTCGAGGGCGCCGAGAAGGTCACCGAGTGGTTCGGCGTCCACCACGAGGGCGCCTCGGCCGGGCCGGTCACCGAGCCGAAGCTCGTGTTCGGGGCGGTCCGCACCGACCTCATCCTCAGCACCGAGATCATGCTCATCGCCCTCGACGGCCTCGACCCCGACCTCGGCTTCTGGCCGCGGCTCGGCGCCCTCGCGGTGATCGGGCTGCTCATGACCGCGGTCGTGTACGGCGCCGTCGCCCTGCTCGTCAAGGTGGACGACATCGGGCTGCAGATGATGAAGAACCCGTCGCGCAGTACCCGTCGCACCGGGGCCCGCATCGTCCGCGCCATGCCGATGGTGTTCCGGGTGATCAGCGTGATCGGCACGGTCGCGATGCTGTGGGTCGGTGGACACCTGGTCGTCGCGAACCTGGCGGAGACGCTCTGGCACGGGCCGCTCGACCTGCTGCACGCGATCGAGCACGGCCTCGAGGCCGCCGGACCCGTGGTCGTCTGGATCGCCGACACCGCGGTCTCCGCCGTCGTCGGGCTCGTCCTGGGCATGGTCGTCGTGGGCATCGTGCTCGGGATCGGGCGCCTGCGCGGCAAGCAGCACTGACTGACACTTCTGTTCCGCCGTCGGTACACTTGTGTACATGGCCGAGGAGAGCGTCGCTGATTTCGCCGTCCGCGCAGGGCTGTCGCCCCGACGCGTCCGAGCGCTGATCGCCAGCGGAGCCCTGCGCGCGCGACGAGTCGGCGGCCACTGGCTCATCGATCAGTCCTCTGATCACCGCCCCGCACCGAGTCGGGCCCTCGGCACCCGGATGCAGGCAGGTCTGCTCGCAGCACTGTCCGGCCAGCCCTCCGAACAGCTCTCTGCATCGGAGCGGGTCCGACTGCGCCGGTACCGTGACGAGCTCCTGCGCAGTGACGAGCCCGATCGCCTGCTCAAGGCCTGGACCCGGCCGACTCCTCCGGTGCGGCTCCGGGCAGCGGACGCCGATCTGGACGACCTCGCCCGGGACGATCGGGTCGTGACGACCGGCTTCAGCGATCCTCGCGCGGAGATGGCTGCTGCCGGGCAGCTCGAGGCTCGGGTCGCAGCCGTCGATGCCGAGGCGCTCTGCCGCGAGTTCCTGCTCCGCCCGTCCGACCAGCCCAACGTCCTGTTGCACTACTCAGCGGAGAAGCCCTCGTCGCCGCTGCCGCTCGGGCTGCTCCTGGTCGATCTCGCCGGTCACGACGGAGCACGCGAGCGCGCGCGGGTGGCCGATCTGCTGCGGGCAAGCTCGTGAGGATCGTCGCCCCTGCGATGACGCGTCCGCAGTCGGAGGCCTGGCACGCACTGTTCCGCGTCCACGAGCGACAACCGGACGGCTGGGCCCTCGTCGGCGGGCAGATGGTCCACTCGCTCTGCTGGGAGCGAGGCGTCACCCCGATCCGACCGACGCAGGACGCCGACGCGGTGCTCGACGTCCGGGCGCAGCCGCGCGTGCTCTTCGACTTCACGGCGACGCTGCGCGCACTGGGCTTCGAGTCGGCGGGCGAAGCCCCTCCGGTGGTCGAGGGGACGCGTGGCGTCCAGCACCGCTGGGTGAAGGGCGACGCGCAGATCGACGTGCTCATCCCGCGCTTCCTCGGTGAGCGAGCAGACAACCGGGTCGGGGTCACCGGAGGACGCACGATCGCCGCTCCGGGAGGCCAAGGGGCCCTCGACCGCTCGGAGACGATCGACGTCGAGGTCGCCGGGCGGGTCGGACGCGTGAACCGACCGACCCTGCAGGGCGCGATCGTCGCCAAGTCGTCGGCGATGCTCATCGGCGAGGGTGCACGCGCGGATCGACACCTCAACGACCTCGCGGTCCTCACGGCACTCGTCACCCGCCGAGACAGAGTGGGAGAACACCTGACCCGCACCGAGACCGCACGCGTGCGACATGCACTCGGCCTGGTGCTGGCCCGGCCTCCCCTCCACCTGAGCGTCGGCGTGGACGCTGCGACGGTGACCGTCGTGCGCGAGCAGTTCACCCTGCCGTGACCCCGGACGAGCGGACGCCTCCGACCGGCAGTCGTATCCTCTCCGCATGGCGACGGTGCGACAGGTCCAGGTGACGTTCGACTGCGCGGAGCCGGAGCGGGTCGCCCGGTTCTGGTGCGAGGTCCTGGGGTACGTGGTGCCGCCTCCCCCACCGGGCTTCGCCGACTGGGGCGCGTTCGACCGGTCGCTGCCGCCGGAGCACCGGGGCTCGGCCTTCGCGTGCGTCGATCCGGAGGGCGTCGGACCCCGGCTGTTCTTCCAGCGTGTGCCGGAGGGCAAGACGGTGAAGAACCGCGTGCACCTGGACGTCCGGGTCGGCACGGGCATGGTCGGGGCCGAACGACTCGCGGCGCTCGACGCCGAGAGCGCGCGTCTGGTCGCACTCGGCGCCACCCAGGTCCGCCGCATGCTCGCGGACCAGACGGACGAGTCGTGCATCGTCATGCAGGACGTCGAGGGCAACGAGTTCTGCCTGGACTGAGCGGCGTACCGTTGACGGACCCGACCCGTGCACCGCAGCACCGCGCCCCGGAAGGACCCCGCACCGCATGACCGTCACCACCCCGTCCCGCCCGGACGCCGTCGACACCGCCGCCCTCGAACTCCTGCTCGGGTCCGACCAGGTCCTGCGCGACCCGGCGTCGCTCGAGCGGTACCGGCACGACGACGCCGAGTGGGCCGACTCGACGACACCGCTCGCCGTGGTCCTCGCCCGGAGCACCGATGACGTGGTCACCGCCGTCCGGTGGGCGGCTGCGTCGGACGTGCGCGTGGTGCCGCGCGGCGCCGGCACGGGCCTGTCCGGCGGTGCGAACGCGATGGACCGGTCGATCGTGCTGTCCCTCGAACGGATGGACGCCGTGCTCGAGGTGAACACGGACGAGCGGTACGCCGTCGCGCAGCCCGGGGTCATCAACGACGCCCTGCGCGCCGCGGTCGCCGAGCACGGCCTCTGGTACCCGCCGGACCCGGCGAGTTCGGCGATCTCCACGATCGGCGGCAACGTCGCGACGAACGCCGGTGGCATCTGCTGCGTCAAGTACGGGGTCACGCGGGACTACGTGCTCGGCCTGACGGTCGTGCTGGCGGACGGCTCCGTCGTCGAACTCGGGCGGCGCACCGCGAAGGGCGTCGCCGGGTACGACCTGACCGGGCTGATGGTCGGATCCGAGGGCACGCTGGGCATCGTCGTCTCGGTCACCGTGAAGCTGCTCCCCCTCGCCGGCCGGGACGAACGGGCCGTGATCGGTTACTTCCCGTCGCTGAGTGCCGCGGGGGACGCCGTCGCGGCGGTCTCCCGCGCCGGCATCGTGCCGGCCGCGCTCGAGATCGTCGACCGCACCTGCCTGCGTGCGGTCGACGACTGGATGCACCTCGGCCTGCCGTCGGACGTCGACACGCTGCTGCTGGCCCGCGTCGACGAGCGCGGTGCGGCGGGTGACGAGCTCGCCGACCGCGTCGCAGCGATCTTCGCGCAGGCGGGCGGAACGGACGTCGAGCGGGCCACCGACCCCGACGACATCGCCCGGCTGTTCCAGGCCCGGCGGCTCGCCTACCCGGCGCTCGAACGGCTCGGCCCGGTCCTGACCGAGGACATCTGCGTGCCGCGGAGCGCCGTGCCCGAGATGCTCCGGCGGATCCAGGCGACGGCCGACGCGCAGGAGGTCACGATCGCGAACATCGCGCACGCCGGCGACGGCAACCTGCACCCGCTCATCATCGCGCCGGAGGGCGACGACGCCGCGAAGGCCCGGGCGAAGGTCGCGTTCGACGCGATCGTGGCGGACTGCCTGGCCCTCGGCGGCACGGTGACGGGCGAACACGGGGTCGGGCTGCTCAAGCTGCCGGGGCTGCGTGTCGAGCTGAGCGAGCGTGTGGTCGCCATGCACCGCTCGGTGAAGGCCGCACTGGACCCGGCCGGCACCCTGAACCCCGGCAAGGCGTTCTGACCGCGTCGGACGACCCGGAGATTACAGAACGGTAACGACGCAAGATCGGTCCAAACCCTCCACGGGAGGGTGCCGAATCACCTGCAACGACCGGGAAACACCCGGAGCGCTCACCAGCCGCACATCGCTGGTTCTCCACCCTGCACCAGGGTGTGTTCGGCGCGCACCCAGCAGCCGCGCCGAGCGCGACAACCGTAAAGGACTGATCACGATGCGTAAGAGCCTCAAGACCTCCATCACCCTCGCCACCACCGGCGCCCTCGTCCTCGGCGGCGCCGCGTTCGGGATCTCCTCCGCCCAGGCCTCGACCCCGAACGTGCAGACGGTGTCGTCGTCCGAGTCGAAGATCCCCGCCCCCGTCGCCTCCGTCCCCGAGGTCCTCGGCGGCTCCACCGCCGTCAAGCTCGACTCCGGCTTCACCGACGCCCTCACCGCCCTCAAGCTCACCCCGGGCGTCTCGGGAGATGCGACCCTCGAGGACGGCTCCGTGTCGTTCCCGATCACCTCCGGCTCGGTCACCTACTGGTCCCCGGACGGCGACTACCGCCCCTACGTGCAGGGCCTGCTCAACCACGACGACTCCGGCCTGACCCTCAAGGCCGGCGACACCACCGTCACCCTCGAGAACTTCGTCGTCAACCCCGGCTCCTCGAAGCTCTACGGCGACGTCCTCGTCAACGGCAAGGTCGCAGCCCCGAACGCGTTCCTGTTCGAGCTGCACGGCGGCACCCTCAAGCCCCTCCAGCTCGAGGGCGACAACGCCATCCTGACCGGCACCACCGTCCACATCTCCGAAGACGCCGCCGGCCTGCTGAACCAGACCTTCAAGACCGACGCCGTCAAGCGCGGCCTCCTCGTCGGCACCGCCACCATCACCGCGCAGATCAAGTAACACCCCCGCACCACCCGAGTCGGCCCGGACCACGCGAACACGTGGCCCGGGCCGACTCACGTCGTCCCGACACCGCGGCCGCGTCATCACGGGGTGGCCGACAGCGCACGGGCAAGAACGGGCGTGCACTGTCGCCCGGCGGAACGCGACGGACGGGAGGCGCGGTGCCAGCCCGCACCGCGCCTCCAGACCACAGCGCCTCCCGACCACCGCGGCACCCGTCCTCCCAGTGCTCGCGCCTACGATCGGGCGGATGCCTGCCCCTCGCCCCACCACGTCCGTCGACCACCCGGGCCCGCAGGACCTCATCCGCGTCCGCGGCGCCCGCGAGAACAACCTGCGCGACGTCGACGTGGACATCCCCCGCGACCGGATCGTCGCGTTCACCGGGGTCTCCGGGTCGGGCAAGTCGTCGCTCGCCTTCGGCACCGTCTTCGCCGAGGCCCAGCGCCGGTTCCTCGAGTCCGTCGCCCCGTACGCCCGACGCCTCATCGCACAGGGCTCGACGCCGCACGTCGACAGCATCACCGGACTGCCACCGGCCGTCGCCCTGCAGCAGCGACGCGGTGCCCCGAGCTCCCGCTCCACCGTCGGCACCATGACGACCCTGTCGAACTCGATGCGCATGCTGTTCTCGCGCGCCGGCACCTACCCGGCCGACGCCGAGCGGCTGGAGTCGGACGCGTTCTCGCCGAACACGGTCGCCGGCGCCTGCCCCCGGTGCCACGGGATCGGCACCGCGCACGAGGTCACCGAGGCCTCCGCCGTGCACGACCCGTCGCTGAGCATCCGCGACGGCGCGATCACCGCTTGGCCCGGCGCGTGGCAGGGCAAGAACCTGCGCGACGTCACCGCCGTGCTCGGGTACGACATCGACCGTCCGTGGCGCGACCTGCCGCAACAGGACCGCGACTGGCTGCTGTTCACCGAGGAGCAGCCCGTCGTGCAGGTGCACCCGAAACGGGACCGCGTCGCGAAGCCCTACAAGGGCCGGTTCTGGAGCGCCCGGCAGTTCGTGCTCCACACCCTGGCCGACTCACAGAGCGAGACCCAGCGCACCAAGGTGCTGCGATTCGTCGAGTCCGGGCCCTGCGGGCTCTGCCACGGCACCGGCCTGACGCGCGCCGCCCTCGCGGTGACGGTCGGCGGCCACTCCATCGCCGACCTGAACGGGCTGCCCCTGACCGGGCTCGCCGACGTCCTGCGCCCGATCGCGGCGATCACCGACGCCGCACCCGCCACGGCGCGGGCGTCGTCGGGCGAGCGGACCGAGGTCGCCGTCGCGATCTCGCGCGATCTGCTGACCCGTGTCGAGGTCCTGGTCGACCTGAGCCTCGGCTACCTGTCGCTCGACCGGGCCACCCCGACGCTCTCCCCCGGTGAGACGCAGCGGTTGCGCATCGCCACACAGCTCCGGTCCGGCCTGTTCGGCGTCGTCTACGTGCTCGACGAGCCGAGCGCCGGCCTGCACCCGGCGGACGCCGAGTCCCTGGTCGACGTCCTCGACGCCCTGCGCGCCGGCGGCAACAGCGTCTTCGTCGTCGAGCACGACATGCGCATCGTGCGCCGTGCCGACTGGATCGTGGACGTCGGCCCCGGTGCCGGGTCGGGCGGCGGCACCGTCCTGTACAGCGGACCGGTCGCCGGTCTGGCCGAGGTCGAGGCGTCCGTCACCCGTCGCTACCTCGAGCCGCGTCGGCCGTCCGGAGCGCGGACGACCCGCACGCCCGTCGGCACCCTCGAACTCCGCGACCTCACCCTGCACAACCTGCGCGGACTCGACGTCGACCTGCCCCTCGGGGTCCTGACCGCCGTCACCGGCGTCAGCGGGTCCGGCAAGTCGTCACTCGTGGGCGGCGTGCTCCCGGGGGTCGCGACCGACCACCCCCTGGTCGACCGGGTGGTGCAGGTGGACCAGAAGCCGATCGGGCGCACCCCGCGGTCGAACCTGGCCACCTACACCGGCCTGTTCGACACCGTCCGGGCCGCCTTCGCCGCCACCGACGAGGCCGCCGCCCGCGGCTGGACCGCCGGCCGCTTCTCGTTCAACGTCGCCGGCGGGCGCTGCGAGGTCTGCCAGGGCGAGGGCTCGGTGTCCGTCGAGCTCCTGTTCCTGCCCGGCAGCTGGGCCCCGTGTCCCGAGTGCCACGGGTCGCGGTACCAGCAGGAGACGCTCGAGGTGCGCTGGCACGACGCGAGCATCGCCGACGTGCTCGGCATGACGGTCGACCAGGCCGCGCCCTTCCTCGTCGAGCTCCCCGCCGCCGCGCGCGCACTCCAGGCCCTGCAGCAGGTGGGCCTCGGCTACCTGCGCCTCGGACAGCCCGCGCCGGAGCTGTCCGGCGGCGAGGCGCAGCGCATCAAGCTCGCCACCGAGCTGCAGCGCGCCCGGACCGGCCACACGCTCTACCTGCTCGACGAGCCCACCACGGGCCTGCACCCGGCGGACGTCGAGCTGCTGTCCGCGCAGCTGGCCCGGCTGACCGACGCGGGCAACACCGTCGTCGTGGTCGAGCACGCGATGGACGTCGTCGCCGGTGCCGACCACGTCATCGACATGGGGCCGTCCGGCGGCGACGAGGGCGGCCGGGTGGTCGCGTCGGGCACCCCCGACCAGGTCGCCGCGTCGCCGACCAGCCGGACGGCGCCGTACCTGCTGGAGCAGCTCGGCGGCTGACGCGCGGACGGCCCCGGACGCACGCGTGCCCGCCAGGACGGGTCCTGGCGGGCACGCGGAGCAACCGGTGGTTAGCGCTCCACCGCCTCCGGAGCGTCGTCGCGGAAGAAGTCGCTGCCGTTGTGGACGTAGCCGACCTCACCGGTCCGGCGCCACTGCTTGCGGACGCGCTTGAAGGTGGTGATGCGTGCCGGTTCGACGTTGTCGTCGCTCGTGTAGGCGCTCATGGCTGATCTCCCTGTGTGATTGGCCGTGGTTCGTCGATCCCCCGAACTGGAGGCTAGCGAGCGGCTCCGATCCGGGTACGCGATCCGTCACGAACGTCCGGGGAACGCAGTCCGCCGGTGGGTCCGGACCGGAGGCGCGGATCACCGCCGGCAGACCGGCTGCGGTGATCCGCGCCTCCAGGCAGACCGCCGTGGGCGGTTCCGTCAGGGACGCAGGCCGAGCACCACGTCGTGCACCACGCGCGCGGCGCGCGCCGCGGCGCCGTCCAGGTGCTCGCGGAACTCTGCGCCGTCCGGCGCGCACAGGTCGCTGATGCAGCGGACGGAGACGAACGGCATGGCGTGCACGTGCGCGAACTGCGCGATCGCCGCGGACTCCATGTCGACCGCGGCGACCTCGGGGAACGCGACGCGCATGGTGCGGGCGCGGTCCTCGGTGACGAAGACCTCACTCGAGCCGATGGTCGCCGACCGCATCCGGTACCCGGCGTCGGACGCAGTGGCGAGGTCCACCAGGCGCTGGTCGGGGGCGTACCCGGTCGGCATCCCCGGGACCTGTCCCAGGGCGTAGCCGAACGCCGTGGCGTCGGCGTTGAGGTTGACGTACCGGTCGCCGACGACCACGTCGCCGATCGCGACGCCACGCATGAGCCCGCCGGCGGTGCCGACGCTGATCACCGGGATGCCCGATCCGAAGTCGTGGAACCCGTGCGCGACGGCGGCCGTGGCGTTCGTGAACCCGATGCCGCTGCGACGCACCGCGACCACCGCGCCGCCGATGTCGAGCAGCTGGTGCGGGTCGTGTCCGCCGACGGGGCCGTCCAGGATCGGCACACCGCCGAACAGGTCGGCGAACGCGGACACCTCTTCACTCATGGCCGCGATGATGATCGCGACGGGCGTCTGCTGCTGCACTGATCGATCCTCGCACGGCGGCGGGGGCTCGGGGTGCAGGTCGTGTCGTCGCCGTTGCTACCGGCGGGGGTCCTGCCGGGCCAGCTCGTCGGCGACGAAGGCGGCGAGCGCGTCGGCGCCGAAGTGGTCGTCGGCGGTGACCGTGACGACGGTGCCGGGCTGGGCTGCGTCGGGCTGGGCTGCGTCGGGCTGGGCTGCGTCGGGCTGGGCTGCGTCGGGCTGGTCGAAGAGCAGCATCTGGCCGTGGGCGCCGTGCAGTCGCCAGAGTCGTCCGGGGCCGTCCCAGCCGGCCATCGCGTACCGCTCGTACCCGGGGCCGGTCCCCTCGCGCTCCACCCAGTCGCCGTGCATCGCGTCGCACCACCGCGCACCCACGATGCGCTGCCCGTCGACCACGCCGCGGTCGCGGATCAGCCGACCGATGCGCGCGAGTTCCTCGGTGCGCATCGCCAGGCCCTCGCCGGCCACGACGTACCCGTTCGGGCAGCGCTGCCAGGCCAAATCCTCGATGCCGAGGGGTGCGAACAGGCGGCGGGAGACGAACGCACCGACGTCACCGACCCGCTCCGCCAGCACGCGCATCGCGGTGTAGGTGCTCGCGTTCGCGTACTGGAACACGCGCCCGCGCGACGGCCGACGCAGGAACTCCGCCGCCAGGTCCGGCCAGTCCGTCATCTCGGTCGGCGACCACGGCATGTCGATGCCGCTCGTCATCGTCAGCAGGTGGCGGAGCGTGACCGCGTCCACGCCCTCGCCGAGCGCGGTGCCGGGGAGCGTCGCCGCGATCGGCTCGTCGACGTCGACCAGGCCGTCGTCGGCGGCGATGCCCGTCGCGAGGACGCAGACGCCCTTCGCGACGGAGTGGACCTGCCGCCGGACGTCCGGGGTCCAGTGGTGCTCGGCGGTGTCGTCGGCCGTGCGGACGTGCACGCCGTGCGCCCGGAACCCGGTCGCGTCGACGTGCCGCACGACGGCATCGAGGAGGGTCGTCGCGGAGTGCACGCCCCATCCTCTCGCGGACGCGGCAGCCGGCGCGCGGGATGGCTCCGGCGGGCGCGCGGGCGTCGGCGGGTGCGCAGGCGTGAGCAGGAGCCGGTGCGGGTGCAGGCGGAGGCGGAGGCGTGCGCGTGCGCAGCGTCCGCCGCGTACCGTCACGGCCGTGTCCGACGAACAGTCCCGCCGCACCGATCCCACCCGGGTCGGCGACCAGCCCGCGCTCCGGACGGCCTCGGGGTCGAACTGGCTCGTGTGGGGAGCCGTCACGGCCGCGCTCGTCGCCGTCGTCATGGTCTTCATGGCGATCCGCGCACCGGGCATCGGATGGCCGGCACTGGCGCTCGTCGTCGTGGTCTTCGCCGCGATGGTCGTGGTGCGGACGACCGTGCGGCCGCAGCGGGCCCGGCTCGTCACGTTGGCCGTGCTCGACCTCGCCATCGTGGTGATCGGCCTGGTCGCGGTGCTCGCGGTGCTGTTCTCGTCGCCGACCGGCTGACCGGCACGGGTCGGCCGGGCCCGCGACGCGTCCCCGGCACCGACTTCCGCTACCTTCGCATCATGAGCCACCTCAACGGGGACGCGCGGGTGTCCGCCGCCGACCACGACACGTCGCCGCGGAGCGGGACGCGCACCGCCGCCCGCCGTCGACTCGTCGGCGTCGCGGCCGCGGGCATCGTCCTCGCGCTGGTGGGCTGCAGCTCGTCGCCGTCGCCGTCCGCGGGGCGCACCGTCATCGACGTCCTGCAGCAGGACTGGCGGCACGTGTCCGGCATCGTCGCGGCGGACGACGTGCTCCGGGTGACCGCGACGGGCAGGACCATCGTCGAGCAGGACGGCAGCGGCGGCCAGCCGGACCCGCCGCTCAACCTCGCGGGGACGCACCTGTCGGCCCCGGACGACTTCACGCTCAACACGACCTTCACGGACGTGACCGCCGACGCCACCCTGACCCTGTCGGACAGCCCGCCGGTGATCGCCGACGAGTTCCGGATCGAGCCGGCCGGTGTGCGGCTCACGCTCCGCGGCGACGACCTGCGGATCGCGGTCTTCGACGGCTCCGACCAGCAGGACGTGACCGACCCGCAGCCGACGCGCGACGAGCACGTGACGGTCGCCGACCCCGAGGCGGAGCTCTCCGTCGAGCGCACCGGCGACCAGCTCGCGGTTGCGAGCGGTGGTCGGACGCTGGCCACCCTGCCGGTGGCCGAGGTCTTCGACTCGGGCGCGCTCTGGCTGGGTCTGTCGAGCGACGCGGGGTCCTTCACCGTGCGCTCCCTCATCGCCGAGGCTCCGGCTGGTTCGTCCCTGGCCACCGCGGGTCCCGTCGCGGCCGACGCCGAACCGGCCTCCGACGGTCTGCAGGCCCGTGCGGAGCGCATCCGCCCGGACTTCCTGGTCGGCGCGGCCGTCGCGCTGGGCCCGCTCGCCTCGGACGCGCAGTACGCGGAGCACTTCGTGGGTCAGTTCGGCGCCCTCACGCCGGAGAACGCGATGAAGCCGCAGGCCCTCTCGCCCCGGCAGGGCGAGTACCGGTTCGCCGAGGCCGACGCCATCGTCGACCTCGCTCAGCGCAAGGGCATCGCCGTGCACGGCCACACGATCGCGTTCACCGAGGCGATGCCGCGGTGGATGCGGAACCTGCCCACCGGCACCAAGCAGCAACGCGCGGCCAGCGCCGAGGTCCTGCTCGACTACGTGACCACCGTGGTCACGCACTTCCGGGGCAAGCTCGACTCGCTCGACGTGGTCAACGAGCCGTTCGACGTCGACCAGGGCACGAGCCTGCAGCGGAACGTCTGGTACCGGGTCTTCGGGTCGACCTACCCGGTCGTCGTCTCGCGGGCCGTCCAGGCCGCAGACCCCGACGTCCGCCAGTTCATCAACGAGAACGGTGCCGACGTGCCCGGGCCCCGACAGGACGCCCTGCTGCAGCTCGCGAACGACACGAACGACCGTGGCGGCTACATCGACGGCGTGGGCCTGCAGTCGCACGTGTACCACCTGGACACCGACGCCATCTCGGCCGACGACCTCGAGACCACGCTCGACAACGTCGAGGACGCCGGGCTGATCGCCCGGATCTCGGAGAACGACGTCACCGACGACGAGGGGCAGGAGGCCCAGGCCGAGCAGTACGCCACGGTCCTCGAGACCTGCCTGCACTCCGAGGCCTGCGTCTCCTACACGACGTGGGGCGTGGACGACCGGTACGACTGGTGGGTCGACGACGACGGTTCCCTGCAGCAGGGCCACGACTTCGTGTACGACGAGGGCGAGCCGACGCCCGCCTACCACGCACTGCAGCGGGTCGTCACGGACTGGCGGGTCGTCTGCAAGGCCTGAGTCGTCGTCGCGCCGCGCCCGCTGGGATCCTGCACGGCCGGCGGCCGGAAGCGCTCCGGCACCGCATCGCAGCGGTCAGTGGACGATGCGCTGATCCGGGACGGCGGCACGCAGGGCGGAGCGGCGATCGTCCAGGATCGCCGTGAAGACCGGCGGGGTCCGGTCGGCGAACCCGGCGAAGAACGCCTCGGTGAGCGTGCACTCGTCGAGCCACGACTCCGGGTCGACGGCGAACAGGGCGTCGAGCCGCCCGGGCGGCAGGTCGAGCCCCCGGACGTCGAGGCCCCCGACGTCCGGGAGCAGACCCACCGGGCTCTCGACCGCCCGGACGCTCCCCTCGACCCGCCGGGCGATCCACTCGAGCACGCGGGCGTTCTCGCGGAAGCCAGGCCAGAGCAACGCTCCGTCCTCACCCTTGCGGAACCAGTTCACCTGGAACACCGCCGGGGCCCCGTCGCCCAGCTGCTCACCGATCTCGAGCCAGTGCGCCCAGTGGTCCGCCATGTCGTAGCCGCAGAAGGGCAGCATCGCGAACGGGTCGCGGCGGAGCTCGCCGACGGTGCCCTCGGCCGCCGCGGTCCGCTCGGAGGAGACGGTCGCGCCCATGAAGACGCCCTCGGCCCATGACGGCGCCTGCGCCACGAGCGGGACGTTGGTCGAGCGACGGCCGCCGAACACCACGGCGTCGATCGGGACGGGGCGATCCGCGTCGGCGGCGCGTGACGGGCACCGGTCGAGCGCGACGGTGAACCGCGCGTTGGGGTGCGCCGCGGGGGTGCCGCTGTCGGGGGTCCAGTCTGCTCCGGTCCAGTCGACGAGGTGCCCGGGCGGCTCCGGCGTGAGTCCCTCCCACCAGACGTCCCCGTCGTGCGTCAGAGCGACGTTGGTGAAGATGGTGTCCGCGGCGATGGTCTCCACAGCCACGGGGTTCGTGTCGGGACCGGTGCCTGGAGCCACCCCGAACAGTCCCGCCTCGGGGTTGATGGCGTACAGCCGGCCGTCCGCACCCGGACGGAGCCACGCGATGTCGTCGCCGATGGTCTCCACCGACCAACCGGGCAGCGCCGGCTGCAGCATCGCCAGGTTCGTCTTGCCGCAGGCCGAGGGGAACGCCGCCGCGATGTGGAACGCCCGCCCCTCCGGCGAGGTCAGCCGGATGAGCAGCATGTGCTCGGCGAGCCAGCCCTCGTCGCGGCCCATCACCGAGGCGATCCGGAGCGCGAAGCACTTCTTGGCCAGCAGGGCGTTGCCGCCGTACCCCGAACCGTAGGACCAGACCTCGCGGGTCTCCGGGAACTGCACGATGTACTTGGTCTCGTTGCAGGGCCAGGTGACATCGTCCCGCAGCGTGCCGTCCGCGTCCCGCAGCGGGTGCCCGACGCTGTGCACGGTCGCCACCCAGGGGACGCCAGCGCCGATCGCGCGGAGCACCTCCGGTCCGAGGCGGGTCGTCTTGGCCATGCTCAGGACGACGTAGGCCGAATCGGTCACCTCGACGCCGAGCTGCGAGATCGGTCCGCCCACCGGCCCCATCGAGAACGGCACGACGTACATCGTCCGCCCGCGCATGCTCCCCGCGAACCGCCCCTCGAGCTCGGTGCGCATGGCCGTCGGGTCGCGCCAGAGATTGGTCGGCCCGGCGTCCTCCGGCGTGCGCGAGCAGGTGAACGTGCGTCCCTCGACCCGGGCGACGTCGTCCGGCGCCGAGCGGGCCAGGTAGCTGTTCGGACGACGCTCCGGGTCGAGGGCGATGAGCTTGCCCTCGTCGACGAGGAGCTGCGTGAGGTGGGCGGTCTGCTCAGGCGAGCCGTCACACCAGACGACCGCGTCCGGGCAGGCGAGGGACGCGATCTGGGCGACCCACGCCTCCAGGGCGGCACGAGCCGGGCCGGACGCGGTGGCGGACGCGGCTGGCGCGTGGTCGGGGTTGGTGATCAACGTCGATCTCCTCGGTGCGGCGGAACGGGAGGCTCGTGGCGCGCCGCGGACGCTAGCGGCGGTCCGACGCGGCCGTGGAGTGCTCGGGCTCGGGCTCGACGATCGCGCGGACGGCCCCGGTCGAGATCCGCTCCGTCGGTGCGGCGGCGCCGTGGTCGTCGGCGGACATCGTGCGCTCGTCGAACGGCGCGGCACCGGACAGCACCCGGCCGACCTGGTCCTTGTCGATCTGGCGCGTCCACGTCCCGACCAGGACGGTCGCGACCGCGTTGCCGGTGAAGTTGGTCAACGCGCGGGCCTCGGACATGAAGCGGTCGATGCCGACGATGAGGCCGACGCCGTTCACCAGGTCGGGGCGGTGCGCCTGCAGACCGCCGGCGAGCGTTGCGAGACCCGCGCCCGTGACACCCGCCGCGCCCTTCGACGCGATGATCATGAAGACCAGCAGCGAGATCTGCTCCGGGACGTTCAGCGGCGTGCCGAGGGCGTTCGCGATGAACAGCGACGACATGGTCAGGTAGATGGCGGTGCCGTCGAGGTTGAACGAGTAGCCGGTCGGGACGGTGACACCCACGACGGGCTTCGAGACGCCCAGGTGCTCCATCTTCGCGATGAGACGCGGCAGGCTGACCTCGCTCGAGGACGTCGACACGATGAGCAGGTACTCGCGACCGAGGTACTTCATCAGCCGGAAGATGTTCACCCCGGTGACGACCCGGAGCAGGACCCCCAGCACCCCGACGACGAAGACGATGCAGGTGACGTAGAAGGCGACCATCAGGGTGCCGAGGGCGACGAGGGCCGCGACGCCGGTGGCGCCGACGACCGCCGCGATGGCGCCGAACGCGCCGATCGGGGCGACCCACATCACCATCGCGAGGATGCGGAACACCAACGCCTGCAGGTGGCGGATGCCGGTGAGGATCGGCGCGCCCTTCTCGCCCATCGCCTGGAGCGCGAACCCGACGAGCAGCGCGACGAAGAGCGTCTGCAGGATGCTGCCGCTCGTCAACGACGAGACGAGCGTGGCGGGGATGATCCCGAGCAGGAACCCGGACGTCGACGAGGTGTCCTCGGTGGACCCCGCAGGGAGTTCGTACTTCGCTGTCGACATGTCGAGGTGGTCACCGGGGTGGATGAGGTTGCCGACCACCAGACCGATCGCCAGCGCGAAGGTCGACATGACGACGAAGTAGGCGAGCGCGAGCCCGCCGACCTTGCCGACCGTCGCCGCCTTGGCGATCGATCCGACGCCGAGCACGATCGTGCAGAAGATCACGGGGGCGATCATCATCTTGATGAGGGCGATGAAGCCGTCGCCGATCGGCTTGAGGCCGACCGCGAAGGTCGGTGCGGTGAGTCCGACCACGATCCCGGCAGCCACGGCCACGATGACCGCGATGTAGAGCCAGTGCGAACGGTCGAGCCCGCGACGCCGGGCGGGGCGTCGCGTGGACGAGTGCGTCGATGCCATGAGACTTCCTTGTCGTCAGGACCGGGGCGTCGTCACCCCGGTCGGCTCGCTCCCCGTGGGGACGGGCCCACCCTGCCGCGCACCGCGCACCGGAGGGGACTTGTGTTCATTGCGTTCACGGATGCCACCACGCCGTCCCGTCTGGCGCAGAATGGGGGTCCCGCGACGAGGCGAGGAGGGTCGGACCATGGCAGTGAGACGGTGGAGCATCGCCAGACGGCTCTTCGCGCTGCAGCTGCTGTTCGTCGTGGTCGGCGTCGCGGTGGGCGGCGCGTGGAGCTGGTCGTCAGCGCGCGCGGACGTCGAGGCCGACGCCGGCGACCGGAGCACCGCCGTCGCGGTCTCGATCGCCCGGAACCCGTTCGTGGTGGAACAGGCGTCGGCCAGTGACCCCTCCGCGCGGCTCGAGCCGTACGCCCTCGACCTGATGCGCCGCACGCACACGGACTTCATCACGATCATGGCGCCGGACCGCACCCGGTGGACGCACCCGGACCGGGCCGAGATCGGCCGGCCCTTCCGCGGCACGGTCGCGCCGGCGCTCCGAGGCGAGACCTTCACGGAGACCTTCGCTGGGACGCTCGGCCCCTCGGTGCGGGCGGTCACCCCGATCACGGACGGGGACGGCAAGGTCGTCGGGCTCGTCGCCGCGGGTGTCACCGTCGCGAACATCTCGACCGCACTGGTGCCGCGGCTGGTGTCCGTCGTCGTGCTCGCCCTGGCGATCGTCGCCGTGTCCGCGCTGTTCTCGTGGTTGCTGAGCCGGCACCTCGACCGGATCACCGCCGGCCGCGGGCCCGAGGAGCTCGCACGCGTGTTCGCCTCGTACGAGGGCGTGCTGCACTCCGTCCACGAGGGGCTGGTCGTCATCGACCGCTCGGGTTCCGTCGTGCTGCACAACGACCGCGCCGCCGAGCTCCTGCACCTGCCCCCGCCCACCGAGCGGCAGGAGCCGATCCCGCTCGCCGACCTCGACGTCCCCGAGGGGCTCCGGGCACTGCTCGCGTCGGGGGACCGCGCCGTGGACGAGACCCACGTGACGCCCGACCGTGTGCTCGTGGTCAACCAGGAGATGGCGTTCTCGCGAGCGTCGGCGAAGCCGCTCGGCACCGTCGCGACGATCCGTGACCAGACCGAGCTGCTGCACCTGTCCGGCGAGCTCGCTGCGACGCGGACCCTGACCGACGCGCTGCGGGCGCAGACGCACGAGTTCGCGAACCGGCTGCACGCGGTCGTGGCGCTCATGGAGCTCGGGCGGGTCGACGAAGCGGTCCGGTTCGCGTCGGACGAGCTCGACCGGCACACGGACGTCCACACGGGCACGGATCGCCCCGACGGGGACGGGTCCAGCGCCGGGATGCCGGAGCCGCCCGCCGTCACGCCCGCCGTGCTCGCCGCCGTGCTCAACGGGAAGCGTGCGCAGGCACACGAGCGCGGCGTCACGCTCGTGGCGGACACGAGCCGCCTCCGCACACCGGTGCCCGGAGCGGCGAGCGACGTCATCACCGTCATCGGCAACCTCGTCGACAACGCCGTGGACGCCGTTGCCGAGGGCGTCGGGGACGGCGGGGATCCGCGGGTCGTCGTCACTGTCACGCCCGTCGACGGGGGCACCCGGATCGTCGTCGAGGACAACGGCCCCGGCATCGCCGACGTCGGCGCTGCCTACGAGCGGGGGTGGTCCACGAAGCCGTCCGGACCGGAGGGACGAGGCGTCGGACTCGACCTCGTCCGTTCCACCGTCAGCAGGATCGGCGGCGCGATCACGGTCTCCACCGGTCCCTCGGGCAGCACCTTCGTGGTCGACCTCGACGTGCAGCGGGTGCCCGCGTGACCGACACCATCCGCGTCCTCATCGTCGAGGACGAGCCCCTGACGGCCGAGGCACACGCTGCGTACGTCGGCCGGCTCGACGGCTTCACGGTCGTGGCGTCGGCGGCGACCGGGCGGGAGATGCTCGCCGCGGTCGCCGCCGAGAAGCCCGACCTCGTCCTGCTCGACGTCAACCTGCCCGATGCCCACGGTCTGCAGCTCGTCCGCGCCCTGCGGACCGCCGGGTCCGCGGTCGACGTCATCGCGGTCACCGCCGCGAACGACGCCCGCGGCGTGAAGAACGCGATCGCGCTCGGAGTCGTGCAGTACCTCGTCAAACCGTTCAGCTTCCGCACCTTCGCCGAGCGGTTGACCACGTACCGCGAGTACCGCCGCGGGTTCGAGGACCGCAGGTCGATGTCGCAGGCGGACATCGACGAACGGCTCGGGACGCTCCGTCCGTCGGCGCCGGCCGAAGCCGAGAAGGGCATCGCCCGTGAGACCCTCGAGTCGATCGAGGCCGTCCTGATGGGCGCTGCCGGCGGGGCGTCCGCGACCGAGGTCGCTCGAGCTGCCGGGACCTCGCGCGTGACCGCCCGCCGGTACCTGGAGCACTTCATCACCCTCGGTCAGGTCGAGAAGGACGTGCGGCACAGTGGACCGGGCAGGCCGGAGTACGAGTACCGATGGCTGCGATGACGGCGGCCGCCCCGGGACAGCCGCACGAGCCGCAGGAGCTGGAGCCCACCCTGGCCCCGACACCCCGCGCTGGGCACCGGCGCTCCGCCTCCAGGATTCGAACCCGGACCTAACGGCACCAAAGGCCGTCGTGCTGCCATTACACCAAGGCGGAACGCACCCGAAGGTGCTCCTCCATCCTCCCACGACCCGCGGCGCTGGCCGTGCGCCCCGGGTTCGGCCAAGATGGAGGGATGCCGCAGGAGGACGAGGTCGATCGCATCGTCGCGGCGTGGGGTCGTGAGCGTGCCGACCTCGACTTCGGCCCGCTCGAGGTGCTGTCCCGCGTGGACCGGCTCGCCCGACGCCTGGACCGCGCCCGCCGCACGGCGTTCGACGCGAGCGGCATGGAGCCGTGGGAGTTCGACGTGCTCTCGGCCCTGCGTCGCGCCGGCGAGCCGTACGAGCTGAGCCCGAAGACGCTGCTGCAGCAGACCCTGGTGTCGAGCGGCACGATGACGAACCGGGTCGACCGGCTGGCCGCGCGCGGGTTCGTCGGCCGCCGGACCGACCCGAAGGACGGCCGCGGCATCCTCGTGTCGCTGACGAGCCGGGGCCGGGTGGCGGTGGACGCGGCGATCGCCGACCTGCTGGCGGCCGAGCGCGGCATCCTGTCCGGGGTCTCCGACGACGAGCAGGACCAGCTCGCCGGACTGCTCCGCCGACTCATCCTGGGTCTCGGCGACTGATCGCTGGGTCGGATGTCATCCGGCAGGAGCACGCCGGTCCTCCCCTGGACCGATCCCGTCGCCGTCCCGACACGATGGGATCGTGGTGTCCCGACGAAAGGCATCCCGTGTCCCACCTCTCCACGAAGGGCGTCACGGTCGGCGCCCTCGCACTCTGCGCACTCACACTGACCGGGTGCTCCGCGCTGAACGACCAGCTGCACCACGAGGTGAGCACCCACGCCGACACCCGCGCCGACCTGCAGTCCCCGCCCGCGTGGATGCCCGCGGACGCGACGGACATCTCCTCCGCCGCCGGGACGGCCGCGAAGAAGCGGTCGAGCGCTCCCACGACCGTCGTCTTCACCAGCTCCGACGGCGTCACCGCCGACGGCTGCACGACCGTCCCCAGGAAGTCCGCGCCGAGCGTGACCATCTCCGGCGCCCCCGACGCCTACGCGGCCGAGACCGTCCTCCGCTGCGGCGACTGGTCCTTGACCTCTGAGAAGGACCGGTGGGTGGCCTGGACGCCCAACACGGGCGACGACCGGTCGTGACCGTGTCGCGTCACCGCGACCTGCCGACGCACCGACGGCGACACACACAACTCCGCGCCCTGACCGAGAGTCGTTCCACGGTGTTCGTCGCCGCACTGTCCGCCGGCCTCGGTGCCCTCGTGGTCACCGGGTCGGAGGCCGCGCAACGGATCGTCGAGATCGGCGAACGGACGGGCGAGAGCGCCACGGTCGCCGCGATCCTGCCCGTCGTCGCGTGGGTGTTCATCGCGATCGCGCTGTACGTCAGCGCCGTGGTCGCGTCGAACACGTGCGCCACGGTGATCGCCGGGCGGACCCGTGCCCTGGCGCTGCAGCGCGTGCTCGGCGCGACCGGCGCGCAGCTCCGCCGCCAGATCACCGCGATCGGTCTCGTCTGCGGGGTCGTCGGCGCACTCGTCGGCGGGGTCACGGGGGTGCTGGTCGCCAACGGTGCGCTCTCGCTGGCCGCGGCCACCGACGTGCTCCCGGCGCTCGGTTGGTTCCTCCCACCGGCAGCGGCCCCGATCGCCCTGCTCGTCGCGGGCATCACGACGCTCGCGTTCCGCGTCGGTTCCCGTCAGGTGCTGTCGATCCCGCCGCTCCGAGCACTGGACGCCGTCGTCGAGCCGGTCCCCGGGACGACCAGCCGCACGGCACGGAGCGTGGTCGCGGCCGGCCTGTTCCTCGCGGGGGCGTCCGGCATCGGCGTCGCGTTCGTGCTCGGCGCCTCGACGGTGAACGCGTTGCTGCTCGCCGTGGCGTGCGGGGCACTGTCGTTCACCGGGGTGGTCGTCGCGTCGCCCGTGCTGCTGCCGGCCGTCCTGCGACTCGTGGTGTCGGCGTCCGGCCGGAGCATCATCCCCTCGATGGCGGCGCGGAACTCCCTGCGCGCACCAGAGCGGACCGCTCGGACGACGGTCGGCCTCATCATCGCGGTGACCCTCATGTCGACCTTCTCGGTGGGCTTCGCCACGTACGCCACGATGCTGCAGCGACAGGCCGCCGCCGACCCGGTGTACTACCGCGACATCCAGACACAGTTCGACCAGCTCGCGGCCATGTTCACGGGGTTGGTCGGTGCCGCGGGGATCATCGCGGCGGCGGGCGTCGTGGTGGTGACGGCGCTCACGATCACCCAGCGCAGTCGGGAACTCGGACTCCTGCGCGTCGTCGGCGCGACCCGGCACCAGATCCGGTCGCTCGTGCTCGTCGAGACCGCGATGACCATCACCGTCGCGATCGTGCTCGGGCTCGTCCTCGGCACCGCGTACGGGTGGGCGGGCGCCTACACGCTCCTCGGCGCGACGAACGGCGCCGTGCTCCTCGGCCCCACGGTCCCGGCGTGGCTCGTGGTCGTCGTGCTCGTCGGAGCCGCCGTCACCGGCCTGGCCGCAGCGCTCGGGCCGGCGGCCCGTGCCGTCCAGGGCACCCCGATCGCCGCCCTCCGGGACTGACGGGCGGGCCGGCCGCGCAGACCCCGAGCGGCTCAGACTCCGATCGACTCAGGCTCCGATCGACTCAAACCCCGAGCGACTCAAACCCCGAGCTACTCAGACCCCGAGCAGCTCCGCGACCTCGAGCCAGCGCTCCTCGAGCTGCTCGACCTCTGCCTCGAGCTCCCCCAGGCGAACCTGCAGCGCCCCCAACCCGGCGTAGTCGGACTGGTCGTGCGTGGCGAACTGGTCGAGCAGCTTCTTGCGGTCCGTGCCGACCTTGGCGATCTTCCGGTCGAGGGCCGACATCTCCTTCTCGGCCGCACGACGATCGGCGCCGGTCAGCCCGGAGGCCGCCGCAGCTGACCCGCCGGACGCACCGGCGGCGGTGGAACCGGCCACGGAACCGGCCGAGCCGGTCCCGCCGACGGTGTCGGGCCTCCCGGCAGACGCGGCGGCAGCCGCCGAGGCGGTCCCGCCACCGGTGCCGGCCTCGCGCAGCCGCATGTACTCGTCGACCCCGCCGGGCAGGTGCCGCAGGTGCCCGCCGAGCACGGCGTACTGCTGGTCGGTGACGCGCTCGAGCAGGTACCGGTCGTGGCTGACGACCAGCAGGGTGCCCGGCCAGGTGTCGAGCAGGTCCTCCATGGCGGCGAGCATGTCGGTGTCGAGGTCGTTGGTGGGCTCGTCGAGGATGAGCACGTTCGGCTCGTCGAGCAGGATGAGCATGAGCTGCAGGCGCCGCTTCTGCCCACCGGACAGGTCCCTGACGGGGGTGGAGAGCTGCTCCGAGGTGAAGCCGAGCCGCTCGAGCAGCTGCGACGGTGTCATCTCCTTGCCGTCGGCGACGTAGCTCGTCTTCTTGCGCGCCACGACCTCGCGCACCCGGTCGTCGGCGAACTGCGCGAGGTCGGCGAGCTGCTGGTCGAGCACCGCGACCTGCACGGTCTTGCCCGTCTTCACCCGGCCGGTCGTCGGCTGCAGGCGTCCGGAGACCAGGTTGAGCAGCGTCGACTTGCCGGCGCCGTTCGGGCCGAGGATGCCCGTCCGCTCCCCCGGGGCGATGCGCCACTCGACGCGGTCGAGGATCTGCGTGCCGTCGAACGAGACGCTCACGTCGAGCAGGTCGACGACGTCCTTGCCGAGCCGGGCCGTCGCCGTCTGCGACAGCGCGACGGTGTCACGGATCGGCGGCACGTCGTCGATGAGGGCGTTGGCGGCGTCGATGCGGAACTTCGGCTTGCTCGTGCGGGCGGGTGCACCGCGGCGCAGCCACGCGAGCTCCTTGCGGGCCAGGTTCTGCCGGCGCTGCTCGCTCGCGGCCGCCTGCCGGTCACGCTCGACGCGCTGCAGGATGTACGCAGCGTAGCCGCCCTCGAACGGGTCGACGACGCCGTCGTGGACCTCCCACGTGTCGGTCGACACGGCATCGAGGAACCACCGGTCGTGCGTCACGACCACCATGCCGCCCTGGTTCGACGACCACCGGCGGTTGATGTGCCCGGCCAGCCACTCGATGCCCTCGACGTCGAGGTGGTTCGTCGGCTCGTCGAGGAACAGGACGTCCCAGTCGCCGACGAGCAGCCGTGCGAGCGCAACACGGCGACGCTGTCCACCGGACAGGTCGTCGACGCTGGCGTCCCACGGGATGTCCGAGACCAGTCCGCCGATGATGTCGCGGATCTTCGGGTCACCGGCCCACTCGTGCTCCTCGAGGTCGCCGACGACCGTGCTGCCGACGGTCGCGCCCTCGGGCAGGATGTCGCGCTGGTCCAGGTAGCCGATCGTCAGCCCGCGCCGGTGCGTGACGCGTCCGCCGTCCGGCTCGAGGCGCTGGGACAGCAGGGCGAGCAGCGTCGACTTGCCGTCGCCGTTCCGGCCGACCACACCGATCCGGTCGCCCTCGTCGATGCCGAGGGTGACGTTGTCGAAGACGACCTTGGTGGGGAACTCGAGATGCAGGTTCTCGGCGCCGAGGAGATGTGCCACCCGTCAAGGGTAGGTGGCGCGGCGAGTTCCTGGGTGCGGGGTGGTCGGTCTGGAGGCCCGGGTCAGGCCGACGGGGTCGGCTCGGCTCCGGCGCGGGGCCGGCTCTCCTGCAGGAAGGCTCGCCACTGCTGCCGGTACCGGACGAGCACCAGGAGCATCACCAGGATGGCCGCGGAGACGACCCCGTGGAGGATGCCGGGCCACGACGGCCAGTTGAGCAGGGACTGCGCCGCCTCGAACAGCGTGAACCCGAGCGTGAACCAGAGTCCTGCGGTCGACTGTCGGAGGCGACGATCGACGATCGCGGCGAGCAGGCGCACTCGTTCGGCGGGAGCCGGGGCCCGCCCTCGCGCCATCCGCTCGACGCGTCGTCGGTCGGCGCGGCGGAGCCCCGCGGTCGGTTCCGAGTTGATGCCGGAGAGCCCACCGACACCACCACCCCGCACGAAGGCGGTCACCAGACAGGCCATCCCGGTGACGAAGCCGACCGCGACGATGACGACCGCCCACGGTGGCAGGTCCCTATCGGGTTCCGGCAGGTCGAACCGCGGGAGGTATGTGGCTGCGACGTACCCCGCCAGCCCGGCCAGGACGACGACCACGACCATGATCACGATCCGGCGGATCATCGACCTGCGGGCGCTCGGCGGGGTCGGTGCCCCGGCGAGCCGGTCCGCGACCTGCTGCCAGACCTCGTCGGGAACGGTCGGAGGATCCGGCGTCGTCGTGCTCACGGGTCAGCTCACCGGGGCGCTGTCGCCCTCGCCCGCGGCGTCCTTCGCACGCTTGAGTCGAGCTTGGGCCTCCCAGTACTCGATCTCGCGCTCGAGTTCGGCGAGCTCCTGCTCCGTACCGGTCACCCGTGCGGTGCCGTGCGCACTCCGGGCATCGCCGAGGGTGGCGTACCGGTCCTCGTGGCGGGTGGGCTCGATGTAGCGACCGTGGTTCCGTTCGCCCGGGGCCCAGTCGTGGCCGATGGCGAACCAGACGATGCTGCCGACGACGGGGACCAGGATCACGAGGATCACCCACGCGATCTTCGGCAGGCCGCGGATCTGGTCGTCCGTCTTCGTCAGGATGTCGATCAGGGCGAACACCAGCAGGACGATGGTGAACCCGGACAACAAGATGCTCATGTTCGCGATTCTATGGATCGGCTGGGACCGTCACCACGCCCCGAACGAGCGCCGGTGGTGCGAAGTCCCACAGGTGCGTCCGTCACAGCGCCGCCACCCACTCGTCCGTGCCGTCGGTGAACCGCTGGTGCTTCCAGATCGGCACGCGCTCCTTCACCAGGTCGACCAGTGCCCCGCACGCGGCGAACGCCTGCGCCCGGTGCGACGACGACACCGCTGCGGCGAGCGCGACGTCCCCGATGCCGAGTGCGCCGATGCGGTGCAGCACGGCGATCCGGACGTCGGGGTGCTGCTCGGCGATGCTGCGGGCGACCTCGGCGATGACCGCACCGGCGCTCGGGTGCCGCTCGTAGTCGAGCGCGGTGACACCCTTGCCGCCGTCGTGGTCGCGGACGATGCCGGCGAAGGTCACCACGGCGCCGTCCTGGTCGGTGGCCACCACGGATGCGACCTCGTCGACGCTGATGTCGCGGTCGACGACGTCGGCGAGCACGACGCGCGCGGCGGTGGCGACGTCGGCGGCGTCGCTCACGGGGTACTCCGCGGGGTGTCGCGCTGGACTATGCGCGGTGCGTGTCCGGCGCCGTGCACCTGGGCGAGCACGTGGTCGAGCAGGCCGTCGAGCACCGCGAGGCCGTCGGCCACCCCGCCGCGTGAGCCGGGCAGGGTGACGAGCAGGCAGCCGGCGTGCGTCACCCCGGCGACACCGCGGGTGAGCAGTGCGGTCGGGCCGGCCCCGGCGAGACCGCGGCGTCGGATCTCCTCGGTGATGCCGGGCAGCTCCAGGTCGATCAGGGGCGCGACGGCCTCGGGCGTCCGGTCCGTCGGGGTGACGCCCGTGCCGCCGGTGGTGATGACGACCCGCGCTCCGGCGAGCAGCTCGGCCGTGACGGTCTCGGTGATCGGGCCGCCGTCGGGCACGATGATCGGATCGGTCACGGTGAACGCCCGTTCCCGCAGCCAGTCGGTGATCACGGGTCCGGTCCGGTCGAGCGCGCCGTCGGCTGCCGCCTGCGTGGACACCACGACCACGGCGGCACGACCCCTGATCGGCTCGGTGGTCATCGGTTGCTCCAGTCCCCGGAGCGCCCGCCGTGCTTCTCGAGCACCCGGACGTCGGTGATGACGGCCGCGCGGTCGACGGCCTTCACCATGTCGTACACGGTCAGGGCGGCGACGCTCGCGCCGGTGAGGGCCTCCATCTCGACCCCGGTGCGTGAGGTGGTCCGCACCGAGACCTCGATGTGGACGCGGTCGTCGGCCCCGGTGATGTCCACCTGGACGCCGGCGATCGGCAGCGGGTGGCAGAGCGGGACGAGGTCGGACGTCTTCTTCACCGCCATGATCGCCGCGATCCGGGCGGTGCCGACGACCTCGCCCTTCGGCAGCGAGCCGTCGAGGATCCGCGCGACGACGTCCGCGCGCGTGACCACGGTGGCGGTGGCGGTGGCCGAGCGGTCGGTGACGTCCTTGGCGGAGACGTCGACCATGTGCGCGCTGCCGTCAGCGCGGACGTGCGACAGCTGGTCGGACGAGGACGGGTCGGTCATCGGAGGCTCCAGACGGTGAGCGGGTCGCCGGGTTCGACGGTGTCGACGCCCACCGGCACGTGGACCAGGTGGGTGGCGGCGGCGTAGTGGACGAGCAGGTGCGAACTCGGTCCACCGACGAAGTGCACGGCACCGTCCTGCACCCGGCCGCGGCGTACCTGGTGTTTGCCCGCGGGTGAGACGGCGGCGGACGCGGCGGGCAGGACCTGGACGGGTCGGTCCGCCGGCAGCCCGGCGACCGGTGCGAGCAGCGGCCGCAGGAACACCTCGAACGAGACGAGCGCCGAGACCGGGTTGCCCGGGAAGGAAACCACGGGCACGGATCGGCCACCGGCACGGCCGAACACCACGCTGCCGAACGCCTGCGGCCCGCCGGGCTGCACGGCGACCGGGGTCACCGCGAGGCCGCGGGGCTCGAGTGCCTGCCGGACCACCTCGTACGCCCCGGCGCTGATGCCGCCCGTGGTGAGCACGAGGTCGACCCGGTCCCCGACGATCCCGTCCCCCACGGCCTGGTCGAGCGCCTGCTCGAAGGCGGCGACGTCGTCGGGCACCCGGACGACGCGCGCCTCGGCACCGACCTCGGCGAGCGCCGCCCGCAGCGCGATGCCGTTCGCGTCACCGATCGTCGCGGCATCGGTGTCGGCGCCCTGCAGTTCGGACCCGGTCGACACGACCAGGACCCGCAGTGGCTGGCGCACCGACACGGACCGGACCCCCGCCGAGGCGAGGGCCCCGAGCAGCGCCGGCGTGACGGGACTGCCCGCGGACGCGATCTCGGCCCCGGTCGCCAGGTCGCTGCCGGTCGCGCGGACGAAGGTGCCGGCGGTCAGGTCGGCGGGCACGGACACCCGTGACAGCCCGAGGGCCGCCGGGAAGGCCGCCGGCTCGGTGGCCTCGACCGGGAACACCGCGTCGGCTCCGGACGGGATCCGGGCCCCGGTCATGATCGGTGCGGCCGTCCCGGGTCCGAGCGCCTCGGGCACGACCCCGGCCGGGATCGGGTCGACGACGCGGACGTCCTGGCCGGCATCGGCGACGCGCACGGCGAAGCCGTCCATCTGGCTGTTGTCGAACGGCGGCAGCGGGACCGGCGATCCGACGCCCGCCGCGAGCACGCGACGCCCGGACCCGGCAGCGGCGAGGTCGTCGATGGCCCACTCGTCCGTGCCGAGGCCCGCCAGGACCGGCGCGAGCAACGCTGCCAGGTCGTCGCGGTGCTGACCGATCGTTCGCACTGGTGCCTCCGAACAGGTGGGAAGTGTCGCCGCTCCCGGTTCCCCCGGTGGCGGCCTCAGTAGCGTATCCAGCGCGCAGCACGCGCCGACGACCTGACGGAGGATCTGTGGAGAACGACGAAGCCGTGACGATCGGTGTCATCGGGGGCTCCGGCCTCTACCAGCTGTTCGAGGAGGGCACGGCGGAGGAACGCGACGTGCCGACACCGTTCGGTCCGACGTCGAGCCCCATCAGCATCGGCACGATGGCCGGACGCCGGGTCGCGTTCCTCACCCGCCACGGCCGCGAGCACTCCGTCGCCCCGCACCGCATCAACCACCGCGCGAACGTCTGGGCGCTGCGCTCGCTCGGCGTCCGCGCGATCGTGTCGTCCAGCGCCGTCGGCGGTCTGCACCCCGACTACGCCCCCGGCACCTTCGTCGTGACCGACCAGCTCATCGACCGCACCTGGGGCCGCGCCGACACCTTCTTCGAGGACGACGTGCAGCACCTGTCCTTCGCCGACCCGTTCGACCCGACGCTCCGGCGCGCAGCGATCGACGCCGTCGCGGGGCTCGACGTGCCGTTCCGTCCGACGGGCACGTGCGTCGTCATCCAGGGGCCCCGCTTCTCGACGCGCGCCGAGTCGGTCTGGCTCCGCGAGGCCGGCGGCCACACCATCAACATGACGATGACCCCCGAGGTCCCGCTCGCCGCCGAGCTCGGCATCGCCACCGTCAACCTGTCGTTCGTCACCGACGCCGACGCCGGCCTCGCCCCGACCGAGGACGAAGCCGAAGCCGAAGCCGAAGCCGCAGCCGCAGCCGCAGCGACCGGATCCGACGTCGACGACGCCGGCGCCACGGTCACGCACGGTCTCGTCATGGAGCGGCTGGCCCGTGCGAACGAGGTGATCGTCCGCGCCATCGGTGAGATCGTCGGCGCGATCCCCGCCGACTTCACCCCGCGCGAGCTCGTCCCGGCCAGCGCGAGCGCGAGCATCGTGCAGCGCGGCGCAGGCTCCACCACGGGCGCGACCGCATGACCCGCCTCCTCGTCACCGGCGGCGCCGGCTTCATCGGCTCCGCGATCGTGCGCCGCGCGCGTGCCGAGGGGTACGAGGTCCGCGTCCTCGACTCCCTGCGCGACGACGTGCACGGCGACCCCGCCGAGGTCGTCCACGCCCACCAGCAGCAGGGCATCGCGTTCGTGCACGGCGACGTGCGCGACCGGATCGCCCTCGACGCGGCGCTCGACGGCGTCGACGTCGTCTGCCACCAGGCCGCGAAGGTCGGCCTCGGCGTCGACTTCCAGGACGCCCCGGACTACGTGTCGTCGAACGACGCCGGCACCGCCCACGTGCTCGCCGGGATGGACCGGCACGACATCGGCCGCCTCGTCGTCGCGAGCTCGATGGTCGTCTACGGCGAGGGCGCGTACACGACCGCGTCCGGCACGCCCGTCCGACCGCCGGCCCGGCGCCGCGAGGACCTCGACGCCGGCCACTTCGACCCGATCGGCCCGGACGGCGAACCCCTGGTGCCCGGACTGATCGACGAGTCCGCCGCGCTCGACCCGCGGAACGTCTACGCGCAGACGAAGGTCGCGCAGGAACACCTGGCCTCGAGCTGGGCCCGGGCCACCGGCGGGCGAGCGGTCGCCCTGCGCTACCACAACGTCTACGGTCCCGGCATGCCGGCGAACACCCCCTACGCCGGTGTCGCGTCCCTGTTCCGCTCGGCGCTGGCCCGCGGTGAGGCACCCCGTGTCTTCGAGGACGGCGCCCAGCGACGGGACTTCGTGCACGTGGACGACGTCGCCGGCGCGAACGCGGCATCCATCGCGGCGACGGCGGACCTGCCGGCCGACTCGTTCCGCGCGTACAACGTGGGCTCGGGGATCGTGCACACGATCGGTGACATGGCCGCCGCGATCGCCGGCCCCGACGGCCCGCAGCCGGTCGTCACGGGCGAGTACCGCCTGGGCGACGTCCGGCACGTCACCGCGAGTTCGGACCGCATCGCCGCCGAGCTCGGCTGGCGCGCCGAGGTCGACTTCGAGGCCGGCATGCGCGACTTCGCGACGGCCCCGCTCCGCAGCGCCGTCCGGTAGCCACCCCGAGTGAGCAGGAGACGTCGGGTCCGACCGTGCGACCCGACGTCTCCTGCTCACTGAACGACCGCAGCCGCGACCACACGCCGGACGGGAGGCCCGTGGCGGCCCCGCCCCGGGCCTCCCGTCCGACCGGCCCGACGCACGTCGCGACACGCCGTCGTGTCCGCGACCCGCCCCCGAACCAGCGAGACGCCGCCGAACCGCGGGGCGTCTCGCCGAGTCCCCGGCGTCACACGAACACGACGGCGTCTTCCGACCGACCCCGCAACCCCCACGCCGGCGTCACACCAAGACGACGGCGTCTTCCAACACCCCCCGCACGCCCACACCTGTCCCCCGTTCTGGGGACCGCAGCCTGCCGGGGTGCACAGACTGCGACCGATCGGCGCGTTTCCTGTACCCCGCGGCGCGTCATCGTGTTACGTCGAGTGCATGCAAGGACAGACCCGTCGATCCGACCGACCGCACCGAATGACGGACATGAGCGTCGACGTGATCCTCCCGTGCCTCGACGAGGCGGATGCCCTGCCGAAGGTGATCGGCCGCCTGCCCGCCGGGTACCGGGCGATCGTGGTGGACAACGGGTCGACCGACGGGTCCGCCGAGGTCGCCCGCGCGCACGGCGCCCTCGTCGTCACCGAACCGGTCAAGGGCTTCGGCTCGGCCTGCGCGGCCGGCGTCGCCGCGGCCACCGCCGACTACGTCGCCTTCTGCGACGCCGACGCCTCGATGGACCCCGCCGAGCTCCCGCCGCTGGTCGACCGGGTCGCCAGCGGGCGCGTCGACCTGGCCCTCGGCCGACGGGTGCCGACCGGTCGCGGCGCCTGGGCACCGCACGCCCGCTTCGCGAACCGCGTGCTCGCCGTCCTGATGCACCGTGCCACCGGCTACCGCCTGCGCGACCTCGGCCCGATGCGCGTCATGCGCCGCGAGGACCTCGTCTCCCTGGACCTGCGCGACCGGCGCAGCGGCTACCCGCTCGAGATGGTCCTCGCCGCACACGCGGCCGGCTGGCGCGTCGACGAGTCCGACATCGGCTACGCGCAGCGCATCGGCGACAGCAAGGTCACCGGCACGCTCCGCGGCACGATCAACGCGGTCCGTGACATGTCCCGTCTGCTCCGTGCGTACCGCCGGGAGGCGCGGACCCGCGTCGTCGCGCCGGCCCCCGTCCGCACCGTGGCCGGCTCCACCCCCGTGGCCGGTCCCGCTGCGTCCGCATCCGCCCCGTTCGCCGGCGCCGCCTCCGCCCCCGTCGCCGCATCCGGCACCGTCGCCGAGGAGGCGCGCTCGTGACCACCGAGACCCCCACCAGCACGCCCGTCACCGTGGCCGTCGTCGCGAAGGAGTGCCTGCCCGGCAAGGTGAAGACCCGCCTGACGCCGGCGCTCTCCCCCGAGGGCGCGGCCCGAGTCGCCGCCGGCAGCCTCGCCGACACCCTCGCCACCGTGCAGGCCCTGCCCGCGGCGCGTCGGGTCCTGTTCTTCGACGGCACCGTCGTGCCGGCCGGCGCCGAGGGCTTCGAGGTCCTGCACCAGCCGGGCGGCGGCCTGGACGAGCGCCTCGGGTTCCTGTTCGACGCGGTCGACGGCCCGCTGCTCCTGGTCGGCATGGACACCCCGCAGGTGTCCGCCGCCGAGCTCGCCCCGGTGTTCGACGCCCCCGAGCGCGACGGCTGGTTCGGACCGGCCGAGGACGGCGGCTTCTGGTCGCTGTACCTGCGGGAGCCCTCCGGCGACCTGCTCCGCGGCGTCCCGATGTCCCGCGAGGACACCGGCGCCGTCCAGCTCGCCCGCCTGACCGACGCCGGTCTCGACGTGGGGATCCTGGGCGAGCTGCTCGACGTGGACACCGTCGCCGACGCCGAACGGGTCGCCGAACTGGTGCCCGACTCCGAGTTCAGCCGGGCACTCCGTGCCGAGACCGTGGGGAGCACCCGATGACCATGCACGCACCCGTCTCGTTCGGCGCCGGTGGCGGCGAGCCCTACGCCAGGGCCCTCCGCACCGACGGCCGGCTGCGCCTCACCGACCCGTCGCGTCCCGGCGAGGTCACGACGATGGACGTCGGCCGCTGGAGCGCCGCGGCCGACCGGGTCGACCGCTCACTCCTGGACGACGTCGACGGCGGCGTCATCGACATCGGCTGCGGCCCCGGGCGGATGCTCGTCGCCGCGCAGGCTCGTGGCATCCCGGCGCTCGGCGTCGACGTCTCGGCTGAGGCCGTCGCGATCGCGCAGCGCTCCGGCGGCACCGCCATGCAGGGCTCGGTGTTCGACGCGGTCCCGGACGAGGGCCACTGGGACACCGCGCTGGTGATCGACGGGAACATCGGCATCGGCGGCGACCCCACCGCACTGCTCGTCCGCTGCCGGGAGATCGTGCGGGTCGGTGGTCGCGTCGTCGTCGAGACGAACCCCGACGTCGACGCCGACCGGGTCTACACGGCCCGCGTGATCGACGCGGACGGCAACGAGAGCGCCGAGTTCCCGTGGGCCGAGGTCGGGCTCGACGCGCTGCACCGGCACGCGGCCGACGCCGGGCTGGTCGCACGGCAGAGCTGGACGACCGAGGGACGGAACTTCTGCGAGCTGCTGGCCTGACCGTGCACGTTCGTGCAGTTCTTTTGCATGATGCAAGACTGTGTCGTAGGCTCGGATCACAGCCGACGTCGCCAGGGTCGTCGGTCCGACGGTCCCGACGGCGTCACCACCGAGGAGACCCCATGACGAACAGCACCTTCCCGTTCGGCGGCAGCTTCGTGTCCGGCATCGACGGGCGTGACGTGCGCGGGTCGTACACCGGCCGCAGCACCACCGAGCCGTCGGGTACCTACACGGGCGTGCCGGTCGCCGGGCGCCTCGGCCGCTTCGTGGACACGCAGTGGTCGCGTCCCGGTACGGCCACCGCGTCGACCCGCACGGTCACCGGCTCGTTCCGCACCGCGACGGGTTCGTTCCGCACCGCCTGAGGCTCCGGCCTCCCCCAGACCGCGAGCGGTCGTCCTCCCGGGTGTCCCCCCTCGACCCGGGCCGGGCGGCCGCTCGTGCACTTCCCCCGAACGCGTCAGGGCGGGCGATGCCAGGATGGACGCATGAACGACCGTGCCGGCACCCCAGCGACCGCAGACGACCTCGTCGACCTCGACGAACTGGTCGCCGCCTACCACGACCGCGTGCCCGACGTCTCGATCGCCGAGCAGAAGGTCGTGTTCGGCACGTCCGGCCACCGCGGGTCCTCCCTCGACTCCGCCTTCAACGACACCCACATCGCCGCGATCACGCAGGCGATCGTCGAGTACCGCCGGTCGCAGGGCACCGACGGCCCGCTCTTCATCGGGCGTGACACCCACGCCCTCTCGGCACCCGCGGAGCGCACGGCCCTGCAGGTCCTGGCCGCGAACGGCGTGCACGTGCTGGCCGACAGCGACGACGGCTACGTGCCGACCCCCGCACTGAGCCACGCGATCATCCGCTACAACCGCGCCGGCAACCCGGACACGGCCGACGGCATCGTCATCACGCCGAGCCACAACCCGCCCCGCGACGGTGGCTTCAAGTACAACCCGCCGCACGGTGGCCCCGCCGACAGCGACGCCACGAGCTGGATCGCGAACCGCGCGAACGCGATCATCGAGGGCGGCAACGCCGAGGTGCAGCGCACCGAGGACGCCGAGCCCGACCGCTACGACTTCCTGCACACGTACGTCGCCGACCTCGAGAACATCATCGACATCGCGGCGATCAAGCGTGCCGGGGTGCAGATCGGCGCCGACCCGCTCGGTGGTGCGTCGCTGCCGTACTGGAACCTCATCCGCGACCACTACGGCCTCGACCTCACCGTCGTGAACCCCGAGGTCGACCCGACCTGGGCGTTCATGACGCTCGACTGGGACGGCAAGATCCGGATGGACCCGTCGAGCCCCTCGGCGATGGCCTCGGTGCTCGCGCGCAAGGACGACTTCGACGTCCTGACCGGCAACGACGCCGACTCCGACCGGCACGGCATCGTCACGCCCGACGGCGGGCTGATGAACCCGAACCACTACCTCGCGGTCGCGATCGAGTACCTCTACGCCCACCGCCCGCAGTGGCGCGACGACGCCGCGATCGGCAAGACGCTCGTCTCGTCGAGCATCATCGACCGCGTCGCGGAGTCCCTCGGCCGCCGGCTGTGGGAGGTCCCGGTCGGCTTCAAGTGGTTCGTGCCCGGCCTGATCGACGGCTCGGTGGCGTTCGGCGGCGAGGAGTCCGCGGGAGCGTCCTTCCTGCGCACCGACGGCACCGCGTGGACCACCGACAAGGACGGCATCATCCTCGCGCTGCTGGCGTCCGAGATCGTCGCGGTCACGGGCAAGACCCCGTCGCAGCTGTACACCGAGCTCACCGAGCGGTTCGGCGCCCCGGTCTACCAGCGGGTCGACGCCGCCGCCTCGAAGGAGCAGAAGGCCCGCCTCGGCAAGCTCGACGGCGACGCCATCACCGCCGACACCCTGGCGGGCGACCCGATCACCGCGAAGCTGTCGAAGGCCCCCGGCAACGACGCGGCCGTCGGCGGCGTCAAGGTCGTCACCGACAAGGCGTGGTTCGCCGCGCGGCCGTCGGGCACCGAGGACGTCTACAAGATCTACGCGGAGAGCTTCGTCGGGCAGGAGCACCTGGAGCAGGTGCAGCGCGAGGCCAAGGAGATCGTCGACGCAGCACTGGGCGCGTAGCGCCCTCGTCGGGCGGGCGGCGGGTCCCGGACACCGCAGCCCGTCCGACGGAGCCGAGCCGGGCCTCCAGGCCGTGACCCGCCGGGACGTACGGGCGCACGGCGACTGCCGATCCACTCAGGAAGGCGGTCGCCCCGCGACCGGGCGCTTGCGGAAGTTGTAACTTTGCACGCAGCGCAAAACCCTGACCTGCGCGCATCGGTACCTCGGGAGAACCCGCTCATGACCCAGACCGCGACCGCCCCCGCGGCCCCCACCACGGCGTCCAACGTCGTCATGTCGCACCGGCAGATCCTGCTGGTGATCTACGGCCTGATGGCCGGCATGTTCCTCGGCGCCCTCGACCAGACCATCGTCGGCACCGCGATCCGCACCATCGGCGACGACCTGCACGGGCTCGACCAGCAGGCCTGGGTCACCACCGGGTACCTGATCGCGTCGACGGTGACGACCCCCATCTACGGCAAGCTCTCCGACATCTTCGGCCGCCGCCCGCTGTTCATCACCGCCATCGGGATCTTCATCGTCGGGTCGTTCGCGGCGTCGTTCGCCGACTCGATGCTCATGCTCGCCGGGTTCCGCGCGCTGCAGGGCCTGGGTGCCGGTGGCCTGATGTCCCTGCCGCTGGCGATCATGGGCGACATGCTCGCCCCCCGCGAGCGGGCGAAGTACCAGGGCTACTTCCTCGCGGTCTTCGGCATCTCGAGCGTCATCGGGCCGCTCGTCGGCGGTGTCTTCGCCGGCGCGGACGAGCTGCTGTTCGTCGACGGCTGGCGCTGGGTCTTCCTGATCAACGTGCCGATCGGCGTCATCGCGCTCTTCATGGTGCTGACGTTCCTGCACCTGCCGAAGTTCGGCGAGCGCGGCAAGCCCCGCATCGACTGGTGGGGCGCGACGCTCGTCATCGTCACCCTCGTGCCGCTGCTGCTCATCGCCGAGCAGGGGCGCGAGTGGGGCTGGGACTCCGTCGCCGCCTTCACCTGTTACGGCATCGGCGCGGTGGGGCTCGTCGCCTTCATCCTGGTCGAACGGGCGATGGGTGACGACGCGATCCTGCCGATGAAGCTGTTCGGGTCGCGGGTGTTCTCGATGTCGGCGATCCTGTCGGTCCTCGTCGGCTTCGGCATGTTCGGCGCGATGCTCACGATCCCGCTGTACCTGCAGATCGTGAAGGGCGTCACCCCGACCGGGTCCGGCTTCGCGATGCTGCCGATGGTGCTCGGTCTGATGATCTCGTCGATCGCCTCGGGGCAGATCATCTCGAAGACCGGCAACTACCAGGTCTTCCCCGTTACCGGCACGGCGTTCACGGCGATCGGCTTCACGATCCTGACGTTCCTGACCGCCGACCGGCCGCTCTGGTTCCTGATGCTCGGCATGTTCGGCATCGGGCTCGGTCTCGGCCAGCTCATGCAGACGCTGACCCTCGCCGCGCAGAACTCGGTGTCGCCGCGGGACATCGGCGTCGCCACGAGCGCCGCGACGTTCTTCCGGCAGATCGGCGGCACGATGGGCACCGCCGTGCTGCTCTCGGTGCTGTTCACCCTGATGCCGACGAACATCACGGCGGCGATGCAGAACGAGTCGGACCTGCGGAAGGCCCTCGACGCGGCGCTCACCCCCTCGGTCGCGAACGCGCGCGACAACCAGGGCGTGATGGACCAGATCTGGACGAAGATCGTCGACCCGGTGCAGGAGAACGTGCAGGACGGCCTCGACCAGGGCGCGGCGCAGGCCAAGCAGGCCGCGGACGCCGCCGTGACGAAGCAGGTCACCGCAGCCGTGCAGCAGCAGGTCGACGCCGGCACGCTCCCCGCGGCGGCGGCCGACACCGTCATCGCCCAGCAGGTCGACGACGCGAAGCCCGCGGCCGAGCGGCAGGCGCTGCAGGCCGTGGCGACGAAGGCGAACGCGTCGGTCGTCGACGGCTCGGTGCAGGTCGACTACTCGGACGCGTCGCAGCGCCAGAACGTCGTCGACCAAGTCGCCCCGACGATCATCGAGCAGCTCCGGCGCGGCGACTCGAGCGCGAACTCGTCGAGCAGCGCCACCACGAGCAACACCTCGTTCCTCAACGGGGCGGATGAGCGGCTCACGCGACCGTTCCTGGTCGGGTTCAGCGACTCGGCCGTGCGGGTCTACTGGGTCGGGCTCGCGGTGATCCTGGTCGCGTTCGTGCTGACGTGGTTCTTCCGCGTCCCGCCGCTGCGCAAGACCTCGGCGCTGCAGGAGCAGGCGGATGCCGCCCAGACGGCGGCGGGGTCGGGGTCCGCGGGGTCGGGGTCCGCCGGCGCTGCGGCGGCCAGTGCTGCCGCAGCCGCTCCCGGGGTGGAACCGGTGCCGACGTCGCCGGACGTGTCCCCGCAGCCCCGGTCCGCTCGTGCCGCCGGCGCGACGAGTGTGTCGGTGCTGCCGCCGACGGGCCCGGACCAGGACGACACCCGCAATCCGCTGCCCGGTGCCACCACGCACGGCGCACACGCTGCGGCCGCGCCGGTCGACGAGCCCCCGACGACCACGGGTGCCATCCGGACCCGGGCTGCCCACGCGGCCCGGGGTGAGGAGTCCGCCGTGCCGGGTGCACGGGTCGAGGCGGCGGAGGCAGACGGGCATCCGCACGGGCGGCACGCTGCGGAGTAGCCGGGGACCGACGCCGAACGACGGGGTCGATGTCGCACGACGTCGACATCGTCGCACCGGCGGGTGTGGCCCGGCGCGGTGGTCGTTGCGTGCGCATCGCGCGACAACCCACGTGTCGATCGACGCGTGCATCGTCGGCACTTGCGCGTGCATCATGTGCGTGCGCATCGCGCGACAACCCACGTGTCGATCGACGCGTGCATCGTCGCGGACCTTGCCGTGCCCGAGGCCGACACCGAACGACGGGGTCGATGTCGCACGACGTCGACATCGTCGCACCGGCACGCCCGCCCGCATCCCGCCCCCGCCCGCCCGCAGCCCGCCGCGCCCCGCCTCAGCCCGCCGCTGCCTCCGCCACCGAGAACGCCGCCCCCGGCAACCGCTTCCGCATGACCTCGATCGCCGCCGGGTTGTCGTCCACCAGCACGTACCGCCGCCCGAGCGCCGAGGCCACCGCCCCCGTCGTCCCGCTGCCGGCGAAGAAGTCGAGCACCCAGTCCCCCTCGCGCGACGACGCCTGCACGATCCGGCGCAGCACCCCCTCGGGCTTCTGCGTCGGGTAGCCGGTCTTCTCGCGGCCGGTCGGCGACACGATCGTGTGCCACCACACGTCGGTCGGCAGCTTGCCGCGCTCCCGCTTCTCGGGCGTGACGAGCCCGGGGGCCATGTACGGCTCGCGGTCGACGGCCTCGGAGTCGAACCAGTACCGCGTCGGGTCCTTCACGTAGACCAGGATCGTGTCGTGCTTGGTGGGCCAGCGCGTCTTGGACTTGGCACCGAAGTCGTACGCCCAGACGATCTCGTTGAGGAACGACTCACGGCCGAACAGCGCGTCGAGCAGCACCTTGGCGTAGTGCGACTCGCGGTAGTCGAGGTGCAGGTACAGCGTGCCGTCGGCGGCGAGCAGGCGCCAGGCCTCGATCAGGCGGGGCTCGAGGAACGACCAGTAGTCCTCGAACCGGTCGTCGAACCGCATCAGGTCCCCGCGCACCCGCTCGTAGGTCCGGCCGTGGAACCCCATGACCGGTCCGTCGGCCTTCGGCACCGCCGAGCTCGCGTGCCGCCGCTGGTACCGACCGGTGTTGAACGGCGGGTCGAGGTACACCAGCGTGAACGAGCCGTCGGGGTACGCGGGCACCACGTCGAGTGCGTCGCCGAGGACCACGCGGTCCGGGCCTCGGTCGTCTCCGCTGTGCACGACTCCATCTTCCCGTACCCAGCGTCGACCCAGGCGACGACGACCCCGCGGCGTAGGTTCGGCGGCATGGCATCCCCCGAGGTCCGCAACGACACCGACGCGCAGCAGTACTCCCTGGTCGAGGACGGCGAGGTGATCGGTCTCGCCGCGTACGAGGTCGACGGCGACACGATCCACTTCACCCACACCGAGGTCGATCCTGCACACCGCGGCGGCGGCCACGCCTCGATCCTCGTGCAGCACGCCCTCGACGACGTCCGCTCGGGGTCGTCGAAGCGCGTCGTCGCTGACTGCAGCTACGTCCACGCCTGGATCGAGCGCCACCCCGACTACCAGGAGCTCACCACCCGCTGACCGCCGACGCGGCGCGCGTCGCCGCGCCCGTCAGTACGAGCGGTGGTGCGTCCCGACGCGGGCTTCGTGCCGCCCGGCGCTCCGCACCGCCGGCACCTTGATGAGCACGCTGCCGCTCAGCAGGTCGTGGTCGTCGTCCGTCGGCGTCGGTGCCTCCTTCGGGAGGCGCGACTGCCGTTCGTACTCCGCCTGCGTCTCCTGCCGGGTCGGTGCGAACACCTCGTCCAGCATCCCGACGACGCCTCCGGACCCGCCGCTGCGCGTGGACTTGTTCGACAGGTCGATCCACCCCGCGCGATCGGCGATCCACACCACGACGGCCACCGCGGCCACCGCCCCCAGGAAGATCAACCAGTTCACGCCAGTGACGCTACGTGGGTGCTCCGCCGCCGACATCAGCCGCGCGGGGGATTCTCGTGATCCACACGTCTGGTTCATGGGATCGACGACGAGACTCGTCCGGCGGCGGCCGGTGCGTCCCCCTCGGCTCCGGTCGCCGCGTCGGCCAGACACCTCGACGTGCCAGGATGGCGCCGTGCTCGACGACGCAGACCGGGACCTCATGCGGGCGTTCGCCCGCTACATCGACCACGCGAACGAACTCGCGGGGGCTGAGCAGCGTGCAGCCCTGACGCCGATCGGCGAACGGGTGCGGGACCACCTCGGTGTCGATCCGCAGTCGATCCCGGTGGTCACCGAGGAGCTGCCCGACCACCGCCTGGTCGACGCGGACATCGCGCTCGAGTCGCTCACCAGTGGGCAGCCAGACGCGCTGATCGGCATCGCTGGGGACGATTCCCGGTTCCACAGCTCCGTCAGCGAGTTCCTCGCGAACCAGCACATGCAGTGGGCGCCGGGGCCGGTCAGCTACAGCGACCGTGCCACCGGCCCGGACACCACGCGCCGGGTGGTGTCCCTCGGACTCCGCCTGCTCACCTTCGACGGGTCACCCGTCGCGGTCGTCCAGCGTGCCGCCAATCCGGAGTACGGCCGGGCAAGTGCGACTCTCGAGGTCATCGCAGCCGACCAGGACGCCGCCGCGGCGTTCCTGCGGCGACTCCGTGCGCTCATGATCGAACGCAGTGTCCTGCGGGGGCAGGTCCTGTCGTTCGTGCCCTCCGAGTACGGCGCCGACGCGGGGGCGACGTTCCTCCGGCGTCCCGAGGTCGCCGCTGACGACGTCGTGCTGGCCGACGGGGTCCTGGACGAGGTGGTCGACCACGTCGTCGGGATCGGTGACCAGCGCGAAGCACTCCTCGCTGCCGGGCAGCACCTCAAGCGTGGTGTGCTGCTCTACGGACCGCCCGGCACCGGCAAGACGCTGACGATCCGGCACCTGCTCACCCGGACCGAGGGCGTGACGGCTGTCCTGCTCACCGGTTCGAGCATCGCGGCGATCGGTGCGGCGGCGGAGATCGCGCGGACCTTCCAACCGTCGATCGTCGTGCTCGAGGACATCGACCTCGTCGCGATGGAACGGCATGCATCGCCGCAACCGCTGTTGTTCGAGGTGCTCGACGCACTCGACGGCCTCGACGGTGACGCCGACGTCGCCTTCGTCATGACCACCAACCGGGTGTCGGTGCTCGAACGCGCCCTGGCCGACCGCCCCGGACGGGTCGACCTCGCCGTGGAGATCCCGTTGCCGGAGCTGCCCGAGCGCCGACGGCTGTTCCGTCGCTACGCCGGCGCGCTGCCCTTCTCGGACGCAGCCCTGGCCGATGCCGCTGAGCGTGCCGAGGGGACGACCGGCTCGTTCGCGAAGGAGCTCATGCGTCGGAGTGTCCTCGGCGCCGCCCTGCGCGGAGCAGAGCCGGAGGACGGCGACCTGGGGGCCGCGCTCGACTCGCTGCTGACGGAACGGTCGGCACTCACCAGGAAGCTGCTCGGCGTCCGAGGCGGAGCGGACCACGACGACGACGACCCCGACGAGTACGACGAGTACGACGAGTACGACGACGAGGTCGAGGACTTCGCCGGCACCGGCCCGTGGGTCGCCTCCGCTCCGCTCGCGGGACCGACCCTCGCTCCGAGGTCCGGCCGCGGCCAGGTCGACCTCACGCTGCGGTCTGACGACGACGAGCGCTGACGGAGATCACGGCACGCGCTGCAGCCACTCCGTCGTCGAGAACTTCGTCCGCACGAGCTCCTGCGCCCGCGCCCGTTCGTCGGCGGTGATCGCACCGGGCGTCGCGCCGTAGCGCGTGGTGAAGGTGTCGACGAGCCGCTCGATGATCTCGGCACGCGACAGCCCGGTCTGCGAGCGCAGCGGGTCGACGCGCTTGGCGGCCGACGTCGTGCCCTTGTCGCTCATCTTCTCGCGCCCGATGCGCAGCACCTGCACCATCTTCTCGCCGTCCATGTCGTAGCTCATGGTGGCGTGGTGCAGCACGGCCCCGGTACCGAGCCGCTTCTGGGCGGCACCGCCGATCTTGCCCTTGGCCGAGGTGATGTCGTTGAGCGGCTGGTAGTACGCGTCGATGCCGAGGGTCTTCAGGGCCTCGATCACCCACTCGTCCAGGTACGCGTACGAGTCCGCGAAGGTCATGCCCTGCACCAGGTCGGCCGGGACGTACAGCGAGTACGAGATGATCGCGCCCGCCTCCATGAACATCGCGCCGCCGCCCGAGATGCGCCGGACGACCTGCACGCCGTACTTCGCGGCGCCCTCCGGGTCGACCTCGTTGCGGAGCGACTGGAACGACCCGATGACCACGGCGGACTCGTCCCACTCCCAGATGCGCAGGGTCGGGCCACGACGGCCGGCGCCGACCTCCTCGGTGAGCACCTGGTCGAGCGCGAGGTGCTCGTTCGGGCTGATCGGCCCCTCGTGGACGACCTGCCACGCGTGGTCACGCCAGCTCGACGCACGGGACAACGCCCGGCGCACCGCGACGCCCACCGAGTCGGGCGTGAAGCCGAGCAGGACGGCGTCCTCCGGCAGTGCTGAACGGACCGCCGCGGCGATCCCCGCGGCGTCCGTGGTGGCGGGGAGACCGTTCACGGCCGCGTCGATGAGCGGCAGCGCGTCGTCCGGCTCGAGGAAGAAGTCACCAGCCAGGCGGAACTGCTGGATCGCGCCGTCGACGACCTCGAGGTCGACGACGACCAGCTTGCCCCCGGGGACCTTGTACTCACCGTGCATGCCGCAACCCTATTCCGGTCCACCGAACGGGTTCCGCACGGGCGTCAGCGGGCGATCGACCGGTCCAGCCAGGCGACCAGGTCGGCGATGACCTCGTCGCGGTTCGTCTCGTTGTAGACCTCGTGCCGCGCGCCCTCGTACACGTGCACGGTGACGTCGGAGAGCCGGCCGCGCCGCCGGTACGCCTGTGCCAGGCGCTCGACCGACCGGGGGCCGCCGAGCGTGTCGTCGGACCCGACCTGCAACAGCATCGGCAGGTCGTGCGGGATGCCCCGGCGCGGGACCCCGAGCAGCCGGAGGGTGTCGGCGAGCCCGAACAGCCCGATGACGTCGGCCTCCACCGCGAGCGGGTCGAGCCCGACGGCGTCGATGACCTTCCGGTCGCGGCTGAGCCACTCGTACTTCGTCGGCCCCGAGCCCGCGTGCCGGGCGTTCAGGTCGCCGCTGTTCATCCAGCCGGGCAGTCGGTACGCCGAGGCGGACAGGACCACCCCGTCGTAGCGGTCCGACGAGGTGTTCACGATCCGCTGCGCCATCAGGGACCCCCACGAGTGCCCGAGCAGCACGAGCGGCAGCTCCGGCTCGTCGGCGCGGGCGACCGCGCTCATCTGCTCGACCGCCGCGATCGCCGCCCGGAGTCCCCCGGGTCCCAGCCGCCCGAGCTTCGCGTGGTCGCCGTCCCACTGCGCCAGGCCGGTGCGCCCGTGCCCGCGGTGGTCGTTCGCGTGCACGGTGTACCCGGCACGCACCAGGTCCTGCGCCAGCGGCTCGTACCGGAGCCCGTGCTCGCCGACGCCGTGCGCGATCTGTACGACGCCCTTCGGCCGCGCTGCGCGCCAGGTCGAGTAGACGATCTCGACGCCGTGCGCGTCGGTGAACGAGGCGTCGCCCCGTGCGGCGGAGAAGGTCGGCACACCGGCATCTTCGCAGACGGACCCCATCCCGCACCTGTTCATCCGGCGTTCACGCAGGCGGGTCGGAGCGAGGCCTACCGTCCTGCGCATGGACGTCATCGTCATCGTCACGCTGGTGATCGTCGTGGCCCTCGTGTTCGACTTCACGAACGGCTTCCACGACACCGCGAACGCCATGGCCACGTCGGTCGCCACGGGAGCGCTCAAGCCCCGGACCGCCGTGCTCATCTCCGCCGTGCTCAACGTGGTCGGCGCCTTCCTGTCCACAGAGGTCGCCAAGACCGTCTCGCAGGGCATCATCCGCGAGGGCGAGGACGGCGTCAGCATCTCCCCGACGATGATCTTCGCGGGACTCGTCGGTGCGGTGCTGTGGAACCTGGCGACCTGGTACTTCGGGCTGCCCTCGTCCTCCACCCACGCCCTGTTCGGCGGGCTCATCGGTGCCGCGATCATCGGTGCCGGCCTGAACTCGATCAGCTGGGCGACGGTGGTGTCGAAGGTCGTGCTGCCGGCGCTGCTCTCGCCCGTCATCGCCGGGGTGATCGCCCTGGTGGCGACGTACCTGGCGTACGTGCTCACGAAGAACGCCACGACGCACGGGGCAGCGACGGGCTTCCGGCACGGGCAGACGATCTCGGCCTCGCTGGTGTCGCTCGCCCACGGCACGAACGACGCGCAGAAGACGATGGGTGTCATCACGCTGACCCTCATCGCCGCGGACTACCAGGCGGCCGGCACCGGGCCGGCGCTCTGGGTGGTCCTGGCCTGCGGGCTCGCGATCGGCCTCGGCACCTACACCGGCGGCTGGCGGATCATGCAGACCGTCGGTAAGAAGATCTCCGACGTGCAGTCGCCGCAGGGCTTCGCGGCCGAGACGAGCTCCGCCGCGACCATCCTCATCTCGTCGCACCTGGGCTTCGCGCTCTCGACCACGCACGTCACGAGCGGCGCCGTCGTCGGCTCCGGGCTCGGCAAGAAGCTCGCCGACGTGCACTGGTCGGTCGTCGGCCGGATCGTCGTCGCGTGGGTCGTCACGCTGCCGGCGGCCGCGGTGGTCGGGGCGCTCGCGACCTGGCTCGCATCGACCTCGACGATCGGTCTGGTGCTCGTCGCGGTGCTCGCCCTGGCCGGTGGGCTCGGCTTCTGGGCCCTCGCGAAGCGCAAGCCGATCTCGCAACGGGACATGACCGACGAACCGACCGAGCGGGCAGAACCGCAGCCGACCGGCACGAGCAACTGACCGGCACGACGGACCGAGGGGAACGACCATGGACATCGACTTCACCAGCATCGCCACGGTCGCCGGCGTCGGCTTCGTGGCCGCCGTGGGCATCGTGCTCGTCTACACGCTCGGCCTGCGGCTGCTCGGCACCGGGCAACCGGTCGACGCGGGTGGCGAGCGCACGCAGTACTCCGACGAGGGTCCGCGCTCCGGGCACACCCCGCCGGTGGCCCTGGCGGGCGCCGTCCTGTGCTTCGCGGTGTGCGTCGCCGCCGTGCTCGCCGGCATCTGGCTGACGATCCCCCAGTTCCACTGAGACCGGAACGGCGAGACCGGTCCGGTGGGACCGGTCCGGCGGGACCACTGACGGACGGGAGGCCCGCCCCACGTGCGCCAGCCGGCGCACGCTGGGCGGGCCTCCAGTCCGGGACCCGTGCGGATCGGACCCGCGTCAGTGCGCGCTGTAGCCGCCGTCGACCAGGTGGTAGCTGCCGCTGATGAACGACGCGCGGTCACCCAGCAGGAACAGCACGAGCGCGGCGACCTCGGCGTCGGTGCCCAGGCGCCCCGCGGCGTGCTGCGCCTCGAGCCCGGCGAGCTCGTCGGCACTCAGTGAGGCGCGGACGAGCGGCGTGTCGATGAACCCGGGGCCCACGGCGTTCGTGCGGACCCCCTGGGCGGTGTACTCGAGCGCGGCGACCTTGGTCAGCCCGACCAGCGCGTGCTTCGCGGCCACGTAGGCGGCGTTGTTCGCGATGCCGACCGAGCCGAGCACCGACGACATGTTGACGATCGCGCCGCCGCCGGCAGCCAGGATCGCGGGGATCTCGTACCGCAGCCCGTAGAAGACGCCGTCCAGGTCCACCGCTCGGACGCGGTCCCACGCGGCGACGTCGTACTCGCCGATCGGCTGCGGGGCGGCACCGATGCCGGCGTTGTTCACGGCGAGGTGCAGCGCGCCGTACGTGTCGACCGCGAACCGCACCATGCGCTCGTTGTCGGCGGCCACCGCGGAGTTCGCCTCGAACGCGCTGGCGGTCCCGCCGGCCGCGGTGATCTCGGACGCCACGCGCTCCGCGGCGTTCAACTTGATGTCGGTGACGACGACGCTCGCGCCCGCGGCGGCGAGCTCCTTCGCGACGGACTCGCCGATGCCGCTGCCGCCACCGGTGACGACGGCGACCTTGCCCTCGAACTCGGACATGTTCCTCCTGCTCTCTGGACAACACCTGTTGCCCAGTTCGAGCGTACACCGGCAAACCAGTTCGTTCGCTGAACTAATGAGGTAGGCTGACGACCGATGCCCGACGCCACCGACCTCCGGATCGCGGTGAACCGGTTGTCCCGGACGCTCCGTACGCAGACGGCCGACTCGAGCGTCACCGACGCCCAGTTCTCCGCCCTCGCCCGGCTGCACCGCGACGGCGCCATGACCCTGGCCGACCTGAGCCGGCAGGACGGCGTCACCCCGCCGTCGATGACGAAGACGGTCGCGGTCCTGCTCGAGCGCGGGTTCGTCTCGAAGTGCGAGCACGGCGACGACCGCCGCAAGGTGCTCATCGGCGCCACCCCGGCCGGAGCGGCCTTCGTCGAGGAGACCCGACGCCGCCGGGACGACTGGCTCACCCCGCGACTCGACTCCCTGACCGCGGACGAACGGACCACGCTCGCCGACGCGACCGGGATCCTGAGGAGGCTCGCCCAGCAGTGACCGCCATGTTCCGCTCCCTCGCCGGCCGCAACTACCGCATCTGGTTCGCCGGCGCCCTGGTGTCCAACGTCGGCACCTGGATGCAGCGCACCGCCCAGGACTGGATCGTCCTGACGCAGCTCTCCGACGACGACGCCGTCGCGGTCGGCGTCACCATGGCGCTGCAGTTCGGGCCGCAGCTGCTGCTCCTGCCGCTCACCGGCCTGGTCGCCGACCGGTTCGACCGCCGCCGGACGCTCATGGTCACGCAGGGTCTCATGGGACTGCTCGGTCTCGGCCTGGGCGTCATGGTGCTCACCCACACCGCGACGCTCCTGTCGCTCTACGGCTTCGCCCTCGCACTCGGGGTGGTCGCCGCCTTCGACGCTCCGGTCCGCCAGGCGTTCGTCTCCGACGTGGTGCAGGGCGACGACGTCGCGAACGCGGTGGCCCTCAACTCCGCGTCGTTCAACGCGGCGCGGCTCATCGGACCCGCCGTCGCCGGGGTGCTCATCGCGGCGATCGGCTCCGGGTGGGTGTTCGTCATCAACGCCGGGTCGTTCCTGGCCGTCCTGCTCGCGCTCCGCTCCGTCGACCCCGCGAGGCTCGCCGAACGGGTCCGGGCCGGCCGCGGCAGGGGGCAGGTCATCGCGGGCTTCCGGTACGTCCGGACCCGCCCGGACATCATCGTGGTGCTCTGCATGGTCTTCGTCGTCGGCACGTTCGGCGTGAACTTCCCGATCTTCACCTCGACGATGGCGCGGGTCGAGTTCCACCAGGGCGCCGGCGAGTTCGGCCTGCTGAACTCCGTGATGGCGATCGGTTCGGTGCTCGGGGCCCTGCTCTCCGCCCGGCGGGAACGCCCCCGGATGCGCACCCTGGTGGCCGCCGCCGGCGCGTTCGGGCTCGCCTGCACGGCCGCCGCGCTCGCCCCGACCTACTGGACCTTCGCGGTCGTCCTCGTGCTCGTCGGCCTGGCCTCGCTCACCTTCATGACCACCGCGAACGCCCTGGTGCAGACCACGACCGCGCCCGCGATGCGCGGCCGGGTGATGGCGCTCTACATGGCGATCTTCGCCGGCGGCACCCCGATCGGCGCCCCGCTCGTCGGAGCGGTCGCCGACGCCTCCGGCCCCCGCTGGGCGATCGTCGTCGGCGCCGCCTCGGGCTTCGTCGCGCTCGCCATCGCGCTCGTGTGGCTGGTCCGGCACGAACGGCTGCGGCTGCGGTACGACGCCGACGCACCCCTGCACCTCGCGATCACGCACGCGGTGCCGGTGGTCGGCGGTCGCGCCGCGCTCCACCGCGAGCTGCACCGCGACGAAGCGCTGGCCGACCGGTCCAGCGGCGTCTGACGGTCGCCGACCCACCCACCGAACGGGAGGCGCGACACCACGCCGCCACGGGCCTCCCGTCCGTCCCCGCCACCGCCCAGGGCGGACCGGTCGCGTCAGAGCACGGGGGCGGCGGTGGAGAAGACGCGCTCGTCGAGCGCCGACGCGACGCGGTCGGCGGCGGCCGCGACGCGGTCGCCGACCGCGCCGACCGCACCGAGCGCCTCCTCACGGGGAAGCGCGTCGAGCGCGGCGCGCACCTCGGCGAAGTCGCCGACCTCGTCCGCGACGCAGGCCGGAGCGACGTCCGCCAGGCACTCGGCGGCGCGGTGCACGGTGTACCGCAGCGACCGCGGGCTGTGCTCGTCGAGGAGCAGGAACGCCGCGGCGTCCGCCGGGACCGGTGCATGGTCGCGACCGCGCAGGAACGCCTCGCCCGCGCCACAGGCCCGGAGCGCCGCGCTCCACGACGTCACCACGTCGGGTTCGAGCAACCGCGACGCCAGGAGCCGGGCCGTCGAGGCGCAGCGGGTCAGTGCACGGCCGAGCGCGAAGAACTCCCACACCTCGTCGCGACTGGCGTCCCCCTCGACCACGCCGATGGCCAGGGCACTGCGCTCCCGCGCCCACCCGAGGAACTCGTGCGCGCGGTCCGGCGCGATCTTGCGCGGCATCCGCGACCGGGTGACGTCGAGGCAGTCCCAGAGCTCGCTCGACACGACCTCGCGGGCCCGGCGGGCGTGGTCCCGGGCGACGGCCACCGCCGCGGCGATCGAGGCCGGCTCGTGCCGGTCGAGTGCCAGGGCGTCGATCGTCGCGGTGCGGTCGGCGTCGCGCGCCGGTCCGGCCGTCCCGACCACGCTGCGGAGCTCCGCGGCGACCAGCCGGTCGTCGTCGACGGTGCCGGGTTCGCGGCGGGCGACGTAGACGTCCAGCAGCCGGGCGACGACGTCGGTGCGCTCGACCGCGCTCCCCACGTGGAAGACGTTCCCCGCCAGGCGACTCAGCACGGCTGCTCCTGCATGCCGTGAACCTAACGAGCCGGCGTTGCCGCGGTGTTACGGAACGGCGTCACGGGTGTTGCGGTGTCCTGACTCCGCACTCGCTAGACAATCTAACTAGAGCGTCTAGCATTGAGCCCATGACGTCCGAGGTGATGACCAGCACCGCGGGGTACTGGTACGAGGACCCGGCGGTCTCCGCCATGGACGTCCTCAACGCCCTCCGGCGCTACCGAGCGGCCGAGAGTGCCGCACAGCGTCGCGCTCGCGAGGCGCTCGGCATCGGCGAGAACGCACTCCTCGCACTGCGCGTCCTGATCGAGGCCGGACACGAGGACCGCACCGTCAACGCGAAGGACCTGGCCGAGCGACTCGAGATCACCGCGGCGTCGACGTCCGCGCTCGTCGACCGGCTCGTCCGCAGCGGTCACGTCGAGCGACACCCCGACCCCTCCGACCGCCGCGGCGTCATCCTGACCGCCACCGGCAGGTCGATGCGGCACGCACTGCGCGTCATCGAGGAACTCGACACCCGAGCGCTCGAGGTCACCGAACACCTGCCGGCCGACGACATGGCGGTGGTCGTGGAGTTCCTCGACGAGATGGTCCGGGTCGTGGACGACGTCGACGTGCACCCGGACGAGTCACCCGGCGCGTAGCCTGGCCCCCATGGACCCTCGCGGCACACACCACCCCGAGGACGACATGCCCTTCGCCGAACTCGACTCCCGGGCCCGTGCCGACGCCGCGCTCCGTCGCATCCAGGGTGGTGCCGACCCCGCTCGCGAGGCCTTCGAGCTCGCGAACACGATGAACGACGAGACCGTGGGGCGACTCACGAAGCGCCTGCGTCGGCTGTTCCGCCGCGACTGAGGGCCGACCACCCGTCAGAAGGCGGTGCCCACCGCCGCGATGTCGTCGGCACCGTGGCCCGCGGCGCTGGCGTCGGCGTAGACCCGGTCGAGTGCCTCGAGCAGGGTCGTCGAGACGCCGGCAGTCCGAGCGGCGTCGGTGATGAGCCCGATGTCCTTGCGCAACCCGTCGAGCGCGAACTGCGCGGGGAACGTGCGCGCGATCATCGCCGCGCCCTTCGTGTGGGCGTAGGCGGAGTCACTCGCGCTCCCCTCGATGGCCTGCAGGAAGAGGTCGGGATCCAGGCCGAGCGCCGCCGCGATGGCGAGGGACTGGCCGGTGGCGGCGGTGATCGAGGCGATCCAGGCGTTCGCCGCGAGCTTCAGGGCCGTGCCGTCACCGACGTGGTCGCCCGCGCGCACGGTCTTCGCGCCGACGGCGTCGAGCACCGGCGTGACGCGGTCCAGCAGCTCGCCCGGTCCGGCCGCGAGCATCGTCAGCTTCCCCTGCTCGGCGGGGGCCTTCGTACCGAGCATCATCGCCTCGACCAGCGTGATGCCGTGCTGCTCGGCGAGCTGGACGACGGTGGCGGTGCCGTCGACCCCGATCGTGGAGGCCTGCACCCACACGCTGTCGCTCGGCGCCGCACCGGCGGCCCGCTCGAGCACGTCGACCACCGCGTCGGTGTCGAACAGGGTGAGCAGGACCACCTCGGCGCGCTCGACGGCGTCGGCCGGACTGGTGGCGACGGTCGCGCCGCGGTCGGCGAGCGGCGCGGCCCGGTCGGCGCTCCGGTTCCAGACGGTGACCTCGTGCCCCTCGCGCAGCAGTGACCCCGCCACTCCGGCACCCATCGCACCCGTCCCCAACACCGTGACCCGCACGTCTGCTCCGTCCCGCCGCGACACCGTGCCGTGGCGCCCTCGACGCTACGCCGGACGGCGCGGTCGACGCCCGGCCCCGGTCCGGGGCTGCTGCGGGCGGCGGGCTGCCGCGGGTACCGGGGCCGTCGGGGCGCCGGGGCTGCTGCGTCGGCTCAGGCGCGGGTGTTCAGAGGAGTCCGCGCACCCGCAGCCACGCGGCGGGATCGACGGGCACGCCGGCGACGACGACCTCGAAGTGCAGGTGGGACCCGGTCGAGACGCCGGTGTCACCGACCGCCCCGATGCCCTGCCCGGCCGCGACGACCTGGCCGGGCCGGACGGCGATGACGGACAGGTGTCCGTACCGGGTCTGGACACCGTCGGCATGCTGCACGAGCACCTGGTTGCCGTACCCGCCGAGCGGTCCGGCCGAGACGACCCGACCGGGCAACGACGCGACGACGGGCGTACCGGCGGACGCGGCGAAGTCGATGCCCCGGTGGTCCGTCGAGCACGCGGCGCACCCGGCCACGCGACGCGGTCCGAACCCGCCGGCGTCGGGCACCGGACCGACGGTGGGGCGTGCGGCGATCGCGGCCGACCCGGGGAGTGGCGCTCCGACCGCTCGGGCAGCGGCGCCGACCGTGAACCCGTCACGGTGGACCGCGGTGCGACCCGTGCCCTCGGCCACGAAGGACTGCGACCCGGTCGGCTGCGACGCCGACACGGACGGGGCGGCGAGGGCGGACTGCGGTGACGCCACGGACACGACCAGGCAGGTGACCACCGTGGCGGCCGCGGTCGGCAGGGTCCGGAGCGCCGGCCCGCGGAAGAACGAGACGTGCTCGCGGGGGTGGCGCCCGGCGGCCGGTGCCACTGCGACGGACGGATCCGGAGTGGCGGGAGCCGGGGTGGTGGGAGCCGGGGTGGTGGGAGCCGGGGTGACGGGAGGGGACACCGCCACCCCGGCGGCTCGGTGAGCGTCGCGTCGCGCTCCGTGTCGTGCACGGCGCTGCGAGGACGCTGCTGATCGGTTCGCGGACCGCCGCTCGGCGCCGCGGGGGCGCAACGTCGGAGCGTCTGCGATGGAGTGCATCGTGCGCGGGACCGCCCGGTCAGGCGCGGACGACGCCGTCGCGGGCGATGCGGTCGAGCTCCTCGACGACGGCGTCGACGACCGCGCGGGTGATGGCGTCGGCGACGGTCTCGACCAGCTCGCGGTGCTCGGGTCGGACGGCGAGCCCGGCCGCGCTGGCCGCGGCGACACGCACCGGGATGTCGTCGATGGCCGCGACGAGTGCGGCGGGGACGAGGGCGGAGTCACCGGGGCGGACGGGTGCCGTCATCGGCGAGGTGGGGGCGGGGGTGCCGACGGCGCGTGCCGGCGTGACGGTGGTGTCGCCCCGCTCGCGGCGCTGGGCGATGGAGTCGAAGAGCGGGGTGGAGGACATGCTGCTGACCGTCCGATCTGGGTTCGGGGTGCGGGACGTTCTCGGGCGTCCCGCGCGGGAGGGGTGCCGTGCGGCACGCCCTCATTCAACCACCGATATTCCAGATGTGCAATAGTGCGTGTCGGCTCCTCAGTCCGGGTCGACTGCCGCCGCGGTCGGGTCGTCCGGCTGGAGCACCCGACGGACGCGCTCGACGATCGTGGCCGCGGGCGGGTTGTTGTAGGCGTTGGCCGGCTCCTGCCCGCTGAGCTCCTGGATCGCCGCCATGACCGCGTCGGTCGCGTGTCGACGCGCTCGGCCGGACGACGCCTCGCCGAACCCGGACAGGTCGAGCGGCGTGCCGAACTCGATGGTCACCCGGGCGAGCTTCGGGAAGCGCGAGCCCACGGGCTGCACGTCCTCGGTGCCGGTCAGGGCGACGGGCACGACGGGAGCGCCGCTCGTCAGCGCGAGCCAGGCGACACCCGTGCGGCCCTTGTAGATCCGTCCGTCGAGGGACCGCGTGCCCTCGGGGTAGATGGCGAACGCCTCGCCGGCCTGCAGTCGGGCGAGTCCGAGGTCGAGGGCCTGCTGGGCGGCGGACCCGGCACCGCGTTCGACGCCGATGGCACCGATGCCCCCGAAGAACGCCCGGGACACCGCGCCGCGGAACCCCGTCCCCGTGAAGTACTCCTGCTTCGCCAGGAACGACACCTTGCGCGGGGCCATCAGCGTGATCGCCGGCGAGTCGATGAACGAGCGGTGGTTGCTCGCCAGGATCACCGGGCCGCGCTTCGGCACGTTCCGCCGCCCGACGATCTTCGGACGCCACAGCAACCGGGCGAGCGGGGTCACCACGGCGCGGCTCAGCGCGGTGGTGAACTTCGTCGAACCGGACACCGGACCTCCTCGTGGTGGCGAGCTTCCGAGTGTAATCAGGCGCCGGACGACTGCATGCCGCTGACGGCATGCAGACCAGGACCGCGATCAGTCGGCCTGCGCGACCACGTCGAGCACCGCGCGACCGTAGCGCTCGAGCTTCGCGGCACCGACCCCGGAGATCTCGCCGAGCTGGTCGACGTCTGCTGGTCGGACGGCGGCGATGCCCCGCAGTGTCGCGTCGTTGAACACCACGTACGCGGGGACGCCCTGCTCGCGGGCCTCGGCCGCACGCCAGGCGCGCAGGGACTCGAACAGGCCGACGGCTTCCTGCGGCATGTCGGTGACCACGGTGCGTCGGCTGCTGCGTCCGGCCCGCGGTGCCTTGACCGGGTCCCGCCGCATGCGCACCTGCACGGTGCCCTTGAGGACGTCGGCGCTGGTGGGACTGAGGACGACCGTGCCGAAGCCGTCGCCCGAGACCGCCGCGTAGCCCTGGGCGAGGACCTGCCGGGCGACCGCGCGCCACTCCCCCTCGGACAGCTCGGTGCCGATGCCGAAGGTCGCCAGCGTGTCGTGCTGCAGCTCCTGCACGCGGGGCGAGCGCTTGCCGATCAGGATGTCGACGAGGTGCGAGACGCCGTACCGCTGGCCGCGCTCACGGTCGAGCCGGACGACGGTGGACAGGAACTTCTGCGCGGGCACGGTGCCGTCCCACGACTCCGGCGGCGCGATGCAGGTGTCGCAGTTGCCGCACGCGGTGCTCTCCTGCCCGAAGTACGCGAGCAGGCGGACCCGTCGGCACTCGATCGTCTCGCACAGGCTGAGCATGGCGTCGAGGTGGGCGCTGAGCTGCCGACGGTGTGCGGCATCGCCCTCGGACTGGTCGATCATCCGGCGCTGCTGCACGACGTCGTTGAGCCCGTACGCCAACCAGGCCGTGGAGGGCAGCCCGTCACGACCGGCGCGACCGGTCTCCTGGTAGTAGCCCTCGACCGACTTCGGCAGGTCCAGGTGGGCCACGAACCGCACGTCGGGCTTGTCGATGCCCATGCCGAACGCGATCGTCGCGACCATCACCACGCCGTCCTCGCGCAGGAACCTCGACTGGTTGCGGGCACGCACCCGGGCGTCGAGACCCGCGTGGTAGGGCAGGGCGTCGATCCCCTGCTCGGCCAGCGCGGTCGCGGTGCGCTCGACCGAGTTGCGGGACAGGCAGTAGACGATGCCGGCGTCACCGCTGTGCTCGGTGCGGATGAAGGTGAGCAGCTGCTGCAGCGCGCCGGTCTTCGGCTCGATGCGGTACTGGATGTTCGGCCGGTCGAAGTCGGCGACGAAGTGCGCGGCGTCGTCCAGGCCGAGCCGCGCGGAGATCTCGCGGTGGGTCTGCGGCGTCGCGGTGGCGGTCAGGGCGATGCGCGGCACGGTGGGCCAGCGCTCGTGCAGGATGCTCAGCTCGAGGTAGTCCGGCCGGAAGTCGTGGCCCCACTGGGCGACGCAGTGTGCCTCGTCGATGGCGAACAGTGCGACCCGCGCGCGGTCCAGCAGCGCCCGGGTGCTCTCGAGGCGCAGGCGCTCCGGCGCGAGGTAGAGCATGTCGACCTCGCCCTGCACGATCGCGCGCTCGACCCGGGCGCGCTCGTCCGGGCCCTGCGTGGAGTTGAGGAAGGCGGCGCGCACGCCGTTCGCCGCGAGGGCGTCGACCTGGTCCTGCATGAGGGCGATGAGCGGTGACACGACCACCCCGACGCCGTCGCGCACGAGGGCGGGCACCTGGTAGCACAGTGACTTGCCGCCGCCGGTGGGCATGAGCACGAGGGCGTCACCACCGCCGACCACCTGGTCGATGATGGACGCCTGCTCGCCCCGGAAGTCGTCGTACCCCCACACCCGGTGCAGCACGTCGAGCGCGGCAGCACGGGGTGCGGACACGGCAGCGCGAGCAGACACGGCGGCGGGCGCGGGCGTGGTGCTCATGCCACGAGCCTACGGGCGACCGGCGACACCCACCGAACCGTCCACAGCCGGGGCTAGCGCGCCTCGCCGGGGTCGGTGCCGTCCGTGCCGGGCTCGGCGCCGTCCGTGCCGGGCTCGGCACGGTGGTCGGAGCCGGCCACGTCGTCGGCGCGGGCCGGCGTGGTCGCCCAGCCCGTGCCTCCCGGCCGGGTCCAGCGGACGCCGCCCGCCCAGGCCGGGGCCACACCGCGGAACCGAGGTGCCTCGTGCCCGGCGAACCGGCGGTCCAGCCCCCGCCACCACGCCAGGAACTCGACCATGGCCCAGAACGCGAGCGACGTGCCGAGCGTGACCAGCCAGCCCTGCCACGTGCCGTTCGCGTCGGACGAGGTCAGGTCGATCCGCGACCAGCCGGGCGCCTGCAGCACGAAGATCATGATGTTGTTGAACGCGTGCTGCAGGACCGTGGCCTCGAGCCCACCGGTCCGGAGGACGATGATCGCGGCGATCAGGCCGAACGAGCCGACGTCGAGGATGCCCCAGACGTTGTAGCCGTTCGGGATGTGCAGCACCGCGAACACGACCGTCGAGATCGCCACGGCGATGATGGTGCCGGCGCGACGCGGGATCCACGACGCGATCGTCTGCATCAGGAAGCCACGGAAGATGTACTCCTCGGCCGCGCCCTGGAACGGGACGAGCAGCACCACGAGGACGATCGTCAGGGTCAGCGTGCCGAGGGAGACGGTCGACTGGCCGATCACGTCGTGGTTCCACGCCAGGCCCCCGTCGACGGTGAGCATGCCGCTCCCCTGCACCCAGAACATGAACGCGGCGATGACGAGCGTCGGCAGCAGGCACCACGCCGTCCAGGCCCAGCGCACCCGGAAGCGCGTCGACGACAGGATGCCCGCCGGTCCGACGCGCGCGATCTTGACGGCGAGCAGGATGCCCGGCAGCAGGACCACGAGCGACACCAGCGACATCGACAGCAGGACGGGGTCCGTCGGGTCGAGCGCTCCGCGTGCCAGGTCGTTCTGCAGCTCGACGAGCCCCTCGGCGCCCTGTGCGCGGAGGATCGGCACGAAGTACGCGATCGCGATGACGATCTGCGACACGAGGTACCACCCCGCCAGGAACGCGACGGCGACGAGCGGCCGCCACCACCTCCAGCGCGCATCGATCCGGGGCAGGCGCTGGTAGGGAACACTCACGCGACGCAGGTTACCGGGCCGGGCAGGATGGGAGCCGTGCTCACCGTCCTGTTCGGCCTGTCCGGCGCGGTCGTCTACGGGTTCGCGGACTTCCTCGGCGGGCTCGCGTCGCGCCGGGTCCGACCGGTCACCGTCGCCGCGGTGGCGGCTGCCGTCGGGATCGTGCCGCTGCTGGTCGGGCTCGCGGTGCTCGGCGGTGTGCCCTCGTGGACCGGCACGCTGTGGGGCGCGGTCGCCGGGGTCTCCGGCGGGATCGGCGTGCTCCTGCTCTACGCGGCGCTCGCGATCGGCCCGATGAGCGTGCTCTCCCCCGTCACCGCCGTCTTCGCCGCCGTGGTGCCGGTCGTCGTCGCGCTGCTCCGCGGCACGGTGCTGTCCCCGCTGGCGACGGGCGCGCTGGTCGTGGCGGTCGTCGCCGTGGTGCTGGTCGCGGTCGTGCGGGACGCCTCGGGCGCGCGGCTCACCGCACGCGGGGTCGTCGCCGCTGCCGTCGCGGGGTGCGGCTTCGGCGGGATCGTGCTCGCGTACGACATGACGCCGGCCGACTCGGGCATCGCCCCGCTGGTGGTCGCGCGGGTGCTGCAGGCGGTGCTGCTGGGTGCGGCGGCCCTCGTCGTCGTGCTCCGGACGGGAGGCCCGGTGTCCGGCCCGACGTCGGCCCGCCCCGACGGGGTTGCCGCGGCTCCCGGGCGTCGGTCGGGTCGCGCACGGAGCCTGCGGCTGCTGGTCACGGTGGCCGCATGCGGCGTCCTCGACGCGATGGCGAACGTGTGCATCCAGGCGGCCCTGCACAGCGGCGACGACCCCGCGACCCTGCCCGTCGTGAGCGTCCTGAACGCGCTGTACCCGATCGGCACCGTGGTGCTGGCCGGGATCGTGCTGCGGGAGCGGTTGACCGGGCAGCAGTGGACCGGCATCGTGCTGGCCTTCGTCGCGTCGGTGACCCTGGCGCTCGTGTGATCGAGAGCCGTGGCTGCGGGCGTCAGGCGTCGGGGATGAGCCGCTTGCCGAGCGACACCGTGTCGTCGTCGGTGTAGCCGAGCGACTCGTAGAACCCGATCACCCGCTCGTTGCCGGCCCGCACCTGCAGGTTCAGCTTCGGGCAGCCGAGGGCGGTCAGCCGCCGTTCGAACTCCACCATCATCAGACGGCCCAGCCCGGACCCCTGCAGCTCCGGCTGCACCGCCAGGTAGTTCACCCAGCCGCGGTGCCCGTCGTACCCGGCCATGCCCGCGCCGACGACGTCGTCCGTCCCGACCGCCCCGGCGACCAGGAACAGGTCGGGTTGCACCGTCTGCTTGCGGGCGATGTCGCGCCGCGGGTCGTTCCACGGGCGGACCAGGCCGCACCGTTCCCAGAGGGCGACGACGGCGTCGGTGTCCTCGCTGCGGAAGGGTCGGGTCCAGAACTCCATGCGCACCACGCTAACGGGGGTGGGGAGAACGTCGTCACCGTCCCGTCGACGTGGTCTGATAGACCTGTCCGACCAGCCAGACGATCAGGAGCCCCGTGACCGCACACGACAGCGTCCCGACGCGCCGCAGCGCACGTGCCGACGCCGCCGGATCGCGATCGCGTCGCGCTCCCCGTCGACGGCAGACCGTGGGCGGCGCCCTGGTGTCGCTCCTGGCCGAGCTGCTCATCATCGCCGGCGCCGGCACCGGGCTGTACGTCGTGTGGACCGCGTGGTGGACCGACGTGGTCGCGGTCAACGAGCAGACGAAGCTGGTGGACGGGCTCGACCGGATCACCCCGCCCGACACCGACGGCACCGAGCACCGCGGCACCGCTCCCGTGCTCGACGAGCCGCCGGGCACGTCGACCGTGTTCGGCTCGATGCAGATCCCCCGCTTCGGTGCCGACTACGACCGCCCCATCGGCGAGGGCACCGACCGCGAGCAGGTGCTCAACACGATCGGGCTCGGCCACTACCGGGACACCGCGATGCCCGGCGCCCCCGGCAACTTCGCCGTCGCTGGGCACCGGGTGACCTACGGCAAGCCGCTCAACCAGATCGCGGAGCTGCAGGAGGGCGACCCGGTCGTGGTCCGGATCACGGACGCGACGACGAAGTTCGACGTCTGGTACGTCTACCGGGTCACCGACAGCCAGATCGTCACGCCCGACAAGATCGAGACGATCGCGCCGGTGCCGAACGAGCCCGGCGTCGAACCCACCGCGAAGGACCGCTGGCTGACCCTCACCGCCTGCCACCCGATGTGGTCCGCCGCGGAACGCTTCGTGACGCACGCGAAGCTCGACTACTGGATGCCCGCGTCCGAGGGCACCCCCAAGGAACTCTCGGAGACCGCCAAGTGATCTTCCCCCTGGTCTGGCGTCTGCTGCCCGGTCCCACCGCGCTCAAGGTGCTCGAGCTGCTCGTGCTCCTGGCCGCCGTCGTCTTCGTGCTGTTCCAGTGGGTCTTCCCGTGGATCGCGGCCGACATCCTGCCGCCGCCCGACGGCACGGTGGAGTCGACGCCGACCTCGTAGGCCCGGTCTCCGGTCGGCCGGGCGCGACGACGTCCGCGCTCAGACCGTCGTCGTGACGCGCGAGCCGCCCGACGCGGTCCGCCGCACGGCGATCCGCTCGGGGATCCGCTGCTTGAGCTCCTCGACGTGGCTGACGATGCCGACCTGTCGGCCACCGGCGGTCAGACGGGACAACTGCCCGATCACGTCGTCCAGCGTCTCCGGGTCGAGGGTGCCGAAGCCCTCGTCGACGAAGAGCGTGCCGAGCGAGACGCCGCCCGCCTCGGCCTGCACGACGTCGGCCAGGCCGAGCGCCAGGCACAGCGACACGGTGAAGGTCTCGCCGCCGGACAGGCTGCGGGGGTCTCGGACGGTGTCGGTCGTGTGGTCGTGCACGGCGAGCGCCAGACCCGTCCGCCGCGCCCGCGAGCCGGACTCGCGCTCGTCGGAGGTCTCGAGCGTGAAGCGACCGGCGAGCATGCCGCGCAACCGGTCGTTCGCCGCGGCGACGACGTCCTCGAAGCGGCGCATGAGCACGTAGGTGCCGAGGGTGATGCCCGTGGGGTTGACCGATCCCACGCCGTTCGCGACGTCGGCGAGGCGGACGATCGCGCGGCTGCGTGCCGAGGTCTCCTGCCGGGCACGGACGGTGCGGTCGACCTCGGCCGCGCACTGCTCCACGGCCTCGGCGCGGTGCGCTGCGGTCACCGCGAGTCGGGTGGCCTCGTCGAGTGCGGCGGCCGTGCGGACCCGATCGGCCTGCGCCGCCGGCAGGTCGAGCTGCTCCGCGTCGTCGTCGGCCGCCGCGACCACCGCCGGGTCGTCGAGCCCCGCCTGGACGACGGCCCGCTCGGCCTCGGCCGTGCTGATCCGTGCACGGAGCCCGGCGACCACGTCCGCCTCGAGCACGCCGGCTCGGGCCGACGCGACGTCGGTGAAACCCTGCTCGTCGAGGACGCGGTCGACCTCGGCGCGCCGCTCGTCACGGGCACGCGCTGCCGCCGTCGCCCGGTCGTCCGCCTCGGCGACGGCACGGAGGACGGTCAGCCGCTCGTCGAGGGCCCCGACCGCGGCGCGGAGCGAGGTCGGGCGGTCGTCGAGCTGCGCGGCGAGCCGGTCCACGGCGTCGTGCACCGTCCGGAGGTCGGCGTCGAGCCGCTCGGCGTCGGACACCGCCGACGAGGCGAGCACGGTGCGCCGAGCGTCGAGGTCGTTCCGGTCACGCTCGAGGGCCCGGGTGGCGGCGTCGTGCTCGGACCGCTGCCGTTCGAGCCGCAGGACGAGTGCGGCGGCGTCGTGCGCGGCACGGACCCGGTCGTCGGCTGCGGCGGCCATGGCCTCGAGGGCAGGGGCGTCGAGGTCGCCGATGACGCCCACCAGCCGCTCGTGCTCGGCACGCTCGACCGCCAGGTTCGTGGCGGCGTCGGCGAGGTCCTGGTCGGCCCGTCGGCTGGCGTCGGCGGCGGCCTCGACCGCGTCGATGGAGGGGTGGTCGTCCTGGGGGGTCGCCACCGACGGGTGGGACGTCGCACCGCACACCGGGCACGGGTCGCCCGGCCCGAGGGCGGCGCCGAGTTCCCCGGCCAGCCCGGCGATGCGACGCTCGCGCAGCGACCGTTCGGTCTCGAGTGCCCGGGTCGCCACGTGCCGGGCACCGGCCACGGCACGCTCCGCGACGACGACGCGCTCCGCCGATCGGTCGCGGGCGACGAGATCGGCGCGGAGCGACTGCACGCGACGGACCTCGTGCGCCGCGGCGTCGGCATCGGCCGCCGTGACCGATGCGGCGCGGGCGTCCTCGACGATGCGGGCCCGCTCGGTCGGTCGGGCCTCCAGGGCGGCATCGAGCAGGCCGAGGTCGGCGGTCAGTCGCTCGGCGGTCGCCGTGGCCTCGGCGACAGCGGCGCGGCGGGCGGCGGCGCCGTCCTCGACCGCGACCAGGTGCCGCACGGCGGACAGGTCGTCGGCCAGGGTGTCCCGACGCCGGAGCACCTCGGCCGCGTCGACGCCGACCAGGCCGTGCCCGCGACGGAGGTCGGCAGCGGCCGACGAGGTGGTGTCGACGCGGGCGGCGGCGGCGTCGAGGCCGTCGGCCACCACGGCGACGCGGGCGGCGCGCTCGGCCGTCGCGACCGCGGTCCGCGCGGCCTCGATCGCCGGTGCGTCCGCGTCGAGGGCGGCCCGTCGCTGCAGCAGCACCGCCCGTCGTTCGCGTGCGGCGGCCCGGGTGGTCACCGACCGCTCGTGCTCGGCGGCGGCGGTGGCGACGGCCGCGGCGGCCGCGCGGTCGACCCCGGCGGCGTCGGCAGCGGCACGGACCGACGCCACCGTGGGCGGGACGACGAGCTCGTCGGCGTCCGGGAGCCCTGCGGCCTGCGCGAAGCGGGCCAGGGCGTCCCGCACGCGGTCGTCCGCACCGTCCACCTCGGCCTGCACCGCCCGGCGTCGTGCGGCGAGTTCGTCGGCGGTGCGGTCGTAGACCTGGGTGCCGAACAGCGACTGCAGGAGCTTGCGGCGGTCCTCGCCCGGTGAGCGCAGGAACCGGGCGAACTCGCCCTGGGGCAGCACCACGGTCTGCAGGAACTGCGCGCGGTCGAGGCCCACGATCCGGGCGATCTCGACACCGACCTCGGGGATGCGGGACGACAGCGGCTCGCCGACGGCGTCGGTCGGCGACGCCAGGCGGAACAGCTGCGCGGACGCCTGCTGCTTCACCGTGCCGGTCCCCCGCTGCTTGGGCCGGTCGTACTGCGGGGTGCGTCGGACCCGGTACGTGCCCGCACCGGTCTCGAACACGAGGTCGACGAACGGCTCGACGGCCGGGTCGGCGTGCTGGCTGTGCAGGCGGTCGGAGCTGGCGTCGGCCCCCGCCAGGCCGCCGTACAGCGCGAACACGACGGCGTCGATGATGGTCGACTTGCCGGACCCGGTCGGCCCCTCGAGCAGGAACACCCCGGACGCGGCGAGCGCGGCGAAGTCGATGGTGACGAGCTCGGGGTAGGGCCCGATCGCGCGGAGCTCGAGTCGGTGCAGGTACATCAGCGGTCCCCGTCGCGCTGCAGGGCGAGCGCAGCGGCCTCGTACGCCTCGGTCAGGACGGACCGTTCGTCGTCGTCAGGTGCGCCACCGGTGGCGAAGGCGACGAAGTCGGCCGCGACCTCGACCGGGTCGGACGTCGCCGTCACGGCACGCGCCGCGGTCGTCGCGGGTCGGTCGGCGGGTTCGTGCGTGATCGCGAGGGCGTGCGGGAAGTGGTCCTTCACGCGGGCGTACATGCGCTCGGGGTGCACGGTGTCGGTCACCGCGACCCGCACCCACGCGTCGGCATCGGCGCGGAACGCCCCCGACTCGACGTCGTCGATGCTGCCGCGGACGTCGACGAGGCGGCGCGGCACCGGGGCGGGCACGAGTTCGACGGCGACCGTGCCGGCGGCGTCGAGGTCGACGAGGGTCACGGACTTGCGCTGGTGGCGTTCCCCGAACGAGAACGCGAGCGGCGACCCGGCGTAGCGCACGCGGTCGTCGGTGCCGACGCGCTGCGGCCCGTGCAGGTGCCCGAGCGCGACGTAGTCGAAGCCGGCGAAGACGGACTCCGCCACACGGTCGACCCCGCCGACGCGGATGTCCTGCTCGCTGTCGCTCGGGTCGGCACCGCCGACGAAGGCGTGTGCGACGACGATGCTCCTGGTGCCGGGTCGCCCGTCGAGGTCAGCTCGGATGCGGTCGGTCGCCGCCTGGACCACCGCGTGGTGGGAACGCGCGAGGGGTTCGTCCGGCACGGCCGCGAGGGCGTGCCGGGTGAGGTCCGGGTGCAGGTACGGGATGCCGTACACCGCGACCGGACCGTCGGGGTCGTCGACGAGCACCGGTTCGCCGACGTGCAGCGGTTCCGTCAGGATGCGCACCCGGTGGCCCATCACCCCGGCACCGAAGCCGAGCCGAGCCGCCGAGTCGTGGTTGCCGGGCGTGAGCACGACCGTGGTGGTCTCGGCGAGCCGTTCGAGCACGCGGGACAGCATCCGGACGGCGTCGACCGGCGGGATCGCCCGGTCGTACACGTCGCCCGCGACGACGACCAGGTCGACGCCGCGGTCGCGCACGAGGTCGACGAGCCAGTCCAGGAACGCCGCCTGGTGCTCGAGGAGGTCCGCACCGAGCAGCGTGCGGCCGAGGTGCCAGTCGCCGGTGTGCAGGATGCGCATGCGGCAACGGTAACGGCGGCCGCGGACATCCCCGGACACCCCGCGGCCGTCTGTGGAGGACTCAGGCGGTCACACAGCTCGCCGAGGCCAGGCCCAGCACCGAGGTGACCCGGATCTTGACCGCCTGCGTGCTCGTGGCGGTCCAGGTGTTGCCGAGGTTCGTGCGGAGGTTCAGCGTGTACGTCGTCCCGAGGTTCAGGAGCCCGGCGCCGCCGTAGACCATCGAGCGGGCCCCGGGGGTCGTCGTCGTCGCCACCTGCGTCGTGCCGTTCATCAGGTCGAACGACGCCGGGACGGTCACGTTGTCGTAGGTCCAGGCGATCGTGACCGTGTTCGTGCCGGCCTGCGTGCACGTCAGGGTGGGGACGCCCGTCGCGGTGCCGGCGGTGAGGGTCGAGGGCCGTGCGACCGTGGTGCGTGACCACGGTGCCGCGTCGGCCTGCCCGGGCAGCAGGACGCCGGCCGCCGCGGCGAGGACGAGCACCGCGGCGCCCCCGCCGACACGGCGCAGTCGGCGGACGCGACGCGCACGCCGACGGAGCCCGCGCCGGGTGAGGGCCGTGGGGACGGACGAGGTGCGCTCCGTGGCGGGGGTGGGCGGCGCCTCCAGGCCGTCGTCCGCACCACCGGCCGGACCGGCACCGGCGTCGTCGTCGGTGCCGTCGGTCTCGGTGTCCACGAGCCGCCGGAGCGACCCGTCGATCGTGCAGAGCGCGAGGACGGCCGTCAGGCCGAGGGCGAGCGCGACGAGCGGCGCCCACTGCCCCTGGCGGATCCAGACCACCGGCGTCCCGACGAACGGGATGCGCAGGAAGCCGATCCCGTGCACCGCCGAGCGCTCGAGCGGGGTGGAGTCCTGCTGCGGGTTGGCGTCGCCCTTGGTCATCAGGGTGCCGCCGGGGCCGTCGTCGACGTACCGGTGCATGCGCAGGTGCCCCGGCTGGTCCGGGTCGTCGGCGAGCAGGATCTTGCCCGTGGTGATCTCGCCCGACCCGACCGGACGTGAGACGACCACGTCGCCGGGGGTGATCCGCGGCTCCATCGACCCGGTCATCACGGTGGTGGGCTGCCAGCCGATCACTGCGGGCGCCGCCGCCCACAGTGCGAGGCCGAGCAGCGTCGCCACGACGCCCCGTGCGAGGGTGGCGACGACGACGCGCCCCCAGTCGACGGCGTCACGGACCGCGGCGTGCGGTGTGGGACCACCGTGCACTGCGATGCTGCTCATGACTGCCTTCGACCAGGGGCGCGTTGCGGATCGGGATCGGACGGGACGGGTCGTCCCGTGCCTGGATCAGCTGTTCTGGGCCTCCCAGGTGAGGCCGAGGGATGCGGTGCCGCCCTGCACCGTGTTCGGGGCGGTGCTCGGGACGGTGTAGGTCACGCGGTAGACGCGCGACTCGGAGGCGGAACCGGTCGGGGCCCACGTGCCGACGCCGGAGGCGAAGTCGGTGGAGGCCGAGCCGAAGCCGGCGACGGTGCCGCTGTAGAGCGTGCCGCTGCTGGCCGCGGGGGTGAAGCCGGCGCAGGTGCCGAAGCCGCCGCCGGTGCCCTGCTCGACGGTGAGGGTGACGTTGGCGGCGAGGTCCTTCGTGGTCGACGCGTTGGTGCCGTAGAGCTTGACGGTCGAGGGCAGCGAGCCGGTCGACGTCACGGTGATGCAGTTCGAGCCGGTCGAGCCGGGCTTCAGGCCGGTCGCGGTGAACAGCGCGGTGTTGTTGTCGTCGTCGGACAGGGCGACGCTGCCGGCGGTCCAGTTGCTCGTGGGGTTGACGGTGGTGGCGGAGAAGGCCGAGTACGAGGCCGTCGAGACGACGGCTCCGGAGGCGACGAGCGCGGCGGGGATGGCGATCCAGGCAGCGAGACGGGCAGCACGAGGGGTGACACGAGACATGGGTGTACTCCGTGAGGAAGAGATCTGATCGGTGGTCCGGCCGGGCCCGCGATGGTTGGTCGCGCTACGTGCCGAGGTGGTACGACGATCAAGCTACTTCGCCGTCGAGTGACCCACAAGATCGAGGACACCCCCCGTGTTGGGGGGTATCTCAATCATTAAGATACTTGTTGACTGAAGTTCCCACCCCCACAGCGAGATGAGCACCCATGACGGACACCGACCAGGTCGTCCTGCCCGAGCACGGGCCCGCCGTCCCGCCCGCTCGGCTGGACACCGGCACGCCCCCGGCACCGGTGTCACCCGACGTCCCGGACCCCGAGGGCGATCTGCCCCGACTGCTCACCGCGTTCCGGGTGCTGCAGATGCAGCACGCCCGGGTCCTGCAGCACGAGAGCGCCACCCGCGGGTTGCACGCCACCGACACCCGGTTCGTGTTCTTCCTCCACTCCACCGGTGGTGTCGGGGCGACCCCGAAGCAGGCCGGCGAGTACCTCGAGCTCACCACGGGCGCGATGACGTCGCTGATCGACCGACTCGAGCGGCACGGTCACCTCGAACGCCGCCCGAACCCCGACGACCGGCGGAGCGTGCTCCTGCACCTCACGTCGTCGGGCAGCGCGGTCGCGCGGGAGATCGGCCAGGTCTACGCGGACGCCTTCCGGCAGGTCGTCGCGCCGGCGGACCGAGCCGTCGTCGCAGCCGCGTTCGAGGGGTTCGGCGACGCCCTGGACCGGCACCACAGCAGCGTCACCGGGTGACGACGGGTGTCGTGGCCCGCGCGTAGCGTGAGCGCCATGACCCCCTCAGAACTCCTCACCGAAGCGTTCTCCCGCATCCCCGAGACGGTCGAGCGGGCCGTCGATGGCCTGTCCGAGGACCAGCTCGCGGCACGACCGGCCACCGGGGCGAACACGCTGGCCTGGCTCGCGTGGCACATCGCCCGCGGGCAGGACGCCCAGATCGCGGACCTCGCCGGGTCCGAGCAGGTGTGGACCGCCGACGGCTGGTACGACCGGTTCGGCCTGCCGTTCCCGGCCGAGGCGCTCGGGTACGGCATGTCCCGCGAGGACGTCGGCCGGGTGCGCGCGTCGGCCGAGCTGCTCACCGGGTACCTGCGCGCGGTGCACGAGCGCACGGTCGCGTACCTCGGCACGCTCGGCACGGAGGACCTCGACCCCGTCGTCGACGACGCGTGGGACCCGCCCGTGACGGCGGGCGCGCGGCTCGTCAGCATCCTCGACGACTGCACGCAGCACGCCGGCCAGGCCGGCTTCGTGCGCGGGCTGCTGTTCTTCAACCGCTGACGCGCTCGCGCTCTCGCTTCGTGAGCAGGGATGGTCGGGTCGTGTCGATCGACCCGACCGTTCCTGCTCACCGCGTGACGGACGGGAGGCCCGGTACCAGCTGGTACCAGGCCTCCCGTCCGTCGTGTGGTCGCGACTACCGCGCGGCGAGCTCCGACACGATGCCGTCACCGGGTGCGGCCTGCACCAGGTCCGCCTCGATCTCCGCGCGCTCGAGGATGCCCTCGATCTTGCGGATGCGGCCGCGCGGGACGATCGTCACGACCGTGCCCTCCTTGCCGGCACGACCGGTGCGCCCGGAGCGGTGCATGTACGCCTTGTAGTCGTCCGGTGCGTCTGCCTGCACGACGAGCGAGACGTCGTCGACGTGGATGCCGCGGGCGGCGACGTCGGTGGCGACGAGCACGTTCACCCGGCCGCTGGTGAGCAGCTGCAGGTTGCGCGTGCGGCGCGACTGGTTCAGGTCACCGTGCAGCGAGGTCGCGCGGATGCCGGCGTCCTCGAACTGGTCGGCCAGGCGCTCGGCGTAGGCACGGGTCCGGGCGAAGACGATGGTCTTGCCGTCGCCGGCGACCAGCTCCTCGAGGACACGGTCCTTCTCGCGCTGCTCGACCACGAGCACACGGTGGTCGATGGTCGAGGACGCCTGGTCCTCCCCCGCGACCTCGTGCACGCTCGGCTCGTGCAGGAACTCCTCGACGAGCGCCGCGACCTGGGTGTCGAGCGTCGCGCTGAACAGGAGCTTCTGCGCGCGGTTGCCCTGCGGCGTGACCTCGGCCGTGGCGGAGAGGATCTCCTGCACCGGCTCGAGGAACCCGAGGTCGCACATGTGGTCGGCCTCGTCGAGCACGGAGATGATGACCTCGCTGAGGTCGAGCTTCCCCTTGTTCATGAGGTCCTGCACCCGACCGGGGGTGCCGACGATGATGTCGACGCCGCGCTCGAGCGCACCCTCCTGACGGCCGTAGGGCACGCCGCCGTAGATCTGCGTGGTGAACAGCCCGACCGAGCGGGCGATCGGCTGCACGGTGCGGTCGATCTGCAGGGCGAGCTCGCGGGTCGGCGCGAGGATGAGCGCACGCGGGGCGCGGCCCATCTTGCGCTTGGTGCCGCCGCCGTGCTCCATGAGCTTCTCGACCAGGGGCGCACCGAAGGCGATGGTCTTGCCGGAGCCGGTACGGCCACGGCCGAGGACGTCCTTGCCTGCGAGCACGTCGGGGATCGTCGCCGCCTGGATCGGGAACGGGCTCGACGCGCCGAGCTCCTGCAGCGCACGGGAGATGTTGCCGCCGATGCCGAGGTCGCCGAAGGTCACGCCCTCGACGTCGGCCGCGATCGTGGCCTCGGCCTGGAGCTTCTCGAGCTTGACGTCGTCGGCGGGCACGAAGGCCGTGCGCTCGGAGCGGGCCTCGCGCTCGGGGTCGCGGCGCGGGGCGCGGTCGTCGCGGTCGAACGAGCGACGCGGGGCACGGTCGTCACGGTCGAAGCGACGCGGAGCGCGGTCATCGCGGTCGAACGAGCGCCGCGGCGCACGGTCGTCACGGTCGAACCGACGCGGACGGTCGTCGTTGTCACGACGCGGGGCACGGTCATCACGGTCGAACCGACGCGGGGCACGGTCGTCTCGGTCGAACCGACGCGGGGCACGGTCGTCGCGGTCGAACGAGCGACGCGGACGGTCGTCGTTGTCACGGCGAGGCGCACGGTCATCACGGTTGAAGCTGCGCGGCGCGCGGTCGTCACGGTCGAACCGACGCGGACGGTCGTCGTTGTCACGACGAGGCGCCCGGTCATCACGGTCGAACCGACGCGGGGCACGGTCGTCGCGGTCGAACCGACGCGGACGGTCGTCGTTGTCACGACGGGGCGCGCGGTCGTCACGGTTGGAGCTGCGCGGCGCGCGGTCGTCACGGTCGAACCGACGCGGCGCGCGGTCGTCGCGGTTGAAGCCGCGACCACCACGGTCGTCGCGCTCGGGGCGCCGCTGGCCGCTGTCGCGGGGCTCCCAGTTCGGACGGGCCGGACGCTCGCCCTGGGCCGAGCGGCCGCGACGCTCCTCGGCGTCCCAGCGCTGCTTCTGGCGCGGCTGCGACGGGTCGGCAGCGCGGAACCCGCGGTGCTTGCTGGACCGGGCGGCAGGGGTGCCGTTCGGGTGACGGACACGGTCGGAGGCGCGGTTGTCCGCGCCGCCCTTGTTGTACGGGGCCATGGCTACTTTCTCGGGTGCGCAACGTACCGCAGCGCCCGACAGCGACATCGGCGGGGGCTGCTTGCGGAGAGGGGGTTCATCCCGTCGCGAGTCGACGTGATTCCAGCCCTCGAGCAACACACACCCAGCAGAATTCCGTGATCACAGTGTCACGGCGTCGAAGGCCGACCGATGGAGTCTACGCGACCACCGGCCCTGATGCCAGCCCCGCGGCGGCCGCAGCCGGCGGGGCGGGCGCGGGACGGGCCTCCAGGCCGGCTGCTCAGGACGCGGCGAGCCGCTGTCGCTGCTCGGCCACGTCGAAGTCGGCCTGCGGCCACGACAGGTGCATGTCCTCGAGCGCGCGGAGCAGGAGCTGCTGCACCGCCAGGCGGGCGTACCACTTGCGGTCGGCGGGCACGACGTACCAGGGCGCCTGCAGGGTCGAGGTGCGGTCGAGGGCGATCTGGTACGCCTCCTGGTACCGGTCCCAGAGCAGGCGGTCGTCGATGTCGCCCGGGTTGAACTTCCAGTGCTTGTCGGGGCGGTCGAGCCGCTCGCCCAGGCGCTCGCGCTGCTCGTCCTTCGAGATGTGCAGCATCACCTTGACGATGGTCGTGCCCGAGGCGGCGAGCCGGTCCTCGAACGCGGTGATCGCCCCGTAGCGACGCTCGATCTCCTCCGGGTCGGCGAGGGCACGGACCCGTCCTGCGAGCACGTCCTCGTAGTGGGACCGGTCGAACACGCCGAGCTGTCCCGCCGCGGGGAGCTGCCGTTCGACGCGCCAGAGGAAGTCGTGCTCGAGCTCCTCGGCGGTGGGCACCCCGAACCCCGCATAGTGCACGCCGTTCGGGTCGACCGCGCCGACGACGTGCGAGACGATGCCGCCCTTGCCGGCCGTGTCCATCGCCTGCAGGACGAGCAGCACCCGGCGCTCGTCCCCCGCGGTCGACGCCGCGTACAGCCGCTCCTGCAGGGCGGCGAGGCGCGAGGCGCCCGCGGCGAGCGCCTCGAGCCCGTCGATCTTGCGACCGGGGAACCCCGGCGTGGCGCCGGGGTCGACCTGGTCGAGGCGGAACCCCGGTCCGACGCGGAGCAGCGGTTCGGGGTCGGCGTTCCATGCCTTGCGACTGCTCACGGGTCCTCCTGCGGTGCGGGTGGCGGATGCCGTGCCCATCCTCGCACTGCCGCGAGGCACCGGAGCGGTCCGGCGGGGCGCGATCTCGACCCGGGTCCTCCGCTCGGGTGACGTGGCACCACGCCGGGGCGGCTAGCGTGGAACCGATGAAGTCCGGCCGCCGTCCTGTGCTCGCGCTCGTCGCCGCGGTCGTGGCGCTCGGCGCGGTCACGTCCTGCAGCACGGACCCGGTGGGTGACGAGAACGCGACCGTCACCGCGGACAGCGTCATCTACCCCCTGTCGCTGCGGTACCACGGCATCGACGTGGTCGCCGACGTGCCGTACGGCGCCGATCCCCTGCAGCGGCTCGACGTCTGCCTGCCGGCGGACAGCGCCCCCGAGACGTCGGCCACCCCCACCGCCACACCGTCCGCCTCGGCGACGGCCGGACCCGACGCGGACGGCGACGACGGCGAGGACGCCGCGGCGGTCGAGCCGTCGTCCGGCCGGCCGGCGGTGCTGATGATCCACGGCGGCAGCTGGTCGCACGGCGACAAGGCGACGGCCGCGTACCGGTCGGTGTGCCAGTACCTGGCGTCCGAGGGCTTCGTGACCTTCAACGTCGACTACCGGCTCGCGCCGACGGACCCGTTCCCGGCCGGCCTCGACGACGTCCGCCGGGCGCTCGACTACGTGTACCGGCCGGCGACGCTGGCGACGTACGACGTGGACGCCCAGCGCGTCGGGGTGTTCGGCGGGAGCGCCGGCGGCAACCTGGCGGCGATGCTCGCCGTGACCGACCACGACTCGGCCGCGTACGCCGCGGGCGACCGGATCCGGGCCGTCGTCGACCTGAGCGGACCGACCAACCTGACGACCCGTTCGACCGAGCCCGACGGGGTGTCGGCGTCGTTCCAGCGGAAGCAGCTGCTCTACCTCGGCTGCCGGTCGTACGCCCGGTGCCCGGCGGCGGTCCGGGCGTCGCCGGAGTTCCACGTCACGTCGGACACCGCGCCGTTCTTCATCGGGCACTCGACGGACGAGTTCATCCCGCTGTGGGAGTCGCAGGAGTTCGCCGCCACCCTCCGGTCCCACGACGTGCCGGTGACCTTCGTCGCGGTCGAGGGGACGGCGCACTCGATCGCGCAGCTCGACGAGGCGATGAGCCGTCGCGTGGTCACGTTCCTGCGCACCCAGTTGGGCTGACGCCGGCGCACGCTCGATCGGGCTGTCCCGCGCCGGCCGCGCGTGCCCCGGGCGGGTGGCACCCGGAGTCGGGTCTGCCGCCGCGGCACGGCCGCCGCCAGACTGCCGAGGTGATCGACGCCGCAGCCCACCCCGACCGTCCCGCCCCGACCGGGTGGGACCGTCCCGCGGTGCGGACGGCGGCGGAGCTGCTCCTCGGGACGTCGTTCGTGGTCGCGGTCGCCGCTGGTGGGTACGCCGCGGACACCGGTCACCTGGTGGTCGTGTCGCAGGGCGCCGCCGCGGTGTTCCTCGTGACGGTCACCGTCGTGCTGGCGTCGTGGTTCCGTTCCGTCGCCGCCCCCTCGGGCAGCGCCGTCGGGGACGTCGACGCCGAGTACCGCCGCTAGGCAGCGCCGCCGGACCGCGCCGCACGTCGGCGCTGTCGCTCCTGGCGTCGCTCCAGCCGTTCCTGGCGTCGTTCGGCCCGCGCCTGCTTGCGGGTCTTGCCCGCGGCGATCCGGTCCGCGTTGCGCTCCCGGGCCCGCTCGACCACCAGGTACAGCGCCGGCAGCACCACGAGCGTCAGCAGCGTCGACGACACCAGGCCGCCGATCACGACGAGCGCGAGCGGCTGCGAGATGAACCCCGACTTGCCGGTCAGGCCGATCGCCATCGGCAGCAGCGCGAAGATCGTCGCCGACGCGGTCATCAGGATCGGTCGGAGACGACGGGTGGCGCCCTCGACCAGGGCCTCGCGCACCCGCAACCCGCGTCTGCGGTACTGGTTGACGAGGTCGATGAGCACGATCGCGTTCGTCACGACGATGCCGACGAGCATGAGCAGGCCGATCAGCGAGGCGACGCCGATCGGGACGCCCGTGGCGATCTGCAGCAGCACCGCGCCCGTCGCCGCGAACGGCACCGACACGAGCAGCAGCAGCGGCTGGAGCAGGCTCCGGAACGTCGCCACCATGATCACGTAGACGATGAGCACGGCGACCAGGACCGCGAGACCGAGCTGCGAGAACGCCGACGACTGGCTGGCCGCGACCCCACCGATCGACGCGGACGCGCCACGCGGCAGGTCGAGCTCGTCGACGGCCGTGGTGACCGACTGCACGGCGGCGCCGAGGTTCGTCGGATCTGGCGACACCGTGATGGTCGCGGTGCGCGCGGCGTTCGTCGTCGTGACGGTGGTCGGGCCCTCGGACCGCTCGACGGTGGCGACGTCGGTCAGCGGGACGGTGCCGGTGCTCGTCGGCACCTCGAGGTCGCGGAGCGCGGCGATCGTGGTCGGCGGCTCGGGGTCGGCGATGTAGACGTCGAGCGTCGCGTCGTCGATCTCGATGCTGCCGGTGTCCCGCGGTGACACCGCTGCGGCGACGAGGCCGCCGACCTGGGTCTCGGTGAGTCCGAGCGCGGCGGCCTCCTGCCGGTCGACCCGGACCGCCAGGAACGGCTCCGCCGCGGACAGGTTGCTCGTCGCGCCGGTGGTGCCGTCGACCGAGCGCATGGCCTGCAGGACGGTGCGCGACGCGGTCTCGAGCTGTGCCTGCGTGGGCGCGGTGACGTCGACCTCGATGTCGCTGCTGCCGCCGAACCCGCCGCCGGACGACGCGATGGTGATCTCGCCCACGCCGTCGATGTCCGTCAGCGACTCCCGCGCCGCGGACTGGATGGTGGTCTGGTCGGCCTCGGCGTCGGTCGTGACGGCGTACTGCACCGAGGCCGTCCCGCCGCCGCCGAACGCGGCCTGGAGCGACTGGCCGCTCGTGCCGATCGTGGTCTGGACGGTCTCGACGCCGTCGATGTCCTGGAGTGCCCGCTCCACCTCGCGTGCGGAGTCGGACTGCACGGCGAGGCTCGACCCCGCCCGCAGGTCCTGGGTGACGGTGAACGTGTTCTGCCCCGAGTCACCCAGGTAGTTCGTCGTGACGAACGGCACCGCGGCTCCGGTGCCGCCGAGCACGATGACGGCGAGCAGGATGACGACGACCGGCTTCCGCACGACCCATCCGAGCACCGGCAGGTAGACGCGGCGCAGACGGTCGGGTCGGTCGGCGTCGTGCAGGTCGGCCGCCGACGAGAGGGCTCCCGCCGGACGATCGGGGGCCGTACCGTCCGCCACGCCGTCCGCCGGCGCTGCGGTGGCCGAGCCCGGCACTGCGGGGTCTGCGCCCGGCACCGCGGGGTCTGCGCCCGGCACCGCGGTGGCCGCGCCCGGGGCGGCCTTCGGTGCGCGGAGCCACCAGTAGGCGAGCACCGGGACGATGGTCAGGGACACGAGCAGCGAGGCGACGAGCGCCAGGGTGACCGTGACCGCGAACGGCCGGAAGAGCTCGCCCACGAGTTCCGCCACGAATGCGACCGGCAGGAACACCGCGACGGTCGTCAGCGTCGAGGCGGTGACGGCACCGGCCACCTCGCGCACGCCGTCGAGCACCGCACGACCGCGGTCCACGCCCGGGAGCATGTGGCGCTTGATGTTCTCGATGACGACGATCGAGTCGTCGACCACGCGGCCGATCGCGATGGTCAGGGCCGCCAGCGTGATGATGTTGAGCGTGTAGCCGGCGGCGCGCATGCCGATCGCCGCCAGGAGCACCGACGTCGGGATCGAGATCGCGGTGACCAGCGTGGACCGCCACGAGAGCAGGAAGACCAGGATCACGATCACCGCGAAGGCCAGGCCGAGCAGCCCCTCCTCGGCCAGGGAGTCGATCGACTGCTGGATGTAGGGCGCCTGGTCGAAGACGACCGTGAACCGCGGGTCGCCTTCGATCTTGTCCTCGATGCCGGGCAGGGCGTCGCGCACGACGGTGGAGACGTCGACGGTGTTCGCCTCCTGCGTCTTCGTGATCGAGATCGTCAGGGCCTGCTCGCCGTCGACGCGGCTGATGGAGGTGCGCGGCGACTCCGTGATCGCGACCTTCGCGACGTCGCCGAGCGTCGTGTCCGTGGGCGTGGCCGCGGTCGCGGCGCCGTCCGTCGCACCCGTGGTGCCGGTCGCGACGCCGTCCGTCGCACCCGTCGCACCAGGGGCACCGGCGGCCCCGCCCGTGCCGCCACCCGGGACGGCCGCCGTCCCGTCGCCGCTCGCCGCGCCGTCCGAGCCAGTCGTCCCGGTCGTGGAGCCGCCGTCGCCGGACGACTCCGACGAGCTCGTGAGCGGCAGGTCGCGGATGTCCCGCAGCGACGCGATCCGCTCACCGGTCTGCACCGAGAGCGTCGAGCCGTCCTGGGTGAGCGTGCCGCCGGGGATCAGCGTCCCGTTGGCGTCGAGGGCGTCCGAGATGGCCGTCTGGCTCAGCCCGCGGGCGGCGAGTTCGTCCGGGTCGGGCGTGATGACGACACGACGCCCCGGGTTGCCGAACACGTCCGCCTGCCGCACACCGTCGAGCTTCTCGAGGTCGGGGATCGCGGACGCCTGCAGCCGGTCGACGAGCTGCTCCTGGTTGCCGGAGGCCGAGACCGCGACCTGCAGCACCGGCAGGTCGTCGAAGGACCCGGTGACGATCTGTGTCTGCACGGAGTCGGGCAGCGACAGCGCGTTCACCGCGGTCTGGATCTTGTCCTCGGCGCTCGCCAGGTTCGATCCGTACTGGAACGACGCCGACACCACGCTCTGCCCGGTGGACGATGTCGCACTGGTGGACTCGAGGTCGGGGACGACCTGGATCGCCTGCTCGATCGCGGTCGAGACGTCGTTCGACACGACCTCGGGGGTCGCGCCGGGGTAGGCGCTGACGATCGCGACCTGCGGGAACTCGACGCTCGGGATCAGCTCCTGCTTGAGGCTCGTCAGCGAGATGCCACCGAAGACCGCGACGACGATCGTGACGAGCGCGATGAGGGCACGGTTGCGGAGGCTGAAGACCGAGAGGAGGTGCACGGGTCGATCCTCGCAGGCCCGACTGACGAACGACCGGCGTCAGCCACCGAACGCCGTCCGGCGTCCGGCGTCCGACAGCGGACTCCGACGGGCGCGCCCGCGGACGTGCCGACGGACACCGCCGGACGCCCGGCGCTCAGCCGAGCAGCAGGTACGCGCCGAGCACCCCGACGGCACCGACGACCGCGGTGCCGAGCGCGACCACGCGCCCGACCGAGGACCGTGCGGTGACGATCCCGACGCCGAGCAGCAGCACCCCCGCCACGACCTCGACGATCCAGGTCGTCTGCCCCGTCGTCGCGGCGACCTGCAGCAGTCCGCGCACCCCCTCGCCGACGAGCACCGCGGCGGTGACGCCGAACGCGGCAGCCGACCAGCGGACGTCGCGCGACCGCACGGCCACGGCGACCGCACCCGCGAGCAGGCCGGCCGGCACTCCGAGCAGCACCCACGGGTTCGTGAGCGACAGCGAGTCCGGGAAGCCGCGCAGCACCGTGGTGGCCCAGTAGCCCACGTGCATGAGCTCGAGGAGCACGACGCCGAGCACCATCGCGAGCGGCAGGGCGATCCGGCCGGTGCGGACGCCGGCGACCGCGCAGAGCAGCACGGCGACCAGGAACCACGGGCCGGCCGAGTTCGACACGGAGGCGAGCGCGGGCACCACCTGACCGAACGACGTCAGGACGCCGGCCAGCAGTGCCCCGCTCAGCGCGATCGTGACGCGCACCACGGCGGGGACGGCCGGGCAGGGTTCGACGCTCGTGGTGCTGGACCGGACCGGAGCGGAGATGGTGGCGTTCACGCGACCAGCCTCGCGCAGCCGGTGCCCGCGCACGTCAGCCTGCGGGGCGAGAAGCGCGACGGCGGCTCCTCCCGGAGGATGACCTCGGCCCTAGACCACCGCGGCCAGCGACCCGCTGACCCCGGCCGCCTCGCCGCCGACCCGGTCCCACGAGCGGCCGAGCACGTCGACCAGGCGACCACGGTCCGCCGGGGCCATCGTGAAGGGGACCCGCAGGAACCGTTCGAACCCGCCGTCCGGGCCGAACACCCCGCCGGACGCGAGCACCACGCCCTCTGCACGCGCGGCGAGCACGAGCGCGCTCGACACCGGTCGGCCGAGGCCCACCCACGTCGTCAAGCCGCCGGCCGGCGACGGGACGTCCCACTCGGGGAACCGCGCCCGGAGCGCGCCCACCACTGCGTCGCGGCCCTCGCGCAGGGACGCACGCCGCGCCTCCAGGACGGCAGCCGTGCGCGGGACCAGCTCGCGCACGACGAGCTGGTCGAGCACGGGGGTGCCGAGGTCGCCCGTCGGGCGGGCGAGCAGCAGCCGCTGCAGCAGCGCCGGTGCGGCGCGGATCCAGCCGATCCGCAGGCCGCCCCAGAAGACCTTCGCAGCGGATCCGATCATCACGACCGATGCTCCCGACGGGTCCGCGGCCGCCAGGGGCGACGACGGCGAGCCGTCGATCCGGAGCTCCCCCATCGTCTCGTCGGCGATGACGGTCGTGCCGACCGAGGCCGCGACCGACAGCAGGAGCCGGCGGGTCGAGGCGGACATCGTCGCACCGGTCGGGTTGTGGAGCTCGGGCATGACGTACGCGACGGAGGGCGCGGTGCGACGCAGCGTCGTCTCGAGCGCGGCGGCGTCCCACCCGGTCCGCGCGTCGACGGGGACGCCGACCAGGCGGCCGCCGACCTCGCGGAAGGCCTCGTGCGCGTGCGGGTAGGTCGGGGACTCGACGAGCACGGCGTCGCCGCGGCGGACGAGCACCCGCGCGAGCAGAGCGATGGCGTGCTGGGCGCCGATCGTCACGACGACCTGGCCGGGGTCCGTCGGCAGCCCGCGTGCGGTGTAGCGGTCGGCGATCGCGGCGCGGAGCCCGGGGTCACCGACCGTGTCGTAACCGATCCCGGCGAGCGCCGCCGGGACGTGCCGGACCGCGCGCTCGACGGCCTCGTCGATGCCGGGAGCGGCGTGCAGGGCGGCCTTGCGCAGGTCGAGCAGGTCGCCCTCGACGACCCCGCCGAGTCGCTCCGGGTCGGGTCGGCCGACCAGGTCACGCGGCAGGTGGACGACGCTGCCCGACCCGCGGACGGACACCAGGAACCCGTCGGACCGCAGCCGCGCGTAGGCGTTCGCGACGGTGGTGCGGGACACACCGAGCGCTGCGGCGAGACCGCGCTCCGCGGGGAGCCGCGCCCCCTGGGCCACGCGGCCGTCGATCACGAGGACGCGGATGGCGTCGGACAACGCCTCGTAGGCGGGGGCGTCGGTGCCGTCGCGCCAGTCGGTGAGGAGCGAGGCGGCGGATCGGGCACTCAGCAGGACGGGGGTCACGGGTCCACGGTAGCGGGATTGGCTCTCGACCAGCAGGCCAATCTGGCGGCACCATCGCAGGATGGCACGCCACACCGCCCTCACCCTCCGCTTCGTCCAGCTGTTCGTCGGGCTCTTCCTCTACGGCGCCGCGACCGCCCTGCAGGTGCGCGCGGTGGTCGGCGTCAGCTCGTGGACCGTGCTCACCCAGGGGCTGGAGAACGTCCTGCCGTGGTCGTTCGGCGTCATCACGGTGGTGTCGAGTGGCGTCATCCTGCTGCTCTGGATCCCGCTCCGCCAGAAGCCGGGGATCGGGACGCTGCTGAACGCGCTCGCGATCGGGCCGAGCGCGGACCTGGTGCTCTGGCTCGTGCCGGAGCCGTCCGGGCTGCCCGCCCGGATCGCGCTGTTCGTCGCCGGCCTGGTGCTGCTCGCGGTCGCGACGGCGTTCTACATCGGGGCCGGCTTCGGCACCGGCGCGCGGGACGGTCTGATGGTCGGGCTGCACCAGCGGCTCGGGTGGCCGATCTGGCTCGCCCGCACGCTGGTCGAGGTCACGGTGGTCGCCGTCGGCTGGGCCCTCGGAGGCGACGTCGGCGCGGGCACGGTGATCGCCGCGTTCGCGATCGGCCCGATGGCGCAGCCGCTCATGCCGTGGTTCCGCCGGTTCCCGTGGAGCCCCGAGCGCACGGCAGCAGCGCCCGCACCGAGCGTCGCCGCACCGGCCCTGGAGGCCCGCCCCACCCCCGACACGCCCGCTCCGTGAGCAGGAACGGTCGGGTCCACGGCGCCGACCCGACCATTCCTGCTCACGATCCCGCGCGACCCCTTGCGGCGGCGCGGAACGCGATATAGCGTGACCTCCCACAGACGCGATACATCGCGAGTCAGGAGGCACCATGGCGCAGGAGAAGTGGCTCGTCGACGAGCCCAAGGTCATCGACACCGGCATCGTGCGCACCGTGCGCGTCGGCCTGGTCGGCGGGCAGGTGGACGTCGTCGCGCACGACGAGCCGACGGCCCGGATCGAAGTCCACAGCGTGTCCGGCAAGCAGCTGCTGGTCGAGGTCGACGGCGACACCCTCACCGTCGACCACCCCCAGGTCCGGTGGGACGACCCCATCGGGTTCCTGAAGTCCTTCCGCGACAAGGCCCACGCCGACGTCAGCATCCTCGTCCCCCGCGACGCCGGTATCACCCTCGGCGTCGTGTCCGCCGGGGCGCTGCTGTCCGGAACGGACCGCGGTGCCACGCTCAACACGGTGTCGGGCGACCTGGTCGTCGACGGCGTCGCGGGTGACGTCACGGTGAACGCCGTCTCGGGCGCCACGACCATCCGCGACCTCGACGGCGCCCTCACCGTGCACACGGTCTCCGGTGCCGTCGTGGCGACCGGCGAGATCCCCCGGCTGCAGGCCGACGGCGTCTCCGCCGACGTCGTGCTCGACCTGTACGGCGTGCCCGAGTCGGCCCGGGTGAACACGGTGTCCGGCTCCGTGGACGTCCGGCTCGAGGACGGTGTCGCCTACAAGTGCAGCGTCAACACCGCGACCGGCAGACTGCAGTTCGACGACGCCGAGATCCGCGGGGTGCGCGGCTCGTACGTCAAGCAGGGCGGGGAACTCTCCGGCCAGTGGCTCGACCTGCGCGTCAACTCGGTGTCCGGCGACATCGCGGTGCTGCACGCGCCGCCCGCCGACGTCTCCCCCACCGCCCCGACGAACGACGGCGAGGTGCCCGAATGAGCCCCGTCTTCGCACACGGCCACCTGCGGCTGTACCTGCTCGTGCTGCTCGCCGACCACCCGATGCACGGCTACGAGCTCATCCAGGCGCTCGGCGACCGGTTCGGTGGCACGTACGTGCCGAGCGCCGGCACCGTCTACCCCCGACTCGCCAAGCTCGAGGAGGACGGCCTGGTCACGAAGACCGCCGACGGCCGCAAGACCGTCTACGCGATCACCGACGCCGGCCGCGCCGAGCTCGCAGCCCGCGCCGACGAGATCACGACCGTCGAGAACGGTGTGGCGGACTCGGTGAAGTCCCTGGCCGACGGCGTCCGGGCCTCGGTCGGCGAGGCGATGCGCTCCCTGCGCGCCGACCTGGCCGCCTCCGCCGAGGGTCCCCGCACCGGCGCCCGTCCGGAACCCGAGTCGGTGCCGTCCGACAGCGCCCGCGCCCTGCGGGAGTTCGAGATGGCACTGTCGTCCTTCCGGCAGCAGGTCCGTGCGGACCTGCGTCGCCGCGCGACGCGCGGCACGCTCGCCGCCGACACCGTGACGCGGCTGCGGGACGGACTGGAGGCCCTGCGCCGGTCGCTCTGACGACCCGCGCCCGACAGGCGGTGCCGACCCGAGCCTCCCGGCCGCGTCCGCACCGCCTGTCGCGTGTCACCCCGCGTCGGCTGCCGGCGACCGCGTCGGCGCGAAGCCGTCGAACGCCTCGGCCGCCGTCAGGCGGTCGCCGCGCTCGAGCCGCGCCACGGTGGTCCGCACCGCGGCGAGCTGGCGGGCGAGCCGGTCGCGCTCCCGCTCGAGCCACACGAGGTGGTCGGCGAGCGCCGCTGCGTCGTCGTCGGTGTCGCCGTCGGCACCGAGGTCGGTGCCGAGCCGTCGCGCGATCTCGGTGAGGCCGAGCCCCGACCCCCGCAGCAACAGGATCCGCTGCAGCCGGACGAGCGCGCGGTCGTCGTAGCGGCGGAGTCCGCCGTCGCCCACCGCCGTGGCCGGCAGCAGGCCGATCGCGTCGTAGTGCCGCAGGGTCCGGCTGGACAGCCCGGCGGAACGCGCCACGTCGGCGATGCCGTGCGGCGCTTTCGCAGCTGAGTCACCCGTGTCTGTCGAAGCACTCACCCTCGCGACAGTACTGGTTGACGCCGCGTCAAGCGTCCGGGGTGCGCCACGCCGTCGGTGCGGCGCCCGTGACCGTCGGGGAATACCCGGCTGCCCTACCGTGTTGACTCGCGCCCGGAACTGAGTAGGTTTGCCGCTCGTGACGAACGAGGTCCGGTCGTTGAAAGCACGACTGATCGGGGATCCACTCCCCTCCGAGAAGCTCGAAGGACAGCTCCTCCCGAAGCACCTGGCGCTGCCGATCTTCGCGAGTGACCCGCTGTCCTCCGTCGCGTACGCGCCGCAGGAACTCCTGATGATCCTGCTGCTCGGTGGCATGGCGTTCCTGACGTTCGCCCCATGGGTCGCGGCGCTCGTCGTGCTGCTGCTCGTGGTGGTCGTCGCCTCGTACCGCCAGCTCATCAAGGCGTACCCGTCGGGCGGTGGCGACTACGAGGTGGCGCACCGGAACCTCGGCGAGAAGGCCGGGCTGGTCGTCGCGAGCGCACTGCTCGTCGACTACGTGATGACGGTCGCCGTGTCGGTCGCCTCGGGCGTGGACAACATCATCTCGGCGCTGCCGATGCTCGACCACTTCCGGGTCGAGCTCGCCCTGCTGTTCGTCGTGCTGCTCGCCGCCACCAACCTGCGCGGCGTGCGGGAGTCGAGCAAGGCCTTCGCGATCCCGACCTACCTTTTCGTGGCGTCGGTCTTCGTCATGGTCGTCGTCGGGCTCGTCCGGGTGGCCGCCGGCGACGCCCCGATCGCCGAGTCCGCCGCCTACACCGTCGAGAACGTGGAGCACACCACGCAGGCGGCCTTCATCCTGCTGCTCCTGCGCGCCTTCGCCTCGGGCTGCTCGGCCCTGACCGGCGTCGAGGCCATCGCGAACGGCGTGCAGGCGTTCCGCCGTCCGAAGATCAAGAACGCACAGGCCACCCTGGTCGCGATGGGCGGCATCGCGATCGTCCTGTTCATCGGGCTCATCACGCTCGCGCTCGTGTCGCAGGTGCACTACGCCGAGCGCGCCTGCGACCTGCAGGGCTTCGCGGACTGCGCGACCACGCCGCAGCGCTCGCTCATCGCCCAGATCGCGGCGGCGACCTTCGGCAACAACTCGGTGCTGTTCTTCGTGATCCAGGCGACGACGGCCGCGGTCCTGCTCCTCGCCGCGAACACCGCCTTCAACGGCTTCCCGCTGCTCGGCTCGATCCTGGCCCGCGACTCGTACGCCCCGAAGGCGCTGTCGACCCGCGGCGACCGGCTCATCTACTCGAACGGCGTCATCGTCCTCGCGCTCGTCGCCGCGGCGCTGCTCGTGGTCTACCGGGCGAACGTCACGAGCCTCATCCAGCTGTACATCATCGGCGTCTTCGTGTCGTTCACGCTCGGCCAGACGGGCATGGTCGTGCACTGGACGCGGCTGCTGCGGGCCGACCGCGACGGCACGGCGGACGCTCCCGTCCACCGCGGGCAGGTCGTGCGCTCCCGCACCATCAACGCCATCGGTGCGACGTTCACCCTGGTGGTGCTCGTCATCGTCACGATCACGAAGTTCACGCACGGCGCCTGGCTCGTGTTCCTGATCATGCCCGTGCTGTACGTGCTCATGCTCGGCGTGAACCGCTACTACCGCGACGTCTCGCACGAGATCGAGGCCGACGTCGAGACGCGGTTCGGCGCCACCGGCGACCACGCCATCGTCCTGGTGAACAAGCTGCAGAAGCCCGTGCTCAAGGCGCTCGACTACGCGGTCGCCGCCGAGCACGCGAGCATCGAGGCGGTGCACGTGGCGATCGACGACGCCGACGCCCAGCGGCTGCGCGACCAGTGGGCGGAGTACGACATCCACGTGCCGCTGACCATCGTGCCGAGCCCGTACCGCGACATCTCGATGCCGCTCATCAAGTACATCAAGGCACACCGGCACGAGCACGGTTCCGAGGTCGTCACCGTCTACACCCCGATCTTCATCGTCGGGCACTGGTGGGAGAGCCTGCTCCACAACCACCGCGGCCGCCGCATCCGCAAGAAGCTGCTGCTCGTGCACGGGGTCACCGTCGCGCTCGTGCCGTGGCTGCTCGACTCGTCCGAGCTGCTGTACGGCCGTCGGTCCCGTCCGCTGCCCGGCCAGGAGCGCCGGGGAGAGCCCGTGCGGCCCCCGCTGCGCCGTCCGGCACAGCCCGGCCCGTCGACCGACGCCGCGGCTCCGGGCGCGGATCGCCTGCTGCGGTCGGTCGAGCGCAACAGCATCCAGCCGCGCCGCGCGACCCGTCCGGCCGGCCCGGCCGAGGGTGTCGACCCCGCGCTCTGCACGGGCGAGATCCACGCCCTGGTCCCCTCGCCACCGCGACGGGGCTCCGACGAGTCGTAGCATGTGACCCCATGACCATCAGTGACCTGCGGACGTTCGCCACGTTCGACGGGCACGGCGGCAAGGTCTCGAAGCGCGTCGAGGTGCTCGACCACGAGCCGCCGGCCGGCAGCCCGCACGAGGGACTCGTCGCTGTGCGCGGCGAGCACCCGCTCGGGGCGCTCGACGAACGCGCCGCCGACGAGTCCGCCGCGCTCTCCCGTGGCGTGCCGAGCGTCGGCTGGGTGGACCCCGCCGCGCTCCGCGACTGGTACCGCCCGGACCGCGTCGTCCTCTCGCGGCTCGAGGCACGGCAGTCCGGCATCGAGCCGGGGCTGTACGCCGACTCGCGTGGGCGCGGTCGCGTCCGGGTCGACGGCCTGGAGGCCCGGCTCGCCCCCGACGGTCGGCCCGCCCTCCGCGCGTTGGCCGGCCCCGCCGACGCCCCCGTCGTGGACGTCCCGCTGCCGACCGACCAGGCCGTGCGCCTGGTCGCGGTGACCGAGGTCGACGAGGGGCTCGAGGTCGTCACCGCGCCCGTCTCGCCGTTCCTGCAGCCCGGCGAGCACCCCGCCTTCGACGACGACCTGGTCGGCCTGCCGCCGCGTCCGGCGAGTGGTCGGGTCGTGGTCTCGGCGTCGGTGCTGCTCGACGGCTCGCTGCACGCCGTGGAGCGGATCGACGAGCGTGCGGCGACGATCTGGATCCGGCGAGACGACCGGACGGTGCCGATCGCCACGAGCGCGGTCGGCCCGGACCTGGTGCGCTACACGGCCACGCCCGTCTGACCGGCGCGAGCACGGCGCATCCGTCGTGCGGTGCGGCGGTGTCCGGGGGACGCCCCCGCTGCGAGGCATGACGGACGTGCGGCGTACGGTCGCCGACATGAGTGACGCAGAGCGCGACGAGCAGCAGCCCCAGGACGCACCGATCCAGGGCGAGACCCTCGGTGGCCCCCGACCCGACCCGTCCACCACCGCCAGCAAGGACCCCGAGCAGTGGGTCACCGGTGACGAGCCGATGACCGGCCCGCAGCGCAGCTACCTGGACACCCTGGCCCGCGAGGCCGGCGAGGAGCTCCCCGCCGACCTCAGCAAGGCGCAGGCCTCGGAGCAGATCGACCGCCTGCAGCAGGAGACGGGCCGCGGCACGGATTCCTGAGAACGGGTCCGCGCTTCGGCGGACCGCTGCCTGGACGCCGTCTGGGCAAGTCCTGCCGAAGCGCGGGCAGTCCCCCGGTCGAGGGGCATCGATGACACGTCAACAGCTACCGTCGGGGCCATGCGAACGACATCGACCTCCCTCGGCCTGACCGCGCTCCGCATCGTCCTCGGAGCCGTCTTCATCGCCCACGGCGCGCAGAAGTTCGCCCAGGGCATCCCGACCGTCGCCCAGGGCTTCTCGGGCATGGGCGTCCCGCTCGCCGAGGTCGCCGCGCCGCTCGTCGCCGGGCTCGAACTCGTGGGCGGCGTGCTGCTCGTCCTCGGGGTCGCGACCCGCGTCGTCGGGGTGCTGCTCGCGGTCGACATGGTGGTCGCCGGGCTCCTCGCGCACGCCACCGCCGGGTTCTTCGCGCAGGAGGGCGGCTTCGAGTACGTGCTCGTGCTGGCGGTCGCGTCCCTCGCGGTGGCGCTGACCGGGCCGGGGCGGTTCTCGGTGGACGCCCTCGTCCTGCGGTCCTCGCGGCGGCGTCGCGGGGTCGAGGAGCCCCTGCCCGCCTGACGTCAGTGTCGGCGTCGGCGCTGGCGCCTGCGCCGTCACCGACGTCGGCCCGCGGTCAGCCGGCGAGTGCGTCCATGACCTGGCGGGCGATGCGTCGACCGGCCCGGTTCGCGCCGATCGTCGACGCCTGCGGCCCGTAGCCGGCCAGGAACAGACGGGGTTCGTCCGCCGACCGCCCGTCCTCGACCACGACGCCGCCGGCCGCGGTCCGCAGGTGCAGCGGCGCGAGGTGCCGCAGGTCGGCCCGGAAGCCCGTCGCCCAGATGACCGCGTCGGCGTGCACGTGGCCGCCGTCAGCGGTCACCACGCCGTCCGCGCCCATCCGCGTGAACATCGGCTCGTCGTGCAGGACGCCGCGGTCGATCCCGGCGCGGATCCGTCGCGACACCGGGGCCCCGGTGCCGCTGACGATGCTCGGCAGGACCTCGCCGGCACGGGCGGCCCGGTCCTGTTCGTCGACGGCGGCCACCGCGGACTCGACGTCGAGCGACGCGGTCCCGGCCCAGACCATCGGGCGGCGGGTGAACCACCGTGTCGACCGGGCGACGCCGTCGAGCTCGAGCAGGAACCCGATGGCGCTCGTGCCACCGCCGACGACCACGACGTCCTGCCGCGCGAACTCGGTGGCGCTGCGGTACTCGGTGGTGTCGACCTGCCGCCCTCGGAACATGTCACGGCCGGGGTACCACGGGACGAACGGGGTCCCCCACGTGCCGGAGGCGTTCACGACGACGTCGGCTCGGATCCTGCGGACGGCCCCGTCGGCTCCGCGGGTCGTGACGCACAGGCCTGCGTCCGCTGGAGCGATGCCCGCCGGTCCCCCATCCGCCGGTCCGTCTTCCAGCCGCGCCACCGACGTCACCGCGACCGGGCGCCGGACGCGCAGGTCGTGGTGCTGCTCGAACCGCCGGTAGTACTCGCCGACCACGTCCCGAGCGGGGCGCGACCGGTCGGCGTCGTCGAACGTCAGGCCCATCGCCCGCATGCCGGGCAGGTCGTGCACCCGGTGAGCCGCCCCCAGCCGCAGTGCCTCCCAGCGGAACTGCCACGCTCCCCCGGTGCTCGGCGCGCGGTCGAGGATGACCAGATCGCTGCCGGGTACCAGTCCGAGGCGCCGCAGGTGGTATCCCACCGAGAGGCCAGCCTGCCCCGCGCCGATCACGACCACACGTGCGTGCTGGTCGACCGGGGGCTCGAGGGGTTCCGTCATCACTTCGATTCTGCTGTGCGGGCCAGCCGTCGCGCGACGTCCAGATCGAGGTACATGGTAGAGTGATCGGCAGATTTCAAACCACGAACCGTCTGGTTCCCCGAGTGATCTTCCGTCATTCGCCAGGACCGGACCAGAGCCGAACGAGGGGGTCACGCATGGGGCGCGGCCGTCAGAAGGCGAAGCACACCAAGGTCGCCCGTGAGCTGAAGTACTTCAGCCCGCAGACGAACTACGGTGCGCTCGAGCAGGAGCTCTCCGCCGGACAACATTCCGACGAGGACTACGTCGACCGCTGGGCAGACCAGTACGGTGCGGAGCCGGCAGAAGAGGACGACGACTTCGAGTCCCAGGCGGACCAGAACAAGTCCGCCTGATCTCCCTCGCAGTCACGCCGCGCAGCCCTCGGGCAGCGCGGCGTTTCAGCGTGCCCGGACGGTGCCGTCGCCACGTGCTGAGATCGCACTCCGGCCGGCATCCGCGAACGGCTTCCGGGACGACGTGCGACTTCACCGCCTGGCGTCGACCCGGCACCCGGCGTTGACCCGGCGCCCGTCGGCCCGCCCCGCACCCGCGGGAGGCGGGACCTGCGCTGAGATCGCACTCCGGCCCGCACCCGCGAACGACTTCCGGGACGAAGTGCGACCTCACCGACCAGGCCCGGCGGGCAGGCACCACGGCCGGGCGCGACGCACCCGCGCGCGGCGTCAGCCCGCGTAGCTCCCGACGAGCCGGACGGCACCGCCATCGACGCCCTTCGCACCCTGCTCGAACCCGGTCAGGTCGTGCGCGGACGTCGAGATCGTCCCGACGGGCCAGGTCGGCATCCCCGACGCCGCGAGCGATGCGATGACGTCGGCGGCCGCAGCGGCGGAGACGACCGCGAACATGCCGATGCCCAGGTTCCAGGTGCCCTCGGTGTCCTCGATCGGGGTGCCGGCCATGTCGGCGAGCACCCGGAAGACGGGGAGCGGCTGCCAGGTGGAGCGGTCGACCTCGACCCACGAGCCGACCGGCAGCACGCGCGCCAGGTTCGCCGCGATGCCGCCGCCGGTCACGTGCGACAGCGAGTGCACGGCGCCCGGGTGCTGCTCGAGCAGCTCCAGCAGCGGCGAGGTGTACAGGCGGGTCGGTTCGAGCAGTGCCTCGCCGACGGTGACCGAGCCGCCGAACACCGGACCGGAGAGTTCGGGCAGGACGTCGGTGAACCCGACCCCCCGCGACGCCAGGACGTGGCGCACCAGCGAGTACCCGTTCGAGTGCAGCCCCGACGACTCGATCGCCAGCACGACGTCGCCGTCCTGCACCAGGTGAGCGCCGAGCTGCGAGCCGGCCTCGACGACACCCGTCGCGGCACCGGCAACGTCGTAGTCGTCCGGGCCGAGCAGCCCGGGGTGCTCCGCGGTCTCGCCACCCACCAGGGCGGTGCCCGTCGCCGCGCAGCCGCGGGCGATGCCAGCGACGATGTCGGCGATGCGGTTCGGCACGACGCGACCGCAGGCGATGTAGTCGGTCATGAACAGCGGCTTGGCACCGACCACGACGATGTCGTCGACGACCATGCCGACCAGGTCCTGCCCGATGGTGTCGTGCTTGTCGATCGCCTGCGCGATGGCGACCTTGGTGCCGACGCCGTCGGTCGAGGTCGCGAGCAGCGGGTGGTCGAAGTCCTTGAGGAACGACACGTCGTACAGCCCCGCGAACCCGCCCACGCCGCCGAGGACCGAGGAGTTGTGGGTCGCCGCGACCGCGGACTTCATGAGCTCGACGGCCAGGTCACCGGCGGCGGTGTCCACTCCGGCTTCGGCGTACGGGTTGGGCATGCTGAGTCCTTCGCGGTGGCATGGCAGACTTGGGCGGTACCCCCCGATTCTACTGATCTGGAGCACACCCGCGAATGTGCGGCATCGTCGGCCTCGTTGCGCAGGGCCCAGCCAACCAATCCATCTACGACGCACTGCTCCTCCTGCAGCACCGCGGGCAGGACTCGACGGGCATCGCCACGGTCGAGGGCCACGTGCACCACATGCACAAGACCCGCGGGCACGTGCGCGAGGCGTTCCGCACCCGCGACATGCGTGCCCTCCTCGGCACCATGGGGCTCGGCCACGTCCGCTACGCCACCAGGGGCGCCGCGACGAACGAAGAAGAGGCCCAGCCGTTCTACGTGAACGCGCCGTACGGCATCGTCCTCGTGCACAACGGCAACCTCACCAACACGCGGGAACTCACGCGTGAACTGTTCGACATCGACCGTCGGCACCTCAACACGACGAGCGACACCGAGCTGCTGGTGAACGTGCTGGCGCACGAGCTGCAGGGCCAGGTGCGCGGCGCGAACCTCGACCCCGGGCAGGTCTTCGACGCCGTCGAGCGCGTACACGAGCGCGTCGAGGGCTCCTACGCCACGATCGCGACGATCGCCGGGCACGGGCTGCTCGCCTTCCGTGACCCGTACGGCATCCGCCCGCTCATCCTCGGCCACAAGTTCGACGAGGCCGGCCAGCCCGAGTGGGTCGTCGCGAGCGAGTCGCTCGTGCTCGAGTCCGGCGGCTACGAGATCGTGCGCGACATCGCCCCCGGCGAGGCCGTGTTCATCGAGATGAACGGCCAGATGCACGCCCGGCAGTGCGCGAAGAACCCGCGTCTGGTGCCGTGCTCGTTCGAGTACGTCTACCTGGCCCGCCCCGACTCGGTCATGAACGGCATCTCGGTCTACGACGCCCGACTCCGTCTCGGCAACCGCCTGGCGGACACCATCGAGCAGTACGCCCCGACCGGCGACATCGACGTGGTCATGCCGATCCCGGACTCCAGCCGTCCGGCCGCCATGCAGGTCGCGCAGAAGCTCGGCATCGAGTACCGCGAGGGCTTCTACAAGAACCGCTACGTCGGCCGCACGTTCATCATGCCGGGCCAGGCGGAGCGCAAGCGGTCGGTGCGCCAGAAGCTCAACGCGATGTCGTCGGAGTTCAAGGGCAAGAACATCCTGATCGTCGACGACTCGATCGTGCGCGGCACGACGAGCAAGGAGATCGTGGAGATGGCCCGGGCGGCCGGTGCGAACGAGGTCACGTTCACCAGCGCCGCTCCCCCTGTCCGGTTCCCGCACGTGTACGGCATCAACATGCCCACGCGCGCCGAGCTCATCGCGCACGACCGGAAGATCCCGGAGATCAACCGCGTGCTCGGCAGCGACCACCTGATCTACCAGGAGATCGGCGACATGCGGGACGCCATCATCGAGGGCTCCGACGTGACCGAGCTCGAGATGAGCTGCTTCACGGGCGAGTACGTGACGGGCACCGTCAGCCCGGAGTACCTGTCCTGGGTCGAGGCGAACCAGCTCAGCTAGGTCGCGTCCGGTACGCGACCACGTGACGGACGGGAGGCACGGTGCCAGCTGGCACCGTGCCTCCCGTCCGTTCGTGGGCCGCGGCTACGGCCGCTGGTCGCCGTGGTCGTCGAGCTCGCCGACGACCGTCTCGGGGGGCAGCTCCACCTCGACGCGCTCCGCCGTCAGGCGGGCGGCGCGGCGGGCGTAGACGCGGTCGAACACGACCGCGACGACCGCGCCGACGAACGCACCGATCGTGACGCCCCACAGGCTGAAGTAGCCGACGAGGCCGCCGAAGCTGGTGTCGTCGTCCTGGCCGGGCAGGTTCATGGTGAGCGAGACCACGACCAGGGTCGCGAGGAAGCCGAGCACCGCGCCACCGACGATGAAGACCCCGAACTTCGGGGCACGGCGGATGGTGACCTCGTCGGGCGACGCCACCGCGTTGGGCGCCGGGACCGGGGTGCGGGCAGGGACGGCTGCCGGCTGCTCGTCGGGTCGATCGGTGTTGCTCACCCGACCATTGTCCCCCACTGTGGGACGTGCCGCGCCTGTGCGGAGCGCACGGTTCCGGGGGAGGATGGTCGTCACTGATCGGACGGCCGAGGGAAGGAGTGTGCCGCATGCGTGATCGGACCACCTCGCGCCGTGGCCGCCTGTCGGACTCGCCCGCCCGGACCGCCTGGCCCGTCGCGCAGCGCGCCGAGGAGGACCGCGCGGTCGCGGTCGTCGCCGAGCACCGCTGGAGCGTCGCGATCGTCGGTGCCCCCGGCCTCGGCAAGAGCACCGTCGCGGCACGGGTCACCGACCGCGTCGCGGCACGCGACGGCACCGGACGCACGGTCGTCGTGCCGATCACCGCGGTCGCCGCGAGCCGGTCGATGCCGTTCGAGGTCATCGCCGAGCGCTTCGGTGAGCTGCCGGCCTCGATCTCCGAGCTGTCCGACGACTCCACCGCCGAGGAACGCCTGGCCGCGATCGCGGACCTCGCCGACCGCGACGTGCTGCTCCGCGTCGACGACGCCGACCACCTCGACGCCGTGTCGGCGCGGTACGTCGCCTGGCTCGTGCGGCGGCAGGGTGCCCGGCTGGTGCTGACCTGCCGCGACTTCACGGCCCTGAAGGAACCGCTCCGCGCGCTGTGGCAGGACGACCTGCTGGAGCGCATCGACCTGCAGCCGCTCACGCTGCACGAGACCACCTCGCTCGTGACGGAGGCGCTCGGCTCGCCGCTCGAGATCGCCTCGGCGGAGCGCGTGCACCGCGCCACCGCCGGCAACCCCCTGTACCTGCGCGAGGTCGTCCGTGCCGCGCGCACGTCCGGAGCCCTCGACCACACCGCGACCGGGTGGTACTGGCGTGGTCGGGTCACGGCGTCCGACAGCCTGTCGGACATGTACCGCACGGAGCTCGGTGCCCTGCCCGAGGACCTGCGCGACGTCGTCGACATCGTCGCCCTCGCCGACCCGATCCCGCTCGGGCGCCTGCTCGGCCTGGTGTCCGGTGGCGACGTCGACCGGGTCGTCGCGCTCGGCCTCGTCCGCATCGACGCCCTCGAGGACGGCGCCGCGGTGGTGCGGCCGTCGCACCCGCTCGTCGGCGAGGTCATCCGCACGCTCGTGCCGGTGGCCCGGCGCACCGCGCTGTTCGCCCGCGCCAACGCCTTCCGCGCCGACCGGCCCGAGGGCGCTCCGCCCGCCGCGCGGCTCCGTGCCGTGCTGTGGTCGCTCGAGTGCGGCGTGCTGCCCTCCGTCGACCAGCTCGTCGACGCCGCGCAGGTCGCGGTGCGGCTGCAGGAGTACGAGAGCGGCATCGCGCTGGCCTCTGCCGCGCTCCGGACCACCCTGACGCCGACCGAGCAGGTGACGGCGCACTGCCTGCGCTCCCTCGCCCACTCGTACTCCGACGGCCGCGAGGCGGGGCGTGCGGACGCCGAGGCCGCCTGGGCCGTGGCCAAGCAGCACCGCGGCGCCGTGTCGGACGACGCCGTGATCGAGGCGTGCGAGACCCTGGCGAACATCCGGCAGTTCCACGACGACGACGTCGCAGCCGCCGTCGCGCTGACCGAGGCCGCGTCCCGGCTGGTGTCCGACGAGGCGGTCGAGCGACTGCGGTTGCTCCGCATGGCGCACCTCGGCTGGGGCGGGGACTTCGCCGAGGTCCGGGCGGAGGTCGAGCGCACCGGGATCGAGCACGCCCCGACGGTACCGGTGTCCTTCCTGGTGGTGGCTCCGTGCGCGGTGATGGCACTCGCGACCGCGGGACGGCTCGAAGCGGCCGCGGCACTCGCCCGCCGCGCGGTCGCCACGGCCATCGCCCACGTCGAGGACGCCCCCTGGAGCGTCGGCGAGAACACCTCGGTGCTGCACCAGGTGCAGGTGTGGCGCGGCGACCTGGACGACCTGGTCATCGAGGTCCCCGCGGGCCGGTCGAGCCCGTACCTGAAGTACGACTTCACGCTCGAGCTCATCGGCCAGGGCAACCTGGCGATCGGGCAGCGACGGTGGGACGACGCGATCGCCGCGTTCTCGGCCGCGTGCGAGCGGTACGACGTGGCCGACCACGGCGGGTTCGCGGCGTACCCGTGGGCGCGTCTGGCGATGGCGCACGCGTTCGCCGGCAACGCCGAGGAGGCCGCCGCCGCGCTCGACCGGGCCCGGACGACCCCCGAGCGCGCGATGCGCATCACCGGCGAGCAGGTCGCCGTGACGATCGCGTGGACCGAGTCCCTGCTCGGCAACCCCGCCGGGCTGCAGCACGCCGACGAGATCATCGCGCGGAGCACGGCGAACGGCTCGTGGACCCACGTGATGTACGGCCAGGCGCTGCACTACTCGGTGGCCATGCAGAACGGACGGGACACCGCGGCGGCACTCGACCGTCTGCGGGACGCCGCCGCCCGCGTCGACGGGCCGCTCGCGACCGCGATCGGGGAGTACGCCGACGCACAGCTCGCCGGCGACCAGACCCGGGTGCTCGCCGCGCAGCGCGTGCTCGCCTCGCACGGCATGTCGGTGGCGGCCGGCCAGGTGAAGCCCGCGCTGACGAAGCGCGAGTACGAGGTCGCCGAGCTCGCTGCGCAGGGGCTGAGCAACCGGCGGATCGCGGAGGTCCTCGGGCTGTCGACCCGCACGATCGACGCCCACCTGTCCCGCGTGTTCACGAAGTGGGACCTGCACGCCCGGTCGGAGCTCAGCGGCCTGATCTGAGCACGCGGGCGCGCACCAGCGACGCGGGAAGGTTGTGAGTTGCACCACGACTCGCCGCGATGGTTGACAGGTGGTGCGCAACATCGCGTAGTTTGGTCCCTGTCGCCGGGTTCGGACCCGTTCGGGTCGGGTCCGAATCCCGGCGACTTCCAGCGTAGGGACCCGGTCGATGCGCTCGCATCGGTAGGGACTACCTAATTCGCACCGGCGACCGGCAATCGCACCGGCAGGAACGCCGTCAGGTCGGCGCGCGATCCGGACGCGCTGACCCGCGCCTGCGCCACGGCGTCGTCCCAGGTGAGCGACGCCGTCGCGAGCGCGAGCCAGGTCGTCGCGTCCGTCTCGACCACGTTCGGCGGCGTCCCGCGCGTGTGGCGCGGTCCGGGGACGGCCTGCACGGCGGCGAACGGCGGGACCCTCACCTCGACGCTGTTACCGGGGACGTCGTCCGCCAGGCACTGCAGCGTCCACCGCACGGCGGTCGCCACGACCGGGCGCGACGTCTCCCCCCGCTGCACGGCGGCCAGTGCTGCGCGTCCGTCGGCGTCCTCGATCCTCCTGGGTGGCATCTGCACAGGCTAGCCCCGTGGATCGCGGGCGGCGTGTCGGGCTGGGTAGGGTGATCGGGTGCGAATCCTCGTCCTCGGTTCCGGTGCCCGCGAGCACGCGATCATCACGGCCCTCCTCGCTGAAGGGACGGGCGACGGGCAGGCCGCGCACGTCATCACGGCGGCGCCCGGCAACGCCGGCATCGCCGCCGACGTCGAGACCGTCTCCCTCGACCCGACGAACGGCGCCCTGGTCGCCGAGTACGCGATCGAGAACGGCGTCGAACTCGTCGTCGTCGGGCCCGAGGCCCCGCTCATCGCCGGCGTCGCCGACCCCGTCCGCACCCGGGGCATCCCGGTCTTCGGGCCGGGCAGGGCTGCCGCACAGCTCGAGGGCTCGAAGGCGTTCGCCAAGCGGATCATGGCCGAGGCCGGCGTGCCGACCGGCCGTCCGGTCTCCGCGAGCACGGTGGACGAAGCCGTCGCCGCCATCGACGAGCTCGGCGCACCCTACGTGGTGAAGGCCGACGGACTCGCCGCGGGCAAGGGCGTGCTGGTGACCGAGGACCGCCAGGCCGCCGTCGACCACGCCACGTACTGGTTGCAGCACGGCCCCGTGGTGGTCGAGGAGTTCCTGGACGGCGAAGAGGTCTCGCTGTTCTTCCTGAGCGACGGCCACGACGTCCGGCCGCTCAGCCCCGCACAGGACTACAAGCGCCTCGCCGACGGTGACGTCGGGCCGAACACCGGCGGCATGGGTGCGTACTCGCCGCTGCCGTGGCTGGCCGACCGCTGGCCGTCGGAGCAGGCGTTCGTCGACGAGGTCACCGACCTCGTCGCGCTGCCGACCGTCCGTCGTCTGGAGCACGAGGGCACGCCGTTCGTCGGCCTGCTCTACTGCGGGCTCATCGTGACCGAGCAGGGCGTCCGCGTGATCGAGTTCAACGCCCGCTTCGGCGACCCGGAGACGCAGGTCGTCCTCCCCCGCCTGGCGACGCCGCTCAGCCAGCTGCTGCTGGCCGCTGCGACCGGGCAGCTCGCCGGCGCCCCGGCGCCCGTGTTCCGCGACGAGGCCGCGGTGACGGTCGTGCTCGCGAGCGAGGGCTACCCGGAGAACCCGAGGACCGGCCGGGTCATCACCGGCATCGACGCCGCCAACGCCCGCGACGGTGTCTCGGTCGCGCACGCTGCCACCGGCGTGCTCGACGGTGGACTCGTCGCCACCGGTGGCCGCGTCCTCAGCATCGTCGCGACCGGGACCTCGTTCGCCGAGGCCCGCGAGCGGGCGTACGCGGGGCTCGGCGACATCGCCCTCGAGGGCGCGCAGTACCGCACCGACATCGCCGCGAAGGTCGCCCGGTGAGCGCCGCCGGGCAGATCGCCGGCTGGCGGCACGTCTCGTCGGGCAAGGTCCGCGAACTGTACGTGCCGGAGGGCACCCCCGACATCGCGAGCGCGTCCGAGCTGCTGCTCGTGGCGTCCGACCGGGTCAGCGCGTACGACTTCGCGCTGGAACCGCCCATCCCCGGCAAGGGCGAGCTGCTCACGCGGCTGTCGCGGTTCTGGTTCACGCAGCTCAGCGACGTGCCGAACCACCTGATCGGCCCGTCGTCCGGCGGCACCCCGGTCCCGCCCGAGGTCGAGGCGCGGGCCATGCACGTGATGCCGCTCGACATGTTCCCCGTGGAGTGCGTGGTGCGCGGCTACCTGGTCGGCAGCGGCTGGGCGGAGTACCAGCAGACGGGCAGCGTCTGCGGTGTCGCCCTGCCCGCCGGGCTGTCGAACGGCGACCGCCTGCCGGAACCGATCTACACGCCGGCGTACAAGGCGCCGCAGGGCCAGCACGACGAGAACATCTCGTACGAGCAGACGGTCGACCTGGTCGGCGCCGAGACCGCCGCGACGCTGCGTGAGCGCTCGCTGCACGTCTACACCGAGGCGGCGGCCATCGCCCTGGAGCGGGACGTCGTGATCGCGGACACGAAGTTCGAGTTCGGGCAGGACGCCACCGGCCGGATCCGGATCGCGGACGAGGTCCTGACGAGCGACTCGAGCCGCTACTGGGACGCCCGGTCCGCCGACCGCACCGACTCGTTCGACAAGCAGATCGTCCGCGACTGGCTCAGCGCGCACTGGGACCGCCAGGGCACGCCGCCGGTGCTGCCGGACGAGATCGTCAGCCGCACGGCTGCCCGGTACGCGGAGCTCATCGAGCGCCTCGGCGCCTGACGCGACGTCGAGCGCCTGACGCGACGTCGAGCGCCTGACGCCACGTCGAGCGCCTGACGCCACGTCGAGCGCCTCGCTGCGGCTACCCGCGCGGCCGCGCTACGCGTCGCGCGCCACCACGACCACCGTCAGGTCGTCGCCGGGGTCGTGCTCGGCCGCGCGCTGCCGCACCCGCTGCAGGAAGGTCTCGACGTCCGGCGACTGCCGGTAGAGCGCGCCGAGTTCGGACAGCGACGCGAGCGTCGAGTCCCAGAGCTCCAGCGCGCCGTCGGTGACCACGAGCAGGACGTCACCCGGCCGCAGGACGAGCGACCCCGCCGCCCGCGGCAGGCCCGCCGGGTGCAGTCCGATCGGCAGGTCCGACGACCGCATGATCCGCTCGTCGTCCTCGCGGAGCTGCAGGACCAGTCCGTGGCCGGCGTCGGTGAAGTCGAGGCGGCCAGTCGACGGCGTCAAGCGGCCGTGGAACATCGTCGCGAACGACTCGGCGCGACCGAACTCCGGGGCCACCTGCGCCTCGAGCTCGGCGACCGCGACCCCCGGGTCCAGGTCGCCGCGGGCGAGCAGGGCGCCGCGGAGGTTCGCCGCGAGCAGCCCGGCCGACATGCCCTTGCCCATCACGTCCGACACCGACAGGTGCAGCGCGTCCGGGCCGGAGCGGTGCCAGTCGTGGAAGTCACCGGCCACGACGCCGTGCGGGATCGACAGCCCGGCGATCCGGTAGCCGGGCAAGTCGACCGCCGGGGGCTCCAGGCCCGTCAGCACGGTGCGCAACCGGTCCTCGTCGGCGCCGGCCGCGAGCTCCCGCTCGGCCCACACCCCGAGTTCCTGCAGCAGTGCGAGGTCGTCCGGCTCGAGCGTGCGGGGCTGCGGGTCGATCAGGCAGAGCGTGCCGATCTTCAGGTCGTCGTCGCCGGCGCGGAGCCCGACGCCGGCGTAGAAGCGGACGTTCGGGTCGCCGACGACCATCGGCATGTCCGAGTACCGGTCGTCGGCGCTCGCGTCGGGGACGACCACCGGTCCGCGCTCACCGAGGGTGCGCCCGCAGAAGGTGTCCTGCAGCGGGATGACCGGCCCGAACCGCTGCTCGCTCTGCTGCGAGGCGATCGTCAGCGTGGACTCGCCCGCCAGGTTCAGGAAGGAGCCGGACACCCCGAAGGCCTCGCGGGCGATCCGGGTGATCCGCTCGAAGCGCTCCTCGACCCCGCCCTCGACGATGTCGAGCGCGGCGATCAGGGCAGCGCGGCGGACCGCATCGGCTCCTGCTGGTGCGGGCACGGACGTCGCGGTCTCCGGCTGCATGCGACCACGGTAACGCGCAGACCGGACAGGACCTGTCCCCAGTCCGGAGGGCGCGGTGCTCCCCGCGTGTCGGCGTAGCCTGGGAGGCGTGTTCCGCTCCGTCCCCGCAACCGTCCTCGGCGTCGCCGTGGCCGTCGCCCTGACCGGGTGTGGTGCGCACGACTCGACGGGACAGCTCTCCGTCACGGTGTCGGCGAACGCCGCGGAGCACCCGTACGAGGTCGAGGTGTTCGCGTCGACGGGCAAGCGCTCCGAGCACCAGCGGGTGTTCCCGGGCGGCACGGCCGACTTCGCGGGGGTCCCGCTCGGCGAGGTCACCGTCCGCGCCGGCGACCTGTGCCCGCAGTCGACGACCGTCACCGCCGATGGTGTGGCGTCGGTCGCCCTGACGACGACGGGTTGCTGACCGCCGCGCAGCAGCGCGACGGGCACGGTTCACGGCGCGGGCACCCGGTCCCACTCGTCGCCGTACCGCGACAGGACCGTCCAGCGCGAGACCGGCCAGGTCGTCAGGAACGCCCGCCCGACCACGTCGTCGACGGGCACGGTGCCGTGGACGCGGGAGTCGGCCGAGTTCGGTCGGTTGTCGCCCATCACCCAGATCCGGCCCGCCGGCACGGTGACCTCGAAGTCGTCCGCGGCGACGCGGTCCGATCCGGGCTGACGCACGACGTACGGCTCGTCGACCGCGTGGCCGTTGACGGACAGCCGCCCGTCGGCGTCGCAGCACGAGACGGTGTCGCCCGGCAGTCCGATCACCCGCTTGATGAGGTCGTCGCCCTGGCCCATCCCGAGCCAGCCGCCCGGGTCCTGGAACACGACGACGTCGCCGCGCCGCAGCGGCACGAGGCCGGGCACGAGCTCGTTGACGAGCACCCGGTCGCCGACCAACAGCGTGTCCTGCATCGACGCCGAGGGGATGAAGAAGGACCGCACCAGGTAGGCCTTCACCAGGAAGGACGCCAGGAGCGCCACCACCACGATGACCACGAGGTCGCGGAGGAACCGTCCCGTGCCGCGTGTCGTCCTGGTGGCAGCGTCGTCGGCGGTGCCGGGGCGGTCGGCGGCTCCGGGCTCGCTCAATGCGTCAACACCACCTTCACGGCACCGATCACGAGCGCCACGACGGCGAGCACGATCCCACCCCACAGCCCGACGAACGTGGGCCGCTGCCCGCTGAACCGCTGCACGAACACACCCACCAGGGCGATGCGCACGACCAGGATGACGAGCGCTGCGGTCTGCGCCCACCCCGCCGGCAGCAGTCCGGCCCACGACGCGGCGTAGAGCACGGCCGGGATCAGGCCCGACGTCGCGATCGGGTTGGCGTTCCGTGCGATCACGACGGCGGACTCACGGCGGTCGGTGTCGGACTCGGTGCCGTCGTCGCCCAGGCCGTGCGCCACCAGGTGCGCGAGCACGTGCGCCAGGTAGGTCAGCACCGCGGTCGCGAGCACCGCCCACACCGCCGCCCCGTGCTCGATCGCCTCGGGGTCCACGGCGATGGCGGCGGCGAGCACCGTGATGTTGCCGTAGATGTACGACGACATGCGGTCGCGCACGTGCGACAGCGGGAGGTGGCGCGGATCCGGGCGACCGGCACGGGGCCCTCGCTCGGGGCGGTGCGGCCGACGTGTTGCTCGCATCCGTCCATCTTGGCCCGACCGGCGGGCCGGCGGCGGCAGGAACCGTCCGACGCGCCCGTCCGGGCGGTCGCGTCCGGCAGACTGGGGACCGATCGGCGCGACGGCGCGTCGGACTGGAGGCACGCATGACGTCCGCACGACCCCTCGCCCTGGTGACCGGGGTGGGTCGCCGAGCCGGTATCGGCGCGGCCCTCGCCACCCGCCTGGCGACCGACGGCTGGGACCTCGCCATCTCGTGGTGGGGCCCGTACGACGAGCGCGTGAGCGGCGGGGCCGACCCCGACGGTGTCGATGCCGTGGTGCAGGAGTGCGAGGCCGCGGGCGCACGGGTGACGCGCCTCCCGGTCGACCTGGAGGACCCGGAGCAGGCGGCCGCGCTCGTCGGCCGCGCCGAGACGGAGGCGGGCGCGCCGGTCACGGCCCTGGTCATGTCGCACTGCGAGTCCGTCGACTCCGACTTCCGGAGCACCACGGTGGAGTCGTGGGACCGCCACTTCGCGGTCAACGCGCGGGCGCCGTTCCTGCTCGTGCAGACCTACGCTGCGGCACTCGAGCGCGCGGGCGACGCTGCTCCGCGCGACCGGCGTCGGATCGTGGCGCTGACGAGCGACCACATCGCGTACAACCTGCCGTACGGAGCGTCGAAGGGCGCGCTCGACCGGATCGTGTTCGGGGCGGCGAAGGAGCTCGGCGCCCTCGGCGTCAGCGCGAACGTGGTGAACCCGGGGCCGAACGACACCGGGTGGATGTCCGACGAGGTCAAGGGGTGGGCGGTCGAGGGCACGCCGCTCGGTCGGCTCGGACGCCCCTCGGACACCGCCGCGCTGGTCGGGTTCCTGTGCTCGGAGCAGGGCGCCTGGGTGAACGGGCAGCTGCTGACGTCGGACGGCGGGATCTCGAACCGCGCCTGATCCAGGGAATCGGTTGAAGCGTCATCGAATTGGTTGACGCGTCAACCATTCCGGCGCACACTGGGTGCATGCCACCGCACGAACTGCTCGCCGCCGACACCGGGATGGGCGCCGTCACGCTCCGCGTCGCCGACCTCGACGCCATGATCCGGTACTACCGCGACGGCGTGCGACTGTCGCTGCTCTCCCACGACGGCGGCGTCGCCGTGCTCGGTCGGGGCAGCACACCGATCGTGGTCCTCGAGCACGCCCCCGCGATGCGGCACGCCGGGCCCCGCGAGGCCGGTCTGTTCCACACGGCGATCCTGTTCGACTCCCGTGCCGACCTGGCCGCCGCGCTGTACTCGGTCGCCACGCAGTACCCGGCGGGCTTCACCGGCAGCGCCGACCACCTGGTCAGCAACGCGTTCTACTTCACGGACCCCGAGGGCAACGGCGTCGAGCTGTACTGGGACCGTGACCGCACCGAGTGGTCGTGGACGCACGGCATGGTCGACATGGACACGAAGTACGTCGACCCGAACGCCTTCCTGCGGTCCCACCTGACGCAGGACGCCCTGGACACCGCAGCGGCACGCCCGGGCAAGGTCGGCCACGTGCACCTGTCCGTCGGCGACGTCGCCACCGCACGCTCGTTCTACGTGGACACGCTCGGGTTCGAGACCACCGCCGGCTTCGGCGAGGCACTGTTCGTCAGTGCCGGCGGGTACCACCACCACATGGCGATGAACACCTGGAACTCCCGCGGCGCCGGGCGGCGACAGCTCGCACTCGGCCTGGGGCTCGTGCGCATCGAGGTCCCCGGCGCCGACGACCTCGGAGCCCTGACCGAGCGCATGCGGCACGGCGGCGTGGAGCTCGCCGACGACGGGCGGACCGTCGCGTTCGACGACCCCTGGGCGAACCGCATCGAGGTGACCGCGCCCGGTCGTGGCTGACGCCTCGCGGCACTTCGCGCTGCGCGACACCTCACGCACGCCCGGACCCGCGAGGTGTCGCGCAGCGCGAAACCTCCCCACACCGGCCGCCGGACCGGCAGGATGGACCCGTGACTGACGACATCCGGTGGGAGGTGGTCGAGGAGAGCACCCTGTCGCTCACCGACCACGAAGCGATCGCGGCACTGCTCGGGCAGGCGTTCCCCGACTGGTCGCACTGGTACGTGGGCGGGCGGGACTACGCCGGCATGCAGCCCGAGCGCCGGGTGATCGGCTGGGGCGCCGACGGCACGGTCCTCGCCCACCTCGGCATCCGCCGCATGTTCATCACGGTCGGCGGCCAGGACGTCCTGGTCGGCGACACCGGCATCGTCGCGGTGGCGCCGAAGCTGCAGGGCACGGGCGTCGGTCGCGAGCTGCTGGTGCGGACCAGCGCGGTCCTCGAGGGCCTCCGCGTGCCGTACGGCTTCCTCGGCGCCGGCGAGGACCGCGTCCCGTTCTACGCGCACATGGGATGGCACGAGGTCGCGGACGCCGTCGGCACCTTCTCGGCCTTCACCGCCGACGGCGTCGGCGTGACCGAGACCGAGCAGGGCGGCTGGATGGTGCTGCCGGTGGCAGCACAGCTCGAGGACTGGCCGACCGGACCGATCATGCTCAACGGCCAGCAGGTCTAGGACGCGACCGACGGACGGACGGGAGGCCCGGTACCAGCTGGTACCGGGCCTCCCGTCCGTCAGGTGGCAGGCGGATCAGGCCTCGACGGCGACCGTCTCCGGGTCCTCGTTCGACCCCGGCGCGCTCGGCACGACCGCGGCGCGCACGCGCGCGCCGAGGTCCGGGTCGACGTTGGTCCAGTAGGCGAAGACGCGCTCGCGCAGGTCGTCGCGGGTCACCTTCGAGACGTGGCCGGCGATGTTGCCGACCAGGCGCTCGCGGGCGGCGTCGTCCAGGACCTCGCGGTAGAGCGTGCCGGCCTGGCCGAAGTCGTCGTCCTCGGCGTGCAGCGTGGCGGCGGCGCGCTGCAGGGCGCCGTCGGACTCCCAGCCCGGCGTCTCGTCCGTCGCGGTCGGGTCGGCGTGCGCACCACCGAGGGTGTTCGGCGCGTACACCGGCACCTCGGCCTTCTGGAAGTCGAAGCGCATGGCGCCGTCCTTCGAGTACGAGTGCACCTCGTTCTTCGGGGCGTTCACCGGCAGCTGCGCGTGGTTCGTGCCGACGCGGTAGCGGTGGGCGTCCGCGTAGCTGAAGATGCGCGCGAGCAGCATCTTGTCCGGGCTCGCCGCGATGCCGGGCACGAAGTTCGACGGGGCGAAGGTCGCCTGCTCGATCTGCGCGAAGTAGTTCTCCGGGTTGCGGTTGAGCTCCATCGTGCCGACCTCGATGAGCGGGTAGTCGGCGTGCGGCCAGACCTTCGTCAGGTCGAACGGGTTGAAGCGGTAGCTCGCGGCGTCCTCGTAGGGCATGACCTGCACCTTGAGGGTCCAGCGCGGGTGGTCCTGGCGCTCGATGGCCTCGTACAGGTCGCGGATGTGGAAGTCCGCGTCCTCGCCGGCGATGCGGTCGGCGTCCTCCTGCGTCAGGGTCGCGTGCCCCTGCTCGGTGAGGAAGTGGTACTTCACCCAGAAGCGCTCGCCCTCGGCGTTGATCCACTGGTAGGTGTGCGAGCTGAAGCCGTCCATGTGGCGCCAGCTCGACGGGAGGCCGCGGTCGCCCATGAGCCAGGTGACCTGGTGCGCCGACTCGGGCGACAGGGTCCAGAAGTCCCACTGCATGTCGTGGTTGCGCAGGTGCGAGCCCGGCAGGCGCTTCTGTGAGCGGATGAAGTCGGGGAACTTGATGCCGTCGCGGATGAAGAAGACGGGAGTGTTGTTGCCGACGAGGTCGTAGTTGCCCTCGCTCGTGTAGAACTTCAGCGCGAAGCCGCGGGGGTCGCGCCAGGTGTCGGGCGAACCCTGCTCACCGGCGACGCTCGAGAAGCGGGCGAGCATCTCGGTCTGCTGGCCGGGCTGCAGGAACGCGGCACGGGTGTACCGGCTGACGTCCTGCGTGACGGTGAAGGTACCGAAGGCGCCGCCGCCCTTGGCGTGCACGACCCGCTCCGGGACGCGCTCACGGTTGAACTGGGCGAGCTTCTCGACCAGGTAGTGGTCGTGCAGCGCGAGGGGGCCGTCGGCGCCGACACCCATGGAGTGCTGGTCGCTCGAGACGGGCGCGCCGCTGTTGGTCGTGGTGGTCGGGGTGGCGGTCGGCGTGTTCTGGTCGGACACGGTTCCTCCTGTGGTGGGACGTCGGATCGGTCAGGGAAGTTCGGAGGGGCCGGCGTCGTCGCCGGGGGCGTCACGCTCCGCCGCGGCGCAGCGGTCGCAGATGCCCCAGTAGGTGACCTCGGCGGTCGTCACCGCGAAGCCGTGGGTCTCGGACGGCGTCAGGCAGGGCGCGTGGCCCACCGCGCAGTCGACGTCCTCGATCGCGCCGCACAGCGTGCAGACGATGTGGTGGTGGTTGTCGCCGGTCCGGCGCTCGTACCGTGCGGGGCTCCCCGCGGGTTCGATGCGCCGCACGAGCCCGACGCCGGTCAGGGCGTTCAGCACGCCGTAGACCGCCTGGTGGCTCGTGGTGGGGAGCTCGGCCGAGACGGCGGTCAGGATGTCGTCGGCGGTGGCGTGCGGCATCGCGTCGGCCGCTCGGAGCACCGCGAGTCGCGGGGTCGTGACCCGCAGGCCCGACGAGCGGAGCAGATCGGCATCGGCGTCCATGCTGCGCCTCTCTTTTGCAGGGATCAAGACAACACCGCAACTGTACACGAGCGCCGTGCCCGCTCCGTCGCGGCGACCCGACGGCGTCGCCCTCGTCGTCACGATCCGGTCGCGATCGGCTGGGACGGCGCTGATCCGACGCCGGCGCACGCTAGCGTCCGGACATGTCCACGCACCAGGGCCTGCCCGAGCAGGCGAACAGCGCATCGGACGTCCGGGGGATCATCGCGCAGCGGGACCTGGTCGTCGACCTCATCCGGACGGCCTGTGTCGTCCTCGTCGTCATCGTGCACGTCACGATGGTCGGCGTCGCCGCGGACGACCAGGGGGTGCGGGTGACGAGCCCGCTGCAGGAACTGCCCTGGTACGTCGCCGCCACGTGGGTCGGCCAGGTGATGCCGCTGTTCTTCGTGGTCGGCGGGTTCGCGAGCGCGGTCGGCTGGCGCAGCACGGTCGCCCGGGGCGCGCCGGACCCGGCCCGCGACTACGTCGCCACCCGCCTGGTCCGGCTGTTCCGTCCCGCCGTGCCGCTGTTCGTGTTCCTGGCGCTGGGGCTCGGCGTCGCGACGGCCGTCGGCACCCCGCCGGAGCTGCTCGCCGAGGTCGCGTTCGGCATCGGCTCCCCGCTGTGGTTCCTGGCGGCGTACGGCATCACCCAGTGCTGCGTCCCGGTCATGATGCGGCTGCACCAGCGGGCGCCCTGGGCCACCCTCGCCGTGCTGCTCGTGCTCGCCGGGGCGGTCGACGCCGTCCGCCTGGCCACCGGTGTCGCCGAGGTCGGGCTGCTCAACCTCGGCCCGGTGTGGCTCTTCGCGCAGCAGCTCGGGTTCCTGTGGGCCGACGGCTGGTTCGGCCGCCGCTCGAAGGCCCTGCTGCTGGGGATCGCCGTCGCCGCGTACGCCGCGCTCGTGCCGATGACCTCGGTCGGGCTGTGGGCGCCGGACATGCTGCAGGACCTCAACCCGCCGATGCTGCCGCTGGCGTTCCTCGCGATCGCGCAGGCCTGCCTGGTCCAGCTCGTGCACGCTCCGCTCACGCGGCTGATGCAGACCCGGGCGGCGCTCGGTGCGGTGTTCGTGCTCGGCCGCGACGGCATGACCATCTACCTGTGGCACCTGCCGCTGTTCATCGCGCTGAACGGCATCGCGTTGCTCGTCGGGGTGCCGTTCCCGACGCCGGGGTCCGGCCCCTGGTGGGCGTCGCGCGTCGTCGCACTGGTCGTGGTGCTCGCCGTCGCGCTCGGGGTCGCCCGTGCGCTCCGCTGGTTCGACCGACCCCTGCCCCGACTGCTGCCCGGAGCGGACCGGCCGGCCTGGCCGCTCGTCGCCGTCGCGGCGGTCTGCACGATCGGCCCGGCGTTCCTCGTCATGCAGCTGCACCTGTCGTTCCCGGTCGCGGTCGTCGGTGCCGTCGCCGTCCCGGTCGGGGTGTGGCTCCTGTCCCGCACGGTGCCCGCTCGTGCCCCTGCTCCCACTTCGTGAGCAGGAATGGTCGGGTGCCCGAAGGCGACCCGACCATTCCTGCTCACGAAGTGCGCACGCGCCCTACTTCGACGGGGCCCCCGCGGGCTCGGCGTCGGGCGTGGCGTCCGACTCGGACGTCACCGCACCGGTCTGCTGCCAGGCGACGGTCTGCTTCGGCTTCGCCAGGAACAGCGCCGCGACGATGGCGACGACCAACACGATGGCCGGCAGGTAGAGCGACTGCCCCATCGCCGTCGCGAACGGCTCCTGCAGGAACTGCGGCAGCGCGCCGACCTGCTGCTCGGCGCCACCGGCGGAGGGCCCGCCGGACGATGCCGGGAAGTTCGCGGTGATCCGCGCCTCCATGAGGGCGGCGATGCCCGCGGAACCCAGGACGGCACCGATCTGGCGCGTGGTGTTGTAGACACCCGAGCCGGCTCCGGCCAGCTTCGGCGGCAGGTTGCGCGTCGCCGAGACCGACAGCGGCCCCCACATGCAGGCGTTGGCGAGCCCGAGGAGCGCGCTCGGCAGGAGCACCCAGCCCCACTCGGCGCCGTTCGACAGCAGGGCGCCGAACCAGAACAGGCCGGCCGAGAAGCAGGCGAGGCCGAACGCGGCGACCCAGCGCGGGTTCCAGCGGTTCAGGTTCTTGCCGACGATCGGGGCCAGGGCCGCCGACAGCACGGCCTGCGGCACGAGGAGCAGCGCGGCCTGGGTGGGCGAGAAGCGCAGGACGTCCTGTGCCCACAGCATGATCGGCAGGGCGAACGATGCGATCGCCACACCGACGGCCGTGATGGCGACGTTGGCCAGGGTGAAGTTGCGGTCGCGGAACAGGCCGAGCGGCAGCAGCGGCTCGCCCTGCTGCACGCCCTGCCAGACGACGAACCCGGCGAGCACGACGAGGCCGACGATGATGAGCGCCCAGACCGAGATCGGACCCGCGATGGTGCCCCAGTCGTAGGTCTCGCCCTCCTGGATGCCGAAGACGAGCAGGAACAGGCCGACCGCGCTCAGCACGATCCCCAGGTAGTCGAAGCGGTGCCCGTGGCGGTCGAACGACGGCACGAAGCGCTGCGCGAGCACGAAGGCGACGACACCGACGGGGACGTTCACGAAGAAGATCCACTCCCAGCCGAAGCCGTCGACGAGCAGGCCGCCCAGGATCGGGCCGACGAGCGACGCGATGCCGGCGACGGCGCCCCAGAGGCCCATCGCCGCGCCGCGGTTCTGCGGCGGGAAGATGCGCGTGATGACGGACATCGTCTGCGGGCTCATCATCGCGGCGCCCAGGCCCTGCACGACGCGGGCGACGATGAGCACCTCGATCGACCCGGCCAGGCCGCACCACAGGCTGGCGAGCGTGAAGACGACGAGGCCGATCTGGTACATGACCTTCGGGCCGAAGCGGTCACCGAGCCGGCCGGTGATGAGCAGCGGCACGGCGTAGGCGAGCAGGTAGGCGCTCGTCACCCAGATCACGGCGTTGATGTCCGCGTCGAGCTCCTGGGCGATGGTGGGGGTGGCGACCGACACGATGGTCGAGTCGACGAGGATCATGAAGAACCCGACGACGAGCGCCCAGAGGGCGGGCCACGGCTTCTTCTCGGTCGTCCGCGGTGGCGTGACGGTGGTCATCGAGTGGTGTCCTTGCTGTTGGTGGGGAGTTCGGTGGGGACGGCCGGGCCGTCCCAGGGGAGGTCGCCGCCGTCGATGCGGTCGACCGTGGTGCGGAGCCACTCGATCTGCGCGGTGAGCATGGCACGCACGTACGACACGTCGAGCCAGTACCGCTCGGTCAGCTGCTTCGCGTGCACTCGCCGGAGCGCTTCGTCGTACTCGTCGCGCTCCCGCTCGAGCGCGACGATCCGGGCCCGGACGGCATCGACCGCCTCGGCCCGCGGCAGGTTCTCGAGCACCGAGAGCGCCAGGTGGAACTCGGGGTACTCGTCGGCGGGCTCGGCCACCATGCGGCGCAGCCCGTCCGCCAGGGCCGTCCGCCCCGCGTCGGTGATCGTGTAGGTGGTGCGTTCGGGCCGGTTGCCGTCGCGGTCGGTGCCGACGACCTCGGCGAGGCCGAGCTCGGCGAGGCGGCCGACCTGGTGGTAGAGCGTGCCCGGCCGAACCTTGACGTTCCGCTCCTCCTGGCGGTGGAGCATCGTCTGGAACATCTCGTAGGGGTGTATCGGCGCCTCGTTCAGCAGGTCGAGTGCGGCGAACGCGAGCGGCGTGAGCGACGCCATCCGGGCCTCCTGACAGATCGGTGCGGCAGTCTTCCGACTGGACTATTCGACGTCGAATATACGGAGTGGAACACAGGTGAGCAAACGCACAGGACGTTCCCCACAGGAGGCCCGGATCCGTCCCGGCGTGTCGCGCGCGCCCCGTAGACTGGTCGCGTCCCCCCACCCCTGAAGCGCTGGAGAGAACACGTGCCAACGATCGTCGTCGAGGTCATGCCCAAGGCCGAGATCCTCGACCCCCAGGGGAAGGCAGTGGGCAACGCCCTCGCCCGCCTGGGCAAGGCCGACCTGACCAACGTCCGCATCGGCAAGCGCTTCGAGGTGACCGTCGACGGCCCCGTCGACGACGCCAAGCTGGCCGAGGTGCGCGAGATCGCCGCCGACGTCTTCTCCAACGCCGTGATCGAGGACGTCGTCTCGGTGAGCGTGGCCGAGTGAGCGCCATGCGGATCGGCGTCATCACGTTCCCCGGCTCGCTCGACGACCGCGACGCCCAGCGCGCGGTCCGCCTCGCCGGTGCCGAACCCGTCGCGCTCTGGCACGGCGACCACGACCTGCAGGGCGTCGACGCCATCGTGCTGCCCGGCGGGTTCTCGTACGGCGACTACCTGCGTGCCGGCGCCATCGCGGCGAAGGCCCCGATCATGGCCGAGGTCATCGACGCCGCCGGCAAGGGTATGCCCGTGCTCGGCATCTGCAACGGCTTCCAGATGCTGGCCGAGGCCCGCCTGGTGCCCGGCGCGCACACCCGCAACGCGCACCAGCAGTTCATCCGCCGCGACCAGAAGCTCCGCGTCGAGACCACCTCGACCGCCTGGACCAGCGGGTTCACGGCGGAGCAGGAGATCACGATCCCGCTCAAGAACGCCGACGGTCGCTTCGTCGCGGACGCCGACGAGATCAAGCGCATCGAGGACAACGGCCAGGTGGTGTTCCGCTACGTCGGCGTGAACCCGAACGGCTCCATCGACGACATCGCGGGCGTCTCGAACGAGCGCGGCAACGTCGTCGGCCTCATGCCGCACCCCGAGCACGCGACGGAGGCCGGCTTCGGCCCGGACACCCCCGCCGCCATGGCCTCCGGTACGGACGGCCTGACCTTCTTCACCTCCGTGATCGAGCACGCGCTCGTCAAGTGACAGGGAACAACGACACCGTGACGACCTCCGTTCGCCCGAAGCCCGACACCGTGCAGGACGCGGCGGCCACCCCCGACAAGGAGCAGCCGTACGACGCGCTGGGCCTGAAGCCGGACGAGTACGCCCGCATCAAGGAGATCCTGGGCCGCCGCCCCACCTCGGGCGAGCTGGCGATGTACTCGGTCATGTGGAGCGAGCACTGCTCGTACAAGTCCTCCAAGAACTACCTCCGTCAGTTCGGCAAGAAGGTCACGCCGGAGATGACGAAGAACCTGATGGTCGGCATGGGCGAGAACGCCGGTGTCGTCGACGTCGGCAACGGCTGGGCGGTGACCTTCAAGGTCGAGTCGCACAACCACCCGTCCTACGTCGAGCCGTACCAGGGCGCGGCCACCGGGGTCGGCGGCATCGTCCGCGACATCATCTCGATGGGCGCCCGCCCGGTCGCCGTGATGGACCAGCTCCGCTTCGGCGCGATCGACCACGAGGACACCCAGCGCGTCGTGCACGGCGTCGTCGGCGGCATCTCGTTCTACGGCAACTGCCTCGGCCTGCCGAACATCGGCGGCGAGACCTACTTCGACCCGGTGTACCAGGGCAACCCGCTGGTCAACGCCCTCGCGGTCGGCGTCCTGCGCCACGAGGACCTGCACCTGGCGAACGCCTCGGGCGCGGGCAACAAGGTCGTGCTGTTCGGTGCCCGCACGGGTGGCGACGGCATCGGCGGCGCGTCGATCCTGGCCTCCGACACCTTCACCGAGGGCGGCCCGACCAAGCGTCCGGCCGTGCAGGTCGGCGACCCGTTCGCCGAGAAGGTCCTGATCGAGTGCTGCCTCGAGCTGTTCCAGAAGGAACTCGTCGAGGGCATCCAGGACCTCGGCGCCGCGGGCATCTCCTGCGCCACCTCGGAGCTCGCCTCCAACGGTGACGGCGGCATGCACATCTCGCTCGACGACGTCCTGCTCCGCGATCCCACGCTCACCGCCGAAGAGATCCTGATGTCGGAGAGCCAGGAGCGCATGATGGCGGTCGTCCGCCCCGACAAGCTCGACGAGTTCCTGAGCGTCGTCGGCAAGTGGGAGGTCGAGACCAGCGTGCTCGGCGAGGTCACCGGCACCGGTCGCCTCGTCATCGACTGGCAGGGCCAGGAGATCGTGAACGTCGACCCGCGCACCGTCGCCGTCGACGGCCCGGTCTACGACCGCCCGGTCGCCTACCCGACCTGGATCGACGCGCTGCAGGCCGACACCGCCGCCTCGCTCGACCGTCCCTCCGACGGCCCCGCGCTCAAGGCGCAGTTCCTCAGCCTGCTCGGCTCGCCGAACCTGGCGTCGAAGAACTGGGTCACGAACCAGTACGACACGTACGTGCTCGGCAACACCGCGCTGTCCTTCCCCGACGACGGCGGCATGATCCGCGTCGACGAGGAGACGGGCCTCGGTGTCGCCATCGCCACCGACGCGAACGGTCGCTACTGCCAGCTCGACCCGAAGCAGGGCGCCCGCCTGGCCCTCGCCGAGGCGTACCGCAACGTCGCCGTCACCGGTGCCGTGCCCGCGGCCGTCACCGACTGCCTGAACTTCGGCTCCCCCGAGAACCCCGAGGTCATGTGGCAGTTCTCCGAGGCCGTCGAAGGCCTGGCGGACGGCTGCATGGAGCTCGGCATCCCGGTCACCGGCGGCAACGTGTCGTTCTACAACCAGACCGGCACGACCCCGATCCACCCGACGCCCGTGGTCGGTGTGCTCGGCATCATCGACGACGTCGCCAAGCGCGTGCCGTCGGGGTGGCAGGACGACGGCCACAACATCTACCTGCTCGGCACGACCTCGCTCGAGCTCGACGGTTCGGCGTGGGCCGGCACCGTGCACGGGCACCTGGGCGGGCGCCCGCCGGCGGTCGACCTCGAGCGCGAGAAGGCCCTGGCCGAGCTGCTGTACGCGGCGTCGGGCGAGCAGCTCCTGACCAGCGCGCACGACCTGGCGGACGGCGGCCTCGGCCAGTCGCTCGCCGAGTCGGTCCTGCGCTTCGGCATCGGTGCCCGTGTGGTCCTCGACGAGGTCGAGACCCGCGACGGCATCGACACCGCGACGGCGCTGTTCTCCGAGTCGACCGGCCGCGTCATCGTGACCGTCCGCCGCGAGGACGACGTGCGGTTCCAGGGCATGTGCGACGGCCGGGGCTTCCCGGTCCTGCGCATCGGCGTCACCGACGCGACGTCGGGCACGCTCGAGGTCCAGGGCGCGTTCGAGGCGACGATCGACGAGCTGCGCGGCACCCACGCCGCGACGCTGCCGGCCCGCTTCGGCGACGTGATCGTCGAGGACGTCACCGAGGGGTACGTCGGCCGTGGGCCGCTCGACTCCGACGGTGCGTTCTCGCCGCGCACCGACGCCTAGACGCCGCTCGCGCATGCCGATCGTCACGCTGCCCTTCGCCGAGCTCGTCGACCGGTTCGGTCCCGTCCCGGACGGCGTCGAGCTGGACGTCTGGGACGTCGAAGCGCCCCATCCCCGCCCGGACGAGGTCGCGATCACGTTCCTGCCGTTCTACTTCGCCGGACGGCACCGGTGGCAGTACGTGCACGACCTGCCGGGGCTCCAGCTGCTGCAGCTGCCGAGCGCCGGGTACGAGCACGCGATCCCGCACGTGCCCGGCCATGCCGCGCTCGCGAACGGCCGGGGCATCCACGACGACGAGACGGCCGAGCTCGCCGTCGGCCTCGCGCTGACGTCGCTCCGCGAGATCGCGGCGTTCCAGACCGACCGTGCGAACGGCGTCTGGGACGCCCGCGAGACCCGGTCGTTGGCGGACCGGCGTGTGACGGTCGTCGGGTACGGGGCGATCGGGTCTGCGATCGCGACGCGCTTCGAGGCGTTCCGCACCGAGGTCACCGTGGTCGCCCGCACCGCTCGCGAGCAGGACGGCCGGCACGTGCACGCGTTCGGCGAACTGCCCGAGCTGGCCCGGACGACCGACGTGCTCGTGCTCATCGCACCGCTCACCGACGAGACCGAGGGCTTGGTCGACGCCGAGCTGCTCGCGGCACTGCCGGACGGCGCCCTGGTGGTCAACGTGGCACGGGGCAAGGTCGTCGACACCGACGCCCTGGTCGCCGAGCTGCAGTCCGAGCGGCTCTTCGCGGCGCTCGACGTCACGGACCCCGAGCCGCTGCCCGCCGGCCACGCACTGTGGACGACGCCCAACACCGTGCTCACCCCGCACGTCGGCGGCAACACCGACCTGAGCGTGCCGCGGTCGGTCGAGCTCATGCGCAAGCAGGTGGCCGCGCTGGCCGAGGGGCGTCCGTTCGAGAACCTGATCGAGTTCTAGCCGACGCGTTCGGGGGCCCGGACACGCCGGCGTCTCGGCGCGTCCGGGGCCCCGGTGCGACGCCAGCAAGTCAGCGCGTCCGGAGGCCCGAACACGCCGGCGTCTCGGCTCGACGCCGCCGAACGACCGAGACGCCGCCGAGTTCGGGGGCGTCTCGACGTCGTCGGGGCGTCCACCGAACACGCCGGCGTCATGCGCCCCCGAGGACGACGGCGCTCGGACGCCCCGGCCTCAGAGCGGGACGACGCAGGTCGGCGTGCCCACCCGGACCTGTGCGACCGCTTCGCCGGGCAGCCCGTCGGCGTCCAGGGGCAGCACCGCGACGGCGTCGGACATCTGGTTCGCCACCAGGACGAACCCGGGCACCCGGGCGAAGTGCCGCGGCCAGGTCCCGCCGCAGGGCACGGACGCCGACATCGACAGCCCACCGTCGCTGGCGTCGAGCACCACGAGCAGGTCCCGCCCCCGCACCGCGACGTACACGCGGCCGGCATCGTCGACCTCGATGTGGCTGAGCAGGGACTCCCCCACCTCGCCGTCGAAGGTCGCAGCGGTGGCGACGGTCCGGAACGAGCCGGAGTCGTCGCGCCGCAGCCGGTGCACCCGGCCGTCCAGCTCGCCGGCGACGAACAGGTCGCCGTCGTACCAGGCCATGTGCCGCGGCCCGGTCCCCGGTTCGACGTGGTGCACGCGGAGCGGTTCGAGCACGGTGTCACCCGCACGCCCCTCGGTGTCCACGACGATGCGGAACTCGTGCAGGGCGTCGCCTCCGAGGTCGGCGACCAGCACCGTGCCGTCCGGTGTCGCGACGGACTGGTGGGCGTGCGGGCCCTCCTGGCGGTCCTCGTCGGGACCGGTGGCGTCGGGGAGCACGGCGACCGCGACGGCATCGGCCGGGACGGAGCGCTGGTCGGCCTCCCCGTGCAGCACCACGCCGTCGCTGGCGGTCACCGAGGCCGCGTGCGACTCGGCGACGGCGAGCGGGATCGCGGCGACCGTGCCGGAGACGTAGTTCGTGACGACGAGCGCGCCGGACGGGTCGACCCGGACGTGGCACGGGGCGTCGCCGCAGGCGGTGGCGTCCCACAGGTGCTCGAGCGCGCCACCCTGCAGCCGGAAGGCGGACACGCCGCCGTCGTTCTTCTCGGAGACGGCGTAGACCCGGTCACCCGACACGGCGAGGAACGAGGGGTCGTCGAGCACGGCGACGGTCCGGGGCGTCGGGAGCGCTCCGGCCGGCCCGCCGTCGACCAGTGAGATGCCGGTGCCGTTCCCACCGCCCGTCGCCGTGTACGAGCCGATGAGCAGCGTCGGGAGTCCGGCGCTCATTCGTCGCGCCCGGCGATGCGCTCGTGGTGGTGGATGACCTCGGCGACGATGAAGTTGAGGAACTTCTCGGCGAAGGCGGGGTCGAGGTGCGAGTCGGCGGCGAGCGACCGGAGTCGTGCGACCTGGATGCGCTCACGGTCCGGGTCGGCCGCCGGCATGCCCGACGCGGCCTTCAGGTGTCCGACGCGCTGGGTGTACTTGAACCGCTCGGCGAGCATGTGGATGACGGCGGCGTCGATGTTGTCGATGCTCTGCCGGATGCTCCGGAGCTCGGCGACGGCCGTCGCGTCGGAGTCGGGCGGGGTGACGTCGTCGTTCATGCACCGAGCCTACTGGCGGACGCGGAGCCGATCCCCGAGGAGTCCTGCGACAATGGGAGCATGTCGGTCCTGCTGGTGATCTCGGGCGTCTTCGCGGTTCTCGCGGGCCTGATCCACGTGTACATCTTCTTCCTCGAGTCCATCATCTGGACCAGTCCCCGGGCGCGCAAGGTCTTCGGCATCGCCTCGGAGACCGACGCCGCCGCCACCCGGTCGCTCGCGTTCAACCAGGGGTTCTACAACCTGTTCCTGGCGATCGGCGCGATCCTCGGTGTCGTGCTCGTCCTGGCCGGCAACACCGTGAGCGGCTGGACCCTCGTGGTCTTCTCGACCGCGAGCATGCTCGGCGCCGCCGTGATCCTGCTCGGGTCGGGCCGCAAGTACGTCAACTCCGCGTTCAAGCAGGGCACGCTCCCCCTCATCGCGCTGCTCTTCGCGCTGCTCGGCTCGACCGTCGGCGTCTAGCGACTCACCACGGACCGCGAGCGCACAGCAGCGAACGCGGTCGCGAGCCCGAAGTACGAAAGCGACAGGGTGCCACCGAACATCGGCGGCACCCTGTCGCTCCCGCGGGACTGACCAGCAGCGCTGACCAGCAGTACCGACCAGCGAGCCCAGCCCTAGCCGAGCTTCTCCTCGAACTGCGCCGGCAGCTTGTCCAGTGCCCACTCGATCGCCGCCGTCGTCCCCATCGAGAACGCCGACGAGACGTCCTGGTCGTCGAACACGATCGCGTGCCCGGCCTCGACCGACGGCACCTTCTGGAACAGCTTGTTCGACGACGCCTCGGACGCGTCGACGTAGATCGGCAGGATCAGCGTCAGGTCGGCGTCGAGCAGGTCGAGGTTCTCGTCGGACAGGCGCACCGAGAACTCCTTGCCGGCCTGCTCGTCGATGGCCTCCGGGATCTCGAAGCCCAGGTTGCGCATGAACGTCGAGCGGCTGTCGGTGGAGGCGTAGGCCCCGAAGCCCTCGGAGCTGTACGCACCGACGACGGCGGTCTTGCCCGCGAAGTCCGGGTGCGCCTCGCGCGCCTTTGCGTAGGCGTCGTCGAGGCCGGAGAGCAGCTCCTTGCCCTCGGACTCCTTGCCGAGCGCCTTCGCGATCATCGTGGTCTGCTGCTCGGTCGAGGCGAGGTAGTTCTCGCCGCCCTTCGGGATCGCCACGGTCGGCGCGATGGCCGAGAGCTTGTCGTACCGCTCCTTGTCACCCGACGACTTCACGTCGAGGATCACGTCGGGGTCGAGCTTGAGGATGTCCTCGTAGCTCGGCTCGAGCGTCTGGATGATCTTCGGCGACTCGTCGTACGCCCCCTTCAACCACGGGCCGACGCCGTCGCCACCGAAGGCGAGCCAGTCGCTCGCGCCGACGGGCTGCACGCCGAGCTCGAGCGCGGTCTCCGCGTCGCCCCAGCCGAGTGCGACGACGCGCTTCGGCTCGGACTCGATCGTCGTGGTGCCGAGGCCGGTCGTGATGGAGACGGGGAACGCCGCGTCGGACGAACCCGAGGACGATCCGGTGGAGGAGTCGGAGCCGGAGCCAGAGGCGCACCCGGCGAGGACGAGGGACGCAGCGGCGACGGCGCCGGCTGCGGCGAGCACGCGGCGGAGACGGAGGGGAGAGTTCACGAAGGGTAGCCTAACCTAACGGGGTGCGCAGGAACACGCCTGGATAGGCTGGGGCACCGTGGCGCCATCTGATCCCGGCCGCACGCACCTCGCGGTGCTCGGCTCCCCCATCGCGCACTCGCTCTCGCCCACGCTCCACGCTGCGGCCTACGACGCGCTCGACCTGCCCTTCACGTACGGGAGGCACGAGGTCGCGTCCGGCGGGCTCGCCGCGTTCGTCGCGGGGCTGGGTCCGGAGTGGCGTGGGCTGAGCCTGACGATGCCGCTCAAGCGCGAGGTGCTGCCGCTGCTCGACCGCACCACCCCGCTCGTCGACGAGCTCGGGGTCGCGAACACGGTCGCGTTCCGCCACGAGGGGTCCACGATCGTCCGAGCCGGCGCCAACACCGACGTGCAGGGGCTGGTGCGCCCGGTCGAGGCGCTCGGGCACCTGCCGGGCGAGGCGACGATCCTGGGCGGCGGGGCCACCGCGGCGAGCGCCCTGACCGCGGCCGTCCGGCTCGGGGCGTCGCTCGTCCGGGTGTTCGTGCGCGACGCCGCGAAGACGCGCGCGCTCGTCGACCTGGCCGTCCGGCTCGGTGTGACGCTCCAGGTCCACCCCCTGACCGAACTCCCCGGCACGCACCACGGGTTCGTCGTCTCGACGCTGCCCGGTGGCGCCGCCGACCCGCTCGACCTGCGTCCGTCGGGGCCCGACGCGGTGCTCTTCGACGTCGCCTACGAACCGTGGCCGACCGCCGCGGCCGGGCGCTGGTCGGACGCCGGAGGACGCGTGCTGAACGGCCTCGACATGCTCACCGAGCAGGCGATCGGCCAGATCCGGTTCTTCCTGACGGGCGACGAGGATGAGTTGCTGCCCGACGAGGCCGGGGTCCGCCGGGCGATGCGCACCGCGGTCGGCCTGCCCGGAGTGATCGGGCGGTAGCCGCGGAGTCACCGACGACGACGATCAGCCGACCACGCCGTCCACGTAGAACCACCGCCCCTGCTCGCGGACGAAGTCGCTCGTCTCCTCGAGCGTGCCGCGGTCGTCGTCGGAACGCCACCACGCGCGGAACGTGACGGTGCCTCGGGAGTCGAACGGGCCTCCCGAGCTGGTCGCCAGCACGTCCAACCGGGTCCAGCGCTGGGACGGGTCCAGCTCGAGCTCCGCCGGGCGGGTGCGCGGGTGCCAGGTGAGCAGCAGGTACTCCGGCAGGCCGAGCGCGAAGGCGGTGAAGCGGGAGCGCATGAGCCGCTCGGCCGTCGGCGCGACGGCCCCCGCGTGCAGCGGGCCGCAGCACTCGCCGTAGGGGTTCCCGCTCAGGCAGGGGCAGCGCGTCTCGTCGGTGACCACGCCGGAACGCTAGTCGACGATCGAGATCGAGACCGTGATGTTGCCACGGGTGGCGTTCGAGTACGGGCAGATCTCGTGGGCGCGCTCGGTCAGGCGCTGGCGCTGCTCCCGCTCGGCGGCGGGTGCGTAGACGTCGAGTTCGACGGCCAGGCCGAAGGTGCCCTCGCCGGCGCTGCCGATGCTGACCTCCGCCGAGACCTCGGCGCCGGTGGTGTCGACCTCGAGCTCCCGGCCAGCGGCGTGCAGGGCGCCGAGGAAGCACGCGGCGTACCCGGCGGCGAAGAGCTGCTCGGGGTTGGTGCCCTCGCCGCTGCCGCCCATCTCCCGGGGCGGGCGGGTGTCCAGGTCGAGCCGGTCGTCCTCGCTGCGGACGTGCCCGTCGCGGCCGCCCCCGGTGGCGTGGGCGGCGGCGGTGTAGACGATGTCGAGACTCATGGTCCGAGGTGATCGCCCTCGCCTGGACGATCCCTGAGCAGCAGCACCACGGCGGGCCGAGCGTGGCCCGGGTCACCGCGAGCTCGGGCGTGGCGCGTGCCGTGCGCTCGCCCCGCCCGCGCGCCCGCCACGACCCGCCCCCACCGAGTGAGCAGAAGACGTCGGGTCGCGTACCCGCACCCGACGTCTTCTGCTCACTCGACGCCCACACGACGCCCGCGCACCCACGCCCCGCCCGCGCGGCGCTCGGGCCCATCGGGTAGACATGATGGGTGTTCAAGATCGGGTGGCAGGTGTTCCGCGAGCGTCTGCCCGGACTCGTCAGCCGCGAGCGCCGCCGCCGCATCGCGCTCGTCGGCGTCGTCGCGGCCGTCGTCGCGTTCGTCGGCCTGGTGGTGCTCGGGGTGACGACACCCGTGCTCGACGGCATCCCGCTCGCTCCCGTCGGCTCGGTCGTCGTGGCGCTGCTCGTCGCCGTCGGCATCGGGTGCACCGCCGCCGGGTGCGTCCCGACCGGGCCGAAGGGGTGGGCGGTCCCGCCGCTCCCCGGCATCGGGTGGCGCACGCAGGAGGCGATCGTCCGGTACTCCCGGAGCAACCCGCCCCCGCTCGCCCCGGAACACCGCGACGCCGTCCTCGACCGCCTGCCCGAGAACCGCGACCTGCTCGTCCGCACCGCCGTCAGCGGCCTCCTCCTGCTGGCCGGAGGCGTGGCTGTGCTGGTCGCCCTGGTCGTCGTCACCGTCGCCCAGATCGTCAGCGACGGCGACGTGTGGCGGTTCCCGCTGTTCTGGCTCTTCATGGGCTTCTTGGGCTCCGCCTCCGGGATCGGCAGCATCCGTCGACTCGGGCGGCAGGAACAGCTCCGCGTCGAGGCCGAGGCACTGCCGCCGGTCCCCACCCCCCTGCCGCCGCGTGGCCGCCCCGGCTCCCCGGGCGGCAGCAAGCTCGCACTGCCCGAGGAGTGACGCGTGTTCTCCCTGGGCCTGCAGGTCTTCCGCCGGCACGTGACGGACGTGCTCGATCCGGCACGCGTCCGCCGTGCCGGCGCGTGGTCCGGTCTCGCGGCGGTCGTCGCCCTGGTCGGCATGGCCGTCCTGGAGGCCCGGGTCGGCTGGACGGGGGCACCTGCGGCCCGCAGCGTGGTCGCGATGGTGCTGCTGGCGACGGGCGTCGGGCTCCTGACCTTCGCGTGCATCCCGACGTGGCGGGCGCCGCAGCCCTCGACGACGATCAACGGCCGGCAGGTCCGGGCGTCGTGGCAGTGGGCGGCGCGGCCTTCGGTCCAGCCGTACCTGCGGCGCCGAGCGGTCCCGATCCGCCCCGAGGACCGCGAGACCGTCCGGACCGACACCGTGCTGCTCAGCCGCGGCCTGATCGGTGTGCTCGCCAGGACGGTCCCGCTGGCCGCTGCCGGGGCCGCCGCGCTCGTCGGGGGCGTCGTGCTCGGCGGCCTGCCCGTCGTCTGGGCGCTGTGGCCGGTGGTCTACGGCCTGCAGTTCCCGGACCTCGTCGTGCGGCTCGGGCGGTCCGAACGCGCGCGTCGGGCAGCCGAGGCGCTCGACCCGCTGGCCGAGACGCCCACGCACACCACTCCGTGAGGCCCGCCACCCGCACCGCTGTCGGCGGCGACGGGCACACTGGGCGCATGTGTGGAAGGTTCGTCGTCTCCGACACCACGGCCGATCTGTTGCCCGAGCTGATGGGCGAGCTCGCCGCCCGGACCGAGCACGTCGACGAGGACACCGGCGAGGTCCGTGCCGGCCTCGCCCCGAGCTGGAACGTCGCACCGACCGACCCCGTGTACGCCGTCCGTCAGCGCGGCGGTGCGCGCGAGCTGCCGCAGATCAGCTGGGGCTTCGTGCCGAGCTGGGCGAAGGACTTCCAGAAGCAGCGCCCCAAGCCGATCAACGCCCGCATCGAGACGGTCGCCACCAGCGGCATGTTCCGGCGGGCCTTCGCCACGAACCGCTGCATCGTGCCGGCGCAGGGCTACTACGAGTGGGTCGTGCGCGAGGACGGCAAGGAACCCCACTTCGTGCACGAGCCCGGCGGCGCCCTGGCGATGGCCGGGGTCGTCAGTGCCTGGCCCGACCCGACGAAGCCCGAGGGTGACCCGGACCGGTGGCGGCTCTCGCTCGCGATCATCACCCGTGACGCCCACGTCGCCCCGGGCGAGGTGCACGACCGCATGCCGGCGTTCCTGACGCCGGACGGCTACGACGACTGGCTCGGCGGCGACCTGCGCACCGACGACCTGCTCGCCCTGCTCGACCACGAGTCCCTCGCGGTCGCGGCCGGCCTCGAGCAGTACGAGGTCGCCCGGACGGTCAACAGCGTGCGGAACGACGGTCCGCAGCTCATCGCGCCGGTCGCGTAGCGGGCGGCGCCCCGCGCACGACAGGAGGCCCGGATCACGTCAGCGGGTCTGCTGACGTGATCCGGGCCTCCTGTCCGGTGCCGTGCTACGGACGCGTGCCGCGTCGGATCCCGGGGGCGCCGGCGAGGAGGACCGTGGCGCGGCGCCGGGTGACCAGCAGCGCGCCGGCCAGCAGCAGTGCGATCGCCGCCAGGCCCAGGCCGACCAGGCCGGTGGCCCCCGTGAAGGCGAGCTCGGTCTCGTGGATCACCGCGGCGATCCCCGTGGGGTAGGTGATCGTGATGGTCGCCTGGACCGTCTGCCCGGCGCCGTCGGTGACCACGTACCCGACGAAGGCCGTTCCGGTGAAGCCGTCCTGCGGGACGAAGACGACCTCGCCGTCACGGGTGGTCCAGGTGCCCTGCTCGTCAACGACCAGGCGGTCGACCGGCTTGCCGGATGCCGGGTCGAGCAGGTGGAGCGTGTCGCGGTCGAACGCGGAGCCGCCGGTGGCCGAGTCGTTGTCGAGCGGCGCGACGGTCACGCGGTGGCCCACGATGCCGGTCGCCGAGTCGTCGGTGGCGACCGCTGCGGCGACGACCGTCATGGTGGCGGTCGCGGTGGTCGTCTGGCCGGACGCGTCCGTCACCGTGTAGGTGAAGGTGTCCTTCCCGACGAACCCGGTCGCCGGCGTGTAGACGTAGGCGCCGTCCCGCTGGATCGTCACGGTGCCGTGGGCGGGCTTCCGGGCCACCGTGGCGGTGAGGCCGGTGCCCTGGTCGTCCGCGAGCAGGCCGTGCCGGGCGTCGCGGGTGACGGGGGTGCCGGCGATCGTGCGCCCGGTGTCGTCCGCCGCCGCGATGCCGACCCGGACGGTGACGGTCGCGTCGACGAGCTGACCGGCCGAGTCCTGGGCGCGGTAGGGCACGGTGTCGGTGCCCGAGAAGCCCTTCGCCGGGGTGTAGACGAACGTGCCGTCGGCGGCGATGGTCGCCGTGCCGTAGCGGGCCTGGCCCACTGCGACGACCGTCAGGGCGTCACCGTGGTCGTTGCCGAGCACGCCGTGGCCGGCGACCCGGACCGTCTTGCCGGCCGTGGTCGTGGCCCGGTCGTCCGTGGCGACCGGCGCGACGTCGATGATGACGCGCGCGAACGCGGCGGTGCCGTCGGCGTCGTTGGCCGAGTAGGTGAACCAGTCGCGTCCCGACCAGTCCGCATCGGGCGTGTAGACGTACGAGCCGTCCTTCTCCAGGTCCAGCGTGCCGTTGAACGGCTCCGACTCCATCGCGGCCCAGAGCCCGCGGCCGGAGTCGCCGACCAGCACGCCCTTGTCGGCGGCCATGCGCATGCTGCGGTTCGTCGAAATGGTGTGCCAGTGGTCGATCGCGGCCACCCCGACGACGACCGTGACCGTCGCGCTGGACGTGCGCCCCGCGCCGTCGGTGACGGTGTACTCGAAGGTGTCGGCGCCGGACCAGCCCTTCGCCGGCGTGTAGACGAGCGAGCCGGGCTCGGTGCCCACGGTCACGGTGCCGTGCGCGGCGTCACCGTGGCCCGTGACGGTGAGCGCGGCCCCGCGGTCGTTGCCGGTCAGGGTCGTGCCGGCGATCGGCAGGGCGGTGTTCGCCGCGGTCTTCAGCGCGTCGGCGACGGCGGTGGGCGTCACGGTCACGGTGACGGTGGCCGTCGCGGTGCCGCCGGTCGGGTCGGTCACCGTGTAGGTGAACGTGTCCGTGCCGGAGAACCCGTCGGCCGGCGTGTAGGTGACGGTCGCGGTCGAGCCGCCGGTGACCGTCGCCTTGCCGTGTGCGGGCTCCGACACCGCGGTGACGCGGAGCGCGGTGCCCGAGTCGTTCCCCGTGACGGCGACGTCGACCGGGGTCGCGGCGCTCGTCGTGGCGGTGTCCGCGGCGGCCTTCGGGCTGACGACGATCGTCACGGTGCCCGTGGTGGGCGCGCCGGAGCCGTCGGTGACGGTGTAGTCGAACTCGTCGGGGCCGGAGTAGCCGGGCTTCGGGGTGTACGTGTACGAGCCGTCCTCGTCGACCGTCACGTCACCGTGCTCGGGCCGGGTGTGGTCGGTGACCACCAGGTCCGTGCCCTTCGCGCCCTCGAGCAGGCCGCCGTCGGCGGGCACGGTCGTGGTCGTGTCGGCCTCGGCCGTGGTCGAGCCACCGGCGGTCACGGGCGTGACGGTCACCGTCAGGGTGCCGGTCGCGGTGTTCCCCGACGGGTCGGTCACGGTGTAGGTGACGGTGTCCCGGCCCGAGAAGCCGTCGCGCGGCGTGTAGCTGACCGTGCCGTCGTCGTTGCGGGTCGCGGTGCCGTGCTGGCCGCCCGAGACCGCCTCGACGGTCAGGCCGGTGCCGTGGTCGTTGCCGGTCAGGTCGCCCGAGGTGACGGTGCCGCGGCCGCCGGCGGGGACGGTGAGGGTGTCCGGCTCGGTGGCCGGTCGGACCGTCACGGTCACGGTGCCGGTCGCGGTGCGGCCGCGCTCGTCCGTCGCCGAGTACGTGAAGGTGTCCGTGCCGGAGAAGCCGTCACGCGGAGTGTAGGTGTACGAGCCGTCCTCGGCGAGCTCGACCGTGCCGTGCGCCGGGCGCTGGTCGATCGTCGCGGTCAGGCCGGTGCCGCGGTCGTTCGCGAGCACACCCGCGTCGGCGCCCACCGTGCGGGTCGCGCCGGCGGTCGCGGTGACGGTGTCGGCCGTGGCCCGCGGGCCGACGACGACCGTGATCGTGCCGGTGGTCGAGCGGCCGGAGCCGTCGGTCACGGTGTACGTGACGGTGTCGGTGCCGGAGAACCCGTCGCGCGGCGTGTACACGATGCGTCCGGTGGCCGGGTCGAGCACGGCGGTGCCGTCCGCGCCGCCGGCGACGTCGGTCACGGTCAGCGACGAGCCGCGGTCGTTGGCGGTGAGGGTGCCGGCGTCGATCGCCAGCGGGGCGCCGGCCGTCGTCGACACGGTGTCGGCGGTCGCGACGGGTCGCACGGTCACGGTGACCGTCGCCGGACCGGTGGTGACACCGTCTGCGTCGGTGACGGTGTACGTGAACGAGTCCGTCCCGGAGAACCCGGCGGCCGGGGTGTACTCGACCGTGCCGTCGGCGGCGACGACGGCGGTGCCGTGCGTCGGGCCGGCGGCGATCGCGGTGCGGAGGTCGGAGCCGCGGTCGTTGCGCTGCACGTCGACGGACACCGGGGTGCCCGCGTCCGTGGTGGCGGCGTCCGCGCCGATGGTCGGGTTCACCCGGACGGCGACGGTCGCGGTGGCGGGCGAACCGGAGGCGTCGACCGCGGTGTAGGTGAAGGCGTCGGGGCCGGAGTAGCCGGCGACCGGCGTGTAGACGACCGCGCCGGTCGCCCGGTCGAGCGTCAGGGTGCCGTGAGCCGGAGCGGTGTTCGCGGCGACGGTCAGGCCGGTGCCCAGGTCGTTGCCGAGCACGCCGGTGGCACGGGTGTCGGCCGTGTGGGTCGAGTCGGCGGCGACGGTGATGCGGTCGTCCACCGCCGTCGGCGCGACCTGCACGGTCACGGTCACGGTGTCGGTGCCGCCGGAGCGGTCGGTCACGGTGTAGGTGAACGAGTCCGGACCGGAGAAACCGGCGGCCGGGGTGTACGAGTACGAGCCGTCCGGCCGCACGGTGACGGAACCGTGGCCGGGGGTCCCGGTCGCGGTGACCGTCACGCCGGTGCCGAGGTCGTTGCCGAGCAGGCCCGGTGCGGTGCCGGTGGTGGTGGTCCCGGCCGCGGCCGTGACCGTGTCGGCGGTGGCCGTCGGCAGGACGGTGACCCGGACGGTGCCGGTGACCGTGGCGCCCGTTCCGTCCTTCGCGGTGTACGTGAACGAGTCCGGACCGGAGTAGCCGGCGGCCGGCGTGTACGTGTACGAACCGTCCGCGGCGACCTCGACGGTGCCGTGCGACGGGTCGGAGTGACCGGTGACCGTCAGGTCGGAGCCGTGGTCGTTGGCGAGCAGGCCCGTGGCCGTACCGGCCTTCGCGACTCCGCCGGCGCGCACGGTGACCGTGTCGTCGTCACCCTTCGGCGCCACCGTGACCGAGACGGTGCTGGTCGACGTGCGGCCGGACGAGTCCTTCGCCGTGTACTGGAACGTGTCCGTGCCGGAGAACCGGTCGGCCGGGGTGTACGTGTACGACCCGTCGGCCCGGACCGTGGCGGTGCCGTGCGCGGGGGTGGTGTTCGAGACGACGGACAGGCCGGTGCCGGTGTCGTTCGCCAGGACGCCCCGCGCGGGCACCGTCAGCGTGGTGCCGGACGGCGTGCTGCCGGTGTCGCTCGTGGTGCTCACGTGGGTGGCCTTGAGCGTGTTCGTGAAGGTCACCATGACGTCGGTGCCGTCGGCGGTGGTGGCTGCGGGGAACGTGAAGGTCCCCGTCGGCCCGGTGCCGCTGGCGACGGTGGAGCCGGTGGTCAGGTCGACCGCCTTCCACGAGGTGGCGTAGTTCGCCGGGTCGGTCGTGCCCGCCGGGGTCTGCGTGACCGTGTACCGCTTGTTCGGCGTCGACAGGATCGCGCCGGCCTTCTGCGGCTGCACGCCGGTGGCGGTGCCGCTCGTGGTGCCCGCGCTGCCCGGCTTGGTGGTGTCGATGCCGCCGCCGCTGATCGCGAGGGCGAACTGGTCGTCGCTGTTCCAGCGCTGGTCCACGCTCGCCTGTCCGGTGACGGTGTCGGCGTAGTTGCAGCTGGCCAGGTCGGACGCCGCGAAGTCGCCGACGATCCGGAAGTTGCGGACCTCCTCGCCCGAGGTCGGGTCGAGCTGGTAGATGGTCGTGACCATCGAGTCCTGCGGCGTGTTCGACACGTACAGGTAGCCGTCCGACGAGAACGCGATGCCGGGGCTGTTCGTGCCGGTCGGCAGCGTCGCGATCGCCGTCGCGGCCATCTCCTTCGCGCCCGAGGTCGTCGGCACGGTGTCGGTGCCGGTCTCGACGCGGTACACGGTGTCGGCCGCGACGACGAAGAACAGCCCGCGCGAGCTGAACGCGAAGTCGCCGTTCCCGCTCTTCAGGCCGGTGATCTGGCCGACCTGGCCCAGGTACTTGCCGCTCTTCGGGTCGTAGGCACCGAGCCACCCCCGGTTCGAGCCGTAGTAGTAGATGCCCGTGACCGGGTTGACGGCACCGCGGATGATCGAGCGGTTCATGTCGGTCGCGATCGGGTCCGACGCGGTCCCGGTCTTCGGGTCGTACTGGCGCAGCGTCGCCGACTGGTTGTTCGACGCCGCGAACATCGACACGCCCTCACGCGAGATGCCGAGACCGTTGTTCGCCCCGGTGCCGAGGTTGACGACCGACGCGGTGGTACCCCGCGACGCGCCGGTGCTGATGTCGACGGCGACGACCTGGCCGGTGCCGTCGATCGCGTACAGGGTGTCCTGCGGCGTGCACACCAGCGCGCCGTCCTTCGTGGCGCTGACGGCCGAGGCGGGCTCGGCGGCGAGCACGGCAGAGGTGGCGGTGAGGCCGGTGCCCACCAGGAGCGCGGCACCGAGGACGGCGACGGCGCGCAAGAGGGGACGGCGGGAGGGCAGGGCGGTGCCCCGGGTCGTACGCTGCATGATCACTTTCGGGTCGAGACGATGCGGGCGCTCGACCTCCCGGTGACGGGAGCGCGGTCGTGGCGCCGTCTCGATCCTGGCAGTTCCCGGTGCTCCGTAGGGGACAGTTCTGGTCCCCAGTAGGGGGGACCACTCGTTCTGGGGGTACGCCGGTCGCGGCGCCGGTCCGGCACGGCGCGAGGCGTCCGGGGGTTCCTGTCCGCGGTGTCCGCGGTGTCTGCGGTGTCGATGCGCTTCGTCCCCGGGAACGACGAGACCCCCGCCGACGTGCGGCGGGGGTCTCGGTGGTGCGGGTGTCAGATCAGACGGTCGGGCGGATCACGTCCGGCAGCAGCACGTGTAGCCGGTCGGTCAGTCGCGCCTTCGCCTCGTCGAGCGAGCGGAAGTCCCCGACGTACTCGCCGAAGGTGTCGGCGACGAAGAAGTGGTCGCCCTGCCGGTCGACGGTGCCGCCGTAGTAGCCGCCGTGGTTCGCGACCCACAGGCCGGAGTCGGCCTCGGCCCAGGTGGTCTCGACGCGCGTCGGCTGCTCGGGAGCGACGACCTGGGCCTCGATCTCGGCGATGACCTCGATCGTCTGGGTGTCCAGGGTCACCTCGGCCTGCTGGCGGTGGGCGACGGTCGTGCTCATGGTCGTGCTCCTTCGTGCTGCGGTACGGGTTGTGCTGTCGCCGCGGTCGGCGGCGGTGGTGCGGGTGTCCGTGGTGGTGCTGCGGTGCTGGTGGTCGCCGTGGTCACTCGACCGGTCGGATGACCGACGGGAGCATCACGTGCAGCTGGTCCTCGAGCTTCGTCTGCGCCTCTTCGAGGGAGGCGAAGTCGCCGACGACCAGGCCGAAGGTGTCCGAGGCGACGTAGCGGTCGCCGCGCTTGTCGACGCTGCCGCCGAAGTACCCGCCGTAGCCAGCGATCCACTCGCCCTGGTCCTCCTGCACCCAGGTGACCTTGGCGCGCTTGGGGCGGGACGACGGGGCCGCGACGGCCTCGAGGATCGCGATGGTGTCGACCGTGTCGGTGTCGAGGGTGACCTCGGCCTGCGTCGCGGTGTTCACGGTGGTGGTCATGTCGCTCTCCTTCACGATCCGGGGTACATCTGCTGACACCAGAACGCTACGAGAAGTGCCGAGGTGATCGCCACCGAGGCCCGTGGATTCACGGGTTCCGTCAATGCCGCTCAGGCTCGAGGCCCGGATTTCCGGGGTGGTGTGACGTCATTCCGGGGTACAGGAGTGCGATCGGGGTACTCGTTTTCCGGATCGGGTACAGATGGGGGACGAGACGGCCGGGTCCACGGCCTGGAGGCGCGGCTCGCTAGCGTCGGAGCGTGACCTCCGACAAGCCCGGCGTCGACGATCCCGCCCCGGCCACCGCGCGCAGCCGTCGGCTCGCGACGTGGTGCGCCGCCGCCTACGGCGTCGCCCTGGTGCTCGTCGGGTTCTGGGGCTCCCCCGTCGACGCAGCGGGCGGCCCGTGGCTCACCCGTGTGCTGGCAGCCGCCCATCGCCACGGACTGCCGGACCGCATCGACTACCCCGCCGTCGAGTCACTGGCGAACGTGGTCTTCTTCGTGCCGCTCGGCCTGCTCGTGGTGCTGCTCGCCGGCGCACGCTGGTGGTGGATCGCCACCGCGACGGGCGTGGTCGTCAGCGGGTGCATCGAGACCGGCCAGGCACTGCTCTTGCCGGCACGCGTCGCCACCGTCGACGACGTCGTCGCGAACGGCGTGGGGGCGCTCCTGGGATCCGTTGCGGGCGTGCTGCTGCTCAGGCGGGCGGCTCGACGTCGACGTCCCTGAGGGCGCGTCACGGAGCTGCTCCACCGCCGGGCACGGCCCCGGACACGACGAAGCCCCCGGAGCAGGAGCTCCGGGGGCTTCGTTCAGTTCGTCGAGACTCAGACGGACTCGCGCTGGCGGCGGACCGAGCCGCGGACCAGCAGGAGGCCACCACCGAGGACGACAGCGCCGCCGGCGACCCAGAGGGCCAGGGCGGAGACGGTCGAACCCGTGAAGGCCAGCGTGCCGTCGGTGCCGTCGCCAGCACCGGCGACCGGGACCCCAGCTGCATCGACCGGAGCGACGGTGAACGCCGCGGAGCCGACGACGCCCGAGGTGGCGCCGGTGGCGGTCAGGCTGTAGGTGCCCGAGGCGCCCTGGGGGAACGTGACGTTGACGTCGAGCGAACCGTCCGAATCGGCCGTGTAGGTCTTCGAGACGGTCGTGATCGGCAGCGCGCCGAGCGTGACCGCACCGGCACCGGTGACCTGGACGTTGACGGTCTCGTTGTCCTGGAACGCGCCCGCCGTGAAGTTCACCGAAGCGGTGCCACCGGCGACGGCGGTACCGGAGACGGAGACGTCGGAGTCAGGCGTGTAGCCGGCGGCGTTGGCGACGGCCGGCGTGGCGAGCAGTGCGGCGCCAGCCAGCACCACCGCTGCGATGAGCTTCTTCATGAATGATTCCCCTAGAGATCTGCTGGTCCAGACCCTGAAACCCAGAGCCCGCTGATCCGCCCGTGGTCGACCGCAGCCATGGAGATGGCGGTTGTGATGGCGAAGTTGTCTCAATCTACCGGAGATTTCCAGCTCGGTACCGGGCCGCGTACATTTCAGTCATCCGTCGGCGGGTGTTCATCCGTCCGCAGGAGTGGCGGGGCCGCACCGGCAGCACCGCGAGGGACGGAAATCCCCGATCAGAGCCGTTCGCCAGTGCACTCAAAGGGCACTGTGCGTCTGATCAACACGCTTTGCACGCGGACAGGTCCTCCGGCCGCCCCCTCGGACTGGGGCGTACGGCACCTTCGCAATCTGGACGCTGGGGGGATCAGCCCGTCGCGAGTGGTTGCTCGCACTCGAACGTCAAAGGCTCCGCTTCGGTCTGCCGGACGCCAGGAGTCGAGCTCGCCTGGACCGCCGCCTTCGCGTACTTCGCCTCGCCGAGGAAAGCGACGCGGTAGGTCAGGCGCTCACCGGGCGCGAGCAGGGTCTGCAGCTGAGCCACGGGGTGCCCGCCGTCCGACGCCGTCTGCACGGCCGTCGCCTTGCCGTCCTTCGTGGCACCGAGGAAGATCGCACCCTCGGGGGCGTAGGCGGCGAGCAGGGTCTTGATCCTGCCCGGTTCGACGCCGAAGTCCCCGCCCCCGGTGACGTACCGCGGCAAGCTCGTCGCGGCGTCGGCCGGTGCCGTGTTCTTGATGGTGATCTGGACGACCGACGTCGGTCGTCCGTCCTTCCGGCACACCGAGCTTCCGACAGAGACACTCTTGTCGAGGTAGTAGTCCATCTTCGCTCCGGTGCCGTCGTTCAGGTAGACGGCGAACTGGCTCGAGTCGGCGGTTGCCGTCGGCAGCTCGCCGGCGACCGGTGTCCCGCTGATGCGGCGCTGCTCGGCCTTGTCGGCGCTCCAGAGCCGCAGGCGGCCTTCGTCCGCGCTCTGGGTCAGCGCCGACACGAAGGCCTTCGCGTCGAACCCACCCGACGAGACCTTGGTGAAGACAGCACTCGCGGCCGATGCGAAGAACGCGTCCTGCGCCACCGGATCGGGGTACGTCGCGTAGACGTCGCTCAAGAGCAGCTTGACGGCGGTGTCGGCGGTCAATGTGTCACCGGTCGGCAGTTCGACGGGGCCGGTCGCCCGGAGCAGGTAGCTCAGGGTCACGGGGTCGATGGCGAGCACGCCGTCGACCTGCTGCCCGAACCGCTGCTTCCACATCTCCCGCGCGAGCTTCGCCGACACGTCGAAGCGCGGTGTCAGGGTGACGTCCTGCATGTACCTGCCCGTGATGTCGCCGTAGAGCCCACGCGTGTCGTCGGTCAGGGGCAGCACGGGCTCGTCGTACGGTCCGAAGGACGACCCAGACGCTTGGCTCCCCAAGCTGATCGCGCCGTCCTTCACCTGCAGGAGCGCCACTGCGCCGGGGATGCCCCCACCGGCCCGCAACTCGGCGTTGTTCTGGAACAGCAGCAGGTAGTCCCGGTCCCCGTCGTGGCCGAGCATCGCCGGCGCCAGCTGCACGATGCGGTTCGCCGCGACGGCCTGCTCGGACGCCGACGACAGGGCGTTCCGCAGCTGCCCCACCGCGGTGGTGACCGGCGACAGCGTTCCGCTGGTGTCGATCCGTGCCGCGTCGGTACGTGCCTGCTGGAGTGTCTTCGTGGCTTCGGCGACCGCCGGCTGCGCGTCCTCGATCGGCTGGAGGTCGATCTTGCCGTTCTTCGGTGCGAACGAGTCCGACCCGAGCCCTCCGATGACGGCGGCGACCGGACTGACCGCGTCGCTGGCCACGTCGTCGACGATCACCGACACGTCCCGCACCGCCCGCAGGTTGGTCCCGAAGAACGGCACGGACTGCGCCGCACCCCAGACGGGATCCCCGGTCAGGGACCGCGCCGACGCTGCTTCGTCCTCGAGGTCGCGCGCCGTCTCCTGAGCGCCGGCTGTGTCACCGCCGGTCAGCTGGGACCGGAGCGTGTCGACGTCCCCGACGGCCCGCTCCAGGTGCCCCTTCGCGAGCACGCCGCGGACACCGACCCAGGCGACGGCGAGGATCAGCAGCAGGACAAGGGCGAGGACGACCCACAGGACGATCCGGGCCCTGGACCCCCGGCGTGCTGCAGTGCGTCGCGACTCGGGCGCGTCGGACATGAGGCGATCCTACGGTTCCGCGCGTTCCCAGCCCGTCACCGACGAACGGTATCGACGTGCTCGTGGTACCAGTCGATCGTGCTGCGGAGGCCGTCTTCGAGGCCGATCTGCGCGGTCCAGCCGGCGTCCGCCAGCTTGGAGACGTCGAGCAACTTCTGCGGGGTCCCGTCCGGCTTGCTGGTGTCCCAGACCGTCTCGCCCTGGAACCCGACGATCTTGCCGATCGTCTCGGCGATCTCCTTGATCGTGACGTCCGAGCCGGTGCCGACGTTGACCTGGTCAGGACCGTCGTAGTGCTCCATCAGGTGGAACACCGCAGCGGCCATGTCGTCGACGTGCAGGAACTCGCGACGGGGCGAACCGGTCCCCCAGTTCTCGACCGTCGAGGCGCCGCTGCGAGCGGCTTCGTCGTAGCGACGGATGAGGGCCGGCAGGACGTGGGAGCCGGTCGGCGAGAAGTTGTCGCCCGGACCGTAGAGGTTGGTCGGCATGGCCGAGATCCACGGGCGGCCGTACTGTCGGCGGACGGCCTGCACCTGCAGGATGCCGGCGATCTTCGCGATGGCGTACGCGTCGTTCGTCGGTTCGAGGTGTCCCGTGAGCAGCGCGTCCTCGTGGATCGGCTGCTCGGCCATCTTCGGGTAGATGCAGGACGAGCCGAGGAACACGAGCCGCTCGACACCGTGCTCCACGGCGGCATCCATCACGTTGACCTGGATCTGCAGGTTCTCGCTCAGGAAGTCGTGCGGGTAGGTGTTGTTCGCCATGATCCCGCCGACCTTGGCAGCGGCGAGGACGACGTGCTTCGGCTGCTGGTCCGCGAAGAAGGCGAACACGGCGCCGCGGTCCTTCAGGTCCAGCTCGGACGAGGTCCGCCCGATCAGGTCGTCGAAGCCCTCGGACTGCAGTCTGCGCCACACTGCCGACCCGACCAGGCCGCGGTGTCCGGCGACGTAGACGCGGTCGTCTCGGTCGATCGGACCGGGGGTGTAGTCGGTCGTGGTCATCAGGAACCCCAGCTCTCGAGTCGGACGGTGTCGATCCACGGGCGACCCTCGTGCTCCAGGGCCGCGATGTCGGCGTCGACCATGATGCGCGCGAGCGCGGCGGTGTCCACCGTCGCCTCCCATCCGAGCTTCTCCTTGGCCTTCGACGCGTCACCGACGAGGGCATCCACCTCGCTCGGGCGCAGGTAGCGCTCGTCGAACCGGACGTGGTCTTCCCAGTTCAGCCCGGCGTGCGAGAACGCCGTCGTCAGGAAGTCCTTGACCGTGAAGTTCCCGCCGGTCGCCAGCACGAAGTCGTCCGGCTCGTCGGCCTGCAGCATCCGCCACATGCCCTCGACGTACTCAGCGGCGTACCCCCAGTCGCGGACGGAGTCGAGGTTGCCGAGGTACACGTGGTCCTCGAGGCCGGCCTTGATCCGGGCCACTGCCCGGGTGATCTTCCGGGTGACGAACGTCTCTCCGCGCCGCGGCGACTCGTGGTTGAAGAGGATGCCGTTGACCGCGAACATCCCGTAGGCCTCGCGGTAGTTCCGCGTCACCCAGTAGCTGTAGACCTTCGCGGCGCCGTAGGGAGAACGCGGCCAGAACGGTGTCTCCTCGTTCTGCGGCGGCGGCGTCGCTCCGAACATCTCGGACGAGGACGCCTGGTAGAAGCGCGTGTGGATGCCCGACACCCGGACCGCCTCGAGCATGCGCATCGTGCCCACACCCGTCACGTCGCCGGTGTGTTCGGGCTCGTCGAACGACACCCGCACATGCGACTGCGCCGCGAGGTTGTAGACCTCGTCGGGCTTCAGCTCGCTGAGGAGGCTGACGAGCCGCGCGCCGTCGCCCAGGTCCCCGTAGTGCAGGAACAGCTTGGCGTCAGGGTTGTGCGGGTCCACGTACAGGTGGTCGATCCGCGAGGTGTTGAACGTGGACGCACGACGGATGACCCCGTGCACCTCGTACCCCTTCCGGAGCAGCAGCTCGGCCAGGTACGACCCGTCCTGTCCGGTGATGCCCGTGATGAGCGCCCGCTTCGTCAAACGTTTCCCCAGTTCTCGCTGTGGAGCTCGTCGCTTCTCCGGCGGCCCCTTCAGCCCCTGAGCATACGGACGTACGCACGGTGGAACGACATGGGCGCGTCTGCGAGCGCAGGTTGTTCCCGTGCTTCGATGCGTGTGCTGGACAGTCGACCGAAGTCACCCACGTCCGCGATCGTGGGCGCTACGATCCAACCCACTCCCTCGGGACGATTCGAGGGATCTGACCGATGAGAAGCGTGGCGATGTGGCCCAGATCGTGATCGTGCAGCCGTACGTACCGGTCTATCGATCTGCACTCTTCTCCGAACTCGGTCGCCGGCTCCGTTCGAACGGCCACGAACTGGTGGTCCTCTCTGGAGAGCCGGACGGCGAGCAACGCGAGCGCCGCGACGGCGTCGAGCTTGCCGACGTCCGGCATCGCATCTTCGAGACCAGATCGGTGAAGATCGGTCCGAAGACGGTACGAACAGCGCCCGGGCCTTCTGCATGGGCGGCAGCGGACGTGGTCGTCGTCGAACTCGCGGCCGGAGCGATCTACTCGTACCGGGCATTGCTCGGATCCACTCCGACTGCTGTCTGGGGGCACGTGGGTTCCTACGTCAATCGAGACTCGTTCACCTCGAGGGTCTTGCGGCGCTGGCAGGTCCGGCGAGCGGATGCAGTCCTCGCCTACACGCCCAGCGGAGGCGACATCGCCCTCTCGTTCGGCGCAGATCCAGCCAAAGTGTCCGTCCTCGGCAACACATCCGACACTGGCGCGCTTCGCCGGGCTGTTCTTGCGGCACGGGAGCGGTCCGAGGAGGAAGCGCGTGCAGAGATCGGGGTGCGGGACGGCCCGTACTTCGCGGTCATCGGCGGCCTCGATGCGAGCAAACGAGTAGATCTCTTCGCCTCGACGCTCGACGTCTTGTGGGAGAGGAGATCACCGGCCCGGTTCGTGGTCGCGGGTCGCGGGCACCTCGAGCACCTGCTGGAGGCGGCGATCAGGCGTAAGCAGGTGCACCTGATCGGCTATGCCGGCACTCGCGAGAAGGCTCTCTTGGCGCGAGTGTGCATCGGAGTCTTCAATCCGGGCAGAGTCGGACTGATCGCCCCGGAGAGCTTCGCCCTCGGACTGCCCATCGTCACAGCCGAGTGGGCGTTCCACGCTCCGGAGTTCGAGTACCTCCGTCCGGGCATCGACTCGCTCGTCGCGGACGATTCACCAGAAGCGCTGGCCGCCGCACTCCACGAGCTGGTGACCAGGCCGGAAGAAGCCGTTCGTCTGGCGCGCGCCGCGGAATCCCGAGCGGATGAGTACAGACTCGAGGAGATGGTGGACCGGATGCAACGATCCGTCGAACAACTCCTGCGACGTTCCGGACCGGCCCCGTCGAGATGAAGCCCCGCTCGCCCGCGCCCTTCAGCTACGGTCTCTCCATCGATCTTCCGCGCCGAAGGAGAAGATGATGTCGCTTCTGGACCGCGTGATCAGAGCTCGTCGCGGGCCCTTCTCGCGCGCTGCACGGGAGATCCTGTCCATCTATGGGATGGAGATTCCGGCGCACGTCGAGATCGGGTCTGGGCTGCAGGTCATGCACCGTGGTTTCGGCGTCGTCCTGCATCCACGCACAGTCATCGGGAACAACGTCACCATCTACCACGGGGTGACCATCGGACGCGGCGACGTCTGGGTACCAGAGGTCGCCTCTGCGCTCGGCGGCTTCGTCATCCACGACGATGCCATCATCTGCGCCGGAGCGAAGATCATCTGCGCCCGCGGTTCCCTCACCATCGGGGAGGGTGCGATCGTCGGTGCCAACGCCGTCGTCACGAAGAGCGTTCCCGCTGGCGAGATCTGGGCGGGTTGCCCCGCACGGAGGATCGGCACCCGATGATCGTTCCGGAGCTCGGCCAGGAGGCGTCAGCTTCGACGGAGGGCTCGCCGTCTGCGCTTCGACCTGCCGCTTCGACGCACGTCGCGGAGAGCCTGCTTGAACGCGTCGATGGCCGCTTCAGGAGAGAGGAGTCGTTCGTAGTAACGAACCCCTTCGAGACCCATCTGCGATGAGCGCTCGGCATCGGCACCGACCTCGATGACGGCGTCCAAGAGTGCTCGCGCATCCCCCGCTCCGACACGGACACCGGCCCGGGAAGCCGTGACCTCCTCGTCCGTCACACCCCCTGCGTCCGTCGCAGCGACCACGGGCCTTCCCGCTGCGAAGTACGACGTCAGCTTGCTCGGCACCGCCATGCCCGACACGCCGGGGAGCTCGTTGACCAGCAGAACGTCTGCTGCGGTCAGAGCGAGCGCGTACTCGTCATCCGGCAGAGAGCCGATGAACTCGATCTGGGTCAGACCTGCGGCCATGTCCACGAGACGATCGCGCTGATTGCCTCCGCCGATGAACACGAACCGGACCCGGTCACCGCGGCGTTCTGCGAGCTCAGCCGCGCGCACCACGTTCTCGAGCCCCTGCTTGACGCCCATGTTGCCTGTGTGCAACGCGATGATCTCGTCACCGCCCCAGCTCAGCTTCGACCGTGCCGCGGCCCGACGACTTCCTTCGACCGGGCTGATGTGGGTCCAGTTCCGGATGATCCGCACACGGTCTGCCTCGACTCCGAGCAACGACGTGACCGTGTGACGGAAGCGCTCGTGGATGACGGTCACGGTGCCAGCCGTCCGGAACAACCACGACTCGACCGCTGTGACGACCTTCGCGACCTCCGCCCGGCCTCCCGTTTCGCGGACCCCGAGGCTGTACAGGTCCTGCACCCAGACGAGGACCGGTGTGCCGGGGTTCAGCAGCTTCAATCGGAGCATCGTGACCGCACTCGCGAACATGCTCGGAGACACGAGGACGACCACATCGGGCCGCCCCAAGGAGGAGAAAGCGGAACGGACGCCGAAGGAGAGTTCGGACACGAGGCGACGGAGCGCAGTGGGGCGGCGAGGGACGTAGTGCAGTCTCCGGCGGAGGCGGACACCCTGGAGTGTCTCGTCACGCTTCCATTGGCCGTAGCCTGCTCGTATCTGCCAATCCGGGTAGTACGGATGCGCGGTGACGACCGTGAGGTCGAACTCCCCACTCGCTTGCAGCCCCTCAGCGAGTGATGTGACGTACGGTGCGTTGCCGCTCGGTTCCGGTGCGTAGTTCTGTGCGAAGATCACGACAGAGACTCGGGAAGACACCCGAGGACAGTAACAGCCGGGGTCATCCTCGATCGAGTACGGGACGTTGAACTGTGAACCTCGACAAAGAGCCGTCGGAGCGGCCCCGGATCATCAGCTTGCGAGCGGCACCCGGAGAGCGCACGTCCTGGGGGCGGCCAGCACCGATCGTGTACCTCTGGGGCCTCGCGGAGCTGCTCTTCGTCACGAATCCCGTCCAGATCAGCTCGCGGCTCCGCGTCGCCGTGCTCCGCCGCTTCGGAGCGGACATCGGCGACGGAGTGATCTTCCGCCCCCGCACCCGGGTGCGCTTCCCGTGGAAGCTCCGAGTCGGCGATGACAGCTGGATCGGCGAGGGTGTCTGGATCCACAACCAGGACCACGTGACGATCGGCCATGACGTCGTCGTCTCGCAGGACACGTTCGTCACCACAGGGAGTCACGCGCACCGGAGGGACATGGGGCTGATCACCCGCCCGATCGTCATCGAGGACGGTGCCTGGGTCACGGCTCGCTGCGTGGTCCTCGGCGGCGCCCACATCGGACGGTCAGCACTCGTCCAGCCGCTCTCCGTGGTCCGTGGTGTGATCCCCGAGAACTCGATCGCGGTCGGGAACCCGGCCGTCGTGACGGGCACGCGGCATGGATGAGCGCGTCGTTCGACACGTGGTCACGCTCGTCTCTCCCGACGGCCGCTTCGGGGGGCCCACGAAGGTCGCGCTCGACATCGCAGCTGAGCAACGCCGACGTGGGATCGACTCGTCGGTGTTCGCGGGAGCAGAGGGGTTCGGGACGCTGCCGACGGAGTGGCACGGCGTACCGCTCCAACTCGCACGTTCCCAGCGCCTCGTCCCGGCGATGGGTTTCGCAACCACGGTCGCGCCGGGCCTCCGACGGATGCTCCTTCGCGGGCTCACCGGGAGGGAGATCTTCCACGTCCACCTCGCGCGTGACCTCGTGACGTTGCCGATCGCCATGGCACTGCGCCGACGATCGCTCCCCTACGTCGTCCACACCCACGGGATGATCGACGCGTCCTCGAAGCGGTCGGCACACATCGTCGATGCGTTGATGACCGAACGCGTGGTGTCGTCCGCTCGGAAAGCCCTGGTCCTCACTCCGGAGGAGGGCCGCGAGATCGCTCGGCTGTCGGCAGGAACGACGCCGTCGGTCCTGTTCGAGAACGGGATCCCCCTGCACGAGGACGCCGAGCCGCGACCTCGACGAGGCGCGCTGTTCCTCGGTCGGCTCCATCCGCGGAAGGGGGCGACCGTGTTCGCTGCCGCGGCCGCAGAGCTGGCGAGTCGCTACCCGGACGGCACCTTCCGGATCGCTGGGCCCGACGAAGGGGACCTCTCCAACGTCCGCCGCACACTCTCCACGTTCCCCGGCGGCAAGCGTGTCACGATCGTCGGACCGGTCGCCCCGGACCAGGTCAGCGAGCACATGAGATCGGCTGAGGTGTTCGTGCAGCCGGCCGCCGACGAGCCCTTCGGCATGACGATCCTGGAGGCGATGTCCGTCGGAACGCCGCCTGTCGTGCACCACACTTCCGCGCTCGCCCCGCTCATCTCGGCGGCACGGGCGGGGTGGACCTTCAGAACCGTCGACGAATTGCGGCTCCGACTCGCGGAAGCGTTGAACTCGCCTCAGACGACAGCCGAGACCGGTGCGCGAGCAAGGCAGATCGCGCAGGAGCGGTTCTCGCTGTCGAAGGTGGTCGAAGGCCTGCAGGACGTCTACGATGCCGAAGCCTGACGTCCCTGAGCGCAGCCGGGGACGGTTGCCGGTCCTGCACTGGTTCACGAACATCGCAGCTCCGTACCGGGTTCCGGTCTGGGAACACATCGCGAGCCGAGCCGACCTGACGGTGTTCCTCCTCGAGAGCGACCGGCAGCGTGTCCGCGAAGGGCGTCGCCCAGCCGATTGGTCTGAGCGTGGCCTCCGCCGGCTGCGGCACCGGACACTTCGCACGTTCAAGTTGCGCCGGGGCGAGACGAGCTTGTACACGCTCCTCGACCCTCGATTCGCGTTCGCCCGGAAGCCGAGCGCCGTCCTGCTCGGAGGATGGGAGTCCCCCGCGTACTGGCAACTCCTGCTCGTCGCGAAGCTCCGTCGGGTCCGGACCGTCGGCTTCTACGAGTCCACTCTCAACACGAACCGCCACCGCTCAGGAGTCATCGCTCGCGCGCGCAGCCTGTTCATGCGGTCTCTCGACGCGGTCGTCGTCCCAGGCGCCGATGCAGAGGACGCCCTGAAGAGTTTCGGTGTCGCGGCGGAACGCATCCATCGCGGTTTCAACGCCGTCGATGTGCAGCACATCGCAGATCGAGCGCGTTCGGTCCGCGCCAGCGACCAACAATCTCGCGGACACCGATTCATCTTCGTCGGACAGCTGATCAGCCGGAAACAACCCGCTCTCCTGTTGCGAGCGTTCGCGGAGGTCCGCGGGCCGGAGGACGTCCTGGTCTTCGTCGGTGATGGTCCCGAGCGACGCACCTTGGAAGAGCGTGCTCGAACCTTGGGCCTCAGTGGGCACGTCACGTTCACGGGGACCACGGAAAACGACGCGGCCATCGACGAGGTGATCGCGAGCCACACCCTGGTCCTTCCGTCTTCCGAGGAGGTCTGGGGGCTCGTCGTCAACGAGGGGCTGGCCGCCGGACTCCACGCGGTGGTCACCGCGAGCAGCGGCGTCGCAGCCTCGACGAAGCACATGCGGGGTGTCTACACCTGCGCTTCTGACGTGGACTCCCTTGCACAGGCGCTCGTCGCGTCGAAGTCGGATTGGCGTGGACACATCAGCGCCCCGGAGATCCTGGAGCACACGCCGGCCGCGTTCGCCTCAGTGTTCCTCGGCGCACTCGAACAGCGCTGAGGTCGGGTCCCGATCACTCCCAGGCGATCCCCCGCCGGACGACGGACGCAGGATTGCCCGCGATGAGACTGTTCGGTTCGTCGACGCTCCTCGTCACGACTGCGCCGCTCGCGACGACGCACCCGTCGGCGATCTCGACACCCTTGAAGATCATCGCCCTACTCCCCACCCACACGTGATCCCCGAGGACGATCGGAGCGGACCGAGATCGTCGTCGATCTCCGCTCCGGAAGACGTGCTGGTCGTCGTCCAAGATCTGGACATCCCACCCGATCGCGCATCCCCGCCCGACCGTGAACCCGGAACTCACGATGATGCGAACGTTCGGAGAGAAGTAGCTGTCCTCACCGACGCTCATCACCGCTCCCGGGGCCACCTCGATCCTCGACCCGACTCCGACCGCGATCCTGCCGTGGATCAGGAGCCTGCCACGCACTCGGAGGATGCCGTCATCTCGACCGGTCGCGAAACCGTACGGGCGCGTTCCGAGTGTCAGACGAGCTCGCCCACCGATCAGTTCCGGCGTCCCGTGCAGACGGAAGCGCCGCCCGATGAGTACCCGATGCCCGCGGACCAGCTGGAGAAGTGTACGGCTCCAAGAAATACGGAAATCCCCGAACAGCAGAAGAACGAGTCGCCTCATGGCGTCAAGATTAGGTCGTCGGGGGTACCGAACCGGCTAGAGTTCGGACATGCGATCGGGGACACGCACAGGCGCGCTGGTCATCCTCGCAGCAGTGGTCACCTGCATGTTGGCGATCGGGGTGTCCTCTGATCCGCGCGTGGCATTGGTCATCCCCGCCGCGCTCGCGCTCGTCCTGGTCATCCGCTACTCCTGGGCACGCGCCGCCTTCTTCGTGTTCGGCGCATTCCTCGTGTTCCAGACGTCGAGCGGTCTGAGCGCACCGAAGCTGTTCTACTTCGCGGTGGTCGGCGTATCGGTGTTGGTCAGTTTGACGAAGGTGAGAGGGCTGTCGGAATCGGCAGCGTTGCGGCCGCTCTTCCCGGCCTACGTGGGCGGAATCGGGATCATCCTGTGGCAGGCGCTGATCGTCCTTCCGTACTCCGTCGCGGTCCAAGGGGCATCCCTGTCCAACTGGCTCCGAGACGGTGCGACGTACATCTTGATCGGCTGCGCAGTGATCATCGCCATCGACGCGATCGGGACCACGAGCGTTCGTACGTCTCGCATCCTGGTGGTCATGGTGGGTGCACTCGCCGCGTACAGCTTCGCCGCACGATGGATCGCCGCGCGTGGTCTGGTGTCGACGCAGCCCGTGGACGGCGACGCCGCTCTCCTGTCCTCCCTGACCGCGCTGACGTTGGCCGTTTCACTGAGCTTCGCGATGGCGTTGGCGGGCTCCCGGATCAACTGGGCGTGGTTCGCGGCAGGCGTCGCCTTCGTGTTCGCGGTCCTGGTGACCGGTACTCGAACCGGAGTGGTCTTCGCCGCAGTCCTGATCGGCATCGTGGGCGCGCGGAGCAAGCGACGCGCACCTGTCCGTCGGATCGTCACGGCCGCCGTGGTCGGCCTCGCGGCGATCGCGGCGGCCGTTCCCCTGACTGCCCAGTTCTTCCAGAACGAGAACTTCCTGGCTCAGCGCTTCGCGAGCATCTGGCAGACGATCCAGAACGGCGTCGATTCTGACCAGTCGGGAGCCATCCGTTCTCGTGCGTACGAGTACTGCCTCACGTTGTGGCAGCAGAACCTCTTGATGGGCAGGGGCGAAGGCCAGACCTTCGTCAATCCGACCACGGGTGTGGCCGGTACCGACTTCTCGGTCGACAGTCCGCTCGTCTACCTGGCGAAGTTCGGCATCATCGGGTGCATCATCCTGCTCACGTGCCTCGTCCTGATCTTCGTTCCGTTGTTGCGGCGTGCGCCCATGTTCGACTGGACGCTCGCGAACACCGCAGTCCGAGGGTGCGTGGCGATCCTCATCGCGCTCCTGCCGTTCGGCGCCTCCCTGGAGGACAAGGGCTTCGCGATCACGGTCGGGCTCGCCGTCCTGCTCGTCGGTGCGTCGCTCGCTGAGCAGAAGCCAGCGGTCTCAGGTCTGCTTCCTCGAAGCAAGACGAGCGAGTCCCCGCTCCGTGAGAAGCGAAAGCGCGGGCACGGCGGACGTGAAGCCGCGACGGTACCGGCGGCCCGTCGAGCCTGATTGCCCGACGAAGTGCGGCCGTTCGGGAAAACGCTCGATCCGGATCTGTTGCAGCGCCGCTGAACGCGCCACCGCCCCGGCGAGGACGTGCTCGAAGTAGATCCCGGCCTCCTCGTCGACGGCTGCGGCGTCGGCAAGGAGGATCGTCCGCCACGCGTGCGCGCGGGCACCGACGAACCGCGTGTCGGCGAATGACCGGTCAAGGGTCATCCGGACCCGGACGGTGTCGAGCGGGATCGGGTGGACGAGTCGTCGGGCGTTCCGGAGGACGAGTCGACCGGTGGACTTGTAGATGCTCTGGTCAGGGCCTGAATCCTGCTCGACGACGGCAATCCCACATGCGATCGCATCAGCCTCGAGACGGCCCTTGCCGCGGCTCGCGTCCGATCCTGACGGGTCGAACTGGACCGTTCGGATGCGATGGCGCAGTCGGGGATCGACCGCTGACAAGAGCTCCGTCGCGGTCGCTCCGCTCGTCTCCACCACGGTGAGATCGAACGACGTGCCTTCGAGCTGCGTGGCCCAGGTCGAGATCGCGTGTCGGTACTGATCGAGTCTCGCCTCGGGATCGTGCTGCACGAGGTACATCGTCGTGTTCGGACGCACCGTTGCGGTGAGGAGCACGGTCCCCGTCATGGCCGTCCCGCCTTCGAGGAACTGTTCCTGAAGTGCAGGACTCCCAGGATCAGGGCGACGAGGATGAGCAGCTGGGAGACCAGCGCGGCCTGAGCCGCTCCGAGGGCACCACTCGCGTGACCCAGCACCAGAACCAGGACGAGTTGCGCGATCGCGGCGATCACCATGATGAGTGCAACGTACCGATCACGTCCGAACGCCTGCAGGATCACGACGAGCGGCTGGCAGATGATCGACGGGATCACGACCAGCGCGAGCAGCCGGAGCACCCCTGCGGAGCCTGCGTAGTCGTCGCCGAGAAGCACGTCGACGACGAGCGGCGCCGCGAAGAAGACCGCGACTGCGAGTCCGATCGCGGCAACCGGCATCCAGAGGGCCCGACGAAGTTCGCTCCAGGCGGCCCTGAGGTCCGGGCTCCTCGCCGCGTACGGTGCGAGCGCTGATGAGAAGGCGGCAGCCAACAAGCTCATGGGCTGGGTCCACCGGCTGACCGCACCGTAGACGCCCGAGGCCGCGCTCCCACTGACGCCCGACAGCAGTGCGAGGTCCAGTGACTGCGCACTCGTCGCGACCACGGTGATCCCGAAGTACCGGGCCCCGACCCAGGGGTTCACCAGTCGCAGACGGACACGGCCGAGACGATCTGGTCCGAGCCCTCTGGCGATCGCGGCAGCGAGCACCGACCCCGCCGCGAGTGCGACCCAGAGCGCGACGGTCGACGGCACCTGGACTGCCAGCAGCGCGAAGAAGAACACCGCGGCGGAGGCTCGGTCGGAAAGGATGACGAGCGCGACCAGGTCCCCGCGTGCTGCACTCCGGAGAGGCACCTGGTAGGCCTGGTTGGCGACGAGCGCTGCGGCGACGGGGCCTGCGAGCCAGAGATGAGAGGCTGGCGCTGCGACCCCCAGCACGACCGTCCAGATCACCCCGAGAGCGACGGTGATCGCGATCTTCGAGAGCAGGCGGGCGGCGAAGGCATCACGTCCGATGGCCTGGCGCGCGAGTTCCCGGGTCCAGTGGTTGTTCGTGCCGAAGTCGATGAACCCGGCTGCTGCGGTCCCCAGTGCGATCGCCGACACCACGGACCCGAAGGCCTCCGGTCCCACACCGCGCGCTGCGAAGAGGTAGAGGACTGCGACGAGCACCTGGGACAGCCCGGTCGCCCCGGCGAGCAGTACCGCCTGGTGCGCCATCGGCCGCTCGCCCATGCTCGGACTGCCGTTCACAGGAGCGCGTCGGTGAATGCCGACGTCGTCGCCGGCAGCACCGCCCGGGGTCGTGGCTGCTGAGTCGCGCGGTGCAGGACTGCGGCCAAGGCGGCTTCGTCGAGGTGTGTCCATTCTCCGAGCCCTCCCAACGCAGTCACGTCACGTCTGAGGCTCTGAGCGCCTGCTGCCACCACCCGGGTGCCGGATGCCGCGGCCTTCCCCAGGAGCCCACTGGGTCCTTCGTTCGAGTGCGCCAGGACGAGGCAGTCGGCAGCTCGGACGGCGGTGTCGAGTTCATCGTCAGTCAGGAGCCGATCCAGGACGATGGCGGAACCTTCGGAGACCATCGAGCCGAGCCGGACTCGAAGCTCCTCGGTGATGTCCTCGTCCAGCTGGCCAGCGACCAGGAGCCCCCATGGCAGTGACACGTTGCGGAGCGCTTCGACGATGAGATCGAGGTTCTTCCGTGCAGAGATCGCTCCGAGTACTGCGAACCAGTACCGCTCGCCGTCCATCCCGTACTCCGTGCGGAAGTGTGCGACCGACTGATCTGACGACGCGATGACCACGGGGTCGACCGCGACCGGGAACCGCGCAGTTCCGGCCCAACCAGCAGACTTCAGCACGCGAAGATCGACGTTCTGCAAACGAGCCACCCGGCTGAACGCGGTGCTCCTCAGCAGGGTCTTCAGCCGGTCCACGAGCGGGTACCTCGTGGGCTGCGCTGATTCGCGCATGATGAGCAGGCTCAGCCGCCCCGAGCCTGCCCAATGGCGTCGAACTGCGAGCCGCAGAGCGAAGCGATCCGCGTCGGGGATGACGACGCGATCCGCTTCGACCTCATGCGAGATCCGCGCGACGTCGTCGAGGCTCATCAGCGGCCGCCGCAGCACCTCGATACTGTCGATGACGGATGCCAGGTGAACCTGCTCCGGCTCGGGAGCCGGATCCGGCCCGAGGAGGACGACGACACGAGCCCCTGTCGCGAGAGCCGCATCCGCGAGCACGCGGACGTAGAACAAGCGATGCCCCGTGGGGTTCTGCTCGACGACCAGCACGGTGTTCGGGTTCCCCTGCCGCAGCGAGTTCATGACGCTTCCTTGCCCGGCGCGAGCACAGCTCGAACGGTCTTCCACAAGATCACGACGTCGCCCGTCACCGACCAGTTCTCCACGTAGAACAAATCGAGGCGGATCGCGTCCTCCCACGACAGACTCGAACGTCCGCTGACCTGCCACAGCCCGCTCATGCCGGGTTTGAGGAGCAGGCGCCGACGTGCTGCGTTGTCGTAGAGCGCCACTTCGCCTTCTCGCTGAGGACGTGGGCCCACCAGACTCATGCTGCCCATCAGGACGTTCAACAGCTGTGGGAACTCGTCGAGCGAGTGCTTGCGGAGGAACCGACCCACGGGAGTGACACGTGGGTCGTTCTCGACCTTGAAGAGCGGCTCACCACCGCGACCCTGCTCCGAGAGCAACGCAGCGAGCTCGGCATCGGCTCCCACCCGCATCGAACGGAACTTCAGCATGTGGAAGGGCTTCCCGTTGAGTCCGATCCGCTGCTGTCGGTAGAGGACGGGACCCGCGCTGCTGAGGCGCACGGCGACGGCGATCGCGACGAGCAGAGGGGACAGGACCAGGATCATCAAGCTCGATCCCACGATGTCGAACGCTCGTTTCGCGAAGTGCGTGGCACCTTCGTACCGCGGCATCTCGACGTGCATGAGCGGGAGGCCGGCGACAGGACGCATGTGGATGCGCGGGCCGTTGATGTCGGTGAGGCTCGGAGCGACGACGAGGTGCTGACGGCCGCTCTCGAGCCCCCAGCTCAGTTCACGCACAGCACGGGCGCCGAGCTCGTCGGAACTCGTCACGGCGACCGTGTCCGCGCCCGTCGTGGCGAGTGCGGAGAGCGCGTCGGGGATACGTCCCACTACCGGGATGTCGCTGCCGCGAAGAGTCGACCCGATCGGGGCGTTGGGCACACACGCCCCGACGACCAGGTAGCCCTCTTCCGGATGCTTCCCGAGCTCACGGCTGATGTACTCGACACTCTCATCCGAACCCACGAGCAGCACGAGCGCAGAGAAGCGCCCGTTCCGTCGTTGGGCGCCGAGCCACTGACGCCACATCCAACGCGTCAGCAAGAGCAGCAGCACACCGAGCGGGAACGCGATGAAGATGTAGCCCCGAGCGAGATCGATCTTGAAGCCGTACGCGAGGATCGCGACGAACGCGAACAGGCGGATCGATGAGTCGACGATCCGTCGGTACTCGCCGGAGCCGGCACCGATGTACCGAGGATCCCGAGTGTCGTAGAGCGCGAGCACGACGAGCCACGCAACGATGATGAAGACCGACACCGCGGTGTAGCCGATCGCAAGATCGGGGATGCTCCCGTCGACGCGCCGGCTGTCGAGACCGAACCAGGCGATCTGGACGCCGAACGTCACCCAGATGAGTGCGAGTGTGTCGGTCACGACCAGGCGCCGGGAGTACGAGCTCTCCCAGCTGTCGCCGGCCTGGGCCATCCGCTCGGTGACCGTCACCACGTCGCCCCACCGTCCGACGACACCCGGACGGTCTCGCCGTCCCACAGCCACACGTCCTGCCCGGCCCGGTCGATGGTCACGGTGTCGTCGGTGTCCGCGCCGTCAGCGCAGCCGATCGGCGTGGTGGACGACGAGGGCGTCACGTCCGACGCGGTCATGGTCTCGATCTGCACGCCGTCGCACGCCGCTGCACCGACGCGGGCGAGCGTGTACTCGCCGCCGTCGACGCCGATCGAGCGCACGCCGCCCATGGGGACGTCGACCCACGCTGCCTCGCCGGTTCGCCACTCGAGCTGGCCGTCGCAGATGACCACCGAGGTCTGCTCACCCTGGAACGCGTCGATCGGGTCGGCACACGGTGCCTGTACCGTCCCACTCGCGAGCACGACACCGTCGGCACTGATGCCGGCACCGGCGGAGCCGGGTGCCCCGGCTTCCCAGGTCACACCGGCGTCGGTGCTGGTGCGCGGCGTCGTGGTGCAGTCGTCGCCGACGCCTGCCAGGACCGAGAGTTCCGCACTGGAGGCCCGGATCGCCATGAGCGATCCGACGTCCGTCCCGAGTTCCACCGGAACCCACGTCGCCCCGCCGTCGACGGAGTGTTCCAGCACCGGCCGCGGGCCGCCGCAGGACCCACCGGACGCACGCCACGCCTCCTGTCCGTCGACGGCCGCCAACAGGCGCCGGCCCTGCTGCGCAGTGGCGGCGGCGTCTGCGTCAGCAGACGCACTCGGTCGGGGCGAGTCGGTCGCGTCGGGTGTCCGGGTGAAGGTGGGGATGGGACCAGCGGGCCCGTTCTCCTCGGGCGCGGTGCGGCCGAGTGCCAGCGAGACGAGCACGACATCGATGACGACCAGCACCACCACGACGACGGCCACCAGGACGAGGGTGGTCCGTGGCAGTGCGCGTCCGAGGCTCCGGGTCCCCCGGCGGGTCTTCATCGTGTGCGGCTCCGCTCAGCGTCCGGCGCGGCGGAGCACGCCGAGCTTCTTGCTCGCCCGCTTCGGCGAGTGGACCGGCACCGAGGCAGTGTCCTCGTCCTGACCGTAGCCGTACCCGTAGCCGTAGCGGCCGTAGCCGTAGGCGCCCGGTCCCTTGAGCGGCATCTTGGTGATGACGAACCCGGAGATCGGCGCGCCGACGTTCTCGAGCGATGCGATGGCGGCGGCGAGCTGGCCCTTGAGGGTCTGCCCGGAGGCGACCGCGATGATCGCACCGGAGGCCTTCTTGGCCAGGATCGCGGCGTCGGTGACCGGCAGCAGGGGCGGGGCGTCGAACAGCACGTAGTCGAACTGCTGCTCGAGCCGCTCGATCAGGTCCTGCATGGCGCGCGACCCGAGCAGCTCCGACGGGTTCGGTGGGATCGGACCGGCGGGCAGGACGACGAGCTTGCCCCGGCCCCACGGGTGGGCGACGTCCTCCAGGTCGGCGCGGCCGATCAGGACGTCGGTCAGACCGGCGTTGCTCTCGACGTCCATGTACTCGGCGACGCGGGGGCGGCGCAGGTCGGCGTCGATCAGGATGACGCGGAACCCGGCGCTGTCCAGGGCGATCGCCAGGTTGGCGACGGTGGTGCTCTTGCCCTCGGACTGCATCGACGACGTCATGACGAAGGTGCGGGCACCGCTGCCGATGTCCAGGAACTGCACGTTGGTGCGGAGCGTGCGGAAGGACTCCGCGCGGGGGCTGCGCGGGTCGACCTGCACGATGAGCGGGCGTTCGGCGGCCTTGGCGTCGAAGGCGATCCCGCCGACGACCGGCTTGTCGCTGATCTTCTCGACGTCGAGCTCGGTGCGCACCCGGTTGTCCAGGGTCTCGCGGAGCACGGCGATCCCGATGCCCAGGGCGAGCCCGACGAGCAGTCCGAGCGCGACGTTGACGGGCACGTTCGGACTGACGGGGCTGCTCGGCACGTCGGCCTGCTTCACGCGGGTGAGCTTGACCGTGCTCTTGCCGCTCGCGTCGGTGGCCTCGATGTCCTGCACGACGTTCGTCAGGCTCTGCGAGGTGGCGTTCGCGATGTTCGCGGCCTGCACGGGGTCGGTGCCCTCCACCGAGATGGAGATGAGGGTGGTGCTCGTCGGCGCCGTCGCCGACACCATGGTCGCGAGCTGGTCGGCGTTCATGTCGAGCCCGAGCGACGAGATGACCGGCAGCAGCACGATCGGCGTCGACACCAGGTTCGAGTAGGTCAGCACACGCTGCTGCGTGAACGTGTTGCCCTGGGCCAGGTCGCTCGCGCTGCCGGACGTCTCCGTCGAGACGAAGACCTGCGCCGATGCCGAGTAGACCGGCTTCTTGAGCAGGGAGAACCCTGCGGCTGCGGCCACTCCCACCAGGGCGAGTACGACGATCAGTACCCATCCCTTGCGGAGCACCGTGATGTAGTCGCGGAGGTCCACGCCTTTGCCTTCCCCGATCCCAACCGTCCCCGTGATCCCGACACAGGCGCCCCGGGGTACTCCCAGCGCACGGCATACAAATAGTGCCACAGGAACGGACACTCCTCGGGGGAAGTCGCCATCCGGCGCACGGTCTCCTCTACGGTGGCCCCATGCGCTCCGAGCCGGACTCGACCACCACTGCGCCCAGTGCGCGGCGGCAGCGGGACCTCATCGTCATCCTCGTCGCGCTCGGGGTCGCCGTGGTCCTGACCCGGATCGTCGGACAGGTCACCCGGGCCGGCGGGATCCCGTCACCGGTCGTGCAGGTGCTCGCAGCAGACGTCGCCGTGTGGCTGCCGCTCGGCATCGCAGCCGCCGTCGTGCTCCGTCGGACCTCGCGTGCGGGCATGGTCTCGCGGCTGCGTCTCGACCTGGGCATCGTGGTCTTCGCGATCGGCATCGTCATCGTCTGCCGTGCGGTGGACGTCGTCCTGTCGATCGCGTTCACGGGGTCGACCGGGCTGGTCCCCGCACCGACGCTCGGGCCGCCGGACGTCGGGCTGCTGGTCGTCTCGGCGATCGGCATCGTCGTCGTGAGCCCGGTGCTCGAGGAAGTCGTGTTCCGCGGGCTGTTCCAGCGCCGACTCGCCGCCGAACTGACGCCGCGCACGCGGTTCCTCGCCGTGCTCGTCACGGCCTTCCTGTTCGCGCTGCTGCACCTGCTGCTCGGCGCCGGCGGCACGACGCTCGGCGGGTTCCAGGTGTTCGTGACGACGTTCCTGCTCGGTGTCCTCACCGGCACGCTCGTCGCGATGACCGACCGCATCGGCGGCGCGGTCCTGGCGCACGTGCTGTTCAACGCCGTCGCGGTCGTCGCGACCTGGCCGCGGTGAACGGGCGGGTCTCCCCCAGATCGAGGCCGCGACGGACTTCCGCAGGCTCGGACCACTAGCCTGCACTGAGCATGACTCGCCCAACCAGCATCGTCGAATCCCCTCTCGTCCGTCAGGCTCCGATCAGCGGCCTGCTGGTGCTGTCGGCTGTGCTCACGGTGGTCGTGCCGACACTCGAGATCACCTCGGCGGAGCTCTTCCTTGCCAGCCTCGTCGGGACCGCCGTCGTCACCGTGTCGAGTGCGGTCCCGCTCGTCCTGCCCCGCGCCGGTGCACTGGTCCCGCTGCTGCTGTGCCTGGACTTCGTGACGATCGCGCTGCTGCGCACGGGTACCGGCTCAGGCGCCTCGGTCTTCACCTCGCTCGTGGTGCTCCCCGTGGTGTGGTGGTCGTCGCTCGAAGGACGCCGCAACGTGGTCTTCTCGCTCCTGGGCGTGGCCGCCGTGATCCTCGCTCCGTACGCGCTGACGCCGGACGACGCTCCCGAGGTGAGCGAGCTCGCCCGGCTCACGATCACGGTCGCGGTGTTCGGGACGGTCGCGGTCGTGGTGCACGAACTCGCGCGACGGGCCCGGCGGAGCGTCCGCGTCGCGCAGGACCGTGAGGGCAAGGTCCGCGCCGAGATCGACCGGGCAGCAGCGGTGCAGCGCTCCCTGCTCCCGACGACGACCGGCCGCATCACCCAGGACGTCGTCGTCGCCGGCGCCTGCCTGCCCGCCCGGAGCGTCGGCGGGGACTTCTTCGACTGGTACGCCACGCCGGACGGTGTCGCGGTGAGCCTCGGCGACGTGATGGGCAAGGGCGTCGGCGCCGGCCTGATCGCCGCGGCGGTCCGCTCGACCCTGCGGAGCGCCCGGACGGTCGACGACCCGGGCGAGGCCCTGAAGCGTGCCTCCGACGGCCTGACCGCCGAGGGCGTCGGACCGGACCTCGCCTTCACGACGCTCTTCCACGCACGGATCTCCGACGACGGCTCCTTCCGCTGGGCGGACGCCGGGCACGGGCTGAGCCTGGTCCTGCGAGCCGACGGCGACGTCGAGCGGCTCCGCTCCGGCGACATGCCGTTGGGCCTGGGCATCCGCGAGGAGTGGGCGACGACCGAGGGCACCCTCGAACCGGGTGACCTGCTCGTGTCGTTCAGTGACGGCGTGCTCGACCTGTACGACGACCTCGACGACACGGTCCGGGCGGTCGCCGAGATCGCCCGCGCGGGGCGGGACCCGCACGCCGTCGTGCTCGCGCTGTCGGCCCGCGCCGACGAGGTCCCGCACGACGACGACGTGACGGTCGTCGCGGTCCGTCGGCAGCCGGTCGAGGTGGACGCGGAGCGACAGCTCGCAACCCACGCCGACTGACGGCGGCAACGACGACGACGACGACGACGACCGGGCGTACCGGAAGAGTGGTACGCGCCGCCGCTCGAACCCGAATCGTGCGGCGACGCGTGCAGGCGGTGAGCGCCTGCCCTCGGACGGCCCTAGCGTCCTCGGTCTGTGGGGGCCGACAAGCCGGCGAGCGGCCTGCCGGCCTGGCGACGTGCTGGCACCCCGACGGGCCCGTGACCCAGCAGGTGGGTGATGCGACAGGTCGGCGGGCCGGGGTGGCCTCGGGGTCAGACGGCCAGGTCGAGCTCCCAGACGGGCGGCACGTAGGCGCGTGACCAACCTTCGCGCAACCGCGTCACCGCTCGGTCGAACGCCTCGAGCAGGTCCATCTCGGGTCGCACCATCGACTGCAGCTGCAGCCCCTCGTAGGTCGCGAGCAGCTGCTCCGAACCACGCGCGGGCTCCATCGTGCGGGGCTCGCGCCCGAGCATGACGTCACGCTCCAGGGCGTGCTGCACGAATGCGTGGAACCGACGCCACCGGGCGTGCAGCATCGGTGCGAGCGGGTGCTCGGGCGACGCGGCGATGTTGAGCGTCGCCGTCAGGAAGCGCATGAGCGACGGGTCGGCGACGTTGGCCGAGACGATCGCGCGCAGGAACCCGATGGTCCCGTACTGCTCGGCCAGCGGCATGAGCGGGAGCGTCCGGTCCTCGTTCCACCGGTCGATGGTGGCGAGCAGCAGCCCGTCCCAGCTCGGGAACGTGTGCTCGACGACGTCGGTGGACACGCCGGCCTCGGCTGCGACCACGGCGGGCGTGACCTCGTGCAGGGGGCGGGTCCGCAGCGCGGTGATCATCCCGTGGATGACCTGTCCGCGCAGGGAGGGGTCGTCGGCAGGTGCGCCCGGCGCCGTCTCGATGTGCATGCATCTACTCCACCAGGCTGGCCGTTCGCTCCGCAGCCCCCCGAACGGGACGGCGCGCTGCCTGGACAACCGGCGCCGCGATCGCGCTCACTCTGGGTTTCGGAACCCCGCGCCATCCCCAGGTCTGGGGGGACGGTGACGCGTCAGGGAGTGGCTAGTGTTGGCCGAGATCGTACCCGAAACGAAAGCTCACGTTGCCTCAGCACCAGCGCTCCTCCCGCCTGCCCGTCATCGCCGCCGCAGCCTCCGTCGTGGTCCTCGCCACCACGCTGCTCGCCGCCCTCCCGAACACCGCGACCGCAGTGGAGGGGACCGGGACGACCGTGCCGGTGCCTTCGCCGAGCGGGCCCTCGGCGGGCGAGCCCACAGCGGTTCCGACGTCCTCGCCCGACGCCCCCGCGCCGACGCCCACGACCGACCCCACGGTCGCGCCGACCCCGAGCCCCACCACCGCACCCACGCCGACACCGACGCCGACGCCGACGCCGACCGCCTTGACGTACACCTACGCCGGCGACTCGCTGACCGGTATGCCGGCCTCCTGGATGCGGCAGATGAACGACCCGACCCTCGTCAGCGCCGGAGGGGTCGCGATCGGAGGCGCCACGTCCGCGCGCATCCTGGCCCGATCGTCGCCGAAGGAAGCAGACGTGCTGGTCGTGATGGCGGGCACCAACGACCTGCGGTACGGCTACAGCACGAAGTCGATCCTGCTGAACATCGACAAGATCGCGAAGAACGTCGGGGCCGACCACGTCGTGCTCGCAGCGATCGCGCCGTCCAACATCACGAAGTACAGCAAGAAGAAGATCGACCGGCGCAAGCAGGGGGAGATCCTCAACCGCGACCTGCAGAACCACGCCCTCACGCGTGGCTGGATGTTCGTCGACCCGTGGGCGGCCGACCGGCGGCTCGACGGCGGGTGGCCGTCCTCGCGCACGGTCGACGGCGTCCACCCGACGGTCGGGATGTCCAAGAAGGTCTCGGTCCGGATGCAGCAGGCGATCCACATCGCCGCGGAGGGCGCCAAGGGCGCCGCGGGCTAGCACCCGCGCGCACCGTGAGTCATACTCGCCCCATGCAGTGGGGACGGATCGCACCGGTCGTGGCACTCGTCGTCGTGCTCGGCGGCACCCTGACGGGCTGTGACAGCGAGAGCCGCGTGCAGCCCGTCGACGGGGGCAGGGGGCTGACGTCCGTCGCGTGCGCCGCACGGATCGAGCTGGAGACCCCCGCCGAACGCCGCGACGCCGCCGACCTGGTCGTCGACGCCGACGTCACCAAGACCGACCGCACAGTCGAGCCCCAGGGCATCTACGAGGTGTACGAGGCGACGGTCACCGACGTCACGAAGGGCGATGCGGTCACCCCGGGCGACACCATCCAGCTCATCAGCACCTCGGGCCAGTGCGAGACGAGTGGCGAACCGGTCGAGTACCCCGAGGGCGACCCCCTCGCCGCCGAGGGCACCTTCCGGCTCTACCTCTCCCCCACCGAGGACGACGACCTCTGGGAGCTCGTCGCCCCCGGCGCCGCCGAGCCGCGACCCGCCGGCTGACGCCGCAGCCCGCGAGCGCACACCGCAGCCCGCTGGCTGACACCGGAGCCGCTACGGCTGCTCCGGCACCGTCACGATGCGGTTCTGGTACGCCCACACCACGGCCTGCAGTCGCGACCGCACCCCGAGCTTCGGCAGCATCCGCGCCAGGTGCGACTTGACCGTCGACACCTCGAGCACCAGGGCGGCGGCGATCTCCTCGTTCGACATCCCCTGCGCGAGCAGCAGGAGCACCTCGCGCTCGCGGGCGGTGAGCACGCCGTCGGCCCGGTCGCCGGAGACGGGCTGCAGGCTCCGCCGCGAGACGAACTCGCGCAGCACCCGCCGGGTCAGTGCCTGGTCGAGCGTGCCGTTGCCGGCGGCGACCTGTCGCACGGCGTCGACGATGGTGTCCGGCTCGGCGTCCTTGAGCAGGAAGCCCGAGGCGCCGGCCTCGAGCGCCCCGAACACGTAGTCGTCCAGGTCGAACGTCGTCAGCATGAGCGCCGGGATCGCCGGGTCGGCGTCCGGGGCGCAGAAGATCCGCGCGAGCTCGATGCCGTTCATCACCGGCATCCGGATGTCCAGGCAGGCGACGTCGGGCCGCGTCGCGCGCGCCAGCGCGAGCGCCTCACCGCCGTCGGCGGCCACGCCGACCACCTCGATGTCCGGCTCCGCGCCGAGGAGCGCGGACACCCCGGCGCGGACCAGGGGCTGGTCGTCCGCGACCAGCACGCGGATCACGCGACCACCCCGGTGCCGTCGTCGGCCTGCGCGGGTGCGGCAGGTGCCTCCCGGCCGAGCGCCAGCTCCACCAGCCACCCGCCGGCGGCGGTGGGACCGGTCTGGAGGCGCGCCCCGACCAGGTCCGCCCGCTCGCGCATCCCCCGCAGGCCGTTGCCGCCCGACGGTGAGGTCCCGGCGGCCGGGACGGCGGCCGGTGCGTTCTCCACCCGGATCACCAGGTGGGTCGCGTCGCGGTCGTCGATGGTGACGGTGCACGGTGCGGACGGAGCGTGCAGGGCGGCGTTGGCCAGGGCCTCCTGGACGGTGCGGTAGGCGGCGAGCTGCGCGAGCGGGCCGACACCGTCGGCCAGCACGCGGTCGCCGGCGAGGACCTCGAGCCGCACGTCGCTGCGGAACCGCGCGCGCTCGGTCAGGTCGACGATCCCGGCGACGGTCTCGACGGCGCGTTCGGCGGGGGCGTCGTCGCGGAGCAGGCCGACCAGGCGGCGGAGGTCCTCGAGCACGGCGGTGCTCTGCTCGCGGACCTGCCGGGCGCCCTCGTGGGCACGCTCCGGGTCGGCGTCGATCTGCCGGTCGATCACCGCGGCCATGAGTGCGATGCCGGACAGGTGGTGGGCGGCGATGTCGTGCAGCTCGCGGGCCATCGCGGCACGCTCGCGGGACACCGCGGCGTCGACCAGGGCGTCCTGCTCACGGTCGACGGCGCTGGCCTCGGCGGTGCGGGCGGAGCGGACCTCGCGACGGGACTGGACGAGCAGGGTGACCAGGAGCGGCAGGCCGACGGCGCCGATCGCCTGCAGCACGCCGTGGCCGAGCGAACCGGCGAGGCCCTCGGCGACGTCCCCGCGGAGCGCCCCGCCGACGACCGCGAACTGGATCGCATCACCGGCGGTGACGCCGGCGGCTGCCGCCAGCAGCGCGGGCCAGAGCCGGGCGAGCGGGACGCGGAGCGTCGCGAGCACGACGGCGACGACCACCGGCAGGGCGGTCAGGCCGAAGAGCTCGACCACCTGCGGGGCGGTCGCGGCCACCACCACCGGCAGGGCCGCGACCACGACGAGCACGGTGCGGGGTGCCCGCCGGGCGGCGAGCAGGGCGGCCGACTGGGCCAGCAGCCCGAGGGCCAGCACGGTCCACGGCCAGCTGGCGACCGCCGGGTACGTCGTGATGATCGACGTGCCGTCGGGTTCGGCCGCGTCCAGGGGCGGCAGCCCGAGCAGCAGGCCGAGGGCGACGACCGCCGTGCCGAGGGCGACGAACACGTCGACGCGTCGGTCGCGCTGCGCGGGCTGCTGCGGACGCTGCGCGCTCGGGGTGCGCAGCGTGTCCTGCTCAGCGGGTGCCATCGTTGGATCCTACGAGACGGGCGTCACCGGGGACCGGGGCGTCGAGGTGCAGGGCGCGTCGGGCCGGGTCGTAGCCCAGGCGGCCACGGGTCGCGACGAGGAGCACCGCGGCGGCGATCGTCGACATGATCGTCAGACCGATCATCAGCGTGCCGGCGGTCATGCTCGGGTACATCTCGGGGAACAGCGTCGAGATCGTGTTGTTCACGCCGACGTGCAGCAGCAGGGCGAGCGGCAGGCTCTCACGGGTCTTGTTGAAGACCTGGATCATCACGACGTTGAAGGTGATGGTGAACAGGGCGAACACGACGGGCTCGCTCCAGTGCGCGTTCGGCCAGCCACCCCAGTCGCTGAAGTACAGCGGCATGTGCCAGAGCGCCCAGATCGGACCGAGGATCGCGGCCGCGCCGAGGCCGCCGAAGCGGTGCTGCAGGCGGGGCAGGGCAAAGTCGCGCCAGCCGGGCTCCTCGCTCAGGCCGGTCGAGAACAGCTGGATGACGAGTCCGGGCACGAGCATGGCGAAGGCCAGGGCCGAGGGGGCCCGCACGTCGCCGCCGGCGAAGGGCAGCGCGGACACGACGATCAGGGCCGGCACCACGACGAGCGCCAGTGCGTACCAGTACCAGGCGACCCGCCAGCGGAACAGCCGGCCGACCCAGCGTCGGAGCCCGGGCCGTCCGTCGGCGACCGCGGTGACGATGAACGCGCTGCCCAACGGGCCGAGCAGTGCCCCGGGCAGCACGCCCGTGAACTGTGCGGTGCCCAGGACCTCGGGGAAGTGGATGTCCCACACGCCCATGCCGTGCGGGGACAGGATGTAGGGCACCCACGCGAGCCAGCTGAGGCCGAGCGCCATGGTGAAGAAGGACGCGAGCGGGTGCCGGGCGATGACGCCGCGGACACCCCCTCGGTCACGGGCTGCGGTGCCGGCGGTGGGCCGGACTTCGGTGGTGTTCGTCATGGCTACGACGCTAGGAACTGCGCCGGCGCGGGACGACCGGCTTCGGGACGCACCTGCGGGAGTTCCATCGAAGGATGCAAGCGCCGCGGTGCGCTCCGACGACGCCGGGGTCAGGCCCGCTGGGCGGCCACGTGGTCGAGCACGACCGGGTCCTCGCAGCCGCGGGCGAACCCGGCGATGCGGCGGTCGATGTCCCGCTGCAGCACCAGCACGCCGATCTGCTCGGCGATCGGCGCGAGCCACGCCGGCCGGCAGGTGAAGTTGTAGCGCCAGACCGCCAGGGTGTGCCCCGGCCGCCCCTCCGCCGCGGTGAACCGCCAGCCACCGCCCATGCGCTCGAAGAACCACGAGCCCTTCGTCATCTTCATGCCCACGTTCGACGGCGGGTGGTACGAGACGTACTCGCTCTCCATCGCGAGGCCGAAGCGCTGCACCGTGTACGTCCGGACGCCCTTCGCCGGCACGGTCGCCCCGTCCATCAGGTGCTGGCGACGGATGAACGGGTCCCAGCGTTTCCTGATCGCGCCCTGCGTCTGCGAGACGGCGAACGCGACCTCGGGCTCGACCGGGACGACGCAGCGGGACTCGACGACGGGCACGGTCTCATCGTGGCACGGGGCTGCGTCGTCTGCCGCTCATGCTGTGGTCACGGACAGGAAACCGGCGGGACAGACGGCCCCGCCAGCATCGTCGCGTGACCGCACACCCTCCCCGCCGCAGATCCGCCGCCCTCGGCGCGACGGCCCTCGCCCTCGCCGCAGCCGTCGGCGTCCCCCTCCTGACCCCCGCCCCCGCTCCGGCTGCCGCCGCCGAGGACCTCGCGTCCCGCTTCACCCTCGCGGTGCTGCCGGACACGCAGTTCTACTCGCGCTACTCGGCGTCGCAGTTCGTGCCGCGCTACGGCGACGACCCGTTCCACGTGCAGACGCAGTGGCTCGCCGACAACGCCGACGACCTGCGCATCCCGTTCGTGACGCACGTCGGCGACGTCGTCGACCAGGTCGGCCAGGCCGGCGAGTGGCAGGCAGCCGACCGGGCGATGTCCGTGCTCGACGACGCCGGGCTGCCGTACAGCGTGACGACCGGCAACCACGACGTGCGGAACTCCGCCGACACCGTGTTCGACACCTCGTACGACCTGGCCGCCGAGCCGTACCTGCAGACCTTCCCGGCGTCCCGCGCGGCCGGGCAGCCGACCGTCGAGTCCGGCACGGACCGCACCGGGCTGAGCCAGTTCCACGTGTTCGAGGCCGAGGGGCAGCGCTTCCTGTCGCTCGCGCTGCCGTGGCGTGCCTCGGACGAGACCCTGGCCTGGGCGAACCGCGTGATCGCCGAGCACCCCACCCTGCCGACGATCCTCACCTCGCACGAGGTCATCAACATCGCCACCGACGGCCTCACCGCGGTGGACACCGCCTACGGCGAGCGCCTGTGGAAGAACGTCATCGCGCCGAACGACCAGGTGTTCCTGACCCTCAACGGCCACTTCCACGGGTCCACGTGGAAGAGCCGCACGAACGACGCCGGGCACGCCGTCACGCAGGTGCTCATCGACCACCAGATGGACTACGAGGGCGGCGACGGCTACCTCGGCCTGATGGAGTTCGACCTGACCAACGGCACGCTCGCCATGCAGACCGCGTCGCCGTGGGTGACCTGGAAGCCGACCGAGACACTGACCTCGTACGACCAGCCGCTGCTCGACGGCGCGAACCAGCGCTACACGGTGCCCGTCGACTTCCGCACCCGGTTCGCCGGCTTCGCGCCGGACTTCCGCGCCGGCACCCCCGACGAGCCGCCGCTGATCGACCGCGCCCGCGCCATGCTGCTCGACGGGTTCCAGGGCGCACCGCCCGTCACGACCGAGCTGCCCGGCGGACGTGCCGACCACACCGTGGTCGACGGCACCCTGGCCTGGTGGCGTCCCGGTGAGCAGGAGCCCGGCACCCTGGCTCCCGGCAGCACCGTCGCCGACGTCGTCGGTGACGCCGACCTCACCCGCATGACCCACGCCGAGTCCGGTTCCCCGACCGCGCAGGACGGCGACGTCACGATCGTGCCGGAGGCCCACCCGCTGTCGTCGGACGGCGCCGGCCTGTGCTTCGCGAACGCCGACAAGGCCGCGAAGCGCTTCAGCGCGCTGACCTCGCCCGGTGACACGACCGTCGACCGTGCGACGTTCCCCGACGGCTACACGATCGAGACGTTCCTCGAGGTCGACCCGTCCTGGACCGACGGCGCGAACTCGTGGTCGAAGGCGATCGTGCGCAGTGGCAACCGCTCGCAGATCGGCGTGCCGCAGACCCGCTGGGACTGGACGGCGTCGCCCGCCGCGCTCGGCATCTCGAACCTCAAGGAGTTCCAGTGGACCGAGGTCACGGCGGACCCGGCGAAGGGTGACCGCACGGCCTGGTCCGGCGAGATCATCCCGGGCCGGTGGCTGCACGTCGCGCTCGTGAACGACGTGGACGCCCGCACCACGACGATGTACGTCGACGGCGCCCCGGTGCTCCGCAACGCCACGGACACCGGCGGCCAGACCGTGCAGGACGGCATGCCGTGGCTGTTCGGCAGCGACTGGGTCGACGACGCCGCCACGAACGGCTGGAACGGCTGCATCGGCGAGACCCGCGTGGTCGACCACCCGATCGGTGCCGAGTCGTGGATGACCGCGCGCGCCGACCTCGACGCGCTGACCGTCGACGCACCCGGCACCGAGGTCGCTCCGACCACGATCACCGGGTCCGGCCACCCGGGCGCCACGGTCACGCTCTCCGGCGCGGTCGACGGCAGCACCGAGGTCGCCGAGGACGGCACCTGGTCGGTGGACGTCACCGGCGAGGACGGCGACGTCGTCCGGGCAGCGGCCCTCGTCCGCGCCGCGGCGACCGGCGAGGCTCGGGCGGTGCAGTCGATCGGCACCCGCAGCGGGGACCCGGTCGCATTCGCGGTCGCCCTGCCGGACGACGCCGACCCGACCGACCCGACGCCGACCGACCCGGCCCCGACCGACCCCGCGTCGCCCGCTCCCGGCGGCGGCACCGGTGGCGGCGACGGGACGGGTGACGGCGGCTCGCAGTCCCCCGCGCCGGGCACCGCGCTGCCGGGCGCGGACGGACCGGGCGCCGGTGACGGCACCGCTCCGCAGGGCGACCTCGCTTTCACCGGTGCGCACGGCCTGGGCCTGCTCGGCGTGACGGCGCTCCTGCTGCTCGCCGCGGGGACCGCGGTCCTCGTCCGCCGGCGGCTGGCCACGCTGCCCCGCGTCACGCCGACGGACCAGTAGCCACACACGGACGGGAGGCACGGTGCGGGCGCGCGCCGTGCCTCCCGTCCGTCGTCCGGTCGCGGCACACGACCAGCCCACCGGGACGGGGTGCGCGGACGCGCCGACGCGGGACGGCCCTGCGGGGCGGTCCACGTGGTGAGGTGGACCCATGACCGACGAGCTCGTGCCGTGGTTGGTCGCCGGGGGGCTCGCCGTCGTGGTGGTCGTCCTGGTGGTCCTGCTGCGGCGACACCGCACCGCCGCCCGCTCCGAGATCGACGCCGCCGACCGGGCGCGCCGGGACGAACTCGCGCAGCGCGAGGCGGCGCACCGCGACGAGACCGCCCGCATCGAGGCGGACCGTGCGGCACAGGTCGAGGCCGCGGAGTCCCGCCGTCGCGACGCCGTCTCCGAAGCCGAGGAGAGCCGTGCGCTCCTGCGCCGGGGCATGAAGTGGGAGGAGGCGTCGGAACAGGCGATCCTCCGGGCCTGCCGTGCCGCGGGGGTGAGCGGCGTGCTCATGACGAACGTCGTCTTCGTGCCCGTCGGCGAGACCGAGCAGGGATCACGGCGGACGTTCGTGGCACAGGCCGACCACGTGCTCGTCTCCGAGTCCGGGCGGGGCCTGGTGATCGAGAGCAAGCGGTGGGGCGGCATCGTGTTCGACGGGCGTCGGCCGAGCGAGGTCCACCCGGCGTTCCGCAACCTGGTCGACGAGTCGTCCCTCGTGCCGCCGTTCGCCGTCCAGGTGCAGAGCCGCACCGTGCTGAACGCCGACGAGGAGGCCGAGAACTGGTGGCGCGTGCGGGTGCAGGCCAAGAGCGCCTCCCCCGCCCAGCAGGTCCGCCAGCAGGCCCGTCGGCTCGCACGCTTCGTCGACGAGCGGACGGGTGTCGCCCGCACGTGGTTCGACACCTGCGTGTTCTACTCGTCGCCGTCGGCCACCGCCTTCGTGCAGGCCGAGGACCGCAGCGGCACCGTGGCCACGAGCATCGTGACGAACGACCACGAGCTGCAGTCGGCGCTCGCGGCCTGGGCGGCGAAGGACTCCGTGCCGAACCGGGCGCGGGCCGACGCGGTCGTGCGGGTCCTGGCCGGGCAGGGCGCCCACGCGATCACGGTCGGGAACTACCGCCTGCCGGAGTGAACGGCCGGTCGGCGCTCAGGACACGGCGCGCAACGCGTCGGCGATGGTGACCAGCGCCGAGTCGATCTCGTCGGCGACCCGCACGTGCGTGGACTCCGAGCGGCGGTAGGGGTCGTCGACGTCGTCGGCGGCCGGGTCGGCGGGCGGCGGCACCACACCGCGGAGTCGGGCGACCCGTTCCACGAGTTCCTGCGGCGACCCGACGTCGGCCAGGTCCCCCGGCTCGAGCCCGTCGATCACCCGCGCGAACTGCTTGATCGTGAACGCACGCTTCGACGCCCGGGGCGCCAGCCCCACCGCGGCCGCACGGTGTGACCGCTCCGCCGTCAGGACGAGGTCGGCCGACGCGACGATCTCGGGCGTCAGGTACCGCGACCGGTGTCCGGACGGGTCGCCGCCCAGCCGCACGGACTGCGCCGCGGCGGCGTCGTCCATCGGGGCGCCGTCCTGGGCGATGGTGCCGGCCGACTCGACCACGAACGCGGGTGCGTCCGGGCCGAGTCGCGCCGTCAGGACCTGCGCGCCGAGCGGCGACCGGCAGATGTTGCCGCTGCAGACGAACAGGACCCGCACGGTCACGCGGCGGCGTCGCCGAGCAGGTCGTGCCGCACGACGATGGCGTCACGGCCCGGACCGACACCGATGGCCGAGATCCGGGCACCGGACATCGCCTCGACCGCGAGCACGTAGTCCTGCGCGTTCTTCGGCAGGTCCTCGAACGAGCGGGCGCCGGTGATGTCCTCGGTCCAGCCCGGGAACTCCTGGTAGACGGGCTTCGCGTGGTGGAAGTCCGACTGGTTGACCGGGACCTCGTCGACGCGGACGCCGTCGACCTCGTACGCGACGCACACCGGGATCGTCTCGAGCCCGGTCAGGACGTCGAGCTTGGTGAGCACGAAGTCGGTCACGCCGTTGACGCGGGCGGTGTAGCGGGCGATCGGGGCGTCGTACCAGCCGCAGCGGCGCGGGCGTCCCGTGGTGGTGCCGAACTCGAAGCCGTTGGCGCGCAGGAACTCGCCCGACTCGTCGAACAGCTCGGTCGGGAACGGACCGGCGCCGACGCGGGTCGTGTACGCCTTGACGATGCCGATGATGCGCTCGAGCCGCCCGGGGCCGATGCCGGAACCCGTCGCAGCACCGCCGGCCGTGGCGGAGGACGACGTGACGAACGGGTACGTGCCGTGGTCGACGTCGAGCATGGTGGCCTGACCGGCCTCGAACAGGACGGTCTCGCCGCGCTCGAGCGCCCGGTGGATCTCGAGTCCGGTGTCGGCGACCATCGGCCGCAGGCGCTCGGCGAAGGACAGCAGCGACTCGACCACTTCCTCCGCGTCGATCGCGCGGCGGTTGAACACCTTGACCAGCAGGTGGTTCTTCTGGTCGAGGGCCGCCTCGACCTTCTGGCGCAGGATGTTCTCGTCGAAGATGTCCTGGATCCGGATGCCGACGCGGTTGATCTTGTCGGCGTAGGTCGGCCCGATGCCGCGGCCGGTCGTGCCGATCTGACGCTTGCCGAGGAACCGCTCGGTCACCTTGTCGATGGTGCGGTGGTAGTGCGTGATGACGTGCGCGTTCGCCGACACGAGCAGCTTCGACACGTCGACGCCGCGGGCGCGCAGGGCGTCGAGTTCCTGGAACAGGACCTCGAGGTCGACGACCACGCCGTTGCCGATGATCGGGGTGACCCCGGGCGTCAGGATGCCGGAGGGCAGCAGGTGCAGCGCGTACTTCTCGCCGCCGACGACGACCGTGTGCCCGGCGTTGTTGCCGCCGTTGAACTTGACGACGTAGTCGATGCGGGAGCCGAGGAGGTCGGTGGCCTTCCCCTTGCCCTCGTCGCCCCACTGGGCGCCGATGATGACTGCTGCGGGCATCTGGTTCTCCTCACGTTGGCGGAGGACCGCACACGGCCGTCCGGGCCGGTGGTCCACCCGAGTCTATCGGCTGGACACCTCCGCGCCACCCGGTGTGACGCACGGAGCCGCGTTCCGCCCCTGTCCGCATCCGGCACACCTGGGTGCCCGTCCGGGGCTGCCGGAGCACGGTCGGACGCGTCAGATCCCACCATCGGAAGGAGCACGACATGAGCGACCTCGGCGACAAGGCGAAGGACTTCGCGAACAGCGACAAGGGCGAGCAGGCGACGGACGCCGGTCTCGGCAAGGCCGGCGACGCAGCCGACCAGGCGACCGGCGGCGGCCACGGCGACCAGATCGACAAGGCGGAGCACGCCGCCGACGACAAGATCGGCAGCTGACGTCCGCGACGTCACCACCAACGCGACAGGAGGCGCGGTACCAGCTGGCACCGCGCCTCCTGTTGCGTCGACCGTCGCGTCGAGCGCGACGCGACCGGCCCCGGGATCAGCTCCGGAAGAAGTCCTGGTAGGACGGATCGCCCACGGGCTGCGAGTGCCCGGGCTCCGCCAGCCGCTGCTCGATCATCGCCTGGATGACGTCGGGCGGGGTGAGTCCACGACGGCGCCACTCGACCGGGTTGGACCGGAGCTGCTTCAGCGTGTTCTGCATGCCTGCAACACTGGCAGCACTTCACTAGTTTGTCTAACTACCTGTCCTGTAGGCGCACCGCCCGGAGTGCCCGGTACGCCGGGCGCCCGGTTCGCTTCGTGAGCAGAAGATGTCGGGTCCGAACTCGGGACCCGACATCTTCTGCTCACCATGTGCGCGCGAACGGCGCGCGACCACGCCCTAGCGGCGCGTGACCTTCGCGGTCGCCTTCGACTTCGCCGTGCCGTCCGCGTAGCCGGAGGCGTGCGCGGTGACCACGACGCTCATCCGGTGTCCGAGATCGGACGAACCGAGCTTGTACTTCGTGCCGGTGGCCTGCTCGACGACCTTGCCGTCGCGCAACCACTGGTACTTGTACGACGCGGCCGTCGTGCTCCAGGTGCCGTGCTTCGCCGCCAGGGTCGATCCGACCTTCGGGGTCCCGCTCACCGACACCGCGCTGCCCTTCGCCAGTGCGAGCGTCGGGGGGATCACCGTGATCGTCGACGTGTCGGCCTGCTTGCCCGCGGCGTTGCCGAGGTGCAGCACCAGCACAGTCGCCTTGGTGACACCCGAGGCTCGGGTGACCGTGAGCGAGCCCGCGTCGGCGAACAGCGTGCCGGTCGCACCCCGCTGCGAGAACGTCAGCGCCGGCTTCGACGGGTCGAACGAAGCCGTCCGGGTCTCGTCCACCACCGAGGAACCGCTGGTCGCCGCGCCCGGGGCGTAGGCCGACTCGGTGAGCACCGAGTAGTCGAACTTCGACGAGGCGCCGATGAGCGAGCCACCGACGGTCAGCACCTTGACGGAGCTGTCGAAGGTGTTCACGTCCTGACCGGGCGCTCCGCCGTTGAGCGGCTGCGCGTCGACCGTCTTGCCGGTGGCCAGGTCGACGGTCGTGGCGAACGTCGCGTCCACCGTCGCCGACTTGGCGTCGTAGACCAGGTAGTCCGGCTCGCCGTCACGGTCGGTGTCGATGAGGACCTCGACGTTGGTCACGGCGCCCGGGTTGGCGTCGGGACCGTCGGTCTGCACGCCGAAGGCGAGCGTGTCGGAGGCCTTGTCGTACGCGGCACCGAACGAGCGGACGTCAGCGGCCCGCAGCGAGCGCGTCGCCGCACCCTCCGGGAACTCCTCCGCCGGGTCCGTGCCACCGAGCACGAACGGGGCGACGGTGGAGCGGTACCCGCTGGTCAGGCCGCCCTGGTCGAACGTGCGGCCCTTCAGGGTGAGCTCCGCCGACTTGCCGGGGCCCGTGAAGGGCACGGTCGTCCGCGCACGGACGGCGCTGACCGGCTTCGGGGCCACGTAGGTCCCGACGCGCAGCGGCACGGCCGTCGTGTCGGTCGGCGTGAGGGCCACGACCCCCGAGGCCGCGGTCACGAACTCGCGCTGGTAGCCCTGCTGCACGGCATCCTGCGTCGGGTCGATCACGCGGCGCAGCTGCGTCGGGTCGGCGACGGAGAACGTCACCTTCACCGTCGCGGTGCGGTTCGCCGGGACGGTGACGCGCTCCTTGTCGAGCGTGAGCGTCACACCGGGCTGCGTCACCTGCGGCAGGTACGCCACGTCGTAGGTGTGCGCGACGCCGTCGGTGTTGGCGATCTGCAGGGTGCGGGTGTCGCTGGTCGCGCCGGCGACCTCGACGACGCCGAACGAGGCGGTGACGAGCAGGTCGTTCTCGACGCTCCGCACGGTGGTGCCGGCGTTCACGGCCTGCAGGGCGTCGACACGGCCGGTGCCCTGGCGGAGCAGGGTCGCCGAACGGTTGCCGTCCTCCACGTCGTGCGTCGCGGTGTTCATGAGCGCCGCCTTGACCTGCGGTGCGGTCCACTCGGGGTGCGACTGGAACGTCAGCGCCGCGATGCCCGCGACGTCCGGCGTGGCCATCGAGGTGCCGCTCATCGACATGCGGCCGTCACCGGTGCCGTTGGCCGCCGAGATCACGTTGACCCCGGGGCCGGCGATGTCCGGCTTGACGATGTCGTTGAACGACCCGTGCACGCCCCGGCTGGTGAACGGCGCGAGCGTGTTCACGGCCTCCGGGTCGGTGGCGAGCTCGAAGCCCTGCAGCTCCTCGGCGAAGCGCACGTGCAGCGTGCCCGCCGTCGCGGCGGCCTGGAGGCTCGTCACGGCATCGCGCGTCAGCTCGGCACCCGGGATGGTCGCGTTGCCACCGATGCCGGAGTCGAACGTGTTGATCGTGCCCGCCAGGAGCACGCCGACGCCGCCCGCGGCCTCGACGTTGCCGAAGCGCACGCCGGAACCGCACTCGAGTGCGCCGTCCGTCCACTTCAGCCAGACCACCTTGCCGGCGATCCGGGCTGCCTCGTCGGCGCTGAACGCCGCGCAGCCGTCGATGTTCGTGGTCGGGACGACGACGTCGCCCTCGACCGGCAGCTCGCCCTGGAAGTTCTGCGAGTACTGCGCGCGGTAGGTCTTCGCGACGTCGCTCGGTGCGGTGACCTCGACGCCGTCGTACAGCGACTGCCCGGTGGCGCTCGCGGCGACGGTGAGGGCACCCTCGGCGTTGCCCGGGGAGCCACCGATGTCGGTGAAGTCGTCGGCGTTGCCCGAGGCGATCACGGGGAGCACCCCGCGCGCGGTCAGGGCGTCGATCTTCGCGTTGTCGGGGTCGTCCGGCGCGCCGTAGTCGGAGCCGAGCGACAGGTTCAGGACGTTGATGTCCTTGCCCTCGGTGAGCGCCTGGCCCACCCAGTCGAGCGCGGCACCGGTGACGTCGGTCGAGCCGCCGTTGTCGCCGAACACCTTGAGGGCGTACAGGCCGGCCTCGGGCGCGGTGCCCGGGCCGATCCACATGTCCTGCACCTGCTGGTTGGTGAGCTCGGTGTAGTCACCGTCGAACCGCTGCTTGTCGGCGGTCAGGCCGTACCCGGCGATCGAGCCGGCCACGTGGGTGCCGTGGTCGCCGCCCCTGCCGTCGATCGGGTTCGCGTCGGGCGCGGGCACCGGGTCGTAGGCGTCGGGGTCCGTCGGGTCCGCGTTGTAGGTGGCGCCGGCGAAGTCGTACCCGCCGAGGAACTTCGACGCGTCGTACAGGCTGGCGTCCGGAGCGCCACCGCTCGCGTCCGCCAGGGCCTGCTGGTAGGCGGCCGTGGTGCCGGGGCCGCCGAAGTCGGCCTGGGTGTAGTCGAGCCCGGTGTCGAGGACCGCGACGTTGACGCCCTCGCCGGTGTGCCCGGTCTGCTGCCACGCGTCGAGCGCACGGGTGTAGACGTCGCTCGCGGCGTTCTTCGGCGAGACACCGTCAGCACCGGGCTGCACGAGGCTCGGGTCCACGCCCGAGGGAGCGACGCCCGCGTCCGGCAGGACCGTCGGCTCGACGATCTTCTTCGGGGTGAGCGGGATGATGCTCGCCACGTCGGAGCGCTTCGCAAGCTGCTGGAACGCGTCGACGTCGGCGACGACCGCGACACCGGGGACGGTGTACTCCGTCGCGTACAGCTCCGTCGCGTCGGCGTCGGCACGCTCGACGGCCGAGCGGACGGCCTCGACCGTCGACTGGATCGCCTTGACGCGGTTCTTGGCGGCCGACGACGGCGCGCGGGAACCGGACAGGTCGCCGCCCTTCGCTTCGGCGTCGACCTCGAGGGCGCCCTGGCCGGTCGTGCGGATGAACGCCGCGACCGTCTTCGTCGGCTTGGCGTCCCGCAGCGGTGCGGCGAGCTTGAGGTCCGCCACGGACTGTCCGGCCGGAGCAGCGGAAGCCGCACCCCCGACGGCGAGACCGCCGCACGCCAGGGCCGCGGCGGCGATGCCGGCGGTCAGGACGCGTGCGACGCGGTGGGAGGAGGGGTTCGGGTTCGGGTTCGGGTTCTGGTTCGGTGTTGCACGGTTCAAAGAGGGCACTCCTGGCTCAGTCCGTGGTTCGCATGAGATTCCTGTGAAGCTATGCGTTCGCTCTCAGGTCGCACAGTCCGCACTTCGGGGGACACCCCCGTCCGGGGGTCGTCACTGCTAACTTGCACAGGTGTGTGCACTTTATTACGATGAGGGCGTGACAACCGCTGACCAGCCCGTGCGCTCACCCCGCCGCGATGCCGCCGAGAACCGTGCAGCGCTCCTCGACGCCGCACGCACCTGCCTGCAGCGCGACCCGGACGCCTCCATCGAGACGATCGCCGCCGCCGCCGGGCTGTCGCGCCGTGCGGTGTACGGACACTTCCCGTCGCGCGACGACCTGGTGCGCGAACTCGTGACCACCGGCGCCGCCCGCATCGCCGCCGCCATGCCCACCACCTCGGACCTGCAGGAGCTCCCGCCCGCGGCCCGGCTGGCCGCCATCGCGGTGACGCTCTGGACCGAGGTCTCGCACGTCCGCTCGATGGCCCGGGTCGCCGTCCGCAGCCCCTTCGTCGAGCCGGTCGCCGCCGTGTTCGCTCCCCTGCGTGCCCAGGTGCGCGAGGCCTGCGCCCTCGGCATCGCCGACGGGACGATGCGCGACGACGTCGACCCCGCCACGCTCGGGCGACTGGTCGAGGGCGCCTGCATCACCGTGCTCGACGAGGCCACCCGCTCCGGCACGACCGACGAGGACGGCCGACGCATGGTCGTGGTGTCCGCCCTGGGGGTCGCCGGGATCGACTGGCGCACCGCCCTGCTGTCCGAACCCGCGAGCCCGGCCCGCGTCCCCGCTCCCGATGCCGCTCAGGAGGACCACGCATGACGCTCGAACTCGACCACGTCGGCATCGGCGAGGAGCCCGGCGCCGCACTGCCCGTCGTCTCCGCCGTCGCCGCGCCCGGACGCCCCGGCGTCGTGGCCGTCGAGACGGAGCAGTCCCCCGTGCTCGCGTCCCTCGTCGCCGGTGGGCGCATGCGACCCGACACCGGCCGCCTGCTGCTCGACGGCCACGAGGACCCGGCCGCCGTCCGCCGCTCCGTCGCCCTGGTGGACACCCCCGGGGTCGCCGAACCGTTCCCGGTGCTGCGTCTCGAGCAGATCGTGCGCGAGGAACTCGCCTTCGCCGGACGCCGGCCGACCCGTGAGCACGTCACCACCGTGCTCGACGAACTCGGGCTGCGGCAGTACGCCGCAACCCCCGTGCAGCGGGTCCCGACGGCCGTGCGCATCCGGCTGCTCGTCGAGCTCGCCCTGCTGCGCGACGGTGTCACCGGCCTGGTCGTCACCTCGCCCGAACGCCACGGCGGCGCCGTCGAGGAGTGGTTCCAGGTGCTCCGCGACGTCGCCCGACGGGGCGTGACCGTCGTGCTCGTGACCTCCAAGGCCGCCGCGGCGACCGTCGAGCGTCTGCTCGACACCGTCGAGCCGCTCGACCGCGTCGATCCGATCGACCCCACCCAGACCGAGGACCCCGAGGACGTGGCCCGACCTGCCGGAACCGAGCCGGGCCTCCCGTCCGCTCCGTCCGGCACCGCAGATCCCGCAACCGTCCCGACGGAGGCAACCACGTGACCACCACCTCGCTCGTCCGCGCAGAACTCGCGCGGCTCACCGCGACCCCGCTCGCACGCCTGGCGTTCATCGCGCTGATGATCGTGCCGCTGCTCTACGGCGGCGCCTACCTGTGGGCGAACCGCGACCCCTACGCCAAGCTCGACCAGATCCCCGCCGCGATCGTGGACCTCGACGCCGGGGCGACCCTCGACGGCGACCACGTCGACTACGGCGAGGACGTCACGAAGGAGGCCGTCGACGGCGGCGACTTCGACTGGACGACGACCGACGCGGCCGACGCGCGTTCCGGCGTGCGGAACGGCACCTACGACTTCGTCGTCACGATCCCGCACGACTTCTCCGAGCGCCTGGCGTCCGCGCGGTCCGACGACCCCGCGCAGGCGGAGCTCGTCCTGACCACCGCCGACACGAACTCGTACCTGGCGTCGACCATCGCCGAGCAGGCGGGCAAGACCATGCGCGCCGCCGTGACCGAGCGCGTCGGCAAGCAGGCGGCGAAGACCCTGCTCGTCGGGCTCGCCGACGTGCGCGACAGCCTCGGCGACGCCGTCGACGGGGCCGACCAGCTCGCATCCGGAACCGCGAAGGCGGACAGGGGTGCGCACGAGCTCGCCGACGGCACCAGCAAGCTGTCGTCCGGTGCGGCGGAACTCGCGTCCGGCACGGCCGACCTGCCGTCGCAGACCCAGCAGCTGGACAGCGGTGCGCAGCAGGTGGCGTCCGGGGCCTCGACCCTGGCGTCCGGGCTGGCCAGCGCTCAGGAGCAGACGGCGGCACTGCCGTCGCAGACGCAGCAGTTGAACGCGGGGGCGCAGCAGGTCGCCGCCGGCAACGAGAGACTCGCCGACACGGTCAATTCGTACAGCGCCGACGTCGAGTCGCTCCAGCCCCTCGATGCACAGACCCTCATCTCGGGCATCACCGACAACCTGCCCGAGGGCGTCGAGCTCACCGAGGAACAGCAGGCTGCCCTGCAGTCGACCGTCACCGACGCGGTCACCCGGGTCAACACCGCCGGCGCCTCGGCGAAGAGCACCTACGAGTCGACCAAGTCGTCGGTGGACAAGCTCCGTGACGGCTCCGCACAGGTGGCCGCCGGCACGTCGTCGCTCGCCTCCGCGGCGCCGACGCTCGCGTCCGGCATCTCCTCGGCGGCGACGGGTGCGTCGACGCTCGCAACGGGAGCCGCGAAGGTGGCAGACGGCACGTCGACGCTGGCTTCGGCTGCTCCGGCCCTGTCGTCGGGTGCATCCCAGCTCGCGACCGGCGCGGAGTCCGCCGACCAGGGCGCTTCGTCGCTCGCGTCCGGGTTGGACGAGCTGAAGACCGGGTCGTCGAAGCTCGCGAAGTCGCTCGACCAGGGCCGCACGAAGATCCCCGCATCGGACGCGTCGCAGCGCGAGGACCAGGCGTCCGTCATCTCCGACCCGGTCACCGTCGGGGACGACAACGTCGCCGCCGCGTCGAACTACGGGGCGGGTCTCGCACCGTTCTTCATCTCGCTCGCCGCCTGGATCGGCATGTACGCGCTGTTCCTCATCCTCAAGCCGATCTCGAAGCGTGCCATCACGGCGGTGCGGAAGCCCCTGTCCGTCGTGTTGGGTGGCTGGCTGACCCCGGCGCTGCTCGGCCTGGTGCAGATGGTGGCGCTGTTCGCCATCGTGCGGTTCGCCCTCGACCTGGACGTCGTGCACACCGCCGGGACGATCGGCATCATGGTGCTGGCCTCGATGACCTTCGCGGCGATCATCATGGCGCTGAACGTGCTGCTCGGCTCGGTGGGGCAGTTCCTCGGCCTGGTGCTCATGCTCGTGCAGCTCGTCACCGCCGGCGGGACGTTCCCGTGGCAGACCCTGCCCGGGCCGTTGGCGGCGCTGCACTTCGCGCTGCCGATGACGTACTCGGTCGACGCGATCCGGCAGACGATGTACGGCGGCAACCTCGGCGCCGCGTGGTCGGACGCCGGCGTGCTGCTCTGCTGGCTGCTCGGGGCGTTGCTCGTGTCGTACGTGGTGACGGCCCGGCAGACCCGGTCCCGCACGCTGCGCGACCTGCGCCCGAGCCTGATCGGGTAGCGCGGCGGGCGGGGGCGCTTCGTGCGCGCCCCCCCGAGCGCCGAGTGAGCAGAAGACTCCGGGTTGCCCACAGCGACCCGGAGTCTTCTGCTCACTCGACATGACGCGCACGACGAGCGAGGAGCGCCGCGAGGTGTTCGAGCGCTCCCCGCGCATGCCCGCTCAGGTCGGACGTCGTCCACCGCACGACCGCCCAGCCGAGGCGCTCCATCTCGCGGTAACGGCGGAGGTCTCGCCCCCACTGCTCGGCATCGGTCCGGTGGTGGTCGCCCTCGTACTCGATCACGATGCGCTGCTCCGGGTACGCCATGTCCACACGACCGACGAACCGTCCCGCCTCGTCCACGATGTCGACCTGCAGCTCGGGCTCCGGCAGTCCCGCTCGGACGATCGCCAGACGCGCCCGGGTCTCCTGCGGAGAACCGGCTCCGACCCGCACCAGCTCGATCGCTGCACGCAGGTTCCGGATGCCCCGTCGGCTGCCGGCCCAGACGAGCGCCGTGGCGAGGTCCTCCAGCCGGGTCGAACACCGCCGCGCGGACACGATCGCATCGCCGAGGACGACGAGTTCGTCGACGGTGAACAACGCGCCGCACTCGATCCACGCGGTCGCCGGGCTGCTCGCCGGCACACCCCAGCGTTGCCGGACGACGGCGCGCTCGGGCTGGACCCGGTGCCCGACCACACCGGCACGTCGGGGCTGCGCCTGCGGCAGGATGCTGCTGATGTGGACGGGCGCGGCAGCGGCAGCCGGGACCGGTAACTCCCACAACACCGCTGCCGACACGTGGCTGATGAACTGGCCGCGCAGCAGGATCGGTCGGAGTGCCCGGATGCGCTGGACCGCGTCGGGCGGATCGTGCCGGGGCCAGCGGATGGACCGCGTCGGACACACCAGGTCGCCGCGCTGGAGTCGGTGACGGGGAACGCCCGCGCGGTCGGCGCGGCCGACGTCGAACGGCCGACCACGCATCGAGGGTGGGAGTGGCTGTGCACGCATACCCGACACCTTCGGGTCCCCGCTCCCCGCACCGCCCGGAGAACGCGTGATCCGTGCACGAGTCGCGCCGCGCCTCCGGTGTGGAGGAGAGAGGCGCCGCCTCGAGTGAGCAGAAGACGACGGGTGAGTACCGGCCACCCGTCGTCTTCTGCTCACTCGGCGCCCGCCGCGAACGGGACGAGCCCGCCGCGGAGCGGGACGAGCCCGCCACGACCGCCCCCACGCTACGATCGACGCACGAACCAACGGAGGGTCGGAGCGCACCATGGGAGACGGCAAGCCCGCCACCATCTACGACGTCGCCGCGCGCGCCGGGGTCTCCAAGTCCCTCGTGTCCCTCGTGCTGCAGCGCTCCCCCCGGGTGAGCGACCAGCGCCGGGCCGCCGTGCTGCAGGCGATCCAGGAGCTCGACTACCGCCCCTCCACCGCGGCCGTCTCGCTCGCCGGCACCCGCAGCCGCACGGTCGGCGTGGTGCTCGACGACTTCCGCAACCAGTGGTTCGTCGACCTGCTCACCGGCCTGCGCGAGAGCCTGCAGGACCAGGGGCACCGGCTCGTGGTGGCCGACCGGTTCCTCAACACGGGGCTCGACGCGTCACCGGTCGAGGGCTTCCTGTCGATGCGTGTCGAGGGCATCGTCATCGCGGGCGAACCGACGACGGACCTCGCTGTCCCCGCCTCGATGCCGCTCGTCATCGCCGGCGGCCGGGTGTCGATCCCCCGCGCCGACACCGTGGCCAACGACGACCGTGCCGGGGGCGCGATCGCCGCGGAGCACCTGCTCGGCCTCGGGCACACCCGCCTCGGCTTCGTCGGCGCGGCCTCGGCGGCATCGGCCGAACGACGCACCGGCTTCCTCCAGGCGACGAGCGGCCGAGCCACGGTCGTCGACACCGTGCTGCCCGGCGAGCCGACCGAGGCGGCCGGCTCGCAGGCACTGGCCGCCCTGCTCGACGAACACCCCGACGTCACCGCCGTCTTCGCCGCGAACGACGTCATGGCACTCGGCGCCATGTCCGAACTCGCCGCGCGGGGACTCCGCGTCCCCGAGGACGTCTCGGTCATCGGCTACGACGACACCCCCGTCGCCGCGATGCGCTACGTCGGCCTGACGAGCATCGACGACCGCAGCGTCGAGATCGGCCGCGGCGCCGGCGAGCGCCTGCTCGCCCGCATCGCGGACCCCGGCACCGCCGCGACGGAACTCCTCGTGGAACCCCGCCTGGTCGCCCGGCGCACGACCGCCGCGCGCTGACGCACCGGCCGGGAGGCCCGTCCCACCTCCGCCCCGCCCGTTTCGTGAGCAGGGATGGTCGGGTCCAGGGCCCGTACCCGACCATTCCTGCTCACGGAGTCGTGCCAGGCAACTCCGCGTGCTGCACGACCCAGGAGTGCATGACGATCGCCGCCGCCGCCGACGCGTTGATGCTCCGCGTCGACCCGAACTGCGTGATCTCCAGGTGTCCGTCCGCACCCGCGACGGCCTCGTCGGTCAGGCCGGGGCCCTCCTGCCCGAACAGGAACACGCAGCGCTCGGGGATCGTCGCGGTCTCGATGCGCTCGGCCCCCGGGGTGTTGTCGATCGCGATCACCGGGCGCCCGTCCTCGGCCATCGCGGCGAGGAACGACTCGACGTCGGGGTGGGAGCGGACGTGCTGGTACCGGTCGGTGACCATCGCGCCCCGCTTGTTCCACCGCCGCCGCCCGATGATGTGCACGGTGCCGGCGAGGAACGCGTTCGCGCTCCGGACGATCGACCCGATGTTCAGGTCGTGCTGCCAGTTCTCGATGGCGACGTCGAACGCGTGCCGGCGGGTGTCGAGGTCGGCGACGATGGCGTCCATCGACCAGTAGCGGTACCGGTCGATCACGTTCCGGGAGTCCCCGGCCGCCAGCAGCTCGGGGTCGAGCCGCGGATCGTCGGGCCACGGTTCCGGGTGCGGCCCGACCCCGTTGGTCGTCAACTCGTGCGACGGCGACGGGGCGGGCGAGGGCGACGGCGACGACTCCTGCTGCGGTGGCTGCTGCTCGTCGTGCTCGGTCACCGACCCAGCGTACGGGCCGCCGGGCGCCGCTCCGCCGTCAGGACCGGGCGCCGGACGCGATACGGGACTCGATGCCCGCGATCAGGATGTCGAGCCCGAGCGCGAACCGGTCGTCGTACGAGTGTTCCCCGAGGATCTCGCCGACGAGCCGGTGCCGCTCGGGACGCCCGGCCTCGGAGTCGCCGCGGCCCACCTGCACCCCGGCGTGCCCGACCACGAAGTCGTACACGACGAAGAACGTGTACATCGCCTCGGCCGGGGGCAGTCCGGCGTCCTCGAGTGCCCCGACGACCTTCGCCACGACCGCGTCGGACTCGGTCGAGGCCAGGGGCGCCCGCTGGCTGTGCGACTCGAGCACGAGCGGGTGGGTGCGCATGAGGTCACGGAAGGTCGTGGCGAAGGTCCGCACGACCGCGTGCCACTCGTCCGGCCAGACGAACGTCGCGGTGAACTCGTCGACGGTGCGGCGCACGAGTTCGGCGTGCAGGTCGTCGAGGCCGCCGATCGTGCGGTGCACCGTCATCGGCGCGACGCCGAGCCGCACCCCGAGGGCGCGGAAGGACAGTCGGTCGAGCCCGTCCTCGTTCGCGATCGTCGTCGCGGCGTCCACCACCTGCTCCCGCGAGAGCACGTTCGGCCGCCCTCTGCGTCGTCGCGGCGCCACCTCCACCTCGGCCGACACCGGGGTGGGTCGGGGCGTGGCGGACGGGGATCCGGGTTCGACGAGCACGAGGGGGCCTCCTTGATTCGGTACGTGTCCCGAAAAGCGTAGAGCAGAAGCCGACTGCGATTCGGTGTCTCGACCATCCCGGGTCCGGCAGCGGCGCGCAAGAGCCGCTCCGAGCCTCCCGGCCCTTTCCGAGCCGGTCCCGAGGCGGGCCGCACGTGCCGCCCAGTAGGGTGAGCCCATGGCGACCCGAGACGACGTCGAGTGCTGGCTGACCGACATGGACGGCGTGCTCGTCCACGAGAACCAGGCGCTCCCGGGGGCACCGGAGCTCATCCAGCAGTGGCTCGACGACGGCACCGAGTTCCTCGTCCTGACGAACAACTCGATCTTCACGCCGCGTGACCTGAGCGCCCGGCTCCGCAGCTCCGGCCTGCACGTGCCCGAGGACCGGATCTGGACGAGCGCCCTGGCGACCGCCGACTTCTGCCGATCGCAGATGCCCGGCGGTTCGGCCTTCGTGATCGGCGAGGCGGGCATGACCACCGCCCTGCACGAGGCCGGCTTCATCATGACCGAGACCGCGCCCGACTACGTCGTCGTGGGCGAGACCCGGAACTACTCGTTCGAGGCGATCACCAAGGCCGTCCGCCTGATCCGCGACGGCGCCCGCTTCATCGTGACGAACCCCGACGCCACCGGCCCGAGCGCCGAGGGCGTCCTGCCGGCCACGGGTGCGATCGCGGCGATGATCGAGAAGGCGACCGGCAAGCAGCCCTACGTCGTCGGCAAGCCGAACCCGATGATGTTCCGCTCGGCGATGAACCGCATCGGTGCGCACTCCGAGAACACCGGCATGATCGGCGACCGGATGGACACCGACGTGCAGGCCGGCATCGAGGCGGGGCTGCACACCGTCCTCGTCATGACGGGCATCAGCGACCAGGCCGAGATCGACCGGTACCCGTTCCGTCCGAGCGAGGTCATCGCCGGCGTCCACGAGCTGGTGCGCACCGAGCCGTTCGAGGTCGAGCTCTAGCACCGAGCGCCCGGCGCTCGCGCGCTCAGCGCGCAGTTCGGGCTACGTCCGTGCCCACGGCAGATCCTGCGGCCGCCGTCGGGAACGCACCACGGGCCTCCAGGCCGGAGGCCGCCATCGGCGGCACCGTCCGCCACCGTCGCCGCAACCGCCGCGGCCCGTCGTCGGCCCACGCGACCATCCCGCCCGCCACGACGCCGAAGGCCAGGACGGCGAACGAGAACAGCCCGACCAGGCCGAGCAGCAGCAGCCGCTCACGGTCGGACGGATCGACGGTCGCCGAGAACCCGATCGACCCGAAGTTCCAGAACGCGTGCAGCAGCATCGGCGCCACGAGCGAGCCGGTCAGCCGCCGCGCCACGTACAGGGTCGACCCGAACGAGGCCGCGAACACGACCTGGATCAGCGTCGGGGCGATGCCGGCCCCGGCGAGCGCGTTGAGCAGGTGCAGCAGCCCGAACAGCACGCAGGACAGCGCCCACACCCCGACCTCCGGCAGCCGGCGCCGCAGGCCGACGAGCAGGGTGCCCCGGGCCATCAGCTCCTCGAACACCCCGACGAACAGCACGCCCACGGCGAGCAGCAGGAAGTAGTGCGGGGGCAGCGCGGTCCAGTCGACGAGCGGCAGGCGGACCACGCACACCACCAGCACGAGGACCGGCGCGATCACGGTCCAGCGCAGCCGGGTGCGGGTCCGGTCGACCATGGTGATGCGCCACCAGCCGAGGGCGCTGACGAACAGGGCGAGCGCGACGAGGGCGATGCCCTCCGGGACGACGAGCGCGTGCACGACGCTGTCGACGGTGTGGCCGAGGGTCGCGTAGTCGTCGCTCGGGCGGGAGCGCCACGCGCTGATCGCCGCGAAGACCACGATCGGGGTGAGCCCGAGCAGCAGTGACGCCGGGACCGGCCAGCGACGACGACGGGGTCGGGCGGTGGCGGGGTCGGTCGTGGTCACCTCACGGTTGTACCAGGCGGCACGTACGATTGACGGTATGCGCCTGCCCTCCCTGTCGACCATGGCGGAGGACTACGTCAAGCTCGTCTGGAAGGCCGGCGAGCGTGGCGGGCAGGGCCTGGCGACGCGGGACATCGCCGCGGCGCTCGGGGTGTCGGCCTCGACGGTGTCGGGCAACCTCCGGAAGCTCGACCGGGACGGCCTGATCGAGCACACCCCGTACTACGGCGTCGTGCTCACGCCGCTCGGGCAGCAGGTCGCCGTCGCGATGGTCCGACGCCACCGGCTGATCGAGACGTTCCTGGTCGAACGGCTCGGCTACTCGTGGGACGAGGTCCACACCGAGGCCGAGGCGCTCGAGCACGCGGTCTCGGAGCAGTTCCTCGACCGGGTGGACGCCGACCTCGGGCACCCGACGCACGACCCGCACGGCGACCCGATCCCCGCGGCGGACGGCAGCGTGCCCGCCTCGCCCGGCACCCTGCTCGGCGCGGTCGAGCCGGGGTCGTGCGGCACCGTCGACCGGGTGTCCGACGACGACCCGTCGCTGCTGCGGTACTTCGACGAGCTCGGGGTGGGTCTCGGCACGCACCTGCGCGTCGAGCGGGTGCGCGACTACGCCGGCGTCATCGCGGTGTCGCGGCGCTCCACCGACGGCTCGGAGTCGCTCGTCGACCTGCCGGCGGCGGCCGCCTCGGCCATCTGGCTGGCGCCCGACGGCGACTGACCCTCGCGGGCGCGTCGGTCCGGTCGGTCGGTCTGGTCGGTCTGGTCGGTCTGGTCGATTTGGTCGGTTTGGTCCGACCGGTCGGGACACCCCGCTCACTTCCGCCGACGGGTCACGAACGGTCGCCCGGGAGCCACGCCGTCGACGGTCCGCGACCAGTCGGCGCGCAACGCACGGGGCGTCGGACGGGAGGCCCGGATCACGCCCGCCACGCGCGTCCTGTCCGGTGCCCCCAGCGGTCGCGACTCCCCGCTCACCTCCGTCGGGTGGTCACCGCCCGTCGGCTCAGCCCTTGACGGAGCGGGTGCGGCCGAGGGCGACCTCGCGCCGGGCTCGTTCGAGCGCGAACTCCGACGCGGCACCCGGGTCGTGGAGCAGGCGCTCGGTCTCGCGCACGTGCTCCCGGACGGCGTCGGTCCCCCGGTCGGCGGCCGCGGCGAGGACCGGTGCGACGGTGCCCTCGCCGAGTCCCGCCAGGGCACGCGACAGGCTGAGTCGGCGATCCCGGTCGCCGACACCGAGCTGCACGGCGAGGGTCCGCGCGAGCGACGCCCGCTCCTCGTCGGGCACCAGGGCGACGGCCGTCCGCCATGCGGCACGGAGCACCTCGTCGTCGCGGTCGCCGAGCAGCGGCTGGACCGCCGGCCACGCGTCGGGATCGCCGATCTTGGACAGCGTGTGCAGCGCCTGGCTGCGCGCTTGGGGCTCGGGGCGGTCGAGCTCCGGCAGGACGCGGGCGACGACGGCGTCGGCGGGGTGCCGGGTCAGCGCCCAGGTGAGCATGTCGCGGACGAAGAAGTCCGGTTCGGTCGCGCACTGTGCCACGAGGACGTCGAGGTCCTCCGGGTCCGGCGTGGTGCCCGCGACCATCACGGCCTGCAGGCGCACGGAGGATCGCGGGTCGGCGAGGGCTTCGGTGAGCACGGTCATCCCTCCATCGAAGCCCCTCGGGCCGGGGCCGTGTCAAGGTCGGGCGTCGCTGGCTGCCGGCGAGGGTGCTCCCGCCGTCCGAGCACACGCGACGCGACGATGTCGTTGTCGTACGACGTCGGCACCGTCGTTCCGAGTCGGTCCCGGTGGCGACCGTCTGCCCCGGCACCCGCTGACGCTCGCGGTGCGACGATGTCGTTGTCGTACGACGTCGGCATCGTCGTTCCGAGTCCGTCGCCGCAGGCCAGCCAGCCCGCCGACCCGCCGCCTACGCTCCCGGCGCCAGCGATCCCGTCAACGGCTGCCCCGACGACCGCGTCACGAAGCACGAGATGAACCGGTTGCCCTGGTCCCACGTCGCCTGGTCCGGCGCGTACGACCCCTGCACCTGCACGTCGCCCAGCGGCGCCGCTGCCGACGCGTTCAGCGCCGCGTCCGACTGGCACCGGTCCGCGGCCTGGGTCGCCAGGGCCTCGGCGCCCGGGTAGGCATCGCCCTCCACCGACAGGCGCGCGGTCAACTGCCCGATGTGCGGGGTCGCGCAGTCGACGACCGTGAAGGTCTGCGACCAGGCGTTCGTGAACGGCGACAGGCACTCGCCGCCGGCCAGGTCCGTCCACACGTGTTCACCCGGCTGCGCCGGCGTCGTCGCGAACTGGAGCGTGGCCGCGGGGGCCTCGGCTGCGTCCGACTGCGGAGCCGAGGGCGCGGCGGACGGTGTCGCGGGCGCCGACGAGGCAGCGGCCACCGGGGACTTCGTCGGCACGACCTGATCGGCCAGGTTGTTGCCGAGGATCCACTTCGACAGCAGGAACACCAGCACGATGAGCACGAGGATCAGGGCGATCGACCCGTAGATCAACAGCTGCTTGCCGCGCTTGCCCTCGTTCCGCAGGCGGCCGAAGCCCTCGTTGATGAAGTTGTCCCGCTCGCCCGCTGGTCGCTCGGACGGGCCGGAGGCACCCGTGCCCGTGTCCGCGGCGGCACGCGCGGGCGACGCTGCCGGACCAGCGGTGGTCGAGGCCGTGGCGGCGGGCATCATCTGCGTCCCGGTGTCGGCCGGGTCGTACCCGGTGTCGGCGAGCTGCCCGACGGCCTCGGTGCCGAACAGGTCCTTGATGGCGCTCGTGTCGCTCGTCTCGCGGCCGTCCCACTCGGACTGGTCCAGGTCGTCCGGTGCGGCGGCGGGCAGGGACGCTGGCTGGGCGCCGGTGTCGTCGCCGCGGAGCCCGAGCACGGCGTCCAGGTCCTGTCCCACCGCGGACGGCAGGTGCGTCGTGCGGGTCTGGTCGGCGGCGGGTTCGACGAGCGGCGGGACCGCGGACGGCGGCTCGGTCGCGGCGGCCTCGGACCCGGCGTCGGACTCGGCCTCGTCCTGCAACCACCACGGCGTCCCGGCCACCGGCAGTGCCGTGGTCGGCGCGTCGGTCGCATCCGTGTCGCCCCCACCGACCGCCGGCGGGACCGGCGCGTCGGAAACGGCCGGCGGGACCGGCGGCGCAGCAGCAGCGGCTGGCGGCACCGGGGCCGGCACGGCGGGCGGCACCGGGTACGTGCGCGGGGCCTGCGGGACACCACCGACGGGGGTGTCCACCTCGCCGGCGACGACCTCGTCCTCGTCGTCGGACTCGTCGGCGAGCGACCACGACCCGGCGGACAGCGCCGTGGTGTCGAAGGAGTCCGTGGTGAGCGTCGCGGGGACCTCGCCGGCCTCGTCATCGCGGATCGCCCAGTCGAACGGCCGGTCTACGCCGCCGGGCTGCGCGGCCGTCGACCCGGTGTCCGACAGGCGGAGCAGCTCGGTGAAGGTCGGGGGCTCCTCGGTCGGCGGCAGCACGTTCTCGACGCCGACGGGCTGCGGCACCACGGGGACGACGGGCTCGGGGTGGGAGCCGGTGGCGCGGCCGAGCCAGTCGACGTCGGCACGGCCCTCGCCGAACGGGTCGACACGACGACGCTCGTCCTCGATGGCCCTCGACGCGGCGGCACGCTCGTCACGGTGGGTCTGCGCAGTGGGCAGCACGATCGACGAGGGGTGCGGCGCGGTGGAGGCGGGCGGCACGTCGGACGGCGCGGGGATCCGGTCGTGCAGGGTGGAGCGCTCGTGCTCGGCAACGGCGTCGGGGTTCACCGAGGGCGCGCGGAGCTCGTCGGGCATCGAGATCGCCTGGGTCGCCCCGTCGTCGAGCGCCGGAGCGGGAACAGCAGGAGCCGCAGGAGCCGCAGGAGCACCGTCCTCGCCCTCGGCCACGAACGGCTCGGGCAGCGGTGCACCGGTCTCCTTCGCGGTGCGCTCGGCCTCGCGGCGCTCCCGTCGGGACGGCCAGTCGTCGGCGCCCCGGGGTGCCCCGAAGATGTCGGCGGCACTGCGGAGACCGTGGAACGGAGCGTCCGCGCCGGACGCACGCCGAGCCTCCAGGCCGTCGTCCCCGTCTGCCGGGCCGGCGGTGCCGTCGGGTTCGTGTGCGTCCTCCGGACGCTCCCCGCTCACGCGGTCAGCCCCAGATCAGCCAACCCGATGGCCGCGAAGTACGGGTACCCGGCCGCTTCGATGGTCTCCTTCGCACCGGTGTCGCGGTCGACGACGACCGCGACGGCTGCGACGATGGCGCCCTCACGCTCGAGCGCCTCGGCCGCCTTGAGCGGCGAACCACCGGTGGTGGAGGTGTCCTCGAGCACGACGACGCGCTTGCCCTGCAGGTCCGGGCCCTCGACCTGCTTGCCGCGACCGTGGTCCTTGGGCTCCTTGCGGACGACGAACGCGTCGTAGGACAGCCCCTGCGCTGCGGCCTGGTGCAGGACCGCGCTGGCGATGGGGTCGGCGCCCATGGTGAGCCCGCCGACCGCGGAGACGTCCGGCACCTGCTGCACGAGCTCGGTCATGACCTGCCCGATGAGCGGGGCGACCCGGTGGTCCAGGCTGACCTTGCGCAGGTCGATGTAGTACGTCGCCTTCTTCCCGCTGGTCAGGGTGAAGTCGCCGTGGAACACCGCTTCGGCGGAGATGTACTGGATCAACTGTTCGCGCGCGTCGGTCACAGCCCACAAGGGTAGTCGTTCCGCCTCGCCGTGCGCTCCCCCAGCCCGTGGGGTGTGGATGCCGACACCGAGGCGCCCTCGGTACGCTCCGGGACATGTCCCGAGCACCGCGCCGCGCTGCCGTCGGCGCGGCTCCGTCCGGCGGCCGTCGGCCCGCCGACGTGGCCGTCACGGTCGGACGGGAGGCCCTGGGCGCCCTGGTCGCGCTGGCCCTGGCCGTCATCGGGTTGCGTCACGTCATCGCTACGGATCGGGTCGCCCTGCTCTGGTACGACGGCGACTCGGTGCTGCTGCCGCTCGTCGAGCGCTCGCTGCAGGCCGGGCAGCCGTTCGAGTGGGCGATGTCCCCGGCGCTGTTCTTCTTCCCCGAGCTGCCCGTCTACCTGCTGTGCTCCCTGGTGACGGGCACGCCGCAGCAGGCGCTCGCGCTGAACGGCGTGCTCGTGCTCCTCGCCCTGTACGCGCTCGTGCGGGCGGCGGCGAACGAGCTGATGCCGTCGGCGGGGCGTCCGGCGCGGATCGCGGTGTCCGCCGGGGCGCTCGGCGTCGTCACGCTGCTGGTGCTGACCGAGTCGACGGCGACGGCGACCTCGCTCGAACTGGCGTCGCTGCTGCTCACGACGACCTACTACTACGGCACGGTGCTGGCGATGCTCGGCAGCGCGGTGCTCGTGCTCCGGGCGGTCCGGCTCGGCCGAGCGTCGGTGCCCCTGCTCGTGACGCTCGGCCTGGTGGCCGTCTGCTCGACGGCGTCCAACCCGCTGTTCGTGCCGTGGTCGGCGGCGCCCGTCGTGGTCACGCTCGTCCTGCTGGCACTGGCGCGTCGGGTGCCGTGGCGGCCGGCCGGCCTGCTCGCCGTGACCGTCACGGTCGCGTCGGTCGTCGGGTACCTGCTGCGGATCCCGCTGCGCCCGTTCGTCTCGATCGACCCCGCGAGCTACGTGCGACCCTCCCGGGCCGGCCAGACCCTCGGCTTCTTCGCCGCACTGACCGACGACCGAGCCGGGTCGGCGCAGGGCGACGCCGGGCTGCTGCTGCTCTTCGCCGGGGTGCTCGTCGCCATCGGCGGCACCGTCTGGGCCTGGCGGGTCCGGACGGCGCGGACGGTGCTCGTCGCGACGGTGCTGCCCGTGGTGACGGTGGTGGCGGTGTCGGTCGGGGTCGTCGTGGCGGGCTCGGAGACACCGCGCTACCTGCAGCCGGTCGTCACCGCGCCACTGCTCGCCCTGGTCGCGGTGGCGGAGCTCACCCGCACGGCCGTCCGGCGCACGCGGGTGCACCGTCGGTACCGCGGCGTGCGCGCCACCGTCGTCGTCGCGATGGCCGTCGTGCTCGTCGCCGGCGTCGCGGTGACCCCGGCGACGACCGGGGCGGTCGCGGCTGCGCGGTACACGCCGGCGTCGTGCCTGGACCGGTGGGCCGACGGCCGCGACGTGACCGGCGTCGGACAGTTCTGGACGGTGCGCCCGCTCGCCGCCTACGCCTCGCCGGGCGTCGAGCTCCTGCAGGTCCGCGACACGTTCGAGACGTACCCATGGCTCGTCGACCTCGGCGCCTACCGCGACGCCGAGCCGACCTTCGTGGTCGTGGGGTCGCGGGACCTCTGGACCACCGCGGTCGAGGACTCGCTCGGCGCCCCCGCGACCATCACCCACTGCACGGGATTCGACGTCTACGACTACGCCGGCACCGCGGGCGCCGACGTGCTGCGGCGCGACGTCGTCGGCAGCGCCGACGTGATCCGCCGGGAGCGCGGCTTCTGAAGTTGTCCACAGCGGCGCGTCGGCGTCCGATCACCGCTGTACGGATGTATAGGCTCGTGGTCGATGTCTCGTCCCAGTCGCCACCGCGCCCCCCGTGTCTCCGCGCGCCTGCGCCTCGCCGTCACCGGCCTGGCGCTCGCAGGTCTCGTCGGCACGGTGGTCCTCGACGCCCCCACCGCGCAGGCCGTGACGTACCCGACGTGGGACGAGGTGAAGTCCGCCCGCGGCAAGGAGTCCGCGAAGCAGGGACAGATCAGCGAGATCAAGGGGATCATCAGCGAGCTCGACGCCAAGGTCGAGGCGGCCCAGGCGAAGGCCAAGGAGCTCGGGCAGGTGTTCTTCGATGCCCAGAAGGACGCGCAGGACGCAGCGGAGAAGGAACAGAAGCTCCGAGCCGATGCCGTCGAGCACGCGAAGGTCGCCGACCAGAGCGCCGCGCAGGCCGGGCAGTTCGCTGCGCAGATGTCCCGCTCCGGTGGCGCCGACGTCACCACCTCGGTGATCACCCAGGGCGAGGACGCCCGTGACCTCCTCTACAACCTCGGCGCACTCAGCAAGCTGTCCGAGCAGGCCGAGCGCGTGCAGGCCGCCGCGAGCATCGACGCCGGGGTCGCGCGGTCGCTCGAGGCGCAGGCCGACCGTGCCGCCGAACGCCTCGACGAGCTGGCCGACAAGGCGCAGGAGCGCATGCAGGAAGCCCAGGCGGCGTCCGACGCCGTGCAGGCCGCCTACGACGAGCAGCAGTCGAACAAGGCCCGACTCGACGCCCAGCTCGCGACCCTGACCTCCGGCCGTGTCCGGACCGAGGCCGAGTTCGCCAAGGGGGAGCGCGCGCGCAAGGCCGCCGAGGCGAAGGCCGCACGCGAAGCGGCACAGCGCGCCGCCGCGGCGGCGGCAGCCGCGGCAGCCGCGAACTCCGGTGGTGGTGGCGGTGGTGGTGCGCCGTCCGGTGGCGGGTCGACGGGCAGCGGCGGCTCGGGCGGCGGCGGCTCCGTCGGCGCCGGGTCCGGGACCGGTTGGGTGCGCCCGGCCAGCGGCTACGTCATCAGCCCGTACGGGTACCGCGTCCACCCGATCTACGGCACCGTCATCAAGCACGACGGTGTCGACCTGGCCAGTGGCTGCTCCACGCCGATCGTCGCCGCGTCCGCCGGCACGGTCGACTACGTCGGCTGGTACGGCGGGTACGGCAACTACGTCCGCATCAACCACGGCGGCGGCGTGCAGACCGCCTACGGCCACATCGTCGACGGCGGCTTCCGGGTCAGCCAGGGGCAGCAGGTCTCGGCCGGGCAGCTCATCGCGCTCGTCGGCTCGACGGGGCAGTCGACCGGCTGCCACAGCCACATCGAGGTGCACATCAACGGTGCCACCACCGACCCGGTGCCGTTCATGGGCGCCCGCGGGGTCGCCTTCTAGGCGATCGACCCCGGTGGGAACGCCGCGCATCGCAGCGGCAACTTCTCCACACATCGGCGTGAAACTTCACCGTTCGCACTTTCGCTGCTACGGTTCCAGGAGGGGGCCGGTCGGGTATCGGGGGGACGATGGGGATCGAGTTCGACGACGCCGCGGCGTCGCGGTTGATCGACTGCGGTGTGGAGGTGGCGATGACCCTTCGAGCCAGCGGTGCACCGCGTCAGAGCATCGCCGACGCTGCGCTGCTCGACTTCGACGGCGCGTACTCGCGGTTGTTCGAGGCCGCACGGCTCACCGAGTCACAAGACCGGATCCGGCTGGCGAAGGCGCTCGAGTCCCTGGTCGAGTAGCTCCGGACCGTGCAGCGGCAGGCCGTGCTGCAGACGGCCTGCTGGCAACGGCGTGGAAACAGCGCCGGTCCGAATCGTTCGCGGTCGTGTCCTGGGTCGGGTACCGCGCACCGGGCGCAGTCGAAGTCCCCAGCCAGGCGCGCGCCGCCGCGGGCGGGGCGAACCTCGCCTCGTTCCTCGACGGCATCCACGACAGCCGGGGCAGCGCGCCGCGGTCACTGACCGTCCTCGGGCACTCATACGGGTCCACCACCGCGGCCGAAGCGCTCGCGCAGACTCGGCACCGGGTCGACTCGCTCGTCACATACGGGTCCGTCGGGTTCACCGACACCACGACTCCCGAGCACCTCAACGTGGACCATGTGTACGCGACCGAGGGGTCCGCTGACCACACAGCGATCCTCGGCCGGATCGGACGCACCGATCCACGCGACCTTCCGGACGTCGACACGTTCGGCGCTGACGATTCCCCTGGCGGCAGCGCCGTCACCGGGCACGACATGTTCCCGGACAGCGGCGTCGGCTACCTGTCCCGAGATGCCACCGCACAACAGACCATCGCGAAGATCATCGCGACGGGGAAGCCATGATGAAGACCATGCGACCGATGCTCCGTGCCATCACGACTGCAGCCCTGGCCCTCGGGCTGCTGTCGGGGTGCACGGCAGGAGGAAACCAGATGCCCACCGACGCAGCCGGCCTCACTCAGCACGACGTCGCCGAGATGTCCCTGCACCAAGAGTTCGACGCCTACCGCGACCACTACGAACACATGCAGCAACTCCTACGGAACGCGCAACTCCACGTCCACGAGGGCGAATGGGAATGGGGCGGCGGCGACGACGTCCCCGGCATCGGCGGAGACGGCGTCGCACCCCTGCCCGGCTCAGACACGAAGAACAGCTACGACATGAGCGCCACCCGGCTCTGGTCCCCACCCAGCGGCACCGACCAACAGCAGGCACTCAAACCGATGATCGACTACTTCACCGAGCAGGGCTGGACCATCGAACGCCGCACCATCACCGGCGACTACGAGGTCTGGGCCACCACCGGTGACGGCTGGCAGATCCAGTACACCGCCCAAGAGAACGGCGACAACCCCCTCACCGTCTACAGCGAACCCTTCTGGACAAACGACGCGCACAAGCTCCGGCGAGCCGTAGCAGGTCGCTCCCGCGCCGACTTCCCCGATCGGTCCCTCCCCGGCGTCTACCCGGACTTCCCCGAGTGGGACGATCCCATCATCAACCCGCCGAAGATCTGAACCGATGCTCCGGTCCCTCCTGACGGCGATCCTCGCGTTGGGACTTCTCAGCGGCTGCGTCGCCGGAGGAACCCGAGCGTCCACCGACGCAGCCGGCCTGACCCGCGACGACATCGCCGGGTTGTCCCTGCACCAAGAGTTCGACGCCTACCGCGACCACTACGAACGCATGCAGCGGCTCCTGCGGGACGCGCAACTCCATGTCCACGACGGCGAATGGGAGTGGGGCAGCGGCGACGACCTGCCCGGGATCGGCGGAGACGGCGTCGCACCCTTGCCCGGCTCCGACACCAAGAACAGCTAGGACATGAGCACCACACGACTCTGATCCCCACCCGGCCCCACCGACCAGCAACGCGACCTGCAACCGATGATCGACTACTTCACCGAACAGGGCTGGGACATCGAACACCGCACCATCACCGGCGACGAAGAAGTCTGGGCCACCACCGGCGACGGCTGGCAGATTCAGTACACCGCCCAGGAGAACGGCGGCAACACCATCACCGTCTACAGCGAACCCTTCTGGACCAACGACGCCAACGCGCTCTCGACGGCCATCTACGGACGCTCGACCGTCAAGTTCCCTGATCGGTCCCTCCCCGGCGTCTACCCGAACTTCCCCCAGTGGGACGACCCAGTCGTCAACAACCCGAAGATCTGAACCGATCGAGCACCACGACGGCTCCGGTTCAGCGCGCCGCAGGTCCCACGTCGTCCACGTCCGCGTTCCAAAGCGCCCGGTACCACGCGGTGCGCTCCGGGTCGTCCGGCAGCCCGTACGCCCGGTGGAACAGCGGCTCCCACCCGGGTCCGTAGTTCCACCCGAGCGCCATCGTCGCCACCGCGATGTCGGCCCAGCGGTCCGCGACTCCCATCGCGTCCAGGTCGACGTGCCCGCTCCACCGCCGGTCCGCACCGATGAGCGTGTTCGGGGTGCACGGGTCACCGTGGCAGACGACGATCCGGTCGGCCGGCGGCTCCGGGCCGAGCTCGGCGTCGGCGTCGGCGTCGGCGGCAACCCCGCGTGCGCGATCAAGTCGGTCCGCGGTCGCCCACGTGAACGGGCAGTCGTCGACGGGCAGGGTGTCGTGCAGCGCGCGCAGGCCCTCCCCCACCGCGACCACCGCGGTCCGGGGTTCGTCGTGCCAGCGCGGGTCGACGGCGCTCCACCCGGGCACGGCACGGGTGTGCAGCCAGATGCCGTCCTCGTCGGTGCCGTGGTCGAGCACCTCCGGCACCCGGGCGTACCGGGACGCCCACGTCAGCCGCGCGGCCTCGCCGCTGATCCACGAACCGTATGCGTGCGGCAGGACCTTCACGAACTCCTCGGCGTGCGCGTCCGGTCCGATGCGGAACGTCGTCCCGCCGATCTCGTTGTGCCAGACGAGGGCGACCTCGCGGCCCCGGGCCATCTCGGTGACCACGCGCGGCACCGGGACGGTCTCGCCCGGCCGGGGCAGGCCGCCGATCGAGCGCACCACGACGGCGCTCAGTGCACGCGGTCCGGGCGGGAGGACCCCGACCCGCCACGAGCGATCTCGAGCAGCACCGGCAGGCGTTCGCCGAGCAGGGCGTCGAGGTCGGCGACGACGGCCTCGACCCGTTCGGTGATCTCGCGCGGCGCGGCACCCCGGCGCGGACGGACCCGCACCCGGATCGCCCGACCACCACGGACCCGGTAGACGTCGACGGCGAGCGAGCCGACCTGGGGCATCTCGCCGATGGCCGAGGAGAGCGCGTGCTGCACGGCCGTGGACTCGATGCGCACCGAACCGGCGACGCCGTCGGCCGAACCGTCGCTGTCCACGACGGTGCCCTCGCGGCCACCGCCGAGCGTCGTCAGCACGACGAGCGCGAGCACGCCGAGCACGACGCCACCGCCGAGCACGCAGGTCCAGGCGAACACCGAGTCCCCACGCGACGCCCCGGTGCCGAGTCCGGCGAGGACATCGCCGACCGTGCGCCACCACGAGGCGACGAGGGGCAGCCCCTGCGCGGTCTGCACCAGGATCGCGGCGACCCCGGCGACGAGCAGGACGAGCCCGAGCACGACGAGCGCCGTCCGGCCGAGCCCACGGTTCGTGGCGTTCATCCGTCCACCCGCCCGGTCGGCTGCACCCGGACCCGTGCAGCGAGTCGCGGCTGCGCGTCGATCGCGACGAACTCCCGCTCGACGGCCTCGGTTGCGGCGACCGCGGGGACGTCCACCCCGGCTGCTGGACGGAGCACGACGTCGACCGTGCGACGGCCGACGGTGCCCACGGCGGCGTCGGCGCCCAGACGGGTCGCGGATCGGGCGGCGCGGGCCGCAGCGGAGGCCAGGACCTCGTCGTCGACGACCACTGCGAGCCGGTCGGACGACATCACGTGCCGCGGACGCCGCTGGGGCAGGATCCCCTGCAGCAGGAGGACGAGGCCGATCAGGGCCACGACGGCACCGATGCCGATCACGATGGTGGTGTCGAGGCCGTCCGGAGCGGCGAGCGCGGCGTCGACCACCGCACGGGGGTCGACGCCGAGCACGTTCTGGTCGAGCAGGACGAGTGCGCCGGCGAAGACCGCGGCGGCGGCGAGCACCAGGGCGATGAGCATCGCGACGACGACGGCGCCCGAACGGGAGACGTGGGTCTCGCGGCGCAGCAGGCGGCGGTGGGTGGCGTGGTGGTCGTCGGGCGAGGGGCCGGCGGGGGCGATCGGATCGGCGTTGCCACCGGCGGGATCGACGGCTGTGGCGGCGGTCACCGGACCCTCCGTGGGGTGTCCACGACCGACGAGGCGAAGGTCACGGTCACGCGGGCGACCTGTCGGCCGGTGACGGCCCGGAAGCGCTCGGCGATCGTGCCGCGAGCCCGGTGCGCCGTGGCGACGACGGGCTCGGCGGGGAGCGCGTGCGTGCCCAGCGCCGGCAGGGCGAGCGGGGCGGTGATCTCGACCGCCAGTGCGCCGCGGCCGTCGTCGACGACCCGGGCACGGACCTCCCGGGCGGCCACGCGGAGCGCCTCGGCCGCGACCGCCTGCGCGGTCCGGACCAGGGCGTGGGCGCCGATGCGGTCGGATCCGGGAACCCGGGCGCCGCCGGGAGCGGAGGACGAACCAGAGCCAGAACCGGGACCAGCACCAGGAACGGAACCGGGGACCCGCACGCCGCTGTCGCCGGTCGGGGCGACGGCGGCCTCGCTCACGACGAGCTCCGGCGCCCGCGCAGCACGTCGAGCAGGCGGCGGAGGTCGACGTCACCCGTCACGATGCGGGCGACCAGACCGCCGACGGCCATGCAGACCGCGACGACCACGAACGCCCAGAACCCGAGCGTCACGGCGACGATCGCGAGCAGGGCGCCGACGCCCATCCCGACGACGGTGGCGTTCACCGGACCCGACCGTCCCGGGTGTCGGGCTCGTCCGCGACGCCGTTGAGCGCCGGGATGTTGACGTCGTTGATGGCGATGTTGACCTCCGTGACCTCGAGGCCGACGAGTTCGGTGACGGCGTTCGTGACGGCGGCGCGCACGGCCGAGGCGACCTCCATCATGGGCGTCGGGTAGTCCACGACGATCGTCAGGTCGACGGCGACCTGCGTCTCGCCGACCTCGACGCGGACGCCCTGTCCGAGCGCGCTCGACCCGATGGCGTCGCGGATGGCGCCGAACGCGCGCGAGGCGTTGCCGCCGAGCGCGAAGACGCCGGGGACGTCACGGGCGGCGATGCCCGCGACCTTCGCGACGACGGTGTCGTCGATGATGGTCCTGCCCTTGGCGGTGACCTGCGTCGTGGTGGTGCCCGCGGGCGTGCCCACGGCTGGGGTGCCGCCCCCGGTGGTGGTCCCGTCGACGCGGTTGCTCGTCGTTGCCATTGCTGCCTCCGATGCGCTCGATTGCTGGCCTCCAGCGAACACCATCGTGCCGGACGCCGCCCAGGCGACGCACCCGCCCCGCCCCGTGGTCAGCCGGCACCGGTAGGTTCTTGTTCCATGCGCGTGGCGACCTGGAACGTGAACTCCGTCCGCACCCGAGTGGGACGGATCGTCGACTGGCTGGTGCGCGAGGACGTCGACGTCCTCGGCATGCAGGAGATCAAGTGCAAGCCCGAGCAGTTCCCCGTCGCGGCGTTCGAGGCCGCCGGGTACCACGTCGAGGCGCACGGCCTGAACCAGTGGAACGGCGTCGCGTTCGCCAGCCGCCTGCCGATGGAGGACGTCACCCGCGACTTCCCCGGCCAGCCCGGGTTCCTCAAGGGCCACGAGGGGCCGGACCTGCCGGTCGAGGCCCGGGCGATCGGCGTCACCGTCGACGGCGTGCGCCTCTGGAGCCTGTACGTGCCGAACGGCCGCGAGGTCGGCGACCCGCACTACGCCTACAAGCTCGACTGGCTCGCCGAGCTGGCCGACCGCACCACGGAGTGGATCGAGGCGTCGCCGGAGACCCCGCTCGCGCTGATGGGCGACTGGAACGTCGCGCCGCTCGACCAGGACGTCTGGGACGTGCGGGTCTTCGAGGGGTCGACGCACGTCAGCGAGCCCGAGCGTGCCGCGTTCCGCGAGTTCGAGGCACGGGGCCTGCAGGACGTCGTCCGCCCGATCGTGCCGGACGGCTACACCTACTGGGACTACAAGCAGCTGCGGTTCCCGCGCAACGAGGGCATGCGCATCGACTTCGTGATGGGGTCGCAGGCCTTCGCCGACGTCGTCACCGACGCGTCGATCCACCGGAACGAGCGGAAGGGCGACGCCCCGAGCGACCACGTGCCCGTGGTGGTCGACCTCGACCTGGACACGTCGCTCGACGACGACCGCCCGATGATCTTCTGATCGGAGTCGGGTCCGGGCCAGGAGCCCTGGCCGAGGGTGCACCGTCCGGCTCTGTTACGCCCGGCGTCCGCCGTCGTTGAGCCGTCCGTCCCGCCGACGTAGGTTTCCTGCACCGACCCCCTCCGAGAGCAGGTGAAGCCATGTCCCGCACGACGATCCTTCCCATCCAGCGCCTCATGGCGACCGCGGCCCCCGGTGCGTGGCGCGACGGCATCGTCGTCGAGACCCGCGCCGCCGACGCCGTGGTGGTGTTCCTCGACGGGAGCACCACGCAGCTGCGGGTGGCGGACGCCGACGGCGTCCTGTCGGTCGGCGAGCCGGTCGCCCACCACCAGGTCGCAGAGATCCTCAGCGCCGGCGGTCGGCAGACCACCGCACGCGTCGCGTAGCGCGGGCGGAGCGGTTCAGGCCGCCATCGCGTCGAGCATCGCCTGGCACTTCGACACCATCTCGTCGCAGGCCATGGCGCAGTAGCGGCACGACTCGTCCATGTCCTGGTGCTGGCGGCACTCGGCGGCACACGCGGTACCCATCGCGACGACGGCCGTGAGCATCGCCTGCATCGCGGCGGTGTCCATCCCCATCGGACGCATCATCATCCGCATGCCGGTGTCGGCGAGCATTGCCGTGTTGGAGCACATCGCGGCGCAGGTGGCCATCTCGCCGCCCATCCGCATGTCGGCCGCGGAGCACATCGTCGCCGCCATCGACGCGGCGTTCATCGCCATCATGGTGTCCTGCATCATGTCCATGTCCATCTCCATGGGCATGTCCGTCATCGACATGTTCTTCATCATCGCCATCGTGTCCATCGCCGGTCTCCTCGTCGTGGTCATCGGTCACGGAGCGGTCCGCCCCGCATGCCCGCCAGGGTACGCGCGCACCGTCCGCGCTCCGTGAGCAGATGTGGTCGAGTCGGCGGACGCGACCCGACCCTTCCTGCGCACCATCAGCGGTGGTCGCCACCACGGGACGGACGGGAGGCCCGGTGCGGCCCCGCCACGGGCCTCCCGTCGGTCGCGGCGCGCGTCCACCCCGCCACGCGGGAGACGCCGGCGTGTGCGCACGACGCCCGCATGTGCGCGAGACGCCGCCGAACCTGGCGGCGTCTCGACGACATCGAGGCGTCTCGACAACACGACGGCGTCGTCCGGGAGCACACACGCCGGCGTCCCGACGACACGACGGCGTCACCCGGGAGCCCACACGCCGGCGTCCCGACGATCGCTACGGGTGCAGCAGGGCGGCGATCGCGACGAGCACGGGCACCGAGCCGAGCGTCGTGACGAGCACGACGTCCCGCGCCACCGGCACCGCGGCCCCGTACCGCTGTGCGTAGTTGAAGACGTTCTGCGCCGCGGGCAGGGCGCCGAGGGTGGTGAGCACGAAGACGTCCTGGTCGCTCAGGCCGAACACGAACCGGGCGAACACGAACGCCACCGCCGGCATCACCACGAGCTTGATCGACGACGCCACGATGACGTCGGTGCGGATCGCGGGGTCCCGCAGCGGGGTCGCACCGTGCAGGCTCATCCCGAACGACAGCAGCACGACCGGCACCGCGGCCGCTCCCACCAGCGAGAACGGCTCGAGCACCGGATCCGGCAGGGTGGTGCCCGTGGCCGAGCACACGAGCCCGACGAGCGAGGCGATGATGATCGGGTTCCGGAACGGCCCGGCGATCCGGCGTCCCCACCCGCCGGCACCAGCGGTCGCCGCGTCGAGGATCGTCAACGCGATCGGGGCCATCACGACGAGCTGCAGCAGGATCACCGGCACGACCGCCGTCGCCTGCCCGAGCACGTAGACGGCGACCGGCAGCCCGATGTTGTTCGCGTTCACGTAGCTCGAGGCCAGCGCGCCGACGGTCGTCGTGGCGACGGGGCGGCGCAGCACCAGACGGAACACGGCGGCAGCAGCGAGGGCGACCACGGCGGCGCTCAGCAGCGAGACCCAGAGCATCGACGACAGCAGCGACGCGATGTCCGCCGTCGCGATGGTGTGGAACAACAGGCACGGCATCAGCACGAAGAACGCGAGCCGGCTCATCACGAACTGCGCGTGCGGACCGAGCAGACCGGTGCGCCCGACGACGTACCCACCGGCGATGATCGCGCCGATGATCGCGAAGCCGATCAGCACGCCACCCATCGCGTCCATCCTCGCATCCCGTCGTGCACCATGTGACGTCGCTCAGGTCGGAAATGCGTACGCATGGAATACCGTTGAGCCCACCATGACCTCGACGAACGCCGACACCCTGACCCGGTCCACCGACTCCAGCCAGCCGCTCGTGCCGCTGCTCGAGGAACGGTGGAGCCCGCGCTCCTACGACGACACCGCGACGATCTCGGACGCGCAGCTCGACGCCGTGCTCGAGGCCGCCCGCTGGGCACCGTCGGCCATGAACCTCCAGCCGCGCCGGTTCATCGCCGGCCGCCGCGGCACCGAGACGTTCCGGAAGATCAACGAGAACCTGCTCGGCTTCAACGCCGCCTGGGCCTTCCGTGCGAGCGCCCTGGTCGTCGGCGTGCTCGAGACCGTCTCCGAGGACGGCGAGGAGCGCTCCTTCGCCCACTACGACCTCGGGCAGTCGCTCGCCGCGCTCACCGTGCAGGCGCACGCCGAGGGACTGCACGTGCACCAGATGGCGGGCATCGACACCGAGGGGCTCCGCGCCGCCTTCGACCTGCCCGAGCGCTTCCTCCCCTACACGGTCACGGCCGTCGGCACCGTTGCACACCCGTCGCAGCTCGACGAGAAGGCCGCCGAGCGCGAGGTCGCCCCGCGCACCCGCATCCCCCTCGACGAGGTCGTGCTCGTCAAGGAGTGAGCGCCGCGCGCGACTCCGCAGACTTCGCGCAGGGGCGCACCGGCCGACCGCGCCACACGGCGCGGGACCGGTCGGCTCTGGCAGGATCGGGGGCATGACCACGCCCCGCCTCGTCGCCTTCGACCTGGACGACACGCTCGCCCCGTCGAAGTCCTCCCTCGATCCCCGCATGCTCGAGACCTTCGCGTCCCTGCTCGAGGTCGTGCCGGTCGCGGTCATCTCCGGCGGCAACTTCACCCAGTTCGAGCAGCAGCTCGTCACCCCGCTGCGCCAGCGTGACGGCCTGCGTCTGGACGACCTGCACCTGCTGCCGACCTGCGGCACCCGGTACTACCGGTGGTCCGACGGCGACTGGGCGCTGCAGTACGCCGAGGACCTGACCGACGAGCAGAAGGCGCGTGCCCTCGCCGCTGTGGAGGCCCGTGCGAAGGAGGCCGGGTACTGGGAGACCGAGACCTGGGGCGCCATCCTCGAGGACCGCGGGTCCCAGATCACGTTCTCCGCCCTCGGCCAGACGGCCCCGGTCGACGTCAAGAAGCTGTGGGACCCGACCGGCGAGAAGAAGGACCACCTCCGCCGGCTCGTGCAGGCCGACCTGCCCGACCTCGAGGTGCGCTCCGGCGGGTCCACGAGCATCGACATCACCCGCAAGGGCATCGACAAGGCCTACGGCATGCAGCGTCTCGCCGAGATCACCGGCATCGCCCTCGACGACATGCTCTTCGTCGGCGACCGGCTCGACCCCGAGGGCAACGACTACCCGGTGAAGGCCCTGGGCGTGCCGTGCCACGCGGTCGAGGGCTGGGAGGACACCGACGCGTTCCTGACGGAGCTCGTCCCGACGCTGCGCTGACCGCACAGGACGCCGGCGTCTCGCGGGGCGGCTGGCCCACCACGGAGGACGCCGGCGTCTCGTCAGGACACCGCTCGATCGTCGAGACGCCACCAGTTCCAGCGGCGTCTCGCGCGGAGGGCGGCGCCGCACCGACACGACGGCGTCTTCCGTGCTCGCAACGGGCGACGCGACGGACGGGAGGCCCGTGACGGGCCCGCCCCGCGCCTCCAGTCAGCAGCCGCGCGCGTCGGGCGGCGCGCGTGTCGGGTGCCGCGGGCGCGCGCTCAGCCCAGGCTGCGGACGGCCTCGACGAAGGCGCGGATCTTCGCCGGGTCCTTGACGCCGCGTTCCGACTCGACGCCGCTCGAGACGTCGACGCCGTCGGGGTCGAGCGCCTCCACCGCCGCGACGACGTTCGCCGGGGTGAGCCCGCCGGCGAGGATCCAGGCCTCGTCGACGTCGCGCACGACGGCCGGGTCGACGAGGCGACCACTGCCGGGCACCGCGGCGTCGAGCAGCAGGAGGTCGTGGTCGTACGACGCCCGCTGCTCCGCCGTCTCGCGCAGGTAGTCCTCGGCCGCGACGGCCCGGATCGTGAAGAACCCGGCATCGCGGGCCCGGGCGAAGTCGGATGCCGTCTCGCCCCCGTGCAGCTGCAGGGTGGTGAGCCCGACCTCGGAGGCGATGCCGACGATCTCGTCGATCTTCTGGTCACGGAAGACCCCGACGGCGTCGATGCCGTCCGGTACCCGCTCGACGAGTTCCTTCGCCAGGTCCGCCGTCACCGTCCGGGGGCTGCCCGCGGCGAAGACGAACCCGACCGCGTCGGCACCCGCGTCGACGGCGGCGTCGACGGTGTCCGGTGTCGACAGGCCGCAGATCTTGATCCAGCGCTGGTCGGTCATGCCGTCCATCCTGCCAGGGACGACGGACGAACGGGGCACCCGTTCACCCAGGGCCGACGACTCAGTGCAGGGCGCCCGCGACGTAGGCGGCGACGCACGCGGCCGCGACCCCGAAGCCCGCGAACGACCCGAGCAGGACGTTCCGCCGCCGCCACCGCCGGACAGCCGAGAACGTGCCGCGGCGGGCGTGCCGGTGGGCCGCACGGTGCATGCGGTGGTTGCGCTGGTGGCGCTCACGCTCGGGCCCCAGGGGCACCGGGCCGGTGATCTGCGTCGAGCCGCCGCGCAGCGCGCTGGCGATGGCGACCGCGGTGGGGCGGCGTGCCGGGTCGCGGGCGGTCATCCGGAGGAGCAGGTCACGCCACTCCTGGGCGACCTCGTCGGGGACCACCGGGTCGTTGCGGAGCCGGGCGAGCGCCGCCTCGATGAGGGTGCCCGAGTACTCCTGCTTGCCGGTCAGCGCCTCGAGCAGCACGAGTCCGAGCGAGTAGATGTCGGTGGCGAAGCTGATCGGCTCGCCGGCGACCTGCTCGGGGCTCAGGTACGCGGCGGTGCCGATCACCGTGCCGTCGTTCGTCAGGCGCGAGCCGTCCACGAAGTGCGCCACCCCGAAGTCGGTGAGCTTGACGGTCCGGGCGAAGCCGGACGACCCCTCGTCGCTGATCAGGATGTTCGCCGGCTTGACGTCGCGGTGGACGATGCCGCGCGAGTGCACGTAGGCCAGGGCGTCGGCGAGCTGCGCGCCGAGGTCGGCGACCTCGTAGTTGTGCAGCGCCCCCTCGGACAGCCTGCGGAGGAGCGTCGTGTCGGCGATGAGCTCCATCACGATGAAGCGGTGCGGGCCGTCCTCGAACTCGTGGGTCCCGGCGTCGTACAGCGGGATGAGGCCGGGGTGCGACAGCATGCTGAGCAGCCGGATCTCGCGCTCCTGGCGGACGCGGTCGGCGGTCGTCATCTTGTCGGGCGTCGCGAAGAGCTTGACGGCCACGGCGCGGTAGGTGTGCTCGTCGCGGGCCTCGTAGACGGAACCCATGCCGCCGGTGCCGATGAGCTTGACCAGGCGGTAGCGGGCTGAGAGGACGGTGTCCGCCCGCGCGCTGTCCAGCAGGGTCATGTTTCCGTCGTCCTGTCCCGAGCCCTCGGGTTCCGCGGCTGCTGCCGGCGTGGTGGGCCCGCTGCAAACGGTACGCGTCCGACTCCACGGCCGCATGCCCGTTACGACATCGTGACCGCTGCGCTTCCCCGGGTTCCCGGGGATCGGGCGGGTACTGTCCGATCTCCATCAGCGACGCGGGAACGCGCAAGGAGGACAACATGGCGATGTCGAAGGGCGACGAGGTGCACTGGAACACCTCGCAGGGCAAGACGACCGGCAAGCTCGTGCAGAAGCGCACGAGCGACTTCGAGTTCGACGGTCAGCACTTCAAGCCGACGGACGACGACCCGTACTGGATCGTCGAGTCGGAGAAGAGCGGCAAGCAGGCCGCCCACAAGGAGTCGGCGCTGACGAAGGCCTGACGACTCAGTCGCGGGCGGGCTCGGCGCGGCGACGTCCCCGGGTCCCGCCCGCGTCGCCGTCTCCGCCCGACCGTCGCTCGGCCCGCATCCGTCGGATCCGCCGGACGACGAAGGTCACGACGACGACCGCGATCGCCACGTAGAGCACGCGGTCGATCCACTCCGTGTACATCTCCACGCGGTCGTACTGCGAACCGAACGCGGCGCCGAGCAGCACGAGCGCGCTGTTCCAGATGCCGCTCGCGATGATCGTGAAGACCGAGAAGGTGCCCAGGTGCATCCGGTCGGCACCGGCCGGCAGTGAGATGAGACTGCGGACGATCGGCACGAACCGGCCGAAGAACACCGCGCTCTTGCCGTGGCGGTGGAACCAGTGCGCCGCCTTGCGGAAGTCGTCCTCGTCGACCAGGGGCAGCTTGCCGAACCACCGCGTGGTGCGCTCGAAGCCGATCTTCGCGCCGAGCCAGTAGAGCACCAGGGCGCCGAGGTACGAGCCGAGCGTGGCCAGGACGAGCACGAGCACGAGGTTCATCTGCCCGGCACCGGCGAGGAACCCGGCCAGCGGCAGGATCACCTCGGACGGGATCGGGGGGAACACCGTCTCGACGAAGAGCATGAGCGCGACGCCCCACTCCCCGAGCGCGTCGATGAGCTGGAGCACGAGGCCGGAGAGCCCGCCCAGGTCCGAGGGAGCGGTGGAGTCGCCGGCGGCGACGGTCATGGCACGGGTGGTCACGGCAGTCGTCATCCGCCCATCATCCCCTGAACGTCCTGTCAGGACCCGGCACGCCGCCTGGGTCTCAGCCGAGTCCCATGTGCACGGAGCGGACGTGGGTGAGCGAGCGGGCGAGCGCTCCCATCGCCACGGCGTCCCGACCGACCGTGGACGGCACGACCGCGACGGGGTGCCGGAGCTGCGGGGCGACGTGCTCGTCGAGCGCGGCGCAGAACACCTCGGCCGCCGGCAGGACCTCGCCGCCGACGACGACGACCTCCGGGTCGATGGTCGTCACGAGCTGGACGACGCCCGGCGCGACGTCGGCGGCGAGCGCCCGGACGGTGTCGACCGCGGCGGTGGACGCCGCCTGGTCGGAGGCCGCCGCTGCTGACGCGGCAGCGAAGACGGACTCGACGTCCGTGTCGGCGGTGATCCGGGCCTCCAGGCGGGCGGGCGCGCCCGGCCAGCCGGTCGAGGCGAGGCCGCCCATCTCGCCGGCCGCCCCGCGGGCACCGCGGGCCAGCACCCCGTCGACGACGAACGCGGCACCGATCTGCCGGCCCATCACCAGGTACAGGCCGTCCCGCACACCGCGGAAGCGCCCCCACATCGCCTCCGCCGTCGCGGCGAGCTTGGCGTCGTTGTCGAAGAACGTGGCGGTGCCCGGGAACAGGTCCTGGATCCGGCCGGGCACCCGCCGCTCCACCCACTCGGGCACGGCGACCGTGTAGTCGATCGCGCCGTCACGGTCGACGACGGCCGGCACCCCGAAGGTGGCGGCGAGCACGGGTGCTCCATCGACGGACCCGGTCAGGCGCCGGACGACGTCCTGCACGCTCGTCCACGCCTGCTCGGCGTCGGCGAGGTCGGCGTAGCGCTCCTCGACCCGGGCCAGGGTCACGCCCCGCAGGTCGGCGCGGACCCCGACGATGCCGTGCAGGCCGAGGTCGACGCCGAGCACGGAGCCGGCCGAGGCGTCGGCGGCGAAGCGCTTGGCGCGGCGACCGGCCTTGTTCGGGGTGGCGATCGCCTCGGCCTCGACCACCCAGCCCTCGTCGACCAGGTCGGCGAGCGCCGCCTCGACGGTGGGACGGGAGAGCCCGACCGAGCGGCTCAGCTCGGTCACGGTGCGCGAGACGTCCTCGTGCAGGAGTGCTCCGAGGATGGCGCGGGAGTTCATCTGCCGGAGCACGCCCGGGGTCGTCCCGACGCTCCCCGGGATCGTTGACACGGTCAGGTCCACGGCCATAGCCTCCACATTACGAAAGATCATTGAGGAATGGTGGCTCCGACATGCTCGTCCCACGACCGCGCCGCACCGGACCGGGTGCCGGGGCCTTCGAGATCACCCCGTCGACCCGGATCGCCGCCGACCCGGCGAGCGAGCCGGTCCGACTGTACCTGCAGCAGACGCTGCGGGGCTCGACCGGCCTGCCGGTCCGGGACGCCGACGACGGTGCGTCGAGCGGGGCGGACGTCATCGTGCTCCGCGTCGCCGACGACCCCTCGCTGCCCGCCGGTCCGGCCGCCCCGGAGGGCGAACGCGCCGAGTCCTTCCGCCTGAGCGTGACGCCCGACCGCGTCGAGGTCGTCGGGGGCACGGCCGCCGGGGTCTTCTACGGCGTGCAGGCACTCCTGCAGCTCCTGCCGCCGGACGTGTACCGCCGTGGCCGGGTGGGCACCGGGCCCTGGACCGTCCCCGCGGTCGTCGTCGAGGACGCCCCCGCCTTCGCGTGGCGCGGCGTCATGCTCGACGTCGCGCGGCACTTCCGCACGAAGCACGAGGTCATGCGCGTCGTCGACCAGCTCGCGGCGCACCGGATCAACCGCCTGCACTTCCACCTCACCGAGGACCAGGGGTGGCGCATCGAGATCCGGAAGTACCCGCGCCTGACCGAGGTCGGGTCGTGGCGTCCGGAGTCGCAGGTCGGGGCACACGTCGCCGACGACGACGGCGTCCTGCGGCCGGCCGGGTTCGACGGGCGGCCGCACGGCGGGTACTACACGCAGGACGACGTCCGCGAGATCGTCGCCTACGCGGCCGACCGGTTCGTCACCGTGGTCCCGGAGATCGAGACGCCCGGGCACGTGCGAGCGGCACTGGCCGCGTACCCGTCGCTCGGGGTCGGCGGCTCCGGCGGCGCGACCGGGACACCGCCGGAGCACCCGGTCGGGGTCTGGACCGAGTGGGGCATCGCGGACGACGTCCTGAACGCCGAGGACGCCACGGTCGACTTCTTCCGCGACGTCCTCGACGAGGTCGTGGCGCTGTTCCCGTCGCGGTACATCGGCATCGGCGGCGACGAGTGCCCGAAGGTGCAGTGGGAGACGGACCCCCGCACGCAGGAGCGCATCCGCGAGCTCGGGCTGCAGGACGAGGAACAGCTGCAGGCCTGGATCATCGGGCAGCTCGCCGCGCACGTCGAGTCGCACGGTCGTCGGGCGTTCGGCTGGGACGAGATCCTCGAGGGGGGCACACTGTCGCAGTCCGCCACGGTGCTGTCGTGGCGCGGCCTGACCGGCGCGCGGACCGCGGCCAAGCGCGGCCACGACGTCATCTCGGCCCCGGATGACCAGGTGTACCTGGACTACCGCCAGAGCGATCTGCCGACCGAACCGATCCCGGTCTCCATCGTGCTCACCGTCGACGACGTCTTCGCCTTCGACCCGGTGCCGTCCGGCCTGACGGACGACGAGCGCGCCCACGTGATCGGCGGGCAGGGCAACATGTGGACGGAGCACGTCGACACCGCCCGGAAGCTCGACTACCAGCTGTTCCCGCGCGTGGCCGCCCTGGCCGAGGCCCTGTGGTCGGCCGACGTCACCGGGCCGCGCGACCTCGCCGAGTTCCGGGGCCGGCTGGCCGAGCACACCGCCCGGCTCGAGGCGATGGGCATCGAGTACCGGCACGAGGCGGGCCCCTTCCCCTGGGAGCAGCGCCCGGGCGTCCCGGGTCGGCCGCACTCCCGCGAGGAGCGCGCGGCGTACATCGACGCGATCACGGCGAACATCGCGGAGTAGCCCCTGGCGGGCGGTCACGACACACCGCTCGGTTGCGCCGACTGGTCAGGTCCCGTCGTCCGGGCGCCCGGCCAGCGACGGGATGTGACCGCTCGACGCGCGGCCGCCGGTGTGTCGCGACCACACGACGGACGGGAGGCCCGGTGCCAGCTGGCACCGGGCCTCCCGTCCGTGCGCGGTCCCGTCCCGTCCTGTCCTGCTCGCGGCACACCGGCGTCACCGCGAGACGCCGCCTGGTGCGCGAGACGCCGCCGGATCCGGAGGCGTCTCGGCGACGTCGCGGCGTCTCGGGCGGACGCCGGCGTCTCGGCGGGGGGGGGGGGCGGACGCCGGCGTCCCGCGGGGACGCCGGCGTCTCGTGCCCGTCCTAGGCGGCGACCGGTGCGTGCTGACCGACCGTCTCGCCGGCCGCGGTGGCCTCACCAGCGGCGGCGTCCTCGTCGGCGGGACGACGCCGGACCCACTTCTTCAGCGCGACGAGCACGCCGGCCGAGATGAAGGCACCGAGCACGACGGCCCCGAGCCAGATCCAGAAGTCGCCGATCGCGAAGAACACGAACACGCCGCCGTGCGGTGCACGCGAGGTCACACCGACCGCCATCGAGATCGCACCGGTGACCGCCGCACCGACCATCGACGCCGGGATGACCCGCAGCGGGTCCGCGGCAGCGAAGGGGATCGCCCCCTCCGAGATGAACGAGAAGCCCAGCAGGTACGCGGCCTTGCCGTTCTCACGCTCCGGCTTCGTGAAGCCCTTGCGGTAGAACAGCGTCGAGGCCAGTGCCATCGCGAGCGGCGGCACCATGCCGGCACCCATGACGGCGGCCATGATCTCGAACGGCACCACGTTCGTCGCGGTCCCGGCACCGAGCCCGGCGACGGCGAACGCGTAGGCCACCTTGTTGACCGGACCACCGAGGTCGAACGCCATCATCAGGCCCAGGATGATCCCGAGCAGGATCGCGGAGGCACCCGACAGCGAGTTGAGGAACCCGGTCAGCTGGGTCATGAGCCAGGCGATCGGCCCGCCGAGCACCAGGAGCATGAGGCCCGAGGCGATGATCGACGCGAAGAGCGGGATGATCACGACCGGCATCAGGCCACGCAGCCAGCGCCAGGTCGGGATGCGGCCGATCCAGTACGCGGCGGCACCGGCGATCAGGCCACCGACGAGACCACCGAGGAAGCCGGCGTTCATGAAGACGGCGATCGACCCGGCGACGAAGCCCGGCGCGATGCCGGGGCGGTCGGCCATCGCGTAGGCGATGTACCCGGCGAGCGCGGCGACCAGGAACCCGAGCGACACCTGTCCGATCTGGAACGCGGCGGCCCCGAGGTAGTAACCGAGGCCCTCCGCCGGCAGGTTCAGCAGGGTCGAGTGGGTCAGCGTCCAGGCGGCGTTGCTCACACCGTCGTCGCCGTGGGTCGACGCGATCTCGTACCCGGAGAGCAGGAACCCGAGCGCGATGAGCAGCCCGCCGCCCGCGACGAACGGGATCATGTAGCTGACACCGGTGAGCAGCCAGCGCTTGAGCGCCTGGCCGAAGTGCTCGTTCGACGTGGTCGTCTCGGTCGAGCTGGCGGCGCCCTGCACGCGGGTGGCGTTCGGGTCCTCCGAGGCGCGGATGGCCTCGGCGATCATCTCGTCGGGCGCGTCGACACCGCGCTTGACGGGGCCGGAGACGAGCGGCTTGCCGGCGAAGCGTCCGCGGTCACGGACGTCGACGTCGACCGCGAACACGACGGCGTCGGCGCGGGCGATGAGCTCCGGGTCGAGGGGTTCGACCTGCGAGGAGCCCTGCGTCTCGACGTGCATCTCGGCGCCGGCGCGCTGCGCCGCTGCCACCAGGGCGTCGGCCGCCATGTAGGTGTGCGCGATGCCGGTCGGGCAGGCGGTGACGCCGACGATGACCTTGCGGGCACCGGTCGCCGGACCGGACGCGTCGTCGGTCGCTGCGTGCGATCCGGCGGCGGGTCGCGCCTGCTGGCCGGTCGCGGTCGTCGCACCGGAGGCACGGCTCGCGTTCCCGACGCCGGCTGCGGACACCTCGCCGCTCACCTCGTGGTCGACGAGCTCGACGATCTCGTCGGGGGTGGTCGCGGCGCGGAGCGCGGCGGTGAAGTCCTCGCGGATGAGCGCGCGGGCCAGGGTCGACAGGACCGTCAGGTGGTCCTTGTCCGCCCCCTCGGGCACGGCGATCATGAAGACGATGTCGGCGTCGCCGTCCGGGGCGCCGAACGGCACCTTCCGGGCCAGGCGGGAGAACGCCAGGGTCGGTTCGGACACCGACGCCGAGCGGGCGTGCGGGATCGCGATGCCACCGGGGACGCCGGTGCCGACGCTCGCCTCGCGCGCGATGGCGTCGTCGGCGAGCGCGGCTCCGTCGGCGGCGCGGCCGGTCGCGGCGACGCGGGCGGCGAGCACGCGGATGACGTCGGTCGACGTGGCTCCGAGGTCCTCGTCGAGGCCGACGAGCTGCGCGCTGATGAGGCGCGGACTCGAGTCTGCGGACATGTGCTTGCTCCTTCGCAATGGCGCTGATCGCGCGGGTCGTGCAGGTGTTCGGGGGTGGGGAGGGGGTCAGGCGGGTTCGGGCGTCCGGTGCGTCGTGAGCACCCGGACGGTGATCGCCGTCGGGTCGGTGTGGTCGAGTGCCGGGACGTCACTGCCGGGCAGGGCGGCGGCTGCGGCACCGGTGGCGACCGCCTGGGCGAGACGCTGCTCCGGCGTCGCGCCCGCGCCCTCGGCGAGCAGGTAGCCGGCGAGCGAGGAGTCCCCCGCGCCGACGGTCGAGCGGGCGACGATCGTCGGCGCTGCGGCGACGAAGGCGCCCTCGTCGGACACCAGGACGGCGCCCGCGCTGCCCAGGGTGAGCAGGACCGTGCCGACGTTCCGCTGCCGGAGCCGCTCGGCCCCGGCCACGGCGGCGTCGAGGTCGCGCTCGTACTCCTCGGGGTCGCCGCCGACGACCTCGGCGAGTTCCTCGGCGTTCGGCTTGACCAGGTCGATCCGCTCGCCGGACTGCAGCAGGGCGGTGAACGGCAGCCCCGACGAGTCGACCGCGATCCGCACGTCCTCGCCGTGGCGGGCGCGGACCGCGCGGACCAGCACGGCGAGTGCGTCGTCCGGCAGCCCGGGCGGCAACGACCCGGCGACGACGACCCATCGAGCGGCGGGACCGGTGGCGGTCGCGCCCGCGGTGTCGGCGACCAGTGCGGCGAGGTCGTCGAGCCGACCGGCGAGCGAGGGGCCGGGCTCGTTGAGCTTCGTGGTGGTGCCGGTCGGCTCGGTCACGGTGACGTTCGAGCGGAGCGGGGCGCCGATCGGCAGCGCAGCTGTCGGGATGCCGCGCGTGGCCAGGCCGAGCAGGACCGGGTCGAGCTCGTCACCGGGCAGGACGGCCACGGTGTCGCCCCCGCTCGCGACGACCACGCGGGAGACGTTGACGCCCTTGCCGCCGGGCTCCGCCGTCGACCGCGTCGCGCGCTGGACGGCGCCGCGCTGCAGCTCGCCCGCGAGCTCGATGGTGCGGTCGAGGGACGGGTTCGGCGTCACCGTGACGATGCGGGTGCTGCTGCGCTGCTCGTTCACGCGACGACCACCTCGACGTCGGCGTCGGTGAGCGCACCGGCGAGGTCGGCCGGCGGCTGCTCGTCGGTGACGAGCGTGTCGATCTCGTCCAGCCGCGCGAACCGCATGAGGGCCTCGATCCCGTGCTTGGCGGCGTCGGCGAGCACCACGGCCCGACGGGCGGCGAGGACGTACGCACCCTTGACGGCGGCCTCGTACTCGTCGGGGGTGCTCAGGCCGAAGCCCGCGGACAGGCCGTTCGTGCCGACGAACGCGATGTCGGGCCGGAGGGCGCCGATCTGCTCGACGGTGGCCGTGCCGACCGCGGCGCTCGTGACCCCGCGGACCCGTCCGCCGAGCAGGTGCAGCTCGACGTGCTCGCTGTGCTGCAGGGTCGCGGCGATCGGCACCGAGTTGGTGACGACGGTGATCGTCGCGCCGGGGGTGGACGGCTCCCAGCGGGCGAGTTCGGTGGCGACGGCCGCGCACGTCGTGCCGGCGTCGAGGGCGATCGAGCCCGTGAAGGTCGGCGGGACCAGGCGCATGGCGGCCCGGGCGATGGCGGACTTGGCGGAGCCGTGCTGCCCCTCGCGTTCGGCGACGGTCAGTTCGATGACGCTCGAGCGCCCGACGGGGACCGCTCCCCCGTGCACGCGGCGCAGGACCCCGGCCGATTCGAGCAGGTCCAGGTCGCGGCGCACCGTCTCGGTGGTGACGTCGAAGTGCTCGGCGAGGTCGGCCACCGAGACGCGGCCGGCGGTCTGCAGCGCCGCGGCGATGGCGTCGTGCCGCTCGGTTGCGTACATGTCCGAACTCCTTCGTTCCCGTGGGTTTTGGAAACTGTAGGCCCGAACCCCACACAAACGCAACGTCCAATGTGGGTGAGATCGCAGTTCGGCCCGGAACCCACACAGGGAACCGGGCCGAAGTGCGACGTCACCGTCAGTGGCGCGAGGACGCGACGTGCTACCCCTTCACGGCCCCCGCGGTCATCCCCGTGACGAGCCGCCGCTGCACGATGAGGAAGAACACGACCACCGGCACCGAGAACAACACGCTCGCAGCCATGAGCCCCCCGAAGTCGGTGCCCTTGTCCGTCGAGAACCCGGCGAGCCACACCGGCAGCGTGTACATCCCCTGGTCCTTGAGCATCACGTACGCGATCAAGTAGTCGTTCCACGCGGCGATGAACGCGAACACGCTCGTCGCGATCACGCCGGGCATCACCAGCGGGAACAGCACGCTCCGCAGGATCCGGAACGTGCCGGCCCCGTCCACCTTCGCGGCCTCCTCGATCTCGGTGGGCACCGCGACGAAGAACCCCCGCATCACCCAGATCGAGAACGGCAGCACGCTCGCGACGTAGGCCAGGATCAGCCCGACGTAGCTGTTCAGCAGCCCGAGCGTCTGGAACGACAGGAACAGCGGGATGAGCAACGCCCCGGACGGGATCATCTGCACGAACAGGATGGCCACCAGGATCACCCGACGACCGCGGAACCGGAAGCGTGACAGCGCCGCCGACGCCAGGAACCCGACGACGATCGACAGCAGCACCGCCGCCAGCACGACGATCGCCGAGTTCCGCAGGTACACCAGGAACCCGTCCTGTGTCAGCGCCCGGGTGAAGTTGTCGAGCGTCGGCCGGACGGGGAACCAGATCGGGGTGAGGGTGGTGACCTCGTCGGCCGGCTTGAACGCGGTGTTCACCATCCAGTAGATCGGGAACACCCACACCAGGCAGAACACCACGGCGATGGCGTTCGCCAGCACGCGCGGCCGGCGCCTGCGCTGGCGGACCGGCCGGGAGGCGCGGGTCGCCCCCGCCACGTCGGGCTGCGTCTCCGACGCGGTGGCGCCCGTCACACCGAGGGACGTCGTGGTCGTCACAGGTCCTCCTCCCCGCTGCGGACGAGCCGGCGGATGTAGTAGCTGGTGAGCACGCCGAGGATCACCGTCGAGATGACCGCGATCGCCGCGCCCTGGCCGTAGGCGTTCGACACGAAGGACTGCACGAAGGTCCAGATGCCGAGGGTCAGCGTCGCCTCCTCCGGGCCGCCGCGGGTGAGCAGCCAGATCTGGTTGAAGACGTTGAAGTCCCAGATCACCGACAGGATCGACACGAGCAGCAGCGTCGGGGCGAGCGCGGGCAGGGTGATCGCGCGGTACATCGTCCACGTCGTGGCCCCGTCGAGGGCGCCGGCCTCGTAGTACTCCGGGGCGATCTGCGACTGGGCCGCGTAGAGGGTGAGCGCCACGAAGGGCACGGCCTGCCAGATCACGAGCGTCAGGACGATCGTGTAGGCCTGCCCCGGGTGCGACGCCCAGTTGTCCTGGGTGTGGTCCCCGAAGACGCGCAGCTGCGTGATGACCCAGTTGAGCACCCCGTAGAAGGGCTGGAAGAGCCACTGCCACACCAGGCTCGACGCCACGTTCGGCATCGCCCACGCCAGGACGAGCACGACACTGACCACCGTGCGCATGACCACGCCGAGCCGGGTGAGCAGCTGCGCGACACCCATGCCGATCACGATCGTCCCGAGGACCATGGCTCCCGTCACCAGCACGGTGCGCAGGATGACCGGCCAGAAACTCGCGTCGGTGAGCACACCGGTGTAGTTCGCGAACCCCGCGAACCCGGCCTGCCCGGTGAAGATCGCCCGGAGTCCGTAGTCCTGGAACGAGATGACGACGAGCCGGACGAGCGGGTAGACGACGAGGGCGAGCAGGAGCAGTGCCGCCGGGGCGAGCAGGACGAGCGGCGCCCGCGACCCGACCGGCGACCGGCGCCGCGGACCGTTCCCGCCCTCGACACCCCGACCTCGCGACGGCCCCTGAACCGGACCGCCGCGGGCCCGCCCGCCGGTGACCGGCGCGGACTGCTCCGCGTCGGTCACCGGCTCCGCAGTGGACGTCATCGCCTACGGCTGCGCGTTCAGCGCGGTCGTGAGGTGCTTCGAGAAGCCCTCGGCGGCCTGCTCCGGCGACTTCCGGCCGGTGGCGACGTCGGCGAACATCGACTGGAACGAAGCGTCACCCTCGATGGTGGCCCAGCCCGGCGTGGCCGGGGTCGGTCGGCTCGTGCCGGCCGCCTCGAAGTACGGCTTGTGCAGCTCGTCGACGTCGCCGGCGACCGCGTCGAGCAGCTCGGTGGAGTTCGGCTCCCAGCCGTCGACCCCGAACACCTGGTCCTGCTGGAACTCCTTCGAGGTCAGGATCTTCAGGTAGTACAGCGCGAGCTCCTGGTTCTTCGCCTTGGCCGGGATCCCCAGGTCAGAGCCGCCGAGGAACACCGGCTGCGTCTTCCCCGCCGTGGACGACGGCATCGGGAACGTGCCGATGCGGTCGGCGAGCTCCGGCTTCGCCGTGGTGATCGAACCGATCTCCCAGGCGGACCCGAGGAACGCCGAGGTGTTCCCCTGTGCGAAGACGTCGCTCTGCGAGGGCTTGTCGGTGTTGATGTCCTGGGTCGACTTCGCGGAGTACGTGTTCTGGAAGTCCTTCCACGCCGTCAGCCCCTCGACGGCCTCGTCCGAGTCGAGCGTGCCGGTCCACTCGCCGCCGTCGTCCGTCGCGATCTCGCCGCCGGCGTCCCAGACCCACTGCAACCCGCCGTACCAGTACTGCCCGGGCATGTAGAAGGCCGAGAAGTCGCTCGCCGTGTTCGCTGCCTTGACCTTGTCGAGGGCGGCGGTGAGCTCCTCGTACGTGGTCGGCACGTCGGTGACCCCGGCGTCCTCCCAGACCTGCTTGTCGTAGATGACGGCGCGGTTGCCGGCGAACAGCGGGGCGCCGTAGAGCTTGCCGTCGACGGTGGCCGGACCCTCGAGCCCGGTCAGCCAGGTCTGGCCGTCCTTGAGCTCGTCGCGGTACGGCGTCAGGTCGGTCAGCCCGCCGGCCGCCGCGTAGACCGGCACCTGCGTGTTGCCGAGGTCGACGACGTCGGGGGCGTCGTCCTGCGCCAGTGCGGTGGTCAGCTTGGTGGTGATGCCGTCCCACTGCTGGGTCTGCACCTTCACCTTCGCCCCGGTGTCCTCGGTGAACTGCTCGGCGGCGGCGTCGAGCACCTTCTCGCTCAGGTCGCCGTTCATCATCCAGACGGTGATGGTCTTGCCCGTGCCATCGGGGGTGCCGATGGACTTCGTGCCACCGTCGGAAGCGGCGTTGCTCCCGGCGGAGCACCCGGTGAGGGCGAGCGCGCCGGCGAGGGCGAGCGCACCGAGTGCGGCGAAACGCGTACGTGTCACGATGACTCCCTTGGTCCGACCTTTATGAAAGGACGTTGCGTATTCGCAATAGAAGACCTTCGGGAGCACGTTGTCAACCGTTGGATCGGTCCCTGTGACCGCTTTCGATCCGCGTGTTTCCGGGGCGTCACGGATGTCGAACAGATCGACGCAGACGCTTGACGAGGTGGTCATGACCAGGCATGATCCGCGCTTCGCGAGCACGGCTCGAACGCGACGGACAGGAGGCCCGGCTCCGGTCCCGCGGACCGGCACCGGGCCTCCAGGCCGTCACGTCTCAGACGGCCGCCAGGGCGGATGTCGGCGGGATGCGCGCCGCGCGCGCCGCCGGGTAGAGCCCCGACACCCCGCCGATCACCACCGTGGCGCCGAGCCCGCCGGCGACCGCCCACACGGGCAGGGCCACGGGCCACCCCTGCGCCAGGGCGAACGCGATCGTGACCCCCACCCCGATCACGACCCCGGCTGCGCCGCCCAGCAACGACAGCAGCAGCGACTCGACCAGGAACTGGTCGCGGATGGAGCGCCGCCGGGCTCCGAGCGCCCGTCGGACCCCGACCTCGGCCCGGCGTTCGAGCACCGTGATGACCATCGTGTTCGCCACACCGATCCCGCCGACGAGCAGCGCGACGCCGCCGATGCCGACGAGCAGCCCGGTGAACGAGTCGTCGGTGGCGTCCTTCGCGGCGAGCGCGTCCGACGGGCGGGTGACCCCGACGTCCTGCGGCGCACCCGGTCGGACCGCGGCCGCGAGGACGTCACGGGCCGCTTCCACCCGCTCCGGGTCGACCCGCGTGTAGACGGCGGTCGGCGCCCCGTCGAACCCGAGCTGTCCGGCGAGCGCACGCGGCACGAACACGCTGTTGTCGAGTTCCGCGGCGAGCGCGAGCGGCCGGAGGACCCCGACCACCTGCACCCACTGTCCGCCGATCCACACCCGGGTGTCGGCACGGACGCGGTCGATGCCGAGCGCGGCGGCGGCCGCGTCCCCGAGCACGACCTGCGGCGCCGCGGTCCGGGCGTCGTCGATCCACCGCCCGGAGGCGAGCTCGCCGCCGAGCACCGCCGGCACGTCACCCCAGGCCGCGAGCACGGCGATGCCCTTCGTCTCCGGCGCCGGGACGAACCCGTTGCGGTAGACCCCGGCGCCCGGCACCGTGCCGACCGCGGCGGCGGACTCGACGTCGTCCTGCCGGTGCACCGACTCGAGCGCGGTGTCCGGCAGCGGCGGCGTCTCGCCGAACCCCTGGGCCTCGGTGACGGTGAGCACGTTCGTGCCGAGGGCGTCGAGGACCTGGTCGACCTCCGCCTTGCTCGACGACGAGATCCCGACGACCGCGATCATCGCCGCGATGCCGATGGCGATGCCGAGGGCCGACAGCACGACGCGTGCCGGCCGGGTCCGCAGGCCGAACACCCCGAGTCGGAGCAGGTCCGTCGGGCTGACGGTGCCCCGGGCGCTCACCGGTCGCCCCGGATCACGGCGGCGAGCGCGGCGGCCCCGCCCGCGGTGTCGTCCTGCGAGACGAGACCGTCCCGCATCCGGACCCGGCGGGGCAGCGATGCCGCGAGCTCGAGGTCGTGCGTGATGACGAGCACGGTGGTGCCGCCGTCGTTGAGCTCGCGCAGCAGTCCGAGGACCGCCGTGCCCGAGGCGGTGTCGAGCGCCCCGGTCGGCTCGTCCGCCAACAGGATCGTGGGCTCGCCGACGACGGCCCGGGCGATCGCGACCCGCTGCTTCTCACCGCCGGACAGCTGGTGCGGGCGGTGGTCGGCCCGGTGCCCGAGCCCGACCCGGCCGAGCGCCTCGACCGCGCGCCGGTGCCGGTCGCGGCGCGGGACCCCCGCGTAGAGCAGCCCGTCGGCGACGTTCTCGGCGGCGGTCGCCCCGGGCTGCAGGTGGAAGTGCTGGAACACGAAGCCGATGTGGTCGGCCCGCAGACGCGACAAGGCGTCGTCGGACATCGTGGCGACGTCGTTACCGGCGATCGTCACGGTGCCGGAGGTCGGCCGGTCGAGCGTCCCGACGATGTTGAGCATGGTCGACTTCCCGGACCCGGACGGCCCGACGACGGCGACGAGTTCCCCGGCCGTGACCTCGAGCGAGACGCCGCGGAGCGCGCCGACGTCGCCGTAGGTCTTCACGACGTCCGCGAGCGACAGGACGACCTCGCGGTCAGGCGCGGTGGTGCCGGTCATCCGGGCACCACCACCCGGTCGCCCGCGGCGACGTCGCCGGTGATCGCCACGCGGCCGCCGGCGGTGAACCCCGGCTCGACGGGCACGCGCTCGGTCGTGCCGTCCCGGCGGACCACGTCGACGGCGTAGTGGCCGCCGGAACCCGCGACGAGGGCCGAGACCGGCGCGGAGAGCACGCCCCGTTCGGTGGTGCCCTCCGCGTCGACCTGGGCAGAGGCCGCGGCCGGCAACTTGCGGTCGCCGGCGTCGAAGGACACCGAGACGACGACCTTGGTCCCGCCGTCCTCGTCGGTCTCGGGCTGGACGTCGGCGACCTCGCCGCGCATCGGGGCCCCCGTGCCGTTCACCCGGACGTCCACCCGGGTGCCGACCGCCAGCCGCTCGGCGTCGCGCTGCGACACGGTCGCCGAGACGATGCGCTCCGTGCTCGTGACCTGCAGCACGTCGCCGCCGCCGGTGCCCGCTGCCTCCGCGCCCGCGGCGCCGGTCGACCGACCGAGCTCGCCGTCCACCGACGCGACGCGCACGGCCCCGTCGACGAACGCGACGTCGGCCGCAGTCAGGACCCCGGTGACCTCGTGGTCCCGGTCCTCCTGCCACTGCCGCACCGCGGCCTGGGTCCGCGGCCCGAACTCCTCGTCGACGGACACGTCGTACCCCAGGGCCGCCAGGTTCTCGTTGAGCTGCCGCACGTCGGTGCCGTGCACCCCGCGGGACAGATCGCGCCACAGCGGTACCGTGCCGTACATCGACCGCACACCGCGCTCGTCGAGCGCGTACAGGTCCTCGTCCCGCTCGATGACGTCGCCGGGGCGGGGCAACCACGTGATCGTGCCGGCGGCCGCTGCGGGCACGCCCGTCGGGACGCCGTAGCCGAGGGTCCCGGCGAACACCTTCGAGTCGGTCAGGTCGCCCTTCGTGACGGTCGCGGTGGGTCCCGAGGAGGCGTCGTCCGAGGCCGCCGACGCCGACGACGGCTCCCCGGGGGCGACGGCCGCCCACGTGCCGAGCCCGACGCCGACGACGGCGACCAGGCAGACACCGACGACGAGCAGTCGTCGGCGACCGGGGCGGCTCACTCGCCGATCCCCGTCGTCTCGGACCCGAAGGCCTCCTCGTCGCACGCGCGCGCGACCTCGTCGAAGGCAGCCCGGTCGTCCGGCTGGTACGCCTGCCTGCCCGCCTCGTCGTCGGGGTAGTCGGAGAACCCGCCCTCGCGGATGCACGCCGCTGCCTGCCGCTGCTGCTCGGCCGCACCCTCCATCGGCTTCGCCATCTTCCCGTCCCCGGCACCCCCGCCGTCCCCGATGCACTCCTTGAGGTCGGCCTGGTACTGCTCCGGGTCGACGCCGTCCGGCGCACCGAACTGCGTCGTCTGGCCGCCGCTCGAGGGGTCCTCGATGTCGTACCCCTTGCCGCGCATGCACTCGGCGAACGTCGCGCCCTTGCCGGCCGACCCAGCGGTGTGACCCGAGGTGGCGCCGGCGGACCCGGTGTCCTCCGCGCTCGAGCACCCGGCGAGCAGTCCGGGCAGCAGGACGACGGCGACTGCTGCGGCGGCGAGGAGGGAGTGGGTCCGGCGGGTCTTCGTGGTGGTTGTCGTGTTCATGCCACCAGGACACCGGATCAGCTGTTTCGCCCGGCGTCTCCTCGGGGTTGCACCGGCGAAACACCGACGCGGACGACGAGTCCGCCGGTCGGTCGCGCGTCGACGGACAACGACCACCCGTGCGCCTGCACGACCGACGCCACGATCGACAGTCCGAGACCGCTGTGCCGCCCACCCTGCCGCGCTGACGAGCACCGCCGGAACGGCTCGACCAGGCGGGGTGCCTCGTCCGCCGGCACCGCGAGCCCGGAGTTCTCGACGACGATCCCGTCCGACGACGTCGTCACCCGGACGAACCCGCCGGGCTCGTTGTACTCGACGGCGTTGCCGACCAGGTTGCCGAGGAGCTGCCGCAGCAGCGTCGGCTCGCCGTCGACGACCAGGCCGGGAGGCCCGGTGCGGGCCTCCCGGGTCAGCGCGACCCCGACGTCGGCCGCGTTCCGGGCCGCCCCCGCGACCACCTCGGCGGTCACGTCGTCCACGTGGACCACCTGCGTCGTGCCGTCGAGCCCGCGGTCGGCCTCGGCGAGCACGAGCAGCGACTCGACCAGGTGCTCGGTCCGCCGGTTCTGCTCGAGGAGTTCGTCGCGGACGGCCCGGACGTCATCGGCGCCGACGTCGTCGTGCAACCCGATCTGCACGGCGGCCCGCTGCACCGCGAGCGGGGTCCGGAGCTCGTGCGAGGCCTGCGCCACGAACCGCCGCTGGCTCTCGAACGCCGTCTCGAGCCGGTCGAGCAGGTCGTCCACGGTGCGGGACAGCCGCCGGAGTTCGTCGTCGGGCCCGACCAGGGCGATCCGCTCGTGCAGGTTCGACGCGGTGATCCGGGTCGCGGTGGCGGTGATCCGGTCGATCGGGCGGAGCATCCGCCGGCTGACGAACCACCCGACACCACCCGCGAGCATCCCCGCGACGACGACCCCCACCGCCGACCACTGCCACTGCAGCGCGTTCGCCTCGGTGACGACGCGGAGGGTCGTCTGCGACGCACCGATCCGCTCGGGGGTGATCGGGACGGCGGACGGGATCCGGGTCGCCGGCCCGCCGTCCCGACCGAGCACGGGCAGCGTCCGAGCGAACGACTGCTGGGACGCCAGGTTGACGAACACCAGCACGGCGGTGGTGAGCACCATCGAGGCCACGGCGAAGGCGAAGGCCGTCCGGACGCGGATGGTGAGCGTCCGCGTCACAGGGCGTACCCCTGCCCCGGCACCGTCCGGATCGGGTCGGGGTGGCCGAGCTTCCGCCGGAGCTTCGACATCGTCACCCGGACGGCGGCGGTGAACGGGTCGACGTTCATGTCCCAGACCTTCTCGAGCAGTTCCTCGGCCGAGACGATCCGGCCGTCCGCGCGCAGCAGGGTCTCGAGCACGCCGAGCTCCTTCGCGGTGAGGTCGAGCGGGCGACCGTCACGCGTCGCCATCCGCCGGTTCGTGTCGAGGAGCAGGCCGGCACGTTCGAGCACCGGTGCAACGGGTGCGACGCTCCGGCGGCCGAGCGCCCGGACCCGCGCGACGAGCTCCGGGTACTCGAACGGCTTCGTCAGGTAGTCGTCGGCACCGAGTTCCAGGCCGTTCACCCGGTCGGTCAGCGTCGTCGCCGCGGTGAGCATGAGGATCCGGGTCAGGCTCTCCCGGGCCGCCAGCCGCCGCGCGACCTCGTCGCCGTGCATGCCCGGCAGGTCCCGGTCGAGCACGACGACGTCGTAGTCGTTCACCGCCAGGAGCTCGTCGGCCTGGTCGCCGCGGTGGGCGACGTCGACCGCCATGCCCTGCCGGGTCAACCCCGTCGCGACGAGGTCGGCGAGGGCTTGCTCATCATCCACCACGAGTACACGCACTGATGTATTGCAGGTGATGTTCCTACGAGGGAACTGGGAGCACGGCGACGGCGCCGGTCCGCTCGTCCACCCGGACCACGAAGGTGGCGGCCGTCGGCAGCGGGACGGTCAGGAGCGGCAGGGCGTGGATGCTCACGAGGTCCATGCTCCGACCATGACGGTCGGAGGGTTTCTCCGGTGTTGCGCGTGCGGCTCACGCGTCGAACGGCACCTCGCCGTGGTCGCTCACGCCCGCGCGCTGCCGGTACGACAGGTGTCCGCCCAGGTACCCGCCGACGCTGACGACCGCGAGTCCCGCGAAGCCGAGCACCTTGCCCGCTCCGTGGTTTCCCCGCTTGCGCTGCAGCCAGGACAGCCCGTACAGCGACAGCCCCACCCAGTTCACGGCCTGGTGCACCCATCCTGTGCGCAGCTGCTCGCGGTTCAGCTCGGACCAGTCGACGTAGCCGGCGACCGAGGCACTGCCCGCGGACACCACGCCGACGCCGACCAGGGTCTTCGCGGCCTTCGCGTTGCCCTTCCCGCCGAGCAGGTCCAGGACAGCCGCCGAGATCCAGGCGCCGAGCGGGACCTGCACCATGAGCGGGTGGATCGGGTGGCCGAACGGCACGCCGTGCAGCAGCTGCCGCAGGGCCTTCGGCTTGGCGAGGGCGTTCACGACGGCACGGTCGACGTCGACGGCCTTGTCGAGGACGCTCGCGTGCTCGACGGCGTCGGTGAGGCGGCGGATCGCGCGGATCTCAGGCATGTCGTGGACGCTAGACGGAACGGCCCGTCACCGATCCCAGGAACCGGTGACGGGCCTCCCGTCCGTCCGCAGCGTCTGCTGCGTTACTCCTCGACGATCTCGGCGAGCTCGAACGGCTCGACCGTCAGGCCGTCGCCGTCCGCGGCGACGTCGACCCGGACGGTGTCGCCGTCACGGACGTCGCCGGACAGGATGGCGCGCGCCAGCTGGTCGTCGATCTGTCGCTGCATCAGGCGCCGCAGCGGCCGTGCGCCGTACACCGGGTCGTAGCCGCGCTCCGCGAGCCAGCCACGGGCCTGCGGGGTGACCGCGAGCTCGAGCCGGCGGTCGGTCAGGCGACGGGCGAGGCGGTCGACGTCGAGCGACACGATCTGCCCGAGGTCCTCGGCGGTCAGGGCATGGAACACCACGATGTCGTCGAGCCGGTTGATGAACTCCGGCCGGAACGCCTGCTGCACGAGCTCGCGGACGGACTCCTCCCGCTGCACGTCGGTCAGCGTCATGTCCGTCATGAACTGCGAACCGAGGTTCGACGTCAGCACCAGGATCGTGTTCCGGAAGTCGACCGTGCGGCCCTGCCCGTCGGTCAGTCGGCCGTCGTCGAGCACCTGCAGCAGCACGTCGAACACCTCGGGGTGGGCCTTCTCGATCTCGTCGAGCAGGATCACCGAGTACGGGCGTCGACGGACGGCCTCGGTCAGCTGCCCGCCGGACTCGTACCCGACGTACCCGGGCGGGGCACCGATGAGCCGCGACACCGAGTGCTTCTCGCCGTACTCGCTCATGTCGATGCGGACGAGGGCCTTCTCGTCGTCGAACAGGAACTCGGCGAGCGCCTTGGCGAGCTCGGTCTTGCCGACACCGGTGGGCCCGAGGAACAGGAACGACCCCGTCGGGCGGTCCGGGTCGGAGATGCCCGCACGGGTGCGCCGTACGGCCTCGGACACGGTGGACACGGCGGTGCGCTGCCCGATGATCCGACGGCCGAGCTCGCTCTCCAGGTGCAGGAGCTTCTCGGTCTCGCCCTGCAGCAGGCGACCGAGCGGGATGCCCGTCCACTGTGCGATGACGGCGGCGATGTCCTCGTCGGTGACGCTGTCGTTCACCATGCGGTCGGTGCTCCCGGCCCGCTCGGCGGCGGCGAGCTCGGCCTCGATGCGGGGCTTCTCGCCGTACTCCAGGCGGGACACGAGCTCGTAGTCGGCCTCGCGCTGGGCACGCTGCGACCGCATGTTCAGGTCGTCCAGCTGCTGCTTGAGCTCACCGATGCGGTTCAGGCTGGCGCGCTCGGTCTGCCAGCGCTGCTCGAGCTCGGCCAGCCGCTCCTCGCGGGTGTGCAGCTCGTTCCGCAGGGTCTCGAGGCGGGCCTTCGAGGCGTCGTCCTTCTCCTGCTTCAGCGCGAACTCCTCGACGCGCAGGCGGTCGACGTTGCGCTTCAGCTCGTCGATCTCGACGGGGCTCGAGTCGATCTCCATGCGGAGTCGACTCGCGGCCTCGTCGATGAGGTCGATGGCCTTGTCGGGCAGCTGTCGCCCAGAGATGTACCGGTTCGACAGGCTCGCGGCGGCGACGAGCGCGGAGTCGTTGATCGTCACCTTGTGGTGCGCCTCGTAGCGCTCCTTGAGCCCGCGCAGGATCGCCACGGCGTCCTCGACGCTCGGTTCGCCGACGTAGACCTGCTGGAAGCGGCGCTCGAGCGCGGCGTCCTTCTCGATGTACTCGCGGTACTCGTCGAGGGTGGTCGCGCCGATGAGCCGGAGCTCACCACGCGCGAGCATGGGCTTGAGCATGTTCGACGCCGCGACGGACCCCTCGCCGCCGCCGGCACCCATCAGGGTGTGCAGCTCGTCGATGAACGTGATGACCTGGCCGTCGGAGTCGTTGATCTCCTTGAGCACGGACTTGAGCCGCTCCTCGAACTCGCCGCGGTACTTCGCGCCGGCGATGAGGGCGGAGATGTCGAGCGACACGAGCCGCTTGTCCTTCAGGGAGTCGGCGACGTCGCCGGCGACGATGCGCTGCGCGAGCCCCTCGACGACGGCGGTCTTGCCGACGCCGGGCTCGCCGATGAGCACGGGGTTGTTCTTGGTGCGGCGCGTCAGCACCTGGGAGACGCGCCGGATCTCGGCGTCGCGTCCGATCACCGGGTCGAGCTTGCCGCTGCGGGCGATCGCGGTGAGGTCGACACCGAACTGCTCGAGGGCGGTCTTCTGCCGCTCCTGCGAGTCAGCGGCACCCTGGAGGTTCGCCATGCGTTCCGTCCTTTCGTTGCGGTGGTCTCGTACTTGAGTCTACTCCACTCAACTTACGTGGGCGCGGGGACATTCCTGATCCCGAGCGCACTGACCACGGCGCCGGCCAGCAGCAGCAGCGCCATCACCACCATCGCCCGGTGCAGGCCGTCGACGCTCACCCCGCCGCCGAGCACCACACCCGCGAGCGCCACCGTGACGAGTCCGGCGATCCGGGCGATCGCGTTGTTCACCGCGGAGCCGGCACCCGCGTCGGCCTGCGGCACGGACCCGAGCACCGCGCTCGTCAACGGGGTGACCATCAGGGCGATGCCCGCGCCGACGAGCACCAGGCCGGGCAGCACGGACCACCAGTACCCGGCGGGGTCCTCCCCGGCGAGGAGCATGAGGAGCGCCCCACCGGCACCGATCGCGGGACCGGCGGCCATGAACCACCGCGGCCCCCACTTCCCGGCCAGGGACCCCACCGCGGTCGAGAGCGCCAGGAGCATCACCGTCGGGGGCAGCGTCGCGAGGCCCGCGAGCCAGGCCGGGTACCGCCAGACCTCCTGCAGGAACAGCGTCACCACGAAGAAGACCATGCCGAGCGCGCCGTAGATCGACAGGGTCGCCAGGTTGCCCACCGTGAAGTTCCGCGCCCGGAAGAGCCCGAGCGGCACCAGCGGAGCGCCGGTCGTCCTGGTGACCCGGAGCTCCCACGGCACGAACGCCGCGAGCGCCAGGGCACCGAGCACGAGTGCCCCGACGACCACGGGCGCGTCCCAGCCGAGCCGTTCCTGCTCGATGAGCCCGAGCACGACACCACCGACCCCGACGACGGCGAGCACGGCGCCGACCACGTCGACACGCGGCCGGGTCGCCGGGTGCACGTCTCCGGTGATGCGCAGCGCCAGCGGGATCGTGACCGCGATCGGCACGGCCGTCAGCACGAAGATCCAGCGCCACCCGATGCCGTCCACCACGAGCCCGCCGACCACCGGGCCCAGGATCATCGCGGCGCTCGACCATGCCGTCCAGGTGCCGATGGCCCGGGCCTGCGCCGCCCCGCGGAAGGCCGCGACGATGAGCGCGAGCGCACTCGGTGTGACCAGTGCCCCGCCGACGCCCTGCAGTGCCCGGGCGACGATGAGCACCTCGCCGGTCGGAGCGATCGCGCACGCGACCGAGGCGATCCCGAACACGACCATCCCCCACGTGATGATCCGCACGCGCCCGAACAGGTCGGACAACGACCCCGCGACCAGGATGAGCGAGCCGAGGGTCACCAGGTACGCGTCGACGACCCACTGCTGCACGACGAGCCCGCCGCCGAGCTCGTCGCGGATCGCGGGGAGCGCCACGTTCACGACGCTCCCGTCGAGCCCGACCACGAACGAGGCCAGGATCGCGACCACGAGCACGATCCGCCGGTCGTCGCGGAGCGGGGCGGCGGCGTGCGGCGCAGGAGCGGTCATGGTGCTCATCCTGCCGCTCCCGCTCGCTCCCCGCCCGACGGTCGACCCGGGAACGCCGAAGCCCCCGCGACCGCTGGGGTCGCGGGGGCTTCGGTCGACCCGGGAGCGCCGAAGCCCCCGCGACCGATGGGGTCGCGGGGGCTGCCGACAGGACGGGGCTGGGTGTCCTAGTTCTGGGAGTAGTTGCGGGAGTCGGCGTTCGGCTGCACCGAGGGACCGGGGTTCACCACGGGCTGTGCGACGGGAGCGGCGGGCTCGGCGACCGTGTTGTTGACGGTACCGGTGGGTGCCGTGCCGTCGGCCTTGGCCTTCTTCTCGTCGTCCGACATCTCCTTCTTGAAGATGTTGATCGACTGGCCGAGGCCCTTGGCGAGTGCCGGCAGCTTGGTCGCGCCGAACAGCAGGATGACGATCCCGAGGATGACCAGCAGGTGTACGCCGCCGAGGTTTCCGAGCATCATGACTCCTTGATCTGGAACTGGTCGCCGTTCGTGTGGGTCGTCATCGATCCACGCGGCGGAAGTCCGTGTGCAGCCATCGTAACTCCCCCGCCGTCGGATGCCCAGGTCGGCCCGGGAACGGACACCGTTCGCCCAGGCAAGCGCGTCAGTAGGCCCCGCGCGACCGGAGGACCGACGGCACCGTCCGGGCGAGGATCACCAGATCGTGCACGAACGACCAGTTCTCGACGTAGTGCAGGTCGAGCCGCACACCCTCGGCCCAGTCGAGGTCGGACCGACCACTCACCTGCCACAGGCCCGTGATCCCGGGGGTGACCAACAGGCGACGGTCGGCGAAGTCCTCGTACAGGGCGACCTCGCACGGCAGCGCCGGACGCGGTCCGACCAGGCTCATCGACCCGGTCAGCACGTTCCACAGTTGCGGGAGCTCGTCGAGCGAGGTCCGGCGCAGGAACGCCCCGACCCGGGTGACGCGGGGGTCGTCCTTCATCTTGAAGAGCGGACCGGCCCCGTCGTTCGCCACCCGCAGGGCGGTCACCCGCGCCTCGGCGTCGACGCACATGGTGCGGAACTTGACGATCGAGAACTCCTCGCCCCCGCGGCCGACCCGCACCTGTCGGAAGAACACGGGACCGCCGTCGTCCAGCCGGATCACCAGGGCGATGACCGCCAGCACCGGGGCGAGTGCCAGCAGCCCGAGGGCCGCCCCGACCAGGTCCAGGGCGCGCTTGCCCGTGCGGCGCCGGTAGTCCGGGGTCTCGACGTGCATCAGCGGCAGGCCGTCGACGGGGCGCTCGTGCACGCGGCCGGCAGCGACGTCGGCCAGGGGCGAGGAGACCACGAGCTCGACGCCGTGCTCCTCGAGCTGCCATCCGAGCCGCCGCAGACGCTCGTGCCCGCCACGGACCGCGCCGGCGACGACGACCGCCGACACCCCCTCGGCCCTCGCCCGGCCGAGCACGTCGTCGATGCCGCCGACCACCGGCGCCGACGCCGCCCCCAGGTCCACCACGGTGCCGATCGGTTCGCAGTCGGTGACCACCGCGTGGACCCGGTAGCCGGCGCTGGGCGTGGCGGCGATGCGGCGGCCGACGTACCGGACGTCCTCGGAGTCCCCGACGATCAGGACGTCCTGCAGGCGCCCACCCCTGGCCCTGGTGCGCGCCAGCGCGGTGCGGACCGCCTTGCGACCGAGCGACAGGAGCACCAGGCCGAGCGGGAACGCGATGGCGACGTACCCGCGCGCCAGGTCGATCTGCGCGACGTAGGCGACGACCGCCACCCCGGCCACCGCGACGAGGCTCGCGGTGACGAGCCGGCGGTACTCGTCCCCGCCGGTGCCGACGATGCGGGGGTCACGCGTGCGGAACGCCGCGAGCAGCACCATCCAGACCAGGACGATCGCCGGTGCGGTGGCGAACTCCATCCAGCCGACCCGGGGACGCACCGACGGCAGTTCCCCGGGGAAGCGCACGACGTGCGCCACGGCGAACGCGACCAGCAGCAGGGCCAGGTCGAGCGCCGCCACCGTGGGAGCGAGGCCAGGACGAGCGTGCGCGGGTCCGTCCGGGCGCTGCGCCCCGAGGGTGGGCGTGGTTCGTGGACGGATCGCGAGCGACAACGTGGGACCTCCTGTCGACCGGATCGACGAGGGGTCGTCCGGACGCCGGAGTCGTTCGGGTCACGACAGCGAGCGGCGCACCACCAAATATATCACCGTGATGTTCTGGACATCAACGGGCGAGCACGCGGTCCAGACTCCACAGCACCGGCTCCGACCGCAACGCCGGCACGTCCGTCTCGGCGACCCCGGTGATCCGGAACACCACCCGCTCGCCCGGCAGCAGCGTCATGAACCCACGGTCCACCGCTCCCGTCGGCGACACCCGGTCCGGCTGCACCAGCAGGTCGCGCACGAGCGAGTCGGCCTCGACGATCAGGTCGAGACCACCGTCGAACGGCGTGAAGGTGGTGCGGTACTGAGCCGGCGCCCACCGCATCGAGTGGTCGGGCCCCGGCGTCCAGACGGCGCGGTGCCAGTCCATGTCGGCGACGATCAGCTCGTTCGTGGGGTCGTCGACGACGCCGACCGACTCCGGCAACGCCACGACGACCACGCCGGCGCGTTCGGACCGGACCGGCAGCGACACCTCGGCCAGGATCGCGCCCGCCGTGGTCACGCGGCGCACCCGCACGACGCTGTCCTGACCGCTGCGCGACGACCGCACGGCGATCTCCACCGGCGAGGCGCCGAAGGCGCCGGGCGAGACCCCGAACGACAGCGTGTCCGCGAGCGTGCCCAGCTCGGCCGTCTCGCTGCCGTCGGCCGCGTGGTCAGGGCGATCCGGGCCTCCAGTCCGAGCGCCGGCTGCGGTGACGTCCGCGGCGACGTCGGACACCGGACGGATGGTCAGCAGTACGTCGTCGTACAGGCGGCGCAGCTCGTGCGCGAGCGGCTTCAGCCGCCCGGCCGAGTCGATCGCCGACCACGACGACACCGGCCACAGGTCGTTGAGCTGCCACATCACGACACCGGTGTTCCGCGGCCAGTGCGTGCGCCAGTGCTCGACGCCCGTCGCGACGGCGCGGGCCTGCTGCAGCTGGGTCAGGTAGTGCCACCGGTCGAACGAGGCGGGGTCGACCGTGCCGAACCGCGGCTCGATCCCGCGGGCGAGCTTCGCCATGCCGTCGGCGGCCTTCTGGTGGTGCAGGACGCCGGGCGAGTCGACCCGCAGCACGTCGTCGGCGACGCCCTCGCGCAGCGTCCGCCACGCGGGCGGCGCCTGCCAGCCGAACTCGGACACGAACCGCGGCACGGACTCGCGGTACGCCGTGTCCGGCAGCCGGTTCCAGGGGTCCCACGAGTGGTGGGTCTCGTGGTCGACGTCGTTCGCGGGGAGCGACTCGTCGCCGGACCACGGCGAGGCCACGGTGTAGAAGCGCGAGGGATCGACGGCGTCGACGATCGTGGGCAGCAGGTCGAGGTAGTAGTCGAGGCCCCAGCCGCGGTCACCCAGGGACGACCCCCAGCCGTCGGCGTCGTGCAGCCAGATGTTCTCGTTGTTGCCGTTCCAGACCACCAGGGACGGGTGCCGCGCGAGCCGGGCGACGTTGTCGCGCGCCTCGGCGATGACCTCGCTGCGGATCGGTTCGACCTCCGGGTAGGCCGAGCAGGCGAAGGGGAAGTCCTGCCAGACGAGCAACCCGAGTTCGTCGCAGACCTCGTAGAAGTCGCGCGACTCGTACACGCCGCCGCCCCACACGCGCACCAGGTTCGTGCCGAGCGACGCCGCCGCCCGCAGCCGGGACTCGAGCCGCGACCGGTCCACGCGCGAGACGATCACGTCGTCCGGGATCCAGTTCACGCCACGGACGTCGATCAGGGTCCCGTTGACGTGGATGCCGAACGGGCGGCCGACGCGGTCTGCCTGGGTGTCGATGCGCGTCGAGCGGAAACCGGTGCGGAAGGTGTCGCGGTCCAGCACCTCGCCGTCGACGGTCTGCAGCTCGACGACCACGTCGTACTGGGCTTGGTCGCCGTACCCACGCGGCCACCAGCGTCGAGCGTCCGGCACGCGCACCGTCACGACCGTCTCGTCGTCCTTGGGGGTCAGCTGTGCCCGCGACCGCTGCCGGGTGGCGCCGCCGTCCTCCGTCGTGCCGCTGACGGTGACGACGAGCACCAGGTCGTCGTCCTCGCCGTCCTGGTCCAGGTCGGCGGTGTTCTCGCCGAAGCGTGACGGGCCGGAGCGCTCGACGGTGATGTGCGTGTCGAGCACGCCCTCGCCCGCCTCGACGTCCACCAGCGGGCGCACCTCGCGCAGCCTCGCCGTGGACCACCGCTCGATCGCGACGGGACGCCACGGGCCGCTGGTCACGGCCGTGAGTCCCCAGTCCCAGCCGAAGTTCGCGGCCATCTTGCGCACGTACGGGAACGGTTCGTCGTACGGACCGGGCATGCTGCCGGCCTTCGCCGCCACCCGTCCGGCCTCGCGGTACGGCGACTCGAACAGGATCTCCAGGTCCTTCGAGCCCGGGCCGGACGCTCCGGACTGCACCCGTGCGTCGAACCGGTAGCGCCGGTGCATGTTCCGGGTGGTGCCGACGACCACCCCGTCCAGGCTCAGCTCGGCCACGGTGTCCAGGCCGTCGCACACCAGGTCGACGCGCTCGTGCCCGCGCGGATCGACGTCCACCGTGCGTCGGTACGCCCAGTCGGCGCGGCCGACCCACCCCGCCGCCTGCTCGTTCAGGTGGAAGGTCGGGTCGGGCAGCAGCCCCTCGCGCTCCAGGTCGGTGTGCACCTGTCCCGGCACGGACGCCGGGATGGCGCGACCCGCGACACCGTCCGGCGCGCCGGTCCCTCCGGCCAGGGTCACGGTCCAGCCGTCGCGGAGTTCCTCACGGTCGAGGGTCATGCGGGTCCTTCTCTGGGTGCACGGGATGTCCGTCCACCTCGGTCGGGACGCCGGCCGGCGGCCCGCCCCGTGGCCGATCGGTCGGCCTGGAGGCGCGGCACCGGTTGCCCGGGCGTCGTCGCGTCGCGCGCGCGGACGGGTTGCGCTCGCGCGGAGGGTGCTCAGCGATGCTAGTACGCCGATGCCATCAGCACCCTCCGTGGTGACACGGTCGGCGGCGTGCGGCAGGGTGGGGACGTGATCACCGTCGAACTCGCCCGAGCACTCCGCGACGCCGGCCTGCGCTGGCACCCCGAGACCGGCGACCGGTTCGTGATCGACAAGCCCGAGGCCGACGGCGACGTCTACACGGTGTCCGAGATGACCGTCGAGCGGCACGACTCCCCCACGGGCACGATCCTCGGCTTCAACGGCACGACCGAGTGGGCGCTCGACTCGGTCACGGCCGACGAGTCGCTCTGGCTCCCGCGCGAGGACCAGCTGCGGGAGCTGCTCGGGCGGTCGTTCGTCGGGCTCACCCGCGTGCAGCTCGGCGACCGCGTCGTGCACACCGTCACCGCGACGATCGGTGGGGTCGACCGGAGCTTCGCGTCGGAGGACCCCGCGGTCGCGTACGGGCAGGCGCTGCAGGCGTACATCCGCGCCGCGCTCGACTGACACGCCCGGCCACGGCTCCTGGGCGTTCCTGGAATGCCCGCTGCACGCCGTTTGGTTGCATGGGGTCATGACCGTTCCGAACATCACCCTGAACGACGGCAAGACCATCCCGCAGCTCGGCTTCGGCGTCTTCCAGATCGACCCCTCCGAGACGAAGGCCGCGACCCTGGCCGCGCTCGAGGTCGGCTACCGCCACATCGACACCGCTGAGATGTACGGCAACGAGAAGGAGGTCGGCGAGGCGATCGCCGAGTCCGGCATCGACCGTTCCGAGATCTTCGTCACCTCGAAGCTCAACAACGGCTTCCACGCCCCCGAGGCGGCGCTGGAGAACGGCAAGAAGTCGGCCGACCTGCTCGGCGGCTACACCGACCTGTTCCTCATCCACTGGCCGCTGCCCACCGTGTCGGACTTCGTGCCGACCTGGAAGGCCCTCGAGGAGCTGTACCACGCCGGCACCGCCCGCTCGATCGGTGTCTCGAACTTCCAGGCGCACCACCTGCACCGCCTGCGCGCCGAGACCGACGTGCCGCCGTCGGTCAACCAGATCGAGGTGCACCCGTACCTGGTGCAGGACGAGCTCCGCGCCGTGAACCGCGAGCTCGGCATCGCGACCGAGGCCTGGTCGCCGATCGCGCAGGGCCTCGTGCTCGACGACGAGACCATCACCCGGATCGCGGCGTCGGTCGGCAAGAGCCCCGCGCAGGTCGTGCTCCGCTGGCACATCCAGCGTGGCGACATCGTGTTCCCGAAGTCGGTCACCCGTGCCCGCGTCGAGGAGAACTTCGCGATCTTCGACTTCGAGCTCTCCGACGACGACGTGACGGCGATCACCTCGCTCGACAAGGGCCACCGCACCGGCCCGGACCCCGACACGTTCGACTACGTCCCGGCCTGATCAGCCCCCTTCCCGACAGGAGCCGTCCGCACCGCGGGCGGCTCCTGTCGCGTCGCGCCTGTCGCGACGGCGCCGGATACGCTGCACGACGAGGGGGTGGCGATGTCCACGGAGACCGACCGGGCGCAGAGGTTCGACGACGCCTACCGGACCGTCCTCGGCGCCGCCCGCGACGGATCGCTCGAGCGGGACGTCGACCACGACGAGCTCGTGCTCTCCGGGCGCTTCGGGCTCGATCCGGTGGTGCTGCACGCGGTGCTCGAGCGACTCACCGACGTCGGACTCGTGACGGTCGTCACCGACGGCACCGTCCGCTTCGGCACGCTGTCGGTGCCGGCGTGGAACGACAACGGCCACCTGCTCGTCGGTCTGATGGAGGGTGTGCTGCGATCCGCACGGACGGCAGCGACACCGGCGTCGGCAGCGGCACCGACGCCCTCCGACGCCGCTGCGCACGACGCCGTGTTCGGTGCCCTGCGCCGAGCAGCCGCGTTGCGCACCCCCGATCTCGACCCCGCGTTCTGGGCGTCGCTGCGGTTCTGGATCGACCGCTCCCCCAACGCCGCGCTCACCGGGCTGGCCCGCGGCGCCCTCGAACGCGTCCGCTTCGGCGCGAGTCCCTCCGTCCCGTTCCGGACCACCGCGGTCGAGGACTGGGCCGCGGCGTCCGACCGGGCGCTGCGGTACCCGTCGCCCCGGACGGCAGAACGCGCCGCCCACGTCCTCGCCCGGGTGTGGGACGAGCAGCTGACTGCCGTCGCGTCGAGCCTCGGTTCCACCCCCGCAGACCTCCGCACCGTGACGTCGGCGTCGGCCGACGTGCCGACCTGGGCCGCGTGGCAACCGGACGAGCTGTGGTGGGACCTGCTCGCGATGGTGCGCGACGGCACCCTCGAGCGTGGACGGACCCACCCGATGCCGGACGTCGCCGCACGCCTCCGCACGTCGGCGCGCACCCTGGCGCCGACGTTCCGTCGACTCGAGCTCATGGGGCTGGTCGACCGGTCACCGGACGACCCTGACGCCGTCCGGATCGCGGACCCCGGCGTGCAGCACTGGATCGACTCCCTGCAGCTCGCCACCACCCTCACCGAGATGTGCGCGCGGGCAGCCGTCCCGACGCTCTCCGCCGACGGTCGAACCGAACTGCACCGGGTCGTCGCCACGGTGCGGCAGTACGCGCGGACCCGCGACTACGCCTTCGCCGTCGGCATGGTCGAGCTGTCCCGCACCCTGAGTCGGCACACTCCGAACCCCTGGATCGCCGGCAACATGCGTCTGGCCATCAGTCGGCTCGCGTTCGTGTTCGACGAGGCCCCACCGCTCCGGCAGTGGGCCGTGGACGACGTGCTCACGCTGCTCGACGAGGCGATCGACATCGGCGACCCCGACCTCGCCAGTGCGGCCGTGCACGCCCTCGCCGTGCACTACGACGCGCACGTGCTCGAGGTCACCGCCCGGTGGCGACCGACGCCGTGACCGTGAACTTCTCCGTCCGCAGCACCTGCCGCGTCGGCCCGACCAGACGCTCGAGCACCGGCCGGTAGCGCAGGTGCGAGTTCCAGACGCACCACAGTTCACCGCCGGCCTGGAGGATCGTGGCCGCGTTCCGGAACATCGCCTCGGCCGCGTCGGTGGTCACCGTGGTGTCCGCGTGGAACGGCGGGTTGCAGAGCACCAGCTGGGCCGATCCGGAGGCGAGCTCGTCGCCGGCGTCGGCCCGCACCACCGTCACCCGGTCGCCCACGCCGTTGGCGTCGGCCGTGGCCCGGGTCGACTCGACCGCGATCCGCGAGACGTCGGTCGCGATCACCTGCACGCTCGGACGCCGGAGCGCCACGGCAGCGGCGACGACGCCGTTGCCGGACCCCAGGTCCACGACGGTCCGCGCCGTCGGGACCGCGTCGTCCATCGCCTCGAGCAGCACCCGCGTGCCCTGGTCGAGCGAGGTCCCGGCGAACACGCCGCCGTGCGCGACGATCGTCATGCCGAGCTCGTCCACGTGCACCGCCCGCGGCCACGGCGCGGTCGTCGCCGCGCGGTCCGCCTGCGCACGCAGCGGGTCCTGCGCGATGAGCAGGCGGGACTTCCCGCGCCCCCGTGACGCGGTGACCTCGCCGAACGACCGCCGCAGCACGTCGTTCTGCGACACGTGCATGTACTTCACGTTCCCGCCGCACAGCAGCACGACGTCGGGCGCCGCGAACCGCGCGACGGCCCGGGCGATCTCGTCCAGCCGGTCGTGCGACTTCGACAGGCGGAGCACCACGAGCCGGACGTCCCGGAAGGCGTCCTCGAACGATGCTGGGTGCCGGAACCCGCGGATGCCGAACGTGCCGGCGTTCGCCTCGAGTGCCCGCTGCCCCACCAGGGAGTCCTGCACCACCCGGACGTCCTTCGCCCCGTGCTGGGTGATGAGTCCGAGGGTCAGGACACCGTGACGATCGTCGACGACCGCGACCTCGCCGGGCTGCCGGAGTGCGTCGCCGTGCACGTGCGGCGCCTCGTCGATGAGGAACCGGTCGGTGCCGTCGATCGCGATGAGGTCCGGGGCGGAGTCGTCGCGGCGGCGGAAGAGGTCGGCGAAGTCTGGCACCGCGTCAGCGTACCGATGCCCGCGCAGATCCCGGTCAGCGCGGCCCGCGGTACAGGACGATCTGCGTGTTCCGCTGCGGCCGCGACCCCGCCTTGAGCGAGATGGCCGCACCGCTCGCGGTGGCAGCGAACACCCGCGCACCCGGCCGGTTGATGAGCTGGTCCGCCAACGCGGACTCGAGTTCGCGCACCCGGTCGCGCAGCGCCCTGTTCTCGTTCTCCAGGTCGAGCACGCGCCGGATCCCCTCCAGCGACACCCCCTCGGAGCCGAGCCGCGCGATCTCGCGCAGCTGCACGACGTCGCGCATGGAGTAGCGGCGGGACCCTCCACGGGTCCGCCCCGGCACGACCAGGCCGAGCCGGTCGTACTGGCGCAGCGTCTGCGGGTGCATCTCGGCGAGCTCCGCCGCCACCGCGATCGCGAAGACGGGCGAGTTCTCGTCCATGTCGGTCATGGCGCGTTCCTTTCCGTCGTCCGCGGGGTCCTGGAACCAGTCTGGAGGAACGGTGCGGCTTCCTGACGGAGCCGCACCGCTCCTCCAAACGGGTCTACTGCTGTGCTGGCGTGACGCTAGTCACGCGCCTTCGCGAGGAGGTCCTCGCGAGGGTTCTCGTCGGGCAGAGCGGCCGCGAGCGCCTCGACGGCCTCGCGCTGCTTGTCCGACAGGTGGGACGGCACCGCGACCTGGACGGTCGCGAGCAGGTCACCCGTGCCGTTCTTGGTCGTGACGCCACGGCCCTTGACGCGCAGGACGCGACCCGACGGCGTGCCGGGAGCGACCTTGAGCTTCACGGGCGAGCCACCGAGCGTCGGCACCTCGATCGTCGCACCGAGCGCCGCTTCGGTGAAGGTCACCGGGACGTCCACACGCAGGTTCAGCCCGTCGCGCTCGAACACCGGGTGTTTGCGGACCGACACCTGGACCACCAGGTCACCGGCCTCGCCGCCGTCGGGAGAAGGCTCCCCTCGACCACGCAACCGGATCTTCTGCCCGTCTGCGACCCCCGCGGGGATGCGGACGTTGACCGGCCGACCGTTGCCCTGCGACAGCTTGACGGTGTCGCCGGCGATCGCGGTGCCGAAGTCGAGCGTGGTCGACGCCGTGACGTCGCGACCCTTCGTCGGTCCGCCGAAGCCGCGGTACCCGCCGGAGGACTGCCCGAAGGCACCTCCGCCGCCGAACATCCCGCCGAGGATGTCCTCGAACCCACCGGCTCCACCGGCGCCGCCCTGGCCGAAGCGGACGCGCTGTCCGCCGCCCTGCTGGCCGAACATGCCGCCGAAGACGTCCTCGAAGCCGCCGCCCTGGCCCGGGCCACCCGCGGTGAAGCGGGCGCCCGACCCCATGGCGCGGACCTGGTCGTACTCCTGGCGCTGCTCCTTGTCGGACAGCACCGAGTACGCCTCGCTGATCTCCTTGAAGCGGCTCTCGGCGGCAGCGTCACCCGGGTTGGAGTCCGGGTGGAACTGCCGTGCGAGCTTCCGGTAGGTCTTCTTCAGCTCGGCGTCGGAGGCGTCCTTGGACACGCCGAGGACCTTGTAGAAGTCCTTGTCGAACCAATCCTGACTGGCCATGGATCACCTGCCTCCTTCTGTCATCGCCACGGTGCCCCGGCTCAGGCCGGGACCGCCACCGCGACCTTGGCCGCGCGGAGGACGCGCTCGCCGAGCTTGTAGCCCGGCTCGACGACGTCCGCGACGGTCTGTCCGGTGGCACCCGGGGTGGGGAGCTGGACGATCGCCTCGTGCACGTTCGGGTCGAACGCCTCGCCCTTCTCGCCGATCTGCACGAGCTTGAACTTCTCGAAGCCCCCGCGGATCTTCTGGCCGATGACCTGCATCGGCCCCTCGGCGAGGTCACCGTGGGCCTCGGCACGGGTGAGGTCGTCGAGCGCCGGGAGCAGTGCCCGGACGACCTCGGCGATGGCGACCTCGCGGTTGGCCTCGCGGTCACGCTCGACGCGCTTCCGGAAGTTCACCAGCTCGGCCTGCGCACGGAGCATGTCCGCACGCATCTCAGCGATCAGGTCGCGGTCCTCGGTGCTCAGCTTGTCCTCGGCGATGCCCCGGGCGGCGTCGGCGAGCAGGGCTTCGTCCTCCGGGGAGAGGTCGTTGGCCGCGTCCGCAGCCGGGCCCCCGGCGGCGGGGCCGTCCGTCGGCACTTCGACGTCGGGCCCCTCCGCCTCGATGAGGTCCTCGGGCTCCTGCGCGTTGGTGGCGTCGCCCTCGACCTGGGGCTCGCCCTCCTCGGGCACGTTGTCCTTGGGATCCGTCATCGTTACTTCTTGTCCTTGTCGTCCTCGTCGTCCACGACCTCGGCGTCGACGATGTCCTCGTCGTCCGCCTGGGCCTGGCCGTCAGCGGTGGGCTGCTCGCCACCGGCCGCGGCGCCCGCGTCCTGCTGACTGTAGATGGCCTGGCCGAGCTTGCCCTGCGACTCGTTGAGCTTGTCGAACGCGGTCTTCACAGCGTCGTCGTCCTCGCCCGCGAGTGCGGACTTGAGCGCGTCGACGTCGGCCTGCACCTCGGACTTGACGTCCGCGGGGAGCTTCTCGTCGTTCTCCTTGATGAGCTTCTCGATCGAGTAGACGAGCTGTTCGGCCTGGTTGCGACGCTCGTTGGCCTCGCGACGGGCCTTGTCCTCGGCGGCGTGCTCCTCGGCCTCGCGGACCATGCGCTCGATGTCCTCCTTGGGCAGCGACGAGCCGCCGGAGATGACCATCGACTGCTCCTTGCCGGTGCCCTTGTCCTTCGCGGACACGTGCACGATGCCGTTGGCGTCGATGTCGAACGTGACCTCGACCTGCGGCACGCCACGGGGAGCCGGCGCGATGCCGGTGAGCTCGAAGGTGCCGAGCGGCTTGTTGTCGCGGGTGAACTCACGCTCACCCTGGAAGACCTGGATCGCGACCGACGGCTGGTTGTCGTCGGCGGTCGTGAAGGTCTCGCTCCGCTTGGTCGGGATCGCGGTGTTGCGGTCGATGAGCTTGGTCATCAGGCCGCCCTTGGTCTCGATGCCGAGCGACAGCGGCGTGACGTCGATGAGCAGGACGTCCTTGCGCTCGCCCTTCAGCACGCCGGCCTGCAGCGCAGCACCGACGGCGACGACCTCGTCCGGGTTGACGCCCTGGTTCGGGGACTTGCCGCCGGTGAGCGACTTGACGACCTCGGCCACGGCGGGCATGCGGGTCGAGCCACCGACGAGCACCACGTGCGCGATCTCGTTGACCGAGACACCGGCTTCCTTGATGACGTCGTTGAAGGGCTTCTTCGTGCGGTCGAGCAGGTCCGAGGTCATCTGCTCGAACTGGGCGCGCGAGATGGTCTCGTCGAGGTTGAGCGGGCCGTCCGCGGTGAGCGTCAGGTACGGGAGCTGGATGTTCGCCGACATCTGCGACGAGAGCTCCTTCTTGGCCTGCTCAGCCGCTTCCTTCAGGCGCTGCTTGGCGATCTTGTCCGTGGACAGGTCGACGCCGTGCTCGTCCTTGAACTTCTTGACCAGGTGGTCGACGATGCGCTGGTCCCAGTCGTCGCCGCCGAGGCGGTTGTCGCCGGAGGTTGCGCGGACCTGGATCGTCGAGAAGTCGTCGTCCTTGCCCACCTCGAGCAGGGAGACGTCGAACGTGCCGCCACCGAGGTCGAAGACCAGGATGAGCTCGTCTTCCTTGCCCTTGTCGAGGCCGTAGGCCAGCGCGGCCGCGGTCGGCTCGTTGATGATGCGCAGGACGTTGAGGCCGGCGATCTCACCGGCGTCCTTCGTGGCCTGGCGCTCGGCGTCGTTGAAGTACGCCGGCACGGTGATGACCGCGTCGGTGACGTCCTCGCCGAGGTACTGCTCGGCGTCGCGCTTGAGCTTGCCGAGGGTACGGGCCGAGATCTCCTGCGGCGTGTACTTCTTGCCGTCGATCTCGGTGGTCCAGTCGGTGCCGACGTGACGCTTGACCGACGCGATGGTGCGGTCGACGTTCGTCACGGCCTGGCGCTTGGCGGTCTCGCCGACGAGCACCTCGCCGTCCTTCGTGAACGCCACGATCGACGGCGTGGTGCGCATGCCCTCGGCGTTCGCGATGACGGTGGGCTCACCGCCCTCGAGCACGCTGACGACCGAGTTGGTGGTTCCGAGGTCGATGCCTACTGCACGTCCCATGTGGTGATGCTCCTCTTGCTAGGGGTAAGTCCTTGGACTTGCGTCCGATGGACTCAACTCTACTCAGCACCGTCGCGGAGTCAACTCAGGAAGACGGAAGTTGCGTCGATCCCACTCAACTCCCAGCGAGCGACCTTGCGTCGCTCTATGTATTTCACATGATATTCTGGATACACATGCCGCGATGCTAGTCGTCGCGCGCGTGCTTCCCTCCCGCACAGTCGCCGTCGCGCGGCTTGTCCTGAAAGATGCACATGTCTCACAAGAAGAGGGCCTCGACGGCCTTCAAGTCCTTGGGCGCGGCCGGACTGGCCGCCGCCACGATCATCTCGGGGTTGTCCTTCGGTCCCACCGCCGCCTCGGCCGCGTCCGCTATCGGCACGCAGGAGGCGCGCCTCTACGGCAAATTCATCCAGTGGGACAAAGACCCTTGGGGCAATACCTTCTACTCTGCAGCGGCTCTCGTCGACGGGGCAGTGCGGACTCGTGTCGATATTTCTTTGCAGGAGTCGCGCGATTTTGGCACAGAGTTCTCGTTCCCGACCGTCGGTGCAACTGGGCCGATCCGGGCCCTGAATCCGAACGGCTCTGACCTGTGCTTGACGGGCGTGTCTCATTCATTCAATCCCGCCTGGCGTTCCTGCACTGGCTCAGGCATGCAAGACTTCTTCTGGCACAACAACCGGCTGTGGGCGTCAGTTGAGCCGCTCAACGGCACCGCGCTAATCATCACCGAAAACGGCACATGGCAGATCGCGCAGCCATTCGCCGGGTACGAGGTCAAGCACCTTTTGTCAGAGTTGACGTCGCAAGACCGCGCGGCATTGACAGCCTCGGTGTCGAAGGTGAACAACATCGCGAGGACCGCAGTCGTGTCCGGCACCGCCACCAAGGGCGCGGACGTGTCGATCGGGTCGCAGTCCGTCAAGGCAAGCACCACCGACGGCACGTGGTCGATCACGGCCACCGGCCTCAAAGTCGGCGCCAATGACCTCAAGGCGATCCAGAAAATCAACAACGTCGAGCTGGACAACAAGACCGTAAGCGCAACGATCGTCGAGGGCGGCACCGTCGTCGGCGTCGACCAGGGCCCGATCGACCTCGCACGCGGCGAGTCGAAGCAGGTCCCCATGGTCGTGCAGAACAACGAGGCGCGTTCGAACTGGGACGGCACCGTCACGCTGACCGCGCCAGAGGGCACCACGTTCGACGGACAGACCCGCATCGACACGAGCTGGCGCCCGGTGGGGGGAACGACGTGGAGCCCCGTCACGTCGATGCCGCTGACCAACGGCCGGCTGTCGAACAATGACAAGACGATCACGTTCGACGCGAAGTGGACCGAGAACCACGGTGCACCGGAGCAGTACCGGTACATGCTCAACGTCACCGCGAACGACGACGCTGCTGCCGGTTCCGGCCAGATGGGCTTCGTGTTCGCCGGTGACAGCTCGAAGGGTGACTTCCGCGCTACGGGCAAGACGACCACCAACCTCGGGGTCGCCCAGCGTGACCTGGCAGCCGAGGTCGAGTCCGTGGACCACGCCGCTGGCACCGCGCTCATCGGCGGTACCGCCACCCCGGGCGCGACGATCACGATCGGCGACGAGTCCACCGAGGTCGCGGAGGACGGCTCGTGGAGCCTCGAGGTCGGCGGCCTCGAGAACGGCGAGAACCCGCTGGTGGTCGAGCAGAAGATCGGCGACGAGGTCATCGACACCAAGCCCATCGTCGTGACGATCAACGACGCCGCGATCATCGGCCAGGACGGCCCCGCCGTGACGCTCGAGCGTGGTGAGCGCACGAAGGTGCAGGCACAGTTCGAGACGAAGGGTCAGGTGTCCCGTCCGGACGCGCAGGTGACCTTCACCGCGCCCGAGGGCACCACCTTCGCCGAGGGACAGAACACGCTCGAGGGCGCCTACAAGCTCCCGGGCGAGGACTGGGCGAACCGTTCCGCGACCCTCACCGATGGTGACCTGTCGATGGACGGCAAGACCTACACCTACACGTTCAAGCCGTCCGGCAGCACCTGGACGCTGCCGGACGCGTCCCTGCTCCGCTGGAGCATCGACGTCGAGACCCCGGCGGACGCGGAACAGGGCGCGTCGTCGATGCGCACGAACCTCGTCGGCACGGCTGTCGAGGGTTCCTTCAACACGACGAGCACCACGGCGACGACCGTTGAGCGCTCCGAGGCACCGTCCCCGGCTGACCTCGTCGTGACGACCCCGGCCAATGGGTCGACGGTCGACACGAAGCGGCCGGTCTTCTCCGGCACGGGCGACGAGGGCGCAACGATCGAGATCAAGGGTTCGACCGGCAGGGTCGTCGCAACGACCACCGTCAAGGACGGCACGTGGAGCGTCCCAGCGGGCTTCGACCTGGTTGACGGCAGCTACGCCCTGACCGCGACCCAGACTCCCCTCGTCGGCGAGAAGTCCACCGCTCCGATCAACTTCGTGGTCGCGGCGATGGTCCCGGTGACGCTGACTGCTCCTGCGATCGGCGCGAACGTCGACACGGCGAAGCCGGTCTTCTCGGGCCGCGGCACCGTGGGTGCGACCGTGCAGGTCAAGGGCACGTTCGGGACCGTCCTCGCAACCGCGATCGTGCAGCGGGACGGCACCTGGGAAGCAACGTCCGACGTGACCCTCGCGGACGGCAACTACGTCGGCAAGGCGTGGCAGACCGTCAACGGCAAGACCACCACGGCGGACTTCCGCTTCACGGTCGCACAGTCGACCACCCCGGTGACGCTGACTGCTCCTGCGATCGGCGCGAACGTCGACACGGCGAAGCCGGTCTTCTCGGGCCGCGGCACCGTGGGTGCGACCGTGCAGGTCAAGGGCACGTTCGGGACCGTCCTCGCAACCGCGATCGTGCAGCGGGACGGCACCTGGGAAGCAACGTCCGACGTGACCCTCGCGGACGGCAACTACGTCGGCAAGGCGTGGCAGACCGTCAACGGCAAGACCACCACGGCGGACTTCCGCTTCACGGTCGCACAGTCGACCACCCCGGTGACGCTGGAGACCCCGGCGATCGGTGCCGAGATCGAGGACACCAAGCCCGTGTTCACGGGGAAGGGCCAGCCGGGCGCGACCGTACAGGTCAAGGGAACCTACGGCACCCTCCTCGCGACCGCAGAGGTGGATGACAACGGCGACTGGGAAGCCACTTCCGACGTCGCCCTCGCACGCGGCGGCTACGCCGGCAAGGCATGGCAGACCGTCAACGGCAAGACCACCACGGCTGACTTCCGCTTCACCATCGTCGCGCCCATGGTCCCCGTCTCCCTGACCGCTCCTGCGCAGGGTGCGCAGATCAGCACCCCGAAGCCGGTCTTCACCGGCAAGGGGACCGCGGACGCCGACATCACCATCACCGGGGCGTCCGGCACCCGTCTCGCTTCCGGCAAGGTGCGGAGCGACGGTGGCTTCGACCTCACCTCCACGATCGCTCTCGGAGCGGGCTCCTACTCGGGAACCGTCCGGCAGGATGCTGGCGGTCGGATCACCACGGCTCCGTTCCAGTTCCGCATCGTGTTCACCGCGGTGACCCTGGAGAGTCCCGCCATCGGAGCGGCTCTGACCGACGGCACGCCGGTCTTCTCCGGGAAGGGCACCCCGAAGGCGCCCCTGACCATCAAGGGCTCCGGCGGCACCACCCTGGCGACGGGGACCGTGAACGACGACGGTACCTGGTCGCTGAGGTCGACCGTGACGCTGCCGACCGGCCGCTACACCGGCACCGTCCTGCAGACGCTGCCCGGTTCGGACACGACCGCGCCGTTCTCGTTCAGCGTGAGCTGAGCGCCTCAGGCGAGACACCGGGCCCGGGCCGCAAGAGCGGCCCGGGCCCTTTTGCTAACTTACTGCATGTGATATTCTAAACACAAGCTACTCACGGTAGGACTTGCTCAATGCAGCTCATCAAGCCGACCGCCCTCGCCGCAGCAGCTCTCGCCGTCGCCACGCTCGCAGGCTGCTCAGCGGCCAAGACGGACGATGCGAAGCCCAGTTCCAGCCCGTCGGCGACGTCGACCGCAGCCCCCGTGGTGAAGAAGGACGTCACCTGCAAGAACGGCACCGCGAAGGTCACCGACGACAGTGCTGAGCTGACCGTCCAGGGCGATTGCGAGAACCTCGAGATCACCGCGTCGAACTCGCTCGTGACCGTCACCGGAGCGGTTCAACACGTTTCGATCGCAGGAGCCATCAACTCGGTGCACGCGAAGTCGATCGGTTCGGTGACGATCCCCGCCGGCTCGAACGGCAACGTGGTCAAGGCGGGGAACACCCCCGCGGTCGACGACAAGGGCGAGCAGAACGAGGTCACTGCGGGGTAGCGCCGCATGCTCACCTGATCTCGGACCCTACTCGGTGCCCCGGCCGCTCGGACAGAGCAGCCGGGGCACCGTCATGCTGCCCGGAGCGGCCTCGGCTCGCGAGGGCTCCGGCTGTGCGCCAGCGCACCGGCCCTACGAGGCTCCGGACAGCGGGAAGCCCCGACCGCTCCGAACGGAGCGACCGGGGCTTCCCGCGCAGGAACCTCAACCGGCCACGAGCATCTCCGCCGGCGAAGCGAGCTGCGCATCGATCCACTCCTGAAGACGCGCGATCCCGGCGTCCAGCCCCCACCGCGGCTGCCAATTGAGCGCAGCCGAGGTCGGCGCGACATCGCATGCTGCGAACCGGACGTCTCCGTCGCGGAATGCTCCGGTGATGTGCGGCTCGGGGGCCGCATGGTACTGCGCGATCGCCCGGGCGAGTTCGTTGATCGTGGACGGGGCGCCGGAGCCGACGTCGAACGTTGCGGTCCCGATCGAGCGAGCGGTCCTGAGAGTCGCGACGAAGGCGGCGGCGACGTCGTCGATGAACACGAAGTCGCGCGTGATCTCTCCGTCCTCGTAGATCGGGATGCTCTGACCGGCACGGGCGAGCTGCGAGAACAACGAGACGATCCCGGTGTAGCTGTTGGTGAGCGACTGACCGGGTCCGTAGACGTTCTGCAGCCGCAGGATGGTCAGAGCAGTGTCGCGTGCGCCGACCCACGCCGCGAGGATCTGCTCCTGCGACAACTTGGTCGATCCGTAGACGCTCGTCGGGACCGGGACGTTGTCGGCAGCGCGCGCTGGGACGGGCGTCAGTCCCTCGAAGTCCCACGCCGCGCGCTCGAGCTGCGCGTGAGAGCGCTGGCCGGGATATCGGACGTCGCCTGCTGCCGACAGCCAGCGCCCTTCGCCGTACACGGCACGACTACTGCTGAGGAGGATTCGATCGGGCACGATGCCGTGTCGGCCGAAGGCGTCGAGCATGCGCGTCGTTCCGACGACGTTCACCGCCGCGTGTCGTGAGGCCTCGTCGAGCGATTGCGCGGTTCCTGTCTCAGCGGCGAGGTGGATCACGATGTCGGGGCGGACATGCGCGAGTACCCCGTCCCAGGTCGCGCTCTCTGTGATGTCGCCCGTCACGAGCTCTGCTGATGCATGGAGACCCTCCGGTCGGACTCGATCGGGATGCACTTGCGGGTGGAGCGAGTCGACGACCACCCAGCGGGCTGCCGAGCTCGCGAGCTCCTGGGAGAGTGCACACCCGATGAAGCCGGCGCCGCCGGTGATCAGGACGGTCTTGTTGGTGTTCATCGCTTTCGGCTTTCTTCTTCGATGGATCGCTGGATTCGTCGACGCTCGCGGGCGGCGTCGCGGGCTGAGATCGCCACGTAACGGAGCACCTCGGCCGCATGACGAGGAGGGGTGCTGGCAGCACGGAGGTACGGTGCGATGGAGGACGTCCTGGCGTCGGACGTCGCGCCAGAACGGACACGCGCGGTGATGGCCCGCCGGTGCCGCTCGTTCTCCCACCAGTAGCGCCAAGGCCATACGGCACCGGGGGACGCGTACGCCACCAGGGGCGTGGGGTCAGGGACGAAGGCGCCCGGGAACCATCCGCGGGCGAACAGGTCGTAGTCCTCGCACCAGCGGATGTCCGGGTCGTACCCGCCTGTCCCGAAGTACCAGGCGCGTCGGAACGCGCACGCTGGGTGCGCGACCGGCATCTGCCCCCGCGCGAACATGGCGTCGACGGACGCCGTCGCGCTCGGGAACCGATCCGAGAGGATCGACCGCGAGCCGCGCCGCTCGACGAGCCGGCCGAAGGTCCCGACGGCGTCGGGGCTGCGTCGCAACTGCCGGACGTGAGCCGCGAGCCGGCCGGCCAGCGAGACATCGTCAGCGTCCGCGATCGCGACCACGTCGGCCGTCGCGGCTCGGATGGCGCGGTCGCGTCCGACCGATCGACCCAGGTTCTGCGGCGAACGGATGACCCGGAGCCTCGGATCGGCGACGGATCGCAGCGCGACATCGGTCCCGTCGGTCGATCCGTCGTCGAAGACCACGACCTCGAGGGAGACCTCGGTCTGATCGAGGAGTGACTGCACCGCAGGGATGATCGTGCCGACGGCGTTGTGCGCGCTCATCACTGCTGCGACGTCAGGACGGTAGCTCATCGCGTCACTCCGGTGAGTCCGCGCGTTCCTGCCCGGTGCTCGGCTGCGCGTGCACTCGAGACCCTCGGGTGGCGGTCGCGCGGCAGACCGAGCGACAGGCCGATGAGCACCGATGCGGGGAGCAGGACGAACGGGTAGACGAGGACGTTGTCGGTGGCCGCTGCGGCGAGCGTGGCCGACATCGCGAAGAGCGCCGCCCAGTGGATGGGCTGGTCGGTCCGGGCGATGCGCTCGACGATGCGGATGAGCACGAGCAGGCAGCCCAGGGCGAAGAGGACCATCCCGACGAGCCCCTCGTCGTGCAGGACTCGGAGGTACTCGTTGTGCGGTTGCGTGATCGCACCGAACCGCTCCGTCACGAAGACCACGGCCGATCCAGGACCGTGTCCGAGGAAGGGTGCCTGCTTCGCGCTCTCGCCGACTGCTTCCCAGAGCGCCGAGCGGCCGGACGTGTTGATCGCCAGACCACCGACCTCGACCGCGTTGTCACCGACGAGGAAGCGGTTCCGCAACGGCTCGAACGACAGCATGAGGACCCCCGTCATGAGTGCGACGCCGGTCACGGCGCCGCAGGCGAGCACGAGTCGGTGCCCGCGGCGGAGCCGGACGACGAGTCCCACCAACATGAGGATGCTGATCGCAGAGGCCGTCCGCGAAAGGCTGAGGACGACGGCACCGACGATGACGAACGGAGCGGTCCGGGACATGAGATCGGTCGGCGGCAGGGCCACCGCGGCCGACAGCAGGACGAGAGCGGTGAGAGCGAAAGCACGCGTCATGTAGACGTCTGCACCCGAGAGCGTGCCGATGGCGAACACGACAGCGATCAGGACACCCACGCCAGCGAAGGCTCGTAGTGTCGCGCCGGCGATCTCCATCGTCGCCGACCGCGCCGAGAACGCGATACCGAAGGTGAACATGGTGAGGACGGCCATGTTCTGCAGTCCGTCGGGGTTCGGGGACAGGACGAGTCGGACGACGACGAACGCCCAGAACAGGAGCAAGGGAAGCGGGACCGCCGCGAGGCCTGCCCCGACGACGAGCGGAGCCAGCGCGATGATCACAGCGGTGATCGCGAGCGACGTGAGCGCCGAGAGGCTCGCCGGCCCGATCGCGATGCGACCGCTCGTGTCGATGACGATCGCCGTCGTCACGGCCACCCAGGTGAGCCAGGGCAGGACGGGCGTTCGCCAGCGGTGTCCTCGGATCCTCCGACGACTCGGCGCGACCGGTACGGAGTGTCCGCTCATCGCGTGCACTCGTCGAGGACGTCCCGCCAGGCATCGGTGTACGCCTGCTCGGACAGACGTGCCGAGAACGTTCGTGTGGCGCCGACGGAGAGGCGTCCGCGGAGCGCTCGGTCTTCGATCAAGCTCTCGACGGCGTCGGCGAACGCGGCCTCGTCTCCGGCATCGACGAGGAGTCCGTTGACGCCGTGCTCGACCAGGTCCGGCACGCCGCCCACGCGGTACGCGACCACGGGCGTACCGCTCGCGAAGGCCTCGACGATCGTCAGCGGCTGAGCCTCCTCGAGTGAGGAGGTGAAGGCCAGGCACGTGGATCCTGCCAGCACCGCCCACTTCTCCGCCGCGTCGAGCGCGCCCACCACCGCCACTCGACCCGTGATGCCCGCGGTCGCCAGTTCGCGCTGGACAGCAGCGACGACCGTCGCATCCGCCGGCGACCCGGCCAGCGTGAACTGCCAGTGCTCGGTCCCGCTGCGCCCGAGGAGCACCCCCGCGATCCGCGCGAAGTCCGCAGCGCCTTTGCCGGGGATGAGGTTCGACAGGAACAGGACACTGCTCGGCTCGGCAGACGCCTCCACGGGAGGCACGGGGCCCGGGGTGTTGGCGATGCACAGCGCAGGGCGAGTCGACAGGTCAGCGAGCAGGGACGGGCCGAGGGTGACGATCCCTCCGCTCGCACTGAGGACCCGGTCGACACACCAGGCCCACGCGCGCCCTCGTCGGCGCAGCTCCTCGAAGCCCACCGAATGCACGTAGAGGACCACGGGACGCCGGAAGAGCCGGAGCACCTCGAGGACGGCCCAGTCGACCAGGAACGAGCCGCTCCGGGTGGTCACGAACACCACCACCGTGTCGGGACGGAACCAGATGCTCGTCCACACGACGCGGGCGAGCAGTCCGACGACCGCGACGATCTTGCGCGGCGAGGCCACACCGATCTCGGCGACCGTCGCGCTGAACCGCCGGTCGATGAGTCGCACCGGTCGCCCGAGACGCTCGAGCGTGTCAAGGAAGCGGCGCGTCATCACGGTCTGGCCGTGCACGGGCGGAGGGACCTGACTGACGACGGCGACGCGTCCGCCGGTCATCGACGCGACCGGAGGGCAGCTCGGAGGAACACGACGTTACCGATGAGGTACCGCTTCCAGAGCCGGCGTGGTTCGCTCGCGAGCCGGAAGACCCATTCCAGTCCGACCCGGGTCATCCACTCCGGGGCCACCGGCTTCGTGCCTGCGATGAAGTCGAACGCCACGCCGACGCCGATGGCGACCTTGCCGAGGTCCTCGGCGATCCGCCGCGTCTCGACGTCCTGCAGCGGCGTACCGAGCCCGACCCAGACGATGTCCGGGTCGGCAGCGATGATGTCGGCGTCCTGAGCAGCGAGCTCAGCGTCGGTCAGCGGCCGGAAGTACGAGCGGTGTGTACCGACGATGGAGACGCCGGGGTACCGCCGCTCGAGTTCCGCCTTGAGCGAGAGCAGCACCTCGTCGGTGTTGCCGAGCAGGAAGTGACGAACGCCGCGGATCCGACCGCGGTCCATGGTGTCCGGGAAGAGCGACGGACCCCTGACCTGCGAGAGCTTCCGACCCGGAAGCACTCGGGAGACCCAGGTGAGGGGCTTGCCGTCCGGGTAGACGGCAGCCCCGGAGGCGATCAGGCGGTGGTAGTCCTCGTCCTGCGCCGTGAGGGAGATGACGTACGAGTTCGCCAGGTGGACGTCCCCGGCACCACCTCCCTGAGCAACGGTGATGATCTGCTCGATCGCCTCGTCGCGGGTCGCAGCGATGATCGGGACGCCGGCGATGGCAGTTCGTTCGTAGTCGCGGAATGTCTGCATGACGAGCCTCTCAGTTCGGGGACACCCACCGCCCCTCGTGCTGATATACTAACACATGACATGCTGAATCCAGGGGTGCGGTTGAACCGGTACAGCCGGCTCGCGCTGCCCATCGCCGCACAGGCATTGCTGAGCCTCGGCCAGATCGGCGTCACCCTTGTCGGAAGCACCTACCTCTCCCCAGAGGGGTGGGGCCGTCTCGCGGTCCTCCTCTCCGTCTTCTTCGTGGGGGCCGGGTTCGTTCGTGGCTTCGGGGCCCTCCCCGTGGTCATCTACCTCTCGGGCGACCCGGAACGAGCCCGAGCAGCAAGACGCGCCGCAGTACTGCTCACGGTCGTCGCGGTCGGACCGGCCTCCGTCGCGATCGCGATCGTCGGCGCCGGTGTCGGCACCGCCGCGTCCGGGTTCTCACTCGCCGCGGCGCTCGTCGCGTACTCCCTCTACGACACGACGCGATCCGTCGAGATGTCGAGCCTCCGCTACGGCCGTGTCCTCACGGTCGATGCCGTGGTCATGGTGGTCCTCGCCGGGTTGTGCGCCGTCGGGACGCTGCCCGGAGTGGATGCGGCGGCCGCGCTCCCCCTGGCCATGTTCGTCGCGTACGGCGTCGGCGCCGCTGCGCTCGCACTGCTGGGGCGTCCGACGGGTTCTTGGAGCGTCGCGACGTTCCTCGTCGAGTACCGCCGGGACATCCCGTTCCTCGCAATCGACGGAGTGCTGCTCGGTACGACGATGAGCGCCGTGGTGATCGTGCTGGGGGCCTCGACGTCACTGGCCGCGGCCGGCGCGTTCCGGAGCTGCGCCACCCTCGTCGCGGGACCGCTCCAGATGCTCCAGACAGGACTCTCCCCGATCATCATCCGGTCGCTGCGGAGCCGCGCGCTCGGCGAACGGTCGCGTGGGCCACGGTCCGCCACCACCCCGGTTGCCGGGACGTTCCGCGTGCGGCTGCGGTCGCTCACGTTCCCCGTCGTGATCGCGGCGAGCGCCGTCACGGCCGGACTGCTCTGGGGCTGGACGGCGACGGCGGTCGAACCGCTCGTCACCGACACCGTCCACGTCGCCGTGCTCTCGGATGCCGCACCGTACAGCGTCGTCGCGTGCCTGCTGGCGTCGGCGCTCTGGACCAGCACCGTGTTCTCGACGTTCCAGCGCTACCGCCGGTCCAATGCCGAGCTCACGGCCCTGCGTGTCATCACGCTCGCGTGTTCGCTGACCATCCTCGTCGCAGTCCCGTCGGACGTCGCGGTCCCGCTACGACTGGTCGCGGCGACCGCACCGTGGCTCGTGCTCCCGGCACTCCATGCTGCGCTCCGCTGGGCACCGGTGTCGCGGCGACTCTGACGACGGTCGACGGCACCCGTAGCCGGGGCGCGCGGTCGGGGTTGCTCGGCGGGGTACAGCTCGACGACGCAGAAGGAGTGACGCCGATCAGCGTCCACCTCGGACGGAGCAGGAGCGTCGTCCGCCGCTGGTCAGGCTCGCACGACGCCGAGTGCCGACCGGACGATCGCGTCGAGCCCGTGACGAGCGTGCCATCCGAGTCGCTCAGCAGCGACGGACGGGTCCGCGACGACAGCGGCAGGGTCACCAGCGCGAGCGTCGTCGATCCGGATCCTGGTCGGCACCCCGAGCGCTTCGCTCACCTCGGTCACGACCTCGCGGACAGAGGCCCCCGTGCCGGTCCCGATGTTGACCGGTCCGACGAATCCATCGTCGCAGCGGAGGGTGTCGACTGCGGCGAGGTGCGCTCGTGCGAGGTCCGCGACGTGGATGTAGTCGCGGACGCAGGTACCGTCAGGCGTGTCGTGGTGATCGCCGAAGACGACCGCGGGCTCGCCGCGACGGGTCCGGGCCACCACGATCGGGATGAGGTTGGTGGCAGCCGTGTCCGCGAGGTCGTCCCAACCGGCGCCCGCGACGTTGAAGTAGCGCAACGAGATCGCCCGCAGCCCCCATGCGTCGCCCGCAGCGCCGAGCATCCACTCGCCGATCAGCTTCGTCTGGCCGTACGGGTTGATCGGGGAGCAGGGAGTCCGCTCGGTGACCACCACGTCCTGGACAGCACCGTACACGGCAGCCGACGACGAGAAGACGATCTGATGGACCCCAGCCGACCGCATCGCTTCGAGCAGGTGTCCGAGTCCGCCGACGTTGACGCGGTAGTAACGCTCCGGTTCAGCGACCGACTCTGCGACGTCCTTGAGGGCCGCGAGGTGGACGACGGCGGACACTCCGTGCTCCTGCATCACGTCGATGAGCCGAGCGGTGGCATCCGCCGCCCCGAGATCCAGCTCCACGACCTGGCCACTCACCCGCGACCGGAAACCGCTCGAGAAGTCGTCGATTACGACGACTGCCTCGCCTCGTTCTTCGAGGAGTCGCGCGACGTGGGAGCCGATGTACCCAGCACCACCGGTGACGAGGATGGACATGTGCATCTCCAAGGATGTTCGAGTGATCGCTGGACCGTGCGGTGAGCGAGCAGAAGGCGTCAGACGTCCTCGCAGAGTGGAGCGCGTCGACGCGGTCGTCACGGAATCCGGTTGTGCCGGCCGCTCGACCCTTCGGCCGCTGGTTCGACGACCGGTTCGTGGTCGCTGTAGTACGCGTACTTGCCGTAGGACCCGCCCCCGGCGCCGCGCATCGGCAGCATCTGACCGACCACTCCGAGCGTCGAGGCGTTGACCGCTTCGAGTGCCCGGAGCGCTGCTGCGAGATCGGTCTTGCGCACCCTGCCGGCGGCCGCCACGAAGAGCACGCCGGCGACCGCGCTGAGCACGGTTGCATCCGCGACCAGGAGGACCGGAGGCGCATCGATGATGACGTAGTCGAAGGAGCGCTCGAGGTGCTCGACGATCGCGCGCATCGCGTCGGAACCGAGCATCTCGGCCGGGTTCGGCGGGATGCTTCCCGACGGGAGCACCGTGAGCGACTTCGTACCCCACGGCTGGAGGACATCGGCGATCTCCGCCCGCCCGATGAGCAGGTCGGTGAGGCCGGCGTTCCCCTCGACCCCGAGGTAGTCCGCCACACGGGGACGCCGCAGGTCAGCGTCCACGAGTGCGACACGCGCCCCGGTCTCGGACAGCGCGATGGCCAGGTTCGCGGCGACGTAGCTCTTGCCCTCGCTCGGCCCGGAACTGGTCACGACGAACGAGCGACCGACGTCACCGAGACCAACGAACTGCAGGTTCGTCCTGAGTCGACGGAAGGCCTCCGACCTGGGGCTCCGGGGATCGGCGTGCACGACGAGGGGACGTTTCTGCGCGTCGGGATCGGCGAAGATCCCTCCCAGGTAGGGGCGCCGTGTGATCGTCTCGATCTGCTCGGCAGTCCTGACCTTCGTGTCGAGCGTGGTCCGGATCACGGCAACACCGACGCCGATCGCCAGACCGACGGCGAGACCGATTGCGAGCATCAGCGGCACGCGCGGAGCGCTCGGCGCACCCGGCACGGATGCAGGCGCGATCGTCTTCACGACGATGAGGGACGGTCCGCCACTGGGCTTCTCGAGGTCCTCGGCCACGACGCGGGCGAAGGACTCCCCGACCGCGTTCGCGATGTCGGCAGCGCGTTGTGCACTCGTGTCCGTCACCGAGACCTCGAGGAGCACGGTGTTGGCCGGCGACGAGGCGCTGACGAGCGGCGTGAGTTCGGCGGCCGACATCTGCGGCTCGAGCTCGCGCCCCGCGCGCTCGAGGACGAGCGGACTGTTGACGACGTCGACGTACGTCGAGATGGCCTGACGCGCGAAGCTCGTCCCCTGGTTGAGATCCGTGCTCGCGGCACCCTCCTGCGCCCGGACGGAGACGTAGAGACGCGTCGAAGCGGTGTACGCGGGCGTCGACGCGGCCGCGAGCGCGCCACCGCCGAGAACGCCCAGGAGCGCCATCACCGTGATGAGGAGCCAGTTCTTGCGCAGGATCCGGATGTAGTCCTGGGGTTCCATCAGGCAGCACCCCCGCGGGCCCCGGAGGGCTCGGCCGTCCCGACCGCGAGCGGCTCTCGCAGCTGATCGGTGGTGATGGTGCCCTCGCGCCAGTCCGCGATCCGGCGGATCCCGAGCGTCAAGCGCTGCCGGAGCACGCCGACCTGGGCCTCGGCCGCGGAACGTTCCACGGGGTCGAGCGCGCGGCTCACAGCACCGAGGATCTGCTCGGCCGTGGCGCCGGGTGCGACCGAGGGCCGGTCCCCGGTGATGCTGAGCCAGAAGTCATCGCATTTGGATGCGTAGGCGAGTGGGACGGTCGGAACACCGAGGGCGACCGCCGTCACGGCCCCGTGGAGTCGCTCCGAGAGCATGAGACCGCATCGGGCGATCTCCGAGGTCGTCGTGCGGACATCACCGTCGAACCGGTGGATGCGCGACGGCCTGCGGAGCTCAGCCTGCAGTGCGCGGCACGCGGCGACGTCGTTCGGCGACAGGGCGAACAGCACGATCTCGGCGTCCGCTCCAGAAGCGCTCTGGACAGCTGCGGCGACCTGCGCCGGGTCGAACCGCGAGGCAGGGTCGGCTCCGACACTCACACCGATCGAACCAGGAGCACCGTGACGACGGTCGATCCCAGCGACGACCGGGTACGACAGTGCGGGGTCCCCGACGACAGGGGGATGTCTCCATGCGTGCTCGCACGCAACGGCGCTGAGCGGACCGCGGACCCCGAGCAGGACCGACCGAAGACGCTCCCAGCGCCGCCAGTCCTGTGCCTGCAGCCCGAGAGCGAAGGCATCGGTGGACTCCGCCGCTCCCGCCCCGAGCGCAACCACCACGTCGGCCTGGTACACACGAGCGGCATCCGCCACGTGCCGTGCCCAGTTGCGGAAGCCGAGCACGGTCCCCCCTCCGACGAGGAGCATCCGTTCGGTTCGACGTCCGGTGCGGTACGCGCGGAACGTGCTCCGCACATCGGCGAGTCGTGCTCGTCGCGTGATCGGAGAGACGGCATCCACCCCGAGGCCGAGACGCCAGGTCTCGAGGAGGAGTTCGTCTCCGTAGTTGCCGTGGCCCGTCCACCCGAGGTAGACGATCTCGCGCGCAGCAGGTTGAGAGGTCATGCAACCAGTATATCAAACGCTATGTATTCACCGGCACGTTGCCATAGAACATGTTTGTATTTCACATGTACACTGGGGGCATGCAGACCGAGCGAAGTCCATTCCGCCTGGTCCAGGCCCTCCGCTACATCGCAGCCGCCCTCGTCGTCGTCACCCACGCGTGCTACTACACCGCGGAGCGCTTCGACGAACGCGCTCCGCAACTCGCCGGGATCGCCGGGTACGGCGTGTGGCTGTTCTTCGCGATCAGCGGGTTCGTCATGGTGCACGTCGGAGACGACCTCCGTCGCGCCCCAGGGTCCTGGCACCGGTTCGCCCGAGCACGGATCGCGCGGGTCGTACCGCTCTACTGGCTGATGACCACGATCAAGATCATCGCGGTGGTGCTGGCAGGGTCGTTGGTGGTCAACTCCGCGCTCGACCCGCAGACGGTCGTCGCGTCCTACCTGTTCCTGCCCAGCCACGACGAGGCGGGCGCGATCCACCCCCTGTGGGGCGTCGGCTGGACCTTGATGTTCGAGATGGCCTTCTACGCCCTGATGACGCTCGCGCTCGCGATGCGGGTCGATCCGCTCGCGCTCTGCGCACCGGTCCTCATCGCCGCCGCGTCAGCATCGCTCTTCCGGCCCGCAACCGGGTCGCCGTGGTGGTTCTACGCCGACCACGTGACGCTCTACTTCCTCGCCGGGATGATCATCGCTCGCGGCTGGCGCGCACGCCGCCCCGTCTTGACCATCGCCCTGCTCGGTGCCGTCGCGGTCCTGACGGGAACTCTCGGATCCGTACGCGCCGGACGGTTGGACGTCGAGGCTGCTGCCGTCCCGCTCGCCATCTCGACGGTCCTGACGGCGGCGGTCTGGCTGGAAGCCCGGGTGGGCCGGTTCGTGCCTCGCTGGGTGATGATCGGCGGCGCTTCCTCCTACGCGCTCTACCTCGTCCACCCACTCCTGGCGCCGGCCGTCCCCGCGGTGTTCGCCGCCGTCGGCGCGTCCTGGGCGCCGTGGCTCGTGGTCGTCACGATCACGGTCGGCGCGATGCTCGTGATGGCTCCGCTGGCCCACCGTTTCGTCGAGCAACCGATGAACAGGGCTGCCAGGCGGCTGTTGCTCCCGGACCGCGGTGTCCGCTCGTCGCCTGCGAAGCACCTCGGCCCCTCGTCGAGGACAGCGGTCGACCGCACACGGGCTCGACGGCGACGGAGCCCCACCGCGGCCGACCCGTCACCCACCCGCATCTGAACTAGTGTCGGTGCCGTGCGATGGAGTCGAGTGAACTGGCCCTCCGTTGGCTACGTCTCCCTCGAGGACTTCGACGGCCAGCGCGACCACGTGAGCCGACTGCTCGAGGACGCCCCGCCCACCGTCGCCGCGCTGCTGACCGTCACGTGGACCGACGCGCGGGTCGAAGGCTGGACCGTGGAGTCGGCGGACGCCGTCGCGGACCCGGACGACGACGACGCGACGACCCCCGTCGACCTGCCCGGCCACGGTGTGCCCGACCCGGTCGTGGTGCACGCCGACGTCGTGGTCCGGAACGACGAGGTCCTCGACACCCCGGACGGCCTGTGGCGCCGGTGGAACCACGCCAGGGTGTCGCTCCGCCTGCGCGACGCCGTCATCGACCCGCCGGGCATCGACCCCGCGGCGCTGCTCGCCGGTGACGCGCACGTCGCCCGGGGCGAGCTCGAGTACGTCAACGAACACGACGCCTGGGAGCTCCGCCTGCTCGTCTCCCCCGTCGGCGAGGTCGCGATCCGGTTCCGGGGCGTGCGGGTGTCGATCCGGAGCGTCGCCGAGTCGGTGTACGCAGGCCTTGGCGAGCGTCCAGCGCGGGGCTGGCACGGTCCGGTGCCGGACGGCTGGGTGGAGTACGCGACCGAGGTCGTGCGGGCCGCGGCGTACGGCGACCTGGGTGGTCTGCACCTGGCCGACGACGCGAGCGACGTCGACGACGTCGACCAGCGGTGGGGCTTCGCGCCGCTGCACGCCGCCGCGTGGTTCGACCGCCCCGAGATGCTCGAGGAACTCCTGCGCCGCGGGGCGTCGGTCCAGCTCACCGACACCGAGGGACGCACGCCGCTGACGCTGGCGATCGACCGTGACGCACGACGGGCGGTCGACGTGCTGGTCGCCGCGGGTGCCGACCTGGAGGCCCGGGACGGCGACGGTAACTCCCCGATCGTCCGTGCCGCGTGGGGTGGGCACGCCGCGATCGTCCGTGCCCTCGCCGACGCGGGTGCGGACACCGGCGTCCGTGGGTCGCGGGGCGTCACGCTGCTCATCGCGGCGGTCGACTCGGGCGACGTCGACACGGTCCGCGCGGTGCTCGGACTCGACGTCGAGCGCGGTGCCGAGGACGACGAGGGGTCCACGGCCGCGGACCGAGCGGCGTTGCTCCGCGAGACCGCCGTCGCCGACCTGCTCGCCGCCGACGGCTGAGCCTGCGGACACGTCCTCAGCCGCGCAGGGCGCAGCGAGCAGCGCGCACGCACCGCACGGCCGTGCGCTGACGGACCGCGGCGGGCCCGAGACGCACCACGAGGCGGACGTGACGGGGCGCGACGGACGGGAGCAGGGCCTCCCGTCCGCCGCGCGTCTGCGGGGTCGACCGTCCTAGACGGCGACCGGCTCGAGGGCGTTCGCCTGCGCGACCCGCCCGTACCAGCGGGCGGAGTCCTTCGGCGTGCGCTCGAAGGTCTCCGGGTCCCACGCCACGAGCCCGAAGGTCGGGCGGAACCCGGAGGCCCACTCGTAGTTGTCGAGGAGCGACCAGTGCTGGTAGCCGAGCACCTGGATGCCGTCCTCGATGCAGCGGTGGATCCCCTCGAGGGCACCCTGCGTGTAGGCGATGCGACGGGAGTCGTCAGCGGTGGCGATGCCGTTCTCGGTGATCATCAGCGGGACACCGCCGGAGAGCTCCCACGCGCTGCGGAGCCCGTCGGCCGAGGCCTCGGGGTAGAACTCCCAACCGGTCAGTGTGGTCTCGACGTCGTCAGCGACGGGCAGGGGGCCGTCCGGCCCGATGAACGTGCGGGTGTAGGCCTGCACGCCGAGGAAGTCGTCGCCGGCGGCCTGCTCGAGGTACCAGTCGTCGCGCGGGTACCCGTACTCGCGGAGCATCGCGTCCGCCCCGGGCTCGCCGTTGGACTTGAACGCCTGCGTCGCGACGGTCCACCCGGACTGGAGGCCCGACACCTGTCCCAGGACCTCGCGCGACCGCCGGTGGCTGGCCAGCAGGGCGTCGGCGACACCCAGGTCGGGGTTCGGCAGACCGTAGGCGACCAGGTTCGCGGCGTCCTCGCCTCCGGCGAGCATCGCCGCGATGTTCGGCTCGTTGATCGTGCAGACGTAGCGGACGCCGTCCTGCACGATCGGCAGTGCCGCCTCGGTGTAGCGGGCGAACAGGTCGGCGGCGTCGGGTGCGCGCCAGAAGCCGTCGCGCTCGAACCAGCGGGGCACCGTGAAGTGCATGAGGGTGACGATCGGCTCGATGCCGAACTCGTGGCAGGCGTCGACCATGCGGCGGTAGTGGTCGATCTCGGCACGGCTGACGAACCCGCGCTCCGGCTCGATGCGGGCCCACTCGACGCTGAACCGGTACGAGTTCAGGCCGAGGTCGGCGGCGATGCGGATGTCGTCGCGGTAGCGGTGGTAGCTGTCGGCCGCGTCGCCCGAGGGTTCGACGATGGTGGTGTCGGGCTCGTGCTCGTGCACCCACCAGTTGCTGTTGACGTTGTTGCCCTCGATCTGGTGGGCGGCGGTGGCGGCACCCCAGAGGAAGCCGTCGGGGAACTGCAGGGTGGAGATGATGGTGCCTTTCGTGCGGGTTCGGGTCAGTGCTGGCTGAGGAATGCGTCGAACACGGCGACCGTGCCGAGGGGGTTCTCGACCTGGGGGCCGTGGTAGCTCGCCGGGATCACCTCGTACGCCGCCCCGGTGTCCTCGGCCATCTGCCGCTGCCACGGGATCGGCCAGGCGCCGTCCCACTCGCCGTGCGTGACGAGGACCGGGAGCCCGGTGGCCCGGAGCTCGGCGGACGAGTCGGTGTGGTCCTCGAGGATGTGCCCGCCTGCGACGACGCTGAGCGGGCTCGTGGCGTCGAAGCGGTCGCGGACCATCCTGACGTCGTCGGGGAGCTCCTCGTCGGGGCGGTAGGCCCAGAGCGGGTTCGTCGAGTCGAACAGCTGCCGGAGGTTCCCGCCGGTGTCGTGCAGGATCGTCAGCTCGGCGACCTTGCGGTACGGCCAGCCGTACGGGCCGGAGCAGAACTGCACGACGTCGCGGAAGGACCCCGGCGAGGCGATGGCTGCCTCGCGGGCGATCACGCCGCCGAGCGAGTGGCCGATCAGGTGCACGGGGGCGCCGTCGTCGAGCAGGGCGGCGACCCGGACGACGTCGGCGGCCTCCTGGTCGAGGGAGTAGTCCGACGGCGAGGTCGGCGCTGCCGAGTCCGCCTGCCCGCGCCGGCTGATCGCCACCGCGGTCCACCCGGCGTCGCGGAGGACGGGCATGAAGGTGCGCCAGTCCTCCTTCGAGCCGGTGTACCCGGGGACGATCAGGACCGTGCCCTTCGACTCCCCCGCGGGCACGACGCGGTAGGCGGTGAGTCGGCCGACGGCTAGGTCGATGCCGACGACGTCGACACCGTCCGGGGTGGGCAGGTGGCCGAAGGACGGGACGGACGGGAAGTCGAGCAACGTGGTCATGCGAGCAGTGTCCGCCGCGGGTTCGGCACGGCGTCCAGCAGGGCGACCGTGTAGTCGTCCTGCGGGTGCTGCAGGACATCGGCGGTCCGGCCCCGCTCCACCACCGCGCCGTCGTGCAGCACCATGATGTCGTCGGTGATGAGCCGCGCGCTCAGCAGGTCGTGCGTGATGTAGAGGAGCGAGACGCCCCACTGCTCGCGCAGGTCCTCGAGCAGGGCGAGCACACCGGCGCGGAGCGTGACGTCGAGCATCGAGACCGGCTCGTCGGCGATGATGACCTGCGGGTCGCTCGCCAGGGCCCGGGCGATGACGACGCGCTGCCGCTGCCCGCCGGAGAGCTGGTGCGGGAGCTTCTGCGCGAACTGCTCCACCGGGGTGAGTCCGACGGTCTCGAGCAGCTCGAGCACCCGGCGCCGGGCGTCGCGGCCGCGCAGCCCGGTGTAGTTCGCGATCGGTCGGGACAGCGTGTACTCGACCGTGTGCAGCGGGTTGAGCGCCGAGTACGGGTCCTGGAACACCATCTGCACCTCGGAGCGCAGGTCGCGCAGACCGCGCTTGCCGAGCCGGGCGACGTCGAGGTCACCGAACCGGACCGTGCCCGTCGTGGGCTTCTCGACCCCGGTGAGCAGCTTCGCGATGGTGGACTTGCCCGAACCGGACTGGCCGACCAGGGCGAGCGACTGCCCGGGCTCGAGGGTGAACGACACGTCGCGCACGGCCTGCACCGGCTGCTCGCCGCGGCGGGGCGCCGGGTAGGTCTTGACGATGTGGTCGACGACGATCGGGTTCCGGGCGGCACTGCGCTCGCGGGAGCCGACGGTGCTGAACGAGCTGGTGGTCTCCTGCCGCGTGGCCGACGGGTCACGGAGCGACCGGTCCGGGAAGCCCGGCAGCGACACCACCTCGGCACGGGGGTCGGCGTAGTGCGAGAGCAGCATCTGCGTGTACTCGTCCTGCGGGTCGCGCAGGATGTCCTTCGAGCCGCCGTCCTCGACGATGCGGCCCTCGTGCATGACGAGGACGCGCTCGGTGGCCTCGAGCACGATGCCGAGGTCGTGGCTGATGAGGATCGCTGTGAAGCCCTCGGAGCGCTGGAGCTCGATGATCGTGTCCATGACGGCGTGCTGCACGAGCACGTCGAGCGCGGTCGTCGGCTCGTCGAACACCATGAGCTGCGGCTCGAGCGACAGGGCGAGCGCGATCGAGACGCGCTGCCGCATGCCGCCGGACAGCTCACCGGGGAAGCGGGCGAGCATCGACGTCGGCAGCTTGACCTTGCCGATGAGCTCCTGCATGCGGGCGTCCCAGCGGTCGCGCGGCACGTGGCCGTGCGCCGTGAAGACGTCGATGAAGTGGTTGCGGATGGTGCGCACCGGGTTGAGCGCGTTCATGCCGGACTGCAGCACCATGGCGAAGCCGCCCTGCCGCTGCTGGCGGAGTGCTTCGTCGTCGAGGTCGCGGATGTCGTGTCCGTTGAACACGATGCTGCCGCCGTTCGTGCGCGCCGGCGGCTTCTGCAGCCGGGTCAGCGCGTAGCCGAGCGTCGACTTGCCGGAACCGGACTCGCCGACCAGGCCGACGAACTCGCCCTTCGCGAGCTGGAACGACACGTGGTCGACGGCCTGGACGGCCTGCTGGCCGGCCGACTCGTAGACGACCGACAGGTCGCGGACGTCGAGCAGGACGTCCTGCGTGGCGCGCGTGGCGTCGGAGGGGAGGCGCGTGGCGGCGCCGGTGGGCGCCTCCAGGCCGTCTGCCGGGTGCGTTTCTGGCAAGCCGCTCATGCGCGCTTCTCCTTACGGGGCCGCGCGCCCTCGCGCAGCCGCGGGTTGGACACGGCGTCGACGCCGAAGTTGATCAGGGTGAGGCTCATCGCGAGCAGGGCGATGCAGAGGCCCGGGGCGAACAGCAGGATCCACTGGCCGGTGAGGAGCGCGTTCGAGTTCTGCGCCCAGTACAGGATCGTGCCCCAGCTGACGATCGACGAGTCGCCGAGGCCCAGGAACTCGAGCCCCGCCTCGGCGAGGATCGCGCTCGTCGCTGCCCCGAAGAAGCTGCCGACGATCAGGCTCGTCATGTTCGGCAGGATCTCGCGGAAGACGATGCGGGTCGCGCCGTCCCCGGAGAACTGGGCGGCGGTGACGAAGTCCCGGCCGCGCAGCGACTGGGTCTGGCTGCGGAGCACGCGAGCACCCCACGCCCACCCGGTCACCACGATGACCGCGATGATCACCGCGATGCCGCCGTTCTGCAGGTAGGCGGCGATGACGATCATCAGGGGCAGACCCGGGATGACGAGGAACAGGTTGACGATGAACCCGATGACCTCGGCGATCCAGCCGCGGATGTAACCCCAGCTCAGACCGATCGCGACGGCGACGAGGGTGGAGAGCAGGCCCGCGACCGCACCGACGAGCACGGAGACCCGGGCGCCGTAGATCAACTGGGAGAGGACGTCCTCGCCGGCGGCGGTGGTGCCCATCCAGTGCGCCCAGGTGGCGTCGGCGTTGCGCTCGAAGCCGTTCTGGCTGGCGCCGTAGGGGGCGAGGAGCGGGGCGGCGATCGCCACGAGGACGAAGAAGCCGAGGATGCACAGGCCGATGCGGGCCTTCGTGTTGCTCCAGACGACGCCGAACTGGCGGGCGGCGGCGCGCCACTTGGAGGGCGCTTGGGCTTCGTCTTGGGTACGTACTGCGATCGTGGTCATCGGTGTGCCCCCGGGTGCTCGGTGTGGGCGCAGCACGCCGCCTTCGTCATGTTGTTGGTCATCGACGTGCCCCCGGGTGCTTGATGTGGGCGCAGCACGCCGCCTTCGTGATGTTGTTGGTCATCGACGCGTCCTCGGGTCCAGGACGCCGTACAGGACGTCCACGATGAAGTTGGCGATGAGCACCGACACGGTGATCATCAGGAAGAGGGCCTGCATGAGCGGGTAGTCCTGCCCGATCACGGCGTTGAAGAGCAGGTAGCCGATGCCCGGGTAGCCGAACACCTGCTCGACCAGCACCGAGCCGCCGACCACGCCACCGAGCGCCAGGCCGAAGCCGGTCAGGTTCGGCAGGATCGCGTTGCGCGCGGCGTACCGGACGGCGACCGTGCGACCGCGGAGGCCGTTGGCCTCGGCGAAGGTGACGTAGTCGTCGCCGAGGGTGTTGATCATCGCGTTGCGCATGCCGATGATCCAGCCTCCGAGGCTCGTCACGAGGATCGTCACGGCCGGCAGGACCGCGTGCCGCAGGACGTCGCCGATGTAGGTGCCGTTCCAGCCCGGGACGCTCGTCGCGGACGACGCCCCGGTGGTCGGGAACCAGTGCAGGACGTAGCCGAGGAAGAACAGCAGCAGGAGCGCCGTCCAGAAGTACGGGAACGTCGACATGAAGCTGCCGGACAGGGTCGGGAGCGAGTCGAGCCACGTGCCGCGCTTCCACGCCGCCGCGACACCGATCAGCGTTCCGATGACGAACGCCAGGACCGTCACCGTGCCGACGAGCACGAGCGTGTACGGCAGTGCGCGGCCGACCAGGTCACCGACCGGCTGCGGGTAGAACGTGTAGCTCGTGCCGAAGTCGAGGGTGACGACCTGGTGCAGGTAGCTGACGTACTGGTCCCAGAGGTTGCCGCTGGGGACGCCGAGCTGGGCCTCGATGGCCTTCTTCGTGGCGTCGGTGACCGGACCGTTCTGGCTGAGCTTCGCGAGCGCGGCGTCGGACGGGCTGCCCGGCATGAGGCGCGGGAGCACGAAGTTCAGCGTGACCGCGGCCCAGAGGGTGAGGACGAAGAGGACGAGTTTCTGGAGGATGTACTTCACTTGCCTGCCTCCTTCTGCTGCGTCTTCTGCTCCTCGAGGATCGCCTTGCCCGCGGCGCTGTCGCGGAGCCGGAGCTTCGTGAAGATGAGCAGCGGTGCGGAGTCGTAGTTCTGCGGTGCCATGTACGGGTCCTCGGCGCTCGGCCAGCCGACGAACTTGCCGGTGTTGAACAGGCCCCAGAGCCCGCCGTAGTACATGCCGATCACGGGCAGGTCGTCGTACACGATGGCCTGCAGCTGGTCCAGGATCCGCTGCTGCTCGGCGCGGTCGGTCGTACCGCGGTACTCGTCGAGGAGCTTCTGGGTGTCCGCGTTCTTGTAGCGCTCGAAGTTGTTCACCGTCGACTTGCCGACCGGCTGGTAGAAGTCGCTCGACAACAGGGAGTTGTACGCCTGGAAGACGTCGCCGTTCCCCATGCCGCCCATCGCCATGTCGAACTTGCCGTTGTTGATGTTCTGCTGGTAGCCGGCGGGCTGCGGCGCCTGGATCTGCACCTTCACGCCGATCTTCCCGAGGTCACGCTGCACCTGCTGCGCGGCACGGAGCCAGTCCGAGTAGCCGTTCGCGGTCATGAGGTTGATCTCGAGCTGCTTGCCGTCCTTGACGAGCTTGCCGCCCTGCTGCTCGTAGCCGGACTTCGCGAACTCGGCGAGGGCACGGTCGGTGTCCTGCGTGATCATCCCCTCGTCGGGGATCGATGGGTCGAGGTACTGCTCCTGGTTCGGCAGGATCAGGCCGGTCTGGCCCGCGGCGCTGAGGTTGCCCTCGGAGGCGGTCTCGGCGATGCCATCGCGGTCCAGCGCGTAGGAGATGCCCTTGCGCACGTTGACGTCGTTGTACGGCGCCTTCGTCAGGTTCGGGATGAGACCGATCACGCCGCCGGCGGGGAACCACCACTGGTTCGTGTCGGACGCGGCCCCCCACGTGCCCTTGACGTCCGAGATGAACGAGTACGCCCAGTCGTAGCCGCGCGTGACGGTGTCGAGCTGCGTGTTCGTCGCGGGGAGCACGAGGTGCTTGATCGCGATCTTGTCGGCCTGCCAGTACGTCGGGTTCTTGTCCATCGAGTACTGCTGGTCGGAGTAGTTGCCGAGCACGAACGGGCCGGTGCCGACCGGGTCCGGGTCGCGCCAGGTGACCGGGTCCTTCACCTTCCCGTAGTGGTGCTCGGGGAGGATGTAGGTCGCGCCGATGATGTTGAGGCTCGGGACGTCCTCGCCGTTGAGGTGGAAGACCAGGTGGTCGCCGTCCCGCTCGATGCGGTCGATGTGCTGCCACGCGCCCTTGACGTCCATCGCCGGGAACTTCTTGAGCAGGTCGAACGTGAAGAGGACGTCCTCGGGGGTGAACGGCGTGCCGTCGGACCACTCGACACCCTTCCGGATCGTCATGTCGATCGTCCGCGCGTCGGGCAGCTCCCACGAGCTCGCGAGCCACGGGGTGCCCTTGCCGTCGAGCGGGTTGATCTCGATGAGCGGCTCGTACATCCACTTGCTCGCAGTGCGGGCGTTCGGGATGTACGGGTTGAAGTTGCGGTCGAACAGCGGGTTGCCGCGGTCCGCGTTGATGAGCATCGTGTCCTTGCCGATCGTGGGATCGGGTTCGGAGCGGACCTGGATGCTGCAGCCGGTGGCGACCAGGGCCACCGCGGCGAGCCCGGCGATGGCGGCGACGAGCCGTCCACGCCGTCGTGTGCCGGCTCGGGTGCCGGTGCGCGGTCCGGGAGCGCGGGTCCCGGGGTCGCGCGTGCCGCGCGTGCGCTGTGGGGGAAGCGTCATTGCTCGGTCGACCTCCATGTCGATTCGGTACGTGCTCAATGTATGCGCTTACATGGCGGCGCGCAACACGGGTGGTTCCGTACCGGGGCGGCACGTCCTGGACCGCTCGGGGACTCGGGGCGGCCCGAGCGGCCGGGGAGGGCGCGGCGCGCTGGCCCGGCCCGCTACAGCGACGGCGGGCAGCTCTCGCGCAGCAGCACCTCGACGGGCAGGCGCACCGCACGCGGCGGACCCTCGCGGCGCTCCAGGCGGTCCACGATCGCCAGCACGGCGGCACGGCCGAGCGCACCCATCGGCTGGTGCACCGTGGTCAGCGGCGGTGACGAGAACCGCGCAGCGTCGATGCCGTCGAACCCGGTGACGACGACGTCCTCGGGCACCCGCAGCCCCCGGGCCGCCGCCGCGTCGAGCACCCCGAGCGCCGACTGGTCGTTCGAGCACACGACGGCCCGCGGGACGTCCCCGGCGAGCAGCTGGTCGGCGAGCTCCCGCGCCCGGGCCCGCCCGAAGTCGCCGTGCACCACCCGCACCGCCGATGCCGGCACGCCGTGGTCGGCCAACGCGGCCCGGAACCCGGCGGACCGCTCCATGTCGTCCGGCGAGTCGATCGGCCCGGCGACGTACGCGAGCGACCGGATCCCCAGGCGCCCGATCACGTGCGACGCGAGCGTGCGCATGCCGGCGGCGTTGTCGACGCTCACCGAGTCGAAGCCGTGCGAGCGCCGGTCGTCGGCGAGCACCACGACCGGGATGCGTCGGGCGACGTGGTCGAGCAGGTCGTCCGGCACGGTCTGCGCCAGCACGGCGAGACCGTCGACCCGGCCGGCGACGTCGTTGACGATGACGTCACGGGACGACCCGCGCCCGGCTGCGACCATCAGCGCGAGGCCCCGCTGCCAGGCCTCGGTCTCGGCGCCGCGCAGGACCTCGTCGAAGTACAGGTTCGACGAGAACGGCTGGGTGACGTGCCGGCGGTCGTCCACCACGCGCACGCCGCCGTCGGTCACCAGGTCCGGTCGCTCGTCGGGCACGACGTCGAACCCGGGCAGCAGCAGCCCGACGACGCCCGTCCGCTTGCCGGCGAGACCGCGGGCGTTGCCGGAGGGGACGTAGCCGAGGGTCCGGATCGCCGCCTGGACGCGGTCCCGGGTGCCCTCGCGGACGGCGTCCGGCGTGCGGAGCACGCGGGAGACGGTCGCGATGGAGACACCGGCGGCGGACGCGACGTCGTAGACGGTGGGCGGTGCGGTGCGCTGGTCGGCCAAGCCGTGCCTCCCGTCCGCCGTCCGCTGGAGCCGCGCCTCGTCTGCGCGGCCGGACCATCCTAGGCACGACCCGGAGCGCGGTTTCTCCACAGGGGAACGGCGGGTGCTTGCGGGACCGTACCGTCCGCGCGACACTGTTGCGACCTCAGTACGTCCCGTGAGGAAGCGCACCAGCGGGCCGCCTGCCCGCACCGTTCTGGTTGCCCACACACGCAGGGAAGGACACCGACATGTCGCAGTCGACACGTTCCGGGAGCAAGCTCGCCAACCGCGCGAGCCACGACGAGGCCGAGGTGCGTGCTGCACTGCTCGAACGCACGGAGGGCACGACGTTCGACGACGTCGATCCGACCCAGGAGCCGGTCGACCGGCCGTAGCGGCGGCTCGTCGGGCCCTCACCGCACCGACGAGCGGTCGGGAGGCGCGGCGCACGCCCGCGCGTCCGGCACGCACCGACGGAGTGCGACCGCGAGTGGTCCCGTCCACGGCATGGACGGCCCGTCAGCGCTCGGTCGCGCCGACGATCGTCATGCCCGCACCGCGCAGGCGACGACGCTCCTGGGCGATCCAGCTGAGCAGGCGGTCGTTCGTGCCGGCGACGTGTGCCGAGACGAGCTGCGCCGCGCGGTCGGCGTCACCGTCCCGGACGGCGTCGATGATCGCGCTGTGCTCCTGCCATGCGGCGTCGCGCGCCTCGGGGGTCCGGACCTCGATCCAGCGGGTCCGCTCCAACCGCGTCAGGGCGTCGGCGATCGCATCGGTGACGAACCGGTTGCCACCGAGCGCAGCGAGCTCGAGGTGGAACGTCGACCCCATCCGGATGCCGGCCTGCTGGTCCGGCGAGGGCCGGAGGTCGTCGAGGTGCCCGCGGACCTCGGCCAGCTGCTCGGCGTCGGCGCGCTCGACCGCGAGCCGGACGGCGGCGGGTTCGAGGATGCCGCGCAGCTCGGCGAGCGAGGCGATCTCGTCGAGGTCGATCGGCGTGACCGTCCACGAGCGCCCCTCGTGAAGGATGAGCCCCTCGCGCTCGAGCCGCGACAGTGCGGCGCGGACGGGGGTGCGTGAGGCGTGGAACCGGGCCTCGAGTCCGCGCTCGGAGATGCGCTCCCCCGGCGCGATGTCGAGGGTCAGGATGGCTGCGCGCAGGTTGTCGTAGAGCTGGGCCGTCTGCGACACGGGCGCGGCGTCGGTCGTGTCGGTCACGGCGGACAAGCCTAGTGGCGAGTGGGCGGGAATGGTATACCGTCCTGGTATACCAATCCGTTCCAGGGCGAAGCGATGGCATGACCGCGACCACTCCTCCCACTCCGACCAGCCCGCGCGCCTGGACGATGCTGGCCCTCGGCGTCGGTGCCCAGGCCGCGGGCACGCTCGTGGTGACCGCTCCAGCCCTGCTCATCCCCTCCCTGCACGCGGACGGGACCCCGCTGCCCGTGGCCGGCCTGCTCTCCGCCGCGCCCACCTTCGGCATGGTGCTGACGCTCATCGCGTGGGGTGCGATCACCGACCGCATCGGCGAACGTGTCGTCATCGCCGGTGGGCTCGCCCTCACCACGATCGCGGCCGTCGGGGCGTGGGCGGCGGCGGGCGACCCGGTCCTGCTCGGCCTCGCGTTCCTGGCCGGGGGCATGACGAGTGCATCGACCAACGCGGCGAGCGGGCGGGTCGTGGTCGGCTGGTTCCCGAAGGAGCGGCGCGGCCTGGCGATGGGGATCCGGCAGATGTCCCAGCCCCTCGGCGTGACGCTCGCCGCCCTCACGGTCCCGCAGCTCGCCGAGGCGTCGAGCATCCGGGCCGCCCTGGTGCTGCCGGTCGTCCTGTGCGCGGTGCTCGCCGTCTGCTGTGCGGTCGGGATCACGGACCCTCCGCGTCCGGCCCGTGCCGCCGTGGCGACGGTGCCGGCCAACCCCTACCGGTCCGACGGCTTCCTGTGGCGGGTGCACGCCGTGTCGGTCCTGCTCGTGGTGCCGCAGTTCACGCTGTCGACGTACGGCCTCGTCTGGCTCGTGGGCCTCGGCTGGTCGACTCCGGCGGCCGGGTTGCTCGTCGGCGCCTCGCAGTTCGTCGGGGCCGTCGGCCGGATCCTCGTGGGCGTCTGGAGCGACCGGGTCGGGTCGCGGGTCGGGCCGCTGCGGGTCGTCGCGGTCGGTGCCGCCGCCGTGATGGGGCTGCTCGCGCTCGTCGACGTCACGCACCTGGCAGCCGGGGCCGTGTTCCTGGTCATCGCGACGAGCGTCACGGTCGCCGACAACGGCCTGGCCTACACGTCCGTCGCCGAGGCGGCAGGGCCGTACTGGTCCGGCCGGGCTCTCGGCGCGCAGAACACCGGTCAGTTCATCGCGGCGAGCGCCGTCGGCCCCGGTGTCGGTGCGTTGGTCACGACGGTCGGCTTCGCGGGGTCGTTCGGCATCGTCGCCGTCCTGCCGCTGCTGGCACTGCCCCTGGTCCCCCGCGTCGACCGCTCGTCCGACTGACCGGCGCCGGCGGAGCGACGGACGGGAGGCCCGTGGCGGGGTCGCCACGGGCCTCCCGTCCGTCACCGGGTCAGCACAGCGACGGCGTCCGGGGCGTCACGCGGGCACGGTCGGCCCGACCGGCCAGCGGAGCAGGGCGGCGGCCGGTGCGCCACCGGGCAGGGACGCCGCGTTCACGAGCACGAGGTCGGCGTCGGTCAGCACCGCGGCCCGCACGAGCGCGCACACCGCCGGCACCGCACCGATCACCGGGGTGCCCGCGGCCTGCTCGGGCGCGGTCGCCACCCACGGCGCACCCGCCAGGGCGAGCAGCGTGCGGTCCCCGACCGCCTGCGCGTCCACCGCCACCGTCGCGCCCTGGGCCTGCTGCAGGGCCTCGACCACGGACCCGATCCCGGTCACGACCTGGTTGTCGCCGCGGCCGGTGTGCGTGCGGAGCAGGTCCTCGAGGTCGTGCCGATGCGTCGCGACGACCCGGGCGAGCGCGGTCTCGACGTGCTCCACGAACGCCTGCTTCGACGCGGTGTCGGCCCGCGGGTCGCCGGGGAAGACCGAGACGAGCGCCTTCGCCTCGTTCGACAGCGACTTCACCAGGAGCTCACGGGCCGTGACGTCGCCGGCCACCACCACGAGTCCGGGCCGCAGGTCGCGGACGGCTGCGTCGAGGGCGCTCGCGACCTCGGACTGGTTCTGCTTCCAGATCTCCTCGGTGTGCTGCTGCCAGTGCGGCTGCTTCCAGCCGGTGCCGGCCTTGGCGTAGTGCAACGTGTCGTTGCGCCCCTCGACCTGCTGCTCGACGGCGACCGCGGCGTGCCCCAGTCGGTAGGCGCGGAACGCCCCGCCCTCCTTGCCGGCGTGCACGACCAGGAACGGCAGGTCGACCGGGCGGTGGGCGACGAGCGGCACCAGGTCCGGCACGGCACCGACGCCCACGGACTCCGGTCCGTGCAGGTGCCCGGGCAGGACCTCGCTCAGCACCACGACGTCGTCGTGCACCAGGACGTAGCGCGCGACCGGCGACGGGACGCCCGGCTCCTGCTCGAACTCGGCGGCGACCAGGTCGACGACCGCGTCGGACGCACCCTGCGCACGGAGGGTCTCCTCGATCCCGCGCAGTCGGAGTGCCGCCTGCCGTCGCGGGTCCTCGACGTTGCCGGAGACGTCGCCGTAGGCCCAGGCCCAGGTGCCTCCGCCCTCCAGTCGCTCCCCCAGGATCCGGTGCAGTTCGCTCGTCGCGTTGGTCGACGTCATGGCAGCTCCTCTCGGACGGGCCGGAGCCGACGAGCCCCGGCGCTCTCACGTGCGACCACACTCCACCCGCCCGACCGGGGCCGTCCACAGTCGCCAGCGAACACCCAGGCGGAGGGTTCCCGGCGACCCCACAGCAACGAGACGGTCACGAAACCACACCGTCGTTCGGTTCTGTGGTTGGGTGTGGGCAACCCCGATCAACGGCGAACGGAGTGCGGCAATGGCGCCACGACCACGACCCATCACGAGACGACACCTGTTGGGCTTCGGCCTCGGCACGGCGGCGGCGGGACTCCTCGCCGGCTGCGCCGTCCCGGGCTCGACCAACGTCAACAAGGCGGCCCTGGTGCCCGCGGCGGCCTCGGGCGAGACCGTCCAGCTCACCTACTGGGCCTGGTTGAAGGACCTGCAGAAGGTGTGCGACGTCTGGAACGAGACGCACCCGGACATCCAGGTCACCGCGAACTGGATCCCCGGCGGCAACAGCGGCGGCTACCAGAAGATGTACTCCGCGCTCGCGGCCGGCGGCGGCCCGGACATCGGGCAGGTCGAGCTCCGGCAGATCCCCGAGTTCATGCTCGCGAACGGCCTGGTCGACCTGGCCCGGTACGGCGCGAAGGACTTCGAGTCGAGGTACGACGAGGCCGCGTGGGCCCAGGTGTCGTTCGTCGACGGCATCTACGGCATCCCGCAGGACACCGGCCCGATGGGCTTCTACTACCAGACGGCGATCCTGGAGCAGGCCGGCGGCGAACCACCGACGACGTGGGACGAGTGGCGCGACCTGGCCGAGAAGGTCCGCGGCACCGGCAAGCAGAACTACCTCGAGGTGTTCCCGGTGGCCGACGCGTCGCCCTTCGCCGCGTACGCGCAGCAGGCGGGGGCGCGGTGGTTCAAGATCGACGGCGACCAGTGGGTCGTCGACATGACCGATGACAAGACGATGATGGTCGCCGACTTCTTCGACGGCGTCATCGACGAGAAGTTGGTCGACACGAGCGCCGGCGCGTACTCGCCCGGGTGGTACGCCGCGGCGGCCAGCGGCAGGATCGCGGCCGTCACGAGCGCGAGCTGGGGTGACGCCCTGATCCAGTCGGTGCAGGGCGGCGAGGGCAAGTGGAAGGTCGCCCCGATGCAGAAGTGGGGCGCCGACGGGTTCGGTTCGAGCGCGATCGGCGGTTCGACCGCTGCCGTGCTGGCGAACGCGAAGCACCCGAAGGAGGCGCTCGAGTTCATCACGTGGATGACCACGTCGAAGGAGGGCATCGACGCGATGATCGAGTACTGCGGCATCGGCTGGTCGCCGGCGGTCGACTACATCGGCGCCGCCCGCCAGCAGCCGTCCGAGTGGTTCTCCGGGCAGAACTACAACGAAGAGGTGTTCGTCCCCGCGGCGCAGGCGCAGAACGTCGAGTGGTCGTGGTCCCCCGTGACCCAGTCGGCGTTCACGAGCCTGCAGAACCAGTTCCGCCGCAAGCTCACCTCCGGCCTCAAGCTCAGCGACGCCGTGGAGCTCGCCCAGCGGGAGATCGTCCAGTCCTTCAAGGACAAGGGCCTCAGCGTCAGGACGGCACGATGACCCAGCAGACCACCACCAGGCAGTCCGCCGGCCGACCGGCCGCCGGCGCCCCCGCCTTCCGCACGAGCACGAAGGCCACGAGCGCCCAGAAGCGCGCCCCGTGGATCCTGCTCGCGCCGTTCCTGGCACTGTTCCTGCTGACGTTCGTCATCCCGATCATCAGCGCCCTGTTCCAGTCGTTCACGACCGTCGACCGCGAGGGACTGTTCGGCGAGGACGGCGTGGTCGGCCGGTTCGCCGGCTTCGACAACTACGTCATCGCCCTGCAGGACAGCGGCTTCGTCGCCTCGATCGGGCGGATGCTGCTCTTCGGCATCGTGCAGGTCCCGGTGATGATCATCGCCTGCACGATCCTGGCGCTGCTGCTCGAGTCGGCGAGCGCCCGGTGGCCGGGCTTCTTCCGCGCGATCTACTTCATGCCCTACGGCGTCCCCGGGGTCATCGCGACGATCCTCTGGTCGTTCCTGTACGTGCCGGGGCTGTCGCCGATCGTCGCGGGCCTGCAGTCGATCGGGTTGCAGCCGGACTTCCTCGGTGCGAACAGCGTGCTGTGGTCGATCGCGAACATCGTCACCTGGACCTACACCGGCTACAACATGCTCATCATCGTGGCGCAGCTGAAGTCGATCCCCGGCGAGGTCTACGAGGCCGCGAAGGTCGACGGCGCCAACGCGTTCCAGGTCGCCTGGCGCATCCAGATCCCGCTCATCGCCCCGGCCCTGGTGCTGACGACCGTGTTCTCGATCATCGGCACGCTGCAGCTCTTCGCGGAGCCGCAGATCCTGTCGACCGTGGCCCCGGCCATCGACACCGAGTACACGCCGAACTACGCCGCCTACACGAACGCGTTCGCGTTCAACGAGTACGGCGTCGCGAGCGCGCAGGCCGTCATCATCGCCCTGGCCGCGTTCATCCTGTCGTTCGCGTTCCTCGCGTTGACGAACCGACCGCCGAAGGACGAACGCGAGCGCCGCAAGCGCGCGAAGCGGGACGGTCTGGAGGCTCGCAACGCGCTCCGGACGCGCGCTGCGGCGGGCAGCACGGTCACCACCACGGCCGAGCCGGGCCTCCCGGCCAGGACCGGACTGCAGAACGGGACGAAGGGGACGGACGCATGACCAGCGAAGCCATCGAAGCGCCGGCCACGGCGAAGACCGCCGTCCCCGTCGACACCACGTCGATCACCGCGCACCAGCGTCGCAAACTCGACCGCTCGGGCAGGTCGCAGATCGTCGTGACGGGGATCCTCGTCATCGCCGCGCTGTACTTCCTCGTGCCGCTGTACTGGGTGGTCATCGCCGCCACGAAGACCACCGGTGCGCTGTTCTCGACGCCCGGCTTCTGGTTCGGCGGCGAGTTCGCGCTCTTCAGCAACATCCAGCAGGTGTTCTCGTACGACGGCGGCATCTTCGTCCGCTGGATCGCGAACAGCGTCCTGTACTCCGGGGTCGGAGCGGTGCTCGCCACCTACTTCGCCGCGGCCGGCGGGTACGCCCTGGCGAAGTACGAGTTCCGCGGTCGGCAGCTCGTGTTCGGGACGATCCTCGGCGGCGTGCTCGTGCCGGGCACCGCGACCGCGCTGCCGCTGTTCCTGCTGTTCTCGACGCTGGGGCTGACCGACACGTACTGGAGCGTGCTCATCCCGAGCCTCGTCTCGCCGTTCGGGCTGTTCCTCTGCCGGGTCTACGCCTCGGCCTCCGTCGACACCGCGCTGCTCGAACAGGCGCGCATCGACGGTGCCGGTGAGCTGCGGATCTTCCACACCATCGTGCTGCGGCAGATGACCCCGGCCCTTGTCACGGTGTTCCTGTTCCAGGTCGTCGGCATCTGGAACAACTTCTTCCTGCCGCTCATCATGCTGGCAGACCAGAAGCTGTACCCGATCACACTGGGACTCAACAACTGGCGTGCCCAGGTGGACCGGCTGCCGGAGTTCTACCAGCTCACCACCGGCGGGGTGCTCGTCTCGGTCATCCCGCTCGTCATCGCCATCATCGTCCTGCAGCGCTTCTGGCGCGGGGGCCTCACGGAAGGATCGGTCAAGGGTTGACCATCGCCGCACTCTCCTCCACCACCCCGGGTTCCGACACGCGGCTCGCGCCGCGGGCCTGGTTGCACACCGACGCCCCGGCCCTGTCGCTGAACGGGGAGTGGGACTTCCGGTGGTCGCCGGTCGCCGACGTCCCCCTCCCCGGGGCGGAGGCGGAGTGGGGCAGCATCCCCGTCCCGTCGCACTGGGTGCTGCACGGGCACGGTGCGCCGAGCTACACGAACCTGCAGTACCCGTTCCCGATCGATCCGCCGCACCCGCCGGAGGAGAACCCCACCGGCGACCACCGCCGCACCTTCTCGGTGCCGTCGTCGTTCGACGCCGCGGGGCGCGTGCTGCTGCGGTTCGACGGGGTCGAGTCGCACTTCCGGGTGTGGCTGAACGGCGAGCTCGTGGGCTGGTCGACCGGGTCGCGACTGGCGACCGAGTTCGACGTCACCTCGCTGCTCGTCGCGGGGACGAACGAACTGCTCGTCCGGGTGCACCAGTGGTCGGCGGCGTCCTACCTGGAGGACCAGGACCAGTGGTGGCTGCCCGGGATCTTCCGCGACGTCACCCTGCTCGCCCGTCCGACGGCGCCGATCGACGATGTGTTCGTGCGGGCCGGGTGGCGCGCGACCCTCGGCACCGCTGCGTCGGCGGGCACCGCGGCGTCGGGCCGCCCGGCGACGGGCACCGGCACGATCACGTTCCCGACGCTCGACGCGGCGTTCCCGGTGCGGTTCGCGGTGCCCGACCTGGGGGTCGACGTGACCTGGGCCTCGGCGGAGGACGTCGCGCCGATCGAGGTCGAGGGGGTCGAGCCGTGGAGCGCCGAGCTGCCGCGGCTGTACGACGCCACCCTGTCGTCCGAGGGCGAGACCGTCTCGCTCCGGCTCGGCTTCCGCACGGTGTCGATCGTCGGCGACCGGTTCCTGGTGAACGGTGAGCGCGTGGTGTTCCACGGCGTGAACCGGCACGAGACCCACCCCGTGCGCGGCCGGGTCTTCGACGAGGAACACGCGCGCGCCGACATGGCGCTCATGAAGCGGAACAACGTCAACGCCATCCGCACCTCGCACTACCCGCCGCACCCCCGCGTGCTCGACCTGGCCGACGAGCTCGGGTTCTGGGTGATCCTGGAGTGCGACCTCGAGACGCACGGGTTCATCTTCACCGGCTGGGTCGGCAACCCCTCCGACGACCCGGCGTGGGCCGAGGCCTACGTCGACCGCATGGCCCGGACCGTCGAGCGCGACAAGAACCACGCGTCGATCGTGATGTGGTCGCTCGGCAACGAGTCCGGCACCGGGCGGAACCTGGCGGCGATGTCGCAATGGGTGCACGACCGCGACCCGGAGCGTCCCGTGCACTACGAGGGCGACTACACGGGCGAGTACACCGACGTGTACTCCCGGATGTACCCGACGCTGCAGGAGACCGAGTCGATCGGCGGCGGCACGCCCACGCCCCTGCTGGGCTGCGGTCCCGCCGAGGCCGCACGACAGCGGTCGAAGCCGTTCATCCACTGCGAGTACGTGCACGCGATGGGCAACGGCCCCGGGCAGATCGCCGAGTACGAGGCCCTGGTGGACCGGTACCCGCGCCTGCACGGCGGGTTCGTGTGGGAGTGGCGGGACCACGGCCTGCTGGCGACGACGCCCGCCGGCGAGGACTACTACGCGTACGGCGGCGACTTCGGCGAGGTCGTGCACGACGGCAACTTCGTGATGGACGGCCTGGTGCTGCCCGACGACACCCCGACGCCGGGGCTCGCCGAGTTCGCGGCCGTGGTGGCACCGATCCGCCTGGCGGTGTCCGACACCACGATCCTGGTCGAGAACCGGTACCACTCGGCCTCGACCGCCGGCCTGCGGCTGTGCTGGACCCTGTCGCGGAACGGCGTGGTCGAGTCCGCGGGGCGGCTGTCCACGGGCATCGTCGCCGCACGTGAGTCGGCGACGGTCCCGGTGCCCGCCGAGGTGCTCGACGCGGCCACGTCGGAGCTCGCCCCCGGCGACGAGCTCTGGTTCGACCTGACCGTGGAACTGGCGGGCCCGACCGTGTGGGCCGACACCGGCCACGTCGTCGCACGCACCCAGCGGCTCGTCGCGAGCCGCGCGGCGGACGCACCACGGGCCTCCCGGCAGACCTGGGACGGTGACCAGCTCGGTGACGGGACCTTCAGCGCGCGGGGTGACCTGGTGTCCTGGAAGGGCCACGAGGTCGCGGGGCCGCGCCTGGAACTCTGGCGCGCGCCGACCGACAACGACCGACTGGCCTCGCAGGGCGGCTACGAGACGGCGGACCCGGTGCTCACGCACGGGGTCGGCGACCCGGACGCTCCCCCGTCGGCGACGCGCTGGCGCGACCGGGGGCTGGACCGCCTGACGCACCGGCTGGTGTCGGTGACCCGCACCGCGTCCGGCCTGGAGCAGCGCGTGCGCGTGGCGGCGGCGAACAGCGGGTGGGGCCTCGAGGTCACGCACCGCTGGACCCTGACGACCGACGGGCTGCAGCTGCAGACGGACGCCGTGCCGTTCGGCGCGTGGGACGCGACCTGGCCGCGGATCGGGGTGCGGTTCGACCTGCCCGCGTCGCTGGCCGATGCGGAGGCGACCTGGTTCGGCACGGGGCCGCTCGAGTCGTACGCCGACTCGTCGCACGCCGCCCGGGTGGGCCGGTTCACCGCGCCGGTGCGGTCGCTCGGTGTGGAGTACTCGCGGCCGCAGGAGACCGGGCACCGACCTGCGCTGCGGTCGCTGTCGGTCGGGCCGTTCACGGTGTCGACCGTCGGGGCGCACCGTGCCGGGTTCACCCTGTCGCCGTGGACCGCGCAGCAGGTCGACCGGGCCGAGCACCCGTACGAGTTGCCGGTGTCGGACCACCTGTACCTGTACCTCGACGCGGCGCAGCACGGGCTCGGGTCACGCGCGTGCGGGCTCGACGTGCTGCCGGAGCACCAGCTGTGGCCGCAGGCGTTCTCGTGGAGCGTGCTGCTGGGGTAGGGGCGGGGGCGCGGGGGCGCGGGCCGGCCCCGCGTGCTGCGCCCCGCTGCGGTCGTCGCGCCCCGTCTCTCCGGGGCGCGACGACCGTGATAGGGCGCGCTGCGCGCGCGCCGGGTTCCGCCGCGCGCGCTGCGCCCGGGCGCCCGCGCGCTACGCGCCCAGGGCCCGCAGCGCCTCGGGGTCGCTCGCGTTCAGGAACTCGGTCAGGCGCTCCGGCTCGCCGGGCTCGTCGATCGCCTCGGCCGCGCGGCGCAGGGCGAACAGCGCGCGCAGCACACCGCGGTTCGGCTCGTGCGACCACGGCACCGGACCGGCACCGCGCCACCCCGCCTTGCGCAGGGCGTCGAGCCCCCGGTGGTACCCGACGCGGGCGTACGCGTAGGACTCCAGGCTCGCGCCGCGCTCCCACGCCTCGTCGGCGAGCAGCGCCCACGCCAGGCTCGACGACGGGTGCGACACCACCACGCTGGCGACGGGGGCGTCCGCGGCGAGCGCGGCGGTCACCTCCGGTTCGGCGGGCAGCAGGGTCTCGGGGTTCGACGACGGGGTCGGCAACAGGTTCTCCGGCATGCCCCCAGCCTGTCATCCCTTGCGGGTGCGTGCGTGCGGGATTACCGTGGGTGCCACCTCGTCGTCATCGCGAGGCCCCCGGGGCGGGAGACCGACCGGCGGCTCGGATGGCGGTCACGGGGGTCCCCGACGGAAGCAGACGGATTGCTGTCGATCACCGGTACCGCTCAGCCCATGCGCTGACACCGTGATCGCGCGCCCCGTCGGGCGCTCCTCGCCCGCTCGGGTGGGCTCGGTGTCGTGCGCCCAGCACCGACACCGGGGAGACACCTCCATGCCCACCAGTCCGTCCGTCGTCCTGCACGACGTCACCTTCGCCTGGCCCGACGGCACCGTCGCGCTCGACCACCTGTCCGCCGCCTTCGGGCGCGGTCGCACCGGCCTGGTCGGGAGGAACGGGGCCGGCAAGTCCACGCTGGTCCGGCTCGCGACCGGCCGGCTCCACCCCACGTCGGGCACCATCGCGACGTCGGGTCCCGTCGACCACCTGCCACAGCGGCTGTCGCCGCCGTCGACCCCGGGCCAGGCTGCCACGGTGGCGGACCTGCTCGGCGTCCGCCCCACGCTCACCGCGCTGCGTGCCGTCCTCGCCGGCGACGCCGACCCCGCGCAGCTCGACGCGGTCGGTGACGACTGGGACCTCGAGGAGCGTGCCGCCGCGGTGCTCGAACGCGTCGGACTCGACGGCAGCGACCTCGACCGGCCGCTGTCGACGCTGTCCGGCGGGCAGGGCGTGCTCGTCGCCGTCGCCGGGGTCCGGCTGCGCGGTCGGCCGATCGCGTTCCTGGACGAACCGACGAACAACCTGGACCGACGGGCCCGCGGGCTGCTCCTCGACGTCGTCGACGACTGGCGCGGGACGCTCGTGGTGGTGAGTCACGACCGTGAGCTGCTCGAGCACGTCGACGAGACCGTGGAGCTCCGCGCCGGTTCGATGACCGTGTTCGGTGGCACGTTCAGTGCGTTCCAGGACCACCTGGCCGTGCAGCAGGCCGCCGTCGAACGCGAGGTGCGGGTCGCCGAGCAGCGGCACCGTGCCGAGAAGCGGCAGCGCATCGAGGCGGAGACGAAGATCGCCCGCCGCGCGAAGGCCGGTGCCGAGGCCGGCCGGTCGATGCCGAAGATCCTGGCCAACGAACAGCGGAAGAAAGCGCAGGAGACCGCCGGACGCCTCCGGGTCGCGCACGGTTCTGCCGAGCAGCAGGCACTCGCGACCGTGCGCGCGGCCGAGCTCCGTCTGCGCGACGACGAGTCGATCCACGTCGCCCTGCCCGACCCCGAGGTGCCGGCATCGCGCCGCATCGCCACCATCACCCTGCGCGGACGCGGGACGATCGTGCAGGGGCCGGAGCGGATCGCGGTCACGGGGGACAACGGCGTCGGGAAGTCCACCCTGCTCGAGCAGCTCGTCGGCGACCCCGCGGCCCGTGCGCACCCGCTGCCGGACACCACCGCCGTCGCGCACGTCGACCGGATCGCGTACCTGCCGCAGCAGAAGGACACCCTCGACGACACCGCGACCGTGCTCGACAACGTGCGCCGGGACGCCCCGCACGTCCCCGTCGCCGAGGTGCGGAACCGACTCGCGAGGTTCCTGGTGCGTGGCGACACCGTCGACCGGCGGGCGGGCGACCTGTCCGGCGGGGAGCGGTTCCGCGTGGCGCTCGCGACCCTGGTGCTCGCCGACCCGCCGCCGCAGCTGCTCGTGCTCGACGAACCGACGAACGACCTCGACCTGACGAGCGTCGACCAGCTCGTCGACGCCCTGCGCGCCTACCGCGGAGCGCTCGTCGTGGTCAGCCACGACGAGACGTTCCTGGACCGGCTCGACCTCGACGAGCGGATCGAGCTGCGGTAGCGCGGCGCCGGCGAGGTCCTCAGCGCCGTCGGGTCGGTCGGATCGCGAGCGACTCGACGGTGCCGCGCTCCGGCAGGTCGACGACGGTGCGGACCGCGGCGGCCACGTCCTCCGGCGCCAGGTAGTAGTCGGTGTCGTAGGACTCCCCGAGCTTCGCCACGAGCTGCCGCTGCATGTCCGAGTCGGTGCGGCCCGGGTGCACGCTCGACACCCGGACGCCGTTCGCCCGTTCCTCCTCACGCAGGGCGTCGGCGAAGGCCCGCAGCGCGAACTTCGACGCGGCGTACACGCCACCGCCGGGGCCGGAGTGGAAGCCGGAGCCGCTGTTGATCGGCACGACGATGCCCCGGGCGGCCCGGAGCGCCGGCAGCGCCACCCGGGTGAGCTCGGCGACCGCGAACACGTTCGTCGCGAAGACCTGCTCCCACACGGCGCGCGGGGTCTCGGCGACGGTCGTCCCCTGCTCGACGCCGGCGGAGTGCACGAGCACGTCGAGCCGCTCCGGCAGCGGCGGGAGGTCACCCGCACCGAGGTCGCCGACGAAGGGCGCCGCGCTCGGCAGCTCCGCGACCAGGGCGTCCACGGCGCTGGCGGAGCGCCCGCCCACGAGCACGTGGTGGGTGCGGCCGAGGTCGGCGGCGATCGCGCGGCCGATGCCGCGGGTGGCTCCGGTCACCAGGGCGACCGGACGGTTCTGGAGCGGTTCTGTCGTCACGCGGGCCAGCCTACGGAAGCCGGGCCGGGCCTCCTGAGCGGTTGCGACGTCTGTGGACGACCGTCAGGGCGACGGCGGCGGTGACCACCAGTCCCCCGAGCGCCGCGATGCCCCACGGCGACCCGGCCAGCGCCGCGACCACGGCCCAGAACACCGCTAGCCCGACGGTCGCGTACAGGAGCGCCCACGCGACGCAGCCCGGCACCATGGCGACCGTGTACCGCCACCAGGCGATCCGGGCCAGACCCGCCGCGGCGTTCATCACCGTCTGCAGGCCGACCACGACGAAGCTCACCGTGACGACCGGGAGTCCCCAGCGCTCGAGCAACGCCGAGCCTCGGCGGACGGCGGGCGACCGCAGCCACCCGCCCCACCGCGACCGCGAGGCGCCCGTGACCGCGAGCCGTGCGACCCAGTACGTGGCCTGTGCACGGCAGAACACGATCGCGAAGAGCGCGAGGACGAGCCACCGGAACGGGAGCCCCTCGAGGAAGGACGGCACGGCGGAACCGTAACGCCCCCGCCCGGGAGGGCCCCGTCAGTCCTTCGTGCGGCCGGCGCTCTCGCGGATCTTGATCCCCTCGAGGACGTCCTTGGCGTGCTGCTCGTCCTGCTTCTCGATCTGGCGGGTGTCGCGCTCGGGCAGCTGGATGTCCTCCTCCGCCCTGATGCCGGCCTGCAACTGGCGGCCGCGCTCGAGCTCGGCGTCGAACTCGGCGCCGAAGAGCAGCGCGTTGTTCGTGATCCAGATCCACAGCAGGAAGACGATGACCCCACCGAGGGAGCCGTACGTCGCGTTGTAGTTCGAGAAGTTGCCGACGTAGAACCCGAACCCGACGCTCGCGACGATCCAGATGACGATCGCCAGGACCGCGCCGCCGCTGACCCACTTGAACTTCGACTGCCGCACGTTCGGCGACCAGTAGTACAGGATCGCGACGACGGCGATCATGACGACGAGCAGGATCGGCCACTGCACGATGGACACGACCAGGGCCGCGGCGTCGCCGAGTCCGATCACGTCGCCGAAGCTCCGCGCCAGTGGGCCGGAGACGAGCACGAGCAGCCCGAGGACGAGCAGCACGACGGTCGCGACGGTGACGCCGAGCATGGTCGGGCGGAGCTTCCAGATCGGACGACCCTCGCGGACGTTGTAGATGCGGTTCATCGCGCGGCCGAAGGCGCCGACGTATCCGGAGGCCGACCAGAGGGCACCGAGCACACCGACGATGAACGTGATCGGGGCGGCCGGCGAGCGGACGAGCCGCTCGACCGGGTCGCGCAGGAGGTCGGCCACCTGCCCGCCACCGACGTTCGTCACGACGTCGAGCAGGGTGTCGATGGTGTCCTTCGGGTTCGACACCAGGCCGAGGATCGAGACGACCGCCAGCAGCCCGGGGAAGAGCGCGAGGACGGTGTAGTACGTCAGGCTCGCGGCGAGGTCGGTGCACTGGTCACCGGTGAACTCGCGCAGCGTCTTCTTGAGCGTGTACGTGAACGACGGCTTCGTCAGGTCGGTCGGGCTGTCCGGCTTGCGGGGGTCGTCGGGTGCGGGCTTCTGCGCGTCGCGTGCCATCGGTCTAGCCCTTCACCCTCGCGGCCGCCTTGGCGCGCTTCGCTGCCTTCTTGCGGTTCTTCGTCGCCTGGCGCTGCACCGCGGCGATGCCGATTCGCTGCTTGTTGCGCAGCTTGTGCGCGGGGTCGCCTTCGAGCGCCTCCTCGGCCGCCTTGCTCCGAGCCTTCCGACCCTTCCGGTCCGAGCGGGTCTGGTCGAGGTCGAGTCCACCACGTGCGCCGAACGGCAGCAGGGCGGTGAACGCCGACGATGCCGGCGGCTGGGCCAGGTGTCCCGCCGGGCTCCGGCCGATGCGCGCGCCGAGGATGATCGCGGCCAGGCCGGTCGCGGCCGTCACGCCCATCGCAACGAGGGGCGTCGGGTCGCGGTGCCACCGCTGGCGTGCCTTCGCGACGGCGAGCCGGGTGCGGGCGGGCACGTCCGAGCGGCGTCGGATCTCGGAGACGCTGTCCGTCAGGCGTTCGCGCGTGCGCACGTTCGCGAGTTCGAGCTCGGGGATGCTGTCCATCGGCATGCTCTCTGCCTACCAGTCCGGGGCCGCGGGGGTGCTCAGCCAGTCGCGGCTAGCGTGCGCGTCATGCTCTTCCGGGACGTCGCCGAGGGGATCCACCGCCTCGAGATCGCACACACCAACACCTACCTCGTCGAGACGGGCGACCGCCTGCTCGTGGTCGACGCAGGGTTGCCCGCCGTCTGGCCGCACCTGCTGCTCGCCGTGCACGACCTCGGGTACACACCCGACCGGGTCGAGGGGCTCCTGCTCACCCACGGGCACTTCGACCACGTCGGCACCGCGGCGCGGATGCACCGGGAGTGGGGCACCCCGGTGTACGTGCACCCGGGCGACCGGCACCTCGCCGAGCACCCGTACTCGTACCGGCCGCAGACGAACCGGTTCGGCTTCGTGACGCTGCACCCCGGCGGCCTCGGGCCGCTCGGCCGCATGCTGCTGGCCGGTGCCGCCACCGTCGAGGGCATCGCCGACACGCAGCCGCTCGAGTCCCGAGCAGAGGTCCCGGGCTCCCCGTGGATCATCGAGACACCGGGACACACCGACGGGCACGTTGCGCTGCACTTCGCCGACCGCGACGCCGTGATCGCGGGCGACGCGCTCGTCACCTTCGACCCGTACACGGGCGGCATGGGACCGCGCATCGTGGCCCCTGCCGCGACCGCCGACGTCGACACCGCGGTCGCGTCGCTCGACCGGCTGGCGGACACCGAGGCCGAGCACGTGCTGCCGGGCCACGGCCCGGCGTGGTCGCTCGGCGCGCGGCGGGCCGTCGCGCAGGCGCGTCGGGCGGCCGGAGCCGCCTGACGCAGCGACCTGCTCGCGGGTCCACGGGCTCGGCGACACCTCACGGGCGCTCCGACGCGTGGGCTGTCGGTGAGCGCGAACCGTCACCGGCGCAGTGGGCGCGACCACCGACGGCCGGGAGGCGCGGTGCGGGCCCGCCCCGCGCCTCCAGGCCGCGGTCAGGACGGGACGACGACGTCCTCGGGCAGACCGGACGCGGCCGAGCGGGTGGCCGCCTCCATGAGCGCGAGGCTCCGCAGGTTGTCGCGGCCGCTCGTCGCCGGGGCCGGGCCGCCCTCGACGGAACGCGCGAACGCCTGCAGCCCGCCCTGCCGGTCGGTGTGCTCGAGCACGGGCAGCTCGACCGGCACGGCGTCGTCGTCCTGCGTGCTGCGCACGGTGACCCGGTCGCCCTCGACCGCGTTCGGCGCACCGCTGCGGCTCGTGAACCAGACCTCGCCGTCCTCGCCCTGGATGCTCCACTCGCCGGCCCAGGCCGTGCGCGGGGCGCGGCTCAGCCAGCTGCCGCGGTAGCTCACCACGGTGCCGCCGTCGAGTTCGATGATCATCGACGCGACCGCTTCGTCCTGGTACTTGCTGTGGGCGGGGTAGCTGGCCTTGGCGAAGACCCGGACGGCCTCCTGCCCGGTGATCATCCGCAGCAGGTCGAAGTGGTGGATCGCCATGTCGTTGATCATCGCGTGCGGGAACCGGTAGTGCGGGTACGTCTCGGCGGGCTGGTCGTTGTCCCACTGCCGGAAGTCGACGGTGATCGCGGAGAGCTCGCCGACCGTGCCCGATGCCAGCAGGTCCTGCACGACCCGGGGCGCCGGGTACCAGCGGTAGTTCTGACTGACCTGCAGCACGAGGCCGAGTTCCTCGGCACGGCGGACCGCGGTGACGGCCTCGTCCGTGGTGTTCGCGAACGGCTTCTCGACCAGCACGTGCTTGCCGGCGTCCAGGGCCTCGAGCGCGAGCGGCACGTGCGTGACGGCGGGGGCGGTGATGACGACGGCGTCGGCCTCGACCCCGGCGAGGGCCTCGGTCAGCGACGAGAACGCGGCAGACCCGGGCAGGTCGAGGTCCTTCCGGACGGCCTCCAGCGTCGCCGGGACCGGGTCGACGAGCCCGACCACCTCCACTTCGGAGACCTCTGGGATGGCGGTGCGGGCCCAGTTGCCGCCCCACCCTCCGAGACCGACGTGGATGATCCGGACCGTCATGCGTGCACTCCTTCGTGGCTGGTGTCGCACCACGGGCGCCGCGGTGCGTCCGTCCAGTCTGTCAGGCGGGGGCGGTGCGGGGCGCGGACGGCACGCGCCCCATCGCGCCCCGGGCGTTCGCGCCCGGCCACGGGCATCGCGCCCCGGAGAGTCGGGGCGCGATGCCCGCCGCGGGGCGCGGACGGCGCATGCCGCGAGTCACGCGACCGGCGCCGCGACGCCTCCCGCCTCAGTGCGTGAAGGTGTACGTGATGAGGGCCATCGTCACGATGAACCCCGCCAGGTAGTTGATCCAGAGGAACCGCTTCCACCCGGCGTTCGCGGCCTCGGCACCGTCGTCGGTCACGTTCCACCACGGCAGCACGTTGAGCGCGTACGGCACCACGACGACCGCGGCGATCGGCCCCGGGAACGCCGAGAACAGCAGCGCGACCCCGGCGACCAGGTACGCGACGAAGGCCAGGCGCACCGTGGCGCGCGCACCGATCACGGTGGCGACCGAGCCGATGCCCCCGGCCCGGTCGGCCAGGACGTCCTGCACCGCGCCGAACGCGTGCGAGGCCACGCCCCATAGGAAGAACGCGACGCACACCGCGACGAGCTGACCCGTCCAGTGCGGTCCGGCCAGCGCCAGCCCGTAGACCGCGGGCGAGACGAAGTGCGTCGACGAGGTCAGCGAGTCGAGGAACGGCTTCTCCTTGAAGCGCAGCCCCGGCGCCGAGTACGCGATGACCGCGAAGACGCTGATCGCCAGGACGAGCCACGACCACGGACCGTTGCCGGACACCGCCCCGAGCACCACGAGGGCGACGAGGAACGGCACGTTCGTGACGACGACGGCCCACAGCGTCGTGCGGTGCACGCTCTTGTCGAGCAGCGCTCCCTCGACCCCGCCCTTGCGCGGGTTCCGCAGGTCGGACTCGTAGTCGAAGACGTCGTTGATGCCGTACATCGCCAGGTTGTAGGGCACCAGGAAGTACACGACGCCGACCAGGAACGCGACGAGCGAGAACTCACCACCGCCGTCGACCCCCACCCCGCTGCCGAGCAGGTACGCGGCACCGAACGGGTACGCGGTGTTCACCCAGCTGATCGGTCGCGACGACACGAACAGGGCGCGCGCGGTCGACGGCCTGGAGGCGGTGCTGGCGTTCACTTCGGGTCCTCCGCTGGTGCTGTGGTCGGGTCGGGCGCGGGGCGCGCGCCGGACCGGTCGCGTGCGCCCGTCCGGCCGTGTCCGCCGGTCCGGTCGAACAGGACCCAGAGGCTGGGCAGCAGCACGATGGCGGACACCGCGTAGGCGAGGTCCTCGACCGGGATCGCCCCGATCTTCGCACCGCTGATGAGTGCGGGGTCGTAGGCGACGATGCGCAGCGTGACGATGACGTTGTCGAACACGACCGTCATCAGCAGGAGCGCGACGCCGGCGATCACCGACGTCAGCACCGCGACGCGACGCCCGTTCGCCGGTGCCCGCCCGGCCGCGCGTGCCCGCCGGGCCGCGACGATCCCGGCGACGACCGCGACGACCGCGGTGACAGCGAAGAACGGCACGGCGAGGAGCGCGTAGGCGCCGGAGCCGTTCACGACCGCCGCCGTCCGGCCGAGCGCGCGACGAGGGGCCGCACGAACCCGACCAGGTCCATCGTCGAGTAGCAGAGCAGCAGCAGGAAGAAGAGTTCCTCGAGCGGGACCTCCGGCGCGAGCAGCACGCCGGTCAGCAGGTTCTGCGGCCCGATGAAGAAGATCCCGGCGGCCACCCCGGCGACGTCCCACACCAGGAAGAACGCGACGCCGACCACCGTCACGGCCGCGGCCCGCCACGGTGCCCGCCAGAAGAACAGCCGGAAGCGCGCGTCGAGCACGGTCATGCCGACCAGCGACACCACGAGGCCGGCGAGGTAGAGCCCGGGCATCAGGCCTGCTCGGCCCGGTCCCGCGGAGCACGCAGCGGCGTCGGCAGCGGTTCGGTGCTGGTGTCGCCGTGGATCCGCTTGAGCAGGACCTCGGCACTGATCAGGCACATGGGCAGTCCGATGCCGGGGATCGTCGAGGCACCGACGTAGTACAGCCCCTCGACCTTCTTCGACGCGTTCTTCTCGCGGAAGAACGCGCTCTGCCGCAGGGTGTGCGCCGGCCCGAGCATGGAGCCGTTCCAGGCGTTGAGGTCGTCGGCGAAGTCCCGGGGTCCGATGGTCCGGCGCACACGGATCCGGTCGCGCAGGTCCGGCACACCGGCCCGCTCCGCGACGACGTCGATGGCACGGTCGGCGATCTGCTCGACCAGTGCGTCGCCGGCACCGTCGATGCCGCCCTTGCCGATCGACAGGTCGGCGGGCAGGGGCACCAGGACGAACAGGTTGCTCGACCCCTCGGGCGCGACGGTCGGGTCGGTCTCCGAGGGGGCGCACACGTAGATCGAGGCGGGGTCCGGCACGTGCCGGTCCTTGCCGAAGATCGCGCCGAAGTTCGCCTTCCAGTCGGCGGTGAAGACCAACGTGTGGTGCAGCAGCCCGGGCGTCGGACCGTCGATGCCGAGGTACACGAGCACGGCGCTCGGCCCCGGGTCGCGCCGCTTCCAGTGGTCGGCGCCGTGCGTGCGGTGCTCGGGCGCCAGGAGCTGCATCTCGGTGTGCTGCAGGTCGGCGGCGCTCACGACGAGGTCGGCCGGCACGGTGTGCTGCACCCCGTCGCGGTCGCGGTGCACGACGCCCGTGGCGACGCCGTCCTCGACGAGGATCCGCTCGACCGTCGCACCCGAGGTGATCGTCACGCCCTCGGCACGTGCCACCCGCTCGACGGCGGAGATCACCTCGGTCAGGCCGCCCTTGGGGTAGAGCACCCCGTCGGCCAGGTCCAGGTGGCTCATCAGGTGGTACATGCTCGGCGCGGCGTACGGGCTCGTGCCGAGGAAGACCGCCGGGTACCCGAGGACCTGCCACAGGCGACGGTCCCGCACCGCCGACGCGGCACGCGAGGACAGCGGCTGCAGCAGGAGCCGTGCGAGCTTGGGCAGGCGTCGGAGCACGTCCGGGGCGGCGAGCTTCGTGAGGTCCTGGAACGTCGTGTACAGGAACCGGCGGATGGCCATCGCGTAGGTGTCCTCGGCCGAGGCGAGGTATGTCCGCATCCGGGCACCGGCGCCGGGCTCGACGGACTCGAACAGGGCGATGTTGGCCTCGCGGTCGGCCCGCAGGTCGATGGGCTCGTCGTGGCCCTCGCTGTAGACGCGGTAGCCCGGGTCGAGCCGGACCAGGTCGAGCTCGGCGTCGGCGGAGGTGCCGAGCAGCTGGAAGAAGTGGTCGAAGACCTCGGGCATGAGGTACCACGAGGGGCCGGTGTCGAACCGGAACCCGTCGCGCTCCCAGGAGCCGGCGCGGCCGCCGAGCTGGGTGCGCTGCTCGAGCACGGTCACCGAGAAGCCGTCGCGCGCGAGCAGCGCGGCGGCGGCGAGGCCGCTGATGCCGCCGCCGATGACGACGGCACGGCGCGCGGGGACCGCGCGCCGGGTGGTGGGGGCGACCGTCTCGGGTCGGGAGGCGCGGGGCGGGGTCATGACGGGCCTCCCGGCCGGTGGGTGGTGGCGCGCGACCGGAGCGGTGCGCGTCCGGCGAGGACCTGCGCAGCGAGGCGGGCCTTCACGGTGTTGGGGACGCGCACGCGCGTCGTCACCAGGCGGCTCGCCGGTGTGCGCGCGAGCCGGTCGTTGAGTTCCTGGAACAGGGCGTGGGCGAGACCGACCGCGTTGCGGGCGTCGGCCGGCAGGAGCCGGATCGTCCGCGCCGCGTGGTCGAGGTCGGCCTGCACGTCGGCGACCAGGCGGTCCTTCGTGGCCTCGTCGAACGAGCGGATGTCGACGCCCGGGAAGTACGAGCGACCGAGCACCTCGAAGTCGGCGTGCAGGTCGCGCAGGAAGTTCACCTTCTGGAAGGCCGCACCGAGCGCGCGCGCCCCGGCGACGAGTTCGGCCTGGTCGAACGTCGGCCGGCCGGCGCGGTACACGAAGGCGCGCAGGCACATGAGCCCGACGACCTCGGCCGAGCCGTACACGTACGCGTCGAACGAGGCGTCGTCGTGCTCCGTCCGCTCCAGGTCCATCCGCATCGAGGCGAAGAACGGCCGCGTGAGCTCCGGACCGAAGCCGGTGACGCGGGCGCTGCGGGCGAAGGCGTGCACGACCGGGTTCACCGAGAAGCCGAGCGCGATCGCCCGCTCGGTGTCGGCCTCGAGTTCGTCGAGCACGGTGCGGGCGAGCTCGCGGTCGAGACCGGCCTCGGTGGCGGGACCGTCGACGACCTCGTCCGCCACCCGGACCAGGGCGTACACGTTCCGGATGTGCTCGCGGGTGTCGCGCGTGAGCAGGCGGCTCGCGAGCCCGAACGAGGTGGAGTAGCGGTCGATGACGACGCCGGAAGCAGCCTCGGCCGTGGCGTCGTAGAGCTGCAGGCGCCCCGGGCGGGACCCGGGCGCCGTGGTGGTGCTGTGGGTCACCGAGCGCGCTCCACGAGTTCGGTCACGAGGGCCTCCAGGTGGTCGGCGAGGTGGTACGGCAGCCGGGCGAGTTCGGCCCGGGCCAGGGCGGTGTGCTCGGCGACCCGCGCTTCGGCTGCTGCGCGGGCACCGCAGGTCACCAGGGTCGCACGGACCTCGTCGGCCCGGGCCTCGGTCAGGTCCGGGTCGCCCAGGTACGGCTCGAGGTCGGGCCAGCAGTCGGTGGTCGCCGCGTAGGCGATGAGCATGGTGCGCTTGCCCTCGCGGAGGTCGCCGAGGACGCTCTTGCCGGTCATCGTCTCGTCGCCGAACACCCCGAGCAGGTCGTCGACGATCTGGTACGCGATGCCGATCTCGCGGCCGAAGGCACCGAGCGCGGCGACGACGTCCTCGTCGGCGCCCGCGAGCACGGCACCGGACTGCAGCGGCGCCTCGAACGAGTACACGCTCGTCTTCGCCCGCTCCATCGCCAGGACCTCGTCGACCGTCGGCATGACCCCGAGGGCCAGGTCGACGTCGGTCATCTCGCCGGCGGCACTGGCGAACACGGCCTCGTCGAGCAGTTCGAGCAGCCGCTGCCGTCGGTCGCCGTCGACGCCGGACGCCTCGATGAAGCGCGGGGCACCGGCGAGCGCGAGGTCGCCGGCGATCACGGCCGCGCTCATCCCGCGGTGCTCGGCGGTGGGCAGCGGGAGCCCGCCGGTCGTCCCGGTGTCACGGAAGGACCCGGCGACGTTCGGCTGTCCCCGCCGTGACCAGTCGCGGTCGATGACGTCGTCGTGCACCACGAGCGCCGTGTGCAGCAGCTCGTAGGCAGCAGCGACGTTCGCCGCGGCGTGCACGTCGGAGCCGCCCATGCCGGCGTAGGCCGTCAGGACCATGCGCGGTCGGAAGCGCTTGCCGCCCATGCTCGCCTTGCGGAGCACCCGCCAGAGTTCCTCGGAGGGTCGGCCGTACCGCTCGGCGCGGGCCGACGACACGGCGAAGAAGCGCTCGAGGCAGTCATCGACGAGCGCGAGGTCGATGTGCGGCACAGTGGTCGCTTCCTCGCTCATTGGCCTAATCTATCGACACAGATGACTTCTTTCCCTGAATCCGTGGTGCTGCTGGCCGACGACCGTACCCCGATCGGCACGGCGGACAAGTTCACGGTGCACACCGACCACACGCCACTCCACCTGGCGTTCTCCTGCCACGTGCGCAACGTCGACGGGGACGTCCTCGTCACCCGGCGCGCACTGTCGAAGAAGACCTGGCCCGGTGTCTGGACGAACACCTTCTGCGGCCACCCCGGCCCGGACGAGTCCTTCGAGGACGCCATCGCCCGCCGTGCCGAGCGTGAGCTGGGCATCACCGTGCGCGACGTCGAGGTCGTGCTGCCGGAGTTCCGGTACCGCGCGGTCGACGCCTCCGGCATCGTCGAGAACGAGGTCTGCCCGGTCTTCCGCGCGGTGACCGACGACACCCCGGCGCCCGCCGACGACGAGGTCGCCGAGTGGGCGTGGGTGTCGGAGGATGCTCTCAGGTCCGCCGTCGCCGGCGCGCCGTTCGCCTGGAGCCCGTGGCTCGGGTGGCAGCTCGCCGAGCTCGAGACCGCCGGGTTGCACGTCACCCGCTGACCCCCGCCGCGCTCGACGGTCGCGCCCGACCGCCGTGGGCGCGACCGGTGCCGAGCGTCCGGTCGATCGACGCACAGCTGGCGTCCGTGCGCCGGACGTGCATAATGATCTGGCCCGGAATGTGAACGTGCACATCGACGTGCCACGGCCCCGGGCGGAAACGAGCAGCAATGGCGTCACCGCGGACACAGCAACCGCGTTCGCCCAGCATCCGTGACGTCGCGCGGGTGGCGGGGGTCTCCCACCAGACCGTTTCGCGCGTGCTGAACAACTCGGACGCGATCCGGGCGGAGACGCGCGACAAGGTCGTCGCGGCGATGGAGCAGCTGCAGTACCGGCCGAACCGCGCCGCGCGGGCGCTGGTGACGAGCCGCACGCACACCATCGGCGTGCTGACGGCACGCCGTGCCCACTACGGGCCCGCCGTCGCCCTGCAGGCCATCGAGGACGCGGCGATGCTCCGCGGCTACTCGGTCACCACGGCGAACATCGCCGAGGCGACCGACACGGCGGTGCGCGAAGGACTCGGACACCTGCTCGACCTGGACGTCGAGGGCATCGTGGTGATCGCCCCGCAGCAACGGGTGTTCGACCTGATCGCCGAACTCGGCATCAAGACGCCGTACGTCACGATGCGCGCCAGCGTCGGCGAGGACCCGACCGCCCTGTGGGTCGACCAGATGGAGGGCGCCCGGCTCGCCACGGCGCACCTGCTCGACCTGGGGCACGAGTACGTCCGGCACATCGCGGGGCCGCGGGACTGGATCGAGGCGGACGCCCGCATGCAGGGGTTCCTGCGCGAGATGTCCGACCGCGACATGACCGTCGTGCCGCCGATCCTGGGCGACTGGACCGCCGACTTCGGCTACCACGCCGGTCGCGAGCTGCTCCGGTGGCGGGACTGCACCGCGATCTTCTGCTCGAACGACCAGATGGCGCTCGGGGTGATGCACGCCGCGCGCTCCTACGGGCTCGACGTGCCCGGCGACCTGTCGGTGGTCGGGTACGACGACATCCCCGAGGCGAAGCACTTCTGGCCCCCGCTCACCACCGTGCAGGTCGACTTCGCCGAGCTCGGCCGCCGCTGCGTCGACCTGCTGCTGCCGGGCGACGGCGACCTGCTCCGGCCGATCGACATCGTCCCCCAGCTCGTCGTGCGCGCCTCGTCGGCCGCGCCCCGCAGCCGCTGAGCGGGTCCGACCGGCACTGAGCGGTCCGGCAGCCGCCGAGCGTCGGACGGGAGGCGCGTGGCGGGCCCGCCACGGGCCTCCCGTCCGACGCGCGGAACCACGCAACGGACGGCAGCTGCGCGCCGCCCTGCCCCCAGGCCGGGGGACGTTCCCGCCGGATCGCGCAGGCCGTTACGAAAACGCGACCAATCCGAATTGACAGCCGCACCGAGGCTGTGCGTAAATTGCCTCCGTCCTGCCGATGTGACCGTTCACATGAGCGTCACACCGAGCCGGATCCGGACGCGACAACGAAGTCCACACAGGCCCGCCTGTGCACTCGCTGCCGCAGCAGAACCACCGAACACACTGCCGCGTCGAAGCGGCAGAAGGAGATGCACTGTGGCGTCAACCCCGATCGACACCGGCCTCGAGACCCGGTCGATCACCGCACCCGAGACGATCCTCGAGATGCGCTCGATCACCAAGGAGTTCCCTGGTGTCAAGGCGCTGTCCGACGTCTCGCTCAGCGTCCGCGCCGGCGAGATCCACGCGATCTGCGGCGAGAACGGCGCGGGCAAGTCGACCCTGATGAAGGTCCTGTCCGGCGTCTACCCCTACGGCACGTACAGCGGTGAGATCGTCTACGAGGGCGAAGAGGTCCGCTTCTCGAACATCAAGCAGTCCGAGCAGGCCGGCATCGTCATCATCCACCAGGAGCTGGCGCTCGTCCCGGAGCTCTCGATCACCGAGAACCTGTTCCTGGGCAACGAGCCGAGCCGCGGTGGCGTCATCAACTGGACCGCCGCGCAGCTGCGTGCGCAGGACCTGCTCGCCCGCGTCGGCCTGGCCGACGACCCGGACACGCAGATCAAGAACATCGGTGTCGGCAAGCAGCAGCTCGTCGAGATCGCGAAGGCCCTGCACAAGGACGTCAAGCTCCTGATCCTCGACGAGCCGACCGCCGCGCTCAACGAGAACGACTCGCAGCACCTGCTCGACCTGATCGTCGGGCTGAAGGCCAAGGGCATCGCGAGCATCATCATCAGCCACAAGCTCAACGAGATCGAGCAGATCGCCGACGAGATCACGATCATCCGTGACGGCAAGGCCATCGAGACGCTCAACGTCAAGGCGGACGGCGTCAACGAGGACCGCATCATCCGCGGCATGGTCGGTCGCTCGCTCGAGTCGCGGTTCCCCGACCGCACCCCGAAGATCGGCGAGACCTTCTTCGAGGTCCGCAACTGGACCGTGCAGCACCCGCTCGACTCGTCGCGGCTGGTCTGCAAGGGCTCGAACTTCCACGTCCGCCGCGGCGAGATCGTCGGCTTCGCCGGGCTCATGGGTGCCGGGCGCACCGAGCTCGCGATGAGCCTGTTCGGCCGCTCGTACGGCACGTGGCTCGACGGCCAGATCATCAAGGACGGCCGCGAGATCAAGGTCACGAACGTCCAGCAGGCCATCGACAACGGCCTCGGCTACGTCTCCGAGGACCGCAAGGCGCTCGGGCTCAACCTGCTCGACACCGTGAAGCGCTCGACCGTCGCCGCCGACCTGCCGAAGATCTCGAAGGCCGGTGTCGTCGACTCGCTCGAGGAGTACTCGGTCGCCGAGAAGTACCGGAAGATGCTGCGCACCAAGGTGCCGAGCGTCGAGGACAACGTCGGCAAGCTGTCCGGCGGCAACCAGCAGAAGGTCGTCCTGTCGAAGTGGATGTTCACCGACCCGGACATCCTGATCCTCGACGAGCCGACCCGCGGCATCGACGTCGGCGCCAAGTTCGAGATCTACGGGATCATCCAGCAGCTCGCGGCCGAGGGGAAGGGCATCATCCTCATCTCGTCGGAGCTCCCCGAACTGCTCGGCCTGTCCGACCGCATCTACACCATCTTCGAGGGCCAGATCACCGCTGACCTCCCGGCCGACAAGGCCGATCCCGAATCGCTCATGCGCAGCATGACCTCCGCGCGGAAGGGCGCCACCGCCTCATGAACAACCTGAAACTGCTCTTCGGCAAGGGCAACAGCATCGGCCAGTACGGCATGGTCATCGCGCTCATCGCGATCCTGATCTTCTTCTCGATCACGACGAACGGGCTCATCCTCGAGCCGACCAACGTCATCAACCTGTTCCTGCAGTACTCCTACATCCTGATCCTGGCGCTCGGCATGGTCATGGTGATCATCGCGGGGCACATCGACCTGTCGGTCGGTTCGGTCGCAGCGGTCGTCGGCATCGTCGTCGCGCAGTCGATGGCCGTGTGGGACTTCCCGGTGTGGGCAGCGATCCTGCTGGGTCTCGCCTGCGGCGCCGCGATCGGTGCCTGGCAGGGCTTCTGGGTGGCGTTCGTGAAGGTCCCGGCCTTCATCGTGACCCTGGCCGGCCAGCTCATCTTCCGCGGTGTGAACCAGATCATCGGCAACTCGACGTCGGTCCCCGTCCCGAACGACTTCATCCCGATCGGCGCCGGCTTCCTCGGTGACTTCGGCCCGGACTTCGGCTTCAGCAACGGCACCCTGCTCATCGGGCTCGTCACGATCCTCGCCCTCATCATCATCGAGGCCCGGGGCCGTGCCCGCCGCAAGAAGATGCAGGCCGAGGTCCCGCCGCTGTGGGTCTCGATCGTCCGCACCGGCATCCTGGTCGCCGTCACCCTCGTCGCGACCTACCTGTTCGCCGCCGGCCCCATCGGCACCTCGGTCCCGATCGTCGCGATCATCCTCGGTGTGCTGACCATCGTCTACGGCTTCGTCACGAAGAACACCATCTTCGGTCGCCAGGTCTACGCCGTCGGTGGCAACGCGAACGCCGCCGTCCTGTCCGGTGTCTCCGCGAAGAAGGTCAACTTCTTCGTCATGATGAACATGTCCGTCCTCGCCGCCATCGCCGGCATGGTGTTCGTCGCCTACTCGGGTGCCTCCGGCCCCGCGGACGGCACCGGCTGGGAGCTCGACGCGATCGCCGCCGTGTTCGTCGGTGGTGCAGCCGTCGCCGGTGGTGTCGGCACGATCTCCGGCTCGATCATCGGTGGCCTCGTGATGGCGCTGCTGTCGAACGGCCTGCAGCTCATGGGCCTCGAGTCGAACCAGGTGCAGATCATCCGCGGCCTGGTCCTGCTCGTCGCCGTCGCCTTCGACGTCTACTCGAAGTCGCAGGGTCGTCCGTCCCTGATCGGTGGGATGCTGCGGCAGTTCCAGCGGAAGGACACCGAGGACAACACGGTGGCCGCCCAGCAGCCGCGGTCCATCGAGGACCAACCGGACAAGATCACCCTCCCCTAGTCCCACACTCCACACCGGGGCTCCGGCCCCAACTCCTCAACGAAGAGAAAGCAATCACATGCGCAAGAAGATCGTCGCCGGCCTCAGCCTGGCGCTCATCGCGGGCCTGGCCCTCAGCGGCTGCTCGGCTCGTGGCACCTCCGGTGACTCCGGCAGCGATGGCGGCAGCACCATCAAGAAGGGCGACCTCATCGGCGTCGCGCTCCCCGCCAAGACCTCGCAGAACTGGGTCCTCGCGGGCGCCGCGTTCGAGAAGTCGATCGAGGAAGCCGGCTTCAAGGCCGACATCCAGTACGCCAACGCCGGCAACCCGGTCCCGGACCAGCAGTCGCAGATCTCGGGCATGATCACCAAGGGCGCGAAGGCCGTCATCATCGGTGCCGCCGACGGTTCGCAGCTGACCGCGCAGGTCAAGTCCGCCAAGGACCGCGGCGCCGTCGTCATCGCCTGGGACCGCAACATCCTGAACACGAAGAACGTCGACTACTACGTGGCGTTCAACAACTTCAAGGTCGGCCAGCTCCAGGCCGAGGCGCTGCTCAAGGGCCTCGAGGAGAAGAAGGGCGACAAGCCGTACAACGTCGAGCTCTTCGCCGGTTCGCCGGACGACGCCAACGCCACCGTGTTCTTCAACGGTGCGATGGACGTCCTGCAGCCGAAGATCGACGACGGCACGATCAAGGTCGTCTCCGGTCAGACCACCTTCCAGAAGGTCGTCACGCAGGGCTGGCTCGCGCAGAAGGCCCAGTCGCGCATGACCGACCTGCTCGCGCAGTACTACACGGGTGACACCGAGCTCGACGGCGTCCTCTCGCCGAACGACACGCTCGCCCGTGCGATCCTCACCGCGACCAAGGCCGCCGGCAAGGACACCCCCGTCGTGACCGGGCAGGACTCGGAGACCGCGTCGATCCCGCTCATCATGCAGGGCACGCAGTACTCGACGATCTACAAGAACACCACGGAAGAGGCCCAGGCGGCCGTCGACCTCGTCTCCACCCTGTCGAAGGGCGACAAGCCCGACACCAAGATGGACAAGACGAACAACTACAACGGCGTGAAGACGGTCCCCGCGATCGAGCTCACCCCGGTCCTCGTCACCAAGGACAACGCGGTCGAGGCCTACGAGGGCAACGACACCCTCGAGGAGCTCGCCAAGAAGGGCTGATCTCCCCCGCACCACGGACGGCCCCGTCTCGCCTCGGCGAGACGGGGCCGTCCTGCGTCGTCCGGAGCCGGCCACACTGCGGACGGGAGGCGCGGCGCACGGCGTGATCCGTGCCTCCCGTCCGGCGTGGGGTCACCCGTGCGCGGCGCGCAGCCGCGCCGCGGCGGCAGCCAGGTGCGGGACGTCGGTGCGCGCCGTCCCGGACACCACGGCCCGCGTGGTGTCGAAGTACCGGCGGGTGAGCCGTTCCCCGAGGTCCGAGACCCGCGCCCACGGGATGTCCGGCTCACCGGCCGTGACGGCGGCGGGCAGCACCCGGACCGCCTCACCGATCTCGACCAACCGCATCCGCACCGCGTCGTGCACCAGGTCCTCCGGCAGCCGCGGGTCGTCGACGTAGCGGCGGATGGCCTCGCAGGCACGGATGACGTCGTCGAGGCGGTCACCGACGGCCCGACGCGACCCGTCCTCCGGCGTCACAGGGGCACCGCGCTGCGGACGACCTCGGGGTGCATCCCCGCGGCGTCCACCACGTCGACGCGCACCCCGAGCAGCCGTTCGGCGGCGTCCTGGATGCGCATGAGCGCGAAGATGCCGAGCCCGGCGTCGACGTCGATCATCAGGTCGACGTCGCTGTCCGGGCCGTCCTGGCCGCGGGCGACGCTGCCGAACAGGCGGGGGTTCCTGCCGCCGAACCGCTCGACGACGGCGATGAGGTCGTCGCGCGCTGCGGCGACGCGCTCGCGGAGCGGCGGGGGCTCCTCGACCGGTTGCAGGTCGATCGTGGTCGTGAACCCCGCCGCCCGGAGCATCCGCTGCAACGCGGCGAGCGAGGGCTCCCGTCGACCGTTCTCGTACGTGCTGATGACGCTCTGCGTGACCCCGGCGCGGCGCGCGAGCTGGACCTGGGTCAGCTCGGCGCGCTCGCGCGCGTCACGGATGAGCGCTGCCGCCGACAGTGGCGGTGCAGGTCGTGGAGGAACCGCGGACATGCTGCAACGATACACAGCATTGAACATTTCAGTTCGGTCTGCGGGTTCCGGGCGTCAGCGCTCCCCCGACACGTCCGCCCGGTGGAAGTTCAGCGCCGAACGCGAGGGCGTCGGGCCGCGCTGCCCCTGGTAGCGCGACTGGTACTCGGCCGAGCCGTAGGGCTTGTCCGCCGGGCTCGACAGCTGGAAGAAGCAGAGCTGCCCGATCTTCATGCCGGGCCAGAGCTTGATCGGCAGTGTCGCGACGTTCGACAGCTCGAGCGTGACGTGCCCCGAGAAGCCCGGGTCGATGAACCCGGCGGTCGAGTGCGTCAGCAGGCCGAGGCGACCGAGCGAGCTCTTGCCCTCGAGCCGCGCGGCGATGTCGTCCGGCAGGGTCACGACCTCGAACGTGGACCCCAGGACGAACTCACCGGGGTGCAGCACGAACGCCTCGTCGGGGTCCGTCTCGACCAACCGGGTCAGGTCGGGCTGGTCCACCGCCGGGTCGATGTGCGGGTACTTGTGGTTGTCGAAGAGCCGGAAGAACTTGTCGAGCCGGACGTCGATGCTCGACGGCTGGACGAGCGACGCGTCGTACGGGTCGAGACCGATGCGGCCTGCGGCCAGCTGGGCGGTGATGTCGCGGTCGGAGAGCAGCACGCGCAGAAGCCTAGCGGCAGCGGGCGGCGCGCCGGTATACTGACAGGCTGCCCACCACCCCGACAGGCGGCGTTCGGAGAGCACGATGACCACGTACACCGTCGACGAGATCCCGGTGCCCGCCAGCATGGACGACGACCCGGCGACCGTCGCGACCTTCGCCGCCTGGCGCGCCGTGTCCGACGGCGCCGAAGCCGCCGTGCACGGGTTGCACGAGCTGGCGTGGACACCGGAGGAGTACCTGCCGCTGTGCCGCGAGCCGGGCGCCCCGAGTCGCCTCGTCGTCGCCCGCGACCACCGCGGCACCGTGGTCGGAGCGGGCTCGTACGACACGAAGCAGGAGCCCGGCACCACCAACTGCTGGCTGTCCATCGGCGTCGCGCCCGAGCACCAGCGTCGCGGTGTCGGGACGCTGCTCGCCGACCACCTGGAGTCGATGGCCCGCGCCGACGGCCGCACGCAGTGGAAGACGTACGCCGTCTCACGGCAGGTCGGTCCCGCGTCCGGACCCGGGTACGTGCAGGCCCCTACGGGGTTCGGCGCCGTCCCGGAGGACGAGGCCGGCGTGCGGTTCCTGACCGCCCGTGGTTGGCACTTCGGCCAGGTGAACCGCATCAGCCGGCTGACGCTGCCGGCGGACACGACCGTGGTGCGGAGTGTGCACGAGCGGGCGACGGCCGCCGCCGGCGAGCAGTACCGCGTGCACGCCTGGACCGGGCGCACACCGGAGCAGTGGCTCGACGGCATCGCGTTGCTGGAGACCCGCATGAGCACCGACGCGCCCGCCGGCGACATGGCGGAGCCCGAGGACGTCTGGACCGCCGAACGGCTCCGCGAGCACGAGGACGAGCTCGCACGGGCGCCGCGGACCCTGCTCACGGTGGCCGTCGAGCACGTCCCGACCACCACCTTGGCGGGTTTCACGCAGCTGTCCGTGCCGGACGACCCCGCTCGGCCCGCGCAGCAGTGGGACACCCTGGTGCTCCGCGAGCACCGCGGCCACCGCCTCGGCTGGCTGCTCAAGGTCGTCGGGATCCAGGAGCTCGTGCAGCGGTTCCCCGGGCGTCCCTCGATCATCACGTTCAACGCCGAGGAGAACCGTCACATGCTCGACGTGAATGAGTCCGTCGGGTTCGTCGGCGTCGGCTCCGAGGGCATCTGGGAACACCGCGTCTGAACGCGCACCCGAGGGGCTGCTTGCCAGCCGGCGCGCCTACCATTGGACGGTCATGACCGTCACGTCACCCGAAACCCAGCCCACCGGGTCAGCACCGGACGCAGCCCCCTCGCCCGGTCGCTCGTCCACCGTCGCGACGGTCCTCGTCATCGCGGTCCCGCTCGCCGTCGCCTGCTCGATCCTGGGCCTGACGTTCACGGGTGCCTTCGGTGCCGATCAGCAGCTCGTCTCGGCCGGCGACGTCGTCGACTACGGGCTGCCGATCGCCCGGGTCGTGCACGACACGATGGCGGCGCTCACCGTCGGACTCCTCATCGTGGCGGCCTTCGCCCTGCCGGCGCAGAAGAAGGACCACGGCGCCCTGTCGAGCGTGCAGCACCGGGCGACCCGCTGGGCTGCGGCGACCGGTGCCGTCTGGTTCCTGGCGGCGGCCGTCAGCATCGTCCTGACCGGGGCGAACACGCTCGGCGTCCCGCTGACCGACCCGGTCTTCGCCCGCAACTTCGCCCTGTTCGCGTTCCAGGTCGAGATCGGCCAGGCGCTGGTGGTCTCCGCGGTCGCGATCCTCGTGGCGACCGTGATCGCCGCGTTCGCCACCCGCGTCACCACCCTGGCGTTCGGCACCGTGGCGAGCCTGTTCGCACTGCTCCCCCTCGCGCTGTCCGGCCACGCGGCCGGCTCGCTCGAGCACGCGAACGCGGTCAACTCCCTGGCAGTCCACCTGGTCGGGGTGTGCGTGTGGGCGGGCGGGCTGGTCGCCGTGCTGGTCCTGCGCACGCGCACGAAGGGTGCCACCGGCCGCGTGGTCGCCCGGTACTCGACGCTCGCCGGCTGGTCCTTCGGCGCCGTCGCGTTCTCGGGCGTCGTCAACGCCTCGCTGCGCCTGACCGGGCCGCTCGACCTCGTCACGACGAGCTACGGCTGGCTCATCACGGTCAAGGCGCTCATCCTCGTGCTGCTCGGTGTCGCCGGGGTCGTCCAGCGGCGTCGGCTCGTGCCGGGCCTGCTCCGCGCCCCGCTCGACCGCGGTCGGTTCACCCGCTTCGCCCTCGCCGAGATCGTGTTCATGGCGGTCGCCATCGGCGTCTCGGTCGCGGTGTCCCGGTCGCAGCCGCCGATCCCGCAGACCCCGGAGACGGGCGAGGACACCCGCTCCGGGCTCATCGGCTTCCCGTTCCCGCCGGCCCAGACCGTGCAGACCTACCTGACCCACTGGCACATCGACTGGGTCTGGCTCGGCCTCGCCGTGGTCGGCGCCGTCTGGTACCTGCTCGCCGTGCGCAAGCTCCGGCAGCGGGGCGACGCCTGGCCGGTCGGACGCACCATCGCGTGGCTGATCGGGTGCGCGCTCTTCGCCTGGACCACCTCGGCCGGCCCCGCCGTCTACGGCATGATCCACTTCTCGTCGCACATGCTCCAGCACATGCTGCTCATGATGTTCGTGCCGCTGCCGCTCGTGCTCGGCGGCCCCGTGCTGCTCGCGCTCCGGACGCTGCCGGTGCGGACGGATGGCTCCCGCGGGGCGCGCGAGTGGCTCATGCTGTTCGTGCACTCGCGGTGGTTGCAGTTCCTCGGCAAGCCCGCCGTCGCGGGCGTGATCTTCGCCGGGTCGCTCGTGGTGTTCTACTTCACGCCCGCCTACCAGGCCGCGATGCAGTCGCACGAGTGGCACGTCGCGATGATCGTCCACTTCGTGCTCAGCGGCTACCTGTTCTTCTGGGTCTTCGTGGGCGTCGACCCGGGCCCGAAGCGTCCGCCGTACCCGATGCTCATCATCACGCTCCTCGCCACCCTGGCCTTCCACGCCTTCTTCGGCGTCGCCGTGATGACGTCGCAGTCGGTGTTCGCGATCGACTGGTTCCACGCGCTCGGGCAGACGAACGACGCCGCCCTGCTCGACGACCAGCACACCGGCGGCGGCATCGCCTGGGGCGCCTCGGAGCTACCCATGGTGTTCGTGGCGCTGCTCGTGGTGCGGAACTGGATGCGTTCCGACAAGCGCGACGCCAAGCGCCTGGACCGCAAGGCCGACCGCGACGGCGACGCCGACCTCAAGGCCTACAACGAGCGCCTCGCCGCGATGAGCAAGCGGGACTGACCGCTCGGGGCACGGACCCGGTCCGACCCGCTCAGTCGCCGTGGACGATGCAGACCGCGTCGAGCTCCATGGCCGCGTCGAGCGCGGCCGCGATGCCGTCCTCGCCGTCCGGTCCGGTCGGGGTCACGGTGTCCACCCACCACAGCGGGGTCGTCAGGGTCGGGGCGTCCGGCAGGATCCGCTCGACCTCGTCCGACGAGTCCACCCGCCGCACGCCGAGCACCGTGATCACCGGGTGGGTGGCGTCACGGCAGACCTGCAGCATCGGCCCCTCGTCGAGGGCGCGGACACCCCACGTCTCGTCGTGCAGCAGCAACGCCTCGGCGACCTCGCGGGTCTCGATCGCGCGACGACTCAGGATCGTGACGTCACGCGGCACCCTGACCGCCCGCCACACGGCCGTCCCGGAGGTGTCCGTCGAGCGTGCCCTCGTCGTGGGCGGGGTCGAGCGGCGCACCACCGACGAGCTGGAGGAAGCGGTCCTCGTCGATGCGGTCGAGGAAGGACTCCAGGGCTTCCCAGCCGTCCTCGAAGCGGACGATCATCCCGGCGTCGGCATCCGGGTCGTCGCTGCGTGCCCCCGTGCCGAACGTGGCGGTCGTGGTGCGCGGCGGCGGCCACACCCCGTCGCGGTCCAGGAAGCCGGCGGCCTCGGGCCCGACCACGACGGCGAGCGGCGACGGCTCACCGTGCGAGACGGCACGCACCAGGTGGTCGGCGTCCCCGCGACGCTGCATCACGACGCCGAACACCGGGACGACCTGGTCGGCGACGTGCTGCACGGCGTCGAACATGCGGTTCGCCAGGTCGGGGTCGGTGTTCTCCTCGGGCACGGTGAGCACGGCCGACATCGTCTCGACGACGACCCCCGCGACCAGGTGCGCGGTCATCGTGGCCGAGAAGCCCTCGCCGACGGCGTACGAGGTCGAGATGCCCGGTGCCTCGTGCTTGGCGTACTGCGTGACGACCCAGCGGTCCCACGGCACGGTGAGGGGCTCGGCGGTGCCCCACCGGGTCGGGCAGGTGCCGACCGTGTGGCACAGCGCCTCGATCGCCGAGCCCATGTCGACGGCGCGGCCGGGGTGGTGGCGGAGGGTCAGGTCGATGCTGATCTGCCGCACGGAGTCGGCGGCGACCGGGTGCTCGGGCGAGGGGGTGCCCAGGAGCTCGGGGCCGCGGTGCACGAAGTCCTCGATGTCCGAGGCCGCGACGCCGGTGCGCCCGTCGCGCAGGGTGCCGTCGAAGTCGGCGACCGCCCACGCGGCGCCGTACGCACCGAGGGCGTGCCGGAGGGCCGGGGTGATCGCGGATCCCCGTCCGGTGCGCAGGACCACCGTGCGTCCCGCGTCCGACGCACGTCGGAGCAGGGACGCGAGGGCGTCCGTCAACCACACGACGGGAGCGGCGGACTCGACCACGAGGGCACGACCGACCACGTCGTCGATGAGGGGATGCCTGACCATCCGGGTCCTCCTCGGTCGGGGGCTGGGACTCCCTGGACGGTACACACGGGCGCGACACCTGTCCGTCAGGCAGGCGGGCTCACAGCGGAGACTCGGGAGGCCCGACACGGCTCCGGCGCGCGGCGTCCGGTGAGCGGTCGGCTGGCGTCCAGGCGAGAATCCGCTAGGCTTGCTGCGTCCCGTCCACCGGGGCGCGCGAGTGTAGTTCAATGGTAGAACTCCAGCTTCCCAAGCTGGTAGCGCGGGTTCGATTCCCGTCACTCGCTCCGTCAGGTCGTACGCTCGCCGCATGGCCTCCTCCCCCACTCCCCGCACCGTGGTCATCGGCGCCGGCGTCGTCGGTGCCGCGGCCGCGTACGCACTCACCGCCCGGGGCGAACGCGTGCTCCTGGTCGAGCAGCACGCCCGCGGGCACCACCTCGGCTCGTCCCACGGCGCGACCCGGATCTTCCGGCAGGGCTACGCCGACGCCGAGTACGTCGCGCTCACGACCCGTGCGCTCCGCCTGTGGGAGCAGCTCGAGGGCATCGTCGGCGAGGAGCTCGTCGTCCGCACGGGGGCGGTCGACCACGGTCGGCCAGAGGTCGTCGACGCGATCGCCGCCGCCCTCGCCGCCGCCGGTATCCCGCACGAGTCCCTGACGCCGGAGGCCGCCGCCGCGCGCTGGCCGGGCATCGCGTTCGAGGGGCACGTGCTGACCCACGCGACCGCCGGGCGCATCCGCTCCGAGCGCACCATCGAGATCCTGCTCACCCTGGCCGAGCGGACCGGGCTCGCCGAGCTGCGGTTCGACACCCGGGTCACCGGGCTCGACGACCACGGCGACGACGTCACCGTGACCCTGTCCGACGGCACCGCGGTCCGCACCGCGTCCGTGGTCGCCGCCGTGGGCTCCTGGGCTCCCACGCTGGTCCGCGACCTGCTCGCCGGACGCGGGGCGGGCCTCCCGGCCATCCGCGTCACCCAGGAGCAGCCCGCGCACTTCCCCAGCCACCTGCCGGACGCGGCGTGGCCGAGCTTCGTGCACTGGGCCGACGGCGACGACGTGTACGGGCTGCTGACGCCGGGCGAGGGCGTCAAGGTCGGGTTCCACGGCACCGGTCCCGTCGTCGACCCGGACCAGCGCGACTTCGTGCCCGTGGCGGCGGAGTCCGAGCGGCTGCAGGCGTACGTGGCGCGGTGGGTGCCGGGGGTCGACGCGACGCGGCCGACCTTCATCAGCTGCCTGTACGACACGTCCCCCGACGAGGACTTCGTGATCGACCGGGTGGGGCCGCTGACCGTCGCGACGGGGTTCTCGGGGCACGGCTTCAAGTTCGCGCCGCTGCTGGGGGAGATGCTCGCGGACCTCGCGACGGGCGGTGCGCCGCACCCACGGTTCGCGCTGCCGGCGCCGGAGTCCGCGGCGTCGCTGGCCCGCTGACGCTGCGTCCCCGCTCGACGCGTTCCTCTGCAACACACCGGCGTCTCCGCTCGACGCCCCCATGCCGCCGAGACGCCGCCGGGATCGGAGGCGTCTCGCGCAGAAGACGGCGTCCCGCGCACACGCCGGCGTCCCACGCACACGCCGGCGCCCCGCCCACACGCCGGCGTCCCGCGCACACGCCGGCGCCCCGCGACCGGCCACTACGGTGGACCCGTGCGCATCATCGTGGCTCCGGACTCGTTCAAGGGCACCGCGACGGCAGCCGCGATCGCTTCGGCCATCCGCGACGGCTGGCTGACCGAACGCCCCGACGACGACGTCGTCCTCGTCCCGATGGCCGACGGCGGCGAGGGCACGCTCGACGCCTTCGCGGCCGCGACACCCGGGGCCGTCCGGGTCCCCGTCACCGTCACCGGGCCGGCCGGCACCCCGGTCGACGCCCACTGGCTCCAGCTGCCCGACGGTCGTGCCGTGGTCGAGCTCGCGGCGACGAGCGGCCTGCTCCTGCTCGACGAGCCGCTGCCCGACACCGCGACGAGCCGCGGGTTCGGTGAGGCGATCGCCGCCGCGCTCGACGCCGGGGCGACCGGACTCGTGCTCGGCATCGGCGGCAGCGCCTCGACCGACGGCGGCGTCGACGCACTCATCGGGCTCGGCGCACTCGTCCACGTCGACCCCGCGGTCCCCGAGCACCCGCCGAGGTGGCGTCAGGGAGCGGAACTGCTGGACGACGTCACGTCCGTCGACACGACGCACCTGCGCCGCCCACCTGCGCCGGGTGCCGTCGTGCTCACCGACGTGGCCTCGCCCCTGCTCGGACCAGACGGCGCGGCCGCGGTCTTCGGCGCGCAGAAGGGCATCACACCCGACCGTGTCGCGGCGTTCGACGCCCGGTTGGCCGACTGGGCGCGCTGCTTCCCCGAGGTGGACCCGTCGACGCCCGGCGCCGGTGCGGCCGGTGGCGTCGGCTTCGGGATGCTCGCGTGGGGCGCGACGCTGGTCGGCGGGGCCCAGGGCATCGCTGACGTCCTGGGCCTGCCGGCTCTGCTCGACGGTGCCGACGTGGTGGTCACGGGCGAGGGTCGGTACGACGCGCAGTCCGCCGTCGGCAAGGTCCCGAGCGCCGTGCGGGCGTCGGCGGCGGCGCACGCGCCCGGTGCCCGCGCGATGCTCGTCGCCGGGGACATCGACGCCCCGCTCGACGACTTCGACGCCGCGGCCTCGCTGACGGTGCTCGCGACGCAGACGACGGGCGAACCCGACGACGCCCTGACCGACCCGCTGCGCTTCGCCCGGATCGCCGGACAGCGACTCGCCCGGCTGGTCTGACCCGCGACTGTCGGTCCGCACAGGGGTGTCCTGGTTGTACCTCCCACCCGATGGCGCGCTCCACGAGACTGGATGCGGGCCGCACCCGGCCCGGACACTCCACCCCCACGAGGAGACCATTGCGTACCGTCAACGCCTACGCGGCACCGTCCGCCACCGAGCCGCTCGTCAAGACCACCATCACCCGTCGTGACGTCGGCGCGAACGACGTCGAGATCGACATCGCCTACGCCGGCATCTGCCACTCGGACATCCACACCGTCCGCGGTGAGTGGGGTCCCATCCAGTACCCGCAGGTCGTCGGCCACGAGATCGTCGGCCACGTCACCGCCGTCGGCGAGAACGTCACCAAGCACCAGGTCGGCGACCGCGTCGGCGTGGGCTGCATGGTCAACTCGTGCGGCGAGTGCGAGAACTGCCTCGCCGGCGAGGAGCAGTACTGCCTCAAGGGCAACATCCAGACCTACGCGGGCGTCGACCCGGCCGACGGCAGCATCACCCAGGGCGGCTACTCGCAGGCCGTCGTGGTGAACGAGGACTTCGTGCTCCGCGTCCCCGAGTCGCTCGACATCGAGAAGGTCGCGCCGCTGCTCTGCGCCGGCATCACCACCTACTCGCCGCTGCACCACTGGAAGGCCGGCCCCGGCACGAAGGTCGCGGTCGTCGGCATGGGTGGCCTCGGTCACATGGCCGTCAAGATCGCCGTCGCGATGGGTGCCGAGGTCACGGTGCTGTCGCAGACCACCTCGAAGCAGGAGGACTCGCTCCGCTACGGCGCGACGGCCCACTACGCGACGAAGGACCCGGAGACGTTCGAGCAGCTCGCGAACTCCTTCGAGCTCATCATCAACACCGTCTCGGCGAAGATCCCGATGGGCGCCTACCTCGGCCTGCTCAAGGTGGACGGCACGCTCGTCAACGTCGGTGCCCCGTCGGAGCCGCTCGAGGTCCCGGCCTTCGCCCTGATCCCGCGCCGGCTCAGCTGGGCCGGATCGGCCATCGGCGGCATCCGCGAGACGCAGGAGATGCTCGACTTCTGCGCCGAGCACGACATCCTGCCGGAGACCGAGCTCATCAGCGCCGACCAGATCAACGAGGCCTACGAGCGCGTCCTGTCGTCGGACGTCCGCTACCGCTTCGTGATCGACGCGGCCACGCTGGCGTAGTCGTCACCACTTGTGAGACGGGAGGCCCGGTACCAGCTGGTACCGGGCCTCCCGTCGTTCTGCCTGCTTGTCCGTCGGACCGTCAGCCGACCTCGTCACCGGACGGCAGCGCACCGCACCAATCGACGGAACCGGCGTCGACACTCGCCTCGAGCGCGCCGGAGGTCGCGTCCACGATGCTCACCAGCTCGCCGCTGGCCGACTTCGTCGCCACCGCGACGAACTGACTGTTCGGCGACGGGCAGACCGCCGTGACGCTCGCGTCGTCCGGGATGGTCACCGGCAGCCGGGAGGCCCGGTCCCCGTCCACACGCACGACCCGTGCCGCGATGGTGCCGTCCGACCGCACGTCCCCCAGCACACGCAGGTACGTGTCGTCCGTCAGCTGGGCGATCCGGCCGAGGACGGCCGCGGCGGTACTGGCCGCGGGCGCCTGCAGCGCACGCTCCGCACCGTCGGTCAGGTCCAGGCGCACGATGCCGGTGCCGGTCTCCACCACCGCCGTCGTGCCGGTGCCGACGAAGCCGTGCAGGTACGTGGCGCTGCCGAGCCGCACGGGGTCGGCGCGGCCGCTCATGTCGACGAGCACCAGGTCGTCACTGCCGGTGCGGACCAACGCGCTCTCGGTCCGGGGCACGTAGGCCCACTGGCCGACCGTCATGGGCACGGCGCCGGTCCGGGGCGTGCCGTCCTCGGCGATCGCCGTCGGCAGGTGCGTGCCGGTCATGTCGACCACGTACAGCCCGGTGTTGCGGGACTGCCCGGTCGAGGTGTCGGCGTACTCGAAGCCGAACGAGGCGCCGTCGTCCGCCGCGTGCAGCGCCGTGACCCGGCCCGCCGAGGTCGGCAGGGTGAGGTGCTCGACCGGGGCGTCCTCGTCCTGCACCCCGCCGCTGAGCGGCACGATGTCGACCGAGGAGCGCGCGTCCGTGCCGCTCACCACCACCAGCGAGCGCCCCAGGCGGGCGTACTCCGAGATCGCGGTCCCCTGGTACACCGTGGTCGCGCCACCGGCGTCGAGCGAGCGGCGCACGATGCGGTCCTGCGCCCCCGGCGCCCCGGGGACGAGTGCGAGCACGTCCGTGCTGCCGGTCCGGACGGCGGCCGTCAGGTCCGAGGTCGCCCGCTGCCCGGGAGCCCGGACGTCCGTGACGGTCACCGTGTAGTCGCTGTCGTAGGCCAGGGGTCCGTCGAACTCGACCGCGATGGTGTTGCCGCTCGACGTCACCGTGTGCGCCGCCGCCGGGCTGACCCGGACGTCGTCGGGCGCCACCCGCTGCAGTGCTTGGTTCGCGGTGAGGATGACGCGCTGTGCCGGCCGGGACACCAGGTCGCCGGCGTCGTACGACACGTCGCGCAGCCGCGGCCCCTGCTGCGACCCGACGACCGCGGCGAGCGCGGCGACCACGGCGAGCACGAGCACCACCGCGAGGTACCGGCGGTGGAACCGGTGCGCGACCGGTCGGCGCGCGCGGTGGTCCCCGCGGCCCGGGGCCTCAATACTCATACGGGTCCTCCGGCTGCGCGATCTCGGTGACCGTCGCGGCCCGGATCACGATGCGGGCGTCGGCGGACTGGTCCGGGTTCGCCGCCAGGGCCCCGCGGACGGTGACCCACTGCCCCTCGTCCGGCACGGCGTCGCCGCCCTTGCCGTCGCCGACGACCCCGATCCCGACCGGTTGGGCATCGACGGCGCAGCAGCTGATGACGAACCGCGTCAGCGTGAACGAGCCCTGCGGTCCCGGGACGACGAAGCCGGTGAGCTCGACCTGCTTGCCGACGAGCGCCGTGGTGTCCGTGGTCTGCCGGATGAGCGCGGCCCAGTCCTTGACGCCGTACTCCGAGGTGTCGACACCCTCGCTGCCGAGCAGCGCGACCGCCGCCTCGGAGCCGGTGGCGTTCGACAGCGTGGCCGAGTCGACGCTGCGCTGCTGTGCGGTCCGCGCGGACAGCGTCGTCGGTGGCAGCACGAGCATCGCCACGGTGACACCGACCGTGACGACCGCCGCGGCACCGCCGAGGGCGAGTCGGACGCCGCGACCGCGTGCCGGCGCGTGCGCTCCGTGGTCGTGCTCGTCCGCCTCGTCGCCGTGGGTGTGACCGTGGCCCCGGGCGATCACGACCAGGCCGGCGATCGACGCGGGCACCCCGACGGCGGCGAGCACGACCGTGAACACCGAGTAGCGCGGGTTGATGTACAGGTCGAGGTGCCCGACCAGTGCGAGCCACAGCGTGCAGAGCGCCACGGCCAGCACCGACCCGAGGCCCAGGTACGCGGGCGCGTTGCTGCGTGCATCAGACGAGGACATTCATCACCAACCCGACGGCTCCGGCGAACAGGACGCACACGACGGACAGCAGCACCAGGAACCGGACCCGGAAGGTCGTGCGCAGCAAAGCGAGCATCTTGACGTCGATGATCGGCCCGATGATCAGGAAGGCCGTGATCGACCCGGGCAGGAACGTGGACGCGAAGGACAGCGCGAAGAAGGCATCGACGTTCGAACACAGCGAGATCGTCATGGCGAGCAGGATCATCGCGGCGACGGACAGCACCGGGTTCGAGCCGATCGCCACCAGGGTGGAGCGGGGCACGGCGACCTGGATGGCGGCGGCGAGGCCGGCACCGACGAACAGCGCCGGCATCATCGTCGCGCTCTCGCCGCCGAACTGCGCAGCGCTCTGCCGCCAGCGGTGCAGCCCGCGGGGCGCTCCCACGGCGGCACGGCAGCGGGCCTCGAAGGCGGGGAGCAGCAGGTCGGCGGGACGGCGGTGCGCGGCGACGATCCAGCCGACCAGGTTCGCGACGACGAAGCCGCCCACGATCCGGACCGGCAGGATCCACCCGGACCAGCCGAACGCCTGCGCGGTGCTGATGATGACGAGCGGGTTGAGGATCGGCGCGGCCACCAGGAACGTGACCGCCTCGGCCGGGGTGAAGCCGCGCATCATCAGGCCGCGGGCGAGCGGCACGTTGCCGCACTCGCACACCGGGAACAGCATGCCGATCAGGGAGATGACGGCCCGGCGCCCGAACGCGTTCTGCGGCAGGACCTTCTCGAGCGCGCCGACCGGCACCCACACCTCGACGATGATCGAGAGCACGATGCCGAGCACCACGAACGGCAGCGACTCGACGACGACGCTGATCGCCAGGGTCAGGAAGTCCTGCACGACGTCCGGCAGCCCCGCGGTCCCGATGCTCGGGGAGAACAGCCGGATGCCCAGCAGGACGACGACGGCGAGCAGCACGAGGCCCGGGCCGGTCAGGCTCCGGGTGCGCTGCGGCGGCGGCGTGGTCGTCGTCACCGGGACAGGATAGGCGACCCGTGTCGTGCGAGCCTGCGCCCGCGCCCGGCAGCGCGACCGCGACCGTCCCGGCGACGCGACCGTGCCGCGCGGGTCACACCCGCGCGATGCCCGCCACGTGCCGGTCGAGCGTGTCGATCGCCCACGAGGCGTCCCCACCGGGGTCGAGCCGCACGATGTGCATCGCGAGCCCGTCGACCAGGGCGTGCAGCCGTCGCGTCTCGTACGGCACGTCGGCGGCGGGCACCCCCACGGCGCGCAGGATCCGGCCGCACCACTCCCGCATCTCGTCGACGACCCGGTCGTGCATCGGGCGCAGCTCGGCGTCGGTCAGGGCCGCGGTGCCGAGGGCGAGGTAGACGTCGAGCTCGACGCGGCGCTCCTGGTCGAGGGGCAGCAGCTCGAGCAGGACGGCCCGGGCGTAGGCGGTGCCGTGCAGGTCGGCCGGGATCGCGTCGACACGGTCGGCGGTCGCGTCGAAGACCAGCTCGAGCGCGTGCGACCGGACGCTCGCCTGCGTGGGGAACGTGTAGCGGACGGTGCTCGGCGGCAGCCCGGCCTCGGCGGCGACGTTCCGCACGCTCAGCGCGCCGATGCCGTCGCGGGCGAGGACCCGGCAGGCCGCCTCGGACACGGTGCGGCGCCGTTCGTCGACGTCCATGCTCCTGGCCACGGCGACATACTCGCACAGTCGTACCAAATCGTGCTAGCGTCGACGCCGTTGTCGCACAGTCGTGCGACTACGGCGACCGGAAGGATCCACTCCATGGCATGGCTCGTCCTCGTGCTGAGCGGCGTGCTCGAGGCCGTCTGGGCGACGGCACTGAGCGCGTCGGACGGCTTCAAGAAGGTCGTCCCGACGATCGTGTTCGTCGCCGGGATGGCGCTGAGCATGGTCGGGCTCGCGTTCGCGATGAAGAGCATCCCGGTCGGCACCGCCTACGCCGTCTGGGTCGGGATCGGGGCGTCGCTGACCGTCGTCGTCGCGGTCCTCCGTCGCCAGGAGGCCGTGTCGTTCGCCCGCCTCGCCCTGGTGTTCGGCCTGGTGGCGTGCGTCGTCGGCCTCAAGGTGGTGAGCTGACGTGGCGTGGGTCGTCCTGTTCGTCAGCGCCGCGCTCGAGACCGTGTGGGCCACCGCACTCGGGGCGAGCGACGGCTTCACCGAGCCCGGCCCGACGCTGGTGTTCGCGATCACGATCGTCCTCAGCCTGGTGGCGTTCGGCTACGTCCTCAAGCACATCCCGATCAGCACGGCGTACGCGGTGTGGACGGGTACCGGCGCGGCACTGACCGTGCTGTGGGGCATGGCGACCGGCGCCGAGCCCGTCACCGTGCTGCGGGTGCTGTTCATCGCCGGGATCGTCGGGTGCGTCGTCGGCCTCAAGCTCGTGCCGGCCCGCCCGGTTGCGGAGCCCGCCGCCGAACGCACGCACTGATCGACAGCTCACGCGCCAGCGATCCCGTGAGGTGTCGCTGAGCCCGTGACGTCGGCCGGGAATGGCGCAGGCGTCAGACGGACGCGCCCGTCCACTCGTCCTCGGCGGCGACGTGGTCGCTGCCGACCGTGCCGGCGGCCATCGCCGCGGCCACGCGCGAGGCGTGCGACGGCGGGTCCGACGGCACGTCGGCCGGGCGCCCCTCGTCGTTCAGCTTGCGCAGCTCCGGCACGATGTCCTCGGCGAGGATGTCGATCTGCTCGAGCACCGTCTTGAGCGGCAGCCCGGCGTGGTCGATGAGGAACAGCTGGCGCTGGTAGTGCCCGACGTGGTCCTTCATGGCCGCGTACCGGTCGATGACCTGCTGCGGCGACCCGACGGTGAGCGGGGTCTGGGCGGCGAAGTCCTCCATCGAGGGCCCGTGGCCGTAGACCGGGGCGTTGTCGAAGTACGGCCGGAACTCGTCGACGGCGTCCTGCGAGTTCTTGCGCGCGAAGAACTGCCCGCCCAGGCCGACGATCGCCTGGTCGGCGCGGCCGTGCCCGTAGTGCTCGAAGCGCTGGCGGTACAGGCCGACCATCTGCTCGGTGTGCTGGATGGGCCAGAAGATGTTGTTGTGGAAGAAGCCGTCGCCGTAGTAAGCGGCCTGCTCGGCGATCTCGGGCGTGCGGATCGAGCCGTGCCACACGAACGGCGCGACGCCGTCGAGGGGGCGGGGCGTCGAGGTGAAGCCCTGCAGCGGCGTGCGGAACTTGCCCTGCCAGTTGACGACCTCGTTCTCCCACAGCTGGCGGACCAGCGCGTAGTTCTCGATCGCCAGGTTGACGCCCTGCCGGATGTCCTGGCCGAACCACGGGTACACCGGGCCGGTGTTGCCGCGGCCCATCATCAGGTCCATCCGGCCGTCGGACAGGACCTGGAGCATCGCGTACTCCTCGGCGATGCGCACCGGGTCGTTCGTGGTGATGAGCGTCGTGCTCGTCGACAGGGTGATGTCCTTGGTGCGGGCAGCGAGGTACGCGAGCATGGTCGTCGGGCTGGAGGCGACGAACGGCGGATTGTGGTGCTCCCCCGTGGCGAAGACGTCGAGGCCGGCCTGGTCGGCGTGCTCGGCGATCGTCGTGATGTCCCGGACGCGGGTGGTGTCGTCCGGCGTGGTGCCGGTCGTGGGGTCGGTCGTGACGTCACTGACCGTGAAGATGCCGAACTGCATGATGCGCCGCCTCCTGGCTAGCTGTCGTGTCGAGCATTTCGATGCGTTTGCATCGACTTGCTGAGTACAACGTAGCGCAGGGCGTGGCATTCCCGCCAGCCGCGGTGCGGCGCGGACGAGTCCGTCCGATGCGTCCAATGCGTCCGGTGCGTCCGGTGCGTCAGCCCGTCGGCCCGTCGGCCTGGAGGCCCGGCTCGGCCCCGCCCGGTCAGGGTCGGGTCGGCAGGGTGGCCGGGTCGGTGCGCGCGGCGTGGTGCATCCCGTCCAGGAACCACACCACCGTGACGACCGCGAGCACGCTCGCACTCGACGCCATCCGCCCCGCCACCAGGACCGCCGCGTGGTCGTGCACGCCGTCGCCGGTCACGCCGAGCACGAGCGCCGCGACCCCCACGGCCAGCGTCACGCCGGTCGCCACGAGCAGGACGACACTCACCACCCGTCGCGGGCCCCGTCGTCCGTCCCGGTCGCCCCGCAGCCCTCGGTCCACCCGCGGACCGGCGGCACGGACGGCACCGAGCCAGAAGACCGCGATCGCGCAGGCGCCGATGATGTCGCTGACCCGGTGCCAGCCGTACACGACGGTCTGGTTCGCCACGAACACCGCGTACGCGGCGCCGAGCACCGTCACCAGGGGGCGGAACCGCCGCGGCGTGACCATGAGGACCGCGAACAGCGCCGCGAGCGCGATCGTCGCGTGCCCGGAGGGGAACGAGTTCGGGGTCGTCGACTGGGCGATCTCCGGGCGCACGGCGATACCCTTGACCAGCGTCGAGGTGGCCGCCGACGCGAGCACCACGACGCCCGCGCCGAGGCCCACCGACAACCGTCGCCTGGCGAACGCCACGGCGACGATCACGACGACGAGCAACAGGATCACCGGCACCGAGATGACGTTGAGCGCGGTGTCCGAACCGAACAGGTCGGACTCCCGGACCCCGCCGAGCGCGGCGTCCTCCGCTCGCTGCCCCATCGGCGTCAGCACCGCGACCGCGTAGACGAGAGGCACGATCACGAACCCCACAGCCGCCAGTGCAGCCCACCGCAACCGCCGCGAGACCCACGGTCCACGTGGCTCGGGTGCAGTGCGCTCGGGTGTGAAGGTCACCGGGCTGGTCCTCCTCGGGGTGGTCGTCGTCGGGCTCGTCGCACGGTTGGCGGCGGCGCTGCGATTCGGTCGGTCGGGGTCCGACACGATACCGTTGGAGCACTCGCCGGAGGCTGGGAACCGCACCCCGATCGCTCGAGCGCTCCGCGCCGGGACGACCGGTCTCGCGGGCGTCACCGCACCGGCGCACCACGCGGGACCGACGCACGTCGCGTCGGCAGTGTACGAGGAGGAGACCGAAGTGGCCATCAAGGAACCGGGCATCACCGCGTCCCCGAACCGGGGCCTCGCGCTCACGGCCGGCAGCCTGTTGGCCCTCTGGGGCGCCATGGGGTTCTTCTTCGCCGCCGACGGCGACCCGGGCTTCTTCAGCCGTCAGGGTGGCATGCTCTGGAACGCGTTCGGGGTCAACCCGGCGCTCTGCCTGGTGTGGGTGCTGCTCTCGGTCGTGCTGCTCATCACCGGCCTCGGCAACACGCTCGGCTCGCGCAACGGCAACCTGCTCGTGGGCGCCCTGCTCGTCGTGTTCGCGGTCTACGGCTTCGTCTTCGTCGACACCTCGGCCAACGTCTTCGCGCTGAACACCACCGACAACGTGTTCCACGCGATCGTCGGTGTGCTGCTGCTGCTCACCGCGGTCGGTGCCGACAAGGAGAACCTCCGCGCGCTGCGTGCCGCGCGCGCCTGACGCTCCGCTCGACTCCCCGACGCCCGCCTACCCCTCCGGCAGGCGGGCGTCGTGCGTGTGCGCGACGCGGCGGTGCGGCGCGGCGGTCCGGTGAGGTCGCACTCCGCCCCGGTTCGGGGCCGGCGATGCCGGCCGGAGTGCGACCTCACCGGCGACCAGCGCCCTCGGACGGCGGCGGGGACCCCGGGCGTCAGTCGGCGTCGGGCTGGGTACCGGGTGCCGACGCCTCGAGCTCGGTCGCGACGATGCGCGGCGCCTCGGACATGAAGCGACGGACGTCCAGGTCGACGATGATGTCCTGCGGACGGAGCGGTCGGGTCAGGTACAGCCCCTCGAGCGAGGTCAACCGCGACAGCGCCACGTAGGTCTGCCCAGCACTGAACACCCGGTTGCCCAGGTCGACCACGGCCCGGTCGTACGTGCTGCCCTGCGACTTGTGGATCGTCACCGCCCAGGCGAGCCGGAGCGGGAACTGCTGGAACTCCCCGACGGTGTCCTTCTTGAGTTCCTTCTTGTCGGCGTCGTACGAGTACTTGAACTTCTCCCACACCGACGGCTGCACCTCGAACGACTCCCCGTCGACGTCCACCCACACGGTGTCGCGGATCGCCGTCACGACGCCGAGGGTCCCGTTCACCCACCGCTGGTCGGCGTCGTTGCGCAGGAACATCACGTGGGCGCCGGGCTTGAGCTCGAGGGCCTCGTCGGCGGGGAAGTTCCGTCCGCCGAAGTCGCCGTTCACGTCGGCGCGGGCGGTCTTCACCTTGCCCGGCAACCGCTCGAGCGCCGCCTTGTTGATCCGCGCCACCGTGTCGTTGCGGGTCGCCAGGGTGATGGCGTCGTCCGGTGCCGGACGGGCGCCGGCGGCGTTCAACTGCCCGGCGATGTCCGCGGTGACCCGGCCGTGCCGGACCGCGGTGAGCATCGCGGCGAAGGCGTCGTCACGCTGCCGGTGCACGGTGGCGAGCTCGATGATGTTGAGCTCGGTCTCGAGCCAGACCTTCGCGTCGAAGAACCACATCGAGCGGTAGTGGTCGGTGAAGTAGGCCCGTTCGTCGGCGTCGCCCGGCACCGGCGGCAGCTGGTACGGGTCGCCGAACATCACGACCTGCACGCCGCCGAACGCCTCGAACTGCCGCCCGCGGGCCTTGCGCAGCGAGCGGTCCATGCCGTCGAGCAGGTCGGCGTTCACCATGGAGACCTCGTCGATCACCAGGGTGTCGATCGTGTTGAGGAGCTTCCGGGTGTCGGGGCCCTGACGGAGTTCGGCGTCGGCGATGAGGCCGATCGGCAACCGGAACAGCGAGTGGATCGTCTGTCCGCCGACGTTGAGCGCGGCGACGCCGGTCGGGGCGCAGATGACGACCTGCTTCTCGGTGTTCCACGACAGGTGGTTGAGCAGCGTCGACTTGCCGGTGCCGGCACGCCCGGTGATGAAGACGTGGTCGCGGGTGTGCTCGATGTACTCGAAGACCGCGCGCTGCTCGTCGCTCAGCTCGATGCTCATCGGGCGTCGGCCTCCGGGGCACGGTCCAGGTCGTCACTGGCGTCGTCGAAGTCGAGCTCCTCGCGGCTGCCGCGACCGTCACGGCCGGACGCCCCGGAGACCCCGGACGCACCGTCGACGAGCGGGGCGGTCGCGGGCCCCGCCTCCGACTCCGCCACGGAGGCCTCGGCCCCTGCCGCACGCACCGGGTCGACCGCTCCGCCGTCACGCCGGAGCCGCACGGCCACCACCGCGCCGACGACCAGCAGGAGCAGCACGCCCGCGGCCACGAGCACGATCCCGGCACGCGCCTGGTCGACGAGCGGGTCCGGACCCCAGGTCCGCCCCATCCCACCGAACCACGACGCCTGGACCAGCCCGAGGGGTCCGCGCAGGGCGACACCGAGCGACACGAGCCCAGCGGCGACCACGAGTGCCCCGACGACCCGGACGAGCGCCGCGGGCACGGAGGGGCGGCGCTGCCCGACCCCGACCGGCGTGAACAGCGTCGGCAGGGCCAGCAGCCCCACGACGAGGAAGACGACGTCGACGACGGTCCGACCGATCGGGTCGCTCACCGACCACCGCAGCGCCTCGGTGGCGAAGAACGCCCACCACACCGCGCCAGCGAGCACGAAGGCCGGGAACGGCTGCGCCAGGTACCGCACCGCGGGGTGGTCGACGATGATCCTGGTCCACTCCCGCACGCCGGTGCTGTCGTCGGTCCGTGGGTGCACGGCGGCACGGACGAGCGCGACCGGTGCCGCAGCCCATGCCAGCGCCGGCACGACGAGACCGATCACCACGTGGGCCCCGACGTTGGCCGAGAGCAGGAAGCGGTCGTACTGGTGCAGCGACCCGGAAGTGGCGACCACGAGCGCGAGGAGGGCCATCGCCGCGGCCACCGGACGTCGTGCCGGCCAGCGCACACCGGCCCGGCGGAGACGCAGCACCCCGGCGGCGTACGTCGTCGCGAGCAGGACGGCGACCATGAGCCAGAACAGGTCGATGTTCCACTGCGTCAGCCAGCCCCAGGCCCCCGGGGCCGACGGCAGCGGGTCGTCGGTCAGCAGCTCGGCCGGGGTCGGGGTCGCCGTCCGGCTCGGTGCGACCCGGTCGACCGGGGTGGCCGTCCGCGCGAGCGCAGCGGCGACGCCCGACGCGACGCCCATCACCGCGAGTTCGACGACGACCAGCACCCAGAACGGTCCGCGGCGGTCCGGTGCGGCCGTCAGCGCGCGGATGGCCCGACGGCGCTGCAGCGCGCCGAGGACGCCCATCGCGACGATGGCGCCGATCTTGACCAGCACGAGCGTGCCGTACGGCGTCGCCAGGTTCGACAGCGCCCCGACGCGGATCTGCGCGGAGGCGATGCCCGAGACGGCGACGAGCACGAAGCAACCGAGGGCGATGCTCGAGTACCGCGCGACCACGGCGGCGAGCCGGTCACCGGTCAGCACCCCCTGCAGGAGCACGAGGAGCACGAGCCCGCCGACCCACAGCGCTGCGCCCACCAGGTGCAGCCCCAGGGCGGTGACGGCGGCGTCGTGGCTGGCCGTCCCCGCGGCGTGCCCCTGCTGTGCGAGCGGGATGAGGCCGATCATCGACACACCGGCGGTCAGGGCGACCATGCCCCGCGACCGGACGGCGAAGCAGAGCACCGTGACGGCCGCCGCGACGAGCACCGTGACCAGCCAGGCGAGCCCGAGGTCGGTGCCGGTGAGGAACACGCCCATCGACTGCCCGAACTGCTCGTCGAGGCTGACCCGCGAGCCGGCGACGCTGAGGAAGGTGCAGAAGGTGGCGACGGCCGAGGACACCGTCCAGATGCCGCTCGCACCTGCGGCGACGTCGATGGCGCGGTTCCACTCGGGGCCGGAGCGGGAGAGCCCGACGGCGGCGAGGGCGAGAGCGCCGATCGCGGTGGCCGCGGACAGGTCGACGACGAGCCGCGCGATGGGGAGGCCGAACCGGACGGCGGGACCGGGGTCGGCGATCTGCGCGGGGTCGGCCCCACCGCCGACGACGAGCGCCGTGAGCAGCGCGACGAACCCGACGAGCAGGAGCACGGCGGGACCGGCGGTGCGGGCGATCCGGTTCACCCGTCAAGCCTAGGTGGTGGCCACCCGGCCACCGAACCCGGCGGGCCGATCTGTGGAAGCCGGGACGGGCCTCCCGGGAACGACGGAAGGGACGGCCGAAGCCGTCCCTCCCGGTGCGCGGAACAGTCTTACTTGACCGCAGCCTTGAGCTTCGAGCCGGCGCTGACCTTGACCGAGTCGCTCGCGGCGATCTCGATGGCGTCACCCGTCTGCGGGTTGCGGCCGGTGCGGGCGGCGCGGTGCGTCTTCTCGAAGGCGATCCAACCGGGGATCGTGACCTTCGTGCCGTCGGCGACGGACGACGAGACGACGCTGAAGAGCGCGTCGACGACGCCGTTGACGGTGGCCTGGCTCTGGCCGGACTCAGCGGCGACGGCAGCGACGAGCTCGGTGCGGTTCAGTGACTTGTCAGCCATGGATGTCCTCCTCGGACTTCTTGCAGTATCGGTCGGACGCACGTGTCGTCCGGCGCCCGGAGCGGTTGCCCCGTGCCACGGTGCCAGTGGGCCGAGGGCCCGGCGGAACCGGAGTTGAACCTACCAGCCACCCAGGGTGAAAACAGCCGACTCGCCCGGATTTCCGGGGTTGTCGGGGCTCCGAGGGGGTACTGGAGGGGCAGATGTGACGAATGAACGGTCCGATGTACCCCGGACACAGCGAACGCCCCGCCACCAGGAGGTGACGGGGCGTCGGGTGCTGCGGGTGCTTACCAGGAGCTCTTCGTGATGCCGGGGAGCTCGCCGCGGTGGGCCATGTCGCGGAAGCGGACACGGCTGATGCCGAACTCACCGAGGTGGCCACGGGGGCGGCCGTCGATGGCGTCGCGGTTGCGGTAGCGGATGGGCGATGCGTCGCGGGGCAGCTTCTGCAGGCCCACGCGGGCGGCCTCACGCGACTCGTCGGTGCCGTTCGGGTCCACGAGGGCCTTCTTCAGCTCGAGACGACGCTCGGCGTAGCGCGCGATGATGACGGCACGCTGGTTGTTCTTCGCGATCTTGCTCTTCTTCGCCATGCTTAGCGCTCCTCACGGAAGTCGACGTGCTTGCGGATCACCGGGTCGTACTTCTTGAGCACGAGTCGGTCGGGGTTGTTCCGACGGTTCTTCTTGGTCACGTACGTGAACCCGGTGCCCGCCGTCGAGCGGAGCTTGATGATCGGACGGATGTCCTGACCCTTTTTCGCCATCAGATCTTCTCCCCACGGGCGAGGAGATCCTTGACGACGGACTCGATGCCGCGTGCGTCGATCACCTTGATGCCCTTCGCGCTGAGCGTGAGCGTGACGTTACGACGAAGCGAGGGCACGTAGTACGTCTTCTTCTGCACGTTCGGGTCGAAGCGGCGCTTCGTCCGGCGGTGCGAGTGCGAGATGTTGTGACCGAAGCCGGGAACGGCGCCGGTCACCTGGCACACTGCTGCCATGGTTTCCTCCTGAGTACCGTGCGACCGGACGGCCGCACCCAAGTTCACTTGCCTGGTCCGCACGCGCACGACCACCGGAGTGGAGCGTGCGAGGGGGTTGTACGGACCGCCCAGGCCCGCAACCTCTGTCGAAGAGGATGTGGACACCGCGCGACCGCGGCGTTCGCGACGGTCGGAGGGCTTGGAACAACTGGGCTCGCCGCGCGGACGCGGAGAACCAGGGGTCCACGTTACGCGAGGACCGGGCGTGTCGCAAGCCGCGCCTCCAGGTCGGGAGGCCCGGTGCGGCCGGGCGCGACCGGTCGCGTGGCCGTGTGGTCCCGATCACCGCCCCGAGTGAGCAGAAGACGTCGGGTACCGCACACGCCCCCGACGTCTCCTGCTCACTCGACGGGGCGGGCGGCGCGGCGCGGTGCGCGCGGACGGCGCGGGCGACCCGGGGCGCGGCAGGCGCCGCGCCCGCGCTACGGGCCCTGCGTGGGCCTCGGGGCCAGGGCCTGCACCATGAGCTCGCCGAGCTGCTCGGGCGCCGTGAACATCGGCCAGTGCCCCGTCTCGAGTCCGACGATCGACAGGTCCTCGGTGGCGACGAGCTCCGCCGCCCAGGCCTGGTGGTCGGCCACCATCGCCAGCAGCTCGGCCGCGGGGATCTCGCACGTGATGATCGTCGCCGGGATGGTGTGCCGCGCAGCGTCGGTGTAGTGGAACCGGTCGGACGGCACCGAGGCCGGCTCGGGGATCGCCCGGCGTTCGACGTCCTGTCGCACCTCCGGCGTCATGCCGCGCACGGTCGCGGGTTCCCAGACGTCCCACGACGGCAGCGGCACCGCCCCGTCGACCACGGGCAGCTCGTCGTTGACGCACCCGCCCTCGGGCCCGGGGAACGTGTCGACGTAGAGCAGGTGGGCCACGAGCGAGGGCCGCTGGTCGGCGGCCATGTACGCGATCGGCCCCGCGCCGGAGTGCCCGGCCAGCACCACCGGCTCGTCGGGCGAGGCGACGTCGTCCAGGATCGCGACCAGCGCGTCGACCTGTTCGTCGAGGGTGTCGCCGTCACGGGTGACGGCCTGCACCGAGTGGCCGGCTGCGCGGAGCAGCGGCGCGACGTCGTCCCACGCGCTCGCGTCGAGCCAGAACCCGGGGACCAGGATGACGTGCATGCTCGGAGGCTACTCGGCGGCCGTGCCCGACGTCCGTGCCGCGGTGCAGGCGGCGCATTCGCCGAAGATGTCGACCACGTGGCTGGCGTTCGTGAAGCCGTTGGCGGCGGCGACGTCCTGCGCCCACTGCTCGACGGGGTCGGCCTCGATCTCGACGGTCCGACCGCAGTTCCGGCAGATCAGGTGGTGGTGGTGCGAGTCGGTCGTGCACGCTCGGTACAGCGACTCACCGTCCTGCTGCAGCGAGTCGGCGTCGCCCTCGGTCGCCAGGTCGGCGAGCGCGCGGTACACGGTGGCGAGCCCGATCGTCGAGCCCTCGTCGCGCAGGTGCTGGTGCAGCGCCTGCGCGCTGACGAAGCCCTCGGTGGAGTCGAGCGCGCCGCGGACGGCTTCGCGCTGCCACGTGTTCCGCTTGTTCTTCTGCACGGCGTTCATGCTGGGGCACCCACCTTCGTCTCGGCTGATCCTGCGGTCCCGGTCGTCCCGGCCGTTCCGGTCGTCCCGGTCGTCCCGGCCTGGAGGCCCGGTGCGCCACCGCCCCGCCCGTCGCGGCGGGCGACCCGGTCGCGCCCACGGCGGTCCCGCCGCGACCCGATGATCCGGCAGACCACCCAGATGGCGAACGAGATCGTCGTCACGTACGGGCTGATCGGCAGACCGCCGCCGAGCGCGAGCAGGATCCCACCGACGACCGACACCACGGCGAAGACCGTCGACAGCACGGGCACCAGGACCGGGTGCGACGACAGCCGCAGCGCCGCGGCCGCCGGGGTGACGAGCAGGGAGAGCACGAGGAGCGCGCCCACGATCTGCACCGACACCGCGGTCGCCAGTCCGAGCACGAGCATGAAGACGATCGCGAGCGTCCGCACGGGGATGCCGGCGGCCGCGGCCACGTCGGGGTCGACCGAGGCGAACATGAGCGGCCGCCAGATGACGAGCAGCGTCGCCACGACGATGACCGCGATCACGATCAGGAAGGTCAGCTGCGGGTTGTCGACCGAGACGATCTGGCCGGTGAGCAGCCCGAACTTGTTCGCCGCCCGGCCCTTGTAGAGCGCGAGGCAGAGGATCCCCAACCCGAGCCCGAACGGCATGAGCACGGCGATGATCGAGTTGCGCTCCCGGGCCCGCGAGCCGAGCACGCCGATGAGCAGCGCCGCGATGATCGATCCCACGAGTGATCCCGTGACGACGTTGACCCCGAGCAGCAGCGACGCGCTGGCCCCGGCGAACGAGAGCTCCGAGATGCCGTGCACCGCGAAGGGCATGTTGCGCGCGACGACGAACGGGCCGATCAGGCCGCCGACGATGCCGAGCACCGCGCCGGCCCAGATCGAGTTCCGGACGAGCACCAGGAGTTCGCCGTAGTCCTGGAACGAGAAGACGGACGACAGCAGGTCCATCAGATCCGCCCCTCGTCGGGCGCGACGGCGTGCGGGTCGACCTCGCCCGCGTGGTGGTCGTGCGCCTCGTTCGCCCCGACGATCACGATGCGCCCCATGGTCCGGACGACGTCGACGGGGGTGCCGTACAGCTCGCTGAGCACGTCGGCACGCAGGACCTCGTCCGGTGCGCCGATCCGGAACCGCCCACCGGCGATGTAGAGCACCCGGTCGACGACGTCGAGGATCGGGTTCACGTCGTGCGTCACGAACAGCACGGCCGCGTCGTGCTGCCGGCGCTGGCGGTCGATCAGCTCGGTGACCCCGCGCTGGTGCCGCAGGTCGAGCGAGATGAGGGGCTCGTCGCAGAGCAGCAGGGCCGGGTCGGCGGCGATGGCCTGCCCCACGCGGGTGCGCTGCTGCTCGCCGCCGGACAGGTCGGCGACGGGTGCGTCGGCGAACGCCGTCGCGCCGACCTCGTCGAGGACCCGGTCGACGCGCGCGCGGTCCGCGCGCGAGGTCGGCCGGATGCCCCACCGGTGCCCGGTGACGCCCTGCGCGACCATGTCCCGCGCCCGGAGCGGGGTGCCGGCCTCCATCAACCGCTGCTGCGGGATGTACCCGATCTTCCGGTGCCCGCGGTGCACGGGCTGACCCAGGAAGGACATCGTGCCGCTCGTCAGACGCTGCTGACCCAGGACGGTCTTCAGGAGCGAGGTCTTGCCGGCGCCGTTCGGGCCGAGCACCGCGACGAACTCCCCCGGCGCGAGGTCCAGGTCGAGCCCCGTCCACAGCGTCCGGGCGCCGTACGACAGTCCGGCGTCGCGCAGCGCGAGGACCGGACGAGCCGCAGCCCGGTCGCCCACCGAGGTGGACGCCGGGCCGGAGGTCGCCGCCGGAGCGGTCGAGGTCGTCACTTCTGGAGTGCCGCCTTCACCGCGTCGATGTTCGCCTGCTGCCACGAGACGTAATCCTCCCCCTTCGGGAGCGTCTCCGTCACACCCACCACCGGGACGTCGTTGTCCTTCGCGGCCTGCTCGACCTGCTCGGTCTCGGGGCTCGAGGTCTGGTCGTTGTAGGCCAGGAGTCGGACGGACCCGCTGGTGAAGAGTGCGAGCGTGTCCTTGAGGGCGGCCGGCGGCACGTCGTCGTCCTCCTCGATCGCCTCGGCGAAGGCCTCGGGGGTCTCGTTCTCGAGCCCCATCGCGTCGAAGAGGTACCCGGGCACCGGCTCGGTGTAGGCGACCTCCTCGCCGCCGTCCTGCTGCTCGACCTCGGCCGTCTGCGACTCGAGGTCCTCGAGCTCCTTCGTGAGTGCGTCGGCGTTCTGCTGGAACGTGTCCTCGCGGCCCGCGTCGAGCGCACTGAGGTCCTTCGCGACCTGGTCGACCAGCTTCACCATCGTCGGGTAGCTGTAGAAGACGTGCTCGTTGAAGTCGCCGCCCTGGTCCAGGCCCGACAGCTCGACCACGTTGATCGTGTCGGCCTCCGTGTCCGAGGCGTCGGCCAGCGTCGTCATGAAGTCGTCGTACCCGCCACCGTTCTCGATGATGAGGTCGGCCTTCGACACGGCGAGCTGCGTCCGGGCGCTCGACTCGAACGAGTGCGGGTCCTGCGACGGGTCGTCCAGGATGCTCGTGACCGAGACGGCGTCACCGCCGATGCTCTGCACGATCGAGCCGTAGACGTTCGTGGAGGCCACGACCTTGATCGTGCCGTCGCTGCTGGCGTCGCCCGAGGCGGACGAGGTCGCGCACCCGGTCAGGGCGAGCGCAGCGGCACCGGCGACGAGCGGGAGGGCGAGGAAGCGGTTGCGCATGTGCCGACGGTACCGCTTGCTGATAACGATTGTCAAAACCGCTCTCATCGGTCGGGCACGTGTCGCCCCGGGACGACGGACGGGAGGCGCGGTGCCAGCCGGCACCGCGCCTCCCGTCCGTCACAGGGTGACGTCTACGGCTTGGTGGCCGCGTCGATCGTGTTGTCGGCGATCGTGTCGTCCTCACGCCCCGGGGTGCGGAGGTTCCACTTCTTGATCACGAAACTGAACAGGAAGTAGTAGACGACCGCGTACCCGAGTCCGATCGGGATGAGCCAGAGGCCGCCCTCGGACTTGCCGAGGTTGAGCACGAAGTCGATCGCCCCGGCCGAGAACGAGAACCCGTCGCGGATGCCCAGGGCGTTCACCAGGGCGAGCGAGGTCCCCGTGAGCACGGCGTGGATCACGTAGAGCGGGAACGCCACGAACATGAACGAGTACTCGAGCGGCTCGGTGATGCCGGTCACGAACGAGGTGAGCGCGGCCGAGAGCATGATGCCGCCGACGAGCTTGCGGTTCTGCGGCTTGGCGTTGCGCCAGATCGCCAGGGCACCGGCGGGCAGGGCGAACATCATGATCGGGAAGAACCCGGTCTGGAAGATGCCGGCCGTCGGGTCACCGGCGAGGAAGCGCTGGATGTCGCCGTGGTACGTCATGCCGCCGCTGCTGAAGCTGCCGAGCTGGAACCACGGGAAGAAGTTGAGCAGCTGGTGCAGACCGATCGGGATGAGCATGCGGTTCGCGAACCCGAAGATGCCACCACCGATCACGGCGTTGTCCGAGACGGCCTCGCCGGCAGCGGTCAGGGCGATGTCGAAGTAGCGGTACACGAAGGACATCAGCACGGCGATGACCAGGCCGGCGGCCGCGGTCAGGATCGGCACGAGTCGACGACCCGAGAAGAACCCGAGGAAGTCGGGCATCTTCGTGCGGTGGAACCGCTGCCACATCGTCGCGGACACGAGACCCATCACGATGCCGCCGAGGACGCCGTAGTTGATCATCTTCTGCTCGCCGTTGGCGTCCTCGACACCGGCCAGGACGATCGGCGACATGACCTTCCACACCTCGTACATGACCATGTAGCCGACGACCGCGGCGAGCGCCGTGGTGCCGTCGGACTTCTTGGCCCAGCCGATGGCGATGCCGACGGCGAAGAGGAGCGGCAGCCAGGTGAAGATCGCGTTGCCGGCGGCGCCGATGACCGACGCCCCCTGCTCGAAGCCGGGGATCGCGCCGAGCATGTCCGCCTGACCGAGGCGGTTGAGGATACCGGCGGCCGGCATCACCGCGATCGGCAGCAGCAGACTGCGGCCGAGGCGCTGGGCTTGCGCGAACAGCTTCGACTGCTTCTTCGGCTTCTTCTTCTCCGGCACGTCCGTTGCAGCAGCGGTGCTCATCGGCGTTCCTCTCGTCATCGGGTGGAGCTGTCGGGGTGAGTTGAGTCGTGCAGCCGGCGCAGGTAACCTCGGGCGGAGTCGCCCAGGCCCGGTCCTGTCCGGTCATGACCAGTTCCGTAGTCTGAACCGCTCGGAGTCCGGTGTCAACCTGGTACGAGAACCCTTAACGAGGAGGAAACGATGGCCGACATCAAGGCAGCCGACATCATCGCCGCGCTCGGCGGTGCCGACAACATCGAAGAGGTCGAGGGCTGCATCACGCGCCTCCGCGTCGAGGTCGAGGACGGCGACCTGGTCGACAAGGACGCCCTGAAGACCGCCGGGGCCCAGGCTGTGGTCGGTGGCGGCACCGGCTGGCAGGTCATCGTCGGTCCGATCGCCGACAACCTCGCGCAGGACATCCAGGACGAGCTGTGACCGCCGTCCGCACCCCGTTCGGCGGCCCGGTCGTCGCACTCGCCGACGTGCCCGACCCGGTGTTCGCCGGGCAGCTCGTCGGCGCCGGTGTCGCGGTCGACCCGACGGGCGTCGAGGGTGCGGTCACCGCGGTGGCCCCGGTCGACGGCACGATCGTCAAGCTGCACCCGCACGCGTTCGCGCTGCAGGGCACCGCGGGCACCGACGTCCTGGTGCACGTCGGCATCGACACCGTGAAGCTGTCGGGTGAGGGCTTCGAGCTCCTCGTCGCCGAGGGCGCCGCCGTCACCGCCGGCGACCCGGTCGTCCGGTTCACCCCCTCGGTCATCTCGGCCGCCGGCTACTCGCCGGTGTGCCCCGTCGTCGTGCTCGGCTCGACGCCGGACTCGGTCGACCAGGGCACCGTCGGCACCACGGTGCTGGACGGCGACACCCTCTTCGAGGTCTAGGGGGTCTCCCCCACCAGAGCGACTGTGTCCCGCGGAACGTGCGCGGGACACGGTCGCTCTCGCATCCCGGGGGCCCGGCGCCGCGGCTAGGCGAAGACGCGGGTGGCGGTGACCTCCATCTGCACCCGGTAGCGGTCCGAGCGGTACCAGCTCCTGGTGTGCTCCACCGGGCGGTCGGCGGCGTACGACACCCGGTCGAACTCGAGCAGCGGCGCACCGGTGCGCGTGCCGAGCAGGGTCGCGACGTCGTCGGCGGCGGGGTTCGCGGCGACGGTCTGCTGCGCGCGGTCGATCGGGGTGCCGTACTCCGTCGCGATGATCGAGTAGACCGACCCGGACAGGTCGTGGTCGAGCAGGCCCGGGAACGCGTCGGCGACGAGCCAGGCGTCGTCGACCGACACCGGTGCCCCGTCGGCCATGCGGAGCCGCTTCACGTGGAAGGCCGGCACGTCCGCGTCGATCCGGAGCGCGGCGGCCGTGTCGCTCGGCGGGACGCACTCCTCGCGGACGAGCACGACCGTCGTCGGCTCGTGCCCCATCGCCCGCATCTCCTCGGTGAACGACGCCAGGTGGAGCGTCGACTGCACCGGGCGGTGCGCCACGAAGGTGCCCTTGCCGCGGACGCGTTCCAGGTAGCCCTCGTTGACGAGCTGCCCGAGGGCTTCGCGCACGGTGATCCGGGAGACCCCGTACTCGGCGATGAGCTGCCGTTCGGACGGGATCGCCGCCCCGGGAGCCAGTCGGGTGGTGACGAGGTCGAGCAGGATGCGCCGCAGCTGCTGGTGCTTGGGTTCGGCGCCCTCGGTGATGCGGCTCGTCATCGGCTCCTCGGCTCCATCGCTGATCTGCTCGGTGGTCATGTGCGGACATGACCAGTCCCCATCACAGTAGCGAGTCGATCTCGGAAGACCAACGTGAGCGCCCGACGGCGGCTGGCGCGCTCAGGCGTTGCGCACGAGCCAGGCGAACTGCTCGTCGGAGAGCGCGCGGTCCGTCCAGACCTGCCCCTCGACCCCGGCAGCGGCCTGCGTCTGCACCCCGGGAGCCCCCTGCCACACGAGCGAGAGCCCGGCGCGACGGAGCACTGCGGCGGACGCGGGGTTGTTCGTGAGCACCCGGCCGGTGACCGGCACCCCGGCATCGGTCTCGGCGGCGGCCCGGACGGCGGCACCGGCGATCTCGGACGCGTAGCCCTGGCCCCAGGCGTCGGGCGCCAGGCGGTACCCGAGGTTCCAGACCCTGACGGCGGTCATGTCGACACCACCGACCCCGACGAAGCCGTGGTCGGACGCGGTCCGGACGGCCCACGAGCCCAACCCGTACCGCGCTCGGCCGCCGATCTTGCGCTGCACCATGTCGACGCTCGAGCTCCGCGCGACGTGTCGACCGCTCGGCAGGTGCTGCCACGTCCGGGCGTCGGAGAACAGCGCGTGGACGTCGTCGATGTCGGCCGGTGACAGCGGCGTGAGCAGGAGGCGATCCGTTCGGATCTCCTGCGAAGGGGTCAGGAGCTGGTGGACCATGCACCGATCATGCCGCCGACCACCGACATCGACGTGAACACCACGCGACGAGTCCGCGAGCCGGCGCATCGTGAGCAGGAATGGTCGAGTGGCTCGGAGCAACCCGACCATTCCTGCTCACGAAGCGGAACGACCGCCGAGACTGCCCCTGCGCGGAGCCCTAGTCGAGCAGGAGCGCGGGCTCCTCGAGCACCGACGCCACGTCGTGCACGAAGCGCGAGGCCACGTCGCCGTCGACGACCCGGTGGTCGAACGAGGCGCCGATGGTCGTCACCATGCGCGAACGGACCTCGCCGTCGACGACCCACGGCTTCGGCTTGATCGTGCCCATGGCGACGATCGCGACCTCGCCCGGGTTGAGGATCGGGGTCCCGGTGTCCATGCCGAAGACACCGATGTTGGTGATCGACACCGTGCCGTTCGCCATCTGCTTCGGGGTGGTCTTGCCGTCGCGGGCGGTCAGCGTGAGCTCCTCCAGCGCCTGGGCGAGCTCGAACAGGGACATGTCCTGCGCGTCCTTGATGTTCGGCACGATCAGCCCGCGCGGGGTGGCCGCGGCGATGCCGAGGTTCACGAAGTGGTGGACGATGATCTCGCTGTCGGTCCAGGTCGAGTTCACCGAGCGGTTGCGGCGGACCGCCCAGATGACGGCCTTCGCGACGATGAGCAGCGGCGAGACCTTGACCCCGGCGAACGTCGGCGAGGCCTTGAGCCGCTTGACGAACTCCATGGTGCGGGTCGCGTCGACGTCGACGAACAGCGACACGTGCGGCGCCGTGAACGCCGAGGTGGTCATCGCCGTCGCGATCGCCTTGCGGACGCCCTTCACCGGGATGGTCTCGCGGCGGACGTCGCCCCACTCGGGCGTCTCGATGTTGCGGAAGACGCTGGCCTGCTTGGCGTGGCGGATGACGTCGTCGCGCGTGACCTCGCCGGCGAGTCCGGTCGCGACGATCTCGGTCAGCTCGACGCCCAGGTCCTTCGCGAGCTTGCGGATCGGCGGCTTCGCGAGCACGTTCGCGGCGGGCGACTGCTTGCGCGCCAGGCTCGTGCCCTGCGCCGCGACGGCTTCGGCCGTCGCCTCCTCACCGGGGTCGGTCGCGGCCAGTTCGGCAGCGATCGGGTCCGCACTGGAGGCACGGCTCGCCTCGGCCGCGAGCGCTGCGGCCCGCCGCGCACCCGGCTTGCGACGGGACGGCGACGAGGTGGCCGAGCCGTAGCCGACGAGGACGGCGCCGGAGGACTCGTCCGCAGCCTGGACGGTGGCGTCGGCGGCCACCGACGGGGCCGGCGTCGCGGGGGACGGGGTGGCGACCGGTGCAGCCGTCGCGGCGGGTGCCGGGGCGGCAGCGGCGGCCGGCGGGGTCTGCGCGACCGGGGCCGGCGTCGCGGCGGGAGCAGGCGGGGTGGACGCGGCCACGGGTGCGGCCGGGGTGGCCGGGGCGACGGGTGCCGGGCCTCCCGACTGCTCTGCGGGGGGCGTGACGGCCGCGCCGGACGCGACCGACGCGTCGGAGTCGACGCGGATGATCGGCTTGCCGACCTCGACCGTGTCCCCCTCGGACACGAGCAGACCCGTGACGGTGCCGGCGAACGGCGAGGGCAGCTCGACGAGCGACTTCGCGGTCTCGATCTCGACGAGCACCTGGTCGACGGCGATCTCGTCCCCGATCGCGACGCGCCACTGCACGATCTCGGCCTCGGTGAGGCCTTCGCCCACGTCGGGCAGGGGGAATTCGGCGGCGGCCACTACGGCTCCTTCGCGATCTCGGTCGGGTTGGTCAGTAGGCGAGGGCGCGGTCGACGGCCTCGAGGACACGGTCGGCGTCCGGCAGGTGCAGGTGTTCGAGCTTCGACACCGGGAACGGCACGTCGAAGCCGGACACCCGAAGCGGCGGCGCCTGCATCGTGTAGAACGCCTTCTCGGCGACGGTGGCGGCGATCTCGCTGCCGACGCTGACGAAGCCGGAGGCCTCCTGCGCGATGACCAGGCGACCGGTCTTGCGCACCGAGGCGAGCAGCGGCTCCCAGTCGATCGGCGAGATCGAGCGCAGGTCGATGACCTCGCAGCTCGTGCCCTCGGCCTCGGCGAGCTCCGCCGCCTGCATCAGGGTGGCGACCATCGCGCCGTGACCGACGAGGGTGACCTCGGTGCCGGTGCGGGCGACGCGGGTGGTGTGCATCGGGACGTGGCCGTCGACCAGGTCGACCTGGCCCTTCGGCCAGTAGCGCGACTTCGGCTCGAGGAAGACCACCGGGTCCTTCGACGCGATCGCCTCCTGGATCATCCAGTAGGCGTCGTTCGGGGTGCTCGGGCTGACCACGCGGAGACCGGGGGTGTGCGCGAAGTACGCCTCCGGGGACTCCTGGTGGTGCTCGACGGCGCCGATGTGGCCGCCGTAGGGGATGCGGATGACGACCGGCAACGACATGTGCGCCGGCAGGCGGTTCTGCATCTTCGCGAGCTGCGAGGTGATCTGGTCGAAGCCCGGCCAGACGAAGCCGTCGAACTGGATCTCGACGACGGGACGGTACCCGCGCAGGGCGAGACCGATCGCGGTGCCGATGATCCCGGCCTCGGCGAGCGGGGTGTCCCGCACGCGCTCGGGGCCGAAGCGGTCCTGCAGGCCCTCGGTGATGCGGAAGACACCGCCGAGTGCGCCGATGTCCTCGCCCATGAGCAGGACCTTGTCGTCCGCTTCCATGGCCGCGGCGAGCCCGGCGTTGAGCGCCTTGGCCATCGGCAGGGTCGGGGTGGGGTCGCTCGGGACCTCGCCGGCGCCCGGGTGCGAGCGCAGGGTGTAGTCGAAGAGCTGCTCGGTGGTGCTCATGCGTGGGCGCCTCCTTCGAAGCCGGCCTCGTACTGTTCGAGCCAGGCCTTCTGCTCGGCGACCAGCGGGTGCGGCTCGCGGTAGACGCTGTCGAACATGACGTCCGTGGAGGGGGCGGTGAGGGCGACGGTCCGGCGGCGGACGTCGGCGGCGATGTCCTCGCCCTCCTCGTCGAACGCGGCGAACTGCTCGTCCGTGACGCCCTTGCTGCGCAGGTACGCGGCCGAGCGGACGATCGGGTCGCGCTCGACCCAGGCGTTCAGCTCGTCCTCGCCGCGGTACCGGCTCGGGTCGTCGGAGCTGGTGTGCGCACCGATCCGGTAGGTGTCGGCCTCGATGAAGGCCGGGCCCTGACCGCTGCGGGCGTGGTCGGTCGCGACGACCGAGGCCGTGTACGACGCCAGGATGTCGTTGCCGTCGATGAGGACGCTCGGGATCCCGAAGCCGCGCGGGCGGTCGACGAGCGGCGTCGGCGACTGCACCGACACCGGCACCGAGATGGCCCAGTGGTTGTTCTGCAGGAAGAAGACGACGGGGGCCTGCGTCGACGCCGAGAACACGAAGGCCTCGTTCACGTCGCCCTGGCTGGTCGCACCGTCACCGAAGTAGACGATCGAGCAGGCGTCGCGGTCGGGGTCGCCCGTGCCGACGTCGCCGTCGAGCTTCTGGCCGAGCGCGTACCCGGTGGCGTGCAGCGTCTGCGAGCCGATCACCAGGGTGGAGATGTGGGTGTTGCCGCGCTGGTCCGGGTCCCACCCGCCGTGGGTCTGACCGCGGTACATCGCGATGATCTCCATCGGCTCGACGCCGCGGTGCATCGTGACGGCGTGCTCGCGGTACGACGGGAACACGTGGTCCTGGGCGCGGAGGGCGAAGGCGGAACCGGTCTGGGCGGCCTCCTGCCCGTGGCTGGGCACCCACAGGCCGAGCTGGCCGGTGCGCTGCAGGTTGTGGCCGGCGTGGTCGAACCGACGGGTGAGGACCATGCGGCGGTGCATCGCCAGCAGGGTCTCGTCCGGGATCGCACGCGCTGCTGCGGCGAACTCGGCGTTCTCGTCGGTCTCCACGAACCGACCCTCGGGATCGAGGAGCCGGACGGTGGTCGTCGCGGGAGCCGCGGCGCGGAATGACATGCGGGCCAGCGTAGCGCCAGCCATCAGTCGGCCACCTGGAGGTCCCCCACAAGCGAGCGTGCGGTTTCGAGGAGCGTTTCCACAGCCTCGTGCTCCCCGATGGAGATGCGGACGCCCTCCGGTGGGAAGGCCCGGACGATGATGCCGGCCTCCTCGAACGCGGCGGCCGCTGCGGCGGTCCGCTCCCCCGTCGGCAGCCACAGGAAGTTGCCCTGGGCGTCGGGCACGGCCCAGCCCTGGGCGCGGAGCTCGCCGACCAGCCGGTCCCGCAGGGTCGCCAGCTCGGCGACGCGGGCGAGCAGTTCGTCCTCGCGTTCCAGGCTGGCGAGTGCGGCGGCCTGGCCCTGGGCGGTCACCGAGAGCGGGATGGCGCAGGCGCGGACGGCGTCGAGCACGTACTGCGGGCCGAGTGCGTACCCGACGCGCAGGCCGGCGAGGCCGTACGCCTTCGAGAAGGTGCGGAGGACCACGAGGTTCGGGTGCGCGGCGAGCAACGGGTGCCCGTGCACGGCGGACTCGTCGGTCACGAACTCGGCGTATGCCTCGTCGAGCACGACCAGCACCGATCGCGGCACCGCGGCCATGAACGCGTCGAACTCGTCGGCGGTCACGACCGGCCCGGTCGGGTTGTTCGGCGAGCAGACGATCACCATGCGCGTGCGGTCGGTCACCGCGGCGGCCATGGCGTCGAGGTCGTGGCCGCCGTCGGCACGGTTCGGCACCGGCACGCTCGTCGCCCCCGCGACCGTCACGACACCGGGGTACGCCTCGAACGAGCGCCACGCGTACACGACCTCGTCACCCGGGCCGGAGGTCGCGCGGGCGAGCTCGTGCAGGATCGCCACGCTGCCCGGGGCGACGTGCACCTGGTCCGCCGTGACACCGAAGCGCTCGGCGAGGACGGCGCGCACGGCCAGGGCGGTGGCATCGGGGTAGCGGTTGTACGCGGTCTGCGCCTGCACGGCCTCGACCACGCCGGGGAGCGGCGGGAACGGGTTCTCGTTGCTCGACAGCTTGAACGCGGACGCGGCCGCCTGTCGTCCCTGCTTGTAGGCGGGGAGGACCGCGACCTCCGGGCGGATGTGCACACGCTGCTCGCTCACCGGCCCAGGCTACCGGCACGCGTGCGGGGAACGAGGGCATCATGAGTGCATGCGATTCCTCGTCCGCCTCGTCGTCAACGCCGTCGCGCTCTGGCTCACCACGCTCATCGTCAGCGGGGTCTCCGTCACCCCGTTCGGCGACGGTGACACCACCGCGACCGTCCTCACCTTCCTGCTCGTGGCGTTCGTGTTCGGGCTCGTGAACGCGGTCATCGGCACGATCATCCGCATCGTCGCGTTCCCGATCTACATCCTGACCCTCGGCCTCATCTCGTTCGTGGTGAACGCCGTGCTGCTGCTCATCGTCGCGGGCATCTCCGAGGCGTTCGGCTTCGGGCTCGAGGTCGACTCGTTCGGGTGGGGCATCGTCGGCGCCTTCGTGCTCGCGGTCTTCGCGTGGCTGATCGGGCTCGTCGCGCGCCCGGTGCTCAACCGCCAGCGGGCGTGACCCGGGCGGACCTCGCGGAGGACACCGCCCTGCGTCATGATGTGCTCATGACCCAGGACGTCGACGCCCCGTTCCGCGTCTCGTTCGTCTGCAGCGGCAACATCTGCCGCTCCCCGATGGCCGGCGTCGTGTTCGCACAGATCGCCGCCGACGCGGGTCTCGCCGACCGGTTCCAGGTGGAGTCGGCCGGCACCGGGGACTGGCACGTCGGTGAACCGGCCGACGAGCGGACGATCGCCGCCCTGGCAGCGCGCGGATACGATGGCAGCAGGCATCGCGCCCGTCAGTTCGACCCGGACCGGTTCCCGGACCTCGACCTGGTGGTCGCACTCGACCGCTCCCACGAGCGCATCCTGCGTTCGTGGGCCCCGACCATGGACGACTCCGCCAAGGTGACGCTCCTGTTGCGGTACGACGCCGCCTGGCCCCAGCAGACCGACGTGCCGGATCCGTACTACGCGGACCGACACGAGTTCGACCGAGTGCTCTCGACCGTCGAACGGGCCTGCCGGGCGCTCTTCCACCAGCTCGAGCCGGCAGTCCGTCAGGGAGCCCCATGACCCCCCTTCCCCCGCAGCCGATCAGCCCGCTCGACGGGCGGTACTACCCGATCGTGCACACGGTGGGCGAGCACCTGTCCGAGGCCGGGCTCAACCGTGCTCGCATCGTGGTCGAGGTCGAGTGGCTCGTCTTCCTGACCGACCACGCGATGTTCACCACCTCACCGCTCAGCGTCGACGACAAGGCCGCGCTGCGCCGCATCGCCGAGACCTTCGGCCAGGACCAGATCGCGGAGCTCGCCGAGATCGAGGCGACGACGCGGCACGACGTGAAGGCCGTCGAGTACTTCGTGCGCCGTCGCCTGTCCGAGCTCGGGCTCGACGCGATCGCGGAGCTCACCCACTTCGCCGCCACCAGCGAGGACGTCAACAACCTGTCCTACGCGCTCACCGTGCGGGACACCGTGGAGCAGGTCTGGCTGCCCGCCTTCCGAGCCGTGCTCGAGAAGCTGCGCACGCTCGCCGTCGAGCTGAAGAGCGTGCCGATGCTGTCCCACACGCACGGCCAGCCGGCGACCCCGACCACGCTCGGCAAGGAGCTCGCGGTCGTCGTCTACCGGCTCGAGCGGGTCCTGGCGCAGATCGAGGGCGGCGAGTACCTCGGCAAGTTCTCCGGCGCGACCGGCACGTTCTCGGCGCACCTCGCCGCGGACCCCGAGGCCGACTGGCCCGCGCTGTCCCGCGAGTTCGTCGAGGGCCTCGGCCTGACGTGGAACCCGCTCACCACGCAGATCGAGTCGCACGACTGGCAGGCCGAGCTGTACGACCGGGTACGGCACGCCAACCGGATCCTGCACAACCTGGCGACCGACGTGTGGACCTACATCTCGATGGGGTACTTCACGCAGATCCCGGTCGCCGGCGCCACCGGGTCGTCGACGATGCCGCACAAGATCAACCCGATCAAGTTCGAGAACGCCGAGGCGAACCTCGAGATCTCGTCGGCACTGTTCTCGACGCTGTCCGAGACCCTCGTGACGAGCCGCCTGCAGCGCGACCTGACCGACTCCACGACGCAGCGGAACATCGGCGTCGCGTTCGGACACTCGCTGCTCGCGCTCGACAACCTGCGCCGCGGGCTCGGTGAGATCGCCGTGAACGAGGCACGTCTGGCCGACGACCTCGACCACAACTGGGAGGTGCTCGCCGAGGCCATCCAGACCGTCATCCGCGCCGAGGTCACCGCCGGGCAGTCGAACATCGAGGACCCCTACGCGATGCTCAAGGAGCTCACCCGCGGCAAGCGGGTGAGCCAGCAGGACCTCGTCGCGTTCGTGAACCGCCTGGACATCTCCGACGGCGCGAAGGCCCGGCTGACGAACCTCACGCCCGCGACGTACACCGGTCTGGCGGACGAGCTGGTCGACCACCTGGACGTCTGAGCAGCGCGGACCGGGCGGCGCCGAGCCCGCCCGGTACGCCGCCGCCTGGTCCGGGCCGCCGCGGGAAACGGGGGGTCGCGGAATGCTGAGGAACTGAGTAGGTTCGACGTACTGAGTACATCTCAGTACGGGGGGCGTCGCAGTGGATGCACCCTGTCCACCGACCGGATGGATCTCCACACCGTGCTTCGTTCTCGCATCACCGCGGCCGCCGTCGGCGCCAGCGTGCTCGGCCTCACCGCCGCCCTCGTCCCCGCCGTCTCGAACGCAGACGTGCAGGCCACCGCCGCGTCGCGCATCGTCACCTGGGCCGACTCGGCGTCCGACTTCACGGCAGCCCCCGAGGGCACCGTGCCGCTGACCGACGAGTGGTACTGGGCGTCGTTGTCCGACCCGAGCAACAGCGGGAAGATCACCGACCACGCCACGCTCGACGAGGACGGCCTGTCCGTCTCCGAGGGCGAGGCCGTCGGCCTGGTCCGCGGTCTGAGCAAGCCGGTCGCCCCGAGCAACCTCGGTGCGCTCGCCGCCGGGATCAGCGCCACGACCACCGGGGCCACCACCTTCGGCCTCGCGATCCGCGAGGGCGGCGACTCCAGCGCCGAGACCGTGGTCTTCGCGACGGACGCTCCGAACAACGAGGGTGTCCACGAAGGCCGCAACAACTGGATCGACCCGTCCACCGGCGAGGTCGAGTCCACCTCGGAGTTGGCCGCCGACCTGCAGGACGCCGACGCCACGGTCGTCGGGTACGTCGTCTACGTCGGCATCGACATCGCCGGCGAGATCACCACGCCGCCGCCCGCCACGGAGGAGCCGACCGAGACCCCCGCCCCGACCGACGAGCCGACCACGGCCCCGACCGAGGGCACGCCCACGCCGAGCGAGCCGGTCGAGACCGTCCCCGGTGGCGAGCTGGAGAGCCTGTCCTCGCCGCTCGGTTCCAACGCCGAGCCCCTCGCCGCCGACGCCAGCGGCTCGATCTCGGCCCTGCGCATCGACGACACCACGACGTACTTCACGCCGCAGCCCACCGCCGCAGCGCGCCTGGTCACCGAGACCGCGAGCCTGACCGAGGCCACCACCACCGGTGTCCGCGTGCAGGGCTCGGGCTTCGCCCCCAACGAGGTCGTCACCGCCGCCATCGGTGACGCCGCCGACGCCGTCGCCATCCCCGGCGTGCAGTTCCGCGCCGACGCCGACGGCAACGTCTCCGGCACGATCGTGCTGCCCGCCGACCTCGTCAACTCGGCCGGCACCTACGTGCTGGGCCTCGTCGGCCTGTCCTCGGCACAGACCGCCACGGTGACGCTCGTCGTGACGGCCGACGCTGCCGGTGGCACCGCGCCGGTCGCCGTGCCGGTGCCCGGAACGGCGACCTTCACGGGCTGATCTTGCCGATCCTCCCGACCGAGCCACGGCGGCGCGCGACACTGATCGCGGCCGCCGTGGCCCTCGTCTGCGCGGGGGCCGTCGCGTTCGTCGCGTTCGGCCCCCTCTCCGCAGCCCCGACACCGACACCCACCCGGTCCGTCGCCGCCACCCCGACCCCGAGCCCCACCCCGCAGGCGACACGGACCGCCGCACCCGTCGACGCCGTGGATGCCCCGGCGAGCACGACCGTCGCCGCCGCGACCGGCGCCGAGGTACCGGTCAGCGCGGAGCCCGGCGGCGCGACCACCCAGACCCTGTCCAACCCGCAGGCATCGGGTGCTCCCCTGGTGCTCCGGGTGGTGGACGAGCGTGCGGGCTGGGTCGAGGTCCAGCTCGCGCAGCGCCCGAACGGCAGCACCGGCTGGGTGCGGACGAGCGCCGTCGCCCTGTCCGAGGACCCGTACGCGATCGTCGTCACGCGCTCGACGAACACCCTCGACCTGTACCGGGACGGCAAGGTCGTCGAGTCCTACCCCGTCGCGACCGGCACGGGTGGCACGCCGACGCCGACGGGCCGGTACGCCCTGACCGAGCTGCTCGCGCCGACGAACAGCGGCTACGGCCCGTACGCGTACGGCACGACGGCGTTCTCGGACGTCCTCAACTCGTTCGGTGGCGGTCCGGGCCAGATCGGCCTGCACGGCACCGACGACACGTCCAGCATCGGGACCGCGGCGTCGCACGGCTGCATCCGCATGCACAACGACGACATCACTGCCCTGGCCGAGCGTCTGCCGCTCGGCACCCCGTTCCAGGTGCGCTGACGTTCCAGGGGCGCTGACGTCCCAGGGGCGCTGACGTTCCAGGTGCGCTGACGCGCGGCCTGGAGGCGCGGCCCGCGCCCGGCAGTGGGCGCGACCGTCTCAGGTGGTGACGTCCAGGGCCACGGCGACCAGCGCCTCCAGGACGGTGCGCACCACGGGGCGGACGGCACGGTCCGGCCGGACGAGTGCCTCGATGCGGCGGCCTGCGCGGACGTCGGCGAGCTCCGCCAGGTGGAAGCGACCGGCGGCCCGCGTGCCCGACGTGTACCGCGGGACGAGCGCGATGCCGTGTCCGGCCGCCACCAGGTTCTCGATCACCGGCAGGTGGATCGTGCGGAACGCGACGTTCGGCGGGGTGTCCGTCGCCGCGGCCATCGCGGTGAGGACCCGGTCGATGGGGTACCCCTCGGGCACGCCGATCCACCGCTCGCCGACGACCTCGTCGATGCCCACGCGTGCTCGGTCGGCCAGGGTGTGCCCGCGCGGCACCGCCACGTCGAGGGGCTCCCGGAGCAGCGGTACGGTCTCCACAGCACACTGGTCGGCCGGGCTGACACCGTCCGAACGGTGCCCGACGACCACGTCGTGGTCTGCGGCGAGCGGGGCGAACTCCCCCTCGCTCACGTCCACGTCGACCAGGGTCAGCGCGATGCCCGGGTGCGCCTGCATCCGGGTGAGCACGCCGGGCAGCAGCAGTTCCGCCGCCGACGGGAAGATCGCCAGGGACACCGGTCCGGTCCTACCGCCCAGGTGCTCCTGCCAGGCGGCGTCCACCCGCGCGATGGCGGTCGCGACCCCGGACGCCAGAGCTGCCAAGGCCCGGCCGTCCGGGGTCAGCCGCACCCCGCGACCGACACGCTCGACCAACGGCACCCCGACCTGCCGTTGCAGGGTCTGCAGCTGCTGGGACACAGCGCTCGGCGTGCGGTGGGTGGCCTCGGCGACGGCCGTGACACTGCCGCGTTCGGCGAGCTCGCGCAGGACCGCGAGCAGCCGCGCGTCGAAGTCCACCATCCAGGGACCCTACATCGTCGCTGAGGAAGCTGTCGATGGACCTACGACGTCCGAGCGGCGACGATCGGACCATGACCGCTCGTGACCGCCTGCTCGCCGTCGTCGTGGCCGTGGTCTGGGGGCTGAACTTCCCGGCGACGGCACTGGCGCTCGAGCACTTCCCGCCGTTCCTGCTCGCGGCGCTGCGGTTCACGATCCTGGCGGTCCCGACGCTGCTGTTCGTGCCGCGGCCGCGGATCCCGTTCGGGCGGCTGCTGCTCGTCGGCACCGGGCTCGGCGTGCTGCAGTTCTCGTTCCTGTACCTCAGCATGGCGTCCGGGATGCCGTCGGGGCTGGCTTCGCTCGTGCTGCAGGCCTCCGCGCCGCTCACGGTCGTGCTCGCCGGGGTGTTCCTGCGCGAGCGGCTGACCGGGCGGCAGGTCGTCGGCGTGACGGTCGCCGTCGCCGCCCTCGGGCTCATCGCCCTGCACCGTTCGCAGACCGCCGCGCTGCTGCCCGTCGTGCTCGCGCTGTGCGGGGCGCTCGGGTGGGCGATCGGCAACGTCGCGACGCGGCGGGCGGGGGCCGCGAACCCGCTGCACCTGACCCTGTGGTGGTCGGTCGTGCCGCCGGTCCCGATGGCCGTGCTGTCGCTCGTGGTCGAGGGGCCGGAACGCATCGGTGCAGCGCTCGGCACCGCGTTCACGGCACGGGCGCTCCCCGCGGACCTCGGCCTGCTGTACATCGTGGTCGTCGCGACACTGCTGGGCTACGGCATCTGGTCGCGACTGCTGGCGACCTACCCGTCGAGCACCGTCGCACCGTTCTCGATGCTCGTCCCCGTCGTCGGGGTGCTCGCGTCGTGGGCAGCCTTCGGCGAGGTGCCCGACCTGGTCGAGGTGCTCGCCGGGGCGGTCGTCGTCGCCGCCGTGCTGTGGTCGTCGCGACCGGCGCGCGACCGCGGGCCGCGGCGGGGCTCGGCCCCGAGACCGACGCCGGAGCCGGTTCCGGAGCCGGCGCTCAGCCCCGGTGCTGGCGACGCTCGGCGATGATCCCGGCGAGCGCCCCGCGCAGGTGCGGGTACCGGAACTCGTAGCCCGCCTCGACCAGGCGCGTCGGCACCACCCACCGGCTCTTCAGCACGAGTTCGGTCTCGGTGCGGATCGCGAACGACCCGAGCTCGAGCATCCACCGCCACGTCGGCAGGCCGAACCGCCGCCCGACGGCGTCGCGCAGGGTCGCCATCACGGTGCGGTTGTCCGACGGGTTCGGGCTCGAGACGTTGATCGGCCCGTCGATCTCGGGGTGGTCGCGGACGAACCGGACCGAGCCGAGCACGTCCTCGATGTGCACCCAGCTGAAGCGCTGCCGCCCGTGCGTGTGCCGGTGGTGGTGGTAGGTGCCGTGGCGCAGCCGGGATCGCGTCGGCACCCACGGCCCGTCGTACTGCGGTCCGCCGAGGCCCGCCTGCGCCAGCCGGAGCAGCGGGACCAGCGCGCTGCCGTCGCCGAACACGATGGCCATCCGAAGCGCCACACGCCGGGTCGCGGGCAGGTCGGCGCCGAAGAACGCGCCCTCCCATGCCCGTGCCACGGACACCGAGAAGCCCTCGCCGAGCTCACCCGTCGCTTCGTCCTGCGGGCGGTCGTCGGCGTGCCGGTAGATCGTCGCCGTCGAGGCGTTCACCCACAGCGGGGTCGGGTGCTCCGAGGTCCGGATGGCCTCGGCGAGCTCGAGCGTGGTGTCCACCCGGGAGCGCATGATCTCCGCACGGTTCCGGCGGCCGTAGCGGCAGTTGACGCTCTTGCCCGCCATGTTCACGACCATCGCGGCGCCGTCGACGAGGTCGCGGATCCGCATCGTGTTGCCCCACACGGCGTCGCCGGTGCGCCCGATCGTCACGACCCGGTAGCCCTCGTCGGCGAACGCCCGCTGCAGGTACCGCCCCACGAACCCGCTCGCTCCCGCGATCACGACCTTCGGCTGCTGCTCGACCATCAACGTCCCCTCCTCGGACCGGCATCGGGCACGATCTCGTACCGGAACGCCCCCTCGTACCGGTACAGCGTGCCGAGCACCGGCGCCGAGAGCACCAGGGACACGCGCTGCCGGTCGGCTTCGTCATCGAATCGTTCCACGAGCGTCACGCGCGGCGAGACGACGGCCGGGAGGCGCCGATCGCGTCCCAGCGCACGGAACGTCACGCGCGTGGAGACCAGGCGCAGGGCACCGGCGTCCGGACCGGTGGCGTCGACCTCGGCCCGGAGCAGGGCGCTGACGCGCCCACGGCGACCGAGGTTGTCGACCAGCCCGTCCGGTCCGGCGGTGATGGCGTCCACCATCGTGCGGGTGCCGGAGCGGAAGTGGAAGGTGCGGTGCGCGCGGACCGCGGGACGGGCCTCCCGGCCGGTGCCGGGCCCGCGGCGGACGCGAGCCGCGCGGTTCTCGACCGTGAAGGGGACCTGCCGCTCCCAGACCGGGAACATCACCGCATCGCGGGCGAACAGCGCGAGCAGCGGCCAGAGCCACCGGCGGGGCGTGCCGACGACGGCGAAGACCCCCTCGCCGCGGCCCACGTGACCCGGCGGGACCGCACCGAAGTACGTCCGGAGCCGCGGGTGCAGCCGGGCCAGCACCTCGGGCGGTGTCGTCAGCTCGTAGGGCGACCGGGTCACGGTCCCGATCCTGGCACGCCGTCGGCACGGTTCCCTACGATGTCGCACATGGGACACGACCACGGGCACGGCGTCGGGCACGCCTCGGAGCGCGCGCTGCTCATCGCGTTCTGCATCTCGGCGGGGATCCTGCTCGCCGAGGTCGTGGGTGCCGTGCTCACCGGCTCGCTCGCCCTGCTCGTCGACGCCGGGCACATGGTGGTCGACACCGGCGGCCTGGGGATCGGGCTCGTGGCGACGCGACTCGCCCGTCGGGTCCCCACGTCCCAGCGCACCTGGGGGTTCCAGCGCGCGGAGGTCCTCGGCGCCACCGCGCAGGCCGCGATCCTGCTGGCGGTCGGGGTCTACGTGATCATCTCGGCGGTGCAGCGACTGTTCGTGCCGGCCGAGGTGCACTCCGGACCGCTGCTGGTGTTCGGCATCGTCGGACTCGTCGGCAACGTGGTGGCGTACGCCGTGCTGCTGCGGGCCTCGGGCGAGGGGTTCACGTCGCGGGCCGCGCGGCTCGAGGTGCTCAACGACACGCTCGGCTCGGTCGCCGTCATCGTCGCCGCGATCGTCCTGATGCTGACCGGGTGGGAACGCGCCGACTCGATCGCCGCGATCCTGATCGGGCTGCTCATCCTGCCGCGCGCGGTCCGGCTGCTGCGCGAGACCGCGAACGTTCTGCTCGAGTCGACACCTCCGGGGCTCGACCTCGACGCGGTGCGGGGGCACATCCTCGAGCTCGACCACGTGATCGCGGTGCACGACCTGCACGCGACGCTCGTGGCGACCGGGGTGCCGAACCTGACGGCGCACGTCGTGGTGGACGACCACTGCTTCTCGACGGCGCACGCCCCGGCGATCCTCGACGAGCTGCAGCAGTGCGTGGCGGAGCACTTCGACGTGCCGGTGGCGCACTCGACGTTCCAGTTGGAGCCGGTGTCGCACCGGCGGCACGAGCACGAGGTGCACGCGTAGGGCGGGTGCGTGTGGGTGCCGACTCGGAACGACAGGGCCGACGTCGTACGACGACGACATCGTCGCAACGAGCGCGCGCGGGTCATCGGCGGGGACCGGACGCCGGGCACCGGGCACCGGAACGACACGGTCGACGTCGTACGACAACGGCATCGTCGCACCGGCAACGCGCGCGGATCGGCGTCGCGGCACCCGGCGCAGCGCCCGCGCGTCAGCAGTCGTCGGTGCGGGTGGGGTACGCCGTGATCACGCGGTCGGTGGTGGCCGAGACGATCACCTTGACGAACGGCTCGTCGTCGGGGCGGGAACCGTCGTCGAACCGCACGGGCGCGGCGTAGCAGACCTTGCCGTCGCCGGCGTCGACCGGGAACCCGGGGCGCGGGTCCTCCAGCGCGGTCTGCACCGCCGTGAGCATCGCGTCGTCCCAGTCCCGCGAGCCGTGGCCCGTGACGACGTCCTGCCAGTCCGCGGTGTGCCGGACCCGGATGTGCTCGTAGCCCTGGGCAGCGGTGCCGCACTGCAGGGTCACGCGGCCGAGGGCCTCGGTCTCGTACTGCGCGACGGCCGCCTGGGTCGTCGCGTCGCACCGGCCGAGCGCGCTGCTGCCGGGCATGTCCGGTCCGGTCCGGGTGATCGTGACGGTGCCGTCACCAGCGGCACCGGACGACGACTGCGTCGACCCGGGCGACTGTCCCCCGACGATCGTCGGGTCCTCGGCGCCCCGCTCGGCGGTCAGGAACAGGCCGCCGGCCAGGAGCCCGGCGGCCAGTACCGCCGCGACGCCGGTGATGACGGAACGCTTCTGCTGGGCCACCGGCCCAGTATGCCGGAGGTGGGACGAGCCTCCAGGCCGGTGCGCGCGCCGGACGGGAGGCCCGGTGCGCGTCAGGCGCGCGCGGCCAGTCGGGTGCCGGCGATGACGGCCAGGACGGCGACGACCACCACGTACCCGATCAGGACGGGCAGGGTCGGCACCACCAGCAGGGCCGCCCCGACGGCCACGACCGGCACCGTGAGCCCGGCGTAGGCGATGAGGAAGACGGCCGCGAGCACGCCGCCCCGACGCTCCGGGCCGACCAGGGCACCGGCGCTGCCGATCGCGGCACGGAACAGCAGGCCGACCCCGGCTCCCGCGACGACCCCGCCGCCGATGAACCCCGCGACCTGCAGCACGACGGCCGCGACCGCCAGCACGACCAGCCCGACGACCAGCAGCACCATGCCGAGCCGGATCTGCGCACGCTGCGACAGCCGGGCGAACACGATCTGCGACAGCGCGCTCGCGGCGAAGACCCCGAACGTCGTGGCCCCGGCGGCGAGGCGGTCGGTGACGTGGAACGTGGTGCCGAGGAAGCTCGGTGCGACCGAGGTGAAGAGCCCCTGGACGGCGAGCGCTGCGAACGCCGCGGCGCCGGCGGCCCAGAACGCGGCGCCCTGCCCCTCGGGAGCCTGCATGCGCTGCGGGCGGTAGGCGACGGGAGCCTCGGGCCGGTCGACCGTCTCCGGTGCGGCGAGCACCAGCACGAACGCGATCGCCAGCGCGACGACGAACACGACGTAGGGGACCATGAGCGGCTGCCCGACGAACTCGGCGAGCGCTCCGCCGACGAGTGCACCGAGCGACAGGCCGCCCAGGTTCACGGCGCCGGCGGCGACACTCGCGCCCTTCGCCGAGTCGGACGAACCGGTCGCCCGCACCCGGAGCTCGCCGAGGTGTGCCGTCGCGGTCGCGGTGAGCGTCCCGACGCCGAGGCCGGTCACGAGTCGGGCGACGATGAGCCCGGTGACGTCGTTCCAGAGCAGGAACAGCACGGCGGCGACGAGCTCGAGGGCGACGGACACCAGGATGAGCGGGCGCCGTCCGTGCACGTCGCTGAGGTGCCCGGCCAGGTAGAGCGACCCGACGACCCCGACCCCGTACGCCGCGAAGATCACCGTCGTCGTGAAGGTCGGGAACCCGTCACGCGCCTGGTAGATCACGTAGAGCGGCGCGGGGACGGTGGCGAACGCCATCACCGCGAGGAACGCGAAGGCGACCGCCCAGAAGCCGATGCCGTGGCGCCGGCGGGTGTGGGCTCGACGTCCGCGGGGTGCGGCGACCCGCTCGCCCGAGGACGCGAGAACGGCGGAGGTGGCGGGGACGGTGCCCGTCGGGGGTTCGGTCACGGTGGTCATGCTCCGATGATCGCGATCGCCGAGCATCGAGTCCAACGGACCTGGTTGATGTGCGCCATCGAGCGGGTCGATACTCGGACGATGGAGACCCGTCTGCTCGAGCAGTTCGCCGCCGTCGCCGCCGAGGGCAGTGTCACGCGGGCGGCCGAACGCCTCTGGGCGGCGCAGTCGACGGTCTCGGCGGGGATCGCCTCGCTCGAACGGAGCTTCGGGGTCCGGCTCTTCGACCGCACCGGCCGACAGCTCGTCCTGACCCCCGCCGGCGAGGACCTGCTCCCGCACGCCCGCGCCGTGCTCGAGTCGCTGGACCGCATGCGCGACCTGGCGACCGTGGACGACGCCGACCTGCGGGGCCGGGTGCGGCTCGGGATCTTCACGAGCATGGACATCGTCGACCTGACGGGCGTGCTGGGGCGGTTCCGACGGCGGCACCCGCTGGTCGCGGTGGAGCTGATGACCTCGCCGTCGGGCACCACCGGGCTCGTGCAGGACCTGGTCGCCGGGCGGCTCGACATCGCCTACACGGGGTTGCCCTCCGTGCCCGCCGGGGTGGTCGTCGAGCCGCTGCGGGAGATGCCGTTCCGGGTGTTCACCGCGTCGGACCACCCGCTGGCCGGCCGCACCTCGGTGTCGCTCGCCGAACTCGCCGAGGAACCGTTCGTCGACACGGCGCACGGGTTCGGCAACCGGATCATCCTGGACGGCGCGCTCGAGCGGCTCGGCATCCGGCGGCGGATCGTCGCGGAGATGAACGACATGCCGGCGGTGGTCCGCTTCGCCTCGGCCGGACTCGGCGTCGGGGTCGTGCCGGACTCGGGGGTGCGGTACGACGGCGCGGTGCTCGACCTGCAGGACCCGGTCGACCCGCTCCGGATCGGGCTGGCGGTGCGCTCGTCCCCGGAGCCGAGCCGCGCGGTCCGGACGCTGGCGCGGGACATCGTCGCGGCGCGGGTGGGGTGACGCGGGGGTCGCCCACCGGCGGACGGGAGGCGCGGCGCGGGTCCGCCACATGCCTCCCGGCCGTCAGTCCCCCCAGAACGTCCCGATGAGCGCGGACAGGAGTCCGTCGGTCGGGACGTTGGTCTGTTCGATGGTGATCCAGGTGTCGCCACGCGTGAAGTACGTGTACGCCTTCTCGACGCCGTAGGGCTCGACGATCCCGCGAGACTGGCAGAAGGTGCCGCCGTCACGCTCGGTGCACGTCCCCCCGCCGTCGAACGCGGGGAACTCCTCGATCTCCTGCTGGATGGTGGCCTGGGTGGCGGTGCCGGCACGGACCTCGATCCCCGAGATGTCCGCCCTCGGGTCACGCCACGAGCAGGACACCTTCGACTCGGTGCCCTCCGGGTCCTGGCCGTCGGGGACACGATCGGTTCCGGACGGCGGATCCTGCTGGGTCAACGGTGTCGAGCCGAAGAAGCGGTCGTAGTCGGCTGCCGAGACCAGCGCCCGGCAGTCGGTCGGGATGGTCGCCACCGTGCTCGGCGGGGTCGGGGTCGGTGTGGGCTTCGGGGTCGGCGCACCGGTGATCGGCGCCGAGGACGGGGTCGTCGCGGTCGGGGCGGGCTCCGGCTGCTGCGTCTGCGTGGGTGCGGCCACGGGCTGCTCCTGCTGCTGCGAGAGCGTCAGGGCGACCGCGCCCGTCGCGGTGCCGACGGCCAGCAGTCCGACGATGCCGAGCGCGATGCCGGGGCGGACACGACGACGCTTCGGACGCGGGGTGGCACGTTCGAGGACGTTCTGCTTCATCGAGACGAGCATGCGCTGCAGGTCGTCTCCCTCGGGAGGCTCAGTGTTCATCGTGCATCACCACCTTCTTGAGTCGTCGACGGTTGCGGGACACCCGCTGGGTGACCGCGCCGACCGTCAGCCCGAGGAGCTCGGCGGCCTCGGCGTACGAGTGGCCCTCGAGCAGGCACAGCTCGCAGATGCGACGGTCGAGGTCGGGCAGTGCGGCGATCTCGGCCCGGACCCAGCGGAGGGTCTCGCGGGCCTCGTCGTGGTCGGCGGGCGAGGCGAGGTGCTCGGGGAGTTCGTCCGCGCGTCGCCGGGCCTGCTTGCGCCCGGTGTTGAAGGCGTGGTTGCGGCACACCACGAGCAGCCACGGCAACACGGTGTCGGCGGGCAGCTCGAGGGTCGCCGCGCGCTGCCAGAGCGTCAGGAAGGCGTCCTGCACGATCTCCTCGACGTCGGACCGGTCGTCCACCAGCGCCCAGGCGTACCGGGTGAGCGTGGCGGCGTACCGGTCGAACGCCCGCGACAGGGCAGCGGTGTCGCCCTGCGCCATCGCGCGGACGAGCGCTCCGTCCGTGTCGGTGCCGGTCGTCACGTCCACATCCCACCTCCTTCACCCAGAGGTGTCGGCAGGACGCGCGATCCTGACAGGACCGTTCCGGATTCGTGACCTCGGGCGTGTCGGCAGCGGCCAGGCGTCAGGCGTCGTCAGTGGAAGTCGTCGCCGTCGCTCTCGCCCGGGGTCTTGTGCCCGCCGAGCATGTCGTTGTCGTCCTGCTCGCTCGACGACGCCAGCTGCAGCATCGCGAGCACGACGACCACCACGATGAACGCGATGCCGAGGAAGATCACGGACAGCTGCAGCTCCCGCGTCGAGAACAGCACGACGAGGCCCGTGAAGACCGCGATGATCCCGGAGATCCCGAGGAGCTCGACCGGGCGCAGGCGGTCACGACGGCTGGGGGTGGTCATGCGAGTGGTGCTCCGTCCGGGGCCGGTGTGGCCGTGCCCCACTTGTGCGAGAGGCCGGCGATCACGTGGAAGACCGCCGTGATGGCGAGGTACGCGCCGAGCAGGCCGACGAGCACGATGGAGGCGTCGAGGGTCCCGGTGACCTGTTCCACGCCGCCGAGCTGCCGGGAGTAGTCCGGCGGGGTGACGAGGAAGGCGACCGCGAGCAGCAGGGTGATCGCCCCCATGGTCGTCCAGTCACGCGCGAAGGGCGATCGGCGCCGTGCTCGGAGGCCCTGGGACAGCTCGAGCGCTCCGGTCAGCACCGCGAACGCGACGACGACCGTGATGAAGGCCGGGAGGCCGAGGCCGTTCAGGGCGATGCCGGCGACCGCGGCCAGCAGGGTGATGACCGCCTGCAGCAGGGTGGTGCGGCGCGAGCGTCCGTCGAGCGGCAGGCGGGCGATCCCGCCGAACAGCAGCACGAGCCCCTCGACCAGGGCGAAGGCGCCGAAGAGCAGCAACCCGTAGCCGGCCGCGTGGTTCGTCGAGAACGTGATCACGAGCGCGACGACCGCTGCGGGCACGGCCCGGAGGATCGGGACCGGCCAGTACCGCGCGCGCTGGGTCGCATCGTTCACGGTGGTGGCGTCGTCCACGGTGTCGGACACGAGACCTCTTTCGGGCATGCGGATCGTGGAGTCGATCCTACCGCCGGTGTGGTGGGCACCCGACCGGCGCCGGGGCTCGGAGCCGGCGGGGCCGTGGCCGCCAGCCCCGGGCGGCACCGGTTCCCCGGCACCGCCCGGGCCGGTTCACGGCTGCTGCGAGTCCCCTGGCGAGGCCGCTCGGCGGGCGCGTCGCCGGACGGCCCACCAGCTCGTGGCACCGACCGCTGCGAGCACGGCGGCGATCGCGGCGAGCAGCCCCAGCCCCTCGGCGCCGGTGTAGGCGAGCGCCCCCGCCGGCTCGCTCGGGCCACGGTCGGCCACCGGTGCGCCCGGCTGGTGCTCGTCATCGTGCGGAGCGTCGACGGCGGCGCCACCGTCGTCGGCGTCCGGCCGGTCCGCGGGCGCGGACCCCGTCGGCGTCGGGCTCGGCTGCGGGTCCTGGTCGTCCGGCACCACGACCACCACGACACCGGTCGAGGGGTCGCCGCCGTCCGGGTCGCTCGGCGACGTCGCGGTCGCCACGTTCTCGACGTCGGAACCGTCACCCTGGTAGCCCGGGTCGAGCACGGCGCGGATCCGGAAGTCCAGGGTCTCCCCCGCCTTGAGCGCGACCTCGGAGCGGCAGGTCACCCGCTGCCCCTCGGCCGTGCAGCCGTCGTCGGACCCGGCGAAGCGCATCGCGGCGGGCAGCTCGTCGACGGCGCCGACCTGCTGCGCCACCGCCGGCCCACGGTTCCGGGCGGTCACCAGGTACTCGACCTCGTCCCCGGGCCGGACGGTCGACGGCGACACCGACTTGCCCGTCTCGACGTGGGCGTCGACGGGTGCGGCGGAGACGGTCGTGCTCGCCCGCGATGCGTTGTCCGCCTCGTTCGTGTCGGACAGCGACGGCGGTGGTGCGATGGTCGCGACGCTCTCGAGCGCGCCCTCGGCACCGTCGGCGATCCGCCCCTCGACCGTGACGACGGCGGAGCCCCCACGGGGCAGGGACAGGTCGGTCGACACGTCACCCGACCCGGACGCCGTTGCACAGGCGGAGCCGTCCGTGGCCGCGCACGTCCAGGTGACGTCCTCGACGCCGTCCGGCACGTCGACCACGAGCGGGCTCGGGTCGGTGGGGTTCGGGCCGGGGTTCCGCGCCGTCACGGTGTACCGGAGCGGCTCGCCGGCCGTCGCGGTCGCGGGCAGGTCGTGCTCGACGGACAGGTCGGCCGGCTTCCACACCCGCAGCGCGTCGACCTCGTGCTTGTCCACGTGACTGCCGGTGGCACCCGCGAAGCCGAGCCGGAGCGTGCTCGGCAGCGGCGCCTGGCCGTCACCGTGCAGCGGGACCCGGTCGAGCACGGTCCGCATGGTCGAGCCCGCCTGCAGCCGCACCGTGACGGCGAGCCCGCCGTCGTCGTCCGGCACCAGCGTGACCCGCACCTTCCGGGGCGTGGACCCCGCGGTCACGGTGCCGCCGGGCGCCTGCACGCCGGCGACGTAGCGGTACCCCTCGGTCCCGTTGCCCGAACCACGGACCACGACGTGGTCGGGCTCCGCTCCGGGGCCGGACCCGTTGATGCGTGACGAGAAGTTGCCGTAGTGGTCGATCGCCACGGCGGCGAAGCCCCCGGGCACGCCCGGGAGGTCGCACGCGCGCCCACCGCCCTCGGTCGCTTCCTTCCGGCAGGCGTACCCGAGGCCGGCGCCGAAGGACCCGACGCCCTGCGCCGCCGCACCGTCGGCCAGGTAGAGCAGCAGCCCGTCGGCGCCGGGGTCGTCCTTGGCGGTGTACATCGCGTACGTGAACTCGATCTCGAGCCCGGTGTCGGACGGGAACGTGTCGTTCGTCGACCACGCCCCGGCCTGGTTCCGGACGTCGTCGGTCAGCCGGAGCCGACCGCCCGAGACCGACGCGTCACCGTGCAGGGCACCGCCGGACGCGCTGGAGAACTGGTTGACGTAGGGGAAGTCGAGCGCCGCGGCGCTCGACCCGCTCGGGTGGACGGCGGGCGCCGCGAGCACGACGAGTGCCGTCAGCGCGGTGCACGCCGCGGCGAGACGACGCGCGACCCGTGACCGGAGCACGCGTGGGGCCATTGTTTAAGCAGTGGGATCTGTCATGTCCCGATGCTCGCGATCGCGACACCGACCGCACGCGGTGGCGAGACGATCTGTGGAACGCCGTCACGCGCCTCCCGGCTGTGCAGGGAGAACGCGACCGATCAGGCCAACCACACCGTCGTCTCACCGGGCAGGACGCCGGGGGCGACCCCGTCGAGCGGCGCCGACGCGACGACGACCGTGCCGTCCGGCAACGGCACCGGGGTGGTCCCGAAGTTCGTGACCGACCGCCATCCGTCGTGCCGCGCGAACGCGACGACGTCGGGGCCGGCGTCCAGCCAGGCGAGCTCCTCGCCCCGTTGCAGCCGGCGACGGGCAGCCAGCGCGTCCCGGTAGAGCGACAGCGTCGACGTCGGGTCGCCGTCGAGCGCCTCCACCGAGGACGCCCCGAAGTCGGCCGGCTGCGGCAGGAGCGGTGCGACCTCGCCGAAGCCGAAGGACGGTCCGGTCGTGGTCCACGGGATCGGCACGCGGCAGCCGTCCCGGCCCTTCACGGTGTGGCCGGAGCGCAGCCACTTCGGGTCCTGCAGCTGGTCGCGGGGGATCGCGGCGGCCTCGTGCAGGCCGAGCTCCTCACCCTGGTACACGTACGACGACCCGGGCAGCGCGAGCATCAGCAGCGTCGCCGCCCGTGCCCGGCGGAGCCCCCGTGCCCGGTCGAGCGCCGGCGCCGTGCCGTCGGTCAGCAGCCAGGCGTCGGTGTCGGTGCCCTCCGGCAGACCGTAGCGGGTGGCGTGGCGGACGACGTCGTGGTTCGACAGCACCCACGTGCTCGACGCGCCGGACTGCTCGGAGGCGGCCAGGTTGCGCTCGATGATCTCCCGGAAGGCGTCGGGGGCGAACGGCGACTCGAGCAGGTCGAAGTTGAACGCCTGCCCGAGCTCGGTCGGACGCGCGTAGAGGACCCGACGGGGTGCCGGCGCCCAGGCTTCTGCCACAGCGGCACGGGGCGGGTCGTACTCGTCGAGCACGCGACGCCACCCCGCGAAGATCTCGTGCACCTCGTCACGGTCGTACAGCGGGTCCGAGCCGTCGAGCGGCAGCGCGTGCTCGTTCGAGGGCCGGTACGGCGTCGACAGGTCCTTCGCCAGCCCGTGCGCCACGTCGACCCGGAACCCGTCGACGCCGCGGTCGGACCAGAAGCGCAGGGTGTCCTCGAAGTCGGCGCGGACCTCGGGGTTCGACCAGTCCAGGTCGGGCTGCTCGGGGGCGAACAGGTGCAGGTACCACTGCCCGTCGGGCACCCGGGTCCAGGCGCTGCCGCCGAAGTTCGAGACCCAGTCGCTCGGCGGGAGCTCGCCGGACGCACCGGTGCCCTCGCGGAACACGTACCGTGCCCGTTCCGCCGACCCGGGCGGGGACGCCAGCGCCGCGCGGAACCACTCGTGCTGGTCCGAGGTGTGGTTCGGCACGACGTCGACGATGACCTTGAGGTCGTGCTCGTGCGCCGCCCGGACCAGGGCGTCGAGGTCCGCGAGGGACCCGAGCCGCGGGTCCACCGCCCGGTAGTCGGCGACGTCGTAGCCGCCGTCGGCGAGCGGCGACGGGAAGAACGGGGAGAGCCAGAGCGCATCGACCCCGAGCGAGGCCAGGTACGGCACGCGGCTCGTGATGCCCGCGACGTCGCCGAGTCCGTCGCCGTCCGTGTCGGCGAAGCTGCGCGGGTAGACCTGGTAGACGACGGCGTCCCGCCACCAGTCCGGGTCGGGCGTGCGGGGCGTGCTGGCCGGGGTCCGAAGGGTGCTCACGCCGCCACCGTACCCAGGCGTCCGGGAATGCGGACCCGTACGATCGGATTGGTTGTCGCAGACACCTTTCCGACCCAGAACAGAACCAGAGGGATCCCCATGACGAACGTCCTCGTCCTCGTCGGCAGCCTGCGCGCCGACTCCATCAACCGCAAGCTCGCCGAGGCCGCCGCGCACCACGCGCCGGAGGGCATCGAGCTGCAGACCTTCGACGGCATCGTCGACCTGCCCTTCTACAACGAGGACATCGACGGCGACACCCCGCCGGCACCGGCCGTCGCCTTCCGTGACGCCGTCGCCGCCGCGGACGGCGTGCTGCTGATCACCCCCGAGTACAACGGCACGATCCCCGCCGTCCTGAAGAACGCCCTGGACTGGGGCTCGCGGCCGTTCGGCGCATCGCCGCTGTCCGGCAAGCCCCTCGCCGTGATCGGCTCCGCCTTCGGTCAGTACGGCGGCGTCTGGGCGCACGACGACGCCCGCAAGGCCGCCGGCATCGCCGGCGCGAAGGTGCTCGAGGACGTCAAGGTCGCCATCCCGCAGTCGGTCGTCCGCTTCGCGGAGACCCACCCGCGTGAGGACGCCGAGGTCACGACGCTCGTGCAGGGCGCGCTCACCGCGCTCGCCGAGGCCGCGGCCGCCACGGACGAACCGGCCGCTGCCTGACGCGACCAGGAGACGGACGGGAGGCCCGTGGCGACCCCGCCACGGGCCTCCCGTCCGTCGGGTGCGTCCGCAGGGGCGGGACGGTGGACGGGGACGTTCGCCAGGGCGCCGAGGTTCGCTAGGACGCCTAGTAAGGAGACGGGTTACCCTGAACCCCATGTCGACGCAGGAGATCACCGAGGCGTCCGGGTACTGGTTCCCGGACGACGACGCGACCCAGCGCGGGGTCGCGGTCCTCAACGCACTCCGGCGCTACCGGGCCGCGGAGACCGCGATGCGGCGACGCACCCGCGACTCGATGGGGATGGGTGAGACCGACCTGCTCGCGGTGCGCTTCCTGCTGCAGGCGCAACGCGCCGGCCGGATGGTCAGCCCGAAGGACCTCGCCGCCTACCTGAAGATCTCGTCGGCGTCGACCACGATCCTCATCGACCGCCTGGTGAAGTCGAACCACGTGCGACGCGACCCGCACCCCACCGACCGTCGGGCGCTCGTGATCACGCCGACGACCGACACCGACGACGAGGTCCGCGCCACGCTCGGCGTGATGCACCGACGGATGATGTCGATCGCCGAGGGCCTCCCCGCGTCCGAGGCACGGATCGTGGCCGGGTTCCTCGAGCAGATGCGCGAGGCCGTCGACCAGGTCGACCCCGCACCCGCGCACTGAGCACCCCCGGGGGACGCCGCCTCCGAGCGCACTGGGAGCGGTCACTGCGACACCGCGTAGACCGGAACGGTCACTGACGCAAAAGGAGTCGCAACCATGCACGCTTCGGACAAGATGGGCAAGAACCTCCAGGCGGTCCTCGTGGACCTCATCGACCTGCACCTCCAGGGCAAGCAGGCGCACTGGAACATCCTCGGCACCAACTTCCGCGACCTGCACCTGCAGCTCGACGAGATCGTCGACGCGGCCCGTGAGTTCGCCGACGACACCGCCGAGCGCATGCGTGCGCTCTACCTCGTGCCGGACGGCCGCTCGGCGACCGTCTCCGCGGGCAGCCACCTCGACGCCTTCCCCGACGGCGAGATCGCCACGCACGACGCCATCGACCAGATCACGCTGCGCCTGTACCAGGCCACCGGCACCATGCGCGACGTGCACGACGAGGTCGACGACGAGGACCCGACGACCGCGGACCTGCTCCACGGCTTCATCGAGCGCCTCGAGCAGCTCGCGTGGATGGTCTCCGCCGAGAACCGCGCCCCGAGCACCCCGCTGGCCTCGGCCACCACGCCCGCCGTCGCCGACGCGTCGGCGCACGCGTAGGGGGTCGGGTGGACCTCGGCATCCAGGGCAAGACCGCCCTCGTCTTCGGCGGCGACTCCGGCATCGGCTGGAACACGGCTCGCATCCTCCTGGCGGAGGGTGCGACCGTGGTCGTGTCCGACATCGACCAGAGCCGCCTGGACACGAGCGCGGACCAGCTCGAGGCGCCGCTCGGCAAGCTGCACGCCTTCGCGGCCGACGTCCGGAGCGCCGAGAGCCTCGCCGCGCTGCACGACGAGGTGCGCGAGGCGGTCGGCGAGATCGACATCCTCGTGCAGTCCTCGGGCGTCACCGGCGCGCAGGGCATGTTCCACGAGATCGACGAGGCCGGCTGGGCCGAGACGATCGACATCGACCTGATGGGCCCCGTGCGGATCACGCGCGAGTTCATCGGCGACCTGCGCCAGGGCGGCTGGGGTCGGATCGTGTACCTGGTGTCCGAGGACGCCACCCAGCCGTACGACGACGAGCTGCCCTACTGCGCCGCCAAGGCCGGGGTGCTGTCGTTCGCGAAGGGCCTGTCGCGGTCCTACGCGAGCGAGGGCCTGCTCGTGAACACCGTCTCGCCGGCGTTCATCCACACGCCGATGACCGACGCGATGATGAAGAAGCGGGCCGAGCAGACGGGCCAGAGCTTCGACGACGCGATCACGTCGTTCCTCGACGAGGAGCGTCCGTACATGGAGCTCGACCGTCGTGGGGAGCCCGAGGAGGTCGCGAACGTCGTGGCGTTCCTGTGCTCCGACCTGGCGAGCTTCGTCAACGGTTCGAACTACCGGGTCGACTCCGGCTCGGTCGCCACGATCTAGGAGTGCCATGACCGACTTCCGCTACCTCATCGTCGGCGGCGGGATGGTCGCGGACGCCGCTGCCCGCGGCGTCCGCGAACTCGACGCCGACGGCTCGATCGGCATCGTGAGCGAGGACGTCGACCGGCCCTACGCCCGGCCGGCGCTCTCGAAGAAGCTCTGGACCGACCCCGACTTCAGCTGGGACGAGAAGGTCGACCTGCACACCGAGGAGACGGGCGCGCAGTTCGTGCTCGGCACCGCGGTGACCGCGATCGACCGTGCCGCGAAGACCGTCACGACGGCGGACGGGTCGACCCACGGGTACGAGCGGCTGCTCATCGCGACCGGCGGGAAGCCGCGCAGCCTGCCGGGGCTCGCTCCGTCCGACCGGGTGCTCGACTACCGCAGCGCGGCCGACTACCGCCGGCTGCGCGAGCTCGCCGATGCCAGGGCGCACGTCGCGGTGGTCGGGGGCAGCTACATCGGCACCGAGATCGCCGCCGGCATCGTGCAGAACGGCGCCCGCGTCACGCTCGTCACCCCGGACGAGGTGCTCGGCGGTCACATGTTCCCCGACGACCTGGCACGCGCGTTCCAGCAGCGCTTCGTCGACCACGGCGTCGAGCTCCGCACGGGGCGCCGGGTGGAACAGGGCGAGGAGACCGACGGCGGCGTCGTGCTGACGCTGGACGACGGCTCCGTCATCGAGGCCGACGCGGTCGTCGCCGGGCTCGGCATCGAACCGCAGACCGCGCTCGCCGCCGACGCCGGTCTGACCGTGCGCGACGGCATCGTGGTGTCGTCCACCCTGCTGACGGACGACGACTCGGTGTTCGCCGCCGGTGACGTCGCCGAGTACCCGGACCGGATCCTCGGGACCCGCCGGGTCGAGCACGTCGACAACGCGAAGCAGCAGGGTCGGCAGGCCGGTCGCAACCTGGCCGACGCCGACGAGACCTACGACCACACGCCGATGTTCTACTCGAACGTCTTCGACATGGGTTACGAGGCCGTCGGACGGGTCTCCACGGAGCTGGACACCCTTGAGGACTGGCAGGATCCGCTGACCACCGGCGTCGTCTACTACCTCGACGACGACGGGACGGTCCGGGGCGTCCTGCTCTGGAACGTGCCGGACCAGACCGACGCGGCCCGGCAGGTCCTCGCCGAGGCGAACTCCCTGACGCCCGACATGCTGCGGGGGCGCATCACGCCCTGACCCGGCCGTCTGGAGGCCCGGTGCCGGTCCGGCGGACCGGCACCGGGCCTCCGGTGCGTCACGGCTCCTGCCGCCGGTCCGTCTCCGGCGCGACCGCGTCGACCACCGCGCGGCGGTCCGCCGGGTCGACGGGGACGTCGTCGCCGTCCGCCATCGCGACGGCGTGCGCGGACTTGGCCGCCTCGAGCGTCTCGTCGTCGTTGCGCGCCATGCCGAACAGCTCGATGAACCGGGACTTGACGAGCAGCCAGGCGTCGCCCGGTCCGAGTCGGGCCAGGTCGGACGCGGTGGAGTCGTCGCGCACCCGCTGCAGCGAGGACACCCCGCGGTCGGGCAACCGGCGGTCGACGTGCGCCACCGCGAGCCGGGCGACCGCGTCTGCCTGCGCGTGCATGACGGAGTGGGCGCCGTCGACGACCTCGCGGAGCACCGCGTACGGGAACACCCGCGCGAGCCGACGCACCCAGTCACGCGGGACCATCGCGTCGTGCTCGCCGCGCACGATCAGGGTGCGCGCCCGCACGTGCGCCGCGCGCTCCTCGATCGGGAACGCGATCATCCGCGGCAGCACCTTGTGGAACCAGTGCCAGCCGCACAGCGCGTACGCGGTGACCGCGTGCCAGCGCACGGCAGCGGGTTCGTGCAGCGCCGACCGCAGGAACCGGAACGCCGACTGCCGGACGGTCCGCGCGTGCGAGTCGACGACCGGGCTGATCAGCACGAGGTCGGAGACGTCGGGGCGGCGGGCGGCCACCTCGGTCACGACCTGCGTGCCCATCGAGTGGCCGACGAGCACCGGGTCCTCGAGGCGCAGGTCGTCGATGACGCGTTCGACCGCGTCGGCGTAGCGCTCGATCGACACCCGCCCGCGGAACGGCGGGACCCCGGCGAAGCCCGGCAGGTCGAGCGCGTGCACGGGGCCGTTCTCGTTGAGGTGCGGGGCGAGCCGTTCGTAGTACGTCGAAGCGATGCCGAGCCCCGCGACCAGCACGAACGCTCGGGAGCCGGGGTGGCCGATCGAGCTCACCCGGACGTAGGTCCCGTCGACGGCGACCCGGTCGATCCGTACCGTGACGTCGGCGTCCTCGGCCTGTGCGAGTTCGCCCGCCGGGTCCGGCGCGGCTGCCGGGCGTTCGTCGTCCACGTGGGTCTCCTCGGGTCGGGCGGTCGCCCAGGATACCCGTCCGCCGGGTGCGGGGAGCGTGGCCGTGCGGTCAGCCGGCGAAGGTGTTCGCGGGGAACCCGTGCACGCGCGTCGGCACCGCGAACACGGCGCCCGAGCGCGGCGCCTGCTCGAGGTCCTCCTCGGTCAGGTTCTCGCGGGCCGTGGCGACGAACAGTGTCGACGTGTCCGGTCCGCCGAACGCCACCGACGTCGGGTTCGCCACCGGCAGCGTGACGGTCTCCAGGTGCGACCCGTCGGGGGCGTACCGCTCGACCCGGCCGCCGCCGTAGATCGCGGTCCACCAGCACCCCTCGTCGTCGCGGACCAGGCCGTCGTGTGCCTGGCCGACCACGAAGGGTTCGAGCTCGCCGAGCTCGCCGTCCGGGCCGTAGGACCCGCGGTAGATCGTCGACGCGCTCGTGTCCGTGACGTACATGGTGCTGCCGTCGTCCGACCACTCCATGCCGTTCGTCACACCGAAGCCGCCGCGGAGCACCCGCGTCGTGCCGTCCGGCTCGACGGAGTACAGCGCTCCGTCGGGCTCCCCCGTCGTGACGTTCATGCTGCCGACCAGGAACCGGCCGAACGGGTCGCACTTGCCCTCGTTGAACCGGTTGCCCGAGGTGGCGTGCGAGACGCGCGCGATCTCCCGCTCGATCGTGCCGTGCTCGTCGGTCAGGACGACGGTGTCCCCGAGGGCCGCGACGAACCCGCCCGACGCCCGGGGTTGGAAGCTGGCGAGCGGGGGCGGCAGCGGCACGCTCGACACCACCGTGCCGTCGGCCCGTGCGGTGTTCAGCGTGCCGAGGGTGATGTCGGTCCACCGCAGCAGCTGCGCTGCGGGGTCCCAGACGATGCTCTCGGCCAACACCGCCCGGGCGTCGGAGAAGACGGTCGCGGGTCCGGTGGCGGCGTCGGTGCTCATCGACCCCGTCTACAACGCCGCCGGTCCGTGCTCGCTCAGGCGTGGGTGCGCGCGCGGCGGCGGCGAGTCCACGGGCTCAGCGACACCTCACGCCCGCTCGCGCCCGTGAGGTGTCGCACAGCGCGAACGTCCGAGCCGGTGCGGCTGTGGCGGCGTCCGCGGGTCAGAGGCGGGCGTACCGCGCGCGGAAGAAGCTGTAGACGCCGAAGGCCACGAACCCGATGCCGATCGCCACGAGGAGGACCACCCCGCCCGGCATCCTCCGGACGGCCTCGAACGCGGCGTCGAGGCCGGTGGCCTGGTCGGGGTCGCTCTGCAGCCCGGCGACGGCGATGAGCACGCCCACGACGACCACGGCGATGCCCTTGCCGACGTAGCCGACGACACCGAGCACGGTGACCGCACGGTCGAGCTGGCCCGGGGCCCGGGTGATGTGCTTGCGGAAGGACCGGCGGCAGCCGATGACGACGAGTCCGATGCCGACCGCGACCGCGATCGCCCCGGCGAGCAGCAGCACGAACACCCCGCCCGGCGTCGCCAGGGTCTTCGCCGCAGCACTCTGCGACGAGCTGCTGGAGCTCGACCCGGCACCGAGCGCGTACGAGGCCGCCGAGTACGCGATCACGCCGTAGACCACGGCCTTCGCGACGTCCTTGAGCCGGGCGAGCCAGCCCCGGGTGGTGTCGGAGCGGCCGCCGACGATCGCCTCGACGACCAGGCGCACCGTGAGCGCCGCGGTACCGACGGCGATCAGCCACAGCAGGAACACCCCACCGGGCACCGCGGCGATCTGCTGCAGCGCGCCGGACTGGTCCGTCTCACCGCCCGAGGACGCGTTGCCGATGCCGAGCAGGATCGCCAGGTACCCGATCAGCAGGTGGACGATGCCGCTGCCGACGAACCCGGCGCGTGCCGTGACCTCGAACCACCGGCTGTCGGCCGCTCGCCGGACCTGTCGTCCGGTCTCCCGTGCTGCGTGCTCCGCCGTGTCGCTCATCCCGTCAAGCGTGCCCGACGCGAGCCGTCCTGTCCGGGCCGCGCCGGGCCGTGGTGCCGCCCCGCGACGGACGGGAGGCCCGTGGCGCGCGGCCACGGGCCTCCCGTCGGTGGACGCGGCTCAGTCGCCCTTCACGTTGACGACCTGCCGCAGCGTGTGCCGGATGGACACCAGGTCCGACGCGTCGGCCATCACCTGGTCGATCGGCTTGTACGCCGCCGGGATCTCGTCGAGGAACGCGTCGGTGTCGCGGTACTCGATGCCGGCCATCGCCTCGCGCAGCTGCTCGTGGGTGAAGGTCCGCCGGGCCGCGCTCCGCGAGAACAGCCGTCCGGCACCGTGCGGCGAGGACTCGAGCGACGGCTTGTTGCCGAGGCCCTCGACCACGTACGACGCCGTGCCCATCGACCCCGGGATCAGCCCGGGCTGCCCCGCCTTCGCCTGGATCGCGCCCTTCCGCGAGACCCACACGGACTTGCCCCAGTGCGTCTCGCGCTGGGTGAAGTTGTGGTGGCAGTTGATCCGCTCGCGCTCGTCGACGGGCGTCCCGACGGCCTCGGACAGCTGCCGGACGACGCGGTCCATCATCTCCTCGCGGTTGAGCAGCGCGAAGTGCTGGGCCCACCGCAGCTCGGCGATGTACCGGTCGAACTCCGGGGTGCCCTCGACCAGGTAGGCCAGGTCGGGGTCCGCCAGCTCGATCCACCACCGCTGCACGGCCTTCTTGGCGACGGCGATGTGGCGCTGCGCGATCTTGTTGCCGACGCCCCGCGACCCGGAGTGCAGGAAGAGCCAGACCCGGTCCTGCTCGTCGAGGGAGACCTCGATGAAGTGGTTGCCGGACCCGAGCGTGCCGAGCTGGTTGCGCCAGCCGCCGTGCACGCCGTCCGGGTCGAAGCCGGCGGTCTCGGCCATCGCCTCGAGCTCCGCGATGCGCGGTGCGGCGGTCGCGACGATCTTCCGGTTCGACGCTCCGGCCGACAGCGGGATCGCGCGCTCGATCTGCTCGCGCAGCCCCTGCAGGTCGGCGGGCAGGTCGCTCGCGGTGAACTGCGTCCGGACCGCGATCATGCCGCAGCCGATGTCCACGCCGACGGCCGCCGGCATGATCGCGCCGAGGGTCGGGATGACGGACCCGACGGTGGCCCCGAGGCCCAGGTGCGCGTCGGGCATGAGGGCCAGGTGCGGGAACACGAACGGCATGCGCGCGGTCGTGCGGGCCTGCTGCTCGGTGGTGTCCTCGAGCATCGAGGCCCAGCTGAGCAATCGGTCGTTGATCTTCTTCATGGAGTCGTCTCGCTTTCGTGACGGTCGAGGTGACGGTCCGAGACGGTCGTACGCCGGGCCTCCTGGTCGTCGCCGGTCGTGGCGGACGGGAGGAGGCGGAGATGACGAACGCCCCGGGCCGGGTGGGCACGGGGCGTCGTGGGACGTCGCGTGCCTACGCGGGATAGCTGAGGGACCACTGCTGCTCGGACAGCACGGCGGTCGCGTCGAGCTGGAGCTCGACGCGTTCCTGGTTGTGCTGCACGGCGCGCATGCGCAGTCCTTCCGGTGTGCCCGGGACGGGCGGTCTGCCGATCGGCAGGAGCACGACGCTAGTGCGACACGCCCGGGGTGCGCAAGTCGCGCTGGCGTGTCGGCCGTGCTCCCGGCATCCGCGAGCGGTCCGCGCGCGGTCCTCCACAGCCTGGAGGCCCGGCGTCCGTCCTCCACGAGGGGTACGTCCGCCTGATGGTCGCGGCCACCGCCGGGGCAGGCTGGACGCATGACCGAGCGCACGCGAGACACCCCCGACGCGACCGACAACGAGGAGCGCACGGACGGGTACGTCCCGCTGCGCTCGTACGGTGCGATCGGCGATGGTCGGACCGTCGCGCTCATCGCCCTCGACGGTCGGATCGACTGGCTGCCGATCCCGTCGATGGACTCGCCGCCGGTCTTCGCGAGCATCCTCGACGCCGAGCACGGCGGACACGTCGCACTGCGGCCCGCCGACGGCGACGCGCAGGTCTCGCGCGAGTACCTGCCCGGCACCAACGTCCTGGTGACGACGTGGACGACCCCCACCGGCCGGGCCACCGTGACCGACGCCATGGTCACCGGCGTCGCGGGACGCCTGCCCTGGGCGGAGATCGGCCGGTGCGTGCAGGGCGTCGAGGGATCCGTCGAGATGGAGTGGGCGGTCGTCCCCGGGACCATCCTCAACACCGCGGAGCCCCGCCGCCTCGACACCGCGAACGGCACCGTGATCGGCATCGACGGGGTGACCATCGCCATCGTCGAGCGCGGCTTCGAGCCGGTGCACGACGACGGCCCGCGGTTCTCCGGCCGGTTCACGACGACGGAGGGGTCGAAGTCGATCCTGACCATCGTCGGCACCCACGACGAGCCGATCTTCCTACCCGACCCGGAACGCTCCCTCGAAGGAGTCGACCGCACCATCGACAACTGGGCGACCTGGTCGAAGGAGTTCAACTACGACGGGCCGTGGTCCGAGGCGGTGCAGCGGAGCGCCCTGGCGCTCAAGCTCCTCATCTTCTCGCCGACCGGCGCGATCGCCGCGGCGCCGACCACGAGCCTGCCCGAGGACCGCACGGGCGGCAAGAACTGGGACTACCGCTTCGCCTGGGTGCGCGACCTCGCGTACACGGTGCACGCGCTCACCCGCTTCGGCCTGCGCGAGGAGACCCACGCCGCCGTGTCCTGGATGATGCGCACCATCGCCGAGCACGACGAGACCATGCCGATCTTCTACGGACTGGACGGATCGAAGACCGACGACGTCGAGGAGCGCGACGTGCCCGGCTGGAACGGGATCGGGCCGGTCACGGTGGGCAACCGCGCCGGTGACCAGCTGCAGCTCGGCGTCTGGGGCGACGTCTTCGAGATCATGCGCCAGTACGTGCGGGCCGGCAACGTGCTCGACCGCAGCACCGCGGCCGTGCTGCAGGAGCTGGCCGACGACGCCTGCCACCGCTGGGAGGAGCCCGACTCCGGCATGTGGGAGCTGCAGGACACGCAGCACTACACGACGAGCAAGATCGGCTGCTGGCAGGCGCTCGACGCCGCGGTGGAGCTGCACGACGCCGGGATGATCGACGGCCCACGTGAGAAGTGGATCGAGAACCGCGAGCTCATCGAGGACTGGGTCGCCGAGCACGGGTGGAACGAGGAGCTCGGCCACTACGTCATGTACCCGGGCACCGATGCCCTCGACTGCTCGATCCTGCTGCACGCGATGTCGGCGTTCGACCGCGGGCCGCGGATGGAGTCGACGATCCGGGCCATCGAGGAGCAGCTGCAGCACGGGCCGCTGGTCTACCGGTACTCCGGCATGGAGGACGAGGAGTCGCCGTTCGTCGCGTGCTCGTTCTGGCTCGCCGCAGCACTGGCGTGCGTCGGGCGGATCGACGATGCACAGCAGCTGATGGACGCGATGGTCGACCAGGCGAACGACGTCGGCCTGTTCAGCGAGATGCTCAGCGCCGTGGACGGGGACTTCATGGGGAACATCCCCCAGGGCCTGTCGCACCTGGCGCTCATCCAGGCGGCACTGACCATCGAAGAGGTCTCGAAGGACTCCTGAGCGGGCTGGACACGCCGTCGGGGGTCGGGGGCATCATGGTCGCACGATGAACGACGTCGATGCACGGATGGACCGGCTCCGGAGGGCCGCTCGCTACCGCTACCAGCAGCTCGTCGACAGCGAGATCGAGCGCGGCTCGCTGGACCCCGACGAGGTGCGCGAGGAACGCCGCCAGCTCCGGGCCGCCGACGTCGCTGCGAACGCCCGTGCCCGGATCGAGGAGGCCGAGCGCCGCGGGGTGTTCGAGGGCAACCCGTACCACGGCAAGCCCCTGCCCGGGAACGACGGGCAGCACGACCCCGACTGGTGGATCAAGTCGAAGATCGAGCGCGAGGACATCCGCGGCATCGCCCCGCCCGCGCTGGCGCTGCGCACCGAGGACGCCGAGCTCGACGACGCCCTCGACGCCCTGTCGGTGGAGTCCGACGTGCGTGACGTGCTGGTCGACTTCAACGCCCGCGTCAAGGAGGCCCGTCGGCAGCTGCTCGGCGGACCGCCCGTGGTGACGCCGCTGCGCGAGGTCGACGCCGAGGTCGAGGCGTGGCGGGAGCGGCGGGAAGCCCGCATGGCGTCCGCCGCCCGGGCCGCCGAGCAGGCGCAGCTGGACGCACGCCCGCGACGGTGGTGGCGGCGGCGCTGACCGGAACGGACCGACGCGAGTGGGCCGGGCGCGCCCGGACGCGGGGAGTTTCCTGAGGTCCGACGGCCTTCCGTTTCGTACCGTGGTCCCATGGCCCCTGGACACCTCCCCACCACCGACCGGCTCCGGGCGGTCGACGCCTGGTGGCGCGCCGCCAACTACCTGACGGTCGGGCAGATCTACCTGCTGGACAACCCCCTGCTCACGCGGCCCATCGAGCCCGACGACGTCAAGCCCCGGCTCCTCGGACACTGGGGCACGTCGCCCGCGCTCAACCTGGTCTACGCCCACTGCAACGCCCTGATCGCGGAGACCGGCCGCGAGTTCCTGTACGTGTGCGGCCCGGGGCACGGCGGCCCGGCGATGAACGCGAACGCCTGGCTCGAGGGCACGTGGAACGAGCTGTACCAGGACGTCGACCTGCAGCAGTTCTTCCGGCAGTTCTCGTTCCCCGGCGGCATCCCCTCGCACGCGGCCCCGGAGACCCCCGGCTCGATCAACGAGGGCGGTGAGCTCGGGTACTCGCTGTCCCACGCGTACGGCGCCGCCCTGGACAACCCCGACTTGGTGGTCGCGTGCGTGGTCGGCGACGGCGAGGCCGAGACCGGTCCGCTGTCCGGTTCGTGGCAGGCGCACACCTTCCTCGACCCGGTGTCCGACGGGGCCGTGCTGCCGATCCTCAACCTGAACGGGTGGAAGATCGCGAACCCCACCGTGCTGGCCCGCATCCCCGACGAGGACCTCACCGCCTACTTCCGCGGACTCGGGTACGACCCGATCGTGGTCGACTCCCGTCGGGTCGACGACGACCCGTACGCGGTGCACGCCCTGTTCGACGGTGCGCTCCGCCGGGCCCTCGCGGCGATCGACGACATCCAGGCCGCCGCGCGTGCACAGGCCGAACGCGCCGCCGCCGGGCAGCCCGCGGGCGCCGCAGCGCTGCGACCGCGCTGGCCGATGATCGTCCTGCGCACCCCGAAGGGCTGGACCGGCCCGAAGGAGGTCGACGGCGAGCAGGTCGAGGGGACCTTCCGAGCCCACCAGGTGCCGCTCCCCGCGGTGCGCGAGGACGAGGGGCACCGCGCACAGCTCGAGGAGTGGATGCGCTCGTACCGCCCGGAGGAGCTCTTCGACGCGGACGGGCACCCCGTCGGCATCATGACCGGGATCCGGCCGAGCGGCGACGCACGGATGAGCGCCACCCCGCACGGCAACGGCGGTCGGCTGCGGACCGCGCTCGACCGGCCGCCGCTCGAGCCGTACGGCGTCGAGGCCGGCTCCACGGCGTCCGCCACCGGGACCCTCGGGCCGTGGCTCGCGGCGCTCATCGAACGCAACGCCTCGACCTTCCGCCTGTTCGGCCCCGACGAGACGATCTCGAACAAGCTCGACGCGGTGTTCGACGTCACCTCCCGCGTCTGGCGAGCTCGTCGCGCAGCCGGTGACGAGCACCTCTCCGCACGTGGCCGCGTCACCGAGGTGCTGTCGGAGCACCTGCTCGAGGGCATGCTCGAGGGCTACGTGCTCACCGGCCGGCACGGCATCCTCAACACCTACGAGGCGTTCGCCCACATCATCGACTCGATGGTCGGTCAGTACGCGAAGTGGCTCGAGTCGTCGACCGACATCGACTGGCGCGTCCCGGTGTCGAACCTGTCGATCCTGCTCTCGTCGCACGTGTGGCGACAGGACCACAACGGGTTCTCGCACCAGGACCCCGGGTTCCTCGACGTCGTCGCGTCGAAGCAGCAGGACCTGGTCCGCATCAAGCTGCCCGCCGACGCGAACACCCTGCTCGCGGTCGCGGCGCACGCCATGGAGACCACGGACCGCATCGAGGTGATCGTCGCCGGCAAGCACCCGGAGCCGGTGTTCCTGTCCCTCGACGACGCGGTCGCGCACGCCGCGGCCGGACTCGGCGTCTGGGACTGGGCCGGCACGGAGCAGGAGGTCGGCCGCGCGGACGTCGTCCTGGCCTGTGCCGGTGACGTCCCGACCGTCGAGGCGATCGCCGCCGCGGACATCATCCGGCGGCACGCCCCGGGCGTCGGCGTGCGCGTGCTCAACGTCGTCGACCTGCTCGCGCTCGGCGACCCGCGCAAGCACGAGCACCCGATCCCGGACGAGCAGTACGACGCGCTGTTCCTGCCCGGCACGCCCACGGTGTTCGCGTTCCACGGGTACCCGACGCTCGTGCACCAGCTCACCTACCGGCGGAACGGACACGACGACCTGCACGTGCACGGGTTCCTCGAACAGGGCACGACGACCTCGCCGTTCGACATGCTCATGCGGAACGAGATGGACCGCTTCGCGCTCGCCCACGACGCCCTGACGCGCGTCGACGCCGAGGCCCACGCCGACCTGCTCGCGAAGCTGACGGAGGCGCGTGACGCCGCCCGGACCCACGCGTACACGAAGGGCGAGGACCACCCGGCGCTCGCGGGCTGGGAGTTCGCGGGGTGGCCGCAGGACGAGCCCGCCACCGGCGGCACCGGGGGCGACCCGGGCGCCGGCGAGACCGAGGCTGCCGCACCGGGCAACTGAGGCGCGCGCCTCCACCGGCCGGGAGGCCCGGATCACCCTCCACAGGACCCGGCACGGCACCGACGTGCCGGGTCCTGTGGACCGGGGCCCTGCAGCCTGCCACGCTGGGGACGTGACCGACCTCGTCGTCCCGGCCCCGAGCCTCCCGACCGTCCCGACCACGACCGGTGGGCGCTTCCCCGTCCGCCGCGTGATCTGCGTCGGCCGCAACTACGCGGCGCACGCCCGCGAGATGGGCCACGACCCCGACCGTGAACCGCCGTTCTTCTTCACCAAGCCGGCCGACACCGTCGTGGCGGACGACGCCGACACCCCGTACCCGCCGCTGACGCAGCAGCTCGAGCACGAAGTCGAGCTCGTCGTCGCGATCGGGACCGGCGGCACGGACATCGCCGTCGAGGACGCCCTCGCCCACGTGTGGGGCTACGCCGTCGGCATCGACCTCACGCGCCGCGACCTGCAGGCCGAGGCGAAGCGACTGGGGCGACCCTGGGACACCGCGAAGGGCTTCGACGCGTCCGCTCCGATCGGGGCGATCCGGCCGGCTGCGGGTGCCGACCCGGCGACCGGCGCGATCACCCTGACCGTCGACGGCGAGCTCCGGCAGTCGGGTGACCTGGCCGACCAGATCTGGTCCGTCGCCGAGACGATCGCGGCGCTCTCCCGGTCCGTCGCCCTCGCGCCCGGCGACCTGCTCATGACCGGCACACCCGACGGCGTCGGCGTGCTCGCCCGCGGTGCCGAGGTCGTCGGCACGATCGCCGGGGTCGGGTCGGTCCGCACGCGGATCGTCTGAGGGCGGTGTCGTCCGTGCGCCCGTGCACGGCGGAACTGGGAGCGCTCGCAGACTGACGGGGTACCCCTGAGTCCACGCCACGGGTGGGGCCGCGGCGGACACGGGGCAGCGCATCGCGACGGGGCGACGGCGGACACCTCGGGACAACGGAGGTAGGGCCGTGCTGGAACACGATCTGCTCGCGACGTCGTGGACGTGGGCGGGCGACGAGGACGTCCGGGAGCGCGTGCACGCCGTCGGGGCCGCCGGGTTCGCCGGTCTGTCGCTCTCGCTGGACGACCTGCACGAGGTCCGCGCGACCATCGGCCTGGCCGAGCTGCGTCGGATGCTCGACGGCGCCGGCATCGTCTGGGTCCAGCTCGGCCCGCTCGACCGGTGGTGGACGTGTGCCGACCGGGCGCCGGACGACGACGCCGACCGCGGCGTGGTGCTCGAGGCCGCCGCGACCCTGCGGGCGTGGCAGGTGGTCGCGCGGGCCGACACGACGCTGCCCGGGGCCTCGCCCGGAGCGATGGCGGACGACTGGACCGTCCTCGCCGACCAGGCGGAGGCGGTGGGTGCGCAGCTCGTGCTCGAACCCGAACCGTGGTCGAACCTGCCGACCGTGGAACGCGCGAGCCGGTTCGTCGCAGCCGCCGGCCACCCGAACGGCGGACTCCTGGTCGACGCGATGCACGCGTTGCGCGGCGGCTCGACCCTGGCGTCGATCCGCCAGGGGGTCGCGCCGGGGACCCTGGCGGCGGTGGAGCTGAGCGACGGGCTGCTGCACACGCCGAGCGGCATGACGCTCGCCGAGGAGTCGCGGGTGGCACGACACCTGCCCGGCGCCGGGGCGTGGGACCTGCCCGGCTTCGTCCGGACCGTCCGCGAGCTCGGGTTCGACGAGCCCTGGGGCGTCGAGGTGCGGACGCCCGCGCACCGCGCGATGCCGATCGGTGATGCCCTGCGCACGGCGGCTGCCGCGACGCGGGCGGTGCTCGACGCGGCCGACGCCTTCGGTGCTCCCGCGGCACCGGCCATGCCCTCCACGCCGGCGCCGACGTCGGCCGTCGACTACGAGCCGTTCCACCGCGGCCGTGCCGACGTCGGCCGTGTGGACGGCAGTCGGACGGACGGCCACCGCCGACGCGACGCCGACACAGGGACGCCCGCGTAACCTGCTCGGCATGACCGATCAGGCAGCACACGACGACGACCTGCTCCGCCGTTCCCAGGAGTCCATCGACGAGGCCAAGGCCGCGGCGGCCGAGGTGTCCGAGCCCGAGGAGGAGACCCTCATCGACGAGGACGCTCCGGTGGCCGGACGCACCGAGCCGACGGACGGGCCGGCGCCCGCGGCCTGATCGCGGCGGGGAGCGTCCGACCGCACGGCCGGCGCTGCCCCGGAAGATTCTTCGATCGGGTGTGACGATCCGGGTCGTCGCGACGTCTCATGAGTGACGGCGGCCCGTGCGTCCCCTGATCCGGCGTGCGGGCCGTCCGTCCCCCGGTACGGTCAGCCGATCCGATCGACCGCGGGGTCGTCGTCCTCGTCGTCCTCGTCGTCCTCGTCCACGAGGAAGTCGGCGTACCGGACCTCGTCCGCGGTCCCGTCCGGCTCGTCGCCCGTCGTGCCGAGCAGGCCGGTCTGCAGCGTTCCGTCCGCCGCCGCGGCGGCCCCGCGCTCCGCCGGGGTCAGCGGCGGCAGGTACTTGCTCGAGCTCATCTGCGGCCCCCTTCGTCCCGGCGACCGTAACAGTCGTGCGCGGCCCGGTGGCCGTCGCGGCAGGAACGTCCCCCGCGGGGACCGCCCACGGGGGACGGAAGTTCGCCACGGGCGGACCCCATGCGGATGCATCGGCAGCCCGCCGCGGGCTCAGTCCTCGCGCACGACGTCCGTCGGGTCCTTGTCGCTGCGCCACCCGCGCCACGACGGCTGCCGCAGACGCCGGTCGCCCGTCCACTCGGCGAACTCGACCTCGCCGACGCGCTTCGGCGTCACCCAGTGCGCATCGCGAGCGTCGACCCGCGGGACGTCGACGAACGGCGACGTCTTCCGTTCGAGCGGTCGGAGCGCGGCGGCGATCTCGTCGAGGTCCCGGTCACGGAACCCCGTGCCGACCTTGCCGACGTACTCCAGCCCGTCCGGTCCGGGCACGCCGAGCAGCAGGGAGCCGATCCCGCCGGCGCGCCGACCGTTGCCCGGCTTCCACCCGCCGACCACGACCTCCTGCGTCGCGTGGTGCTTGAGCTTCAACCAGGCCTCGGACCGGCGCCCCTCGGCGTAGCGGGACGACCGCTTCTTCGCGACGACGCCCTCCAACCCCTGGTGCCGGGACTCGGCCAGCACCGCCTCGAGGTCGCCCTGCGCCGCCGGCGGGACGTCGATCGCACCACCGGGTTCGACGACGGTCTCGAGCGCCTGGCGGCGGGCGTCGTACCCCAGGCGCGTGAGTTCGTGTCCGTCCGCCTCGAGCACGTCGAACACCAGGAACCGCACCGGGGTCGCCTGCTGCGCGGCCCGGACCTCGCGCGGTCTCGTCACGCCCATCCGGTTCTGCAGCAGCTGGAAGCTCGGACGGCCGCGGTCGTCGAGCGCCACGATCTCACCGTCGAACACGCCGTCCACCCCGGCGCGGTCGGCGAGTTCCTGCAACTCGGGGTACTGCGGGGTCAGGTCGTTGTCGTTCCGGCTCCGCAGCGTCACCGCGCCGTCCCGGACGGTCGCCAGCGCCCGCACGCCGTCCCACTTCATCTCGAACGCCCAGTCGGACGGGTCGAGCCGGGGCTCGCCCTCGGCCAGGGTCGCCTGCATCGTGCGGCGCTCCGACGGCGGGGTCTCGGCGGTCGCCGCTCCGGTGATGCGCCGCCGCCCGTCGCGCCGACCGTCCTGGTGTCCGTCCCGGTGCGCGTCCGCCGACCGGGAGACGCGGCCCGTTCCGGACCCGCCCGCGCCGTCGGCGAGCCGCTCGGGTTGCTCCTTGGTGCGGTGGATGAGCCAGTTCTTCTCGTCGCCGCCACCGCGTCCGCGGGTGTGCAGGAGCGCGAGGCGGCGAGCGCCACCCGCCCGCCCGTGCAGCGTGACGATGACCTCCTTGCCCTCCCGCCACTTCTCGAGCTCGTAGGTGCCGTCGTCCCAGATCGTGACGGTCCCCCCGCCGTACTCGTCCTTCGGGATCGTCCCCTCGAACGAGCCGTACTCGAGCGGGTGGTCCTCGGTCTGCACCGCCAGGTGGTTCTTCCCCGGGTCGCTCGGTTCGCCCTTCGGCAGGGCCCAGCTCACCAACACGCCGTCGTGCTCGAGCCGGAAGTCGTAGTGGTCGCGCGTGGCGTGGTGTTCCTGGATGACGAAGGTGGGCGTGCCGTCCTTCCGCACCGTCGGCGCTCCCTCGGGCACGGGCTCCGGGGTCTTCGAGGCGTCCCGCTTCGCGCGGTACTCGGCCAGTCGGTCGCGCGCCGGCTGTTCGGCGGCGTTCGCCTGCTCGGTGCGGTCGCTGTCCCAGTGCCCGTGGTCGGCCCTGCCGACCGCCAGCGAGGCGGACGCGACCGGGTGCAGGAAGTCCCCACGGGCCTCCAGGCGTTCGAGGACCTCGTCCAGGGTGAGCTGCGCGAGGCCGCGCTCCTCGAGTTCCTGCCACGTCCGGGGCGCCGCCACCGTCGGGTGGTCCCGCCCACGCAGGGAGTACGGCGCGATCGTGGTCTTGTTGCCGTTGTTCTGGGACCAGTCGACGAACACCTTGCCGGTCCGCTCCGCACGGCTCATCGACGACAGCACGAGGTCGGGCATGTCGGCCTCCAGCGCCTTGGCGAGCTCGTGCGCCACGTCGGAGACCTGCGCCGTCGTCGCCTTCCCGTCCAGGGCGGCGTACAGGTGGATGCCCTTCGACCCGGACGTCACCGGGTGCGGATCGAGGCCCATGCCGTGCAGGACCTCGCGTGCGGCGACCGCCACCTCGACGCACTCGGGCAGGCCGACGCCCTCGCCGGGGTCCAGGTCGAGCACGAGCCGGTCCGGGTTCTGCTGCGCCCCACGGGGCCCGAAGCGCCACTGCGGCACGTGGAGTTCGAGTGCGGCCTGCTGTGCCATCCACACCAGCGTCGGCAGGTCGTCGACGATCGGGTACTCGTTGTCGTGTTCCGAGTGGTGGATCGTGTGGTGCCGGACCCAGTCGGGCGCGGAGTCGGGCAGGTTCTTCTCGAAGAAGACCTTCCCCTCGACACCGTTCGCCCAGCGCTTGCGGGTGACCGGCCGGTCCTTGACGTGCGGGATCATCCACGGCGCGACCCGCTCGTAGTACTCGATCACCCGCCCCTTGGTCGTGCCCGTCGCGGGGTAGAGCACCTTGTCGGTGTTCGTCAGGGCGAGCCGACGGTCCCCGACCAGGACGACGGTCCTGCGCGAGGCGGGGCTCACAGCGCGACCCCGGTCGCTCCCGCCACGGTCAGGGTCGTGCCGGACGTGTACGACGACTCGGGTCCGGCCAGGTAGACGTAGGCGCTGCCGAGCTCGACGGGCTGCGCGGGACGGCCGAAGGGGGTGTCCTGGCCGTAGGCGGCGATCTCGTCGCCCGGGTAGCTGATCGGCTGCAGGGGCGTCCACACCGGACCGGGGACCACCGTGTTCGCCCGGATGCCCTTCGCGGCGAGCTGACGGGCGAGGCCGTTCGTGTACGTGATGATGCCGGCCTTCGTCGCGGCGTAGTCGATCATGCGGTCCTGCGGCTGGTACGCGGACACCGAGCTCGTCGTGACGATCGAGCTGCCCGGCGCCATGTGCGGGACGGCAGCGCGGACGAGCCAGAACAGCGAGTACAGGTTGACCTTCATCGTGCGGTCGAAGTCGTCGGTGGACTGCTGGGTGACGTCCTCGTGCACCTGCTGGTGGCCGGCGACGAGCACCAGGGCGTCGAGTCCGCCGAGCTCGCTGACGGCGTCCTGCACGAGCACGTCGCAGAAGGCTTCGTCCGTCAGGTCACCGGGCAGCAGCACCGCCTTGCGACCGAGGTCACCGATGACGTCGCGGACCTGCTCGAGGTCCTCGCGTTCTTCGGGCAGGGCGTTCAGGGCGACGTCGGCGCCCTCCTTCGCCATCGCGATCGCCGCCGCTCGCCCGATGCCCGAGTCGGCCCCGGTCACCAGGACCCGGTGTCCGCGCATCCGTCCGGTCCCGACGTAGCTCGTCTCGCCGTGGTCGGGTGCCGGGTCCATCGCACTCGCGAGTCCCGACCCCTGCTGCGTCTGCGCGGGGAACGGCGGACGGGGGAACTGATCGCGGGGGTCCTGCTTGTCGAGCTGGCTCATGGGCCCATCGTGCTCGTGCCGGCATCGCGACGTTCCAGCTGGTCGGTGGTCCGTGGATCCACCGGCGGCGCACCCACCTGTGGAGGAACCGTCTGCCGCGGGCGCTCACGCGCTGGCACGGGCATCATGTGCCCATGAGGTCGATCTGGAAGGGCTCCATCGCGTTCGGGCTCGTCAACGTGCCCATCAAGGTGTACGCGGCCACCGAGACCCACGACGTGTCCCTGCACCAGGTCCACGACGAGGACAAGGGCCGCATCCGCTACAAGCGCGTGTGCGAGTTCGGCCACGAGGTCGAGTACGCCGACATCCAGCGCGCCTACGACGACGGCGAGAAGACGGTCGTGCTCACCGCCGACGACTTCAAGCAGCTCCCCGAGGAGCAGTCGCACGAGGTCGAGGTCCTGGAGTTCGTGCCCGTCGAGCAGGTCGACCCGATGATGTTCGAGAAGACGTACTACCTCGAGCCCGACTCGCGCTCGCCGAAGGCCTACGTGCTGCTGCGCGAGACGCTGGCGAAGACCGACCGACTGGCGATCGTGCAGTTCACGCTGCGGCAGAAGACCCGGCTCGGGGTGCTCCGCGTGCACGACGAGGTCATCCTGCTGCAGGGGCTGCTCTGGGGCGACGAGGTCCGCGCGGCGGAGTTCCCGGCCCTCGACACCTCGGTCAAGGTCAGCGCCAACGAGCTGAAGATGTCGTCGTCGCTCGTCGAGAGCATGTCGACCGACTTCGACCCCGACCGCTACACCGACTCCTACCAGGAGGAACTGCAGCAGCTCATCGACGCCAAGCTCGAGGCGGGCGACGACATCGACACCGAGAAGACGTTCGGCGAGCAGGACGACGAGGACGACGACGCGGGCGGTGACGTGCTCGACCTGATGGCCGCGCTGCGCGCGTCCGTCGACAAGAAGCGGTCGGGAGGCACGGGGTCGCGTTCGTCGTCGAGCTCACGATCGTCGTCCGGGTCCGGCTCGTCCGGGTCCGGTCGGAAGGCCCCGGCGAAGAAGGCGGCGGACGATGCCGCGCCGAAGGAGGCTCCCGCCAAGAAGACTCCCGCGAAGAAGCCCGCCGCCAAGAAGAGTCCCGCGAAGAAGCCCGCGGCGAAGAAGCAGGCGAGCTGACCCCACCGCCGCGGCGAGCGTTCAGCCGTCCGACGAACGCTCGCGCTCCGGGTCGACGTCGCGCTCGGTCCGGCGCAGGCCGAAGGGCACCGCGGTCCACAGCGCCGCCGTCCCCACGAAGACCGCCACCCCACTGATCACGCCTCCCGTGCCGCCGAGCACCACGTCGAAGACGAACGAGACCGTCCCCGCGAAGAGCAGTGCGCTCGCGATGAGCGCGGCGAGCAGGATGCCGTTGCCCGCACGGACCAGGTCGTGCTTCTGACGTTGCCGGAACACCAGCCGGTGCGTCGCGACTGCCGACAGCGCCACCACGGTCACCACGACCGCCAGGACGACGAGCACGAGGTACACCGTCTCCTGCCGGTCGGACAGGTCGGTGAAGCGCTGCTGGAACGGCAGGGTCAGCAGGAACCCGGCGAGGATCTGCGTCCCGGTCTGCACGATCCGGAGCTGCTGCTGGATGTCGGCCCAGTTCCGGTCCCATCGTTCCGTCGGCGTCTCGTGCCGACCGCGCTCGGTCTCGCTCACACCGCGAACCTACCCATCGGTTCGTCGGCGGTCGTCGAGCTGCGACACGAGCCGGAAACACCGATCGGGGAAACTGGTGGCATGACTCCACAAGAGCCAGGGAGCCTGCACTCGCCACCCGTGACCGCAGGCCCGCCCGTCACCGTCTCCATCACCCGTTTGGTCGAATCCGACCGCATCGCCGACGCCACCGCCTGGGTGCAGTCCGGCGTGAACCTGGCGAACCGCTACCCCGGCTTCCTCGGCTCGGGGTGGGTGCGTTCGCGCGCGCAGTCCCGCGAGTGGCACATGCTCTACCGGTTCGCCGACCACGACTCCCTGGCCACGTGGGAGAACTCCGACGACCGGCTGCGGTGGCTCGACCTCGGTCGCGACCTGGTGGTGGAGTCCCGCGTCGAGAAGCGCACGGGCATCGAGGGCTGGTTCGACGTGCCGCAGGACGCCCCGGCGTCGAGCGCTCCCCCGCGGTGGAAGCAGGCGGTGAGCATCTGGCTCGGGTTCTTCCCGGTGAACCTGGCGTTCACGTACCTGATGGCCTGGCTCGTCCCCGCGTTCGGGCACGTCGCGATCCTGCCCCGGGTGCTCATCACGACGCTCGTGCTCACGCCGATCATGACGTTCTGGGTGCTGCCGTTCGTGACGACCCTGATCCGGCCCTGGCTCCTGGCACCGCCGAAGCAGCGCCGCCAGCGCCCGGAACCGCGCCGGTAGCCGGACCGACGCCTGGGCCGACTACGGCGTCCCGAGCACCGACAGCTGGTCGAGCCGCTCCAGGATGACGCCCTCGCGGAGCGCCCACGGGCAGATCTCGAGCGCCGGCAGGTCGAAGATGTCCAGGCACGCCTCGGCGACGAGCGCTCCCGGCACCACCTGGTGGGCGCGGCTCGGCGAGACGCCCGGCAGCGTGGCGAGCTCGTCCACCGACATGGTGAGCAGCTCGGGCAGGCGCTCGCGCAGGACGGCTCCGTCGAGGGAGCGCGGCACGAGCGGACCCGCTGCCGACGGCGCCGCCCCGCAGATCCGGGCGATCGAGCGGAAGGTCTTCGACGTCGCCACGGCGCGGTCAGGCCGGCCCGAACGGAGCAGCAGGCCGGCGTCGCGGGCGATCGCGACGCGGATCTCGTGGCGGATGCGGCGGACGTCGTCCTCGGTCGGGGTGCCGGCGCCGAAGTAGGAGCGCGCGAGCCGCGCTGCACCGATCGGCATCGACCACGCGACGTCCGGTGCCTCGTCGGCGCCGCCGGCGATCTCGAGCGAGCCGCCGCCGATGTCGAAGACCGCCAGGCGCCCGGCGGACCAGCCGAACCACCGGCGCACGGCCAGGAACGTCAGCCGCGCCTCGTCCGAGCCGGACAGGACGGCGAGTTCGACCCCCGTGGACGCCTCGACGTGGGCCAGGACCGCGTCCGAGTTGCCGGCGTCGCGGACCGCCGAGGTGGCGAAGGCGAGCATGTCCTCGCACCCGCGGTCCTCGGCGACGCGGACCGCGTCGGCCACGAACGTGGTCAGGGCGTCGATCCCCTGCCGTGTCACCGCGCCGGAGGCGTCCAGGTGCTCGGCCAGCCGCAGCGGCTGCTTGAACGAGGACGCCGGCAGCGGCGCGGCGCCGCCGTGGGCGTCCACCACGAGCAGGTGGCCGGTGTTGGACCCGATGTCGAGGACTCCCACGCGCATGGCACCACGCTAGCGGGCGGTGAGACCCGGGAGGCCCGTCCTACGCCCGCAGGAACGCCTCCAGCTGCGCGGTGGTCGGGTACGAGGCCTGCGCGCCCGCCCCGGTCGCGGCGTACGCCCCGACCCCGACGGCGAAGCGCGCCGCGTCGACGAGGGTGTCCCCCGCCGCCAGGCGCAGCGCCACCGCGCCCATGAAGGCGTCGCCGCAGCCCGTCGTGTCCACGGGCTCGACGCGGACGGCGTTGATCGACACCGGCTCGGCAGCACCGTCGTGCACCACGCAGCCGGCGCCACCGCGGGTGACGACGGACCGGGCGACGCCGTGGTCGCCGAGCTCGGCGGCCTCGTGCTCGTTGACGAGCAGGACGTCGGTGAGGTCGAGCAGCTCCTGCGGGACGGCGCCGAACGGCGACAGGTTCGTCAGCACCGTCACCCCGGCGGTGTGCGCTGCCCGGGCGGCGGCGAGGACGACGTCGATCGAGACCTCGAGGCAGAGCCCGAGCACCGCGGCTCCCGAGAAGACGTCGGCCGGCACGTCCTCCGGCGACAGCGTGCCGTTCGCCCCGGCGGAGATCACGATGGTGTTCTCCCCTGCGCCGTCGACCGTGATGACGGCGGTGCCGGTGGCGACGCCCTCGCGGACGGCGACGTGCGTGGTGTCGACACCCGCGGCCGCGACGGAGTCGCGGAGCAGCGCACCGTTCCCGTCGTCGCCGACCGCACCGATCATGCGGACCGCGCCCCCGAGCCTCCCGGCAGCCACCGCCTGGTTGGCGGACTTGCCCCCGGGCAGGATCGCGAGGTCGGAGCCCTGCAGGGTCTCTCCGGGCTGGGGGAAACGCGCCGTGCGGACCACCAGGTCCGCGTTGAGCGACCCGACGATCACGATGGTCTCGGTCACCGGACGGTCTCCTTCTGCGGTGCGACGGACGTGGTCTCGGCGCTCTCCGGACGGGGGATGAGGAACGAGATGGCGAGTGCGACGGTCGTGATCGCGGCCCCGAGCAGCATGCCACCGGAGTACCCGGCGGTGCCCGCGGACCCGCCGACCCCGAGCGCGATCTGCAGCGCAGGCAGGACGGCGAAGCTGACCCCGGCGCCGAGGTTGAACGCACCGGCGTTGAGACCGGGCAGGAAGCCGGGGTTCGACTCCGGCGACAGCACGATGCCCAGGCCGTTCAGAATGATGTTCGCGATGCCGGCGTAGGTGATGCCGATCAGCACGGTCGCGGTGACCAGGACGGGCAGCGAGTGCACGCCGACGATCGCCATCAGGACGGTCGAGACGATGCTGCCGACCAGGCCGAAGCGCAGGACCGCACGGTACCCGATCGTCGGGGCGAGGCGCCCGGCGAAGGGTCCGACGACCCAGCCGACCAGCGCGTACGGGGTGAGGAACACGAGCGAGGCGAGGTCGGCCTCCATCCCGAAGCCGGCGTCGCCGTTCTGCGCGAGGCTCGTGACGAGTCCGTTGACCACGGCGAAGACGCCGGTCATGGTCAGGAACGTCGTCGCCAGCAGCGCCCAGGTGGCACGACGCTTCAGGAACCGGGTCTCGACCAGGGGTTCCCGCACCCGCGACTCGACGGCCCAGAACACCGCGAAGGCGACGAGCGCGACGACCACGCCGCCGACCACGAGCACCGGGTTCGCCGCGCCGAGCTTGCCGGCCTCGTTGAACGCCGTGAGCAGGGCCCCGACGCTGATGACGAGCGGGACGACGCCGATCCAGTCCATCCGGGTGCCGGCGGAGGGCTTCGACTCGACACCCCAGACGGCGACCAGGAGCAGGGCGACCACGGTGACGACCGCGATGACCCAGAAGATGCCGCGGAACCCGAAGTTGGTCGCGATCCACCCGCCGGCCAGGGCGTCGACGCCGGCGATGCCTCCGTTCACGGCGGTGAGCAGACCGAGGGCGGCGCCGTAGCGCTTGGGGTCGCTGATCTCGTTGCGGAGCACGAGCAGGCAGATCGGGACGACCGGGCCGGTGACGCCCTGGATGATGCGACCCGCGAACAGCATCGGCACGTTCACCGCGAGCGCGGCGACGATGCTGCCGACGAGCATCACGGCGAGCATGCCGATCAGCACGCGCTTGCGGCCGACGATGTCGGACAGGCGCGGCAGGAACAGCGAGAACAGTGCCGCGAGCGTGAAGTACAGGGTCTGTGACAGGCCGATCGTGGCGTCGTCGGTGCGGAGCTCGCGGGCCATCGTGACGAGGGCGGGGCTGAGCATGCTCGCGTTCAACTGGAACGCGACACAGGCGGCGAGGAGCGCGGCGGTGAGGGCGCCGATCGACTTCTTCGTCGATGTGGTGGTCATGGGGTTCAGATCTCCGGGGTCGTGGTGATGCCGGCTTCGACGGCGTCAGCGGCGGCACGTGGGGTCCAGTCGGTGTCGGCCGTCTCGCCGATGCGCTCGAGGGCGTCGACGACGAGGTCCCAGAACCGGTCGTGGTCGAGCTCCATCGCGGCGCTCGTGCGGCAGTCCTCGGGCGCGGGTGCGCGGAAGTCGGCGACGGTCATGCCGAGGGTCAGGGTGCCCTGGGTCTCGACGCGGATCGGGACCTTCACGGCGCGGACGATCGTGGGGTCGATGACGTACGCGACCGCGCAGGGGTCGTGGACCGGCGGGGCGTCGAAGCCCTGCGCGTCCTTGTAGGTCTGGCCGAAGAAGTCGAGCAGCTCGCCGACGAAGGCGGCGGGGGAGGTGCCGACGGCCGCGATGCGCTCGGCGACCTCCGGGGTGGCGAGGGCCTGGTGCGTCAGGTCGAGGCCGACCATCACGACGTCCCAGCCGGCCTCGAACACGATGGCCGCGGCCTCGGGGTCGATGACGATGTTGAACTCGGCGACCGGGCTCCAGTTGCCGACGTGCACGCCGCCGCCCATGAGCACGACCTGCTTGACGCGCTCGACGATGCGGGGCTCCTTGCGGGCCGCGAGGGCGATGTTCGTCAGACCGCCGGTCGGCACCAGGGTGACGGTGCCGGGCTCGTGCGCCATCACGGTGTCGATGATCAGGTCGACCGCGTGCCGCTCGTCCAGGTCGAACGCGGGCTCGGGCAGCATCGGGCCGTCGAGGCCGCTCTCGCCGTGGATGTCCGGGGCGACCTCGACCTGGCGGAGCAGCGGGCGGGCGGCACCGGCGGCGAAGGGCACCCCGGTGATGCCGGCGATGCGGGCGACGGCCAGGGCGTTGCGGGTGACCTTCGGCAGGGTCTGGTTGCCGACGACGGTGGTGACGGCGAGCAGGTCGATCGCCGGGCTGCCGTGGGCGAGCAGGAGCGCGACGGCGTCGTCGTGGCCGGGGTCGCAGTCCAGGATGATCTTCGCCGGCTCGGTGGCAGCGGACGGGGTCGCGGCGGTCTGGGTCGCATCGGGCACGCTGGGCGCTCCACTTCTTCGGGGAATCGAGGTGAGTGCTCGACGTGGTGGGGATCCGCAGCGCCGACAGAACGTCGACACCGGGGCGCGTCAAGCGTTTGACATCGAAACACGTCAAACGTTTGACGTCAAGTTCGCCGACCGTGCTCGCTAGCATCGAGGGGTGCCCTCCCCCGCCGCCCCGAGCCGTCGCGTGACCGCCGCGATGGTGGCCGAGCGGGCGGGCACGAGCATCGCCACGGTCTCCCTCGTGGTGAACGGCAAGGACCACGGCCGGGTCTCCGCTCCGATCGCCGCTCGGGTGCGCGACGCCGTGGACGACCTCGGCTACGTCGTCGACCACGCCGCGAGCTCACTGGCGCGGGGCAGCGGCGACCTGGTCGTGTTCATCGCCCCGGACCTGTCGAACCCGTTCTTCGCCGAGGTCATCCGCGGCGTCCGGGACACCCTGGGCGACCGGTTCCAACTCGTGCTGTCGGTCACCGAGCGCGGTGCCCAGCCCGTGGCGGCCGACGTCCGGCGCTTCGAGCGGCTGCGGCCCGCCGGGATCCTCGTCGACGCCCCCGCAGCCGGCGAGCCCATGGCCGCGAGCGTGCCCGTGGTGCTGCTCGACGCCCCGGGCGGCGCCGAGGCCGTCAACTACGACCTGTCGACCGGCGTACACGACCTCGTGACGCACCTGCACGCGCAGGGACACCGGCGCGTGGGGTACCTCGACGGCACCTCGCGCGCCACCACGTTCGGCGTCCGCCGCGAGCTGTTCGAACGCGCCTGCGCCGACGCCGGGATCACCGTGTCCGAGGTCACCGCCCGCGCCGACCTCACCGTGGACGCCGCGGCCTCGGCCACCGAGCACGTCATCGAGGCCTGGCAGGACGACGACGTCACCGCCGTCGTCGCGGCCGCCGACACCCTGGCGTACGGGGTGCTGCGGGTCGCGGGGGCGATCGGCATCGCCGTCCCGGGCGAACTGGCCGTCGCCGGGTTCGACGACCTGCCGTCGTCGTCGGTCACCGCGCCGGCCCTGACCAGCGTGGCCCTGCCCGGCGCGGACCTCGGGCGCACCGCGGCGCTGCGCCTGCTCGCGACGCTCGACGGCACGGCTGCCGAGCCCGCGGCCCTGCCGACGCGCCTGGTCCCCCGGGCGAGCACCGGCGCGTAGCGCGGGGCCGCCGCGACCGCACGCGCTGAGCGACACCTCACGCGCGCCGGAACGCGTGAGGTGTCGCTCACTACGGAACGTCGGCCGCGGCAGTGCGCGCGACCGGCTGACGGACGGGAGGCCCGGTGCCAGCTGGCACCGCGCCTCCTGTCCGTCAGTCCGAGGCGTCTCGGCGAGACGCCGGCGTACCGCCTCCCGCGGACACCTCCGCCGGGGTGTGCTCCGCGCGGGCCGCACGCTGGGCGCGGTCGAGCTCGTCGGCCTCGGCGCCACCGACGGCCTCACCACGGGCGACCATGCCGGCGACGTCCGCCAGCTGCATCTGCGGCAGGAACAGCGCGAGCACGAGCGCGGCGGCGATGAACGGCAGCAGGTACCAGAACACCGGTGCCAGCGAGTCGGCGTAGGCGTTCACGATGCCGTCCTGCAGGGCCTCGGGGAGCTTCGCCAGCGCGTTCGGGTCGATGCTCGCGCTGCTCGAGGCCGCCTGCGACGCCGGGATGCCCGCGTCGGTGAAGACCCCGTTGAGCGAGTCCGTCAGCCGCGACGTGAACAGCGCCCCGAAGACGGCGACGCCCAGGCTGGCCCCGACCTCGCGGAAGTAGTTGTTCGTCGAGGTGGCGGTCCCGACCTGCTGCGCGGGGACCGCGTTCTGCGCGACGAGCACCACGACCTGCATGATGAGCCCGAGGCCCGCGCCGAACACGAACAGGTACACGCAGATCAGCCAGATCGGCGTCGTCGCGGCCAGGGTCGTCATGCCGAGCATCGCCAGTCCGACCACCACGGTGCCGGCGACCGGGTACATCCGGTACTTGCCGGTCCGGCTGATGAGCACACCCGACGTGATCGAGGTGCCCATCAGGCCCGCCATCATCGGCAGCATCAGCAGCCCGGAGACCGCGGCCGAGGTGCCGGACGCCATCTGCAGGAACGTCGGCACGAACGCGATCGCCGCGAACATGCCGATGCCGAGCACGAAGCCGATGCCCGTCGCGAGCACGAAGGTGCGGTTGCGGAAGAACGACAGCGGGATGATCGGGTCCTGCGCGCGGGACTCGACGAAGACGAACAGCGCGGCGGCGACCAGGAAGCCGGCACCCCACGCCCAGGTCTCCGGGGCGTCCCAGCCGTGCGCGCGGTTGCCACCGAACTCGGTGAAGAACACCAGGCAGGCGGTCGTCGCCGACAGGAGCGCGACACCGAGCACGTCGATCCGCTTCGAGGCCTTCTTGCTCGGCAGCGTCAGGGCGAACCACGCGACCAGGAAGGCGGCGATGCCGACGGGGATGTTGATCCAGAACGCCCAGTTCCACGTCATGTGGTCGACGAAGAAGCCGCCGAGCAGCGGGCCGCCGACCGCCGACAGGCCGAAGATCGCGCCGAGCGGGCCGAGGTACTTGCCACGCTCCGACGCCGGCACGATGTCCGCGATGATCGCCTGCGACAGGATCATCAGGCCGCCGCCGCCCAGGCCCTGCAGGGCGCGGAACACCACGAACTGCCAGAAGTCGGTCGACAGGGCGCACCCGAGGGACGCCAGGGTGAACAGCGCGATCGCGACGAGGAACAGGTTGCGGCGCCCGATGACGTCACCGAACTTGCCGTAGATCGGCATCACGATGGTCGAGGCGAGCAGGTACCCGGTGGTGATCCAGGCCTGGTGCGCGACACCGCCGAGCTCACCGACGATGGTGGGCATCGCCGTCGAGACGATGGTCTGGTCGAGGCTGGAGAGCAGCATCCCCGCGATCAGTGCGGAGAAGATGATCCAGATCCGGCGCTGCGTGAGGAGCAGCGGTCCGTCGGAGCCTGGGCGGGCACGCTTGGTCGTGCCCGACGCGGTGGCGCTCATGCGGTGGGGTCCTGTCCGGTCGTGATGGCCGCCCTGAGCAGGCGGAGGTTCTGGGTGAGCAGCTCGTCGAACCCGGGTCCGGTCGCCTCGTCGAACGCGTCGTCGAAGTACGTCTCCGCGGTCACCTTCGCCAGCGCGGCAGCCGCTTCGGTCACCAGGCGGGCACGCCGGTCCGCCGGGTCGTCCCAGCCGAAGCGCTGCTGGACCGCCCGGGTGATGCGACCGAGTTGCACGTCGGTCGCCGACAGGAACCGGGCGACGAGCGCCGGTTCCCGTTCGAAGACGCCTCGGACGAGCACCTCGTCGGCGCGGTCGATCCCCACCCGGTGCAGCTGGTCGATGGCCAGCGCCACGATGGAGTCGAGCGGTTCGAGGTCGGCCGGCACGACACCGCCGGCAGCGTAGGCGTCGATCGCCTGGACGTCGGCGTTGATCTCGATGCCGAGCACGGCGTCGTCCTTCGACGCGAAGTGGTTGAAGAACGTGCGCCGGGACACCCCGACGGTGTCGCAGAGCTGCTCGATCGTGAAGCCGTGCAGCCCGTGCGCGATGGTCGCCCGGCGTGCCTCGACGATCATGCGTCGGCGCAGCGCGCGGGTGCGTTCGGTGGTGCTCACCGAACGAGGATTGCACTACCGCGCTGATAGTGCAACCAGAGTGGGTCGGCTCAGAGGGCCTTCTCGAAGCAGAACGACCAGGGCATCGTCGCGACGTACGGCTCGTAGACGTCGATCTGGTGCCAGCCGGTCTTCCGGTACAGCGCCACCGCGTCGGGCTGCTTGTCCCCGGTCTGCAGGATGAGCCGGGCGGCACCGAGCTCACGGCCGACGCGTTCGCACTCGTCGAGCAGGGCCGTCGCCGCGCCCTTGCCCCGCGCCGCGGCGGTCACGATGAGCCGCTTCAGCTCGATCTCGTCGCCGAGCCGGCGGATCGCGATGTGCCCGACCGGCGCACCGGCCTCGTCGACGGCGAGCAGCGACGTCACCACGGTCGCGGGGTCGACCGCGAGCGCACGGCTCCGTTCGGCCGTGACGGCGGGGTCCTCGCCGGCGTTCGACGCCCCGTAGCGTTCGTGCATCTCGTCGTCCATGCGCGCGCGGAGCTCCACGCTGCGGGGGTCGTCCCAGGAAACGCGTTCGATCGTGATCACGATCGACGATCCTGACACGGACGACCGTCGCCCCGGAAACCCGGTGCGCTCAGGCGGGCGTGCCCAGCGCGGCGATCGGCCCCTCGCCCGCACGGAACGCCGCGAGCACCGCCGCGGCGTCGTCGTAGACCTCGGCCGCCCCGGCACCGCGGAGCTCGTCGCCGCCGATGCCGCCGGTCATCACCCCGACGCTCGTCACCCCGACCCGGCCTGCCGACTCGACGTCCCACATCGCGTCGCCCACCATCACCGCGGCGTCCGCGGACACCCCGGCCCGGTCGAGCGCCACCCGGATGATGCCCGGATCCGGCTTCGCCTGCTCGACGTCCTCGGAGCTGGTCTCGGCGGCGACCCACTCGCCGGCGTCGAGCAGCTCGCGCATCGGGGCGAGTTCGTGCTCGGGAGCGCTCGTGGCGAGCACCACCGCGTGCCCGGCCTCGGCGACCGCCCGCAACAGTTCCCGTGCACCCGGCAGCAATCGCAGTCGCGGCACCTGCTCGGTGTAGTACGCGGTGTGGAACTGCTTCGCGGTGGCACGGGTGTCGTCCGAGGCGTCGGGCAGCAGCGTCTCGAGCAGCTTCGCCGAGTCCATCCCGATCGCGCGGTGGATCCGCCAGGCGTCGACCGACTCACCGACCGCCAGGAACGCCCGCCACCACGCGTCGATGTGCGCGTAGTTCGAGTCGACCAGGGTGCCGTCGATGTCGAAGAGGACTGCTGTCGTGCGTGTGTCGGCCATCCGTCCATGCTGCTCGGGAGGCCCGGATCGCCTCCCAGCCGCAGGACGACGGGAGGCCCGTGGCGGTGTCGCCACGGGCCTCCCGTCGTCGACGCGGTCGGCGCGCCGGCTCAGCTGCTCGCGTCAGCCGTTGCGGACGTCGTCCGCAGCGCCCTGCGCGGTGTCCTTCACGTCGGACGCGGCGCCCTGCGCCTCGCCCTTGACCGTCTGCGCGGCCTCCTGCGCGGTGCCCTTGAGGTCCTGCGCGTGCTCCTTGGCGGCGTCGCCGAGCTGCGAACCGAGGTCCTTGGCCTGCTCCTTGACGTCGTCGACGAGCGGGGCGGCCTTGTCCTTCAGCTCGCCGGCGAGCTCCTCTTCCTTGTCGGTCGTCGGGATGAGCGACGACACGAGCCAGCCGGCACCGAAGGCGATGAGACCGACGGCGAGGGGGTTGCCCTTGGCCTTCTCGACACCCTTGTGCGCGGCGTCCTTGGCCTGGTCGGTCGCGTCCGAGGCGGAACCGGAGGCACTCGAACGAGCCGACTGCGCTGCGCCCATGACGGACTCGCGGACGTCCTGGAAGCGGCTCTTCACCTTCTCGCTCTGGCGGTGGGCGATCGACGACGGGCTGACCTTGTCGGCGAGCGCGTCGACGTCGGAGCCGAGTTCGCCTCGGGTGCGCTCGATGTCGGCGCGGATCTCGTCTGGGGTGCTCATGGCTTCCTCCCGGTGTTGGGCTTCAGTGTCTCGGGGACTTCCTTGGCGGTCTCGACCGTCTGCGGGGCGCCCGTGATCTCCTTGATCTCCTTGCGTCCGCGGACGGCGAGGATCGCGGCGACGACGGCGTAGACCACCGCGATGATCAGGGCGGACCAGGCGTTGCCGATGAGGTAGCCGAGGCCCCACCACGCGGCGATCGACAGGAACAGCAGGGCGAACAGCGCGGTGAGCCCGGCGCCGCCGAACATGCCGCCCGCCTTGCCGGCCTTCTTCGCGGAGTCGGTCAGCTCGGCCTTGGCGAGCGCGACCTCCTGCCGGAACAGGGTCGACAGGTCGCGGGACACGTCGGACAACAGCTCGCCGAGCGGCGTGGTCGCGGCGCGTTCCTCGGGCGTCGGCTCACCGAGGGGTGCCGCGCCGGGGACGGACTGGCTCATACGCCGCTCCCCGTCCCGGTGGTGCCGTCGCCGGCCTCCTTCTCGTGCTTGATCTCGGTCGCGAGCGCCTTGGTGAGACGGCCGGCGAGCAGACCCGCACCGGCGGCGATCGCGATGAAGGTGCCCGGACGCTTCGCGGCGAAGGACTTCACCTCGTCGAGCAGCGAGCCCGGGTCACGGTTCTCGAGGAACCCGGCGGCCGACGTCGCGCGGCCGGACAGGTCACGGACGACCTTCGACGCCACACCCTGCTCGTCGTCGTTCTCGGCCATGCGGCCGAGCTGCTCACCGATGCTGCGGAGCCCACCGGCGGCGCGCTGCTGCTGGTCGGCAGCCTGGTCCTTCAGCGTGCTGCTCGCCTGCGCGTAGAGCTGCTTGGCGTGGTCGGTCGCCTCGGAGGCGACGTTCGAGGCCTGCTCCTTCGCGGTGCCCGCGACGTTCGCGGCCTTCTCCTTGGCGTCGCCGGCGACGTCCTGGGCGGCGCCCTTGGCCGCGTCGGCCTTGCCGGAGCCACCGCTGGAGTCGGAACCGCTCCCGCTCGTGCCGCCCGTGGTCGCGCCGCCGGACAGGGGCGTGGTCGGGGCTGCCGGCAGCTGCTCGTCGGCGGGGACGGCGTCGAGGGGCGCGTCGAAGGGCACACCTGCGGCGTCGCCGTACGGGTCGTAGGTCTGCGACGCGTCGGGGTCCGAGGGGCGGGCGGCGGGGGTGCCACTCGCGTAGGACGGCACGGTCACGCCCGGCGCGACCTCGTGTCCCTCGGTCGCCGCGGTGCGGTCGTGGATGGGGGTCCCGGAGTCGTTCCCGGGTGGGTTCGTGGTCATGGTCGGCCTTCCGGTTGTCGTCGTCCCCGGCGTGCACCGGGGGCGTGTCCTCACCGAACGTGCGCGCCGACCTCTGGGTCGGGACACAGGAACGTCGCAGAACGCGGTCCGATCGTCCACACAGCGACGAGCCGGTTGGATCGGAGGGTGTTGCGTGTCTCGGTCGTCATCCCCGTGCGGGACGACGCCGTGCACCTGCGCAGGTGCCTCGACGCCCTGGCCGTGCAGACCGTCCGCGCCGACGAGGTCGTCGTGGTCGACAACGGCAGCAGTGACGACAGCGCCGCCGTCGCCAGGTCGGCCGGCGCGGTCGTGCTGTCCGAACCCGTCCGCGGCATCGCCCGGGCCTCCGCCCGCGGGTACGACCGAGCGTCCGGCGACGTCATCGTGCGACTCGACGCCGACTCCGTCCCGCCACCCGGCTGGATCGCCGAGGCCGTCCGGCTGCTCGACGCCCCCGAGGTGGTCGCGGTGACCGGACCCGGACGGCCGTACGACGGCGGACGCCTGCTGCGGTGGACCTGGGACGCGGTCTACATGGGGCCGTACTTCGTGCTCATGCGGGGCGCGCTCGCACGCCCACCGCTGTTCGGCTCGGCGATGGCGATGCGCCGGTCGACGTGGGCCGCCGTCCGCAGGCGAGCCCACGTCGACGACCCCGAGGTGCACGACGACGTCGACCTGAGCATGCAGCTCGACCCGGCCTGGCGGGTCCTGGCCGCCCCCTCGCTCACGGTGCTGGTGTCCGCGCGACCCTTCTCGGGCCTCGGGTCCGCCTGGCTCCGGACGCGACGCGCGTTCCACACCTTCCACGTGAACGGGCGGCGGGCGAACCCGGTTCGGCGGTGGGCACGACGCCTGCGAGCGGAGTCGCGGGTCCGGCGGTGGCGGCGCACCCACTGAGCGCCGACCCGGGCACCGGCGACCGCGCCAGCGCCAGGCCACGGGACGGTGACGGTCAGGACTGGCGCCGCCGTCGTTCGGTACGTTCGTGAGAGCGGGTCACGACCCGACGTGACCGAACGAGGGGGAACCATGCGCCACACGACGCGGACCGGCACCACCATCACGCTGACGACCCTGCTGGCGGCGGGGCTCGCCCTGACCGGGTGTGCGCAGGCCGGTCCGGCCGGCCCGGCGAGCGTCGGTCCGGGCCCGTCGACCGAGGCTGCGTCCGCGCCGAGCTCCACCGCGAGCAGCAGCCCGCGCCCGACGTCCACCGTCACCCAGGTCCCCGGGGTGGACTTCGACGCCGGCACCGTGCCCGACAGCTGCACCGACCTGATCACCCCCGGCAAGTGGGACGACGCCTTCGCGTCCGCTCCCCTCAACGACCCGTCCGTCGTCGGCGACCCGATCGCGATCCCGAAGAGCTCCTTCACGCCGGTGCTGCAGCCGGACGGCAAGCGGCTGTACTGCGTGTGGCGTGAGCCGCAGGCCGACATCTCGTACCTGTCCATCGCGGTCGACGTCGTCGACTCGGCCACCGCGAGCGCCGAGCTCGAGAAGCTCACGGCGCGGGGCTACGAGTGCGACAACGAGGCCGAGGGTCTGCGCTGCCAGAAGGTCTCGAAGAACTCGCAGTACCCCGTCACCGACGGTGACACGTACTTCACCCGGGGCGACATCGGGATCCACATCCACCAGTCGAACATCGAGACGTCCGGGCTGCTCGAGGACGTCATGACGCACGTGTTCTGACGCTCGAGCGCCCTCAGCGCACCGGCCGCGACCGTACGTGCGCCCGCTCGCCCTGCGGTCCGAACAGGCACAGCACCTCGGTGACGGCGTCGGTCACGTTGCCGACCCAGTGCGGCGTGTGGGTGTCGAACTCGACGACCTCACCCGGCCCGAGGTCGATGTCCTGCTCGCCGAGCAACAGCCGCAGGCGGCCGGACAGCACGTAGATCCACTCGTACCCCTCGTGCGTCTTGAGCGACGGTTCACCACCCGGCGTGTGCGGCGGGAAGAGCTGCTTGAAGGACCGCACGCCGCCGGTCCGTTCGGTCAGCGGCACGACCACGCGGCCACCGAGCACCTCCGGCTTCATGTGCACGCGTGGATCCCCGGTCCGCGGTGCGCCGACCAGGTCGTCGAGGGGCACCTGGTACGCGCGGGCGAGCGGGAGCAGCAGCTCCAGCGTCGGCTTGCGCTGTCCGGACTCCAGGCGCGACAGGGTGCTCACCGAGACGCCGGTCTGCTCGGACAGCGCGGCGAGCGTGACGTCGCGTCGGGCGCGCAGGGCGCGCAGTCGAGGGCCGACCCCGTCGACGACCTGCGCCGTCGTGCGCGGGGTGAGCCGTTCCTCCCGGCCACGATCGTGCGATGTGCTGCTCATGGCGCCATGTTGCCACCTCGGCAACGTTCGTTGCCAGTCGGCGACGGGAGCCCGCATGATCGGCGCATGTCTGATCACCACGACGTCATCGTCATCGGCGGCTCGGCCGCCGGCCTGTCCGCCGCCCTCATCCTCGGGCGCTCGCGCCGTTCGGTGCTGGTCGTCGATTCCGGTGAACCGCGCAACGCACCGGCGGCCGGTGCCCACAACTACCTCGGGCGCGAGGGCGTCGCGCCGGCCGAGCTGACCCGCATCGGTCGCGACGAGGTCGCCGCCTACGGCGTCCGGGTCACGGCCGGGAGGGTCGTGGCCGCGTCCGCCACGACCGGCGACGCCGCCGACCCGGTCGGGTTCTCGGTCACGCTGGACTCCGGCGCGGTCGTGACGGCCCGCCGACTGGTCGTCGCCTCCGGCGCCGTGGACGTCCTGCCGCAGGTCCCGGGGCTGGCCGAGCAGTGGGGACGCGGCGTCGTGCACTGCCCGTTCTGCCACGGGTGGGAGATCCGCGACCAGCGCATCGGGGTGCTCGTCACCACGCCGAACGGGGCACACCACGTGCTGATGTTCCGCGCGCTGAGCGACCGGGTGACCGCGTTCGTGACCGATCCGGCGCTGCTGGACGACACCGACCGCGCCGGTCTGGCCGCACGCGGTGTCCCCGTCGTCACCGACCCCGTCACCGCGGTGGTCTCGGAGGGCGACCGGCTCACCGGGGTCGCACTCGTCTCCGGTTCCTCGGTCGAGCTCGACGCCCTCGCCACGGCCAGCCGACCCGAGGCACGGGTGGACTTCCTGTCCGGCCTGGGCCTGACGGCGACCGAGCAGTTCATGGGCGACTTCTCGTACGCGACGGCACTGACCGTCGACGCCGTCGGGCAGACGCCGGTGCGCGGCGTGTACGCGGCCGGCAACGTGACGAACCCGATGGCGACGGTGGTCGCATCGGCGGCCGCGGGCTCCCAGACGGGCGCGGCCGTGCACGGCGACCTGGTGCAGGCCGACCTGGCAGCGGCACTGGCCGGGGCTGGCGTCGGCACCGGCGCGGGCGCGGGCGCTGTTTCGCGTTGAGCGACAGTTCGCGGGCCCCGGCGGGCGTGGAGTGTCGGTGAGCGCGGGACCCGGCGCCGGTCAGTCGACGCGGTAACCGGCCTGCGCGGCCAGCAGCGGCGCGAGCGTGTACAGCTGGTCGGCGCCGATCGTCGCCCCGCGGAAGCCCTCGAGCCGCTCGACCCGGTCCAGGTCCGCACCCCGCAGGTCCACGTGGTCGATGCGGGTGTTCGACCCCTCGGCGGCGCGGATGCTGCTGCCGTCGAACGACACCCGCAGCAGCTTCGCGTCGGCGATGTCGAGCTCGTCGATGACGCAGTCGCGGAACACCACGTCGGTGATCGTCGACCCGCGCAGGTTCACGAACCCGAACTTCATGCCGACGAACTCGACGCCGTTCAGCCCGGCGTCGTACAGCTCCGCCGAGCCGACCCGTCCGCCGGAGACCCGGACCTCGCGCCACGAGCTGCTCGACGCCCGGAGGATCGGGGCGTCGAGCACGTCGACGAGCGAGTCACGGACCCGCAGGCCCCGCAGGTCGGCGTCGTCGGCCCGGAGCGTGTCGATGACGCACTCCTCGATCTCCAGGTCGGGCAGCCGTCCACCGGCCAGGTCGAGGACGTCGATGCGCTTGCCCTCGATCCGGTCGCCGGTCAGGACGTCACCGGGAGCGGGGACCCAGTCCTGCAGGTCCGGGGGTTCGGTCAGGGTGATGCGCGGGGCGTCGGTGCCCGAGGAGCGTGCCATGCCCCCAGTCTGGCCGTGACCCCCGACGGACCGGCACCCGGGCGCACCGCGGGTCATCGGCGCTGGTCATCCCCGGGGTCGGGTGAGGACGCTGTCCAGTCGGTAGTCCTTCGCCGGCCCGAGCGCCTCCCACCGCACGGTCCAGCGGTGCTGGTCGCCGTCGAGGGCGCCGGTGTAGTCGTCGGGGGCGCAGGCGTGGGCGACACTCGTGCCCCACACCCAGTCGTGGAACACCCGACCGTCGGCGAAGTGCACGGTCCAGCTGTCGGACCCCGCGCTCGACCGCCGCACCAGCAGGGTCCGCGACACCGGCGTCGTGCGGCCGTCGAACGTCATGACGCCGGATTCGTCCCAGCGCACCTCGTCGGCCGTGACAGCGGCCAGCGTGGTGGCCCCGGTCACGACGCCCCAAGCCCCGGCACGGTGGTCGTGCACCGTGCGGTGGAGGTCCCACGCTCCGAGCAGGTCGGTCGGCAGCACCGCGATCACGCCTGACCGTAGTTCGACCACGGCAGACCGAGCGCCCACTGCACCGCGAGGCCGACCACGAGCAGGACGCCGGCCGTCCCCACGACGACGGCTAGTTTCCGGGCATCCGTCCAACCGGGGTGCAGCAGGGTGATCGCGCCCGCCAGCGCTGCGACCGACGCCGCTCCGTACAGCCAGGACGAACCGGAGGCGCGCCAACCGTCGTGCGCGAGCCAGTCCTGGACGCCCTGCACGGTCCGCTCCCACGCGTGCTCCGAGCGGGCGTGCCGCGAGACGACGGGCACCGGCCAGCCGATGACGGCGAGCGCACCGGTCACGGCGGAGACGACGCCGAGGACGCGCGGCAAGAAGCGCGGTCCGACGGCGGGTTCGACGTCGAAGTCCGGGATGCTCGTGCCTCCCACGCCACGACCCGCACTGCCCGGTCCCGGTCCCGGTCCCGTCATCGTCCGCGCAACGCCTCGGCCCGTGCCCTGCGGTGCTCCTCGTCGGAGATCACCCCGCGGGCGTGCAGGTCGTCGAGCTCGGCGAGCCGCTGTTCCAGGGGCGTGTCCGGCGCGAGCGTCCGGCTCTGCATCGCTCGGTGCGCCAGGTCCTCCTGCACGGTCAACGGGTTCTGCCCCCGGTCGGCCATGCGCTTGCCCCGGTAGAGCGTCACCAGGACGATCGTCAGGGTGGTCAGGAGCATCAGGGCGGCGACGACACCGAAGGCCACGCCGAACCACCCGCTGAACAGGTCGGACGCCTCCGACCCCTCCGGCCCCTCGATCTCACCGAACGCCAGTCCACCGAGCACCACGGCAGTCCCCTTCCCGCTCCGACGGACCCGCTCCGACGAATCCACGCCGCCGAACCCACTCTGACGAGCCGAGCGTAGCGCGAGGGGGACGGCTGCGGCCGTGCGTCAGCCGCGCAGCGGCCCCGATCCCGGCACGTTCGCACCGTCTGCGAACCCGGCCACCAGCGCACGCAGGGAGTCTTCGGAGGTGTGCCGGGCCTCCCAACCGAGCACGGACCGGGCACGGTCCGTCCGCATGATCGGGACGCCCGCCGCGATGTCGATCCAGCCGGCGTCCGTCGGCTGCAGGCGCAGCCGCCACGTCAGCGTCACGATCCCGCGCAGCAGCCGCAACGGGATGCGGACCGCGCCGAGCATGCCGAACGCCCTGGCCAGCCGGGGCGGGTTGAGCACCGGCGACGCCGCGATGTTGAAGGCGCCACCGGCACGTCGGTCGACCGTGCGCCAGAAGGCGTCGGCGACGTCGTCGGCGTGCACCGCCTGGAACACGAACGGCAGGGGCAGGGGCAGCACGAGCCACCGCACCCACCGGACGATCGACATGGGGACGAGGTGTCCGAGGAACAGCCCGCGGATCTCGGCGGCGGCCTCCCGCTGGAAGATGAGCCCGGGGCGCAGGCGGGTCACGACGACGTCGGGGTGCTCGGCCTCGAACCGGTCGAGCGCGGCCTCGTTCTCGGCCTTGTGGATCGAGTAGGTGGCGGTCGGGATGCCGTCGGCCGGCCAGCTCTCGTCGACCGGGGTCCGCTTGCCGTCGACGTCCACGCCGCGGTAGGCACCGACGGACGACGCGATGACGACCTGGGGCACGCCGGCCCGCGCCACCGCGTCGAGCACGTTCGCCGTGCCCGTGACGTTCGTCCGGCGCTGCGCGGGGATGTCGTGCGTCGGTTGCAGTGCCCACGCCAGGTGGATCACGGCGTCCGCGCCCTGGAACACCGCGGCGAGCTGCCCGACCGCGTCGGGCGCACCGATGTCGACGGCGTGCCACAGGGCGGCGGCGTACGGCTCGGCCCGCAGGTCGGGCAGCCGACGGGCGACGCCGACGATCTCGACCCCGCCGACGCCGGCCGCGACCGCCCCCTGTGCTCCGCCGCCGGCCGTGTCCGCCACGTGCTCACCGTCGCCGCCGGCGCGTGCGGTCGCGAGCCGACGGAGCACCGCCGTCCCGACGTTGCCGGTCGCGCCGACGACGACGACGCGCATCAGGCCGAGGCCATCGCGGGGTCGAGCACGACCTTGATGCAGCCGTCCTCCTTCTTCTGGAAGACGGAGTACATGTGCGGGGCGTCCTCCAGGGAGACCCGGTGCGTGGTCAGGTCGAGCGTGCCGAGCGGGTCCGAGGGGTCGGACACGAGCGGCATGAGGTCGTCGACCCAGCGACGGACGTTGCACTGTCCCTCGCGGATCGTGATCTGCTTGTCGAACAGCGTCATCATGGGCATCGGGTCGGCCATGCCGCCGTAGACACCGCTCAGCGAGACGGTGCCGCCACGGCGCACGAGGTCGATCGCCGCGTGCACGGCGGCCAGTCGGTCGACGCCGGCGGTCTCGATGGCCTTCTGCGCGAGCTTGTCGGGCAGCAGCCCGGCAGCGCGCTGGGCGAACCCGGCGACGGCGTTGCCGTGCGCCTCCATGCCGACCGCGTCGACGACGCCGTCGGGTCCGCGGCCGTCGGTCAGGTCGACGAGCTTCGACACCATGTCGTCGTCGAGGTCGAACACCTCGATGCCGTGCTTCGCGCCCAGGTCACGGCGGACCTGCTCGGGGTCGACGGCGAGCACCCGGTACCCGAGGTGCTTGCCGATGCGGGCGGCGAACTGCCCGACCGGGCCGAGACCGAGCACCGCGAGCGTGCCGCCCTCCGGCACCTCGGCGTACTGCACGGCCTGCCACGCGGTCGGGATGATGTCGCTCATGAACAGCCACTGGTCGTCCGCGCCGGTGTCCGGCACCTTGATGGGCCCGTAGTCGGCGTGCGGCACGCGGAGGTACTCGGCCTGGCCGCCGGGGACCTGGCCGTACATCTTCGTGTACCCGAAGAGCGAGGCGCCGGTGCCGTACTCCTTCACCTGGGTGGTCTCGCACTGCGACTGGAAACCGTGCTGGCACATCCAGCAGTGGCCGCAGGAGATGTTGAACGGCACGACGACGCGGTCGCCGACCTTCAGGTTCGTGACGGCGGACCCGACCTCTTCCACGATGCCCATCGGCTCGTGGCCGAGCACGTCACCGCGGTCGATGTACGGGCCGAGCACCCGGTACAGGTGCAGGTCGGAGCCGCAGATCGCCGTGGAGGTGATCCGCACGATCGCGTCGGTCGGCTCCTGGATGGTCGGGTCGGGGACGGTCTCGACGGACACCTTCTCGGTGCCCTGCCAGGTCAGTGCGCGCACGTCGCGTTCCTCTCGTGGTCGATTCGAGCCGGCCTGGAGGCACGACTCGCGTTCCCCTCCTCGGTACGCGCCCGTCCCGTGGACGCTCCCAGCCCCGGGCTCCCCTCGCGCGCGGATCCGCGCGCCCGCCGGGACGGAACGGCCCCCTGACGGGCGTGCGGCGCGGGACGGACGCGCACCGGGCCTCCCGGCCGTCGGGTCAGGCGGGTTCTGCCAGCGCGAGCAGCGCGTCCCGCGCCACCGCGAGTTCCCGCTCGTCCAGGTAGGGCGGCATGCCGGCCGCGGCAGCGAGCCCCTCGGCCGCGTGCCGGACCACGAGCGTGCGGTCCTCGGGCAGGCCGTCGCGGGCGAACAGCGTCCGCCAGTGCTCGGCGTCCTCGGCGACGACCGCAGCGATCCCGGGGACGCTCATCAGCCCGGTCCAGTGCGACGAGGGGGCGAACAGCTCCATCGCCTGTTCACTGCCGCCGCAGAGCGTCCGGACGTAGGCGCGCAGGACCTTGCCCGGACGGTTCTCGGCGAGGTCCACGTGGCGCAGGACCTCGTCGGTGAACGCGGCCAGTCCGTGCTCGACGACCGCGAGCAGGAGTTCGTCCTTCGACGGGAAGTGGTGCAGCAACCCGCTCTTCGAGACGCCGGCGTCCGACGCGATCTCGGCGACGCTCACGCGGGTACCCCGTTCGGCGAGCAGCCGGTGCGCCGACTCGAGCACCGCCTGCCGGGTGCGGTCCCGGTCACGGGAACCGTCGGTACCGGCGCGGACGACACCCGTGCTCGTGGTCCCCGTGGGGCGGTCAGAGGTCATGCGGTCCATCCTGCCGGTTCGGGATCACCCGGAGTGCGACGACGGCCGCGACGGCGAGCAGCACGGCGGCGCCGACCGAGGCGAGCTGCATGCCGCCGGTGAACGCGTCGCGGGCGTGCTCGAGCACGGGCGAGCCCGGCTGCAGCGCCTGCGTCGCCGACGCCAGCGACTCCCGCACCCGGTCGGTGATCCCGGCGCCCAGGCCTTCGCCCGACAGGTCCAGCGACGACCGGTAGAACGCGGTCTGCAGCGACCCGAGCACCGCGATGCCGAGCGCGACGCCGAGCTCGTAACCGGTCTCCGAGATCGCCGACGCGGCGCCTGCGCGTTCCCGTGGTGCCGCGGCGACAACCGCGTCGGTCGCCAGCGTCATCGACACCCCGACACCGATGCCCACCACGGCGAGCGCGATCGCGATCCCCCAGTACGTCGGCAGGCCCTCGGCGAACGCGAGTCCGGCCATGCCGACCGCGGCCACCGCGAGCCCGAGGCCGATGGACCGCCCCGGACCGACGTACCGGGTGAGCAGGCCGATCACGGCGATGACCGCGATGGACGCCAGGGCCGCCGGGAGCTCCGCCGCACCGGCCAGCAGCGGGGTGAACCCGCGCACCAGCTGCAGGTACTGCGAGAAGAAGAACAGCAGACCGCTCAGCGCGAAGACGGACAGCGAGTTCGCGATCACCGCGCCCGAGAACGCCGGGATCCGGAACAGCTGCAGGTCGATGAGCGGCGTGGTCAGGCGCGCCTGCCGTCGGACGAACCACCAGCCCGCACCGAGGCCGACCATCGCGGCGACCGGCACCGTCCAGTCGAACCCGTGCCCGGCGAGGTGCTTGACGGCGTACACCAGCGGCACGATCGCCAGCACCGAGAGCACGGCGGAGAGCAGGTCGATCGGAGTCCGGGCGCCGCCGCGCGACTCGGGCAGCAGGAACGCCCCGGCGACGACGATCACGGCGATGACCGGGATGTTGATGAGGAACACCGACCCCCACCAGAAGTGCTCGAGCAGTGCCCCGCCGACGAGCGGTCCGGCGGCGGCCCCACCGGTCGCGCCGGCCGACCAGACCGCGATGGCGGTGGTGCGCTGCCGGGGGTCGCGGAAGATGGTCCGCACCAGCGACAGCGTCGAGGGCATCAGGGTGGCACCCGCGATGCCGAGGAGCGCCCGCGCGGCGATGAGCAGCTCGGGGCTCGACGCGAACGCCGCGGCGGCCGATGCCAGCCCGAAGGCGACCGAGCCGATGAGCAGCAGCCGCTTGCGGCCGATCCGGTCGGCGACGTTGCCCATCGTGACGAGCAGCCCGGCGAGCGCGAAGGAGTAGACGTCGCCGATCCAGAGCACCTGGGTGGCGGTCGGGTCGAGGTCGGCGGTGAGCGACGGCACCGCCAGCGCCAGCACGGTGCCGTCGATCGCCAGGAGCACGACGGCCAGGGTGAGGACGCCGAGGGATGCCCACTCACGGACGGAGGCGCGGTGGGTCGGGGTGGTGCTGGTCTGGGTCACGATCCGACCGTAACCGACCATGTGGTCGGTTGGGCGGACTGCGCAGTCGGTTCCCAGCGCAGGGTCGCGAGATGGCGGTTGCGACCTCGGCGCGGCGTGTCGGCGTGTCGACGTGGCGGTGAAGGTGCGGTGCCGGTGCGCCGGTGTGCCGATGTGCCGATGTGCCGGACGGTCAGCCGCGCAGGCGGTCGCGGTCCGCCGGTGGCAGGTGCTCGGTCGCCGTCCGCCGGGCCGCCACGCTCAGGAACCGACCGTTCTTCTCGAGGAACGCCACGAGTGCCCCCTCGGACGCCCGCTTGCCGGTCTCGCGCAGGACCCACCCGAGGGCCGACTGCACCGTCTCGCCCCGTTCCCGCACCAGCCGGCCGGCGATGCCGAGCGGCACCTCGGCGTCGCCCTGCTTCGCGAACGCCAGCGTCGCCACGATCGCGATCCGCCGGACCATCGCCACGTCGGACTTCACGAGCGCGAACAACGGCCCGGTCGACCCGCCCACGAGCGGGGCGCCGACGAGTTCCTCGGCAGCCAGGTCGACGAGCACCGGGTCCGCGAAGCGCTCGGCCTTCGCCGCCGACAGGTACTCGTCGGTCAGCTCCGGGTCGGGGTGCGCCCGCATCGCCTGGACGAGCAGCAGGACGGCCACGAGCTTCGCGCCGTCGTCCTCGCTCCAGAGCAGCGCCGAGCGCTCCCCCTCGTCCAGGTCGGAGAACTGCCGTGCGACCCTGCGGGCCGCGGCGACGTCGCCGGTGGTGCGAGCGAACGCGGCCAGGACGGCTTCGGCGTCGGGCCCTGTCGGGGGGCCCGTCACGCGGTCTCCCCGTCGCTCGCCGCCGCCCGTGGTCCGCCGCGCTCCCTCATCCCGACAAGGCTAGCCGTGGCGTCGTGCCGCGCGCCCGCGCATGGTGCGGGATCGCCCGCACTCGGTGAGCAGGAATGGTCGGGTGCTCGACGGCGACCCGACCATTCCTGCTCACGAAGCGAACGTCGCGCACGCACCCGCACGCACGCACCCCGCGCGCCCACCCCGCGTCAGCGGAAGTGCATGTTCTTCAGCGGGTCGACCAGCGTGCCGTTCCGCCGCGTCTCCACGTGGATGTGCGGCCCGGTCGACTGCCCGGTGTTGCCGGACTTCGCGATCTCGGTGCCGAGCTTCACGATCTGCCCCTGCTTCACCTGAATCTTGCTCAGGTGCGCAATGAGCACCGCCGTCATCCCGTAGGTCACGACGACGTAGTTGCCGTAGGCGCCGTCGTTCGAGACGGTCCTGGTCACCGTCCCCGTGCCGGACCCGTACACCGGGGTCCCGACGGGCACCGGCGCGTCCGCACCCTGGTGGTAGCGCGGGACGTGCCCGGCGCCGCGGTCGTCGCCGTAGCGGCCGGTGATCTTCGTGCCGTTGACGGGCCAGGCCAGGCCGGTGACCGGACGGCTCGACCACACGCGGGTGTCCTTCGCGCCGTAGAGCACGACGTTGCCGTCGACCTGCACGAGCAGGTTGCCCGAACCGGCCGTGCTCGTGCGCGAGCTCCAGAGCGCCACCTTCTTGCGCGAGGCGTCGCGCGTCCAGATGACGAAGTTGCCCTTGGTCTGCAGCTCCGCCCAGGCGCCGCGGTGGCCACCGGTGCGCGACTGCCAGACGACCTTGCCGTTCTGCTTCTGCACGAGGTTGCCGTCGGTGCGCATGTTCAGCGTGCGCGACGAGCCCTCGTCCGAGCGCAGGACGGTGCCGCCCAGGATGGTGTTGCCCGAGGCGACACGGTCCTGGTACCCGGTCCAGCTCACGACGACGGTCTTGCCGGCCAGGAGCGCCATCGTGCCGTCGGCGCGGACCTTCAGCGCGGTCGAGTTCACCGACCCTGCCGAGGCCCAGCGGGCGATGCGCTTGCCGTTCTTGGTGATGTCGAGGGCACGGTTCTTGCCGACCACGGCGATCGCACCGGAGTTGCCGGCCGTGTTCGACGCCCACAGCACGCGGTTGCCGATGCCGTACTCCACCAGGTTGCCGTCGCCCTGCATGATGAGCTTGAACTGGCCGTTCGGCGACGTCACCTGGTCGCCGGGGACGAGCTTCGTGCCGGCCGGGGCCGAACCGACCCAGACGGCCGAGGCCGCGGCCGGCTCTGCGGTCGCGACGAGCGCCCCCGCCGCCAGGGCCAGTGCCGTGACGGCACCGGCGATGCGTGGGAGTCGGCGCGCGCGTGCGACGGTCGACGGAGTGGTGGTCATGGATCCCCTGCCCTGGAACCGACCGTGCGAGCGCACGGGCGTTCGGCGCTCGCCCTGTACGAGTCGCCGAACGATGTTCGCTTTTCTGCGCGGGGCGCACAACCCCTTGACAGGGGGGTGCCTGGTGCCGGCACGCCGCCCGGGGACAGGATGGGGCCATGCCGACGCCGAACCCCGCCTTCGTCCCGCCCGCACACCACACCTCGCGGCCCGACCTGCAGGGGACGTTCGGCATGGCGGCGTCCACGCACTGGATCGCCACGGCGACCGCGCAGTCGGTGCTCGAGCGCGGCGGCAACGCGTTCGACGCGGCCGTCGCCGGGGCCTTCGTGCTGCACGTGGTGGAGCCACACCTCAACGGCCCGGGAGGCGACCTGACGGCGGTCTTCGCGACGGCCTCGAACCCGTCGCCGACGGTGCTGGTCGGGCAGGGTCCGGCCCCCGCCGGCGCGACCCCCGAGCACTACCGCGCCGAGGGCCTCGACCTCGTCCCCGGCTCCGGCGCCCTCGCCGCGACCGTCCCGGGCGCGGTCGACGCCTGGCTGCTCCTGCTCCGCGACCACGGCACGTGGGAACTGGCCGACGTCCTCGCGCCCGCCGTCGGGTACGCCCGCGACGGTCATCCGGTCGCCCCCGCGGTGGTCCGGACGATCACCGCCGTGCAGGACCTGTTCCGGCTGCACTGGCCCACCTCCGCCACGCGGTGGCTGCCGGGAGGCACGGTGCCGGTCCCCGGGGACCTGGTGCGCAACGAGGCGCTCGCCTCCGTGCTGGACCGGCTGGTCGAGGCCGGTGGCGGTGCCGCCAGCCGGACCGCCCGCATCGACGCGGCCCGGTCCGAGTGGGCGGAGGGGTTCGTCGCCGAGGCGATCGACCGGTTCGTCCGAGAACCGCACCGGCACGCGTCCGGGACCGACCACGCGGGGGTCCTCCGGGCATCGGACCTGGCGGCGTTCCGCGCGTCGTACGAGCCGGCGACGACCGTCGAGTTCCGCGGCTGCACGATCGCCAAGACCGGGCCGTGGGGACAGGGGCCGGCACTGCTGCAGACCCTCCGGCTGCTCGAACCGTTCGACGACGCCCTGCTCGACCCGTCGACCGAGGTCGGGGCCCACACGATCGTCGAGGCGCAGAAGCTCGCCCTCGCCGACCGCGAGGCGTTCTACGGCGACGGCGCGGTCCCGATGGACGTGCTGCTCTCCGACACCTACGCCGACGAGCGCCGCACGCTGATCGGCGAGCGGGCGTCCGCGGACCTCCGCCCCGGAACGATCCCCGGGGTCGAGCACGCGATGCCGCCCGTCCGCACCGCGTACGACGCCGCCGGGTCGGTGGGCGTGGGTGAGCCGACCGTGCAGGTCACCCGTGCTGCCGGAGCCGACACCGAGGTCCCGCCGGCCGCCCCGGTCGAGGACCGCGGCGAGCCGTTCGTGGCCCCGGACGGGGAGACCCGCGGGGACACGTGCCACATCGACGTCGTCGACCGCTGGGGCAACATCGTCAGCGCGACACCGTCCGGCGGCTGGCTGCAGTCCTCACCGACGATCCCCGAACTCGGGTTCTGCCTCGGCACGCGCCTGCAGATGACGTGGCTCGAACCGGGCACGGCCTCGACACTGCGGCCCGGCGAGCGCCCCCGCACGACGCTAACCCCGACCCTGGTGCTCCGCGACGGGCAGCCGGTCGCTGCGCTCGGTTCTCCCGGCGGTGACCAGCAGGACCAGTGGCAGCTGCTGTTCCTGCTGCGCTGGATCGTGGGCGGGTACTCCCCGCAGCAGGCCGTCGACGCCCCGGCACTGCACACCACGTCGTTCCCGGGGTCGTTCTGGCCCCGCACGTGGGAGCCGGCGGGGCTCGTGGTCGAGGACCGGCTCGGCGACGCGGTGATCGCCGGTCTGGAGGCCCGTGGTCACGTCGTCACGCGCGCCGGCGACTGGTCACTGGGTCGCCTCTCCTGCGTCACCCGCGACCCGTCGACCGGCGTCCTCGGTGCCGCCGCGAACCCGCGGGGCGCGCAGGGCTACGCCGCGGGGCGCTGACGCCCGGGGCGGGGGCGCCGGGGGACGGTCGCGGTCGCCGTCAGGGCGTCGGTCCCGTTCCCGGCTTCATCCAGAACGGCGAGTAGTGGTACCCGTCGGGGTCGTCGAACTGGCGCTGGTACATGAACGGCAGGTCGTCGGTGTCCCCGACCCGGCCCCCGGCAGCGGCGGCTCGCTCCACCAGGTCGTCGACCGCCTCGCGGCTGTCCAGGTCGAACGAGACCGTCACCTTCGAGGGGGTGTCCGGGCCGCCGACGAGGTCCTCGGTCCCGCCGACGCTCGCGTACACCGCACGGCTGGCGAGCATGACGAACTGGCCGGGCGTGATCGCGAAGCACGACACGTCGTCGCCGGACATCGTGGTGTCCTTCGTCCAGCCGAGTGCGCTGTAGAAGGCGGTCGCGCGTTCGACGCTCTCGACCGGGCAGCTGATGAACAGGCTCATGCGGGCAAGGATCGCCCCGCCCGCGACACCCGTCAAGGGTGCGGCGGGCGCTGCCCGTCAGAGCGTCGGGACGACCACCGCGCGGCCCGAGAGCTCGCCCGCCTCGAGCTTCCGGTACGCCTCGAGCGCGTCGGACAGTGCGTACCGCTCGACGTCGGGGACGATCTGCCCCGCGCGGTACATCGCGACGACCTCGTGCAGGTCCTCGATGGTGCCCCAGTACGTGTTCGTGATCGTCGACTCGTACGGCGTCGAGAAGAAGTTCCACTCGGTGGTGCCGCCGGCGATCCCGACGACGGTGAAGCGGCCGCCGACCGCCATCGACGCCTGCGCGACCTTGATGGTGGGGGTGGCACCGACGAAGTCGAAGGCCGCGTCGACACCGCGTCCGCCGGTGATCTCGCGGATGCGCTCCGCCTGGTCCGGTCCGCCGGGGACGGTGATCGCCCCGCGGGCGGCGGCGCGGTCCATCGCGTCCTGCTTCATGTCCGTCGCGATGACCGTCGCGCCGGTGAGCGCGGTGAGGATCTGCACGGCGATCTGCCCGAGGCCGCCGAGCCCGACGACGAGCGCGAAGCGACCACCACCGGCCAGGTTCGGCAGGGAGTTCTTGATGGCGTGGTACGGCGTGAGGGCGGCGTCGCTGAGCGGTGCGGCGGCGATCGGGTCGGCGTCGCCGAGCGGCACCAGGTTCCGCGCGGGCACGGTCACGTACTCCGCCATGCCGCCGTCGCGCCCGAGGCCGATGCCCATGTAGGGGTTCGTCGCCGCGTTCTCGCAGTAGGTGTCCTGCCCCTTGGAGCAGTACGAGCAGTGCCCGCAACCCACCGGGCCGTACACCAGGTAGGCGTCCCCCACGGTGAACCCGGTGACCCCGTCGCCGACGGCCTCGACCCACCCGGAGTTCTCGTGGCCGAGCACGAACGCGGGCGCCTGTGCACCCGGCTGCCCCTGCTGGAACTCGCGGTACACGGCGACGTCGGAGTGGCACGCTCCGGCTCCGGCGACCTTCAGCAGGACCTCACCCGGCCCGGGTGTCGGCTTCGGGACGTCCGTCAGGGACGGGAAGGTCTGGTACTGCTCGAACACGACGGCGCGCATGGGGTTCTCCTTTGATCGCCCCTCACGCTACACCTGTTGTTGAGGGCAACGCCTGTTGCGCAGGCTCCTCCGAGCCTCGCCGCCCGGCGAACAGACCGCGGTCGAACCGCGCACCACCAGGACGCGACGACAGCGCCACCATGATCGTCACCACGAGCCACCCGATCGGCCCGGTGAAGACGAGGAGCAGGATCCACAGGCCGGTGTGGTCACGGTCGTGCAGTCGCCGCACGAGCAGCGACCAACGCGGGACCGCGGTGACGAGCAGCCCCACGACGACCACGACGTCGCGGGCCTCCGGCACCACCGAGCGGCCGCTGCCGTAGCCGAAGGACCATCCTCGGTCACCACCGAGCAGGTGCAGGGCGACCTGCGGCGAGGGCACGATGCCGAACGGGTCCGCGAAGAACTGCCAGCGCCCGGTTCCGTCCGTCGTCAGCCAGGCCAGGAGTGCGGTGGTCACGGCGAACTCGAGCGCGATGACCCACCAGAACTCCGAGCGGCTCGCCCGCCCGTGGAACCGCCACCCCTGCGTCCAGAACCGGAGCCAGGCGACCACCGGGTTCGTCACGTCCACCGGACCCTGCCGGAGCACGGACGCGCGGAAGCCGGTCGTGTTGCTGTCCCCCATGCGCCCGATCGTAGGGCAGACCTGCGTCTTCCCCGTGAGCCGGTTGCGAGAACGGTCGTTCTCCGATTGACTCGGCTGCGGCGGTCCCGCTCGGGGCCGCACCCCACACGAAAGGAGCGGGCATGCCCACTCGCACCGCACGCACCGCCTGGAACGGCGGTCTCAACGACGGTTCCGGTCAGGTCGAGCTCTCGAGCTCCAAGGTCGGCACGTACGACGTCTCGTTCCCGAAGCGCGCCGCTGACGAGGCCGGTGGCACCACGAGCCCCGAGGAGCTCATCGCCGCCGCGCACTCGGCCTGCTACGCCATGCAGTTCTCCGCCGTCCTCGGCGAGGCCGGCGGCACCGTCGAGGCCCTCGACGTCAAGGCAGACGTCTCGCTCGGCCCGGACCCGGCGGGCGGCTTCCAGCTCACCGGCATCGCCCTGACGGTCAGCGGCGAGGTCTCCGGCATCGACGAGGCCACCTTCCTCAAGGCCGCCGAGGACGCCAAGGCCACCTGCCCCGTCAGCAAGGCGCTCACCGGCGTCGAGATCACGCTGCACGCGACGCTCGAGCAGTAGACGCGGCGGCCAGCGTCACCACGTGACGGACGGGAGGCCCGGTGCCAGCTGGCACCGGGCCTCCCGTCCGTCGCTCAGCGGACGTCCGGACTCGGGCCGCCTCGGCTGGCACGATGGCCTGATGGCCGAGCAGCACCCCCCTGGCCCGCACAAGCCGGGCCGTCCGCCCCGGCCACGCCGCCGCAACCTGGCGCAGCACGACCTGCGCGACGCCCGTGCCCGCCTGCGCGGCACGATCTACGAGCACGTCGAACCCGACGCCAAGGGGCGCGACCAGTACACGGCGCAGCAGATCGTCGACTTCTGCCTCGACCTGGCCGAGGTGATGCTCGCCTCGGGCGCGGACACCCGCAGCGTCGAGACCGCCGTCGTCGCCGTCTCGACCAAGTGGAACCTCGCGCCGCTCGACCTCGACTTCTCCGGCAGCTCGGTGACGATCCAGTACGCCCCCGCCGACGTCCCACCGCTCGTGAAGGTCCGCACCGTGCGCTCCGACGGGTCCGACCTCGACAAGCTGGCGCGGGCGAACCAGATCGTCGACGACCTGATCCACGACGACCGCGACATGACCTCGGCGGTCAACGCCCTGGTCGCCGTGCTGCGCCTGCCCCCGCGGTGGCCGATGTGGCTCTCCGACGTCGGCCTGTCCGTCCTCGGCATCTCGATCGCCATGCAGGCCGGTGGTGGCGTGCGCGCCGGTCTGGGCGCGTTCGTGCTGATGCTCGGCATCATCGTGTCCGGACGCTGGCTGACCGGCCGCGGCTACCCGCAGTTCTTCGTGTCCGGGGCGCAGGGCGCCGTGGCCTCGGCGATCGGCACCCTCGCCATCTGGGCCGGGGTCCTCGACCCGGGTGGAGCGGCCACCATGGTCGCCGCCCTCGTCGTGCTCCTGCTGCCGCACCCGTCGTTGGTGACGTGGGCGCAGGACGCGATCTCCGGCTTCCGAGCGATGGCCGTCGCACGGGCGTTCTACATCGGGCTGATCATCGCCGCCATCGTGGTGGGGGTGCCCGCGGGGATCGCCCTGACCCACTGGCTGTCGATCGAGGTCGACCCGACCGGCATCGTCACGCGGACCCTGCCGCTCTGGGCGTCGCTGTCGCTCACCGTGGTCTCGGCCGCCGCGAACTGCTTCGTGCAGCAGGCCAGTGCCCGGGTGATCCCCGTCGCGGTCGTGTTCTCGGTGGCGGCCGGTGCGGCGCTGTGGGGACTGCGCCAGCTCGGACTCCCGCTGCTCGGGGCGACGTTCCTGGCCGCGGTCCTGCTCGGCGTCCTGTCCACCTACGCCGCGGTACGGATGCGGACGGCGGTCGCGGCGATCGCGGTGCCGGCGTTCTGCGGGGCGCTGCTGCCCGGTGTCGCCGTGTCGAACGCCCTGCTCAACGTCATGTCGGGGTCGTCCAGCGCGGCGCTCGACTTCGTCGCGGCGGTGTCGGTGGCGCTCGGGATCGGCGCGGGCCTGGTGCTCGGCGGCCTCTTCGCCACGCCGGGCGCCCGCCGCGCCCTCCGCCGCACCCGCCGGGTCGTCGTGCACTCGGTGCACAGCGACACCACCGCGCTCCGGGTCATCCGGGACTCCGGGTACGACCCCGGCAACGGCTCGGTGCCGCGCGGCACGCGCTCCGACACGCCCTGAGCGGCCCCGGCGCCGCTGAGTGAGCAGAAGACGTCGGATGCGGTCGCGCCACCCGACGTCTTCTGCTCACTCGATGGGCACGAGCCCGCTCGGGCACGAGCCCACTCGGGCACGAGCCCACGCGAGCACGAGCCCGCGCGTCCGCGCTCAGCCGGCGTCGGAGACGGCGCTCGACACCGCGGTCGGGGCGTCGTACTCGCCGTCCGGGATCGCCCGGAGCGCCTCGAGCACGTCGTCCGGCGCGCCCTCCTGCTCCGCCGTCGAGACGACGTCGTCCTTCGATGCCGGGTAGTCGATGCCGCTCAGGTACTTCTGGACCTGGATGGGGTTCGGTGCTGCCATGTCGGTTCCTTCCGTCGACATCAACCGAGTACCCGGTCGGTGCTCGGAGCCGACGGAGCGATGCGTTCCGCGGACGAAGCGCCTCAGAGCTGCCAGCTGCCCGAGTCGTCGTCGTCCCAGGTCGCGTGCCGACGGGCGGCCGACGGCTCGTACCGCTCCATCCAGCCGCGCTCGAGTCGGGCGACCGCGCGGTCGAACGCCGGCACGAGGTCGAGCTCCGCACGGAGCAGGGACTGCAGCTGCAGCCCCTCGTACAGGGCGATGAGCTGCTCGGCGCCGCGCCGCGGGTCCATCGTGTGCGGCGCGCGGCCCGTCGCGATGTCGCGTTCGAGACCGCGCGTGATCTGCGCCCAGAACAGCTGGTACCGCGACCGCAGGTAGGGCGCCATCGGGTGCGCCGGGTTGCCCGCGACCGACAGCAGGGCGACCAACAGCCGCATCAGCGCGGGGTCCTCGGCGTTCGAGGCGACGATCGCGCGGAGCAGGTCGACGGTCGAGCCGTCCGCCACCTCGTGGGTGACCTCGTCCATCCGGGCACCGCTCCAGCGGTCCACCGCGGCGAGCACCAAGCCGTCCCACGACGGGAAGTGCTGCTCGAGCTCGGCGACGGAGATGCCCATCCGCTCGGCGACCTGCACGGGCCGTGCCTCGTGGAACGGGACGTCGCGGAGCAGGTCGACGGTGGCACCCACGATGGTGATCCGGAGGTGCAGGGTCGCCGCCGCGGCAGCCGCAGCGTGCGTGTCGGCGCTGGTGTGTTCGAGCATCGTGCCCTCCGTCGTCCCCGGACGTCCTGTCCGTGTCACCCCGGGTCCGGGGCACGTCCATCCAAACGCAGAACGGGGGACACCAGAATCCCCGGTACGGGTGTCGGCACAAGGGGGGACAGACCTCCCGGTGCCCAGCGGGTCCGCGGCCTCGCGTGTGACGATGTCGGACATGACGCCGAACGATCCGACCGCGCAGGGCCTGGCGACCATGGCCTCGGCCGGGTTCGAGTTCGGTGGCGATCCGGACCAGGTGGCGCACGACGTCCGCACGATGTGGGAGCAACTCGGTCGCCCGGCCGGTGCGTTCGAGGCAGCGGCTCAGGCCATCGCCGTGCTGCCGCAGCGCCCCGAGGTGCCGATCGCCGAGCAGGCCCGACGCCGGGCCCTCGAGCACGCGATCGGGATCAACCCGGTCGAGGTCGAGCTCGCCGCCGCACTCTCCGCCCGCGAGCTGCTCGAACGGCTGGCACGCTCGGTCACCTGCTGACCCCGGCGGGGCGACAGACGCGACCCGGAGCACGACGGGAGGCGCGGTGCCCACCGGCACCGCGCCTCCCGTGCGATCGCTCGCTCGCTCGTGGAACGCGCCCTACGGCGTCGGCATCCCGCCGTCCACGTGCAGGGTCTCACCGACGACGTACGACGACTCGCCGCTCGCCAGGAAGACGAAGGCGGGCGCGAGCTCGGCCGGCTGACCCCAGCGGCCCAGGTAGGTCTGCTCACCGGCGGAGGGCAGCGCCTCCGGCGGCTGGCCGCCTGCGGGCTGCAGCGGCGTCCAGATCGGACCCGGGGCGACGGCGTTGACGCGGATGCCCTTCGGTGCGAGCTGCGCGGCGAGGCCCTTCGCCATGTTGTTCACGGTCGCCTTGGTGGCCGCGTAGTGCACCAGGTGCGGCGACGGCGCGTACGCCTGGATCGACGTCGTGTTGATGATCGTCGAGCCCGGCTGCAGGTGCGGCACGGCGGCCTTCGTGATCCGGAACGTCGCGTAGGCGTTCGTCTTGAAGGTCTCGTCGAACTCCTCGTCGGAGATCTTCGTGATGTCGTCGACGTTCTGCTGCTTGCCGGCGTTGTTCACCAGGATGTCCAGACCACCGAGCTGCTCGACCGCGTCGGCGACGAGCTGCTCGCAGAACTCGAGCGAGGTGATGTCACCGGGCAGCGCGACGGCCTTGCGACCGGCGGCCTCGATGAGCCCGACGATGCGGTCGGCGTCCTCCTGCTCCTCGGGCAGGTACGAGATCGCCACGTCGGCGCCCTCGCGGGCGTAGGCGATGGCGACGGCGGCGCCGATGCCGGAGTCACCGCCGGTGACGAGGGCCTTGCGGCCGGTCAGGCGCCCGGAGCCGCGGTAGGTGTCCTCGCCGTGGTCGGCGGGGACGTTCTTCGCCATCTCCTCGTCCGTGCCGGCACCCTCGAGGTACTGCTCGTCGGGCTTCTTGTCGGCGTACAGCTTCGTGGGGTCCTGCATGGAGTACTGGTCGAGCGCACCCTGGGCAGGCCCGGTCTGGTCGTTCTGCTGGTCCGTCATGCCGCCGACGGTACGCAGGGGGTCGCCCCGGGCCGTCCAGGAGGCTGTCCCCCGGTGTCCGCGAATGTCACGGTCCGGTGACGGCCCGGCTCCGATTCGGTAACACCTGTCGTTGTGGTCGCGTGACGGTCGTACCGTTCTACGGTGACTCCTCGGACCCTGCTGGCGCTCGGCGCCGCCGTGCTGGTCGGTTCGGCCAGCGCGCTGACCACCGGTGGTGCGACCGGGTCCGGCGCCGACACCGCCGCAGCCGCAGCCGCCGAGACCGTGCACGACGCCGCACCGGTCCACGTCTCGGCGTCGGAGCTGCGCCGCGTGGACTCGATCGAGCTCGACGCCGAGGCGCTGGTGCTCCGTGACGGCCGCCGGACCGTCGTCGAGTCGTCGATGCGCGACTCCGACCTCACGGTGACCCTGCTCGACCGGCTGCTCGGCACCCCGACGCGCACCCGCACGGCCGAGGGCGATGGGGGCGCGTGCTTCCCGGCCGGCACGACCTCCACGTGGGGCGGCGCACTGCGCGTGGCGGCGCTGCTGACCGATGCCCGGGCGGGCAACGCGGTCGAGGTCCGGGTGCTGCGCGACTCGGTGCGCAGCCGACTCGGCGACGACATCGAGCTGACCGGTCCGCACGGCGTCCAGGTGGGCGACGACATCGCGGACGAGATCGCCGACGCACCCCGCTCCGAACGGGTCTCGTACGGTTCCGACGACTCCCGCGCCTGGCAGCTGCTGCTGGACGAGGGGTGGGGCGACATGCGCGCCGGGGACGACCGCGACGCGCGCAGTGACCCGGACGAGCGCCGTGACGCCGATGCCGCGGACCGCCACGGTGCCGACGGCGATGACGGCGGCGACGGGAACGGCGACGGCGACAGCGACGGGAACGGGAACGGCACGAACGGGGTGTCCGCGTTGACGAACGACACCACGGTCACGGTGATCGGGTCGCCGATGCCCGTGCACGCACAGCGCACCTGCTGACCGGACCGCGCAGCTCCCGGCCGGACCCTGCAGCCACCGACCGGACCGCCGGGCCCGCTCTGCTCAGATGCGCAGGGTCGCCACGACCGGGAAGTGGTCGCTCGCGAACCAGGTCTCCGGCCCGTCGTGGTCGATGACCACACGGTCGACCCCCTCGACGTCACGCGTCAGCACCCAGTCGATCCGCTCCCCCGTGTCGACGGGCGGCTGCCAACCGTTGAACGAGGCCGTGCGGTCCCCGGGGTCGCCGGCGACCGTCCAGGCGTCGGTGAACCCGGCCTCCGCGAACACCCGCGACGCCGCACCGGAGCCGGACGGCTCGTTGCAGTCCCCGGCGAAGACGACCGGCCCGGTGGTGCCGGCCAGACGTTCGACGATGAGCGCGGCGCTCCGTCCGCGCACCTCGTCGCCGTGCGGCCCCTGCTCGTGGTCCAGGTGCGTGGTGAGCAGCGTGAACGCCGGCCCGTCGGCGTCCAGGAACCGGGCGTGGTTGGCGATCCGGGGGTACAGGCTGCGCCACGTGTTCGACACCGGCTCGTCGGGGGTGTCCGACAGCCAGAACGAGCCCTCGTCGGCCGGGCGGAACCGGTCGCGGCGGTAGAACACGGCCGCATGCTCCCCGGCGACACCACCCTCACGGCCCTGCCCCACGTCGGCGTGGTCCGGCAGCCCGGCACGCAGGTCGTCCATCTGGTGGGCGAACGCCTCCTGCACGCAGAGCACGTCCGGGTCGTGTCGGCGGATGACGTCGAGCACCACGGGCAGGCGAGCCGGCCAGTCGTGCGCGGGGTCCGGGTTCTTGATGTTGTAGGTCATCAGGACGATCGGGCGTGCGGCGCTGGTCACCCCACGAACCTACCGACGACGCCCCCGGGGCGTTCGCATCAGTAGATGCAGGTGCTGTCCGTGCCGTAGTTGTGCACGTCGGTCGACTTCGGCGACGGTTCCTTCGCGGGCTTCTTCGCCGGCTTCGACGACGTCGATCCCGAGTCCGAGCCACCGGCCGCCGGCTCGGAGGCCGTCGCACTCGGCGCGGCCGGCGCCTTCGCGGTCTTGCCGTCCGTGCCGAGGACGAGGGTGACGCCGGTGACCGCACCCGTGCGGACCGCGACCGCACCGGGCACGGCGGACACGACTGCCTTGGCCTGCGACTCCTGACCGGCCGGGTACTGCACCTGCGTGGTCTTCGTGACCGACGACGACCCGGCGGGGGCCACCTGGAAGCCGCGCGCGGTGAGCACCTGACCCGCCGCCGTGGCCGCACCCTCGACGCCGCTGCCGTTCAGCACGGTGACCGCGGTGTTCGCGGGCTGCGACCGACCGGCCTTCTCGTACGCCTCGGGCTGGCCGACCAGGCCCTGCACGAAGGCGGGCAGGCCGACGGTGTCGACCTCGACGATGGACAGCGCCGATCCGTTCACGTAGATGGTCGGGGTGCCGAGGGTCGGGATGGTGGCGGACTGGATGTTGGCCGGCCGCAGGTTCCGCATCTGACCGGCGAGCGACAGCAGGTCGGTGTCGGTCTGGATCGAGTCGCCGACCGCCCCGAGGATGTTGTTCATCTTCACCGGGTTCAGGAGCGTGCCGGCCGACAGGACCTTCTTGGCCTCCTGCGACAGGAAGTACTGCTGGCGCACGTTGCGGTCGAGGTCGCCGTTCGGCAGACCGTGCCGCTGCCGCACGAAGGACAGCGCCTGCTTCGCGTCGAGCGAGGACTTGCCCGCGGGCAGGTCGAGCCCGGAGAACGGGTCGTTCGTCGCCTGCTTCAGGCAGACCTGCACCGGCCCGAGCTCCTTGACCACCTGGTAGAAGCCGAGCAGCGAGACGCGGACGTAGTGGTCGATCGACAGCCCGCTCAGGTTCTCGATCGTCTTGATGAGCAACTTCGCACCACCGGTGTCGCCACCGCCGTTGAGCGTGCCGTAGTAGAAGGCGCTGTTGAGCTTGCCCTTGCCGACGTTCGGGATGTCGACGTACGAGTCGCGGGGGAACGAGATCATCGTCGCCTGGCTGCCGTCGGCGTTGATGTGCAGGACGATCATCGTGTCGGTGTTCGTCGCGCCGCCGTCGTCCTCGGTGCTCAGCTCGGCGAGCTGCTCGGGGGTGGCGTTGTCCGGGCGGTGGTCGTCGCCGACGAGCAGGATGTTCTGCGCCTTGCCGTCGACGTCGTCCTTCTGGTCCTTGCCCCCGGCGATCGCGTCGATCCGGGTCACCCCGCTCTGCAGGCGGTTGACGGCGAACACCGCGTACCCGCCGCTCAGCACCAGGGCCATGGTGAGCACGCCCGCCAGTGCCGGGAAGACGACGCCTGCCCGACGCTTCTGGCGACCGTGGCGCGGCGCCACGGCGCCGCGGTGTGCGGGCTCGGTCGTCTGCTCGGGTTCGTTGCTCACCGGGAAACCATAACCGGCACGCGCGGAACGGACATGGGATGCGCCTGGAAGGTCACCCCGTACTCGCCGTCACCCGGTCGGACCGGAGGCCCGTGGCGGCGCCGCCACGGGCCTCCCGTCCGTCGCGGGGTCGCGCTCGTCGCGTCAGTCGCGCGTCGGGAGCAGGTGGATCGCCTCCATCGCGAGCTCAGCCGCGATGGGGTCCTTCGCCAGGACGGCGTCCTTGAGCTTCGCGAGCTCGGGCAGGACGACGTCCGCCGGCACGAGTTCGGCGAGTTCGGGCACCCGGAGCTTGAAGGACAGTCCGTCGGTGGTGGAGCGGCACAGCTGGACGAGCGACGGGTTCCCGCAGGCGTCGGCCCACTGCGCGTAGATGTCCGAGCCTTCGCGGGCGACCTGGTCCTGGCCGTCCGAACCGATGCGCGCCACGACGTCGTCGAGCATCTTCACGATCTTCTTGCGCTGCGCGTCCGAGAACCGGGGCACCGCGAGCCGCACCACACCGCCGTAGATGACGCCCAAGGTGCGGTAGGCGTCGAGGAGCTCGTCATTCGTCGGGGCCGCGACCCGGGTGTAGCGGTTCGGTGCCATCTCGATGAGGCCGGCCCGGGCCAGCTCGGCGAGGGCTTCGCGGATCGGCGTGCGGGAGACCCCGAGCCACGCGATCAGGTCGTCGTCGTTCAGCCGCTCCCCCGGCTCGAGCGTGCCGTCCATGATGGCGTCGCGGATCTTGTCCTGCACGGTGTCGCGGAGGAGCTTGCGCTCGGCGGCGGGCTGCGTCGAGGGAACTGGCATGGAACCAGCGTGTCACATGTCAGGGCTCGAGCGCGACAGGCGCGACGGCCACCAGGCCCGACGGTCGAGGTCGTACACGAGCGCCGGCACGAGCAGCGAACGCACCACGATCGTGTCGAGCAGCACGCCGAACGCGACGACGAAGGCGATCTGCGCCAGGAACAGGATCGGGATCACGCCGAGGGCCGCGAAGGTCGCTGCGAGCACGATCCCGGCCGACGTGATCACCCCGCCGGTCACCCCGAGGCCGCGCAGGACGCCCTCGCGCGGACCGTGCCGCAGCGCTTCCTCGCGCACCCGGGTCATGAGGAAGATGTTGTAGTCGACGCCGAGTGCGACCAGGAACACGAACGAGTAGAGCGGGACGCTCGGGTCGGCGCCGGGGAAGTGGAACACGTGGTCGAAGACGAGCGCGCCGACGCCGAGGGCCGCCGCGAACGACACGATCACGCTCCCGATGAGCACGAGCGGCGCGACGACGCTGCGCAGCAGGAGCATCAGGATCAGCAGGATGACGACGAGCACCACGGGGATGATGAGCGTGCGGTCCCGGATCCCGGTGTCGTTCGTGTCGACCGCCGTCGCGGTGACGCCGCCGACGATGGCTCCCGGGTCGATCCGCTCGACGGCGGTGCGGAGGTCGCGCACGGTCTGCTCGGCGGCGTCCGAGTCGGCAGGGTCGGACAGCGTCGCCTCGAGCAGGACGTCACCGCGGGAGACGGTCGGCGCGCCACTGCCGCCGGCATCCCCGGTCACCGGGACGGTGCCGGCGGGGCTGTCCTTCGCTGCGGCGACCACACCGTCGACGCCGTCCACCGCGGTGACCGCGTCGACGAGCTGGTCGAGGTCGCGCTCCGCGCCGATGACCTGCGCCGGGCTGCCGGAGCCGCCCGGGAAGTGGTCGGCCAGCACGTCCTGTCCGTCACGGGCCTGCGACGACCCGAGGACCAGGTCGCTCTGCGGCACGCCGTCGGCCTCGAGCCCGACCAGGCCGGCCCCCATCGCGAGCAGGCCGACCGTGCAGACGATCCACACGACCCGGGAGCGACGCGCGACGAGCCGACCGACGCGCGCCCAGGTGCCGCGGGCGTCCGGGCCGGTGAGCACGGGATGGGCGCTGCCGAAGGCGGGGCGCAACGGCCAGAACGCCGCACGGCGGAACGCCAGGAGCAGGGCGGGCAGGAGCGTCAGCGCGGCGAGGACACTGAACACGATGCCGATCGCCGCCACGGGGCCGAGGGCCTTGTTCGAGTTGAGGTCGGAGAGCAGCAGGCAGAGGACACCGACGACGACCGTGCCGCCGGAGGCCAGGACCGGCTCGAGACTCCCCCGCAGCGCAGCCTTCGTCGCGTCCCATCCGGTGCGGTGGTCGCGCAGCGCCTCGCGGTACCGGGACGTGTAGAGGAGCGCGTAGTCGGTCGCGGCGCCGATGACGAGGATGGACAGGATGCCCTGCACCTGGCCGTTGACCGTCACGACGTCGGCCTTCGCGAGCCACCACACCACGAGGATCGAGGCGCACAGGGCGAAGGTGGCGGTGCCGAGCACCAGGACCGGCAGGAGTGGCGACCGGTAGACGACGATCAGGATCACGAACACCGCGGCGAGCGCTACCCCGAGCAGCAGTCCGTCGATACCGGCGAAGGCCTCGGTCAGGTCCGCGGTGAACCCGGCGGGACCGGTGACGAAGCCGCGCACACCCGACGGGAGCGCATCGGCGACATCCGCCCGGATGGCCTCGACCGCATCCCCGGTCTCGGCGTCCTGCGTGAGGGTGGCGACGATCTCTGCCGCGTCACCGTCCTCGCTCGGGATCACGGGGCTCACTGCCTGGACGTCGGCGCGGTCGGACAGGGTCGCGGCGAGTGCCTCCGCGTCGCCGAGGTCGGCCGGCGTCAGTCCACCGTCGCGCTCGACCACGATGATCGCCGGGGCGCCGGACTCCTCTCGGAACTCGGCGGACCGCTCCTGCACCTTCGTGGCGTCGGCGGAGGCCGGCAGGAACGAGGTCTGATCGTTCGTGGACACCTCGGAGATCTTGCCGAAGAACGGACCGCCGACGGCGGCGACGGCGAGCCAGACCACGATGACCAGTGCCGGCAGGACGGAGCGGAGGAAGCGGGACACGTCGGTGAGCGTACACCGGTCGTCAGCATGCTGACTACTTGACCGGACGGCCGAGGTGGCGACCGTAGGATCGCACCATGCAGGACACGACCGACCAGTGGCCCCTCGGTCGACTGCTCGCGGCCGCGGCCCGCTCGGTCGAACGCGACTGGGACGAACGACTCCGGGCCGTCGGGTTGTCCCACGCCGCCGTCGTCGCGGTGGACATCCTGATCCGGACGGGCCCGACAGGCGCCGACACCCTGGCACGGACGGCGCGCGTCCAACCGCAGACGATGTCGCGCACCCTGGAGCGGATGGAGCGGGACGGTCTGGTCGAACGATCACCGCACCCGGCCGACCGACGCCGCCGCATCGTCACCGTGACGGCGACCGGGCGGGCGGCCTGGGAGACCGCGCGGCACATCGAGCGCGAGGTCCTGCCCGAGGACGCAGCGCTCCGCTCGGCCCTGCGCGCGGTGCTGGCCGGACCCCCTGGTACATGACCGTTTCGATCTGAAATACCACATGCGGTAGGCTGGTGGAGTCGGACGTCCGCCGACCCGGAACCAGCTGGAGCCCCGCATGTCCGAACGTCGGGCGGCACGCGCCGCCGCCGAACAGGCCGAACGAGCCGCCCGCCCGCCGCTGCGTCGACGCCGTCCGTTCCTCGTCGCCCTGGTCGCGACGCTCGGCTCCCTGGTCGGCATCGCCACCGTCATCGCCGTCGTGGCGAGCGTGTTCGTCGGTGGCCTCGCCCGCAGCTTCGACGCCGGGCGGGAGGTCATCCGCGAGCCGTTCCCCGCCGGTACCCGTCCCGTCGACTCCGACGGCGAGAACATCCTGCTCATCGGCTCGGACTCCCGCGCGCAGGGCGATCCCGACGGCGGCCCGACCAGGACCGACGGGCGCTCCGACACCCTGATGCTGGCGCACGTCCCCGCGGACCACCGGGCGGTCTACCTCATGTCGATCATGCGGGACTCGTGGGTCGACGTCCCCGGGCACGGCCGCGCCAAGATCAACGCCGCGTACTCGTGGGGCGGCGTCCCCCTGACCGTGCAGACGGTCGAACACCTGCTGGACGTGCGCGTCGACCACGTCGCCGAGATCGACTTCGCGGGGTTCCGCGACATGACGAACGCCCTCGGCGGCGTCACCGTCGACTCGTCACAGGCGTTCTCCGCCCGGGGCCACGAGTTCACGGCCGGCGCCAACCGGCTGGACGGCGACGCGGCGCTCGTGTTCGTGCGGGAGCGGTACGCCTTCGCCGACGCCGACCACACCCGCGTGCGCAACCAGCAGGCGTTCATGCACGGCGTCGTGGACGGGCTGCTGTCCCGCGGCACGACCACGGACCCCGAGCGCATCCAGGACTTCGTCGCGGCGACGAGCGAGTACCTGTCGGTCGATGCCGGTCTGTCGTTCGCACGACTCGTCGAGCTCGGCTGGTCGCTGCGGAACGTGCGGGCCGACGACCTCGTCACCTTCACCGTGCCCACCGCGGGTTCGGGCACCTTGCCGGACGGACAGTCGATCGTCACGCTGAACGACCTGGAGGTCACGTCGCTGTCCCAGGCGCTCCGCTCCGACGACGTCGCCGCCTGGCTCACCGACCACCCGCAGTAGGCCCGCCCGGCCCGGACGCACGACGACGCCCCACGACTCGAGGTCGTGGGGCGTCGTCGTGGTCGATCTCCGGAGCGATCAGGCGGGGAGCTGGAGCTCCTGGCCGGCGTAGATCAGGTTCGCGTCGTCGATGGTCGACGTGTTCGCGGCCCACAGCTGCTTCCAGCCGCCCTCGATCTGCAGCTTCGTCGCGATCGTGTCGAGCGTGTCACCCGAGGCGATCGTGTACGTCTTGCCGCTCGTCTTGACCGGAGCGGGCTTGCTCGGCGCGGCCGGGGCCGACTCGGTGGTGCTCGGCGCGGCCGGCTGCGGCGCCGCCTGCTCGGCGGGGGCGGGAGCAGCCGGGGCGGCGGGCTGCGGTGCGGCCTGCTCGGCGGGCGCGGGTGCCGGTGCCGGTGCCGGCGCGGGAGCAGCGGCGGCCGGGGCCGCACCACTCGTGCCGCTCAGCCCGAGCTGGGCGGAGCAGGCGGGCCAGGCACCCCAGCCCTGCGAGGCGAGGACGCGCTCGGCGACGGCGATCTGTGCCTCGCGGCTGGCAGCGGCGGGGTTGCCCGTGCCACCGTTCGCCTGCCAGGTGCCGAGGTTGAACTGCAGGCCGCCGTAGTAGCCGTTGCCGGTGTTGATGGCCCAGTTGCCGCCGGACTCGCACTGCGCGAGCTGGTCCCAGGTCGAACCGGACGCGGCGTTCGCGGGGGACGCCGCGAGGCCGACACCGGTCGCGGCGATGCCGGCGAACGCGAGGCCGCCGACGATGGTGCGGGTACGGGAAAGCTTCTTCATGTGATTGCTCCACCGGGGTCACGAGCCGCATCTGCTGCGGGATCCACTGCCCACCCCGACCGATCGCGGTCAGTTGTGGGGTGCGCCACCGGGGGCAGTGGTCATCGGGCCGGCGGCACCTCGGTCGGCAACCATAGGTGTCTCGTCACCGTTATCAAACCGAGACCGTCGGTTCTACCCGTTCGTGCTATGTACCCCTCCTGCGACCTGAACGTCCCGATCCCCATGCCCATGGTCATCCGCCGTACCCGGGTACAGGACCTTGGCAATTCCCTGGCAATGCTGATGCATCCGCCCAGATCAGACCCTGGAGAGCAGCGTCACGGCCTCCAGGTGACCGGTCTGCGGGAACATGTCGAGTACCCGCGCGCGACGCAGGCGGAAGCTCGGCATCCGCGCCAGGTCCTTCGCCAGGGTGATCGGGTTGCAGCTCGAGTACACGACGTGCTGCACGTCGGACTCCTCGAGCCAGGTCGACAGGGTCGCTCCGATCCCCCGTCGCGGCGGATTGACCAGCACGAGCTCCGGCACCGCGTCCGGTCGTGCCCGGATCGCGTGCTCGGTGGCGTCGTCGGCGGCGAACCGGAGCCCCTCGAGGCCGGCCTCACGAGCGGACTGCTTGGCCGACCGGATCGCCTCGGCACTCGTCTCGATCCCCGTCACGGCTCGGCCGGGCCGTGCCGCGTGCAGCGCGAAGCCGCCGACGCCGCAGTACAGGTCCCACATCGACGCCGGGTCCAGCTCGTCGATCCACGCCGTCGCCTGCCCGTACAGCTCGGCGGCGACGCCGGTGTTCGTCTGGAAGAAGCTCTGCGGCCGCAGGTGCATGGTGATGCCGCCGAGCCGCATCGGCAGCGTCTCCTGCTCGGTGAGCACGATCTCGCGGTCGCCCTCGGTGACGGCCTTGTGCTCGGGCAGCAGGTTCGCCGTGACCACCACCGCGTCGGGCAGCACGGTGCGCAGGGCGTCGAGGTGCTGTCGGAGCCGCGGCAGCTGCCCCTCGGACCGCAGCACGAACCGGATCATCAGCTCGCCGTCGGGCGACTCGGTGACCAGGACGAACTTCAGCTCACCACGACGTGCGGCGACGTCGTACGGGATGAGCCCGGCGGACGACACGAAGTCGGCCAGGACGGGGAGCGCCCGCCGGATCCCCGGCGTGCAGATGCCGCAGTGCCGCAGGTCGACCCCGCGCTGCCGGTGGTCGAGGATGCCGACGGTGGGGTGCTGGACGGACCCGCCGACGACCATCTTCGCCTTGTTGCGGTAGCCGGACTCGGGGCTCGTGACGGCCGGCTCCCAGGCCACGGCCCCGGGTCCACCGGCTGCCTCGACGGCGTCGTGCAGGAGCTCGCGCGTCCGGAGCTCCTTGTCGAGCACCTGGTCGGCGTAGGGCTGACCCATGAGCGTGCACGACCGGCACACCCCGCGGTCGAAGTAGTCGCACTGCATGGCCGGGTCAGGATACGGCAGCGTCCCGGGTCGTCGTGGCGATGCGGTACACCGAGGTCGTCGCGGTGAGGAAGAGCGTCGTGCCGTCGTCACCGCCGAAGCACAGGTTCGACACGACCTCGGGGACGGCGACCGTGCCGATCCGTCCGCCCGTGGGCGCGAACACGACGACACCACGGTGCGAGGACGACCACACGTTGCCGTGCACGTCGACCCGGATGCCGTCCGGCGCCCCCTCGCCGGACTCGAGACGAGCGAACACCCGGCCGTTCTTGAGCAGGTCGCCCCGCCGGTCGTAGGCACGGATGACGGGTTCGTCGCCCGAGGAGCTCGCGACGTACAGCACCCGTTCGTCCGGGTCGAACGCCAACCCGTTCGGCTCGTCCAGGTCGGTGGCCACCGGACGCAGGTCCTCGCCCTCGGGTCCGCACCGGAACACCCAGTGGTCGCCGTACTCCCGGACACCCGGGTGCCCCTCGCGCGGCTGCGTGATGCCGTAGGCGGGGTCGGTGAACCAGACACCACCGTCCCGCGCGACCACGACGTCGTTCGGCGAGTTGAACCGCACGCCGTTCGACGTGTCGACGATGGGCGTGACGACCCCGTCGCGGTCCCGCTCGACGCGGCGCATCCCGTGCGAGCACTGGACGACGCTGCCGTCCCGGTCGAGCGTGCGGCCGTTCGTGAACTCGACAGAGTCGGCGTACACCGAGGTCTCCCCGGACCCGGCGTGCCACTGCAGGATCCGGTCGCCCGGGATGTCGGACCAGCGGAGCGTCCGGGTCGACGGGATCCAGCAGGGCCCCTCGGCCCAGGTGCTGCCGGTGGCGATGCGCTCGAGCGCGTCGGGGTCGGGCACCAGGTCGTCCAGCTGCACGGGTTCTCCTTCGAACGGGGTGCCCACGCTACGACGTCAGGCGGCGGCCGTCGCCTCGCCGCGTCGTCGCACGGCCTTCTCGATCGCCGAGATCACGAAGCCGAGCAGGATCGACGCGACCACCGCGAGCGCCGTCACGAGGAAGGGCTGCTCGCGGCTCCAGTGCCCGGTCGCCGCGGCGATGCCGACGCAGTACGCGGCCCAGACGACGTCGGCGAGCGCACAGCTGACCAGGAACCGCCGGAGGTCGAGTCCGCTGTCCGCGCCGACCAGGTTCGTGGTCAGACGGCCCATCGGGATGAAGCGGCCGAGCACCGCGATGCGTCCGGGGGCGGCGCGGTAGCGACCGTCGATGGCGTCCCGGGCCTTGCGGACCTTCGGACGCGAGAACCACGACCGGGAGCCGAGGTCGACCGAGCGTGCGAGGTGGTAGAGCCCGAGGTCGCCGAGGACCATGCCGACCGTCGCCGCGACCACGAGGAGGAGCACCGGCAGGAGCCCGCCGTCACCGCCCACCAGCAGCGTGCCGATCGCGACGACCAGCGCCTGGCTGGGCAGGAACACCGCGACGCTGCCGACGGCGAGCACGAGACCGACGACGAGGAACGCCCACGGGGTGCCGACGAGCTGGACCACGAGGTCCTGTGCTGCGTCCACGACTCACCCTCCACGGGCGTCCGGGCGACGCGCCGCCCCCATCATCCCAGGTCGGCGGCGCACCGGTCACGTCCGGTCGACGATCGCCCGCATCGCCTCGGCTGCGTCGTCCGCGCGACCGTCGACGACGGCCTGTGCGAGCGCGCGGTGGAGCCCGACGTCGTGCCGGTCGGGGCGGATGCTCCCGCGCTCCAGCAGGACCTGACCCACGACCCGGTGCAGCCGTCGGTACAGCGCGTTGCCGGACAGGTCGAGCACGAGCTGGTGGAGCCGCACGTCCGCTGCCACGAAGTCGGGGCGGTGGTCGCGCGCCGCGGCGGCGGCGAGCTCGTCCGCGGTGGTGCGCAGTGCCTCCCGTCGGTCGGCGCACTCGTCGAGCCGTGCCCGCAGGGCCGCTGCGGCCGCTGCGGCGGGTTCGACGGCGGCGCGCAGCGCACGGAGCTCGGCGGCCACCTGCTCACCGTCGGGCCCCTGCAGGCGCCACCGCACCACGCGCGGGTCCAGGACGTCCCAGTCGCGCACCCCGAGGACGGTGACGCCGACACGGGGCCGCGCACTGAGCAGGCCGAGGGCGACGAGGACGCGGACGGCCTCGCGGACGATGCTGCGACTGGCCCCCGTCCGGATCACCAGGTCGTCGGTGCTCCGGCGGCTGCCCGCCGCGAACGCGCCGGAGACGACCGCGGCGCCGATCTGGTCGAGGACGCGGTCGAAGGCGCTCGTCACCGCTGGGCGACCGGCGAGAGCACGAGCTCGTCGACCCGCACGTGCGCCGGGGCGCCGAGCACGAATGCGACCGTCCCGGCGACGTCCTCCGGCTGGAGCATGCGGCGCCGCGCGGCCGCGTCGGGGACCTCCGGGCGCTGGTCGAGGAAGTCGGTGGCGACGTCGCCCGGGCACAGGTGCGTGGCGCGGACGCCGTGCTCGGCCTCCTGCTGGTTGAGCGTCCGGACGATCGACCCGAGCGCCGTCTTGCTCGCCGAGTACGCGACGCCCGCACCCGGTTGGAAGGACCAGCCGGCGTAGGACGACACCACGACGACCACTCCACCGGAGGCGCGGAGAGCCGGGAGGGCGGCGTCGACGACCGTCACGACGGCGGTGGTGTTCGTGTCGAGCACCGCACGGACGTCGGCGAGCGACTGGTCGGCCCACCGTCGCGCCGGGGTGTTCAGGCCGGCGGCCAGGACGAGGCCGTCGATCCGTCCGTACTGGTCGAGCACACGGTCTCGGGTGTCGGCGACCGCGGCGGCGTCGGTGACGTCGAGCGGCTCCACCGTCACCGTCCCGCCTTCCGCCCGGACCGCGGCGGCGACCTGCTCGAGCCGGTCCGCGCGCCGACCGCTCAGCACCACCGCCCATCCGTCGCGGGCCGCGGCGACCGCGGTCGCCGCCCCCATGCCGCTGCCGCCACCCGTGATCCAGAGCACCTTCGCCGTCATGCTCGAATAGTATGACCATTGCAGGCACCGGCGCCCGCCGGCCGTCCTGTGGGACGCCAGGGCGGCGTCCCACCACCGACGACGGGAGCGACGATGCACCTGGACCTGACCGACCGCGTGGTGGTCGTCACCGGAGCGGCGCGCGGCATCGGTCGCACGCTCGCCGAACGGTTCGCCGCCGAGGGCTGCCGCGTCGTCGCGCTCGACCTGGCCTTCGAGGCGGGGTTCCCGCTCGACCACGTCGTGTGCAACGTCGCCGATCCGCGGTCGGTGCGCGACGCCGTGGACGACGTCGTCGAGCGACACGGCAGGATCGACGTGCTCGTGAACAACGCCGGGATCAACGTCGAGGGCACCGTCGCCGAGCTGGAGTGGGACGCCTGGCGCCGCTGCATGGACGTCAACCTGGGCGGCACCTTCCTGATGAGCCAGGCCGTCGCACCCGTGATGCAGGCGGCCGGACGCGGTCGGATCATCAACGCGGCCTCGTTCGCGGCGATCGTGCCCAGCGTCGGGAGCGCGGCCTACGCGGCGTCGAAGGCCGCCGTCGTCTCGTTCACCCGGGTGCTCGCGTCCGAGCTCGGGCCGTGGGGCATCACCGTGAACGCCTACGCGCCCGGCATGGTGCCGACCGCGATGAACGGCTTCGCCACCATGCCGGCCGAGGCGCAGGACCGGTTGCTCGACACGCTGTCGCTGCGCCGGTGGGAGACGGCCGACGACGTCGCCGACCTGCTCGTCTTCGTCGCGAGCGACGCCGCGGCCTACATCACCGGCACCCTGCTCGACGTCTCCGGCGGCAAGCTCGCGACCCAGATCCCCGCCCGCGCGCACGGCCGGACCTGAGCGGTCGGCTGTCCGCCCGCACAGGTTCTCCACATGGCTCGATCCGTAGTCTGTGAGTGCCCAGTGAGCCGGACTGCAGCCCGACCCCGAGGAGGTGCCCGATGGTCCTCGTCCTCGTCGCGTTCGCGATCGTCGCCCTGATCGTCCCCGCCCTGACGCCCGTCCTCGGACGCCGTGTGTACTACGTCGCCGCCCTCGCTCCCGCCGCGGCGGCCGTGCTGACGATCGCGCAGACCGACCGAGCCCTGCACGGCAGCGTGGTCGAACGGCACCAGTGGGTCCCGCAGCTCGACCTCGACGTCACGCTGCGGATGGACGCCCTGTCGTGGGTGCTCGCCCTCGTGGTGTCGGTGGTCGGTGCGCTCGTGCTCGTCTACTGCGCGTCGTACTTCGGTCGCGACGAACCGGGGACGGGACGGTTCGCGGGTGTCCTGACGGCGTTCGCCGGGTCGATGTACGGGCTCGTGATCGCCGACGACGTGATCGTGCTGTTCGTGCTGTGGGAGGCCACGACGGTCTTCTCGTACCTGCTCATCGGGCACGACGCCGACAAGCGGGCGAGCCGGGCCGCCGCGATGCAGGCGCTCGTCGTCACCACCGCGGGCGGCCTGGCGATGCTGGCCGGCCTCGTCATGCTCTCCGTCGCGGCGGGCACGACCTCGTTGTCCGGGATCGTCGCCGACCCGCCGAGCGGCACCGTGGTCTCGGTGTCGGTCGTGCTGGTCCTGCTCGGCGCGCTCACGAAGTCCGCCATCGTGCCGTTCCACTTCTGGCTGCCCGCGGCGATGGCGGCCCCCACGCCGGTCAGCGCCTACCTGCACGCCGCCGCGATGGTGAAGGCCGGCATCTACCTGGTGGCCCGGCTCGCACCCGCCTTCGCGTTGCTCGAGGGGTGGCGCGAGACCATCACCGTGCTCGGTGTGCTCGGCATGCTCGTCGGTGGCTACCGCGCCCTGCGGCAGACCGACCTGAAGCTCCTGCTCGCGTACGGCACGGTGGCGCAGCTCGGGTTCCTCGTGCTCGCGGCCGGGTGGGGTGCCCCGGCCGTCGCGCTCGGCGGCGTCGCGCTGCTCGTGGCGCACGCGGCCTTCAAGTCCACGCTCTTCCTGGTCGTCGGCGCGATCGACCACGTGACCGGCACCCGCGACCTCGCCCGGCTCAGCGGACTCGGCCGGTCCCGTCCGTGGCTCGCGGTCGTCGCCGCGCTGGCCCTGCTGTCGATGGCCGGCATCCCGCCGACCGTCGGGTTCGTCGCCAAGGAGGCCGTGCTCACCGGCTTCACCGAGTCGCTGCACGGTCCGAACGCCGGCTGGGCCTGGTTCGCGCTGATCGGCGTGACGATCGGTTCCGTGCTCACCGTGGCGTACTCGCTGCGCTTCTTCTGGGGCGCCTTCGCCCGGAAGCCCGGGGTCGCGACGACCGAGCCGCACGCCCTGCACGGCCTGGGTGTCGTGCCGTCCGTGCTCGCGCTGACCGGGCTCGCGCTGGGACTCCTGACCCCCGTGGTCGCGCACGGCATCGAGCCCGCGGCGGCGACGGCCGCCCTCGCCGGCCAGGAGGTCCCGCACCTCGCGCTCTGGCACGGCCTGGAGCCCGCGCTCGCGCTCTCCGCCCTCACCCTGGTGGGCGGTGTCACGCTGTTCGCCCTGCGCCGTCCGGTCGAGGCGCTGCAGCACCGGCTCGCCGGGTCACCCAGCGCCGCCGGCACCTACCGACGCGGCATGCGGGGGCTCGACCGGGCCGCCACCTGGCTCACCGCCAGCCTGCAGCGCGGCTCGCTCCCCTACTACCTGACGGTCATCCTGTCGGTCTTCGTCGCCGGGGCGATCGCGAACCTGGTGCTCGGTGGACCGTGGGAGTTCCACGTCCGGTTCGCCGACTCGTGGGGCCAGGTCCCGGTGATGATCGTGATGTCGATCGCCGCGATCGCCGTCCTGACCGCGAAGACCCGGTTCGCCGCGGCGGTCCTGGTCGGCGTCACCGGGTACGGGCTGTCCGTCCTGTTCGTCCTGCACGGCGCGGTCGACCTCGCGCTGACCCAGCTCGTCGTCGAGACGGTCACCCTCATCGCGTTCGTCCTGGTGCTGCGTCGGCTGCCCCCGCGCATCGCCACGACGAACCCGTCGCGGTTCCGGGTGGTGCGGGCGCTGTTCGCCGGACTGGCCGGACTCACGCTGGCGATCGTCGTCGTCGTGGCCGCGTCCGCCCGCACGGCGCGACCGCTCTGGCCCGACCTGCCGGCACTCACCAGCTCGTTCGGGCACGGCCTGAACGTCGTGAACGTCGCGCTCGTCGACCTGCGCGGCTGGGACACGCTCGGCGAACTGACGGTCGTGGTCGCCGCGGCCACCGGCGTCGCGAGCCTGATCTTCGTGAACTCGCGCGAGGACACCCTGCCCCGACTGCGTGACCTGCCGGAGACCCTGACCGCGAACGGCGAGCGCACCGACGGCGAACCCCGCGCCTGGCTGCCGACGAGCGCCGCGATCCCCACCGGCCGCTCGGCCCTGCTCGACGTGGTCGTCCGGCTGCTGTTCCACGGCCTGATCGTGCTGTCGCTGTACCTGCTGTTCGCCGGACACAACGCGGCCGGTGGCGGGTTCGCCGGCGGCCTGGTCGCCGGCATCGCCCTCGCGGCGCGGTACCTGGCCGGTGGTCCGGCGGAACTCGGCGCCGCCGCCCCGGTCCGTGCCGGCCGCCTGCTCGGCCTCGGCGTCGCCACCGCCGCCATCACGGCGATCGTGCCGCTGTTCTTCGGCCGCGAGGCCCTGTACTCCGAGTTCTTCGAGGCCACCGTCCCGGTCCTCGGGCACGTCGAGTTCGTCACCGCGACGTTCTTCGACATCGGCGTGTACCTGGTCGTCGTCGGCCTGGTGCTCGACGTCCTGCGCAGCCTCGGCGCAGAGGTCGACCGGCAGCGCCTGGAGGACGCCTCGCCGTCCCGTGACACCACGGAGGGGTCCGTCCCCGACACCCTCGATGCCCCCACCCCGGAAGGGAGCGCCACGTGACCGTCACCCTCGTCCTCGTGATCGCGATGGCCGTCCTGTTCTCGTGCGGCGTCTACCTGCTGCTCGAACGCTCCCTGACCCGGATGCTGCTCGGCTTCCTGCTGCTCGGCAACTCGCTCAACCTGCTCCTGCTGGTGATGTCCGGTGCCGCGGGCGACCCGCCCATCGGCAAGGGCGCGGACGGCATCACCGACCCGCTCCCCCAGGCGTTCGCCCTGACCGCGATCGTCATCACCTTCGCCGTCAGCGCGTTCCTGCTCGCCCTCATCCACCGGTCGTGGCAGCTGTCCCGCGCCGACGAGGTCGAGGTCGACGAGGCCGACGCCGCCATCGGCCGTGACCGCGACGAGCCGGCCGACGAGGACCCGGAGACCACCACCGACGCAGAACAGGAGGCGACCCGATGACCTGGCTCGCCCCGCTCCTCGTCCTCGTCCCGCTGCTCGGCGCCGCGGTCGCGCTCGGACTCCTCCGCCACCAGAAGCTCCAGCGGGCGATCACCATCGCGGTGCTCGTCGTCGCCCTGGCCGTCGCCGCGACGCTCATGGTGCTCGTCGACCGGCACGGCACGATCGTGGTGCAGGTCGGCGGCTGGGACGCCCCGTACGGCATCTCGCTCGTGGTCGACCGGCTGAGCGCCCTGCTGCTGACCGTGAGCGCGAGCGTGCTGCTGCTCGTCCTGCTGTTCTCGGTCGGGCAGAACCTGGCTGCCGACGACGAGGACGCCCCGGTCACGATCTTCTACCCGACCTACCTGGTGCTCGCCGCGGGCGTGCTCGACTCGTTCATCGCCGGCGACCTGTTCAACCTGTACGTCGCGTTCGAGATGCTGCTCGTGGCGAGCTACGTGCTCATCACCCTGGGCGGCAGCGAGCAACGCGTGCGCGCCGGCACGACGTACATCGTGACGAGCCTGATCGCGTCGGCGATCTTCCTCGCCGCGATCGGCCTGGTGTACGGCGCGACCGGCACGGTGAACATCGCCCAGATCAGCGAGCGCGTCGCCGACCTGCCGGAGCACGTCCAGCTGCTCCTGCACACGATGCTGCTCATCGGGTTCGGCATCAAGGCGGCCGTGTTCCCGCTGGCGTTCTGGCTGCCGGACTCGTACCCGACGGCCCCCGCACCGGTCACCGCGGTCTTCGCGGGCCTGCTCACGAAGGTCGGCATCTACGCGATCATCCGCCTCGAGACGGTGATCTTCCCCCGCCCGCAGCTCAACGAGGTCCTGCTCGTCGTCGCGGCACTGACGATGGTGGTCGGGGTGCTCGGCGCGGTGTCGCAGACCGACGTGAAACGGCTGCTGTCCTTCACGCTCATCAGCCACATCGGCTTCATGGTGATGGGTGTGGGCCTCGGCACCGTCGCGGGCACGGCGGCCGCGGTGTTCTACACGGTGCACCACATCGTCGTGCAGACGACGCTGTTCCTGGTGTCCGGCCTGATGGAGCGCGTGGGCGGGACGACGTCGACCCGGTCGCTCGGCGGGTTGCTGAAGGCCGCACCGCTGCTGGCGGCGCTGTACCTGGTCCCCGCGTTCAACCTCGGTGGCATCCCGCCGTTCTCCGGCTTCATCGGCAAGCTCGGCCTGTTCCGCGCCGCCGCCGAGGACGGCTCCCCGATGGCCTACGTCACGATCGGTGCCGGGGTGGTCACCTCACTGCTCACGCTGTACGCGCTGATGCGGGTGTGGGACGCCGCCTTCTGGCGGCCGAAGCCGGCGGCCGAGGCCGCCGCCCCGCACGCCACCACCGCCGAGCCGCACGCGCACCTGCGGTCGCCGGAACCGGCACCGCTGACCGTCTCCGAGGAGACGGGCGAGGCGTACCACCCGGGAGGCTCGACCACCGTCACCGACGCACCGCACGCGAGCAGCGCCTCCAGTCCGGCGACGGGCGCGACCGAGACGGTCGGCGAGGCGCCCGAGCGGGCGCGCCTGCCGCGCATGCTCGTCGGCGTGACGACGGTCGCCGTGCTCGGATCCGTCGCCCTGACCGTCGTCGCCGGACCGCTCTACGGCTACGCGACCCGCGCGGCGGAGTCCCTGGAGTCCCCCGACCGCTACGTGCAAGCCGTGCTCGGAGGTGAGCGATGACCGACGTCCGCCGCATCTCGAACGCCCGACGCATCGTCGTGGCGTGGCGCTACGACGTGCCGCTCGCCGCCGGGCTCACCGTCCTGTGGGCGCTGCTCTGGGGGTCGTGGAGCCCGCTCACGCTGCTGTGCGGCGTGGTCGTCGCGCTGCTCGTCACCCAGGCGCTGCCGCTCCCGCCGGTGCCGCTGTCGACACGGTTCTCGGTGCTCCACGCCCTGCGGTTCCTGGTCGTGTGGTCCGGGCTCGTCGTGGTGGCGTCGTTCCGGGTCGCGTGGGTCGCCCTCCGTCCCAGGGGGGTGCAGCGCAGCTCGATCAAGGTCGTGCAGCTGCACACCACGTCCGAGATGACCTTCACCCTGGCGACCCTGGCGATCTCGCTGGTGCCCGGCTCGTACGTGGGCGACGTGGACCTGCGTCGACGCCGCCTGCTGCTGCACGTGCTCGACACCGAGCGGTCCGAGCAGGTGGACGCCGCCGTGCGCGAGGCGCTGACGATCGAGGCCATGGTGATCCGGGCTCTCGGATCGGAGCAGGACGTCTCCGAGCTGTCCGAACCGCTGCCGGAGGTGACCCGGTGAGCCCCGCGGTCGTCGTCATGGGGATCGCCGTCGTGCTGGTCCTGGCGCTCCTGGGGGCGTCGTTGGCCCTCGCGGTGTTCCGCATCGTGCGCGGGCCGACCATCCTGGACCGGATGATCGGCTCCGACATGGTGCTGACCACCGTGCTCGTGGTGATCGCCGCGGCCATGGTGCTCCGTCGCGACCTGACGGGCATCCCCGTGCTCGTGGTCATCGCCGCGACGAGCGTGTTCGCCACCATCGCCGTGGCGCGGGCCGTCACCCCGTCGTCGGACCCGTCCGACGAGGGGCTGACCGCAACGACCCCGGAACACCGGGTCGACGAGGAGGAGCAGTCGTGATCGAGATCATCGAGACCTTCGTCGAGGGCGCGGGGGTCCGCGCGTGGATCGCGATCGGCCTGCTGCTCGTCGGCTCGCTGCTGTCCCTCGGTGCCGGGGTCGGCATCGTCCGGTTCCCCGACCCGCTCGTGCGCCTGCACGCGATGGCGAAGCCGCAGGTGCTCGGGCTCGCCCTGGCGCTGGCGGCCGTCGTCGTGGCCGTCTGGACGTGGACGGCGCTGTGGGTCGTCCTGCCGATCCTCGTGTTCCAGCTGTTCCTGGTGCCGGTGTCGACGCACATGATCGCCCGCGCCGGCCTGCGCGCCGGTGACTACCGGCACGAGGACCTGCTGGTCGACGACACCGAGTCCTGACCCGACCCGGTGCGGACGGGAGGCCCGTGGCGACGCCGCCACGGGCCTCCCGTCCGTCAGGTCGTCACGTTCGCGGTCAGGCGGTCGCGACCCGGCGGGGCAGCAGCAGGTTGCACACCGCGGCGACCACGACGACGGCGGCGGAGACCGCCGGCAGCAGCATCGCTGCTGCCGTGCCGTGGTGCTCGGCGACGTCCCCCGTGACGGCGGAGGCGATCGACTGGCCGACGATGACGGCGGACCCGAGGATCGTCATGGTGGTGGCGGACCGGCCGACGGGTGAGCGGTCCGAGCCGAGGCTGTACTGGGCGACCAGGGTGGGGCCGATCCCGATGCCCATGATCGCGAGGACGATGCCCGCGGCGACGACGGAGTCGGCACGGGCGAACGCGATCGCGCCGCCGAGCAGCACGACCCCGAAGACCAGCCAGCGCCAGCCGAGGCCGAAGGAACGCGGGAACGCCGCCGAGCCGAGCGCGAGCCCGGCCGAGCCGATGCCCATCAGGCCGTAGAGCAGGCCGGCCTGCGACGCCTCGCCGTGGGTCTCCATGAACGCGGTCAGCGAGGTGAGCGTCGAGCCGAAGAACAGGCCGATGCCGAGGATGCCGATCACCACGACGACGAGCCGCGGGCGCAGGAGCTGCCGGGCGGGTGCCTGCGTCAGCTCCGCGTGCTGGCCGACCACGAGCTTGCCGGTCGGGTGCAGCGCGAACGCCGTGACGAACACGAACGTCAGGACCGAGGCGCCGGCGACGGCCACCCACGGGGCGATCGCGCTGGCCAGGATGCCGACCAGGAACGGGCCGATGATGAACACGGTCTCGTCGGCGGCGGACTCGTAGGCCATGGTGCCGCTGAGGGTCTTCTCCCGCCGCGCCGGGGCCATGCGCTGCTGGATGATCGCGACGAGCCGCGTGCGGGACATCGGGGCGACCTGGGGGGCCGACGCGCCGATGCAGAAGGCGACCGCGAGGACCGCGAGGTCGGGCGCGGGGCCGCTGACGACGAACGGGAAGAACCCGAGCAGCGCCGCGTTCACCAGTCCGACGGGGACGAGCACCGCCCGCTGGCCGAAGCGGTCCGCCGCGGCGCCGACCATCGGGCCGAAGATCGCGGAGCCGATGCCGACGGCGGCGGAGTTGACGCCGCCGAGGGCGACGGAGTCACGGGCCGCGACGACGAGGGTCAGGACGCCGACGACCATCATGGCGAACGGCAGCCGGGCGATGAACGCGACGGGGAAGTACCAGCGTCCGGCGAGGGACAGGAGCGAGGCGTCGCGGGTGGGACGGTCGTGGAGCATGGGGGTGTGCCTTCTCGGCCCGGCCCGGTTCGGTGGGGGCGGACCCATCGGGTGCCGCCGCTGTCCGCCGGGGTGCCGGCGGCCGGTAGATACACACTGCGTGTTCTGAACGGCGTCCATCGTACCGCCCGGGTCCGCGGGTCGTCCCGCCGGTCGCGACGCCCCGCCCGCCGTCGGCGAGTGGTCACAGGTCGTCGCCTGCGGCGCCGCTCGCCGACGGTCCGTGACCGGTCGGCGGGCGAGCCGCGACGTGTCGTGGCCGGCCGTCGAGGGGCGGCCACGCGACGCGGGGCGACCGGACGACGGACGGGAGGCTCGGGACGGCGTGTCCCGTGCCTCCCGTCCGCCGCGTCGCGCGCCCAGTGCCCGCAGCGGTCGCGACATCCCGCCGGCCGGGGCCGTTGCACCGGTCGCGACACACCGCCCGCCGGCAGCGAGCGGTCACACGTCGTCGCCTGCGGCGTCGCCGACCGACGGTTCCTGACCGATCGGCGAGCGAGCCGCGACGTGTCGTGACCGGTCGGCGGGGGGGGGGGGGGGGGGCCGCCTGCTGCGGCGCGGGGGTCGGGTCAGGAGACCTCGCCCGCGCGGGCTCCCGCCCACAGGTCGACGTCGGCGATGCCGACCGAGTGCTCGTCGATCGCGCGGAGCTCCTCGTCGGTGAACGACGTGTTCGCCAGCGCGGCGACGTTGTCCTCGAGCTGCGACACCCGCGAGGCACCGATCACGAGCGAGGTGACCCGCTCGTCACGGAGCGCCCACGCCAGGGCGAGCTGCGCGAGGGACTGCCCGCGGGCGGCCGCGACCTCGTTCAGGGCACGGAGGTGCTCGACGACCTCGGGCGTGATGCTCGACGCGTCGAGGGACTTGCCCGCTGCCGCACGGGAGTCCTCGGGGACACCGTCCAGGTACTTGCCGGTCAGCAGCCCCTGCGCCAGCGCGGTGAAGCCGATCACGCCGAAGCCGAGCTCGCCGGCGGCGTCGAGCAGACCCTCGGTCTCGATCCACCGGTTGAGCATCGAGTACGAGGGCTGGTGGATGAGCAGCGGGGTGCCGAGGTCGCGGAGGATCTCCGCCGCCTGCCGGGTGCGCTCGGCGTCGTAGGACGAGATCCCGACGTACAGCGCCTTGCCCTGCTGGACGGCGGTGTGCAGGGCGCCCATGGTCTCCTCGAGCGGGGTCGAGGCGTCGAGGCGGTGCGAGTAGAACACGTCGACGTAGTCCAGGCCCGTGCGCTGCAGCGACTGGTCGAGCGAGGCGAGCACGTACTTGCGCGAGCCACCGCCCTGCCCGTACGGCCCCGGCCACATGTCCCAGCCGGCCTTGGTCGAGATGACCATCTCGTCGCGGTACGGCCGGAAGTCCTCGCGCATGAGGCGGCCGAAGTTGACCTCCGCAGCGCCGTAGGGCGGGCCGTAGTTGTTCGCGAGGTCGTGGTGGGTGATGCCGAGGTCGAAGGCCCGGCGGCTGATCGCACGCTGGTTCTCGAAGGGCACGTCGTCCCCGAAGTTGTGCCAGTACCCCAGGGAGAGCAACGGCAGGTCGAGGCCGGAGCGGCCGGTCCGTCGGTACGTCATCGAGTCGTAGCGGTCGTCGCTGGCGATGTAGGTCATGCACCGAGCCTGGCACCCCGGACTTCCTGCGGCCTGGCATCGTCCGCTTCGCGGTCCCATCATGGGAGCAGCAGACACGGAAGGAGCCGGCCATGGCACGGACGACGAAGCCCGAGACCACCTTCACCGACGAGGAGCGCGCGGCGATGCAGGAGCACGCCGCCGAGGTCAAGCGCGCCCGCGGCACGAGGGGCACCAGGACCGAGAAGGCGGCGGCGGCGGCCGCGGCGGTCGAGGCGAAGATCGCCGAGATGCCCCAGGCGGACCGCGGCCTGGCGGAGCGCATCCACCGCATCGCGCTCGAGGTCGCCCCCGACCTGGCGCCCAAGCTCTGGTACGGCATGCCCGCCTACGCCCGCGACGGCAAGACGGTGTTCTTCTTCCAGGATGCCGCGAAGTTCGGGGCCCGGTACGCGACGCTCGGGTTCCAGGACTCGGCTGCGCTCGACGACGGCACGCTCTGGCCGACGTCGTGGGCGATCACCCCGGAGTTCTCGGAGGCCGACGAGGCACGGGTCGCCGAACTGATCCGCCGCGCGGTCGGCTGACCCCGGTACGCACGGTCGCCCTCGGCCGGGCCGACCGGTCCGCCGGTACCGTGGTGGCGTGACTGCGCACCGATCGGCCGGACGGTGACCGCTCTCGGCGCCGCGCCCCTGTTCGCCCTGCTCTTCCTGGTGCTGTACCTGGTGGGGCGGCGGCGCGATCCGCGGATGCTCCGCAACGGGGTGTTCCTGACGGCGGCCCTGCTGTTCGGGCTCGCGACGGTCGCGGCGCTGCTGACGGCGGTGGTGCCCGGCTTCGGTGTGCTCGTGGCCGTGGTGCTGCTGCTCGTGCCGCTGGCCGTGGTCGTGCTCGGCGTCGCCCTGATCGCCAACGGGTTCCAGATGCTGCGTGCCGAGGGCCGCAGTCTCGGCAACCTGCTGTCGCTCGCCGCGGGCGTGGCCGTGTTCGTGCTGCCCGCGGTCGCCATCGCCCTGTTCGTCTCCGGCAGCGGCACGGGCTTCACGCTGTGGGACGGCACCCGGATCGCACTCGCCGTCCTGCTGGTCTTCGTCTGCGGGTACTTCGCACTGTCCCTGCTCGCCTTCGCCGTCTACTCCGTGGTGTACGGCCGGACCCGGCACGGCGTCGTGCCGGACGCGATCGTGGTGCTCGGCTCCGGGCTCGTGCACGGCGAGGTCCCGCCCCTGCTGCGGAGCCGCCTCGACCGCGCACTCACCGTGTACCGCGCCGAACGCGACGCCGGGCGCCGTCCCCTGCTGATCCCCTCGGGCGGCCAGGGCGACGACGAGCCCCGTCCCGAGGGCACCGCGATGGCGGAGTACCTGGTGGCGAACGGTGCCGACCCCGACGACGTCGCACCGGAGACCGCGTCGCGGAACACCCGTGAGAACCTGCGCCTGTCGCGCGACGTGCAGACCGCGGCCGGCCGTGACGGGCAGATCGTGGTCGTCACGAACAACTACCACGTGCTCCGCGCCGCGACCCTGGCCCGCCGACTCGACCTGCCGGCGCAGGTCGTCGGGGCGCGGACGGCCGCCTACTACGTGCCGAGTGCGTTCCTGCGGGAGTTCGTGGCGGTCGTCGTGGAGCACCGCTGGCTCAACGTGCTGGCGTGCACGCCGTTCGTGCTGTTCACCGGGTTCCTGCTGTGGGAGTCGTTGCAGCAGCGGTAGGACGGCGTCCTAGGATCTCCACCATGGTCGAGATCCAGCCGCCGCGACCGACGGACCTGCTGCCCATCGGGGAGGTCGTGCGACGCACCGGTGTCGCGGCCTCGGCGCTGCACTTCTACGAACGCAAGGGCCTGATCCACCCGGAGCGCACCGTCGGCGGCACGCGCATGTACCCGAGGCACGTCGAGCGACGGATCGCGATCATCCAGGTGGCCAGACGCCTCGGCATCCCGCTCAGCGAGGTCGCCGAGCAGTTCGAGGCCCTGCCTGCCGACCGCATGCCCTCGCTGCGCGACTGGAGCCGGTTGCACGAGCGGTGGCGCGCACGGCTGCGGGCCCGTCAGCTCGAGCTCGAGCGCCTGCAGCAGGAGATGACGCAGTGCATCGGCTGCGGGTGCGTCTCGCTCGGCGCGTGCTCGGTCGTCAACCCGGGCGACACCCTGGGCGACGAGGGGCACGGTGCCAGGCGGCTGCTGCCGATCGAGGACGACGCAGCCGACGACGACGCCGTCGCCTAGGCGGGGCTGCCGCGGAGTCCGTCGTCGATCCGCTGCAGCAGCTCCAGCGCCTCGGCCGCACCCCGCTCGTCGCCACCGAGCGCGGCGCGGAGCCTGCCGGACCAGTGCCGGTAGAGCCGGTCGACGCTCTCCTGGGCCAGGGCGGTCGAGTGCAGCTGCACGGTCCTGGCGTCGGCCGGGTCCTGGCGTCGCTCGACCATGCCCTTCGCCACGAGCGACCGGACCGCGACGCTGAGGTTGCTGCGCTGCAGGGCCGTGGCCTCGGCGGTGGCGCTCGGCGAGGTGCCCGGGTTGCGGTTGATCCAGCGCATCACGAGCGCCTCGGTGCCGGTGAGTGGGACGATGTCGAGGGTCTCGGAGCCGTGTGGGTCGATGTCGCGTGCGATCCGGAGCAGGACGTCCGCGAACTCGGCGAGGACGCTGTCGGACACGGCGGAGGGCATGACCGTACTGTACCGACCTCGGGCAATGAGTTATGCTTTCATAACAATGACCACGGACACCGGAACCATCCGCGCGACGACCGCGACACCCACGACCGACCGACAGGGCATCACGACCGCTCTGCTCCTGGTGCTCGGCCTGCTCAGCGCCGTCGCCCCCTTCGCCACCGACCTGTACCTGCCGGCGTTCCCGCAGATGACCACCGAGCTCGGGGCGAGCGCCACCGCCGTGCAGCTCACCCTCACCGCGTTCCTGGTAGGCGTGACCGCGGGCCAGCTCGTGTTCGGCCCGCTGTCCGACCGGTTCGGCCGCGTGCCCCCACTCATCGCCGGCGCCGCGCTGTGCGTGCTCGCCAGCATCGCCGCGGTGCTCGCGCCGAACATCGGCGTGCTCATCGCCGCCCGCCTGCTGCAGGGACTCGGCGGTGCGGCCGGCATGGTGATCAGCCGTGCGGTCATCTCCGACCTGGCGACCGGCCGGTCCGCCGCCCGCGCGTTCTCGCTCATGATGATCGTCGGCGGGGTCGCCCCGGTCGTCGCACCGCTGCTCGGCGGTCTGCTCACGGGTCCGATCGGCTGGCGTGGCCTGCTGTCGATCGTGCTCGGCCTGTCGGTCGTCATGCTCATCGCGGTCCTCGCCGTGATCCGAGAGACCCACCTGCGGGAACACCGCGACGCCCTGCGCGAGGAACGCCGTGGGTCGGGATCTGCCCTGCGTGCCCTGCGCTCCCGCACCTTCCTCGGCTACACCGCGGTGTTCGGCTTCGCGTTCGCCGTGATGATGGCCTACATCTCCGCGTCGCCGTTCCTGTACCAGGACATGATCGGCTTCGGCACGGTCGGCTACGGCCTGGCCTTCGGGCTGAACGCCCTGGCGCTGATGGGCGTCAGCATCCTGTCCGCCAAGCTCACCGCGACCCGTTCGGTCACGGGCGTGCTGTCGCTCGGCATCGTGCTGGTGCTCGCGTCGACCGTCGCGTTCGCGCTGCTCGTCGCCTCCGGAGCACCGGTCGTCTGGCTCGCCGTGCCGCTGTTCACCGCGGTCGGCTCGCTCGGTCTGGTGCTCGGCAACGCCACGGCGCTCGCCCTCGGTGCCGTGCCGTCGGCTGCCGGCAGCGCCTCGGCCGTGCTCGGTGCGCTGCAGTTCGGCCTCGCGGCGCTCGTGTCCCCGCTGGTCAGCATCGGCGGGTCGGACACCGCGGCGCCGCTGGCGATCGTGATGCTCGCGGCAGCCGTGGTGGCCGTCGTGGCGCTGCTCGCTGCGCGGGGCCGGACCAGCACGCGCCGCTGACCCGGACGACGCCGGACGACACCGGCGGCTGACGCCACACGACATTGTCGACGTCGCACGACATCGACAGTGTCGTTCCGCGTCAGCCCGGCCCGCCCGCCCCGCGTCACCGCCGCGGCCGCAGGAACGGCACCCGCGGCATGACCCAGTCCACCCACACCACCCGGACGCCCGGCGCCACGGCGAGCGCCCACAGGATCGAGGCGGCGGCGTCCGTCGGGTAGTGCACCGCGGCGACGGACACCGCGAAGAACACGACCACGATCGCGACGACCCCCAGGGTCAGCGCCAGGCGGTGCCACCGGGTCTCGCGGAGCAGCCAGATCAGGGCGATGACGAACGCCGTGATGTAGACCGTGTGCCCGCTCGGGTACCCGGGGTCGGGCTGCACCGGGAACGGGTGCGGCAGCACGGACACGTCCGGTCGTGCACGGTGCACGATCTCCTTGACGACGGCAGACGGCACCCACGTGATCGCGATCGTGCCGCCGAACGCCATGGCCGGCCGCAGGTCGCGGGTCCGCCACCAGACGACCGCCACGACGACGACCGTGATCCCGATCGCCGGCGCGGGACTGATGACGTGGTAGACGGCGTCGCTGAAGCCGCCGACGACGCCGGTGTGCAGCGCGTTGAGGACCTTCGACAGTCCGAGGTCCACGGTGCCCAGGGTGAACCCGACCAGGGTGATGACCACGACCGCGACGACGGCCGCCACGACCGAGACCAGCGGGTACGGCGAGCGCTCGAGGATCCCGTACCCGGCGGGTTCCGGGCGGCGGGAGCGGAGGAGCGGCGCGTCGGCGGTCATCCGACCATCGTCCCAGGGCCGCCTGCGGTCGGGTCCGCCACGAGCCTCTGAAAGCACTCAGCGCAGGCGCGCGGGAGTAGACAGGATGCATGCCAACTGTCGCTGAGAACATCGTCGCCACCCTCCGCGCCAACGACGTCGAGCGCGTCTACGGCCTGCCGGGTGACTCCCTCAACGGCTTCACGGACGCCCTGCGCCGGGACGGCACGATCCGGTGGGAGCACGTCCGGCACGAGGAGGCTGCTGCCTTCGCCGCGAGTGCCGAGGCCGGCCTGACCGGGGAGCTGGCCGTCTGCGCGGGCAGCTGTGGCCCCGGCAACCTGCACCTGATCAACGGCCTGTACGACGCGAACCGCTCCCGCGTGCCGGTGCTGGCGATCGCGGCGCACATCCCGACGGCGGAGATCGGTACCGGCTACTTCCAGGAGACCCACCCGCAGGAGTTGTTCCGCGAGTGCTCGGTGTACGTCGAGTACGTCGCCGACCCGGTGCAGATGCCCCGCCTGCTCGAGATCGCGATGCGCGAGGCGGTCGAGAAGCGCGGGGTCGCTGTGCTCGTCATCCCCGGCGACGTGCTGCTCGCCGAGGCGAAGAGCGACCGCGTCTCCCGCATCGAGCGCACCACGCCGCGCATCGTGCCGAGCGACGCCGAGTTGCAGAAGACGGCCGACCTGCTGAACGGGGCGGACAAGGTCACGATCCTGGCCGGCGCCGGTGTCGTCGACGCCCACGACGAGGTCGTCGCGCTTGCCGAGCGCCTGCAGGCCCCCATCGTGCACGCCCTGCGCGGTAAGGAGTACATCGAGTACGACAACCCGTACGACGTCGGCATGACCGGGCTGCTCGGCTTCTCGTCCGGCTACCGCGCCATGGAGGACGCCGACGTCGTGCTCATGCTCGGCACCGACTTCCCGTACCCGCAGTTCTTCCCCGAGCAGGCGAAGCACGTGCAGGTCGACATCCGCGGGTCACAGCTCGGACGCCGGCACCCCGTCGACATCGGGCTGGTCGGCACAGTGAAGGACACCGCGCTCGCGCTCATCCCGCTGCTCACGGGGTCGCACCCGTCGAAGCACCTGCAGGACTCCCTGCAGCACTACCGGAAGACCCGCGAGAAGCTCGACGACCTCGCCGTCCCCGCTGGCCGACACAAGCCGCTGCACCCGCAGTACGTCACCCGGGTGCTCGACCGGCTCGCCGCGGAGGACGCCGTGTTCATCCCCGACGTCGGCTCCCCGGTCGTGTGGGCGTCGCGGTACCTCACCATGAACGGCAAGCGTCGACTGATCGGGTCGTTCTGGCACGGGTCGATGGCGAACGCGGTCTCGCAGGCGATCGGCGCGCAGACGGCGTTCCCGGACCGGCAGGTCATCGCCATGGCGGGTGACGGCGGCCTCACGATGCTGCTCGGCGAGCTCGTCACGATCGTGCAGAACGAACTGCCGGTGAAGATCGTCGTGTTCGACAACTCGTCGCTCAACTTCGTCGAGCTCGAGATGAAGGCCGCCGGCTTCGTGAACTACGGCACCGAGCTGACGAACCCGGACTTCGCCGCCGTCGCCGAGGCGATGGGCATCAAGGGCTTCCGGGTCGACGTGTCCGACGACTTCGAGGACGCGATGGCCGCCGCGCTCGCGCACGACGGCCCCGCGCTCGTGTCGGTCCGCGCGAACCGGCAGGAGCTCTCCATGCCCCCGGCCGTCACGCTCGAGCAGGCAAAGGGCTTCACGCTCTACGCCATCCGCACGGTGCTGTCGGGTCGCGGCGACGAGCTGCTGGACCTCGCGTCGACCAACGCGCGCCAGCTGCTGTAGACGCGACCGGATGACGGACGGGAGGCCCGTGGCGACGCCGCCACGGGCCTCCCGTCCGTCACGGCGTCACCACCCGAGCGGCTGGCCGTCCTCCAGGAACACGCCGGTCGGGCCCTCCGGGCCGGCGCTCGCGGCGGCCGCGATCGTCGCGGCGCTCACCTCGACGGGGCGACCGTGCGGGTTCGGCTTGCCCCCGAACTCGGTGGCCGTGTAGCCGGGCTCGACCGCGACGAAGTGCACCTCGGGTGCGATCTTCGCGTACTGCACCGTCAGCATCGAGACGGCTGCCTTCGATGCGCCGTAGACCACGGCCGGCACGGTGAACGCGGGCTTCGACGGGTCGTGGGTGGCGGTGAACGAGCCGAGCGCACTCGAGAGGTTCACCACGATCGGGTTCGCGGAGCGGCGCAGGAGCGGCAACGCGGCCTCGGTCGCGCGGATCGTGCCGACGGCGTTCGTGTCGAACACGGCGAGCGCCTGGGGGCCGTCCTGCCCCCACACGGCGATGCCGGCGTTGTTCACGAGGACGTCGAGTCCGCCGTTCGCCGCGACGTGCGCGAAGGCGGCGGCGACCGAGGCGTCGTCGCGGACGTCGAGCTGCACGGAGCGGGCGCCGATCTCGGCGGCGACCGCCGCTCCCTGCTCGGCGTCGCGGGCGCCGATCCAGACCGTGTGACCGGCCTCGACGAGCTGGCGGGCGGTTTCCTTGCCGAGGCCGCGGGTGGCCCCGGTGATGAGTGTCGTTGTCATGGCCCCAGCGTCGCCCTCGTGCCGTCGGGCAGGGAGTCGCCCGGTTGTCGTAGGACTGGCGGGGCCAGGACTCGCGGGCCGCCGCGCGCGCAGACTGGGGACATGGCGGACACGGACTTCGGGCACACCCTGCGGCGGCTGCGCGACCACGTCTCCCCGGCCGCTGCGGGCGTCGTCGTCGGACCGCGTCGACGAGCGGCGGGGCTCCGGCGGGAAGAGCTCGCGGGACTGGCAGGGATCTCCGCCGACTACCTGACCCGGCTCGAGCAGGGGCGGGCGACCTCGCCGTCGGCGCAGGTCGTCGAGGCGCTCGTCCGGGCGCTCCGCGTCACCGACGCCGACCGCGAGCTGCTCTACCGCCTGGCCGGCCACGCCGTCCCCGGCGCCGACGTCGTGCCGACGCGGATCCCGCCGAGCGTGCAGCGGCTGCTCGACCGGCTGGCGGACACCCCCGTCGCGGTCCTCGACGCCGCCGGCAACCTGCTCGTCGCGAACGCCCCCTACGACGCCCTCATGGGACCGATCGCCGCGCTCCGCGGCCACGAGCGGAACACCACCTGGCGGCACCTGGTCGGCTCCGGCAGCCGCGCCGTGCACACGCCCGACGAGCAGGCCGCGTTCGAGGAGACCCTGGTCGCCGGCCTCCGGATGACCGCGGCCCGCTACCCGCTCGACCGCCAGCTGCAGCAGCTCGTGCGCGACCTGCGTGCGGCCAGCCCCCGGTTCATCGAGCTGTGGGACTCGGGCGCGACCGCCCTGGGCGAGACCGCCCGCCGCAAGGTGATCGACCACCCGGACGTCGGCCTGATCACGCTGGACTGCGACACCCTGGTCGTCGGGCCGGAGGACCTGCGGATCCTCGCCTACACGGCCGAGCCGGGGACGGCGGACGCGGAGCGGCTCGCCCTCGCGGTGGTCGTGGGGACGCAGGCGTTGGTGGGGTGAGGGCGGGTGGCTGCTGTCGTGCGGTCGCGCGGTCGTGGCGGGCTTGCGCTTCGCCCAATCGAAGTGACGCGGAACCGCGCGCTCGTCCGGTTCCGTTGCACTTCGGTTGTGCGCAGCGCCGGCGTCAGGCCCCCGCGCCCCCGTCGACGGGGACGATCGGCCCGGTCACTGAGCAGCCACGCCGCGACCTCGGCCACCTCGACCGGTTCGGCCATCCGGCCCAGCGGTACCGACGCGTTGATCTGCTCGGTGACGCCCGGGGTCGCCGCCTCCCACGCCTCGATCATCTCCGTCGCCGTGCCGCCCGGGGCGATGCCGTTCACCCGGATCCGCTCGGGCGCCCAGGTGACGGCCGCCGTCTCGGTGATGCTGTTCAGCGCCCGCTTCATCGCGCCGTACGCGGGCAGTGCCGGATTCGCCCGACGGCTCCCGATGCTCGACGTGTTCACGATCGCCCCTCCTCCGGAGCGACGCATCAGCGCCGCCTCGGCGGTCATCGCGACCCAGTGGCCGCGGAAGTTCACGGCGAACTGGGTGTCGATGTCCTCGTCGCTGGTGGTGTCGAGCGGTCCGGGCTGCTGGATGGTGGCGCCGTTGTTGAAGGCGGCATCGAGTCGACCGTGCAGCTCGTCGACCCGCGCCACCGCGGCGCGGATGCTGTCCGGGTCGGCCAGGTCGAGCGCGACGGCGTCCGCCGTGCCGCCGGAGCCGCGGACGTCGGCGACGACCGCCTCGAGTGCCTCGGTACTGCGGGCGGCGAGGACGACCCGGGCGCCTTCCCGGGCGAAGAGCCGTGCTGCGGCCGCGCCGATGCCGCGGCTCGCGCCGGTGATGAGCACGACCTTGTCGGAGAGCAGGCCGATGGGGGTGGATGCGGTTTGGTTGGTCATGACGACAGCGTCGGGCCGCACCTCGCGACGGATACAGGTACGAGCGGTACCAGGGTGCGCGACGGCAGGCGGTGGAGACTCGTGGCATGGACAAGCCGGAACTCGCCGCCTTCCTGCGCTCGCGACGGGAACGGCTGCGCCCCGAGGACGTCGGCCTGCCAGCCGGACCCCGCCGCCGCACGCCGGGCCTGCGCCGTGAAGAGGTCGCGGTGCTCGCCCACATCTCCACCGAGTACTACGTCCGACTCGAGCAGGGCCGTGCGCCCCGGCCGTCGGCGGAGGTCCTGGCGGGCATCGCCGGGTCACTCCTGCTGACCCCGGCGGAGTCGGACCACCTGCACGCCTTGGCCGGTACGGCCCCGCTGCAGACGGGCCGGGTCGAGCGAGCGGTCCGGCCGAGCATCCTCGCGCTCGTCGAGCGGCTGCCGCAGACCGCGGCGATCGTGCTGTCGGCCGCGTTCGAGGTGCTCGCCTGGAACGCGCTGGCATCGGCGCTCATGGAGGACTTCGCCCGGCTCGCCCCAGCGGAACGGAACCTGGCACGTCGAGCGTTCCCGCCGGACACGGTCGACGAGGCACCGCCGCCGTACGGCATCTCGGACGGTGCCGAGTTCCGCCGACACGTCGTGATGCAGCTGCGGACGAGCCGGACCCGGTACCCCAACGACCAGCAGGTCTCCGAGCTCGTCGAGGAGCTCCGCACCGGCAACGCGGAGTTCGCTCGGCTGTGGGACCGGCACGACGTACAGGTCGCCCCGGTCCTGACGAAGACGTTCCGGCACCCGACCGTCGGGTCGGTGACGGTCGACTGCGACAGTCTGGCGCTGACCGACCGCGACCAGTACCTCGTGCTCTACACGGCACCACCGGGATCTCCGGATGCCGATGCGCTGGCGCTCCTCGGTCTCCTGGCCGCTGAGGACGACACGGCGACTGCCCGGACGACGTAGCCGTCAGGACCGGATGCGACTCGTCGGCTCGACCTCCACCGAGACCCGAGCAGCAGTGGTCGCGTCACGGTCCCCGTCCCGACTCGCTCCTCACTCCGCGCTCCTGACGGCGTCGTCCTCGAGCCACTTCCGCAGGACGTGCAAGGTCTGCGCGGACACCGCCTCGTCGACGAGGCGATCTGCGTGGAAGCCCCAGTTGACGACCACCTCGCCCGAGCGGAGCTCGATCGCCGCAGGTGCCTCGATACGGGCGACCGCACTGCGGTGGACCTTCCGGGTCGCGATCAGTCCGACGCTGGAGATCGAGTCTGCGCGCAGTTCGTACCGGAGACGTGCTGCCCGCCACGAGGCGATGCCGCACGGAACGGCAGCGAGGAGACCGATCCCGATCCGGAGGCCGTCGAGCGGCGGGACGGCTGCGACGACGAGCATCGCGACACAGCAGATCCCGGTGATGACCGAGAGCAGCACCCGCAGCTGCACGGGAGCGTCGATCCTGTGCACGTCTCCTCCGCCCGGGCTGCCGGGCCGGCGAGGACGAGCGTCAGGAGACGGTCGATCGGTCACGGCAGGGTCGGGGCGCCGCTCGCGTCCTGCACGTCGAAGACCACGACCCGCGCACTGGCCCCACCGATGAACTCCGCGACCGGCCGGTGCTCCGGGTGCGGCAGGTAGGCGTCGAGCGCCGCGTGGTCCAGGAACCGGACAACGAGCATCCAGTGGAAGCCGCCCTCCTTGCCCTCGGTGCTCACGCTGGGCCCGGCCTGCACCGAGTCGACACCGTCGATGCGCGTCAGGTGGTCTCGGGCGAGCGCCGAGGCCTCGGACGAGCGGTCCTCGCCGTCCCACTCGACCAGCACGACGTGCGTCACTGCGGACACGTGATCTCCTCTGACAGACGATGAACGGACGAAGGAACCGGCGACGGACGGTCGGCCGGACGAGCGCCCGGCCGACCGACCAGATCAGAAGGCGGGGGTGCCGCCGGCGATCGTGATGGTGGAGCCGGACTGGTAGCTCGACTCCGGGCTGACCAGGTGCACGTAGGCGGCACCGAGCTCGGCGGGCTGGCCGGGGCGGCCGAACGGCGAACCCTCGCCGAAGTGCGCCACGGTCTGGGCGTCGTCCGAGCCGGGCTGCAGCGGGGTCCACACGGGGCCGGGGGCGACCGAGTTCACGCGGATGCCCTTGGGGGCGAGCTGCTGGGCGACGGCCTCGGTGAAGAGCTTGATCGCGCCCTTCGAGACGGCGTAGTCGATCTTGTCAGCGGACGGGGTCGACGCCTGGATCGAGCCGGTGGTGACGATGGTCGAGCCGGGCTCCAGGTGCGGCACGGCGGCCTTGGTCAGCCAGAACAGCGAGTAGATGTTCGTCTTGAAGGTGGAGTCGAACATCGAGGTGTCGAGCGTCAGGATGTCGTCGTTGCTGTCCATGCGGCCGGCGACCATGACGAGCGTGTCGAGACCGCCGAGCTCGTCGACGCCCTTCTGCACGAGGTCCTTGCAGTACTGCTCGTCGGCGATGTCACCGGGGAACAGCACGGCGCGACGGCCCTCGGACTCGAGCAGGTCGCGGACCTGCTCGGCGTCCTCCTGCTCGTCGGGCAGGTACGACAGCACCAGGTCGGCACCTTCGCGCGACAGGGCGATCGCGGCGGCACGGCCGATGCCGGAGTCGGCGCCGGTCACGATGCCGCGGTAGCCGGTCAGCCGCTCCTTGCCGACGTAGCTGTCCTCACCGTGGTCGGGCTTCGGGTCCATCTTCCACGCGGCACCCGGCAGCGACTGCTCCTGCTTCGGGTACGGCGGTGCGGGGTAGAGGGTGTTCGGATCGCGCTTGTCGTACTGGCTCATGGGGCCACTGTCGTCGTCGTTCGTGAACGCGTGTTCAGCGTCGCGCTTCGGCGCGCTGCTGGACGACGGTGAGCACGAGGAACAGGAGCCCGACGGCGGTGACGATGATCCCGGCGACGGGGGCCTCGCCGCCGGTGGCCATCGGCGTGACGAGGAACACGAGGCCGAACGCGGTCATCGCACCGGACAGCCACCACCCGGCCTTGACACTGACGAACCAGCGCGGCCGGCCGGCGGCGTCGGCTTCGGCGGTGCGCTCGTCCTCGCGCTGGCGCCAGGCACTGCCGGGCCCTCGGTGGCGGAGCACGGTCGCCCAGAACAGGAGCATGCCGCCACCGAGGACGACGAAGAGCACCGTCAGTCCCAGTGCCGGACCGACCCGGCCCTCGAGCCAGAACGGGATGGTGACGAGCAGGCCCAGCACGGCACCGCCGACCGCGACCCACGGGGCCACGGAGCGCCCGTACGTCTGGTACCCACGAGCGACGGCTCGGTCGGCGCGCAGGAACCGCTGCTCCCGCTCGGACCGCTCGGCCTGTGGTTTGCGCATGACACGGGCCTCGATGACGATCACGACGATCGAGACGAGCAGGACGGCACCGACGACGACGAGGGCGATCATGACCCGGACCGTACCCACGAGGACTCCTCATCCACTGGCACACCGGGGTACGGTGCAGGGCGTGACGGAGGCGCAGTGGGTCGAGTTCGACGACGAGCCGAAGCGTCGGGTCTTCCGCGCACGCTTCCGCCGTGCGGTTCCGCTCGTCCTGGTCATCGGCACGGCGAGCGCGTTCCTCTCGCGGGGCGGCGAGACCCCCTTCCAGACGTGGGGGTGGATCGCCGTGCCGATCTGGTTCGCCGGGACCGGTCTGTTCCTCGCGGCGCTGTGGGGCCTCGTGCTGCTCCAGACGCGTCCCTTCGCGATCGACGTCGGGCGACAGCGGGTCCGGATCCGCGGACGGACGCTCGCGTTCTCCGACGTGGACGTGGCCGAGCTCGACCCGATCACGAACAACGAACCGGACATGCTCTCGCTGCGGTTCGGCAGGCGTCGCGGACGCAAGATCTCCCTGCTCGTCCGCGAGGGCCGGGAAGCCGCGATCACCGGCGAGCGCCGAGCGGCGCTGCTCGCCCTGATCGCCGGTTCGCCGATCACCCGGCCGTCGAGTCGCCACGACCCGGAGGGCACGTTCGCCCGTTCCAACTTCCCCGGCACCCTCGACAAGGTGGGAGCCGCCAGCGTCGTCTGCGACCCGCCCCAGGTGGGCGAGCCGGGTCCCTGAAGACGGCTGGACGACGGACGGGAGGCACGGTGCGGGCCCGCACCGCGCCTCCCGTCCGTCAGCTGGTTCAGACGCCTGCCGTGGTGCGGATCCAGGACGACGCCTGCGACAGCAGGGCGTAGTTCGAGCCGGCCCGGGTGTTCGCGCCGGGGTCGGCGCTGTCGCCGGTCGAGCACACCGCGACGACCTTGCCGTTGACGAGCAGCGGGCCACCGGAGTCACCGTGGTTGGACGCGCCGGTCACCCCGGTGAGGTGCTGGGCGCGACCGCCGAAGGCGTCGGTGCTGGCACCGGTGAGCGAGACCGTGGCCTGGTACAGGCCGTCGGACTGTGTCGCGTTCGCGCGGAGGCCGTAGCCCTGGATGGTGCCGGTGCCGCTCGACTTCGCGGTCGCGGTCAGGTCGAGGGGTGCGTAGCTGGACAGCGCGTACGAGCTGCGCAGGTGCACGAGTGCGATGTCGCCGGCGGGCGAGGTGCTCACGCGGTCGACCGCGACGGCGGAGCCGCGGTTGACCGTGGAGTTCGAGTGGTAGACGTTCATCGCGCCGATGCCGTCGATGCAGTGCCGGGCCGTGAGGATCCACGAGGCGTTCAGCTGCTCGCCGGTGCAGGTGCTGACGTAGCCGGACGGGATGGAACCGCCGGATGCCTCGAGCTGCACGGCCCACGACGTGGTGGGGGCCTTCTCGCCGCCGACGACCTTCGTGCTGACGGGCAGCGCGGAGGCGGGCGAGGCGGCGAACACGCCGGCGGTGACGACGGCGACCGCGGCGAACGCGGCTGCGATGGACTTCTTCATGACGACTCCTCTGTCGGTGAAGCACCTGCCAGTTGCTCTGTGCAACTGATGGGTCATCTTCACCCCCCGTTCCGGGGTCGCACCAGTCCGCACTTCGACCGACCCCGGTCACCGTGTCGTCGTGAAGGCGCCCCTCGCTCGCTGGTCGGAGCCGTACCCGCGGGCGTGCACGACGTGCGTGCCGGTGCCGAGCGACGCCACGGTCCCCGTGATCTTCAGCCGGACCTTGCCGTCGGCGTTCGCCGTGGTGCGGGTGGCTCGTCGGCCGTCGACGCTCACCGTGACCGACTCGCCGGCACGGAAGCCGGTCGCCGAGATCGCGACCTTGCCGCCCTTCCGGACGCTCGTCGGGGTGACCGCGATGGTCGTGCTCGTCGCCTGGGCCTCGGCGCAGGCGTCACCCGGGGTCCCGACGGCCGGCGCCGACGCGACGGCCCGATCCCACTCGTTCCGCACGCCGTCGTCCTCGCGGATGCGCATCGTGCCGATCGAGTCGCCGATGACCGAGCCGCCCTGCGTGTTGCTGACGGTCATCGGGTAGTCGACGAGCCGGGAGGACGAGGGCGTGCGGTCGCCGTTCACCGACACGGCGACCGCCTTGCAGACCTCGCCGGGCTGGAACGTGATCGGCTTGACGGCCGGTCGGATGCGCTCGTCGTAGGCCTGGTCGAGGTCGAAGAACACCGTGGTGGCCTGCTCGGCCGGGCGGGACAGCACGACCGCGGCGCGGACCACCGTGCGGCCACGGCCCTCGTCGACGAAGCGGTCGGCGATGCGGGCAGTGGGACGGTCCGTGACCGTCGGGCTGCCCAGCGTCGCGGCGGGGAGCGCCGACAGGTCGCTCAGCAGCACGCCGCCGGTCTTCGCGGGCACGTCGATCGTCACCTCGCGCACGGTTGCCAGGTCGACGCCGGTGAACGAGGCGAGCGGCAGGCGGGCCTGCTGCAGCAGGGTCTTGCGCGGGGCGTCACGGGTGCCCGGCATGACCTGCCCGGCACGGCTGACGTCGGCGATGCGTCGGGTGGCGGTCGCGCCGGAGGCGTCTCGGAGCGTGATCGACAGGTCGACGTTCTTCGTCGCGGTGTCGTCCGGGGTCAGCCGGAGCGAGAGCGCCTGGAACCCGGAGAGGTCACCGGCGGCGGCCGCGACCGGCACGTGCACCTGACCGCCGGTCGCCGCAGCGGTCGGGGTGACGTGCAGCGAGGGGGTCGCCGGGACGGACGCGGCGAACCAGGACGGCGTGAAGTCCGGCGCGTTCGACATCATCGAGACGCACGCGGGCAGGGACTGCTTGGCCGGCAGGAAGTCGGTGCTCGCACAGTTCGTCGCGCGGAGGGCACCGGTCGTGGTGATCGCGCGGTCGGCGGTGTCGAACCGGGCGAGGTCGCGACGAGCGGCCCCGGGCTGCGACGCGCTGACGCGGACGTCGGCGTCGGCGAGCGCCGCGGGCTGGCGGTTCGTGCCGTCGAACATCGGCAGGAACTGCTGGTCGCCGTCGAGCGTCAGGCGGAAGAACCCGCTGATCAGGCGTGTGCCGACGGCGTCCTGCGCGTCGGCGGAGAGCCGGGTGGTCCGCTTCCCCTTCGCCCCGCAGACCGCATCGGACTGGTCCCACCAGTCGTCGGACGACGCCTTGGCGTACTTGCCGGGGGTCCACGTGGTGTTGAAGAAGTTGTGGTTCGCCCCCATCACCAGCACCGACGACCGCAGGACGTCGTCACCGAAGGCCGTGCGGGAGTCGTCGAAGAAGTGCTGGCCCTGCAGGTCGGACACGTCGCCGTCGCAGTACGGCAGCACGACCGCCGTGTTCGTGTCCGGCAGGGTCATGCGGCCGAAGTCGGTCGGGGCGAGCGGCAGCACCGCGTGGATGCCGAACGGGCTCGTCCGCTGCATGTTGAGCAGGGCGGCGCGGACGACACCGTCGCCACCGCGCGAGTGGCCCATGAGCCCGACGTCCTGCAGGTCGAGCTTGCCGGTGAGCAGCGGGGACAGGCGCGGCTCCTGGCCGGCGTCGGCGCGCTGCAGCAGGGCGAGGTGGTCGAGCACGAGCTGTCCGCGGGCGACCGCCCCGCCGTCGTCGGCGTAGCTGCCGTCCAGGGCGTTGATCGCGTTCGCCGAGATCGACACGACGACGTTGCCGTGGCTGGCGAGTGCGGTCGCCGCGGCGTCGTAGCCGCGGTGGCTCGGGATGTCGGTCTGCCCCGGACCGCACGGCCAGGCCCGCGGGTTGGGCGTCCCGCCGTAGCACGCCTCGTGGCGGCCGTGCAGGAAGACCACGACCGGCCGTTCGCCGGGTGCGTCCTCCGGCACGAAGACCGCGGCACGCATCTCGCCCTTGCGGCCGAAGCCCTTCAGCGCGACGGCCTCGGCACCCAGGTCGTAGTCGGCGCGCGCGACCCGGTACTGTCCGGCCGCGGCGGGGTCCTCGGTCAGCGGCGCGGCCTCGTCGCTCGGAGCCGTCGTCTGCGGCGCGGTCGGCGCCTGCCGGTTGCCCCGCAGGTCGGCGTCGCCCGACCACCCGAGTTCGACGCTCCGGGCGTCGGCGACCGCGGGGTCGGCCGTCGTGACCGTCAGCTGTCGCCGGTCCAGGCTCGTCTGCGCGGCGCCGATGTCCGTGCCGTCGACGAGCAGCACCGGGGCCGCCGCACGGAGGGGCAGGGGCTCGTCGAGGTCGAGCACGACGGTGAACCCGCCGTCGGTCGGCGTGACCGTCCAGCCGTCGCCCTGCGCGACGGGCGTCCCGGCGGTGGTGATCGTCGTCGCGGCCGGAGCGTTGCCCGGTGCCGCACTGGCGGGCACCGCGGCGATCGCGCCGGAGACGACCAGCGCCCCGGCCACGAGTGTCGAACACGCGATCTGCAGTGCGGTGGTGGATCGTCGTCTCGGCGAACGGTTCACGGTGGTCTCCCCTGGTGCTGCGGTCGTGCGCCCCGCACGCTCCGTCGCCACAGTAGGGAGCGCCGACGGCGGGGCGGATCACCCTGGAGGATGAGGTCGGCCCGCCGACCCTGAGGGTCCTCACCGGAACGGCGACCGGGGAGCGCGCACGACGACGGCCCCGCGACCGGGGTCGCGGGGCCGTCGGACGTGCTGGTCGGTCAGATCCGGCCGGCCGTGCGGCGGCGACGGAGCAGGACGAGGAGCGTGGCTCCCGCTGCCAGGAGCGCGGCGGCGATGCTCAGCGGGACGGTCGGGTCCGAACCGGTGAACGCGAGCTCGCCCGTGGGCTGGGCGGTGCCGCTCCCGGTGCCGGTGCCGCCACCGGCGACCGCGGTCGCGGGGCCGCTCGGGGTGTCGGTGGGCACCACTGCGGGTGCGGTCGGGGTGGGCGTCGCGGTGGGCACCGGAGCCGGGGCGCGGACGGTGATCGTGACGACGCTGGTGTCGTCCGGGCTGGTGCCGTTCGATGCGGTGATCGTCACGGTCGAGGTGCCCGGGGTGGTCGGGGTGCCCGAGATGACGCCGGTGGTGCTGTCGATCGTCAGGCCGTCGGGCAGGCCCGTGGCGGTGAAGGTCGGGTTCGGGGTGCCGGTCGCGGTGACGGTGGACGAGTACGGCACGTCCACGGTGCCGTCGGACGGGGTCCCCGAGGTGATGGTCGGCGACTCGGACGGCGTGCCCGGCGCGGGGCAGCCGTCGGAGGCCGTGATCGTGTTCGTGTCGAGGGTGACCGCGCCGGTGCGGGCCAGCAGTCGGCCCTGCACGGTCGCGCCGGTGGTGGCGGTCACGGACTGCTGCGCCAGGACGGTGCCCTGGAACGCGGCGCCGGTGCCGACGGTGGCGGAGCTGCCGACCTGCCAGAACACGTTGCACGAGCTCGCACCGCCGGTGATCACGATCTGGCTGCCGGACCCGATGGTCAGGGTCGACGCGGCCTGGAACACCCACACGGAGTCCGCGCTGCCGGCCAGGGTCAGCGCACCGTTGTCCGCCAGGGCGAGGGCGCCGCCGGAGTACACGCCGGGCGAGAGCGAGAGGCCGTTCAGCTCGGTCAGACCGGTCTGGGTCGGGGAGAGCGACGCGGCGACGTCGTACGCGGTGGTGGTGTCGCGCTGGGCCTGTGCGGCTGCTGCGTCGGTCTGGTGCGTGGTGCCGTTGACGACGCCGTTCGGTGCGCCGCCGAAGCCGGTGATGGACGTGCCCGGCGACAACCCGAGGTCGCCGTTGATCACGGAGGGGCCGGTGTTCGTGACCGCGCTCGCGCCGAGGACGCCGTAGGTCGACGCGGTGCCCAGGTCGACGGGTCCGTCGATCACGGTCTCGGCCGATGCCGCGCCGGCGCTGCCGAACGTGATCACCGCGGCGACGGCGGCGATCGAGACGGCGAGGAAGGGTGCTCGGACGGAGCGGGGTGTGTGCACGGTGTGCCTCTGCCTGCTGGGAGAGGCGAGGGTTCGTCGGAGACGAGCGCGCATTCTCGGTGACTCGAAGTATGCGCCCGGATCCCGCAGCCACCTAGGGATCCGCGGACATCGGGGCGAACCTGGCAGTCGGTCGGTGCGCACGTACCCCGCCGGGTCCGCCGGCCGGCTCCGACACGACGAGGGCCCCACGACCGGAGTCGCAGGGCCCTCGCTGTGTGCGGTGCTACTTGATGACGACCGAGATGGTCGGGCTGGTGCTCGTCGTGAGCTCCGAGGTCCCGGCGAAGACGGCGTGCAGCTTGTGCGGGCCCTTCTTCAGCGGGAGCTTCGCGGTGACGACGCCGTCCTTGACCGTGACGGTGGCGAGGCGCTTCGAGCCCTGGTAGATCCGGGCGGTGCCGTCGACGCTGAAGCCGGTGGCCTTCACCTGGACCGTCGCCTTGCCGCCGCTGTACTTGATGGCGGTGCGGGACGGGGCCTTCTCGACGGTGACCGTCATGGCCTTCGCCGTGGAGTCGGTCCCCGAGTACGTCGAGTCCGCGTTGACGAACTGCGCGGTCAGGGCGTGCTTGCCGATGGCGAGCGTGCTCGGCAGCGTCATGCTCGCCGCGCCGTCCTTCACCGGAGCGGTGCCGAGCACCTTCGCGCCGTCCTTGAACGTCACGGTGCCCTGCTGGACGCCGATGCCGCCGGCGATGGTCGCGGTGACCGTGACCGGCTTCGCGGTGCGGTAGGTCTGCTCGTCGGCCGACGACGACAGGGTCGTCGTGGTGGCGGGCAGCGTGGCGTGCAGGTCGAACTGGTCGACCGTCGAACCGATCGGCGCCGGGTCGGCCGAGGCCGTCGGCTGCAGCGTCACACCGCAGCTGTCGACCTTGCCGTGCTGGACGGCCGAGTTGAGCGTGGCGCAGTCGCTGGCGCGGATGTTCTCGATGGCCAGCTTCTCGTCGGTGACCGACACCTTCACGAAGGTGCGGACGTGCTCCTGGTTCTCGACCGAGTTGGCGAAGTGACGCTGACCGGTGGGGTCGAGCGGGTCCGCGCCGTAGCCGCCCTGGGTGGCGTCCGGGGTGGTGAGGTCGTAGTACTTCGAGCCGGAGGCCGAGTTCGCGGTCATGTAGATGACGCCGCCGGGGCCGGAGAAGACCTCGGGAGCAGCGGGCTGCTCGTTGACGTTGGCCTTCTTGCCGTTCTTGATCGCGTAGCTGCGCGAGTAGGAGTGGTCGTGGCCCTGCAGGACGAGGTCGACGCCCATGTCCGAGAACGCCCGCGTGAAGTCGAACCGGCGCTGCTGGTTGTCACGGTCGTTCGCGTGGTCGGCCGGCGAGTAGATCGAGTGGTGGTAGACCAGCGTCGTCCACTTCGCGTCGTCGCCGTGGCGGTTGATCACGTCGCGCACGTAGTTGACGTGCGAGCCGTCCGAACCGGCGGTGTAGGCGTTCGAGTTGATGTCGATGAACAGGACGCCCTTGTACATGTACCAGTAGTCACCGCCCGAGTTCGCGGTGCTGTTGCCGCCCGGGTAGAAGTCCGGCACCTTGAGCGAGTTCGGCACCTGGTTGTGCTGCTCGTAGGCCTTGCCGCCCACGTCGTGGTTGCCGATGGTCGAGGCCCACGGGTAGCGCTTCAGCACGTCGCTGCTGTCGGCGAACGCGCCCCACTCGTACTCGTTGTTGGCGTGCTCGACCTGGTCGCCGCCGGAGACGAGGAGCTCGGCGTCCGGCTCGGTCCGCGTGGCGTACTCGAGCGTGTCCGCCCAGCCGGCGCCGTCGTCGTCGGTGAAGCCCGACGAACCGATCTGCGGGTCACCGAAGAACAGGAAGTCGAAGTCGCCGGAGAAGCTCTTCGTGGTGAAGGTGTACGACGCCGACCAGGCCGAGCCGTCCGCGGCACCGACGTGGTAGGTGTACGAGGTGTTCGGCTCGAGGGCCGAGATCGTCGCGTGCGCGTTGACGTAGCCGGACTGCGCGGCGATGCCCGCGATGTTCCGGGTGTTCGAGTCCGTCGTGCTCGTGTCGGCGGCGGTGTTCGCGGCCTTCGAGGCGGCGATGGTCCGCTTGGCGTCGGTGAAGACGCCGTCGGTCATCGACGCGGTCTCCTGGATCTCGAGCGACTGCGCGACGTTCGTGGGGAAGTACCACGAGGCGATGCGCTGGCTCTCGGTCGCGCCGACGCCGAGCAGGATGTGGATGGGGCCACCGGTCGAGATGTTCGTGGTGGGGGTGTTCGTCGCCGCGGTGGCGGTGTTCGTGCCGACCACCGAGGCGCCGGCGATGAGCGCGGCCCCGAGGACGGCTCCGCAGACGCGGAGGGTGGTGGTTCTGCGCCGGGTAGTGGCGCCGGACAGGAGACTCATGGGGGTCCGTTTCTCAGACGTGGGATGGTGCAGCACGGAAGACTCTGCATGCCCTGCAAAACGTCTTGGTGAACGCTGAGTGACGCTTCGCCGTCGGGCCGACGCCGATCCGTCGTCGGCCCGCAGGTCAGCCCGCCGCCAGGCGCTCGACGAACCAGATCATGCCCATCACGAACACCCCCGCGGTGACGATCCCGGTGACCCAGAGCGACGCCCGGTGCGCCTTCCGCCGCAGCAGCGACAGGGGCGGGAACACGATGACGATGATCGCGAGCTGCACGGCCTCGATGCCGATGTTGAAGACGAGGAGCGACACGAGCAGCTGCCACGAGAACGCCTCGTGGATGCCAAGCGCCCCAGCGAAGCCGAGCCCGTGGATGAGCCCGAACGCGAAGACGACCGCCAGGCGCGTCCACCCGGACCGGTCGAGGGCAAAGTGCCCGTGCTCGCCGACCACGAGCTCGTCCGCCCGCGAGCGACGGCGCCAGAGCCGCCACAGGTACCAGCCGGCGACCGCGGCGATCGACAGCGCGATGAGGGGCTCGACCACGATCGCGGGCGGGCTGACCACGCCGAGCGCGGCGAGGATGAACGTGATCGAGTGCGCGACCGTGAAGGCGGACGCCGTGTAGACGACCTCGCGCAGGCGCCGTGACCCGGCGATGAGCGCGACGAGGAACAGGATGTGGTCGATCCCGGACAGCAGGTGCTCCGCGCCGAGGCGGAAGAACTCCCAGAAGCGCTCCCCCGCCGACTGCTCGGTCGAGAACGAGGGCTGTTCGGCGTCGAGGGTGGCCGAGCCCGTCCGGTCGTCGACGTCGTACGTGACGATCGTCTTGGTGTCGCGCACGAACGACTCGTCGTCGGGGAACAGCTCCGACGACACCACGTGGCCGGACTGCGTCTCCGACGGCTCCGGGCAGGTGAAGTCCACCGCGACCTGGGCGTAGGGCACCTCGTCCTGGATGTCGACCGCGACCGTGTCGTCGAGCTCGCCCGTGCAGGCCTGCCCGCCGGCACCGGTGACCCTGAACCGGTCGAGGACGTACTCCTCGATCGCGTCGGAGTGTGCCTCGGCCGCCGTCACCATGCCGGGGAAGTCGCCGTCGTCCCAGGCCCGCTGGCCCTGCTCGTGCAGCGCGTCGTCGTGCTCGCTCGTGGCGACCGACACGAGCATCAGGTCGTACTCGAGCCCGAGCTCGGCCCGCACCGACTCGGGCTCCGTCGACGTGACGTCGGCGTGGACGACCGAGCTGAAGCCGTGCGCCGACGCGGGCGCCGCCGCCAGCAGTCCGACGACGACCACCCCGAGGAGCACGAGTGCCGCGACGACCCGTGCGACGAGCGCGGACGGGCCGGACGAGCGGGCGGGGCGGGCAGGGCGGGCGCGCAGGAGCGCAGCGGTGGTTCCGGAGGTCACGCGCAGACGATCCGGCCCGCGGACGACCAGCAGGTGAACAGCCGGTGACCGGCAGCGGGACGGGGGCCGGACAGGTCCCCCGACGAGCCCGATCCGGGCGTCGGGCGTGCTTGCATGGTCCCGATCCACGCGGCTCGCGCCGCACCCACCCGCACCAGGAGACCCCGTGACCCGCCTCGCCGCCCGGACGACCGCCCTGTTGACCGCCGTCGCACTCGTCGGAGCCGGCGCGACCCTGCTGGCCGGCTGCTCCGCGGCGTCGGTGGGCGGGACCGGGACCGGACCGACCGCGACGGCCTCGCCGCACGTCTCGGCGGGTGCCCTCGGCGCCGGGTTCTCCGACCCGGACCAGCCGCCCGCCCCCGAGGCCACCATCCGCCCGGAGCCCGGTTCGTGGTCCGGCGTGCACGCCCCGGCGGACTACGACGTCGTGCTCCTGTCGGACGCCGGGGACGCGGCCGACGACGCACCGACCCGCACCCTGGTCGCCGCCGTCGAGTCGTGGGCCGACGACGAGGGCGTCACGGTCGAGTCGGTCACGGCGGCCAGCCCGGACGACCGGATCGCGGCCGTCACCCGGGCGGTCGACGCCGCACCCGACCTGGTGATCAGCGTGGGCAACCACATGGTCGACCCGCTCGCGGCGGTGTCACCGACGGCGCTCCACCAGCAGTTCCTGGTGGTGGGTGCCGAGATCGCCGAGCCGACGTCGAACGTCACGGCCGCCGACTGGACCGGTGGCGGCTTCCGTGGCGAGGGCCTCGGGCCGTCGAGCCACTACGACCCGGCCACCTTCACCCGGGAGCGCGCGGACCGTGCGCTCCGCGCCGGCCTGGCCGCGGTGCTCCACGACCTGCGCGGCATCGTGGTCTGGGTGCGCTGACCCGTCGCCCACACCGGGCGCCACGCGGCAGCGCGCCCGCGTCCGAGCGGGACGGCTGAGCGCGGCCGGCCGAGCGGAGCACCCGGGGCCTACGCCAGCTCCGCCTCGAGCACGCGTGCCCGCACCTGCGCCGCCGCGCCGAGCGCCACGGCGTCGGACCCGAGCGTCGACTGCGCGAGCCGGATCGTCGCCCCGCTGACCGGGGGTTCCGCCGCGATCGCGGCCGCGACGGCCGGCTCGAGCAGGTCCCAGGACCGCGCGATCCCGCCACCGACCACGACGGTGGTGACGTCGAGGATCCCCGCGGTGAGCAGCGCGGCACGGGCCAGGCCCCACCCCGCCTTGGCGAACACGGCGGCCGCGTCGGGGTCCCCGCCGCGAGCGGCCGCGGCGACGTCCTGTGCCGACAGCATCCGTCCGGCCCGCTCCGCGTACCGGTCGGCGATCCCGCGTGCGCCGGCGATGGTCTCGAGGTGGCCGACCTGACCGCAGGTGCACACCGCGTCGCCGAAGCCCGGCACGTGCCCGATCTCGCCGGCCGCACCGCGCGGCCCGGCGAACAGCTGCCCGCCGAGCACGAGCGCCCCGCCGACCCCGGTGCCCAGGGTCATGCCGAGCACGTCGGACTCCCCCACGACGGCCCCGGTGGCGATCTCGCCGAGCAGGAACGCGTTCACGTCGTTGTCCAGGGTCGCGGGCACGTCGAGCGCCTCGCTGACCGCCCTGGTCACCCCGTACCCGGCCCAGCCGGTGAACGAGTTGCCCGTCACCAGGACGGTGCCCGTGGTCCGGTCGACCACGCCGGCCGCGCCCACCCCGACACCCGCCAGGGAGGCCCGGTGCGTGTCGAGCAGGCCCGTCACCGCCCCGAGTGCGGCTGTCACGATCGCCGCCCCGCCCGCGTGGGCGGGCGTCGGCAGGTCGACGCGGTCGACGACGTCGAGGTCGGGGGTGGTCAGCACGACCTTGGTGTTCGTGCCGCCGACGTCGACCCCGGCGAGCACCCGGGTCACGCGGTCACCGCCGCGAGCGAGGCCAGGCGCTCCTGCCGCCGCTGCCGTTGCAGCACGGGGTCGGGCACCGGCACGGCGGCGAGCAGGCGTCGCGTGTAGTCGGTGGTGGGGTGCAGCAGCGTGGTGCCCGTGGTGCCCTGCTCCTCGACCCGCCCCTGGCGCATCACCACGACGCGCTCGGCGAAGTGCTGCACGACGGCCAGGTCGTGCGAGACGAACAGGCACGCGAAGCCCAGGTCGTCCTGCAGCTCGCCGAGGACCTCGAGCACGGTCTCCTGCACGCTGACGTCGAGCGCCGAGGTCGGTTCGTCGGCGACCAGCAACCGCGGCTCGAGCACGAGTGCCCGAGCGAGCGAGACGCGCTGGCGCTGCCCGCCGGAGAGCTCGCGCGGGGCCCGGGACGCCAGCGCCGTCGGCAGCCGCACGGCGTCGAGCACCTCGTCGATCCGGCGGCGGCGGTCGGCCGACGACATCCCGCGGCGGTGCACGGCGAGGGGCTCGGCGATGCACTCGGCGACCGACATCCGGGCGTCGAGGGAGGCCACCGGGTCCTGCAGCACGACACCGATGCCGGACCGGAGCGCCCGGCGGTCGCGGCGCCGTGCGGTCCGCAGGTCCTGCCCGAACAGCGACACCGTGCCGGACGTCGGCGTGATGAGCCCGAGCGCCACCCGGGCCGCGGTCGACTTGCCGGAGCCGGACTCGCCGACCAGACCGACGGTCTCACCGGCGTGCACCGCGATGTCGATGCCCGCGAGCGCGTGGACGGCGCGCGCCCCGCGCCCGAAGGTCACCGAGACGTCCCGCAGGTCGACCACCGGGGCCGCACCGGGCCTCCCGTCCGACGTGTCGGAGGCACCCAGCCCGGAAGACGCCGGCGTCTGCGCATCACGCCCCCGGATCCGGAGGCGTTCTGCGGGTTCGGCGGCGTGTCCGTGAGACGCCGGCATCTCGAGCCGCGGCACCGCGGCGAGCAGCCGCTTGGTGTACTCGTGCTCGGGACGGAGCAGGACGTCCTCGACGCCACCGGTCTCGACGATCTCGCCCTGCAGCATCACCGCCACCCGGTCGGCGAAGTCCGCGACGACCCCCATGTTGTGCGTGACGAGCAGCACGCCCGTGCCGGTCTCGACGGCGAGCGCGCGCAGGAGCTCGAGGATCTCGGCCTGCACGGTGACGTCGAGGGCGGTGGTCGGCTCGTCGGCGATGAGCAGCTTCGGCGCGTTCGCGATGGCCATCGCGATGACCACGCGCTGGCGCTGCCCACCGGACAGCTGGAACGGGAAGGAGCGGGTGCGCGACTCCGGGTCGGGGATGCCGACCCGGCGGAGCAGGTCGACGGCCTCGGCCGCGGCGGTGGACGCGGACACGTCACGGTGGTTCCGGATCACCTCGGCGATCTGGGCACCGACCCGGGTGAGCGGGTCGAGCGCGGTCGCGGGCTCCTGGAACACCATCGAGACGGTCGAGCCACGCAGTGCGCGGAGTGCGGGTTCTGGTGCCCCGATCACCTGGTGCCCGGCGACGACGGCGCTGCCGGTGGCGGTCGCGTTGCCGGACAGCAGCCCCATCGCGGCGAGCGCCACGGTCGACTTGCCGGAGCCGGATTCGCCGACCAGGGCGAGGGTCTCGCCGGGGGCGACCGACAGGGACACGCCCCGCACGGCGTCCACGGTGCCGGACTCGGTGCGGAAGGCGACGCCGAGGTCGGTCGTCGCGAGGATCGGTTCGGTGGTCATCAGCGGCCCCTCACGTCGAAGGCGTCCCGGAGCCCGTCGCCCACGGCGTTGAACGCGCAGACCACCAGGATCACGGCCAGACCCGGTGGCACGATCAGCCACCAGTGTCCCGAGTAGGCGGCGGTGAGTCCCGCCGAGAGCATGCCGCCCCAGTCCGTCGCGGGCGGCTGCACACCGAGCCCCAGGTACGAGACGTAGGCGACGAGCAGGATCGCGTCGGCGACCTGGAACGTCGCGGCGACGACGATCGTCGACACCGAGTTCGGCAGCAGGTGCTTGCCGATCGCCCGGGCGTGCGAGCCGCCGATCGCGCGCAGGGTGAGCACGTAGTCGCGGTTCTTGAGCGTCAGGGTCTCGGCGCGGATCAGGCGGGACGGAACGAGCCACGACACGAACCCGAGGATGACGATGAGGCCGCCGACCCCGGGGTTCGTGATCGCCGAGATGACGAGCAGGATGAACAGCGCGGGGATGGCGATGCCGGCGTCGACGACGCGCATCATCAGGGCGTCGACCCAACCGCCGACGTACCCGGCGACGGAGCCCCAGAGGGTGCCGACGACGGTCGCCAGGACCCCGGCGGCGATGCCCACCATGAGGGAGACCTTGCCGCCGTACATCAGGCGGCCGAGGACGTCGTGGCCGACGGCGTCGGTGCCGAGCCAGTGCGCGGCGCTCGGCTCCTGGTTCGCCTGCTCGAGCATCGTGTGGGTCTGGTCGGTCGGGTACAGGAGCGGGCCGACGAAGCAGAAGAGCACGATGACGACGATCAGGGCGAGGCCGATGACGGCGAGGGTGTTGCTCCGGAACCGGCGTGCGGCGAGCCGGAACCCGGTGGCGGCGACGGTGACGGGGGTGCCCGGGGCTTCGGGGGCCATCTGGACGGCGGTCATGCGCGGCCTGCCTTCACTCGGGGGTCGATGAGGGACTGCGCGACGTCGGCGAGCAGGGTGCCGACGACCGTCGCGACGGAGATGACGAGCACACAGCCGAGCAGCGTCGGGTAGTCCGACGACTGCGCCGCGTTCCAGAACAGCAGCCCCATGCCGGGGTAGTTGAACAGCTGCTCGGTCACCAGGGCGCCGCCGAACAGCACCGGCAGGTAGTAGCCGAGCATCGCGACGACCGGGGTCAGCGAGTTCCGGAACACGTGCCGCCGCAGGATCGTCGTCGTCGACGCTCCCCCGGCGCGGGCCGTGCGCACGTAGTCCTCCTGCAGGTTCTCGAGCGTCGACGCCCGCATGTACCGGCTGAACACCGCGATCATCGCGAGCGCCCCGGTCACCACGGGCAGCACGAGTCCGGCCGGGTCCTGGAACACCTCGGTCAGGGTGGTGCCGCTCGGTGCCTGCGACGGTAGCCACGGCAGCTGTTGACTGAACACGATGATCAGGACGAGTCCGAGGAAGAACGCCGGCGTCGAGTAGAAGACGAAGGCCAGGGCGGTGGCGGCGTAGTCGACCGCGCCGTTGCGGCGTGCGGCCTGCAGCATGCCGACCGGGATCGCGACGACCAGGCCGAGCACCGCGGAGATGCCGGTGAGCACGAGGGTCTTCGGCAGGCGCTCGGCGATGAGCTGCGAGACCGACTCGTTGAGCGTGTACGAGGTGCCGAGGTCGCCGGTGAGCAGCCGGCCGAGGAACCGCAGGTACTGCACGGGCAGTGGCTGGTCGAGGCCCTGCGCCTGGTTGAACTGGGCGATCTGCGTCGGGGTCGCGGAGACGCCGAGCACGCCGCGGGCGGGGCCGCCCGGGAGCGCGTGCAGCAGGCAGAACACCACGATCGTGACGATGAGGATCACCGCGAGCGCCTGCAGGACGCGCCTGGTGAGGAAGAGAGCTGTGGTCATGCGGCTTCCGATGGTCGGTTCTTGCGTGATCCGGGGCGGAGGCGCGGTGCGGGGCGGACCCGCACCGCGCCTCCTGAGATGGTCACGGTCCTACTTGGTCCACTTCCACTGGGCCGGGTGGAAGTTGGCGAGCGAGTCCTGGTCGAACCCGGACAGGCCCTTCTTGACGACCGAGATCTGGTAGTCGGGGCTCGGCAGCCAGATCACCGGCAGGTCCTTCGCGAGCGCGGCGCTGTAGTCCTGCACGGCGGTGGCGTCGGTCGAGGTGGTGGTCGCGTCGATCAGGGAGTCGACCTCCTTGTTCGAGTAGCTGCCGAAGTTCGCCGAACCGCCGGTCTGGAACAGCGACTCACCGGTCGGGTAGGCCGGGAAGTACCAGCTGCCCGCGGTGCCGAAGAACGACAGGTCCCAGTCGCAGCTGGCTTCGTCCGAGGTGCAGGTCGGGGTCTGCGACAGCACGCTCGACACCGGCGCGGTCTTGATGGTGAAGTCGATGCCGGTCTTCGCGAGCGAGGACTGGATCGCGCTCATCATGTTGTCGGTCACGGTCGAACCGGACTGCGACAGCACCTGCATCGAGAACTTCGTGCCCTCCTCGACACCCTCGCCGCACTGGCTGGCGGACGTGCCCGGGTCGGTGCAGACCATCGTGCCGCCCTGCTCCTCCCAGCCGTGGCTGGTCAGCAGGTCCTTGGCCTTCGAGGTGCTGAACGGGTACGGGTTCGACTTCTGCACGTCGGAGACGTAGTCGGACTCCTGCGCCTGCGGGATCGGACCGTAGGTCGAGGTGGCGGTGCCGTTGAAGACGACCTTCGACAGCGACGTCTGGTCGATCGACATCTGGACGGCCTGACGGGCGTACAGCTGCTTGAAGACCGCGCCCATGTCCGGGTTGTTGAAGTTGTACGGCATGTACGTGATCGCCCAACCGGTCCACGGCTGCACCGTGTAGTCCTTCGCCTCGAACGACGCCTTCTGGTCCATGTCGGTGGCGTTGATGTACCCGTAGTCGACCTCGCCCGAGCGGACCGCGTTCACCTCGGCGTCGGCCGTGGTGAAGGGCAGCAGGTTGACGGTCCCGATCGACGCCTTCTCACCCCCGTCGTACTTGTCGTTGGCGGTCAGGGTGACCTTGCCGGCCGTGGTGAAGGTCTTCACGCCGTACGGGCCGGAGATCGTCTTCCACAAGTCGTCGGTGGCGTAGTCGGAGATCTTGCCGGCGGCGGTGTTGAGGTACTTCCACACCTGCTTCGCGCCGGCGGTGGTCTCGTCGGCGTCGGTCACCTCCGCGGTCGCGCTGGTCTTGTCCCAGGCGTGCTGGGGCAGCGGGATGATGTGGCTCAGCTGGTTGGCGAGCATCCAGTCCGAGTTGTAGGCCTTGTCGAAGGTGATGGTGAAGTGCGTGTCGTCCACCGCCTTGAACGACGTCCAGTTGTCCGGCGCCTTGCCCTTGGAGTACGAGCCCCACTGGTCCTTGTTCGCCGTGATCAGGTTGAACCAGAAGCCGACGTCGCGGCTCGTGATCGCCTCACCGTCCGACCAGTGCCGGTCGCCGAGCGTCATGGTGACGCTCTTGCCGTCGTCGGCGAACTGCGCGTCGGTGGCGACGGAGCCTGCCTTGTTCCACGCGATCTTGCCGGTGGAGCCGTCGTACGCGACGAGCGGCTCGTACAGCGACTGGGCGATGGAGCCGTTGTTCGTGTTGAGGTGCGCGGCGGTGCCGATCGGCAGGATCCAGTTCGGCGTGAAGTTGGCGGGGAGCGCGTAGTCGATCTCGTCGGTGTCGTTCGTGGCGGCGGAACCGCCACCCGAACAACCGGCGAGCAGGGCGCTCACGGCGATCGCGGCTCCGGTGAGGAGCGCCCAGCGGCGGGGCTTGGACATGCGGTGTCTCCTTGTGCGATGGACGTCGGGGAGGTGGAGCACGGGTGCCGTGCGGCACGGGGACAGTCAAGGACCAAAGCGATTGGAAAAACAAACATCTCGATGTAAAAACTGCGTTACTGCCGAACCGACGAAAGGGTCGGCGCTCCGATCCGCCGCCTAGGCTCGTCGCAGAACGGTCCACCGCCCGGTGTGCCCCCGCTGTTCCGCCGGTATTGGAGAAAGTCGTGGCCGACCTCAGCGCCCGCGTCCTGGAGCTCGTCGCGTCCGGACAGGCGGCCAGCCGGACCGAGATCGCCACGCTGCTCGGCGCGGCCCCGTCGACGGTGTCGCACGTCGTCGCGCAGCTGCTGGCCCACGGCCTGCTGGCCGAGGAGGGCACCGACGTGTCGACGGGCGGCCGCCCCCGCAAGGTGCTCCGCATCGGCGGGGTCGACGAGTACGCGGTCGCCGCCGACGTCGGTGGCGGGCACGCGCGGGTCGGCGTGGTGCTGCCGGGAGGCGCGCTCGAGTCCGTCTCGAACGTCCCGTTCGCCCTGTCCGACGGCCCGACCGCGGGGCTCCAGCGCCTGGCCGCGCTGCTCGAGCGGCTCGCCGAAGAGCGTGGTCGCGAGGGACTGCGCGGGGTCGGCCTCAGCCTGCCCGGGCCCGTCGACGTCGAGGCCGGCGTGGTCGACCTGCCGAGCCGGATGCCGGGCTGGAACGGGTTCCCCGTCGCCGCCTGGCTGAGCGAGCGGTTCGGGCTGCCCGCGATCGTCGACAACGACGCGAACTGCATGGCCGCCGGCGAGCAGACCGTGCAGGACCCCGGTCGACGACAGACCATCACGATCAAGGCCGGATCGGCGATCGGTGCCGGGATCGTCATCGACGGACGGCTGTACCGCGGCTCGACGGGGTCGGCCGGGGACATCACGCACGTGCGCATCGACGCCGCCGGGGACACCCCGTGCTCGTGCGGCAACACCGGGTGCCTCGAGACCGTGGCGTCGGGGGCCGCGCTGGTGCGCATCCTGTCGGACGCGGGGGTCGACGTCGCCTCGACCGCCGACGTCGTCCGGCTCGCCTCCGACGCGCACCCCGAGGCCACCCGTGCCGTGCGGATGGCGGGCCGGTACCTGGGCGAGGTGCTCGCCGCCAACGTCAACTTCTTCAACCCGGACGCCGTCTACCTGGGCGGCATCCTGTCCACCCTCGACCCGTTCATCGCCGCCGTGCGGAGCCAGCTGTACGAGAGCTGCCACCCGCTGATGACCCAGCACCTGGCGATCGAGCCGGTGTCCCTCGGTGCCGACGCCGGGCTCGTCGGTGCCGGGCAGTTCGCGCTGCAGCGGGGCCTCGCCGCCTCGCTCCAGCAGCTGTCCACCCCCATCCCGCAGTCCACCACCAGGAACAGGAGCGTCCGTGTCTGAGACCCGCGCCCACCGCCGCCCGGTCGTCGCCATCGCCGGCCTGGCCATCGAGACGTCGACGTTCACGCCGACCCGCACGCACGCCGCGGCGTTCCACCCGGACCGCGGCGACGAGGTCGTGGCGCGGTACCCGTTCCTGGCGTCGTACGCCGACGCCGCCGACTTCCGGGGTGCGCTCATCGGGCACGCGCTGCCCGGCGGGATCGTCGACCGGGCGTCGTACGAGGAACTCGCCGACGAGATCGTGGAGCGCCTGCGTGCACTCGGCCCGGTCGACGGCCTCTGGTACGACATCCACGGCGCGATGGTGGTCGAGGGGCTCGACGACGCCGAGACGGACCTGCTGCACCGCATCCGCGCGGTCGTCGGCCCGGACGTCGTGGTGTCCGCGTCGATGGACCTGCACGGCAACGTCACGCGCGAGCTCGCCCACCAGGTCGACCTCGTCACCTGCTACCGGATGGCCCCGCACGAGGACGCCCTCGAGACGAAGGAGCGCGCGGTCCGGAACCTCGTCGACGTGCTCACGACCCGGCCCGTCGGCGCGCAGCGGCCCGTGAAGGCCTGGATCCCGATCCCCGTCCTGCTGCCCGGCGAGCAGACCTCGACCCGTCTCGAGCCGGCGAGGTCGCTGTACGCCCAGGTGCCGGAGGTCGAGGCGACCGAGGGCGTGCTCGACGCCGCCATCTGGGTCGGGTACGCCTGGGCCGACCAGCCCCGCGACCAGGCCGTCACCGTCGTGACCGGGTGGGACGAGGCCGCGGTCGCCGCCGGGGCCGAGCGACTCGCGGCGGCGTTCTGGGACGTCCGCGAGGACTTCGTGTTCGTCGCGCCGACCGGCACCTTCGAGGAGTGTCTCGACGCCGCGCTCGCCCCGGGTGCCGCGAAGCCGTACTTCATCTCCGACTCGGGCGACAACCCCACGGCCGGCGGCTCGGGCGACATGACGTGGGGCCTGACGCAGGTGCTCGCCCGTCCGGAGTTCCGCGACCCGTCCGGTCCGACCGTCATCTACGCGAGCGTGCCCGGGCCGGCCGCCGTCGCCGCAGCGGTGGAGGCCGGTGTCGGCGCGACGGTGACCGTGACCGCCGGTGCCGCGGTCGACCACGTGCACGCGGGGCCCGTCACGATGACCGGCCGGGTGCACGCGATCGGGCACGGCGACCGCGACGCCGTGACCGAGGTCGTGCTGCAGGTCGGCAGCGTCTTCGCGATCCTGACCGAGCTGCGCAAGCCGTACCACCACGAGCACGACTTCACCGACCTCGACCTGGCACCGCGTGATGCCGACGTGGTCGTCGTGAAGATCGGGTACCTCGAGCCGGAGCTGTTCGACATGGCCGCCGACTGGATGCTCGCGCTCACCCCGGGCGGCGTCGACCAGGACCTGCTGCGCCTCGGGCACCACAGGATCGAGCGGCCGATGTTCCCCTACGATCGAGTGTTCCCGACGGCGCCGGACCTCAGCGCCCGCATCGTCCCCGCCTCCACCGAACCGCTCGGAGACCCTGCATGAGCACCACCGCCGCACTCGAGATCGCCGTGACGTCCCCGGCGGGTGCCGTCGCCGCGCGGGACGGCGGCGCCGACCGCGTGGAGCTCTGCGTCGGTCTCGAGCTCGGCGGGCTCACCCCGTCCCAGGCCCTGGTCGAGACGACCCACGAGACCGGGATCCCGGCGCACGCGCTGGTCCGCTGCCGTCCGGGCGGCTTCGTGCACACCCCCGACGAGGTCGACCTGATGGTGCGCGAGGTCCGGACGGTGCTGCGCTCCGGGGCAGCCGGGGTCGTGGTCGGAGCCCTGCGTGCCGACCGCACCCTGGACGAGGACGCCCTCCGCCGCTTCGTCGACGCCGCCCGCTCCGTCAGCGCCGCCGCCGAGGTCACCCTGCACCGGGCGATCGACCACGCCGCCAACCCCGTCGCAGCGGCCGGGTCGCTCGCCGCGCTCGGCTTCACGCGCGTCCTGACCTCGGGCGGTGCCCCCACCGCGGTCGCCGGCGCCGACACGATCGCGCGCATGGTCGCGGCCGCCGGTCCCGTGCAGGTGATGGCCGGAGCCGGCGTCACCCCCGCCGACGTCCGTGCCCTGGTCGCCACCGGTGCCGCCGCCGTGCACCTGTCGGCGAAGCGTCCTGCCGCGGACAGCGCACACGCCGGTGTGCCGATGGGCGCCGGCGACGACGGGTCCGCACACTTCGTCACGGATGCCGAGGTCGTCGCGGCCGCCCGGCGCGCACTCGACGCCTGACCCGAGCACCGACGCGGGTCAGCCGAGCGTGACGACGCGGTCGGCCGCGGCGATCGCGACCGGGTCGTGCGCCGCGTGCACGACCACGACACCGTCTGCCGCCTCGGCGGCGAGCGCATCGACCACGAGCGCCGCGGAGTCGGCGTCCACCCCGGCGGTCGGCTCATCGACGAGCAGCACCCGCGCACGCTGCGCCAGGCCGAGCGCCACGAGCGTGCGCTGCCGCTGGCCGCCGGAGAGCTCCTCGATCGGCCGGTCCGCCAGGTCCGTGATCGCCATCCGCTCCAGTTGTGCGTCGACGAGCGCCCGGTCGCCGCGCCCGAGTGGTCGCCACCACGCGCGGTGCCGCCACCGCCCCATCGTCACGGCCGCGCGGACGGTGAGCGGCAGGGTAGTCGGCGGCACGGACTGGGTCACGTAGGCGACACCGTCCGCCGGGAGGCCCGTCACCCGTCCGCCGGTCGGCGTCACGACCTGCGCCACCACGTCGAGCAACGTGGACTTGCCGGAGCCGTTCGGCCCGGTGAGCGCGGTCACGACCCCGGCCGCGAAGGTCGCGTCGACGCCGTCGAGGACGGTCCGGTCACCGCGCACGGCGGTCACGCGGTCCAGGTGGACGGCGGTCCGGGGTTCGGTCGGAGCGGTCGGAGGCACCTGAGCACGCTATCAGTATCGATACTCGTTTTCATGTAGCGTCTCGGACCGTGACCTGGCTGACCGATCCGTTCTCCGTCGACTTCATGGTGCGCGCCCTCGTCGGTGGCGCCCTGGCCGCGGTCCTCTGCGCCGTGGTCGGCACCTGGGTGCTCGTCCGGGGCATGGCGTTCCTGGGCGAGGCACTGTCGCACGGCATGCTGCCCGGCGTCGCGATCGCCACCCTGACCGGGATCCCGGCCGTGCTCGGCGCCGCGGTCAGCGCTGGCGTCATGGTCCTCGGCGTCGGGGCACTGCGCCGCCGCGCCCGACTGTCCTACGACACCTCGATCGGCCTGCTCTTCGTCGGCATGCTCGCCCTCGGGGTGATCATCGTGTCGTCCTCGCGCTCGTTCGCCACCGACGTCACCGCGATCCTGTTCGGCGACGTCCTGGCGGTCACCCGTGCCGACCTGGGCGGGCTCGCGGTCGCCGTGGCCGTGGCACTCGCCGTGGCGGTCGCGTTCCACCGGCCGTTCACCGCCCTGGCCTTCGACGTCCGCAAGGCCACCACGCTCGGGCTGCACCCACGGGTGGCCGAGGTCGTGCTCATCGGCCTCGTGACCCTGGCGGTCGTCGCCTCGTACCGGGCCGTCGGCACCCTGCTCGTCGTCGGCCTGCTGCTCGCGCCCGCCGCAGCCGCACGCGCGTGGACCCGGCACGTGGCCTCGACGATGCTGCTCGGCGCCGCCGTCGGCACCACCGCCGTCCTCGTCGGCCTGCTCGTCTCGTGGCACGCCGGCACCGCCGCCGGCGCGAGCATCGCCGCGGTGGCGGTCGGCGGCGTCGTCGTCTCGCGGGCCGCCGCCGCCGTCGTCCTGCGACGCACCCCGACCCCGGCACCGGCGCGCGCGGCCGCGCCGGCAGCACCACGATCCGCCGCACCGTACCGAGAGGGAGCATGACGCACTCGACCATCCGCCGCGCACCCGCGCGCATCCTGTCCACCATCGGCCTGGCCACCGGCCTGGCCCTCACCGTGACCGCCTGTTCCACGGGCACCCCGTCGGCCGACGACGCGACCGCGAGCGCCCGCCCGCACGGCTACGTCGAAGGGGCGAGCGAAGCCCAGGAGCCGCAGGTGCGCCTCCTGGCTGTGTCGGCGACCGGCGAGACGGCGCTGCACGACCTGCTCACCGAGGAGTCCACCGAGCTCGACGGGGTGGACGCCCCCGAGCACTCCGCCACCGACGGCCGGTTCCTCGTGACGAGCGACGGCGACCGCACGACGATCGTCGACGGCGGCTCGTGGACGGTCGACCACGGCGACCACACCCACTACTACGCGGCGGACCCCCGCGTCGTCGGCACGATCGACCGCGGCGGCCCGGTCGAGGTGCACTCGTCCGAGACCATGACGACCCTGACGTGGCCGGACCGCGGCGAGGCCGTGGTGCTCGACCGCGAGGCTCTGGGCCAGGGCGAGGTCGACGAGACCGCGCGGGTCGACGCCACGGTCCTGCTGCCGGTGGGCGAGCAGCTCGTCGCCGCCCAGGGCGACACCGTCCGGGTGCTCGACGCGGACGGCGACCCGGCCGACACCGCCTCGGCCGACGGGCAGACCTGCACCGACCCGGCCGGCGGGATCGTCACCCGCGCGGGCGCGGTGGTGGGCTGCACCGACGGCGCGGTCGTCGTCGACGACGCCGGAGCGACGTCGTTCGTGGAGCTTCCCGACGACGCCGAGCGCCCGACGGCCTTCGCCGCCCGTTCCGGGCGTCCGACGGTCGCCGGGCTGGCCGGCGACACCGGCTTCTGGCTGCTCGACGTGCGCGAGGGCTCGTGGCGGCACGTGCCGACCGAGCGGCCCCTGCGCGCCGTGGTCGCCGTGGACGACGAGGACGAGCACGTGGTCGGGGTCGACGCCGACGGCCGGGTGGTCGTCGTGACGGCCTCGGACGGGACGGTCGCCACGACCGAGCCCCTGGTCGAGGTCGACGGCGACACCGCTCCCCTGCTGCAGCTCGACGCGCAGCGGGCCTACCTGGCCGACCCCGCCAGCGGCACGGTGCACGAGATCGACTTCGCCGACGACGCCCGCGTCGCCCGCACCGTCGACCTGCCGGTCGCACCCCTCGCCTTCGCCGAGGTCGGGCTGTGAGGGCGACGACGCGACTGCTGACCGCCGTGGTCGTCGCCGCGACGCTCACCGTGACCACCGCCGGGTGCACCGCCGCCGGCTCGGACCGCCCCCTCGTCGCCGTGACCACGAACATCCTGGGCGACGTCGTCACCGAGGTGATCGGCGACCAGGCCGACGTCATGGTCCTCATGCCGCCCGGGGCCGACCCGCACTCGTTCGAGGTGTCGGCGCAGCAGGCAGCACGACTCCGGAGCGCCGACCTGGTGGTCGAGAACGGCCTCGGGCTCGAGGAGGGCGTCGCCCGCCACGTCCAGGCCGCGGCGGAGGACGGTGTGCCCGTGACCACCGCCGGTGACGCCGTCGACGCACTGGAGTGGACCACCGAGGACGACAGCGGGCCGGACCCGCACTTCTGGACCGACCCGGGACGCATGGTCGACGTCGTCGAGGCGCTCGACGCGGACCTGCGCGAGGTCGGCATCGAGCCCGCCGGCACCGATGCCTACCTGGCGGAGCTGCAGGACCTGGACGACGAGATGACGACCGCGATGGCCACGGTGCCCGAGGACCGGCGGGCCCTCGTGACGAACCACCACGTGTTCGGGTACCTGGCCGACCGGTACGGCTTCCGGGTCGTCGGCGCGGTGATCCCGAGCGGCACGACCCTGGCCTCGCCGAGTGCAGCGGACCTGCGGGACCTGGCGGACGCGATCGACGAAGCGGGCGTGCCGACGATCTTCGCGGACGCCTCACAGCCCGCGCGACTGGCCGAGGTCCTGGCCGAGGAGGTCGACGTGCACGTCGAGATCCGCCCCCTGGCCACCGAGTCGCTGACCGAGGACGGCGACGCGTCGACCTACCTCGGCATGATGCGCTCGAACACGCAGGCGATCGTCGACGGCCTGTCGACTGGTAAATGAGAATGAGAATCAATACAGTGAGCAGCATGACGAACACCAAGACGCTCCGGGCCGTGTGGCCCGCCGCCCTGCTCGGCGCCGCAGCCCTCGCCCTGACCGGGTGCGCGACGAACGCCGCCGACGCCGGGTCCGACAGCAGCGCGACCCCGACGGCAGACGGCACCCGCATCACCCTGACCTACGACGGCGGCCTGCTCACCCTCGACCAGGACCTGCAGGTCGTGGCCGACGACGCGATCGACGGCTTCACCCGCGTCAACCCCGCCGGTGACGGTCGCCACGTGCTCGTGACCGTGCCCGAGGGCTTCCGGGTGCTCGACACCGCCGCCGACCCGGCCCTGACCGACGCCGTCTTCCCCGCCGACACCGGCGGCCACGCGGTCGTGCACGGCGACACCACCGCCCTGTTCGCCGACGGCACGGGCGACGTGACGACGTTCGACCACACCGAGCTCGACGGGGCCGACCTGCCCGACGTCGAGACGACGAAGTCCGAGGCCGCCCACCACGGCGTCGCCATCGAGCTCGAGGACGGCACACTCCTGACCACCATCGGCACCGAGGAGAGCCGCTCCGGCGTGCGCGCCCTGGACGCCGACGGCGAGGAGATCGCACGCTCCGAGGAGTGCCCCGACGTGCACGGCGAGGGTGCTGTGACCGGCGAGGTCGCGGTGTTCGGCTGCACCGACGGCGCCCTGGTCTACGACGACGGCGCGTTCGAGAAGATCGACGCCCCGACCGAGTACGGCCGCACCGGCAACCTGTTCACCACCGAGGACTCGTCCGTCGCGGTCGGCGACTACAACGACGACCCCGACAGCGAGGGCTACCTGCTCGACCAGATCGCCCTGATCGACGCGGCGTCGGGGGAGTACACCGTCGCCGACATGCCCGAGGACGTCGGCTTCACCTTCCGCGACCTGGCACGTGGCCCCGGCGACGAGGCCGTCGTGCTCGGCTCCGACGGCGCCCTGCACACCTTCGACGAGAGCACCGGCGAGCAGCTCGAGTCGTACCCGGTCATCGACGCGTGGGAAGGTCCGACCGAGTGGCAGGACGCCCACCCCGCACTGAAGGTCGACGGTGACGTCGCCTACGTCACCGACCCGGCCGAGCAGAAGGTCCACGCGGTCGACCTGACCACCGGCGAGGTCATCGCCTCGAGCGACGAACTGCCGGGCGTGCCCAACGAGATCGCGGTCGCGTAGCGATCCCCACCAGCACGAGACGGACGGGAGGCCCGTGGCGACACCGCCACGGGCCTCCCGTCCGTCTTCCGCGCGCGTCAGCGCGGCGGCACTCACCCCTGCGGCGGCGAGTAGAGCTGCAGGTCGTTCCCCTCGCTGTCCTTGAAGGGGATGATCTTGCCCCACGGGTGCTCGCTGATCGCACCCTGGATGTCGGCGCCGCGGCTCTTCAGCTCGGCCACCTCGTCCTCGATGCTGCCGTCCGGCTGGAACGACACGACCGCGCCGCCGTCGCTCGACCCGCTGGCCGACTCGCGTCCGTTCAGACCGATCATCAGCCCACCGGCGTCGATCTCGCTCCAGTCGTCCGACTGGTCCTTCACCGTGAGACCGAGCGTGTCGCGGTAGAACGCCACCGCGCGCTCCATGTCGCTGACCGGGACCCAGACTGCTGCGACTCCACTTGCCATGGTGTTTCCTCTCGTCGTGGTGTGCCCTGGACGGTAGGCAGCGGCCGTGCACGGGAGCACAGGGTGGGTGTCCCCCGGTGTCCGGTCAGCCGAGGGCCGGACGCCACATGCTGATCGGCAGCGCCGCCCGGAACCCGGCGATCGGAGCACCGTCCGCGAAGCCGTGCCGCCGGTACAGCCGTCGGTTCTGCGGGGTCGAGGATTCCAGGTAGGCGCCTGCGGAGGACCGGTCCGCCCGCTCGAGCGCACGTGCGAGCAGCAGTCCGCCGACACCGCGCCCCCGCGCCCCCGCGGACACCCCGATCTCGGCGAGGTACCAGTGCGGGGTCTCGGGCCGAGCACGCCCCATCCGCCGCAGGTGCGTGAGGGCGCGCAGGGCCCCACCGATCCCGAGGACCCGCAGGAACGCGGGCACCTGCCGCACGAAGGCGCCCGCGCCGCCGGAGCGACGACCGGGGGCCTGCCAGAAGGCGGCGCCGACGACCCGGTCCGCGATGGTGGCGACGTCGACGCGCCGGCCGGGTGCCGGTACCGAGCGGATGAGTGAGGCGAAGAGCTCGGTCAGCACGACCCGGCGGTCCTCGCGGGCCCTGGGCGGCCGGATCTCGGAGAGCACCGGGTCGTCGGCGAAGGCCTCCGCCAGGACGGCTGCCGCCGCGCCGAGCTCTGCCGGTCGTGCTGCCCGGACGACGATCTCCATGGTGACTCCTCGGGTTCGATGATGATTTGGCCGCGTGGCCGACTTCATCATGACGGTGGTCGCTGCACGTGCCCCGTACGCTTCCTGTGATGACCGACGACCACCAGCCGCGCGGGTACCGCAGCCGACAGGACCGGCGTGCGGAACTGCTCGACGCCGCCGCGCTCGTCGTGCGCGACGACGGCCTCCGCAGTCTCACCACCCGCGCGGTCGCTGCCCGCGCGGGGGTTGCCCACGGCGTCGTGCACTACGTCTTCGGCGCACGGCACAACCTGGTGATCGCACTGCTCGAGCGGCAGGCACGCGCGGTCCTGCCGCCGGTGCTCGCCGCCGCCGACGAGCACGACGACCTCGCCGCCGCACTCGAGGCGGGGATCTCGACGTACCTCGGCCTGGTGCGGCGTGAGCCCGAGCGGTTCCGGTTGCTCGAAGCGCTCAGTGCGACGGGCCTCGCCGCCGACGGCGACGGCGACCTGCTCGACGCCGAGCGACAGCTCTGGCGCGACGGCGTGGTGGCCGGGATCGAGCGGTGGACCGCACGGCACGGGTCAGCACCGGCCGAACCCGTCCCCGTCGTCGCCGACGCCGTCATCGCGCTGGTCGACGGGTTGGCACGCGCCGCGTCGAGGGCTCCGGACGACGCAACGACCGCCCGATCCCGGGAACTGCTCGTGCGGGGCCTGGCGCGAGCGGTGGCCACAGCGAACTGATCTGCAAACCGACCGGGCATCGGCTCCGAATGTCATGAGCGCCGCACACTGCGACGTGTTGCGAGAGAGAGGTCTCACCATGACCAGCAGTGCAGCAAGCCCCCGTACCGGCTCGACCACGACGTGGACCCAGCGGGGCGCGTTCGTCTTCGGAGTCGTCTTCCTGATCGTCGGCATCGCCGGCTTCATCCCCGGCCTGACCATGGACATGGGTTCCATGTCGATGGCGGGTCACGGTTCGATGGCCCTGCTCCTCGGGCTGTTCCAGGTGTCCGTCCTGCACAACATCGTGCACCTGCTGTTCGGCATCGTCGGGCTCGTCGCCGCACGCCGTGCAGCCTCGGCCCGGCTCTACCTGCTCGTCGGCGGCGTCATCTACCTCGTGCTGTTCATCTACGGCCTGTTCACCGCGGGCATGGCCGACCCCGCGAACTTCGTGCCGCTGAACAGCGCTGACAACGTGCTGCACGCCTTCCTCGCCGTCGCGATGATCGTGCTCGGCCTGGTGCTGCCGCGGATCGGTGCGCGCACCGCGCGCTGACCCTCCAGCGCGACCGACAGACGGACGGGAGGCCCGTGGCGACACCGCCACGGGCCTCACGTCCGTCTGCTGCCCGCGTTCGCGCCCCCTGGCAGGCATCGCGCCCCACTGCGTCGGGGCGCGACGCCCGTACCGGGGCGCGGTGCGCGGCGGCGGCGCTCCACGCCCGCTCGAACCGCCGGCGTAGCGTCGGCTGCATGCCCGCACTCACCGACACGTTCACCCTGTCCAACGGTCTGCACATCCCGAAGATCGGTTTCGGCACCTGGCAGATCCCGTCCGGCTCCGAGGCGTACGACGCCACGAAGACCGCGCTCGAACTCGGCTACCGGCACATCGACACCGCCCTGGCGTACGGCAACGAGGCGAGCGTCGGCGAGGCCGTCCGTGACAGCGGCATCCCCCGCGACGAGCTCTTCATCACCACGAAGCTGCCGGCCGAGGTCAAGACCGCGTCCGGCGCCCGCGACGCCTTCGAGGAGTCGAGCCGCAACCTCGACCTCGGGCACGTCGACCTGTACCTGATCCACGCGCCGTGGCCCTGGAGCGACATGGGTTCCGACCACCGCGACGGCAACGTCGAGGTCTGGAAGGTCTTCGAGGAGCTCTTCGACGCCGGCCGCACCAAGAGCATCGGCGTCTCGAACTTCGCCGTCGCCGACCTCGAGGACCTGCTCGGCCGCACCGACGTCGTCCCGCACGCCAACCAGATCCGCTGGTTCATCGGCAACACCCAGGACGAGACGACCGCCTTCGACCGCGAGCACGACATCCTGACCGAGGGCTACTCCCCGCTGGCCACCGGCGGACTGCTCGAGAACGAGCAGATCGCCGAGATCGCAGCGAAGTACGACAAGTCCGTCGCGCAGGTCGCGATCCGTTACCTGCTCGAGAAGGACGTCCTGCCGCTGCCGAAGTCCACGACCCCGTCGCGCATCGCCGCGAACGCCGACGTCGACTTCGTCCTCGCCACCGAGGACGTCGCCGCACTCGACGCGCTCGAGGACACCGCGAACTGACGCGGTCGCTTGCTCAGCGCCGACACCGCGTGACCGCTGACGTCGTGGTCGTCCATGGGCATCGGTTCCTGGTCCTGCTGTGTCGCGGTCTCCGGAAGTCTCGCAGCCGCGCCACTCGGAGTCGGTGTCGAGGTCGTCCTCGTAGTGTCGAGGTGCGCCAGCCCAGCCGTGGGAACAGAACGCACCTGTTGCCGGTTGCACCACACGGTGTCGCAGCCAGTGACACGAGAGCCCAGGAGGCCACCATGAGCACCACCGAGACCGCCATCCTCGCCGGCGGCTGCTTCTGGGGAGCGCAGCAGCTCCTCCGTCGTCGCCCCGGCATCGTCAGCACGCGCGTCGGCTACTCCGGCGGCGACGTGCCGAACGCGACGTACCGCAACCACGGCGACCACGCCGAGTCGGTCGAGATCGTCTTCGACCCGTCCCAGATCTCGTACCGGGACCTGCTGGAGTTCTTCTTCCAGATCCACGACCCGTCGACGAAGGACCGTCAGGGCAACGACGTCGGCCGCAGCTACCGCTCGGCCATCTTCTTCACATCGGACGAGCAGAAGCAGGTCGCGCTCGACACCATCGCGGACGTCGACGCGTCGGGCATCTGGCCCGGCAAGGTCGTCACCGAGGTCACCGAGGCCGGCCCGTTCTGGGAGGCCGAGGACGAGCACCAGGACTACCTCGAGAAGAACCCCCACGGCTACACCTGCCACTTCGTGCGCCCGGGCTGGAAGCTCCCGCACCGCGACGAGGCGACCGCGGCCGTCTGATCGCGACCGCCTGACGGACGGGAGGCACGGTGCCAGCTGGCACCGTGCCTCCCGTCCGTCTTGGGGCGGCTCTGCGGGTGACCAGGCCAGGATGGGACCGGGCCGACGCTCGATCGGCAGGCACAGGAGGACACCGTGGACACAGCGCCCTACTCGCAACCGCTCCGGGAGTACATCGAGCAGCTCCGGACCGAGGGCTACAGCGTGGCGGACGGGCACACCGCCGACCCGGACCTGATCGACCCGTACGGCAACCCGGTGCTGACCTGGCGCGACGACTACCCCTACGCGGAACGGCTGCCGCGCGAGGAGTACGAGTTCGAGAAGTACCTGCTGCAGATCGAGCTGCTGAAGTGCCAGTACTGGCTCGAGGACACCGGGCAGAAGGCCGTCGTGCTGTTCGAGGGCCGCGACGCCGCGGGCAAGGGCGGCACCATCAAGCGGTTCACCGAGCACCTGAACCCGCGGACCTCGCGCGTGGTCGCGCTGAGCAAGCCCAGCGAGCGGGAGCGCGGTGAGTGGTACTTCCAGCGGTACGTGCAGCACCTGCCGTCGGCCGGCGAGATCGTGCTGTTCGACCGCTCCTGGTACAACCGTGCCGGCGTGGAACGGGTGATGGGCTTCTGCAGCGACGACGAGTACGAGTCGTTCATGACCCAGGTGCCGCAGTTCGAACGGATGCTCGTCGACTCCGGCGTGCACCTGACGAAGTTCTGGTTCTCGGTGACCCGGCGTGAGCAGCGCACCCGGTTCGCGATGCGGCAGCTCGACCCGGTGCGGCAGTGGAAGCTGTCCGACATCGACCTGCTGTCGCTCGACCGGTGGGACGACTACACGGCGGCGAAGACCGAGATGTTCGCGCGGACGAGCAAGCGGTACGCGCCGTGGACGATCGTGCGGTCGAACGACAAGAAGCGCGCGCGGCTCAACGCGATGCGGTACTTCCTGACGCAGTTCGACTACCCGGACAAGGCGGTCGACGTGATCGGCAAGCCCGACCCGCTGATCGTCCGGCGCGGCAAGCGGGACGTCGACGTCGAGTGACCGCGGGGCACGCGGTGCCGGGGCCGGTGCCGGTGCCGGTGCCGGTGAGGACACCGTCAGGAGTCCGCTCCGCGCCGTAGGGGTTCCGTGAGCGCGGGTTCCGGCCCGTGGCACCGCGCGCGAGTGTGGGGACCGTGACACTGACAGCGATCATGCCGACGCTCCGCGCGTCGCTCCCCGATCCGATGGACCCGCACCTCTGGCCCGCCCACACCGAGGCCACGACCGACGACCTGCTCGTCGCCGCGATCTCGATGGTGCGGCTCGCCGACCTCACCGGCACGCCGACGGTCCACACCGCCGAGCAGTCCCCGCCGCGGTACCGCCCCCGGGGCTGGACGCCGCGCGACGTGAGCGTCGCGGTGGCCTCGGTCACCCGCGTGCGCCGTCCGCGGCCGGGTGTCGTGCTGCTGGAACTCGACGCCGTCCTGCCCACCTGCGCCGTGCTCGACCAGGTGCGCCTGATCGGACGCAGGAGCACCGCTCCCCTCGCCACGATGTACGTCGTCACCCGCTGTGACGGTCAGGCCGACGGTCCGTTCCACCGCCTCCCGGCCCCGCTGCCCGCCGACGTGCGTGACGGCGACCTCGTCTGCTTCCCGTGCCTGACGAACGTCCGGCACCGGGACGTCGTCGAGGCGGTGCGCGCGGAGCTCGCACCGGTCCGTGCGGAGCTCGCGCCGGCGCGTGGTCAGCTCGCGCCGGTCCGGACCGAGCTCGCACCGGCCGAGCGATGACCACCGCGCTGTCCGTCCGCAGCCGTTTGCTCGACGGCGTGCACGTCTGGGGTCGGTACACGATCCGCCCCGTCGGTCGGACGATGTGGAGCTCTCGCACCCTCGTCGTGTACCCGCCGGGCACGAACACCCGCGAGCGTCTGCTCCTGCGCGCCTGGCACGTCTGGCCCGCCGTCGGTGCGCTCGTCGCACTCGCCGCCCTCGTGCTCGCCGCCGAGGTGCCGGCCATCGGTGCGACCACCGCGCTCCTCGCCTACGGCGGCGGCTTCGCGGTCCTGGCCCGGGTCACGCGGTCGGTGCGCCCGCGGGTGCGTTCGGTCTCCGTGACGACGTTCCTCGGCGACGGTCGACGCGAGGTGCACGGCGACGAACGGCTGCTCGCCGGCTCCCTCGACGCCCTCTCGATCCTGGAGCGGGCGTTGCGGGCGCACCGCATCCGACCCGTCGACTTCGAGCTCGTCTGGGCCGACGTGTGGAACGACCTGCCCGCCGCGGTACCGGACCGCGTCCATCGGCCATCCTGAAGCGGGTCTCACCGGGGCGGCGCTTCACTGAGGTGGGGAGGAGTACCTGATGAAGCACATCCGCTACGACAGCACGACGATCCTGGTCGGTGACGACGTGGCCGACGCCGTGATCGAGTACGCCGCGGCACTCGCCGGCGGGGACCGGGCAGACACCGTCGAGGTGCCCGCGGTCGCCGAGGACGGCACGATGACCACCACGAAGGTCCTCATCGGTCCGTCGAGCGAGATCGTCATCGAGGACGCCGACGAGGACGAGCTCGAGCTCGACGACGGCGACTTCGTCGCACGACTGCGAGCGGCGGCGAAGACGTTCGGGCACAGCGAGCCGATCCACGCGAACTCGCGGGACGACCTGGCGGACGTCGCGGACTCGGCGGCGGACGCCGACGGGGCGCACACGGCGGCGGATGCCGACGGTGCGGACGCCGCAGACGAGGACGACGCCGAGCGCTGACGCCGGGGTGCCCGCCTCGCCGACCGGGCGGGCGGGCCCCGGCTAGTCCGCGGTCGGGCCCGGGCGGCGCGTGCGCAGCTCCGGGAACTGGTCGTCGCGCCACTCCCCCTCGGGCCGCGTGCCACCGGCGTGCGCCTGCTCCTCGCGCTCGCGCAGCTCGACCCGGCGGATCTTGCCCGAGATGGTCTTCGGCAGTTCGGCGAACTCGACCCGGCGGACCCGCGCGTACGCCGGCAGGGCCGTCCGGGCGTGCTCGAGCACGGCGCGCGCGGTCTCGGCGGTGGGCTCCCACCCGCCGGCGAGCGCCACGTAGGCCTTCACGACGTTGAGCCGGGCGTCGTCCGGCGCCGGCACCACGGCGCTCTCGGCGACGGCGGGGTGCTGCAGCAGGGCGCTCTCGACCTCGAACGGTGACACCTTGTAGTCCGAGGACTTGAACACGTCGTCGGTCCGGCCGATGAACGTCAGCTGCCCGTCGGCGTCGCGCGCCGCGATGTCCCCGGTGTGGAAGAAGCCGTCGCGCATCGACGACTCGGTGCGCTCCGGGTCGCCGAGGTAGCCGGCCATCAGGTTCACCGGCCGCTCCGTCAGGTCGAGGCAGACCTCGCCCTCGTCGCTGGCTCGACCGGTCACCGGGTCGAGCAGCACCACGTCGACGCCGGGCAGGGGTGTGCCCATCGCACCGGGGGTCACCGGGTCGCCGGGCACGTTGCCGATGATCGCGGTGGTCTCGGTCTGCCCGTACCCGTCGCGGATCGTCAGGTCCCAGGCGGCGGCCACGCGGGCGATCACCTCGGGGTTCAGCGGCTCACCCGCGGACACCACCTCGCGCAGGGCACGGGGCCGGGCTCCGAGGTCGGCCTGCAGCATCATCCGCCACGCGGTCGGCGGCGCGCAGAACGTCGTGACCTCGGCCGCGTCGAGCTTCGCGAGCAATCCGGCCGGGTCGAACCGCGGGGTGTCGTGCACGAACACGGTCGCCTCGGCGATCCACGGCGCGAAGAAGCAGCTCCACGCGTGCTTTCCCCAGCCGGGCGAGCTGATCGCCAGGTGCACGTCGCCGGGACGCAGGCCCAGCCAGTGCATCGTGCTGAGGTGCCCGACCGGGTACGAGGTCTGCGTGTGCACGACCATCTTCGGCTTCGACGTCGTGCCGGACGTGAAGTACACCAGGCACGGGTCGGACGTGCGGGTCTCCACCACGGGGCGGGTGGGTTCCCCGGACGGTGCCGGCTCGCCGAGGTCCTCCGGGTACGCGGTCCAGCCGTCCGTCGGGCCGCCGACCACGATGCGCCCGAAGGACCCGTGCACGCCCGCGTACTTCGCCGTCTCGCCGACGTTCGTGACGACGTGCGCCACCGAACCCCGGTCGACGCGGTCCTGCAGGTCGGCGGTGTCGAGCATCGTCGACGTCGGCAGGATCACCGCGCCGAGCTTGATGACGGCCAGCATGGTCTCCCACAGCTCGAGCTGGTTGCCGAGCATGACGAGCACGTGGTCGCCCTTCGCGACGCCGTGCTCGTACAAGAACACGGCCAGCCGGTCGGACCGTGCGGCCATCTCGGCGTAGCTGAACCGCTGCTCGTCGTCGGCACCCGCGATCCAGAGCGCGGTGCGGTCGTTGTCCTGCGCGATGACGTCGAACCAGTCGTTCGCCCAGTTGAACGTGTCACCCAGGTCCGGCCAGGCGAAGCCGCTGCGGGCGGTTGCTGCGGAGTCGGCGGCGAGGAGCTGGTCGCGCGCAGCACGGTAGGCGGTGGTCACGGAGGATGAGGGCACACGACGATCATGCCGGATGCAGGTGCGACCGGGTCCGGGTTGGCCGGTCGTGCAGAATGAGACCCGTCATGCCCGCTCCCGAACCGATCGTCGGCCGCACGCCGCGGGCACACGCAACGACCGCCACCGTCGCGATCGCACTGTTCGGCACCCTGCTCACCGCGGTCGGCTCCTGGCAGCCCTCGTACTGGAACGACGAGGCGGCGAGTCTCCGGCTCGCCCGCCTGGACCCCGTCGAGATCCTGCGCTTCGTGCAGGAGAAGGACGCCGTGCACGCCGTCTACGCGCTGCTGCTGCACTGGTGGACCGCCGTGTTCGGCGAGACGGAGTTCGCCGTCCGGCTGCCGTCCGCGATCGCGGTCGGGGCGACGGCGGCCGCGGTGTTCGTGCTGCTGCGACGGCTCGACGCACCCCGGGCAGCGCTGCCGGCAGCGATCGCGGTGCTCCTGCTGCCCCGCGCCGGTGCGGCCGGCCTGGATGCCCGCTCCTTCGCACTCGCGACCGCCTGCCTCACCTGGTCGGCCGTCGCCCTCGTCACCGCCGCACGCCAGCCGTCCCGCGGGCGGCGGTGGGTGCTGCTGGCCCTCGGCCTCGCCGCCTCGGTCGCGCTCTTCCTGTACGCGGCACTCGTGCTCCCGGCGTTCGTCGCATGGGCGCTCTGCCAGCGGACGGACCGGCGCCGGATCGCCGTCCGCACCGCCCTCGCGAGCGCCGCGGCCCTGGCCGTCACCTCGCCCCTGGTGGTCCTGGCCGCCACGCAGCGCGGGCAGGTGGCGTGGCTGCGTGACCAGCCGGTGAACCCGTGGACGGTCGGCGTCGAGAGCGTCTTCCTCGACGCCTGGTGGCTCGCGGCCGGCGTCCTCGCCCTGCTCGTGACGACCCTGGTGGTGGCCGTCCGCCGCGGTCGCCGACCGGGTCCGGCCTGGCTGCTGTTCCTGCTCTGGGTCACCGTGCCGACTCTGGCGCTCGTGGCGGCCACCGTCACCCTCGGCCCGCTGTTCACGCCGCGGTACCTGACCATCGTCGTGCCCGCGGTGGCCGGCCTGGTCGGGTCGTCCATCGCAGCGCTGCGCGGCTCGTGGAGGCCCGTGGTCGCGACCGCGCTCATCGCACTGTCCGTCCCGTCCTTCCTGACGGCACGTGGCGAGACCGCCAAACCCGGCGGGCAGCCGCTCCGGGCCGTCGCCACGTACGTGCAGGAGCACGCCCGGACCGGGGACGCCGTCGTGTTCGGCACGACGGGCACGGTGTCCCTGCGGCCTCGGATCGCCCTGGCCGCCTACCCCGCGGCGTTCGCCGGGCTCGACGACGTCGCGTTCCGGTCGTCGTGGACGGGCACCGGCACGTACAGCGACCGGCTGCTCCCCCGTGCCGCGACCGCCCGGGCGGAGCTGCGGCACGACCGCGTCTGGGTCCTGGTCGGCAACGACGGGACCCGCCCGGGGGCGACGGGTGCGCAGCTGCTCGGGGCCGGGTACGAGCGCGTCGTGGAGCGGGACTTCGGGGGCATCACCGTCGAGGCCTGGGAACGCTGAGCCCGGGTACACCGGCAGGCTGCTGGGCGGTGCGGAGCGCGCGTGCGCGGGCGCGCGGACGCGCGGGTGCGCGGCGGGTTAGCCGGCGTGCTGTTCCGCGCGGGTCGACGGTGTGCTCGCGACCAGGTCGCGGGCCGCGGCGACCAGGGCGGCGGTGGACGGTGCGTCCGTCCCGTCCGGCAGGGTCAGGACGTCCTCCAACCCCACCCGCACGCCGTGTCCCCGGGCAGCGGCCCGCCGGAGCACGGCCCACGTGGCGTCCCCGATGCCGTGGTGCAGCTGTTCGAGCGTGATGCCCGCGCCCGTGACCACGGCCTCGATCTCACGGTCGAGCACGACGGCCGCGTCCTCGTCGTCCACGAGCGGCTCGATCACCACGCGGGCGAACCGCTCCCAGCCGGTCGACCTGGCGAACCGGTGCGCGTCGTCGAGGGACAGCAGGCACGCCTCGACACGCACGCCGCGGTCGAGGAGCGCCACGCTGAGCTCGTCGATGCCCGTCTCGCCCTGGTTGGCGGCGACCAGGTCGGGCAGGTCCGCCCACCCGGCCACCAGTGCGGAGCGGCGGTCCGGATCGGGCTCGATCTCGGCGAAGGTCGTCATGTTGAGCGGGACGCCGGGACAGGCTCGGCGGACGGCACGCAGGACGGCGGAGACGTGCCGGGCCTCGAGCGTCTCCACCCCGTCGTCGTCGTAGGCGTGCAGGTGGAACGTGGTCGCTCCGGCGGCGACGCAGGCGGCGGCCTCAGCGGCGATGGCGTCCGGGGTGCGGGGAACCGACGGGTGGGTGGGAGGACCGGCCGGAGCGGCCTGCAGGTGGGGCACCGACCCTGCCTACACCTCGCCGTCGGCACCCTCCGCCCGCCGGACGTCGCGTCGTCCGGGACGGAGCGGCGAGCGCCTCGGCGAGCTCCGAGGCGCCAGCCGCCTCGGTCCGGCGGTCACCGCTGACCGGGCGTCCGAGCGCGGCCCCGGGTACGGGCACGACGATTCGTGACGTGCGCCGCGACCGCGGCGCCGACGGCGAGGGCGATGGTGACGACCGCGTGCACCGGGTCCAGGTCCTTGGTCAGGCTCGGTGGCGGGTCCTCGTGCGAGGCCCACAGCGCGATCGCCGTCGCCTGGGACGCGGCGAGCGCCACCGCCCACGGCAGGACGGGCCGCCACCGGCGACCGCCGGCGACAGTGGCGACGAGCAGCACGACCATCGGGGCCGTCCCGACGAGCGCCCAGCCGGTCGCGACCAGGCCCGCGGAGGCCCACGCCGAGACGACGACGATCCGTGCGGCCGTCCTCGGAGCGGTCGCGGGCCGCGGTCGGCCCGTCGGGGTCGGTCGCGTCGCGCGGGTCGTGCTCGCTCGCGTCGCGCGGGTCACGATGCTCGCCCCTCGAGGACGGCCGGCGACGACGAGTGTCGCCGGTGGGCGAGGAACACGGCCAGCACGTACGCGCCGCCACCGCCCACCGTCATCACGACCAGGGTCGCGAGCGGCGGCAGCATGAGCGCGACGCCCCCGAGGACCGTCAGCAGCGTCCCGAGCGCGTAGTGCAGGCGGTCCCGGCGGAGCGAACCCTCGGCGACGGTGATGAGGCCGACGACGAGCGCCGAGCCGGTCGGCCAGAGCACGAGCTGCAGGTCCGGAACACCCGTCGACACCGACAGCCCGGTGATGACGAAGAACAACCCGGTGAATCCGGTGACCCACGCCGCACCGAGCAGCCGGGCCGACGTCCGGGCCGGCTCGGCCATCGAGCGCTGCGCGCGGACGGCGGTCACCGTGCTGACGACCGTCCCGGCGGCGAAGCCGGCGGCCAGCAGCGTCCAGGACAACCACGGTGGCAGGAAGGTCGCCCCACCGAGGGACACGGCGTTGAGCCCGTGCCCGAAGACGTACGCGAAGGCGAACAGTGCGTAGGCGAGACGGTTGTCGACGACGTCGGACCCGACGTCGGAGCGTGCGGTGAGCGTGGCGGACACGGCGGGACTCGTTTCCTGGTGGTGGGCGGTGACGGCGCTCATGCTGCGACGATCGTGACCTTGCCGGCGACCGTCCGGCTCTCGGCGAGCCGGAAGGCCTCGACGGTCTGGGCGAGCGGGAACCGGGCGGCGACCTGCGGTTCGAGGGCACGGGCCTCCAGGAGTTCCAGGACGCGCGCGAAGGCGACGCGTTGGCGTGCGTAGAACGCGGCGGGCCGCCGCAGGCCGGCCCAGTAGTCGAAGAAGCTCGCGCGACGACCGTTCGGCAGGGCGTTCCACAGGGTCAGGCGGGCGAACAGGGCGAAGAAGATCCCGCCGATGCCGCGGTCGTCGTCCTTCGCGGCGGCCGTGCCGTACGAGACCAGCGCGCCGCCCCGGCGCACCAGGCCCCAGGACCGGGTGATCCCCGGGCCGCCGACGTGGTCGAACACCGCGTCGAACCCGTCGGGTGCCGCCGCGCGGATCTGATCGTGCACCGCGGGGTCGTCGCGGTCGAACGGCTCCGCACCGAGCGCCCGCACCGTGTCGTGGTGCCGCCGCGACACGGTGCCGACCACGCGGATGCCGGCGTGCCGGGCCAGCTGGACCAGGGTGGACCCGACGCCGCCGTTCGCGCCGAGCACCAGGATCGTGCCCCCGGCAGGGACGCGGGCGACCTCGTGGAGCATGCGCCACGCGGTGACGCCGTTGACGATGACCGACTCGACGTCCGCGGCGTCCAGGTGGTCGGGCACGGTCATGAGGCCGCGCGCGTCGACGTCCACGACCTCGGACCAGGCACCGACCTTCGTGACGGCGGCGACGCGGCGGCCGACCAGGTCGGGCGCGACGTCCGGCCCGACGGCGACGACCGTCCCGACCACGTCGTACCCGGGGACGAACGGGAACGCCGGCTGACCGTAGTAGCGGCCCAGGCGCATCTGCTGCTCGGCGAAGCTGACCCCGGTCGCCTGCATGCGGACCAGGGCGCGACCGGTAGCCGGTGGGACGACCTCGGTGGTCTCGAAGCGGAGTGCGTCGGGCGCGGCGATCCCCGGCAGCACGATCCGCGTGGTCGTCGTCGGGATGACGGGGGCGCGTGGTTCGGAAGCGGACACGGGGACTCCTCGATTGAGTAAACAGGTGTGAACACACACGAGCATACGCATGAGGAAACAGATGTAAAGTGATCGTCGTGAAGTCGTCGCAACCCGCCCCCGTCCGCGTCCGCAACGCCCGTGGCGACGGCGCCCGGTTGCGGCAGGAGATCGTGGACGCAGCCACGGGCCTCCTGCAGTCCGGCGACGCCGAGACGGTGACGCTGCGCGCCATCGCGCGCGCGGCCGGGATCACCGCGCCGTCCATTTACCGGCACTTCGAGAGCGTCGACGCCGTCCTGCGGACGGTCGTCGAGGACACCTTCGCCGAACTCGAGGACGTGCTGCGGCAGGCGCAGGCCGGCAGCACCGGGGAGCAGCAGGTGTGGGCGGTCTCCCGCGCCTACCTCGCGTTCGCCGACGAGCACCCGGGGCGGTACCGCCTGCTGTTCGGAGGCGCGTGGAACGCCGCCGACCTGCCTGGGGACGCGCACCGGGAGCGTGCAGAGCGGTCGCAGCTGGGGCAGGGGGCGTTGCAGGTGCTCGTGGAGGCGATGGGGGCGGCCGCCGCGGAGCGAGCGGCTGGTGCTGCATCCGGAGCTGGGGCTGGGTCCGGCTCCGGTGCCGCGTCGGACGGCGTCGTGGAGCGCGCGGTCGCGCTCTGGGTGGGGTTGCACGGGCTCGCGAGCCTGCGCCGCACCACGCCGCTGTTCCCCTGGCCGGAGGCGATCGAGGAGCGGGTGATCCGGTCGTCGGCCGGGCTCGGGGGCTGACGGAGGGGTGCAGGTCCTCGTCGACCGTTGCTCCCGCGGCGCATCCGGCACAGCCTGAGCCACATCGGCTGCTCTTGTCCTACAGGGGAGGCGAGGACCGCGGTCGAGCGCGCGCTGCCGTCACGACGAGCCGACGATCGACTGCCCAACGCACGTCGAAGGACACCCCAGTCCCCGCAGGATCGGTGTCGATGCGACCATCCGGGTGCACGCGCCTGATCACGACGGGTACCTGTGACCCGAGCTGCGCACGGAGCTTGAAGACGGCTTCCTTGGCGCTGAAGAGGACGCGCCCCCAGTGCACATCGTCTCGGAGCCCGCTCGTCGCTGCGACCTCCTCCGCGGTGAACATCGCCTCTGCGACGCCGTGCGGGAGTGGCGCGTGCGGCTCGGCATCCACTCCGAGGGCGAGCAGCTGTCCGCTCCTCGCGACGGCCGCTGCGCGGTACCCGCTGCAGTGGGTGATGCTCCCGACGATCCCCGCGGGCCACATGGGGGCACGGTCGGCGCCGACGGGGATGCTGCCGGCCGGGATGCCGAGCGCACGCAGCGCTTCCCTCGCGCACGACCGTGCGGTCCGGAACTCCGCCAAGCGAGCCGGTGATGCGTTCGCGAGCGTTCGCTCCTCCTGTTCGAAGAGTTCGAGGTCGGTCCGATCGCCGTGCGCCTCGGCGACGACCGTGGCACTTCCCTCGAACACGGCCACGAGAGGACTCCGATCACCCACCCGCGACGCCCCCTCCGGCCGTTACACGGAGTAGCCCGGCTTGCGCACGAGGGCGTCATGACGGGGTGCGATCTCGACGTCGAACACGTCGGTCTTCCAGTTCTCCTCCGGCACGGCGATCTCGTCCACCGACACCGCGGCCGGCGACGTTCCGAGGACCTCAGCGGCGAGCGCCTCGATCGCAGTCGTCAGTCGCTGCCGTTGGTCCTCGGTGAGCTCCGGGGCGAAGTGCCAGACCTTGAAGTGCGGCATCAGCGCTCCTGCAACTGTCGGTCGGCGAGCAGGTGCGCGACGGTCGCCGCTGTCGACTCGCCGAGGATCGTGTAGTGGTCGACGGGGAGTCGGCTGAGTTGTCCGGTCCCCTCGAGGACGGTCTCGTGCGAGCGCAGGAACGACGGGCTGTCCCCGGTGGCGGCGAATACGCGCATGTCGGCGAGGAGACCGCTGACGTCCGGCGCCGGGTCGTCCCGGAACCCGAACGTGGTCGATGCGACGCGGAGGATCCTCGCGGCCAGGTCCGAGTCGAGCTCGGGGCGCCAGGTGGCCAACGCCGCCAGGAACGCTCGCTCGTCGGTGACGGCGTCGAGCTGCGTTGATGCACCAACGTCGGGAAGGCGTCCGAGGAAGACCGAGTAGGCCATCCGCAGGAAGTACGGGTCGTCGAACTGCCTCCCGACAGCGACCGGGAGTGCCGGGATGAACGGTGATCCCGGAGCGATGAGGACGAGTTGGCGGACAGCGCGGCCGGCCCGCAGGAGCGAAGCAGCCACGGCGGTTGCCACCCGTGCCCCGAAGGAGTAACCCGCGAGCGTCACGTCCTGATCGGCGAAGGCGCCCTGCACGAGCGTGACGTCGTCGTCGATCATCTCCCGCAGCGTCGCACGAGGGACCTCGTCGGCGTTCAGGCCGTGGGTCTGCACGGCGTACACCGTGAACCGGGATGACAGCTGGTTCGCCAGCGTGCGCAGGTTCATCGGGTAGCCACCGAGACCAGGCCAGATGATCAGGGGCTCTGCCGGTCCCTCCGCGAGCTTGATCAGCCGGGAGCTGACCGTAGAAGCGCCGCTCAGGCCCGCGGCGAGCGCGCGGACGGTGGGGCGGTCGAAGACCGTCTGGACGGGGAGTTCCCCTCCGAGCTCCCGATTGATCCGGTTGATCAGCCGGACGGCGTCGAGCGAGTTGCCTCCGACATCGAAGAAGTCTGCTTCGACGGATCCGTGCTGCGCACCGAGCACCTCGTTCCAGAGGTCGAGGATGCGCTCCTCGGCGGTGTTCGCCGGCGGAACCGACACCCCTCCGGGCGCGGCGGCTCGTTCCAGCGCTGAGATCAGCGCAGCACGGTCGTGCTTCCCGCTGCTGGACACGGGGATCTCGTCGATCACCGTGACCCGCGCCGGCACCATGTAGTAGGGCAGCGTCCTGCGGAGGTCGTCCCGCAGGATCTCTTCCGGCCCTCGCGTGTGCACGGAGTCCTCGCGCATCCCGACGGAACGGATCTGCTCGTCGGACACCGGGCCCGCGACGGCGAAGTAGACGAGGTCGTTGCCTCCGACGATCTCTCGGTAGCGCACGGCTGACGGCAGGTCCCGTCCGGTCAGCGACGAGTACCCGGCAGACATCAGGCCGATGTTGACGGAGTTCATCTGCAGGCGTTGGAGCGACCGTCCGAGCTCGACGAAGCCGCGCCAGCCCGCTCCTTCCGGAACGGACATCGTGACCCCGAAGCTCGAACGGTCGTACGTCTCCTGGTTGATCGCGATGACGTGCCGGCGTTCGATGACGTCTCCGCTGACGGCTTCGAGTCTGCCCGAGCGGACGTCGTAGGTACCCGCCCGTCCGTCGACGACGGTGCGGTGGAGCTGCACCGTGGTCCGCACCGCGACGCCGTCCGGCGCAGGGGCGTCGTCGCGCAGGTCGATGGTCGCCGTGCACACGTGGTCCGGACCCGTGAGGCGGGGGTCCTGCACGACGCTCCGGTGATGAGTGAAGTACCCGAGCCGAGCGCTGGCGTGGTCGAGCACACCGACCATGTGCCCGGCTTCGAAGTGGAGCACCTCGTCGACGTTCGTGGCGTAGACCGCCTCGATGGCTCCGCGATCGCCGACGAGGTGCACCCGGACGGTCCCGCGAGGGACTCCCCCGGTCGTCCCCGTGACCGCCCGGAGTGCATGGGGATCTGGGCGGTACTCGTGCAGTCCGTCAGCGATGCCGTCGATGCCTGCGACCTCGACGAAGAGCCTGGTCGCGTTGAGCGCGCCGGGCGAGGCGTAGGCGTACTTGGGCAGGAGGCGCTCAATGCTGCGGAACGGCCCGAACCAGCGGAGCAGTTCACCGAGGGCCTCGATGGTCAGCGGCACTCTCGGCCCGGTGGGCGACGGCGGCTGCGATGCTTCTATGAACGCGACGACGTCGTCGACGTGCAGCTCGGCCCCGTCGTAGAAGCGGTAGGTCTTCCGGGCGAACGCCGTCGTCTGCTGCTCGAGGGTCCCGTCGGAACCCGGGAGGGCGACGTCGTCCGGCATGGTCCGCTCGCCGTCTCGCTCGAGGGCGGCGAGCTGTGCGCGGACCTGCTCATGCCCGCTCTTCGATCGGTGGTGCTGTCCGGCACGGTCCGCGTCCATGACCGCCGCCTCTTCTGGGTCGAGCTCGACGAATGCGGCCAGGCGCTCCAGTCCGTCGCGCGGGTCGGTCCACGGGACGACCGCCGCGGAGCGGACCCAGTGGTGCTGTTCGATGACGAGGCGCACCTCCTCGGTTTCCACGCGGTGCCCGTTGATCTTCACCTGGTCATCCACCCGGCCGTGGAAGTGCAGGTCTCCGTCCGGGTGCCGGGAGACGACGTCCCCCGTGACGTAGACGCGGGTCGGTACGCCGTCCACGTCGATCTCGATGAACCGCTCCGCAGTCCGCTCGGGGTCGTTCTCGTACCCGGATGCGACCTGCGGTCCTCCGATGGCGAGCTCGCCGACATCGCCGGGTGCCACGGGGCGTCGATCGTGGTCCAGGACGTGGACGGTGCAGCCCGGTACCGGGCGACCGATGCTGACGACCGATCGCGCGTCGCGGACGTCGTCCGGGCCCACCCGGTGGAACGTCGCGTTGATCGTCGTCTCCGTCGGGCCGTAGAGATTGACGAGGGTCGCATTCGGGACCACTTGCAGGATCTCCTGAGCGTCGGTGGCCGTCAGCGCCTCCCCTCCGGAGAAGACGTGCGTGAGCGACTCGTTCCTCGAGAGGGTGTGTTCTCTCGTGAGCGCGCGCCACAGGGTGGGCACGCACTGCAGGTGCGAGACCTGCTGCTCGTCGACGAGTTGCGCGATCGCTGCTGGGTCTCGGTGCACGCCCGCGGGTCCGATGACGATGGTCGCGCCGACCGCGTTGGCGAGGAGTTCCCACTGCGCCGCGTCGAAACTCGTCGGCGTCTTCAGGAGGATGCGGGCACTGCCGAGTTCCATCTCGCCGGCGAGCCAGCGCAGCTGGTGGGTGATCGCGACGTGCGGGACCACGACGCCCTTGGGTCTGCCGGTGGAGCCAGACGTGAAGATGACGTAGGCGGGGCCGTCCGCATCCGGGTCCTGGCCGACGGACGAAGCCACAGCGGCGGCGCCGGCGTGGTGCACGCGCACCGTGTCCGGCGTGAGCTGGCGCACGCGTGCCGCTGTCCGCTCGTCGGCGATGACGTGGGCGAGTCTGGACTGGCCGATCATGTAGCGGATCCGCTCGTCCGGGTAGTCGACGGCCAGGGGGACGTATGCAGCGCCGGCGAGCAGCACACCCCAGACGGCGGTGACGAGGGCGGCTCCCGGTTCCAGGAACAGCCCGACCGAGTCGCCAGGGCGGACACCCTGACTCCTCAGGTGGGCGGCTTGCGAGACCGCATCCGTCCACAGGGCCGAGAAGGTGAGGGTCGCATCTCCCTCGACGACCGCCGGGTGATCCGGCGCGGCTGCCGCTGCCGTTCGGAGGAGCGTCGGCATCGTCGTTGCGACCCGGGATGCAGCGATGAACGTTGTCGGTGTTTCCATCAGATTCCCCTTGCTGACGGTGGAACTCACGAGATGACGTGGCGGAGAGCTGGACGAGATCGGTACGCCGGCGTGAGCTGCCCGCCGAGCGAACCGCCCAACGCCACCGCGAAACCGATGATCTGCAGGACCGAGAGCGACTGCCCGAGGAACACCCACCCGAGCACCGCGGCCGTGACGGGACTGAGCACGCCGAGGAGCGCGATGCCCGACGGAGCCAGCGTGCGCGCACCCTGGAACCAGAGGCTGTAGGCGACAGCACCACCGATGAGGGTCAACCAGGCGTACCCCGCGAAACCCGCAGCGGTCGGCTCCCACGGCCCCTGGTCGAACACCGGGATGAGCGGGATGATGGCGACGCCTCCGACGATGAGCTGCCACGCGGTGGAGTTCAACGGATGCGTGCCAGGCGGCGTCCCCCATCGTCGGGTCAGGAGGATCCCCGCAGCCATCGACACGGTTCCGAGGAGGGAGGCTCCGAAGCCCAGGGCGTCGAACGACGCCCCTCCTGTCATCGAGACGAGCGACACCCCGATGATCGCGACGACCCCCCACAGGAGGTGCGCGATCGACGGTCGACCCCATCGGAGCAGGAGGGTCAGAGCGATGATGATCAGGGGCTGCAGCGCGCCGACGACGGAGGCGAGACCACCCGGCAGGCGGTAGGCGGCGATGAACAGGAGCGGGAAGAAGAACCCGATGTTCAGCATGCCGAGCACTGCCGTGCGCAGACGCCATCCCCGAGGAGGGATCCCTGGCCGCATCGCCAGCAGGAGCAACCCCGCGGGCAGTGCGCGGAGCACACTCGCGGTCATCGGGTGGGCAGGAGGGAGCAGTTGCGTGGTCACCACGTAGGTCGAACCCCACACGATCGGCGCCACCGCTGCAGCCGCGGTGATCCCGGCTATCCCGATCGCTGGTGCCCCTGACGCCGAGGCGGTCATCCGTGTGTTCCGTAGTACCTGTCGCCGAAGTCCCCGATGCCCGGCCGCATGAAGGCCTGCTCGGTGAGCCCCTCGTCGACGAAGCTGGTGACGACGCGGATCTCCGGGTACTCGGCGAAGAGCTTGCCGAGGGCTTCCGGGCAGGTGAGGAAGTTGACGAGGACGATGTCGGCCGGTCGGACGCCGGCGGCGGCGAGGACGCTGACGGCCATCTTCACGGTGCCTGCCGTGGCCATCATCGGGTCGAGGAGGAGCACCTCCTTCCCCGCGATGCCGTCCGGCAACTTGCTCCAGTGGAACACCGGCACCTTCCGCTGCGGGTCCCGCTGGATGAGGATCTTCCCCAACCGTGCGTCGGGGACGATGGACCGGAGTTCCGCTTCGAGCGCGTCCCCGGCACGGGGTACCGACACGGCGAACGTCTCACGCTGCACACGGACGCGACCGGGGAACGTGGCGCCGATCGGAGTGGTCGGCGTGCTGTCGGTGTGCTGCAGCTGCCCGAGCGCTTCCTCGAGCAGGAGCCGCATGATGCGCTGCGTCGAGAGGACGAACTCGAGGTGCGTTGCGCGGACGTCCCGAGCGGTTGCGTGCAGCGCGACGAGGCCGTCGGTACGCGGGAGTTCGTGCACGCGATGCCCACCGGCCTGGGGCCGAACGAGCGTCTCAGCGGGCGAGTTCTTCACGGGTGACCTCATCATTCGCAGCGGGATCGACAGTGACGACCGACACGACCGACCGGAAGTCGTCCGCGACGACCGTGGGGTGCAGCGCAGCCATGGCCGTCGCGCTGGTGGCGCCGTAGGTGACGCCGACAGAGCGCATGGGGATCGCGGCCGCCATCCGGATGTCGTCCGCGGTGTCCCCCACCATGACGGACCCCGCGGACGTGGCACCGAGCACGCTCAGAGCACGACGACCGGCGTCAGCAGCTGGTTTGGGATGCGCGACGTCATCGGCGCCGATGACGACGTCGAAGAACGGGAGGAGGCCCGCCGAGTCCAGGACCAGCTCCGCGGCACGATGGTTCTTGCTGGTGACGACAGCCAGTTTCATGCCTTCCGCTCGCAGCGACGAGACGCCGAGAGCGACCCCGGGGAACAGCAGGTCCTGCGCGTTCGGGACGATGTCGCGCCGGTAACGGTCCTGGTACGCGGCGACGACCGCGGCGGTGACCGGGTCGTGTTCGTCTCGACCCACGAGCAGACCACAGAGCACCGGCAACGGTCTGCCGATGAGCGCGATGATGCTCGGGAGGTGGAGTTCCTCACCGGTGGTGTCCGCGACCGCTGCCCGGAGCGCCGCCGCGATGGCCGGGGGTGTGTCGAGGAGCGTGCCGTCGAGGTCGAGGAGGACCGCTTCGACGCCGTTCACGGACGTGCCTGCTCGGCCGCAGCCGCGTACGCGACCGCGGTCTGCGCGCCGATCGTGGTGGTGCTGATCAGAACGGCCGCGTTCGCCCGACTCGCCCGACCCTGCGTCGCGGCGTCGACGGCGTCGAGGAGGTAGCGGGTGACACGCTGACCGCTGATGCGCTCGGCCGCGACACGGTCGAGCGCTGCGTCGATGGCTGCGTCGACCTCGTCGGAGGGGAGCGCATCACTGTCCGGGATCGGATGGGTCACGAGGACTGCGCCGCTGTCCCGGAACGCCCAGTGGTTCTCGGCGATCCGGACGATCTCCGCCAGGTCGTCCACACGATGCGGCACCGGCAACCCGCTCGAGCTGCAGTAGAACGCCGGGAAGTCGTCCGACCGGAAGCCGATCACCGGGATCCCAGCGGTCTCGAGGTACTCCAGTGTTGCTGGCAGGTCGAGGATCTTCTTCGCGCCGGCCGACACGACGATGACCCTCGAGCGCCCCAGTTGCGGAAGGTCGGCCGAGACGTCGAAGGTCACACCAGCGCCACGATGTACTCCTCCGAGCCCGGCGGAGGAGACGACGGTGACACCTGCGAGGTCAGCGATGGCCATGGTCGCGGCGATGGTCGTGACACCGGTGCCTCCGCGCGCGAGGCACGCCCCGACATCCCGCGTCGAGAGTTTCGGCAACGTCGGCGACGTGGCGATCCGCTCGAGCTCCCCATCCGTGAGACCGACGCGGACCACACCGTCGATCACCGCCGTGGTGGCCGGAACAGCGCCCGCGGCCCGAGTCGTTTCCTCCACCCGCAGCGCCGTCCCGAGGTTCTCCGGGTACGGCAACCCCTGCGCGACGACGTTCGATTCGAGCGCGAGCACGGCCCCGCCGTCCGAGAGCGCATCAGCGACCTCTTCCCCGACCTGCAACCGGATCGCGCCCTTCGGGATCCCTTGCATCCAGGCCCCCATGAACCCCTCCCCCGGGTTTCTCAACGTGAAACTGTTGAACGTTGTGGAGTCTAGGTCCCCGTACAGTTGCCGTCAACCAGTCCTACGTGGAGGAGTCGAGATGCCCGACGCCGTCGACCGTGTGCTCGCACAGTGGGCGAAGGAACGCCCAGACCTGGATGTGAGCCCCATGGCGGTCATCGGGCGCATCAGCCGCGCTGAAGCGATCCTGGACAGGCGCATCGCTGCCGTCCTCGCTGACCACGACCTCCTCCCCGGCGAGTTCGACCTGCTGGCGGCGCTGCGCCGAGCGGGTTCGCCCCACCGCTTGACGGTCGGCGAAGTACTCGCGAGCACGATGGTCACCTCGGGCGCCATCACGAACCGCCTCAACCGCCTGGTCGCGAAGGGGCTCGTCAGCCGCGAGACCGATCCCGCTGATCGACGCAGCGTCATCGTCACGCTCACGCCGCAGGGGTTGGCAACCGTCAACGATGCACTCGTCAGTCACGTCGAGAACGAACGACACCTCATCGCACCGCTCAGCGAGGACGAGCAGGCACAGATGGTGATCCTCCTCCGGAAGTTCCTCGGGGGGCTCGGTGACGGAGGTGCAGGGATCGCCTCGGATGGCGAGCCGGCCTGAGGCTGGACACAGCCGCCCCAGGGGCGTCGGTGGGTCGGCTGCTCGCGCCACCACTCTCGTTCGGTCGGCCGACGTGCCCCGGTCCGCCGTGGCGGCCAGGAGCAACAGCACCCATCGCGCCGCGTACCCGCACGAATCCCTCTTCGGTGCCCACGGCGCTCGAAGGCGTCACGATCCACTTCATCGCTGACGAGGCGACGTAGCAGTGGGCCGGCGAGCCAGCCCTCTCGCTACTCCACGCCTTGAGCGGCCGCTGCGGAACGGAGCCATGCCGAAAAAGTCGGACCGACGACCTCGGCCTCCGCGCCCGGGACGAGTGCCCCGTCACGGAAGGCCTTACCCATGCCCCCGGGAACAGTCATCGGAAAAGGCTTGACGGTCTTGTTCGGCAGCGCCCTGGTCATGTCCCAGAGCGTCGCTGTCTCTGGACCCGTGATCTCGTACTCCCCCTGGGCTCGGAGATCGAGAGCGCACTCGGCGACGACACCGGCCACTGCATCGAGGGAAACTGGCGCGATGGTCATGCTCGGCACCATCGCGATCGGTCCGAGCTTCATGCGTTCGAGGTTCTGACCGGCGAACTCGTGCCACTGTGTGGAACGGACGATCGTCAGGTACTCGCTGGTCTCGCGGGCAAGCTTCTCCTGAGCGGCCTTGCCCGCGAAGTATCCGTAGCCCTGCATGATCGGCAGCTGACAGTTGACGATCGAGAGCAACACGTGCCGGGCCCGCAGCACGCGCGATGCCTCGGTTACGGCCTTCGTCGAACTGGTGAAGAAGCGCTTCGCAACCCTGCCGCTCATCGTGAAGTGCCCGGCAGCTTCGACGATCGCGTCGGCACCGGTGGCCTCGAGCCGTTCTGCCGCGTCGTCCTGCAGGAGATCGAACCCGCTCCCGCGGGACAGCAGCAGCGCTTCTCCCCCACGCTTCTCGACAGCTCGCCGGATCGCGTCCCCAGAGATTCCCCCGCCGACGATCGCTACACGCATCTGTGCCCCCAATTCCTGGCTCTACGTCTGTAGAGTCGTTAGGATCGTAGCCCGTGGAAGCAAGACGGGCAACGACGATGACCTCGGAACGTCGCCGCCGGATAGGTGACGCAGGGGTGACGGTCATCGCCCGCGACGGCGTGCGCAAACTCACCCATCGCCGCGTCGACGAACAATCCGGACTGCCAGCTGGTTCGACGTCCTACTACGCCAGGACGAGGAGACAACTCCTCGCCCTCATCGTCGACCGGTTGGCGGACTACACCGCAGAGGAACTGGCGAGGCTGCGCATACCCACGGCCCTCGACGCGGAGGGCGCTGCAGAGATCGCACAGTCGTTCCTCGCCGTGCTCGCGCGCCGTGACGACGCGCAGGCTGCACGCTTCGGGTTGCTCTTCGAGCTCCGTCACGACGAGGAGCTCCGACGGGAGCTGACGGTGGACGCTCCCGTCCGCGGACCTCTGCTGCTGGCGGCGGAATCACTGCTCGAAGCATTGGGGGTCAGCGACGCGCGAGCCGCGGCGCCCGACCTGGTCGCCGTCGTCGATGCCCTCCTCATGTACGACGCGTCTCGAGCCGCTCCGGTCGACGCCGCCGCCGTCCTCCGCACGTACCTGGGAGGGCTGCTGGTTCGCGAAGCCGGGTGACGCACTCGCTGCCTTGGCATACTGCGGGTCAGGCAGGGGCCGCCAGGTCGGCGCCCACTGTGCCGAGAGAGCCAACAGGATCGTGCGACCCGATCAGATCGTCGTCATGGAACGCCGCTCGCACGCCGACGACACGACTGAGCGCGAGGTCTCCCCCGTCAGCGCCTGCGGTCAGGATCGCCTTGTGACGATGGACCGCGCGCGGTCGGCGACCAAGCTGGAGACGGGCACGATCGAGATGCGCTCGGACACCAGGAGCGGGACCGCCCTGCGGATGTTGTGGAGCAAGCCGTTCGCACACCTGGCTTCTGTTCTCGATCTCGAGCAGCGCGAAGCAGCGATGGGATCCGGTACGGCGGACCACGGGCAACCGATGAGAAGGCTTGCGCTTCGTCGCGGACGCTCGTGGGTCGGATGGAGGCACATGAGGCACCGGCTCAGACGAGATCTGGCCGACCACGCTGCCGAGGAGGAGGCCGCCGCGTCGCGGAGTGGTGCGCTGAGGAATCCACTACGTCGACACCAGAGTCGCTCGTGAAATGAAGAAAACCCCCTAGGAGCGGGGTTTTTCTGTGGCGGTACCGGTGGGATTTGAACCCATTGCCGCGCCTCGGCGCGTCTTGGAGAACACCTTCGATCGCTGTAACTACAGGCTTCTCGGGACAACCCAAGCCCCGTGCCTCCCACTCCAGCCAGGTCGCGGTGCACCGAAATGCACCGCGACCCTACAACTCGTCGCCAGTGCTGCGCGGCGCAACCGACGCCTGGTCACGTGACAGGCGAGGACGGCTGCTGAGCATCGAGATGCGCCATGTCGGCACTGATCGCGTCGTCGGCACGGATCGCGCCAGCGGCTACTTGATGGCTCAACTCGCGCAATAGCTGGTCCGACAATTCGTGACCGGCCAACGCCTGGGCAGCGTCCGCGAACTGTATCCGGCGCTCTGCCTCGTTGGCTCGGCCTTGGTCAATTTCGGCAACCATGCACGTTCCCTTACTCGACGTCGTCTTGCTTGCAACCCGAAGGTTGACCCGCGCTGTCTCCTGAGTACCCGGCTATCGGTCGCGGGCAAAATTCATCGAGTCGACGCTCAGTCGTCCCTCATGGCAGCGCTCGACGCCTCAACCAGATCCGCTTGTCGGAGCCAGAGATCGGACCGAGGGCATGGCTCGCAGCAATCGGCCGCGTCGGTGGCAGATGCAGGTCTATCGGATCGATGCGGCGATGAATTGATGAGTGCGGTAAGGCAGGTCGAGCCGCTTCGCCGGGTCATCTCGACCTGCACGGCACGGTCCGTGCAGGCGAGCACTACGGCGCGTTCCCGGACGCGGAGCTCGACGAAGCGAAGCCAGCTGTCAACGGTCTCCCCGGGGGCCTCCACGACGGGCCCGGGGGCGATTTCCTCCGGTGTGAGCGTCACGGGCGCCGGGCCTGGTCAAGAACTCGGCGATCGCAGCGCGAGACACGTCCGTGCCATACCTGCGGTTCTTCCCCAATGTCGCGATTATTCCGCGGATTCGAACGTAAGTTCGAATTTCAGTGCGCTCGGCGACCCCGCTGCACCTGTTCGATCGCGTCAGCCTCGGCCCAGATCGCGGCAACGCGGTCCAGGTCCGGACGTGCACCGCGAAGCTCACGGTCGTAGTCGCGCACGAGCGCCCGGCGGCCGACGGCCGGCGGCGAGCTCGTCGACGGTGAGCCACTGCAAGGCTTCGCCGTCGGCGTCGATCACGACCTTGGTTCGACTACGAAAACGACTGAAAGCGACATGTCGGCACATTTATGTATCCCATCAGGGCTTTTCTTGCCTCCAAAAAAATAGTGACGAATTATGCCAGAATGCTTGAATTTCAGCGTGAATTCTGATACCATCAGTATCAGTACGAAGAATTACCGAGAACTATTAGCGTCAAGGTAAGGAGAAATTATGACAACTACTAACGAGAAACGAGGAAAGAATGGGACGCCACTCACGTAACCCCAACTCACGAAATACCCTAAGCAGCATCTTCGGCTTTGTCAAAAAGCACAGCGCGTCGATTGGCTATGTAATGGTGCGGGCAGTCATGTTCGTTTGGGACCACCACTATAACTGGTGGCACTTCTAAGAAACTCCGAGCCCGGGGGAAGAGGCAGGAATCTTCCCTGCCCCTCCCCCGGGGCTCGAACATCTTCATAGGACGCCCGGGACCGAACACTCCCGAATGACGATCCCGCCCGCTTGCCGATCCACGCTCGCGACGCTCGAGGATGGATGTCATTTACGGGATGGTTACAGCAAGGCGTCCGTGGCGACAACGAACTCGGCCGTGATGCTGATCGCCTCGTTCGCCAGGTCGCGCACCGGGCTCATCTTGCGTGCCCGTCTAGTTGGGATCCCTGGACCGGACGCCTGGAGATCGAGCTCGTGCACGATTTCGTTCCGCGCGATAAAGAAGTCGGCAAACGTTGCGAGATGCGCGTCTGCGAACACGCCCGAGGGTGCGATGCCGAGCGAGTTGCGGACCGCGCGTAGATCCTTCTCCGTCTGCAGGCTGCCCTTCGTAATCGAGTCCACATACTCGGCGCGTAGAGCAGTGTCCGCGCTCGGCGCTCCGAGAATCCGCTGCGCCTTCTTGGGCTCTCCACGCACCATCTCGGTCACGAACCGATTGAGCGATGTCTTTGTTGCAGGGTGCGACGCGAGGAGGGGGGGCAGGGCGTCCCGGACCAGCTGCTTCAGAACGGCATCGAGCCCCGCGCCCGCGAAAACGATGGCCGCCCGAAGCAGATCTACCTCTCCGTGTTCCAGTCGCCGCACCGAGACTCCGCGATCAATCCTCTGCTGGCGCGCGGCATGCAATGTAGCAAACAGCCCCTGGACACTGTCGTGAGCGCCCAACAGGCGTCGCGCTGCTACGGCTGTTTCCGCGTGAGTCGTCAACGTGAGCGGAAGCGGATCGAGTTCGAGGAGTCGGTTGGCGGGCACGTGATTGAGCCTCGCATGCTCAACGCACGGGCTGGCCGCGACCAGTTCGCCGGAAGGGCTGATCTACGAACAGTGGTCCCACGTTGAAAGCTGTCCGATAGACGGTCGATCACCAGGATGCCTGACGCCGTATGCTCGCCGCATGAGACGCGTTCTCGATTTTTTCGGCATCGCCCGGGCGGAGGGATCACCTCGACCCAAGATGCTCAGCGCGATCATCGGTGGTGTCGGGCTGTTCTTCGTGCTCACTGGTGGTTCGGTGATCGCCGGCAACGTGAAAGCCGGTAACCCCGCCGCGATCTGGATCGGTGGCGCTCTGATCGTGATGGGTCTGGCGTGCTGGGTCGTGGAGGGCGTCCTGGGCAGTCGAACGACAGGCGTCGGACTGTCTCAGTAGCCGATCGGCTACCGGACGCTGTGCCGGCCCTCCAAGATGGCTATGTGACCGCAGCGGGAACACACGACGGCGGCCAGCATGATCGGCAGGGGACGTCCGAGCATGAGGAGCTGGGCCGACGCTCGCTTTCCCTGAGCTTTCGCCGGTACGCGTCCCTGGTGGCGCGATCCGAGGCGCAGTCCGTTCGCCCGGGCTCGTCCCTTGCCGGCGATCGTGCCGAAACTCCCTACAGCTCGGTCCCCGACCAGATCCGCGCAAGCGTCGGAGTGGCCCTCGACCACCTTCATGGGTTCAAACTCATCGTTGTGGACGGAAGCCTCACTCGGACGGGGCGCACCTCGGGGCTGCTGACTACCTCGAACCCGTCGGTGAGGAGGGCCGTGGTCGGCCCAAGCATTTCTGAACACGGTCCTCGCCATACGTTTCTGAGAAGGTGTGAGCTAGTCGCTCGCGCACCAATCGCAGGAGAATTTTCCTAGGCTCGGTCACAGAGCCGCTCAGCCGCGGCAATGCGTGCCCCCTACTGAGCTGAAGCGCAGGTGGACACCTGGGAGCAAGGCACGCAACCAGGCCTGCGGTGCCGCATCGTGCCTGCAAGACGGACGTCATCGGTGAGGATAGAACCGTGAGTGACGTGACCCGCCCCTTCAGCACGTTCGTCCGCGACCGCCGCCCCCTGTCCGCGTTCTTGGGGCAGAAGGTGAGGAAGATCGAGAACGCGCTTCGCGACCTGAAAACCACGGAGGAGCTTGAGGAGTTCGCCCGGGACCGGCTTCCGACGATGATCTTCGACGCGAAGACGATGCCTCCGCGGCTTGGCGGAGGTCGAAGCGCTCGAGTCGATCCCAGAGCATCCGTCCGTCAGCCCGACGGCACCTACGTGTCGGCAACCCGGCACTGGGCTGCTTTCGAGATCGACGGCGACGTTGAAGCCCTCACCTACTGGCCGGACACGCATCCGACGCTGCCAGCGTCGGACGAGGCGCCGTCGGCGACCGCTGCGTTGACTGTCGACAACTACGACGACGCATGGCAGATCGGTCATCCGAACGACACCGCTCGCCCCATGCTCTACACCTCGGTGTACCTGACCGTGGATGAGGAAGCGGCGAAGGTCAATGTGCGGGGCATGCTCACTGATCGGCGCAGCCGCATCACTCCCATCGTCGAAGCGATCGCCGCTCAGGCGAACGAGTTCAACGACGAACTGGACACTCGGATCCGGGAGTGCCTCGACGGGCGGCGAGACGAGTTCCGCGTCCGCGAAGAGATCACAGCGTCACTCGATTTCCCGTACGAGTGGTTTGCTGAGCCGCCGGCTCTTGACGTCATGGCGGCGTCCGCACGCGGGAAGGAGGACGTGGACACGCCCGCTGAAGTCGCCGCGGAGGTGTCTAACCGTATGGGGGCGGCTGACGCCGCGCCGGCGGAGGCACCCTCACCCGCCGATTTGTCCATGTCGATCCCCTCGAGGCTGGCGGAGCGCACGTTCGAGCAAGTGCAGCAGATCATCCGCCTCTGGGCGAACGGCGTAGAGCGGTACCCACGGAGCTTCGCGGGGCTTAAGGAAGACCAAGTCAGCGACTTGCTGGCCGCTACCCTCAACGCCACAACGCCCGGCGCGAACCGCGAGGTGTACTCGCACTCTGGCAAGTCGGACATCTATGTGCGCGCGGACGTCCTCGGCGAAGGTCGCGGACCCGAAAAGGTCCTCATCATCGAGGCCAAGTGGGCCACCAGCATGACCATCGTGCAGGGGGCGCTCGATCCTCAGCTCTTCGGATACCTCACTGCGAAGGACACCGCCGCCGTTCTGCTGGTCCTTATCGCGCAGCACGACTTCGACAAGAAACGCGCCACCGTGATCGAGTGGCTTCGTGAGGTCGAGGGTTACGAGGAAGCGGAAGACTCGGCCGTGGCCGATTGGCCAATTCTCCGTTTTAGGCGAGGTCAACGAACTGTCCGAGTCTGTATCGCGACGGTGCACCTCGACCGCACCCAAGGTGCCGAGGAGGCTGGTGATGCTGACGGCGAGTGAGCACATTATGGCGCGCGTTCCACCGTCGACAGACGGCCCGATGGACAATCGGGTACCGAAACGTGCCGTTTTACTGCACGCTCGGGTATAGCTCGGTACTGCGGGACGAGGCACAGTCGATTGCTACCGGTGCCGGTGGGGTCTCGATGGTGATAGCGAGTTCTGAGCAGGCACACCAAACGAGACAGAATACGTCAGATACCGGTTACCAACCGCAGTGCGATGGCCCGCTCGATCAGGCTCCGATTCGTTGGCGAGGCCGCATCGACGAACACCCGCCTCCGGAACTCGAGCTCACCGAGCTCGACGGCCAACTTTCCGAGGACTTCGTCGGCGAAGCTGGAGGACACCACCCCTACGCCGGAGAAGTCGAGGACAAGGTATTGTGCGCCCGCGCCAATGTAATTGAGCAGTCGTGTGCGGACCTCCTCGCCCTTGACCCGTGACCCGAGCGAGTCCTCGAGGTCGACGACGGCGACACGGTGGTGCCCGTCCGGGGTCTCGATCGACTCGAGGAAGTCGCTACCGATGCGGTATCGGCCGAGGGCGTCCTCAATGCGCACCGGGGTCGAGCAGTCCAGCTGCCAGTCGACGGTCGTCGCCTGATGCAAGTCCGGGTCCAGGACCGGCCTGCTGAGCTCAGTGGTCGAAGCGTCCGGCCCGTTGGTCCACCGGCCCCTGCCCGACGTGATCCGGAGCTCGCCACCGTTGATCTCGACCGCCCGCTGCAACCCGAACAGCCCATTGCCCTGATTCAGGTTGCCTTTGCTGGTCACTCCTTGCTTTACGGCCTCGTCGATGGCGGTGTGGGCCTGCCTCAGGCGACTCTTGTCGACCTTCCCGTCGGGGCTGCTCAGCAATAGGGACTTCTGAATGCCGATGCCGGTGTCAGCGACGGTGATGGCGCACAGTCGCTGATGCTTATGCACCTGCATCATCACGTACCCGCACTCTGCCCTGGAGTGCTGGAAGACGTTATCCATCACCTCGTACAGGCACCAATTCAGCGAGTCGACGACACCCGCCTCGCAGCGGATCTGGTCGACCAGCGCCTCGATGTACAAGTCCGCAAGAGTCTGCGCCTCCGACTCGTCGCGATACTGCCATACGTTGTGCGTCAGCCGTGTCTGATGCTTGACGTAGTCAGAAACCTGCATGGGGTGCATCACGTGCGTTCGTTCGACGTTCGGCGGCATGTTCGACGTCGAAAACAAGTACCCCGCCGAACGGTAGAAGTCCACTGCCGCGGCGAACGGCACCACGCCGTTCGGGTACATCTTCCCCGCTCGGGAGAAGTCGATGTCCACCGTGTCCCCGCGCGAGACGGTTCGCATCCGGCGGATCAGGTCGTCGGTGTGGTCCTGCTTGTCCAACGCTTGAATCTTGTGCACTACCCCATACCCCGACTTCATGGGCCGAGTCTAAATAAATTAATCCTCACTCCATGCTGGTAAGGCCCGCCGTGTCACGTTCCCCGCAACCCGCAGCACTGGCCGGACAAGCAGCTCCGTGCAGACCCTCCGCAGTGCCGTCCGGAGGCGCTCGGTCGTCAGATAGCCGGTCGTTCACCGAGACGGAGCGTCGAGTGTCTCCGTCCACGTACTTACAAGGCTCCGACTGTTTCATATAGCTGGTCTGAAACTGGTTCCGGCAAGGTGACCTATGCGAGACGTTGTCGTGCGATGGGGCTCGGGCCTCAAGACGGCCGCGGTCGCGGCCACCACGACCACGGCCACCACGACCACGACTACAGCTGCTCCGCTCGTTGCCGGCTCAACGCGGAGGTGACGTTGTCCAGATCGTCGGGGAACAGCGCCGCATAGGTGTCAAGAGTCACCTTCGCCGACTTGTGGCTCAGCATCCGCTGCACCACTTTGACGTTGGCACCAGCGCTGATCGCGAGTGACGCAGCGGTATGACGAAGGTCATATGGCGTGACTCGGCGGAAGCTTGCGTCGGCAGCCATCGTCCGCTGGACGGCCTTCGTGAACCATCCCTGGCTGGAGTGCCCTGGCCGGAGGAAACCTCCGGCCGAGGACGACCAGAGACGATCGTCGGGGTGCTTGTCCCGACAGGCCGCTGCAACAGCCGAGTCGAGGAAGTCAGGAAATCCGACGGAGCGCCGCTCATGCGACTTCACACTGCCCAGGACGTGTTGACCGTTCACCATCAGCTCGCTCTTCGTCAGTGCCCGTTGGGCCTCGGCTGCTCTCTCGGGAAGTAGCACAAGCCCACGTGCGCCGTCACGCCGTGCCGCGTAGATGAACCGCCGCTCGCCTTCGTGCACGAACGTGGCATGGTGCTGCGTATCTTCGTCCGACATCGCCACTCGGCGCATGATAGATCCAGGTACCGACGACGGCGCCGGTGACCGGCTCACTCCTCCGACCGACGCAGCCACTCGTCGCCCGTCCGTCCACGGTGACCGGACGCGCTGCCGGCCGGGTAACTCGCGTCGTCCGCATTCTGAGCAAGACGTAGCCTTCCGCCAGTTCAAGGGAGCGACTCACACCGAAGGTAATGGTCCCGTATCGCAACCTCTCGGCGATCAGGCGGGACGCCATCGGCACCATGACGCTTGGTCTGAAAGATTGCTACCACCCCTTTTCGGAGGGGCCCGACCCGCAGTAGAGCAGGGCTGAGCCGCACTCGCACCAACGAGATGCTCAGAGGACGGCTGCCCGCCTCCCCTTGGGCCCGACGAAGGCAGCCCTCGGCCTCTCGTCAATTCGCAGCACTGGTTTCGCGAACCTCCCTAGTACCTCAGAAACCGACAAGCTTCTCGAACTGCGCTCTTACCACCTCAAGCTTCCTAGGTCCGAGACTGAAGGTTTCGAATTGAGTCTCATACTCCCCCACGAGGTCTTCCAAGTCAGTATCGTCAAGCACGATCACGTAACCGTGCCCGTCGTCCGCAATGGCTTTTGCGCGAGCGAACGCCTTCTCGCGATCATCCAGCGTCCGCACAGCCAGAATTCCAACCTGACCCCGGGTTGGAGCGAATCGCATCGCTAGCTGGTCAAACTCCGGATTCCCCACCTCCTTGCCGTAGTTTTTGCACTCGACCACCACAAACGCAGAAGGATAGTGTTTCCCGAGCCAGGCAAAAAATCCGTCCGAGGCCACATTATCGAATCTTATATCAATGCGCTTGAGCCCTACGTGCAATTCTTGTTCAATCGCCATATTCGCGAGCGAGGTGTCGAACAGCGCTGTGAACAGCTTGGCGACAGCCCTGTGGTAGAGCGTGGCACCGCCCGGCCCCGGCGCAATCGCTTTCACGCTGTCAAGTAGGTCACGAACGTTGACGCGCGGCGTCGCAATCTTGTTGTGGAGCTCCTCGTCCGCCAGCGGCGCGTTAGCGCTTGCGTCAAGATTGGCCCGATACTCACGAAGCGCACTCGGGAAGCTCTCGGTATGATTCACAATGGCCGCTTTGTTCGTGCCAAGCCTTTCATCTAACCGGCCGAGATCAACCTTGCGCTTCTTATTCTTTAATATCCGAACTAGGTCCGAGGATGGATCATTAAGTTCCATCTGCTCGTAATAGGGTCGCAGGTAACCTCGGTAATACTTCCCTTTGTCAACCGTCAGATTCGCGCGTACGATAGATTTTGGCACGAGCAGCAGCTTGTCGTTTTCTGCTCGAGGGAGATCCACCAACCCTTCTTCCCACTTCTTGGTCGAGGCGTCCCAATACGGACCGCTCTGCTGCTGCTCCATAGGAATCTCGTGGAAACGAGCCATGTTCTGTGTATATTCGATTAGATGTGCGCGGATAACGCTGGTAGTGATATCACTAACAATGTCGCGGTCGACTCCGGGTACGAGCAGCGCTGTGTCATCGAGATCGCGCAAGAATCCCGATTTTGCAGCTTTACTAGTGCGAAGTGCATCGATAAGTTTGGCGGCCTTCGTTCTATTCCCCAGGCCGATGCCGCGCGAGTTGCCAACACTGCTACCAAGGTGTGTTTCATTCGGTTCCACGAGCGGAAAGATGAGGTCACCAATCCGAACCTTATCGTCGCGAGCGATAGCCGCAAGCAACTCTCCAAAGAAGGACTGCAGCGATTGTTGACATTCCTCGATCCATAGACCGTCTTGGGCTCGTATAGCCCCGGGGTCGATATATACCGGAACATCCGTGCTTACGTCAACGTCGACGAAGTCTAGCCCGCCCTGGGTGGCGTCAATGAAGAATACTTCGGAAACTCGGGACATCATGGCCCTCCTGCTTATTACCCGACGAACTATTTGCTGTCGCAATATAACTCGGTGGGGTGCAAAGATGCAAGCATCGCTCAACTTTTTCCGACGCACGCGTCAAGAAATTCATGAAGGGTCAGCAATAGTCCGTTTCTCTCACGGACCCGCGCCGAGCAGGTGACCTCGGGTGGGCGAAAGTGAGCGTCGCGCTAATCAGTCCGCTCGCTTGATGAGCTCGGCGACCGCGTCGGCGAGCTCTCCTAAATCCGCGACGATGGTCGCAGCGAACGCTTTAGGGTCCGAAGGTTCGTTGCGGTCAAACTGCCGAGCCCGCGTTGCGATATCTTGCACGCGAGCGAGTTGCTCCTGCTCTCGGGTCATGAGCGGAGGTTAATGCCTCCGCCACGGAACCGCTATCCGCAGGTCGAGGACCAGAGACTGCGCTTCGACCACCTGGCTCCCTACACAAGGCTCACCAGCGCCGCCCGCGCCTTTGAGAGAGCTTTCCGGCAGTAGTCGCCTGATGTACCGAGTAGACCAATTGCCATGGTCGTCATGGCTGGCATCGTGGCTCTGAGACTTAGCCCGCGCCGCGCCAAACGTCCAACCCCGAGCCAGGCCACGCGAACCGAGAAATGGCGAGTAGACCGACCTGGCCATCAGGCATGCAGGCGCAGGAACCTCATCCGACCTGCCCGCTCGGTGACGCACGGATTCAACCGCGGCGTCGGTCGAATATTGCTCATGTTCAGGGCCGACCAGTCGGCGGAGCCACTGTGCGCAACGCCCTAAGCAGAGCCTGCACCACAGATGCACCGAAGACGCCCCCGAAATGTAAGAAAACCCCCGTGTGAACGGGGGTTTCCTGTGGCGGTACCGGTGGGATTTGAACCCACGGTGGAGTTGCCCCCACACATGTTTTCGAGACATGATCCTTCGGCCGCTCGGACACGGTACCGGGAAAGATCTTACACGATCCGGGAGGCTCGCAACGCCACCCCTGGTCGGCTCACCCTCCACAAGCGGTCACCCCCGGCGCTCACCCTCCACAAGCGGTCACCCCCGGCGCTCTCCCCACACCCACAGCCACCCCTCGCCGCCGCCACGACCGCGCGGCGTACCGTCCAGGGCATGAGATCACGCACGCTCATCGCCCTCCTCACCTCGGTCGTCGGCAGCCTCGGCGTCGTCGGCGCTGCCGCCGTCGGTGCCCGCGCCGGCGTCCGCGGCCAGCGCGCCGCCGCCCAACGCGTCGTCGACATGCTCCCCATCCACGCGGACTGGTGGCGCGAACGGCAGCAGCACGAGGGGCAGTTGCTCTACGTCGCGATCGGTGACTCGGCCGCGCAGGGCGTCGGGGCGACCGCTCCCGGGCGCGGGTACGTCGGTCTGCTCGCCCGCCGCATCCGGCACCGTTCCCGCATGTCGGTCCGCGTCGTGAACCTGAGCGTCTCGGGATCGACGACGTGGGGCGCCAAGCGCGACCAGCTGCCGAAGCTCCGGCACCATTCCCCTGACATCTGCACGGTCTCCATCGGCGCGAACGACATCGCCGACTTCGCCCCGGACAAGTTCGAGCGCAACATCCGCGCGATCTACGGCGCGGTGCCGTCGCACACGATCGTCGCCGAGCTGCCCTGCATGTTCGTGCCGGACCGGGAGCGCAAGGTGGCGGTCGCCAACGAGATCGTGCACCGCGTGGCAGCCGAGTTCGGGTTGACGGTGGCGCCGCTGCACACGATCACCAAGCGGGTGGGTCTGCGGCGGACGTTCTTCAACAGCTACGGCGACCTGTTCCACCCGAACGACCGCGGCTACGAGATCTGGGCGAGCGCGTTCGAGCCGGCGGTCGATGCCCGGGTGGACACGGTCGCGACGATCCGCCAGTACCTGTCGGCGCGCGAGGCCGAGAACCTCGGGCGCGAGGCCGGTGCGGTCGCCAGCACACGAGCGGAACAGGACACCGACGGCGCCGAGGCGCTCGACCACGCCTCGGCGCCGGGGCCGGTCGGTCGGCTCCGCCAGCGCATGACCGGCTCGATCGCGCTGCCCGACGAACCGGACGACCGTACCGGTGATGTCGGCCGTACGCCCTAGCCTCGTCGTCATGGCACGCCCGCAGTCCCTCTACCGTTGCACCGAGTGCGGCTGGACCAGCGTCAAGTGGGTCGGCCGCTGCGGTGAGTGCCAGACGTGGGGTTCCGTCGAGGACTCCTCGGCCGCGTCGGCGAGCACCCGCGGCACCGCGGCCGTCGCCGTGACCGGCGCACGGGCCGCTCGGCCGATCACGGAGGCCCGTGGCACGTCGGTGCAGCGCTGGCAGACCGGCATCGGCGAGTTCGATCGCGTGCTCGGCGGCGGTGTCGTCCCGGGCGCGGCGGTGCTGTTGAGCGGGGAGCCGGGCGTCGGCAAGTCGACCCTGCTGCTCGAGGTCGCGTCACGAGCGGCGGCGTCGGGCAAGCGCGTCCTGTACGTCAGTGCCGAGGAGTCCGTCGACCAGGTCCGGCTGCGCGCAGAACGCACCGGGGCGATGCACGACGAGCTGTACCTGGCGAGCGAGGTCGACCTCGGGGTCATCATCGGGCAGATCGACCAGGTCCAGCCCGACCTGCTCATCGCGGACTCGGTACAGACCATCTCGTCCAGCTCGATCGACGGCATCGCCGGTGGCACGTCACAGGTGCGCGAGGTCGCGTCGACGCTGATCCGCATCGCGAAGGACCGCGCGCTCCCCGTCCTCATCGTCGGGCACGTCACCAAGGACGGCACGATCGCCGGGCCCCGGCTGCTGGAGCACCTGGTCGACGTCGTGTGCCACTTCGAGGGCGACCGGCAGACGGCGCTCCGCTTCGTCCGGGCGCTGAAGAACCGGTTCGGCCCGACCGACGAGGTCGGCTGCTTCGACATGGGCGGCGACGGCATCCACGAGGTGCCCGATCCGAGCGGCCTCTTCATGTCGCAGAACGCAACACCGGTCTCCGGCACCTGCGTGACCGTCGCGCTCGAGGGGCGTCGGGCCCTCCCGGTCGAGGTGCAGGCCCTCATCGTGCCGAGTTCGGCGCCGCAGCCGCGACGCGTCGTGAACGGTGTCGACTCCTCGCGCGTCGCGATGCTGCTCGCCGTCCTCGAGCGTCGAGCGGGCCTGAAGCTCTCCGACGCGGACGTCTACGTGTCCACCGTGGGCGGCATGAAGCTCACCGAGCCGGGCGCCGACCTCGCGATCGCACTGGCCTTGGCGAGCGCGGCGCGCGACCGCCCGTACCCGCACACGCTCGCGGCGGTCGGGGAGATCAGCCTCGCCGGCGAGATCCGGCCAGCCACCGGCACCAAGCAGCGCGTGAACGAGGCGACTCGCCTGGGGTTCACCACCGTGCTCGGCTCTGACTCGGGGCACCTGCGCGAAGCCCTGCGCGTCGCGTTCTCGATGACGCAGTCCGCCCGCGAACGCGAGCTCGACCGCGCGTTCTGAGGGTCTACGCGCGCAAAGCGGCCAGCAGGTCCTCGGGCGCGGCCTGCATGGTGTGCGGGCCCGCGATGTCGAAGAACACGCCCTCGAGCATGTCGAGGTGGGCGGCCAGGAACTCCTCGAGCCGCGGTCCGTCGTAGACCATGACCTGCCGGATCTTCTCGTCCGGGACCATCGCCGTGTAGGCGTCCGCCGACGAGAACAGCAGCAGGATGCGCTTGTCCGACCCCTCGCGACCGAACACCCGCACCTGCATGTCCTTCTTGCCGGTGACGAGTCGGGGAACGATCACGATGTCGTTGCGCAGCGCGAACGCCACCGCAGCGACGTCCTGCTTCGCGAGGGCTTCCTCGAGCTGTTCACTCCGGAAGCGCTGTTCCTTGTCTGCCATCAGCTCAATTCCACCAGATTTTCGTCGTTCCGGGACGCACGGGTAGCCAGTCAGCCCACAGCACGCTAGCCTGATGAAACCGCTTCGGCGGCGCTCAACGTCCGGGCGAGGTGGTTTACCCCTCAACCGGGCACCAGGGTCACTGGCCGTCAGGCCTGACCCCGAACCCGTCCCGCCGGCACCTGCCCGCGTGGCGCATCACCCCCGTCGATGTCCGTCGGGGTCTCCGTCGGTGCGATCGCACCCTGGCGGAAGCAAGAAAGCTAAGGAAACGCCATCATGGCATCTACCGGTACCGTCAAGTGGTTCAACAACGAAAAGGGCTTCGGCTTCATCGCCCCGGACGACGGCAGCGCTGACGTCTTCGCGCACTTCTCCGCGATCGCTGGCAACGGCTACAAGTCGCTCGAGGAGAACCAGAAGGTGGAGTTCGACATCACCGAGGGCCGCAAGGGCCCGCAGGCGGAGAACATCACCGTCCTCGGCTGATCACATCAGCTTGAACAGGCCCCGTCGTCTCCGGACGACGGGGCCTGTTGCTGTTCCCGGCGCCCTCACCAGGCGCTCCGCACAACCGGAGTCGCGCCGAACCACGTGAACGCGCGGCGCCGATGCACTTCGGTTGGGCGAACCGCATCGGAACCGCCCACCGCCCACCGGCCACGGGCCACCGCCAACAACGAACCGCGCCCGGCAACCAAAAAGCAGAACCAGCAGCCGCACCACCCCTACTGCAGGATGAACTGCACCGATCGCTTCGACTCGAGGTCCCCCACCGCGACCTGCAGGTGGTAGCTCGCCCCGCCGGCACTCACCGCGGGCCGTGACGAATCGCACGTCGACGTCGACGACCGGGTGCGGTCCCACGCGATCGCCGGCGTCGTCAGCGTCTGACCGGCCTTGATCGTGACGTCCTGGTTCGTGCCCCCGGTCTGGCAGTCCTTCGACGACCAGTACTGCTCCTCGCCCGAGCTGATCGTCAGCACCTGCTGCGCCGACCCGAGGTCCAGGTGGCACGAGTTCTTCCCGGTGTTCTCGATCGACATCGCGATCTGCGGGTCCTCGGTGGGGCCGTAGGTCTGCTTGTCGAGCACCGGGGTCAGGACGATCTGGTCCTTCGCGCAGGTCGAACCGTCAGCGGCAGGTGCGAGCGACGCCGGAGCCGACGCTGCGGACGAGCGCGACGGCGAAGAAGAAGCAGCAGCCCCAGATCCAGACCCAGACGACGACGACCCGGCGGGCGACGCCGAGGCCGTCGGCGCCGCCGACGTGGCCCCGCTCCCCCGCCCGACGACGATCAGCACCACGACCAGGACGACGACCAGCAGCGCCCCGAGCACCAGGGCCCGCCGACGCCAGTAGACGACCGGCTTCTCGGGACCGACGGGATGACGCAACGACGACATGCGCACAGGGTAGACAACGCCGCAACGCCCGAAGGGGAACCCCGCCGGGGGCCGTGCGAAAGCGTCAGAGGATCTTCAGCATGCGGGTGTTGCCGAGCGTGTTCGGCTTGACCCGGGCGAGGTCGAGGAACTCCGCGACCCCCTCGTCCGACGACCGCACGAGTTCGGCGTAGACGTCGGGCGACACCACGCTCTCGCCGATCTCCAGGTACCCGTGCTTCGTGAAGAAGTCGACCTCGAACGTCAGGCAGAAGATCCGGGCGACGCCGAGCGCACGGGCATCGTGCTCGAGCCCCTCGAGCATCCGGTGGCCGACCCGCTTGTGGATCCAGCGCTCGTCGAGTGCCAGGGTGCGGACCTCGGCGATGTCGTCCCAGAACACGGCGAGCGCTCCGCAGCCGATCGGCACGCCGTCGGGCCCTTCGGCGATCCGGAACTGCTGGATCGAGCCGTACAGGGCGACGTTCTCCTTGCCGAGCAGGATGCGCCGGTCGACGTAGGGGGCGATGAGTCGCTGGATGTGCGGGACGTCGGAGGCGAGCGCCGGCCGCACGAGGATCCCGTGCTCGTCGCGCTCGTGGAACGCGTGCTTCCCGTGCTCTGTCATCCGCCCCACCCTACTGCGCAGGACAGGAACGCCTCACGGCGCACGACAGGAGCACCTCACGGCACCAGCACGACAGGACCACCCCACGGCACCCGCATGACAGGGGGACACCTCACTGAGCCGCACCCAGGGTCACCGGCCTACCGTGCGGGTCATGCCTCAGATCATCGAAACCGTCGACGTCAACGTCCCCGTCCGCCAGGCCTACGACCAGTGGACCCGTTTCGAGGAGTTCCCGCACTTCCTCGACGAGGTCGAGAAGATCGTCCAGGTGGACGACACGACCACCGACTGGACCGTCAAGGTCGCCGGCCAGGTGCGCGAGTTCCGTGCCGTGATCACCGAGCAGCACCCCGACGAGCGCGTCGCGTGGACCGTCAAGGACGGCGAGACCGACCACGCCGGTGTCGTCACCTTCCACAAGCTGTCGGACACCGAGACGCGCGTGACCGCGCAGATCGACTGGGAGCCCTCCGGCATCCTCGAGAAGCTCGGCTCCGCCGTCGGCGTCGGCGGCCACGCCGTCAAGAAGGACCTGCAGAACTACAAGGAGCGCGTTGAGAACGCACCGACCCAGCCGGGTTGGCGCGGCGACGTGCAGGCGTAGTCCACACCACACGCCGGACGGGAGGCGCGGTGCCAGCTGGCACCGCGCCTCCCGTCCGTCGTGCCCCCTTCGGCATCCCCCCACTGAAATGCCGACCTGACGCCCGAGCGCGAGCCTGGCAGAGTGGTGACACCGGCGGTCGCGCTGGTTCAGTTTTACCATGTCTGAGACAGATCCGAGAGGGGTCACGTGATCGAGTACACCGATGACGACGCACACCGCCGGGAACTGTCGCGCAAACTGCAGCTCCTGATGGACGTCGTCGAGGCGAACTCCGGACAGCGTCCCCCGTACAAGGAGATCGTCGCGGAGATCGAGGCGCAGGGTGCGTCGATGAGCCGGCCGCGCTGGGGGTACATGCTCGGCGGCAACGGTCCGGCCGTGCGCGACCAGCGGCTCCTCGCAGCCCTGGCGTCCTACTTCGGGGTGCCGGCCGAGTACCTGACCGACGCGGCTGGCAACACCGACGTGCCGGAACGGGTGCAGGCCCAGCTCGAGCTCGTTCTCGAACTCCGCAAGCGCGAGGTCGTCGCGTTCGCGACCCGACGGCTCGGCGAGTTCGCCTCGGCCGACGAGATCCGCGACTTCACCGAGCACCTGCGGCGGCTCGACGAGTCCGGCGGCGCGTCGTGAACGTGTGTCGCAACCGGTTCGGCGCACGCCGCCGGCAGTCCGAGGCCCGTCGACGGGTGCAGCGGCTGGGCCTCCCCCGTCGGCTGACCCTGCCGGAGCTGACCACCCGTGCAGAGCAGGCACTCGGGAAACCGATCCGGGTGCAGACCACGGAGTTGCCGGGCGACCTGTCCGCGCGGCTCATCCAGCGCACCGACCACGCCCTGCTCGAGACCCGACCCGGACTGTCCGAACGCTCGCGCGTGGCCTGCGTGCTGCACGAGCTCGCGCACGTGTTCATGGACGACAGCGGCTGCGACCACCAGGCGTACACGGGACTGCTCAGCGGTCGGACGGCCTTCACCCGGTCACTCGACACCCCGCACGAGCAGGCGGTCGAGCTGGTCGCCGACCAGCTCGCGCTCCGGATCGGCCTGCTCGACCCCGACGGCCGTCCCGGGATCTTCCGGTGACGCTGCACATATGGGGCTCAATCCCGGTGTGGGTCGTCCTGACGGTGCTCGTCGTCCGGCTGGTGCTCGTGCGCACCCAGTCGGCGAGTGTCGGCTGGCTCATGGCGTGCTGCGGCTTCGTCGCCGTCGGCCTGACCATCAACCAACCCGAGATCACGTCGTTCCTGGCCGGGGTGACCTCGGTGCCGAACATCGCCGACCTGATCGGCCGCTGCCTGATGGTGTGCGGGATGTTCGCGTTGGCGCAGTCGGTCGAGGCCGCGGCACGGTCGGCCAAGCTCGTGCGCCCCGGTCGGATCGCGGGCTGTCTGGCCGTGCTCGTCGCGCTCGTCGTGCTGTTCACCATGATCGACGCGCCGACCCCCACGGCGCAGTTCATGGTCGTGTACGGCGACCAGCTGCCGACCGCGCTGTACTCCGCGGTCGAGATGACGTACATCGCCATCGTCATCGCCCGGTCCGCCGTGGCGGTGCTGCGCTCGTTCCGCAGCGGAGACGGCCTCGGCCGGATGTACTGGCTGTTCGTCGTCGGCGCGGCGGGGCTCGTGCTGCTCGCGGCGATCGCCATCGCCCTCGACGCCGTGCACGTCGCCGGGATCGAACCCGCGGTCGCGGTCCTGTCCACGATCTACGCACCGGTGTTCCTGACCTCGATGGTGCTGCTCGCCGTCGGGGCGGCCGGTGGGGTCCTGCCCGACGCGGCACGCGAGTTCCGGGACTGGGGGGACGCCCGGCGGCGCTTCCGACGCCTCGAACCGGAACTCCGGCGGCTCGAAGCGGCATCGGGCAACACCGGGCTCTACTTCACGATCGTCTGGCAGCGTCGCCAGTGGCGGAGCCGGCTGCACCGGCTGTCCGTCGAGATCGAGGACCGGGCGCGCGAGGCCGGGCAGGACGTCCCGGCCGACGCGACGCTGACCACGGCACGACTCAAGGAGATCTCATGACCGGTGGACGCATCATCGCACTCGGCACCGCAGCAGGGGCGGTCGGCACGCTCGGGCTCGGCGCCTTCGTCGCCCGACGGCTGCTCTTCCCCACGCCGTACACCGCGACGGCCACGGTCCGCAGTGCCACGGACACCCAGGTCGAGCTGACCGCCACCCGCGACACCCGCCTGCCGGGCACGTACGACCTGCAGCGCGAGGGCACCCGGGTCCGGGTCGGCGCGGTCCTCGACACGAGCAGCGACACCGTGCGCCGCAGCGTCACCGGTCCCGTGGCGCTCGGCGAGTGGACCTGGGACGCCCTGCGGTACGACGAGCCATCCGACGTGCCCGGCGTCGAACCCGAGACCGCCACCACGCACGTGGTGCACGTGCACGGGCAGTCCCTCGGGCCGCGCCAGGTGGTCCGGGGCATCGGGGTCTGGCGGTCCCTCGGCGCGACGTCCGAGATCGTCGACACCACCGACCTGCCGCTCCGCTCCCTCGACCCGCAGGCCGCCGACCGGGTCGTCGCAGCGGTCCGTGCCGCCCGAGCCCGGGGCGCCCAGCGCGTCGTGCTGCAGGGCTGGTCGGCCGGCGCCCTCGCCTGCTCGATCGCGGCCGCCCGTGTGCCGGTCGACGGACTCGTCGGGATCTCGCCCCTGCTCGACGTCACCTCGGCGCTGCGGGGCGCGGTCCTGGGTGCGCACCTGCCCGCGTTCGTCGGTACGGTCGCCGCACGGATCACGACCACCCCGGTGCTCTCCCGCCTCGCCGGCGCCGCGCAGCCCCTCGCCACGGCCACCTGGCAGAGCTCGCCGACGCCGACGCTGCTCGTGCACTCCGAGGCGGACGTCCTGGTCGCGGCGGACGACGTCGCCGCCGTCGCCGAGCGACAGCACGCCGCCACGGTCGTGTTCCGCACGGCCCCGCACACGCTCGAGTGGAACGAGGACCCGGAGCGCTGGGACACTGCCATCCGCGACTTCGCCGCCGGGCTGCCGTCCGGCTCCTAGGAGCGCACCGCCCCACGACGTGCAACGGCCCCGGTCTGCGAACAGACCGGGGCCGACTGCGTCTCGATCCGTTGGGGGGAACCGATCGAGCGCGACGCGCGAGGAGTTGGGGGGAACGTCTCGCGCGTGATCATCACAGTACCCCCGGACGGGGGTCGATGGACGCGGGAACGCGCAGATCGGCGCGGCGGGATCTGTACGCGACCCGAGAACGGACGGGAGGCCCGGTGCCAGCTGGCACCGAGCCTCCCGTCCGTGGCGTGTCAGGTCCTAGGACTCGATCTCACCCTGCGGCGTGTCGGTCGCGGACTCGACGGCGGCTGCGCCGGCGAGGACCTCTTCGCGACCCGGCTGACGGCCGGTCTCGAAGTGGAACGCACCGTCGACGAAGTCGACCTTCACGTGGTCGCCCGCGTTGAGCTCACCCTGCAGGATGTGCTCGGACAGCTGGTCCTCGACCTCGTGCTGCATGGCGCGACGCAGGGGGCGAGCACCCAGGGACGGGTCGAACCCGACCTTGATGAGCTGCTCCTTGGCCGCGAGCGTGAGCTCGACGGTCATGTCGCGGTCGAGCAGGCGGTCGGCCAGACGCTTCACGAACAGGTCCACGATCTGCAGCAGCTCGGGCTGCGACAGCTGCGGGAACACGATCGTGTCGTCGACGCGGTTCAGGAACTCGGGCTTGAAGTGCTTCTTCAGCTCCTCGTTGACCTTGCCGCGCATGCGGTCGTAGCCGACAGCCGAGTCACCCTCGACCTGGAAGCCCACCGGACCACCGGCGATGCCCTGCGAACCGAGGTTCGTGGTCATGATGATGACGGTGTTCTTGAAGTCGACCACGCGGCCCTGACCGTCGGTGAGACGGCCTTCCTCGAGCACCTGCAGCAGCGAGTTGAAGATGTCCGGGTGGGCCTTCTCGATCTCGTCGAACAGCACCACGGAGAACGGCTTGCGGCGCACCTTCTCGGTGAGCTGGCCGCCCTCCTCGAACCCGACGAACCCGGGAGGGGCACCGAACAGGCGGGACACGGTGTGCTTCTCACCGAACTCCGACATGTCGAGGGAGATCAGCGCGCCCTCGTCGTCGAACAGGAACTCGGCGAGGGCCTTGGCGAGCTCGGTCTTCCCGACGCCCGTGGGGCCGGCGAAGATGAACGAGCCGGAGGGACGGTTCGGGTCCTTCAGGCCGGCACGGGTGCGGCGGATGGTCTTGGACAGGGCCGAGATGGCCTCTTCCTGACCGATGACGCGCTCGTGCAGGGCCTTCTCCATGAAGACGAGACGCGAGGTCTCCTCCTCGGTGAGCTTGAACACGGGGATGCCCGTGGCCTGCGCCAGGACCTCGGCGATGATGCCCTCGTCGACGGTGCCGGACGCGGCGACGTCACCCGCACGCCACTGCTTCTCGAGGCGGAGCCGCTCGCCGAGGAGCTTCTTCTCCTCGTCGCGCAGGCTCGCGGCCTTCTCGAAGTCCTGCTCCTCGATGGCGGCTTCCTTCGACCCGCGGACCGTCGAGATCTTCTCGTCGAACTCGCGGAGCTCCGGAGGCGCCGACAGGATCGACAGCCGCAGGCGAGCGCCGGCCTCGTCGATCAGGTCGATGGCCTTGTCCGGCAGGAAGCGGTCCTGCACGTAGCGGTCCGCCAGGTTCGCCGCGGCGACGATCGCGCCGTCGGTGATGGACACCTTGTGGAACGCCTCGTACTTGTCGCGCAGACCCTTGAGGATGTTGATCGCGTGCGGCAGCGACGGCTCGTTGACCTGCACCGGCTGGAAGCGACGCTCGAGTGCGGCGTCCTTCTCGAAGTGCTTGCGGTACTCGTCGAGCGTGGTGGCACCGATGGTCTGGAGCTCACCGCGGGCCAGGAGCGGCTTGAGGATCGAAGCCGCATCGATCGCGCCCTCGGCGGCACCGGCACCCACGAGGGTGTGGATCTCGTCGATGAAGACGATGATGTCGCCGCGGGTGCGGATCTCCTTCGTGACCTTCTTCAGGCGCTCCTCGAAGTCACCGCGGTAGCGGGACCCGGCGATGAGCGAGCCGAGGTCGAGCGAGTAGAGCTGCTTGTCCTTGAGCGTCTCGGGCACGTCGCCCTTGACGATCGCCTGGGCGAGGCCCTCGACGACGGCGGTCTTGCCGACGCCGGGCTCACCGATCAGGACGGGGTTGTTCTTGGAGCGACGGGAGAGGATCTGCATGACCCGCTCCATCTCCTTCTCGCGGCCGATCACCGGGTCGAGCTTGGCGTCGCGCGCGGCCTGGGTGAGGTTCCGACCGAACTGGTCGAGGACCTGCGAACCCTGCTGGGCGTTCTGCTGCTGCTCGCCACCGACGGCGACGGCCTCCTTGCCCTGGTAGCCGGACAGGAGCTGGATGACCTGCTGGCGGACCCGGTTGAGGTCGGCGCCGAGCTTCACGAGCACCTGGGCTGCGACACCCTCGCCCTCGCGGATCAGGCCGAGCAGGATGTGCTCGGTGCCGATGTAGTTGTGGCCGAGCTGCAGCGCCTCGCGCAGGGACAGCTCGAGCACCTTCTTGGCGCGCGGCGTGAACGGGATGTGCCCGGTCGGCTGCTGCTGGCCCTGCCCGATGATGTCCTGGACCTGCTCGCGGACGGCGTCGAGCGAGATGCCCAGCGACTCCAGCGCCTTGGCGGCGACGCCCTCGCCCTCGTGGATGAGGCCGAGGAGGATGTGCTCGGTGCCGATGTAGTTGTGGTTGAGCATCTTCGCTTCTTCTTGAGCGAGGACGACAACACGACGGGCCCGGTCGGTGAATCTCTCGAACATGTGCTCTCCCTTGGCCCCTTCGTCCGGAGCCGACAGCTGCACCGGAATCGTGTGAGTCCGGTCACGTCCTTCGAGAGTAACCAGCGCTCCCTCCGGAGGCCGCCCCTGTTCGCCCTGGGCGTGACCACGGTGCGCGTTGTGCGCGGTGGGCGAACGGCAGGACGGTCGGGAGGCCCGTGGCGGCGTCCGCGACGGGCCTGTCGTCCGGTGTCCCGTCCCGGCTCAGGCGCGTCGCGCGGCCCGACGCAGGGCACGCCGGAACCGGCGCGGATCGACGCCCAGGGCGTCGAGGACGTCGTGCGCGGAGCCCATGAACGGATCGTCGACGCCGTCGAGCACGGCCAGCACGACGTGCACGGGGCGGACGCGCTCGAGCGGGCCGGCGATCGTCGCGGCCCGGGCGAGGACCCGTGCCGCCGCGGGTGTGCAGACGACGCGGTCGTGCTCGCCGGGGCACGGTCGGTGGGCGCCGACGAAGGCCCGGATGCCGGCGCGGACGCCGTCGGGGGTGACGCCGTGCGCATCGAGCACGGGACGGAAGCGGGGCATGCCCGCGCACAGGGTCACCGCGGCGAGCAGCAGGTGCTCGGCGTCGACGAACCCGAAGCCGGACTCGTGGGACTCGAGGTCGGCCAGCAGCACGATCTCGCGGCCGTGCCGGACGGAGGGGAGGGCGACGGAGAGGTGAGCTGGCTGCATGTATGCAGAATATCTCATGCCTTTTCGAACGAACAGCCTGCATCGGAGGTCCGCTCGGTACGATCCGGGCATGGAGCAGCCCGTCGTCGGCCTCGTCGTCCACCCCACGAAGAACGTGCAGGAGTCCATCACGACCCTGCAGCGCTGGAACGCGTCCGGCCAGGGCGCCCTCATCGCCAGACGAGCTGATGCACAGCGCATCGGCGGAGGCGTGGACGTCGTCGACGACGACGACTTCACCGACCGGGTCGACCTCGTCGTCGCACTCGGCGGCGACGGCACCATGCTCGGCGCGATGCGGCTCGTGGCGCGGCGGCCGGTGCCCGTGCTCGGTGTGAACTACGGCAACGTCGGGTTCCTGGTCGAGATCGAGCCACCCGAACTCGAGATCGCCCTCGACCGGTTGTCCGCCGGCGAGTACCAGCTCGAGCCGCACCACGCGCTCGAGGCCCGGCTGTCCTGGGGTGGGGCACGGACGGACTACCTGGCCTTCAACGACCTGACGATCGTGCGGCGACCCGGTGCCGGGCAGGTCTCGGCCGACCTGAGCGTCGGCGGGCTCGGCTACGGGTACTACCGTGCCGACGCCATCGTGGCCGCGACGCCCGCCGGGTCGACCGCGTACAACTACGCCGCCGGCGGACCGGTGCTCTCCCCCGCGCTCTCCGGGTCCGTGGTGACCCCGGTCGCGCCGATGGCCGGCATCGACCGGTCCGTCGTGCTCGCCGCACGTGAGCGCTACCGCTTCGACATCGCCGAGGGCACCAGGAGCGCCGCGCTCGAGGTCGACGGGCTCGTGGTCGGTGAGGTCGCCACCGGCGCACAGATCGACATGCGCCTGCGGAAGGACGCCGGCAGTGTCGTCCGGCTCGACGCCGAGCGACACGGGCGGACGGGCCGGGTCAAGCTGAGCCTGCTCGACCTGCCGGTCCGTCCGGACCAGCTCATCGAACTCATCCCGAACGACCTGCGACAGAAGCTGCGACCGGAGCTCGACGACTGAGCGGGAGCAGGTCACGGGTCGAGCCGGCGGCACAGGTGCGAATGGCCCGCCCGAGCAGTGCTCGAGCGGGCCGTCCCATCACCCCACCGGATCGCCTTCCCACAGGACGACCCGGTTTCCCCTCGCCGGCACGGGAACCGCACCGGCGGAAGTGCGCTGACCTCAGTCGGTCAGGTACAGCTGCATGTCCTGCGAGACCGCCTTGGCGAACAGGCGCAGCTTGGCACGCGACTCGACACGGCTGACCGCCTGACGGGTCGTGTGCACGATCTTCGAGATCTCGTCGAGCGTCATCGGCTTGTCGTCGTCCAGGCCGTAGCGCATGCGGATCACGTTGGCCTCGTCGCTCGGCAGCTCGGCGACGATGGAGCGGATGTCGCGGTGCAGGAGCGTCGTCTCGGTGAGCTCGTTCGGGCTCGCGGCGTCCTCGTCCTCGATGAAGTCACCGAGCTCGCTGTCGTCGGAGTCGCCGACGACGGTGTGGATCGAGACCGGCTCGTGCGAACGGCCCTTGAGATCGACGAGCTCGTCGACGCTCATGCTCAGCTCGGCGGCCACTTCCTCTGGCATCGGCGCGCGGCCGAGGTCGACGGTCAGGTCACGCTCGGTGCGCGAGATCTTGTTGATGAGCTCGACGGTGTGCACCGGGATGCGGATCGTGCGCGCCTTGTCGGCGAGACCGCGCGAGATCGCCTGGCGGATCCACCAGGTGGCGTAGGTCGAGAACTTGTAGCCCTGCGTGAAGTCGAACTTCTCGACCGCACGGACCAGGCCGAGGTTGCCCTCCTGGATGACGTCCATGAAGGGCAGGCCGCGCTGCGAGTAGCGCTTGGCGATGCTGACGACCAGACGGAGGTTCGAGGTGATCATCCGCTCCTTGGCACGCTCGCCGTCGCGGACGAGCCAGCGGAGTTCACGCTGCAGGGTCTTCGCCAGGCCCTTCTCGGTGGCCAGCTTCTCCTCGGCGAAGAGACCGACCTCGATGCGGCGGGCGATCTGCGCTTCTTCCTCGGCGGTGAGGAGCGAGAGGCGACCGATGTGACGCAGGTAGTCGCCGACCTGGTCGACGGATGCACCGCGGACGCCGGCGAGCTGCTCGTCCGCCTCGACCTCGGTGTCGAGGGAGGTGGTCGCGGTCTCGGCGGTCGCGGTCTTCGATGCCGCAGCCTTCTTGGTGGCGGTGCGGCGGGTGGTGCTGGGGGCAGCCGTTGCGATCGTCATGGTGTCTCTCCCTGCGTTCGGCGGTGATGGCTTTCGGGGTGGTGCGCCCTGTGGGGGGCGTTGACGAGTAAAGCGGTCCGGGGGTGTACCCCACAAACCGTCCGGATCGATTCCCAGCCTTCTCCGTGCTTCACGCCCCGAAGCGTCCCCCGTGGGGGACAACACCCGCACCCGCTTGTCCCCCGGGATCACGCCCGACCGGCCCTGGATCGCCGTGTTTCCGGGGTTACGACGGTGTTGCCGCCGTGTTTCGGGTGCTGTACCCCGGCGTACCGCGTCATCCGGACATGCAAAAGGGGTACGTCGGACCGGATCGGTGGGATCCGGCCGTCGTACCCCGAACGGCGAGTGGGTGGGGGTCACCAGGAGGGTTCGAGCCACCCGTCCCGACGCTTGGAGACCTCGAGGTCGGCGTCGCGGTCGAACTCGTCGTACTCGCTCTCGATGTCACCGACGAGGCTGCGGCCGGTGAAGGGATGTGAGGTTGCCATGCGGACGATGGTCACCCCGGGACGCGACGTCGAGGTGAACGTCGTGTGACGGCTCGTCGGCGCGCAGGCGTCGAGGTCGTCGTTCGGACCCCCGAGTCGTCGTCCAGGCGTCGAGGTCCGCGTTCAGACGTCGAGGTCGTCGTCGTCGCCGGTCGGCCAGGGTCGGTCGTCGGTCGGGAGCACGCCGGGTACCGGGTGGCCGAAGGCGTCCTCGTCGTCGACGTCGATGTCGGGCTCGAGGCCGGGTGCGTCGACGTCGGGCTCGAGGCCGGGTGCATCGGCGTCGCCGACGCGGTCCGGCGGGGTGGCGGCCATGTGTGCCAGCCTCACACCGCCGGGTGAACGGAGGGTGACGTGTGCGCTACTCGGCGGAGGTCGGTGCGGGCGCCGGGAACCCGTGCTCACGCTCGAAGCGGGCGCGCTCCTCGGCCTCGACCTTGGCGTAGGCCGCTCGCTCGGTCCGGTCGGCACGCATGATCGCGCGCATCACGAACCAGAAGATGAGGCCGACGACGATGGTCGGCGTCAGGGCGAAGACGATCCCGCTCACGACTCCTTCAGGCACCCGGCCATCCTACCCGGGTGGAGCGTCGCCTACTTGACGAGCGGGAACAGGATCGTCTCGCGGATCCCGAGGCCGGTGATGGCCATGAGCAACCGGTCGATCCCCATGCCCATGCCGCCCGACGGGGGCATCGCGTGCTCGAGGGCCCGCAGGAACTCCTCGTCGACGCGCATCGCCTCGGGGTCGCCGCCGGCCGCGAGCTTCGCCTGCTCGACGAAGCGCTCGCGCTGCACCACCGGGTCGACGAGCTCCGAGTACGCCGTCGCCAGCTCGAAGCCGCGGATGTAGAGGTCCCACTTCTCGACGATGCCCGGACGGGTGCGGTGCTGCCGGGTGAGCGGCGAGGTGTCGACCGGGAAGTTCATGACGAAGGTCGGACGGTCGAGCGAGTCGATGACGAAGTGCTCCCAGAGCTCCTCGACGTACTTGCCGTGGGTCGCGTGGGCGACCTCGACGCCCTCGGCCTCGGCGAGCGCCTGCAGCTCGGACAGCGGGGTCTCCGGGGTGATCTCGCGCCCGGCGGCCTCGGACAGGGAGCCGTACATGTCGATGCGCGGCCACTCGCCACCCAGGTCGTAGGTGGTGCCGTCGGGCAGGGTGACCTCGAGCGCTCCACCGGTGACCGCGCGGGTGGCGTTCTGCACGAGCTCCTGCGTCAGGTCGGCCATCTGCTCGTAGTTGCCGTACGCCTGGTAGGCCTCGACCATCGCGAACTCGGGCGAGTGCGACGAGTCGGCGCCCTCGTTGCGGAAGTTCCGGTTGATCTCGAACACCCGGTCGATGCCGCCGACGACGGCGCGCTTCAGGAACAGCTCGGGCGCGATGCGCAGGAACAGCTCGGTGTCGAAGGCGTTCGAGTGCGTCACGAACGGACGGGCCGAGGCGCCGCCGTGCTGGGTCTGCAGCATCGGCGTCTCGACCTCGAGGTACTCGTGCGACGTGAAGGTCTGCCGGAGCGAGGCCATCACGGCGGCACGGGCGCGGACCGTCGCACGGGCCTCGTCGCGCACGATGAGGTCGAGGTACCGCTGGCGGACCCGGGTCTCCTCGTTCAGCTCGTTGTGCAGGTTCGGCAGGGGCAGGATCGCCTTCGCCGCCATGGCCCAGTCGTCGACCATGATGCTCAGCTCGCCACGACGCGAGGAGATCACCCGGCCGTGCACGAAGACGTGGTCGCCGAGGTCGACGAACTCCTTCCACCGGGCCAGCGACTCGTCGCCGACCTCGGCCAGCGACACCATCGCCTGGATGCGTGAGCCGTCACCCGACTGCAGGGACGCGAAGCAGAGCTTGCCGGTGTTGCGCGAGAACACGACACGACCCGCGATCCCGACGACGTCCTGCGTCTCCTCGCCGGTCTCCAGGTGCTCGTACTGCGCCCGCACGGCCGGGATCGTCGTGGTGATCGGCAGCTCGGCCGGGTACGCGTCGACACCCGACTCCAGGAGCTTCGCGCGCTTGTCGAGCCGGACCTGTCGCTGCTCGCTGGTCTCCTGCTCGGCCAGTGCGGCGTCGGCGATCGCGGTGTCGGGGGTGACGGTCTCGTCGGTCATGCGGGTGCGGCTCCGATGGTCGTGGGGGTCGGGGGAAATGCTACCCGCGCCCGACACCCGCACCCGAACGGCGGTCCCGGCCACCTACAGCGTCGACTGCCCGTCGGCCGCCGTCAGCGCGTTGTCGACGGCCGAGCGCACGAGCGCACCGAGGACCCGGCCGGGGTGCTCCACCCCGATCCCGGAGAGCGTGCCCGCCGACTGGTCGACGATCGCCGTCGAGAAGCTCACCGCTGCCCGCACGGCGTCGGCGTAGGCGGGCCGGTCCCCCTCGGCGACGACGAACGGCTCGGCACCCATCTCGACCACGAGCGCCTGGGCGATCGGCAGCACGGGTGCCGGAGCGGTCACCGCGCAGTAGGCGTCACGGAGTCGGGACAGGTCGACGCTCGTACCGGTGAACGCCATGGCCGGGTGGATCGCCAGCGGGATCGCCCCGGCGGCCATCGCGGGGGCGAGGATGCCGACACCGTGGTCCGGACTGGTGTGCACGACGAGCTGCCCGGGCTGCCAGATGCCGGCGTCGGCCAGGCCCTGCACCAGGGACGCGAGCTGGTCGTCCGGCACGGCGAGCAGCACGAGTTCGCTCCGCTCGACCAGGTCCGGCGTCGCGAGGACGGGTGCTCCGGGCAGCATCGCCTCGGCGCGGTCGCGACCCTCGTCCGACACGGCGGTCACGCCGACGACGGCGTGTTCCGCGTTGGCGAGCGCTGCACCGAGCACCGGACCCACCCGCCCGGCACCGACGACGCCGACACCGAGCCGCCCCGCCCTCACCGCGCGGCTCCCGTGGGCGGGACGTCGCCCCATCCCGGACCGGGAGGCACGGCACCGGCCGCGCGATCGTCGCCCGGTACGGCGGGTGCACCGGGCCCGGGAGGCACGGCGCCGGCCGCGCGCTCCTCGTTCGGCCCGGCAGGGGCACCGGACCCGGGCACAGGCTCGCCCGCAGGCCGCGTCGCGACCGCGGGGCGGGCCTCCCGTTCGCGCCAGCGGTGGGTCGTGTCGACGGCCGCCGCCTCGACCGCGCGGTGCGCCGTCTCGGCCCACAGCCGCTGCGCGTCCCGCGCGTCGAGCGCGCCCACGCGCGCGGAGACCGGCCCCGCGACGGTGTGCACGTGCACGGCCGCGAGCCGCAGGGCGCGCTCGAGCGGTCCCTGCTCCACCTTGACGCTCTGCACCCGGGGCAGCGGCACGATGACCAGCGACCGCCACACGGCCCCGAGCCGGAGCAGCACCGCGCCCTGCACGAACCTGTACCCGTTGCGCCGGAAGGCGAACGGCCGCAGCCAGGCGGCACGGCGGGGCGAGTGCACGAAGCCGCCGCGGTCGCCCGAGGTGGTGAGGCTGTCGTCGACGACGTTGACGGCCTCGGCCGAGCCCTCGCGCAGGGCCTCCTGCGATGCCTCCGGACCGGCGACGACGGTGCCGACCAGGCCGGGCAGGATGATGTCGAGGACCTCGCGGACGTCGGCGGCGGTGCCGACCGGCAGGATGATCGACGACACCTGCTGGTTGCTCGACGCGGCACCGGTGGCGCTCGTCGCGCGGTTGATGCGGATGTCCCACCAGCCGAACGGCCGCCACAGCAGGGGCTGCGCGACGCTGACGGCGTGGATGCGCCCCGGCGGCAGCGTCTCGTTCGAGGTCGAGACGAGGCCGTAGCCGATCCGGATGCCGTCGCGGGTCTCGGCGATCGTGTACTGCAGCGAGCGCGAGAACTTGCGGATGTAGTAGCCGCCGGCGCCGATCACGGCGGGGAAGAGCCCGAACAGGAACCCGTACTCGCCGGTGAGCGCGACGCTGACGATCATCGCCGCCACGACCAGCAGGATGAACAGCGTCGTGCCGGACAGCAGCATCGAGGCGATGAGTCGACCGGGGCGCACCTTGACGATCCGGGTGGCGTGCACGGCCGCCGGGTCGAGCTCGGGCGAGAACATCTCGTCGACGCGGTCCTGCAGCGCGCCGTTCGAGCGGCGTGCCGTGCCGTCGTGGGCGTCGTCGTCCTTCGCGCCGGACGCCAGCACCAGGATCCGCTGGCGCAGGTCGTCGGCGGCCCGGGCCCCGAGGTAGGCGAGCTGGACGTTGGCGTCGTTGCCGGCCTGCGCGATCTCGAGCTTGGCGGTGCCGAACACGCGGGGCACGAGCGGCCGCTGGATGTTGATGCCCTGGATGCGGTCGAGCCGGGCCTTGCGGTGGTTCCGGAACAGCACGCCGGACCGCACCTCGACGATCTCGCCGGTGACCCGGAACTCGTGCATCCGCCACGACAGGTAGAACAGCCCGATCAGCACGACGAGGAACACCGCGATGCCGAGCAGGACCCAGCCGACCGCCCCGTGCTCGTACACGTACCGGACGGGGTCGCCGTCCTCCTGCTGCTTGCCTGGGATGAAGAACTCGACGAGCTGGTCACGCAGGCTGTTCAGCACGTAGCCGAGGATGACGATGAGGAAGATCCCGCCCTTGAGCAGCGGGGTGAGCGGGTGCAGGCGGTGCCACTCGCCGTCGGTCAGGGGCGCTGCTGCGGCCGCGTCGCCCCGGGTGGGCGGTGCGGGCGGCGGGGTACCGGGTCGGAAGGTCACGGACGATCCCTACAGCCCGGCGCGACGGGACTCGGCGAGTTCGACGAGTCGATCGCGCAGCTCGTCGGCGTCGGCGGCGGGCACGCCGGGGATGCGCACGTTGGTAGCGGCCGCCGCGGTGACGAACTTCAGCTCGCTCATCCCCAGCGCGCGGTCCAGGGGGCCGCGGGCGACGTCGACCAGCTGCATCCGCCCGTAGGGGACGGCCGTGAACCGCTGCCACATCAGCCCGCGCCGCACGACCAGGTCGTCGTCGCGCAACGCGTACCCGATCGCGCGGACCCGGCGCGGGGTCAGCGCAGCCGTCACGGCGGTGACGACGGCGACGACGACCCCGACGGCGATCCAGATCGTGCCGGCGGGGGAACCGAAGCCGTCGTTCGCGACGCCGATGAGCACGCACCCGGCGGTGATCACGACCCCGATGAGGAGCGTGGTGACGAGCTCGGTCCAGACGAGCTTGGCGGACACCCGGTGCCAGTGGATCCCGCCGAGGCCGAGGCCCGGCTCGTCGAGTCGTTCACGCGGCATCGCGGGCCTCCTGGGTGTGCGGTCAGTGGACCGTGGTCGTGCCGCCCCGCGGGTCGTCGCGGTCGTCGTCGTCACCCGGGGGTGCGATGCACATGCGCTCCGCCACGAGTGCGCAGACCGTCAGGACGATCCCACCCCCGACGGCGATGACGTTCGGCAGGGTCGAGCCTAGCGAAGGCGTCACCGACCGGGTCAGCAGGTACGCGACGAGGCCGAGGGCGAACCCGCCGAACAGGGTGCCGCAGATGCTCGACGCCTTCGCGAGCACCACGACCCGGGTGGCGTACAGGGGGTCGACGGGCCGCTGTCGTCCTGCGCCCTCGCGTGCGTGCCGTCGGACCGGGCGGGCCATGAGCACGACGGCGACGCCGATGAACGCCAGCGTCACGCCGAGCGGGACGGACAGGATCAGCGTGGGTGCCGGGCGCGACGCCAGGACGGCGTCGAGCGCGAAGCCCGCCACCGCCGTCACGACGGCGATGCTGATGAGCGTGGAGGCGCGGGTGGGCTTCATGCGGTCGTCGTGCTCCCCGCCGGACGGGAGGCCCGGCTCGGCTCGTCGAACAGGCGCGGCTCGTCGACGCGCTCGGTGTCGTCCCCGACTGCGGTCAGCAGGTCGGCCACCGGTCCGGCGCCGGGCAGCACGGCCGCGGGGTCGGCGTCGAGCCACGGCGCGAGCACGAACGCGCGCTCAGCTGCCCGGGGGTGCGGGACGGTCAGGGTGTCCGTGTCGATCCGCTGGTCGTCGACGGCGACGACGTCGAGGTCGAGGGTGCGGTCGCCCCACCGGACCTGGCGCGTCCGGCCGTGGTCGTCCTCGATGCCGTGCAGCGCGTCGAGGAACGCCTGCGGTTCCAGCTCGGTGTCCACGATGACGACGGCGTTCCGGTAGCGGGGCTTCGACGCGTCGGGCCCGTCGAGCGTCACGGCGACGGACTCGACCTCGCGGCTCGAGGTCACCGGCTCGACACCGGGCAGCGCGGCGATCGCGGCCGCGGCGGCGCGCAGGGTGCTCCCCCGGTCGCCGAGGTTCGCGCCGAGCGCGACGACGACCCGGCGGGTCACGCAGCGCTCCCGTCCGCGACCGAGTCGACACGGCTGCGGCGGATGGTGATCGACACGTCGGTGAACGGTACGGTGATCGGCGCCTGCGGCTTGTGCACGGTGACCTCGGTCGCCAGGGCCGCGCCGTGGGTCAGCACGACGGCGGCGATGCGCTCGGCGAGCGTCTCGATCAGGTCGACGGGGTCCCGCTCGATCTCGGCGACGACCTGCTCGGCGAGCACGCCGTAGTGCACCGTGGCATCGAGGTCGTCGGAGCCCGAGGCCGCGCGGGCGTCGAGCTCCACGGCGACGTCGACGACGAAGTCCTGGCCGTCGGCGCGCTCGTGGTCGAACACACCGTGGTGTCCACGGGCTCGGACCCCCGTCAGGCGGATGGTGTCGTTCACGATCGAGCTGCCCTCCAGGCGTCCCATACGTCGAGCACGGCACGGGTCGGTGCCGGGTCGTGCACGCGCACGCCCCACGCGCCGCGTTCGGCGGCGAGCAGGCTGATGGCGGCGGTGGCGAGGTCGCGCTCCTTCGGCGGGGCACCCTCGGGGCTGCCGACGCCGTCGAGGAAGCGCTTGCGCGAGGCGGCGACGAGCACCGGCAGGCCGATCGAGGCGAACCGCTCGTAGCCGGCCAGGATCTCCCAGTTCTGCACACCGTGCTTGGCGAAGCCGAGGCCCGGGTCGATCACGACCTGCTCCTGCCGGACGCCGAGCACGATGAGTTCGGCGACCCGGAGTTCGACCTCGCGCCGGACCTCCTCGACCGCGTGGGTGTACTCGGCGTTGCGGTACATCCGGTCGCTGTGGCCGCGCCAGTGCATGACGACGAACCCGACCCCGGTGGACGCCACGACCCGGGCCATGTCCGGGTCGGCGAGTCCACCGGAGACGTCGTTGACGATCGCGGCGCCGAGTTCGACGGCGCGCTCCGCGGTGGCGGCGTTCATGGTGTCGACGCTGACCGGGATGCCCTCGGCGACGAGCTGCTGCACGACGGGCAGCACCCGCTCCTGCTCGACGGGGACCGGGACGCGCTCGGACCCGGGGCGGGTCGACTCCCCGCCCACGTCGATCAGGTCGGCACCGGCGGCCACCAGGTCCCTCGCGTGCTGCACGGCGGCGTCGTAGGCCTGGTGCAGCCCCCCGTCGCTGAACGAGTCGGGGGTGACGTTGAGGATGCCGAGCACCCGGGTGCGGTCGTCGGCCGGACCACCGCGGTCCCGACGACGACCGGTCACGACCTCCGGCACCGGCTGGGGTGCACGGAGGTCGATCGCGACCGTCGGCGGTTCGGCGGCGACGGCGCGGGCGCGACGCACCTCGGCGAGTCGGCGCTCTCGTCGCGTCGGCTGGTCCGTCATGCCGGCCTACGCGGGGGCGATACCGGGGTTGCCGAACGGACGACGGCGGGGCTTCGATGCCGACTCGGAGTCCGACGTCTCCGCCGCCGTCGAGGCAGCCTGTCCGGGAACACCGATGGCGGGCAGGTTGCTCACCGGGCGCTTGTCGCTGGAGAGCCACTGCGGGCGCTCCGGCAGCTTGCGGACGTCCTTGAAGATCTCGACGAGCTCCGGGGCGTCGAGCGTCTCCTTCTCGAGCAGCTCACCGGCCAGGCGGTCGAGGATGTCGCGGTTGTCGTTGAGCACCTGGTAGGCCTCGTCGTGCGCCTGCTCGAGCAACGCACGGGTCTCGGCGTCGACGGTCTCGGCGATGTTCTCCGAGTAGTCCCGGCCGGTCCCACCGCTCATGTCGCGACCGACGAACGGCTCGCTCGACCCGGAGCCGAGCTTGACGGACCCGACGGCACGGCTCATGCCGTACTCGGTGACCATCTTGCGCGCGGTGCCCGTGGCCTTCTCGATGTCGTTCGAGGCACCGGTGGTCGGGTCGTGGAACACGATCTCCTCGGCGACGCGACCACCCATGGCGTAGGTCAGCTGGTCGAGCAGCTCGTTGCGGGTGACCGAGTACTTGTCCTCGAGGGGCAGGACCATCGTGTAGCCGAGGGCACGGCCGCGCGGCAGGATCGTGATCTTCGTCACCGGGTCGGTGTGCCGCATCGCCGCCGCCGCCAGGGCGTGCCCACCCTCGTGGTAGGCGGTGATCAGGCGCTCCTGGTCGGACATCACGCGGGTCCGGCGCTGCGGGCCCGCCATGACGCGGTCGACGGCCTCGTCGAGGGCGCGGTTGTCGATGAGCTGCGCGTTCGACCGTGCGGTCAGCAGCGCGGCCTCGTTCAGGACGTTCGCCAGGTCGGCGCCGGTGAAGCCCGGCGTCTTGCGGGCGAGCAGCTCGAGGTCGACGCTCGCGGCGAGCGGCTTGCCCTTCGCGTGCACCTCGAGGATCTGCTTGCGGCCGGCCAGGCTCGGGGCGTCGACGCCGATCTGGCGGTCGAAGCGGCCCGGGCGCAGCAGCGCGGGGTCGAGCACGTCGGGGCGGTTCGTCGCCGCGATGAGGATGACGTTCGTCTTGCCGTCGAAGCCGTCCATCTCGACGAGCAGCTGGTTCAGCGTCTGCTCACGCTCGTCGTTGCCGCCGCCGATGCCGGCGCCACGGTGACGACCGACCGCGTCGATCTCGTCGATGAACACGATGGCCGGCGAGTTCGCCTTGGCCTGCTCGAACAGGTCGCGGACACGGCTCGCACCGACACCGACGAACATCTCGACGAAGTCCGAACCGGAGATCGAGTAGAACGGCACGCCTGCCTCGCCGGCGACGGCGCGGGCGAGCAGGGTCTTGCCGGTGCCGGGCGGGCCGTACAGCAGCACGCCCTTCGGGATCTTGGCGCCGACGGCCTGGAACTTCGCCGGCTCCTTGAGGAACTCCTTGATCTCGTGGAGTTCCTCGATCGCCTCGTCGGAGCCCGCGACGTCGGCGAACGACACCTGCGGGTTCTCCTTGTTGTTGATCTTCGCCTTCGACTTGCCGAACTGCATGACCTTCGAGCCGCCGCCCTGGGCGCTCGACAGCAGGAACCAGAACAGGGCACCGATGATCAGGAACGGCAGCAGGATGCCGAGCAGCGACAGGAACCAGTTGCCCTGCGACACGTGGTCGTTGTAGCCCTTCGGCAGGTCGGCGCTGTTGACGGCGTTGATGACCTCTTCGCCGCGCGGCGTGGAGTAGTAGAACTGCTCCTGCTTGCCGCCGTCCTTCAGGGTGAGGTCGACGCGCTGCTCGGTGGAGTTCACCACCGCGGACGACACCTTGTCGTCGGACAGCAGCTCGAGGCCCTTCTGGGTGTCGATCTCTTGCGTGTTCGCCTGCGCGAGGAAGCTCCAGCCGATGAGGATGCCGGCCAGCGCGATCAACACGTAGAGGTACGGGCCGCGGAAGATGCGCTTGAAGTTCATGTGATCCGGGCGCGATCGCCCGACACCTTTCTCTGCCGAAGTTGCGTGCTGATCAGCATACGGCCGCGATTCTGTGGCGAGAATGGGTGTCCTCTGCGGGCGAACTCACCGCCGGACACGAGTCCGCCGAGCGCAGCCTGCGCCGGCGGACGCGCTGGTCGGGGCCCGTCAGGAGTAGACGTGCGGGGCGAGGACGCCGACGCCGCGCAGGTTGCGGTAGCGCTCGTCGTAGTCCAGGCCGTACCCCACCACGAAGGCGTCCGGGATGTCGAAGCCGACGTACTTCACGTCGACCTCGACCTTGGCGGCTTCGGGCTTGCGGAGCAGGGCGACGATCTCGACGCTCGCGGCACCGCGGGACTGCAGGTTCTGCTTGAGCCACGACAGCGTCAGACCAGAGTCGATGATGTCCTCGACGATGAGGACGTCGCGCCCGTGCAGGTCGGTGTCGAGGTCCTTGAGGATCCGCACCACGCCGGACGACTTCGTGCCGGAGCCGTAGGAGGACACGGCCATCCAGTCCATCCGCGCCTGCATCTTCAGGTGCCGCGAGAAGTCCGCCATCACCATGACGGCGCCCTTCAAGACACCGACGAGCAGCGGGTCGCGCCCCGCGTAGTCGGCGTCGACGACCGCCGCGAGCTCGGCGAGCTTCTCGTCGATCTGCTCGGGGGTGAAGAGGACTTCGGACAGGTCTGCCTGGACGTCGGAGAGTTCCACCGGTCCAGCCTAACCGGCGCTGAACGACAGGCGGTCACCGGATCGCGATGCCCGGACCCCCGGCAGGTCGATCGGCCCCTGCCCCCGCCAGTCGGTGACGAGTCGGCAGACCTCGAGCGTCTGCACACGCGTCAGCGTCACCCCGAACTCGCTCGCGACGGCCAGCCGGACGAGCCGCTGGCGCAGCGCCGGCGGGTTCGCCCCGAGCGCCCGCACCGACAGCGAGATACCCGCCTCGGAGTGCTCGGCGATGTCCTCGGCGAGCTCCTCGGCGAAGTGGTCGAGTGCCGCGGAGTCCTCGCGCAGCTGGTCGGCGGTGCGGGCCAGGGCCTCCTGGACCCCGGGACCGAGCTCCCGTTCGAGCGCGGGCACCAGGGTGTTCCGCACCCGCACCCGCGCGTACGCCGGGTCGTCGTTCTGCGGGTCGTGCCACGGCGCGAGGCCCGCCGCCGCGCACGCATGCCGGGTCGTGTGCCGACGCACGGCGAGCAGCGGCCGGCCGTAGGCCGGACCGTCGTCACGCCGCGCGAGCGGGAGCATGCCGGACAGGCTGTCCGGGCCGCTGCCGCGCAGCAGGCCGAGCAGCACCGTCTCGGCCTGGTCGTCGAGCGTGTGCCCGAACAGCACCAGGGGCGACCCGGTGGCGGCCGCGACCTCGGCGATCGCCGCGTGCCGGGCCTCCCGGGCGGCGCCCTCCGGACCGCCGTCGGAGCCGACCATGACCCGGCGGACCGTCACCGGGTCGAGTCCCAGCTCGGATGCCTGCCGGGAGGCGCGGATCGCGACCGCCTCGGAGCCCGCCTGGAGCGCGTGGTCGACGACCACCGCTCCGGCGCGCAGTCCCTGCTTGCCGGCCTCGAACGCGGTGGCCGCGGCGAGCGCGAGCGAGTCGGCCCCGCCGCTCAGGGCCACCAGCACCAGGTCGCCGTCCGCGACGAGCCGCTGGTCGCGGGCGTCGGCGAGCAGGTCGCGCACCGCACGGCGGGTGTCGGCGACCGCGGGATCCAGCCGGGGGCGCGGAGAGTTCACCCGGTAACGTTAGCCGCGCTCTCGGGACCACCGACAGCCCCACGACACACCCACCGACACACCAGGAGTGCAGACATGGCCGCGTACGACGTCGTCGTCGAGATCCCCAAGGGCAGCCGCAACAAGTACGAGGTGGACCACGAAACCGGTCGCGTGTACCTCGACCGCGTGCTGTTCACGTCGTTCGTCTACCCCACCGACTACGGCTTCTTCGAGAAGACCCTGGCCGACGACGGCGACCCCGTGGACGCCCTGCTGCTGCTCGAGTTCCCGACGTTCCCCGGTGTCGGCGTGAAGGTCCGCCCGGTCGGCGTCTTCAAGATGAGCGACGAGGCCGGCAACGACGAGAAGGTCCTCGTCGTCCCCGCCAAGGACCCGCGCTGGGCGCACATCCAGGACATCTCGGACGTGCCGGAGCAGACCAAGGCCGAGATCGCGCACTTCTTCGAGCGCTACAAGGACCTCGAGCCGAACAAGTGGGTCAAGGCCGAGGGCTGGGGCGACGCCGCCGAGGCCGAGCGCATCGTGCAGGCCGGCCAGGCCGCGTACGTGCCCGGCTCGCACTGACGCTTCGTCCGTCCGTCCGTTCCGGACAGTGGATCGCGCCCCCGTGCGGTCGTTGCACCCCGAATCCTCGGGGCGCGATGACCGCGCGGGGGCGCGTTCTCGTTCGTGGGTGTGACGTCTACAGGGCGCCGGTCGGGCGGGCCACGTAGGGCAGGAGCTGGCTCGGGGTCCAGACGGCACGCTCGACCACGCCGACGCCCGGACGTGCTGCCTCGACCATCATCCCGTTGCCGGTGTAGATCGAGTCGTGGTAACCGCCTGATGCGGTTCCGTTCGACGAGTAGAACAGGATGTCGCCGGGCTGGCGCTGCGAGAGCGGGACGAGGCGGCCGATCGAGCTGAAGTGGTTGTACTGCCAGACCACGTTGTGCCCACCGGTCGAGACGCCCTGCGAGTTGTAGGCCATCATCACCAGGCCGGAGCAGTCCCACGTGTTCGGGCCGGCGCCGCCGAGGACGTACGGCTTGCCGAGCTGTCCGCGGGCGTAGGAGATCGCGCCGGCGGCCTTCGAGGGGCTGCTCGGCACGGCGGGCTTCGGGGCCGGAGCGGGGGCAGGGGCCGGCTTGGGCGTGCTGGGCTTCGGGGTGCTCGGCTTCGGCGCGCTGGGCTGCGGGGCGCTGGGCCGTGGCGCGCTCGGCTGCGACGGGGCCGCCGGAGTGTCGGGTCGGGACGGGGTGGCCGGTGCGTCGTCGGAGCCGCCGCGGTCCCCACCGCCGCTGCTGCTGCCTCCGTTGCCGGTGCCGCCGGTGCCGCCGCCGGTTCCCGCACCGCCGGTGCCGGCACCGTCGCTGCTGCCCGCGCCGCCGCCGCTGCCCGCGCTGCCGCCGCCGGTCGTGCTCGGGCCCGACTGTCGGGCCAGGGCGGCCTCGGCAGCCTTCGCCTGCTGGGCGTTCCAGTACGCCGTCTCCGTCGCGACGCTCGTGCCCTTGAGGTAGGCGAGCTGGCGGAGGACCTCGTCCTGCTGCTCCTGCTCCTCCTGCACCCGGGCCTGCGCGTCGGCGGAGACGTCGTTCGCGGTGGCGAAGGCGGTCTTCGTCGCCTCGGTGGCGTCGTCGAGGGCCCGCTCGGCGGCGGACTGCTGGGCGGCCAGGGACTCGACCGTCTTCTGGTCGGCACGGGCCTCGGCGAGGATCCTGGCCGACCGCTCGGACAGGTGCGACATCGTGCCGACCCGGTACAGCAGGTCACCGGAGTCCGACGAGTCCACGAGCATCGACGTGGACAGGTCGCCGCCGCCCGTGCGCGACAGCTCGACGACCAGGCCGGCCACCTGCCCGGCGGAGTCGTCCGCGCGCCCCTCGGCCCGCTCCGACTGCGCGGTCAGGTCGGCGAGGGTGTCCTTCGCCTCCTGCTGCTGCGAGGCGGCCAGCGCGTACGCCTGCCCGGCCTGCTGCTCCGCGATGCCCGCCTGGTCCGCGGCGTCCTGCAGCGCTGCGAGCCGGTCGCTCAGCTCGTCGACGGTCTGCTGGGCGTCGGCGGCGTCTGACTTCGCGGCCTTGACGTCGTCCCACGACGGGGTCGACGGAGCCGCCTGGGCCGGGCCGGCGATGACGACGGACAGGCCGAAGCCGAGCACGGCGATGGTGGCGATCCCGCAGGAGAGCGAGCGTGTGGACGTGGTCATGACGTGGATCGGAGCCTCTCGGACGCGCTGGTGCTCATACCGAGATCCCCCGCGCTGCCATGAAGGGGACCGGGTCGACGGCAGCACCGTTCACCCGGGTCTCGAAGTGGAGGTGACACCCGGTGGACCAGCCGGTCGAGCCGATCTTGGCGATCTGCTGCCCCGCGGTGACGTGCTGGCCGGCGGTGACGAGGATGCCACCGTCGACCACGTGCCCGTAGGCGGTGGAGATGCCGCCGCCGTTGTCCAGGATGACCTCGTTGCCGTAGCCGCCGCCGTTGCCCGCGAAGGTCACGGTGCCGTCGTGGGCCGCGTAGATCGGGGCGTTGCAGGCGGGCGCGAGGTCGACCCCGGCGTGCAGCGCGGTGTAGTGCGTGTACGGGTCGACGCGGTAGCCGTACGGGCTGGTCTGGAACCCACCGGACGGCCGGACCCACCCTGCCGCGTTGGCCGACCCGCCACCGGCACCGCCCTGGCTGGTCGCCGGGGCGTTCGCGGCCGCCTTCGCTGCCGCCGCGGCGATGCGGGCCTGCCGGGCCTTCTCGGCGGCGACGCCCTTGCGGTAGTCGGCCTCGACGCCGCGCTGCTTCGAGGTGAGGGCGGTCAGCTGCGCCTCGAGCCGGGCCTCGTTGTCGTTCTGGGCGTCCACGGCGGACTGGGCCGCGTCGGCGGCACCCTGCGCCTGTTGCATCTTCGACTGCGCCGCGTCGGCCAGGTCACCGAGGGCCTTCTTCGCACGGTCGGCCTTGTCGGCCAGGCCCTGGGCGACACCGCGGTCCTGCGACGCCTGGGAGTAGATGCCGTCGGCCTGTTCGGTGAGCTTCGACATGGCGCCGAGCTCGTACAGCAGGTCGTCAGAGTCGGACGGGTGCGTGAGGATCTCGGTCGTCACGTCGTCCCCGCTGGCCCGACCGAGCTGTGCGGCGAGCTGCCCGGCCTGTTCCTCGGACTCCGCTGCGGTCTGCTCGGCCTCGTCCGCCTGCGACTGGAACGTGTGCTGCTTCAGCGTCGCGGCGTCGTACTTCGTCTGCGCCGCCTGGTACGCCTCGCCCGCCGCCTGCGCAGCCTTCCGCTTGGCGGTCGCCTCGGACCGGAGCGAGGTGATGAGCGACTCGATCTCGTGCACCTTGTCCCGCTGGGCGCTCGTCGAGGACTTCGCCCGCTGCACCTCGTCCCAGCTCGGGTAGTCCAACGCGCTGGCGGACGACGTCGGCGCCAGCGCGGCGAGCGTGCCGGCAGTGAGCGCGACGGCGACCGCGGCGGCGACGAGGCGGCTGCGGGCGGGGCGGGAGAACTGCGGAGAGGTCGTCATGGGTCTCGATTTCGTAACAGCGCGGCATGGCTCACGCACGTAACACTGTCAACACACGCAACAGTAACAACAGCGGCCCCACGCTCGACAGCCACTCGGTCGAGGGGCGGGACCGGCGTCGATGCTGGCATCGTGACCCGGTAGACAGCCGGGCGACGACGGCGCGACACGCCGGGGATGCACGTTCGACGGGCTCGGATTTGTGAAACCCCGAGGGCGTCCGTATGCTTGTCCATCGGTAGCGCGATGCACTGCTTGCGGCCCTATCGTTTAGTGGCCTAGGACACCGCCCTTTCACGGCGGCAGCACGGGTTCGAATCCCGTTGGGGTCACTCCTTGAGTGAGCAAGCAAGTAGTACTGAACAACACCACAGCAAGTCACAACATGCAGTACCCACAACACAACATGGCCCTGTAGCGCAGCTGGTTAGCGTGCCGCCCTGTCACGGCGGAGGTCGCGGGTTCAAGTCCCGTCAGGGTCGCCACGGCTGGATAGCTCAGTTGGTAGAGCGTTCGACTGAAAATCGAAAGGTCCACGGATCGATGCCGTGTCCAGCCACCGGTGAAGGCCCCCTGCTTCGGCAGGGGGCCTTTTCGGTTGTCTGGGCGGCGTCGCGAGCGTCGGTCGAACGTCCGTCGTTCGCACAACCGAAGTCACCCGGAACCACGCGCAGGTGCGGTTCGGGGTGACTTCGGTTGTGCGGCTCGCGTCCGCGCCGGGTCGCTGACGGCCTGGAGGCGCGGCTCGCGTCCGCCTGGCCGCCGTCGGACTCAGGCCTCGCGGGTCTTCGGGCTGCTGTCGTTCGTCTTCGCCGGGTCGCGCTCGACCACGGCACCGAGGGCGTCGTCGATGCGGGTCATCAGCTCGGCGGGGATCTGCACCCCGGCAGCGCCGGCATTGTCGTGCACCTGCTCCGGTCGCGACGCCCCGATGATCGCCGACGCGACGTTCTCGTTCTGCAGCACCCACGCGACGGCGAGCTGCGCCATCGACAGGTCGAGCTCCTTCGCGATCGGCTCGAGCTCCTGCACCGAGGACAGCACCTCGTCGCGCATGAACCGCTTGATCATGTCCGCGCCACCCTTGTCGTCGGTGGCACGCGAGCCCTCGGGCAGCGGCTGACCCGGCTTGTACTTGCCGGTCAGCACGCCCTGCGCGATGGGCGACCAGACGATCTGCGAGATGCCGAGCTCCTTGGAGGTCGGGACCACCTCGTCCTCGATGACCCGCCACAGCGCCGAGTACTGCGGCTGGTTCGAGATGAGCTGGAACCCGAGGTCCTTCGCCAGCGCAGCGCCGGCACGGAGCTGGTCCGCCGTCCACTCGCTCACGCCGACGTACAGGACCTTGCCCTGCCGCACGATGTCGGCGAACGCCTGCATCGTCTCCTCGAGGGGGGTCTCGTGGTCGTAGCGGTGCGCCTGGTACAGGTCGACGTAGTCGGTCTGCAGGCGCTCGAGCGAACCGTCGATCGACTCGAGGATGTGCTTGCGGGACAGGCCTGTGTCGTTGTGGCCCTTCGGCCCCGTCGGACCGAAGACCTTCGTGGCGATCTCGAGGGACTGGCGCCGCTCCCCCTTGAGCGCTTCGCCCAGGACGGTCTCGGCGCCGGTGTTGGCGTAGACGTCAGCGGTGTCGAACGTCGAGATGCCGACCTCCAGCGCGGCCTTGACGCAGGCGATCGCCGCGTCGTTCTCGACCTGGGAGGCGTGGGTGAGCCAGTTGCCGTAGGTGATCTCGGAGACCTTGAGGCCCGAGTTGCCGAGGTAGCGGTACTCCATGTGCGTGTCACTCCTGTCGTGGGACGCGTCAGTGCGACCCGAACCGTGACGGTAGTCCGACGTCGCCGCCGCGTACTCGGCAACGCGTGCTCCGCGCCCGCCCCGACATAGGGGTGCAGGATCGGTAGGAGTGCGGCACGGAGCAGTGCAGCCAGGAGCGAGGGAGCACCCATGACCGGGGCGAACGTGTTGTTCATCGGCGGGAGCGGCGTCATCAGCGCCGCCTGTGTCCGCGAAGCCGTCGAGCAGGGGTTCGACGTGACCGTGCTCAACCGGGGGACCACCGGGGGCAGGCCGATCCCGGAGGGCGTGACGCGCCTCCAGGCCGACGTGTCGGACCGCAGCGCCCTGGCGGACGCGCTCGGCGACCGCCGGTTCGACGTGGTGGTGAACTGGATCGCCTTCACGCCGGACCAGGTGCAGGCCGACGTCGACTTCTTCGCCGGGCGGACGCGGCAGTACGTGTTCATCAGCTCGGCCTCGGCGTACCAGACGCCGGCGACGCACCTGCCGATCACGGAGTCGACGCCGCTGAAGAACCCGTACTGGCAGTACTCGCGCGACAAGATCGCGTGCGAGGAGCTGCTGATGCAGGCCTACCGGGAGCAGGACTTCCCGGTGACGATCGTGCGGCCGTCGCACACCTACGACGAGACGAAGCTGCCGCTGACCGGCGGGTGGACCGCGGTCGCGCGGATGCGCGCCGGCAAGCCGATCATCATCACGGGCGACGGCAGCTCGCTGTGGACGCTCACGCACAGCCGTGACTTCGCGGTCGGGTTCACGGGGCTGCTCGACCGGGCCGAGGCCATCGGCGAGCCGTTCACGATCACGAGCGACGAGGCGCCGACCTGGAACGCCATCGCGCAGGAGATCGCGGCGGCGGCCGGGGTCGACGACCTGCGGATCGTGCACGTGCCGGCGGACGCCATCAACGCCGTGGACCCGGAGTGGGGTGCGGCACTGCTCGGCGACAAGGCGAACAGCTCGGTGTTCGACAACAGCAAGGTCCGGTCGCTCGTGCCCTGGTACCGGCCCCGCACGCCGTACCGGCACGGGGTGCGGGAGGTCATCGCCTGGTACGAGGCACACCCCGAGGAGCAGGTCGTGGACGAGCGGCTCGACGGGCTGATGGACGAGCTGGCGGAGCGCTGGGCGGTGTGAGCCGGGCGCTTCAGTGAGCAGAAGACGTCGGGTCGCTTGCGATGACCCGACGTCTTCTGCTCACTCGGCGAGCTACCCGCGCGCGGCGAGCACCTCGCCCAGGGTCGCGATCGCGAAGCGGACCTCGTCGTCGGTGACGACCAGGGGCGGCGCGAAGCGGATCGTCGACCCGTGGGTGTCCTTCACCAGGAGCCCGCGGTCGGCGAGGTCCTTCGCGATCGCCTTGCCGGTGCCGAGCGCGGGGTCGACGTCGATCCCCGCCCAGAGTCCGGCGACGCGGTGCGACACGACCCCGTGCCCGACGAGTTCGTCGAGCAGCCCGCGCAGCAGCGGTTCGCCGTCGCGGGCGCGCTGCTGGAACGTGCCCTCGCCGAGCATCGCCACGACCTCGGCACCGACGGCTGCGGCGAGCGGGTTCCCGCCGAAGGTCGATCCGTGCTCGCCGGGGCGCAGGACACCGAGGACCTCGCGCGAGCCCACCACCGCGGAGACCGGCACGATCCCGCCGCCGAGGGCCTTGCCGAGCGTGATGAGGTCGGGGCGCACGCCGACGCGCTGCACCGCCAGGGTGTGGCCCGTGCGACCGAGGCCGGACTGGATCTCGTCGGCGACGAACAGCGCGCCGAACTCGTCGCAGATCTCCCGGACGGACGGCAGGTACGACTCCGGCGGGATGACCACGCCGCCCTCGCCCTGGATCGGCTCGAGCAGCACGGCGACGACGGTCTCGTCCATCGCCTCGCGCAGGGCAGCGGCGTCGCCGTACGGCACCGTGCGGAAGCCCGGCGTGTACGGACCGAAGTCGTCGCGGGCGTCAGGATCGTCGGAGAACGAGATGATCGTCGTGGTGCGGCCGTGGAAGTTCCCGGACGCGACGATGATCGTCGCCCGATCGGCCGGCACACCCTTGACGCGGTAGCCCCACGCGCGGGAGACCTTGATCGCGGACTCGACGGCCTCGGCACCGGTGTTCATCGGCAGGACCATCTCGGTCCCCGTCAGCTCCGCCAACGCCGCAGCGAACGGCCCGAGCTGGTCGTTCACGAACGCGCGGCTCGTGAGCGTCACCCGGTCGAGTTGCGCCCGTGCGGCATCGAGCAACCGCGGGTTGCCGTGGCCGAAGTTCACGGCGGAGTAGGCGGCGAGGCCGTCCAGGTACCGCTTGCCGTCGACGTCGGTGACGGTCGCTCCGGCACCCGACGCGATGACGACGGGCAGCGGGCTGTAGTTGTGCGCGAGGGCGCGGTCCTCGACGGCGAGCGCCGCCGCGGTGTTGACCCCGAGCGACGCTGCCGCCGACATCAGCTGACCCCGAGGGAACGCGCGACCGAGGTGCCGGTGCCGACCGGGTGCAGGTCGAGCGTGCAGCACTTCACGCCGCCGCCACCGAGCAGCAGCTCGGACAGGTCGACGCCGATCGGGTTGTAGCCCTTCTCCTTCAGCTGTTCGGCGAACCGAACAGCCCGGGCGGCGATCACGACGTTGTACCCGTCGGAGTACGAGTTCAAGCCGAGGATGGCGGCGTCCTCCTCCGTCGCGATGATCGCGTCGGGGAAGCGCTCGCGCAGGATCGCCAGCGACGGCTCGTCGAAGGCGCTCTCCAGGTAGGCGATGTTCGACGTGCCGTCCGCCGCGGGCTCGGGGTCGAGCACGGCGATGGCGGTGTCGAGGTGGTAGAAGCTCGGGTTGATGAGCTTGAGCGTGACGACCTCGCGGCCGTAGATGCGGGCGAGCTCGTCGTGCGAGGTGCTGTCCGACCGGAAGCCGGTGCCGGCGAAGATGGTGTCGCCGATGAGCAGGAAGTCACCCTCGCCCTCGTTGGTCTGCTCCGGCTCGGCGACCGTCAGACCGGCGTCGCGGAACCAGTCCATGTAGGCGGGACCCTCGGGCTGGCGCTCCGGGTACTGGAACTTCGCGCCGTACGCGATGCCGTCGAGCACGAAGCCGCCGTTGGCCGCGTAGACCATGTCGGGCAGCCCGTCGATCGGGTCGATGTACGAGATGTCGAAGCCGAGCTGCTCGTAGACGGCGACGAGCGACTCCCACTGCTCGACGGCCTTCGACGTGTCGGTCGGCTCCTCCGGGTGCATCCACGGGTTGATCCGGTAGCTCACCGTGTAGAAGTCCGGCTTGCACATCAGGATCGTGCGCTTCGTGGCGACACGGGCCGGAGCGGCGGGAGTGGCGGGTGCGGTGTTCGACATCAGTCCTCCGAGGACCGGGGCCCGAGCCTGCCAGGAACCACCACTGAAAGTTGCTCCGGCGAGATGCAGGCTCACTCGCCGTAGCGGACCAGGTCGACGCCACGGAAAGTCTGGCACGAACCGTCCGACGAGTGCAGTCCCCCGCTGCCCACGGCTTGGCACCCGTTCGGGTGACGCACGTTTCGTGCGCGGAACCATCTGGACTCGCAAGAAGTCGGCGTACGATGGTCGTACATGGACACGCTCGACCACCGCATCCTGGATCAGCTCCGGGACAACGCCCGCGCCGGCTACGGCGACATCGGGTCGGTGGTCGGACTCTCGGCCTCGGCCGTGAAGCGCCGCGTCGACCGGCTGGTCGGCGACGGGGTCATCCAGGGCTTCACCATCAAGGTCGACCCCGCTGTCGAGGACCGCGGCACCGAGGCCTGGGTCGAGCTCTACTGCCGCGGCACCGTCTCGCCCAGCGAGCTGCGCGCCCTGCTCGACACCGTGCCCGAGGTCATCGACGCCGGCACCGTGACCGGCAGCGCCGACGCCGTCGTGCACATGCGCTCGAAGGACCTGTCGGCACTCGAGCAAGCGCTCGACAAGGTGCGCCTCGCACCCCAGGTGGACCACACCCGGTCCGCGATCGTGCTCTCCAAGCTCGTCAGTCGCGACACGGCGTAACGTCGCGTCCGTGGGACGCGAGCAGACAGCCTGGAGGCGCGTGGGGCCTCCCGTCCGATCGGGCGCAGCCCGGCGTCTGGTCACCGCGGCGACCCTCGCGTACGTGGCGAACTGCCTGTGGGGCACGGCGGTCGCCGTGCGGCTGATCCGCACGAAGAAGCTCCGCATCGTGCACCACGGCCTGTTCGTGGTGACGGCCGCCCTGACCGGCGCCGCCGCGACGACGCCGGTCTGGACGCGGGACCGCTCGGCCCTGTTCCTGCTGCCGGCGCTCGTGCCCCTGGCCGTCGCTCCACGCACGGACCCGCGCGCCAGAGCACACTGGAGCGTCGCGGTCGCCGCCGCCCCGTCCTACCTGGGGGCGCTGCTCAGCCGGCGCCGTGCCTGACGACGAGACGAGAAGGACGCAGTGGAGCTGTTCGAGGCCATCCGACGACGACGCACGACGAACGGTGCGTTCCTGCCCGACCCGGTGTCCGAGGAGCACCAGCGACTGCTGATGGAGCTCGCGGGCCGGGCCCCGTCGCAGTTGAACAGCCAGCCGTGGCGGTTCGTGGTGATCGAGGAGCGCGACACGATCGACCGGATCGCGGCGATCAGCGGGCGGTCGATGACCAGCACGATGGCCGAGGGGACGTTCTTCGAGCGGTACAAGCCGTACTTCCGGTTCTCGCAGGCCGAGATGGACGCCCGGCGCGACGGCATGCTGTTCGACAAGCTGCCCGCACCGCTCCGGCCCTTCACGAAGCAGGTGTTCACCAAGCGCGGGCAGGTGCTCATGAACGCGCTCCGGGTGCCGCAGACGCTGGGTGAGGAGAACCGGAAGCTCGTGGCCGGGTCGCCGATGCTGCTCGGCGTGATGCTCGACCGTGACGAGTACCGCAAGGAGGCGCGGAACGCGTTCTACTCGGTGTTCAGCATGGGGGCGGCGATGGAGAACGTGTGGCTCGCCACCACCGAGCTCGGCCTCGGGATCCAGTTCGTGTCGTTCCCGATGGAGATCGAGGAGGCGTGGGCCGAGGTCGAGTCCCTGCTCGAGGTCCCGCCGGAGCTCGAGCTGATGGCCGTGTACCGGATCGGGTACCTGCCACCCGAGCGTCGGCGCCCCGCGATCGACTGGGTGTCGAACGAGCGGAAGCGACCGTCGCAGTACGTGTTCCGCGGCACGTGCGCGACCCCGCAGACCGGGTGGGACGACCTGCCCGTCGTGAGCACCGACCCGGAGGCGACCACCCCGTGACCGACACCCGACCCGCTGACGGCGCTCCGGGCCTCCAACCCGTCGCCCCCGGCCTGACCGGCCGCCCCTGGATCTCGCAGGACTGGCTCGACGTCGTCTTCGTGCACTGGCGCGTCGACGTGTCGGCGGTGGCCCCGCTGCTGCCGGCCGGCACGCGACCCGACACGATGGCGCTCGACGGGACCGACGACGGGGTGACCACCTGGGTGGGGCTCATCGCGTTCCGGTTCGAGGACACGCGGTTCCCGCCGTTCTCGACCGGGAGCATCGGCGACTTCGTCGAGCTGAACGTCCGCGTCTACACGGTCGACGAGCAGGGGCAGCGCGGGGTGGTGTTCCTGTCGCTCGACGCCGGCAAGCTCCTGCCGACCATCGGCGCGCGCGTCGCCACCGGGCTGCCCTACCGGTGGGCGGTCGCGGAGTCGCGCAGCGGTGACGGACGGATCGGGTACGCCATGCGACGGCACGGCACGCACCTGCGGTCGATGGTGGACGTGCGGGTCGGCGACGCGATCGACGAGCCCGGGCCGCTCGAGACGTTCCTGACGGCGCGGTGGGGCATGCACGTGCACCGGGCGGGGCGCACACGGTTCTGGCCGAACGAACACGAGCCGTGGCCGCTGCACCGGGCGTCGGTGGTGTCGCTGCGGGACGACCTGGTCGGGGCGGCCGGGCTGCCCTTCGGGCTGACGGAGCTCGAGCCGGACTCGGTGCTCTACTCTCCCGGGGTCACGACGCGGTTCGGTCGGGGGCGCTGAGGGGGTCGTCGCCCGGCGGCTCCCGCCCCGGTTCCGGGTGCAGACCACCGACGTCCTCCGCCCCGTCGAGGTCGGGGTCAGCCGCCCTCAGCGCGGCTCGCCAGTTCAGCACCGCGACGACGACCGCGATCGGGACGACCAGGATGCTCCACCCGATCCACACCGACGCGTGCGCTTCGTCGACGCCCGAGACCGTCCACGCCACGACCGCGTACACGGCCGCCACCACCGCGACGGCCGCCGACGCCACCGCACGACCGCGCCGCTCGAACCGCGTCGGATCGTCGCGCCGCATCGTGTACAGACCCGTCGCGGCGACCAGGTACCCGATCAGGATCGTCCGTGCGCCCACCGCGAAGGCGAACACCGCCAACGCGACGCCGACCGCGTTCCACACCACGACGCGGGTGCGGTGCAGGCGCCAAGCCGCCTCGCGACTCGGGTACCAGTACGTCCGTCGTCCGCCGACCGCGAGCACGACCGCACCGACCAGCCCGACGGTACCGACCGGGATCACGACGGGCAGGGCGGAACGCTGCAGCCAGATGCCGATCGCCACGATCGCCATCGCCCCGACGGCAAGAGCCGTCGGCGGACCCCACCACTGCTCGGGGAGGATCGGCATCCGGCGGATCCAGTGCGGCTGCGGCTCCACGTCTGGCCCGGGTTCCACAGCGTCGTCTCGCGTCTCCACACCACCATCATGCTCGCGACCGTTCGGAGGCACGGGTCGTCGGGGGACAGCGGCTGAGTGGTGCACGACCGGTCGCAGGTACAAGGGAGCCATGACTCGAGTGGCAGTGGTGACCGGTGGATCCGCAGGACTGGGACGGGCGACCGTCCGGGAGCTCGCCGCACGGGGGTGGGACGTGGCCGTCCTGGCCCGCGGTCAGGAGGGCGTCGACGCCGCGGCCGCCGAGGTCGAGGCCGCCGGACGCCGGGGACTGGCCGTCGCCGTCGACGTGTCCGACCGTCAGGCCGTCGAAGCTGCTGCCGACCGGATCGAGCGGGAGCTCGGGCCGATCGACCTGTGGGTGAACGGCGTCATGGTCGGCGTGTTCGGCAAGTTCCTCGACACCGCGCCGGAGGACTTCGAACGGGCGCTGCACGTCACGTACCTGGGGTTCGTGAACGGGACCCGGGCAGCACTGTCGCGGATGGTCCCGCGTGGCCGCGGCCACGTCATCCAGGTCGGGTCGGCGCTCGGGTTCCGCGGCATCCCCCTGCAGGCCGCGTACTGCGGCGCGAAGCACGCGATCGTCGGCTTCACCGAGTCCGTCGTCTCCGAACTCCGCGAGCAGGGCAGCAAGGTCCGGGTCTCCCGCGTGGACATGCCGGCGCTCAACACGCCACAGTTCCAGTGGGTGAAGTCGAAGCTGCCGCACCACCCGCAGCCCGTCGCACCGATCTACCAGCCCGAGGTCGGGGCGCGCTCCATCGCGGCCGTCGCCGAACGACCGCGCAGCCGGACGTGGGTCGGTGAGTCCACGGTGTACACGATCCTGGGCAACCGGATCAGCGGCCGCTTCGCCGACTGGTACGCGGCGAAGACCCTGGTGTCCGGGCAGCAGGCGCCCGACAAGGACGGCCTGGAGATGCGGGACAACCTGTACGAGCCGGTGCCGGGCGACCACGGGGCGCACGGGGTCTTCGACGACTCGGCGCACGCCTGGTCGCCGCAGACGTGGTGGGTCGAGCACCGCCGGGTCGGCAACGGGATCATCGGTGCCGTGCTCGGTGCCGCCGGGGCCGTCGCGCTCGTGGCCGGGCGACGACGATGAGCCGCCGGGGATCCGGGCCGGCAGCGCCCTCGCTGGTCGAGGTCGCTCGGGCCGGACTCGGGCTGTGGCACCTGAGCCGTGCCCTGCGCGGCCGGGAGCAGGCGGTCCTGCACGGCGTGCTCGGTGTCCGGCAGCTGGCGCAGGCCCTGCTCGTCAGGCGCTCCGGCACCGGCAACGCGCACACCCTGAGCGCCGTCGTCGACGCGCTGCACGGCGTGACCATGGTGCCGCTCGCGGTCGCCGACCCCCACCGTCGTCGGTTCGCCGTCGACCAGCTGTGGATCGCGACGGTCCTGGCGGTCGCCGAGGCCGCCGCGGTCGGTCGCGGGCAGCGCCGACGCTGATCCTGTCGGGGGTGCTCGGTAGCGTCCCCCGACATGAGCACGATCTACTCGGTCGCCTCGTCGCTCGACGGGTTCGTGGCCGCACCCGACGACGACCTCGGCTGGCTGCTGCAGTTCGGCTTCGAGCCGTTCCAGGGGCACCACGACCGGTTCTTCGCGGGCGTCGGTGCGATCGCGATGGGGTCGACCACGTACGAGTGGTTGCTGACCCACGACGACACCTGGGCCTACCCGGACGTGCCGACGTGGGTGTTCACCTCGAGGACCCTGCCGGTGCCGGACGGTGCCGACGTGCGGTTCGTCTCCGGCGAGGTCGGCGACCACCAGGCCGACCTCGAGCGCGCGGCCGGTGACCGTGACGTGTGGGTCGTCGGCGGCGGGCTGCTCGCGGCGCAGTACCAGCAGGCGGGACTCCTCGACGAGCTGCGGGTCACCGTGATGCCGGTCGCGCTCGGCGCCGGAGCACCGCTGCTGCCGGTGGCGGCCCCGACCCCGGTGTTCGCGCTCGTCGGCACGACGCCGTTCGCGGGCGGGGCGGTCGAGCTGCACTACCGCTCCGCGGCTTCCGCAGCTTCGTCGGCGTAGCGTCCGGACCATGAGCGACAACGAGCAGACCGAGCCCGTCATGGACGGTGCCACCGAAGCCACGAACCACGAGAAGTTGCAGGGCCTGATCGAACAGGTCGACCACGACCACGGCGACGAGGGTGCCGGCGCGATGGCGGACCACCTGCGGGACCGCATGGACGAGACCGGTGTCGAGGCCGAAGAGGGCGGCGACGGCGAGGACTGATCGCCGAGCGACTTCGTGAGCAGGAATGGTCGGGTGCCGTGCGGGTACCCGACCATTCCTGCTCACGAAGCGTGACGCGCGGAAAGCTCGGGCGGCGTCAGACCCGCAGCTGGGCGAAGTCCGGGTCGACGTCACCGAACCGGTGCGCGGTGATCGACACCGACTGCTCGCGCAGGTACGGCAGCATCTCGATCAGGCCGGCCTCGACCACGGGGGCGTCGTGGATCGCGACGTCGATGCTCGCCCCGAAGGCTTCCTCGAGCGCGAGCGGGTCGCCACCGAGCAGACGGATGCGCGCGCCGGGTCCTCCGAACGCCGTGTGCCCCCGACGCTCCTGTCCCTGCGACAGCACGGCCTCCAGCGCGTCGACGGGCTGGTCGTCCTGACCGTCGGACCAGTTCGCCTGGAACACCGCGCCGGACGACGCGCGGGCGTGGAACTCCTGGTCGGACTCCACCAGGTGGTCGACGACGTCGAGCGGGGACCGGCTCGACGCCAGCAGTTGCGTGAGCGGCCCGGGCAGCGGGCGGGCCGTGCTGAGCAGGACGTGCGCACGCGCGGCGGTCGCGGCGACGAGCGTCCGCACCAGGTCACCCGTCGAGGCGTCCTCGGCCTGGCGCACGATGACCGACTGCGGGCGGTGCCGCAGCACGTTCCGCTGCACGACGAGGCCGGCGAGGTCCTGCGACCGGCCGTAGCGCGTCTCGAGGGCCCGCACGTCGCTCAGCGCGCCGGCGCGGACGCGGTCGAACTCCTCGAAGGACAGGCCGCTGCGTGCCGCCTCGATGACCGCGGTCACGCGCGGGGGCAGGCCGTGCAGCTGGATGCTCTTGTGGACCGTGCGCGGCACCGGGATCCACCGGCCGAGGGTCGCGACGTACATCGGGCCGCCGGCCTGGGTGCCGGTGCCGACCGCGGAGCCCTTCCACCCGCCGAACGGTTGGCGCCCCACGACGGTGTCCGTGGTGGCGCGGTTGACGAACAGGTTGCCCGCCTGCACGCGGCTGAGCCAGTCCGCGACCTCGTCGACGTCGAGCGAGTGGATGCCCGCCGCCAGTCCGGAGTCGATGCTGTTCTGCAGTGCGATGGCCTGCTCGAGGGTCTCGGCACGCATGATGCCGAGCACCGGTCCGGCGTGCTCCGCCTGGTGGAAGTCGCTGCCGGGGCGCACGCCGTCGCGGATGCCCGGTGACCAGAGCCGCCCCGAGTCGTCGAGGGGCTCGGGCTGCACCAGCCAGGACTCCCCCGGTCCGAGCTCGGTCAGACCCTGCCGCACCGTGCCCTGCGGTTCGTCGATGAGCGGGCCGACCTGGGCCGTGGGGTCGTCGGGCCAGGCGACGCGGAGCGTGCGCGTGGCGTCGACGAGCTGACGGCGGAACCGCTCGCTCTCGCCGATGGACCCGACCAGCACCACGAGCGACGCCGACGAGCACTTCTGCCCCGCGTACCCGAAGGCCGACCGCACGACGTCCTGCACCGCGAGGTCGACGTCGGCACTCGGGGTGACCACGATGGCGTTCTTCCCGCTCGTCGCGGCGGTGAGCGGCAGCCCGGCCCGCCACCACCGGAACGACCGGGCCGTGTCCGACGACCCGGTCAGGATGATGCGGTCGACCGCGGGGTGGCCGATCAGGTCGCGGCCGAGTTCGTCCTCGGCGATGGCGACGAGCCGCAGCAGCGAGTGCGGCACCCCGGCGTCCCAGAGCACGTCGGCGAGCACGGCACCGGACCGTTCCGCCCGGGGCGCGGGCTTGAGCACCACGCCGCTGCCCGCGGCGAGCGCCGCCAGCACGCCCCCGGCGGGGATCGCGACGGGGGAGTTCCACGGCGGCACGACCACGGTGAGCCGCGGCGGGACGTACTGCGCGCCGTCGACGTCGTCCAGGCGGCGGGCGCTCTCGGCGTAGTGGTGGGCGGCGTCGACGGCCGCGGTGACCTCGGTGTCGGCCTCGGCGAAGGTCGTGCCGGTCTCGGCGGCCATCACCTCGATCAGGTCGGCCCGACGGGTCTCGAGCTCGTGCCCGATCAGGTCGAGGAGCTCCGCACGGTCGGACGGGTCCTGCCGCCCCCAGTTGACGCCGGCCTGGGCGGTGCGGGCCATGATGCGCTCGAGCGTGGAGCGGTCGGTGACCCGCGCCCCGCGGATCGTCTGCGCGCCGAGCTTCGAGCGCGGGACCCGGCGCAGGACGTCGAGCGCCCATGCCCGGTTGGCGGGGACGGTGGGGTCGGTGTCCGGTGCGTTCCGGAACGCGTCGCGCAGCACGGGTTCGCCGAGGGCGCGGTGGCGGTCCTGCGTGCGGTGCGTGGTCGGCACGGGCTCGTCGAGCGCTGCGACGGACGCCAGGTAGCGCTCCCGTTCGCGCTCGAAGACGCTGGCGTCGCGGTCGATCTCGGACGCACCGGAGACGAAGTTCTCGGGGCTCGCGCTCTCCTGCAGCCGGCGCGCCAGGTACGCGATCGCGGAGTCGTACTCGTCGGGCTGCACGACCGGCGTGTAGAGCAGGACCTGCCCGACGTCGGCGCGCACCGCCTGGGCGTGCGTCGACGCCATGCCGAGCAGCATCTCGACGTCGACCGCGTCGGTCACCCCGCGACGCTGGGCGAGCACCCACGCGGTGGCGAGGTCGAACAGGTTGTGGCCGGCGACGCCGATGCGCACGGCGTCGGTGCGCTCCGGGGTCAGCGCGGCGTCGAGCATGCGCAGGTAGGCGGTGTCGGTCTCGCGCTTGCTCCCCCACGTCGCGAGGGGCCACTCGTGCAGGATCGCGTCGACGTGCTCGAGGGCGAGGTTCGCGCCCTTCACGAGCCGCACCGTGATCGGCGCGCCACCACGCGAGCGGCGTTCCTGCGCCCACACGGTCAGCGCGTCGAGCGCCGGTGCGGCGTCGGGCAGGTACGCCTGCAGCGCCACCCCGGCGGGCAGGTCGGTGAACTCGTCGCGGTCGAGCAGCGCGCGGAACACCGCGAGGGTGACGTCGAGGTCGCGGTACTCCTCGACGTCGAGGTTGATGAACTTGGCCGGACGGCCCGACGCCAGCGGAGCGGCCGCCAGTCGGTACAGCGGGACGAGCCGGTCGACGACGCGCTCGACCGTCTGGTCGAACCCCCACGACGACAGCTGCGGCACGACAGCGCTCACCTTGACCGACACGTGGTCGACGTCGTCGCGCGCGAGCAGGTCCATCGTGCCCTGCAGCCGGCGGTCGCTCTCGGCGCTGCCGAGCACCGCCTCGCCGAGCAGGGCCACGTTCAGCCGGGTGCCCGGTCCGCGCACCCTGGCGAGCGCCGGCCCGAGCTTGGCCGTGCTGGCGTCGATGACCAGGTGCCCGGTCATCCGGCGCAGGATCCGACGCGCGGTGGGGATCACGGCCCAGGGCGCCATGGTGGCGAACCCGCCGCCGAGCGTCACCGCGCCGCGCAGGTACCAGGCGAGGAAGTCGGGGACGTCACGGCTGAGCTGTTCGAGGTTGCGGGCGGCGACCCGGGGGTCTTCCGGACGGATGACCTTGTCGATGAACCCGCGCGTGAAGTCGAGTCCGCGTTCGTCGCGCAGCGCCTCGGTCAGGCGGGCCGCTCCGGGGTCCGGCTTGGCCCCCGCAGACGCCGCCAGCCACCGTCGCACGAGCGCGACGGCGTCGTCGGTGGTGTCCTGCAGACGGGCGCTCGGCATGCTCCGATCGTATGCCGCACGTCCGACGCCACATCGGAGCGCGCCGTGCGTCGGCCAGGGTTCATCCGAGCGGATGAAACCACCGACGGCACGGTCCGACCAGCGAGCCGGTGGATACGCTGGTCGGCATGTCGACGAGGGGCAACGGTGGCCACGACTGGGCCACCTGGGACGCGTACCACGACGTCTGGCGACGGCTCGACCGGGCGCTCGACCAGGCCGTCCAGGCCGGCGCCGGCATCTCCATCCCCGAGTTCGAGATCCTGATCGGACTGCACCGCGACCCCGACCACCGTCTGCGGGTGCGGGACATCGCGACCGGCATCGGCTGGGAGAAGTCACGCGTCAGCCACCAGGTCACCCGCATGGTCTCGCGTGGCCTGGTCGAGCGCGCGGACTGCCCGACCGACGGCCGCGGCAGCTGGGTGGTGATGACCGCGGACGGCCGGCGCGCGGTGCTCGCCGGCATCCGTGCGCACACCGGTGCGCTCGAGGACCTGTTCTGGAGGCCCGTGGGGACCGACGCCGAGACGCTGCGGTCCGTCAGCGCGCGGATCCAGGACGCCATCGGCCCCGATGACGCGTCGGACGAGGCCGACGCCGGTTAGAGCGTGACGGCGGCGAGCGCGCCGCGCTCACCGCGCAGCCGGACCTGCACGCTCGCGATCTCGTCGCGCGGGATGTCCGTCGAGGCCGACAGCCCCCGGGCGTCAGCACCCGCAGCGGTCCACGACCCCACGGTCTCGGTGGTGCCGTCCGTCCGGACGACCACGAGGTCGTACAGCACCGACCCGTCGGCAGACCACTCCTTGCCGCCGTACGAACACCCCCAGTCGAAGCGGGTGCCCCACTGCTGGCCGCTGACCGCGAGCCGGACGTCGAGCCCCGGCACGCCGGTCATGTCGTAGCGGTCGGCGGTGGCCGCCGCGGTCGGGACGGGACCGGCCTGCACCGTCGTGCGCTCCCCCGCGGCCCCGACCGCGAGCCCGCCGAGGACGGCGGCGACCACGGCGAGCCCCGCCGTGGCGGCGACCCAGACCCGGCGACGGCGGCGACGGTGGCGGACGCGGTGGGCGACGGAGGCGAGGTCGCTCTCGGAACGGGTGTCGGGCCTCCCGTCCGGTTCGGCGATCTCGATCGCCTGGTCGGCCGGCAGCTTGCCGAGCAGGCCCGGCAGACCGGCGAGCTCGGCGACCGCGGCCGCACAGCGGTCGCAGGTCTCGAGGTGCCGCTCGTACGCCAGCCGCTCGTCCGCCGGGAGCGACCCCAGGACGTACGCCGCATCCCACTCCGCGTACTCGTCGTGCCGGTCGTCGCTCATCGGGTCACTCCTCGTTCCTGCAGCGCGAGCCGGAGGGCTCGCAGCCCGTAGTGCAGCCGCGACTTCGCGGTGCCCTCGGGGATGTCGTGTCGTCGTGCGATCTCGGGCACGGTGTGTCCGAGCCAGTAGGCGTCCACCACCACGCGGCGGTGGTCCGGGGTCAGGGACGCGAGGGCGTCGGCGACCACGATCCGGTCGAGCACGGCGTCCGTGCTGTCCGGCTCGACCCGGTCGACCTGGTGTTCCGAACCGTGCTCACGGCGGCTGCGCGCTGACCGGGCGTCGTCGACGACCAGGTTGCGGGCGACCGTGAAGAGCCACGCACGCGCGCTGTCGGGTGCCCGCTCGAGCACGGCCGGGCGCTGCCAGGCACGGACCATGGTCTCCTGCACGACGTCCTCGACCGTCGAGCCGTCCCGCGTCAGGTGCCGGACGTACCGGGTGAGCGCGTCCCCGTGCTCGCGGTACAGCGTCGCCAGCAGCTCGTCGGCGGAACGACTCGTCACGGTCACTTCCCGAGATCGAGGGAGAACTCGACGGAGCCCTTCCCGTCCACGGTGACGAAGCCGAGCGAGGGGGCCTTCACGCCGTAGTCGGCGAAGGTGATCGGCACGGTGCCGGCGACCTGGACGGTGCCGCCCTTGCCGACCGCGACCTGCGCATCGGCCGTGACGGGCTGCTCGACGCCGTGCAGGTCCATCGTGCCGGTCAGGGTGACGTCCTGCGTGGAGCCGTCGAGCGCCTTCGTGACGTCGACGGGCTTCGTCAGCTCGAACGTCGCCGTCGGGTACTCGTCCGTCTGCAGCGCAGTGGAGCGGAAGTACTCGTCGCGGGCGGACTCGGGGGTGGTGATCTTCGCGACCTGCACGGTGACTTTCGCCTTCGTCAGGGAACCGCCGTCGACGACGGCGGTGCCCTCGATGTCCTTCGTGCGGCCGACCACGTTCACGTCGTTCCCCTGCAGGACCTCGTGCACCCGGTACCCGGCGTACGAGCTGCCCGTGCTGGTCCAGGTGCCGTCGGCGTCCTCCGCGTCGAGGGTGCCGGACGAGGACGCCGACAGCGACGGGGCTGCGGCGGCCTGGCCGTTGACGGTGTTCGCGTAGATGACCGGGCCGGCGATGACGGCTGCTGCCGCCACGACGACGACGCCGGCGGAGATCCCGATGATGACCTTGGTTCGTTTGCGGAGTGCCATACCCAGACGACGAGGGACCCGGCCGGATCGTTCAGATCGGACTCAGTCGGTGGCGCGGGCGCGTTCCGCGTCGGCACGATCCGGGTCGCTCGCCACCGCGTCGTCGTCGGTCGCCGGGGTCTCGCCACGCATCCGGATGACGCTCGCCAGGGTCGACACCGCCATCGCCGCCACGATCACGCCGAGCGACACCCAGGTGTTGATCTCCGGTGCCCACGCGATGTGCTCGCCGCCGTTCAGGAACGGCAGCTCGTTGTCGTGCAGGGCGTGCAGCACGAGCTTCACGCCGATGAAGGCCAGGATCACCGCGATCCCGTACTTCAGGTAGACCAGGCGCTCGAGCAGCCCGCCGAGCAGGAAGTACAGCTGCCGCAGCCCCATCAGGGCGAAGACGTTCGCGGTGAACACGATGAACGGGCTCTCGGTGATGCCGAAGATCGCCGGGATCGAGTCGAGCGCGAAGAGCAGGTCGGTCGTGCCGATCGCGATGAGCACGATGAGCAGCGGGGTGAAGTGGCGCACGCCGTCCTGCTGGGTGCGGAACTTCATGCCGTCGAAGTCGTCGGTGATCCGGACCCGGCGACGCAGCAGTCGCACGAGGGCGCTGTCCTGCTGCTCGCCCTCGTCTTCGCCGCGCAGCTGCTGGATCGCGGTCCAGATCAGCCAGGCCCCGAAGATGTAGAAGATCCACGAGAAGTTCTCGATGAGCTGCGCGCCGACGAGGATGAAGATGCCCCGGAGCACCAGGGCGATGATGATCCCCAGCATGAGGACCTCTTGCTGGATCTTCTTCGGCACCGAGAACCGCGCCATGATGATGACGAAGACGAACAGGTTGTCGATGCTCAGGCTGTACTCGGTCAGCCAACCGGCCAGGAACTCCCCGGCGGGGTCACCACCGGCGAACACCAGCATCAACACCGCGAAGACCAGCGCCAGGCCGACGTAGATCCCCACCCAGGTGCCGGACTCGCGGAGCGTCGGCACGTGCGGTCGGCGCGCCACGATCAGCAGGTCGGCGAGCAGGATCGCGACCAGGGCGATCATCGAGCCGACTTCGAAGACGACGGGGAGCTCGGGCATGCGGAGCCTTCCTTGCTGGTGGTGGGCGGGCTGCTTCGTGAACGGCCCGGACCAGTCTCCGGCATGATCCGGGTGCTGGCGAACGCGGGGGCTGCGTGCGGTGGACAGAGCCGTCCGGCGCGCAGCCGTCCGCACTGGTCGGACGAGCCGTAGCCGGGGCGCGTGGCGACTTCACGAGCGATCTGCTTCGACCTCGACGGGACGCTGTTCGACCACCACGGGTCCGCTCGCGTGGGCGCGACCCGGTTCCTCCAGGGTCTCGGCGTGGAGGCCACTGAGGCAGCGATCGGTGCCTGGTTCAACGCCGAGGACGAGCAGTTCGAGCGCTGGCGTTCCGGGTCGATCGGCTTCCAGGAACAGCGACGCGTACGGCTCCGTACGGTCCTGCCGCAGCTGGGTGTCGAGGTGCCCGGTGACGAAGCCGGCCTGGACGCGGTGTTCGACGACTACCTGCGTGCGTACCGGGAAGCGTGGCGGCTCTTCCCCGAGAGCCTGCCGCTGCTGCTCGAGTTGCGCGAGCACGGTCACCGCCTCGGTCTCTTGACGAACGGGGCTGAGGCCCAACAACTCGACAAGCTCGACCGGACCGGCCTGACCGATGCCTTCGACGTCGTCTGCGTCTCCGAACGCATCGGGTTCCAGAAGCCGGACGTCCGTGCGTTCCACACGTTGACGGCGCAGCTCGAGGTCGACCCGGCTGACTGTCTCTTCGTGGGTGACGACCCCGAGCGCGACGTGGACGGTGCCCTGGCGGCCGGGATGCGCGCAGTGCTGGTCGACCACGGGCAGTCGGAGCGCCCAGGCATCCGGGCGCTCGTGCTGTCAGCGCTCTGACGTCACCGCGTCCGCGACGGCCCGGGCAACCTCGGTGGCGGGGACGTCGGTCGCGTCGATGACCTCGGCCTCGGCCTGCAGCCAACCGCGCGCCGCCTCGGCGTATGCGTCGACGTACGCGAACCGGAAGGTCGACGGGCCGACGACCGGATCGTTCTGGATCCGGTCACGGAGCGTCGGCCCGTCGACGTGCAGCACGAAGTGCCGGACGGGGATGCCGTGGGCTGCGAGTCCGGCAGAGATCTCGCGCCAGTAGGCCTCGACCAGGACCGTCATCGGCATGATGAGCGGCCCACCGACGTAGTCGTGCACCCGGCGGGCGGTCTCGACAACGAGCGGTCGCCACGGGTCCCAGTGCTGGAAGTTGTCGCTCTCCGGCAGCCCCGGCGTGACGTCCATGAGCACCTCGCCGACCTTCTCGGCATCGAGGATCAGCGAGCCGGGCAGCAGCGGCTGGAGCAGTCGGCTCGTGGTGGTCTTGCCCGCCCCGTGTGTCCCGTTCAACCAGACGATCACACCAGGACACTAGCTGCCGAACCAGATCGGCACGAGGATGCTCAGCACCCCCGCGAAGGGGATGACTCCCACGGCCGCCGACAGGGCAGCGAAGCAGATGGCCGGTGTCCTGGCCTCCAACCCTCGGAGGCGCACTGCTGCGACGAACGCACCGACCGCGAACGGGAACGTCCCGAGGACGGCGTACAGCGGCCACGACAACGGCGCCCACGACTCGGCGCTCTCCCCCACGGCATCGACGGAGACGATCATGCCCGCGACGAAGAGTCCGATCTCGACGACCGGCGGCAGGGCGATCGCCACGTCCCGCGCCACCCGCGGCTTCGTGCGCCCCCGCTGCCCCATGCCGCGACGATAGCGAACGGTGCTGCGCGACGGGCGGGCTCCCCGCGTTCCACCAAGCGCGCGTGCCAGGGTCGATGCGTGCAGAACTCCACCACCGTCGTCATCGCCGGCTGCGGCGACCTCGGGGCCGAGGCCGGTCTCCGCTTCGCCGACCAGGGCCACCGCGTGATCGGCCTCCGCCGCCGGGCCGAGCTGGTGCCCGCTCCGATCACCGGCCGGAGCGTCGACCTGCGCCGCGAGGTCCCGGAGATCCCCGCGGACACGAGTGTCGTCGTGGTGGCCTTCGCCGCCGGCAGCCGCGACGTCGACGAGTACCGCGCCACCTACGTCGACGGCCTGCGCAACGTGCTCGACGGCATCGACGCGTCCGACGCTGACCCGCGACTGCTCGTCGTGTCCTCGACCGCGGTCTACGACGTCGCCGACGGCAGCGAGGTCACCGAGGAGACCCCGGCGCACGGTGCGACCCCGACCGCCGAGGTCCTGGTCGAGGCGGAGGCCCTGCTGCGCGAGCGGGCTCCCGGCGCCGTGCTCGTCCGGCTGTCGGGTGTGTACGGCCCCGGTCGCGAGCGGCTCATCGAGCAGGTCCGCTCGGGGTCGGCACGCCTGGCACCCGGCACGTCACCGCACACCAACCGGATCCACCGCGACGACGCCGCCGCCGCGCTCGTGCACCTGGCGGCCCTGCCGGACCCGGCACCGCTCTACCTGGGCACCGACGACGAGCCGAGCCGGCTGGACGACGTGCTGCGGTTCCTGGCCGACGAACTCGGTGCGCCGGAACCCGTCCGCGGCGACGGCGACGCGCGCCAGACCGGGGGCGACAAGCGCCTGTCGAACGCGCTGCTGCGGGCGACCGGGTGGACGCCGCAGTACCCGACGTTCCGCGAGGGCTACCGCGCCGTGCTGGCCGGCGAGGGCACCCGGCACCCCTGACGCCCGCCGCGCGGACACCCCTTGCGCGACACGACACCACACGATCGCGCGGTGTCGTGTCGCAGAAGGGGTGCAGACGGAAGCGAACGCCCGCGCCCCGCGCTCAGTGCCCGCGGTGGTCCTGGATCGTCAGGCGCGGGCCGAACGCCGGCTTGCGGAACCCCGAACCACCGATCAAGCGCACGACGCGCTCCCGGTGTCCGCGCCAGGGTTCGAGCAGCTCGAGCATGCCGTCGTCGTCGACCGGCGCCCCGGTGAGCGCCCACCCGACCAGTGCCGGCACGTGGAAGTCCCCCACGCTCGGCGAGTCCGGGTCGCCGTGGGAACGCTGGGCGGTCTCGGCGGCGGTCCACCGACCGACCCCGGGGATCGACTGCAGCGCGGCCGACACGGCATCCCCGCCACGGCCGTGCGCCAGGGTGCGTTCGAGTGCCGGCGCGAGCTTGACCGCGCGCATCACGGTGGCCGAACGACCGGGCTCCAGGCCGGCGCGGTGCCACTCCCAGCTCGGGATCCTCGCCCACGTCGCGGCGTCCGGCGGGACCATCATGCCCGCGGGGGCGGGACCGGGAGCGGGTGTGCCGTGGCGGCGCAGCAGGTACCGCCACGCGCCCCACGCCTGCCGCGAGGTGACCTTCTGCTCCATGATCGCCGGGACGAGCATCGCGACGACGGTGTTCGTGCGGAGCAGCCGGAGCCCGGGCTGCCGGTGCTGCGCCGCCGCCAGGAACGCGTGCCCGGAGACGTCGAACCCGTCCTGGTCGTCACCACGGCCGAGCAGTTCCGGAGCGTGCGCCACCGCCCACGACGCCCCGTCACCCCACGCCGAGACCGCGACCGCGTCGCCCGCCCGACGGACCGCCACGGACGCGGGGCCCTGGGGCGTGCGCAGCGCGAGCCAGACGACGCCGCCGACCACCTGGTACGCCGGGTCGCCGGAGCCGCGCTGCAGGGGCCGCAGGGTCGACGCGACGTCCACCGCGCCTCCAGGCCGGTACACCGTGTCGACGCGCGACGCGTCGTCGACGCGACCGGAGGCGGAGACGGGCGGAGCGAGGGACACACCGGGATGGTAATGCGCAACCACCGTCAGTCATGATGGGCGTGTCCCACGAAACCGACGACGGAGCACCCATGCGCATCGGCATCCTGACCTCCGGAGGCGACTGCCCCGGTCTCAACGCGGTCATCCGCGCGATCGTCCTGAAGGGCATCGCGATCTACGGACACGACTTCGTCGGGTTCCGGGACGGCTGGCGCGGGGTCGTCGACGGCGACATCGTCCCGCTCGGGCGCAAGGACATCCAGGGCATCGCGAAGCAGGGCGGCACGATCCTCGGCACCAGCCGCACGAACCCGTTCGAGGGCCCGAACGGCGGGGTCGAGAACATCGAGCGGATGCTCGAGAAGCACGGCATCGACGCCATCGTCGCGATCGGCGGCGAGGGCACACTGGCCGCCGCGAAGCGCCTGACCGACGCCGGGCTGAAGATCGTGGGCGTGCCGAAGACGGTCGACAACGACCTGGGTGCGACGGACTACACGTTCGGCTTCGACACGGCCGTCGCCATCGCGACCGAGGCCATGGACCGCCTGCGCACCACCGGTGAGTCGCACTCGCGCTGCATGGTGGCCGAGGTGATGGGGCGGCACGTGGGCTGGATCGCCCTGCACTCCGGCATGGCAGCCGGTGCGCACGCGATCCTCATCCCGGAGCAGAAGACGAGCATGGAGCAGATCGCGAAGTGGGTGCGCGCCGCCTACGACCGCGGCCGTGCGCCGCTCGTGGTGGTGGCCGAGGGCTTCGTGCCCGACCACGAGGACACCGCGCACACCGAGCGCGGTCTGGACGCCTTCGGGCGGCCGCGGCTGGGCGGCATCGGCGAGCGCCTCGCGCCGCTCATCGAGGAGATGACGGGCATCGAGACGCGCGCCACCACGCTCGGTCACATCCAGCGCGGCGGCACCCCGACGGCGTACGACCGGGTGCTGTCGACCCGTCTCGGCCTGGCGGCCATCGACTCCGTGGTGGAGGAGCGCTGGGGCCGGATGGTCGCGCTGCGCGGGACCGACATCGAGCACGTGTCCTTCGAGGAGGCGCTCGGCGAGCTGAAGACCGTGCCGCAGGCCCGGTTCGACGAAGCCGCCATCATGTTCGGCTGAGCCCGCCCCGCGGTCGCGACCCGTCCGGGAGGCACGGGGTAGCGTCCGGCGCATGACCCGCGCCGTGCTCGTGTCCCGTTCCGCTCCGCCCGCCGTCACCGACGTCGACCTGCCCGAGCCCGCCGCGGGCGAGGTCCTGGTCGACGTGACGTACTCGAGCGTCAACTACAAGGACGGCCTCGCGCTGTCCGGTGCCCCCGGGGTGGCTCGGATCGACCCGCTCGTGCCGGGCATCGACGTCGTCGGGACGGTGTCGGGGCTCGGCCCCGGCGTGCACGACGTGGCGATCGGTGACCGGGTCGTGCTGACCGGCGCCGGGCTCGGCGAGACGCGGCACGGCGGCTGGGCGACGCAGGCGGTGGTGCCGACCGCGCCGCTCGTGGTGCTGCCGGAGTCGATCGACGACTCGTTCGCGGCCGCCATCGGCACCGCGGGGTTCACCGCGATGCTCAGCGTGCTGGCGCTCGAGCGCTTCGTCGCGCCGGGTGACGGGCCGGTGCTCGTGACCGGCGCCTCCGGCGGCGTCGGCACCGTGGCGACCGCCCTACTGTCTGCCCGCGGCTACCGGGTGACGGCGTCGACCGGCCGGACGTCGAACACGGCCTCGCTCCGCCGTCTCGGTGCCACCGACGTCGTCGACCGTGCCACCCTGGCCGATCCGGGCAAGCCGATGCAGCGGGCGATCTGGGCCGGGGCGGTGGACAGCGTCGGCGGGGCGACCCTGGCGAACGTCCTGGCGTCGACCCGGTGGGGTGGAGCGGTGACCGCGTGCGGACTCGCGCAGGACTCGGCGCTGCCGACGACCGTGCTGCCGTTCATCCTGCGGTCGGTGTCCCTGCTCGGGATCGACTCGGTCGACGCCCCGGCTGACCTGCGTCGGCGGGCGTGGGACCGGCTGGCGACGGACCTCGACGCGGGTCTGCTGGCCGACGTGACGCGGACGGTCACCCCGGAGCAGGCCATCGTCGTCGGCGCCGAGGTGGTCGCGGGGCGCGTGCACGGTCGGACGGTCGTCGCCGTGGCGCGTTGAATAGCAAACGTTTGCATATCGGCACGTTAGGATTTCGGCTGTCCGTACCGCCCCCGGAGGAGATGACATGCCGGTCCCCAAGTCCACCGTGGAGAGCTCTCCCCGGAAGCTCCTGCGCGACGTCGTCTACGACAAGATGCTCGCGGCTCTGCGGGACGGCACGCTCCAGCACGGCGAGCGTCTCAACGACGACGAGCTGGTGCAGTGGCTGGGCGTGAGTCGCACCCCCATCCGTGAGGCGATCGCGAAGCTCGTCGACATCGGACTGGTCGAGATGGAGGCGAACCGGTACACCCGCGTCGCCACCCCCACCTTCGACGACTGGGTGATCGCGACCCGTGCGATGGTCGGCTTCTTCGAGCTCAGCCTGCGCTGGGGCGTCCCCGAGTACGAGGACCAGGACGTCCGCGACCTGCAGAAGCTGCTCGACCGCGCCGACGGACTGCGCAAGGTGCGCGACCTGGGCTTCAGCGGTGCCGTGACCGAGATCATCGAGTTCGCCGTGGCGCACTCCGGCAACCCGCTCGTGCAGAACGCCGCCGTCGGTGCGATGGAACGCGTGCGCTTCACGCTCAACCCGACGCCCGCGTTCGAGGAGTACGGCTCCGAGGCGTTCTTCTCGATCCTCCGCGAGGCCCTCGAGGAGCGCGACGGCGAGACGGCGGCCGAGGCCGGTCGCGCGCTGACCCGCAACTTCGAGCAGCACATCGAGTCGGTCCGCGCCGCCCGCAGCTGACCTGCGGGCAGGATGGACGGGTGACCGACGTCCTGATCCACGCCACCGGCCTGCGCGTCACGCGTTCCGGCCGCGACCTGCTGCACGACATCGACCTGACCGTCCGCAGCGGTGAGCACTGGGCCCTGCTCGGTCCGAACGGTGCCGGCAAGTCGACCCTGCTCGCCGTCCTCGGTGCGACGGGGCACCCCACCGCGGGCACGGTCGAGCTGCTCGGGCGTCGGCTCGGGCGGACCGACGTGCGCGAGCTCCGTGAACACATCGGACACGTCGACCCCCGCCACCGGATGCTCTCGCCGCTCACGGTGCTCGAGACGGTGCTCACCGGACTGACGGGCACCACCGACCTGATGATGCGGTGGGAGCCGACCGCCGAGCAGGTCGCGCTGGCCGAGCAGCACGTCGTCGACGTCGGGCTCGCCGCACGGCGGGACGCCCGGTGGCCGGTGCTGTCCCAGGGCGAGCGGGGTCGCGCGCTCATCGCCCGGGCGCTGATGTCCGAGCCGCGGCTGCTGCTGCTCGACGAGCCGGCCACCGGCCTCGACGTCGCCGCACGGGAGCACCTGCTCGAGACCGTCGACGCGCTGCGGCACCGCCACCCGGACATGGGCAGCGTCATGGTGACGCACCACCTGGAGGACCTGCCGGCGTCGACGTCGCACGCGATGCTGCTGCGCGACGGTGCCGTCGTGGCACAGGGCACGTCGGACGAGGTCATCACGTCGTCCCCGGTCTCGCACGCCTTCGACTTCCCGCTCGCGATCCTGCGTTCCGAGGGCCGATGGGCAGCGCGCCGCGCCGCCTGAGCCGTGCTTGAATGGCCGTTCAGCGTCTGCGGTCCGTGTCGGGGAGGGACCCCGGCACCGCACTCCGGTGTCGCGCCGCGGACCGTCACCAGGGGGAACCATGACGAACACGCCGCCGCCTTACCCGGGATCCGGACCGCAGCCCGAGGGCGGGCAGCCCGGCACCGGGCAGCCCGACGGGCAGCAGCCGTACGCCCAGCAGCAGGCCCCGGGTCAGCCGCCGTACGCCCAGTCGCCCACGGCGCAGCCCGGTCAGCCGCCGTACGCGCAGGCCGCACCGGCCGCTGCGCCGTACGCCCCGCCGCCCAAGCAGGCACGCGGCCGGCGCATCCTCGTCTCGCTCCTCGGTGTCGTCGTCGCCGTCGTCGTGGCGTTCCTCGTCCGGCAGGGGCTCAACGCCGCCTTCGCTGACTCCACCGAGGAGACCGTGTCGAAGGCCGTCGAGCAGATCCGCGACCAGAGCAACCTGCCGAAGCAGGTCGACTCCGTCACCACGTGGACCGCGATCGAGGCCGAGGGCGCCGCGATCCACTACGACTACACCGTGTCGGCCGACGTCGACCCGGCTGCGATCACCGAGGACGTCATCCGCGACGCGGTCGGTCCGAACCTGTGCTCGAACGACGACACCAAGAAGCTGCTCGACGACGACGTGGACATGCGGTACACCTACGCGTTCGAGGGCTCGTCGAAGACGGTCGACACCACCTTCACCAAGGCCGACTGCTCCTGACACACGACTGCCCGACCCCCTCGGGGGCCGGGCAGTCACTCGTGGTGCGCTCGGACGTCAGGCCGTCGCGGCGGCTGCGGCCTTCGCGGCGGCGGGCAGGGCGTCGAGGATCCGTCCGACCGCCCGGTCGTCGTGCGCGGCCGTGACGAACCAGGCCTCGAACACGCTCGGCGGCAACGTGACGCCGGCGTCGAGCATGGCGTGGAAGAACGGCGCGTAGCGGTGCACGTCCTGCGCCCGCACGTCGTCGTAGTTCCGCGGCGCGGTCTCCGAGAACGCGAACGAGAACAGGTTGCCCGCGTGCTGCACCGTGTGGGCGACGCCCTCGGCCGACAGCGCCTCGCTCGTCGCGGTGGCGATCGTCGATGCAGTGCGGTCCAGGTGCGCGTACACCTCGGGCGTCGCGGCCCGGAGCGTGGCGGTGCCCGCGGCGACGGCCAGCGGGTTCCCGGACAGCGTGCCCGCCTGGTACACCGGGCCGAGCGGGGCGAGGAAGTCCATGACCTCGCGCCGACCACCGAGCGCGGCGAGGGGCATGCCGCCGCCGATGACCTTGCCGAACGTGATGAGGTCGGGCTTCCACCCGGCGCCGTCGGGGACGACCTTCGACGCCTCGAGTCCCCACCAGCCGGCCGCACCGACGCGGAACCCGGTCAGGACCTCGTCGACGATGAGCAGCGCGCCGTGCGACTGCGTGATCTGCGCCAGCGCCCGGTTGAACCCGCGCTCCGGCGCGAGCACGCCCATGTTCGCGGCGGCCGACTCGACGATCACGGCGGCGATGCGCTCGGAGTGCTCGTCGAAGGCGCGGCGGACGGCGTCGAGATCGTTGTACGGCAGCACGAGGGTCTGCGCGGCGGTCTCGGCGGTGATGCCCGCGCTACCAGGCATGGCCAGCGTCGCGACACCCGATCCGGCCTCGGCCAGCAGGGAGTCGGAGTGGCCGTGGTAGTGCCCGGCGAACTTCACCAGCAGGTCGCGACCGGTGTAGCCGCGGGCCAGGCGGATGGCGGTCATCGTGGCCTCGGTGCCGGTCGACACCATGCGGAGCTTCTCGATCGGTCCGTCGCCGTCCACCGACACCCGCTGCTTCACGAGTTCGGCGAGCTCGGTCTCACCCGGGGTCGACGCCCCGAACGACAGCCCGCGCGCGGCGGCCTGCTGCACGGCCTCGACGGTGCCGGGGTGGGCGTGCCCGAGGATCGCGGGGCCCCACGACGCGACGAGGTCGACGTACTCACGGCCCTCGGCGTCGGTGACGTAGGCGCCCTTGGCCGACACCAGGAAGCGCGGGGTGCCGCCGACCGATCCGTACGCGCGGACCGGGGAGTTGACGCCGCCGGGGATCGCGTTCTTGGCGCGGCCGAACAGCTGGTCGTTCGTGGTCATTCGGGGGCCTTCCCGGTCGATGCGATGCCGGCGACGGCGGCGGTGGTGCCCGAGGTGCGGAGGCCCGCTTCCTCGTTGAGCTTCCGCGCGATGTCGACGGCGAAGTAGGTCAGGATCGCGTCGGCACCGGCACGCTTGATGCCGACGAGCGACTCCATCGCCGCAGCGTCGCGGTCGATCCAGCCGTTCTGGGCGGCGCCGGTGATCATCGCGTACTCCCCGGAGATCTGGTACGCCCAGACCGGCACCGGCGAGGTCGCAGCGGTCTCGGCCAGGACGTCGAGGTAGCTCATCGCGGGCTTCACCATGACGATGTCGGCACCCTCGTCGACGTCGAGTGCGACCTCGCGGAGCCCCTGTCGACCGTTCGCGGCGTCGATCTGGTACGTCCGGCGGTCACCGACGAGCGAGGACGACACGGCCTCGCGGAAGGGCCCGTAGAACGCCGAGGCGTACTTCGCCGCGTAGGCGAGCAGCGCGGTGCCGCTGTGCCCGGCGGCGTCGAGGGCGTCCCGCGCGGCGGCGATCTGGCCGTCCATCATGCCGCTCAGGCAGACGAGCTCGGCCCCGGCCTCGGCCTGGGCGACCGCCATGTCGCGGTAGCGCAGCAGGGTGGCGTCGTTGTCGACCGAGCCGTCCGACGCCAGGACCCCGCAGTGCCCGTGGTCGGTGAACTCGTCGAGGCACAGGTCGGACTGCACGACGAGCGCGTCGCCGACCTCTTCCTTCGCCACGCGGATGGCCACGTTGAGGATGCCGTCCGGGTCGGTCGCGCCCGAGCCCGTGGCGTCCTTCGTGGTCGGGACGCCGAACAGGTTGACGCCACCGATGCCGACCTCTGCGGCCGACACGAGCGCTCGTCGGAACGAGTCGAGCGAGTGCTGCTGCACGCCCGGCATGCTCGAGATGTCGACGGCGTCGGTCGCGCCCTCGCGGATGAACATCGGCAGCACGAGCTCGGCGGGGTGGAGCCGGGTCTCGGCCACGAGCCGTCGCATCGCGGGGGTGGCACGGAGTCGACGGGGGCGGACCTGGGGGAAACGGCCGGTCACGAGAGGCCTTCCTGTTCGGGGGCGGGTGGGGTGAGTGCCTCGACGACGGCGTCGAGCATGGCTTCTGCGGACCGGGCGTGTGCCACGGCGTGGACGGGGAGCCCGGCGGCGCGGGCATCGGCGGCGGTTCCGGGGCCGATGCAGACCACGCGCGTACGGGGGTCGAACGGGGTCAGCCGGCGGGCGGTCTCGCGGGCGACGCTGCCGCTCGTCACGAGCACCGCGTCGGGTGCCGGGTCGAGGGTGATCGGCTCGTCGCCGGTCCCCACGGTACGGTACGCCACCACGTCGTCCACGTCGATGCCACGGGCTCGGAGGCCGTCCACCAGGGTGGGTGCGGCGATCTCCGAGCGCGGGAACAGCACGGTGCCGTCGGTGTCCGGGAACACCGCGACGAGCCCGGCGGCGGACGTCTCGGTCGGCACCAGGTCGACGACCCAGCCCGCAGCACGGGCGGCCCGGGCGGTCGGCTCGCCGACCGCCGCCACGCGGATCCCGGCCGGGAGGCCCGCCACGCGTCCGGCGACGACCGTCACGGCCGTCGCACTGGTCACCACGATCCAGGCGTACCCAGCCATGCTGGTTCCGTCACCGACGGGACCGGCCGATCCGGGCCTCTCCCCACCGGCACGGCCGGACCGCCGCTGGCGCGTCGGTCCGGAACCGGCGTCGTGGGCCCAGACCGTTCCGGAGGCGACGAGACGGCGGACCGCAGCGTCGAGTGCGGACGGGTCCGACGGCGGGGCGTCCGTGATGAGGGGGACGACGACGGGCCGGAGCCCGCGCGCCCGCGCACCGGCGGCGACCCGGTCGCCCCACGCACCGCCGCGCGGGACGAGGACGACCGGGGGTCGCGTCTCGTCCGCAGCGGTGGTGGTGGGTTCCGTGACGACCGCCTACTCGGCAGGGGTCGCGAGGCCCGGACCCGCGGTGTACGGGCCGTCGGTGGTGTCCTCGGCGACCGTGGTCGCCAGGTCGGCGAGCTGTGCGGCGCCGTTCTCGAGCAGCTCGGCGGCCACGCGACCGCCGACCTCGAGCGCCTCGTCGAGGCGGTCCTGCGCGGAGCCCTCGAGCACCGCCGCGTGCGAGGCCGTGCGGTACTCGCTGCCGTCCGGGCGGTAGACCGTGGCGGACACGAGCAGCAGCTCGGCGTCGACGACGGCCGTCGCACCGATCGGCGCGGAGCACCCGGCCTCGAGCTTGGCGAGGACCTCGCGCTCGGCGGTGACCGTCAGCCGGGTCGGCGCGTGCTCGATCTTCCGCAGCGCCGCGAGCAGGGTGCGGTCGGTCTCGTCCGAGCGGACCTCGACGGCCAGGGCGCCCTGACCGGGAGCACTCGGCCAGAAGCCCAGGTCGAGCAGTTCGGTGGCGGCCGACAGTCGGTCGATGCGCCCGAGCCCGGCGGCCGCGAGCACCACGGCGTCCAGGTCGTCGTCCACCCGACCGAGCCGGGTGTCGATGTTGCCACGGATGTCGACGACGTCCAGGTCGGGTCGCTGCGCCTTGAGCTGGGCCACGCGACGCGGGGAGCCGGTGCCGACCTTCGCACCCTCGGGCAGGGTCTCGACCGTGGCGCCGTTCCGCGCGACCAGGACGTCACGGGCGTCCGCACGCTTCGGCACGGCGCCGATGGTCAGGCCCGGGTACGGCGCGGTCGGCAGGTCCTTCAGGGAGTGCACGAGCACGTCGACCTCGCCGGCCACCAGGGCCTCGCGCAGGGCGCTGGCGAACACGCCGGTGCCCCCGAGCGACGCCAGGGACGCACGGTTCGTGTCGCCCTCGCTCGTGACGGTGACGAGTTCGACCGGACGTCCGGCCGCCTTCGCCAGGCGGTCGGCGATGTCCTGCGACTGCGCGACCGCGAGCCGGCTGGCACGGGTGCCGAGCCGGATCGGGGCCGGGCCGTCGGTCGTGGCGTCGGTCACGGTGCGACGCCGGCCGCGGCGGGCTTGAACCCGGCGCGGACGTTCTCGCAGCAGCCCGGACGGCAGACGTCGTACCAGGGACCGATGTCGGTCAGGTGCGGACGCTCGGTCGTGGGCGTGCCGTTGACGCGCTCGAGCACCAGGTCGACGAGGCCGGACACGTAGGCCGGGTCGATGCCGGGCGTCTGCGTGCGGAGGGACCAGAAGCCGAGCTCACCGGCGGTCTCGGTGGCTTCCTCGTCGAGGTCCCACATGACCTCCATGTGGTCGCTGACGAAGCCGAGCGGGACGATCAGCACGGCACGCGTCGGGCCGCCCTGGAGGTCCTCGTTCATGTAGTCGTTGATGTCGGGCTCGAGCCACGGCTGCGTCGGGGGGCCGGAGCGTGACTGGTAGACGAGCTTCCAGGCGGGCTTCGACGTGCCCTGCAGGTGGGCGTGCTCGGGCTGCTCGAGGAGCTCGGCCCAGGCCTGGTCGAGCACGACCTGGCCGACGGCCAGGTGCTGCGCCTCGTACGCGCCGTGCTCGTCGAAGCCGCGGTAGTCGGGGCCGGAGCGGGCGGCGTCGGTCGAGGGGATCGAGTGCGTCGAGAACAGCACGTGCAGCTCGGTCGCGACGTCGAGGCCCTCGTTCTCGGCGATCGCCCGGGCCATGCCGTCGCGGACGCCGTCGATGAACGGGCGCACGAAGCCGGGGTGGTCGAAGAACTGGCGGACCTTGTCGATCTGGATCGTGTCGACGAGCCCGGTCTCGGTGAGCACGCGGGCGTAGTCCTCGCGGTACTGCCGGCAGCTCGAGAACGACGAGTACGCGCTCGTGGCGATCGCGATGAGCTTGTTGTAGCCCTTGTCGGCGGCCTCGGTGAAGGCCTCTTCGAGGTAGGGCGCCCAGTTGCGGTTGCCCCACAGCACCGGCATGTCGATGCCGCGCGACGCCAGCTCGGCCTCGAGCGCCGCCTTGAGCGCACGGTTCTGCGCGTTGATCGGGCTCACTCCGCCGAAGTGACGGTAGTGGTGCGCGACCTCCTCGAGCCGCTCGTCCGGGATGCCACGGCCACGCGTGACGTTGCGCAGGAACGGGATGACGTCGTCCTGGCCCTCCGGTCCGCCGAAGCCGGCGAGCAGGATCGCGTCGTACGCGGTGGGGACCTCGACGTGCTCCGGCCCGGAGGCTGCCGCCTCGGTCGCGGCGAGGACGGGCTGGCCGTTCGTGATCATGCTGGTGTCGGTCAAGACAGCACCTCCGGGAGTTCGGCGGTCGTCACACGACGACCCGTGAAGAAGGGGACCTCTTCGCGCACGTGCATGCGCGCCTCGGTGTAGCGGAGGTCGCGCATCAGGTCGACGAGGTCGACGAGGTCCGGGCTCTCGAGCGGCAGGATCCACTCGTAGTCGCTCAGGGCGAAGGTCGCGATGGTGTTGGTGAGGACGCGGCGGTACTTCGCGCCGGCGATGCCGTGGTCGCGGAGCATCGTGGAGCGCTCTTCCTCGGGCAGCAGGTACCACTCGTAGGAGCGGACGAACGGGTACACCGTGATCCACGCCTCGGGGTCCTTGCCGCGCAGGAACGCCGGCGTGTGCCGCTTGTTGAACTCGGCCTCGCGGTGCATCGCCATGGCGTGCCACACCGGCTCGGCGTCCTGGAACAGCCCGGTCCGGCGCACCTCGCGCAGCACGGCCTGGATCGCCTGCGCGTCGTCGCCGTGCAGCCAGACCATGACGTCGGCGTCGGCGCGGAAGCCGGAGACGTCGTAGAACCCGCGGATCGTCACGCCGCGCTCGGCAGCGCTCGCGATGACGGCGTCGAGCTCGGCCACGGCGTCGTCGCCGACGCGGTGGATCGGCCCGAGCGGACGGCGGAAGACGGCCCAGAGGGCGTACGCCGTCAACAGGTTCGGGTCGATCCCGGTCGCGGGGTCGGTCTCGTGCGCGGGTGTGGTCTCGTGCGCGGATGCGGGCGGGGTGGTCGCGGGCACGTCGGAGCTCATGGGTCCTCTGTCCTATCGGTCGCCGGGGGTGGTGGCCGCCCCGTGCCGGTGGACCGCGCTCGGGCGGTCTACCGCCGTCGGAGCACCATCACGACGATACCCCCGACCACCGCTACTCCGGCTGCGATACCGGTCAGGTACGGCACCGGCTTCTCGTCGATGCCCCGCTTGAGCTTCGACGCCGCGATGCCGAGCTGCTTCGGCACGTTGAGCTTGTCCTCGATCGCGTCGAGGGTGTCGAAGAGCTGGGCGCGGGTCGCAGCGACGCGCGCAGCGATGTCGTCGTGCTGGTCGGACACGGTTCCTCCGTCGGTGGTGCGGCTGTCGGCGCTCAGGATCGAGCGTCGACGTCCGGCTTGCGGCTGCCGTACTGCGTCGGCGGGGTCGGCTTCTTGCCGAGGCCCTTGACCGCGTTGATGTCGTTCTTCACGCTGTCGATCGTGCGCTTCGGCGTGATGGGCAGCCCCTTCTGCAGGCGCTTCCACCCGATCCACCCGAGGATCGCCGCCACGATGAGCATCACCACGGCGAGCAGGAGTGCGGCGAGCCACGCGGGCATCACCGTCGCCAGGCCCATGACGGCCGCGGTCAGCAGCACGCCGATCGCGTAGAGCACGATGACGAGCGCACCGACCAGCAGGCCGGCGGCCAGGCCGAAGACCTTCGCCTTCGCCAGCATCTCGGCCTTGAGCAGGTCGATCTCGCCCTTGACCAGGCCCTTGACGAGCTTGGGGACGTCCCCGACCAGGCCGAACAGCGAACGCGACTTGCGGTCGCGAGTGTCGGTCATGAGGTGGTGGTGTCCTTCTTCTGGCTGACCTTGCGGACGGCCTTCTTGGTGGACTCACCGATGAACTCGGCGACGTCCGGCGTCTTGTCGGCGATGAAGTCCTCGGCGACGTGCACGCCCTTCTGGACGCCGTTGCTGTTCCAGACCTTGCCGCTGACGGTCTTGATCTGCTCGTACCGCGCCCGTCCGGCTCGCGATCCCAGGACGTACCCGAGAGCTGCGCCGGCGACGAACAGGAGCTTTCCTCGCATGTGCGATTCCTCCGTTTGTGGTGTGCGGTGGTCATGCGCCGAACGGAATACGTCCGGCGGTCCCACCACAGTAGCCCTCGGGGGCCCGGCGGTCCGCTCAGGTACCCAGGATCTGTCCAGCAGTCGCACGCGCCGCTGCGATGATGCCCGCCAGACCACGTCCGGCGGCGGTCTCACCGATCCCGACCACGCCCTCGGCCAGACCTGCCGCGGTCAGGTCGGGACCGTGCCACCCCACCCGCGCCGCGCCCGTCACCCGGTCGGCGGACAGGGGCACGCCGAGCAGCGTGGTCGCGTCGCGCAGTGCCCGTTGGCCGACGGCGTCGTCCGGGTCGACCGGGAGGCTCGTGGCGACGCCGTCCGTGGCCGTCCCGTCGAGCGGACCGGTCGCGTCGGCGCCGGGGGCGCGGATGGTCGGGGTGGTCGCGTAGCTCAGCCGCAGCACGTGCCGGCCGCCCGCCACCTGCGCGAGCCAGGGCCACTTCACGGTGGCGTGCGTGAGCGCCTTCGCCGAGACGGCCGATGCATCGGGGTGCACGAGCATGCCGGTGCCCCGGGGTGCCGCGTCGAGTTCGGGCTGGTCGACCACGAGCGTGACGAGCTCGATGCCCGTCCGGTCGGCGGCGGCGGTGCGCCCCGGGTCGGGCACCGAGGACAGCGTGTGCTCGGCGGGCAGCCGTTCGGTCGTGCCGTCGGCCCCGACGACCTCGACCGCGTGGGCCTCGATCCGGGTCGCACGGGTGTGCAGCCGGACGTCGACGCCGTAGGTCGTCATGTCGGCCACGAGTTCGTCCACCAGGCGCACGATGCCGCCGCGGATGCCCTGCACCGGGGTGCCCGCTGCCGCACGGGCCCGCAGGGCGAGCACCGCCCGGGCGAGCGACCCCTCGCGGAGCAGTGCGGCGCGCAGGCCGGGGGCCACGCGGTCGGGGTCGAGCTGGTCCGGGTGCGTCGAGTGCACGCCGCCCGCGATCGGCACGACCAGGTCGTCGAGCACACGCTCCCCCATGCGTCGCCGCACGAGTTCACCGAGCGACGGGGCCTTCGCGCCCACCGGGCCGGGCAGCAGCGAGTCCATCTGCGCCCGGAGCCCGCCCTTCTGCCCCACGACGGCCAGCACGTCGGCCGCCATCGGGGTGCTGGGGATGCCGAGCAGCCCGGTCGCCGGGATCGGCGCGGTCCGACCGTCGCGGGTCATCAGCCAGGCGCCGCGCGCGTCCGGGGCCACCACGTCGTTGCCCAGGCCGAGCTCGATCGCCAGGCGGCCGACCGCGTCGGTGCGGGTGGCGAACGAGTCCGCCGCCATGTCCAGGTCGAGTCCGCCGACGCTGTGCCGACGGATCATGCCGCCGAGCACGCCCGACGACTCGACCAGCACCACGTTCGCGCCGCCCTTCGCCAGGTCGCGCGCGGTGACGAGCCCGGCGACCCCGCCGCCGACCACGACGACGTCGGTCACGCGCGGGCTCCGTCCTGGGCGGCGTCGTCCGGCGTCGTCCCGTCGCCGAGCGAGTGGATCAGCTCGACCACCCGCGTCAGGACGGTCGGGTCGGTCTCCGGCGGGACCCCGTGGCCCAGGTTCACGACGTGTGCCCGCGCCGTGCCGCCCCGGCGGACGACGTCGCGGACGTGCGCTTCGAGGACGTCCCACGGCGCCGAGAGCATCGCCGGGTCGATGTTGCCCTGCACGCTGACCCCGGTGCCGACGCGGCGGACGGCCTCGTCCAGCGGCAGACGCCAGTCGACCCCGACCGCGTCGACGCCGACGGTCTCCGTGCCGAAGGTCGTCATGTCGGCCAGCACCTCGCCACTGCCGACGCCGAAGTGGATCCGCGGGACCCCGAGTTCGGCGACGTGCGACATCGCCTGCGCCGAGTGCGGAGCGACGGACCGGACGTAGTCGGCACGCGAGAGCGACCCGACCCACGAGTCGAACAGCTGTGCGGCCGAGGCCCCGGCGAGCACCTGGGCCCGGAGGAACGCCCCGGACACGTCGGCGGCCCACGCGAGCAGCCGCGACCAGGTCTCGGGGTCGGCGTGCATGAGCGTGCGGGCGCGGATGTGGTCCTTCGAGGGACCGCCCTCGACCAGGTAGGCGGCCAGGGTGAACGGCGCCCCCGCGAAGCCGATGAGCGGGGTGTCGCCGAGCTGCTCGACCGTGCGCTGCACCGCCTGACGGATGGGCTCGAGGGCCGCGGGGTCGAGCTGCTCGAGGGCGTCGACGTCGGCGGGGGTGCGGATCGGTGACGCGAGGACCGGGCCGCGACCGGGGACGATCTCGACCTCGACGCCCGCGAGCTTGATCGGCACGACGATGTCGCTGAAGAAGATGCCGGCGTCGACCCCGTGCCGGCGGACCGGCTGCAGCGTGATCTCCGACGCCATCGCCGGGTCCAGGCAGGCGTCGAGCATGGCCGTGCCGACCCGCAGTTCGCGGTACTCCGGCAGGGAGCGACCGGCCTGCCGCATGAACCACACCGGGAGCGTGTCCGGACGGTCACCCCGGAGCGCCCGGACGAGGCGGGACCCGCTCGTCCGCCCTGTCACGAGGGGGTGGGAGTCGGGGAGGGATGTGGTCGTCGCTTCGGTCACCGGATGATTCTCCCATCGAGCGCGTTACCATTGACTACGTGCTCATCTGTCTCACGGCGTCGCATCGCAACGCCAGCTTCGACCTCCTGGAGCGACTGAGCATCGGCGCACCCGCGGCCGCGAGCCGTCTCGTGACCGACTCCGGCGTCCTCGACGGCGCCGTGGTCCTCGCCACGTGCAACCGCTTCGAGGCCTACCTCGACATCGCCGGAGACGACGGTGACTCCGCCGTGGCCGCCACCGTGCAGGCCGTCGCCAGCGCGAGCGACCTGGACGCCGCCGAGGTGCTCGAGTCCGTCAACGTCCTGGGCGGCGGGGACGTCGTGCAGCACCTGTTCGCCGTGTCGAGCGGACTCGAGTCCGTCGTGGTCGGCGAGACCGAGATCTCCGGCCAGGTCCGCCGGTCCCTCGAGGACGCCCGGTCCAACGGCACCACCACGTCCGACCTCGAGCGGCTGTTCCAGGAGGCCGCGCACACCTCGCGCGGCGTCAAGACCCGCACCCGCATCGGTGCCGCCGGCCGCTCGCTCGTGCGCCTCGGCCTCGAGCTCGCGTCGTCCCGCGTCACCGACTGGGCGCACGCCCGCGTGCTGCTCGTCGGCACCGGCAGCTACGCCGCCACCACCATCGCCGCCCTGCGCGACCGCGGTGCCACGACCATCCAGGTGTTCTCGCCCTCGGGCCGGGCCCCCTGGTTCGCCGCCAAGCACGACCTCGTCGCCGCCCGTGACCTGCGCCAGGCCATCGGCGAGAGCGACGTCGTGATCACCTGCACCTCGAGCGAGGTACCGGTCGTCGCACCGGCCGACCTGGACGACGGCTCCCGCCGGATCGTCATCGACCTGGGGCTCCCCCGCAACGTCGACCCCGCGGCCGCCGGCGTCGACGGCGTCGAGCTCCTGGACCTCGAGACCATCAGCATCCACGCCCCGATCTCCGAGCTGAACGCCGAGTCCGAGGCCCGCGCGATGGTCGACGACGCGGTGTCCCGGTTCCGCGCGCAGGCGATGGAGCAGTCGACGACCCCGGCGCTCGTGGCGTTCCGCAAGCACGTGTTCGACATCCTCGACGACGAGATCGAGCGGGCCAAGCGCCGCGCGGACGCCGACGGCGAGTCCGTCGAGCACACCGAGCGGGCGCTCCGGCACCTGGTCGGCGTCCTGCTGCACCGTCCCTCGGTCCGCGCCCGCGAGCTCGGTCGCGCCGGACGTGGCGAGGAGTTCGTCGGCGCGATCGACTCCCTGTACGGCGTGCGCCCCGAGCCCGAGGCGGACCTGCCCACGCCGGTCGTGCCGCTGGCCGACCGCACGGCCCTGGACCCGACCGCGTCGGATCGCGACGACCAGGCGGACGCGAGCTGAGCCTCCAGACAGGCTCGCAACCACCCACGCTGCGCGTGAGCGCGCTGCTGCTGGTGCGTGACCGACGTGTCCTGATGGTGCGCGCGCGGGCGCGCGACGTGCTCTACCTGCCGGGCGGCAAGGCGGAGCCGCACGAGACCGACGTCGAGGCCGTCATCCGCGAAGCGCACGAGGAGACCGGCCTGCGGCTCACCGCCGACGACGTCGACGAGTTCGGCGTCGTGCTCGAGCCCGCCCACGGGCAGGCTCCGGGGACGATGGTCGCGATGACCCTGTTCCTGGTCCGGCCAGGAGGCGCGCTCGGCTCCGCCACGCCCGTCGCCTCGGCCGAGGTGGACGAGATCGAGTGGGTCACCTCGGCGGACGTCGACCGCTGCCCACCCGCGGGCGTGGAGACGCTCCGCCGCCTGGTGGCGGCGGAGCTGGTCGACTGACCGTCAGGCCTTGTCGACGTCGGTGTACTCGCCGACCTCGCCGTTCTGGGCCGGCTCGGCCTCGCCGGGGATGTCCGAGTCGACGTACTCGCCGTCGGGTCCCGAGCCGTCCGGGCGGACCTCGCCGGGGATGTCGCTCGAGACGAACTCGCCGACCGGCTCCGTCGTCTCGACGTGGTGCTCGCCCGGGATCTCGCTGTCCGTGAAGGCTCCGGCGCGGGGCTCCACGCCGTCCGCGCGACCCTCGTCGCCTCGTGCCTGTTCGTGCTTGCCTGCCATGCCGACCTCCGCTGCTCGGGTTGCTTGCCTCGGAGTGTGCCCGCGGTGCCTGGACGCCGACCGAACCGGGTGCGGCGTTCGGTGGTTGCCTGTGCACCATGCAGCGCAGCAGTCGATCGAAGTTCCTGCTCGTCGTGACCGGGCTCGTCGCCGTCGGGACGCTGGCGGGGTGTGCCTCGGGCGGGCAGCCGACCGCCACCGAGACCGTGACGGCGCCCCCACCGTCGCCGTCCGTGTCGGCGTCGACACCGCAGTCGGCTCCGGCCACACCGTCGGCCGGGTCTGGATCCGGCTCTGGCTCTGGCTCTGGCTCGTCCGGTGCGGCTGCCGGTGACCGGTGCGCGGTGTCGTCGCTGGCCGGACGCATCGAGGCCGGCAGCGGTGGTGCGGCCGGCAGCGTGGTCGTGCACCTGGTGCTCGAGAACACCGGGTCGTCGAGTTGCACCCTGCAGGGGTGGCCCGGCGTCTCGTTCGTCGGGAGTGGCGACGGCGAGCAGATCGGGGCGGCAGCGACGCAGGAGAAGAGCTCGCCGCACCCGACCGTGACCCTGGCGCCGGGGAAGACCGCCGTCGCCCCGCTCAAGATCGTCCGGGCCGAGAACTACTCGTCGGGCGACTGCTCGCCGCAGACCCCGGACGGCTTCCGCGTGTACCCGCCCGGGTCGGAGCAGTCCCTGTTCGTGCAGGACACCGACTACCAGGCGTGTGCCTCCGCCGATGCTGCACTGCTGTCGGTGCAGGCGTTCGTGCCGGAGGGACAGGCGACGTCGTAGCGGCGGGGCGGTGCCGCCGTCTCCGGGGTCGGCGGCACCGTCGTCGCGTGGCTACTTCGCCAGGAACTGCAGGACGACGCGGTTCCACTCGTCCGGGTGGCTGACGTTGACGCCGTGCGGCCCGCCGGCGACGACGTGCAGCTCGGACCCCGCGATCGCGGCGTGGGTCCGGGCGCCGGACCCCGCGAACGGCACGGTGGCGTCGCCGTCACCGTGGATCACGAGCGTCGGCACGGTGACCTTCGGCAGGTCGTCGCGGAAGTCGGTGTTCGCGAACGACGCCATCGCCTCGAGCGCTGCCGGCTTCGAGGCCTGCTTCGCCAGTGCCAGTGCCTGCTGCCGGTCCTCCTCTGAGACGACCAGGGTGCCGTCCACCGAGAAGAAGTCGGTCGTGAACTGGTCGTAGAAGGCGTCCTCGTCCTTCGTCAGGCCCGCGGTCATCTCGGCGGCCTGCTCCTTGGGCAGCGGCCCGTCCGGGTTGTCCGAGGTCTGCAGCAGGTACGGCGGCACGGCCGAGGCGAAGACGACGCTGTGCAGCCGTTCCGTGCCGTACTTCGTGAAGTAGCGCGCGACCTCGCCGCCACCCATCGAGAACCCGACCAGCGTGACGTCCTGCAGGTCGAGCTCGGTGAGGACGGTGTGCAGGTCCTCGGTCAGGTGGTCGTAGTCGTAGCCGGTCTTCGGCTTGTCGCTCCGGCCGAACCCGCGGCGGTCGTAGGTGACGACCCGGTAGCCGGCCTCGGCGAAGGCGGGGACCTGCTTGCTCCACGACTCGCCGGACAGCGGCCAGCCGTGGATGAGGACGACGGGTCGCCCGGGGCCGCCGGTGTCGTCGACGTGCAGGTCGGTGTCCTTGAAGAGCCCGTGGTGGGCGGTGATCTCGGTCACGAAGAACTTCCTTCCGAGCGCGGAGGTCGCGCCTCGCATCGATTCGTACCCGTCGGACGCTGGGCACCGGTCGGACGGCTGTCCTCCTCGCGCGCTGGCTGGTCGGAGTTCGCGAGCTCGTGGCGCTGTACGACGCCGTCCTGCAGCGGTACGCCGGCGTTCGCCAGACGGTCCTGCTCGGCGTTCCACGAGTCACGCGGGTTCGTCGAGGTGCACGACATCCAACCGCAGCCACTGCGTTCCTGCGCGCTCCTGCGCTGAGCACGGATGGGTCTCGCGACCGATTCCACCCGCACCACGACGTTCCTAGACTCGGACGCATGGGGGCTCGCGCACGGACACGTTCAGCAGCCGCCCTCGCGACCGCGCTCGGCGTCCTGCTCACCCTCGCCGCGTGCACGTTGTCCCCACCACCGCCGACCGGATCGGAGTCAGCGCTCGCGAAGCTGATCACGAGGGTCGAGCGGTTGCCCGGGGTCGACACGGCCGAGGGCGAGATCCGTCAGGTCGACGCGAAGGACGACCCGCACGACTGGATCGCGTCGCTCGAGGTGCAGGCCGACACCACCGACCTCGGTGTCGCCGAACGGATCCGGCGGACTGCCGCGCAGGGTGTGACCGGGACGACGCTGACGGTGAGCGTGGACGTGCCCCGCGGCCGGGCGTCGGCGCCGGTCGCAGTCGACCCGATGGACCCCGACGTCGTCGACCTGGCCGGACGGCTTCGCGCGGAGCCCTTCGTGCACCGGCTGGTGGTGACCCCGCACGACACCACCATCACGCTCGTCGGGCGGATCGACTTCGCCGAGGCCACCGCACTGGCTCGGCCGATCATCGCCGAGCGTGCCGCGACCCTGGACCGCGGTGACATCTCCATGGGCATCACGGCGACGCAGCCCGGCCCGGCACTGCTGCGGGCGATCGACGGCTTCCAGCGGGATCCGGGCGTCGATCGAGTGTCCTACTCGCCGGGGACGACCTACGCCCAGGCAGCGCGAGCCGACGCAGGAGCGGAGGCCGCGGGCGGACCGACCGGAGCCGGTACGCTCCGCTCGTACCTGGCGATCGACGCGCGCGCGCCGGGCACGATCGCCCGGGTGCTCGCCACGACGGAGGACGAAGCGGCCGATGCGCGTGAGGGCCCGCGGACGGCGTACCACGTGGGGCTCGACGGGCCCGGCGGATGGCTCGGGCTCCCCCTCGACGCGCGGGAGCCGGACGACCAGGGGCTCGACGAGGACACGGTACCGCCCGCGCCCTCGGCCCACCCCTGGACCCCTGCGGACGTCGACGACCGCGCCGCGACACTCCGCCGGTTCCTGCTCCGCTCGGCCGAGACCACGGGGGTGCCGGCCACCGTCGACACCGCGGCCGAACCGTGCACGCCGACCGGGACCTCCGACGCGAGCGGCACCCGGGCGACGGCCAGCACGGTGGTACCGGTCTTCACGGTGATGGACGACGCGCAGGTCCCGTTCGACGCCGTGACCGCGCTGTGGACGTCGGCGGGACTCGCACCCGGCGGACGGGCCATGGGGCGCGACGACTGGTCGTCGACGACGGGCGCGGACCCAGCCTCGGCGAGTATCCGCGGGACCGCCGACGGGCTGAGCCTGACCGCGGAGTCGGTCTGCGTGCCCTGATCCCCGCTCGACGGCCGAGGGTCAGCGGGCGCGCGGTCAGCGCCGCGCCGGAGCGTGCACGGCCTCGAGCACCTCGGTCCCCATGGTCCGCAGCGCCTCGACGACGGCCAACCGCCGCTGCAACGACGCGTCGTCGAACGTGACGGTCACCGCGTAGCTCACCGACGACCCCGGGCCCCGCAGGATCCCCGCCTCGGCCCGCACGCCGGTGCTCGACCCGGTGACGGCGACGACCTGCAACCCGTGGTCGAGCGCTCGGTGCGCCAGGGGGTCGAGCCCGAACGAGCCCGCGACCAGGCTCAGGTCGCTCGCCAGCGACAGCCACCCGAGCACCCGGTTCGACACCGCCTCGTCGACGACCTCGCCCAGGGCCAGGCCGCGCATCACCCACGACAGCTCCCCGGTCGGTGCGACGGAGGCGTCCGGGGCATCGTCCGGCCCGCGGCGGTCACGGACACGGTCGATCAGTGCCGTCCGCTCGATGCCGAGCGACTCCGCGCGCTCCCGGACGGCGTCGATGCCCACGGTCGACAGCAGGGCGTTGACCGCCCAGGCGTCGGCGGTGGCCCCGACCAGGGTCGCCAGGTCCGGCACCTGCATCGTCGGCTCCTGCAGGAACTGCCACAGCCCAGCACCCGTCGCGGTGTCGCGTGCCATCCGCTGCAGCCGGTCGCCGTGCAGGCGGCCGTCCTCCAGCTGCGCGGCGACCTCGATGAGCAGCAGGACGCGGCCCAGGCTCGCGACCGGCTGCACCAGGGTGTCGTCGATCGCGAGCAGCGCCTTGCCGCTGGACGTGTCGATGACCGAGGCGCTGACGCCGGCGCCCTCGAGCGCGAGGGCGCCGAGCGCCTCGGTGGTGGCGGTGAAGCGGTCGTCGGACCGGCCGCTGTGCCGCCCACGACCGCGGCCGCCACCTGCTGGGCGGTCGTCCGGTCGGCGGCGGCGCGACGACCGGGCCGCGTCCGGCTCCGTCATCACCAGATGGCGACGCGCTCGGCGGGGTCCAGGTACATCGCGTCCTGCTCGGTCACGCCGAAGGTGTCGTAGTAGACGTCGATGTTGCGGACGACCTGGTTGCACCGGAACTCGGTGGGCGAGTGCGGGTCGATGCTCAGCAGGCGCGCGGCCTCCTCCGGTCGGATCGCCATCCGCCAGGCCTGGGCCCAGCTCAGGAAGAACCGCTCGGCGCCGGTGAGTCCGTCGATGACCGGGGGCTCCTGGCCGTCGAGGGACAGCAGGTACGCCTTCCACGCGATCGACAGGCCGCCGAGGTCACCGATGTTCTCGCCGATCGTCAGGGCGCCGTTGACGTGGCCGTCGGGCACCTCGGTCGGCACCAGGGCGTCGTACTGGGCGATCAGGGCCTTCGTGCGCTCCTCGAACGCGGTGCGGTCGGCCTCGGTCCACCAGTTCTCGAGCTTGCCGTCGCCGTCGTACTGCGAGCCCTGGTCGTCGAAGCCGTGCCCGATCTCGTGGCCGATGACGGCACCGATCGCGCCGTAGTTCGCGGCGGCGTCGCGGTTCGCGTCGAAGAACGGGAACTGCAGGATGGCCGCCGGGAACACGATCTCGTTGAAGCCCGGGTTGTAGTAGGCGTTGATCGTCTGCGGGGTCATGAACCACTCGTCGCGGTCGATCGGCTTGCCGATCTTGCCGAGCTCGCGGTCGACCTGGAACGAGGCGTTCGCGCGGACGTTCGCGACGAGGTCGTCGGCGCGCACGGGCAGGGCCGAGTAGTCACGCCACTTCACCGGGTACCCGATCTTCGGCGTGAACTTGTCGAGCTTGTCGAGCGCTCGGGCACGGGTCTCGTCGGTCATCCAGTCGAGCGCCGTGATGCTCTGCCGGTACGCCTCGACCAGGTTGGCGACGAGGTCGTCCATCTTCGCCTTCGAGGTCTCGTCGAAGTGCTCCTGCACGTAGATGCGGCCGACGGCCTCGCCCATCGCGCCCTCGACCAGCGAGACGCCGCGCTTCCAGCGCTCGCGCTGCTTGGGCGCACCGGTCAGGGCGGTGCCGTAGAACGAGAAGTTCGTGGCCGAGAACGCGCTGTTCAGGTAGGCGGCCGAGCCACGGATGACCTGCCAGCGGAGCCAGTCCTTCCAGACCTCGAGCGGCTGCTCGTGCAGCAGTTCGGCCAGTCCGGTGATGAACGAGGGCTCGCGCACCACGACGGTCTCGAAGGCTCCGGCGGGGGCGTCGATCGCCAGCCACCAGGTCTGCAGGTCGACGCCCTTCGCGAGCGCGGCGACCTCGGCCCAGGGCAGCTTGTTGTAGGTCTTCTGGCTGTCACGCGTGGTGACGTTGTCCCAGTGCTTCGCGGCGAGCGCCGTCTCGAGCGCGATGACGTGCTCGGTGCGCTCCCCGCCGTCCTCGAACCCGGCGAGCGGGAACATCGCGGCGACGAACTCGCGGTACTTCGTGCGGATGTCGGCGAACCGCTCCTCGCGGTAGTACGACTCGTCGGGCAGGCCCAGGCCGGACTGCTCCAGGAACACGACGTACGACTCGGGGTCGCCCGGGTCGTTGTCGACGAAGAGCTGCAGGAAGCTCGGCAGGCCGAGCCGCTCGAAGCGGCCGACGGCGGCGATGACCTCGGGCACGGACTGGATGGCGTCGATCTCGGCGAGCAGCGGCTCGATGGGCGCCGTCGCCAGCTCCTCGAGCCGGGCTTCGTCGGTGAACGAGGTGAAGAGGTCACCGACCTTGCGCTCCTCGGTGCCGGGGGCGGCCTGCTGCGAGCGCTCGATGATGTCCCGCACGGCGATCTCGGCGGCCTCGGCCAGCACGGTGAACGAGCCGTACCGGGCCTTGTCGTCGGGGATCGGCGTCGCCTCGATCCAGGTCCCGTTCACGTGGCGGTACAGGTCGTCCTGGGGGCGCACCGCGGGGTCGAGTTCGTCAGTGTGGATGCCGGAGGCACGTGCGACGTCGGTCATGCCGTCCACGATAGTCACCGACTCCGTGCCCGCGTCGGTCAGTTCCGGCGGTCCCGACGCGTGCGGAGCAGCCGTGCGACACCGGTGGCACCGAGGCCGGTGGCGAGCAGGACGCCGGCCGCGCCGAGCGCACCGACGGGGTCCGCGCCCGTGAACGCCAGGTGCCCGGGCGTGGACCCTCCCGTCGACGCCGCCACGCCTGGTCTCGACACCGCAGGTGTGGGACCGTCAGCGGGCCCGTGTCCGTCGCCCGGCACCGTGCCCGGCACAGTGCCTGGATCGGTGCCGGGGTCCGTCCCTGGATCCGGACGCACCGGGAGCTCCGGCAGGCGCAGACGCACGCGGCCCTGGTCGGCCCCGTCGATGCGCTGCCGCACGACGACCGTGTCCGCCGGCAGCACCGCACGGGGGACCACGATTTCCCACGCCCGGCCGACGGTCGTGCTGATCGGCTCGGCGTCCGCGTCACGCAGGGGCCGGCCGCGCTCGTCCTCGAGGCTGACCGTCGCCCCGATCTCGCCCCTGCCGAACAGGCGCACCGAGCCGCCGTCGACCTGCTGCACGGCCGCGGACAGGGCGATCGGGACGATCACGCTCGCCGTCGTCGACCCCAGCACGGTGTCCCCGTCGGCGGTGGTGACGACCACCCGGGCGAACCGAGCGTCCTCGGGGATGGGCAGGTCCACCGTCCAGTGCGTGTCGCCGGGTGTGGTCAGGGTGATCGGCGACCCGTCGCGGTCGACGAAGGGGCGGCCCTCGTCGTCGGCGAAGCGCAGCGTCGTCCCGGCCGCTGCCCGTCCTACGAGGGTGATCCGCTCGCTGGCTCGGGAAGCCGACGACCCGGTCACGGCCGCGGTTCCCTCGATGCGGAAGACCTCGTCGACGCCGCCGTTGTGCGTGCCGTCGAAGTACTGCCACGCCTCGATGTGGTGGTCGTCGTAGGACAGGTCGCGCATCGCGAAGGCCCACTGCCGGTCGCCGTCGACATCCGTCTCACCGACGGTCGTGCCGTTGTCCTTGATGACGAGGTGCGCCCCCGGGTGGCCGGTGCCGACGATGTCGAGAGTGCGCGCGAAGCGGTCGACGGTGACCACCATCTCCGGCGGCATCAGGACGAGGACCGTCACCGGCACGTCGATCGTCCGTCCGGTCGCGCGCGAGGTGACGTGGAGCAGCCGGTCCCCGATCCGCACACGCACCGCCGCGCTCCACACGCCGGCGTCGTCGGCCTCGGCGCTGGTCGCCTCGACGTCCTGCCCGTCGATGTCGACGACGTCACCCGCGGGCGCGCTCCCGGCGAGCGTGACGATGCCGCGCCCGTGGTCGATCGACCGCACCTCCGCGGTGAGCTCGGTGTCGGAGGCCGCGGCCGTGGTCGCCGCGTGCGCCGACGCGGACGCGGCTCCGGCGGTCGGCACGAACGCAACGCTGGTGAGGGTCAGGTTCGCGCAGGCCAGAACGGCGACGGACAGCGTCGCCAGCAGCGAGCGGGACCGAGACCGGGACTGGGACCGAGACGGCGTCGTCGGACGGAAGGGCAGGTGCATGGTTCTCCTCCTGCGGTACTCCACACACCATATACACGGCCGCCAGATCGACGGAAGGGTCCCCCGCCGGTACGGTCATCGCATGGGACTTCCGTGGAAGCTGCACGGTGACGGCAAGACCGTCTCCGGGACGACGATCGTGGCACCGGACGAGCGACTCACCTGGGGCCGGACGGTCGGCCTCGGCGTGCAGCACGTCGTCGCGATGTTCGGCGCGACCTTCCTGGTGCCGCTGCTCACCGGGTTCCCGCCGTCGACCACCCTGCTGTTCAGCGGCATCGGCACGATCCTGTTCCTGCTCATCACGGGCAACCGCCTGCCGAGCTACCTCGGCTCGTCGTTCGCCTTCATCGCCCCGATCGGTGCGGCGACCCAGATCGGCGGCATCCCGCTCGCCCTGTCCGGCATCATCGTCGTCGGCGCCCTGCTCGCGATCGTCGGGCTCGTCGTGCACCTGGCCGGCGCCGGGTGGATCGACCGGCTGATGCCCCCGGTTGTCTCCGGCGCGATCGTCGCACTGATCGGCTTCAACCTGGCCCCCGCGGCACGCGACAACTTCACGGCGGCCCCGGTCATCGCGCTCATCACCCTCGTGGCGATCATCCTGGTCACCGTCCTGTTCAAGGGCCTGATCGGCCGACTGTCGATCGTCATCGGCGTGCTCGTCGGCTACGTCGCCGCACTGATCGGCGGTCAGGTCGACTTCTCGAAGGTCGACGCCGCCCCCTGGCTCGGCCTGCCCGAGTTCACCGCCCCCGCGTTCGACCCGGGCCAGCTGGCGATCTACCTGGCCTTCGTGCCGGTCGTGCTGGCGCTCGTCGCCGAGAACGTCGGTCACGTCAAGGGCGTCGGACAGCTCACCGGCCGTGACCTCACCCCGCTCACCGGTCGCGCGCTCCTGGCCGACGGCGTCTCGACCGTCCTCGCGGGCGTCGGCGGCGGCTCCGCCACCACCACCTACGGCGAGAACATCGGCGTCATGGCCGCCACCCGCGTCTTCTCGACGGCGGCCTACTGGGTCGCCGCCATCGCCGCGATCCTGCTCGGCCTGTCGCCGAAGATCGGCGCCGTCATCTCCTCCGTCCCCGCCGGCGTGCTCGGCGGCGCCACCACCGCCCTGTACGGCCTGATCGGCGTCATCGGCATCCGCATCTGGGTCGAGAACCGCGTCGACTTCGCGAAGCCGAAGAACCAGCTGACCGCGGGCATCGCCCTGATCATCGGCATCGCCGACTTCACGTTCCGGTTCGGCCAGGCCAGCTTCGGCGGCATCATCGTCGGCACGATCGCCGCGATCGTCGTCTACCACGTGATGGACCTGATCGGTCGGGCCCGGGGCACGGACGAGCCCTCGACCGAGGCTCCCGACCCGGCACACGCCGCCACCGGCGGCGTCCCCGCCGAACCGCGTCGGGACTGACGCGGTTCGTCGCCCGGAACGTGCGTCCGGCCCGACGACGTGGGACCACCGGACTGGAGGCCCGTGGTCGACACGGCCACGGGCCTCCAGTCCGTCACGGCGCGGGTGGGACCGGAACGCCCCCCAGACGGTCGCTCCGGTCCCACCCGCCCCCCCGCCCGGTTCAGCGGGGCGCGCCGGGCGACGGTGACGCGGTCTGCACGCCGTTCAGTTCGTCGACGTACCGCTGGTCGAGCGGGACCTCGTCGGCGACCCCCGCAGTCCAGTGCCCGACCACCGTCGTGCCGTCGGACTCGTAGACGGCCCCGCCGTCCGGCTCGCTCCACAGGACCCAGCCCTCGCGGCCGTTGTCCGCCGTCCCCGGGACGAGATCCGGGTGACCGGACGCGTTCGGCACGCCGTAGGTCTGGCCCTTGTCGTTGACTCCCCACTCGGACGTGACCGCGGTGGCGTACTGCAGCGTCGCCGTCCACGTCGTCCCCGCGGACGCCTCGATGCTGAACGTCATAGTCCCATCCTTCGGCAACCGCCCGTCGACGACGCGCATCGTCCCCTCGTCCCGACAACTCAGACCGGATGCGCCGCCTCCTACGGTGGGCACCTGGACCATGCCGACGTCGTTGCGGCACGTGATGTCGACGATCACGGCCCCGGCGTCGTCGGGCGCCGCACCGATGTCGATCCGAGCCGGGCCGGTGTGCGTCGCAGTGGTCGTGTGCCCGACGGCTGCCGTCGTCGTGGTCCCCGGGAGTCCCGCTGCGACCAGGGCGGCAGCGCTGGTCGTCAGCGCGACCGCCGCGACGGAAGCGACGGAGATCGCGATGCGTGCTCGTCGTTGCTGTCGCTGGAGGGCGCTCCGGCCGGTACCGATGGCCGCGAGCTCGGAACGGACGGCCGCAGCGGCTTCGGGGCGCATGTCGTTGGTCATCAGGAGGTGCCTTCCGGTGCGTTGCGGACACTGGGACGGAGGTCATGCAGGTCACGTTGCAGGCGCTGCCGCATCCGGTGCAGCCGCACGCGCGCTGCCGGCGGCTCGAGACCGACCGCCTGCGCTGCCTGCCAGACCGGCACCGCCTCGACCCCGGTGAGCACCAGCAGTGCTGCATCCTGCGGCGACAGGCCGCGGAGGGTCGCCCTGAGCCGCTCGCGGGCCTCCAGGTCCTCGGCATCCGTGGCGGGAGCATGGGACTCGTCTCGCGGAAGCGCATCGAGGAGCTTCCGGTACCGGGCTGCTGCACGTCGGTGGTTCTGGGTCAGGTTGACCGTCGTGACCAGCAGCCACGGCGCGACGGACCCCGCCACGAGGGTGACGCTCTTGCGCTTGCGCCAGAGCTCGTAGAACGCCGCCGCCGTGATGTCCTCGGCGTCGTGCACGTTCGCCGTCAGGGTCAGCGCGCGCCGGTAGATGCGCGGTCGGTGCCGGTCGAACAGCGCGGCGAACGCAGCCCCGTCATCGTGGACCGCCCGTGTCCACAGTGGGCTGTCGTCCTGTTCGTCCTTCACACTCTGGAGTGTCCGGTCATGGCTCCAGCGTTACAGACCGGCCGGGGAGTCCTCATCCGAGCACGAGGAGCACGCGCTCCGTCAGCTCGTTCCGTCCGATCGCTGTCGAAGGCCGCACCAGGCGGCGCAGACCAGCGCCGCGGCAGCCGCGACCGCCCACCCGACCGACGCATTCGACGCCGTGGCGATGAGGATGACGAGCGCCGTTCCGACAGCGGTCCCGAGCTGCGCCCCGGTGTTCACGATCCCGGCTGCACTCCCCGCCAGCGCTCCGGGGACACTGGTACCCAGCCCGGTCGCCGCGACCGATGCTGCCGCGAGGCCGAAACCGACCAGGGCGACACCGGCGGCGATTCCCGGCCACGCGTGCCCGCGCGTCGCGAGGACGACGTTGCCGCCTGCGATCGTCGTGGTCCCCACGGCAGCCAGGCGGTCCGGCCGGAGCCGGGGAGCAAGACGACCCGTGACGACCGACCCGCAGACGACGGCGACGCTGAACGCCATCAGCACCACGCCGGACAGCAACGCCGGTATCCCGAGGCGGTCCTGCAACACCAGTGTCGCCAGGACCGAAGACGAACTGGTGGTCGCCGTGTTGCAGAAGGACTGGACCGTTCCTCGGCGCAGGTTCCTGCTGCGGAACGCGCCCGTCGGCACCAGCGGAGATCGAGCGCTGCGGAGCCGCCAGACCAGCGCCGCGGCGCCAGCGGCACCGAGCACCAAGAGCGCGGTGCCGCGCACGCTGGTGGCGGGCTGTTCCAACAGGGACAACCCCGCGATGACCGGCATCACGGCAGCGACGAGGAGGAGCGCACCGAGGACGTCGAGACGTTCAGCAGTCCGCCGGGCCGGCTCGTCCCGCACCACGACGACGACTGCGACGAACAGGAGCGCCGCGACGGGTGCGTTGACCCAGAACACCGAGGGCCATCCGAGTGCTGCGGTGAGCAGGCCGCCGACGAGGAACCCCGTGGCACCGGCCGCAGCGCCGACAGCGCTCCAAGCGGCGAGCGCACGCGTCCGGGCCGGGCCGTCCGCCGTCGCGTGGATGATCAGACGGAGCGCCGACGGCGCGGACACGGCAGCGGCGGCGCCCTGCACCGCCCGCGCGACGAGCACCTGCGGGAGGGTATGTGCGGTGCCGCCGATGATCGAGACTGCGCCGAAGACAGCGATCCCGATCAGCAGGACCTTCCGATGCCCGAAGCGGTCGCCCAGTCGCGCGCCGAGGATGAGCATCGCCCCGAAGAACATGGCGTACGTCGTGGCCAGCGGACCAGCAGCAGCCTGATCCGCATTGAGTCCTTCGAGGATGGCGGGGATCGCCGTGACCACACTCGTCACGCCGAGGACGTCGACGAACTGGACGAGGCAGAGGACGGTCACGACACCGGGACGCATACTCACAACGTACGTTCACCCGTCCGTCTCGGCGGCCGTTCCGGTGGGTGAGCGCTCTGCGTGGTCGTTCCACAGCGCTCGGCGACGCCGTACGGCCCTGAGCGTCACCTGCCAGCAGACGAGATAGCCGATGCCGACGAACGGCGAGACCGCCCACTGCGGGGCACCGAGCCAGCCGGCAAGACCTGCCAGGGCGACCACTCCGAACATCGACCCGACGAGGATCAGCGACTGGACGTTGCGGAGACGGCGTTCGCGTCTGCTCGGCTTCACCCGCTCACGATAGCGACACGATCAGGGCCCGGGGATGGCGGACTGGAGGCCCGTTGTGGCGCCGCCACGGGCCTCCAGTCCGTCTCGGGGTCGCGCCCACACCGCTCGCCGACCACGACGGGTCGGCATCGCCGACAGAATGGGTCGGTGCACCGACCCACCCGACCCGCTGTGACCGCTGAACGGCGCGCGGTCGACCGCGACATCGTGCGGCTGGCGGTGCCGGCGCTCGGCGCACTCGTGGTCGAGCCGCTGTTCCTGCTCACCGACACCGCGCTCGTCGGTCACCTCGGGGCGACGCCGCTGGCGGCCGTCGGGCTCGCGAGTGCCGTGCTGTCGACGGTGACCGGGCTGCTGGTGTTCCTGGCGTACTCGACGACACCGGCCGTGGCCCGAGCGCTCGGTGGTGGCGACCGTCGCGGAGCCGTGCACGCGGGCATCGACGGGATGTGGCTCGCGCTCGTGCTGGGGGTGGTGTTGGCGCTGGTCGGGTGGCCGCTCGCCGGGCCGCTCGTCGACCTGTTCGGCGCCTCGGCCGAGGTGTCGGCGGCGGCGACCGCGTACCTGACGATCTCGCTGATCGGGCTGCCCGGCATCCTGGTCGTGACCGCCTCGACCGGACTGCTGCGTGGCCTGCAGGACACCAAGACGCCGCTCGTCGTCGCGACTGTCGGGTTCGTCGCGAACGGACTGCTCAACGCCCTCTTGATCTACGGGGCCGGCTGGGGCGTCGAGGGGTCCGCCGCCGGCACCGTCATCGTGCAGTGGGCGATGGCCGTCGTCTACGTCCGCATCGCCGTGCGGGCCGCGCGGTCGTCGGGGGCACCGCTGCGACCCGGCGCCTCGGGCGTCGCGCGGGCACTGCGGTCGGGCGCGTGGCTGTTCCTGCGGACCGCGTCGCTGCGGATCGCGATGCTCGCGACCGTCGGGGCCGCCGCCGGGCTGGGGACCACCGGGCTGGCGACGACACAGGTCGGGTTGACGGTGTTCTCCACACTGGCGTTCGCGCTCGACGCCCTGGCGATCGCCGGGCAGGCACTCGTCGGGCACGGACTCGGCGGACGCGACCCGGAGCGAGTGCGCCTGGTGACGCGCCGGCTCGTGCTGCTCGGGATCGCCGGTGGAGTGGTGCTCGGGGTGCTGACCCTGGCCGTGAGCGGGGTGCTCGGGCCGGTGTTCTCGGACTCGCAGGCGGTGCGGGACGCCCTGCCCGTCGTGCTGGTGCTCATCGCCGTCGGGATGCCCGTCGCCGGGTACGTCTTCGTGCTCGACGGCGTGCTGATCGGGGCCGGCGATGCGCGGTACCTGGCCATCGCCGGCGGCGTGAACCTGGTCGTGTACCTGCCGCTGCTGTGGTGGGCCGGCGGGACGCTCGCGGGGCTGTGGGCGGTGTTCTCCCTCGGGTACATCGGGGTCCGGGCGGTGACGCTCGGGGTGCGGGCGCACCGGCGCGGCTGGGTGGAACAGGCGTTGGCGCGGTGAGCGGGTCTTCTGTGGCGTCGTCTTCCGTGGCGTCGTCGGCCGTGCTCGCCACGGTCGGCATCGGGGTGCAGGGCGTCGCGAAGCTGCTCGTGACCGTCGTCGTCGGTCGGGTGTTCGGCACCGAGACCCTCGGGCAGACCACGGCGCTGCTGTCGCTCTCGGTGTTCGTCGCCCTGCTCTGGCCGAACGCCGCGGGCAACACTGCCTCCCGCTTCCTGGCGATCGCGCTGCGGGGTCGGCGCTCCGATGCCGCGGTGAACCGGCTGCTCGGGATGACGATGCTGGTGTCGAGTGTGGTGCTCGCGGCGGTGACCGTGCCGGTCGCCCTGGCCTGGGGAAACGGCCCCGGGATGGTGCTCGGTGGTGCCGCGGTCGTCGTCGGGTACGGCCTCTACTGCTACGCCCGCGGTGCGCAGCTCGGCTACGACCGGGCACCACGGGTCGCGCTGTGGGACTCGGTGACGAGCGTGCTGGCGCTCGGGTTGCTCGTGGTGGCGTGCGTCGCCCGCCTCGAGCCGTTCGTGCTGCTGCCCCTGGCCATCGGGTACACGGTGTTCGCAATCGCGTGCTGGCCGCGGGGGAACGGCTTCGCTGCTGCTTCGCGCGAGCCCGCTGCCGGGGTGCTCGGGTTCGCGGCGTGGAACGTGCTCGCGGTGGTGACCTCGAACGGGCTGCTGCAGCTGACGATGATCTCGGCGCAGGTGACGGCGTCGGCGTACGACGCCGGTGTCTACGCCGCCGCATTCACCCTGGCGACGCCCGCGTCGATGCTCGGGCAGGCGTTGGGGCAGGTGCTCGTGCCGGCGTTCGCGCACCGGACCGGTGGTGGTTCGTTGCGGTCCCGCGGGTCGCTCCTGCTCGTCGTCGGGTTCGCTGCGGCATCCGCCGTCGTCTTCGGCGTTGTCGCCCTGCTCGCCGGGTGGTTCCTGCCGATCGTCTACCCCGCCGAGGGTGCCGCGGCAGTCGCCGACCTGCGGTACCTGATGGTCGCGGTGTGGGTGTTCACCGTCGGCCTCGTGCCCGCCGCGCTGCTGCTCGCCGCTGGACGCTCACGCCAGGTCGCCCTGGCTTCGGTCGCCGGGTTCGTCGTCGGGGCGGGGCTCATGGCTGTGCTCGGACCGGTCGCCGGTGTCGCGGGTGGCACCACGGGGTTCTTGGTGGGGAGTGCGGTGAACCTGGTTGCGGTGGTGGGGGTCGGGGTGTGGCGGCGGTGAGCGCTGCACGCAGGGGGAGCGTCAGCGCGCTGTGACGTTTAGCGTCCCCTCAATGAGAATCATTGCGGACCAGCTATTCGAGAATTCCTTGGTCAAGAGGTAAGGGACGGCGTGGGAACCAGACCACCTGGGAGGAGGTCGCGGTGGACGACCGGCTAACTGACAGAGCGAGACTGGGGACTGGCAGGACTCGGCCCACGTGGGCTGATCGGCGCCCGCGCGCAAAAGCCGTGACCCGCGCGGCCCGGCGCGCAGTCGCATCCAGCAACGATGGACCAGGCTGGTGTCGGATGCCGACCGTAGGATCTCAGACACACGATGAGGTGAGGAGAAACCATGGCCAAGACGGTGTTCTACAGCTTCCACTACAAGCAGGATGTGCACAGGGTGCAGCTGGTGGAGAAGATCGGCGCTCTCGAAGGGCAGCCGATCCTGAACTCGCAAGAGTGGGAGAGCGTCCAGGCGCAGGGTCAGGCCGCGATCCAGAAGTGGATCGACGATCAGATGAAGTACAAGCGGGCCGTGGTCGTACTGATCGGCCGCTACACCTCCCAGCGACCGTGGGTGCGGTATGAAATTGAGAAGGCCTGGGCCGAGAACCGCCCGTTGCTGGGTATCCGCATTCATGGCGTCTCCTCGATGGGCTCCGTCGACACGGAGGGTGCGAACCCGTTCGATATCGCCGACGTCCCCAGCCACCGGATCCCCGTCTTCGACCCCACCCAGCGGGACTGGGCTGGGAACATTGACTCGAAAGCCACCTACAACTATCTCGCCGACAAGATCGAGTCCTGGTCCGGTCAAGGCGCTACGGCCTGATCTGGATGGATGAGTGTGCATTTTGCCGGATCGTGCGGGGCGAGGACCCGGACGCCATTGTCCTCTATGAGGACGATGAGACGATCGCGCTCGTTCCCCTGGAACCAGCGACGCGAGGCCACACGCTCGTCATCCCGAAGACTCATGTCTCTCGTGTATGGGATCTAGGGCGCGAGGACGCGGCCGCGGTAATGAGCACAGTCGTTACAGTGGCGGAAGCGCTCCGACATTCGCTTCACCCGCAGGGGCTGAATGTGATCCAGTCCAATGGGGCTGCGGCGTCACAGACAGTTGATCACGTGCACGTGCACTTGGTGCCCCGGTGGCGACGAGACAACATGGTTCTGCGCTGGCCACGAAAAGCTGCCGAATCTCGAGATAAGCAGCACGTCACCGCCGCGACCATCCGGGATCAGCTTGAGAGCATGCCCTCCATGGCGCCGCTTCCGGTGAGCTCCCCGGAAGACCGGCGTCAACACCTGGGCTTCATTCAGGGTGTTATCTCGAGGATGGCGTCCGCGTCTGCGTCGGCGAAAACGTGGCTGCTGCCGATCATGATCGCCGCCTACGGATACGCTTTCGTACAGCACAGTTGGCCGATCGCCGCGCTGGGGATTGCAGCGGTAGCGGTGTTTGCTTTGCTGGACGCGAACTACCTCAAACAGGAACGCTCCTTTCGCGCTCTGTACGACCAAGTGGCCCGCGGCGGGTCCGTTCCACCGTTCTCAATGAATCCCACCCTCGCCGCACCCGCCGACCGCACGAAAGTCAACTACTGGCCCGACCCCCAGGACTGGAAGTCCTGGGCAATCGCCCCGTTCTATCTCCCTCTCCTTCTGGTCGGCGGAGTTCTCGTGACCTACATCTTGAGTGGCTGCTGAGCGGTAGCCCGGTGGCCTCCACGGAAGCTGCACCGCGGGGACGGAGAGGTCCCACGGCCTAACGAGGGGCCCTCGTCGACGGCGCGGTGAACGACCGAGGCGGAGAACATCGACACCGCGGACAACCTCAGCGAGGGCTTACTCCGCCGCAAGCCTCCCTCACCGACAGCTCAACTGTCGATATCGTCTGCTTTGAGCTACGCAGCGCTCGGTAGCCGATCGACAAGCGGACGGGTCACTACGGTGAGGATATGACCGAGCGGTACGGTATCTCTGCCCAGACGGCGCGCGTAGTCGAGCGCGGGTGCACGCCTGGTTGGGTGAGCAGTCGCACTGGGCACAAGGACGTTCTCGTGAGACACAAGACGCCGCCATCGACGGGTCGCGGAACTACGGCGTCTACGACGAGAACACCGGTGAGCAGGTTGCTTACGCCTGAGTGGTGACTGACGGCGTGACCTTCGCCTGGCTCTGCGACGTCTTCGTTGCGCCGGAAGTACGTGGGCGAGGAGTGGGCAAGATGCTTGTCGCTGCGGTCATCGACGACCTTGAACCTCTCGGCCTGAAGCGCACACTCCTGTCGACAGGAGACGCGCACGGGCTCTACGCGCAGTACGGCTTCGGACCCCTAGCTGACCCGTCAAAGATGATGGCGCGCGTCCGCTAGTCGATCCCTATCCGTTCACCGGACCCGACGAGCGAGCAAGCTTGAGCGGTGCAGGCGAACATCAGATCGGTGACAGTGCAGGGCCGAGCTCAGGACCGTGACACCGGCCTCGATCATGTACACCGGTTCGAAGTTGAGACCGATACCGGTCACCGTTATGTGGTCACCTGTGAAGGACCACCGGTCGGACCCCCCTCGGACTGGAAGGTGACGAGCGCCGACGATGGCCGCCTGGTCGGCAGTGTTCGGTTGCTCGGCGCAGGTCTGCCTGGCGCGACGAACTACCGGTACAAGAAGGCCGGCGCGTTCTTCGCGGGCGGTAAGCAGTTCGATCTGTGGAACGCGGTGCAGTCCTTATTGCAGTGACGCCTCTCTGCTGGCTCGGCATGCAACCAGCACTCGGCCGCTCGCGGAGGCGTTGAGGGCGCCCGATAGTCGGTCGTCGAGCGGACGCGGGAGAGGGCAGCGACGATGACCGCCCGCGACTAGCGAAGCGTCTCATTGGCGCTCGGCTACCGGACGTCGAAGGCTCGACTGATAGGAGCGGGAGGGCGTCGGCGCTAACCCTATCTCCAGCCGAACTGTGCGCCGATGACGACGATGATGGACCTCGCGCTGAGCGTTAGCTGGCCGGTAGCAGCGTCGACACCCAGGACCGGATGGGCGTTGCTCTGCCCCTCAGGACGGATGACGAAGTCCTTACTGAGAACATAACTCACTAGCCGAAGAAGACGGCAAGGCTGTAGATGGCCTCGTCATCGATGATCTCCCGAAGGTCGAAGTCGAACTCAATCGGCGCTCCCCGGCCAAAGAAGAAGTTCAACCGTTCCTCGAGCACGCGCCCGGACGCGACGCTGTCGAGGAGGTCCTCAAAGTCGGAGAGGGCATCATCGATCACCGACTGGTCTGGGACGTCGTCGGAACGAGGCGGGACGACGACCTCGGCGAGCATGCCGCGGATGACGACGTCTGCAGCTCCAGCGCGACGCGCACTGCCCATTCCTGATCGGTCTCCGTGACCTCCTCACCGTCGTCGATCGTGACGGTGAGCGGCTGCGAGAGCCGTTCGGGCAGCCATGCGAGCGGGTGCCAGAGCATCGTGGGGACGGTGCCGGGCCATCGCAGCGGTTCGGTCTCGTCGTCCGGGACGAGGGAGAGCGGCAGCGGGATGGTGACGACCGGGTCGATGAGCAGATGCTCGGCGTCGATGCCGGCGTCGCGGATGAACACTTACGCCCGCTCGATGGCGTCGCGGGCGAGGGCTGCGACGACGAGGGATTGCCCTTCGTAGGTCAGGTAGGCGCGCCTGAGCACCTGGTCGAGGTCGGAGATGCGCTGCAGTCCTCGTTCGGTCCGCGCGATGTCTTCGGCGCTCGGTGCCTCCGGTGCGTCTAGTTCGCGGTCAATCGGCAGGTCTGTGTCGGTCATGTCCACCCCGTTTCGTGTCGGGGCGGGCCCGGGACGCGGCCCACACGAAGATCCCTGGGACGAGTTCTGCGCAGAACGCGCGCAGCTCGGCGCAGATGGCGCGCTCGACCGCCGTCTGCGCAGCTCCTGAGCGACGGATTCGGACTCCACCGGCGCAGCGGATCGACATGTTTGGTATGCGGCAGTCACCGTGCCGAAAGTTCGGACTGTCGGGACCCGCGCGGACCAGTCCGCACGGTGTAACATGAACGTTACGCACCGACCGCTGCTGTTCGGCAACGATCGGACCTGAACCGAGGAGGCACGATGACCGGAGCATTCTGGGACAACCTCGCAGAGGAGATGCAGGACCCGGAGTTCGCGCGCATGTACGCCGCGGACACGATCCGCATCAGGACGATCGACGCGATCGTCAACGTGCTCCGAGACGCAGCGACGGCAGAAGGTGTGACACGAGAGCAGATCGCGAAGGCGACGGGCAAGCAGGCCGCCGCGGTGCGCCGGCTTCTCAGCGCCGACACCGTCAACCCCACGGTCACGACAGTGGCCGAGGTGGCCGCGGCTCTCGGCTACCGCATCACGCTGCAGAAGATGGCACCAGAAGAGCGGGCGGAGATCACCGACCCCATGCGCGCCGCGGCTGCCGCGTAATCACTACACGACGGATCGAGGATTCCGTCGCTTGTACTCATCGCCGAGCGCACTCACCTTCGCGTATTCGGCGGCCGAGATGGTCGTCTTGAACGCCTTTCGGCGGCCGTCGATGATCGTCAGGTACGGCTTGCCGACGGGATCACCGTTGTCGTCGACGGCTTCGTAGTCGAGCAAGCAGAACAGCCTGAAGTGCTCGCGGTTCGGACCATCGACCCGGACCTCGAACCAGCCCTTCATGTCCCCCTTCATCGCCTCCCAGTAACCGCCACCAGAGAAGCGCATCGGCGGTGCGCCGGCGACTGCGGCTATGACTGCCGTCACCTTCGACCGAACGCTCTTCGGCCACGACTCCAGTTCGGCCATCCCCGGAGCCAGCTCGTTCGGGTCGTCGTCCGCATGACGACGGAAGAACACCACGTCGTGCGAGTCATTCGGCGACGGCTTCACTTTCGGTGGCGGTGGCGGCGCGCTGGTCGCTTTCGACCGTTTCGATCCTCTGTCTGCCATCGCCCCTCCGACCGTCAGCGTTCCCCCGCGCCTCCGGTCAGCGTATCGGTAGCCGCCGACTCGCCGCGGTGGATCAGGCAGACCTACCCGCGTCAATCGGCGGACATAGTCACTGTGTCGCGGGCCAGATGCTCGACGTGATCGGCTCCATCGATGCGTGCGACGCCGATCACCATGCACCGCCAGGCCCGCGTATTGCATGGGTGGCCTGTCGGGGAGGACCCGACCGAGAAAAAGAAGCGCGCTTCCAAGAAGCCAGCCGCTAGGAATGGCTCGTAGCGAACACTTAGCACCAGAGAGCGCGTGGCGGAGCTTTGTAGAGTGACCCGCCTCATCGCGGGCAACAGGCGGCACGACGCGCGCTTCCGATCGTCAGCGGCCCCGACGCTGCTCGGTCACGTCAGCGGACGCCGGCAAGCTCGGCTCGTCGTTCCTGGCACAAGCACGCCCGCGCACGCTTTTCGCGATCCGACCGGACCTGTAGCAGTCGAGCGAGGAGAGGCCGCTCTGCCTGAATCGCCGAGAGAAGATGCGCCTCGGTCTCGAACAGCTCTACGGACTGTTTAAGGAGCCCACGTCGCCGCATCCTGAGTGCCGCGTCCTGGTAGGTCCATCCTCTGAACCAGGTGCGCGGCATGACCGCGGCAGCGGAGGGGACGAGCACCACCACTAAGCCGTCGACCGCGCTTTCTGTGATTGAAATGTCGGCGACGAGTGTCACGGTCGCGACCCACAGGGCGGTCGGCAGGACTGCGCCAGCGATGATCAGGACGCGGCTCGAGACCGGGCGGCCAATCAGAGCGGCGAGCCAGCATAGTCCAAACATGGCTGCGCTCCACATGAGTGCGATGAGCAAGTCAGAGATGATCGCGGCCGGGAGATCGGCTGTGAGCCGAAGCGTCGTCGAGACCACGATGCTGCACACTGAGGTGATGACAGACACCGCCGCTATGAGGAGAAGACCGCGGCGCATCCCGGAAGCTGGGCGGACATCTGAGGGGTTGTGTCGGAGGTCGGCTTCGACCAGCTGCGCCTGACTTCGAGTCAGCCGGAGCTGCTCGTGGCTCGTCCCAAGGACGATGATGCCGATCCAGAGTGCTCCTCCGGTGAGCAGCACGGTGGTGACGGCGGCGGACCACAGGTGCGGTGCGACGCGGTGGTACTCCACGACCGCAATAACGACTATGGCGAGGTGCGCCACGCATATGCCCGCAATGGCCCACGCGGAGAGTGCGAGCCGACGCCGAAGCCGCAGTGCCCCATCATCCTTCGCCGCGTCTTTGGACTGCCCGAGCAGCAGGCCGATGATGCCGAGCAACATGGCGCACAGGAGCGGGAGGAACCATCCGGCATCGTCGATGAGCGCCATCCCGAGATCCCCGATAGCGTTCAGCATCCGCGCGCTCCGGTTGAGGCTGGGGTCGAGCAATGCCGTGGTGGATGTGGTGACCACGAGAACCAGGAGGACAGAGCCAGTGGCGATCCCGGCGCCCTGATTGGCAGCCTTCCTAATGTTCGCGCGGCGCACCTTCTCAAGGACCGACGAGTCCACGCCTGAGGCACGCCGGCGCCGGCCCTGCGCCGCGCTACCGTTCGCATGCCCTGTCTGATCTGTCGCGCGCTGACCCCAATTACCTCGCCCCATGAACACAGCGAGACTTTATCGGCATGAGCTCGCCCGCCCGGAATTGGGCAAGCGCACCGGTTTCGGGAGGACCCGTTGCTCGTGTTGAGCATGCCTCGCCGGTCGCCGGTCGCCGATCGGCGGCCGCCTCCTCCTCCTCCTCCTCCTCGGCACCCGATCCCAGAAGTCCTGTAGCGCCGGTCCCAGAAAACCTGTAGCATCGGTTCCATACTTTCTGGAGGTGTGGTGTGCGGAGTAACGAGCTCGTCCTGCGGACGCTCGTCGACGCTGCCCTCGGAGGCACGCGTCGCTGGGACAACGCCGGCGACCTTGCCTTCGAGGCCGGTGTCCCCGAGTCGTCTGCGTACCTGACACTGAACCGTCTGAGCAGCATCGGTGCCGCTACGAAGTACGCCAGCGGTGGGTTCGCGCTGGTAAGTGTCGACAAGGCGCTCACCCTGCTCTGCGCAGCCCGGAACCTCGAGAAGGACACACTCGCGCGGACGACGGTGGCAGGCGTCCAGCCGTTCCTGGACACCGCGGGCGGTCCGTATGCGCTCGGCGGGCCGGACGCAGCGAACGTGCACCTCTCCGGCTGGCACGTCTCCGACTTCTCCGAGCACTTGGTCTACCTGCCCGAATCCCGATTGGCAGGCGCCGACCTTCCGGAGGGTGAAGAGGTCCGCGTCATCGCGATGGACCGCCGTGCTGCCCGGAAGTGGACCGGCTACAGCAGCGTCGCGCAAACTTACGCCGACCTGTTCGCTACCCCGGGCTGGGCGGCAAGCGAGTTCCGCATAGCGATGCGTGAGAAGCTCCTGCACGAGCGGGAGTGGGACCAGAAGGACGCTCATGCCTGATCAGTCACACGAACGGGGGGCGCAGGTGCGCGCGATCGTCGATTCCCTTGGCTACGACCTAGATCCGTCAATCCTGATCGGCGGCTGGGCCACGCACCTGCGCGTCGGCGGTGACATCAGCCACGACGTCGACCTGATCATCGCCGACCAGGGCCTGCGACCCACGCTGCGAGACAGACTCGACGGCTACCAAGAGAACCACCGGCTCAGCAACAGCACGAAGGCGGCAGGAAGCATCGACGGTGTCCACGTCGACGCGTACTTCCCCTACGAACCCCGCCTCGGCAACCGGCTCCTGCTCGACGTCGCGGAGCTCACGAAACACACTGAGCCAGTCCGCTCCGCCAACTGGCTCATGCTGACCCTCGACGCACACATCGCCACGAAGTTCGCCGCTCTCCTCGACCGCCCCGACACGGAGAAGGGCTACAAAGACGCCCGGGAACTCGTCCGCCTCATCGACAGCGGCGGCACCGGTGACGGCGTGGCCGCGGTCATGATCGCGGCGACCGCCGGCGAGAAGTCCGATATCCCAGACGCAATCCGGGACGCGTTCGATCTGATTCCCGACCGAGCCGGCCTCAACCGGAACGAGAAGAAGCATTACCGGACGCTCGGCCGTGAATGGGTCGAAACCGCAAAGCTCATCCTCGCAGCAGAGACACGGCCCGCGGGGCCGGGCCCACAGTTTAGGTAGGCCCACAACGACCGACGGGCCGGGAGCCTGGGCAGGCTCGTCGGACGGATCAAGCGCTACGACGGCCCCTCTGGTCCGTCGTAGATAGGGGTGGATCACCAGTAATTCGTGCACCTGATTAAATTCACCTTATTGAGACCCTGATCCCGCCTGCACCGTCTTGCTGTAGGCCACGGTCGTTGAGACTCCACCGTTGGTGATGCTGCCGTTGATGCAAACTCCAGTGCGCGCGACGAAAGCGGGAGCCTGTGCGATCACATTGAACTTCGTGCTGGTGTCAGTTCGGCCAGAAACCCAGAAGCCTTTCGGTGCCCCGCCGTCCCACATGACCGAGGATGCAGCGGAAGCTGAAAGCTGGGACATCACGCCCTCACCACCGGGCTGCGGGACGCCCCACGAGGACGGTGCTGCGCAACGCGGTGCGCTCTCGCGGGTCGTGATCGTAAGTTCCGCCGGTCACCACACTGTGTGCGGTGCGGGTCTCCGGGGTCGCCATGACCCCGGCATTGCCGACCACGACGCGCAGGGGCCCGTCCATGACTCAACGAGCGCAGCGACGGAAGCTTTTCCCCCTGCGCGGACTGCCGGAGTGCGACGACGACCGACGCTCCCGCACGAACCAACGCTTCGGTGGTGGCCGCGCCGATTCCCAAGGCTCCCTCGGTCACCAGGACACGCTGGCCGCGTATATCGACGCCGTCGAGCACCTGGGCCGCGGTGGAGGATGCGTCGAGGGCGTGGCGATCCGGGTAATGCGATCAGTTTAGGCAACACCTGTTGTGCTTTCATTCCGACGCGTCGCGGTGGGCTCGAATCTGCCGTAATGAAGCGGGACCGGAACACTCTCGCGTATGAGTGGAACGCGATGCTCAGCCGTTCTTGTTTCATCGACCCGCCGGTGCTCGAGTTCGCTCAGCAACGCAAATCAGCGTGCACAGTCACGCCTTCGCTGTCCGGTAGCCGATCGGTCATCGGTCACGACGGGCATCAGTCGCGAGTGGGGCATGCTCGACTTATGACGTTTTCCTGGTGGATCTGGTCTGCCATTGTGCTCGTCGGGCTCGTTGGAGCGGGGCTGCTCGTACGTGCGACTGTGCTGACGATCCGCGAGTACGGGTTCGGACGAGGTCGGTTGACCAGCCGACCAGGAGCTCCCTGGTTCTGGGCAGGAGCCGCGACTCTGTTTGCCGCGGGCCTTTCTACGATTGGCTGGGCCTACTCGCTCGACGGATGAGCTCCGCGGAGAAGGCGTCCGATGACCGATCGGTGATCGAGCCGGCCGAACTGCCCCTGATGGAACCGCACTGAGGTCCGAATCACATGCCGGCAATCGGACTGGACTGCCCGCGCCCAATTCACTTCTGTCGGACTTCGAGCGGTCTGTTCTGAGTCTGATCCACGCGGCGGCGAACGAGGACTCGTCCTGAGCGTGTCCGTCCTACGGTTGCACAGCGCTGCACGTAACGCCAGCACGTGGCAGGCTGCACCCGTGACCGAAGACTCTGGTAAGGGCAAGGACACAAAAGAGCTGCGCGCCATGGGATCTCTCGCTGCCTACGGCGGCGTCGCGATAGTGGTGTTTGCCGCCCTCGGGGCTCTGACAGACATCTCCGGCGTGGGCGGCATAGGCGTCGGCGCCGGGTGTGTCCTTTTCGGTGGCGGGAGAGCCCTCTGGCTCTGGAGGATGTCGCGCCGCGGTCCGCGCTAGTACTGCTGTTCGCGTCGACGCTGCGCTCGGTCAGACGTGGCCCTCACAACCCATTTCGTTAGCCGATCGGCTACTGAGACGCGATGGCTGATTGCTGTAGAGGGTCGGTGACGGAGAGGGTCGCGGCGAGGTTGAGGTCGCTTGCACTGCCGCTGACGCCCGCGGATACGAGCAAGGTCGCGCCGAAGACCGTGCTCCAGAACGTCCGCGCGTCCCTGTCGACACCGGACGCGCTCGTCCAGCCCTGCTCCCGGATCACGCGCTCCAGGTAGCGCTCTGATTGTCGGAACAGGACGGCGAGCAGGAGCCTGACGCGCTCGCGCTGTGCCGCGTCGCTACCGGTAGTGGCCAGCGCCTGCACGACGGTGACCGTTGACGGCATCGCGAGCGCGGTCCGGGCAAGAACCTCGCGAAACTGCTCAGCGCCTACGGCACGGCGTCCGGCCGCTTGGAGTCGGCTGGTGTCGCGCAGGAACAGTGCGAAAGCGGCGTCCAGCACCAGCCGGTCCTTCGACCCGAAGTGGTGCGTGATCTGGTTCGGGTACACCCCGGCCGCCCTGGCGATCTCGCTGACCGTAAGGTTGCGCGATCCGCTCACACTCAAGAGCCCTGCCGTCGCAGCAAGGATGCGCGCGCGCGTCGCTGCGCCTCGTCGTGTGCCAGGGTCGACCGTGTTTGCCACACACAAATTGTACGTGATACAACTCAACTTGTTCAACGTACAAGAAGGAGTATCGTGGAAATCTCAGTCACGGGTTACGGCGCGGTCTCGCCGTTTGGCCACGGCGTTGAACCCCTCTGGGACGCGCTCCTCGCAGGTCGGTCCGGCGTTCGCCAGCTCGACCGCGAGGGCCCGCTGTGGGAGCACTTGCCGATCCGGGTCGGGGCACCCGCGGCGCTCGACGCCGACGGAGCGCTCGGACGGGTCCGGGCAAACCGGTTGGATCGCAATCAGCAGCTCGCGCTCGTCGCCGCAGCAGAGGCGTGGTCGGATGCCGGATCACCGGACGTCGACGGCGATCGACTCGCGGTGGTCGTCGGCACCGGTATCGGCGGCATCGAAACACTTCTCGACGCCCACGACATCCTCGGTGCCAGTGGTGCCCGGCGGGTGTCGCCGCGCACAGTGCCGATGCTGATGGCCAATGCTGCTGCGGCGCAGATCAGCATCGAGTACGGCGCTCGCGCTGGTGCCTACACGACGGTCTCGGCATGCGCGTCCGGAGCTGAGGCGATCGCTGTCGCTGCGCGGTTGATTGCGACGGGCGAGGCGGATGTCGTGATCGCTGGGGGAACCGAGGCCGCGGTGACTCCGGTGACGATGGCCTCGTTCGCGCAGTCGCAGGCACTCGCCAAGCCCGGCGATGACGACCCGGAGACCCTTTCCCGCCCGTTCGATGTCGATCGTCGCGGGTTCGTTCTCGGTGAGGGGTCCGGTTTCATCGTCCTGGAGCGAGACGAGCACGCTGCGGCGCGTCGTCAGCGTTCCCACGGAACGCTCGCCGGCTGGGGCATCACGTCCGACGCACACCACATCACCGCACCCCTGGAAAGCGGCGGCGAGCAGGAACGCGCGATGACCGCCGCCATACGGATGGCCGGGCTCACCGGCACGGATGTCGATCACGTCAACGCGCACGCGACCGGCACGCCGATCGGAGACATCGGGGAAGCCGCCGCGATCCGCCGAGCCGTCGGGACACACGCGCTCGTCACTGCCCCCAAGAGCTCCATCGGGCACATGTTCGGTGCAGCCGGCGCCGTCGAAGCGATCCTCACCCTCCGCGCGCTCGAGACGGGGACGGTTCCGCCGACGAGGAACCTCAATCAGCTCGACGCCGCGGTCAACCTCGACGTCGTCACGAGCACTGCTCGGCGCGCTCCGATGCGCGCGGCGCTGAACAACTCGTTCGGATTCGGTGGACAGAACGCATCCCTGGTCTTCACAATCGCCTGAGCAGCTGAGACGTCCGGTGGCCGATCGGTTGACGAGACGCTGCCGAGTGGGCAGAGTTCGCTGGACAGTCGGCGAAGCTCCAGATCGTCGACGTGCGACGCGGCGAGGTCGAGAATCGGAGTCATGACACCTCCGCCGGCTGAGCTCGCATGGGTCGGGTTCACCAAAGCCCAGCATGACCTCCTTGAAACGCTGCACACCATCGGTAACAACGGGTGGGATCGCAACGGACAGACCGACGAGATGATGCCGAGGCTGCTCGACCGCGCTGCCGCCGAAGACCTCTCGATTGCCCGCATCAAGGAAGCGATGTTGGCAGTCGGTCATACCCGGAACACGCTGCACCAGCTCGACCGCTGGGAGGCCAAGCGCACCACAGGCAGATTCGGACGATGAAAGCGCACACGGAACCGGTCCACCGTGCGCCGGGTCCTCGGTATGGCGGATTCGGACGACGTGGGGTCAGCGCGAAGGGGGCGGCGGCCCCGTCGTGTCCCCCACCCGCAACTCCGACGTGAACGACGCCGGCTGCGGCTCCGCCCCCTCGAGCATGGCCAGGGCGGCACGAGCGGCGGCCTGGCCCTTCTGCACGAACGGCTGCACCAGGGTGGTCAGGTGCCGGATCGGGGTGCGGTGGAGCAGGCTGTCGTCCACCGTGATCCCGTCGAACCCGACGACGCTGACGTCCTCCGGGACACGGAGCCCGGCGTCGAGCGCGGCCGAGATGACCCCGACGGCGATCAGGTCGCTCTGCGCGACGACGGCGGTGGGGCGGGGTCCGTCCGCCGCGAACAAGGCGGTCCCGGCCAGACGCCCCTCTTCCACCGAGCTGCCGGCGGTCTCGATGGCGATCGCAGCGGGGTATACCTCCCGCACACCACGCAGCCGTTCGAGCGTCGTGAACGCGATGCCCGAGCCGAAGCGGTCGTCATCGATCGGCCCGCGGCGACGCGCGGCATCGAGGGGCAGGGTCACGACGGTCACGTCCCGGTGGCCGAGCCCCTGCAGGTACTCCGCAGCACGGCGTGAGGCATCCCGGTTGTCGAGCTGGACGGGCACGGCGCCCTCGATCTCGTCCGCCTCGATCGCGACGACGGGGATCTGCCGACGACGCAGCACCGCGACGGCGGGGTCGATCCGGACGTTGCACCCGACGAGCACGACGGCGTCCATCGGGGCGTCGACCAGCGGGCCGGCGCCCTGCTCGTCGTCGAGCGGACTCCGCACGAGCAGCAGCGAGGCACCGGCGGCACCCGCGACCTCGGCGATGCCGTCGAGCGTCAGGACGTTGACCGGGTCGCGGAAGGCATCGCTCAGGCGCTCGTCCATCACGACGCCGATGACGCCGGAGCGACCGCGGCGCAGGGAACGCGCACGGGGATCTGGGCCGCCGTACCCGAGGTCGGCGGCGGCGGCGAGGACGCGGGCCTTGGCGTCCTCGGACACCGGGCCCAGGCCGCTGAACGCGAGGGAGGCCGTGGAGGGCGCGACCCCGGCGGCGCGAGCGACCGCGGCGAGCGTCGGGCGCGGTCGACGAGCAGCGCCGTCGCCGGGGAGCGACGCGCCGCGCCCTGTTGCCGGTTCGTCCATCGCCCGTTAGCGTAGCCGGAACGAGCGGTCGAATCGATTCGACCAACGCAACACCGGCACCAGAACGCGCACCACCGCCCGCGCCGCAGCACGATGGGAACCACCATGACGACGCCGTCCACCCGCACCGTCCCGACCACCAGGGCCTGGATCATCGCGGTGTTCGTCGTGTTCACCCTGTCCGGGCTCGACATCGCGACCTGGCTCGGCCGGATTCCGAGCGTGCGGGACTCCCTCGGGGCGAGCACGTTCGAGATGGGCATCCTGGTGCTCGGCATGGCGGTCGGCTCGATCGGGGGCCTGACGTTCGCCGGGCACATCGTCGCGAAGCTCGGTGCTCGTCGGGGCGTGCAGGTGGCTGCGGCGTGCCTGGCGCTCGGCATGATCTTCGCCGGGGTCGCGGTGACGCTCGGGTGGGGCTTCGCCGCCATCTGGATCGCGCTCATCGCGTTCGGCTTCGGCAACGGTCTGTGCGACGTGTCGATGAACGTCTCCGGCGCCGCGGCAGAGAAAGCCGGCGGGCGCACGATCATGCCGCTGTTCCACGCCGCGTTCAGCCTCGGCACGCTCGCCGGCGCGGGCCTCGGCGCCCTGGCCGAGCGGTTCGAGATCCCGGTGTCGTGGCACTTCATCGTGCTCGTCGTCATCACGAGCGCGGTCATGCTCGTCGCGGTCACGAAGTTCCAGGACGAGCACCGCTTCGAGCAGCCGGTGTCGACGGACACCAGCCCGGTCGCGACGCCGCTCACCCGCTGGCAGGTCTGGGCACAGCCCTCCACGCTGCTCATCGGCGTGATCGTGCTCGGCATGGCGTTGGCCGAGGGGTCCGCGAACGACTGGCTGCCCCTCGCGATGATCGACGGACACGGGCTCGACAACGCCGGCGGCGCTGCCGTGCTGACGGTGTTCCTCGCCGCGATGACGGCAGGGCGCGTCGCGGGCAGCCCCCTGATCGACAAGTTCGGCCGCGTGCCGATCCTGCGCATCAGCGCCATCGTCGCGGTGGTCGGCCTCGGCATGCTCATCTTCATCGACAACGTGCCGCTCGCGATCGTCGGCGTCGTGCTCTGGGGCCTCGGTGCCAGCCTCGGCTTCCCGATGGGCATGTCCGCCGCGGCCGACGACCCCCGCACCGCGGCCGCCAAGGTCAGCGCCGTCGCGACGATCGGCTACGTGGCGTTCCTGGCCGGTCCGCCGCTGATCGGGTTCCTCGGCGAGGAGATCGGCCTGCTCGGGGCGTTGCTCATCGTCTTCGTGTTCATCATCGCAGCCGGGCTGGCCTCGGGTGCGGCGCGCGAGACCGGCGCCGCAGCCCGGCCCGCCCGCGGGGCCGCCAAGACGAGCGGGACAACGAAGCGTGAGACCGAGAAGGCCAGCCAGACCGACAAGACGAGCGAGACCAGCCGCAGCTGACGCACCCCGCGCTCAGTCCCCCTCCCCCGCCCGCGCCCGCGTCGCCAGGTGCAGCGCGAGCCGGGTCTCCGGGTCGGACAGGTCCACGCCGAGCACCCGCTCCACCCGCGCGATCCGGTCGGCCACGGTGTTCCGGTGCACCCCGAGCACGGCGGCTGTCTCGGCGATCGACGACTCGGCGTCCAGGTAGGCGGCGAGCGTCGCCAGCAGCGCCCCGCCGCCGCGTTCGAGCGGGGCGAGCAACTGCCGCGAGGCCGGCAGGAACGTGTCCGTCTGCGTCCACGCGAGCAGCAGCTGGGCGAGCCCGAGCCGGTCGACGTGCACGAAGTGCCCCGACTCCGGGCGGCTGGCGGCCAGGCGGGCGGCGTCGCCCGCCTCACCGAGCGTCCGGACCAGTCCGGCAGGGCCCGCCTGCAGACTGCCGACACCCACGTTGGTCTCCACGGTGGAGCGGAGTGCGTTCTGCGCGCGCCGCAGCCGACCCGCGGTGTCGGCCACCGCCTCCCGGCCGGGTTCGTCGGGTTCCGACACCCACAGCACCCAGCCGTCCGCCTGCTCGACGACGACCGCGTCGAGTCCCTCGGCGCGCACGGCGGCATCGACCTGCTGGCGGAGCGCGACCAGGTCGACGCCCTGCCGCGCGACCACGCGCGCGCCGACGTGCCAGGCGTCGAGCCGCCACCCGGCGGCGATGGTGCGCTGCACGAGCTGCGGGGCCGGGGCCCCGTCGGCGGCGCGGAGCTCGTCGAGCATCGCCATCCGGTACCGGGCGTCGCGCTCGTCGTCGAGGCGGGTGAGCAGCAGCCGGTGCCCGACGGCGACGGCGGCCACCCGGAGCGCACTCGCGACGACCTGCTGCTCAGCCGCGATCGGGGCCGGCAGTCCGACGGCCAACCAGGCGCGCGGCCCGATGCCGGTGCCGACCGGGATCGCGACGAGGGTCTCGCTCGCGCCCTCGGCGGTCAGCACGTCGCTCGTGCCGGCGCGACGGACGAGCACGGCGCGGGCCGCATCGTCGACGGCGCCGCCGCGGAGTGCCAGGCCCGAGGCGTCGAGGAACCGGACGGGGTGCCCGAGCTCCCGGTCGATCCGGGCGAACAGGTCGTCGAGCTCGGGGCCGGCGTCGAGCGCCACCCGTGACGCGGCGAGCGCCGCCCGGGCCGCCGGGGCCATCCCGGTGCCGATGAGTTCGTGCAGGCGGACCGAGGTCGCCCAGGGGTCCGGGGTGGCGAGCACCGTCACGCCCAGCCGCTCGGCGAGCGAGACGGTGCCCGGGCCGAGTTCGAGCCCGTCGTCGACGACCAGGGTGCTGACGCCGGCGGCCGAGGCTCGGCGGAGCAGCACGTCGAACCGGGCGTCGGCCCGTGTGACCGGCGACAGGAGCACGACGACGTCGTCGCCGTCGCGCAGCGAGCGGCCGACCTCGTCGGGGGCCCCCACGACCCCGCGTACGCCGCGCACCGTCGCGCTGCCGACCCCCGAGCCGGGCTCCGTGCCCGCGCCGGGTCCGGCACTGAGGCCGGCACGGGGGCCGACCAGCAGGCGGGTGCCGGTCGGCAGCAGCGGCAGCAGGTCGCCGAGCGCGGTCACGGGACCGGCTCCGCTGACGGCTCCGGCACCACGTCGGCGTCGATGCCGAACGCCCGGGGCGCCACCCGCTCGGTGCGGGCGGGGTCCGCCCACCACCACGGCGCCGACGGCAGCACGAGCACCGCGAGTTCGTTGCCGACCCGGATGCGGTCCGTCGCCACCGGCGCGAGCGACCGGGCGTCGACGACGGTGATCACGCTCGGCGTGCTGGCGACCGGCAGACCGTCCACCAGGCAGTGCACGTACTCGCTGCCCGCCTCCACCCGGGCGATCGCCCCGGTCCCTGCGTCGCGGATCGCGATGCTGCTGCGCACGAACGCCAGGGCGTCCCCCTCGCGGTGCACGTCGACGACCCGACCCTGGGCGACGACCCGGCCACCGGTGCGGGCGGCGAGGTCGGCGGCGTCCCGCGCCTGGGCCGCCGCGCGTCCGACGTGCAGGGCGCGCTGCACGCTGCCGACGACGGCCCGCTCGCGCAGCAGCGCGACGGGGACCGGTCCGATCGCGAAGGCCGCCCAGCCGCCGCTGTGCGACACCGCCTCGCGCCACACGGTCTCCAGGTCGAGCGGCTGCTGCGCGTCGACCACGATCCGCAGGCCGCTCGTGGTGGCCGCGGCGGCCGTGACGGTGGTGACGGGTCCGATGAACACCGACAGCTGGTCGATGCGCGGGACGGCGCGGCCGACCAGGTCGGCGTCGACGAGCGGGAGTCCGGCCGCGTGGGCGGTGAGCGCTGCGGCCGGTCCGGTGACCCCGCCGATCTGCGCGGCGACGACGGCGTCCGCACGGCGGCCGGTCCACCGTTCCACCGCGGCGAGCGCCGCGGGCAGCTCGTCACCGCTCGGCATCTTCTCCTCGAGCACGGTCGTCGACCCCACCAGGCCGACGGCGGTCACGGACTCCAACCCCGGGTCGTCGAGGTCGACGACGGGCACGCTGCGGTCGCCCAGGGCGAGCCGGAGCGCGCTGACCATGTGGTCGACCCGTCCGCCGCCTCCGCAGCCGAGCAGCGCGGTGCCGCGTCCGAACACGGCCGCGTCGTCGGCCTGGAGGCCCGTCACACCGCCGCCACGTCGGTCGCCCTGGTCCATGGGTCCATTCTGGTGCCGCGACCGGCAGCCGGGTCGGCGCGCGGCCGACCCGGAGCCGGTCGTCGCTCAGCCGACCGTCGCGAGGAGCGGGCGCACGTGCTCGTGCAGGTCCTCGACCGGCACGAACCGGTCGTCGAGGCCGAAGCACGACGGGCCGAACACGTCGAGTGCCTCGGGCGTGCGCATGAGCTCGGGCGTCGAGACCCCGATGACCCGGACGCGCTGACCGAAGCGCAGCCGCTCGGTCGTGATCGGCTCGGCGGTCTCGGCGTCGAGCACGCAGATCAGGTCCGGGACGACGGCGACGAGTCGGCCGTCCCGGTGCGCGACGAGGTTCTCGTTCTGGAACCGGATCTCGAGCTCGGAGCCGTCCGCGCCCTGCACGGTGGCCCGGCCGCGGGCGAACCCGTCGACCGTGCGGCGCTCGACGTCGACGACCTTGCCGTCGAACAGCTCGCGCAGGTGCGTGTAGATCGTCGCGCCGAAGGCCTCGGCCAGGGCGTCGACGGGGTCGCGGTTCGTCTCGCGGGCGACCCGGATCGCCCGTCCCACCGAGAGCGCCAGGGACAGGGTGCGCGGCACCGCGGTCTCGCGCACCTGGCGGCCGGACATGGCGTACTCGGCGATGTAGGCGACGCCGCCGAGCCGGATGGTGACCCCGCGGGCCAGCCACTCCATCTGCTTGTTGTCCGTGCCGGTCTCGATGATGACGCCGTGGCCGTTCTCGTCGCTGATCGCCAGCGGGCTGCCCGGGACCCCGTAGACCGAGAACGTCTCCATCTGCAGCTCGGGGAACGCTCGGCCCATGCCGTCTGCGTCGACGACGGGCAGGCCACCGGTGGCGCCGACGAGCAGCGGGATCATCGAGTTGATGCCGCCGCACTCGATCGGCATGGTGGCGGTGGCGGTCCGGCCGAGGTGGGCCTCGAGTCGACGGAGGGCGCCGAGGGGTTCCGGGCCGGCCGGGATCCGTTCGAGCACCACGGTGGGGGCACCCATCTGCGCGGTCGGGATCACGAGGGCGTCGTCGGGTACCTCGGACGGGTCGAGGATCGTGATCGGCCCGTGCTGTTCGATGGCGGCACGCACCAGGAGCATCCCGATGGTCGGGTCGCCCCCGCCGCCGGTGCCGAGCAGGGCGGCGCCGCGGGCCAGGTCGGGCAGGTCGTCGACGTCGAGGGTCCAGCTCATCGTTCTTCCTCCGTGCTCGTCTCGCCCGTGCTCGTCTCGCCGCGGCTCGTGGTGCCGTCGTGGCGGACGGCTGGGGTGTCGTAGCCGAAGTACCGCGGGCCGGCCAGGCGCAGGCCGTCCGGGGAGTGCCAGCGCTCGTCGGCCGGGGCCGTGATGATCCGGATGCGGGCGCCGAACCGCAGGGCCTCGGTGGTGATCGGCTCGCCGGTCTCGGCGTCCAAGGTGATGATGAGGTCGGGAGCCGTGGTGCGGACCCGGCCGGCCACCTCGACCAGCAGGTGCTCGTTCTGGAACCGGAGCAGTGCCTCCAGTCCGGTGTCGCTGCCGGAACCGGCGATGCGGGCGGTACCGCGCGCGAACCCGGTGACGGTCTTCCGCTCGATGTCGGCGACCTTGCCCTCGAAGACGACCGAGCCGCCGAGCACGGCGGTGACCGCCGTGACGGGGTCGGCGTTCTCCTCGCGCGCCCGCACCAGGGTCTCGCCGAGCCGGACGCTCAGCGACAGGCTGCCGCGCACGAAGGACTCCTTCACCTGTGCGCCGGACATGGCGTACTGCGCGGTGATCGCGGAACAGCCCATCTCGACCGTCGCGGTGCGGGCGAGCCGTTCCGCCCACCGGTTGTCCACCGTGTCGAAGACGGCGGTGTTGCCCTTCTCGTCGGCGAGCGCCATCGGGGTGGCGCTGACACCGGACAGGGTCGGCAGCACCATCTGCACCTCGGGGAAGGCGCGGCCCATGCCGTCACCGTCGACGAGCGGCAGGCCGAGCTCGGCCGCCGCGACGATCGGGGTCGTCGAGTTGACGCCACCGACCTCGATGCAGGCCAGGTGGGTCGGGGTCACGCCGAGGAAGGCGGCCAGGCTGCGGATCGCCTGGGCGAACTGCGCTGCGGACGGCAGCTTCTCGACCATCACGGTCGGGGCGCCGATCATCGCGACCGACAGCACCACGGCGTCGTCGGGCAGGTCCTCGACCTGGACGATCTCGACCGGGCCGTGGGCGCGGACGGCGGCCTCGGCGAGCAGACGGCCGATGTAGGGGTCGCCGCCGCCGCCGGTACCGAGGATCGCGGCGCCCCGGGCGAGGGCGGAGCAGTCGGTGCCGATCTCGGTGAGGAGGGGTGCTGTGGGCGCGGCGCGCCTGGATGCTGCCCGCGCGGCTGCGGCGTGTGCGGCTCCGGCGCGGGGCGCTGCTTGCGTGACGCTCATCGGACCAGCGCTCCGAGCGCCAGGTCGCCGACCGCCTTGGCGCGGATGCGGGTGGCGTTGCCCGGCAGGTACGGGATCGGGACCTCGTCGAAGTCCACGATGTCCACCGACCCGGGGTCGGCGCCGGCCGCGATCGCACGGTCGACGGCCTCCTGCCGGGCCTCGTCGACCACGGCGGACCGGCGGCCGTCGCTGATCGCGTAGACCTTGTCGACCTCCCCGCTGACCTGCGCGATCGCGGCACCGATGGCGTTGGCGACCGAGTAGTGCTCGGGGCGGTGCACGGTGCCGAGCCCGGGCAGGGTGTCCGGCAGCAGCACCGAGCCGCCGCCGACCGCCACGACCGGCAGCGGCGCCGACGAGGTGCGCATGCGCTCCACGATGTCGGCGACGCGCTCGGCGATGACGTCGAGGGCGCGGGCGGCGACCTCGGTGGGCACCCCGTCGACGAGCGACGGGTCGCCGATCGCACCGCGGCCGCCGCGGACGGCGACGTCGGTGGCGGTCAGCGTCGAACCGCCGAACACCAGGCCCTCCTCGGTCAGCCGGTAGCCGACGGAGTCCGGGCCGACCACGCTGCCGTCCTCGCGGATGCGCGAGCCGCCGCCGATGCCGACCGACAGCACGTCGGGCATGCGGAAGTTCGTGCGGATGCCGGCGACGGCGACCTCGCCGGTGGCCTCGCGCGGGAAGCCTGCGGTCAGGACGCCGACGTCGCTCGTGGTGCCGCCGACGTCGACGACCGCGCAGGTGTCGAAGCCCGACAGCACGGCGGCACCGCGCATCGAGTTCGTCGGGCCCGAGGCGAACGTCGCCACCGGGTAGCGGCGGGCGTACTCGACGTCCATCAGGGTGCCGTCGTTCTGGCTGAGGAACAGGGGCGCGTCGATGCCGCTGCCCGTGACCGACCCGGACAGGCCGTCGACGATGCGGTCGGCGAGCTCGCGCAGTGCCGCGTTGATGATCGTCGCGTTCTCGCGCTCGAGCAGGCCGATGCGCCCGATCTCCGACGACAACGAGAACGCCACGTCCGGGCCGAGCTCGGCGGCCATGATCTCCTGCGCGCGCTGCTCGAACTCGTCGTTGATCGGCGAGAACACCGACGAGATCGCCACCGAGCGGATGCCGGCGGCGGCGATCGCACCCGCGTGCCGCTTGAGCTCCTCGGGGTCGAGCTCCGAGATCACGCGGCCGTCGAACTCGTGGCCGCCGTGCGCCAGGAACGGCTGAGCGTTCACGGCCGACACCAGGTGGCCGGGCCAGTCGGTGAACGGCGGCAGGGACGCGGTCGCGGGCAGGCCCAGTCGCACCGCCGCGGTCGGGGCGAGGCCGCGGGCCTCGATGAGCGCGTTGATGAAGTGGGTGGTGCCGATCATCACGCCGTCGATGTCGGTGGTGCCGAAGGCGTGCTGCTCGCGCAGGCCCTCGAGCGCGGCGACGATGCCCGAGGTCACGTCCGGGGTGGTGGACCGCTTGACCGCTGCACGGACGGTGCTGCCGTCCATCAGGACGGCGTCCGTGTTGGTGCCGCCGACGTCGATGCCGATGCGCATGGGTGGTTCCCTTCGGTGGTGCTGTGGAGCGGGGTGCGGGTGCTGTGGGGGTGGAGCGGGGGTGGGGACCGGCCGCGCCGTCACGCGGATCAGGTGCGCGACGCCGCGACCGGCCGTTCGGGGGCCCGTCAGGCGGGCTGCTCGCCGGCCGTGGCGGGCTGGGTGCCGGGCACGGCGGGCTGCTCGCCGGCCGTCGCGGGCTGGGCACCGGTCCCGGCGGGCTGAGCGGCGGCCGCCGTGGGCGCGTCGGCCGTGGGTGCCGACTCGGTGCGGCTCACGCCCACGCCCCGCACCAGGCCGGTCTTGCCGGCGATCACATAGAGCACGAACGCGATGACCACGGAGTTGATCGAGGGGATGCCGACGGCCACGAAGTACCCGATCAGCGAGGCGACCGCCCAGATCACCAGGGTGGCCGGCACCCACGTCGGCGAGGTCGCGGGGATGTTCTCGGCACCGCTGAGCTCACGCCGCCACCGCTTCACCACGAAGTACTCCGCGACCATGATCCCGGCGATCGGCGGGAAGACGACCCCGAGCACCGTGAGGAACGGAGCGAGTGCGCCGAGGAACCCGACCGCGGCGAGCACCGACCCGACGACACCCATCACGAGCGTGACCAGGCCGCGGTTCACCTGCTTGCCGAACACCGCGTCGATGAAGTTCGTCACGCCCAGGCTCGAGCTGTAGATGTTCCAGTCGTTGATCTTGAACGTCCCGAGCAGGATCACCAGGATGCCGACCCAGCCGACGCTCGACGTGATCACGCGGGTGATGTCCGCGGAGCCGACGGCGTGTGCGAGCAGGACGCCAGCCAGGCCGATCACGTACTCACCGAGCGTCACGCCGAGCAGGGTCTGCTTCACGACGTCGCCGGTGGTGCGGTTGAAGCGCGTCATGTCGGGCGTGATGACCGCACCGACGATGAACCCGCCGGCGACGAGCGTGGTGCCCGCGACGAAGCTGAGCTCGGGGCCGGCCGGGGCCCGCGCGGCGAGCTCGGCGATCGAGTGCTGGCTCAGCTCGACCACCACCGCCCAGCCCACCAGGACGAGGAACAGCGGCACGGTCACGTTCGCCAGCCACTGCATCGAGTTGAACCCGCGCAGGACGATCGCCGTGACGAGCAGCCCGAACACGAGCGACCAGGCCCATGCGGGCAGGATCGGCAGGATCGCGACGAGCCCGGCTGCCGAGACGCCCGACTGGATGCCGAACCAGCCGATCAGGCTCAGGCCGATCGCCAGGCCCACCAGCGCCGACCCGGCCTTGCCGAACCCGGTCCAGCGGGCGATGACCGACGTGTTCAGCCCCTCGCGCACGCCGATGACACCGACGAGCACCGAGACGATCTCGAGGATGACGGCACCGAGCGTGATCGCCCAGAAGGCCTCCCAGAAGCCCATGCCGAAGCCGAGCGTCGCGCCGAGCAGGAACTGCGACAGGGCCGAGATCTGCCCGAAGCGCTGCACGGCGACCTGGAACCAGCCGTAGCGGGCGGACATCGGGACACGGCTGAGCGAGTAGTCGTCGACGACGACCGACTCGCCGCGCGGGCTTCGTGGTGCTGACACTGCGGTCTCGCTGGCCATGGGGGCTCCTCGGGGAAGGATTCGGCGTGGGGCCGATCGGATTGGGAGCCACGGTAGGACCCTGCCGTCGCGGCGTACATGTGCAGAACGTCGTTACGGGCACGTGAATCCGGGCACAGTGCACCGGCCGAGTCGCTCGCACGTCGGCGAACGCCCGCCCGTTAGGCTTCCGAGGTGCGTCTCGTCATCGCCCGTTGCTCCGTCGACTACGCGGGCCGGCTCTCCGCCCACCTGCCGCTCGCGACCCGCCTGCTCATGCTCAAGGCGGACGGCTCGCTCCTCGTGCACTCCGACGGCGGCAGCTACAAGCCGCTGAACTGGATGAGCCCGCCGTGCTCGATCGAGATCACCGAACCCGACGACGAGCAGTCGAGCGCCGGCATCACGCAGGTGTGGACGGTCACGCAGAAGAAGACGCAGGACAAGCTCATCGTGTCCCTGTACGAGGTCGTCGCGGACGAGTCCCACGACCTGGGCGTCGACCCGGGCCTGGTGAAGGACGGCGTCGAGGCGCACCTGCAGCAGCTGCTCGCGGAGCAGATCGAGCTCCTCGGTGACGGCCACACCCTGGTGCGCCGCGAGTACATGACCGCCATCGGTCCGGTCGACATCCTGGCGCGTGACGACGCGGGAGCGAGCGTCGCGGTCGAGATGAAGCGCAACGCCGGCATCGACGCGGTCGAGCAGCTCACCCGGTACCTCGAGCTCATGAACCGCGACCCGCACCTGCGTCCGGTGCAGGGCGTGCTCGCCGCGCAGACGGTCGCACCGCAGGCGCGCACCCTCGCCGAGGACCGCGGCATCCGCGTCCTCGTGCTCGACTACGACGCGATGCGCGGCATCGAGGGCGGGCACACCCGCCTGTTCTGAGAAAGGCCCGATCCGGGTCCTCCTTCTGGGGTACGGAGACCTGAGGTTTCCGTGGCAATCGCGTGTGACGACCCTCGAAAGGGGGCCGACCGGGCGACCTCTGTGACCGAACCTGTAAGAGTTGACAGGGGGGGAGTCGCGGGGCGACCGGCGCAGCTGTCCTCCGTCATCTCGCCGTCCTCCGGGGCGGTGCCGGCCGTGATCGATGTCGATAACGGAAGAGGAATGGGGAAGACCATGACGTCACTCGCGTCACGTGTGAACAGCGATCTGTCGATCGCGAACCTGCAGATGGACCGCACCAACTGGTCCGGAGCACCAGGGGAGCTGCCCGTGCTGGCCACCCCGGCCACCGTCACGGCCGCTGCCGCGTTCGTGGCAGCCAACAAGGGGGCGGTCGCCGGTGCGGCCGCGTTCGCCGGGCTGTTCGGTGCCGGCGTCTGGGTCGGCGTCGCGACGGCCGACTAGGGGTGGTGACGATGCTGCTCGAGAAAGTGAACGCGGATGCCGCGCTCGCGACGTTGCCCTTCGCCGACGTGTCCAGCCGGGGTCTGAGCGCCTCCGTCCCGGTCCTCGCGACGCCCGCCACGGCCGCGGCGTTCTGCCCCGGTTTCGTCGCTGCGTTCAAGGGCGCAGCGGCGGGTGCCGCGGCGTTCACGGCCGGGTTCACCATCGGTCAAGCCATCGGCTGACCTCCCGTGCCGGCCGACGGTTCCTCGTCGGCCGGCACCCCGCTCGACCGCGCAGCGGTCGGGTCGACGTACGTCCTCGTCCAGACGGGTCGCACCCGCGACTCCCTCGCCCAGGAGGCCACACACCCATGCACCAGCGACTCGACCGTTCCGCGAGCGGGGGCCGCGCGTGAACGCCCGGTCCGTCCTCGCGCACGTCCCTCCGCTCCGCGCACCCCGTCTGCGGGCGATCACGGCCGGCATCGGTGACGCGTTGACCGCCGTGTCGCGACCGCGCACGGCGCTGCTCGCGGCCGAACGGATGAGCGCGGTGACGCAGGTGCTCAGCAGCGTCGAGTACCTGTTCAGCCGACGCGACCAGCGTCCCGGCGGCCTGGGCGACTGGACGTACGGTCGCAGCGCGATGGCTGCCCGGTTCCCGAAGCTGATGCCGTTCCTCGACCGCGTCTCGGAAGAGAAGATCGACAACGTCGTCCACGTGCTCCGGATCGGCGCGGGGCTGTCGCTCTTCCTGCCGTCGCACGTGACGGCACACCGGGCCCCGGCGAACGCCTTCCTCGCTGCGAGCGCGCTCGTGCTGCACCCGAAGAACCACTACGGCTCGGACGGGTCCGACCAGCTCGCCTTCCTCGTGCAGACCTCGGCAGCCCTCGGCCGTGTCGGTCGCGGTTCACCCCGAGCGGCCGAAGCGGCGGTGTGGTTCCTGGCGATGCAGGCCGCGTTGTCGTACAGCGTCTCCGGCCTGGTGAAGATCGTGAGCCGGACGTGGCGGACCGGCGAAGCCCTCCCGGGGATCCTGCGCACCCGCACGTACGGCGACGAGGGGCTCTACCGGTTCCTGACCGCGCACCCCCGCCTCTCCCGACTCGCCGCGCACACCGTCCTCGTGCTCGAGACCGCGTTCCCGCTGGTCTTCGTGCTGCCCACCCGCGCGGCCTACGGGGTCGTCGGCGCGATGGCCGCGTTCCACCTGGCGAACGCGCGGTACATGGGACTCGCCCGGTTCGTGTGGGCCTTCATGGCGACCTACCCGGCCATCCTCTCGTTGGTGCAGGGGCGGGCTGCGCGGTCACTGACAGGAGGCGCGCACCGCTCCCCCGCTCGGCTCCCGGTGATCGTCGCCTCGGTCACCGGCATCCTCGCGGTCGTCGGCATCGGTTCCGCGCTGGTGCGCCGCGCCGGCATCGAGCGAGCGGACGGGCCCGAGGCCCGGCGGCACCGCACTCGTTCACGGAACGTGCTGTCCTACCGCCTCCGGCGCGCTCCCGGTGCCCAGCCCCTGCCGCTCGTCGTGTTCGAGAGCGGTCACCAGTCCTCCGCCACCTACTGGCACTGGTACGGCGAGGAGCTCGCCGGACGGGTCGACACCCTGTTCTACAGCCGCGCCGGGTACGGCGCGAGCAGCTACTTCTCACGGGACAGCTACAGCCTGCAGGAGTCCGTCGACGACCTGGTCGACCTGGTCGACGCGGTCGCCGCCGATCGTGACGTCGTGCTGGTGGGACACTCGCTCGGCGGGTACCTCGTCACCCGTGCAGCGGAGCGCCTCGGGTCACGGGTGACCGGCGTCGTGCTCCTCGACCCGACGCACCCGGGCGAGGTCGCCGTGTCCGCGGTGCAGGCCGAGGGGGCCCGCATGCTCGACATGTCGATGCGGCTCGTCGCACCCTCGCTCCGGCTCGGACTCGGTGTGATGCTGGACGTCCCGCCGTGGGTGTCCCTCTACCCGGACGAGGTCGCAGCGCGGCTGCGGGCCGAACTGCGCGACCACGCCCTGTGGTCCACAGCCAAGCGGGAGTGGACGAGCCTGTACCAGGTGTTCCGCGCACCGGTGGGGACCCTGCCGACGACCTCGGCTCGTGTCGACGTCGTGGCTGCCGACCGCACCCTGCGTGAACACCCGCACCAGCGGGCGCTCGACGAGGAGTTCGTGGGCGCCGGCGACGACGGCCGATTCACCGTGGTCGACGACACCGACCACCTCGGTCTCCTCGCCGACCGCGCAGTCGTCGCACGGATCGCGGCCGTCGTCCTCCAGCACACGACACCGCGGGTGCCCGTGGACGCGGAGGGTGCGCGCTGATGGCCCGCCGACCCGCACCCACCACAGTCGTCACGACCGCCGTCGAGGCGGTGTTCGCCGGCTGGTTCGTCCTGACGCTCCTGACCCAGCACCCGCAGCGGAGCTTCGACCGGCTCCGCAGCCTGGACCCGGTCGGGCTGACGATCCCGAACTGGCGGTTCTTCGCCCCCGAGCCGGCCACCCAGGACTTCCACCTGATGTACCGGACCCGCGGGGCGGACGGCCAGGTGTCCCCCTGGCACGAGGCGTCCAGCATCGTCCGCCGGCGGCTCGTGCACGCGTTCTGGTTCCCCGGCCGACGCCGCGAGAAAGCGTTCTTCGACGTCGGCATCGACCTCATCGCGCTCAATTCGCTCGAGGTCGAGCAGATGCAGCAGGCGTCCTCGTACCGGCTCGTGGCCAACTACATCCGCCACGCCGTCGCGCGCCGCGAGCGTGCCGGCGACCTCGAGCCGGGCAGCGACGCCTTCCAGTTCATGGTGGTGCTCTACAGCGGCTACGACGAGTCCGGCGATCCCGAGTACCGCTTCGTCTCCGGGCTCGTCCCGCGGATCGAGGGTGCGGAACTGTCCGCGCCGACGGAGGAACGATCGTGATCGACATCGACCTGGACCGCCAGGACATCGACCGCTCCGGTGGGTACGGCGGAGCGTGGGCGAGCGTCTACGACCGGGTGTTCGAGCACGGTGGCGCGCTCGAGGCCGAGGCGCTCGGGAGCCTCGTCGCGCCCGCGTCCCGGATCGTCGAACTGGGTGCCGGGACCGGGCGGGTGGCGATCCCGCTGGCGCGTGCGGGCCACACCGTGCGCGCCGTGGAGGTGTCGTCCGCCATGGTGGACCGCCTGCGGGACAACCTGGGTGCCGAGGACGCCTCGACCCGAGCCCGGACGACGGTGGTCGAAGCGGACATGCGGGACCACTCCGAAGCGAGCGGATCGGCCGTCCTCGTCGCCTGTGTCCTCGGTTCGCTCTCCTGCCTGCCCGACCCGGCCGACCGGGAAGGCGTCGTGCGGCGGGCCTCGTCCTGGCTCGCGCCGGGTGGCCACCTCGTGGTCGAGGCGTACGACCGGGCGACCGCGGTCGGCAGGTTCGGCGTCGAGCCCCCGCCGGTCGTCACCGAGCGCCCGGACGGTGCACGCCTGACGTCGACCTACCGTCTGGACACGGCGACGGACACCTGGTCCGTCGCGCACCGGTGGGAGGAACCGCGGTCCGTCACGCTCTTCGACGAACGGGTCGCCTTCGTCGAACCCGACGAGCTCGCCGCCTGGGCGGAGGACGCCGGCCTCGAACGGGTCGCGCTGCTCGGCGACTGGTACGGCACGCCCTACGAAGCGGGCGAGAACCCGCTCTGGATCGCGGTCCTCCGGCGGCCGGCATGAACCCGGCCGGCACCATCGAGGTTCGCGACCTCGACAAGCGCTTCGGGTCCCGGCTCGTACTCGACGGGGTCTCCTTCACCGTGCCGTCGGGGCAGGTGACCGGTTTCATCGGCAGCAACGGCGCCGGCAAGAGCACGACGATGCGGATCCTGTTGGGCCTGCTCGAGGCCGACCACGGGACGGTCTCGGTCGGAGGGCACCCGATCGACTCCGCCTACCGCAGCGGTATCGGGTACATGCCGGAGGAACAGGGGCTGTACCCGGAGATGCGGGTCGGTGACCACCTCGTGTACCTGGCGCGGCTCCACGGCATGGGACGCCGACAGGCTCGCGCCGAAGTCGCGCGGTGGGGGGACGTGTTGGGGATCCGGCACCGTTTCGGCGACGTCGTCCGCGAACTCAGCCTGGGCAACCGGCAGCGCGTGCAGCTCGTCGCCGCCTTGCTCGGCGACCCCACTGCCCTCGTCCTCGACGAGCCGTTCTCGGGCCTGGACCCGAGCGGCGTCGACGCGATGGGCGCGGTCCTCGCCGACACCGCACGGTCCGGCCGCCCGATCCTGTTCTCGAGTCACCAACTCGACCTCATGGAGCGCGTCTGCGACCGGGTCGTCATCATCCACGACGGGCGGATCGTCGCCGAGGACCGAGTCGACGACCTCCTCGAGGGGACGGAGAACCTCCACGTCGTGCGCACCGCCACCCCCGTCGCCCCGGGTGTGCTCGCCGAGCTCGGTGCGGACGTGGTGACGAGCGGTCGCCATGCGCTCAGCGGCGCGACGACGGATCCGGATCGCCACGTGGTCCGGGTACCGCCCGGCACGGAGGCGGACGTCTTCCGACGCCTGGCCGCCGGTGCCGACGTGATCGGCGTCGAGCGTGCCCGCGCGACCCTGTCCGACCTCTACCGAGACGCGGTGACGCAGGATGCTGTCTGATCGACCACGGCTCGACCTCCGGCAGGTCGGCCACATCGCCGGACGCGAGGTCCACGTCGGACTGCGCATGCGGTCGTTCTGGATCGGCATGGTGGTGAGCTGTCTCTTCATCGTCGCGCTCGCGCTCGTCCCCAGGCTGCTGGCCGGCAACACCGCCTCGAGCGCGCTCGAGTTCGCCGCGACACCCGAGGCCGTCGCCGCGCTCTCGACGGACGGCCGGGGCGCGGTGCCCGGTGTGGACATCCGCGCCGTCGACACCACGAGCGAGGCTGCCAGGGCGCTCGACTCCGGCGACGTCGCGGGGACGGCAACGGTCGCCGACGGCCGGGTCACGGTCACGGTGGCCGACAGTGCCGACGAGGCCGCCGGCCTGGCCGTCGCAGCCGCGATCAGGACCGGCACACTCGAGATGATGGTGGCCGACGCCACCGGCAGTCCGGTCTCGGTCCCCGAACCGGTGGTCCGTGCCGTCTCCGACTCGTCCGGCGACGCAGCACGCCTCGTGCTCGCGTACGTCGTGTCCATCGTGCTGTTCACCCAGATCGCCGGCCTCGGCGGGTCGGTCGCGCAGGGGACGATGGAGGAGAAGACGACGCGGGTCGTCGACATCCTGTTCTCGCGCGTGCGACCCGTGTCCCTGCTCGTCGGCAAGGTCGTCGGCACCGGGCTCTTCGGTCTCATCCAGATGGCGATCCTCGCCCTCGTCGGGATCGGCGCCGTGCGGGCGTTCGGGACGGCTGGCCTGCAGGACCTCATCGCCCCGGCGGCGCTCGTCAGCATCATGTGGTTCGTCCTCGGGTTCGCCTTCTACGGCTTCATCTACGGGGCGGTCGCCGCCACCGCGAAGCGGCCGGAGGCACTGTCCTCGTCGTTGCTGCCCCTCCAGCTGCTGAACGCAGCGGTGTTCGTCGTCGCGATCCTCGCGCTCCAGGGCATCGGGGATCCGTGGGTGCGCACGATGAGCCTGATCCCGCCGTTCTCCGCGATCCTCATGCCGATGCGGCTCGCCGCCGGCGAGGTCGCCGGTGTCGACCTCGTGGCGTCCGTGGCGGTGATCGCCGCGGCCACGGTGATCGCCGCGGTCGGCGGCGCGAGGGTCTACCACCGGTCCATCACCGGCGGCCGCAGCCGTCTCCGCAGGCCGGTCCGCTCGGCTCAGCCCCGCCCGGAGCACCCGAACCCCTGACCAGCACCACACCCACCCGCACAACACCGACAGGAGCACAACGTGGAGACCACAACAATCATCTGGATCGTCGTCATCGCCGTGATCGCCGGCCTCTCGCTCACCGCCGGGGGTTGGTTCTCGCGCAAACGTCGCTGATCGGCCAGCGCGTCCGTCGACGTCGCCCTCCGGCGCCGCGAGGACCGTCCGGTCCCCCGGCCTGGAGGCGCGGCGTGCGCCCGCCCCGTCACCGCCGCAACCCGGGTGGTCGCCCGCCACCGCCCGGCTAGGGTGGGCAGGACATGACCAGCCCGTTCTCCGCCATCCTGTTCGACCTCGACGGCACCATCAGCGACTCCGCTCCGGGCATCCTCGAGAGCCTCACCCACACCTTCCGCACCGTCGGCGTGCCGGTGCCCGACCACGACACCCTGATGTCGTTCGTGGGCCCGCCGATTATGGACACGTTCCGGATCGCGATGGGCATGGACGACGAGCTCGCCGACCGCACCCTCGCCGTCTACCGCGAGCACTACTTCTCGCACGGCGCCCTCGACTCGGCGATGTTCCCCGACATCGACGTCGTGCTGCGCACCCTGCACCAGGCCGGCCTGCCGATCTCCACGGCGACGAGCAAGCCGGAGACCCCCGCGACCTACATCCTCGAGCACTACGGCCTGACCGGGGACATCGACATCATCACCGGCGCGAGCGACGACGAGGTCCGGTCGAGCAAGGCCGACGTCGTCGAGGAGGCACTGCGCCGGCTCGAGGCGCGGGGTTTCGACATCAGCCGGCCGGTGCTCATCGGCGACCGGGAGCACGACGTCCAGGGCGCGACCGTGCACGGCGTCCCGGTCGTCTTCGCCGAGTGGGGCTACGGCGCTCCGCACGAGGCCGAGGGCACCATCGCCCGGGCCGCGACCCCGCTCGACCTGCTGCCGATCCTGCTGCCGTCCTCGCCGCCGGCCGCATGAGCGGCGAGGTCGCCCGGCGGGGGCTCCGCGGCGCCGCCTGGTTGCTGCCGGCCGCCATCGTCCTCATCGCGCTGAACTTCCGCGGTCCGATCGTCGCGACCGCACCGGTGATCGGCGACGTGCGCGCCGACCTCGGGCTGACCGCGACGATCGCCGGCCTGCTCACGACGATCCCGGTGCTGTGCTTCGCGCTGGCGACGCCGTTCGCCAGCTGGGTGATCGCGAAGGCCGACCCCGAACGCGCGGTGTCGCTGTCGCTCGTGATCGTGCTCGTCGGCACCGTCGTCCGGTCCGTCCCGAGCTCGGCCGCGCTGCTCATCGGCACCGCGGTCATCGGCATCGGCATCACGATCGGCAACGTGGTGATCCCGGTCGTGATCCGGCGGGACACCTCGCCGGAGCGCGTCGGCCTGGTCACCGGGGTCTACACGTCGGCGCTCAACGTCGGGTCGATGATCACGTCGCTCGGCACCGCTCCCCTGGCCGCGCTGTGGGGTTGGCCGGTCGCCATCGCGATCTGGGCGCTCTTCGCACTGATCGCCGCCGCGGCCTGGACCTACGCGGTCGGCGGCCGCGCGGCCTGGCGTCGCCCGCTGCCGGCGGCGCAGGACGAACCCCTGCCCGTGACCGGCCCGATCGACCAGGTGCTCGACACCGGCGCGATCCGCACCGCCCGGGCCGCCGAGGCCGCACGCGTCGCCGCCGCCGAACCGATCCGGCCCGCGCGACGGCTCATCACGTGGGGCCTGACACTGGCGTTCGGCGGCCAGGCGTTCTCGTACTACGCCCTCACCGCGTGGATCCCGACCCTGCTGCACGACGAGATCGGCTTCTCGAAGGCGTCGTCGGGCGCGAGCTCGTCGGTGTTCCAGATCCTCGCCGTGGTCGGGGCACTCGGGGTCCCGCTGCTCGCGACGCGGTGGCGGCCCCGCGCGATCATCGCCCTGGTCGGGTTCCTGTGGCTCGCGATGCCGCTCGGCCTGCTGTTCGCGCCGCAGCTCTGGTTGCTGTCGTCGGTGCTCGGCGGAGCCGCACAGGGTGGCGGCATCACCGTGATCTTCATCGTCATCGTCCGCATCGTGTCGAGCGACGCCGACGCCCGCCGGATGTCCGCCTTCGTGCAGGGCGGCGGGTACTTGCTCGGCTCCGCCGGCCCCCTCGTCGCGGGTGCACTGCACGGGGCGACGGGCACCTGGACCGCGCCGCTGCTCGTCGTGCTCGTCTCGGTGCTGACCCTCGGCGTCGCGGGGACGATCGCCGCACGCCGGGTCACCTGAGCCCACCTGCGCCCCGCTTCGTGAGCAGGAGCGCGCAACCCGACCATTCCTGCTCACGAAGTGCGCGCGCGACCGCGAGCGCCCGCGGTCAGCGCGCCTCGAGCACCTCGCGCAGGGACATCGGCGCCCGCCCGGTGATCCGCTCGACGTCGCCAGACACCTGCGCGAGCGCCCCCTCGGCAATCGCCGTGTAGGTGCTCACCCACGCGTCGGCCTGCCACGGCTCCGGGTTCCACTGCGCCCGTGACGCGTACGCCTCGTCGAGCGTCTCCGGGTGGTAGCTGACGGTGCGCCCACGGACCTCGGACACGATCGCGGCGGCCTGCGCGAGGGTGATCGCCTCCGGCCCGGTCAGGTCGTACGTCTGGTCCCGGTGCGCATCCGGGTCGTGCAGCACCGCGGTCGCGACCCGCGCCACGTCGGCCCGGGCCACCGCGGCCATGGCGCCGTCGCCGGCCGGCCCGCGGATCACGCCGTCCTCGCCCACCAGGTCCTCGACGAAGTCCAGGTAGAAGCTGTCGCGCAGGAACGTGAACGCCATCCCGCTCTCGCGGATCGCCTGCTCGGTCGCCCAGTGGTCGCGTCCGAGCGTGAAGGTCGCGTCCGGCGCCGCGCCGAGGAACGACGTGTAGACGACGTGCCGCACGCCGGCCTCGGCAGCGGCCCGCACGAACGTACGGTGCTGGTCGAGGCGGTCCTCGGCCTCGGCACCGGACACCATGAGCAGCACCTCGATCCCGTCGAGCGCGGCCCGGCTCGCCTCGGCGTCGGCGTAGGTCGCGACGGCGATGTCCGTGCCCGGCAGCTGCGGTGCGCGCGACGCGTCCCGCACGAGCATCCGGAACGGCACGCCGTCCGCGGCGAGCGCGGCGCTGACCGCGCCGCCGATGTTGCCGGTCGCTCCGGTGATGGCGATGGTCATGGTCGCTCCTCGTGTGGTGTCGGCTCGGTGGTGCGGTCGCGGCAGTCGTCGGTCACGTCCACACCGTCCTGGAGGCCCGGATCACCGTGGGCGCGACCCTCGCGGCGTTCACGCCGTCCACCTCCACCGCCCAGGTGCGGGCGGCGTCGTGGTCGCGGCCGTGCCGCACGTGCCGGCTGACCAGGCGGTCGAGGCGCACGTCGTCGTCGACGGCGCAGAACCAGGTCTCGGTGAACAGTCCGGCGAGTGCCGACCACGGTGCGGCGTCGTCGAGCAGGTAGTTCCCCTCGGACACCACCAACCGGGTCGCACGCGGCACCGCGATGCTGCCCGCGACGGGCTCGTCGACGCGTCGGTCGAAGTCCGGCGCCCACACGACGTCCTCGTCGGCGGCGACCAGCCTGCGGACGAGCGCGACGTAGCCGTCGGCGTCGAAGGTGTCGGCCGCGCCCTTGCGGTCGTGCCGGCCGAGGGCGTCGAGCGCCGCGTTCGACAGGTGGAAGCCGTCCATCGGGACCTGCACGGCCGTGCCCGCGCCGAGGCGGTCGTCCACGGCGGCGACGACGCGCTGCGCGAGCGTGGACTTGCCCGCACCCGGCGCCCCGGCGATGCCGAGCACCGCGCGGCTGCCGGAACGAGCCAGTTCGACGGCACGCTCGACGGCCTGGTCGACGGTGGTGCCGCGGTCGCTCACGGCCCCATCCTCGCAGAGCGCACCGACGTCGCGGGGCGGTGGTTCACTTGCCGCATGGTCGATGCGACGAAGGCGTTCAGCGGATTCTCGGTGCGCGACGTGCCCGAGGCGGCGGCGTTCTACCGGGACGTCCTGGGGGTCGAGGTCACCGAGGACCACGGCATGCTCTTCCTGCAGCTCGGCGGTGGCCACCGGGTGCTCGTCTACCCGAAGGGTCCCGCCCACGAACCGGCGACCTTCACGGTGCTGAACTTCCCGGTGCCCGACGTCGATGCCGCGGTCGACGAACTCACCGCGAAGGGCGTCACGTTCCTGCAGTACGAGGGGATGACCGACGACCGGGGCGTGAACCGGACGGGCGGCCCGCTCATCGCCTGGTTCACCGACCCGTCGGGCAACGTCCTCAGTGTCGTCGAGGAGTGACGATGTCCTGAGCCCACGCCGCCGAGGGGCTACCGGTCGATCCGGGCGAGCCAGTCGCGCACCAGGGCGGCCCGTCATCGGCCGCAGTTCTTCTCTGCCCTGTGCTTCGATACCCCGATGAAGCTCCACGTCGAGGTGCAGGGCCAGGGGGAACGCACGGCGCTGCTGCTGCACGGGATGACCGGGTCACGGGAGAGTTGGTGGCGAGTCGTCCCGCTGCTGGTCGCGAGTGGCCACCGCGTCCTCGCGATCGATCTCCCCGGTCACGGGAGGTCTCCGCGCGATGACACCATGACGGTGGAGCGCGCTGCGCGCTCGATCACGGAGTCCACTGCCGACGAGTGCGGGCCGATGCCAGACCTCGTCATGGGCCATTCGTACGGTGGCTTGCTGCTCGCCGCGGCTGTGGACGCCGGGGTGCTCACGCCGAAGCTGTCGGTGTACATCGACACTCCCTTCACCACACGTGGCGGCTGGGACCGGGCCGAACTGACCGCCGCGTACGAGCAGGACAGGCGCTCCCGGACGGTCGACGGACTCCGAGCATCCCGGCCGTTCTACAGCGACCAGGACTGTGTGGTCGAGGCGCGTGCAGCCGAGTGCTTCGACCCCGCCACTGCGGCCGCGCAGGCGACGGGTCCGGGAGTCTCCTTCCAGCCGGAGCCCGGATCGATCATCCTCCGAGCGGAGCCGAGCTCGTACGTCGACGACGAGACGGCGGCACTGCACAGCGGCCGTGGCGTGATCGTCCGTGACGTTCCCGGCGCAGCGCACTCCGTCTGGTACAGCCACTTCGACGAGTTCGTCGCCGCCCTCCCCGAGGTGTTCACCTGACGATCGCCTCTCGAGCGCGGGTGCGACCCCCGCTACGGAAGTGGTCGCCGTCGGATCCAGACCGAGACCGACACGTGGGCCAGTCCGGCCACGGCGAGGCAGGCCATCGTCCACCCGACGATGCCGCGCCCCGTCGCGATGAGGACGATCCCGAGGACGCTGGCGAGTGCGACCAGCAGTGTGCCGAGCACGAGCATGAACAGGCTGGTCACAGGGCTGGCGTTCTGGGTGAGCTGCGCGTCACGTACCCAGGTCGGGTCCCGGACACGCCACAGCAGGAGCGCGACGGTCCCGACGACGAGCACGATGCCCGCCGCGAGGAGGACCGCTTCAGCCACGACGGGGTGACGCGGTCATCGGGACAGGGCACCCGCCCAGCCCAGGGCGATGGGGACGAGCAGCCCGTGCCGGTACTGCGGGAGGTCGGCGATCGGGATCCATCGCGCCTCGTCCGTCGAACCGTCGAGCTCGTCGCGCAGGGCACCCCCGACGACGGTCGCCCGGAACACCACCTGCACGGCCTTCATCGGCCGGCCGTTCCGGTGGATGCGGCGCTCGGCGGGCACGGTGTGGTGGCGGACCCCGAGCAGGGCGCCGACCTCGGCCTCGTAGCCGGTCTCTTCACGGACCTCGCGCGCGACGGCCTGCTCGACCGTCTCGTCGAACTCGACCCCGCCGCCCGGCAGCGTCCACGTGCCCGCGTCGGGGTGGCGCAGCCGTGCCAGGAGCACCCGGGACCCGTCCGTGATCACGCCGTAGGCGGCGAGACGGGTGTCGTAGTCGGTGTACTCCATGGGCCGACCATGCCAGGTGGGTGGGCCGACGACGGCGAGCCGCGCCGTGCCTCCAGACCGTGCACCGGGCCGCGCGCGGTCGTCGGGTTCAGACCGCGACGCGAGCCGCCGCCCAACCGGCGCGCATCCGCGAGACCGCGCGGTCGTAACCGGCCAGGGGGTCGCCGTCGTCGCGGATGACGGACTGCAACTGCAGGCCCTCGTACAGTGCGAGCAGCTGCTCGGCGGCGTGCCGGGGGGACGCGCCCCGCGGCTCGCGACCGGCGACGACGTCGCGCGCGAGCGCGATGGTGACGTCCTCGAACGTCCGTGCGTACTGGGTGCGGAACCAGCCGGTGGCGGCGTGGTCCGGGTTCGACGTCGCGCTGAGCACGGCCACGCGCAGGCGGACCAGTGCCGGGTCCTCGACACCGGCGACGAGTCGGGCGCGCAGGTACGCGACCGCGCCCTCGTGCTCGGCGATCGGCCAGAGCGCCCGGCGGCTGCCGTCGACCCAGCGGTCCATGACGGCGACGACCAGGAGCGCCCAGACCGGGTACACCCGCTGGAGCTCGGCGACCGGGACCCCGGCGTGCGCGGCGACGTCGTCGGGTCCGACCCGGTGGAAGTCCCCGACGCGGTAGGCGCTGATCGCCCCCGCCACGATCTGGGCGCGGAGGGCGGCGTCGGTCGTGGGCATGGAGACGATTGTGCGGGGACGGTGGGTGCCCCGCGACCGCCAGTTCAGGGGGCGCGGACACCCGGGTCGCGGTCGAAGGTCAGGGTCTCGTCGTCGGGCGCGGTGACCTCGCCGGTGCGGGCGAACCCGGCCCAGACGGCGCGGAAGGCCCGACCGCGACGCTCGACCTCGGGCCAGTCGCGTTCCGGCACGAAGCGGGTGCCGGCCCACGCCTGCCGCCCACCGAGCAGCAGCGGCAGGTCGCTCATGTGCACGGCACCGGTCGGCTTCGTGGTCACGCCCCGGACGAGTCGGTACGACGTGGCTCGTCCGCCCGCACGGCGGTGTCGTGCGGTGAACCGGCGGACGTCGCGCCCGTAGATCACGTCGGACAGCGGTCGGACGAGCCACCACCGGAGGGCCGGTCGGAGCACGCGCGACCGAGCGATCCTGCGGAGTCCGGGGATGAGCGGCACGTACATGCCCGTCTCGTCGGTCGCCGACCCGATCAGGACGTCGACGTCCGGCGCGACCGCACTCCACGCAGCGTCGAGGTCGCGTTCCGCCGGCAGCGGCGCGAAGCCGTACTGCGTGCCGAAGGGCATGCCCCCGGCCAGGCCGTAGGGGGCGGCCGCACGGGTACCGGCCTGCTGTCGCTCGAGCAGGTCGTCGAGCGGGGTGTCGGCGTGCACGGCGCCCACGGCACGGACCATCGCGCGGTTCATCCGCGCCCGACGGCGGGAGAGCCCGAGCGGCGCGCTCTGGATGATCACCCGGCGGAACAGTCCGCGAGCGCCCGCGCTGATCATCAGGTGGGCGGCGGCGTCGCCCCCGGCGGACTGTCCGAACACCGTCACCAGGTCGGGGTCGCCGCCGAACGCCGCGATGTTCGCCCGGACCCAGCGCAGCGACTCGACCAGGTCGAGGAGCCCGAGGTTCGCCGGGATCGTCCTGCCGTCGCCGAGGAACCCGAGCACGCCGAGCCGGAACGTCACCGAGACCACGATGACGCGCTGCTCGGTCACCAGGTCGCGGGCGTCGTAGATCGGCAGGTCGCCGCCGCCGATCACGTAGGAGCCGCCGTGGATCCACACCATCACGGGCAGGCGCTCGTCGGGCGCGAGGTCGGCAGGCAGGGTGATCGACAGCCGCTGGCAGTGCTCGTCGACCTCGATCCCCTCGACGGGGTCGAGCAGTGCGTCGACGAACTGGGCCTGCGGCTGCGGGGCGACCGGCGACGGGGTCGTGGCGTGCAGTTCGTCCGCAGAGGGCGGCATCGGCTCGGGCGGCGCGAAGCGCTCGGCTCGCGCGTAGGGCACGCCGAGCACCCGCACCACGTCACCGTCGACCGTCCCGACGATGCGTCCGGCGGGGGTGTCGAAGGGGGCGGGCGTCGCGTCGAGCATGCCGTCCACGCTATCCGGGCCCCCTGACGGACGGGAGGCCCGTGGCGGGGTCGCCACGGGCCTCCCGTCCGTCGTCCGGTTGCTCTGCGCGACGGGTGCTACCGCACCCGCTTGATCGGGATGACGACGAGCGCGCCGAGCAGCGCGACGGCGCCCGCGGCCCAGCACATCAGCGCGTAGTTGTCGGCGTGGTCGGAACCGATCTTCAGGAAGAACAGGGCGATCGCCGGCGCGAGCGACTGCGGCAGCGCGTTCGCGATGTTGATGACCCCGAGGTCCTTGCCGGGCCGGTCGGCGTTCGGCAGGACGTCGACCACCAGGGCGGTGTCGATCGCGGAGTAGATGCCGTACGCGAAGCCCATGATGATCTCGGCGACGTAGAAGCCGGTGACCGTCTCGGCGTGGGCGAGCACGACGAGCCCGACCGCGAACATCGCCGTCGACCCGCCGACGAAGATCTTGCGGCGGCCGATCTTGTCGGACAGCCAGCCGGACAGCGCGGCGCTCACCAGGAGCGCGATCGTGTAGAGCAGGACGCCGAAGGCGACGGCAGCCGTGGCGTCCTGCGCCTTCTCGATCCCGATGTGCTCCTGCATGTAGAGCAGGCGGTAGGTCGTGAACATGAACGTCGCCAGGATGATGAGGAAGCGCGACCACCAGGCGAACGCGAAGTCCGGGTTCTTGACCGGGTTCGTCCAGAACGACGAGATGAGGTTCAGGAACGTGAACTTCTTGAGCTGGTACGTCGGCAGTTCGTCCCGCGCGACGACGGCGTAGACCGCGACCAGGATGATCGCCAGGATGCCCGGTGCGATGAACAGCACGGGCAGGTTCGCGACGAAGAACACCGACAGGTAGGTGCCGGCGAGCACGGCGATGTTCTGCGCGAGCGCGATGATGCTCGAGGACCGGCCGCGCTGCAGCTGGGGCACGTTGTCGGCGAAGCTCGCGAGCAGGGTGGCGAGCGTGGCGTTCGCGGCGAGCTGGGCGAGCAGCCAGGCCAGCGTGAGGTTGAGGACGTCCGGTGCGTAGGCGATCCAGGCGAGGGCGATCGCGAAGACGACGACACCGCTGAGCAGCCACGGGCGACGACGGCCCCAGCGCGTGCGGGTGCGGTCGGACAGGGCGCCCGCCAGGGGGTTCATGATGAGCGCACCGAAGGCACCGATCGGCAGGACCGAGCCGATGACGTCCGCCGCGTCGTCGCCCACCAGGGCCTGCGCCTTGAGCTGCATGCTCACGTAGACGGGGGCCATGAGCGCGACGAAGAGGCCGAACTGTCCGAGGAACAGCGCGATCTGGTAGCCGATGCCCACCTTGACCGTGCTGACGGGCTGGGTGATGCCCTCTTCCGGGTTGAGCAGTGCCGGGCTGCCGGGTTCGGGTGTGCTCATGACGCCTCCTTGAGTCGATGAAAACCTTGCTCGGCAAGGTTTTTCCGACGCGAGCATACAACGACACGTGTCGTGTGCAACTCCGGCGCGGTCGAAAAACTACACACCGGGTGGTTTCTGGGGTAGCGTCGTGATCGATCTCGCCGTGGAGCATCGCTCCTCGACGGACTGCGACACCTGCGTGTCGTGACACCCAGACAGGACCGAAGGAGCCCAGGCAATGCCCACCACCTCTGTGCAGCTGTACTCGCTGCGCGACGCCATCGCAGAAGACCTCGACAAGGCCATCGCCCGGGTCGCCGAGATCGGGTACACCAACGTCGAGCCCTACGCCTTCGTCGAGCGCGCCGCCGACCTCGAGCGCGCCTTCGCCGCCACCGGCCTGCAGGCACCGTCCGGCCACGTCGCCGTCATCGACGCCGAGGACACCGCGCCGATCTGGGACGCCGCCGAGCGCCTCGGCATCCGCACCGTGATCGACCCCTTCATCCCGACCGACCGCTGGCAGACCGCCGACGACGTCGCGAAGATCGCCGAGCGCGTCAACGTCCTCACCGCCGAGGCGACCGCCCGCGGCCTGCAGTTCGGGTACCACAACCACCAGTGGGAGTTCACGAACAAGGTCGACGGCCGCACCGTCTACGACCTGTTCGTGTCGCAGATCTCCGCGGAGACCGTCCTCGAGGTCGACACCTTCTGGGCGACCGTCGGTGGCGCCGACGCCCCCGCCGTGCTGCGCGGCCTCGGCGACCGCGTCGTCGCGATCCACGTCAAGGACGGCAAGGTCGACGGCGACATCCGCACCGCGCTGCCCTCGTCCGAGAGCGCCCTCATCGTGCCCGAGGCGCTGCAGCGCGCCTTCGAGAACCAGACCCCGGCCGGCCAGGGCGACGTCGACGTGGCGGGCATCCTCGCCGCCGCGCCGCAGGCGATCCGCGTCGTCGAGTTCGACGCGTACTCCGGTGACGTCTTCGAGGGCATCACCGAGTCCCTCGCCTGGCTCGAGGACAACGACAAGTGAGCCGCGTCGGAGTCGGCGTCATCGGCGCCGGGAACATCTCGGACCAGTACCTGACCAACCTCACGCAGTTCGCCGACGTCGAGGTCCTGATGGTCGCCGACCTCATCCTCGAGCGCGCAGCGGCCCAGGCCGAGAAGTACGGCGTGCCGGCGTCCGGCACGGTCGAGGAGCTCCTGGCCCGCGACGACATCTCGATCGTCGTGAACATCACGATCCCGGCCGAGCACGCCAAGGTCGGCCAGCAGATCATCGCCGCCGGCAAGCACACCTGGAGCGAGAAGCCTGTCGCGACCACCGCCGAGGACGCCCAGGCGCTCCTCGACGCCGCGTCGGCAGCCGGGGTCCGCTACGCCACCGCGCCGGACACCGTGCTCGGCGCCGGCATCCAGACCGCCATCCGCGCCATCGCCCGCGGGGACATCGGCACGCCGCTCACCGCGACGACGATGTTCCACGTGCCCGGCCCGGACCAGTGGCACCCGGACCCCGAGTTCCTGTACGCACAGGGCGCCGGCCCGCTGTTCGACATCGGCCCGTACTACGTCACGACCCTGCTCCACGCGTTCGGTTCCGCCTCGCGCGTGCAGGCCGCGTCGTCGAAGTCGCGCGAGACCCGCGTGATCGGCTCGGGTCCCCGCGCCGGCACGGAGTTCCCCGTCGAGGTGCCCACGCACCACGCCGCGCTCATCTCGTTCGCCGACGGCCAGTCCGCGCAGACGACGCTGTCGTTCCAGCACGCACTGCCCCGCAACGGCTTCGTCGAGATCAACGGCTCGGAGGGCACGATCGTGCTGCCCGACCCGAACGTCTTCGACGGCGACAGCACGCTGTGGACGCTCGGCAAGGACGAGCCGACGACGCTCGAGCACAAGGGCTCGACGTGGGGCCGCGGGACGGGCGTGGTCGAGATGGCCCGCGCCATCGCCGAGGGCCGGCCGGAGCGCGCTTCCGGTGCCGTCGCGTCGCACGCGCTGGACGTCATGCTCGGCATCCGTGACGCCGCCGAGTCCGGTCAGGCCGTCGAGATCGCGTCGCGCATCACGAAGCCGGAGCCGCTGCCCGAGGACTTCGACCCGTCGGCGGCCGTGCTGACGGCGTAGCGGTACCGCGCACCACCCGGTGTGCAGCGGAGGTCGGGGCCCGTCCGGGTCCCGACCTCCGCGCCGTTCGGTGAGCCCGCGCCTCAGACCAGCGCGGTGAAGGACGCGTCGCGCACGAGCACCGTCGTCGCACCGTCGGACACGGCCTGGTCCGGGTCGCTCGACAGCCCCAGCGACCACGTGCCACCGCCCGGACGCTCCGGCAGCGTGAACTCGACCGTGGTGTCCGATGCGTTCATCAGCACCGCCACGGTGTCGTCGCCCTCCGTCAGCACGAGCGTCACGGCACGGTTGCCGCCGTCCGCCCAGTCGCCGTCCTCGAACCCTGCGGCGTCGGCACGGAGCACGGACACCGTCGACGCGGAGTCGCCCGGCGCGGTGCGGAACCACTGCGGACGCAGCGCCCGGTGCTCCCGACGGAACGCGATCGCCGCCCGGGTGAAGGCCAGCAGGTCCTGGTCGGCGGCGGCCCAGTCGAACCACGAGATCTCGTCGTCCTGGCAGTAGGCGTTGTTGTTGCCACCCTGCGAGCGGGCGATCTCGTCGCCACCGAGCATCATCGGGACCCCGGCGGACAGCATGAGCGTGCCGAGGAAGTTCCGGCGCTGCCGGTCGCGGTAGTCGTTCACCGCGCCGTCGTCGGTCGGCCCCTCGATGCCGCCGTTGAACGAGGTGTTGTCGCTCTCGCCGTCGTTGTTGTCCTCGCCGTTCGCCTCGTTGTGCTTCTCGGCGTACATCGTCAGGTCGGCCAGGGTGAAGCCGTCGTGCGCGGTGATGAAGTCGACCGAGCAGAGCGGCGAGCGGCGGGACCCCTCGTACACGTCGGGGCTGCCGAGCACGCGCTGGACGGCGTCGCCCAGGGTGCCCTCGTCGCCGCGCCAGAAGGCTCGCAGGTCGTCGCGGTACTTGCCGTTCCACTCCGCCCAGTCGGCCGGGAACCCGCCGACCTGGTAGCCGGCGGTGTCCCACGGCTCGGCGATCATCTTGACCTCGCGCAGCACGGGGTCCTGGTGGATGATGTCGAGGAACGCGGAGTGCTTCTCGGCCTCGCCGTCCTGGCGGGTCAGGGTGGTGGCGAGGTCGAAGCGGAAGCCGTCGACGTGCATCTCCTCGACCCAGTACCGCAGCGAGTCCATGATGAGACCGAGGGCCGCCGGGTGCCCGACGTTCAGGCTGTTGCCGGTGCCCGTGGTGTCGAAGTAGTTCGCCTCGTCGCCCTCGACCAGGCGGTAGTACGACTGGTTGTCGATGCCCTTGAAGGACAGCGTCGGGCCCATGTGGTTGCCCTCGGCCGTGTGGTTGTAGACGACGTCCATGATGACCTCGAGCCCGGCTGCGTGCAGGGCCTTGACCATCGCCTTGAACTCGGCGACCTGCTGACCGGCGGTGCCGGAGGACGAGTACTCGTCGTGCGGGGCGAAGAAGCCGATGCTGTTGTAGCCCCAGTAGTTGCGGAGTCCCTTGTCGGCGAGCGTCGAGTCCTGCACGAACTGGTGGGTCGGCAGGAGCTCGACGGCGGTGACGCCGAGGTCGGTCAGGTGCTTGATCGCGGCCGGGTGGGCCAGGCCGGCGTAGGTGCCGCGGATCTCCTCGGGCACGTCGGGGTGCTGCTTGGTGAAGCCCTTGACGTGCACCTCGTACACGACGGTGTCGGCGTACGGCGTGTGGAGCAGCGCGTCGCCGTCCCAGTCGAACGCGCGGTCGGCGACGACGGACTTCGGCATGGCGGCGGCCGAGTCGGTCTCGTCGATCTGCTCCGGGTCGTCCATGTCGTGGCCGAACAGGGCCTGGCCCCACTCGTACGAGCCGTCGACGGCGGTGGCGTAGGGGTCGAGCAGGAGCTTCGCGCCGTTGTGCCGCAGCCCGTTCGCCGGATCCCAGGCGCCGTGCACCCGGAAGCCGTAGCGCGTGCCGACGGCGACGTCCGGCACGACGTCGTGGAAGGTGTAGCCGGTGCGGTTCCGGAGCTCGGTGCGGTGCTCGGTGCCGTCGCTGTCGAAGGTGCAGAACTCGACCCGCTCGGCGGTGCTCGAGAACAGGGCGACGTTGGCGCCCCCGTCGACGAGCGTGACGCCGAGCGGGGTGCGCGAAGAAGTGGTCATGCTGCCCTTCTACCGGCCGGTCGCTGTGCCCTCGACCGCCTGGCGTACCCCGTGGCCGGTCTGCGCACCCGTGGGCCGCGGGTCCGCGGTCAGGAGGCGGGTGGGACGAGCTGCTCGAGCAGTCGCAGCACCCGTTCGCCGTCGACGGCGTCCGGGTCGAGCAACCACTGCACCTGCAGGCCGTCCGACGCGGCGATGCTCAGGCTGGCCAGGTCGACCGGGTCCAGGTCGGCACGGATCCGGCCGTCCGCCTGGTCGGCCGCGATGAGGCCGGCGAGCTCGGCACGCAGTCGGGCGAAGCGTTCGCGCATGAAGTCGCGCGTGGCCGGGTGCCCCTCCTGCACGGCGTCGGCCGCCAGCGTCGTGTAGAGCTGCACGAGCCCCGGGACCGCCCGGTTGCGGGACGCGCTCTCGCGCATGTCCCCGATCGCCGACTTCATCCGGTCCGGGGCGCCCTGCTCGCGCACCTCGTGCTCGCGGTACACGGCGAGCAGCAGTTCGTCACGGCTCGGGAAGTAGTGCCGCAGAGCCGCGTGCGTGATCCCCAGCGCTTCGGCGACCGAGCGGAGCGACGAGGCGTCGACACCCTGCTCCGCGACCATGCGGATCATCTCGTCGAGGATCTGCGCGCGGCGCTCGGTGCCCTTGCGGTACCCGCCGCGGCGCGGCTGGGCCGCGTCGTCCTCGTCCGCGGGGTGCGTCATGCTTCCAACTTACCGCTGGAAGGTTTTCTCGCCACCCCCGGACGGGAGGCCCGTGGCGGCGCCGCCCCGCGCCTCCCGTCCGCCCCCTGGTCGCGTCAGGCGCGGTGGTCGACCGTGTACTCGTCGGCGGGAGCGGGCGAACCCGCGGCGAGCGCCTCGACCACCTTGGTCAGGGAGTCCGCCAGCACGGCGTTGTCGGCGTCGGACAGCCGGTCGAGCACCTCGACCACGGCTTCGTGGAACCGCGCGTACGAGGCGTCGATCTTCTCGGCGGCCCGGTCGGTCGGCGCGAGCACCTGCGCCCGGCGGTCCGTGGGGTGTGCCGTGCGGGACAGGAGCCCCTGCTGCACCAGCCCGTCCACGATCTTGGTGACCGAGGCGTTCGAGACCGCGAGCATCACGGCCAGGTCCTTCGGACCGGTGACGCGGCCGTCGCGGTGCGCCTGGAGCAGGTAGCGGACGGCCAGGAACTCGTTCTTCGACAGGCCGCTCTCGATGCGCGCGGACTCGATCTGCTGGTCCTCGGCGTGCTGCAGTCGCAGCAGCGCGTCGACGGCGGTCCTGGCCGCCGCGGACCGGGGTTCGCGGGCGTAGAGGTGGACGTGCTCTCGACGGACGACGGTCAACGGCATGCGGTCATGCGCTCCTTGCTAGCTGACGGGTGCGGCGAAGAAGTCGCCGTAGGACGGCTCGACGTGGCGCGTGAGCAGTGCGGGGTCCTGGATGCGGCGCTCGACGTAGGCGTCGATGACGGCGGGGTCGGTGAGCCCGACGCGGGTGTGGCTGCCACCCGTCCGTGCGGCCCGAGGCATCCCGGAGTACGTGCTGAGCATGTCGTGTCCCACCCTTCGTGCGTCCCTGCGTCCCGTTCGGACGATCGAACTCTTTCACACCGTGAACGATCAGTCCAACGAACTACTCGCCAGCTGTACGTTTTGCGCGGTGAACGATCGGAGTCGTCGGTGCAGCCCTGGCGGGAGCGCAGTTCTCGGCGTCCTCCGAGCAGACGTTTGGCACTCACCAGGGTCGAGTGCTAGAACGTTGGCAGTTGAGTCGAGGGGACTCAACGAGAACCACGAAGGAGTTGATTCCGATGACGATGAACTTCGATCCGTTCCGCGAGCTCGACCGCCTCGCCGGCTCCCTGCTCGGCACCGCGACCGGCCCGCGCTCGATGCCGATGGACCTGTACCGCACCGGTGACCACTACGTCCTCGACGTCGACCTGCCCGGCATCGACCCGGGCTCGGTCGACATCGACGTCGACGGTTCCGTCCTGACGATCCGCGCCGAGCGCACCCTCGGCGCCCCGGAGGGGTCGCAGTGGCTGACGCGCGAGCGACAGCCCGGCTCGTTCGTCCGGCAGCTGACGCTCGGTGACGGCCTCGACGCCGAGCGCATCACCGCCGGCTACGACAACGGCGTGCTGAGCGTCACCATCCCGGTCAAGGAGTCCGCGAAGCCGCGCAAGATCGCCGTCTCGGTCGGTGGCGGTTCCGAGCAGCTCGCGGTCGGCAGCGGGCAGTCCGAGTAGCACGGGGGCGCGATGGCAACACTGCTCAACGCACTCGTCGCGATCGCGGCCGTCACCGCCGCGCTCACCGCGACGAGCCTCGACCGCCGGGCGGCGGTCCTGCTCGGGGCGACCGGCAGCACGGTCGGCGCCTTCCTGGCCTGGGTGATCGCACCGGCGGCCTGGGCCGGCGCCCCGTTCCTGCCGTGGCTCGCCGCGGTCCTCGGGACCGCGGTGCTCGTGGCGGGGTGGAGTGCGGTCCGGCTGTACGACGGCGTCTTCGCCCCGCCGCCGGAACCGTCGGACGACACCGGCGCGGTCGCGACGGCCCGGTGGTGACCACCTGACGGACGGGAGGCGCGGTGCCAGCCGGCACCGCGCCTCCCGTTCGTTCGTCACCGTGTGGGCAGACGGTGCGCGACTACTCCTTGTTGAGCTTGTCCTGCACCAGGCCGGCCGTCTTCTCGACGACGTTCGGCAGCTCGGTGGTGCCGTAGAACCGCACGTCGGGGTGCGTGGGCGGGGGCATCGGCACCGAGGTCGTGGGGCCGTCGTGGTACGTGTACTCGCCCTTGCCGTCGAACGACGGACCGCTCGCCCACGGGCCGTTCTTCGCCTCGGCACCGTCGGAGAAGTTGAGGTACTGGTAGTTGACCTCCTGGTTCTCCTTGGACTGCGGGAAGTTGCTCGGCACCGGGAAGCCCTCGACGCCCTTCTCGCGCAGCTCGGCCGCGGCCGTCGCCCACATGTTCTGGTGCATGGTGTCGCGGGCGATGAGGAAGGACAGCAGGTCCCGCACGCCGTGGTCGTCGGTCATGTGGTACAGCCGTGCAGCCTGCACGCGCCCCTGCATCTCGGCGTTCTCGTTCGCGGTGAAGTCGGCGAGCAAGTTGCCGCTCGCCGTGATGTACGAGCCCTGCCACGGGTTGCCGTTGCTGTCCACCGGACGGGCACCGGCACCGGCGACGATGGCGTGCTGTACGTCGGTGCCGCCCACGATCGCGGCGACGGTCGGGTCGTCCTGCAGTGCGTCCTCGGTGATGCCGAGCGGGGACTTCTCGAGCAGCTGCGCGATCATCGTCGCGAGCATCTCGACGTGGCCCATCTCCTCGGCACCGATGCCGAAGACCATGTCGCGGTACTTGCCCGGGATGTGCATGTTCCACGCCTGGAACTGGTACTGCAGCGCGACGGAGATCTCGCCGTACTGACCGCCGAGCACCTCCTGCAGCTTGCGTGCGTAGACGGCGTCGGGCTTGTCGGGCGTCGACTTGAACTGGAGTTCCTGCTTGTGGAAGTACAAATGGTGCTCCTTCGTCTCAGCGGATGCTCTCGATCCGAGCGGCTGTTGGTCCCGATGCTCCGCGGCGGGCACTGGGCGGCCGTTCGGACTGGCCGGATCACGCGGGCGGACCTCCGGCCCGCCAGGACCCCCGGTACCGGTCGGCTTCACCCGGCAGGCGGAGGCGCTTCCACCCACCGCCCGATGCCCCTGGTCCGCCGGTTCCGCAGGCTGGGAGCATGCAGACGTCCACCAAGCACACCATCGCCACCCTGCTGCTCTGCGCCGCGATCGTGGCCACCACCGTCGTCACGCTCATGGCCATGACGCCCCCCGCGTGACGCCGCCGTGGCATGGGAGGATCGAGCCGTGACCGAACGGGGCAGGTTCCTCCGGCCGCTCGCCACCCGGTCGATCGTCGTCGACGTGGCCTGGGCGGCCCTCGCGGCGTTCGTCTTCCTGCTGCCCATCGACCTCGAGCTCGAGCGTGCGAGCCTCGCCGCGGTCCTGTCCGCGTCGGTGGCGATCGCCCTGCGCCGGGTCTCCCCGTCGGCGGCGATGGCGATGATCGTCGTCCTCGGTGTCATCCAGGTCGGCGGCGGCGAGCGCCCGTCCCTCGTCGACCTCGCGATGTTCGTCGTGATCGGCACGGCCGCGGTGGTCGGCAGCCGGACCGAGGTCGTCGTGTCGGGTGTGCTCGCCGTCGTCGCCGGCGCGTCCGCCACGGTGTACCTGGCGTCGACGGGCTTCCGGTTCCTCGTGCTCATCAACGGCCCGCGCGACCAGGCCTTCCTCGCCATGGCCGCCCCGGTCACCGCACTGCTCGGGGTGTGGGCGGGCGGGGTCGCCGTCCGGGCCTTCCGCTCCCGCGACCGCGAGTCCGAGCGCCGCGCGGACGCCGAGGCCGCCGCGTCCCGGGCCGAGGCCGTCGCCACCGAGGCCGAAGCCACCGCCACCCGCGCGATCGACGTCGCCGAGTCCGAACGCATCCGCGCGGACATCGCCCGCGACGTGCACGACGTGGTCGGACACTCGCTCGCCGTCATCATCGCGCAGGCCGACTCGGTCCCGTTCCTCGAGGACGAGGCCCGCATCCGCGCGGTGAGCGCGACCATCGCGAGCACCGCCCGGAGCTCCCTGGTCGAGGTCCGACAGGTGCTCGGGCACGTCGACGGTTCGGCCGCCGCGACCGGCCCCGGCTCGCTCGAGGAGATCGTCCAGGGCATCCGCGACGCCGGCGTGGCCGTCGACCGGACGGTTCGTGGCGTCCCCGGCACCCTGCGCCCGGACACCGGCACCGCCGCCCGACGGGTGCTGCAGGAGATGCTCACGAACGCGCTCCGGCACGGGGCACCCGGCGAGCCGGTCGTCGTCCGCGAGACCTGGCGGAGCGCAGACCTGGTGCTCGAGGTCGAGAACACGGTCGGTGACGGCACCACCCGGGGGTCCGGCCGCGGCATCGACGGCATGGAGTCCCGCCTCGGCGCACTCGGCGGGTCGTTCGACGCCGCCGTCCTCGACGACGTGTTCACCGCACGCGCCCGCATCCCGTCCGACGTCCAAGGGGGACCCGTCCGATGACCGAACCGATCAGGATCCTGCTCACCGACGACCAGGCGCTGTTCCGCGCCGGGCTGCGGGTGGTGCTCGACGCCCAGGACGACATGCGTGTGGTCGGCGAGGCCTCCGACGGCGCCGAGGCCCTGGCCCTCGTCCCCGAACTCCGCCCCGACGTCGTGCTGCTCGACATGCGGATGGCCGGCATGGACGGCGTCGAGACCGTCCGGCAGCTCTACTCCGGCGCGGTCGAGGGCCCGCTGCCCCGCGTGGTCGTGCTCACGACCTTCGGGCTCGACCCGGCCGCCGCGACCGCGATCCGCCTGGGGGCGAGCGGGTTCCTGCTCAAGGACACCACACCGCCGTTCCTGTTCGCCGCGGTGCGCGCCGTGCACGAGGGCAGCTCGGTCATCGCGCCGAACGACCTCGCGCAGCTCTTCGGCACCGACGTCGCACGGGCACCCGCCCCGCAGCCGCCCGAGTTCGCGAGCCTGACCGAGCGGGAGCGGGTCGTGTTCGGCTGGGCGTCACGCGGGCTCTCCAACGCCGAGATCGCCACGAAGGAGTTCGTGACCGAGTCGACGGTGAAGACCCAGATCTCGAGCATCCTCGGCAAGCTCTCGCTGCGCGACCGGGTGCAACTCGTCGTCTACGCGCACGACCACGGGCTGGCGGGCACCCGCGAGCACTAGTCCGCGGCGATCCGGTCGAGCCACTCCGCGAGCATCGTCCGCTCGGCTGACGACAGTCGATCGAGTCGGGGCGCTGCGGCACGGAGGGTGATCGCGGCACTCGTCACGGCTCCGTTCCCCCGTCCGCGACCGTGCGACGCCGCGCCGCGGTGGTCCGTCGTCGACTCGCCCGACACCAGGATCCGCCCGAGCACGGCCTCCAGAACGTCATCGGCGAGGGACGGGTCCCGCTCGTCCGCCGGAGCGGCGAGGACCGCGAGGACCGCCCCGGTCCCGGCCGCGTGCACGAGCTCGACCGCGCGGCGCTCCGGCACGGCCAGTCGCCCGGCCTCGGCCACCCGCTGGATGCGTTCAGCGAGCAGCGCAGTACCGGCCCGGGCGGCTGCCGACCGACGGCCACGCTCCGGGTCGCTCAACAGCACGAACAGGTCGGGGTTCGCCAGCCCGAAGCCGATCGTCATCGACCACCCGGTGCGCAGGTCCTCGACGGGGTCGGTCGCGTCGTCACGAGCAGCCCGGACGGCGTCGGCCTTGATCGCCGAGAACGTGGCCATGGCGTGCTCGGCCACCGCCTCGAGCAGGCCGTCCTTGTCGCCGAACAGCCGGTAGATGGTCGGTGCCTGCACGCCCGCGCCGTCCGCGACGGCCCGCGTGGTCACCGCCGCGGCACCGCGTTCGCGCAGCATGGTGCCGGCGACCTCGACGATGCGCGAACGCGTCTCGTCACGCTGGCTTCCCTGCTCGATCACGGAACAACGATAACGGAAGTGTGCTATCACTGTGTTAACGGCGGTACCCGATCGCTGTTTCCATCGATACGGAGAAGCCATGATCGTCATCACCGGGGCCACCGGAGCCCTCAACGGCGCCACCGCCGACCACCTGCTCGAGCGCCTCGCGCCGTCCGATCTGGCCGTGGTCACCCGCGACCCCGCCCGCGCCCAGCGGTTCGCCGACCGTGGCGTCGAGGTCCGCCGAGGCGACTACGCCGAGCCGGAGACCCTGCCGGCGGCCTTCGCGGGCGCCGAGCAGCTCCTGCTCGTCTCGTCGAGCGACCCGGCCGCCGACGCCGTCGCACTGCACCGTGCCGCGGTCGATGCAGCCGTGGAGGCCGGCGTCGGTCGGGTCCTCTACACGAGCCACCAGGGCGCCTCGCACGGTTCGCCGTTCGTGCCGGCGACACACCATGCCGCCACCGAGGACCTGCTCCGCGACTCGGGGCTGCCGTGGACGAGCCTGCGCAACGGCTTCTACGCGCACAGCGCCACCTGGATGACGGGCCCCTGGCAGGAGACCGGCGTGGTGTCCGTCCCCGTCGACGGGCCGGTGTCGTGGACCGCCCGCGAGGACGCCGCCGAGGCAGCCGCAGCCATCCTGCTCGCCGACCAGCCGTTCGACGGGCCGGTGACGCTCACCGCTCCGGAAGCGCCGACGTTCGCCGACCTGGCTCGGCAGGCCTCCGAGGTCTCGGGACGGACGATCGGCTTCGAGGCCCTGGGCGTGGAGGAGTGGCGTGCCCGTGCGCTGGCCGCGGGGCAGGACCCGCACATGGTCGGGTTCCTGCTCGGCATGTACCAGGCCGCCGAGCAGGGCCTGTTCGCCGGCACCGATCCGCTGCTCGGCGAGCTGCTCGGTCGGGCCCCTCGGCCGGTCCGCGACCAGCTCAGCTGAGCGCCACGACCTCGTCGAGGATCGTCGCGATCGCGGCGGGATCGTGGGCGAACCGTCCGAGGAACAGCCCGCCGATCCGGCCCTGCCCCCGCGTGAGCAGACCGGGTCCGGCGCTGCCCCCGTAGACGACGGTGCTGCCGTGCAGTTCGGGCCGGGCCACCAGGTGCTGCTCGATCCCGTCGAGCACCGCCACGATGTGGTCGTCCGGTGCCGGCGCCGGCGCCCCGATGGCCCACACCGGTTCGTAGGCCACGGTCAGGGGTCCGGCCAGGTCGTCCGCGACGGCGGTCGCGACGGCCCGGTCGAGCTGCGCCGTCACCGCCGCCACGGCCTCCGTCGGGTCGGAGGCCCGGTCCGGCTCTCCGACGCACAGCAGCGGACGCAGGTGGTTGCGGCAGGCCGCGTGCACCTTCCCTGCGATCGTCGCGTCGTCCTCGTGGAACAGCGTGCGGCGTTCCGCGTGGCCGATCTCGACCAGGTCGACCCCGATCTCGCGCAGCTCGGCGCCGGAGACCTCACCGGTGAAGGCGCCGTCGTCGGCCCACGACAGGTCCTGCGCGGCGAGCTGCACTCCGGAGCCCGCGAGCAGGCCCCGCACCGGCACCAGCGCCGGGAACGTCGGCGCCACGAACAGCGTCGCCGCTCCCGAGCCCACCGCGGGGTGCCGCCGAGCGATGTCCGCGACCGCGCCCGCCCAGGCCAGCGTCCGGGCGTGCGAGAAGTACATCTTCAGCGACACCCCGATCATGATCACGGTGCGACCGTCTCCACGATGAGCGCGAACGACAGGGCTCCCGGGTCCGGGGTGCCGACGGCCTGCTCGGCGTGGGTCCGGGCACGGCCCATCCGCGGCACGAGGGACTCCGTGGCGTCCGCGGCCTCGCGGGCGGCCCGGACGGCGTCACCCCAGGCCTCGGCGAGCGCCGCCCCGGCGTCGAGCCGGGTGCGGAGCACCTCGTCGAACGGCACCAGCGCGTCCACCATCGTCTTGTCACCGACGCTGGCGCCGAACGCCAGCACCGCCTCGGTGGCTTCCCGCACGGCCTGCGCGACGGTGGCACCCGACGGGCGCTCGTCGTCCCCGATGACGCGACCGAGTGCCTCCAGGGCGGCGCCCCAGATCGCACCGGACGTGCCGCCGGCCTTGTCGGACCACGCGTCGGCGGCGATCCGGAGGACGCTGCCGACACCCGCTCCGCCGGTTACAGCATCCGCCGTCGCTACCGCTGCGGCGTGCGCGCCGCGCTGCATGCCGATGCCGTGGTCGCCGTCACCGGCGACCGCGTCGATGCGGCCGAGCTCGTCGGCGTGCTCGTCGAGCACCGCGCGGACCGCGTCGAACCCGGCGGCGACCCGTTCGGCGACCGCTCGTGAGTCGTCGCTCGCCGGACCGATGGGCACGGCCTCGGCGTCGGCGGCGACCGTCGACGGGTCGACGCGCTCCTGCGCCACCGCACCGCCCTTGCGGTAGGCGGGGGTGTCGGCCGGTGCAGCCCAGAGCTGCTCCAGCTCGTCGTCCAGCCAGAGCAGCGTCAGCGAGACGCCCGCCATGTCGAAGCTCGTGACGAGCTCACCGACCTCGGGCTCGATGATCACGACGCCGGCGTCCGCCAGCCGCTGCTGCACCGAGCGGTAGACGACGAAGAGCTCCTCGTACTTCACCGACCCCAGGCCGTTCAGGATCGGGACCACCCGCTGGCCCTCGAGCACCGTGCCGTCCGGCAGCTCGTCGAGCAGGCGTGCGACCAACAGCTCGGCCAGGCCGTCGGCCGTGGGCACGTCCGTCTCGTCGATCCCCCGCTCGCCGTGGATGCCCATCCCGACCGCCATGCGTCCCTCGGGCACCTCGAACAGCGGCTCGTCGGCACCGGGCAGCGAGCAGCCCGAGAACGCGACCCCGAAACTGCGGGTGCGGTCGTTCGCCCGCTCCGCGACGGCCGCGACCGCGTCCAGGTCGTCGCCCCGCTCGGCGGCGGCACCGGCGATCTTGAAGACGCACAGGTCACCCGCGATCCCCCGACGCTTCGTACGCTCGTCCACGGTGGCGCTCGTGACGTCGTCGGTCACGCGCACCGTGCGGACCGGGATGCCCTCGGCCTCGAGCGTCCGCGCCGCGGCGTCGAAGTTCAGGACGTCGCCGGCGTAGTTGCCGTAGCTGAGCAGCACGCCGCCGCCGTGCTCGGCGGCCCGGGCGACACCGGCCACCTGCTGGGCGCTCGGGCTCGCGAACAGGTTGCCCATGGCCGCACCGGCCGCCAGGCCGTGTCCGACCAGCCCGCCGAACGCCGGGTAGTGGCCGGAGCCGCCGCCGATCACGACCGCGACCGTGCCGTCGGGGCTCGTGGTGGCGCGCGCGACCCCGCCGTGCACCCGGCGCACCCAGCGCTCGTTGGCGACGACGAAGCCGTCGGTCGCCTCGTCGGCGAAGTCCGCCGGGTCGTTGAACAGCCTGGTCATCGCGTGCTCCCCTTCGGTTCGGTGGTGCGGACGTGCGTGGTGTCGAGCAGCTCGTCCGCCTTGGCGCCGCGGAAGAACCTGGTGCAGAAGATCATCACGGCGGCGACGAACGCCAGGACGCCGAGCGAGACGATGCCGAACGCGCCGCTGTCGGTCGGCACCACGTCGTTGATCGCGGTGCGCATGATCGGGGCGACGAACCCGCCCAGGTTGCCGAGCGAGTTGATCAAGCCGATACCCGCAGCCGCTGCCGCACCGGTCAGGAACGCGGTCGGGTAGGCCCAGGTGATCGGGCCGACGGCCAGGAAGCTCGCGACGGCCAGCGTGATGAACAGGATGCCGAGCACCGGCTGCCCGTTTGCACCCGCCCACGCCGAACCGAGGATCGACAGACCGGTCGTGACGTAGAAGAACGTGCCCCACCGGCGACGCCGTCCGACCGAGTCCGCCCGCGAGCCGACCAGGTAGCAGGCCACGAGCCCGACGAGCCACGGGATGGCGGTCACCAGCCCGACCTGCCAACCGACGTCCTGCCCGAGCAGCGACGAGACCTGCTGCGGCAGGTAGAACGTCGTGCCGTAGACGGCGACCTGCAGGCAGAAGTAGATGATCGTGAAGTACCAGACGCGGCCGCTCGCCATCGCGCGCCAGATGCCCTTCGGGCCGTCCTCGCTGCGCGCGGTGTCCTCGCGTTCCATGGCCGCCGTGAGCGATGCCTTCTCGCCCGGTTCGAGCCACTTCGCCTGCTGCGGACTGTTCGTCAGGAACACCAGGGCCGCGATGCCGGCGAACACGGCGAGCAGTCCTTCGCCGGCGAACATCACCTGCCAGCCGTGCCACGGGGTGACCTCGTCGCCGATGCTGATGAGCCCGCCGGACAGCGGTGCGCCGATCATCTGCGAGAACGGCTGCGCCAGGTAGAAGATCGCGAACATGCGCACGCGCACCTTGTTCGGGAACCACTCGGACAGGTACATGATGACGCCCGGGAACAGCCCCGCCTCGGTCACGCCGAGGATGAAGCGCAGGACGATGAACATCGTGTCGTTCGTCGTGAAGGCGAACAGGGCGGCGACGATGCCCCACGTGATCGCGATGCGGGCGAGCCAGAACCGGGCGCCGAACCGCTTGAGCAGCAGGTTCGATGGGATCTCGAAGATCGCGTAGCCGATGAAGAAGATGCCGGCGCCCAGCGCGAAGGCGGCGTCGGAGATGCCGCGGTCGACGCTCAGTGCCTCCTCGGCGAACCCGACGTTGGTGCGGTCGAGGAACGCGACGAAGTACAGGATGACGAGCATCGGCATGAGGTGCTTCGTCGCCTTGCCGATGGCGGACTGCAGGCCGGGGTCGTTCGTCGACCCGAGCGCGGGGGCAGGGGGTAGTGACACGGGTTCGCTCCTTTGCGAGCACGGTGCGGTGGTTCAGGGCGTCCGGTGGTCGGGCCTGTCGGCTCGTCGTCCTGTCGGACGGTCGGACGGGAGGCACGGATCGCGTCGCGCCGTCGGCGCGCGTTCCGTGGGCGGCTGGCCCTAGTGCATGTACAGGCCACCGTCGACGTTGAGCGTCTGGCCGGTGACGAACCCGGCGTCCTCGCTGATCAGGTAGGCGATCGCCGCGGCGATGTCCCTCGGGGTGCCGATGCGCGGCAGCACGCCGTCGGCGGCCATCGCGGCCTTCCGTTCCTCGGACAGCGTGCCGCCCATGATGTCGGTGTCGATCGGGCCGGGGGCGATCGCGTTGACCGTGACGCCGCGCGGGCCGAGCTCGCGCGCCAGACCACGGGTCAGGCCGATCACACCGGCCTTCGCCACCGTGTACGGCGTCTTGCTGAAGGTGCCGCCGCCGCGCTGGGCGGAGACCGACGACAGGTTCACGATGCGCCCGTACCCGGACCGCACCATCGACTCCGCCGCCCGCAGGCTGGCGTAGTGCACACCGTCGAGGTTGATCGACAGCACCCGGTGCCACTCCCCCTCGGGCAGGTCCAGGTAGGCGTGCGCGGACGAGACCCCGGCCAGGTTCACGAGCGCGGTGATCGACCGGAGCTCGGACTCGATCCTGTCGAAGGCGGCGCGCACGGCGGACTCGTCGGCGACGTCCGCGCCGACGCCGACCGCGCGGACGCCGTGCTGCTCGCGGATCTCGGCGGCGACCTGCTCGCTCGCCGTCTGGTCGAGGTCGATGATCCCGACGTCCCACCCGGCCTCGGCCAGGTGGTGGGCGGACGCGCGGCCGATGCCCCGCGGTGAGGCGGCGCCGGTGAGGACGACGGTGCGGGTCTGCTCCGTTCGGGGGTTCGGCGTGCTCTGGGGGTCCTGCGTGCTCATCGTTCGTGCTCCGGGCTCAGTGGATCGGGGCCGGGCCGAGCTCGTCGAGCAGCTTCTGCATCGCGACGTAGGCCTTGTTCCGGTAGGCGACGAGCTCCGGCGTGCGGTCGGCCGGGACCTCGAGGTACCCGGCGCCGGACTTCGTGCCGAGCTCACCGGCGTCGACGTGCTGCTGCAGCGACGGCGGCGTGGCGAAGCGCTCCGGCCAGCGGGTCTGCAGCGACTCGAAGCAGAACGCGTAGACGTCGAGCCCGGCCATGTCGGCGATCGCGAACGGTCCGAAGAACGGCAGGCGGAACCCGAACGTGGTCCGGACGATGGTGTCGATGTCGTCGGGGCTGGCGATGCCCTCGTCGGCGATCTTCGTGGCCTCCTCGAACAGCGCGTACTGCAGGCGGTTCAGCACGAACCCCGTCGAGTCCTTCACCCGCGCCGACTGCTTGCCGGTCGCGGCGACGACGGTCTCGCCGACCTCGATCGCGTGCTCGTTCGTGGTGGGGTGCGGGATGAGCTCGACGCCGGGGATGAACGGCGCCGGGTTCGAGAAGTGCACGCCCAGGAAGCGCTCCGGGCCCACGACGGCCTCGGCAAGCGACTCGATCAGGATCGTCGACGTGTTCGAGCCGATCACGGCGTCGGGGCGGGCGGCCTCGCTGATGCGGCGGAGCGTCGCGTGCTTGATCTCGAGCTTCTCGGGCACGGCCTCCTCGATGAAGTCCGCGTCGGCGACGGCGGCCTCGATCGACTCGGCGGCGCTCAGGTGGGCGCGGACCCGTTCGACGGCGTCCTCGGGGAACAGCCCGTCGGCGACGAACTGCGCGGTCTCGCCGAGCAGCCGTTCCAGGTTCTGCTGGGCGATCTCGGCCGAGACGTCGGCGATCCGGACGGTGTGGCCGGCGAGGGCGAGGACCTGGGCGATCCCGCCGCCCATGTAGCCGGACCCGACGACGGCGATGTCGAGGGTGCTCATCGGATTGCTCCTTCGGTGCTGGTTGCTGCAGTCGGGGTCGCCGTCGCGTCGAGCTTCGTGGTCGCGAGGACGGACCGGATGTACTGCTGGTTGGTGGCGCAGACGCCGAGGCTGTCCCCGCCGTACTGCTCGGTCATGACGATCCCGCGGAACCCGTCGGCGACGGCGTCGCGCAGGACCTGGCGGTAGTTGATGAGGCCCGTCTCCATGGTGCTCGGCGCACTCGTCGCCCAGCTGCCGTCGCCGGCCTCGTCCCGCGTGTAGTTCTTCACGTGCAGGTAGTTCGTGTGCGGCATCGTCTTCGCGAAGAGCTCTCGCCAGTCCTCCACCGGACGGTGCAGGCGGATGAGGTTCGCGACGTCGGCGTTGAGCCCGACGTTGTCGAGCCCGATCTCCTCGACCAGGCGGACCGCGCTGTCGGCGGTGCCGAGGTACGTGTCCTCGTAGAGCTCGAGCGCCATCGGCAGCCCGACGCTGGCGGCGTGCTCACCGAGCTCACGCAGGCGCTTGACCGCGGCGTCCCAGACCTCGGGGTCGTCGGGGTCCTTCGGGCCCGGCGCCGTCCAGAACCACAGCGCGCGCTTCTGCGCGTCGCTGAACGGCTGGTGCAGCCCGGTCGAGAACACCTGCATGCCCCACTCGGCCGCCGCGTCGATGGTGCGGTGGGCGTAGGCCAGGTTCTCATCCTCGTGCCCCGGCTGGATGACGCTCTTGCGCTGCAGGTGCACGGACGGGATCCCGATGCCGTGCGCCTTCGCGACGGCGAACAGCTCGTCGCGGCGCGAGGGTTCGAGGTCAGCGGGGCGGATGTGGCTGTCGGCGAGTTCGGCGAGCGAGAAGCCGACGGCCTCGATCTGCGCGAACACCTCGTCCCACACCTCGGCGGGGGCGTCGTGGAAGGCCGTGCCGTCGCGGGTGACCTGCGCGAACCCGTGCAGGCAGGCGGCGATCGGCCAGGTCGTCGACGTCCAGGTGGTGGGGTCCCAATCCTGGTCGACCCAGTCCTGCGGAGTGGTCACGGAATGCTCCCTTGCATGTCGTGGCGGTTCAGCGGCGAACCTCTTTCCTATAGGAAAGATACTCGCGCGACGACGGAACGCAACCCCCTCTGCCTCAGCTCGTGTGCGAGGCGTCCGCGCGGGAGCGCAACCGGACGGCGTCGATGTGGAGCCGCATCGCGGCGACGGCCGACGTCGGGTCCGCAGCCAGCGCCTCCAGGATGGCCCGGTGTTCCTGCACGGCGCGATCCGTGTCGTCCCCGCCACCCTCGACGATCTGCCGCATCCGGTGCACGCGCGTGGTGATGACCTCGGACATCTCCTCGAGGAACGGGTTCCGCGTCGCGTCGAAGATCAGCTGGTGGAACTGCCAGTCGCTGCGGAAGAAGCGGGCCATCAGCTCCTCCGGTGCGTGCGCAACCCCGACCGACGCGACCTCGGCGGCGACCGCGGCCTGCTCGTCGAGCGCTGCCGACAGCCGCTCGCGCAGCCCGGCGACGTCACCGCGGGCGGCGAGCTCGACGGCACCGCTCTCCACGATGAGCCGGGCGTCGAACAGGGCCTCGAGCTGCTCGCCGGCCAGGGGCGGAGAGACCCGGTAGCCCTTGTTCGCCTGGCGGGTTACGAGGCCCGTCCGTTCGAGTTGCACCAGGGCTTCGCGCACCGGCGTCGGGGACACCCCGAGGGAGCGTGCGAGTCCGTCGATCGACAGTCGCATGCCCGGTTCGACGTCGTGGCCCATCAGGACCTCGAGCACCCGGTCGTAGACGCGGTCACGCAGGCCGAGCTGCGTGATGCGCTCCGTCCCGAAGCTGGGCAGGGTTGCCGACATGTGTCGATCCTAGAGAATCCACGACTCGGGTTCAGTCTGAGGACCCCGGTCCACGCTGCACCATCACGAGCTGTCGCCTTCTTACGTCGCCCCGCCTCGCGCTCATACCACCCATGGGCTTGCTCGATTGCCGCTCCCGGCGCGCCGATGTGGCGCTGTCATGTCAGCTCGCCGGTCGAGAAGAGCGAGCACTGGGTCGGCCGGCACCGACGACCTCACGTGGGAGGCAGGAACGCGGTCGTGCGGCACGCCTGTACGAACGGACACCTCGGCAGCCCGGGAGTAGCTTCGAAACGCCGCTCTGTCCGGAGCGTGCACGGGGACAGAACGGACCACGCAATGCGGCGCATCGCCCGCTCGGCAGCCATGAGCGCTGTCACCCTCCTCACCGCAGGACTGATCAGCACCATCGGCACGTCGGCAGCAGACGCCGCCACCACGTCCAGGGCGGTACTGCAGATCGCATCCCCGTGGTACCAGACCAAGGGCGACGCCGAGTTCGCCGACGGGGACGACATCGAGGTTGTTACCGCCGACACCACCCGCGGTGTCGACGCGCGCACGACCGGGTCGAAGCGCGGGTCGTTCCGGCTGACTCCTCCGGAGGGGAAGCCGCTCACGACGGGGGCCTACTGGCTGGACCCCGACCGCCCGCACAGCGAGGCGCTCCCGAGCCTCGAGATCGACGGGACGGACATCTACGGGGACTTCACCGTCCTCGACCTCGAGTCCGACCCGACGAACGGTCAGGTCACCCGGTTCGACGCGGTCGTCCCCGGGATCGGCGAGTTCCGCTTCGGTTCGGACCCGGCCGGTTCGGTGATCCTGGGCGCGCGGAACGTCGTGTTCGAGAAGCGGTTCATCGGGCTACCGAAGACGAGCCAGGTCGAGACGGTCCACAACACGGGAACAGCCCCGGTGTCGTTGGGGAAGCCCGTCGTCATGGGGGTGAACGCGAAGTCGTTCTCCGTCAGCAACAGCACCTGCGGCGCCACGCTCGCCGCCGACGCGACCTGCACGTTCTCCATCAACTTCCGTCCGAGGGTTGCCGGGCCCGCCACGGCTTCAGTGACCCTGCCCGTCGGGGCGACGATGCAGACGGTGGCGCTGACCGGTTCGGCGTTCCTCGGGAAGACGATGATCACCTCCTCCGGGAAGGACATGGTCAACAAGGGCAAGACGACGAAAGCCACGTCCGGCTCGACCCAGATGCTCATCTCGTACGCCGGGCTCGACTGGTGGTTCCAGGCAAACGACCTGGACGGCAGCGGCAACATCGTCAGCGTCAGCCTCGGCGGTCCCTACGGCAAGGCGTTCCCGCTCGGGACGACGAAGACGTCACCCAGCGGGAAGTACTCGATCGTCACCACCGTGGACTCGTACGGGTGCGACACCACCGGCACGATGACGGTGAAGCAGTTCGCCCTCGACCCGGTGACCGGGTTGCCGGCCACGGTTGACATGTCGTTCACGCAGTACTGCGCCGACAAGATCGCGCAGCGCGGCACGCTGCAGTGGCAGGCGCGTTCCGACGTCACGGCGCCCGCGGCCCCGACAGGGGTCCGCGTCGCTTCGGCGACACCGACGAAGGTGAAGTGGACGTCCTCGGCCTCGAAGGACGCGACCTCGGTCGTCGCTCGACTCGTGCAGGGCGACGGTGCCGGCGCGACCGCGCAGAGCGGTGTGCCGCTGGTGGTCACCGGCGCCTCCGCAGCCGTGCCGAAGCTGCCGACGGGCCAGCAGTACACGATCGCCGTGTTCGCCGTCGACGGGACGGGGAACGTCAGCAAGGCCGCGACCACGTCCTTCGGCACCGCACCGGTGACCGTAACGGCGCCGGGACGACCGACCATCACCGGGACGACGACCGGTCCCGGCTCGGTTACCGTGTCGTTCGACCCGCCGGCGAGTGACGGCGGATTGCCGATCACGAGCTACGTCCTCTCCGGCTTCCACTCCGAGCAGACCGTGTCGGGGACGTCGAGCCCGCTGACGCTCACCGGGTTGCCGGCCGGGAGCACCCAGGTCACCGTAGTCGCGGTGAACGCAGCAGGGAAGAGCCACCCGGCCTACGCCAAGCTGGTGACGGTCGGGTAAGTCCGCTGCCCCGTCTGAACAGACAGGAGGCGCGGTGCCAGCTGGCACCGCGCCTCCTGTCCGTCCGCCGGTCCCGTCCACGACGAGACGCAGGAACGAAACTCTGCCGCCCGTGACCGCCGACCTGACGTGGGTACCGAAGGAGGCGGCATCAAGCGTGTCCGACGGCACGAAAGGCAAGTGCAACGCCTCGCGTACACCTCGTTCGGCGCCACTGACCGACCCGACCAGATACTGATGGAACTGCTCGACTACAGCCTCGCCTCCTCCGCCGACACAACTCTCGATGGGGCCGACTACTACCGGTCCGCGTACCGCCGGTTCCGGGAAACCATCCGCACCGGCCTCACCGCAGACGTCCGCGACGGGCGGGAACCAGCAACGATGGACCCGGTCCGCGGCGCGAAACAGCTCCTCGCACTTCACGACGGCCTCCGCCTCCAATCACTCCTCACCGCGCACACCGACGTCGTAGACGAGTTCGATCGGGCAGCCACCCGGATGCGGCGCGGCTGGAGTGAGCAGTACGAACAACCCACCTACTGGGACGTCCCCATCGCACCTGGCACCCAACCACCCGAGCCGGAAGGCGCGGGGCGTAGCTGCGCCGATCAGGTCGGAACGGCCCGCTGACAGCAGGAACCACCCCACCGCCAACATCAGCATGCCCCGAAACCGGTCCGCATACCGTGCGGACGATGGTCTCCGCGGAGGGCTTTCGCGCCGATAGTTGCGTTCGGGAAGAGGGCGCCGATGTGTGGTCCCCAGACGCGGCCGTTGTGGCGTGGACCCCTCAGAACGCGTCGCCGCCCGACAGCCGCCGCAACGTCGTGGACGGAGCCTCCCCGAACGTCTCCGCGTAGTACCCCGCGAACCGCCCCAGGTGCTGGAACCCCCACGCCAGTGCGATCTCGCTGACGGTCGTCGTGTCGGGGTCGGCGGTGCTCAGGGCGGCACGGACCCGGTGCAGCCGGACCTCTCGGAGGAAGTGCATCGGCGAGCGCCCCGCGTGCCGCTGGAACGACGCCTGCAGGGAGCGCACGGCGACCCCGGCGGCGGCACACACGTCCGTGATCGTGATGGCCCGGTGCGCGTTGGCGACCATCCACTCCTGCGCGAACCGCATGGTGGTGGGCCCGGCGGACAGGGGCAGCTGGATCGTGGGCTCAGCACGGAAGGCGTCGACCACGGCTTCGGCCAGGACGGTGTTCCGTGCCGCCCGGGTGGCGCGGGGCAGGGCCGGGTCGAGCAGCTGCGGAGCGGCGTCGGTGATCACCAGCCGCAGGCGCTGCACCGCCGCCGGGTCGGACACGGCCTCGAAGCGGAGCGGTGCGGGGACGGTCTGCGTGCGGGCCGCGGCCACCGCCTCCAGGAACGGTCCGTCGAACCGGATGAGGTGCTGCGTGGTCGGGAGCGCGTCGAAGGCGAAGGCGCGACCGGATGGGTACATGGTCGGCACACCGGGGAGCATCTGGACGGGCGACCGGGTGCCGGTGTCGAGCGTGATGCCGGCGCCGGACGCCCACGCAAGGATGTAGTCGCGGCCCGGGTTGATCGTGCCCCACCGCCGCGCAGCGACCATCGAGGTGCCGACGACGACGTCCTCGTCACCGACGGCCCGGTACCGCCACGAGAACCCCTCGGTCGCAGCGTCCCCGATGTGGATGTCGTGGCTGGCGTAGACCTGCTCGTAGAACGCGACGGCCTGGTCGACGTCGAACCCACGACGCTCGATGCGTGTGGTGGGAGGGATCTCGTCGGGCATGCCTGGTCGATTCTCGCGCGAGCCACCGACAGCGCTGACCCGGGTGCGGGATCCGGCTGGCCTCGGCCGACCATCAGCGCCACGGCGTTGACTCGTCGGGGTGAAGTTCGTGGTGTACGGCGAGAACAAGGTGATGACCGGCGACGCGATCGCCGAGGCGGTGCTGGCGTACGCGGCGGCGCTCGGCGAGAACGGGACGACGGACATCGTCGAGATCCCCACGTCGGACGAGCACGGCGTCGGGGTGGCGACGGAGCTGCTCCTCGGTCCGGCCTCGCAGGTCATGGTCGAGCCGGCGCCGGACGACGACCTCGAGCCGGAGGACGAGGACCTGGTCAACGAGCTCACCCGCCGGACCGCCGAGGTCGGTGGTGGCCGCTTCATCGACGCGGCGTCCTCGCACTCCGACGAGCCCGAGGCGAAGCGCCTCCGAACCGACCCGCCGAAGAAGTGATGCCGCAGCGCTGACCCCCGGCGTCGACTTCACGGCACCCGCACGAACCGCTGCGCCCCGCGCTCCCGCAACCGGAACCCCAGGTGCCGGTACAGCCCGATCGCCCCGGTGTTCCCGGCCGCAGCGTGCATGAGCGGCGTCTCCCCACGCTCCCGGATGCCGTGCGCCACGGCGAGGACCAGCCGCCGACCGAACCCCTGTCCGCGGTACCCCTCGTCCGTGCACACCGCGCTGATCTCGGTCCACCCCGGCGGGTGCAACCGCTCCCCCGCCATGGCGACGAGTCGGCCGTCCCGTCGGATGCCCAGGTAGGTGCCGAGCTCGATGGTGCGCGGCAGGAACGGCCCGGGCTTCGTCCGTTCCACCAGCGCGGTCATCTCCGGTACGTCGTCGGGCGTCAGCACGACCGCCTCGGCGTCGGGCTCACCCGTCACCGCCTCACCGGTCAGCTGCACGCCGGCCACGCCCTCGACGAGCGCCCACCCGTCCGGCAGCACTGCTGCACCACTCACCCCGAACACCGCACCGGTTCCGAGCAGAGCACGGACGTCCTCCCAGTCGGCCGCGGTGGGCCGCTCCGGGATCGCGGTGAACACCGAGACGTCGGGCTGGTAGCGGACGACCTCACCGCGGTGCTCGGCGAAGCGCGCGTGGTGGCCGTGCAGCGACGCCATGGCCGGCGCGTCGAGCATCCGTGTGGGGGTCCCGTCGTCGGCGAGCGTCAGGTCCAAGGTCCGTACCGCCGGTCCGCGGTCGTCTGCGCGGAACCCGAGGTCCTCGATCCGACGGCGGTCGCCGTCGGCCCACCCGCTCGTGTCCGCGACCACCGCCGGGGCGTACCGGGCGGTGGCGACCCCGACCACCTGCTCGGCGTCCGTGGCAGCGAGCAGGGCGACCTCACCGGGTCGGAGCGGTGCGGTCGTCGTCATGCTCCCATCCTCGGGCACCGCACGACGGGTGGACGACGGACGGGAGGCGCGGTGCCAGCCGGCACCGCGCCTCCCGTCGGTCAGTGGTCGCCGCTACTGCGGGTCGGCGGGCTCGCCGCCCGAGTCGACGTCGCTGTCCTGCTGCGGGTCCTCCGTGGCATCGCCCGTGGACGACCCGTCGGGCAGGTCCTCGGTGTACTGCTGCTGGGTCTCGGTGGGATCGCTCGATCCGTCCGGTGTCGTCGAATCAGTCATGTCCCGGACGGTACGCGGCACGGTCTGACGCCCGTCCAGCGACCTCGGTCCGACGGTGCAGAACGTGTCCACGGGTTCTGCCGCACCGGCGTGTCGGGGCCGAGCCGCGCCTCCAGGCCGGATCCGGGCCCGATGCGCGACCGACGGCCGGGCGCAGACAGCCGACCAGGCGGACGGCGCCCCGGGAACAGGAAAGGCCCCGGATTCCTCCGGGGCCTTCCTGTTCTTCGCCTGGTGCGCGAGGGGGGACTTGAACCCCCACGCCGTTTCCAGCACACGGACCTGAACCGTGCGCGTCTACCAATTCCGCCACTCGCGCCAGCCCGAAAACACTACCACGCACAGACGGGTGCCAACGCCAACCACTACCATGCAGTGGTTGACGACCGACGACACGGGAGACGCATGGGCCTGCTGGACAACTTCGAGCGAGGGTTGGAACGCGCCGTGAACGGCGCCTTCGCCAAGACCTTCCGCTCCGGGGTGCAGCCCGTCGAGATCTCGAGCACCCTCCGGCGCGAGCTCGACACCAAGGCTGCCGTGGTCTCCCGCGAGCGCATCCTCGTGCCGAACGAGTTCACCGTGCGCCTGGCGCCGCCGGACTTCACGCGCATGAACGACGTCGGCCGTCCGCTCATCGACGAACTGACCCAGATGGTGCACCAACACGCCGTGGCGCAGAACTACTCGTTCTCCGGTCCGGTCACCATCCGGCTGCAGCAGGACGGCACGCTGTCCACCGGCATCCTGCAGGTCGACTCCACCACCGTGCAGCGTGACGTCGCGTGGATCGCGGTCCTGGACATCGGGTCGCAGCGCCACCGTCTGCAGCGCGGACGCACGGTGATCGGCCGCGGGAGCGACGCCGACATCACCATCGCGGACACCGGGACGAGCCGGAAGCACGTCGAGGTGCTGTGGGACGGCAAGCACGCGCAGGCCACCGATCTGGGCTCGACGAACGGCTCCAAGCTGAACGGGCAGCACTTCCAGCAGGCGATCGTGGAGCCGGACTCCACCATCGAGATCGGTCGTACCCGTATGGTGTTCCGGGTGATCCCGGAGAACGACGGAGGTGCTCGATGACCACAGGGCTGACCCTGCTCGTCCTGCGCTTCGCGTTCCTCGCGGTGCTCTGGCTGTTCGTCTTCGTGATCGTGTTCGCCCTGCGCAGTGACCTGTTCGGTCAGCGCGTGCGCACGATCCCGACCGATCCGAAGGCCGCCCCGTCGGGGCCGAGCACCCCCACCGCCCCCGCGGCGGCGGCCCCCGGCCCCGTCTCGAGCGGCGCCTTCACCGACCTCATCGAACGGCCGGGAGGCACGCAGCAGTCCGCCTCGCCGGTCGCGGCCCGCCTCGTCATCACCGAGGGCGCGCGCGAGGGCATGGAGATGCCGCTGGGCGGCGGCCCCATCACGATCGGGCGTTCGAGCGAGTCGAACGTCGTGATCCGTGACGACTACACCTCGACCAACCACGCCCGCCTCGACCTGCGCGCCGACGGCTGGCTCCTCACCGACCTCGAGTCCACGAACGGCACCTTCGTCAACGGTCAGAAGGTGAGCGCTCCCGTCCTCGTGGCAGAGGGCACGCCGATCACGATCGGGACGACGACGTTCGAGCTGCGGCGGTAACCCGGCATGACCGCTCGCACGCTGAGCGCCGCTGTGTCCCACGTGGGGCGCATCCGCGCGAACAACCAGGACTCCGGCTACGCCGGGGCACACCTGTTCGCGGTGGCGGACGGCATGGGCGGGCACGCCGGCGGTGACGTCGCCTCGGCCATCGCGATCCGTCGCATCCGCGAGGTCGACCGCGAGTTCCCCTCGGCGCACGACGCCGAGTTCGCCCTGCAGTCGGCGCTCATCGCGGCCAACCAGCTCATCACCGAGACGGTCTTCGAGCACCAGGAGCTCACCGGGATGGGCACCACGGTGTCCGCGATGATCCGGGTCGGCGAGCAGATCGCGATCGCGCACATCGGCGACTCGCGCATCTACCGGCACCGCGACGGTGAGCTGCAGCAGATCACGTCGGACCACACGTTCGTGCAGCGCCTGGTCGACAGCGGCCGCATCACGCCGGAGGAAGCCGCGGTGCACCCGCGTCGCTCGGTGCTCATGCGGGTGCTCGGCGACGTCGACGCCGCTCCCGAGGTCGACACCGCGATCATGGACATCCAGCCGGGCGACCGCTGGCTGCTGTGCTCCGACGGGCTGTCGTCGTACCTGGCCGAGGAGCGCATCCGGCACGCCCTGGCGTCGACGATGGACGCCAACCAGGTCACGCAGCGCCTGGTGAAGGAGACGCTCGACCACGGCGCCCCCGACAACGTGACGGTCGTCGTCATGGACGTCACCGACACCGAGCCCGAGGACGACGACGACGCGGCCACCACGGTCGGGTCGGCAGCAGCACCCCTGACCTTCGAGGCGTCGACCGGCCGCAAGCCGATCCGCCTGCCCACGATCCTGCTGCACCCGCTCAAGGTCACCTCGGCCCCGGAGGACTCGCACTTCGAGCCCGAGTCCGACCAGTTCTTCGCCGAGCTCATCGCGGAGGACCGCCGACGTCGCATCCGGCGCCGGGTGTCCTGGACGGTCGCGCTCGTCGCCGCCGTCGCCGTGCTCGTCGGTGCCGTGTTCGTCGGCTGGCGGATCACGCAGGACCACTACTACGTCGGCACCGACCGCGGCACCGTCGCGATCTACAAGGGCGTGCAGCAGTCCATCGGGCCGATCGCGCTGTCCGACGTGTACGAGGACACCGACATCACGGTGTCGTCGCTGCCGGACTACACCCGCGAGAACGTCCGCTCGACGATCAACGCGCAGTCGCTGACCGACGCACGCGAGATCGTCGACCGCCTGCGCAAGGCCGCCGAGACCGGGCAGGACCAGGCCGGCACCGGCGGCGACGGCGACTCCGGTCCGACGTCCACGCCCGAGCCGACCCGGTCCTCGTCACCGTCGCCGACCCCGACGCGGAGCGCGCGATGAGCAGCGCCACGGCCCAGTCGTTCACCCAGGCGATCACGATCAAGCTCCGCGAGCCGGCGCGCGCCCGCAACCTCGAGCTCTTCCTGCTCGTCATCGCGTGCGGCATCTGCGCCGGCGCGATGGTGCTCGTGCAGCTCGGCACCAAGGGGCGGCTGTTCGACCAGTCCGTGCTCTGGGTCGGCGGCGGCATCCTCGGGCTCGCGCTCGTGATGCACGTGGTGCTGCGGGTCGTGGCGAAGAACGCCGACCCGTTCATCCTGCCGATCGCGCTCGTCCTGAACGGCATCGGCATCGCCGAGATCTACCGCATCGACGTCCACAACGGCCTGACCGGCTGGAACGCCATCGGGGTCAAGCAGATCGTCTGGACGATGCTCGCGATGGTCCTCGCGATCATCACCCTGGTCGCGGTGCGCAACCACCGCTTCCTGCAGCGCTACCGCTACATCTTCATGGCGCTGACGATCGTCCTGCTGCTCCTGCCGATGCTGCCCGTCATCGGCAACAACGTCGGTGGGGCCCGAGTCTGGATCCGCATCGGTCCGTTCTCGTTCCAGCCGGGCGAGCTCGCCAAGATCACGATGGCGCTCTTCTTCGCCGGGTACCTCGTCACCGCACGCGACTCGCTGTCGATCGTCGGCAAGAAGTTCCTGGGGATGACGTTCCCGCGTGCGCGTGACCTCGGTCCGATCCTGGTGATGTGGGGCGCGGCGATGGCCGTCCTCGTGTTCCAGCGCGACCTCGGCACCGCACTGCTGTACTTCGGCCTGTTCCTCGTGATGATCTACGTCGCGACCGCCCGACTCAGCTGGGTGGCGATCGGCCTGACGCTGTTCATCGGCGGCGCCCTCGTCGCGCAGAGCATCCTGGAGTACGTGCGCGGCCGCTTCGAGCAGTGGCTCGACCCGTTCAACCAGGAGATCTTCGACCGCCAGACGCAGGGCAGCTACCAGCTCGTGCAGGGGCTGTTCGGCTTCGCGAACGGCGGGATCACCGGCACCGGGCTCGGGCAGGGCCGACCGTACATCACGCCGGTCGCCAACGCCGACTACATCATCGCGTCGCTCGGCGAGGAGCTCGGGCTGATCGGCGTCTTCGCGATCCTCGCCCTGTTCATCGTGTTCGCCTCGCGCGGGCTCCGCGTGGCCTTCATGGCCCAGGACGACTTCGGCAAGCTGCTCGGCGTGGGCTTCGGCTTCATCATCGCCCTGCAGTTGTTCGTCGTCGTCGGCGGCATCACCCGGATCATCCCGGTGACCGGCCTGACCACACCCTTCATGGCCGCAGGTGGCTCGTCGCTGATCGCCAACTGGATCATCGCCGCCATGCTGCTGCGCCTGACCGACTCCATCCCCGCCGAACAGCGCGTCCAGCAGGGCGCGATCCCCGCCGCGAGCGGGCGGACCAAGAAGGAGCGACGCCGATGAACCGACAGCTCCGCGGTGTCTCGACCGTCATCGTGCTCATGTTCGTGGCGCTCTTCGTGTCGACGACCTCGATCCAGTTCTTCTCGGCGGACTCGCTCCGTGCCGACTCGCGCAACTCGCGAACCATCCTGGACAGTTACTCGACGAAGCGCGGCGCGATCCTGGTCGACGGTAGCCCCATCGCCGAGTCCACCCCGGTCGACGACCAGTACCAGTACCAGCGCAAGTACACGAACGGCGAGCTCTACTCGGCGGTCACCGGGTACTTCACGATCGGCCAGGGCAACACCGGCATCGAGAGCGCCGAGAACACCGTGCTGTCGGGCAACTCCGACGCCTCGTTCTTCCAGAACCTCAACTCGATCCTCACCGGGCAGGACGTGCAGGGCGACAACGTCAACCTGACCATCGACCCGACCGTGCAGCAGGCCGCGTACGACGCGCTCGGCTCGAACAGTGGCTCCGTCGTCGCGATCCAGCCGAAGACCGGCAAGATCCTCGCGATGGTGTCGAAGCCGAGCTACGACCCGAACACGCTCACCTCGCACGACACCGACGAGGTCAAGCGCCAGTACGACGCACTGCTCGGCGCCTCGCCCTCCCCGCTGCAGAACCGCGCGATCGGCGGTGACCTGTACACGCCGGGATCGGTGTTCAAGCTCATCGTGGCGTCCGCGGCGCTCGAGGACGGCAAGTACAACCTCGACTCGACGTTCCCGAACCCGTCGCGGCTGCAGCTGCCGGGCACCGAGAGCTACATCAACAACGCCGAGGGCGGCACGTGCGGCGGCGGCGACAAGGTCAAGCTCCGCACGGCCATCCAGTACTCGTGCAACATCCCCTTCGCCGAACTCGGCCAGAAGCTCGGCTACGACGCGATCAAGGACATGGCCGACAAGTACGGCTTCGGCGACGCGATCGAGGTCCCGATGACCGCGACGGCCAGCCAGTACCCGGACGTCGACTCCACCGCGCAGCTCATGCTCAGCGCGTTCGGTCAGGCGAGCGTCCGCGTGTCCCCGCTGCAGATGGCCATGGTCGCGTCCGGCATCGCGAACGGCGGCAAGGTCATGCAGCCGTCGCTCGTCGACTCGATCACCACGAGCGACCTGAAGACCGTCGAGTCGTTCGCACCGAGGCAGTACAGTGATCCGCTGTCGTCCTCGGAGTCCGCCGACCTCACCGAAGCGATGCAGAGCGTCGTCAACGCGGGGACCGGCACCAATGCGAAGATCGACGGTGTCGACGTCGCCGGGAAGACCGGCACGGCCGAAGGCGGCACGGGCGATCCCTACACACTCTGGTTCACCGGGTTCGCGCCCGCCAAGAACCCGGAGGTCGCCGTGGCGGTCGTCGTCGGCGACGGCGGCGGACTCGGGCAGTCCGGGGTCGGCAACACGGTCGCGGCTCCGGTCGCGAAGAAAGTCATGGAGGCGGTGCTGAACAAATGAGACCCACCAGCGGACTCACCTTCGGTGGGCGGTACCAGCTCTCCTCCCGGGTCGCGATCGGCGGCATGGGTGAGGTGTGGCAGGCGACCGACCTGGTCATCGGCCGCACCGTCGCGCTCAAGATCCTCAAGGACGAGTACCTCGGCGACCCCGGGTTCCTCGAGCGCTTCCGCGCCGAGGCCCGTCACGCCGCCCTCGTCAACCACGAGGGCATCGCGAACGTCTTCGACTACGGCGAGGAGGACGGCAGCGCCTACCTCGTGATGGAGCTCGTCCCCGGCGAGGCCCTGTCGACCATGATCGAGCGCGAGCACACGCTCCCGGTCGACAAGGTGCTCGACATCGTCGCGCAGACCGCGAACGCCCTGCAGGCCGCACACGCGGTCGGCCTGGTGCACCGCGACATCAAGCCCGGCAACCTGCTCATCACGCCCGACGGCCGCGTCAAGATCACCGACTTCGGCATCGCCCGCATCGCCGACCAGGTCCCGCTCACCGCGACCGGCCAGGTCATGGGCACCGTGCAGTACCTGTCGCCCGAGCAGGCCAGCGGTCACCCGGCATCGCCGTCGACCGACATCTACTCGCTCGGCATCGTCGCGTACGAGGCCCTGGCCGGACGCCGTCCCTTCACGGGCGAGTCGCAGGTCGCGATCGCGATGGCGCACATCAACGAGCAGCCGCCGGCGCTGCCGGGGGACATCCCCGAGCCCGTCGCCGCGCTCGTGCTCTCCTGCATCGCGAAGAAGCCCGCCGACCGCCCCGCCACCGCGGCCAACCTGGCCCGTGCGGCACAGGCGCTCCGCCGCGGCGACGTCGCGGCGGCCACCGTCGCGGTGCCGGCGATCGGGCAGAACGGCACCGTGGCGTTCAACCCGCCGCAGGGCCAGGGCAACGACGCCGCCACCGCGCTCATCGGCACCCAGGCCGGCGCGATGGTCGGCGGACCCGGCACCCCGCGGTCGCCCGTCACCGACGAGTCCGAGGAGCCGAAGAAGAAGCGCGCCTGGATCTGGTGGGTCGTCGGCATCGTCGTCCTGCTCGCGATCGCGGCCGTCGTCGGCGTCCTGGCGCTCAACGGCGGTTCGCCGGACCCCGACCCGACCCCGACGCGCTCGACCCCCCGGCCGACCCCGACGGAGGTCACCCCGAGCGCGACGCCCACGCCCACCCGTGTGGAGATCGACTCGTCCGACTACCTCGGCCGCCCGACGTCCGAGGTGCAGGGGGAACTCGGCCAGCTCGGGCTCGTGGTGAACGTCGTCGACGGTGACGCCGCGACGGGCACGAACAACCCGAACACGGTGCAGTCGCTCGACCCGACCGGCAGCCTGGCTCCGGGCAGCACGGTGACCATCCGGCAGTGGACGACGCCGCCGACCGTGTCGAAGCCCGCCGCCCCCGAGGCCGGCGACGTCTCCGACACCGGCTCCGTCACCTTCAGCTGGGGCGAGGCCACCTGCCCCACGGGCTACAGCGTCTCGACCTACTCGTGGATCGCGACCGGCGGCAAGGACTCGTCCGGTGCCACCTCGGGCACGATCTCGTCGACGGCGGTCAACATCCAGGCCGACGCCGTGGACGAGCCGATCACCTTCAAGTACTCCGTGACGTGCGGGGCGAGCGGCAGCGACCTCGCCAAGTCGCCCGGCTCGGACGCGGCGACCGCGACCTGGACGGCCCCGGAGACCGAGGACCCGGGCGAGGGGATCGACCCCAGCGAGGGCACGAACCCGAGCCAGGCCGGCCCGATGGACTGAGCGGTGCCGACCCCCGGACGGGGGCTGTCGACACTGTTCGGTAACGGTTCGGTCGAGCCCTCCGTCACCAGCGTCCGGCCAGGTGGTGCTGCCGTACACTAGCCGGACGAACAGACGGAGGAGTACGTGCCAGAAGGTGTGACCGCGGGGATCACCCTCCTCGCAAATCGCTACGAGATCGGTGACGTCATCGGTCGGGGCGGCATGGCGACCGTGCACCTCGGCAACGACACCCGCCTCGGCCGCAAGGTCGCGGTGAAGCTCCTGAAGCCGAGTCTCGCCAACGATCCTGCCTTCCGCACACGCTTCCGGCAGGAGGCCCAGGCGGCCGCCCGCATGGCGCACCCCACCGTGGTCCGCGTCTACGACGCCGGCGAAGAGACGGTGCGGGAGCAGTCCGGCGCCGAGGTGCAGGTGCCCTTCATCGTGATGGAGTACGTCGAGGGCCGTCCGCTCTCCGACATCATCGCCGAAGGAGCCGTCGCTCCGGACGAGGCCGTGCGCATCACCGAGGGCATCCTCACCGCGCTCGAGTACTCGCACCGTGCCGGCGTCGTGCACCGCGACATCAAGCCCGCGAACGTCATGGTGACGCACAGCGGGCAGGTCAAGGTCATGGACTTCGGCATCGCCCGGGCCATCACCGACACGTCGGCCACCGTCGCGCAGACCACGTCGATCCTCGGGACCGCGTCGTACTTCTCGCCGGAGCAGGCCCGCGGCGAGACCGTCGACGCCCGCACCGACATCTACTCCACCGGTGTCGTCCTGTTCGAGCTCCTCACCGGTCGTGCACCGTTCCTCGGTGACACCCCGGTCGCGGTCGCGTACCAGCACGTCAGCGAGCAGCCCGTCGCACCGTCGACGATCTCGCCCGACGTCTCTCCCGCGCTCGATGCCGTCACCCTGCACGCCCTGGTGAAGGACCGCACCCGTCGGTTCCAGAACGCCGCCGAGTTCCGCTCCGACCTGCAGCAGGCCGCGGCGGGACGCGTGCCGTCGTCCACCAAGAAGCTGCAGCAGAACGCCGCGAACGACGCCTCCACGGTGCTGTTCGGCGTCGACCCGCGCACCACGACGAACGCGTCGTCGGCGTTCCGCGAGCTCGACGACGACACCGCCGAGCACCGCCCGCAGCGCACGCAGAACCGGCCCCCGGTGGCCTGGATCTGGGTCGGCATCCTGCTCACGGTCGCCGTCATCGTCGCGGTGGTGTTCTTCGTCGCGAACCTCGGCCCCGGCAAGCCGCCGGTCACATCGTCGGTCAGCGTGCCGAACGTCACCGGCGCCACCTTCGACGCCGCGGCCAGCGCGCTCGAGAAGAAGGACCTGCGGGCCGTCCGGGTCGAGGAGAACTCCGACGACGTCGACAAGGGCACGGTCATCCGCACCGACCCCGGTTCCGGCGTGAACGTCGGCCGCAACCAGGACGTCGACGTCGTCGTGTCGATCGGTCCGGAGCGGGTCGCGGTGCCCGACGTGGGCGGACAGTCGCAGTCCGCCGCGCAACAGGCCCTCGACGCAGCCGGCTTCCGCGTCGGCGCGATCACGAGCGACTACTCGGCGGACGTCCCCGAGGGCACGGTCATCAGCTCCGATCCCGCCGCCGCTTCGATGCACTCGAAGGGCCTGGTCATCGACCTCACGGTGTCGAACGGCAAGGTGCAGCTGACCAACGTGACGCAGCAGCCGTTCGGCACGGCCAAGGCCACGCTCGAGCAGCTGGGCCTGACCGTGAACGGTGCGCCCACGCAGTCCTGCACCGGCGACCTCGTGCAGCAGCAGGACACCCCCGCCGGCGACGTCGCCCAGGGCAGTACGGTCACCCTGACCTACTGCGCCGGCACGAACGAGCCGCCCAAGTCACCGAACTCCGGTAAGGGCGGCGGCGGCAACGACGACCGCGGCGGAGACCAGGGCGACGACGACGGTCGCTGAGCCGGCCGTCCCATGAGGCGACCGTCCTGACGGAGGCGGCACGCGCCTCCAGTCCGTGACTCAGGCCGCCGGGTCGTCCGGCTGCCGCGCGGTGCCTGCAGGCACCGCCGCTCACGTCCTCCGCTGGTCAGTGACCGGGAAGCACGACGCCGGCGTCTCCGCAGGACGCCCCCGAACGCACGAGACGCCGCCGTGTTCGGCGGCGTCTCGGTGACACGACGGCGTCTGCCGCCCGAGCGACCCTCAGGCGCGGCGGGAGGCGATGAGCGGGCCGAGGCCGGCAGCCCGGTCGGCGGCGCCGCCGAGTCCCGTGGTCTCGAGCCAGTTGCCGACCATGCGGTACCCGCCCTCGGTCAGCACCGACTCCGGGTGGAACTGCACGCCGAACACCGGGTGGTCGCGGTGCTGCACACCCATGATCACGCCGCCGCCGGTCCGTGCCGTGACGCTGAGTTCGTCGGGCACGGTGCCGTCGACGATCGCCAGCGAGTGGTAGCGCGTCGCGGTGAAGGGGTGCGGGACACCGGCGAACAGCGGACTGTCGTCGTGGTCGACCTGTGACGTCTTGCCGTGCATGAGCTCTTCGGCGTGCGTCACCGTCGCTCCGAGCGCCTCGGCGATGGCCTGGTGTCCGAGGCAGACGCCGAGCAGCGGCACCTCGGCGTCGATGGCTGCGTGCACCGTGGGGATCGAGACCCCGGCGGCGGCGGGCGTCCCCGGCCCGGGCGAGAGCAGGACGCCGTCGTACTCGGCGATGCGGTCTGCGATCTCGGACTCCGGGAAGGCGTCGTTCCGCACGACGTCGGTCTCGGCTCCGAGCTGCTGCACGTACCCGTTCAGCGTGTAGACGAAGCTGTCGTAGTTGTCGACGACGAGGATCCTGGTCATGGCGGTCCACCGTACTCGTGGGGGATGTGTGCGGCGGTCTGCAGGCCGCTCCACACACTCGGTCACGGTAGGATACCGGCCATGGCCAAGGACAAGGACCGCACCAAGCCCGCCCGGACGACCCGAGCCGACTCGGTGGACACCGCCGGGGACGCCCCGAACGCGGTGTGGTTCAAGCCGGTCATGTTCGGCTTCATGCTGCTCGGTCTGGCGTGGATCATCGTCTTCTACATCTCGAACGCGACGCTGCCCGTGCCGACCCTCGGCTCGTGGAACATCGCGATCGGCTTCGGCATCATGTTCATCGGCTTCCTGATGACCACCCGGTGGCGCTGACCCGGGATCCCGGCCCAGACACGTCGAACGCCCGTCGCACCGTGAGGTGCGGCGGGCGTCGTCGTTCCCGTCCTCGTTCTCCACAGCGTGACTGCCGACCCGAGGCTGGATCGTGGAGGATCCGCTCGTTCTCCACACTTCTCCACATGTTCCACAGCGTCATCCACACCTCGCGCCCCGAGTTATCCACATGTCAGTCCACAGTGGGGATAATCACACCCGTGTAACTCACCGCTGTTTCCACAGCTGTGGAAAACTCGCGCCGGTGCTGTGGAAACGTGTGGATGGGCGTCCGCTGGTGCGGGAGAACGACGAAACCCCGCCGCAGGAGCGACGGGGCGTTCGGGGACGGAACCAGGCGCGCTCAGCCGATCGTCGAGGCGTACCCCACGGCTGTGAGCCCCAGGCCGACGATGGCGGTCGCCGCGATCAACGTGATCTGCAGCGGGCGCTGCCGGATGTTGCGGGTCTGCGCGAACACGAAGCCCATCAGGAACCCGCCGATGAGCCCACCGATGTGCGCCTGCCACGAGATGTTCGTCCCGGGCAGGAAGCCGATCACCAGGTTCAGGCCGATGATCACGAGGAGCTGCACCGCGTTCTGCCCCAGACTGCGCTGCAGGACGAAGAACGCCGCGAACAGCCCGAAGATGGCCCCGGACGCACCGACCACCGACGTGCCCGGGGCGAGGAACGTGACGAGCATGCTCCCGAAGATCCCGGTCACGAAGTAGAGCGCCAGGAACCGCCAGGCCCCGAGCATGTTCTCGAGCATCCGCCCGAATATCCACAGCGCCCACATGTTGAACAGGAGGTGCAGGAAGCTCGAGTGCACGAACAGTACGGTGACCGCGCGCCACGGCTGCGTGGGCAGCAGCAGCGAGTTGAAGGCGAGCAGGCTCGAGAACAACCTGCCGCTCACCTGGTCGAGCAGCCAGACGGCCACCGTGATCGCCACGATGACGACCGTCGCCTTCTGGTCGAGCATCGCGAAGCGCCGCCGAGCGACCGTGAACCCGTTCGGGGCTCCGGACGCTCGGCGGTTCGCTGCGAACTGGGCGCGCTGTTCACGCACGCACTCCGGGCAGTGCACCCCGACCGCCGCCGGCGTCTGGCACTCCGGGCAGATCGTCCGCCCACAGCGCTGGCAGAGCACGAAGCTCTGCCGGTCCGGATGCCGGTAGCAGGAGTTGTTCGGGTTGTACGCCTGGTCGGTCACGTGCGGGTCAGACGCCTTCGACGTCGATGCTCTGGATGACGACGTCCTCGAGGGGCTTGTCACGGCCGTCCGTGGCGACACCCTCGATCGCGTCGACAACGGCGCGCGACTCGTCGTCCGCGACCTCACCGAAGATGGTGTGCTTGCCCTGCAGCCACGGCGTTGCCACGGTGGTGATGAAGAACTGCGAGCCGTTGGTGCCCTTGCCGCCCTGGATGCCGGCGTTGGCCATCGCGAAGATGTAGGGGTTCTGGAAGGTGAGCTCCGGCGAGATCTCGTCGTCGAAGCGGTAGCCCGGGCCACCGATGCCCTGGCCGAGCGGGTCGCCGCCCTGGATCATGAAGTCCTTGATGATGCGGTGGAAGATCACGCCGTCGTACAGCTTGTCGGTCGAGACCTTGCCGGTGCCGGGGTGGGTCCATTCCTGCTGCCCGGTGGCGAGGTCGACGAAGTTCTTGACGGTCTTCGGCGCGTGGTTGCCGAACAGGTTGACGCGGATGTCGCCCTTGTTGGTGTGGATCGTTGCGACGGCAGTGTGCAGAGACATGTTCCGATTCTCGCATGTACTCCTGACCGTGCACGGATCACACAGCAGCGGTTCCGTGACCTGTCAGGCACTGTGGTGGCAGGATGGGGGAACGCCGATCCGATGGAGGTACCAGATGACGACGATCGAGATCCCGCGAAAGCGTCGGAAGCAGATCAAGAAGCTCAAGGGCCAGACCGCCTCGCTCCTCGGCGAGCAGCGCAAGGTCCTCGAGCACGCGAACGCGATCCTGGCCGAGGCCCGGTCGAACGCCGCCGACGCAGCTCGCAAGGACATCGCACCCCGGGTGCAGAACGCGATCGACAACGGGATCCGTCCCGCGATCGCCACGGGTGTGCACGCCGCCACCTCTGCCGCTCAGGGCGCTTCGCACCGCTTCCAGTCCGAGGTGGTCCCCGGACTCGTCTCGACCGCTGGTTCCGTGCTGAGCGTGGGCGACCTGGCGAAGGACCCCCGGGTCAAGAAGATCGTGAAGAACGCGAAGAAGAAGAGCAAGGTCGCGAAGAAGGCGGCGGCGAAGTACGTGCCGTCGCAGCAGAAGAAGGGCCTCGGCTTCGGCGGAGTCGCCCTCATCATCGTCGGCGTCGTCGCCGTCGCGGGTGCTGCCTACGCCGCGTACCAGACGCTCCGCGCCGACGACGACCTGTGGGTCGCCGATGACGCTGACACGGCGGAGAAGCCCGCCGCCTGACCTCCCGGTTCGTACGAAGGGCCCCGGCTGTCGCCGGGGCCCTTCGTCGTTCCCGGACCGTGCCGTGCGCGAGACCGCCGCGTGCTCCGAACGCACCCACCCACCTGCCTGGAGGCGCACGCCGGCCCGCCACCGCGCCTCCCGTCCGCCACGCGGTTGCGCACCGCGCCCCGGGGAGGCCGGCGAGAGGTCGCAACCTGTCGCCCAGACAGTGCACACACGACGGTTGATGCCGGCCCGGCACCACGCACACGGCATGTCGTGACCACTCGAGGAGAAGACAGCTGAGGGCGAGTGGCGGAGCCGCCCATCGCGGAGCGGCGCGCCGAAGGCGCAGACAAGCACGACGGAACGAATCGGTGAGGCGAGGAACGAGCCGAGCAAAGTCGACCCGAGTGGAGTGGAGCCTGGGAGAATCGAACTCCCGACATCCTGCTTGCAAAGCAGGCGCTCTACCAACTGAGCTAAGGCCCCGAGAGGACCAGCGTACTGGTCCCGTTGGGAAGTGGTGGGGCTACAAGGACTTGAACCTTGGACCTCTTCGTTATCAGCGAAGCGCTCTAACCGCCTGAGCTATAGCCCCTCAGACCGGATGAAAGCCTACCGCACGGATCTCGCAGAACGAAATCGAACGGATCGGCCCACCCGGCCCGGGTGTGTCAGTTGTTCGTGAAGCCCACGAGCAGGCCGCCCGTGATCCGCACACTGAGGTTGTAGAGGACGCTCACGATCGCGCCGAGCACGGTGCCGACGACCACGTTGAGGATGCCCACGACGATGGAGAACCCGAGCACCTGGCCCAGCGAGAACTGGTCCATGATCGAGTAACTGTTCTGACCGGTCACGTCCTTGAGCAGGGCGTCGACCTGGGTGAACACCCCCGTCTGGTTCAGGATGACCCACACCAGTGCCGTGGCGACCACGATCACGATGCTGCCGGCCAGGGCGATGAGGAAGCTCAGCTTCACCATCGACCAGAAGTCGAGGTAGACCAGTCGCAACCGCACCTGGCGGGTGCCGACGGGTCGCTTCGCCTTCTTCTGGAGCTTCTCGGCGACACTACTCATTGGTTGACTGGTCCTCTCCGGCCTCGTCTGCGACGGGCTCGGTTTCGATGGGATCAGTGGAGTCCGGGGCCGCTTCGGCAGGGCTGACCGTCTCCACCGGGCCCGCGGGCTCGATCTCGGCGTCGTCCTGGTCGACCAGGTTCCGCTCTGTGTTCCGGGCCACCGCGATGATCCGGTCGTTCTCCGCGAACCTCGCGAAGACGACCCCCATCGTGTCACGGCCCTTGGCGGGCACCTCGGCCACGGCAGACCTTACCACCTTGCCCGATTGCAGCACGACGAGCACCTCGTCGTCCTCACCGACGATGAGCGCACCGACCAAGTCGCCGCGGTCGACCGCCAACTTGGCCACCTTGATGCCCAGGCCGCCACGGCCCTGCACCCGGTACTGGTCGACCGACGTGCGCTTGGCGTAGCCGCCCTCGGTCATGACCCAGACGAAGCCGCCGTTCGACACCACGCGTGCGGCGAGCAACGAGTCGCCCTGGCGGAAGGACATGCCCTTCACACCCGAGGTCGATCGACCCATCGGACGCAGGGTGTCGTTCGTCGCGGTGAAGCGGAGCGACATGCCCTGGCGCGAGACGAGCAGCAGGTCGTCGTGCTCGTCGACCAGCAGCGCCTGGCGGAGCTTGTCGCCGTCGCGCAGGTTGATCGCGATGATGCCGCCGGTCCGGTTCGTGTCGTACTCGGTCAGCGCCGTCTTCTTGACCAGACCGTGCTCGGTCGCCAGCACCAGGTACTGCGCGACCTCGTAGTCACGGATGTCCAGCACCTGCTGGATCTGCTCGTCGGGCTGCATCGCGAGCAGGTTGGCGACGTGCTGGCCCTTGGCATCGCGGCCGGCCTCCTGCAGCTCGTACGCCTTGGCGCGGTACACCCGGCCCTGGTCGGTCAGGAACAGGAGCCAGTGGTGGGTCGTCGTGACGAAGAAGTGCTCGACGATGTCGTCGGCACGCAGCTGGGCGCCACGCACACCGCGGCCGCCGCGGTGCTGCGACCGGTACTGGTCGCTGCGCGTGCGCTTGACGTAGCCACCGCGGGTGATGGTGACGACCATCTCCTCTTCGGGGATCAGGTCTTCCATCGACATGTCGCCGTCGTAGCCGAGCATGATCTCGGTGCGGCGGTCGTCGCCGAAGCGGTCGACGATCTCGGTGAGCTCGTCGCGGATGATCGAGCGCTGGCGGCTCTCCGAACCCAGGATGTCCTGGAAGTCGGCGATCTTCCGCTCGAGCTCCTCGGCCTCGTCGTGGATCTTCTGACGCTCGAGGGCGGCCAGACGACGGAGCTGCAGCTCGAGGATCGCGCGCGCCTGGATCTCGTCGACGGACAGCAGGTCCATCAGACCGGTCCGGGCCTCTTCCACGTCGGGCGAGCGACGGATGAGCGCGATGACCTCGTCGAGGGCGTCGAGCGCCGCCAGGTAGCCGCGCAGGATGTGGGCGCGCTTCTCGGCCTCGCGCAGGCGGAACTGGGTGCGCCGGACGATGACGTCGATCTGGTGCGCGACCCACGCCGAGATGAAGCCGTCCAGGGGCAGCGTGCGCGGCACTCCGTCGACGATCGCGAGCATGTTCGCGCCGAAGTTCTCCTGCAGCTGCGTGTGCTTGTACAGGTTGTTCAGCACGACCTTGGCGACGGCGTCGCGCTTGAGCACGATGACCAGGCGCTGACCCGTGCGGCCGGAGGTCTCGTCGCGGATGTCCGCGACGCCGGCGAGCTTGCCGTCCTTCACGAGCTCGGCGATCTTGATCGCCAGGTTGTCCGGGTTCACCTGGTACGGGAGCTCGGTGACGACCAGGCAGGTGCGGCCCTGGATCTCCTCGACGTTGACGACCGCGCGCATCGTGATCGAGCCACGGCCGGTGCGGTAGGCGTCCTGGATGCCCTTCGTGCCGAGCACCTGGGCGCCGGTCGGGAAGTCCGGGCCCTTGATGCGCTGCATGAGCGCGGTGAGGAGTTCTTCCTGCGTGGCGTCCGGGTTCTCGAGCGCCCACTTCGCGCCCTCGGCGACCTCGCGCAGGTTGTGCGGCGGGATGTTCGTCGCCATGCCGACCGCGATGCCGACCGAGCCGTTGACGAGCAGGTTCGGGAACCGCGCCGGCAGGATGGCGGGCTCCTGGGTGCGGCCGTCGTAGTTGTCCTGGAAGTCGACGGTGTCCTCGTCGATGTCGCGGACCATCTCGAGCGCGAGCGGCGCCATCTTCGTCTCGGTGTACCGCGGGGCGGCGGCGCCGTCGTTGCCCGGCGAGCCGAAGTTGCCCTGGCCGAGCGCGAGCGGGTACCGGAGCGACCACGGCTGCACCAGGCGGACCAGGGCGTCGTAGATCGCGGAGTCACCGTGCGGGTGGAACTGGCCCATGACGTCACCGACGACTCGGGAGCACTTGGAGAACGCGCGGTCCGGGCGGTAGCCGCCGTCGAACATGGCGTAGATCACACGGCGGTGCACCGGCTTGAGACCGTCGCGGACCTCGGGCAGCGCACGACCGACGATGACCGACATCGCGTAGTCGAGGTACGACCGCTGCATCTCGAGCTGCAGGTCGACCTGCGAGATGCGGTCGCCGGAGACGACGATGTCCCCGCTGTCGCCGTGGACGATCTCGGGCTGCTCGTCGGCGCCGTTCTCGTTGTCGTCAGCCATGTGGCTTCGTTCCCTTTCTGGACAGCCTGGAGGCTGTGGTTCCGTTGGTCGCGCCGGGCGCGACCACAGGTGGTCAGGACTGGTCGACGCGGCTCACACCGCGCCTCCAGGCCTAGATGTCGAGGAAGCGGACGTCCTTGGCGTTCTGCTGGATGAACTGGCGACGGGCGTCGACGTCCTCGCCCATCAGCGTCGAGAAGACGCTGTCCACCGCGGCGGCGTCCTCGAGCGTGACCTGCAGGAGCGTGCGGGTGTCCGGGTTCATCGTGGTGTCCCAGAGCTCCTTGTAGTCCATCTCGCCCAGACCCTTGTAGCGCTGGATGCCGTTGTCCTTCGGGATCCGCTTGCCGGCCGCGATGCCCGACTGCATCAGGGCGTCGCGCTCCCGGTCGCTGAAGACGTACTCGTGCGCCGCGTTCGACCACTTCAGGCGGTACAGCGGCGGCTGTGCCAGGTAGACGTACCCGCGCTCGATGAGCGGACGCATGTAGCGGAACAGCAGCGTGAGCAGCAGCGTGGTGATGTGCTGGCCGTCGACGTCGGCATCGGCCATCAGCACGATCTTGTGGTACCGGGCCTTGTCCGGGTCGAAGTCCTCGCCGATGCCGGCGCCGAACGCCGTGATCATCGACTGGATCTCCTGGTTCGCCAGGGCGCGGTCGAGCCGGGCCTTCTCGACGTTCAGGATCTTGCCGCGCAGGGGCAGGATCGCCTGCGTCATCGGGTTGCGGCCCTGCACGGCGGAACCGCCGGCGGAGTCACCCTCGACCATGAAGATCTCCGACAGGGTCGGGTCCTTCGACTGGCAGTCCTTGAGCTTGCCGGGCATGCCGCCTGACTCGAGCAGCCCCTTGCGGCGGGTGGTCTCGCGCGCCTTGCGGGCGGCGAGCCGTGCCTGCGACGCCTGGATCGCCTTGCGCACGACGTCGCGCGCCTGCGTCGGGTTGCTCTCGAACCAGTGGGTCAGCTCGGTGCCGACCACGCGCTGCACGAACGACTTCGCCTCGGTGTTGCCGAGCTTGGTCTTCGTCTGGCCCTCGAACTGCGGCTCGCCGAGCTTGACGGAGATGACGGCGGTCAGCCCTTCACGGATGTCGTCACCCGTCAGGTTGTCGTCCTTCTCCTTGATGATCTTCGCCTCGCGCGCGTAGCGATTGACGAGGGTCGTGAGCGCGGCGCGGAACCCCTCTTCGTGGGTGCCGCCCTCGTGCGTGTTGATCGTGTTCGCGAAGGTGTGGACGCTCTCCTGGTACGAGGTGTTCCACTGCATCGCGACCTCGAGCGCGATCTTGCGATCCGGGTCCTCGGCCTCGAAGCCGATGACGTCCGGGTGGACCAGGTCGGCCTTCTTCTGCGCGTTGATGAACTCGACGTAGTCGGCGAGACCGCGCTCGTACATGAAGGAGTCGTTGCGCGCTTCTTCCCCTTCTTCCGGGGTGCGCTCGTCACGCAGGTTGATGCGCAGGCCCTTGTTGAGGAATGCCATCTGCTGGAACCGCGTGCGCAGGGTCTCGTAGTCGAAGACGACGGTCTCGAAGATGTCGGCGTTCGGCCAGAACGTGATCGTGGTGCCGGTCTCGTCGGCGGGCTCGTCCTTCGAGACGGGCGCGACGGGCACACCGTCGGTGTAGCTCTGGCGCCAGACGTGGCCCTGTCGGCGCACCTCGACGTCGAGCTCCGAGCTCAGGGCGTTCACGACCGACGAGCCGACGCCGTGCAGACCGCCGGACACCGCGTACCCGCCGCCGCCGAACTTGCCGCCGGCGTGCAGCACGGTGAGCACGACCTGCAGCGTCGAGACGCCCTCGGCCGCGTGCGTGTCGACCGGGATGCCACGACCGTTGTCGACCACGCGGACACCGCCGTCCTCGCGGATGGTGACGTCGATGGTGTCGCAGTACCCGGCGAGGGCCTCGTCGACGGAGTTGTCGACGATCTCCTGCACCAGGTGGTGGAGGCCGCGCGGGCCGGTCGAACCGATGTACATGCCGGGGCGCTTGCGGACGGCTTCGAGCCCCTCGAGCACCTGGATCTGGTCGGCGCCGTAGGACGGTTCGCTCGTCGGGGCCGCCGGCTGTGGGGCCTCTTCGTTCAGCGGGGTCTGTCGGTCGTCGTCAGATGCTGATGCCATGTCGAGAGTGCTCCTGCCTGCGCGCGGAACACCCGCGCACTGCACTCCCCAGTCTACCGCAGAGCCCCCTCGATCGAGGGCTCATCCGGCCTGCAGACGGGCTTTTCTGGCACTGCAGGATGAATTCGTCGGCTCAACCGTAGGTGTCGCGGGGACCGCGCCCCTGGACCGTCCTGGGACCGCGTTTCCACGTGGGGGCGTCCGGGCCCGAAACCCGGATCGACTCGACCCCTGCTTCCGGGTGCCGCTCCGCGATGGTCGTCGTGACGCTCGCGCGCATGAGCCGGAGCTGGGTCGCCCAGGCCGTCGAGTCACACCGGATGACCAGGGCGCCGTCGTCGATCGTGACCGGCCGGGAGTGCTTGGCGAGCTCCTCACCGACCACGCTCGGCCAGTCGACGAAGAGCTCGGAGCGGGCGAGGGGCTCGATCCACCCGAGCTCCTGGGCGAGCGAACCGACGATGTCGGCGAGCCCCCTCGGCTCACGGCCGCGACCGTACGGCACGGTGTCGGCGTCGAACTCGCGCGAGCGGCGACGGCGCGCGTCGACGCCGCGCTTCGACGGGTCGCCGAACACCGCCCGGAGGTGGCGGTACACCTGCGACGGCTCGGTGGGCTTCCGGGGGCGGGGCATCAGGGCGCTTCCCCGTCAGGCGTCGGACGGGAGGCGCTGCTCGCCTCCGCCTCGTCCGTCACGATGGTGCCCGCCTCGATCCGCACCGTGTGCGCCGCGAGCCGGTCCGGCACGTCACCGTGCACGGCCGCGGTGATGAGGACCTGCTCGTAGTCCGCCACCGCGTTCGCCAGCCGTTCGCGCCGGGACTCGTCGAGCTCGGCGAACACGTCGTCGAGGATGATGATCGGGTCGCCCAGGCTCGACTCGGCACGCAGGATCGACGCGCTCGCGAGCTGGATCGCCAGCGCGAACGACCAGGACTCCCCGTGGCTTGCGTACCCGCGGGCAGGTAACCCGTTGAGCTGGAAGAGCACGTCGTCCCGGTGCGGCCCCACGAGGGTGAGTCCGCGGTCGAGTTCGTCGCGTCGGCGACGCTCGAGGGCGGCCGCGAACGCCTCGGCCGCCGACGCGACCGTGACCGGCTCGTCGGGGGTCCCGAGCACGGGGTCGGTGGCCGCCGCGGACTCCGGGTCACCACCGCGGATCGACAGCACGCCGGTGATCGAGGCGTCGTGCTGCTCGCCGGCGACGGTGGCGTAGGCCTCCGCGACGAACGGAGCGAGCCGACGGGTCAGGTGGTCGCGTGCCGCCACGATCTCGGCGCCGAGTCCGACGAGCCGGTCGTCCCAGACGTCGAGCGTCGACAGGGCGTTCGCCTTGGCGCCGGTCGCACGGGCGGACTTGAGCAGGGTGTTCCGCTGCCGCAGGGTGCGGTCGTAGTCGGCGAGGACGCCCTGCATCCGCGGGGCGATCTGGCCGAGCAGCTCGTCGAGCATCCGGCGCCGCCCGGCGGGTTCGCCGCGCACGAGTGCCAGGTCCTCCGGGGCGAACAGCACGCTCGTGCAGTACCGCGGGAGCTCGCGGGGCTTGATCCCGGACCGGTTGACCTGTGCGCGGTTGGCCCCGGTGCGGTTGATCTGCACCTCGGCCAGGATGCTGCGGTCCTCGTGCGCCAGCCGGGCACGGACGATCGCCGCGTCGCAGCCCTGGCGGACGAGGGCTGCGTCGGTGGGCACGCGGTGCGAGCCGAGGGTCGAGAGGTACCCGATCGCCTCGACCAGGTTCGTCTTGCCCTGGCCGTTGCGGCCGACGAACAGGTTCGGCCCGCGTGCGAGGTCGACGTCCGCCTCCCGGTAGTTCCGGAAGTCGGTCAGTTGGAGGTGGTCGACGTGCACGCGGGCCGAGTCCGGGTCTCCCCGGGTGGTCCTAGGACTTCTTGACGGCGTGGCCGCCGAACTGGTTGCGGAGCGCCGCGACGGCCTTCATCGTCGGCGAGGCGCTGCCCTGCCGCGAGACGAAGCGCGCGAAGATCGACGCCGAGATCGTCGGCATCGGCACGGCGTGCTCGATCGCCTCCTCGACGGTCCAGCGACCCTCGCCGGAGTCCTCGACGTAGCCCTCGATGGCGGCGAGCTTCGGGTCCTCGTTCAGCGCGAGCACCATCAGGTCGAGCAGCCAGGAGCGCACGACGGTGCCGCGCTGCCAACCGGCGAAGACGGCGGGGACGTCGGTGATGATGTCCTTGGCCTCGAGGAGCTCGTAGCCCTCGCCGTACGCCTGCATGATGGCGTACTCGATGCCGTTGTGGACCATCTTGGCGTAGTGGCCGGCGCCGATCGGGCCGGCGTGCGAGAAGCCCTCCTCGCGGGGGCCCTCGGGACGCAGCGCGTCGAAGACGGGCATGGCGAACTCGACGTCCGCCGCGTCGCCACCGACCATCAGGCCGTAGCCGTTGTCCTTGCCCCAGACACCGCCCGAGACGCCGGCGTCCATGTAGCGGATGCCACGGGCACCGAGCTGCTCCGCGTGCTTCGTGTCGTCGAGCCACTTCGAGTTGCCGCCGTCGATGACCAGGTCACCCTCGCCCAGCACGCCGGCCAGGTCGGTGATGACGTCGTCGGTGATCTTGCCGTGCGGCACCATCACCCAGACGAGACGCTTGCCCTCGGGCAGGGCTGCTGCCAGGGCGCCGAGGTCGGCGACGTCGGAGACGGCGGGGTTCGCGTCGTAACCGGTGACCTCGATCCCTGCGTTGCGGAGACGGGCACGCATGTTGTTGCCCATGCGACCGAGGCCGACAAGACCGATGTGCATGATTTCCTCTTCTGTTCGTCGTCGCGCTGATGCTGCCGGTGGTGTGCGCCAGCGCAGGTTGCCTGTTGCGCCTATCGCAGCAGCAGGTTGGGCTGCAGCAGGTACCGGTAACCGTCGGTCGCTGCGGCCTCTTGCGAAGTCTGGCCGGTGATCAGCACCGGGCCCGGCTTGTTGGGGTTCTCCGTCTTGGTGAAGGAGATGCGGACGAACTCGGAGTGCACCGCGTTCAGTCCGTCCAGGAGGAAGGCGGGCTTCAACGAGACCACCGTTTCCTCGCCGGTCAACAACGCACTGATCGACTCTGACGCCTGCGCTTGTTCGGATCCGATCGCCTCGAGCGTGAGCCCGTCGACCGTGAAGGAGAACCGGAGCGCCGCTTCGCGCTCCAGGACGAGGGAGACCCGTCGGACCGCTTCGACGAGCTCCGCGGTGTTGATCACCGCGTGGTCGTTGACGGTCTCGGGGAAGAGCCGGCGGACCGGCGGGTAGTTGCCCTTGATGAGCAGCGAGGTGACGGTCTTGTCGTCGGCGTGGAACGCGATGAGCTCGCGGTCCGAGCTCCCGCTGATCGACACCGAGACGGTCGACGCCGAACCGAAGGTCCGGCCGACCTCCTGCAGGGTGCGTGCCGGCACGAGCGCGTGCAGCGGGTCCGAGCCGACGCGGCCGGAGTCCCACGCGATGGTGCGGACGGCGACGCGGTAGCGGTCCGTGGCGATCAGCGACAGGTCGTTGTCGCCGACCTCGAGCTGCACACCCGTGATGACCGGGGTGACGTCGTCGCGACTGGCGGCGACGGCCACCTGCGAGACGGCTTGGGAGAAGGCGTCGCCGGGGATGACACCGGTCTGCGGTCCGATCTCCGGCAGCGTCGGGTACTCCTCGACCGGCATGGACAGCAGCGTGAAGTGCGCCGATCCGCAGGTCACCGAGATCTTGGCGTCCTCGGTGGTGAACGTGACGGGGGCGTTCGGCAGCCGGCTCGCGATGTCGTTCAACAGGCGGCCCGAGACCAGGACCGTGCCCGGGTCGTCGATCTGCGCCGAGATGGACGTCTGCGCCGAGACCTCGTAGTCGAACGACGACAACGTCAGGCGATCGCCGTCGGCGTGGATGAGGACGCCCGACAGGATCGGGAGGGTCGTGCGCTGTGGGAGGAGCTTCACCGCGAAGGAGACGGCTTCGGAGAAGACGTCCCGGTTGACCTCGAACTTCACAGCTGGAACCCCTGTCGATCGGCTTGGACTGTCCGGCCGCCCCATTCTGGCACAGGCGGACGAGGGCCGGATTTCTTGTCATCCCGCCGTCCACAAGGTTGTCCCGCGGAGATGGATCGTTAACCAGGAGTAATGGTGTTAACGCCTGTGCACACTGTGGATAACCCTGTGCATCCCGCTCCGCCGTAGGGAACTACACGGTTGTGACTTGTTGACGGGCTGTGAGCACCAACGGGATGAATGAATCTCATCTATCCACTTCCATCCCCAGATTCCACAGGTGCCCCCTCAGCTGTGAACAACCGGGCGGCGTGTCCTCCACAGTTATCCACAGGCTTTCCACACTGTGAGAACTCCGGCCCATGGAACCGTCTCAGATGGTGGACACGGCCGGATGGGTGCCGATCTCAGCGGTAGCGGCGGTCCTGCTTGATGCGGCTGGTGAGCTCGGTGACCTGGTTGTAGATCGACCGCCGCTCCTTCATCAGCTCGGTGATCTTCTTGTTCGCGTACATCACGGTGGTGTGGTCGCGGTTGCCGAACAGCTGCCCGATCTTGGGCAGGGACAGGCTCGTCAGCTCCCGGCAGAGGTACATCGCGATCTGTCGTGCGGTGGCGATGGCCTGCGAGCGGGAGGACCCGTACAGGTCGTCGACGGAGAGCTTGAAGTACTCCGCGGTGTGGTTGATGATGTCCGTCGGCGCGACCACGTTGTCCTCGTCGAGGGTGATCAGGTCCTTGAGGACGGTCTGCACGAGTGCCATGTCGACGGCGGTGCGGTTGAGGCTCGCGAACGCGGTCACGCGGATGAGCGTCCCCTCGAGTTCGCGGATGTTGCTGGACACCTTCGACGCCATGAACTCGAGGATGTCGTCGGGCACCTGCAGGTGGTCGGACTGCGCCTTCTTGCGCAGGATCGCGATTCGGGTCTCGAGCTCGGGCGCCTGCACGTCGGTGATCAGGCCCCACTCGAAGCGGGAGCGCATGCGGTCCTCGAAGCCGGTCAGGTGCTTCGGTGCCACGTCCGACGTGATGACGACCTGCTTGTTGTGGTCGTGCAACGTGTTGAACGTGTGGAAGAAGGCCTCCTGCGTCGAGTCCTTGCCCTGGAGGAACTGGATGTCGTCGATGAGCAGGATGTCGATGTCGCGGTAGCGCTGCTGGAACTGGTTCGACCGGTTGTTCGCGATCGAGTTGATGAAGTCGTTGGTGAACTCCTCGCTCGACACGTACCGGACGCGGATCCCCGGGTAGAGGCTCTCGGCGTAGTGCCCGATGGCGTGGAGCAGGTGGGTCTTGCCCAACCCGGAGTCGCCGTAGATGAACAGCGGGTTGTAGGCCTTGGCGGGCGCCTCGGCCACGGCGACCGCCGCGGCGTGGGCGAACCGGTTCGACGAGCCGATGACGAAGTTGTCGAAGTTGTACTTCGGGTTCAGCCGCGACTCCGGGCGACCGCCGGTGCCCGGGGAGTCGATCTGGCTCGGGACGAACGGCGCCTCGATGTACTGGCGCGGGGCCGCACTCTGCTCGACGGCTTCCTGCACGGGCTCGGCGTACTCGGGCACGTTCGGGTCGACGCGCGGCTCGGACGCCATGTCCGGGTTCACCGTGATGGCGAAGTTCGCGACCGAGTCGTCGCCGATGCGTCCGACGGCCTCGGTGATCGGGATGCGGATGCGCTGTTCGAGCATCCCCCGGGTCAGGTCGTTCGGCACCTCGAGGTACAGGGTGCCGGCCAGCACGCCCTTCGGCTCGACGAGGTTGAGGAACCCGTGGAGCTGCGGGGTGATGCGGGGGTCCTCGGCGAGGAGTCCGAGTACGGATGACCAGAGGTCCTCGACGGGGTCGGCCGGCATCGTCAT